>OZ244210.1:1455000-4708567 GCA_965216835.1 bacterium | reverse complement strand
GGGTTGCTGGCGCCGTCGTACGAGACAACCTGCGCGCTCAGCACCGCCGTGTACTCCTTGTTGGCCTGGTCCCACGGATACCACGGGTTCTCCTGCGTGGTGTCCAGATCCATGTAGGCCGTGTAGGTGGTACCGACCGCGTACATGCCCGGTCCGGGACCGTCGTGGTCCGCGTAACCGGAGAAGTGACCTTCAAGCGTGACCGCGGAAGCCAGCGCGGGAACAGCGACCATCATCCCCACGCCAACCGCCAGAGCCTTGAACTTCTGAATCATGGAAGCTCCCTGGTTTCTCGGATGCGATTCGATTAGCGGTAGAGGTTCTTGATGCCGCTCCACGTCTCCTCTTCCACACTGACGATGGTGAGGAAGACGTCGCCATTCATCTGCAGGTCATAGCCCGTGGGAGACACGCCGGCGACGTTGGCGCCGAACGTCCAGCCCTCGGTGGCGTTCAGGTTCGGGAACACGTCGCCGCCCGTGAAGGACAGCGAACCGCTGAAGCTGCCGGACGCCGTGGCGTCGTTGAACGTCAGCGTGAAGTCCGTGAAGAATCCGTCCAGGTAGGTCGAGATCCCGTTGTTGAACGTCGACGGAACCGTCGCGTTCGGCGGGTTGATGCCGTAGTCGTGATCCGACGGGAGCCAGTCCACGTAGATCGTGAACAGACCGCCGGAGTACGACGCGACGTGCGTCGTGGAGAACTGCACCTCGCCCAGCGACACCAGGTCACGCACGTGCACGGTGTACGAATACGTGGCGGTGTCCCACACCAGCGGGGCCTCGATCTCGTTCAGGATGCCGACGACGTTGAACACGTCGTTGACGTCCGACGGCGGGAAGCCGCCATCCTCCCAAGCGTGACCAGACAGATGGAGAATCTGCTCTTCCTGCGCGAAGGCGCCGGAAACCAGCGCGAACATCGCCGCGAACAGAAGGATCGTAGCTTTCTTCATGCGTCACCTCGCGAACGGGTTTTGAGTTTCGGGCCCACACCCGTCGGCCCTGGACCCGGAACTGATCCGGCGAACACGTCTGCCGCCGGAACCGCAGAGCCGTCTGCTTGGGGGGATGCCGGCATCCGCCGACTCGGCTCCAACGGTCGAGACGCAGTCTACGAAATTGACCGGGGTCATTTCAACGCGTTTTCCCGATAGACGGCGAATCTGGGCGCCTCTCGCGGCCGTCGGGGCGAATCGGCGGGCACGCGAGGTGTCAGGATCCGCAAGTAGTGGCCAATCAACGGGATACGATCCAGCCGGGACGGGGTTGACCCGGCCGACCGGGCCCCGCCGAGGCCCCCGACGGATTCGGGACCGGGCTCCCAACGATCTGTTGAAGAATCTTGCGCAGAGCTAGCGGAGGCGGAGGACCTTTTCGCTCCACCGCTCGCCCTGGGCGTGGAGCCGGACGAAGTAGACCCCGGCCGCCACCGGCCGGCCGGAAGCATCGCGGCCGTCCCAGGAGATCACGTGGCGTCCGGGATCCAGGGGCGCATCGACGAGCGTGGCGAGCCGCCGCCCGCGGACGTCGAACACGTCCAGGCGCACGGGCGACGTGCGCTGCAGGCCGAACAGGATGGACACGTCGGACGTGAACGGATTGGGGAACGGCGAGCCGAGGCCCGGCGTCAGCGACAGCCCCGGCCCCTCGGGACCGTCGGTCGCGGAGCCGGAGAGCAGCATCGTCACGGAGCTGTTCCCGCGCGTCACGACGCAGAGGTCGACACGCCCGTCCAGGTCGAAGTCCCCGCCGGTGATCGCATAGGGAGTCAGTCCCACGCCGCCGGTGGACACGGCATCGAAGGCGCCGCCGCCCTGGTTGCGAAAGACGGTCACGTCGCCCGTGCCGCTGTTGGGCACCGCTAGATCCAGCGCGCCGTCACCGTTGAGGTCGGCGCCGAACACCGCGCGCGGCTGCTTCGTGGCGCTGAGCACGGACGCCGCCCCGAACGACGGCACGCCGCCCGGGGTCGTGGTCCCCGGAAGCAGCGTCAGGCCGTCGGCGCCGTAGTCGACCGTGGCGAGATCGACGATGCCGTCGCCCTGGAAATCCCACGGCAGGACATCCAGCGGCGTCGTGCCGACGTCCCACGTCCCGACGCTCTCGAAGCCCGCGCCGTCGCCGATGAAGACCTCCACGCGGCTGGAGAAGCCGTCGACCGCGACGATGTCCAGGAAGCCGTCCCCGTTCAGGTCGAAGAGCGCGGCGTCCAGCGTCGGCCCCTGTGTGGCCAGGAAGAGCGACCCGGCGAAGAGCCCGGAGCCGTCGTTCCAGAAGATCTCCAGTCCGTCCGGCCCCAGCTCGGAGACGACGAGGTCCGTGTCGCCGTCCCGGTCCAAGTCGCCGCCGGTGATCGCGAACGGCGCGCCGGAGAGCGGTACGCTCGTCGAGACGAGGAGCGTGCCCCCGCTGTTGTGGAGCACGGAGATGCTTCCCGCCACGATGTTCACGACGGCAAGGTCAGGCTCGCCGTTGCCGTCCAGCTCGCCGGCCCAGAGCGCGCTGGGTCCCGACTCCACGGGGACGGTGCTGACGATGGACGGAAGCCCGCCGCCCCCCGACATCACGAGCGTCACCTCGTCCGAGAGGAACGTGGCGATGGCGAGGTCGGGGCGAAGATCCCCGTCGAAGTCCGACGCGACGATGTCCAGAGGATCGTCGCCTGGGAGGGCGATCGACGGCTGGGCCTGGAAGACTCCCTGCGCGGCGGCACCGCCCACCATGAACTCGTAGGTGTGGCCCTGGAAGGGAATCCCGGTCGCGGAGTTCACGTCGTTGGTCACCGTGACGCGCACGCGCTCGCCCGGAAGGAACGAGTGCGTCGGCGTGAGCGTGACGCGGTTGTCCATCTCCGACCAGCCGACGGCGATCGTCACGGGACCGGACTGGGTCCCCTCCACGCGGAACGCGCCCGGTCCCAGCGACACGGGCGCCAGCCCCGTGGAGAAGTCGATGGTTAGCTCGTTCAGCGAGCCCGCCGGTACGATGGAGTGACGCGGCGGCTCCACCGAAGCCACCGACGGCGCCGCCGAGTTGCGGTAGAGGTACGCGTTCTGCGAGATCGCGAAGCCCGCCACGACGTCGATGTCGCCGTCCTCGTCCCAGTCCGCCGCACCGATCGTGTGGCAGTGCGAACCTCCGGGGTAGAGCTCCCCGGGAATCAGCGAACCGTTGCCGTCGTTCCAGAGCGGCCGCCACGCGTTCGCCCCGCGCACCGGCACGACCGCGTCGAGGTCGATGTCGCCGTCCAGGTCCACCACCTGCAACCCGTGCGGGAACTGCCCCAGGAACCCGGTGACGCGCGGCGTGCCCAGCGAACCATCGCCCAGGCCGGGGACGACCGACGCCGTGCCGGACACCACGTTCACCGACACCACGTCGAGGATGGCATCGCCGTCCATGTCGGCCAGGGCGATGCGTTCGGGCTGCTCGCCGCCCGCCGGATACGATCCCAGGAACGTGAAGCCGGCGCTCCCGTCGTTGAGCAGCACGGAGAGATCGTCCGTCTCGAGGTTGCCGCTGACCAGATCCAGATCGCCGTCCCGGTCCATGTCCCCGGCGTCGATCCAGACGGGCTTCTCGCTGTTCTGCGGCAACGGCACGAAAGTCGTGGTGAACGACCCGGTGCCGTCGTTGATCATGATGCCGATGTCATGGCTGTTGAAGTGGGCCACGGCGACGTCCAGGTCGCCGTCCGCGTCCAGATCCGCCAGCGCGCAGCCGTAGGGCGCGTCCCCGACGGCGTGCGTCTGGAACGCGGCGAAGTTGCCGAATCCGTCGTTGGGCAGGACGACGATGCTGTTCGTCAGCGTGCTGCAGCACACGAGGTCCTGGGATCCGTCCCCCGTCACGTCGCCCACGGCGACGTGCCTCGGCATGTCGGGCACGGAGATCTGCGGCCGCACCGCGAACGCGCCGGTGCCGTCGGCGTCGTAGATGGTCAGCGAGTCCCAGACGACGTTGCTGAAGATGACTTCCGGATGGCGATCGCCGTTCAGGTCGGCCACGGTGGCGTTGAACGCGATGCTTCCCGTGGAGCCGGGGACCGGCTCGGTGGAGAACGCCCGGTCCAGCGCCGGCCCGGTCCACGTGGTGAACTGGTAGCTGAACCCGTTCGGAAGGGGATCGCCCAGAAGATCCTGCACGTCCTTCGTCACCGTCACCGTGACGCGCTCGCCGGCCAGGAAGTTCTCGTCCGGCTCGAACTCGATCTCGCGCTGGACCGCATCCCAGCTCACCGTACCCGGGCAGATGCCGCGCAGGGACGAGACGACGAGCACCGACGAGTCATCGATGGTGGCCGGGTCCAGATCCTGGGCGAACTGGATGACCACGCTCGAGGACCGGGCGATGCCGATCGCGCAGTGCTGGGGCGACGTGGCCACGATGGTAGGTGCGGAGCGGGCCGGTACGACGGCGATCGCCAGAGTCAGGGCCACCGTCGCCAGGGCGCCGGCAGTTCGAACTCCCGAGTTCCTCCGCCGCGCGGGCCGCGAGCGACCAGTTGCGCAGGTGCCGAACAAAGTGGCTGGATCTCCGGGTCCTGGGGGACGGGGCGACGTCGGAACCACGATCCGCGTCGCTGGGGAGCATGGGCCGGCTCCCCTGGTGCCCAAGGATACGGGACGGGGTGGGGACCGTTCAAGGAGGGGCGCGACGGCGGACGGTGAAGCCTTGCGAAAAACGGCGGCCCGACCCTGGAAAGGGCCGGGCCACAGTGATTTGCGACGGATGGATACCGAGATTGGCCGGCCTCGAGGTGGAGCCCGGCCATCGGAACCGGCCTAGAGGTAAGGCAGGATCGCCTTCATCCGGCTCTCGTCCCCACGCTCGAGCGTCTTGTCCTTCCGGAGCTGCCGGATTCGCTTCGCGCTCTTCTTGGTGAGGATGTGGTTCTTGAACCCCCGCTTGTGGCGAAGCTTCCCGGTACCCGTCTTGGAGAACCGCTTCGCGGCGCTCCGATTGGTCTTCATCTTCGGCATTCTTCCGTCTCCCAGACTCTTTCCAGACCCGCTAGAAGAGTCGGTTGCCCTGCAGCACCTTCTCGCAGCAGGTGCTGGCTTCCGAGGGGTCGTTGTACCGCATCCCGCAGACCTGGCAGCGATGATCCCCGCCGATCCGCCCTTCGGAAACCGCTTTCTTGATCAGAAGCTCGTAGGTGCTGTTCGGGCGATCCTTGTGAAGAACGTTTCCTTCCTCTTCCCTCATGACGCCTTCTCCTCCCTCGAGCGGCGACCCCACACATCCACGGAAGTCTGTCTTCAGCGCGATCTCCTCCAGATCACGAACAGTTGCTCTCCGGGGTCTCGAACGACCACTAGACCGGTGAACCAAGTTCGAAAATCAGGCTTTGCCGGAACGGCGACGCTTGGCGGCCTTCAGCGCCTTCTTGCGCTTCCGCTCGGAAGGCTTCAGGTACCGGGAGCTCTTCTTGATGTCCTGAATGATGCCTTCCTTCTCACACTTCTTCTTGAAGCGGCGGATGGCCTTGTCGATGGACTCGTTCTCTTTGACCTTGACGAGGGGCATCCCTTCACAACCTTTCCGTCGGTCGATCCCGGCGCACGCAAGTGCGCGCCGGTCGGGCGCCCGTCGGTCTCCGCGGATGCCCTCCCTGCTTCGTTTCCCACAAACGAACGCGACAATATGCCTGATCGGGCCGTGAACTGTCAAGCCCTAGCGGAATCGGCCCCTGAAGGCACTTTCCGCCCGATCTGCGGCATTTCCCGCCGGGACGTCGAGAGCCGCCGAGGTCCGATTCCGGCACATGCTGTCCGGAGTCGCCCCCCTGCCAACTTGACACGTCCGGGGCCCAGACCGACCATGGCGGCGTCGAGAAACACGGAGACGGAGGACGAAATGGCAGGAGACCGATGCCTCCTGGTGGGCCCGTTCCCGAACTGGGAGAACGTGGCCCGGGCGGTGGAGCAGGACGGCTGGACGGTCGTGAGCGTCGAGTCGGCGGCGGAGGCCCACCGGCAGCTCGGTACGGGGGACGACAGCCCCTCCGTGGTCGTGCTGCCGATGGAGCTCCGCGACGGCCCCGCCACGAACCTGCTGGGTCGGGCGCGCCGGAGGGGCTCGGGCGCGGACTTCCTCGTGGTCACGCCGCCGTCCCGCGCGGACGAACGCGCCTCGCTGCTGGCGGACGGAGTCGAGGAGATCGTGGAGGAGCCGGTCGACGCGGATCGCCTTGTCGCGAAGCTGGACCTCCTCCGGCAGCGTCGCCGCCTCATCGACGACCTTGGGCTCGTCGTCCGGGACGGGGCGATGCTGGAGCTGCTGGAGCGGGTGCTCCGGGTCGCTCCGTTGAAGGTGACGGTGCTCGTCACCGGCGAGAGCGGAACGGGCAAGGAGCTGCTGGCCCAGGCGATCCACCGCGCCTCGGACCGTCGCGACGGGCCGTTCGTCCCGGTGAACGTCGGGGCGCTGCCGGACAACCTGCTGGAGTCGGAGCTGTTCGGCCACGAGAAGGGCGCGTTCACCAGCGCGGACCAGCGTCGGGTCGGCCGCTTCGAGATGGCGGACGGCGGCACGCTCTTCCTCGACGAGATCGGGGAGATGCCGCTGACCGCCCAGGTGAACCTGCTACGCGTGCTGGAGGAGGAGCGGTTCGTCCGAGTCGGAGGATCGTCGCCGCTGTCCGTGGACGTGCGCATCGTGGCGGCCACGAACCGCGACCTCGAGGAGATGGTGCGGTCGGGACGCTTCCGGCGGGACCTGTACTACCGGCTGAACGTCGTCCACCTGCGCGTGCCGCCGCTGCGCCGGCGGACGTCGGAGATCGCGGTGCTGGCGCGGGAACTGGCCGCTCGCGCGGCGGCCCGGCACGGCCTGCGCTTCCCCGGCTTCGAGAACGACGCGCTGGAGGCGCTGAGCGAGTACGAGTGGCCCGGCAACGTGCGGGAGCTGCGCAACGTGGTGGACGGGCTCGTCGCGTTGCGCCCGGAGACGCCGCTGCGCCGCGACGATCTTCCGCCGCACGTCCTGCACGGACACGGGCCCACGTCGGCCGATCGACCGCTCCCCGCGCTTCCGCCGGACCGGCAGGAGGCGGAGCGCGAGTTCATCATCCAGTCGCTGCTGGCTCTGCGCGCGGAAGTGGCCGTGATCAAGGAGATGCTCGCCGGACGACCGCGGGAGTCCGCTCCGAGATGGGCGGACCTGGAAGAAGCGCCCACGGGCGGCGCGATCTACCCGTCACGCCCCGTGCGCGTGGAGTCCCACGACGACGAGGGCGACGGATCCCTCTCGCTCCAGGACCTGGAGCGGCGCGCCGTGGAACGCGCCCTCCGCGAGTCGGGGGGAAACCGACGGCTCGCCGCGGCCTCCCTGGGCATCAGCGAGCGCACGCTTTACCGACGCATCAAGCAGTTCGGGATCGACGAGCGCTAGCGGCGCGCCTTCGTCTTGGCCTTCGTCTTGACCTTGGCCTTCGACTTCGTCTTCGCCTTGGCCTTGGCCTTCGATCCCGCCTTGGCCTTCGGCGCCGCCTTCCGGGACGACCCGGCGATCCCGTCGTTCAGCGCGGCGTGCGCCGCCGCCAGACGCGCCACGGGCACGCGGAACGGGCTGCAACTGACGTAGTCCATGTCGAGTCCGTGGCAGAAGTGCACGGACCTCGGATCCCCGCCGTGCTCGCCGCAGATGCCGATCTTCAGATCGGGCTTCGCCTCGCGACCCTTCTCCACGCCGATGCGGACCAAGGTGCCGACACCGTCGGGGTCGACGGTGGCGAACGGATCGTTGGGATAGAGCTCCCGGTCCACGTACGCCGGCAGGAAGCGGCCGGCGTCATCGCGCGAGATGCCGTACGTGGTCTGCGTGAGGTCGTTCGTCCCGAAGGAGAAGAACTCCGCGTGCTCCGCCACCTGGTTCGCGGTGAGCGCCGCGCGCGGCAGCTCGATCATCGTCCCGACGAGATAGGGCACCTGCATCTTGCGTCGCTTGAAGACCTGCTCCGCCGTGCGGCGAACCACGCGCTCCTGCTCCCGCAGCTCCGAGGCGTGCGAGACCAGCGGGATCATGATCTCGGGGATGACCTTTTTCCCCTCGCGCTTCACGTCGCAGGCGGCCTCCAGGATGGCGCGGACCTGGATCTCCGTGATCTCCGGATACACGACGCCGAGCCGGCAGCCGCGATGCCCCAGCATCGGGTTCAGTTCCTTGAGGCTCTCCACGCGGGCCAGCAGCTTGGCGGGCTTCACGCCCATGTCCGCCGCCAGCGCCCGGATCTCCTTCTCCGTGTGCGGCAGGAACTCGTGAAGCGGCGGATCCAGCGTGCGGATGGTGACCGGCTTTCCCTTCATGGCGCGGAAGATGCCGACGAAGTCCTTCCGCTGCAGCGGCAGGATCTTCTGGAGCGCAGCGCGTCGGCCGATGGTGTCCTCCGCGAGGATCATCTCGCGCACCGCATCGATCTTCTTCTCGCCGAAGAACATGTGCTCGGTGCGGCACAGCCCGATGCCCTCCGCCCCGAACGAGACGGCCAGCTTGGCCTGGTCGGGCTGGTCCGCGTTGGCCCGCACGCGCAGCCGACGGACATCGTCGGCCCACTGCATCACCTTGGTGAAGATGCGGAACTCCGAGTTCTTCCCCTTGGCCTTGGACTTGCCCTGGATGACGCGAACCACCTCGGACGGGCGCGTCTCCAGCTGTCCGTCGATGACCTCGCCGGTGGAGCCGTCGATGCTGAGCCAGTCGCCCTGCTTGTACGTCTTTCCGGCGATGGTCATCTTGCGCGACTTGTAGTGGATGGCCAGGCCGTCGCAACCGGCCACGCAGACCTTGCCCATCTGACGGGCCACCAGCGCCGCGTGCGACGTCATCCCGCCGCGGGCGGTCAGGATCCCGACGGCGGCGGCCATGCCGCGAATGTCCTCGGGGCTCGTCTCGATGCGGGTGAGGAGCACCGGCTCCTTCTTCTCGCGCACCCACTCCTCGGCCTCCTCGGCCGTGAAGACGATGCGGCCGCAGGCCGCTCCCGGCCCGGCGGGGAGCCCCTTGCCGAGCACGCGCCCCTCGTCGACCGCACCCTTCTTCTTGAGCGGATCGAAGCCGGGGCTCAGGAACTGCTCGATCTGATCCGGCGTGACGCGGGAGAGCGCCTCCTCCTTCTTCACGAGGCCCTCTTCCACCATGTCCACGGCGATCCGCACGGACGCCTTGCCGGTGCGCTTGCCGGCGCGGGTCTGCAGCATCCAGAGCTTGCCCTTCTGGATGGTGAACTCCACGTCCTGCATGTCGCGGTAGTGCTTTTCCAGCGTGGCCTGGATCTTGGTGAGCTGCGTGTAGGCCCTGCGGCTGGCGCTCTTCAGCTCGTCGATGGGGCGAGGGGTGCGGATGCCCGCCACCACGTCCTCGCCCTGCGCGTTCATGAGGAACTCGCCGTAGAGCTTCTTCTCTCCGGTGGCGGGGTCGCGCGTGAAGGCGACGCCGGTGCCGGAGTCCTCGCCCATGTTTCCGTACACCATCGCCTGGACGTTGACGCCCGTTCCCCACTCCGCGGGGATCTCGTTCATCCGGCGGTAGGCGATGGCGCGATCGTTCATCCACGAGCCGAAGACGGCGCCGATGGCTCCCCAGAGCTGGTCCAGCGGATCCTCGGGGAACGGATGGCCGGTCTTCTCGCGGATGACGTTCTTGAACTTCTGGACGAGATCCTTCAGGTCCAGCGCGGTCAGCTCGGAGTCGTACTCCACGCCGCGGCGACGCTTGACCTTGTCCAGGAGGAGCTCGAACGGATCGACCTCGCGGGACGACTCCGGCTTGAGCCCCAGCACCACGTCGCCGTACATCTGCACGAAACGGCGGTAGGAGTCGTAGGCGAAGCGCGGGTTCTGCGTCTGCTCGATGAGGCCCTGCACCGTCACGTCGTTCAGGCCGAGGTTGAGGACCGTGTCCATCATCCCCGGCATGGAGACGCGCGCCCCCGACCGGACGGACACGAGCAGCGGATTGGAGGCGTCGCCGAAGACGGCCCCCATGGCGCGCTCCACCTTGCGCAGCGCCTGGTGCACCTCGTCCTGGAGTCCGCCCGGATAGCGACGGCCTTGATCGTAGAAGGCCCGGCAGATGTCAGTGGAAATGGTGAATCCGGCGGGCACGGGAAGCCCGATTCGCGTCATCTCGGCGAGATTGGCGCCCTTGCCTCCGAGGAGGTTCCGGTCGGTCGCTCGGCCTTCGGCCTTCCGTCCGCCGAAGAAGTAAACTGCCTTGGTCTTGGAGGCCATCTTGTCGCCTTTCCGCCCTTTGAGGCCCTCTCAGGCCACTTTCGACGCGTTTTGCCGTTTGCCGGAACGTAACTCATCGGTCCCGAACCGGCAATTGAAACCCTTGCGGAGCGCGACCCCGCGCAAGCATTCCGGGCAAGGTACTCGTCTTTGGGCCGGCGGAAACGGTCGGCGGCCGATCGGACCCTCGCTCCCTCCAATTCCGAACGTTCGTTCGCTTGGAGAACGAGCCGATTCCTTCGACGTCCCGAAGGACGGTGGGTAAGCTCGGAGGATGCGTTCCCGATGGCTTCCCCTGCTCTGGTTCGTCCTCGCACTCGCGATCCGTCTCGCCTTCGTGGCGGACGTCGACGGGGAGCCGACCTTCCGCTCCCCCCTCGTGGATGCGCTGGCCTACGACCGGGCCGCCCGCGTCGTGGCCGAGCACGGACCGGGCGCTCTGGAACTGCCCTACTACCAGCCCCCTCTCTACCCGATGCTGCTCGGAGGCCTCTACGTCGTGGTCGGAGCGGGCCCCGGCCCGGCCCACGTCGCCCAGGCGATCCTGGGCGCACTGACCGTGGCGCTTCTCTACCTGCTGGTGGCGCGAGCCGGCGGCCGCGCCGCGGGGTCGGTGGCGGCGGGGCTCCTGGCGCTCTACGGTCCCGTCCTCGCGTTCGAGAGCCAGCTCCTTCCGCCAACGCTCCTGCTGCTCCTGCTCACGACGGCCACGCTCTGCCTGCTGCGCGCCGATGCCGCGCCGCGGGGCCTCGCGTGGCGGATCGCGGGTGGCCTCGCGCTCGGCATCGCCGGCGCGGCACGACCGTCCCTGCTCCTCCTCGCGCTGCCCGCCGCGGTCTGGTGGGGGCGGGGCGGAACCGGACGATGGGCATCGGCCGCCGGACTGCTGGCCGTGATCCTGCTCCCGGTCCTGCCGTTCGCGGTCGCGAACCGGATCGGCGGCGGAGAGACGGTGCTGGTGTCCTGGAACGGCGGCATCAACTTCTACCTGGGCAACGGCGCGAACTCCGATTCCCTCACCGCGATCCAGCCCGGACACGCCTGGGACACACTGCAGGTGGCGCCGCTGCGCGCCGGCGTTCGCACGCGCGCGGAGGAGTCCCGCTACTGGCGCGATCGCGGCCTGCGCGAGGCCGCCGCCGATCCCGGGGCGTGGGCGGGGGCGCTCCTGCGCAAGACGGTCCGCCTGCTGGACGCCCGGGAAACACCGCGCAACACGGACTACCGCGATCTGCGGCGGGACTCCTCGCTCCTGTCGCTCCCGCTCCCGGGATTCGTGCTGGTGGCGCCGCTCGCTCTGCTGGGCTGGCTGATCGCTTTCGGGCCGGGGCGCGCGCCGCCCCGCCTGCGGAGCTGGCTCACGTGGATCCTGGCGGCGATCGCGGCGGAGAACCTCCTGTTCTTCGTGGCGGGCCGCTACCGGGTGGAGGCCGTGCCGACGCTCTGCGCCCTGGCCGGGCTCGGCGTCGCGCATGCGATCCGGGCCCGCGGCCGCGTTCCGGTGCCCGCGGCGATCCTCGTCGTCCTGTTCGCAGCCTTCTCCGCCGTGGACTGGCTGGGCGAGCGGGACGTCGACGAGACGCGCGCCGGCATCAACCGCGCACTGGCCTGGAAGCGCGCCGGCCTGGAGGCCGGCTCGGAGCGCATCCTGAGGGAGACGGTCGCGCGCGATCCGCACGACCCCGACCTCCGCCAGCTCCTGGGCGAGGCCGAGATGCGCGCCGGACGACCGGAGGAGGCGCTGGCCCACTTCCGGACGGCGCTGGAGTCCGCGCCGGAGGCGCATCGCACGCTGCTCCAGGCGGCGCAGGCGGCGGACCTCCTGGATCGCCGGGAGGAGGCCGAGGCGCTCTGGCGAAGGGCCGTCGAGGCCGATCCGTTCTCGGTGGACGCGCGCCTCGGCTACGGGACGCATCTCGCGCTGCGGGAGCGGTGGGACGACGCCCGCTTCCAGTTCCAGGAAGGTCTCCGGCTGGATCCGGGCGACGCGAGACTCCGGCGCAACCTCGGGAACCTCGAAAGGCACCAGCGGGGTTCGTGATATCATCCCGCCCGCGTTTTCGAACCCCGCGAGGAGCCTTCGCATGACCTCCACCCCTTCGACCGTGAACCCGCGGACCGTGGCGGCGGGAGCGTTCCTCCTGGGCGTGGGCGCCGCGGCGTCGCTGCCGGGCTGGGAGCGGGCCATGACGGCGGCGCTGGGGCACTCCACGTCCGGGGTGTTGCTCCCGCTGCTGCTGGGTGCGGCCGGGTTCACAGCCGCTCTCACCCGCCGGGGCGCCGGACTCGCGGCGCGACCGGGCCGGGCCCTCATCGTGCTGGGCGCGGTCACGCTCGCCGCCGGCCTCGCGATCCCGCCGCTCGGAAGCATCGCCGCCTGGCTGGGGATCTCGCTGGAGAGTCCGGGTCTCGTGGCGGCGGTCGCGCGTGCCGCCGCGACCGCGCTCGTGGTGGGTTCCACGGGCTACCTCGCGGGCGCGGCGCTGCGCGGACTCGGCGCGAAGCTGGCCCCCGGCCCGCGCACTCCCGGTCTCGCCCTCCTCGGTCTCGCGTTCGGCGGGACCGTGGTGCAGTGGCTCCTCTACTCGTTCACCGGCGATGCCACGCCGACGCTCGGCACGGTCCTCGGCGCGCTGATCGCCCTCGGAACGGGAGCGGCGGTCGCGCGACTTCCCGCCGCCCGCCTCGGCGCCCCGGTCGCCTCACCGGGCGGCACCAGCGTGTGGCTCGGAGCGTTCTCCGTGGCGTTTGCGGCGGCCGCGTGGGCGTTCCTCGGCCGGCGCGTGCTCACGTGGGCGTACGGAAGCCACCTGCCGGACGTCCCGGTCTCTGTCACGGTCTTCGTTCTCGCGGCGTCGCTGGGCGTCGTCATGGCGGTCGTCGCGGGGGCGAAGCTGAGCCCCGCGCGCGCCACCGCGGCGCTTCTCTCCTGCATCGCGCTCGGCGGCGGGGCGATGATCCTCGTGCTCGGTCGCTACGACGGACTGCCGGAGCAGTTCGCCGCGCTGGCCGCGACCGACGCCTCACTGCCGGACCTCCTGCGGGAGGCGTTCTCGCTGGCGGTCGCGCGGGTCGCTCCGGCGGGGCTGGCGGTCGGACTGGCGGCCGGGTTCCTCGCCGGAGCCGCGGCGACCGGAGGAGTCCCCGCGTGGAGCCTGCGCGCGGGAACCGGGGCGGCCGTCGGCCTCGTGGCGGGCGCCGCGGTCGCGCGGCTGGCGCTTCCGGTGTGGGGCATCGGCGGCGTGCTGACGCTGACGTCGTTGCTGGCGGTCCTCCCCGCCACGGCCGCCGTCGCGCTGTCGACGATGCCGGGACTTCCGCGCCTGCTCTTCGCGCTGGTCGGAGCGGGCCTCGTGGCGGCCGCCGCGGTGCGAGCCCCGGACGTCGACCGGGATCGGCTCCTCCTGGACCGTCACCTCGTCTCGAACACGGCCGCCTTCGCCGACGTGCAGCGTCACTGGAAGGTGATGGACCGCGACGGCGTCCTGCTCTCGGCCGCCGTGCTGCGGCGCGGACACGAGCGACGGCTCCTCGTGAACGGCCGCTTCGAGCTGGCCCCGGAGACGGCGGAGAAGTCGCACGGGCTCCTCGCCCACCTTCCGCTGGCGCTGCATCCCTCCCCGGAGCGCGTGATCGTGCTCGGCGTCGGAACGGGCTGGACGCTCGGCTCGACGCTGGCCCACCCGGTGGAGCGCGTGGATCTCCTGGAGTCCAGTCCGCTGCTCGTCGAGGCGGCGAGGCGGTTCGGCACCGGATCGGACCGGGCGCTGGACGACGAGCGCGTGCGCGTGCACGTGGGCGACCCGGTGGAGCTCTTCTCCCGCGCCGGCCGCGCCGACGTGATCCTCAGTCACGCCTCACGCGAGTGGACGACGCGAACGGCCGACGTCACCACCCGCGAGTTCCTGCGGCACGCCCGCGACACGCTCACGGAGAACGGCCTCTACGCGCAGTGGATCGCGTCGGAGTCGCTGACCCGGGAGGGATTTCTGATCCTGCTCGCGACGTTCACCGACGTCTTCCCGCGCGTCGAGCTGTGGGCGGGGCAGGACGGCGACGTGGTCGTGCTGGCCGCGACGGACGAACGCCCACACGACTTCGACCGCCTGCTGGAGGTCTACCGTCGGCCGACGTTCCAGCGCGCCGCGTCGGCGTCCTGGCTGGCCTCTCCCGAGGTGCTCCTGTCGCAGTTCCTGCTGGGAGACGACGGCGTCCGGAAGCTCGCGGCCGATCGGGATCCTCACTCGCGCCGGCACCCGCACCTGCAGCGGGAAGAGGCCGCGCGCCGGCGATCCGATCCCACGGTCGATCCGGTTCCCGGACTCATGGCGCTTCAGGGAGACGTAATCGCGGCGTTCCGCAACACGCCGTCCGAGGGATTCGCCGCCGCGATGGAGCGCGTCTTCCGTTCCCGACAGCTCGAAATGGAGGCGCGCGATCTCGAGGCCGCCCACCGTGACTTCGACGCGGTCGGCGCGTACCGCGAAGCGCTGGACCTCAACCCCAACGACGGCGCGCTGCGCCGCGGCTTCGCCGCGCATCGGTCGCGCATGGGGATCCGGCACGCCAACAACATGAAGTTCACGGCGGCGCACGCGTACCTGCGCGAGGCCGTCGAGATCGACACGACGTACGCCCAGGGCTTCGCCAACCTCGGCAACCTGCTGATCCAGAGCGAGGACTTCGACTACGCGATCGCCACGCTCGGCCAGGCGACGGTCCTGGAGCCGGAGAGCGACATGTTCCTCGCCCAGCTCGGCCGGGCGTGGCAGTCGCGCGGCTACCACGACAAGGCCCTTCCCTACTTCGAGCAGGCGCTGCAGCAGAATCCGCGCAACGTCGATGCGCACCTCCGCTACATCGACTCCCGTCTGACGATGCAGGGGGCGAACGCAGACCTCCGCGAGGGGCTGGAGTACCTGGAGGGCGTGGCATCGTGGACGGACGATCCGGAGGTCCTCAACCGCATCGGCCGTCTGCGTGACGAGCTCCGCGCGCTGGACATCGCCAAGCGGGACCGCAGCTCGAACGAATCCTCCCCGGAAGGGAACTGACGATGCGCCGGATCAACGTGAAGGAGATGCTCGGCCGCTTCGACGAGACGTGGAGCCCGCGCATCGTCGGGGAGCTGAACGGCCAGCACGTGAAGCTCGCGAAGCTGCACGGCGAGTTCGTCTGGCACTCGCACGAGCATGAGGACGAGCTCTTCTACGTCGTGAAGGGACGCCTGACGATGCGGCTCCGCGACGGCGACCTGGAGCTGAACGAGGGCGATCTCTTCATCGTACCGCGCGGCACCGAGCACCTGCCGGTGGCGGAGGAGGAGTGCCACGTGATGCTCTTCGAACCGGCGACGACGCTCAACACGGGCAACGTGCGCAGCGAGCGCACCGTGGAGAAGCCGGAGAGCCTCTAGCCTCCCGGCGGCAGTCCGGCGATCGCCCGCTCGAACGCCTCGCGACGCCCCCGCGGGAGATGGGGCAGCGCGTCGCGCCACCGACGCAGCGCGGCGTCCCGGTTTCCCTCGCGCAGGTCGCAGAGTCCGCGGTTGAACACGGCTTCCGGATCGCGCGGCGCCCGCGCCAGGACGCGATCGTAACCCAGGCGCGCCGCGGGCACGTCGCCCAGCGTCAGGCAGAGGTTCGCGCGCCGCATCGCCCGGCGGATCGCGGCGCTCGGCGTCGACGGCGAGAGCCATCGGTGCAGCGGATCCGTGATGCCCGCCAGGGCCCGGCCCGCGTGGGGCTCCGGACCCCGGGACTCGTCCAGGAGAGCATCCCACTCCGACGGCGCGAGGCCGGGGGCCGCGGGGCGGGCGACGCCGGGTCGGAGCAGCAACGCGCCGGCCCCGGACCAGGACGCCCCTTCCCACCGCCCCGAGGAGAGGAGGTGGCGCAGCAGCGCGGCGTTGCCGGCCGACGAGTGCTGCACCAGGAGCGCCTCGAACCTCCAGCGGCGCTCGGCCCGCTCCCACGCCGCGGGCCGCAGGTGCACGTCCACCCACTCCGCGAACCACTCCGGCCCGGCCACCTCCAGCCGTCCGTCGATGAACGTGCGCAGCTGCGGATTCCTCCAGGTGACGTAGCCGCCGAAGTCGAGCTCGTTGAACAGCGGGCCGCGCGTCCCGGCGGCTTCCAGCGTCGCGAGTTCCCGCTCCGGGAAGAGTCCCGGCGTGACGCCGAGACCGCGATCGCGGTTCAGCCCCAGCAGCGTCGGCGAGGCGCCGGCCAGCACGGCGACGGCCGTCGCCAGGGCCGCGACCGGGGCCAGCGGCGCGGATCGCCGGACGAGGCCGGCCGCCCGGCCGGCCCCGAGTTCCGTGAGCTGAACCGCCAGGACGGGTGCCGCCGCCACGGCGAACAGGGGCACGTTGCGGCGCGCGAGCCACGCGAGCCCCAGGAGCGGCAGGACGGAGAGGAGGCGGCCCAGGGGCGGTCGGCCCGGGCGGAGCAGGAACGTCACGCCGAGGAGCGCGAGCAGGATCCAGAAGAAACGAAGCGCCGGATCTCCCGCGTCGGCCGCCGGCGGAGCGAACTCGAGGATCCGCTCGAAGACGTCGCCGCCGCCGTCGATGCGCCGGAACAGGGTGGCCGGGAACGTCCAGGCGGCGATGCCGTAGGGGTTCAGCAGCATCGCCCCCGCGCCGAGCGCACCGGCCAGGCCCAGGGCGGCCGGGCGGCCCGCCAGCTCCGGCGAGCGGAACGGCGCGGACCACCGCCTCTCCAGCGTCGCCAGGACGGCGTGGCCCAGGAGGAGGAGCGGGGCCAGGAACGCGAGGCTGTGCACGTTGATCCAGAGCGCGACGACGAGCGGCAGCCACCAGCGATCCGCCTTGCCCGCCCGGATCGCCGGCAGGCGATGCAGCACGAATGCCAATCCCAGCAGGCTGGCCAGTTCGGGGCGCACCATCGTCCGCTCCGCGGAGGCCAGGACGGCGAGCGCCGCGCCGATCGTGGAGGCGACGGGACCGGCGCCGTGCCGCCGGGACGCCCCGAAGAGGACGACCGCCAGCAGCGCCCACACGATCGCCTTGCCGAGCACCAGCAGATCCGCACCGCCGACGGAGTAGAGGCGAACCAGCACGACGTCGCCCAGCCACTGCAGGTTGACCCACGCGTGGTCCGTCATGGTGTAGGAGAACGGATCGGTGCGCGGGACGGTGCCGTTCTCCACGACCCAGCGCCCGGACGCCAGGTGCCACCAGAGATCCGGAGTGACGACGGGATGGAGCGCCACGGCCGCCGCCAGCGAGGCCACGGCGAGGCGGCCGAAGCCGTCGAGCGCACGCGTCACCGGGGCGATCCCGCCCGCAGCCGCTCCGCCACGGCCTCGCCCACGTCGGTGGTGCTGTTCGTTCCGCCGGCGTCGTAAGTGCGGACGCGCCCCTCGGCGATGACGTCGGCCACCGCGCGGTGCACGCGCTCCGCGGCTTCCCTCTCCCCGAGCCAGTCGAGCATCATGCGCGCGGAGAGGATCATCGCCATGGGATTGCAGCGGTTCTTCCCGGCGTGACGAGGCGCGGAGCCGTGCGCGGGCTCGAAGATCGCGAACCGGTCGCCCAGGTTGCCGCCCGCGGCGAACCCGAGACCGCCCACGAGCTGGGCCGCGAGGTCAGAAACGACGTCGCCGAAGAGGTTCGAGCAGACGAGGATCCCGAAGTCCTCGGGGTGCTTCACGAGGCGCATCGCCAGGGCGTCGACGTTCTCCATCCGCAGCTCGACGTCGGGATACTCCTCCGCCACCTCGCGCGCGACCTCCAGCATCAGCCCCGACGTGGCCTGGAGGACGTTCGGCTTCTCGACGAGGGTCACGTCGCGCCGGCCGGTCTCGACCGCGTGGACGAAGCACGCCCGCACGATCCGCTCTGCGCCGCGGCGCGTGATGATCCGCGCGGTGATCGCCATGTCCGCATCGTCCACCTCGTCGAAGCGATGCATCGCCGGCGACGCCTCCCGCAGCGCGCTCCGCACGCCGGGCGGGACCGGCGCGAACTCCACGCCGGAGTAGAGCCCCTCGGTGTTCTGCCGGAAGACGACGAGGTCCACGCCGTCCTTCAGGTTCAGCGGATTGCCCGGGTATGCAAAGCACGGCCGGCGGTTGACGTGGAGATCCAGCTCCTGACGGAGCCGGACGATGGGGCTGCGGTACCGGAGGCCGCGATCGCGCAGGGCCGGGTCCAGCTCGGCATCGGCGTCGCGCGGGGGCTTGGACGTGATCGCGCCGAAGAGGGCGGCATCCACGGTGCGGAGGGTCTCGAGGGTGCGCGGCGGGAGGGGATCGCCCTCGGTCTTCCAGAACTCCCAGCCGATGTCGGCGGGAACGTACTCGGCATCCAGATCCAGCGCGTCCAGCACGATCGCGGCGGCGTCCATCACCTCCGCCCCGATGCCGTCGCCGGGCATCCACGCGATCCTGAAACGCGCCATGGGGACCTCCTGCGGCGCGCGGCTCAGCGAGCGATCATGAACTTGCCGCTCTGCTGGTAGCCCTCCGTCTGGGTTCCGCCGGAACCGAAGCGGTTCACGCCTTCGACGTTGTACAGGTAGATCCCCGGCGCGATGAGCTGCCCGGCGTCCGACCGGAGATCCCACTCGCGGCTGGTGGCCGACGTGCTGCCCGGCTCGCCGGGTCCGTGGCGCAGGGACGTGACGAAGTCCGCCGAGAGCGTGAAGATCCGGATGGTGGCCTCGGTGGGCAGGTTCGCGAAGACGATCTTCCGGTCCCCGCCCTCCTGCCAGTCGGCGGATTCGCTGTACGGATTGGGCACCACGTACACGGCGTTGGTGCGGTTCCGCGCCCTCGGCGCCGGGTAGAACTTCCCGCTCTCGGCCAGGGTCCCCTCGAACGTGAGGCCCTCCACGTTGCCGAGGAAGCCGCGATCGAACGTGGAGACGGCGTACCGGTAGGGGAAGTCGTCGTGGACGGTGCTGTCGGCGAACGTGAACGTACCGCCGACGGGATCGTACGTGAGGCGGACCGAGATCTCCTCCAGCTCGTCCGGGTCCACGAGGACGAGGTCGAACTTGGACTCGCACTGCCGGATCTCTCCGAGCAGCGTGAACTCGTTCACGTCCGGCAGGTCGGATCGCCAGATGTGATAGCCCTCGAAGGACTGGAGGTCGGCCGTCATGTTGGCGTTGGACGCGAACAGGCGCTTGGCGGTCCAGAACAGCGTGTCGCCGGGCGCGGTACTCCCCTCCGAGAACGAGATCCGCTGGCCGTCCTGGATGGGGAACGTCTCGGAGGACGCGGTCACCTGCAGCGTGTCGCGCGGCACCGACGGGGGAAGCGGCGGGACGACCGGCCGGGTCACCGGGCCCGCCACGACGACCTGCAGCGTGTCCGAGAGGGAACTCACGGAGTTCAGCGCCGCCGCGAAGTACGTGACCGTGGGCGAGGACGTGGTGTTGAGACCGGTGACCGTGGCGTCGATGGTTCCGAGCGGACCTTCCGGGTCGTTCACGTTCCCGCCGATCCGGATGCCCAGATTGCCCGCGATGTCCGTCTGGAACGGATAGACCACGTCGGGGTCCGTGCAGACGATGGTCCCCTCGCGAAGCGGAGCACCGACGGCGCTGGTGTTCTCCGCGATGGTGTACCGGATCTGCACCCGCCGGTTGAACCCGGCGTCCTGCGGCACCTTGGTGATCCGCAGGCGGTAGTCGCACGGAAGCGTGTATTGCCCCACGATGTCCACTCGCACCGAGTCCGGACCGAAGAGGTTGCGGCGGATGTTGGAGACCAGGCGTCCTTCCGTGGTGGGGACTTCACTCCACCGGAGCTCCACCATCCGCGAGTAGGCGGTGACGTCCAGCTCCAGATCCGGCCGATCCGGCAGCTGCGCGTGGGCCGGGGCGATGAACCATGCCAGCAGCCCGGCGGCGGCCAGGCCGCCCCACCGCCACGGACGAAGGAGAAGACGTCGGGGGAGTGGCATCATACGTCGGGGCCTCCGCCGGTACGCTCCGTGCGCCGGACCGGCATCTCGTTCGTCACGACTGCGGGAACTCGCCGAAGTCCGTCAGCACCGCCCGCAGGAACTGGCGGAACGCGGCCTTGTCCACGAAGTACGGATGGAAGCCGACGTACATCGTGTTGCCCTGCGGTCCGGGACTGGTGAGCTTGCGGACGGCCATGACCGGACCGTTCTCGTCGTCCACCGCGTAGATGGGCTGCGCGACTTGCGTGGAGTCCGAGCGGAGCACCGGCTGGATCCCTCGGTCATAGAAGGCGAAGCCGCGATACTGCGGACCGTTCGGCCAGCTCAGCGGATCGAAGTTCAGGTCCGGATACGGGTTGGGTCCGGTCCGGACCAGCGAGTGGGCGCGGGCGACTCGCAACGACGGATCCAGCGCATCGACGATGTCCACCGTCTGGTCGATCTGCGAGATGCCGAACTGCGTGGTCATCCAGTGGTCCACCACCGAGGTGTCCTGAATGGAGCTGGAGAAGATGACCGGCGTGTTGCCCTCTTCCCGCGTCTGCCCCTCGTTGTCCTCGAAGTAGCGCACCGCGTTGAGCGGCTGGATCCCGCAGATGAACAGGTTGCCGCCGCTGGCGATGTACGACGGAAGCACGTTCGGCGGAGCGTCGTGGTAGGACTCCAGCACCGACGGATCGTCCGCGCCGGCATCCGTGCTCAGGAACCAGAACATGCTGGACGCACAGTCCATCTGGTTCACCTCGGGCGGGACGTTGCTGACGGTCTCGTGGAGCTGGATGTTGTAGTCCTCGAAGTAGTACGAGATCAGGCTGCGTTCCACTTCCCGGTAGCTGGCGGGGAACACCCGCGAGTCCTGGATGAGCGCGCCCGGATTCGTGTCCGTCACCACGAGGATGTAGCGATCCTCTCCCGGACAGAACTGCGGTCCCTCGAACACGCGCAGGTTGACGGGCAGCACGCTGGAGAACCCGGCGCGGTCGATGGACTCCACGAAGAACGTGTGCGGTCCGCCGTCCGGGAACCAGAGATCCGGACCGTCCTCGGAGACCTGGACCGGGTACTCCTCGTTGTTGAGGGAGTACGGCGTCCAGTCCGAGGTGTCGTCCACGGCATAGCGGAAGCCGGCGACCTCGGAGCCCGACGGTCCCGGGGTGGCGCGCCAGTTGAAGCGGATGCCCGACGTGGCGAAGACGCCGCGCGGAGTGCGCGGAGTGGAGTTCCGCCAAGTGCCGATGATGTTCGAGTTGATCGTGATGACCGGCCCGTTGGCGGCGCGGTCCACGTTGAACACCACGACGTTGGCGTTCCGCTCCAGCACGACCTCCTCCGCCCCGGCGTTGTCGATGGCCCGCACGCCGAAGATGACGGAGTTGGGCGATCCGAACGTGGTGATCACGTTCTCGAACGCGACGGAGTCCTCTTCCGTGTCGCGCCAGACCAGCGAATCCTCGAAGAAACCGCCGCCCGGACGCGGGTAGTACGTGAGCGTGTCCAGCCAGTCGATGATCTCGCCGACGTTGGGGAACGTGTCGCCCGTGATCCGCGCGTAGTCGTAGACGCTGGTGAGCGCGTACTTGTAGCTCTCCACGGTCCCGTCGTCGTCGGAGCTGTTCCAGTAGAAGACCACGCGGCTTCCCCAGCGGGAAAGCTGCTGCGGACTCCGCTCCGCATCGATCACGGTGGACGGCGCGATGGTCTTGGCGTTGAAGCTCCGCACGGCCGGTGTCTCATCGCCCATGCCCAGATCGTCCACGGCGCGAACGTAGAACGTGTGGAACTGCTCGTAGATGGCCTCGCTGGGCGTTCCCTGGCCCGGCAGCGGATCCACGCAGCAGCTCTCCGAGGCGATGACCTGGAAGAGGCTGTCGTTCGAGAAGATGGGGCCGATCCAGTCGGTCGGCTCTTCCCAGGCGATCTCGTAGTGGTCCACGAAGCCGTCGTCGTCCCACCCGAACCAGAAGAGGTTCACGCGGTAGCTGGTGTCCGTGGCCTCGGGCGGTCCCGCCGAGATCCGTGTGTTGGGCGGCAGGTTGGGCGTCATACTTCCCGTCTCGGCGTCACAGCCCACCGAAACGACGGCGGCCACGCCGAGGAGGAGGCCGATCAGTACCGCCGCGGGGCGGGTCTTCCTGGTGCGGGTCATCATGGTGCACCCCCTGAAAGCGTCGGGGATCCGGGCGCGGGGGGGAGGACCTGGAACTGGATCTCGTCCGGCTCCGATTCCGACTCCGTACCTCCCGCATCCTGGGCCCAGAGGCGGAGGGTGTGAAGGCCGGACTCGTTGAAGAACGCGTCGATCTTCAACGTCTCGCCCGGACCGAACTCCACGAGCGGACTGGACAGCTCGTTGTCGAACTGCCAGCGGTAGCGGAGCTGCTGCGGGTTGCCGTCGATGTCATCGCCGGAGAAGAGGAACTCCACGGGCGTGTTGGCCGGCACGTTGGGCTGTTCGAAGAGATCCACGGTCGGCGGGTAATTCACGAAGAACTGCAGCCGCTGCGGACGACCCTCCGCCCGCGCGTACACGTCGCGGCCGCGAACCTCCAGATTCACGGGGGCGCCGAGGAACGTGCGGCTCAGCGGGCGCGGCCGGATGACGACGACGCCGGCCGAGTCGAACGGCTCGTCGATGAGGTCGATGCAGGTGTTGGTGGTCACGCCCGACAGTCCCGGCTGGCCGATCCAGTTCCAGAGGTAGTCCACGATGGGGCCGTCCGGATCCGTGGAGTCCCAGCACCACTGAACGGTGGCGTTCAGCGGAATGGTGTCGCCCGGTGCGTGGTTCAGGACCAGCACCGTATCGGCGCCGCTGAGCCACGGGCGCCGCGTCCGGCTCTGGATGGGCGACTGGATCTCCGTCCTCGGATCGAAGTTGGCCGTGAACTCGAAGAAGCCGCCCTCGTCGGAAACGGCGCCCGCGTCATCGATGGCGCGGACGACGAACTCGTGCGGCGACGAGATGAGGTTGGTGATGGTCCGCGTGGTGTCGTTCCGCTCGTGCCGGACCGGCGCCTCCGACCCGAAGATGGACTCCCACCCCACGACCTCTCCGTCCTCGTCCGAGCCGGACCAGACGAACGTGACGTCGCTGTTCACGAGGACCGTATCGCCCTTCTCCAGCCCGGTGAAGGTGCCGGCATCGTTCACGACCGTGATCTCCGGCGTGATGTACTCCACGACGGGAGTGGCGCTGGTGAACGACTCGAAGCGCAACGTGTCCGGCGAGGGGTCCTGCTTGCCGAGGTTGTCCACCGCACGGATGAGGAACAGGTGCTCCAGCGCCCCGACCTCGCCGGCCTGGAAGCGGAACGTGCTGTCCGTCTTCTCCGTGAAGCCCCAGTTGCTGGGATCCGACGTGTCGTCGATGGCGTAGCGAAAGCCGGCGATGGTCCCGTCGACGTCCTCGCCGCGCCAGTACAGGTGGACGCGGTAGAAGACGTCGGTGGGATCCTCGGGATCCGCGGAGATGTCGGGGCCCTGCGTGATGAAGGTCTCCGGCGGCCGGTTGCGGTCCACGGAAACCGAATTGTCACGCTCACAGCCGACGAGCACGGCACTCCAGAAGAGTGCAAAGCTCGCAATCCAGCGAATGTGGATGCCGGCCCCGGAACGCCGTAAGTTCATGGCACTACGTCACTTATGGAGACTGTTGGCGAAAAGCCTAGTTACCTTACCAAGACACCCCAGGGGTGTCAACCGACAAAGGGGGCGTCGAGGGCTTGTCCAGCGTCGCCGTAACTCGTTGTCGGATTTTCGATTACGCCCCTCGAGGAGCATGAGGGGCGGGCCGCTCCGCGGCCGCTCCCGAATCCTCCGAGTTCCTCCAACCGACTGGGAAAAAACGAGTTGCGAGGGCGATGCTGCAACGTCCCTCCCCGCGAGCGGAGAGGGACGCTCAAGTACCGTCGCGACAAGGACTTCCCCGCCGCTCGATCAGTTCGGCGCGTACACCACCCGCCAGAGTCGAAGCTCGCCCAGCGACCACGGATCCTCGTCGAAGCCGAGGTCCTCGAACCCGTTGTCCGGGCAGTCGCCGAGCGAACAGATCAGGTGAACCTCCGAGGCGGTCGTCTCGGGCAGGAAGCGCGGATAGAACACGTCACGGTCGCACGACAGGTTGTCCAGCGATCCCGGCGTGGGGATCTGCGCGGCCGCCCCCGAGCGCGACCAGTTTTCCAGACGCTGTACGTAGAGCTGCCAGCGCCCGGTCTCGTCCGACACGTACGCCAGGTAGCGCACGCCGGAACCGAGATCCTCCGTGACGGTGGGGTTCTGCACGACACCGATGGATCCCGCGATCTCGCGCAGATCCGGCGGCGCGGGCCCCGACAGGTCCACGCGCCAGACGGTTCCGAGGTCTCCCTCGGCACGCAGGCCGGCGAGCGGGCTGCCGCCCTTCATCGCGGGCGGCTCGGAGCGGCCGCTGAACGTCTCCGCACGGCGCGCCCTCACCGTCTCCGGCGCCGGCTCCGTGTCGAAAAGGACGACTTCCGCAAGCTCGTCCGGGCTCACGAACACCGTGTCCTGGTCCACCATCCCGTCCGACGTTCCGGTGACGATGTACGGCTCCAGGTTGTCCGGGATGGGCACGCCCTGCCCGTTGATGCGCCACGACAGCAAGCAGTCCCAGACGCGGAAGTCCCCGGCGTTGGCCAGGAGCGAACTGCCCGGAAGATCGTCGATGGAGACGGCGCCGTCCTGCCGCTCCCAGAACACATCCGTCAGCGGGCGCTGGGTCTGCACGCGCAGCGAGCCCCGCGCCGGCTCGAAGACGAACCTCAGGGAGTCCACGTCGCCCGGCAGGAGCTCGATCACGCGCGTGAGGGTGGTGTCGCAGTAGGTCACGCGCGTGGAGTCCGACAGGAAGCGATCGTCGATGCGTACGCCGATCGTGAACAGGTTGGCTCCGGACTCCTCCGACGTGGGAAGCGACCGCAGGGTGGCGGGCGTTCGCAGCGTATCCGCGCCCTCGAACAGCGGGTAGGTCCCCACGGCGCCGGGCGGCTGCAGGAGCAGGAAGGCGTCGGTCTCGACGAGCGCCCCGGTGCGGTTCACGTCCTCGAACGCCTCGATGAAGACGGTGCCCACGGGCAGACGACCCAGCGTGCTGAAGGCGGCCCCGCCGTCCAGCGCGACGTCCGGGTGCCGGTCCACGAACGCCTCCGACGACGCGTAGATGGGCGGGTTGAACGTGAGCTGCTCCTCGGACGAGCCGCCGCGCGTGGTCAGGTCCAGTCGGTACAGCTTGGAACCCCGCGTGAAGACGATCTCCGTGTCCGTGACCCACTCGGGATCGCGCGCGTTCGTGGCGAGCCGCTCGGGCGCGCCCAGGACCGGAACGGCGCCGGGATCCGACGGATCCACCGGCAGCGTGACGTCCAGGCGCCAGATCTCGAAGAGCCCGTCCTCCCGCGTGTGCGTGAAGAGCACCCGGGTCCCGCTGGGCGACCAGCGCGGACTCAGGTTGTCTCCGATCTGCCCCATTTCGTCCGCCGTCAGCTGCCACATGCGATTGGCGACGGGCCCCGCGGGATCCCTCGCGTCGTACATCAGCCAGACGTCCTCATCGGACTCGCGATTCGCGTCGTCCGCACCGGGCGTCTTGGAGATGGTGCTGAACACGTAGAAGCCGGAGCGATCCGGATGCGGATCCGGGAAGCGGGCGAGGCCGGCGGAGACCTGATCCCAGATCTCGCAGTTCTCGCAAACGGGAACCGGACCGTCTTCGGAGCATCCCGCCAGCAGAAGCCCTCCGGCCAGGATTCCGGAACTCAGGAGGATCCGGACGAAGTTCCGGAAGGATGTCGGACGCATGCGAGGGGTCGCCTCCTGCGCGGGGACGGAACGGTTTCCAGGCGGAAACGGGCAGAGATCGTCGTGCGGGACGACGAAAAGCGAACGTGACTATACGCAGGGGGTCTGGGGGTGTCAAGCTGACGCCCGGTGCGGGCGCGGGACCTAAGCCCTTGTCAGAAAATCGCTTGGGCGCAGTCTATTCCACGTAGCCGAGCGCGCGGACGCGTTCCGCCAGCTGCTCGTCCACGGGCGATTCCAGTCCGGTGGGGACCGCCGGCGGCTCTCCGGTCTCGTACGAGGCAATCGTGGCGACCGGTCGGGACGCCCCGCCGCGGTCGTTCAGCATCCAGGCGGCCACCTCCCCGTCCAGATCCTCGGCCACGGGAAGCTCCAGGGCGTGCAGCATCGTCGGCAGCAGGTCGATGACGCGCGCACCCTCCACGCGGATCCCCTTCCCCGCCGCCATCGGCCCGACGGCCAGCCAGGTGCCGAGCTCGCGGTGCATCCAGATGCCGAGGCGCACGGAACCGTCCGGGCCGCGTCGACCGCCCTGGAAACCGTGGTCCGAGACGATCCAGACCGTGGTCCGCTCCAGGTCGATGTCCTCGAGGATCTCCCCGATCAGCCGATCCGTCTCCTCGAAGTAGCGATCCACCGTCTCGCCGAAGAGAGCGACGTGTCGCGTCCGCTCCTCCTCCTCCTGCCACCGCTCGCGGTCGCCCCAGAACTTGTGGCACGCGGCGTCGGGGCCGCGCAGGTAGATCGCCATGACCTCCTCCGGACGGTTCCGGAGGAAGTCCCGCGCGATGGCCGTGAACGTGAGATCGCCGGCCAGGATCCAGCGCAGGTCGTTGGCGCCGCGCCGGATTCCCTCCCGGGCCAGGTCCGACTCGGTCAGCGCCTCCCCCAGGTAGGGCGTCAGCTCCTCGTCGGGGAGGTCGTCAGGGTAGACGACGAGCGGCTCGATCTGCTCGAACAACGATTCCGGATGCGTCCGGTAACGGAACCGCCGGCCCTTGAAGTTCTCGGTCACGTCGTACTGCACGTAGTCCGAGACGATGGTCCCGTCGACGGCCTCCGCCGGCCACGTCTCGAGCCAGCCCAGCACCGAAACGCGCACGTCCTCGTCCGGCAGGATGTTCCAGAACGCGCGGTGGTTCCGGTGCCACGAGTGGTACGCCTGCGTGGTGTCCCGGCCGCCGGCCACGAGGAACCCGCGACCGCGCTCGCCCTCCGTGGGCAGACGACCGGTGGCGATCGACGTCCAGATGACCGGACTCTTCTCCAGCGGAACCAGCGTGAGCAGGTCGGCCCGCGTCCCGCCGGTGAGGAGGCTCTCCATCACCGGCATGCGCCCCTGCTCCACCAGCGGGTCGACGATGTTCCAGTCGAAGCCGTCGATGCCGAGGATCACGAGGCGCGGAGCCTCGCCCGGACGATCCCCGCCGCCTCCGCACGCGGGGAGAAGGAACAGGGCGGCTCCCAGAAGTCCCGCGGTCAACCTTCGCGTCACGAGTCCCCTCCGTTCCAGGCGCCTCTTCGCGCGCGCAGCAGCTCCTCGCTCCCGCCTTCCTCCAGGTAGCGCCGGAACGCGGCGTCGGCCGCCGGACGATCCCCGCGCAGCCGCTCGTGAACCAGGCCCATCTCCAGCCAGGGGTACGGCTCGGTGGGATCCACCCCCCACTCCGACTCCAGTTCCGCCAGCGCCGTCTCCGCGTCCCCCGCGACGGCCGCCGCGCGCGCGAGGCCGAGGTGCACGCCGGGCAGTCCGGGGTCGGCGACCTCCGCGCGCCGGTACGCATCGACCGCGGCGGGCCACTCGTTCGCGGAGCTGAGCAGCTCGCCCAGGGAGCGGTAGGCCATCGCGCACTCGCCGCCTTCGGTGAAGTACGTCCTCAGCAGATCCAGCGCCTCCGGTCCGCGCCGCCGCAGGCGGGCGATCTCCGCGCGGCGGAACGTCTCGCTCTGCGCGAGGCAGTCCCCGCCGACACCGGCCCGCCGATCCGCCTCGTCGAGGATCCGGTTCCAGCGATGCGCGAGGCTCTGCGCCTGCCCGTGACTGTCGGCCACCCAGCGATCGTCGTAGCCAGTGACGACCTCGAGCCGCTCGCGCGCCTGCACCCGGTCGTCGCGCAGGATGGCGCGCTCGGCCAGCGCCACCCAGGCGATGAGGTAGCGCGGCTCCAGCTCCACGGCCCGCCGGAACGCGGCCTCCGCCTCCTCGCCCTGACCGGTCTCCTCCAGCACGAGTCCCAGGTTGTATGGCGCGCGGTAGTAGTCCGGATCCAGTCGCTCGGCCTCCCGGAGATGATGCATCGCCTCCTCCGGCCGGCCCAGGCGCATCAGGTCCACGCCGAGGTTCAGATGCGCCTTCTCGTACTCCGGCTTGAGCGCCAGCGCCTCGCGGTAGTGCGCGGCGGCCGACTCGGCATCGCCCTGCGCGTCCGCCACGATCCCGTGCCGGTAAAGGATCTGGGCGATGCCCTTCTCCTCGTCCACACCGTAGACGTTCGCCCGCATCGCCAGCCCCAGCACGACGGCGCCGGCGGCCGCGGCGCCCACCGGAAGCCAGCGACGTTCCCGGACGGCGTCCCAGATTCTCACTGACGCGAGCGCCGCGAAGAGGAACAGTCCCGGCACGATCGGCAGACGGTAGCGCGCCAGCACGAAGAACATCACGACGGCGGCGCAGTAGATCCCGACGAACAGGTAGATCAACGCCCAGCGCCGGCGCTCGCGCCAGGCCATCGCCATGCCGACGAGCGCCAGCGGACCGAGGATCCCGAACGTCAGCGCGGGACCGCTCAGGACCATCGACATCCGGCGGAAGTAGCCGAAGTGCTCGATCTGCGGGATCTCGTACGTGCTCCAGAAGTGGACGAACTTCATCGCGAGCAGCCGGAGCGCGGATCCCGGATTCGCCGTCACGTGCTCGATCGTGCGGTCGAACCAGAACGACGAGACCTCCGTGTAGGACATCGGCCGCCCGGTGACCAGCTCCGCCTCCGTGCGGCACTCCACGTCCTTCTGCAGGTCGGCCGTGATCGTCTCCACGCTTCCGTCCTCGCGACGCACCGTGAGCACCGGTGTCTCGTGCCCGCCGCGGGCCATCGGCCCGTTGCCGATGTAGAGGTTGAGGCCGCCGTTCGTGGTGAGGAGCGTGGGATCGCCGGTGCGGAGGTTGTGGATCGTCGCGGGCAGGACGGCCAGGAACGTGGCGGCGGCCAGCGTCAGCCCGGCGGGCAGTCCGGCGCGCACTCCGCGCAGCGTCGGCTCGAAGGGACGGCCCCACGCGGCGACGAGCCAGAAGAACGCGGCCGGCGCGAAGAGCAGGATGTTGCCTCGACCCAGCGCGAAGACGCCCAGCGTGAGCCCCGCCGCCACCGTCCAGCCGAAGGACCGATTCGCCGCCGCGCGATGCAGCGCGAGCAGGAGGAGCGCAGCCAGGAAGACGGTGATCGTCGGGTAGAGGAGGGAGACCGAGTAGTAGACGAGCGGACCGTAGAGGGCGCACGCGCCCGCCGCGACCATGGCCAGGCGCGGACCGCCGAACGCGCGACCCAGACAGTGCACGATCGGGACCGTGGCCACCGAGAGCACGACCTGCAGCGCCCGCATCGCGTCGAGCGACGGACCGGCGACCGCGTACACCGCCGCGAGCACGTGCGGGTAGAGCGGCCCCATGAAGTAGGGATCGTCGCCCTGCAGCCCCTGCTCCAGGATGCGGCGCGCCCACTCGTCGTAGTACTTGGCATCCAGGCCGAGGAAGTCGAACCAGGCGTGCGGCGCGAAGCTCTGCCAGTGCAGCAGGCGCATCGCCAGCGCGATGAGGACGGCGGCCAGCAGGAACCGACGCTCGAAGGCGAGGCCGGGACCGGAGCGAGAGCCCGAAGGGGCCGCGTCGTTCGGCACGCCGCTAGTCGAGGTAGCCGATGGCGTTCAGCTGCTCGGCGATGGCCGGGTCGATGCCGACCGTGCCGCGCTCCCCGGGACGCCGCAGGCCTTCGTGCGGCCGCCCCGAGTACTCCATCGGCCGCTCGATGAACGCGCCGTCCGGGAAGATCCGGCGGGGAAGGTTCTGGTGGAAGCGCCGCGGAATGGGTCGGCCGAGGATGTGCATGGCCAGCGCGGGAACGTCGGCCAGGTCGCAGTCGCGCAGCGCGCCCGGCTGGATGGGCGGTCCCCACGCCCCGAGGTAGCCGTGGCGGCGATGCCAGCCGGAGAAGGACTGCTCCGGCAGCGGCACGACGATCGGCGCGTCCTTCGCGCCGGGCACGAACAGGTAGCCGTCGGCCTCCTCCGCCACGATGTCGGGGCCCAGCTCCAGTCCGTAGCCCCGCACCAGGACGTCGCGCGTGTCGTGGACCTCCCGCACGACGGGCTCTCCCTCCGCGTCGGTGAGCGATCCCACGACCTCCGCAAAAGCGCGGCGGCCCTCCTCGTCCGTTTCGCCCAGGTGGAAGTCGCCGCCGTAGAGGTTGCGGCTCTCCGCCGACGCCGGCTGTCCCTCGCCGAAGCCCGCGCGCTCCACGACCGTCGCCTTGGAGAGCCCGGCGTAGGCCGGACCGAAGCCGTGATCGGCCAGGACCAGCAGCGTGGCGTCGTCCGGTAGACGCTCCATCACCTCGGCCAGGACGGAGTCGCACCAGACGTAGATGTCACGGACGGCGGTCTTCACCTCGGCCGGCACGTCGTCGCGGTAGCGCGGATGCTCGGGGTCGTGGAACTTCCAGAGGTGGTGCTGGATTCGATCGGGCGTGGTGAACACGACGAAGGAGAGGTCCGGCTTCTCCCTGAACAGCAGGTCCAGCGCGATCTCGCGCCGCGACTCGCCCACCGCGCGGAGCTGCGCCAGCCACTCCACCTCCGTACCCGGCGCGGGCGGACCGAGCCAGGCGTCGCGCCGGTAGCCGCGCTCCGTGATGTCGGCCTCGAGGTCCGGCGGCCACGTGAGCGGCGCTTTCTCCGGGTACGGGAAGCCGGCGATCATGAACCCGTTCACGGAATCCGGCGGGCACGTGATCGGCACGTTGACGACGCCCACCGTCAGGTCGGCGGCCGACAGGTCCTCCCAGATCGCCGGCGCCAGACGGGCCGTGGCGTCCACGAACCGGCCGCGCGGATTCCCGCCTTCCGGAACCCAGAAGCTCCAGACGCCGTGGTCGCCGGGCAGCGTTCCGGTGGAGACCGTGGTCCAGGCGGGCGGCGAGATCATGGGCAGCGTGCTCCGGACGCGGCCGGTGGCTCCCTCTTCCGCCAGACGCGAGAACGCGGGCAGGAGTCCCTCCGCCCGGTACCGGTCCACGAGTTCCGGCGTGAGGCCGTCGAAGCCGAGGAGGAACACGGGACCTGGCTCCATGCGCTCGGCCAGGGTGGGAGGCGCATCGGAGCCGCATCCGGCGGGGATCAGGGCGGCGACCAGGAGGGCCAGGAGTCGCTTCATCGGGGCTCCGGAAGGGAGGTTTCGGGTTTCAGGGGCGGGACGCGACCCTCGATCCTAATGGACCCGTGCGCGGGTCACAAGTTCCGCCGACCGCCGCCCACCGCCACGAGGACGCCCGCCGCGACGAGGGCCAGCAGGGAGACGACGGCTCCGGCGCGGAAGCCCGGCGGAGAGTAGCGAAGCACCACGTGATGGGTGCCGTCAGGGATGACGACGGCCCGGACCAGCCCCCAGGCCGGGAGCACCTCGGTCCGGCGGCCGTCGACCGTGGCGGTCCAGCCAGGATCCCACGCGTCGGCCACGACCAGGACCGCCTCTCCCTCCGCGCGCACCCGCACCGTCATGGCGTTGCGATGCTCTTCCAGGACCTCCACCGAGCCGCCCCGCCCCGACACGCGCCCCTCGCCGATCCAGATCACCTCGTCCGCGGGCCGAAGATCGGCCGCCTCGACCGCGCGGGCCAGCGTCGCCTCGTCCGTTCCGTGCCCCTGCGGGAGCAGGCGCACGCGCGGCAGCGCCTCGACGTTCCGATGCAGGGCGAAGGGCGCGCGGGCCGGATCAGGCTCCCAGCCGGCGGCCGACAGTTCCCCGACCGCGGCCGCGACCCGCACCGACAGCGCGTCGAAGAGGGGATGCTCCAGCGAGGCGGCGCGCTCCGGCGCCACGATGCGTCGGCCGCGCCAGATCCCGTGGGAGAAGAGCGGCTCCCCGGTGGCCGTCTCCAGCACCTCCCCGAGACGACGATCCGCCAGCGCGTTGTAACCCTGCAGGTCGCGAATCCCTAAGATCGCGTTCGTGGAGGGCGGCAGCACGGGAGAGAGCGGGTACGCCAGTCGCGCGCCGATCCGTCCGAACCGCACGATGCGGCCGTCGTCCGCCGCGGCGCGGAGCTCCGCAAGGCCGGGCGCCTCCGGAAACACGTCGGCGCGGTCGCGATCGACGCGGTACGGCGAGGCGAACAGCACGAGCTGCAGCACGGCCGCCGCCACCGGCAGCGACGCGGCCACGCGGCCGCCCGGGAGGAGCATCGCGAGCGCCAGGCTGCCCAGGAAGCCGACGCTCCACCACGTGCGTTCCGCCGTTCGCGCGAACGTGTCGAGCGGCGCGCCGGCGGGAATCGCGCGGTCCGCGCCCAGCGCTTCAGGCAGGCCGGGACCGAGCTGCTGGACCGCGACCGCGCTGGCGACGGCCGCCGCCATCATCGCCAGCCCGAGTCCGCGGCGAAGCGCTCCGGCCGGTTCCAGCAGCCGTGCCGCCGCCAGCGCCGCCGGCACGAGCTGCGCGAAAACGACCAGGTTGCCGGCCCGGTCCAGGCGGGAGAAGGAGAAGCCCGGCAGGAACGCGTGCGCCAGCGCGGCCACCGGCGTGCCGAACGCGACGAGCGCGAAGAACCCGAACACGATCGTGTACGGCAGCGCGGCGCGCCGCGTCTTCGGGTGCACCATCCCCGCGATCGACAGCACGAAGAGCGTCGTCCCCGCGAAGAGCGAGTTGAGCTGGTTCGGAAGGTAGAAGGAGTCCCCGCGCAGGAACAGGCTGCTCCAGATCCCGTTCCGGTCCAGGGGCGACCCGAAGAACTCCGGCACGACGAACCGCACCAGGTCCACCAGGTGGAACGAACCCGACGCGACCGTCTGGAACGGCAGGCCGGCCCGCGCGGACCTCGAGGCGAGATCCAGCGTCGGCAGAAGCTGCGCCGACGCCAGCGCCACCGCCAGCCCCCCCGCTCCGATCAGCGCCGCCCCCGACCGCAGCGCGTGGCCCATCGTCCGACCGTGCCCGGTTGCGAAGGAGAGCGCCGCGGCGACCGCCGCCGCGATGCCGATCATCAGCGCGATCTGCGGCTGCCCCGCGAGGAACGTCATCGCCCCGGCCAGCGCCAGCCACGCGGTGTGCCGGAGGTTCGGCTCTCGCACGACCGCGCGCACGCCCAGGAACACCCACGGCGCCCAGGCGGCGGCTGCGTGGAACGTCGGCAGTCCGAAGTGCTTCACCGCGAACCCGTTCAGCGCGAACGCGCAGCCGCCGAGCACGGCGATCTCGCGGGACACGCCGTGGCTGCGGAGGAGTCGCCAGGCGCCCAGCCCGCCGATGAGCACGTGCAGGAACGCCAGCAGGCCGAGCTGCCGCGCGGGATCGAACGGCAGCACGATCCAGGCCGGCGGGTAGAGCGACTGCGACTGCGGATCGGCCAGAAACGGCGTGCCGGTGAAGGACGCCGGGTTCCAGAACGGAAGCTCGCCGTCCTCCCACGCCTGTCGGGCGAGCACGCGGCGCGGGTAGTACGACGTGCCCGCGTCCGGATTGAAGGAGATCGCCTGTCGCTGCTCCGGCGAGGCGGCCGCCGCCCACGGCAACCAGTCGGCCGGGTTCGCGGTGAGCAGCACGCGGTTCCCGAAGAGCTGGGGCCAGAAGAAGAGGACCGCGAACGCCGTGAGGATCGCGGCGGAGGCGTCTCGACCGCGCCCGACGCTCATGGCCGCTCCGGCGCCGGCAGGCCCTGTACGAGGATCGACGATGGGGCGGCGCGGCGCAGCTCCCGGATGCGTTCGGCGCGGCGCGACGAATCCGGCTCCGCGAGCACGCCGATCAGCCGGGACTGCGGCAGCTCCGCGAAGCGCGGCGCCTCCACGATCCGTCGAGCGGCGTCGTCCCGACCGCGGGCCGCTTCCACCTCGGCGGTCATCCACGCGGCGTAGCGAGCGCCCGGCAGCGGCAGGTGCCGGGACGCGCCGAGCGTGGCGGCGACGCCCGCGTGCCGCGGCCCCGGCACGACGTACACGCCGGCGACGGCGGGCAGCGAGAGGAGCCAGAGCGCCAGCGCCACGATCGCGGCCGGCGCGCCGCGTCGCCAGCGGGCGGATGACGTCATCGCGATCGCCACGGCCACCACGAGAAAGGGAACGAGCCACTGGTGCATGCGCGACACGCCGAAGAGGATCGCGTGCAGGACGAGCGCGGTGCCCAGCCAGACCATCGTGAGGGAGCGGGCGGGCGACGACGGTTGGGCCAGGAGCGCGGCCGGGCCCAGCAGCAGCGGCACCGCGGCCGCGAGCCACGTGAGGAGCCAGAGCGCGGCGGCCGATGCGGGTGGCGCGGCGCCGTACCAGTCGCGCAGGACGTGGCGCGGGAGGAAGAAGTCGGGCGCCCAGAACGCGGCGAGCTTCAGCGGCACACGCGCCAGGAACCCGGCGAGGTCGCCGCGGATCTCCTGCATCGCCTCCCGCCGGAACCATCGGTTCGCTTCCGGCGACGACGGATCGCCGATGCCGTCGGCGGCCAGCCGTCCCAGCATCTCGCGGCGCCACTCCCCGTGCATGCGCGCCCCGGCCAGCGCGGGCGGGAGTCCCCGATCGGCCAGCCGGGGTCCCCACGCCTCCGGCAGTCCGTTGGCGAACACGAGCGCGGTCCCCCAGATTCCCTGGAGCTCCGCCGGGATGAACTCGTTGTTGCCGCTCCAGAGATTCCAGCCGGGATTCGTGTCCACCAGGACGAACTGGTCCGCGCGGCGACTCGCGTGGATCGACCAGGGCAGGAGAAACAGGCCCGCCACGAGGACCATCGCCGCGACGCGGGAGACACGAACCCGCGAGGCGAGCAGCCACGCCGCCGACACCACGAGCAGCGCGACGCCCACCGAACGGACGAGTGCGGCGAGTCCCAGCCAGGCGCCGGCGAAGAGCGCGGCGCGGAGCGTGTTGCCCGGCACGCCGGACTCCTGGGCCGCGCGCGCCGCCAGCAGGCGGTCGAACGCGCCGACCACGAGGAGCAGGAAGAGCGTCTCCGCCCAGATCAGGTGGGAGAACGCGACGTGCGACGGATAGAACGCGAGGAACGCGGCGGAGAGGAACGCGGCCCGCTCGGAGAACCATCGCCGGACGGTGCGGTAGAGGATCCAGACCGTCGCGGTGGAGAGCAGCGCCTGGAGGACGCGCACGCCCACCACCTCTCCGCCGGCCAGACCGAGTCCCAGCGCCACGAACGACTGGTAGCCGGGCGCGCGCCAGAGCTCGGGAGCGCCGCCCGCGGCGATCCGTCGCCCGAATTCCAGGAACTCCACCTCGTCGAAGCGGGGGGTCAGGTCGGCGAACGCGAGGGCCAGCGCGACCTTCAGCGCGCCGGAGAGAAGCAGGGCCACGCCGAAGGCGCGGCTCAAATCTTTCCCCGGACGTAGATGTCCGTCCACATGGAAGCGATCTCGCCCAGCGTGGAGATCACGTGGCTGGGCCGGACGGTGGACTCGCCCTCGGTGCGCGGATAGTGGCGTACGCCGATCTCGGTCATCTTCATCCCGGCCTTGGAAGCCTTCGCCAGGATTTCCGTGTCGACGAAGAACTTCTTCGACTCGATGTGGATCCGGTCGAAGACCTCGCGGCGGAACAGCTTGAACGCGCAGTCCACGTCGCGCACGCGGATGCGGAAGAGCACCCGCACGATGAGGTTGTAGCCCCACGACAGCACGAGCCGCGAGAACGGATCGAAGCGGTAAATACGGAATCCGCAGACGATGTCGTAGTCGTCGATGGCGGCGAGGAGGTTCTTCAGTTCCTTCACGTCGAACTGGTTGTCCGCGTCCGTGTAGAACACCAGCGGCATGGCGGCCGACGTGAATCCGGTGCGGAGAGCCTTGGCGTAGCCCTGGTTCACCTCGTGGATGAGCAGGCGAAGCTTGGGGAACCGCTTCTGCATGCCCTCGCAGACGGCGCGCGTGCGGTCGGCGCTGCCGTCGTCCACCACGAGGATCTCGTAGTCGTCGAACTGCATGGCGGCCAGGACCTCGTCCACGGCGGCCACCTGCCGCTCGATGTTCCCTTCCTCGTTGTAGGCGGGAAGGACCACGGAGATCTTCCGGCCGATGCCGGCCGCCGGGATCTCAGCCAAGGTAGCCCAGCCCCTTCAGGCGCTCGCGGATCTCGCGCATGTCTTCCTCGCTCATGTCGTCGCCGTCGCCGCCGCCGCCGGTCGCGGGCGGCGCCGCCTCGATGTCGCGGCGGAGTTCCTCCTCGTCCAGGGCGTCAGTCAGCACCTTGCCGTCGAAGTCTTCGGGAACCCCCTGCCCCAGATAGTGGAGCAGCGTCGGCGCCACGTCGATGAGGTTCGCGTTCTCCATCCGGTGCCCCACGCGGATGCCATCGCCCTTCATCAGGAAGATGCCGTTCATCCGGTGGTCGCCGGAGTTGCCGTACGCGGGCTCCACAAAGCGGTGCGACGTGAAGTCGACCGTGCCCAGCGCCTTGTTGCGCATGTCCTTCGGCAGGAACGTGAGGTCCGGCGCCCGGTCCGCGAACGGACCCGTGTACAGCTCCTCGCGGCGCCAGATGTCGCCGATCATCGGCTCGCCCGTCTGCGGATCGCGGATCGCCCGCAGCGCCCGCGTCACGTCGTCCAGCACGGCCTCCGCCTCCTCCCCCGGCTCCACGATGCCGTGCGGCTCCCGTCCCTTGAGGTTCAGGAAGAGCTGTCCGTAGTTCCCCTTGGAGTAGACCTTCGTCCGCGACCAGTCCACGTCGTTGAGGGACAGGAACACCTTGTTGATCCGCTCCACGAGGCGCTTGCGCGTTCCGACGCCGGCCGCCAGGCGCATCTTCGCGAAGCCGAACTTCATCGCCATCCGGTAGCCGAGCGCCGGCGACAGCCCCAGCTCGAACAGCGAACGCCGCAGGAACGTCAGCACGCCGGGCTTCAGGCGGATGAAGCCCTCGCGCAGCAGCCACACGTTGAACACCAGGAAGCGATGGATCGGGCCGAAGCCGTGGTCCGAGATCACGACGGTCGTGGTGTCGTCGCCGGCGGCGTCCATCCACTCGCCCACCACCGCGTCGACGCGTCGCCACCAGGCCAGGACGCGGTCGCGGTGGATGTGCGCTTCGGCCGGATCGTGCATGGGGTGGCGCTCATCGAGGACGTGCCACAGCTCGTGGCCGAACCGGTCCGTGCCCCACACGTGGAACATCGCGAAGTCCCACGGCTTGTTCTCCAGCAGCCAGCGGTTCGCGCGGCGGTTCGCCTCCAGCACGCGTTCCAGCTCGTCCAGGACGACGTCGGCACGGCCCGGACGATAGACCTCCACGTGGTAGAGCTGGTACGGCCCGGTGGCGTCCTCGATCTCCTGCAACAGTCCGGCGGGCCACGTGAAGTTCCGCTCGCCCATCGGCGTGAGGAAGTCCCCCACCAGATGCCCGTTCACCGGTCCCGGCGGATACGTCACGGGCACGTTGGAGACGAGGACCTTCTTGCCCTCGTCGCCGAGCAGCTCCCAAAGCGTGCGGCCGCGGCGCGAGCGGGAGCTCACCGGCACCTCGTCGAAGCTGCCGGGGTCGCGCATGAGGAACTCGAAGACGCCGTGCTTGCCGGGATTCTTGCCGGTCATGAAGCTGCACCACGCGGGCGCGGTCACCGGCGGGACGATGGAGCGCAGCGGCCCCGACGATCCCTCCGCGCGCAGCCGTGCGAGGTGGGGCATGTCGCCGGCGTCCATCCACGGTCCGATCAGATCGAACGTGGCGCCGTCCAGCGCGATGACGAGGACGCGACGCGACATGGGCTTATCCGGGAAGGATCCAGACGGGGCTGGACCACGCCATCCCGCCGAACTCGTCGACGCCGCGGAGGTAGACCCACGTGGGGTTCTCCGCCGGGGGCAGTTCGGCCTCGATCTGGACGACGTCGTTGCCGGGCTCGGGCGTCACCACCTCCACGACGCCGTCCGGCCCGACGATCTCCACGCGAACCCAGTCCGTCGTGGAACCGAGCGCGCCGTACACCTTCGCGACGTGGCCGCGCGCGACGTCCAGGCGCGAGCCCATCGGAGAGTCATCCACCGCGAACTCCAGCAGGTAGCGCGGGCCCGTGGTGGCGTAGCAGCGCCGCGCGCGAAGCGCCTCCAGGACGGCCTCCCGCGTGAGCTCCGGGGCGAGGACGGCGGTGAGTCCGCCGGCGTAGCGATGATCGCCGTACATCACGGTGCGCGCGTTGCCGGGCGTGCCCACGCGCGAGTCTCCGGACGCGATGAAGCCCGGCCGGTGGCCGGCGGCCAGCAGATCCGTCACGAACGAACCCGCCGTCTCCGCGCTGGACGCGCGGTGGAGTCCCGTCTTCTCGAACATGCCGAGTGACGAGTAGACCTCCACCAGCGTCTCGCCGTCGATCGTCGACGGATCCACCGCGGGATTCTCCGTCGACCCCGACGGATGCGGCAACGCGAGGACGCTGCCCTCGGGGACCGCGGCGCGCAGCTTCGCCGGCGTGTCGACGCCGGAGGAGAACGTGGGAAGCGTTTCCGGGATCTCCGAGAGGTAGACGAGGCGATGGCCGTGCTCGGGCGATGTCCACTCGAACGCGGGCAGCGCCACGAAGCGACCCGCCTCCTCGGTGTCGCCCATCGCGAACTCCACCATGTCCTGGAACGACGCGTCCGTGACGCCGCGATCCTCCCAGACGTCGTTGTCCGTGAGCGCCGCGAAGTCCAGCAGCCCGACCGCCTTGGCGTACCAGTAGTAGAGGCCCGCCGGGCGATTGCCGGAACTCAGGTCGGAGTGGCCGTTCAGGTCGCCCCAGTAGATGCGGTACTCCGGTGACGACGCCACGTTGATGGGGTTGGCCAGCGCCTGCACCGTGTCGCCCGGGACGGTGCCCCGCAGGAACTGGACGCCGGTGCTGGGCAGGCGCAGCCCGCGCGCGGCGTAGTAGCCCTCCTGCGCGGGTTCGATCGTCATCGGCTCCGGGAAGACGGCGTCAGGAGACGATGCGTCCAGCCGGAACGCGCCCTCGAAGTCGTAGTCCGGGAGCCCCGCCTGCGTGATGACGCGCAGCCGCACCTCCAGCTCCTCGTTCGGGCGTACCACCGACGGCGCCACGACGTGAAGGAACGTGCCCTGCTCCGCGGCCGGCACCTCGGGCTCGGCACCCCCCGGGGCGGCCTGATCCGTGCCGCCGCCCCCACCGCCGCAGCCGACGCCCGCGAGCAGCGCCGTCAGGAGCGGAAGGAACGGGCGGACGACCGGGAAGCGGCGCGACGATCGCATGGGTTTCTCCTCCGCCGCGGTCCGCGGCTAGGGCGACGTGTCGAGGTAGCCGAGGGACTCGAGACGCTCCAGGATCTCCTCGTCCACCGGCGAGCTGGCGGGGGCCTCCCGCCGGAGCCTTTCCACTTCCGGCTCCCAGGATTCGATGCGATCGACGTCGCCGGGAGCGCCTCCGTCGGCCGAAAAGAGGTCCCGGGCGACGTCCCCGTCGAAGTCGTCGGCCACCGGCAATCCAAGAGAATAGAGGACGGTCGGGGCCACGTCGAGGATCGACCCCTCCGGCAGCCTCTCCCCGCGCTTCAGACCCGGCCCCGACGCGACCATCAGCCCCTGCGGGCGATGCCAGCCGGAGCTGGTGGCCCGGGTGGGGCGGTCGTTCGCCCGGAATCCGTGGTCCGACAGGACGAAGAGACGCACGGGATCCGTCTCCCGGGCGAGCACCCGCCCCAGCACTTCATCGACGTTCCGGTACGCGCTCTCCACCGATCTTCCGTAGGCCGCGACCTCGGCTTCCCCGAGGGGATCGCCCTCCCAGGAGTCCGGCTCCATGTACTTCCAGAACCGGTGCGACACCACGTCGACGGAGGCGAAGTAGAGCATCTCCAGCTCGGGGCGCCGCCCGCCGGGAGGATCGGCGGCGAGGTCGTGGTAGATGCGCTCGTAGGTGGCGTCAGCCGCCCAGGACCACCGCATGCCCTCCAGCGACGCCGCGGCGTCCGCGCCGGGCGCGCCGGGCAGGGGCGCCTCGGTGAAGCGCTCGCGGAGCTCGTCGTCCGACACGTCGTCCGGCGCCACCTTCCGGGCCTCCAGGCGACGCGTGAGCTCCGGCGGCCACACCTGATCCGGCAGGCCCTCCACCAGCGTTCCCTTGATGGGTCGCGAGGCCGGTCCCGCTCCCCACTGGAAGATGTAGGGCGTGTAGCTGGAGACGAGATAGCCGTGCACGGGCTCCGCGGGCCAGGTGACCAGCCAGCCGATCACGCCCACGCGTCGCCCGCGCGCGGTGGCCATGTTCCAGAGCGCGGCGGTCCGGCGCTCCTGCGACGTCACCGGGCGGTTTCCCTCCCGCGACGGCGTGACGAAGTGGAGAACGCCGTGGCGCTCGGGCAGGACACCGGTGGCGGCGGTCGTCCAGATGGAGGGCGACAGCCACTCGCGGCCGTCGGTCTCGGACGGCGGAACGGTACGAAGGGTGCGGGCCGCGCCGTCCCGCATCACGCGGGCCAGCGCCGGGAGCTTGCCCTGGCGCATCAGCGGAATCGCGCGGTCCCAGTCCGCCCCGTCGACGCCGAACACCACCACGCGCGGCGCGTCGGCGGCCGGAGCCGGAGACTCCTCGTCGCGACAGGCGGACGTGAAGGCGAGGAGGAGCGCCGCCGCCGGGAGCAGGCCGGCGCGCCGGCGGATCACGCCGTCCGTTCCTCCGAGACGTCGATGCGGGAGAGATCCGCGAGACCCTGCACGCGATCGACGATGCGGCCGAGCAGGCGCAGGCGGTTGTCGCGCAGGGCGGCATCGTCCGCCAGGACCATCACGGAGTCGAAGAACGCGTCGATGGGGCCGCGCAGTCCGGCGAGCGCCGCGAAGGCGTCGGTGTAACGATGCTCCGCCTCGGCCGCGGCCACGTCGGCATCGACCTTGCGGTACGCCGCGAAGAGCGCGCGCTCGGCGTCCTCGGCCAGCGCCGCCTCCGTCGGCTCACCGTCGGCCGAGGCCTTCTTGAGGATGTTCTTCGCGCGCTTGAAGCCGGCGGCCAGCGCATCGAAGTCCTCGCGCATCGACGAACGCAGCGACGACAGCGCCTGCGCGCGGGCCCGCGCGTCCAGCGGATGCGCCCCGGAGGCGCGCGCGACCGCCGCCACCACGTCGGCCTCGAAGCCCTCGTCCGCCAGGTGCCCGGCCAGACGATCCCGCGCGAACGCCGCCGCCTCGGAGAGCAGCTCGGCGCGGTCCGGCAACCGGTTTCCGTACGCATCGGCCGCCTTCTCCAGCAGCGACTCGATGGAGACGTTCCAGCCGCGATCCAGCAGGATGCGCGCGACGCCCAGGACCCCGCGGCGCAGCCCGAACGGATCCTTGGAACCGGTCGGCTTCATGCCGGCCGCCCACACGCCCACCATCGTGTCGAGGCGGTCCGCGACGGCGAGGCAGGCGCCCGCCGCGCTCTCCGGCAGGTCGTCGCCCGCGAAGCGCGGGAGGTACTGCTCCTCCAGCGCCCGCCCGACGGCCTCGGGCTCGCCGTTGCGGCGCGCGTACTCGCGGCCCATCGCGCCCTGCAGCGCGGTGAACTCCTTCCCGTCCTTGATCATCTCCGTGACCAGATCGGTCTTGGCCAGGAACGCCGCGCGCGCGACCGTTTCCTTCTCCGCGGCGTCGGCGCCGGCGGGCCCGTCGGCCAGGTGCGCCGCCAGCGCCGCGATCCGCTCCGACTTGTCCTTCAGGGAGCCGAAGCCCTCCAGCCACACGACCTTCCCGAGCGAGGGCACCTTCTCGGCCAGCGTGGTCTTGAGATCCTCGTTCCAGTAGAAGCGCGCGTCATCCAGGCGGGCGCGGAGCACGCGCTGGTTTCCGTTCATCACCTGGTCCACCGCGTCCGGCGCGGAGTTGGCGACGCAGAGGAAGCGCGGCATCAGCCGACCGGCGTCGTCCTGCACGGCAAAGTAACGCTGGTGATCGCGCATGGCGGTGGTGATGACCATCGCCGGAAGCTCCAGGAACTCGTCGTCGAAGGAGCCGCTGAACGCGGACGGCGTCTCCACCAGATAGGAAACCTCCTCCACCAGCCGCGCATCCGGCACGACGTTCCCGCCCGCCGTCTTCGCGGCATCCTCCAGCAGGGACTCGATTCGGGAGGCGCGGTCCCGCGCGCGCAGCACGACGAGCCCCTTCTCCAGCGCGGCCTCGTAGCCGGAGGCGTCGGCCACCTCGAACGGCCCCCTGGACAGGATGCGGTGCCCGTACGTGACACGGCCCGTCTCCACGCCCTCGATGGAGAACGGAACGATGCCGTCCCCCAGCAGCGCCAGCAGCCAGCGGATGGGGCGGGCGAAGCGGAAGCGCTGCGGTCCGTAACGCATCGTCTTGGGGAACGTGAGCGACTTCGTCATGGCCGGCAGCGCCTCGGCCAGCAGCTCGGCGGTCTTCCGACCCTTCACCGTGACGGTGGCGCCCACGTACGGGCCCCGCTCCGTCTCCACCTGGCGGAGGTCCTCCACGGAAAGGCCGCGCCCCTTCGCGAAACCAACCGCCGCCTTTGTGGGATTGCCGTCCGCGTCGAACGCGGCCTTCCACGGCGGACCGGTCACCTCCTCGGTGCGGTCCTCCTGCCCGGCCGGCAGCCCGCGCACGAACAGCACGAGCCGACGCGGCGTGGCGTGCGTCTCCACGTCGCCGCGCGGCAGCTCGTTCTCCTGCAGGAACGCGCGGGCCGCGGCCGCGAGCTGCTCGGCCGCGGGCGGCAGGTAGCCGGCGGGGATCTCCTCGGTGCCGATCTCGTAGACGAGGTCCAGGCTCATGACTTGGCCTTCTCCCGGGCCTTCTTCCCCTTGCCGTTCGCGGCCGCTTCCTTCGCGCCGTCGTCGGCCTCGCCCTCCTCGTCGCCCTTCGCCCGCTTCAGCGCCAGCTTGGCCGCGCGCACCGCGAGACCCCGCACCCGCCCGATGTAGGACGCGCGCTCCGTCACGGAGATGGCGCCGCGCGCTTCCAGCACGTTGAAGAAGTGCGAGCACTTCAGGATGCAGTCGTAGGCGGCGTGCAGCGTCTCCGCGTCAAGGAGTCGCTTCGCCTCCGCCTCGAAGTCGTTGAAGAGGCGGAAGTGCAGCTCCGTGTTCGCCAGCTCGAAGTTGTAGCGCGAGAAGTCCCGCTCGAAGTCGAGCTTCACGTCGCCCCACGTGAAGTCCTCGTTCCAGCGGATGTCCGTGATGCGGTCCACACCCTGCACGTACATCGCGATGCGCTCCAGCCCGTAGGTGAGCTCCACCGAGATCGGCTCCAGCTCGATGCCGCCCACCTGCTGGAAGTAGGTGAACTGCGTGATCTCCATCCCGTCCAGCCACACCTCCCAGCCGAGGCCGGCGGCCCCCAGCGTGGGCGACTCCCAGTCGTCCTCGACGAAGCGGACGTCGTGCTTCGTCAGGTCGATGCCGAGGTCGCGAAGGCTGTCCAGGTAGACGTCGAGCACGTCGTCCGGCGATGGCTTCAGGATGACCTGGTACTGGTGGAACTCCTGCACGCGGTTCGGATTCTCCCCGTAGCGGCCGTCCTTCGGACGTCGCGACGGCTCCACGTAGGCCACGCGCCACGGCTTGGGGCCCAGCGAGCGGAGGAACGTGTGCGGGTTGAACGTGCCGGCCCCCACCTCGGTGTTCACGGGCTGGGCCAGAACGCAGCCCTGCCCCTCCCAGAACCGCTCGAGGCGGAGGATGATTTCCTGAAGCGTGAGCATGGTTTTCCTAGGCCTTCGTCGCGGCGACGGCTTCGTCCTGGCTGGAGTGCGTGGGGAACATGGTGTTCATCTTGGTGACCTGCAGCAGCGTCAGGACGCGCTCGTTCAAGTTGCACAGGCGAAGCTGACCGCCCGCGTCGAGGTACTTGGCGTGCGCGCGCACCAGGATCCCGAGGCCCGTACTGGCGATCCACTTCACCTTCGCCATGTCGAGGATGGCGTGGAGCTTCTTCTGCTCCGCCAGCTCCACGAGCGTGTCGACGAGCGCCACGTTGTCCGGACCGCCGTACATCTCGCCGGAGATCTCCAGGATGACGGCGCCGTCGACTTCCTTGGTCTTGATCTTCATTCACGACTCCAAAGGACGATCGGCCTTGGGGAGGTTTGCCGGTCAGGGCGAACCGGGGCCGGACATCGTACCTCCGGGGCCCGGCAGCGAGCAAGGAGGCCCGGAAGCGGGTGATGGTTCAGTTTGAGTCAGCCGTGTCGATTGCCATGCGCCGGGATCCCTGTATAGTGGCACTATGCGAAAGCGATCACGCATGCCGTCCGACCCGTCCAAGCTGGCCAGACGAATCATCGATTTGGCCACGGGCGAAAATGCCCAAAAGGAGTCTGGCGAGGACAAGAACGACGCGAAGGACCCTGCCGCCGTCTCCTTGGGCCGAAAGGGAGGCAAGAAGGGCGGCAAGGCCCGCGCCAAGAACATGACCGCTGAGGAGCGATCCGAGGCGGCCAGAAAGGCCGCCAAGGCTCGCTGGAAGCGGGAAAAGGACGAGGAAGCCTAAACGACCCCTGCCGCCTCGATCTCTTCCAGGTCCCGGGTAAAGTCAAAGGACATCTGAATGCTGGTTCCTTCGGACCAGTTCTCGTTGTACGAGTCAACATCGACTTTGAGCTGGCGACAGTCTCCTACGATCTGGTGACGACGCTGCTGGAAGGCGATCTTCATGTGCTTAGAAGGCGCTTTCCGAATGTCCGCCCATAGCGTGAGTTGATCGCCACCGCGCTCAACGCGAGCAGCATGCTTCGCCCGAATCGTGCGCCCCTGGGGATCAGTGATGTACTCCTCGCGCATCGCTCGGGCAATCTGTTTGGCAAACTGGTCCACCAAGTCGGACTTGTGAGGCTTCCAAAGCCCCTTGCGGATTGCCCACTCCGCAACCTCATGGGTAGTAACCTCACTCTTGCCCGTTTCGGCCGTGTACTCGCGGACCATCCGCTGAAGTTTATCGTTGTAGCTCAATTCGATCCTCCGATCGCAAATCCCCATCCGTCTGTGAGTGCCGAAGCTGCCAGCACTCGCCTCACCCTCACCAGCATCGATCGAAAGTTGGCGTAGCTCATCTCGCCGAGATAGTGGAGCTGACCAACGACGATCCCCGGATGAACCCTTACCCTCCTTGCAAATCCGACCACTCGGGTTTTGGAGTAGAGTGGACCCACGCGAACGATGAAGTCGTTCAACTCTGAGCGATCCACCAGGAAAGACTCAGCAAAGGAGTCTGCTTCGCGTTCGCTGTCGGGGATCTGACCATCGTCCCGCCTTTTGGAATCTCCAATCAAATCAACGTCAAGAGGCACAGTCTCGTCGCCGAGACCATGACCAAGTCGCACGTGAGCGAGTTCGTGAAGTAGCGTGTACCAGAAGCAGTCGATCCGGTCGTACCTCATCGAGAGAGCAACAACTGGAGACTTGCGGTTGATCCAGAAGCACGCGCCGTCGATCTTCGATCCGGCTAACGGCTCCACAACCACAAGACGCACGCCAGCATCGGCCAAGATCTTGGGTACCCTTCGGACCTCTTCTGGAGACTCAAGAAGCGTGCGAAGTTGGTCCAGCGCGTTGTCCATTCGTGCATTGGTGTAGTTCTCGGCGTGAACCGACGCCGAAAGCTGGCGAGCCCGGAACAACCAAGCCCACTGTTCCGGCGTCACGCTTCCGTATGACGTGGACTTCCTGGACGAGTGCGCCCAAAGCCTGGGCGTCTCGTCCATCGAGCGAAGTCCAAAGAACTCAAGAAGTTCTCTTTCGATGGCTGCCGGGTCGCTTTCTTCCTTGATCCACCGGCGTCGAACCATCTCGGCAACAGGGGCCTTTTCAAACAAGCGGGCACGCTGGACGATTTGCTCGTCCGCTGCATCTTGCTGCGACAGTTGGTACTCGGACTCCAGATTGAGCCAGAATTTCGCATCAGTACCAAGTGCGGCGGCAAGCTGTTGCGCGGTCCTTGGGGTGATGGCCCGTGATCCGTTGACGATCTCGCCAATCGCCTTCGTAGGCCGGCCCATGATTCTCGCCAGTTCTTCCTGGGTCCAACCGCGCTCACTCATTGCCTCGCGGAGAAAGTCGCCCGGCCGTCTGACATCTGCCATGTGGTTGACTCCTCATCGTCTTGTTCCTCCCACCATCATCCACCGCCCGAAACACGCCTGGACGGTACCTAACGGGGCTGGTATCTGTCAACACCCCGGCAGGTCGCTGAGCCGGAATTGTTGGGATACTGAAAGGTTGACAATGCCCACTCGGTCACGCATTATGGTCAGTATGAACAGGCTGAGCCGTGAGCGGCGGGCGCTCATTCTGCGGTGCTTTACGGAAGGCGTTGGCGTCAATGCCACGGCCCGAATGGCTGGATGTTCCAAGAACACCGTTCTCAAGCTTCTCTCCGACCTAGGGCCAGTGTGCGAGGAATACCAGCGGGAGCGACTGCGCGGCCTGAAGTGCGAGCGCCTTCAATGCGACGAGATTTGGGGATTCTGCTGGTCAAAGGCCAAGAACGTACCCGAACACCTTCGGGGCGTGTGGGGCTTTGGGGACGTCTGGACTTGGACGTCCATTTGCGCAACCTCGCGGCTTGTCCCTGCTTGGCTAGTTGGGCCGAGAACGGGCGAGGCAGCGACGGTCTTTCTCACAGATCTAGCTTCTCGCGTCACGGGGCGTGTCCAACTGACAACGGACGGCAATGCCTCTTACCTAGAGGCAGTCGAGGAAGCGTTCGGAGCCGACGTGGACTACGCCATGCTAGTGAAACTGTTTCAGGAGTCGCGTGGAAAGACCCCGGAGCGCCGGTACAGTCCCGGGGAGTGCTGCGGCACGCGCAAGGATGTGATCTGTGGCCGACCAGAAGTTGGTCACGTGAGCACAAGTTATGCTGAGCGCCTGAATCTTGAGCTACGGACCAAGAACCGACGTCTAACGAGGCTGACGAACGGATTCTCTCGAAAGGTCGCCAATCTCCGCCACTCCCTAGCCATCGGCTTCATGGTGTACAACTTTGTTCGGCAGCATGGCTCCCTCCGGGTCAGCCCAGCAATGGAGGCCGAGGTCGAAGAACGTCTTTGGACCTATGAGGATGTCATTCGACTCTTGGAAGATGCTGAGCAGCCCTCAACTTCAAACTGAACCATCACCCGGAAGCGACCGCCCTTCAGGGGGACGACGGAGCGGGCGGCGCGGAGTCCGCGGGGGGCACGAGGTCCGGGTAGACCGCCAGCACCTGCGAGCGGGCGTCCGGATCCAGGCCGCGGGCGAGCGCCTCCCGGAACACCGCGCGGGCCTCGGTGTCCCGCCCCCGAGAGCGCAGGACGGCGCCCCACTCCGCCAGCACCCGCGCCGAGGCGTCCGGCGAGCGAGCGGCCGCCGCGGTGTGGCGATCGTAGGCCGCGACGTCGCCGCGGGTCTGCGCCACGCGGGCCAGGTTGCGGTGGGCCAGATAATGCCGCGGATCCAGGTCGAGGACGCCGCGCCAGGCCGCCACCCCCGCCGCCTCGTCGCCCAGGACGTAGTGCGCCACGCCCAGGTTGTAGAAGATGTCCGTCTGCATCGGATCGAGCGCGTGCGCGATCTCCAGCACCTGCCGTGCCTCGTCGTTGCGCTCCAGCTCCAGCAGGACGTCGCCCAGGTTGTTGTACGCGTCGAAGTACTGCGGGCTGAGCCGGATCGCCTCCCGGTTCAGCCGCTCCGCCGTGGCCAGGTCGCCGGCCACGCGCGCCCGCGCGGCGTCCTCCAGGACCTTCCGCTCGGGGTGGGCCCGGTCCCACGCGTCCACTTCGCGGTCGGCCAGATCGCTGCGGCCGCGCTCCTTCTGGTAGTTCACCAGGTGAACCCAGGCATTGCGGCTCTTGGTGCGGTCCAGGGCCAGGAACTCCCGGAACGGCTCCACCGCCCGGTCGGGGCTGCCCTGGACGTGGATGCGCGCACCGAGCACCAGCAGCGAGAGCCCCGCGGCGGCGACGCCCCAGGGTCGCAGCGAGGGACGCCGGCCGGCGGCGATCGCCCACGTCCAGGCCGACGCGACGGCCAGCGGGACGCCGGCGAAGGCGAACAGGTCCCAGTCGCGGGGCATGCCCAGCTTGGGATCCACCACGAAGCAGGCCCCCAGCGTGGTCATCAGCAGCACGAGGAGGAAGCGGCCCGGAGCGTCCGGGGCGCCGCGCAGGCCGGCGGCGAACGCGCAGGCGATCGGGATCGCGAGCGCGGGCATGAGCAGCAGCAGCAGGTTCCCGAAGTCGAGGAGGTGGGCGGCGGACAGGAGCGTGTAGCCGTCGACGGTGAACCGGTCCGGCGTCCACGGGAGAAGCGCCAGCTCGGCCGCCAGCGACCGCGAGCGGAGCACCGACACCGCAATCGCCGCGAGGACGATCCCTCCCGCGAGGAGCGCCGCTCGGATGGCGCGCGAGGCCGGAACCAGCGCGCGCCCGATCGGGCTCCCGTCCAGCAGCAGCCAGAAGAGGCTGGGCACCAGCGCGAACCCGAGGCCGTGCAGGAAGATCGCGGGCGCCACGAGCGCCGGGGCGATCCACTTGACGCGGCCGGTGCGGGCCGCATGGACGCCGAACAGCGTGTACGCGGCCGTCACCGTCACGAACGCCGCGTAGTTCTCCACGTACCCGAAGAAGAGGAGCACGGGACCGGACGACGCCAGAAGCAGGACGAACCCGGGGCGGAGCGACCGGTCCGGGAGCAGCGCCCTCGCTCCCGCGGCGGCGATCGCCAGGAATGCCACACCCGAGCCGACGGCCAGGGCCCGGTAGGCCAGCGCCGCGCCGGCCTCCCCGCCGCCGAAGAGTCCCTTCAGTGCCACCAGGATCTGCAGCGTGCCCCGCGCCGACGCCTTCAGCAGCGGTTCGTCGGCCGCCAGCAGGGCGAGGTTCTGGTAGCCGTCGCCGAGGAAGTGCGCCCGGGTCCGGAACAGGACGAAGAGGATCGGGGCGAGGACCAGCAGGGCGAGGAGGGCCGGGGCGCCCGCGGCGGACGACGGCCCCCGCGCCCCGGACGTCGCCCGACGGTGGGCCAGCAGCGCCAGGCCCAGGCCGACGACGGTGAGCACCGCCACGACCCCGACCGGCAGCGGCCGCCACACGTCCAGGCCCCAGTGCCGCCCCGCCGGCAGGAACGCCGCGGCGGCCCAGACCAGGACGGTCGCCGTGGCGGCCAGGAGCGGAGCCCGGGACGTTCGGCCTGGGGTCTGCGATGATCCGGACACGGTCCCTCCTGACGCTCGTCGCCGCATGATAGCCCAGGGAGGCCCCTGAGCGCCCTCTCGGCCCGTTCCCGCCCGAGCCGACTCCCCGGGCCGCGGGATCCGTGGTACCCTCCCTCGGGCCCGATTGCCGAATCTGGAGGAATGCCGATGTCCGTCGCGGTGGAAGAGCTGCTCTCCTTCTTCGACGAGTCGCGCTTCGTGCCGGCCCTGCGCGCCCGCACCAAGTCCGGGGTGCTGAAGGAGCTCGCCGGTGCGCTGGCGGAGGACGATGACATCCGGCACCCGGAGCTCCTGCTCGAGGCGCTGGAGTCCCGCGAGAAGCTCGGCTCGACCGGGATCGGCAAGGAAGTGGCCATCCCGCACAGCCGCACGCTGTCCGTGCCCACGCTCAAGGCGCTGATCGCGCGGAGCAAGAAGGGCGTGGACTGGGGAGCGCCCGACAAGAAGGCCGTGAAGATCTTCTTCCTGGTCGTCGCGCCGCCCCAGGAGAGATCCAACCACTATCTCCCGCTGCTGGGCGCGCTGGTCAGCGCGATGCAGCAGAAGGAGAATCGCGACGCCCTGCTGGCGGCCAAGAACTGGGAAGGCGCCCAGGCCGCGCTGGAGGAAGCGCTCCGTGGCTGACGTGACCCAGAAGCTCGCGGCGCTCCAGGACATCGACCTCCTCATCCGCGATCGCAAGAGCGAGGACGACCTCGGCTTCTCCACGGAGGGGCTGGAGGAGCTGGAGGCCGCGCGCGCCAAGCTGGCCGGCGAGATCGACAACCGGTTCGTCCGCATGTACGACCGCCTCACCAAGCGCTACGACCGGGCCATCGTTCCCGTGGTCGCGCATCGCTGCCTCGGCTGCTCGATGGCCGTCCCCACGTCCAAGCGAAAGAGCGGCGAGGACCGTCGCACGCGCAACCTCGTCACGTGCGAGAGCTGCGGGCGGATCCTGTTCTTCGTCTGAGGGCTTCATGTCGGTGAACACGCGCTTCGACGACTTCGGCACCCGCATGCGGGAGGCCGGACTGCCGGAGCTTGCCATCGAGACGTTCCGCTACTACCTCGATCGCCTGGAGCAGGGCGACCGCGGCGTGCTCACGCGCGACGACATCGATCCCGTGGAGTCCGTGCCGGACGTGGACGAGCTCTCGGTGCCGTCGGAGTCCGGCCCCGGCGCCCTGGCGAGGACCGTCGTCATCAAGCTGAACGGCGGACTCGGCACCAGCATGGGGCTCACGCGCGCCAAGTCGCTGCTCCCGGTGAAGAGCGGACTCTCCTTCCTGGACGTCATCGTGCGGCAGGTGCTGCATCTGCGGCAGACGTACGATTGTCGCCTGCCGCTCGTCTTCATGAACAGCTTCCGCACGCGCGACGACACACTGCAGGTCCTGTCCCGCTACGACGAGCTGGCGGGATCGCTGCCGCCGGACTTCGTGCAGAACAAGGTGCCGAAGGTGCGGGCCGACGACCTGACGCCGGCGATCTGGCCGGACGACCCGGACCACGAGTGGTGTCCGCCCGGCCACGGGGATCTCTACACGTCGCTGGTCACGTCGGGGCTGCTGGAGACGATGCTGACCGAGGGCTTCGAGTACGCGTTCGTTTCCAACTCGGACAACCTGGGCGCCGTCCTGGACCTGGACATCCTCGGCTGGTTCGCCGACGAGAAGATGCCGTTTCTGATGGAAGTCACGGACCGCACCGAAGCGGACCGCAAGGGCGGGCACCTCGCACAGCGCAAGGACGGCGGCCTGACGCTCCGCGAGGTAGCGCAGTGCCCGGATGATGAGATCGAATCGTTCCAGGACGTCTCGCTGCACCGCTACTTCAACACCAACAATCTCTGGATCCACCTGCCCACGCTGGCCCGGGTCATGGAGGAGCGGGACCACGTGCTGGGACTCCCGCTCATCGTGAACCGGAAGCGCGTGGATCCCACCGACGATGCCTCGCCCGAGGTGTTCCAGCTCGAGACGGCGATGGGCGCCGCTCTGTCCGTGTTCGAGGGGGCGCGCGCGCTTCGCGTGCCGCGGGAGCGGTTCGTCCCGGTGAAGACCACGAACGATCTGCTGGCGCTCTGGTCGGACGTGTACACGCTCACGCCGGAGCATCGCATCGTGCCGGCGCCGTCGCGCGCGGTCGGCGATCTCGTCATCGACCTGGACCCGCGCTACTTCAAGCGCATCGACCAGCTGGAACGCCGGTTCCCCAAGGGACCGCCGTCGCTGGTCAACTGCCGGCGGCTCTCACTGCGCGGCGATTTCCGGTTCGGTGTCCACTGCGTCTTCCTCGGCGAGGTGGAGCTGAGCCACGACGATCCCGAGCCGCGCATCGTGCCCGACGGCGAGGTCTTCAGCTGACCGTCCCGGGCGGCCCCCGCGACGCCGATCGACCGCTGCGGCTGCGCCGTCGACTCCTTCTCTTCGTCCTCGGCCTCTCGCTCTTCCTCGCGGCCGCGATGCTGGCGCGCGCACCGGAACTGGCGGAGCGCGCGGCGTGGCTCGGCGGGTTCTTCCCGTGGCTGTTCTCGCGGGTCACGGGACCCCTTCCCTTTTCGGCGATCGAGCTCGCGTTCTTCTCCTGGCTGCTGTGGCGTCTCTCCGACATGGGTCTGGGCGGGGTCGAGGCGATGCGCGGGAAGCGGCGCGCGCGCAACGCGCTGGCGTGCTTCGGGCTCGTGCTGCTGCAGGATCTGGGCATCGGGGTGGGCGTGTTCTACCTGGCGTGGGGGCTGAACTACGCCCGGCCGCCGCTGGAGATGCGACAGGGCTGGGAGAAGGTCCCGGCGCCGGAGATGGTGGAGCGCCTCGCGGTTCACCACCTGCACGCGGCGAACGATCTCTACGTGGAACTGCACGGCGCGGAGGATGCGGGCGAACCCACCGGCCGACGCCTGGAGCCCGAGGCGCTGGACGAGGTGCTGGCCGAGGGCTGGCTCCGCACCGGGACGATGCTGGGGCTGGGCGGTCCCGGCACCTGGCGACGCGGTGCGCCGAAGCATCTCCTGATCAGCCCGCTGGTGCGCCGCATGGGACTGTCCGGGTTCTACTCGCCGTTCACCGGCGAGGCCAACGTCGTCTCGTCCCTGCCCGGCGTGTCGTACCCGCAGGTGGTCGCCCACGAGCAGGCGCACCAGCGCGGCATCGCCCCCGAGGACGAGGCCAACTTCTTCGGGTTCCTCGTGGCGTGGAACGCGCCGGACCCGTGGGTGCGCTACTCCGCCTCGGTCTTCGCGCAGCGGCAGGCGCTTCGCGCGCTCCTGCGGCTCGATCCGGACCGCGCGGAGGAGCTGCTCGCGCTCCGGCACCCGGGCGTGCAGCGCGACGTGGACGATCTGTACGAGTACTGGAGCGTCGCGCAGGGCGCGGCCGCGAAGGTGTCCCGCTCCGTGAACGACGCGTACCTCAAGACGAACCGCGTGGAGGGCGGCGTGCAGGCCTACGGACGAAGCCTGGAGCTGATCCTGCGCGCGGCCGCGAACGGCGATGCGGAGATGATGGGACTGGAGGCTAGCCCGCGGCCACCGGCGGCGGCGAGTCCAGGAGCTGACGCACCTTCCGGGTAAGGGCGTCCAACGTGAACGGCTTCTGGATGAACGACGCCTCGTCCACGGAGACACCCTGCCGCACGATCGCGTCGTCGTTGTATCCGGACATATAGAGGACGCGGGCCTCCCGGCGCGTGGAGCGGATCCGCTGGGCCAGTTCCCCGCCGCTCATCCCCGGCATGACGACGTCGGTGAGGAGGAGCTGGAAGTCCGCGCCGCCGCGGCAGAGTTCCAGCGCCGACTCTCCGTCCTCGGCCGCCACCACCTCATAGCCCGCCAGCTCCAGCGCCTCGGACGCCATCTCGCGCAGATCGCCCTCGTCCTCCACGAGGAGGATCCGCTCGCAGCCGGACGTGAGATCTCCGCCGCCGGCGCTTGCCACCGGATCGGGCGGCGGGCGCTGCGGAGCGCGGGTGGTGGTCGAGGCCAGTGGAAAGCGGATCCGCACGGTCGTGCCCTCGCCCGGCTCGCTCTGCAGGTCGATGATCCCGGACGCCTGCTCCACGATCCCGTAGACGGTGCTGAGGCCCAGCCCCGTTCCCTCGCCCGCCTTCTTCGTCGTGAAGAACGGCTCGAAGATGCGGGACTGCGTGGCCGCGTCCATGCCGACACCGGTGTCCGAGACCTCCAGCATCGCGTCGCGCCCGTCGGGGCGGACCCGCAGCGACAGCACGCCGCCGTCCGGCATGGCGTCCCGCGCGTTGAGCGCCAGGTTCATCACGACCTGCTCCATCCGCCCCACGTCGGCCCGGATGAAGCACGGCGGTCCGTCCAGCTCGGTGGCCAGGCGAACCTGCTCGCCCAGCAGGTTGTCCAGGAGCGTCGCGATGTTCCGCACGACCTCCGTGAAGTCCAGCACCTCCGCCTTCACCACTTCCTTGCGGCTGAACGCCAGCAGCCGACGTGTGAGCAGGGACCCGCGCAGCGCCGAGCGGCGGATCGTCTGCGTGACGCCGTGCAGGCCGGAGTCCGCTTCCACGCGCTTGGCCAGCAGCTCCGACTGCCCGAGGATCACGGTGAGGAGGTTGTTGAAGTCGTGCGCCACGCCGCCGGCGAGGCAGCCCACCGCCTCCATCTTCTGCGAGTGGTGCAGCTCCATCTCCAGCATCCGCTTCTCCGTGACGTCTCGGTACTGCACGAGCGCCACGACGCGCCCGTCCGACTCGAACCGCGTCGCTGTGACGCTGGCGATGACGGGCTTGCCCTCCTGTCGCTTCACGTGCCACTCGGCGGTGGCGCCCCGATCGGACGACACCGCCTCCGCCAGCGCGGACCGCACCACCTCCCATTCCGTGTCGGGATGCAGCGCCGTGAGCGGACGACGCAGCAGCTCCTCGCGGTCGAGGCCGGTCATCCGGGCCATCGCCTGGTTGGCCAGGAGGATGCGTTCACCCTCCGGGTCCACCATGACCATGCCATCGGGGCTGCGCTCGAACAGACGACGGTAACGCGCTTCCAGGCGACGCAGGACCTCCAGTCCGGAAAGGTCCTGGATCATCACGAGCACTTCGGCCGCCGCGCCGTCCGGCCCCTGGATCGGCAGGAACGTCAGGTAGAGGTCGTGGATCTCGCCGTCCTGTGCGCGCTGCAGCTCCTCGTGGGACACCGCCTTCTCCGCGAGGGCGCGGCGCACGGGGCACTCCGCCGATCCGGGCTCCGGTGCGTCGATCCCGAGGATGCTCCACGCGTCCGTGAGTCCGGCGCCGGGACCGCCGGACACGCCGATCGTCTCCCAGTGCCGGGCCAGCGCGTGGTTGACCCACGACACGACGAGGTCCGGCGTCACCACGAACATGAACGTGTCGGTCTGATTCACCACCGCCACGAACTTCTGGCGCTCGCGGTCGAGGACGCGGATCTGCTCGTCCATCGTCTTGAACCAGCTCTCCTGCTGCGCCTTCTCGCTGCGGACGTCGGCCAGCTCGCGGGCCGCGATCCAACGGGAGGCGACCAGCGTCATCAGCTGCCGCACCGACTCGCGCGACTCACCTTCCAGCTCCGCGCCGCCCTCCACGCAGAGCTTCGCGCTGAGGATCGCGCCGCGGGCGATCACGTCCACGCGGGGCGGTTCGCCGACGTCCACACATTCCAGGAGCGCCGAACGCCGCTCGTCCTCGGGGCCGAGCCACAGGCCCGTCACCGGCTTGCCGTTCCGGCACAGCACGACCCCGATCACGTCGACGCCGAACGCGTCGCGTGTCTTCTCGAGCGCCGCCAGCACGCCCTCCTCCGGGGCTCCCGAGAGGAAGGGCTGCAGGCTGGAAACGGCGTCGATCCAGGAGTCGCCGGAACCGTTCACGTCAGCTCGCGGTCGCCCGCGCTTCGTAGGCCCGGGCCAGGGCATCGGCCACCCGCTGCACGTCACGCACGGTGGCGTCGTCGAAGGCGCCGGCCTGGTGGCTGTCGATGTCGATCTGCGCGTGGATGGTGTCCCCGCTCCGGATCAGGATCACGAGCTCGGCGCGCGTCTCGTTGCTGCACGCCAGGTAGTTCTCCACGTCGCGGACGTCGGGGATGTTGATGTTGCGACGCTCCGCGACGGCCGTGCCGCACACGCCGCGCCCGACGCCGATGAAGACGTGATCCGTCGGCGCGCCGACGAACGGGCCGAGACGAAGAACCTCGTCCGGGAAGAGCTCGTAGATGCCGGTCCAGTCGAAGCGCGGGTTCGTCTCGTGCAGGGTCTCCACGGCGAACCGCAGGATGGCCTCGAAGTCCTCGTTGCGTTCGATGCGGGACTCGACCTCCCGGACGAGCTCATCGATCGTCATGACTACCTCACGGGTCGGAGATGGCGGGGGGCAGGGTTCGTCGAGGAATCGGCAATCCGGGCGGTTGCGCTTAGTTCGTCCGACGGAGAAAGACAGGCGGCGGGGTTCCGTGGGAACTCCTGGCCGATGCTTGCAGGTTGTGACGGGCGAAACGGGGCGATGCGGGAAACCGGCGGCGATTCACCGACGATCCGGCGACTTCACCCAGCCTTCCTCGAGCGTGTTCACGACACCGCCCTTCGTGTCCCAGTCGTAGAAACCGCGCACGCGCACGGTATCGCCGGGCAGCGCGGCGAAGTCGCCGGGGCGGACGAGCACGGTGAACGGATGATCGGCCAGCGACCGGACGCGCCAGCGCGACACGATGTCCCCGTCCGCGCCGGTGGAGTCGCGCAGCGCCTCCTCCACCCGGGCGCGCGCCTGCACCAGGTCGCCGCTGCGGCGCTCCCGGAACGCGTTGCCCGGCGTGCGCAGCGCGAACCCCTGGAGGTCGTCGCGAAGATCGGGCGCGAACCATCGGAGCAGCGCGTACACGACGAGGAACGTCCCGAGCGCGAAGAACGCCTTGTTGCGGTGATATCGCCGGGGTGTGCCCTTCGCGCGGGGAAGGAACATCACGACCGCCAGAGGTCGTCCAGGAAGCGTCGGCTGCGCAGAGCGGCCGGCTTCCCGTGGTGGTGGTACTCGAGCACCGCGTCCAGCGCGGATCGCGCTTCCAGGAGCGTGCCCCGGCCGGGGGCGGACGGCGCGGTCATCGCGGCGGACAGCTCATCGAATGCGCTACGACGGAGGAACGCCAGCGACTCCGTGGCCAGGCGACGTCCCCCCTCGGCCGCGCGACACTTCCGGCAGAGCAGCCCGCCGCGGCGCGCGGAAAGGGACGCCAGCTCCGCGGCATCGGCCTCTCCGCAGGCGACGCAGCCGGTGAGCTCCGGGGCGACGCCCAGGAAATCCATCAGCCGGAGCTGGAAGGCGATGGGGACCGCCACCGCCCGCAGCTCCTCCCCGGGCGGAAGCGGCGCCGTCTCCGCGAGCGCGCGAAACGCCTGCAGCAGCAGGTCGAAGATCTCCTCGGACGCGGCGCCTTCGGGCACCATCCGGTCCACCAGCTCCGAGCACACGGCCGCGGCCGCGTACGCCGTGGTGTCCTGCGCCAGCGACGGGAACGCCTGCTTCAGCTCGCACCCGTCGAGGAAGACCAGGTCTCGGCCAGGGCGCTCGCGGTAGGAGACGTGCGTGAGGTGGAAGAGATCCAGCCCCGCCCCGAAGCGGCTGCCGGGCTTGCGGCTGCCCTTCGCCATCACCGCGATCTTGCCGCCGGTACGCGCGAAGAGCGTGACCACGTGCGAGGTGTCGCCCTGGCGGACGTGTCTCAGGACGAGGGCGTCGGTTTCCTGACGGGCCAATTCACGACTCCCGGTCCCGGGTGCGCGACCGGATCTCCACGTAGTCGTAGCCGAGGTAGAGCCAGTAGAAGCGATCGCCCTGCACGCACACGGCCGGTCCGCGCAGGAGGCGCGAGTCCCCGCGGGCGGACGGTCCGACCGCCGGCAGCACGACGTCGCCCGTGGGCTCGCCGTCCCGGTACAGGGTGAGGCGGATCTTCTCCGGCAGCTCGCCGGGCTCGGGGCCGGACGCCAGCATCGCGGCGGTGCCGTCCTCGAATCCGCCGATGAAGAGTCCGCTGCCCGCCGGCGCGACCGGCGTCGTGCGGCCGCGGGTCCAGCGCTCCACGGAACCGTCCCGGTGCGGGATCCATCGCGTGTCCCCGAAGCCGATGCCGGCGTGCGCGCGCCCCACCTGCTCCGTCGACGGGATGATGCCGCGCCCGCGCGTCCAGAGCGGATAGGTGGCCGCGGACTCCGTGTGGTACACGCCCACCACCTTGCCGCCGATGGAGACGTGCCAGCCGGGATCGTCGGCGGCGGTGCGCAGGAACGGATTCGCGGAGCGCAGCCGGTCGATGGAACGTCGGCCGGGGTAGTCGAACACGAAGAGGTCCACCGTCACGCGTCCCTCGGGCGGCGCCGCGCCCGCCACCATCATCTCCGAACTCAACGCCAGGTCGCGCACGCCCGCGTCCGACGGCACGGGGAAGTGGTGGAGGATGTCGCTGCCCGACAGGAGGAAGACGCCCTCGGCCACCGGGACCTGGAGCACCACCTCGCCTCCGCCCGGGGCCACGGCGAAGGGGCCCGGCAGGTGGACGCGGTCCTGGTCGTCCGGGTCCACCGTGACGGACAGGCGCGCCACGACGTCGTCCTCGGCCGGCGCGGTCGGGACGATCAGCAGGGCGAGAGCCAGGGCGGCGAGAACTCGGACCACGGCGGACTCCGGGCGGAGGGACCCTTCCATGGTAAGTCCGGGCCGGGGCCGGGGCCAGGGTCGCTTTTACGGGGGCGCCCGGAACCGGCAGGCGGCCGCGCCGGTTCCATGATTGGCGGAGGTGACCGTGGACGAAAGATTCTCGTTCGGAGAGAAGCTGCTCCTGTCCCTGTTCGGGACGAAGCGCCCCGCCGACGGGAACGCCCGGTCGCGCGAAGACGACAGGCCCGTGTCCCCTCCGCCCGAGGATTCCGGCCCGGACCCGGGTCCGTCGCCCGGGGGAACCGAGCGGTCCGAGTAGGTTGCCCCGGAGGAGCCGGGAGGCCTTTCCCCGAAAAGAAGGAGGCGCGCCCTACGGGCACGCCTCCTTCGTCTTCGGTTGGAGTCCCGGCGGACGTCGGTTCGACCTACGCGAGTTGAGTCGAGGTCCGACGCCCCCAGGCGCGTTCCGTGCTCCGTGAATCGTCCTCGAAGTCGCTCCCCTGGTAACGAACGGTGAGGTCCCTTGCGGGAAGTCTCCTGTCCCGTGGACCGGCGCCCGGCCCACCGGCGAACCGGTGGAAGGGACGGCGGAGGGACGACCGGCGTTCGCGCGGCCGCCCCTCACCCCGAGCGCTGTCCAACGTTCCCCGGACAAGATCCTCTTCACCGGATCGAGGTCCGATCCGTCTCGGAAGGACGGACGCCCAGGAACATCGCAATCCGCGTACCAACGTCGCCCAAACGTGCCGGTAAAAGTGAAGACGACGAGAACGGCCCGTGGAGCGCCGATGCAGGGCGGCTCCGGCGCACCGGGGCGCGCGGGCGCGGCCGTGGGGAGCCGCCCGATGACGGGACGCACGCGTCTCCTGACAGAAAGTGTCAAGTTCCTGGACAACTGTCCGGATTCGCCTGACACCCGCCCGCGGCGGGAAGGCCGACGCCGGCGATGCGCATCGCCCACGAGAAAGCCCCCGGAGCGTGAGCTCCGGGGGCCGTAGGACCGGGCCAGGAACGGTCGTCGGGACGGTGGTCGAGATCCCGAGCGGCGCGTTCCACCGAATTCGGAGTTCGCCGCTGCGTCAGGCGGCGTTCGCCCTCCCGATCCCGAACTTCGACATCTTCGTGTAGAGCGTCTGCCGCGAGATGCCCAGCGCCCGGGCCGCGCGCGAGCGATTGCCGCCCGCCGCCTCCAGCGCCTGCACCACCGCGGAGCGCTCCGTCTCCTCCAGGCTGGCCGCGCATGCCGCGTGCACGACGGCCGACCGGCGGATCCAGTCCGGCAGCGCGTCGGGCGGCACGGGACCGCGCCCCAGGCTCAGGAACGCCGCGCTCTCCGCCAGGTTGCGGATCTCGCGGACGTTGCCCGGCCAGTCGTGTGCGGTGAGGACCGACAGCGTGGACTCCGACGCCGGTCGCCCCGCGAAGTGTGCGAACAGCAGCGCGATGTCATCCGGCCGCTCCCGCAGCGACGGCACGCGGATGTCGAACCCGCGGAGCCGATAGAGCAGGTCGGGCAGGAAAGAGTCCTCCCGGACGAGGCCGGACAGGTCGCGGTTCGTCGCCGCGATGATGCGCACGTTCACGTGGACGGCTTCCACCGCCCCCACGCGACGCAGCTCGCCGGTGTCCAGGACGCGCAGCAGCTTGGCCTGCAGCGACAGCGGAGCCTTCCCCACCTCGTCCAGGAACACGGTGCCGCCGTTGGCCGCCTCGAAGATGCCGATCTTGCGACCGGCCGCGCCGGTGAAGGCGCCCTTCTCGTGACCGAACAGCTCGGACTCCAGCAGCGTCTCGGAGAGCGCCGCGCAGTTCACCGCCAGGAACGGCAGGTCCTTGCGCGAGCTCGCCCGATGGATGGCGCGGGCGAACAGCTCCTTGCCCGTGCCCGTCTCGCCGGTGATGAGCACCGGGATGGACGACGGGGCGATGCGCCGCGCCCGCTCGATGGCTTCCTGCATCGGCTCGGAGTCCGTGAGGATGTCCCCGAACGGTTCGCCGGACGGGACGCCCAGCGACTCGCCCGTGGCCGCGGCCAGCGACTCGGCCGCGCGGGCGGACTCGCGCTCCGCGCCCAGATCGTCGAAGAGACCCTGGGCCTCGCGCAGCATCGGCGCGGCCCGCATCGGCTCCGACGTGGCGGCCGTGAGTTCGGCCAGCACCAAGAGCGTGCGGCCGATCTCCCACGACAGCTTCAGGTCGCGGAAGCAGTCCAGCGCCAAGTCGATCTCGGCGCGGGCCTCCGCCGCGTGACCGCGGTTCATGAGGCAGCGACCGAGCTGCCGGCGGGCGACCGCTTCCGCCACGCAGTAGCCGCGTTCCACCGCCAGCGCCACGGCGTCTTCCAGCAGCCGGAGCGCGCGGCACTCGGGATCGCCCATCGCCTCCTCGCAGCGGGCCAGCCGCCACGTGGTGTCCACCACCGGCTCGCCCTGCTCGGCCGACGCCTTCGCGCGCTCCAGCGTCTCCAGGAGCACGCGCCGCGCCTCGGTCCAGTCGCCGCGATCCATCGCCGCGTCCGACCGGACCTGACCGATCACGATGCGGTCGTGGTCGTAGCCGCCGGCCTTCGCCAGCTCTTCCGCGATCTCCAGTGCGGGCCGCGGGTCCTGCCCGCGGGCGTGCAGCAGACGCGCGCGGGAGATGCCCACCGCCGACGCCAGCCGACGGTCCTCGGTGCGTTCCGCCCGCTCGCCGCATCGCGTGAGCAGGGCTTCGGCCTGCGTCCAGTCGCCGACGTGGTACTCGTCGACGGCCAGCGCGTACAGCTCGCGGCCGAGGTGCGTGTCACTGCCGGTGCGCTCGTGAATCTCCACCGCGCGGCGGTGGAACGTGCGCGCTTCCTCGTAGCGACCGGAGAGCCAGAGCAGGTTGCCCAGGTTCGCGGCGGACAGCCCGATCTCGTGCTCGTCGTTCGCGCGACGGGCGGCCGCCATCGCGTCGACGTAGTCGTCGCGGGCGTCCTCCAGCTGACCCAGCTGCCGGCGGCCGTGGCCGCGCACGGTCAGCGCCCGCGCCACCTTCGAGTTCTCGCCGGTGTCGCGGAGGATCTCCCAGGCGCGGTTCGCGCAGCACACCGCCTCCTCGGGGCGACCGCGGTACAGCGCGATCCGGCCCCGCACGATGCTGGGACCGCCGAGCGTCCCGGGCAGGATGCGGGTCTCATCCAGCCGATCGACCGGAGCCAGGGCCAGTTCGGCCGACTCCAGGTCGCCGGTCTCCAGGAAACATTCCGCGATGCGTACCCGCAGATCCGTTTCCTGGTCGGGCGTGAGGTCCCCGCCGCGGAGGACCATCGCCTCGGTGTAGTTCTCGATCGCGTCGGGGAAGCGGGACGCGGCACGACTTGCGTCGCCACGCCGGATCGCCTCCCGGAAGCGATGGAAGGAAGGGGGCATCCAGGTCATCGAGCGAGTCCTCCGGAGTAGAGGACGCGCAGGATCCGGTACAGACGCCAGGTCCAGCTCTCCTGGGCCGAGGCCAGCGTGCGGGTACCGGTGACGCTCTCGCGGCTGATCGACACGGATCCGCCCTGGAGAGTGCCGGACGGGTCACGGTTGTCGGGGACCCAGGGGTCGGAGTCGTGAACGACGTCTCCCAGGTCCTCGTGCGGGCGTTCGGGGATGCGCATCGAGGTCGCCGGGCCGGGCGCCAGCCAAACGGCGACGATCGCGGCCACGGCCGCGAGGGGCATGCGGAACTTCATTTCGACCACCTTTCCAAATGGGGTGCTGCTTGGGTCCTGCGACGCAGTTCCACTATGGAAAGGAATGGGCGATTCCGCGACGGGCGGAGGCGGCGCGAGGGGGGCGGCTCGGCGGCGGGCAGCCCCGTAAGTGTCAGCGGTACAGGGCCTTGATGCTTCCCCAGGTGCTCGGCTCGACGTGGACGGGGCACTGGAAGGCGGCGGCCCAGTGGACCCACTCGGCGGCGCAGGCGTCCTCCCCGCGGATGAGCGGCGACCCGGGGCAGGGCGGGGCGGTCGCGGCCTGGTACAAGAACGAGTGAACCTGGCGGTCTACCGGGTAGCAAGACCCGCAAGCGGGTGGATCGGCGGGGGTGGCCGATGGATACTCACTGATGAGGCCGAACAGGTTCGAGTAGAGACCCCTCAGTTCGAACTGAAAGACGACCGGTCCCGACACCGGCACGCCCCAGAGGAGAACGTTGTCGCCCTCGACAGGAGTCAGGAACTGCGTCGCGACCAGTTCGTCGGGACAACCGTCTTCGTCTGTCGTGTGGATCGTCGCAATCCCCGAGTATCCCCAGGCGGGCCGAGCATCCCAGACCCACAGGTTTGTGGACGCCAGCGTGACCGCTGCCTCGCCGTCGCAGCAAGGTTCGAACACGATTCCGGCGCGATCTCCCGGTAGCCAGTCGTACCAGGCCCAGACCCACCCCGTGCACGTGTTGTAGTAGGAGACGGAGCATGTGGCTCCGACCGCCCAGTCTTCGGACATCGATCGACCGTCGAGGGGGACGGCGGCTCGCTCCAGCGCGGCAGCGCCGGAGACGGGAAGCGTCAGGAGTGGCAGGGCGAACGTCAAGACGAGCCGCTTCATCGTGATCTCCTGTCCGTCAGCGATACAGGTTCTTCAAGGTGCTCCAGCTGCCGGCATCGACGGACGTCGGCGGGCAGGCGAACACGGCGGCCCAGCGATACCACTCCGCGTCACAAAACGCCGCCGTCGAGGGGAGAGCCGGGGCACAGCGGCGATGGCGTCGTACCATAGAAGAATGAGTGCGCCAGCCGGTCCGCCGGATAGCAGAAACCACAGGCGGCGGGGCCCGTCGGGCCCGGAGCCGGATGATCCGTCACGAACTCCGTGGGGTTCGGCGTTCCGTACCAGCTGGCGAGCTCGTACCCGACCACCACGGGGCCCGTGATCGGAATCCCCCAGAGCACGACGTTGTCGCCGTCTCGCGGCAGCAATAGCTGGCTGGCGAGTTCCGTCCCCGGGCACCCGTTCTCGTCCGCCGTGGCGACGAACGCGAGGCCAGTGTACCCGCGCTCCGGAGGGGCGCCGTCCCAGAAGTAGTAGTTGGTCGCCACGAGCGTGGCGGCTCGATCCTCGGAGCAGCACGGATCCACGACCATCCCGACCCGTTCGAGGTGTTCCCAGTAGCCAGTCCACCTCCAGATCCAACCCGTACACGTGTTGTAGTAGGACACGGAGCACGTGCCACCGGCGGACCACTCCCGGTCGGGTTCGTCCGGGGCGGGAACCGTTTCGCGTTCGAGCGCATCGCCCGTGGACGCGGCCAGGACGGCCAGGACCGCGGCGACCGCGCCCACCCGGGTCGGCGATACAGGGCCTTGATGATGCATGATCTCTCCCTCCCGGACTAACGATAGAGGTTCTTCAGCGCACCCCAGCTGCTGGCATCCACGGACGTCGGATGGCAAGCGAACGATGCGGCCCAGTACAGCCACTCCGCGTTGCAGGTTCCGTCGTCGAGGGGAGACCCCGGGCACAGAACCGTCGTGGCATTGCCGTAGTCGAACGAATGCGGAACGCGATCCGTCGGGTAGCAGGTTCCGCAGGCGGCGGGGCCGGTCGGGCCGGCGGCCGGATGGTCGGTCGGGAAGACGATGGGCTGCTCACCGTAGACTCCACGGAAGTCGTAGACCATCACGATCGGCTGGGAAACTGGAAGGCCCCAAAGGACGACATTGTCGCCCGTCCGCACGAGCAGTTCCTGATTGGCCAGCAATGTCTGCGGGCAGCCGTTCGCATCGGCCGTGTAGATGGAGGCAACGCCGGTGTAGCCACGACCCGAGTACGCTCCGGTCCAGGCATGATAAGTCGTGGCGACCAGCGTGGCTCCGCTCGTCTCCTGACAGCACGGCTCCACGAGCATCCCGACGCGATCATCGTCGTGCCACCCGCCCCAAATCCAAAGCCAGCCGTTGCACGTGTTGAAGTAGGAAGTCGTGCAGGTCGTCCCGGCGGCCCAGTCGCGGCCGGATCGGTCCTCGGATGCCCGCACCGCGGTGCGCTCCAGCGCCGAAGACATCGTGAAGGAAGAGAACAACAGGACGAGTCCCACGGAAGTACGCAGAAGACCCCACCGCCAAGCGACGGCCATGACAACCTCCGGAATGGAAGGACCGAACCGCGTCGAGACGATGGTGAAGGTCAGAACGCCTCGACGCCCCCAGTCTACCGCCGCGATCTCCCCGGTTCCAGGGCGACTCCTCGCCCCTCCACCCGGGGCCTCGCCGGACCGCGTAGCGTCCGCCGCCCTACGAAAGGTGCCCGTACACCCAAGTCGCCAGGGACAGGTAGATCAGGATCCCCAGGATGTCGTTGGAGGTGGTGACGAAGGGGCCCGTGGCCAGCGCGGGGTCGATGCGCAGGCGATCCAGGGACAACGGCACGAACGCGCCGACCGACGTGGAGAGGAGGATGACGGAGAGCATCGCGCCACCCACGACGATGCCGAGGCGCAGATCGCCCCACCACAGCCAGGCGACCGCGAAGATGAGGCCGGCGCACACGACGCCGGTGATGATGGACACGCCCACCTCGCGCATGAGGCGGGCGGTGGCGTCGCGGGCGGAGACCTGACCCAGCGCGAGCCCTCGCACCATCACGGCGCTGGACTGGATGGCGACGTTGCCCCCCATCGCCATGATCACCGGCACGAAGAACGTGAGCGCGATGACGGACTTGAGGCTGGCCTCGAACCGCGAAAGGACGATGGCCGACAGCACGCCGCCGACGAGCCCCGTGACGAGCCAGGGCAACCGCAGTCCCGCCTTGCGGAAGATGGACTCCTCGCGGAACTCCTCCTCGTCCGTACCGGCGAGGCGGGAGTAGTCCTCCTCCGCCTCCTCGTGGATCACGTCGACGATGTCGTCCACCGTGATGCGACCCAGCAGGAGCCCGTCGCGGTCCACCACCGGCAGAGAAAGCAGGTCGTACTTCTGGAAGACCTGCGCCACCTCTTCCTGATCCTGCTCGGCGCGCGCGACGGGCGCGTCCACGTCCATGATGTCGGTGACCTTCGCGTCGGGATCGGCCAGGATGAGACGCGGCACCGGGATGCGCCCCAGGAGCTTCCGCTCCCGGCTCGTCACGAAGACGTAGTAGAAATCCTCGCGCACTTCGGAGTAGAGCTCCCGGATCTTCTCGATGGCGCGCCGCACGGTGCGGTCCTCCCGCACCCACACCACCTCCAGCTGCATGAGGCCGCCCGCGGAGTCCTCCGGGTAGGAGAGCAGGTGGGCGATCTCCTCGCGGTCCTCCTCCTGCAGGAGGCCCACGACCTCGACCGCCTTGTCCTCCTCCAGCTCGGCCACCACGTCGGCGGCGTCGTCGGTGTCCATCTCCTCGACGGCGCCGGCGATCTCGTGCGGGGTGAGCGCCTCCAGCACGTCCTCGCGCTGGTCATCGTCCAGCTCGACGATGGCGTTGGCGGCGATTTCGTCCGGGAGGAGCTTGAGAAGGGCGACGATCTCCTCGTCCTCGAGGAAGCGGCACGCGGCGGCGAAGTCGGCCGGCACGACGCCGTCCAGCCCGACCAGCGCCCCGGCCGGGTCGTCGCCCGCCAGGATCGCCCGAAGCTGTTCGGCGAACTCCTCGGCCCGGATCTCCATGCCCGCCTCCGTGCTCCGCGGCGGGCGGGCCGATCAGCCCTGCCCGGCGGCAGCGTCCTGGGGTGCCGGCTTCGGCGCGGAGCCGAGAGGGGTGGCTTCCACCGCGCCGGGGGAGACGGCACCTCCCGAGATCACCAATTTCAACCCATCCTCCACCGACATGTCGAGTTCGATGAGATCACTCTGGGGGAGGAAGAGCAGGAATCCGGACGTGGGGTTGGGCGTGGTGGGAACGAACACGTGGAAGAACCGCTCGTCCGTGTGGGAGAAGAAGTTGTTCTTGTGCTCCGACGTGACGAAGCCCATCGCCCAGCTTCCACGGCGCGGGTACTCGAACAGGACGACGCGTTCGAACAGGTTCTTCTGCGAGCCGATCAGCCCCTCGCCGATCTGCTTGACCGCGATGTAGATGCGGCTGACCAGCGGCACGCGGGCGAAGAAGCGCTCGAAGCGGTGCAGGATCTGGCGGCCGATGAGGTTGGACGCGAAGACGCCCACCAGCAACACGAACAGGACGGTGGCCAGGAAGCCGACACCGGGAATCTCGAAGCCGACCCAGCGCTGGATCAGCGGCGCGACGTTGCCGTCGACCGTGAGGAAGATCTTCACCAGGATCCAGGCGGTCAGCCCGGCCGGCAGGATGGCCACGATCCCGGTGAGGAAGTATCGCCGCAGTGAACTCACGCGTCCCGTCCCCGCCCGGCGCTAGGCCCGGGCCTGTTCCCGTCGCTTGATCCGCACCCGCACGATCCGCTGCCGGTGCACGCGGTCGATCGTGAAGGTGAGGCCCTGGTATTCCACCTCGTCGCCCTGGGCGGGCACCTTGCCCACCAGTTCGTAGATGAACCCGCCGAGCGTGTCGGAGTTCTCGGTGGGGAGCTGGAGGTTCATCTCCTCGTTCAAGTCGTCGATGTCGATCTTCGCGGCGACGCGCACGGAACCATCGGCCAGCGGCTCCAGCAGCGTCTCGGCGTTGTCGTACTCGTCCTCGATCTCCCCGACGATCTCCTCCAGCACGTCCTCCATCGTCACCATACCGGACGTGCCCCCGTACTCGTCCACGACGATCGCCAGGTGCGTCTTCTTCTCCTGGAACTCGCGCAGCAGCTCGTCGATCTTCTTCGTTTCCGGGACGAACATCACCTCGCGCACGAACTCGCGGATGGGCGCATTGTCCCCGTCCACGCGACCATCGCGCACCAGCTCCTTCACGTGGACGGCGCCCAGGATCTTGTCGACGGAATCGTCGTAGACGGGAATCCGCGAGTGCCCGTGCTCCGCGATGAGCTGCAGCACCTCCCGGCGCGACGTCCCGGCCTCCGCCATCACCATGTCGATGCGCGGGACCATGACCTCCTTGGACGTGGTGCCGCCGAACTCGAAGATGGAGTGCAGCAGCTCGCGCTTCTCCTCCTCCAGGCGCGGTGCCTCCTCGTCCTCGTGCGCGACCGCCTTGAACTCCTCGGCCGCCACGAGATCCGGTTCGGCGTCCCCGGACACGCGAGCCATCAGCCAGCGGACCAGCCAGGAGAGCGGGCGGAAGATCACGTCCACCACCGAGAACACGGACACCAGGTGGAACGCGACGCGCTCCGGCCCGGCCGACGCGAGCGCGCGCGGGAGCGATCGGGCGACGACGGCCAGCGCGAAGCCGGCCAGCAGCCCCGGCCCGACGATGTCTCCGGGCGTCACCGGCTCCGCGCCGCTGACCAGCAGCAGGAAGCAGAGGATGGCGCCGGCGAAGAACACGCCGGAGGAGAGCGTCGTGGTCAGGATGACCTGGTGCGGGTTGCGGACGAACTCCAGCACGCGCGCACCGCGGCCGTTGCCCCGATCCTTCAGGCGGCGGACCTGCGACTCCGTGAGCGACAGGAACACCTGCTCGCAGGACGAGACCACGGCGAGCATCGCCGTGAAGAAGGCACCGCCCAGCGCCGCGAAGATGAGGGTGTACGTGCTGCTCACGACGCGCTCTCCCGGAAGAAGCGTTTCACGTAGGTCTCCTGCCGCCGCAGCATGCGCCGGCGGGTGGGCGCGGTGTCGTGATCCCAGCCGAGGACGTGGAGCGTCCCGTGCACGGACAGGCGGGCGATCTCCTCGCCCAGCGTGCACCGGGCCTCCGCCGCCTGTCGTCCGGCGACGACCGGCGACACGAAGATCTCGCCGAGCACGCCGCCCGAGTGCGGATCGTCCAGGTAGGAGAAGGAGAGGACGTCGGTCGTCTTGTCGATGCCGCGGTACTCACGGTTGATCCGCCGCATCGTCCGGTCGCCGATGAGCTGCAGGGACAGCTCGCCGTCCGGCGCGCGCTCGCCCGCCAGCGTGGCGCGGAGCGTGTGTCGCAGCCGCGACCGGTCCACTCCCAGGGCGGTTCTCAGACCGCGAATGGATATGCCGTACCGACCGGGCGCCCCGGCGGTCCGTTCGCCCCCCGGGTCGCCTATGACCGATCACCACCCTTCGGTGCGGAGCCCGCGCCCGGCCCGTTCAGCCCGGTGCGCCCGTCGTACTGGTCGAACGCCTGGATGATCGACTGCACGAGATGGTGCCGGACCACGTCCTCGTCGCCGAACCGCACGAAGTGGATCCCCTCGATGGTCCGCAGCACGTACTGGATCTTGAGCAGCGAGGAATCCTCGCGCTTCGGCAGATCGATCTGCGTGTCGTCGCCGGTGATGATTGCCTTGGAGTTGTTGCCCAGACGCGTGAGCAGCATCCGCATCTGCGACAGCGTGGTGTTCTGCGCCTCGTCCAGGATGACGACGGAGTTGTTGAGCGTCCGCCCGCGCATGTACGCCAGCGGCGCGACCTCGACAATCTCCTGGTCCAGCAGCTTCTGGACGCGGTCCAGCGGCAGCATGTCGTTGAGCGCGTCGTAGAGCGGCCGCAGGTACGGCGCCACCTTTTCCGTGAAGTCGCCCGGCAGGAAGCCGAGGCTCTCCCCCGCATCGACGGCGGGGCGCACCAGGTGGATCCGCTCGATCTCGCGGCGGTTCAGCGCGGAGAGCGCGGCCGCCATGGCCAGGTACGTCTTTCCGGTTCCCGCCGGCCCGATCGCGAAGACGATGTCGCCTTCCTCGATGGCGTTCAGGTAGGCGGCCTGCTTCACGGTCTTCGGGAGGATGTCCTTGCGGAGGCCGTGGAACGGACGGAACGACGCGGCATCGCCGTTGAGGGATTCCAGCTCGTGACCGTTGGAGTTGCGCACCATGCGGACGGCATAGCGAACGTCCGAGGGAGATACCCAGCGGCCCTGGCGGGCCACGGACATCAGGTGCTCGAAGATCTCGTGGAGGTCGTCCACTTCGGCCGGCGGACCATCCAGCAGGATCTCCGTGCCGCGCGCGACGATCCTGGCGCCGTAGAGGTCGCGGATGACCCGGAGGTTCGCGTCGTTCTGGCCGAAGACGCTGATCGGGGAAAGGTCACCCAGCTCCAGTCGCCGGGAAGCCTGCTCGCTCAATCATTCTCCTTGGTTCGCGCGGGAGCCCGATGCCCCCGTCCTCATACTCGGCAAAACTCGCCGAGGTTTCCAGTCCCGGACGCAGGCGCCCCGGTCCGCGGCAGGGCGGGACCGCCCGGACACCCGATCGGCGGTTCGGCCGAAGCGCGGCGCGGCGTGGACCCTGGAGCGTCCGGAACTCGTTTTGCTGCAACGGGAAAGGGCTCCATCGACGCCCGACTGCGGCGGGACGGAGCCCCTCTCACCATCGCGTCGGGGCGACGGCGGCGCCCCCTACGGGGTGCTGATCGGACGTTAGTTTTTGGGGAATCGAGTTGTCAAGCGGACGAATCCCCGGGCTCCTCGTCGGGCTCCAGGGCCTTCCTCGCGCGCTCCTCGTCTTCCGGCGCCACCACGATCCTGATGCCGCGCGTCGCCTGCAGGAACGGGTACGCCCCGCCGGCGTCGTCGCTGACGATCCTCGCCGGAATGCCCGCCGACTCCAGCACCGAGTACGCCACGTCCGCCTCGACCTGCTGGAAGAACGTGGCGATCACGACCTGACCTTCCACGGGTCCCTCCGGAAAAGAAAAGGCCCCGGCCCGTCGCGCGAGCCGGGGCCTGAACACGTCGCGAACGGACTAGCGCGGGATCATGAAGACCTGATCCGGGTAGATCAGGTTCGGATCGTTGATCTGGTCCTTGTTCGCGTTGTAGATGCGACGCCACTGCGTGCCGTCACCGTAGATCTGGCGCTTCTTGGAGATCTTGATGAGCCAGTCGTCCTTGATCACGGTGTACGAACGCGGCAGCTCGTTGAGCTGGCGAAGCTGCGACTCCAGCGAGGCCACTTCCTGCGCGAGCGGGTCGTTGGCCTCCTTGGCGCGCGCCAGCTCCTCACGGAGCTTGGCGATCTCGGCGTCGATGTCCGACAGCATCGAGTTGGCCGCGGCGGCGTTGTCGTTCTGGATGTCGATCTCCTGGGCGAGCTTCTCGCAGTACTCCATCGCCTCGTCGCCGGAGAGCTCCTTGTACTCCTCTTCCGTCAGGTAGTCCCCGCCGGAGAGGTTGTACGTCTGCGCGGAGGCCGGAGCCGCCAGCGCGAGGGTTGCGATCGCTCCGAGCACGGCCACGGAGCGGAGAGCATTGATTCGCATGTTGTCTCCTTTCCGTTTCTAGGAGCCCGAAAGCTCGGCGATCTTCTTCTCGAGCTCGGCCTTGCGCTCTTCCAGCTCGGCCTTGCGACTCTTCTCGGCTTCCAGCTGCTTCTGCAGATCGGCCTGCTGACGCTTCGCGTCTTCCAGCTTGGCCTCGGCGGCCTTGGCAGCGCTCCGAGCCGCATCGACGGCGGCAAGGTCGGTCTCACACGGCGGGTTGGAACTGCAACCCGCGACCAGAAGACCGGCCGTGGCGAGCAGGAGTGCCGTGGCCTTCTTCAGGGGCTTGGCGGACATCGGCCCGCACCTCCTTTCGAGTGAACAGCATGGCACCCCTCGGGGCGCGACGATCCGCGGACCGGAGCCGAACCCCCCGGGTCTTCGACTTCGGTTCCGCGTCCGGGGAGGCTAGCACCTCGGGGGGCATTGTCAAGGTGATGCAGCCGCAGTTACCCGGCCTTCTCCGCCTCCCGCACGGAGATCCGCAGATCGTCCAGGAGCGCCGGCTCCACCTCGGACGGGCACTCGTCCATCGGGGACACGGCCCGGTTGGTCTTGGGGAAGGCGATGACGTCCCGCAGCGACGTGCGACCGGCCATGAGCATGATGATCCGGTCCAGCCCCAGCGCGATGCCGCCGTGGGGCGGGGCCCCGTGGTCGAAGGCCCGCAGCAGGAAGCCGAAGCGGCGCTCGGCCTCCTCCTCGTCGATGCCGATGACCTTCAGCGCGCGCAGCTGCAGGTCGCGCCGGTGGATCCGGATGCTGCCGGAGCCGAGTTCCGTGCCGTTGAGAACGAGATCGTAGAGCTTGCCGGTGGCCGACGCGGGGTTCGCGTCGAAGTCCTCGCGGCAGTCATCGTGCGGCATGGTGAAGATGTGGTGGCAGGGACTCCAGGCACCCGACTCCTCGTCTTCCTCGAAGATGGGGAAGCGGTTCACCCAGAGGAACGCGGGCGGCTTTTCCTCCGTCCAGCCGCGGCGCTTGCCCACCTCGCGGCGGACGAGATCCAGCGACGAGAACACCACCCTCTCCGGCCCGGCCACGAACAGGAGAAGGTCGCCCGCCTGCGCTTCGGAGCGCTCGAACATCGCCGTGGCCACATCGCCGAAGAACTTGGAGATGCCGCCCGTGAGCGCACCGCCATCGTCCACCTTCATCCAGGCCAGACCCTTGGCGCCGCCGCTGGCCGCCACCTCCTGCAGCTCGTCGATGACCTTGCGCGACCATTCCGCACCGCCCGGCACGCGGAACCCCTTCATGCGGTCGCCGCGCGCCTTCACGCCCTTGAACAGATCCGAAGTGGACTGCTCCGCCAGGTCCGCCGCCTCGAAGAACGCGGGGCCGCAGCGCACGTCCGGCTTGTCCGAGCCGTAGCGCTCCATCGCCTCGTGGTACGTGAGGCGCGGGAACGGCGCCGGGACGTCGACGTCCAGCGCGTCCTTCCAGAGCGACGTCATCAGCCCCTCGACGAGTTCGAACACGTCCTCCTCGTCGACGTAGCTCATCTCCAGGTCGATCTGCGTGTGCTCCGGCTGGCGATCCGCGCGCAGATCCTCGTCGCGGAGACAGCGCGCGAGCTGGAAGTAGCGATCGAAACCGGACGCCATCAGGATCTGCTTGTAGAGCTGCGGCGACTGCGGCAGCGCGTAGAACTGGCCCGGATGCACGCGGCTGGGCACGAGGTAGTCGCGCGCGCCCTCCGGGGTGCGCTTCACCAGCATCGGCGTCTCGATCTCCACGAAGCCCTGGCCCACCAGATGGTTCCGCGCGGCCAGCGCCACGCGCGAGCGGAGCTGCATCGTCTTCTGCAGCGGCTCGCGGCGAAGGTCCAGGTAGCGATGCTTCAGGCGAAGCTCCTCGTTGGCGGCGGCCGCGCCGTCCAGCGGGAACGGCAGCTCCGCGGGCGCGGGGTTCAGCACCTCGGCCTTCTTCACCACGATCTCGATCTCGCCGGTGGCCATCTTCGGGTTCACGGTCTCCGGCGACCGGGCGATGACCTCCCCCTCGATGCGCAGCGAGTCCTCGGAGTGGAGCTCCCGCGCGAGGTCCAGCACGACCGCGTCGCCGCCCTGGTCTGCGCCGGGAAAGACCAGCTGCACCAGTCCGTAGCGGTCGCGCAGGTCCACGAACACCATGCCGCCGTGATCGCGGCTGCGCTGGACCCATCCGCAGAGCGCGACGGTCTCCCCGACGTTCTGCTTCTTGAGCGCGCCACAGACGTGCGTGCGCAGCCGGGTGGAGAGTTTCATTCCCGGATCCCCCGATTCAGGCGGTGGCCTTGCGGTCCGCCAGCAGATGCCCGGCCAGATCGGCGCGGGCCACTTCCGTTTGCTCGCCGGTGGAGAGTTCCTTCACCGACACGACTGACCGGGCGAGCTCGTCCTCGCCCAGCACCACGGCGAACCGCGCGCTGCGGCGATCGGCCGCCTTGAACTGCTTCCCGAACCCGCCGCCCGACACGCCGATCTCGCAGCGCACGCCGTCGCGGCGCAGGTCGCGCGCGAGCGGCAGGATCTCCCGGCGGGCCGCGTCGCCCATGGCGATGAGGTAGGCGACGGGCTTCTGCGCCTCCACCTCCCCGAACGTCTCCTCCAGGATGATGGCGAGACGCTCCAGACCCAGCGCCCAGCCGACGGCCGGCACGTGCGGGCCGCCCAGCTCCTCCACCAGCCCGTCGTAGCGGCCCCCGCCGCACACGGTGCTCTGCGCGCCCAGCTTCTCCGACTGGATCTCGAACGTGGTGCGCGTGTAGTAGTCCAGCCCGCGCACCAGCGTGGGCACGACGTTCACCTTCACGTCGGCCGCGGCCAGCAACGCCTGCACCTCGTCGAAGTGCTCGCACGCCGCATCGCCCAGGTGGTCCAGGATGGACGGCGCGTCCTTCAGCGCCTCCTGCGTTCCCTCGTTCTTGGAGTCCAGCACGCGGAGCGGATTGCGCTCGATGCGGTCCACGCTGTCCGGGTCCAGGCGATCCTTCACGGAGAGCAGATACTTCACCAGCGCGTCGCGGTAGCGCGCGCGGTCCTCCGGATCGCCCAGGGAGTTCAGGTCCACGGTGAGATCGTCCAGGCCGAGCTCCCGCAGGTACTCGCACGCCACCAGGATGACCTCGGCGTCGGCGCGCGGATCCTGCGTGTCCAGGACCTCCACGCCGAGCTGATGGAACTGCCGCTGGCGCCCCTTCTGCGGACGCTCGTAGCGGAACATCGGGCCGATGTACCAGAGGCGGAGCGGGCTGGGGTAGGCGGTGCGGAGGCCGTGCTCCAGGTACGCGCGAACAACGCCGGCCGTGTTCTCCGGGCGCAGCGTCAGCCGATCCCCGGAGCGGCTCTTGAACGTGTACATCTCCTTGGAGACGATGTCCGTGGCCTCGCCCACGCCGCGCTCGAACAGCTCCGTGCGCTCCAGGGCCGGGGTGCGAATCTCGGAGAAGCAGGCCGCGGCCAGGACGCGTCGGGCGACGTCCTCCATGCGCTGCCATCGCTCGATCTCGGGCGACGTCAGGTCACGAGTCCCCCGGGGTGCCCTCAACGTCGCCAAGCGTCTCGTCCTCCCGACTGAAGTACCAGCCCGCCAGCGCTCCCAGCGAGTCCGCCAGCAGGTCCAGTCCGTCCTGTTCCCGGCCGGGGATGAAGCCCTGATAGAACTCGTCCGCGGCTCCGAGGAAGATACCGAAGAACACCGTCCAGAGGAGGTGCTTCCGGGGGCTCCAGCCCTGCCCGTCGAAGGCGCGGGCCACCAGCCACCCGAAGACGAAGTACTCGCCGAAGTGGGCCAGCTTGTCCCGGATCTCCAGGCCCGAAACGGACGTTTTGAGATCCGGCAGCGACGACAGGCCCAGGATCAGCCCCGCCCAGAGGAGCGGCGGCAGCCAGGCCGGAAAGCGTCGGTGGTCGGCGGGAGCCTTGGCGTCGATGACGGCTTCCTCCCCGGACGCCCCAGCGTCCGGCCGAGAAGGGCGGGAACGTAGCACCAGGCCGGCGGAGGGTCAACGCGGCCCCGGGGTTTGCCGATCCTCCGGGCAGATTGCACTCGCCTTCCCCATCGGCCGATGGGGGCGCCGGCCTTTGCTGGGAATCCTTGGCTCATCGCCGGGGAACCTGGCGGATGCCGGCTGGCACGGCGGTTGCAGCCCGTTGGGGCACACCCCCGGAAACGAGGCCATCATGCCGTCCGTCCGATCCCGTCGAACCGGCTCCGCGTTCATTGCTGCGGCGATGGCGATCGCCCTGGGCGCCTGGGCGGCCCTTCCCGCCGTCGCCGTGGACTACTCCTCGGGGCTGCATTGGGTGTCGCGGGACAACCGGATCGAGGCCACTGCAGTGGACGTTTCCGGCGGCCTGGCGTACGTCGCGAATGCCCATGGGCTCTGGATCTACCGACCCGATGCTCGTGAGGGACTTCAGCTCGCGGGCAACCACGGTCGAGTCCGCTTCGACGACGTCTGCGTCGAGGACGGCCTTGCCTTCATCACCCCGGTGCGACGCGGCGGCGTGACCCTGGTCGATGTTTCCAACCCGGAACATCCGTTCGAGGTCGCGTGGATTCCCCCGCAGTTCGTCGGCGAGTGTTGCCCGGAGCTGGCGGCGAGTGGCCGGTATCTGTTCGTGGCCGCGGTGGAGGGAATCGGTCTGTCCGTCTTCGACGTACGCGAGTCCGAAACGCCTCGCAAGGTGGACGAGTTGCTTCGCGGAGAGACGACGATCGACGTCGCCGTCGAGGGAGCGCTTGTTGGCCTGCTACGCCACGACCGGCTCGACATCGTCGACGCCTCCGACCCGACTCGCCTCGTCCCAACGGGAAGCGTTCCCGTGGATGGCGGTGTGGAGGTCGAGATCGCCAGAGACCGGGCGTACGTGCGCTCGGAAGAGCACCGCTCCATTGCCGCCTTCGACATCTCGGACGCATCAGATCCCCGGCCTCTCGGCTCCCCGATCGACATCGGCGAGGGCAAGACGAATGTCCTGACTTGGTCGGACAACGTCGTCCTGACGTCCGGGCCGGACGAGATCCTCGTCCTGGACGTTTCCGATCTCGAGGTCGTCGAGGTCATCGGGCGGCCCCGCGGCACAAGCCCCGCGCTATCGCTCGCGCGGGTCGGAAGCCTGCTCGTCACGGCCGGGCCTGGAGGCGTCGAGACCTTCGACGCCCCGAACCTGGCGCCCGTCGACGCGACCATCGCCCGTGTTCCGGCCCCACATCCCGTCCTAGGCTTCCACCGCATCGACGATCGGCTGCTGGCGTGGGCCGGTCCGGGCCTCCCGACTCTCGAGCTCGACGTCTCCGCCCCCGGTGCGCCGACGCTGCTCGGGAACCGCGCTCCCCTGGCGGACGGGATCACGGCGTCCGGCCTGCTGTACTCGGGAACGGACACCGGCATCGACGTACTCCAACTCGATGGCCCCAGGTTCGCGGCGGTCGCGGGGCGGTATGAAGGGAAGGCGCTCACGCCCGTGAGCGTCGCAGGCGACGTTCTCCTCTCGATCACCGCGTCGCGCTTCGCGCCCACCGAGCTGGTCCGTTTGGACGTGTCCTCGCCCGCGTCCCCGCGTTACCTGGACACCGTCCCAAGTCCTGCTCGTCTGGCGGCCGCCACTCTCATCGACGCGGAGCATGCGTATGCTTCCGGCGGAGGCTCGGGCGAGTACTCCCTGACCTACTTCTGGCTCGTCGACTGGAGTGGCCCCGGTGAGCCCCACGTCGACCAGCTCTGGTTCTCCTTCGGCCGGGGAAGTGTCGAGCAACTCCAGTTGCTCGGCAACCGCCTCTACGTGGGATACGAGCTGGGGGATGTCGAGGTGTTCGACGTCACGGACCGGAGAAACCCGATCCTCCTTCAGACGTTCGAGATGCCGGAGGCTGGGGGCCTGCTCCCACACCGGGGAATCCTGTACGGCTCGAGCGCTGCGGGTGTGCACGTGGCCGATCTCTCGGAACCGGACTCGCGGTTGAGCGGCATGGCGGCGGTCGGGGCGCCCGCCGGCGCGCTCCTCGGCGTCGGCGAGTCCATCTACGTCGCCACGGGCTCGGAGATCCAGGTCCTCGCCCCCGACGATCGCGCTCTTCCGATCCGATCGCCCGGCCTGCCCACGCCGGGCCGCGATCTGGCCGCCGGCACCACGCTCCACCTCGGCGGGCGAAATCCCTTCAGGGACGGTACGCTCCTGGTGCTCAACACCGTCTCCGACGGGCCCGTGGAGCTGGCCGTGTTCGACCTCGGCGGACGACGGGTCCGGACGCTGCTGAGCGACGTTCTCCCCGCCGGAGAGCGACGGATCGCCTGGGACGGCCGGGATTCCGCGGGTGGCACGGTCGGCGGCGGGGTCTACTTCGTCCGCCTGGCCGCGGACGGTGACACCCGGGTCACGCGGAAGTTGACCTACCTGGGGAGATAGCGCCGCCCGCGAACCTGCCCTTGCGGCCCCCGCCCCTTCCCCGTACAAGCGATGGATGCAGACGATCTTCGCCGTCGGGGCCGGCGGCTTCCTCGGGGCCATCGCCCGCTACCTGCTCTCCACCGGCGTCGCCCGGACGGGGGTTCCGTTCGTGTGGGGCACGTTTTTGGTCAACGTGCTCGGGTGCGCCGCGCTCGGCGTGCTCCTGGAATGGGCCGAGCTGCGGCCGGGCCTCTCCCCCGCGGTGCGCCTGTTCGTCGGCGTGGGCGTCCTGGGATCGTTCACCACGTTCTCCACGTTCGGCGGCGAGACGCTGGAGCTGCTTCGCCTCGGAGCGGCGCGCGCGGCGTTCCTCAACGTCGCGGGCAACGTGCTCGTCGGGTTGACCGCACTGTGGCTGGCGCGCATGGCGGTTCGCTCGCTCCTCACCTGACGTTTTCGGTCGCGCCCGAAGCGATTCGGCTTTGCGGATTCTGCGGAAAGTCGTAGCATCCGAACGTTCGTCCAAGGCATGGGTCCGGGTTGAGTGGAGGTGATGATGTCCGGGACGATGACGATGGCCACGACGGAACGCCGCAACGGGGAGCGCGGAGGCCGCGCCAACCTCGTGGCGGAGGCCGTGCAGCTCCTCTCGCGCGAGGGCATCCACGGGATGTCCATCGGCAAGCTCGCCGAACGCGCCGGCTACTCCAAAGGCGGGATCATGGCGCACTTCTCCTCGAAGCGCGAAATGGTGCTGGCCCTGGTGGAGGAGTCGGTGGCCATCGCGCGCCGCTACTTCCGTGATCAGTTGAAGGACGCCACCTCGCCCAGCGAGCGTCTCTCGCGAACGCTCGCCACGTACGGGTCCTACTGGACGTCCGGCGTGTTCGAAGGCGGTTGTCCGTTCCTCAACCTCGCAGTGGACGCGGTGGAACCGTCCGACGAGATCGCGCTGGCTCTCCGCAAGGCGGCCCGCACGTTCATCTCGGACTTCGCGAACGTGGTCCGCATCGGCCAGGCGACGGGAGACTTCGTCGCGGACGCCGACCCCGACGACATCGGCGAGAAGCTCATGTCGCTCTGCGTCGGGTGCGGATGGACCTATCGCATGACGGGAGATGAGGAAATCTTCCGACGGATGCAGCCGGCCGTGGACGAGATCGTGCACGGCATCTCGCGACGGGTCGTGGCCGCCTGACGAGGCGCCCCCACGTCGAGCCGGCACCCGCAGCACCGCGGCCGCGGCGTCCACCCCTGTGGCGTCGCGGCCGCTTCTCTATCCGCCGTTCAGGATGAGGCGCGCCGCCGCCAGCACGGCCATGACCACCAGCACCCCGCGCACCCACCCCGGCCCGCGACGGACCGCGGAGCGCGCCCCCCACCACGCGCCCAGCATGTTGCCCGCGCCCAGCAGCGCGCCCGCCGCCCAGTTCACCTGTCCGTGCGCGGCCAGGACGAACAGCGCGAACGACGTGTAGATCAGGATGACGGTGACCTTGAGCGAGTTGCCGGAGACGGCGTCCCAGCCGCCGGCGAGAACGGCCACCGCCAGCAGCGGCATCCCCGCGCCGAGCTGGAAGAACCCGCCGTAGAAGCCCACCGCCGCGAACAGCGGAAGCGCGCGCCCCCAGCGGATCTTGGCGAGGCTCTCCTTCCGGTTCCAGCTCTTCGGTTTCAGGAAGAGCGTCGCCAGCACCACGATCATCAGCACCGCGCACACGCGACGGAAGGGATCGGGGTCCAGGCGGGCGGCCGCGAACGCGCCGAGGACGGCGGCCGGCACCGCGGCCAGGGAGGCCAAGGCCGCGTCCTTCGGGAGGAAGTACCCTTCGCGGGCGTAGGTGGGAACGCTCACCAGGTTCTGCAGGACGACCGTGACGCGAATCGTTCCGTTGGCCACGTGCGCCGGGAACCCGAGCAGGATCAGCAGCGGGTACGAGAAGAACGAACCGCCGCCCGCCACCGTGTTGACGAACCCGGCGGCCACGCCGGCCACGAACATCACGGGCCACCACATCGGCGAGAAGTCCATCGTCCTCCTCCGGAAGCGCCGGAAAGGGCGGAGTTTGGACCGAGTTCGCGCCGCAGGCGAGGATGGAGTTGCGGGCTAGTCTTCGTAGAGGATGGAGAGGTTCTCGCCGGCCTGGTCCGCCAGCGGCGTGCCCGGCGCCTTCTCCCGGATCGCCACCCACTGCTCCTCGGCCAGATCCATCATGCCGAGCTCGAAGTAGACGACGCCCAGGTTGAAGCGGGCGCGGAGGTAGTCGGGATCGAGGCGGAGCGCCTCCAGGAACTGCGCGACCGCGCTCTGGAGTTCCTGCTGCTGGTAGTAGACGAGGCCCAGGTTGTAGAGGGCGTCGGGGAAGTCGGGCTGGAGGCGAACGGCCTCCTCGATCTGCGCGCGGGCCTGACGAAGCTCGCCGCGACGGTAGTGGATCAGCCCCAGGTTGTTGCGGGTGTCGGCGTCGTGCGGAGCGTGGGAGAGCGCGTCCTCGTAGTAGCGGATCGCGTTCTCGTCGTCGCCCAGCGTGTAGAACAGCAGCCCGATGCCGAAGTAGGCCTCGGCGAAGTCCGGGTCGATCTCCGTCGCCCGCCGGTAGTGCTTCAGCGAGAGCTCGTACTCGCCCAGTTCGTAGAAGTAGAGGCCGAGGTCGTAGTGGATCTCCGCGGAGTAGTTCGCGTGACCCAGCTCCCGGTCGTACACCGCCTCGGTGGGCTCGTCCCACTCGAGGAAGGGCGCCGGGCCCAGGTTGCCGAGCACCGGTGGAGGATCGGCGGAGGAGAGCCCCGATCCGGCGATCAGGACGAACGCCCCGCACAGGGCGGCGACGGCGAGAACACGATGCGGGAACCTGAGATGCAAGGACCGCCTCCGGGATGGGACTCTCCAGGGCCGACGGGAGGGCCCTGCCCGGGGTTCTTGCAAGTCGGGGACCACGCCTGGAGCATCGGGCGAGATCGTCGCGGAAACGGCCGGAGAAGCGCTCAGAGGGCGCGCACGGACGATGCCGCATCGGTGGAGCGCGAGACGCGCCGGTCAACATCGACCAGGAACGACAAAGGGCTGGGGGAATCTCCCCAGCCCTTCTTGAGCGTTTCGCCCCAACTCGTCGCGCTCACGCTCGGCGGCCGAGCGCCTCGCGGAGGTCTCAGGGGGACAGCACGGAATCCGCAGGCTACGCGGAGGTGCGGAAACCTCGGCGAGCGAAGAGGAACCTACTCGGCGGCCGAGGGGGAACCCTGGGTGAACATCTCATCCAGGACTTCCTTCTTGAACCGCCACTGCCCACCCACCTTGATGCCCGGGATCTTCCCGCGCTTCACGAGACGGTAGAGCGTCCATTTCTTGATGTGGAGGTAGTCTGCGGCCTCACTGATGTCCATGATGCCGTTGACTCCCGACTTGCTCCTCTCCATGGGCTTTCTCTCCACGCATTTCAAGGGCGAGCTTGTCAATCATCGCTGAGATCGACATTCCATCTCAGGGACTTTAGTGATTCCCGGCGCTTCCGGGCGCGTCCCTGCGATCGATCCCGGCGATGACCTCTCCCCGCTCCCGCGGCTCCTCTCGGATCCCAGGGACGGATCGGGAGAACGACGAGGGGTCGATCAAACCGGTGGAGGCGGCAGGTCCGTCCTCACGCAACGTAGAACGGCAATTCCTCCCCGCGAGTTGAGCGCCGAAAGACCGAATCCGAGGCGAATGGCCACGTTTGCGGAAATGGCTGCCGGGATCCGGCAAGAAAGCCCAGACCGGCGGGCGCCGGCGCCGTGACCCGGTCGGAGCGGCGCGGTAGGATGACGGCGTCCCGGTCGATTCCCGGAGGTTCCCGACATGGCGGCACGCGCAACTCCTGCCCCGCGGATCGGCATCTCCTCGTGCCTGCTCGGCGAGCGGGTGCGGTGGGACGGCGGCGATCAGCGCAACGCGTTCCTGGCGGATCGGCTGGGGGTGTTCGTGGAGTGGGTGCGGATCTGCCCCGAGCTGGAGCTGGGCCTCGGCGTCCCCCGGGAGCCGATCCAGCTCCTCCGCACCGCCGCCGGCTTCGACCTCGTGACGGTGGAGACCCACCGCAATCTCACGGCCGACATGACCGCTTGGTCCGCGCGGCGGGTGGAAGCGCTGGAGGATCTGGACGGCTACGTTCTGAAGGCGCGGTCCCCCAGCTGCGGCTTGGGCGACGTCCGAGTCTACGAGACGGAGGAGGACTGGCGGGCCGGCGGGTCGTACACGCGGGGCGGGCGAGGCTTCTTCGCCGATGCGCTGGTACGACGCTTTCCGCATCTGCCGGTCGTCGACGAGGCGGACCTTCAAGACGACGGAGCGCGGGACCACTTCGTGGAGCGGATCTTCGCGGGACGCCGCCTGCGGGACGTGCCGGACGAGGCGTCGCCGCGCGGGCGGATCGAGTTCGCGGGGCGTCATGCGCTGCAGCTCCGCGCCCGATCGGCCGAGGCGATGCGGAGCGTGCTGGCGGCGGTCGAGGACCCGTCGCGATTCCGGGAGGAGTTCCTCCGGGCGATGGCCCGACCGGTGTCACGAGAGGATGCCGCGGAGGCGATCCGCTCCGTTCTGGATCGCTGGGAGGCGGACGGAGCCGCGCCGGAGGAGTCGGCGGCGGCCGATCGGCTGCGAAAGTGGCGGACGGATCCCGCGGGCGCTCCGCCCTGGAGCGACGCCGCGACGATTGCGGATCCCTCCCTGGCCGGCCAGACGGTCCTCGTTCCCTCCGAAGGCGAGCAGCGGTTGAGACCCGGAGGCGACGGATGAGGAACATCGTCAGCGTGATCCGCCACGTTCCCGACGCGGTGCGCGAGGAGTATCTGGAGACCCTGTCCCGCCTGGCCGAGCGGACCCGCGACGTGGTGAAGGGCTTCTACCTCGTCGAGTCGGAGGAGATCCCGGGGCGGTTCCAGGAGTTCTGGGAGTACGCATCCGAGGAGACCGCGCGCGGCCACTGGCACCGGCGGTCCGTGGAGGCGGAGACCCGCGACCTCGTCGGCCGCCTGGAGGCGGTCGCTCCGGAGACGGACGCCGAGATCCACCACTGGCGCCAGCGGCTCTGACCACCTTTACAATTCCATGACTTACGAGCCCTTTACCCGCGGCCGGAGGCCGGACGCGTAGGCTCCGGGAGTCGTTGCTCCTCCGGACACGGGCAGATCCCTGCCGTCGCTCCGGCGAGCCGCTTCCCTCCCGGAGGTGCCCGTTGCCCTGCGTTCGCCCTGTCCTTCCCGCGCTCCTGGGAGCGCTCTTCCTCCTCCTGCCCGCCGCGACGTCCGCGCAGCAGAAGATTCCGGTGCCCGGAACGGACCGCCACCGGGTTCAGTACGAGGACGCCACGGTCTCGGCCAACGATCTCTGCCCGGTCCTACAGAAGAAGCTGGGCGTGCGCAAGGCCCCGTTCTACGTGAACGGGGAGCCGATCGGCTTCTGTTGAGGCCCGTGCATCAAGGTCTTCGGTGAAGACCCGGTCAGCTACCTGCGCCCGCTCGGCCTCACGTTCGACTGCCCGGTGGAGCGACGCCGACAGGCGATCGTGAACGATCGGCTCCTGGTGTTCGTGAACCACGAGGCGTACTTCCTCTCCTCACCCGCCACGAAGATGCGCTTCGAGCGGCGGCCGTGGAAGTACTGCGGGCTCGTGACGGATCCGGTGACCCTGGATCGCTTCCGCCCCACGAAGAAGTCGCCGTCGTGCATTTACAATGGGCGTCCGTACTACTTCGCCACGGACGAGACGAAGGTGACATTTCTGGACGATCCGGAGACGTACCGGGCCGCCCGCAACCGGATGGTTCCGGAGTCGGAGTCGGAGTCGGAGATCGCGGAGAAGACGGAGGGCTGAGGCGCGCCGGCGCGCGGCGTCAACCGTCGGCGTCGTCCGGACGAGAAGGCGGCCGCCCCGGATCCGTCGCCCGCCGGCGGCCCCGGCCCAGCGCGCCGCGCACCCGCCGGCCGATCTCCTTCTCGTCGCCCAGCTCGCCGGGGACGTAGAAGGATCGTCCCTCCAGCTCCGGGGGCAGGTAGTCCTGCGCGCGGAAGTGACCGGGCGTCCCGTGCGGCGAGCGGTACTCGCGACGATCCACGCCCGTCATGCGAAGGAACGGCGGGACCTCGTGGCTCTCTCCCTCGGCGATGGCGCCCATCGCCGCGTCGATGCTCGTCGTGGCACTGTTCGACTTCGGGGCGGTGGCCACGTAGATCGCGGCCTCGGCCAGCGGCAGCCGCGCCTCCGGCATCCCCAGGAACTCCAGGGCCTGGAACGCCGCCACGGCCACCTGGAGCGCGCGGGGATCGGCGAGACCCACATCCTCCGCCGCGGTGACCAGGATCCGCCGGGCGACGAAGCGCGGATCCTCGCCCGCCTGCAGCATCTTCCCCATCCAGTAGAGCGCGGCGTCGGGATCGGAGCCGCGCAGGCTCTTCTGGAGCGCGGAGGCGTGATCGTAATGGCGACCGGAGGCCTTGTCGTAGAGGACCGTGTTCTCGCGCGCGAGCGCGGAGACGTCAGCGGCGTCGATGGGACCGTGAGCGTCGGCGCGGGCGTTGGCGGCCGCCTCCAGCAGGTTCAGCGCGATGCGGGCGTCGCCGTTGGCGCGGCGCAGCAGCTCGTCGCGGGCGTCGTCGGGGAGGGTGACGTCGCGTCCGCCGAGACCGCGCTCCTCGTCCGCGATCGCCCGGTCCAGCAACGCGGAGAGAACGTCGCGCGGGATCGGCTCCAGACGGATCACGTGACACCGCGACCGGAGCGGAGCGTTCACCTCGAACGACGGGTTCTCCGTCGTCGCGCCGACGAGGATCACCGTGCCGTTCTCCACCGCGGGCAGGATGGCGTCCTGCTGCGCCTTGTTGAACCGATGGATCTCGTCGATGAAGAGGACCGTCCGCCGGTTGCGGCGACGCTGCACGCGCGCCTCGGCCACGGCTTCGCGCAGCGTCTTCACGCCCGAGGACACCGCCGAGATCTCGCGGAAGACCGCCCCCGACTCGGACGCGAGCACCCGCGCCAGCGTCGTCTTGCCGCAGCCGGGCGGCCCCCACAGGAGCAGCGACGGGAGCAGGCCGCGTTCCACGGCGCGCCGGAGCGTCGCGTCCTCGCCCAGCAGCGCGGACTGGCCGGCCACGTCGGTCAGCGACCGCGGCCGCATCCGCTCGGCGAGCGGGGCGTCGGGGCCGGGAGCGTCGTCCGCCTCGAAGGGCGGCGCGAACTCGCGGAAGAGATCGGGGTCGGACATGGCGCTCCTGAAGTCGGTCGCCGGACGAAGAGGATCGCGATGGTATGCCGAGCGCCCGGTCGGCCGCAACGTCCGCCACCGGGAACCGGAGGGAGCCCATGAGCGAGGACATCGACCTGCGCGCGCCCGTCGAGGGCGGCGACGGCCTGCAGCGCGTCCTGGACCACGAAGCGGGCGATTGGCCGTCGCGCCGGCGCCTACTCCTTGCGCCGGACCAGCTCCAGGTGGGCCGAGACCGTCACCTCGTTCCCGACCACCAGCCCCCCGCCATCCAGCGCCTCGCTCCAGGTGATGCCCCAGTCCCGGCGGTCCACGACCAGCGTCGCGACCAGCCCGCGGCGTTCGTTGCCCCACGGATCCCGGATGGAGGGCGAGATCTCCAGCGGGATCGTCACTTCCTTCGTGACCCCGTGGAGCGTGAGGGGCCCGGTCAACTCCATCGTGCCGGCGTCGCGCCCGCTGCGCCGCGCTTCGAATCGGATCCGGGGGAACTGCTGCACGTCGAGGAAGTCGGGGGCTCGAAGGTGCTCGTCGCGCCCGTCGTGTCCCGTGTCCAGCGACTGTGCCTCGATCGTGACCTCGACGCGCTCCGGCACGCCGGACTCCTCGTCCAGTTCCAGCACCGTCTCGAACGCGCCGAAGGTGCCCTTCACGTCGTTGATCATGAGATGGCGCACGGAGAACGAGATGGAGGAGTTGGCCGGGTCCGCCCGCCAGGTGTCGGCGGCGACGGGTCGGGCCAGCGGGACGACGGACAGCAGCATGAGCAACGTGAGGGTTCGCACCAGGGCCTCCAGGCGAAAGGGACCGGGCCGACGCCTCGGTGCGCCGGCCACGGCAGGAGGACGGAGCCGGGGCGGTCGACGTTCGAGGCCCTGCGGTAAAAACCGCACTTTCGATGGGCCGATGGATCGCGTATCGCCCCTTGAATCGGCAGTTTCGGCCCTTCCGGGTCCGAACCGGTCGATTTTTCTGTACGATTCCTTGAACGCGATCGATCGCGGCGTCGTCCTACCGGCCAGAAGGGAGGTGCCCGTGCCCCGCCGAGCCCGAGACCCCGAAGCGACGCTGACCCGCCGGGAGCGCCAGGCGATGGACGTGATCCATCGACTCGGCTCCGCCACGGCGCGCGACCTGCAGGTTCATCTGCCCGACGCCCCCGGCTACTCCGCCGTGCGATCCGTCCTGCGCGCGCTGGAAACGAAGGGGCGCCTGAAGCACCACCGGCGCGGGAGCGCCCACGTGTACTCCCCGGTGGAGCGGCCCAGTCGCACCCGGCAGTCCGCGGTCCGGCGAATGCTGCGAACGCTGTTCGAGGGTCGGCCCGAGAGCCTGGTCAGCACGCTCGTCGACCTGGAAGGAACGCGCCTCGCCGACGAGGACTACGACCGCCTGATCGACATCATCGAAACGGCACGCCGCGAGAAGCGCGACGGCGAGGATCGGGCGTGACGGCGGGCGCCGGCTTCGCCGGCTACGCCGGCGCGATGCTGGACGTCGCCCTGAAGGTGACCGTGCTCGTGCTGCTGTTCGGGCTCGTTCGCCCGCTCGTGCCCGCGCGCTCGGTGGAGGCTCGGCGCGCGGCCGACATCCTGCTGATCGCGTCGCTGGCGCTGATCCCGTTCCTGGCGCTCGCCTTCGGCGGCGTGGGGCTCAACCTGCTCCCGGACCTCCGGAGCCTGGGCCTGGCCGGGGTCGCCTACGAGCGGGGCCCGCGGGAAGCCTGGTTCGATCCACGGGCGTGGACCCACTGGATCGTCGCGATCTGGCTGGGCGGCGTGATCCTCACCTGGGTGCGGCTGGCAATCGGCGTCGCGCGACTCTCCGCGATCGCGCGCGGGGCGGCGCCGCTGTGCGCCGGGCCGGCGCCGGGCCTCTCGCCCGACGGTCGCGGGCTGCGGATTCTCGTCTCGTCCGCAGTCCGGGTGCCGGTGACGTGGGGTTGGCGGCGGCCGGTGATCCTGCTCCCGCGCGTTGCGCGACGGTGGTCAGCGGAGCGTCTCGACGTGGTGCTGCGCCACGAGGCCGAGCACGTGCTGCGGCACGACTGGCTCGTTCGGCTCTCGCTGCACGTCGTGACCGGACTTCACTGGTTTCATCCAGCGGCGCGCTGGTCGCTTCACCGGGTGATCGCCGACCTCGAGCGCGCCTGCGATGATCGGGTGCTGCTCGGCGGCGTCGATCCCGCGCGCTACGCGGCCCACCTCGTCGACATCGCGCGGGACGCGGGCGAAGACTTCGCCACGGGCGGTGCCGTGGCGGCGGTCCGCCTGTCGGAGCTGGAAGAGCGGGTCCGAGCCATCCTCGACTGGCGCGAGACCCGACCTCGATCCGCCGCTCCGCGCGTCGGCCTCGCTCTGCTGCTCCTCGTTCTCGCGACCTCGCTGATCGGCGCCGTGAACCCCTGGGCGTGCCGCAGCGGCTCGTGCCCGCTCGCCGATTCCAACGACGACGCCCGCGGCGGTTGCCCGCAGGCCGTCGCAACGACCGTTCCTTCCCCCTGACCGGAGAGTTACCGTGTCCCGACCTCCCCGCATTCGCCGCCGTGACGTCCTCCGGGGCGGCGCGCTGGTCACCGCCGGCTCGTTGGTCGCTCCCAAGGCGATCCTTTCCGCGTGCGATCCCACACCCGGCGCCGGCCCCGACGACCCCGCGCTGTTCGAATGGTCCGGTCCGTTCTGGCGGGAAGGCGCCCCGGTTCGCGACAACCTGCGGGGCGACCGCCACGACGGTCGGGTCCTCGTCATCTCCGGAACCGTGCTGCGCTCCGACCGCTGCGAGCCCATCGACGGAGCGGTGCTGGACATCTGGCACTGCAGTCCGGACGGCGAGTACTTCACCAATCCGCACCAGGAGGAGGCGGGGCTGTTCCGCGGACGGGTCCCCTGCGATGACGACGGGCGATACGAGTACGAAACGCTCCAGCCGGCCAACTACCTCGTCGGCGGGGCGATGCGACCCGCGCACATCCACGTCACGGTTCACGCGCCGGATCTGCCGGACTTCGTGACGCAGATGTACTTCGAGGGTGATCCCTACCTCGACTCCGACCCGCTGGACCTCGTGCGGGAGTCCCTCGTGTGCCGGCCGGAACTCCACGCGGCCGGAGAGCTGTTCCGCGGACGGCGTTCGGCCGGACCGTTCGGGTCGATCGAGTTCGACATCGCAATGCCGGGGACCGGAGCTTGAAGCGCGGTCGAGCGCGCGGCCGGCGCCGTCGCGGCGGAGGGATCGCCCTTGCGGCCGCGCTCTGGCTGGCCGCGACGTCCGCGGCGACCGGCGCCCCCGATCGGGTCGATCCGGACGGTCCGGATCGGCTGGAACGCTGGGTGACGGCGTACGCGGACGCCCGCTCCCTGGACGGGGTGGTTCGCGTCTCCCGGGCGGGCCGCTTGCTCGTGCATCGCGCGTTCGGGACGGCGCAGCGCGAGTTCGACGTTCCGAACCGGCCCGACACGCGCTTCCACATCGCCTCGGTGACCAAGCCGATCACGGCGGCCGCCACGCTCGCGCTCGTGGACGCCGGGCGGCTGAGTCTGGACGACACCGTGGCCCGGCACGTCGGCTGGTATCGGGCGGACACGGGATCCCGCATCACGATCCATAACCTGCTCAGCCACACGTCCGGGCTGCCGAACTTCGCCACCCGCGAGTTCTGGGAGGGTCCTGCCCCGCGTCTCGACTGGAACCGTCGCGCGTTCCTGGAAGAGCACGGGCAGGGGGATCTGCTCTTCGAGCCGGGCGCCGACGCCCTCTACAGCGACGAGAACTACTTTCTCCTCGCGACGATCCTGGAGCGAGTCACCGGACTGACGTTCCCCGAGATCCTGGAGCGACACGTGTTCGCCCCGCTCGAGATGGACGGCTCCGAGGCCGCCACGGGGCGCGGCGTCCATCCGCGCGTGGCCTCCAGCTACGTCGTGCGGCGCGGGGAGGTGATGCGCCCGGACCCGATCCAGTACGCCGATGTCCAGCCGGGTGCGGGCGACGTCATCTCGACCGCGGAAGACCTGGACCGCTTCGCCCGCGCGCTGCGCGGCGACGGGTTCCTCTCGGCCGGGATGCGCGAGCGGATGTTCGAAGCCATCGCGCCGTCCGGGTTCCCCGGGCAGATGCAGGGCTACGGGTGGAACCTCGGCACAGTCGACACCGACGCGGGCCCCGTTGCCGTTGCGCACGCCCCCGGCAACAACGGCGGCAACAACGCGTTGCTCTACCTGCTGCCGGAGTCGGGAACGACGATCGTGATCCTGCTGAATGCGGGAACGCCGTGGCTGGATGGCCGCCTCTACGAGCTGGCCGAGGCCTCCGCGCGCGTGCTGGCGGGCGACGACGTTCCCCTGCCGCTGCCCTCCGCGCTGCCGGCGCTGCGGCGGGCGATGGAGCAGGAGGGGGCTCACGCCGGGCTGACCTACCGGGCGCTGGTGCAATCCGCCGCGTTCGACCCGGATCGGCGCGGCGCGAACCGCCTCGGCTACGAGTGGATGCACGCCGGGGCCTTGCCAGCCGCGATCTCGCTGTTCGAGGCCGTGGTGGAGACGTTTCCGGAGGAGTGGAACGCGCACGACAGCCTGGCCGAGGCCTACTACAACGACCGCCGGCTCGAGGCGGCGCTGGAGCACTACCGGAAGTCCGTCGCGCTGAACCCGGAGAACGAGAACGGGAAGCGAATGATCGAGCTTCTACAGGCGAAGCGCTAGCTCGCGGAATCCGACGCCGTCTGCTCGCGCGTCTCCACCGTTTCCATCGGCCGGGCGCCGCCGAAGGTGCGCATCGCTTCGGCCTTGCCGGCCCAGGTGTCCTCCAGGACGTCGCGCGCGGCTCCCGGGTCCACGCCGAGATGGTTGTCGGCGGAGGCGCAGAAGTCCTCCACGGCCGCGGTCACCTCGTCCGGACTCTCGGACTTGCGGATCCGGCAGAGCGCGTTGGCGGTGGCGACGATCTTGACGAGGTCGCGCTCGCCGGGGATCTCGTCGGCCATCGGCTCATGGTGGAACTGGATGACCCAGCACAGCGTCTTGGGCAGATGCCACCGCTCGGAGATCCACGCGCCGATCTTGGTGTGGTCCGCCCCGAGGATCTCCGTCTCCGCATCGCGCGCCGACTCGCCCGCATCGACACGCTTCATGATGGCGGCGGAGTCCTTGGGCGCGTACTGGTCGATGACGACCTTGCCGATGTCATGCAGCAGACCGGCGGTGAACGCCTCCTCCTTGGCCTTGTAGCCCGTCTTCTGCGCGAGCGCCCGAGCGGCCACGGCGCACGCGACGGAGTGGTCCCAGAGCCGGAAGCGGTACTGATTGTTGAACGTGCGCTTCCGGAAGATCCCGACGACCCCGGCGTTCACCACGATGTTCCGCACGCTGCGGAAGCCGAGCAGCGTGATGGCCTGCTTCAACGTGGTGATGCGCCGGCTGAACCCGTAGAACGCCGAGTTCACGAGCTTCAGGAACGACGACACGAGCGCCTGGTCCGTGGAGATCAGCCCCACCACCTCGTCCAGGTTGGCGTCCTGGTTCCGCGTCTTCTCCAGCACTTGCGAGACGACGTGCGGCAGCGTGGGCAGGTCGTTGATGTTCTTCCCGAAGATGCGGCGCAGCGTCCGGTCGGCGGAGTCCGCCTCCCGCTCCTCGGCCTTCGTCTCCGCCGCCACCTTGCCGTGCGAGATGGCGCCCAACTCGTTCCAGACGTTCTGATCCTTCATGGCGCGAAGCATCGCCTGCACCATTTGCGGATCGAACACGGTGCCGGAGAGCTCCTCGATGCGGCCCATGGCGAAGCTGAACGACGCCGCGGTGCTGTAGGGCCGCGACGTCACGATGGCGTCGAACGCATCGGCCAGCCCGATGATCCGGCCGAACACGTGGATGTTCTCTCCGGTGATCCGGGAGGGGTAGCCCTTGCCGTCCATCCGCTCGTGGTGCTGCAGGATCCCGGCGATGACGTCGTCGTCGAAGCCGGGGATCATCCGGACGATCTCGGCCCCCTTTTCCGTGTGCGTCTTGATGAGATCGTACTCCTCCTCCGTGAGCTTGCCGGGTTTGAGGAGCACCTCGTCGCGGATCCCGATCTTGCCGATGTCGTGGAGCAGCGCGGACATGAGGAGCGAGCTGCGACGCTCCTTCCCGAACGTGTGGAGACCCGCCTGCTCGAGCTCGTTGGCGATGGCCAGGCTGTACATGGCGACGCGCTGCGAGTGGCCCCGCGTGTAGGGATCCCGCGCGTCGAGCGCCATGGTCAGCGACTCGATGGCCTTCTGGAGCGCCTCGCCGCCCTCCCGCTCGGCCCGGCGGTGTCCGACCATCCCGCCGACGAGCGCGCCGGTCATGCTGACCAGCAGCATGTCCTCCTCGCGGTAACCGGTGCCCCGCGTGGAAGCCATGACGCTGATGACGCCGTACACCGTCTGGCCGACGGAGATCGGGGCGGCGATGAGGCCGTCGTGCTCGAAGCGGAGCAGCGGAAGCCCGCCGTGCACCTCGTTGTCGGCGATGATCATGGGTGTGCGGATCTTCAGAATCCAGCCGTGGATGCCGTCCTGGATGTACGCCAGCTCCGCGGGCGGCTCCGAGCCGAAGCCGCGGGCCGCCTTCACGTCCAGATCGCCCGTCAGCGGCTCCACCAGGCTGATCACGCAGCGGCTGGAGCCCGTCTCCCGGGCCAGATCGGCGGCCAGCTCACCGAGGAAGGTCTCGCCCTCCGGTTGCTGGGCGCCCATCTCGGTGAATCGCTCCAGGAGCCGGAGCGGGCGCGCACAGTCCGTCGCCGGACCGTCGAGGTCGTCCTCGGGGCCGTCGGGATCGTCGATCAGGGGGTCGTTCGGCACGTTCATGGTGTCTTTACGGGTTGCGGGAGCCGAATGTGGATCTGGGCTTGTCATCGTGTCCTCGGCACGAACGGCACACTCCGCGCAGCGGAGTCCGGACGCTCACACCGTTCGCGGGGCGACGACGCTACATGTCGTACAGCTTCTTCTCCTCTTCCAGGATCGTCTGCAGGATCTCCTGGATCTCCATGCAGGCGCCCTCGTCGAGGCCGAGGGCGCGCGCTCCCCAGTTGTCGGACAGAGAGGCGTCCTCATTGACCCTTTCGAGCCCGATTCCCATGCGCTTGCAGATGTGGTTGGACACCGACAGGATGGCGGCGAGCACGTTGCCTCCGGCCTCCGCCTCTTCCCGGTGGTGGTAGGCGATGGTCTCCACCATCTCCCAGTCGAAGTTCCACTTCTGGGCGATGAGCGCGCCGATGTGGCTGTGGTCGAAGCCGAGCATCTCGGTCTCCACCTGCGCGAAGGACTTGCCCTCGTTGTAGACGTTCTCCACGATCCGCGCGTACTTCTTCGGGATCACCTGGTTCAGCACGGCCTTCCCGATGTCGTGGAGCAGGCCGACGATGAACGCCGTCTCTTCCTGCTCGTACCCGACCGTCCGCGCGACCTGCCGGCACGCCATGCCCACGCCGATGGAGTGCTCCCAGAGCAGCTTCTCCTTCAGACCGAACTGGGCGCCCTTCTTGACGAACAGGCTCCGAGACGAGGCTGCGATGGCCATCGACTGCACGGCGCGGAAGCCGAGGATGACGATGGCGTGCGAGAGCGTGCTGATTTTCTGGTCGAACGAGTAGAAGACGCTGTTGGCCATCTTGAGGATGCGCGCGGTCAGCGCCTGATCCGCGGAGATGACCTTTTGCAGGTCCCGGACGGAGGTGTCCTCGTTGCCCACGAGCTCCATCATCTTGGCGGCCACGTGCGGCACCGGGGGCAGATTGCCCGTGACCGAGATGACCCGCTTGATCTGGTCCTCGGAGATGGTCGACGGAAGGGGATTGAGCTCCCGTTTCGTCGTCCCGCCTTCGGGCTGTTCGCTGGGCGAAGTCATCCGTCGCGTTTCCTTTCCGGTCCCGATTCCACGGGGGTTCCCGTCCCCTCGAACATCTTCTCGATGTCGAACCGGTTGAATCTCCACTGCCCACCGGTCTTGCGGGCGGGGATGCGCCCGTCGTGGACCAGTTTGTAGAGCGTCGCCTTGGTGATCTGGAGACTCGACGCGGTCTCGTCCGCATCCAACCAGTCGTTCTCCATTCCTCACCCCTCCGGGCATGGGAGAACACGGGCCTGCCACTCCATCCCAGAGATCGGCTTTCCGTCGCAGAGCTTGAGTCATTCGTGGCAAGTCCCTGCGAACCCCGACGGAAGCACAACCCCACCCGCACGGTGGTGCCCAGCGGGGTCCAGGCTCCGGCGACCGTCGCGCGGACGACCGCATGGGAGCCGAGAAGGGGTCCCGGAAGGGACACCGTGACGCCCCCGGCGACCGTTTCCGGCTCCTCCCGCGCGCCGAGCGCCAGTCGCAGGCCGGCGACCTCCCAGACCGCTCCCGCTACGGCCGTCAGACGACGACGCTCCTCGCGCTGCGCCTCCACGTGGAGAGCCACTCCGCCCCAGCGGCGAACCGCCCCGACCGACGTCCGTCGCAGGTCTCCGGCGGGATCCCCCGGCACCTCCCCGACAACCGCCTCCGCCACCGCGCCGAGCTCCCACCCCGGAACCGGCGCCACGTGCATCGCCAGATCCATCGCGGCGCTCCGTCGGCTCTCGAAGCCGGCGCCCGAGACCTCCAGCCCGCGCAGTGCGGCCCCGACCGACGCGGCGCCGCGCGCCACTCCGACCGCCAGCCGACCCTCCTTCTCCGCGTAGACGTCCGTCCCGAAGCGTCGAGCGCCCAGGCCGACGCCCACCGGGCCACCGCGGCGCACCAGGGAGACCTGCGCCTCCCCGAGTTCCGGAAGGCCGAACGGCCGCGACCCGGACACGCGCATCTCCAGCCCGCCCGCGCCGTTCGGTGCGCAGGCGATCGCCGGATTGCCGAACACCGGATCCCGCGCCGTGGCCAGCACGCCTCCCAGCGCCGCCGGCTCGGGATCCAGCGGCGGTCGCTCGAAGGCGGCGTGGGCCGGCGCGCCGCCAAGCAGCACCGCCGCCAGGACGATCCTCACCGGACCAGCACCACGGACGCACGGGCGAACGCCCGACGCCCTTCCGTCACACGCACCACGTAGAGACCCACGGCCGCCGGCGATCCGTCCCGGTGGCGGCCGTCCCAGGCCGCCCGCACCTCGCCACCATGACGCCACGCCGACAGCGAGGCGACGAGACGCCCCGCGGAGTCCCACACGTCCACGCCCGGCCGGACCGACGCCGGCAGTCCCCGCACGATCACGAGCGCGGCTCCGTGCCGACCGGGACGAAAGGGCTGAGGATCCACGGACAGTGCCCCCGAACCGGCCGCCACGACGCGGTCACCACGTCGACTGTTGGGGCGCCCGGGCGTGCCTCCCGACTCGTCCAGGCTGGGCGCCCAGGAAGCGGGATCCTCCGGCGGGAGTGCCAGCGAGAGGCGCTCCCAGGACACGCCCGACGCGCCGCGCCCCGGGACGACCCCGACCGCGAGCTCCCGCGCTTCCAGCCGGACCTCCACGCGCTCCGCCACCGCGCCCTCGGAGGCCGTCTGGTTCAGCGTGGGCCACGGCGACACCGACCGGACCGCGCCGACCGGACCCCAGCGCGGCGGGAACTCCTCCGCGTCCCGCGTGAGGACGATGCGCTCCCCCGGCGCAAGGTCTCCCGCCAGCGCGCCCTCCGTTCCGGCCGCGTCCACGAGGACCAGTCTGTCCAGACGCAGATGGCCGGTCGCCCGCGAGACGATCTCCACCCACTCCGGTTCTCCGGAGGCGGGCGCCGCCAGGATCTCCGTGACGGCGAGGTCCGCACCGGTCCCGCAGAACGCATGCGGCGCCTCCGCCCCTCCGGGCGAGACGAGCGGCCAGTGCACGCCGGGCGGCGGCGACACCACGACGTCCCACGCCCGTTCCTCGCCGGAGGCGAGCCATCCCAGCGACACCGTTCCCAGCATCTCCTGAGGATGGACGTGACACTCCAGGTGCAGCGCGACGTCCCGCCCCGCGCGCCCGGCGTTGCGCGCGAGCCCGCGGAACGTTCCGGCGCTGCCGCACTCCAGGTCCGGCGCGGGCCACTCCCGCGCGATCACGACGAGCAGGGAATCCGGCGCATTGAACGCCCCCGGCGAGGGCGATGCCGCCAGGAAGTCCGCGGCGTTGTCTTCGGTGTCCCGACCGTCCGGAAGGCGAGCCAGCGAGTGGCCCGACGCCACGTCCACCGCCGCGCGCCCCTCGAAGAAGAACGGATCCAGCTCCTCTCCCCAGCCGAGGCGGTCCGCGGTTCCGTCCGGCGCCACGAGGCGGCAGGCGTCCGGGCCGTTCTGCAGGTCCAGATCCGCGACGGCGTCCGGCGGCGGCTCCACGCCGGCCTCCCCGACGAGGAACAGCCCGTCGCGCAGCGAGTCCGCGGGTCCGCCCGTCCAGGCGAGCCTCCAGGTGCCGGGCGACGATCCGTTGCCGGTCTCCAGTCGCCAGCCGTCCAGCGACAGCGACGGGCTTGCGCCCGCCGCCGCGGCCAGCTCCACGAACTCGTACCCGCCGTCCGCTCCGGCCGGGTCATACAGCACTTCGTTCAGTACGACGTCCATGGGCCGAAGCTGAGCGGAGACCTAGAACCGTCAAGCACGCTGCTTCGGGGGAAAACGGACTCCAGAACCGGCGCATGAAACCCGATTCAACGCGAAACGATCGGTTCCCTTCAGCGAAGGAGCACAGGTTGGCGATCGGTTCCGCGCGCCCCCGTCCCGACTCTTCCGTCTTCCGGCCGGAGAAGCACACCTCCGAGCAGTTCCGTCGGGCCGCCGATCTGATGAGCCTGGACCCCGACATCCGTCGGATCCTCTCGTCCGCCGCCAGCGAGAACACGGTCCACTTCCCCGTAAAGATGGACGACGGGCACGTGGAGATCTTCGAGGGCTTTCGCGTGCAGCACAACAACGTGCTGGGCCCCTACAAGGGCGGGCTGCGCTTCCACCCCGACATCGACCTGAACCACTGCCGCGAGCTGGCCGCGTGGATGACGTGGAAGACCGCGATCGCGGACCTGCCGTTCGGCGGGGCGAAGGGCGGCATCGCGATGGATCCCGCGCTCTACAGCCCGTCGGAGCTGGAGCGGATCACGCGACGCTTCGTGTACGCGCTGGGCGATGCCATCGGCCCCGATCACGACATCCCCGCGCCGGACATGAACACGAACGCGCAGGTGATGGCGTGGATCCTCGACACCTACCTGACGATGGTTCCGCCGCAGCAGCGACTGCGCAGCACGCACGTGGTGACGGGCAAGCCGGTGGGACTGGGCGGCTGCGTGGGTCGGGACAAGGCGACGGGGCAGGGCGTCGTGATCACGATCGAGAACTGGGCGCGGGACCGCGGCTTCCGGCTGCAGGACGCGTCGTACATCGTGCAGGGATTCGGCAACGTGGGGTCCTGGGCGGCACGGCTGCTGCAACCGTACCGGCCGCGGCTGCTGGCGGTGGAGGACGCGTCGGGCGCGATCCACCATCCGGAGGGCATCGATCCGTTCGAGCTGACACGCTGGGTGCAGGATCGCGGCGGCGTGGCGGCGTACCCGCACGCCGAGGCGATCGATCACGAGACGTTCCTCTCCACGCGCGCCGACATCTTCATCCCGGCCGCCATGGCGGACCAGATCACGAGGGAGACCGCGCCGGACCTCAACGTGAGCCTCGTGGCGGAGGCGGCCAACGGGCCCACGACGGCCGACGGCGAGCGCATCCTGCTGGACCGCGGCATCGCGATCCTGCCCGACCTCCTCACGAACGCGGGGGGCGTGATCGTCAGCTACCTGGAGTGGCTGCAGAGCAAGCGCAGCGAGGCCTGGGACCTGGAAGAGGTGGAGGCGAAGCTCCGCCGGAAGATCACCGCCGCCTACGAGCGCGTCCGGGAGACCGCGCGCTCGTTCGGCACGGACTGGCGCACCGCGTCCTACATCGTGGCGCTCTCGCGGCTGGAATCCGTGTACCGGGAGCGGGGCATCTTCCCTTAGGCGTCGCCGAAGGCCTTCTCGTACCAGGCCACGCTCCAGAAGCGGCCGAACTTGCGACCGGCGTCCGTGAACGTGCCGACGTGCCGGAAACCCAGGCTCTCGTGCAGCGCCACCGACGCTTCGTTGGGCAGGGCGATGCCGGCGAACGCGCGGTGCACGTCCTCGCCCTCCAGCTCCCGCAGCAGCGCCTTCATGAGCCGTCGGCCGAGACCGAGCCCTAGCCGGTCCGGGTGCGTGTACACCGACGTCTCCACCGACGTGTCGTACGCGGCGCGGTTTCGGTGCACGTGGCTGTAAGCGTAGGCGGCGAGCGCACCGTCCACCTCCGCAACGATCATCCGCCAGCGGCCGGCGGGAGCGAAGCCCGCAAACCACGCGCGCTTGGATTCCACCGTCACGGGCTCCAGGTCGAACGTCACCGGCGACGTTTCCACCCAGTGGTTGTAGATCGCGACGACGGCGGGGAGATCGCCGTCGCGGGCGGGACGAAGGGCGATGGTCGGCATGGAACCCTCCGGAAAGCGCGGAGTCTACGCGGCGGGCCGCGGGGCCGTCGAGCCCGGGGCGCGGCGGCGCAAGTGGCGGCCCTGCCTTCGCTTCCGTGCGCCGGGAAGGTGCGCTATCATCGTCGGCGTTCCTGACCTCCCTTCCAGCCCGGGGAAGCCGTGCCCGCACGATCGTCCGCCTGGATCCCGCAGGCGACCGTCTTCATGTCCAGCGCCTGCATCATGGTGCTCGAGCTCGTGGCCGGCCGTGTCGTGTCCCGCCACCTGGGCTCGTCGCTGTACACGTGGACGTCGGTCATCGGCATCGTGCTGGCGGGCATCGCGCTGGGGAACTGGCTCGGCGGCCTGCTCGCGGACCGCCGGCCCGCCCGTCCCACGCTGGCCTCGCTCTTCCTCCTCTCCGCCGCCACGACGGTCCTCGTGACGATCGCCAACCAGGTCGTCGGGGGCTGGGTGTTTCTCTGGTCGTTGCCGTGGGCGCTCTGTGTGGGGATGCACGTGGCGCTCGTGTTCCTCGTCCCGTCCATCGTGCTGGGGATGATCAGCCCGGTCGCCGCCAAGATGGCGCTGGATCAAAGCCGCGAGACCGGACGAACCATCGGCAGCGTGTACGCGTGGGGCGTCGTCGGCAGCATCGCCGGCACGTTCGCGGCGGGGTTCTGGCTGATCGCGGCCTTCGGGACCGCGTCCGTCATCTGGGCGGTCGGTCTGGTGCTGGCCGCGATGGGCCTGATCTACGCCGGCGCCGCCCGCTTCGCCTGGTTCGTGGTGCTGCCGGTCGTCTTCGCGGCCACGCTGGGGCTGGCGCCCTGGGCCTGGGCGAAGTCCATCGGCGAGTCGCTGCGCCTGCGCGAGAGCCTGGGCGGGGAGATCCTCTTCTTCGAGGAGTCGCAGTACTCGCTGGTGCGCGTGTCGAAGGATCCGGACGATCCCTCCGTGCGCGACATGCTCCTCGACAAGCTGCTGCACTCCAAGATCGACCTCGATCGGCCGGGCGAGCTCCAGTACCCGTACGAGCGCGTCTACGGCGCCATCACCGAGCGGCTCGTCGGCACGCGTGACTCGCTGAACACGCTCATGATCGGCGGCGGCGGGTACGTCTTCCCCCGCTGGATCGAGGATCGCTGGCCGCGCAGCCGGACCGAGGTGGTGGAGATCGATCCGGTGGTCACGCGGGCGGCGGTGGAGGCGTTCGGGCTCTCCCCGAACCACGACCTCCTGGTGGCGCACGAGGACGGGCGCGCGTTCGTGAACCGTCGGGCGCGCGACGCGGGTCGGATCGCGCCGTGGGACATCGTCTACTTCGACGCGTTCAACGACTACTCCGTGCCGTACCAGCTCACCACGCTGGAGTGCTTCCGGGCGGTCGATGCCAACCTGGCGGACGACGGTGCGGTCCTGCTCAACATGATCGACATCTACTCCGAGGGACGGTTCCTCGGCGCGATCCTCGTCACGCTGGAGGAGGTGTACGCCAACGTCGCCGTGTTCACGGAGGGATCTCCCGTGGCGCGCGACCCCGACGTCCGGCGGACGTTCATCCTGCTCGCCTGGAAGGGCGCGCTGGATCTGGCCGGACTGGAGCGTGTCGCCGGACCCACCACCCCGCTCTACCGGCTGACGGACCGCGACCTCGCCGACCTGCGAGCGCGCGATCCGCATCTCCTCACCGACGACTGGGCGCCCGTGGAGAACCTGCTGGCGCCGGTCGTGCATCGATCCTCGCGGGAGATCGCGGCCAACCTCTACGCGTCCCGGGCGCGGCAGGCCGTGGCCGACGGCGACCCGCAGGGGGCGATGCGCCACGTGCAGCGCGCGCTGGACCTTCTCCCCGATCACGCATCCGCCCACGAGACGGCTGCGTTCGTCGCGTTCCGAGACGGCGACTTCGGCGCCGCCATTCCGCACTTCCGCGCCGTCATCGCGCAGCGCCCCTTCGAGCTCCGGGCACGCATCGACCTGGCGACGGCGCTGGCGCGCACGGGGCGGGGCGCCGAGGCGGTGGCCGAGCTGGAGCAGGCGATCCGCCTCGACGACGGGAACCCGGTGGTCTGGCGGAATCTCAGCGTGCTGCGGCGGGCCGTCGGCGATGAGGCGGGAGCCCGCGACGCCGCGCGAAGGGCCGAGGCACTGGGCCGCTGACCGGCCCCCGGAAGCCCGCGCCCCCGAAACCTGACATCCGTCCGCTCCCGGCGTGACCTCGGTCACCGCCCCGGGGCGGTCATTTCGGTTTCTGCGTATGGGTCCTGGTCACCCGATCCGTCACCATTCTAGACGGGGGTTTGGCTCGCCGGCCCCGTCGAGCACCGGGCCCCCGAGACCAGACCCGGAGGTGTCCCATGCCGCGCTGGCTCGTCCTGACCGTAACGGCCTCGCTGCTGATCGCCCTCCCCGCGTCGGCGCGCAATCCCATCCGGACCACGTTCTTCGATACGTACCCGGTGGCGGACAATACGCAGCTCGACGATCTCCCCAGCAGTACGAAACACTGCGGCGTCTGCCACTTCGATTTCGATGGCGGCGGTCCGCGGAATCCGTACGGCCTCGGCATCGAGGTCGGGCTGGGCGGGGGGCTTTCGGCGGCCGAGGCGATGATGGCCATCGAGAACGTCGATTCGGACGGCGACGGTTTCCTGAATCTGACCGAGATCACCGAGATCGCCGGCTTCTCCAACACGCCGACGTTCCCCGGCCTGTCCGCCGGCAACATCGGCTCCATTTCCAACATCCCGCCGGGAGAGGTGACGCCTTACCTCAAGCCGACGGGATCGTCCGACACGACGCCTCCCGTCGTGGCGGTGCTGGACCCGAACGGTGGCGAGAACGTGTTCGCGGTCGGGTTCTACAGCGTCTCCTACACCGCAGCCGATTCGGGCGGCGTCGCCCACGTGAACGTGTACCTGTCGGACGACGGCGGCTCCACGTTCAAGCCGGTCGGCAAGAACGAGCCGCCCACGGGGACGTTCTCCTGGTTCGTGCCGAACATGCCCGGGATGAGCAACGTCCTGCGCGTGGAGGCGGTGGACGTGGCCGGCAACGTCGGCTCCGACGACAGTGACATGAACTTCACGATTACCAGCCTCGTCACCGGCATCGCCCCGACGACGCTGCGCGACATGGAACTGCCGGGCACGCAGCCGTTCGAGGGCGCCATCCTCGCCGACGCGAACGACTGCGCCACCTGCCACGGCGGCTACGACTCGGCGAACGAGCCGTGGGCCACCTGGACCGGCAGCATGATGGGCCAGGCGATGCGGGATCCGCTGTTCCTGGCGTGTCTCACCGTGGCGGAGCAGGACGCTCCGTCCGTCGGCGACCTCTGCCTCCGCTGCCACTCGCCCGGCGGCTGGCAGGAGGGGCGCTCCGTCGACACCAGCGGCGGTCAGCTCACGGCCAAGGACATGCAGGGCGTGCAGTGCGACATGTGCCATCGCTCGGTGGACCCTGACTACGACCTCGGCATCGATCCGATCGAAGACGAGGCCATCCTGGCGAACATCGTCCCGCTGCCGCTGCACCCGGGCAACGGTCAGTTCATCCAGGACCCGGGCACGGCCAAGCGCGGTCCGTACGACGATGCACAGGCTTCTCACCAGTTCATCGACTCGGAGTTCCTGCGCTCCGGCGACCAGTGCGGCACCTGCCACGACGTGAGCAGCCCGGTCTGGATGCGGACGGGGACGTTCGACTACGCGCTGGATCCCTTGGATCAGGCGCATCCCACGTTCGACACGTACGACATGTTCCCGATCGAGCGCACGTACAGCGAGTGGAAGCAGAGCGAGTACGCCACCACCGGCGTCTTCGCGCCCCAGTTCGCCGGGAACAAACCTGACGGCATCGTGTCGTCGTGCCAGGACTGCCACATGCGCGACGTGTCGGCCGCCGGCTGCAACGAGCCGGGCGCGCCGGTCCGCGGCGACCTGGGAATGCACGACTTCACGGGCGGCAACACGTTCATTCCGGACGTCCTGCCCGCCATGTATCCGGGTGAGGTGGATCCCGCGGCGCTGGCCGACGCCAAGGCGCGCGCGACGAGCATGCTGCAGCTCGCCACATCGATGACGGGGACGCCGCAGCCGTTCGGCCTGACCGTCCGGGTCACGAACGAGACCGGCCACAAGCTGCCGTCCGGCTATCCGGAAGGGCGCCGCATCTGGCTGCACGTGCGCGCCGTGGACGAGTTCGGCGTGCAGCTCTACGAGAGCGGTCACTACGACGGATCGACCGCCGAGCTCACGCACGACGACGACCTGAAGGTGTACGAGATCCATCCGGGTCTCTCGCCCGCCGTCGCCGGACTGCTGGGCCTCCCGGCCGGCCCGTCGTTCCACTTCGTCCTCAACGACACCGTGTACACGGACAACCGGATCCCGCCGCGCGGCTTCACGAACGCCGCGTTCGAGGCGATCCAGTCCGCGCCGGTGGACTACACGTACGCGGACGGTCAGTACTGGGACGACACGGACTACTTCCTCCCGGCCGAGGCCGAGACGGCGTACGTGACGCTCTACTACCAGACCACCACGAAGGAGTACGTGGAGTTCCTGCGGGACGAGAACGTGACGGACACGCGGGGCCAGGAGCTCTACGACGCCTGGGCGGCGCACGGCAAGTCCGCCCCGGTGGTGATGAACCAGATGACGGTGGAGCTGGACGACATCGTCACGGGCGTGGGCGGCAATCCGGAGATCCCGCGCGAGGCGTCGCTGTCGCCGCCGCGGCCGAATCCGGCCCACCTGAACACCACGTTCGCACTGGGGCTGCCGCGGGACGGCCGCGTGCGGGCCGTCATCTACGACACGGCGGGACGTCGCGTGGCGACGCTCAAGGACGATGTCCTTCCCGCCGGACGCCACGAGCTCACGTGGAACCTGACGGCGGACACCGGTGACCGCACGGCGCCGGGCGTCTACTTCCTGAAGGTCCAGACGGAGAACGGGACGTTCCACCGGAGGGTGGTGCGGATCCGGTAGGAAGACACATCACCGGCCGGGAGGATGGCCGGGGGTGGTTCGGGGGACCCTCGTGGTGAGGGTCCCCCGTTGCCTTGGCAGGGCGAGAGGCGGGCTAGCGGTAGAGATGCTTCATGCGCGCCCAGCTCTTCGGCTCCACGTAGTCGAAGGATCCACAGCCGCCGAGCCCGGCGACGATGAACTCCACCGGTGACGAGCCGTCCGACGACCATCCCGTGGTTGCGGAGAGCCACGGGTCGTTCGCAATGCAGTCCACGGTGAGGCGCGCTCCGCTCAGGTAGAGGTGCCCGCCCGTGTCGACGATCAGGATGGTCCCCGCCACGATCGGCTGCGTGGGACAGCCGCCGACCGCCAGCAGCAGGTTCACGGCATCCCCGGCGTTCAGGTAGCCGTTGATGGCCGTGAAGGCCAGCGGCGCCAGGCTTCCCTCGATCGTCAGATCGGCCGCAGCCATGGGGACGTCTTTGGCGTACGTATGCCAGAGCGCAAGACTCCTGACCCCGAACGTGGGATCGGCCCTCGAGTCGCACAGGTCCACGTCGGTCGTGCTGATGGTCCAGCCGTAGCGATACTGCCCGATCGCCGTGGAAGAGGATCCCAGCAAGAGGGCAAGGACCAGGATCGTCGCCTTCGTCTTCATGAGATCACCCCTTTCGATGGCTCGGAGTCCCGGTTCTAGCGATACAGATGCTTCACGTTGCCCCAGCTCCGCGGCTCCACGTAATCCACGAGGATCCGGCACCCTGTGGAGCCCTGGACCTCGAACTCCACCGGCGCCGAGCCGTCCGAGGACCAGCCCGTGGTTCCGGAGACGTACGGATTGTTCACCACGCAGTCCACGGTGAGTCGCGCACCCGCGATGGCCAGGTTGCCGCCCGTGTCGATGATCAGGACGAAGCCCGCCGCCACCGGCGCCGGGGGGCAGCCGCCGACCGCCAGCAGCAGGTTCGTGGCATCTCCCGCGTTGAGGAAGCCGTTGGCCGTCGTGAACGCCAGCGGCGCCAGCGAGCCCTGGAGAGACAGGTCCGCCGCGGACATGGGATCGGCGAAGTTGTAGGTGTGCCAGAGGTAGAGGTTCTTCACCCCGAAGGTGGGCGATCCGGTGGTCACGCACGGGTCGATGTCCGACTCACTGAGGGACCAGCCGTACTGGTTCTGCCCGAAGGCGGCGCTGCCGGAGAATGCGTACAGGAAGAGAGCGAGGAGAAGGGTTCGGGAACGCATCGGGAAGTCTCCAGGTGGGGGAACGGGACCGAAAGGGCCGGGGCCCTCCGCGGGCCGGGACGTGACTCCAGGCTAGCGGGCGGGCGGCCCCAATGCAAACGACGGCCTCAGGACGACGCAGGGACGCCCGGGAGCGGACCGCAATCCTCCCCGCGCTTGATCCTCTCCCCGTCCGGCGGTACGTTTCGCCGCACCCCGAAGGAGGGAGTCATGTCGGACTCGGTCTGGCGCACGTGCAGCAACTGCAAGAAGCCGATCCACCACGGACAGCTCTATCAGGTGTGCAGCGTCTCCACCTGCAACCGGAAGCGGAACAGCCTGGTGTTCTGCTCGGTGGACTGCTGGGACGCGCATCTCCCGGACGCGAACCATCGACAGGCGTGGGCGGTGGAGGAGCGCGCCCCGCGCTCGTGAAGCCCCTGCTGGGGATCGCCTGCGACGTCCGTCCGGGGCCGCGCAACCTGGCGTTCGTCTTCGAGAACTACATCCGCTGCGTGGAGAACGCGGGCGGCGTGCCCGTGCTGCTCCCGCCGCTGGTGGACCCGGCCCCGGCGGCCGACATCCTGCGGCGCCTGGACGGCGTCCTCTTCGTGGGCGGAGAGGACATCGACCCGGAGGTGTACGGGGAGGAACCCCTCCCCGGTTACGAACCGGTGCCGCCGCACCGCGGCGCGTTCGACCTGGAACTGGCGCGCTGCGCGCTGAACTCGGACCTACCGGTCCTCGCCGTCTGCTACGGGGCGCAGCTTCTGGCCGTCGTCACGGGCGGCACGCTCTGGCAGCACCTTCCCGACCAGCTTCCGGACGGACTGGAGCATCGGGGGAAGTACCCGGACCTGCCGCTCCACCCCGTCACGCTGGAGCCTGGAAGCCGGCTGTCCCGCATCTTCGGGACGGCGGCGGGCGAGGTGAACACCTCCCACCACCAGGGGATCCGCACCCTGAGCGACGACTGGATCGTCTCGGCGGCCTCGCCCGACGGTGTCATCGAGGGGTTCGAGCGACCCGGCGATCGCTTCGTCGTGGGGGTGCAGTGGCATCCCGAGCTGATGGAGACACGCCCCGAACAGCGCGCGCTGTTCGAGGCGTTCGTCGAGGCGGCGTCCTCCCGGAATCAGTAGCTCACGTCCACCTCCGTCGCCTCGAACTTCCCGCAGTGCGCCACGGTGGAACCGGAACGGCCGTCGCCGCCGGGGCCGGTGACGCGCCACGTGACGACCGTCTCGCCCGACGGCACGCCCGCGAACTTCTGCTGCGGAACGTCGCCCGACGAGTAGAGCAAGGGCGGCGCCCCGTCGATCGAGATCTCCAGTCGCGCCCCGTCCGCCAGCGGCGACGAGGCCGCAAGGTTCAGCACCAGGAGCGACATCGGGGTGAGGCGGATCTCCAGTTCCTCCCCGGCCGCGACGCGACGCACGCGGTAGGCCGGCACCGGGAAGACCGGATGACCGGTGATGATGCGCGCCGGATGCGAGACGTCGACGCGAATCTGATCCATCGCGTCGGCGCTCTGCGCGCGGAACCGACCTTCGAGATTGGTGAAGACCTGGTCCTCCGCGACCAGCGTGTCCCGGTCCACGAGCTGGACCACCGCACCCGGCAGCGGTTCCCCGGTGGAGGCGTCGAGCACGACACCCCGCACCTCGGTCATGGAGACCCCAAGGAGGAAGTCCTCGGTGGTGAAGTCCGTACCGTCCGAACAGGCGCCGAGAGCGAGCGGTCCCAGCGCCAGCAGCATCAGTTTCCTGGCCGACATGCGCGCCTCCTCCCGCCGGTGCGACTCCGGACGGACATGGATCGCCGCCGACCGCCGAGTGGCGGCGGTTCTTGGGCGGCGGCAACTGGATTCAGGAGGGACGACGTGCGGCGAGTTGTTCTACGGGGTGGGACGTCCCCGGGTTGCCCCGGCGTTCGAAGCGCCGGGGGCTCCGGGGACGAACGGGTCGGCCGAGCGGCTCAGCGACCCTTCCGGCGGGCCCGGCCGCGACGGATCATGTCGGCAGCGTCCGCGGTTTTACATCCGGTCTCGCCGTGGTCCACGTCCACCGGGCCGATGCGCCGGGCGGCGGCCACGGCCTTCTTCTCCAGGGCGGCGCTCTTCATGCCGATCGCGATCAGCGCGGAGTTCATCGCGTCGCGCTGACGGTTGGGACGCGTGTGGATCTCGGCCTCGATCCTCGGGATCCAGTCCGCGGCCTCGGCGGCGGTCACGTCGTCGCCCATCGCCCGGATCGCCAGCGTCGTCCAGCCGGCACGGCCGATCCACTCCTTCTTCGACTTCGTCCACTTCTCGATCTTCTTCGCCGCGAACGGGGACCGCGCCGCGAGCTGGCTGAACGCGTCCGTCACCACGTAGTTGTCGAGGTCGCGGGCCCAGCCGTCCAGCTCGCCGCTCTTGAGCGCCTCGGGATCGGCCACCTTGGCGGCCAGGACGCGCGCGTCGTGGTTGCCGCTGGCCCAGAGCCGACGCGCCAGGGCATCGTCCTGCTTGATCTTCTTCTGGAGCTTGCCGAGGTTCGCGTAGCTGACGCCGAACATTTCGCCGGCCACGCCGTGCCGCGCGTACACCTTCCGGTTCTGCGCCGTGCCCGCCTTCCGCAGCTCCTTCATCGCCTCTTCGTACGTCATGCGCCTCCTCCGGACACGAGCGGGGCGGAGACGATGCCGGTGACTACGGCGCCCACGAAGGCGACGGCCCACGCGATCATCCATTTCCGACCGCCGGTCTTCTCCACGTTGATCCAGCCCCAGACGAAGGTCCACGGAGGGAAGACGATGCCCAGGATCGCGAGCGGGAAGCCCGCCAGCGGGAACATCTTCAGGACCGTCATGAACCAGCACACCACGCCGATCGCGCTGAAGACGTAGTTCAGGATCAGGGCGAACTCCACGGTCCCTCCGGGGTCGAGTGCTCGGGGAAGCGTGCCGAGGGTAGGCGGCGGCGGGGGCCGTCGTCCAGCGTGGGAGGGGCGGGCCGCCGCCGTCAGCGCGGCGCCACGGTGGGATCCTCCAGGTAGCCGCACTCGGCCAGCTCCGGCCGGAGCGCCTCCTCCACGCCCGCCGGGACGCCGTCCAGACCGGCCCGCGAAACGTCGACGTGATCGCGGCGGTACTCGGAGCGCATCTTCCGGCTGGCCGTGCCGCCCAGCATCGCCCGGTGGAACGGGAGGTTGAGGAAGTCGCAGACGTCCTCCAGGACGGGCTCGGGATCGGCCAGGAGATCCTCGAACTTCAGGCGATGGTTGGCGACGTGGCGGTCCCGGAGGAATCGCCAGACGTCGACGGAAAAGCGCCAGCGGTCCATCGCCTGCTCCACTGGCTGCCCGGTGCGCTCCACCTTGGACCGAACGCACGTTCGTCCGTCCCGGAGAACGAACACGACGGGCACGCCGGCCAGCCAGTCGTTGAAGAAGCGGTCCAGGACCTCGTCCGTGGGAAGGTCCGGAGCGGCCTCCTCCAGGCCCCGCAGCTGCTCGGTGGTGATCTTGTTGCCCCAGCGGGCGCCGGGATGGCGGGCGGCCTCCCGGCGGCCGGCGGCCAGGAATGCGCGCGCTCGGCCGTCCAGGTCGTGCGGCAGGCCCTCCGGGAGCTTCCGGGCCAGCAGCGTGGCGGAGGAACGGTGCTCGAAGCCCACTTCCAGCGCGGGATGGGCGTCCAGGAGGCCGGCCAGCAGGGACGTTCCCCCGCGTCCGGCCCCCAGGATCAGGAACGAAAGGCGACCCGCCATCAGGCCCTCCCCCGGCTTGCGGACCGCCTTCCGTCTTACCACGATCGGCCCCCCGCCACGACCCCCCACGCGGGATCTTCATGAAGCTGGACTCGACCTCTTTCCCCCGGTACCGTTCCTCAGGATCGAGAGCTACGCTTCGCATCCAGGTCCCGGAAATCCAGCCGGAATCCCGCCAGACCGACCGGAAACCGGGGCATCGCCAACGCAAGGAGCCGCCCCGATGATCATCGGAGTGCCGAAGGAGACCTTCCCGGGCGAACGCCGTGTCGCCCTGGTGCCGTCCGCCCTTCCCGCCCTGGCCAAGGCCGGTCTCGAGGTCGTCATCGAGTCCGGGGCCGGCGAGGAGGCGGGCTACCCCGACTCGGAGTTTCAGGGGGCGGGTGCCCGCCTGGTCTCCCGTGACGAAGTCTTTTCCCAGTCCGAAATCGTTCTGCAGGTCCGCTCGCTGGGGGCCAATCCGGAGGCCGGCCGCGCCGACCTCGCGCGGATGAAGCCCGGCCAGGCGATCATCGGTTCCGCCGACCCGCTGGGGAACGCGGAGGCCGCCCGCGACCTCGCCGAGACCGGGGTGCTGCACTTCGCCCTGGAGCTCATGCCGCGCATCACCCGCGCCCAGAGCATGGACATTCTCTCCTCCATGGCCACCATCGCCGGCTACAAGGCCGTCCTGATGGGCGCCATGGAGCTTCCCAAGATGTTCCCGCTGATGATGACCGCCGCCGGCACGCTGCGCGCCGCACACGTGTTCGTGATCGGGGCGGGCGTGGCCGGGCTGCAGGCCATCGGCACGGCGCGCAAGCTGGGCGCCGTGGTCGAAGGCTACGACGTGCGGCCCGCCGTGAAGGAGCAGGTGGAGAGCCTCGGCGCCAAGTTCGTGGAGATGGACCTGGACGCCGGCTCGTCGGAGGACAAGGGCGGCTACGCCAAGGAGCTCGGCGAGGACTTCTACCAGAAACAGCGCGAGCTGATGATGGAAGTCGTCCAGCGTACGGACGTGGTCGTGACCACGGCGGCCATTCCGGGCAAGAAGTCCCCGGTGCTCATCACCAAGGAGATGGTGGCGGCGATGCGGCCCGGGTCGGTGATCGTCGACCTGGCGGCGGAGCGCGGCGGGAACTGCGAGCTCACGCAGGCGGACGAGCGGACGGTGGTGAACGGCGTGATCATTCACGGCCCCACCAACCTTCCGTCCACCGTTCCCTACCACGCCAGCCAGATGTTCTCCAAGAACGTGACCACGTTCCTGAACAGCCTGGTGAAGGAAGGCAAGATGGAGCTGAACCTCGAGGACGAGGTGATCAGCGAGACGCTCGTGACGCGCGACAAGGACGTCGTTCAGCCGCGGGTCCGCGACATTCTCGGCCTGGCCACGGCCGCGGCCACGGAGGGATCCGCCTGATGGATAGCCTGATCCTGCTCCTGACGATCTTCGCGCTGGCGATCTTCATCGGCTTCGAGATCATCACCAAGGTCCCGCCGACGCTGCACACGCCGCTCATGTCCGGATCCAACGCGATCTCCGGGATCACCATCACCGGCGCCATCCTGGCGGTGCTGGTGGACAACTCGCCGCTGGTGACGTGGATCGGCTTCTCCGCCATCGTCCTGGCCACCATCAACGTGGTCGGCGGCTTCCTGGTGACCAACCGGATGCTCTCCATGTTCAAGAGGAAGGACTAGCGCCATGCACACCGACTTCCTCCTGGATACCGGACTGATCAACGCCCTCTATCTCATCGCCTCGGTCCTGTTCATCTTCGGGATCAAGGGCCTCACGCACCCGCGCACCGCCGTCCGCGGCAACGCGCTGGGCGCCACGGGCATGCTGCTGGCCGTGGTCGCCACGTTCCTCGCCAAGGGGCTGGCGTTCCCGTACATCTTCGGCGCCATCGTGGTGGGCGGCGCCATCGGGGCCGTCGTGGCGGTGCGCGTCCCCATGACCGCGATGCCGGAGATGGTGGCACTCTTCAACGGCTTCGGCGGCGTGGCCTCCACGCTGGTGGCGGCCGCCGTCTTCCTGAAGAGCGGCGCGCTCCTGGGCGGCCAGGCCATCGTGGCCACCGCGGTGTCCGGCCTCATCGGAACCGTGACGCTCACCGGGTCACTCATCGCGTGGGGCAAGCTCTCGGAGAAGATCAGCGGCAACGCCATCCACTTCCCGGGGCAGAAGCCCTTCAACGCGTTGATCGCGCTCGCTGCGCTCGGTGCGGCGGCCTGGGTGGTCATGGAACCGTCCAATCCCAACGCGTACTGGGCGCTGTGCGCCGCGGCCGCGCTGCTGGGCGTCCTCCTGACCATCCCCATCGGCGGCGCGGACATGCCGGTGGTCATCGCGCTGCTGAACTCCTACTCGGGTCTGGCGGCGGCCGCCACGGGCTTCGTGCTCAACAACAACGTGCTCATCATCTCCGGTTCGCTCGTCGGCGCTTCCGGGCTGATCCTCACCAGCATCATGTGCAAGGCGATGAACCGGTCGCTGGCGCACGTGCTGTTCGGGACGCTGGGACCGTCCGGCGACACGGCGTCGGCGGACGAGGTCTACGGCGGCAAGGTCAAGGCCACGTCGCCCGAGGAAGTTGCGATGCTCTTCGACGGCGCGCGCCGCGCGGTCATCGTGCCGGGCTACGGCATGGCGGTGGCCCAGGCGCAGCACGTCGTGCGCGACCTGGCCAACGTGCTGGAGAGCAAGGGCTGCGACGTGGAGTACGCCATCCATCCGGTGGCGGGCCGCATGCCCGGTCACATGAACGTGCTGCTGGCCGAGGCCGACGTTCCCTACGACAAGCTCATCGAGATGGACACCATCAATCCCACGATGGAGCAGGTGGACGTCTGCATGGTGATCGGCGCCAACGACGTGGTGAATCCCGAGGCCCGGGAGAACCCGCAGAGCCCGATCGCCGGCATGCCCATCATCGACGTGGACAAGGCGCGGACCGTGGTGGTGGTGAAGCGCAGCCTGTCGCCGGGATTCGCCGGCATTCCCAACCCGCTCTTCGCCGCGGACAACGCGCTGATGATGTTCGGGGACGGGAAGAAGGCCATTCAGGAACTGGTCACGGTCCTGAAGGAGGACTAGCGGCCGTCGTGGAGGAGCGTCCGGATTCCTGGACCACGGTCCGGGACGGACCGGAGACGGAGCTGAAGGAGAAGGGCTCCCGGTTCCTGGCGCAGCTCTTCCACGTGCCGGACGAGGCGGCGGCGGAGGCGGCCCTCGCGGCCGTCCGCCGGCAGCACCACGCCGCCACGCATCACTGCTGGGCCCGCCGTCTCGGCGGGCCCGGCTCCGTTTCGGAGCGCTTCGACGACGACGGCGAGCCGGCGGGCACGTCGGGCGCCCCCATTCTGGCGGTGCTGGCCGGCGCGGACCTGCACGCCGCGCTGGCCGTGGTGACGCGGTACTACGGCGGAACCAAGCTGGGGGCGGGCGGACTGGCCCGCGCCTACGCGGACGCGGTGAAGCGGGCGCTGGAGGAAACGCCGCGGCGGACAGTGTGGCGGGAGGCCGTAGTGACGGTCACGTGCGCCTGGGGCGACGTAGGTGCGGTGGAGGCGGTCCTGGCGCGGGAGGGCGAGGAGATCCGCGCGTGCGAGCGGGCCTTCGGGGACGAGGCGGTCTTTCGCGTGACGGTGCTGGCCAGCCGGGCGGAGCGGCTGGGGGCCGCCGTGAGGGAGGCGACGGGGGCGCGGGCCGGGATGAAGGCGAGGGAGCTTCCTGCCGCCTGACTATCTCCGCCCGCGTGATGGCGGTAGGATGTTCCAACTTCTGGAGGAACCGAGATGAACCCCGCCCTCGCCGTCTCAATCCTGCTGCTCGCCGCCACCCCCACCCCACGCCCCGACCCCGTCGGCCCCAACGACCCTCCCCCGCCCGGCGTCACCCAGCTCCTGCCCCGCGGCGTGCTGGCCGCCGTCGACGATCCGGAGTTCGTCAGCGCGGAGGCCTCCGGACTTCCGGACGATGCGTGGGTGCTGGGCGTGGTGATGGACGGGGAGGCGCGCGCCTACGACCTCACGCTGCTCAACCGCCACGAGGTGGTGAACGACCGCATCGGGGAGACGCCGTACGCGGCGGTGTGGTGACCCCTCACCACCACGGCCGTCGTGTACGACCGCACGCATGAGGATCGCGTTCTCTCGTTCGAGGCTTCGGGCGCATTGCGCGACGCCGCGCTGATGCTGCGCGACCGCGAGACGGACAGCTGGTGGTCGATCATGCAGGGGCGCGCCACGCACGGCGAGCTGGCCGGCCGCTCGCTCCAGGAGACGGCCTGGGGCGAGACCGTACGATGGGCGGAGTGGCGGAAGCGCCACCCGGACACGAAGGTCCTCGCCGTGAACGGCAGAACCCACGAGGAGCAGCAGGTCTACGCGGACTACTTCTCCTCCGACGGCACCTTTCGCGATCAGCCCCTCACGGACGATCGCCTGCCGGCCAAGGCGAGCGTGTTCGCCTTCCGTCGCGGCGGCACGGCGTACGCGGTTCCGCACGCCGACATCGACGGGGAGCGGACGCTGACCTTGGGGGACGAGGTCATCGTGCTGCGGCGCGCGAAGGACGCGGATCCGCTGGCCTCCACGAAGGCGTTCCGCCGGACGGACAACGGCTCGCTGGAGCCGGTGCCCGGCATCGATTCCTACTGGTACACGTGGGCGGCGCAGAATCCGGGGACGGTGATCCCGGAGTAGAGAGCAGCCGGGCATTCGCCCCGCAGGCCTGAGGAGCGCTCGACTTGCGTGCCGCCCCTCCAGCCTCACAGCCTAGCTGCGTCCAGGTCGGGTTGGGGGCGCCCGACGATACTGGACTTCGAGGGTTCCCGATGTCAGCGCTCCCAGACGCTCCACCTCATCCGACGGGATGCCGAGCCCCAGATTCGGGTCCAGCGTGAGCAGAAACCCGTACGAATCGCCGCCGTCCTCCAAGATGTCCTTGAGCAGACTCGTCACGTCGATCTCAACGGTACCACCGGATCGGCACCTGCAGGGTGCCGGCAGAAGGCGCCTGAACACCAAGAAGAAGGGTCATCGCGCCAAGCAGGAATCGTCTCATCGCGCTCGCCTCCCTATCTGAAACTGCCTTTCAATCGCCCCCACGACATGGTCTCAACCGACACGGTGCCGCAGCCGACGCCGTAAGCACCGATCTGGCCGCAGCCGAGTGCGCCGGGTTCCACACAAGGCGAACTCGGGCGGACTCGAAAGTCGTCCTGATCGGAGTCGCAGAACTGCGGGTCCACTTCCCGGTCCGTGGGGCCCGGGGCATAGCCAACGCCCTCGTTCCCAGCCTCGTTGTCCCAAAAGACGTTGCACACGGAAGCGCCGAGATTGGCGCCGGACCTAACCCGGATCGGCGGCACCGTCCCGCAGGCCGCGAAAATGTTGTTCTCAAGCCGCCCCGTTCCTACTTCAAGGGAGACAGCGGAGCCGCCGTCCACAGCAAGTTGTGAGTTCCCGTAGAACGTGCAACCCCGCACAACCTGAAAACCGGAACCAGCCAGGGCGACGCCACCTCCGGAGCCATTGGCCGTGAGTTCGTTGTTTAGGAACAAGCAGTCCTCGACCAAGCTGGGGCCGGCACCCTGGAGTTCAACGGTTCCCCCTGAGCCCGTAGTGACATTGTCGGCGAAAATGCAGCGCCGGATCGTTCGTCCGCCGAGCCTTGTAAACGCAAGGATTGTCGACGCCGAGGTTCCCTCGCAATCCAAGAACTGACAGTCCTCAATCAGTGCAGACGAGCCAATCGTGTCGAAGTTCAGATCGACCGCAAACGGCGTGCAACGCTGGAACGTTGTGTCTCTCAGTGTGAGGTCACCCTGGGCCGAATACAATGCAGCGCCACTTCCCGGCCCGACGCAGTCGGTGAATGAACAGCCTTCGACTAGGACGTCCGCGAACTCCACAAGTAGGCCGCTGGCTGTCCCAGACCCGAACAACTCAGAAAAGTGACAGTTCCGAACCTCCACAAGGCCGGCTTCGAGAACCCGCATCGCTGACGAGAAGATTGGTACACTGGAGATCGTGAAACCATCTACTGCTGTCGTTGCGAGACCCAGCTCTACTCCGTAAATCACGGCCTGGGCCCCAGAGTACGGCATGTGAATCGTCGTCACATCGGGTCCGGCCTGTGAGCGCAGAATGACGCCGCCTTTTAGAAACACGCAGGCAGTCCTCGTGCCCACCGGAGTACTCCGAGTCTGAAAGTCGTCGTACACCCCCGGCAGAACGAGCACGGTGTCCCCCGGGGACGCCGCATCCACTGCCGCTTGAATGCTGGCATACAACTCGCTGGGCACAAGGTGCGTCGTAGCGGAGAGCGAGGACTGTGGGTGAAGCCCGATGAACATCAGAGCTACGAGTGTCCGAAATCCCAGTGCTGCTCGGCCGGTCATCGTCGCACCACCACCTTCCTTCGCTCCTCAAGACGCGGTCCGCGTACCGAGATGAAGTAGACGCCAGCGGAAACACGGAGGCCGCCGGAGTCCCTGCTCGGTGTCCCCGGTCCGGGTCCCGTACCAGTCTCCAGGATTCACATCCGGATCGTCGAACTCGATCGCAATCTGTGTGCTGCTTGTGGTGGAAGCGTCGAATGACAGCGTCCCCAGGACCAGCAACTTCGGGCGATCCGGAGCGACGTTCGTGCTGGCTCCGTAGATCTGGTTTCGTCACGGTCGTCCGGCAAACCGTCTATGAGCGCCTCGGCTGTCCACCGTGGCCTCCAACGCACGCGCTGCGCCGAGTCGTCCCACCGCTGCAGGCGGAACCACGCCGGGTCTGGAGCCGCACCGCAACCGTGGTCTCGGAGGGACTCGATGTGTCTCGATCTCAAGGACAGCGCTGGAAAGGTCGCCCAACTCACTCACACGATCGAGCGGCAACCCGTCCGCGAACTTCGGATCCACCGCTCGCCTCCTTATCTGAAACTGCCTTTCAATCGCCCCCACGACATCGTCTCAACCGACACCGTCCCGCAGCCGACGCCGTAAGCACCGATCTGGCCGCAGCCGAGTGCGCCGGGTTCCACACAAGGCGAACTCGGGCGGACTCGAAAGTCGTCCTGATCAGAGTCGCAGAACTGCGGGTCCACTTCCCGGTCCGTGGGGCCCGGGACATAGCCAAGACCCTCGTTCCCCGCCTCGTTGTTCCAGAACACGTTGCAGGTTGACTCTCCAAGGGATGCGCTGGACGAAACATCCACCGGTGGCGCTCCGAGGTTCGCCGCAAAGACGTTGTTCTCCAGGCGAGCAGTCCCACTCAAGACGGCGATTGCGGAGCCGCCATCAATCGCCACCTGAGAGTTTCCGTAGAACGTGCACTCTCGAACCACTTGAAATCCGGAGCCGAACAGCTTCACTCCACCCCCGAGTCCGTTTCCCGCCAGCTCGTTGTTCTCGAAGAGGCATTCTTCCACCAGAACCGGGCCAGCTCCTCGAAAGTTCACCGTCCCCCCCGATCCGGTGGTCCCGTTGTCGCGAAACACGGAACGGCGGATGGTCCGGCCCCCGAGGCGCGTAAAAGCGAGAATCGCGGAAGCCGACGTCCCTTCGCAATCCAAGAACTGACAGTCCTCAATCAGTGCCGACGAGCCGATCGTGTCATTGTCGAGGACCAAGGCCACTGGTGAGCATCTCTCGAATCTCGTTGCTCGTAGGGTCAAGGTGCCCTGCGAGGAGTGCAGGGCGGCGCCACTGCCAGGGCCAACGCAATCGACAAACGTACAGTTATCGACCAAGACGTCCGTCCGCTCCAAGAGCAAGCCACTCGCCGTCCCGGAACCGAACAACTCAGAAAAGTGACAGTTCCGAACCTCCACAAGGCCGGCTTCGAGAACCCGCATCGCTGACGAAAAGATTGGTACACTGGAGATCGCGAAACCATCTACTGCTGTCGTCGCAAGACCCAGCTCTACTCCGTAAATCACGGCCTGGGCCCCAGAGTACGGCATGTGAATCGTCGTCACATCGGGTCCTGCCTGTGAGCGCAGAATGACGCCGCCTTTTAGAAACACGCAGGCAGTCCTCGTGCCCACCGGAGTACTCCGAGTCTGAAAGTCGTCGTACACCCCCGGCAGAACGAGCACGGTGTCCCCCGGGGACGCCGCATCCACCGCCGCTTGAATGCTGGCATACAACTCGCTGGGCACAAGGTGCGTCGTAGCGGAGAGCGAGGACTGTGGGTGAAGCCCGATGAACATCAGAGCTACGAGTGTCCGAAATCCCAGTGCTGCTCGGCCGGTCATCGTAGCACCACCACCTTCCTTCGCTCCTCAAGACGCGGTCCGCGTACCGAGATGAAGTAGACGCCAGCGGAAACACGGAGGCCCCCGGAGTCCCTGCCCGACCACAGGAGAGTGCACCACCCAGCCGAGGGGACCGGATGCGCCATCCGTGTAAATCGTTGACCCCGAACGCAGCGTCTGCTCCGTCCCGTTCCCAGAGTCTCGTTCGGTTGATCACCGAGGCTCGGATTCGTCCCGATCGCCCATCCCGGAGTCCCCGGCTTGCGCTCTAGCCCCGATCCCCCGGAACCAGCGGGACGCGGCGATACTCCACACAGACGGGGGCCGTCGAAACGTCACCCAGGTGCTCAACATGTTCAGAGGGGATTCCGTCTCCATCGGTCGGTTCGACGGTGAGGAGGAGGCCACTCCGATCTTCGCCATCCTCCAAGAGTGCCTTCATCAGCTGGGCAGCGTCGAGGTCAACCGTCCTTCCGGTTCCAATCTCGGCCTTCGCCTCCGCATACTCGGTCAGCTCGAAGTCTCCACCAGGTCGTGCCCATCCCACGTCCCAGTTGAGTCCTTCGGAAACCCAGGCAGACGTAACTCTGTGCAGTCGAAGCGTGAGCGGTTCGGGATGAACTTCACCACTCGGTAGGGTCCAGTGGAGCGACGCACGTCGAACGGCGACGCTGCCGAGTGCTTCTCCGAACCCGGCTCTGAACAGGACGCGGGAGCTCCCGGTCTCGTTCGCAATCTCGATCACATCGGAAACCGAGGCGTGAATCTCCTCTGCAAACGAGCTGCCAACCGCCAACACCAGAGCCGCGAACGAGCTGACCAAAGTCTTCATCTCGCTACCTCTCATGGAAAGAGTTCTTGATCTGGCCCCATGAACGCTCTTCGAGAGAGACTGTACCGCACCCCACTCCAAACGCACCGATCTGGCCGCAGCCAAGTGCTCCGGGCTCAACACAGGGGGAGCTGACTCGCACGGAATAGTCGTTTGCACTCGGGGCACAGAACTGAGGGTCAACGTCGCGGTCGGTGGGACCGAGTGAGTAGATGCCACCCGCGTTTCCGTCCGCGTTGTCCCAGAAGACATTGCAGGACGACTCCACCGAGGTCGCAGATGGATAGCCGACAACCGCGACGGCGCCGCGGCAGCCTCCGATGACATTGTTCTCGAGGAGTGCGGCTGCGCCAACGGAGACCGCGATCGCGGCTCCTGTCTCCGGAAACGTCACCGAGTTGCCCCAGAACGTGCATCGACGAACGGTCTTCGCCCCAGAGCCACTAGCACGGAGCGCGCCGCCGAGCCCCAGGCCAGAGATGGAGTTCTCCAGAAACAGACAATCTTCCACGACGAGGGGACCGCCCAGCTCGAACTCGACCGCGCCACCTGAACCCTCGGTCTGATTGCCTGAGAAAAAGCAGCGTCGCACGACGCTGCCGGCCGGCCGGTTGGCCGCCTTGATGGCTGCACCGGTTGGTGCGGTACAGTCCACGAAGGTGCAATCCTCGATGAGGAGCGAGCTGTTCGTGTCGTCCGGGTTCACGAGGATCGCGCGGACGCCGCAGCGTTCAAAGTGACACTCCCGAACTTCCACCATCCCCTCGTCGTGAAAGAGGCCAGCTCCACCCTCTTGGGTCGTGCAATCGATGAATCGGCATCGCTCCAGAAGAAGGTCTCCCTCGTTCACATTCAGCCCGGCGTTCGTGATCGCGCCCACAAGATCCTTGAACACGCAGTCTCGGAAGGTGATGTTGCCGACATTGATGATGCGAACGCCGGAAAAGAACAGCGGCACACTCGTGAACGTGAACCCCTCCACGACCGTCTCCGTCGACGGAAGGTCACGACCGTAAACGATCCCCTGAGCAGCTGAGTCCGGGACGTGAACGACCGTCTGCTCTGGCCCACTCTCAGATAGAACGCAGACGCCATCCTTCAGGAAGAACGCTCGTGTTCGGGAATCGCGGGTGACAAGGTCTTCATAGATGCCCGGAGCGACAAGCACAGTGTCGCCGAACGATGCGGCGTCGATTCCTTCTTGGATCGTGGCAAACGACGACGGAACGTGCTTCGTGTCGCATCTTGCGCCAGGGGACACGACCAGCCCGAACGCCACAGCGAGAGTGTAGAGAAGGGTTCTGTCGACCATCTTTCGAACACTCCAGTTCCGACTCATCTGAGATGCAATGCCTTACGCTGCTCCAGGAGATTCGGGCCTCGAACCCGGAGAAGGTCGGCTCACGTCGATGAACTGGCCATCGATGCTGATTCAGTAGATATGGAAGCGCGATCGGGTTCAAGCGGTCGTGGTGGGATCGTCGGCACGGGGTCGTGGCGCGGACTCCGCCGATGGTTCAGGGATGGTCACAAACAACAACCGGAGCGTTCGGGCTGGAACGGGGCAACCTTCCCTACCGCAGCACCCGCACGTCCCCGTCCCGCCGCGTCACCCGCAGCGCGTCGAAGTGCTCCAGCATCGGCACGGCGAACTTGCGCGAGATCCCCAGCCGGTCGCGGAACGTGCCCACGGTGATGCCGCCGTCGGCCCCCTGCAGGGCCAGCATGGCCTCGCGGGCCTGCTGCATCGCGGTGTCGTGGAAGTAGAGGTCCTCGCTGATCTTGTGCAGGACGCCCTGGTCCGCCAGCGCCAGCAGCACCTCGCGGGAGAGTCGCTCTCGGCGCAGATCCAGCGCCTCGGCCAGCGTCGGTGGAGCGCAGCCGGCGTCGCGGAAGACCTTCTCCAGCCGGTCGCGCTCGTCTGCCGCGTCGCCCTCGAACACCACGTCGCCCTCGCCCACCCGGACCTTCTCGCCCTGGAGCCGGACGTCGCCGGCGTCGGCCAGCTCCTGCAGCAGCTCGCCGAACGTCTGCGGGGAGGCGCCGTCGCCCACGGACGTGCGCAGCTCCTCGCGCGCGGGACCCCAGCGCAACGGATGGCGCTCGCGGAAGCGCTTGCCCTCCTCCAGCACCGCGCGCGCCGCGATGCGCCAGGCGTCGGCGGACAGCACGCGACCGTTCGACGTGAGACGGAGGTTGCCGGCGTCGGTCTCCTCCTTCACGGCGTCGTCCACGTCGGCGCGCGACATGGACGTGGCATCGACCAGGTCCTTCGGCTTCACGCCGGTCAGTCCGGCCCCGCCGACCGTCTCCAGCAGGATGGCCAGCGGTCCGCCGCCCTCTCGACGCGCGATGGCGTCCAGCTCGTCGTCCCGGTACCGGCGATGCTTCGCCGGATGCGCATCGACGATGACGCCGCCCGCCATGGCGATCATGGGCGAGTAGGAGCGCAGCACGAAACGGTCGCCCACCGACGGAACCACCGGCGTCTCCAGGCGGATCTGCGCCAGTCCGTCCTCGCCCGGCTTCATCTCGTCGCGGTCCAGCAGCACCACGCGCGCCAGGTCCTCGGACGACGCCAGGTGGAAGCGCACGCGCTCGCGGTTGCGCAGCGGGCGAACCCACCGCGGCGACACACGCAGCCGCACGTCGATCATCCACGACGGCGTCAACGAGCCCGGCGACACGAGCTGCTCGCCGCGCTCGATCTCGTCCTTGGGAATGCCGTGGACCGCCAGCGCGGTCCGCTGTCCCGCCTGCGCCGTGTCCTGGTCCTTGCCGTGGACCTGCACGCGGCGGATGCGCGTGGTCCGCCCCGACGGCTGCAGCTCCAGGTGGTCGCCCACCTTCACGGAACCGGAGAAGCCGGTCCCGGTGACGACCGTGCCGAACCCCTCCATCACGAACGCGCGATCCACCGGCAGGCGATAAGGACCCTCGGACGATCGCACGGGAACGTCGGCCGCGAGCGCCTTCAGCGTATCCTTGAGCTCGTCCAGGCCGTCGCCGGTGACGGAGCTGACGGGCAGCACCGGCGCGCCCTCCAGCGTGGTGCCCACCAGCGTCTCCTCCACGTCGAGCTGGGCGATGTCGCAGGACTCCTCGTCCACGAGGTCGCGCTTCGTCAGCACCACGACGCCCTTCTCGACGCCGAGGAAGTGGAGGATGTCCAAGTGCTCGCGCGTCTGCGGCATGACGCCCTCGTCCGCCGCGACGACCAGCATCACCAGGTCGATGCCGCCGGCGCCCGCCAGCATGTTCTTCACGAAACGCTCGTGGCCCGGAACGTCGACGATGCCGAAGCGGACGTCGCCCAGCGTGAGATGCGCGAAGCCCAGCTCGATGGAGATGCCGCGCTCGCGCTCCTCCGCCAGACGATCGGTGTCGACGCCGGTGAGCGCGCGGACCAGGGCGGTCTTTCCGTGATCGATGTGTCCGGCGGTGCCGAGGATCACGGACTGCACGATCAGAGCTCCCTCCAGAGCCGCAGCAGGACGTCCGCGGCGACGGCCGCGACGGCCAGGACCGTGAAGATCCACGCCAGGACCACCTCGGAGCGGCACGGCCGGTAGCGCGTCTTTTCCTTGAGCAGGCCCACGGGGCACCTCCGATCGGGGCGCCGAGAATCCCACGAAGGGACGCGCGGTGGCAACGGAATCGGCCCGTGGGGGGCTCAGGATCCGGTTTCGGCGGGGCCTAGGAACTCTGTCTTTGAGCTAACCTCGGCCCCCGCGTCGGCCGATGCGGATCGCAGGGGGCGGACGCTGCTCCGGCGGCGGACGTCCGCCGGCAGCACCCGCGGGGAGGAGTCCATGGAACCCGAGATCCAGAGCATCCAGCGCGGCGACATCGTGACCATCCGCGTGCGCGGCACGTTCAACTTCACGGCGCAACGCGTCTTCCGCGACGCCTACGAGAGCGCGTCGGAGAGCACGAAGCACTTCATCGTGGACCTGGAAGGCGTGGAGTACCTCGACAGCTCCGCCCTGGGGATCCTGGTCGTCCTCCGCAAGCGGGCCGCCGAGACGAAGCGGTCGGTGTCGCTCGTGAACTGCCAGGCCTCGGTGCTTCGCCTCTTCCAGGTGGCCCACCTGGACCGCGTCTTCGAGATCGACGGGGCGGAGTCCTAGGCGGAAGCCCCGGCCGGCTCTGGCGCGTCCGGCGCCGGCGCCGGGTCCGCGATCCGGAAGGCCAGCGTCCCGCCGTCCTCCTCCACCCGGAAGATCGAACCCTCCCTCACGTTCCCCTCCAGCACCTTGCGCGCCAGCGGCGTCTCCAGCTCCCGCTGCAGGAACCGCTTGAGCGGACGCGCACCGTACACCGGGTCGCTTCCCTCCCGGGCGATGAAGGCCCGCGCGTCCGGCGTGATCTCCAGCTTCGCGCCGAGCGCGGCCAGGCGATCGCGGACGTCCGCGGTCAGCAGGTCGACGATGCGCTCCAGCTCCTCCGCGCGCAGCGGCTTGAAGAACACGGTGTCGTCGATCCGGTTCAGGAACTCCGGCCGGAAGCGCGCGCGCAGCTCCGCGCGCACCGCGGCCTCCGCCTCCGGACGCACCTGCCCGTCCGCCCCGATGCCGTCCAGCAGCGCCGGAGATCCGAGGTTGCTGGTGAGCAGCACCAGCGTGTTCTTGAAGCTGACCGTGCGGCCGTGCGAGTCCGTCAGCCGCCCGTCGTCCAGGAGCTGCAGCAGCGTGTGGAACACGTCCGGATGCGCCTTTTCGATCTCGTCGAACAGCACGACCGAATAGGGACGTCGCCGCACGGCCTCGGTGAGCTGGCCGCCCTCGTCGTAGCCCACGTAGCCCGGAGGCGCGCCGACCAGCCGCGCCACGGAGTGCTTCTCCTGGTACTCGCTCATGTCGATGCGGATCAGGTTCTCCTCGCTGTCGAAGAGCGATTCCGCCAGCGCCTTGGCCAACTCGGTCTTCCCCACGCCCGTGGGTCCCAGGAACAGGAACGACCCGATCGGCCGGCGCGGATCCTGCAGCCCCGCGCGGGAGCGCATCACCGCGTCCGCCACGGCCTGCACCGCCTCGTCCTGCCCGATGACCCGCGTGTGCAGCGTGTCGGCGAGGTGGAGGAGCTTCTCGCGCTCGCTCTCCACCAGCCGCGTCACCGGGATGCCGCTCCAGCGCGCCACGACCTCGGCGATCTCCTCCGTGGTGACTTCCTCGCGCAGCAGCGCGCCCGCTTCCTGCGACTCGTGCAGGCGGGCCTCCTCCTCCTTCAGCCGCGCCTCCAGATCCGGAAGGCGACCGTGCCTCAGCTCGGCGACCTTCTGCAGGTCGTACGCGCGCTCCGCGTCGGCCATCTGCCGCTTCACGGACTCGATCTCCTCGCGGATCCCGCGCACGTCCTGGATGGCGGCCTTCTCGTCCTCCCAGCGCGCGCGCAGAGCATCGGCCTCCTCGCGGAGGTCCGCCAGCTCGCGGCGCAGCGCGGTCAGCCGCTCGCGCGATCCCTTGTCCTTCTCCTTCTTGAGCGCCGTCTCCTCGATCTCCAGCCGCATCACCTTGCGCGTGATCTCGTCCAGCGCCTGCGGCATGGAGTCGATCTCGGTGCGGATCGAGGCGCAGGCCTCGTCCACCAGGTCGATCGCCTTGTCGGGCAGGAAGCGGTCGGAGATGTAGCGATCCGAGAGCGTGGCCGCGGAGACCAGCGCCGCATCCTGGATGCGCACGCCGTGGTGCACCTCGAAGCGCTCCTTCAGGCCGCGCAGGATGGAGATGGTGTCCTCCACGTCGGGCGCGTCCACCATCACCGGCTGGAAGCGACGCTCCAGCGCCGCGTCCTTCTCGATGTGCTTGCGGTGCTCGTCCAGCGTGGTGGCCCCGATGCAGTGGAGCTCCCCGCGGGCAAGCATCGGCTTCAGCATGTTGCCGGCGTCCGCGGAGCCCTCCGTCTTGCCCGCGCCCACGATGGTGTGGATCTCGTCGATGAAGAGGAGGATGCGCCCCTCGGCCGCCTTGATCTCGCGGAGCACGGCCTTCAGCCGCTCCTCGAACTCGCCGCGGTACTTGGCGCCCGCCATGAGCGCGGTGAGGTCCAGCGCGAAGATCGTCCGGTCCTTGAGACCCTCGGGGACGTCGCCGCGCAGGATGCGCTGGGCCAGCCCCTCCACGATGGCCGTCTTGCCCACGCCGGGCTCGCCGATGAGGACGGGGTTGTTCTTCGTGCGGCGCGACAGGATGCGGATGACGCTGCGGATCTCTGCGTCGCGGCCGATCACCGGATCCAGCTTGCCGGAGCGCGCCAGCTCCACGAGGTCCGTGCCGTATTTGGCCAGCGCCTCGTAGCCGGACTCCGGCGAGTCGTTCGTGACGCGCTGGTGGCCGCGCACGTCGGCCAGCGCCTTCAGCAGCGTCTCGCGCGTGCCGCCCAGCTCCTTCAGCGCGACGCCCGCGGGCGTGTCCTTCTCCTCGGCGAAGCCGAGCAGCAGATGCTCCACGGAGACGTACTCGTCGCCCAGCTTCTTCGCGTGATCCAGGGCCGCCAGGAGCAGCCGGTTCAGACGCTGCGTGACGAGGATCTTGCCGGCCTCGACCGAGCCGCCGGTGACGCGCGGACGACGATCCAGTTCCTCCTGCAGGCGCGCGCGCAGCGTGGACACGGAGACGCCGGCCCGCTCCAGGACCCGCGCGGACACGCCCTCCTCCTGGTCCAGCAGCGCCGTGAGCAGGTGCTCGCCGTCCACTTCCAAGTGGCGGCGGCGGAGCGCCTCGGCCTGCGCGGCCTCGATGGCCTCCCGCGTGCGTCGAGTCAACTTCTCGGGGTTCATGGCGTTCTCCTTTCCGCCTCCTTCGCGGAGGGGGTGGTCAGCGGGCGGACGTCGCCCCCCGGCGCCGGCTCCCGAGCCGGGTGCCGCCCGCTGACACGTCGGGGGTTGTGATCATGGCCGATCGGCGGCCGATCCTCGTCCGTCGGGGCGGACCTAGTCGCGGCGGCCGAACAGTCCCAGGCGCAGCGCGAAGTAGAGGAGCTGGACCAGCGCCGTGACCGTGGCCGCGACGTAGGTCATGGCGGCCGCGTTCAGCACGGCCGACACTCCGCCGGCTTCCTTCTGCGAAGGTGCGATGCCGAGCGAGCGGATCTGTTCCTTCGCGCGGTTGGACGCGTCGAACTCCACCGGCAGCGTGATGAGCTGGAAGATCACCATGCCCGAGAAGGCGACCACGCCCAGCAGCGCGAGGTTCTGCATCTGCAGCAGCATCCCGCCGAAGATCATCGGCCAGGCCAGCCACGATCCGATCTGCGCGACCGGGACGATGGCGTTGCGCAGCGCGAGCGGAGCGTAGCCCTTGGCGTGCTGCAGCGCGTGCCCCGCCTCGTGGCAGGCGATTCCCATCGCGGCCACGGAGTTGGACGAGTACACGCCCGGCGAGAGGCGGAGCTTCTTGTTCCGCGGATCGTAGTGATCCGAGAGGAACCCCTGGACCTGCTCCACCTGGACGTCGCGGATGCCCGCATGCTCCAGCATGCGCGCGGCCGCCTGCGCACCGGTCAGACCGGACGACGCCGCGTACTGGCTCCACTTGCCGTAGGAACCCTTCACGCGCGCCTGCGCCCAGAGCGCCAGGAGCATGGTGGGTCCCACGAGGATGAGGTAGAGCGGGTCGAAGAACATCGGTTCCTCCATTCAGGGTTCGGCCCCTTGCGGGGCCAGGGGGGCTTCCCTCGGGAAACCCGGTGGGCGCGGCCCGGGTTCCCGGGCCGGCGCCTCATTCGGTGCAGTCTAGCCGATCCGGATGGTCCGGGGCTTGACCGCTTCGGCCTTCGGCAGGACGACGGTCAGGAGGCCGTTCTTCACGTCCGCCTCGATCCGGTCCGCGTCGATGGCGTCCCCGATCCGGAGCGTCCGGGCGAAGTCGCCCGTGCCGTACTCCCGCCGCCGCCAGGTCCGGCCCTCGCGGGTCCGGTCGGCCACCTTGGCGCGTAGACTCAGCAGTCCGTCCTCCAGGACGATCTCCACGTCTTCCTTGCCGGCCCCGGGGATCTCCACGATCGCCAGGTAGTCCTCGGCCCTTTCGATGACGTCCAGACGAGGACGGTAGGTCGTCGTCCGCTCTTCGGTGCCCGCGCTGACGGTGGCGGGAGTCGTGCAGCAGTTCATGTCTCTCTCCTGATCGGGTGGGGGCGGCGCCGGGCGTTCGTCCGGCGCCGCGATTCCTTGCGTTAGCCCTTGAGCTCGATCCGGCGCGGCAGCGCGGCCTGCGCCTTGGGCAGCGTCACGGTGAGGATGCCGTTCTTGAATCGGGCCTCCACCTTCGCGTCGTCGATGTCGACCGGGAAGCGGAGCGTCCGCGAGAACTCGCCGCTCCACCGCTCCCGGTGGAAGACCTTGGCGTTCTCCTCGTGCGTCTCCTCGCGCTTGCCCTCCAGGCGAAGCGTGTCGCCCAGGACGGTCAGGTTGAGATCCTTCTCCTCGAAGCCGGGCAACTCCGCCTCGACGTGGTACGAGGTCTCGTCTTCCCACGCGTTCACGGCCGGCACGCGACCCTCCCAGCTCGAGTTCTCGTACGACGTCGGCAGGCCGCCAAGGACATCGCGGAACAGGCGATCCAGACTCGTCTCGAAGGGAGTGTGTCCCGGGACCAGAGAATTCCGTCGAACCAGCATTTCCGTTTCCTCCTTCTTCTCCGTGAGGAGCCCCGTCGTCCGGGGAGGTTGCGGTGATGCCTCCTTAGAGAGCACGGCGCGTGCCACTCACGGCGCGAATCGCTGAAGTCGTTGCCTTGATGGACGTTGCAAGCTCGCCGTCTCGGAGGGCTCGCGGCGGCGACCCGGCGTCGCTGTCAGGGTGACAGGCTCGATGATCCGGAGTGACAGCGGCGCCTGCCACTCTGGCACAGAGGGGCCCGTCTCCCGCGTCGGGCGATGGGGGAGGCGGGCGGTCGACACCGATCGGCAGGGGTGCGTCTCCGGAGCCCGGCTGCGGGACGTCGCAGACTTCGGCCGCAGCACGTTGCCGCCGGCGGCGGCACCGCCACCCGTCCGGCCCCTGTCCGATCCCGGCTCCCGCCGGTACACTGCCCGCTCCACCACCCACCGGAGGAAGGACGATGACGATCGCGCGCGCGGCAGCCTGGGGGATCGTACTTCTGCTCGGCCTCACGGCCACCGGCCGGGCCCAGTCCTCGGACGACGGCTTCTCCGGCGGGGTCCGCGGATGGGGTCCGCGCGTCGGCCTCGCCAGCGATCCGGATCAGCTCGTGTTCGGCATTCACCTGGACGCCGGACGATTCTCTCCGCGCGTCCGTTTCCAGCCCGACTTCGAGCTGGGCGTGGGCGACGACGTGCTCATCCTGGACTTCACGGGCGCCGTGCACTACCGGTTCCCCGTGCGCGGCGACCTGAAGCCCTACGCGGGCGGCGGCCTCTCGCTGGGGTTCATCGACGTCGATGCCGGCCCCGGCGTGGACGACGACGACATCGACTTCGCCATCGAGTTCCTGGGCGGGCTGGAGTGGGCCATCGGCGGGAACGATCTGTTCTTCCTGGAGTTCGCCATCCTCGGCGGCGGACTGCAGGACTTCAAGATCCTGGCGGGGTGGACGCTCTAGTCCGCTACGGTCCCTCTTCCCGGATCCGCTCGATGTCCGCGCCTACCGCGCGGAGCTTGTCCTCGATGCGCTCGTAGCCGCGGTCGATGTGGTAGACGCGGCTGACCTTCGTCTCTCCGTCGGCCACCAGTCCCGCCAGGATCAGCGCCGCCGACGCGCGGAGATCCGTCGCCATGACGTTGGCGCCGGAGAGTCCGGACTGCGGGTGCACCACCGCGGTGTTGTTCTCCAGGCGGATGTCCGCGCCCAGTCGCATCAGCTCGGCGACGTGTGTGAAGCGGTCGTGGTAGATGGTGTCCGTGATGACGGACACGCCGCTGCCGATCGTGGCCAGCGCCATCATCTGCGCCTGCATGTCGGTGGGGAATCCGGGGTACGGCTTCGTGACGATGTGCGCCCCGCGCGGCGGGATGTTGCCCACGCAGCGGATCGTGTGGCTGTCCACCTCCACCTCGGATCCCATCGCGATGAGCGCATCGACCACGGACGCCAGGTGATCCGCCCGGCAACCCTTCAGCGTGAGATCGCCGCCGGTGATGGCGGCGGCCACCATGAACGTTCCCACCTCGATGCGGTCCGGGATTACGTCGAACGGCACGGGCTTCAGGCGCTCCACCCCCTCGATGGAGATGATCTTCGTCCCGTGACCGTGAATGGACGCGCCGCACGCGTTGAGGAAGTCCGCGAGCACCGTGACCTCGGGCTCCGCGGCGGCGTTCTCCAGGACGGTGGTGCCGCGCGCGGTGGCCGCAGCCAGGAGAGCGTTGCAGGTGGCGCCCACCGACGAGATGCCGAAGGAGATGGCCGCACCCCGGAGCCCGCCGTCGGGCGCCTCCGCGACGAGGTAGCCGTGATCCACGTCGACGCGCGCGCCCAGCGCCTCCATCGCCTGGATGTGAAGGTCCACCGGACGCGGTCCCCAGGCGCAGCCGCCGGGCAGCGAGACGCGGGCGCGGCCCTCGCGCGCCAGCAGCGGGCCCAGCACGTAGATCGACGCGCGCATCCGGCGAACAAGATCGTAGGGGGCCTCGTGGGACGTGAGCCGCGAGCCGTCGAGCAGCAGGCTCGCGCCGTCGCGCTTCGCCTCCACGCCCAGTGCGGCCAGCACGCGCAGCAGCGTGTCGATGTCGCGGAGCTGCGGCACGTTGCCGATGCGGACTTCGCCGTCGAAGAGGAGTGCGGCGGTCAGGATGGGAAGCGCAGCGTTCTTGGAACCGCTGATGGGGACCTCGCCCCGGAGAGGACCGTTGCCCCTTACGAGAATCGCGTCGATGGCTCTTCCCCTCCCGTCGTCCACCCCGCCCGCACGAACCGGTCCCGACCCGTCAGGTCCGGAATCACGTCCACGTCCCCGTAGCCCAGCTCCCGCAGGACCGCCGTGATGGCATCGCCCTGCGTCTCTCCCATCTCGAGGAGAAGAGTACCTCCGTCCGCCAGGAACCGGCGACCCCGATCCGCGATCCGCCGGTGGAAGCCGATCCCGCCCTCGGGATCGAACAGCGCGTCGGTCGGATCGCCCAGGCGCACCTCCAGCGGGAGGGACTCCGCCTCGGCCGGATCGATGTAGGGCGGATTGGCCGACAGCACCGAGACGCGCCCCTCCAGATCCGCGAACGCCGAGTAGAGGTTGGACCGGCGGACATCCACGTCCACGCCGTTCCGCTGGGCGTTGTGCCGGGCCAGGTGCACGGCCCGCGCGTTCCAGTCCGCCGCGTGCAGTGACACGAGCGGCTCGTCCTTCAGAGCAAACGCGGAAGCGACGGCCACGGCGCCGGTGCCCGTGCAGAGATCCAGCACCCGCACGCCGTCGGGGCGCTCGCGACGCTTCGACCGCTCCAGCGCGCGCTTCGCCGCCGCCACGACCTCCCCCACGAGGAGCTCCGTCTCCGGCCGCGGGATGAACACGCCCGCGCGGACGGCCAGCGTCACGTCGTGGAAGCCGGTTTCCCCCACGAGGATCTGCAGCGGGATGCCCCGCGCGCGATCCTCCACGAGGTCCCAGAAGCGTCGCGTGCCGTCGGGATCCACGGGCAGGTCCGATCCGGCCAGCAGGACCCGGCGATCGCAGCCGACCGCGGCCTCCAGCAGCATCCGGGCCTCACGCCGCGGGTTCTCCCGGGCATCGCCCGCCGAACCCTTCAGCTCCTGCGCGCCGGCGTCCATCAGCTCGCGCAGCGTGGGCGCGCTCACGACGAACCCTCCAGCTGCTGGACGATGACCTTCTCGCGCAGCGCCTCGATGATCTCGTCGATCTCGCCCTGCATCACGCCGTCGATGTTGTGCACGGACAGCCCGATGCGGTGATCCGTGACACGGTTCTGCGGGAAGTTGTACGTGCGGATCTTCTCCGAACGATCGCCCGACCCGATCTGGCTGCGGCGCGCATCGGCGCGCTCCTTGGCGGCCGCCTCGCGCTCCTGCTCCAGGAGCCGCGCGCGCAGCACGCGCATGGCCTTGGCCTTGTTCTTGTGCTGGCTCTTCTCGTCCTGACACGTCACGACGAGGCCGGTGGGCACGTGAGTGATGCGGACGGCCGAGTCCGTGGTGTTCACGCTCTGGCCGCCGGGTCCCTGCGAGCGGTAGACGTCGATGCGGAGCTCCGCGGGATTGATCTCCACGTCCACCTCCTCCGCCTCCGGCAGCACGGCCACCGACACGGCCGACGTGTGGATGCGGCCGCTTCCCTCGGTGGCGGGAACGCGCTGCACGCGGTGGACGCCGGATTCATGACGCATGTGCCCGAAGGCGCCGTCGCCCTGCAGGGAGAACGTGGCCTCCTTGAGGCCGCCGATCTCCGTCTCCTGCGCCTCCAGCGTCTCCGTCTTCCAGCCCTTCCGGTCCGCGTAGCGGAGGTACATCCGGTAGACCTCGGCCGCGAACAGCGCCGCCTCGTCCCCGCCGGTGCCGGCCCGCACCTCGACGATGGCGTTGCGGGAATCATCGGGGTCCTTGGGAATGGAGAGGACACGCAGCCGCTCGGAGAGCTCCTCCATCCGCGGCTCCAGGTCCTCCACCTCGGCCTGAGCCAGCTCCTTCAGATCATCGTCGCCGCCGCCCAGGATCTCCTGCGCCTCGGTCAGCGCGGTCTCCATCCGCTGGTACTCGGCGGCGGCGCCGGCCAGCTCTTCCAGCGAGGCGCGTTCCCGGCCCAGCTCCTTCAGCTTCTCGACGTTGGAGGCGACCTCCGGCTTCGCAAGCTCCTGATCGAGCTCGTGGAAGCGGGCCAGGGCCTGCCGGGCGCGTTCGTTCATGCCGCGTGTTCCTTCGACGATCCGCCGAGCGTGGCGGCCAGCGCTTCGGCGGCCTGCGCCGCCAGCTCCGGATCGCCCTCGTGGGCGTCGGGGTTGCCGGTGAGCGCCGCCTTGAGCGAGGCGACGGCCACCTCCAGCTGCGTGTCATCGGGCTGGGCGGTGGTCATGAGCTGGAGACCCTTGCCGGGCGCCGAAAGCATCTTCCCGAACCACGTGTCCTCGATCCGGGCCGACCAGCGGATGACCTCGTACGACAGGCCGCCGATCAGCGGAACGAACGCGATGCGGATGAGGCGCTCCGACACGGTCTCCGGCTTGCCGAGGAGCGCGAACACGAAGATGGAGACGAGCATCACGAAGAACAGGAAGCTGGTGCCGCAGCGCGGATGCAGCCTGGGCCGCGACCGCGAGTTGGCGACGGTGATGGGAACCTCGGCCTCGTAGTTGAAGATGGCCATGTGCTCCGCCCCGTGATACTGGAACACGCGCTGCATCTCGCTCCAGCGCGTCACCGCCCAGAGGTAGGCGAAGAAGATCACGAGCCGGAAGACGCCGTCGATCAGGTTCCACGCGATTCCGTTCTGCACGCGCGTGAGATCGGTCAGGATCTGCGGGACGTAGAAGAACAGTCCCAGTCCCAGCACGAACGACACCACCATCGTGGCGCCGAACCCCACCTTCTCCCAGAACGTGGTCTCGCGACGCTCCTCCTCCTTGGCGGCCTCCTCGGCGCTGTAGAGGAGCGATCCCGTGCCGATGATCAGCGCCTCGATGAGCGTCACCGCGCCCCGGAGGATGGGGAGCTTGAGCAGGAAGAAGCGCTGCGTGAACGGGACGTGGTCCTTGTACCGGACGGCGATGCTGCCGTCCGGGCGGCGGACCGCGGTGGCCACGCCGCCCGGGGCGCGCATCATGACACCTTCGATGACGGCCTGGCCGCCCACGAGGGCCTGAGGACTCTTGGACACGATGGTGATCCCGCGTTGGAGGCTACTCGGCCGGCTTCTCCGCGGCGGCGTCGCCGGCGGCGGCTTCCTGCTCGGCCTTGGCCTTCTTGGCAGCCTCCGTCTTCTGGTAGCGCTTCCGGAAGCGCTCCACGCGACCGGCGGTGTCGACCAGCTTCTGCTTGCCCGTGTAGAACGGATGGCAGTTGGAGCAGATGTCGACGTGGATCTCCCCGCCGCCCGTGCTGCGCGTCTCGATGGTGTGACCGCACACGCACTTGATCGTGGTGGTCTGGTACTCGGGATGGATCTCGGCTTTCATCGGTGTCTCCTCGGGTTGGGGAGGCGGTCTCCGTCCTCCCGGCCGATTCTGGGGCCCGTGGCCCCGGTGGTTGCCGGTCGCGGCGCGGCCCGGCGTTCTGTCCTGGGATGCCGCGGGCGGCCTCCCGGGTTCGCGGCGCTCGCCGCGGGTCCTGTGCGGCACGCCCCGCGGGCGACGGCCGCCGGCGGGCTAGCCGCCGCTGGTCATGCTGTCCAGGAAGTCCTTGTTCGACTTGAACTGGCCGAACCGGTCCACGAGGAACTCCATCGCCTCGATGAGGTTCAGGTCGTTCAGGTACTTCCGCAGGATCCAGGTCCGGTTGATGGTGGTCTGCTCCAGGAGCAGCTCCTCCTTCCGGGTGCCGGACTTCTGCAGGTCGATGGCCGGGAAGATGCGTCGATCCGCGAGCTTTCGGTCCAGGACCAGCTCCATGTTTCCCGTGCCCTTGAACTCCTCGAAGATCACCTCGTCCATGCGGGATCCGGTCTCGATGAGCGCCGTCCCGATGATCGTCAGCGATCCGCCGTCCTCGATGTTGCGCGCCGCGCCGAAGAAGCGCTTGGGGCGCTGCAGCGCGTTGGCGTCCACGCCGCCGGACAGGATCTTCCCGGAGTGCGGGATGACTGTGTTGTGCGCGCGGGCGAGACGGGTGATGGAGTCCAGCAGGATCACGACGTCCTTGCCGTACTCGACCAGTCGCCGCGCCTTCTCGATGACCATGTCGGCCACCTGCACGTGCCGCGTGGCCGGCTCGTCGAAGGTGGAGCTGACCACCTCGCCGGCGACGCTGCGCTGCATGTCCGTGACCTCTTCCGGGCGCTCGTCGATGAGCAGCACGATGAGGGCGATCTCCGGATGGTTCGCGGTGACCGCGTTGGCGATCTTCTGGAGCAGGACCGTCTTTCCGGTGCGAGGCGGCGCCACGATGAGTCCGCGCTGCCCCTTCCCGATGGGCGCCAGCAGATCCATGATCCGCGTGGAGATGTCATCGGGGTCGTGCTCCAGCTTGATGCGCTCTTCCGGGTAGAGCGGCGTGAGATTGTCGAAGAGCGTGCGCTTGCGGGCGCCCTCCGGGTTCTCGAAGTTGATGGCCTCCACCTTCAGCAGCGCGAAGTACCGCTCCGATTCCTTCGGAGCGCGCACCTGGCCGGAGATGGTGTCGCCGGTCATCAGGTCGAAGCGCTTGATCTGCGACGGCGAGACGTAGATGTCGTCCGGGCCGGGCAGGTAGCTGTAGTCCGGCGAGCGCAGGAAACCGTACCCCTCGGGCAGGATCTCCAGCACGCCCTCCGCGAAGATGAGACCGCTCTTCTCGGTCTGCGCCTCCAGGATCTTGAAGATCAGCTCCTGCTTGCGGAGACCGGAGGCCGCGATGTCCAGCTCGGTGGCCACGCTGATGAGATCGGCCAGCGTGCGGTTCTTCATGTCGGCCAGGTTCAGCTTGGGCTCGGCCGAGGAGGAGACCACCTTCGCGGGCTTCTTCTCCTTCTCGGCCGTCGCCGACTTAGCGCGCGACTTGGAGGCGGTGGACGCCTTGCGCGGGCTCTTTTCCTTGGTCGCGGTCTTTTCTCGGGGCATGAAAACTCTCTGGACTCGGAGCGGGGGCGGGAACGCCGTTGCGCGCAGGCGAAACGAAGCCACGCCGGGCCGATTCGACTTCGGGGTCGGATGATCCTTCGACTGGAAGCGTCGGTAGGAGAGACCGGTGTGCGGTGAATCCTCGGCTTGGGGGGCTCCCCCCACCGGTGACTCGGAATCCTACGGAGCGGCCCCAGGGCTGTCAATGGGCGGATCCGACGAGGAGGATCTGGGGGGACGGACGGGATTCGGGGAGGGGGCGGTCGGTTTCCGGCGGGCGGGCCGGGCGATCGGTCCGGCGCGAGGTCCCGGCAGACACCCCGGGCGAGCGGTCCGGCCGTAGCTCCCGGCGGGCGACCCGGGCGGCGATCCGGTCCGAGGTCCCGGTGGGGCGGTCCGGCCGGAGAACCCGGCGGCAGGATGGCGGCGCTCCGGTCACCCGGCTGGCCGTGGCCGCGGGACGAATCACCCCTCCCGTGGTGATTCTTGCGGCGGGGCCGACTCCGGACACCGTCCGTCGACGGCCCGGCCGTCACTGCCCCCGGAAGCGGTCCTTCATCCGGCTCCAGGACTCCGTCCGGATCAGATCGTCTGCCGACACCGCCGAGACCTCGGCGATCACCTGGATGCGATGGTTCAGCGTGTCGGAGATGTAGAGCCGACCGTTCGAGGGATGGATGGCCAAACCCTGCGCGTGGCTGAACTCCTCCGGCCCCGTGCCGTTCTGGGCGGCGTACTCCATCTGGTAGATGCCGGGGAACGCGAACTTCTGAATCCGCGCGTTGTGACCGCCCTTGTTCGGGAAGTGGTTGTGCCAGCACAGGATGTACAGGTGGCCGACGGAATCCAGCACGCCCTCCTTCACGATGGCGGGGTGATGGAACTCGCCCGGATCCTCGCCGTGCACGCCGCCGAACTCCGTCACGTACGTGCCGTCCGTCTGGAAGATCTGGATGCGGTCATCGGTGCTGCCGGTGACGACGATCTGTCCGTTCACGAACGCGATGCCCCGCGGCCGCACGAACTGCCCCGGGCCCGGACCCTCGCCGCCCCAGCCCACCACGAAGTCCCCGTCGGACGTGAACTTTTGCACGCGGTTGCCGGTGCGCTCCGTGACGTAGACGAAGTCCGACGAGTCCAGCGCGATGCCCCACGGCTCCTCGAACTGGCCGTCCCCGCTGCCCTGCGAGCCCCACTTCCGCAGGAAGTTGCCCGACGAGTCGAAGACCTGCACGCGATGATTGTAACGATCGCAGATGTAGGCGTTCCCCGCCGCGTCGAAGGCGACGTCGAACGGCTGCTGGAAGCGTCCGTCCGCGGTGCCGAACTGCCCGAACGTGAAGAGGTGGTTGGCCGAGTCGTCGAAGACCTGCACGCGGTGGTTCGCCGCGTCGGGAACCCAGAGCCGCTCGAGGGAATCGAACGCGATCCCCTGCGGGCCGACGAACTGTCCCGTCCCCGATCCCTGGCTGCCGAACGTCGTGACGTACTCGAATGTCGGGCCGGCCTGGGAAGGGGCGGGGGTCAGGAGGACCGCGGCCAGCAGGAACGGAACGAGTCGCGGCCTGTGGCAAAGGACGATGGACATGGCGGACTCCTCCTCCGGATGAGGCCGGCTCGGCGACCGCTCCTCGCCTGACGGGCCGCGGGGCGGCCCGTCAATGTATCGAAACGCCGGGGCCGGGGTCAAACGGACGGGACGGCGTTTACCGTCCGGGACCGGAGAGGTCCTTTCGCACCACGCTGCCCGCACGCTCCATCGGGTGATCGGCCTCGCGGCGAAGGAGCTCGGCCAGGCGCGGGCGACCCGCGGCCCTCTCCTCGTTCCACTCCTCCGCGAAGCGTCCCGAGCGGATCTCCTCCAGCACGCGCCGCATCTCGCGCCGCGCTTCCTCCCCGACGACGCGCGGGCCGCGCGTGAGACCGCCGTACTGCGCCGTGCCGGAGATCATCGCCCGCATGCCGGCGGGCCCCGCCTCGTAGACGAGATCCAGGATCTGCTTCAGCTCCTGCACGCACGAGAAGTAGGCCACCTCCTCGGAGATGCCGTCCTCGGTCAGCGTTTCCCACGCCGCGCGGATCAGCTCCACGGCACCGCCGGTGAGGACCACCTGTTCGGCGAAGAGATCGCTGACGACCTCCTCCTCCAGCGTCGTCGGCAGGACGCCCGCGCGCGTGAGGCCGATGCCGGCCGCCCACGCCAGGCCTCGCTCCCTCGCCCGCCCGGTGGCATCGCGAACGACGGCCAGGAGTCCGGCGAGGCCGCTCCCCGCCTCGAAGCGCTGCCGCAGGAGCGCGCCGGGGCCCAGCGGCCCCACGAGCGCCACATCCAGATCCTCGCGCGGCGGATGGTCACCCGGGTGCCGCAGCGCGAATCCGTGCGCGAAGACGAGCAGCGCCCCCTCCGGAGCGTGGGGGTTCACCCACTCCCCGAGCACAGCGTCGGCCGCCTCGTCGGAAACGAGCAGGCCGATGGAGGAGCAGCGGGCGAGGTCCGCGGGCGGCGGCACGGGGAAGCCGTCCTCCCGGGCGCGTCGCGCGGAGTCCCCGCCGGCCCGCGCGAACACGCGGACATCGGCCCCGGCGTCGCGCAGGCAGTGCGCCTGGGCGCGGCCCTGGTTCCCGTAACCGACGACGCCGACCGCGTCCCTCTTCAGGAGGTCCGGGTCGGCGTCGGCGTCACGCAGGATGACGGGAGGCGTGGCTACGGCGTGCCTCCGTCGGCGGTGGCGGCGCTGAGCGCCTCGTACTTCTCCATGTGCTCGTTGGCCTTCTGGAGCTCGCCGGTCTTGAGGTAGAACTGGCTGGCCATCGAGTGGTAGTCCGCCGCCTCGGGATTCTCGACGAGGAGCTGCTGGACGATGGCGAGACCGTCCTCCCAGCGCTCCAGCGACTTGTAGGCCAGAGCCGTGTTGTAGTTGGCGTCCAGCCAGAGGTCCGTCGGCTCGCCTTCCTCCGCCACGACCATCTGGAAGACCTGCGCCGCACCCTCGTAGTTGCCGTCGCTGTAGAGGCCGACCGCGATGTTGTACAGCTTCACGACGTTGCCCGGGTCGATGGCGATCGCCTGCTTGATGTAGTCGATCGCGGCCTCGGTGTCGCCCTCGCCCATGGAGAGGTCCCCGAGCTGCAGGAGCGCGGCGTCGTTCTGCGGCGCGGCCTCCAGGACGCGGGTCAGGGTGTTGCGCAGCTCCGCCGTCACCTCGGCGATCTTCTCCGGATCCTTCTCCTCGCCGCGCATCAGCTGCTTGCGCTTGTTGTCGAGCGCGACGGAGTAGTACTCGTACGCCACGGCGTTGTCCGGCGCGGCCTCGATGGCGGTCTGGAACGAAGTCATCGCCTCATCGAGCTGGCCCAGGCTGTTCTGCAGGAAGCCAAGGTTCAGGTAAGCGTCCACCTTCTTCGGGTGAATGGTGGTGGCCACCTTGAACGCATCGAGCGCCTGCGGGTACTGATCCTCGCCGGCCTGGATCAGCTTCACGCCCGTGTTGAACTTGTCCGTGTAGTAGAGCTGGACGCGCTCCTCCGCCATCTTGGCGTGCTTGCGGACGTTCTTGTCCTTGTCCTGCTTCCGCTCGATGAGCCACCAGAACGACTCGGACGCGGGCTCCCACTCGCCCATCTCGGCCAGGCACCAGGCACCGTAGAAGCGAGCCTCCGGATTGTCCGGTTCGTCCTCGATGCAGGTGCGGCAGTACTCCAGCCCCCGCTCGAAGTCCTGTTGCACCTTCGTGTAGTACTTGCAGTTCGCCAGCGCGCTCTGGGCGTCGGCGGACGACGCGAACGCCAGCGGCGCCAGCATCGCCAGGGCCGCGAGAAGGCGAAGGTCGGGACGGATCATGCTTTCCTCCAAGGGTCATCCGCGCCCGGCTGGCTGCCGGAAACGGCGATTTTCGCGTCCAAGGACGCAGAACCTTAGCCACCGGGCGGAGGGAGCGTCAACAGGCGCTCCGGGTGCCAGCGAACGGCACACGATCGTTCAACCCCGGGGGCCTCGGGCCGGTTCCTCCCATCTCATCCCACATGGGGTGATTTCCTAGAGCATGTCGTAGGGGTCGACGTCGACCGCCACCTCGACTCCCGGGAAGCCGGCCAGCGGTTCGAGCGCCCGGGCGGCCGCGGCGCGGACGTCCTCCCGGCGCTCGCCCTTCACCAGCAGCCGCAGACGATGCTTCCCGCGAAGCTGCGCCAGCGGCGCCGTGGTCGGGCCCAGCACGACCGTCCACGCGGGCAGGTCCAGGATCGTCTCCGCGATCCGATCCCGCAGCGCCTCGGCCGCGCGCTCCACGCGCGGCAGGTTCTCCCCCCGCACCAGGATGGCGGCCAGACAGGCGAACGGCGGGTAGCGCAGCTCGCGGCGCTGCGGAAGCTCCCCCTCGCGGAACGCCGCATCGTCGTGGGCGGCCGCCGACACCAGGCACTCGTGATCGGGGCAGCGCGTCTGGATCAGCACCTCGCCGCCCAGCGAGCTGCGTCCGGCGCGCCCGGACACCTGCGTGAGCACCTGGAACGTCCGCTCGGCCGAACGGTAGTCGGGCAGGTGGAGCCCGGTGTCCGCGTTGATCACGCCGACCAGCGTGACGCGCGGAAAGTCGAGACCCTTGGCCACCATCTGCGTGCCCAGCAGCAGGTCGATCTCGCCGTCCAGGAACCGGCCGAGGATCTCCTCGTGCGCGCCGGCCGCCCGCACCGCGTCCGAGTCCATGCGGGCGATGCGCGCGTCCGGGAATCGCTCGCGCAGCTCGTCCTCCACGCGCTGCGTTCCGAGCCCGCGCTTCACCAGCGTGGCCGCGCCGCAGTCGGGCGACGGGCACTTCTCCGGCATCGCCCGGACGTGGTCGCAGTAGTGGCAGCGCAGCGAGCCGTCGGTGCGGTGGTAGGTCAGGGAGACCGCGCAGTGGTCGCAGCGAAGCGCATCGCCGCAGGTCCGGCACTGCACGAACGGACTGAAGCCGCGCCGGTTCAGGAACAGGATGCCCTGCTCCTTCGCCTCCAGCCGTCGGCCGATGGCCTCCAGCAGCTCGTCCGAGAAAATGCCGCTCGTGCCGCGCACGTCCACGAGGCGAACCTTCGGCAGCGGCAGGTTGGACACGCGATCCGGCAGGCGAAGCAGCTCCAGCTCGCCGGACAGCGCGCGGGAGTACGTCACCACGTCGGGCGTGGCGGAGCCGAGGACCACCACGGCGCCGCAGCGCCGAGCCCGCTCCAGCGCGACGTCCCGAGCGTGGTATCGCGGCGCGTCCTCCTGCTTGTAGGCGCCCTCGTGCTCCTCGTCGATGACGACGAGGCCCAGGTCCGGCAGCGGCGTGAAGATCGCGGAGCGCGGACCCAGCACAACGTCGTAGCGGCCCTCGCGTGCGGCGTGCCAGGTGCGGCGGCGCTCCGCGTCGGTGAGGCGCGAGTGGAACACCGCCGCGCGCCCGCCGAATCGCCCGCGCAGCCGCGACACCGTCTGCGGCGTCAGCGTGATCTCCGGAACAAGCAGGATGGAGCGCTTGCCCCGGCGACGCGCCTCCTCCATCGCCCGGAGGTAGACTTCCGTCTTGCCGGAGCCGGTCACGCCGTGCAGCAGGAAGGACGACGACGTCCCGGTGCGCAGCGCCGCCACGACGGCGTCGATGGCACGGGCTTGCGCCGGATTCGGGTCCGGACGGCGAACGTCCACGCGTGCATCGTCCGCGCGGCCCTCCCACGCCTCCATCGAGACGCGGCAGAGCTTCTTCTCCGCCAGCCGCTTCACCGCGCCGCGCGAACCGGCCACCGCTTCCGCGAGGTCGCGCAGCGGCATCTCGCCGCCGGCTTCCGCCAGGAACTCCACGCAGCGCGCCTGCACCGGCGCGCGCGCCAGCGCCTCCACCGGCTCCGGCGCGGCGGCGGCCGATCGGCCGTCGTCCGTGAGGCGGACCACCTTCACCCGCGGCGGTCCCGACACGACGCGTCCCACCACGCGCTCGGTCATTCGAAGCCGTCCGGCGCGCACGAGCCGCCGCACCTCCACTTCCAGCTCGGCCGGGCGCATCCCCATCGACTTGGCGAGCTGCCGCAGGGAGACGTCGCCGCTCTCGCCCACCGCGGCCACGATGCGGTCCTCCGGCGACGCGCCGCCCGCGCCCGCGAACAGGTCGATCGACATCGACGGGCCGGCGGAGACCATCTTCTCGCGCTTGGGCGCGGAGTGCCCCGGCAGCGCGGCCTTCAGCGCCTCTCCCCAGGAGCAGAGCGTGCGCTCGGCGATCCACTCGGTCAGGTCCAGGAGCGGCCCGTCCACCAGGGGAACGTCGTCCAGCAGCGAGTGGATCGGCTTGAGCTTGTCCGGCGACGACGCCGGCTCCAGCTCCGTCACGAATCCCATCTGCAGGCGCGAGCCGAATGGCACCATCACGCGCGCGCCGCGGCGGATCCGCGAGCGCAGCGCCTCCGGCACCGAGTACGTGAACGTGGAGCGCACCGGCACCGGGACCGCCACGTTCACGGCGGACACGGCGCGCGGCGCATCGAGGGGATCGTCCGGAGGACTGGAGGCGGTGGTCGCGGGGCGATTCATTCGCCCAGCTATACGACATCCGCTGTCGCGGGGAAAGCGGCGCCGGGAATGCGCGTCAGGCGTCGGCCTCGTCGCGGAGGAGGCGGCGCATCACCAGGACCGGCGGCAGCAGGACGGGCAGCAGCGCCAGCCAGCGGGGCAGCCGCAGCGCCTCGCCGAGGAGGAACGCGTCCCAGCGATCCGGGACGTCGGGGTCCAGGCGTCCGGGATAGAGATCGGCGAAGCCCTGCTCCCCGATGGAGAGCTCGCCCCGCACGAAGTGCGGCAGCAGGTGCCCGAACATCGGCTGCCGGATCTCCTCCGGCACCTCCGGCTGGACGGAGGCGGCGGCCAGGGCGAAGAGCATCGACACGGCGGCCAGTCCGCCGACGATCCGCGGCGCGCGCGCGTACGCGGCCGGCAATGCCAGGCCGAGGAACGGGATCACGGGCACCAGGTGCCGCGGGCCGATGGCCCAGCCCCCGTGCCACGTGGAGTAGCCGGCGTTCAGGAGCCAGTAGTAAAGGAACACGACGAGGGCGGCCGCGGCGTCCATCCGCCGCTCCGGCCGACGCAGCAGCAGCCCCAGGCCCACGAGCGCCGCGGCCAGCACCGGTGAGGCCGGAAGCAGTCCGCGCCAGAAACCGAAGAGGAGCTTCATCGCCACGACGGGGTCCGGAGCGCCGATGCCGAACAGTCCCGACGCCATCTTCTCCCGGAAGAACGGCAGAGCGACGAACTGGTAGCCCAGCGCGAACGGGCTCCCGAACGCGATCTGATGGTAGAGGCCCAGCAGGAGCGCCCCCGGCAGCGCGCCGGCGACGAGGGCCGCGGCGACGCGGATCGCCTGCGCGCGCGCCCGGACGACGGCCACCAGCCCGAGGACGGCCAGCGGCGGACCCGCCAGGTACTCCGTGGCCACCGCGGCCGACGCCGCGACGCCGGCCAGGATCGCGCGACGGGGGCACGGGACGCCGCGGACGGGGAACGCCAGGTGGTAGAAGACGAACGCCCACGCCGCCGCCGGTGCGTGGCCGGTGAGGATCGTGGCGTAGGGGAAGAGCGTGGTGCCGAGGAAGACGATGCCGGTGAAGAGCCCGGCGGCCCCCGGCGACGTGCCGCGGTCGCGCAGCGCAAGGAAGAAGACGGCTCCGCCCAGCGCCGTGATGAGTCCCGACGCCCACCACGCGGCCGCTCCGCCGGCCATCGCCAGCCAGGCCGCCTGCGAGGCCGGGATCCCGAAGACGGCGCGGACCGCGTGCGCCTCCGCCACGCCGATCGCTCCGAGGAACGACGGGAGCGGCGCCTTGTCCGAGTAGTACGTGCCGTCTTTGAGCGCCTTGTCGCCGGTGTTCTCGTGGTAGTCGTCGAGGACGACGGTGCGCTGCTCCGCCAGCGCGCGCGCCAGATCGAACCGGACCGCGCTCCCCCAGGTGGCCGCCTGGAAGAACTGTCCGTACGTGGCGGCGAGCGCGAGAAGGACGAGGAGCGCGTGGCGGTGGCGAAGACTCATGGACGCAGTGTGGCCCGGCGACGCCCACGCGGAAAGGGTGAAACGAGACGCGGGGCCCGGAGCATCGCCCCGGACCCCGCCTGGAACCCGCCAAAAGGGCGGTGCCTACTCTTCCACCCAGGCCAGCTTCTGGTAGTCCATCGCCCCGCCCACGTACGTGGTGATGGCGTCCCGGCTGTAGAGGATCGTCGAGTTTCCGGCGCCGAACGCGTTGTTCGTGGTGGTTCCCCGCACGATCATCGCACCGAGGATCCACGCCGTACCGACGATGTTGCAGTTGCCCTCCACGTAGATCAGGCCGCGCCACTCGAAGTTGCCGGAGATGTCCATGTCGCCGTCGACGTAGATCAGCCCCGTCCCCACGTTGCCGTTGAACTTCTCGCCGGACGTGGCGTCGCCGTTCACGACCACGATGCCGTCCATGTTCGTGGCGTCGTTGGCGCTGGTGTAGTCCGGATCGGCCTTCATGTCATTCCACTGGTTCTCCGACAGCCCCAGATACTCCCAGGACTCGTAGAACGAGTTGGACGAGGACGTATCCGACCAGGCCGGGAATCCCTCCAGGTCGGACGAGCCGCCGGTGTTCGCATCGTCGCCGGTGGTCATCACCGCGATGAGACAGCCCGACGTGGCGTCCAGCGTCCGGTTGGAGCACTGCTCGTGCGCGTTGCACGCCGGGATCTTCGTGCCGGCGGGCGTGTCGAAGTTATGGTTGTGACCGCAGCCCGCCATGTTGCCGGTGAGATCCACGCCGTTGTCACACGTGATGGCGGCGAGGACGTTCACCGTGATGGGAATCCGCATCACCTCGGCCCGCACCTGGCGGCGCGAACCGTTCACGATGCCCGAAGCCGTGACGACCTCGATGAGCTGTCCCGACGTGAACTGCTGCGGCGGGAACTCGTTCGCGTCGTAGCGCATCAGCTCGTCGGCAGTCCGGATGCCGTCGGAGTTGAGGTCCACCCACTTGTGCTCGATCACGATCGGATCGAGGCCGGCTCCGGTGTCGCCGTACTGCAGCCAGTCGGTGTTGGACTGCACGGTGGCGGTGATCGTCTCCGTGCCCGCCGGCGCCGGGAGGTTCGTGGGATCGTCCAGGTAAACCTCGACCCGCCAGTCCGGGTCCGGGGCCGTCGGGCTGTCACCGATGGAGGCGTCGAACGTGGCGCCGTTCACGGTGATCATCGTGCCCGCCCGGAGTTCCAGGCGCTCCATGACCTCCTCCACGCCGGACTCGGTGACGTAGAGAGCGTTCGTGTGGTTCTTCTGGTTGTCCGCGATCTGGATCTCCGTGGTCGAGAAGACCATGAGGCCCATGCTCAGCACCGTCAGCGCGGCCAGGACGACCAGCAGGGAGACCAGGGCCACCCCTTCCTGGTTCGACGCGGTGCGCAGCGTACGCATCATCGTGTTCACTGCGATCCTCCCTACTGTCCGAAGTACACGACCAGCTCACCGGTCGTGGCCGCCGTGCGGGTTCCGACGGCGATGTCCGACAGGCCGTCGATGTTGAAGTCGTCCACGGTGAGCGTCACGACCTCGCCGGAGCCGTTGTGCGACCAGGCGGTGCCGCTGCTGGGCAGGTATCCGAACGTCCGGTACACGTTCAGGCTGCCGGCATAGGAGTTGGACCGGATCCCGGCGATGACGTCGGGGAACACGTCCGGATCCAGGTACGACGTGGCCATCGAAAGGACCTCGCCGCCGGCGTCGAGCCAGTCGGACGGCGAGTAGCCGCCGGTGGAGTCGGCCACGCCGAACTTCCCGCCGTCGTTGTGCCAGAGCTCCAGGTAGCCGTGGCCGAGCGCGATCGACGTTCCGACCAGCAGATCCGTGTCGTACTCGTCGTCCTCCGCCATGTCGACGGCCTCCATCGCCAGCACCGCGCCGGACGTCCGGAAGATCATCTCTTCCTTCCACGTCCAGGTGACGGAAGGATCGGCCTCGAAGATCGACACGCGGCCGCCGTAGGATCCGTCGTTTTGGCCGATGGCGATGTCCGGGTAGCCGTCGTCGGTGAAGTCGCCGACGGCGATCGACGCCACCTCGCCGAGCGATCCGTAACTGTCCGACGTGATGTCGGAACTCCAGACGTGCGCCAGGTTGCCGCCGCCCGTGTCGACCCAGAACTCCAGGTTGCCGTAGCCGGAGGTCGTCTTCGTCCCCACGAGGAAGAGCGGCGTCGCCCAGCCGGGCCAGGTCACCTTCTCGAGGCAGAGCACCGTGCTGCCGGTCGCGGTCGCGAACTGGTACCACGGGTACAGATCGTACTCGCCGTCGAAGGAGCCGCTCGTCTGGGTCACCCACACCTGCAGGTTGTTGCCGGTGTTGGTATCCAGCCCGGTGACGAGGTCCGGAACGCCGTCGTAGTTGAAGTCGTGCGTGAGCATGGCCGGGATCGGCGCGCCGGCATTTCGCGAGAACGACGGGGCTGCATCGAACAGTGCCGTGATGGCCGTGCCGGAGTTCCGGCGGTCGTTGTGCCACCCGTGCAGGTTGTTCGAGCCCGCCGTGACCTGGGTGCCCAGGATGATGTCGCTGTCGCCCTTGTTGTCCTCGCCCAGGTTCGCGGAGGCGATGGACAGCGCGCGGTCCGTCTGACCCACTGTCACGACGGTGAAGTTCAGCGTGGTGTCATAGATGTCGCCGAAGTCCGCCGTGACGGTGCTGTCCGCCGCGACGAAGACGCGGCGCAGGTTCGGCGTCGTGGACGAGTAGCCGTCCAGGTCCACCTCGATGATGTCGTGGAATCCGGCCGGCACGGAGAACTGGTAGTTGCCGTTTCCGTCCGTGAGGATGGAGTCGCGACCGGCCACCACGACCGGCACGTCGGCGATGCCGTTCTCGTCGGCATCCAGGATGCCGTCCCGATCGTCGTCCAGGAACACGGTTCCCTTGATCGTACCGGCGGCCGTCGCCTCCACGTCGCCGAAGACCGCGTACTGGCTGTCGCCGTCGTAGGTGAGGATGATCTCGACCGCGTTCGGCGTGGACGAGGCGTATCCGTCGGGATCCGTCTCCACCACCGTGTAGGAACCCACCGGCACCGTGAAGTCCACGCGGCCGGACTCGTTCGTCACGCCGGTCTCGCCCGTGTGGAGCGTGATCGTCACGCCCTCCATCGGGGCCTCGCCGTCGTACATCATGTTGTGGTTCTCATCGAACCAGACGAAGCACTTGATCACGCCCACGCCGGAGCCCGGACGGTCGCCGAAGTTCACGACGTCCGTGGTGCCCGTCCCCACCGTCACCGCGACGCTGTTCGTCGTGGTGGACGTGTAGCCGGACGGGTCCAGCTCCGTGACCGTGTAGGTGCCCGGCGTCACGTCGAAGACGTACCGGCCGTTGGAGTTCGTCGTCTCCGTGGCGCCCGTGGAGAGCCGGACCGTCACGTTCCCGATCGGGGACTCGCCGGCGTCGTACTCGCCGTCCGCGTCCTGATCCTGGTACACGAGGCCCGTGATCACGCCCGTCCGCCGGACGTAGTTGCGGATGGAGACCGAGGAGATCATCTGGCGCGTCCGGTAGTCGGCCTTGCCGTGCGACTCGGCGTCCTCGCCGGTCACCGTCACGACCGCCCGGGTGATGAGCGCCAGCGACGCGGCCGGAACGGGGGTGATGCCCGCGATCTCGGCCTGCGAGAGCGATCCGTCGCCGTCGCCGTCGCCCCACAGGATCTCGTCCGTGGTGACGTCGTCGTCGTGGTCCAGCCAGTACTGGAAGAGCGGCGTCGGCAGGACGCCGTCCTGGTCCGCCACGGGACCGCGAATCACGGCCACCGGTTCGCCGTTCCCGCCGTTCGTGCCGTCGCCCGCGTCGCCGTAGACCTCCTTCAGGAGGACGAAGTCGCGCGGGTTGGCGGTGGCCTCCTCGGCGTCGTCGTCGAGGTCATCGGCGGTCAGGGCGCCGTCGCCGTTGGAGTCCAGCGTGAAGCGGATCGTCTCCGCCCCCGAGTCGAAGGTGCTGGTCGGCGCGTAGAGCGCGCCGCCGGCCGGCACGGTGGCCGGAGCCTGCGCCAGGTTGATCGCGCCCGGGGTGCCGGGCGCCATCGGATCGTCCTGCGACGGGTTCACGTTGGCGTTGAAGATGATATCCCAGGGCGACGCGTACACGATCGCCTGCTGGCCGTTCGCGATGTCGAGGTCGTAGCCGGTGGAGCGCAGATCCTTGGTGATCTGGTCGACGGCCACCCGCGCGCTCTGCTGCGAGTCGCCCTGGACCGTCGCCTTGCGGGACATGGTGTTGCTGCTCTGGAACATCGTCACCACGAGCAGCACGAGAAGGGAGAAGACCACCACCGAGACCAGCGCCTCGACCGCGGAGAATCCGCGGGTGTCCCCCACCTTCCGAAGATCCGTTCGTTTCGACATGGAGGACTCCTACGGATTCAGGTACGTGGACATCTGGATGTTTCGCTGGATGCCGTTGTCCGAGAACGACACCTGCATATCGATTCGCTTCATGTCGGGCAGGGGGGTGTCGTCGGTGACCGTCCAGGTGCGCGTGTAGACGCCGTTGAGCGGATTCGCGGCATCGGCGTGGTTCCCGGCCACCAGATCCGCATCGGCCGCGGTCAGCGTCTTGAGTCGCTCGATCTCGTCCTGCGCGAGACTCGTGGCCACCGTCATCCGCTCGCCCTTCTCGACCGAGCGCATCCCGAGCGGGAAGACGCCCAGGAAGCCGAGCATCAGGATTCCGAAGAAGACGATGGCGATCATCAGCTCGACGGCGGAGAAGCCGGCGTCGCCTCGGCGACGCGAGGTTCCGTCGGCGGGAACGGCGTGGATCACGGCAGCACCTCCGCATTGCCGGTGATGGAACTGACTCGGATGACCTTGCTGTGGCCGCGATTCCCGACGAGGCGGATGTCGCCGGTCTGGGACGTGGTTCCGTTCGGGAAGAACGTCATGGCGGCACCCGCCCAGTCGACGTTCTGGAGCTGCACGCCGTCGTAGAGGTTCCACGGTCCCTGGACATCCTCGCCGCCGTCGGCGACGCCGTTGGCGTTGTCGTCCTGGAAGACGGAGAACCGGGCGTTCGCCTCGTCGATGGTCATGACGTAGTTCGTCCGGTCCCGCACCGCCATCTGGCGCGTCAGGAACATCCGGCTCGTCATCTGGCCGACGGAGCTCCGGTGCCGGTGCCCTTCCATCATGCTCCGGAAGCCGGGAAGGGAGGCCGCCAGGACGAGTCCCAGCACGGCCAGGCCGATCGCCATCTCCATCAGCGTCAGGCCTCTCTGATCCAGGGGGCGCGCACTTCGCATGACTACCTCCGACGAGGGACGGTTCTTCCGTCCGGGTTCAAGCGGTTCGTCGCAGGAGTGGGTTGCGAAGGGCGTGCCACGCCGGAGAGCCGATTTGGCGTGGGCAGGCTTCGGCGGAAGTGGGCGATCCTGAACGGAACTTGCAGGAACTGACGGCGGCGGGGGAACGCGGGGCGCGGGCGTTACGGAAGGGAAAGGCCGACCCTTACCTTTGGGTAAGGTTCAGTCCGGGCGGCCGGCCAGGAACTCCCGCACCAGGTTGGCGGCCACGGTCCGCCGGTACGCGGCCGTGGAGCGCACGTCGTCGATGGGCGAGATGTCGGCCGGGAGCGCTTCGGCCGCGGCGACTCCGGTGCCCGGATGGAGCGGCTTTCCCCGGGCGGCGGCCTCGGCCGCGGCGGCGCGCACCGGCACCGGACCGAGGCTACCGAACGCGAGCCGGACGTCGTCCAGGGCCCCGCTCTCCGACGCCCGTGCGTAGCCGGCGAACACGACCTTGCTGATCGCCTGCGCGGCGCGCGTCCCCACCTTCCGGAAGATCATCGCGGCGTTCTCCGACGCGGGCGGCCGGAAACGAACGGCGGTGACGAGCTCGTCCGGGCGACGCACGGTCTGCCGGTACGACGGCGTGAAGTCGCGGTACGGCACGCGACGCTCCCCGCCGGAGGAACGCAGCTCCACCTCCGCGTCGAGCACGAGCCACACCGGCAGCGTGTCGCCGGCGGGCGATGCATTGACGAGGTTCCCCGCCACGGTCGCGCGGTTCTGGATCTGCACGGCCCCCACCGTCGACGCCGCCTCGACGAGGATCGGGGCGGTGCGGGCCAGCAGCTCCGACCGCCTCAGCGCCGTCATCGTGGCCGCTCCCCCGACCCGGACGAGGCCGCCGTCCTCCTCGTCGATCGACTTCATCTCCGGCGCGGCGCGGGAGAGATCCAGCCAGCGTCGTCGTTCCTCGCGGTGGGCGTTGACGCCGACCATGAGATCGGTGCCCCCCGCGATCGGCTGCCACTCCTCGTCCGCGCGGTCGGCCAGGAAGCGGAGCGCCTCGTCCAGGGACGGCGGCGTCACGACGTGGTGATCGCTCACGATTCCTCTCCCGCCCGGCGCACCGCCTCGACGATGCGGACGTAGCCGGTGCACCGGCAGAGGTTCCCGGCCAGCGCCTCGCGGATCGCCTCGTCCGTGCACGCCCCGCCGCGCGCCAGATGATCCGCCGCGGCCATCAGCATTCCGGGCGTGCAGATGCCGCACTGCGCGCCCCCCACTTCCAGGAACGCCTGCTGCAGGGCGGAGAGACGATCGCCCTCGAGCAGGCCCTCCACCGTCTCCACGTCCGCGTCGACGGCCTGCGCGGCCGGCACCAGGCAGGACATCGCCAGCTCGCCGTTCAGCTTCACGGTGCAGGCCCCGCATTCCCCCTCGCCGCAGCCGTACTTCGTGCCGGTGAGTCCCAGTTCCTCGCGGAGCACGTCCAGCAGCCGCTTCATCGGCGGGACTTCGACCTCCACGTCGAGGCCGTTGACGCGGAAGCGGCAGATCATGCGGACACCTCCGCTCCGAGTTCCAGGAGGAGCTCCGGCGTGGCGGGCACGCTCGTCACCGCGATGCCCAGTGCGTGGCGCAGCGCGTTGACGACGGCCGGAGCCGGACCGTCCATCGGGAGCTCGCCGATGCCCTTCGCCCCGTGCGGGGCGCGGCTCGTGGGGCGCTCCAGGAACGCGACGCGGATGGGCGGCGTGTCCGGCGCGGTCGGGATCACGTAGTCCGTCATCGTGGGGTTCGCCATCGACCCGTTTCGCCACACGACGTTCTCCAGCAGCGCCCACCCGAGGCCCTGCGCGACGCCGCCCTCCACCTGGCCCGCGGCCAGCACGGGATTGATCGTCCGGCCGACCTCCTGCACCGCGGTGAAGTCCAGGACCTTCGTCTCACCGGTGAGGACGTCGGTCTCCACCGCCGCCACGTAGCACGCCCACGCGAACGCGGCGTACGCATCCCCGCGGTAGGTCTCCTCGTCCCAGACGATGCCCTCCGGCGGCTCGTACTCCACGATCTCCTCCAGCGGGCCGGCGACGGCGCGCGCGGCGGCCACGGCGCAGAACGCCGCCTCGTCGGGGAGGGGACCGTCGGCTTCCAGGCGCTCGCGCAGCCGCCGTCCGGCCCGCACGAGCAGTCCGCCCACCACCATCCCCGTGCGCGACGCCACGGTCGGACCGGAGTCCGGCGAGAGCGCCGTGTCGGGATCCATCGTCCGGACGCACTCGATCGACACGCCCAGACCATCGGCGGCGGCCTGGGCGAGGATGGTGCGGGTCCCCTGCCCGATCTCGGTCTGGGCGGCGAGCACGAGGAACGTTCCGTCCGGCGTCGCGGCGATGCCCGCGCGCGACGCCAGGTGCACCTCGCCCGCGCCGGTGAACCCCGATCCGTGGCAGAACAGCGCCAGACCGATCCCGCGTCGCTTCGGGCCGGCGTCCGCATTGAACGCGTCGAACTCCGCGCGACGTTCCTCGTAGCGCGACTCGCGCAGCGCGAGGTCCATCGCCTCCTCCGCGGCCACGTCGTTCCCGACGTTCTGGCCGGTGGCCATCGTGCCGCCGGGGCGCAGCACGTTGCGCCGGCGCAGCTCCACGGGCGACAGGCCGACGCGGGACGCGCACTCGTCCAGATGGACCTCCAGCGCGAACAGCGTCTGCGGCGCGCCGAAGCCGCGGAACGCTCCATGCGGCGGGTGGTTCGTGGCGACGGCCCGCGCGAGAATCCGGACGTCCGGGACGTCGTAGGGGCCGGCGGCGTGGATGGCGCCCCGCGACAGCACCACCGGGCTCAGCGTGCAATACGCGCCCCCGTCAAACAGCACGTCGACGTCCATCGCAAGGATCCGGCCGTCCCGCGTGAGGCCCGTCCGGTGTCGCACACGGCCAGGGTGGCGCTTCGTGGTGGCGAGCATGTCCTCCGTCCGCTCGTAGGCGATGCGCACCGGACGGCCCGCCGCCCTCGCCAGCAGCGCGACGTGTGCGGCCAGCAGCGTGGGGTACTCCTCCTTGCCGCCGAAGCCGCCGCCCGTAGCGGTCTGGATCACGCGCACGCGCTCCTCGGGGAGCGCGAGGATGGGAGCCAGCCCCTTCACGACGTAGTACGGGCATTGCAGGGATCCGCGCAGCAACACGCCGCCGTCCGTCCACTCCGCCTGCATCGCCTGCGGTTCGATGTAGACGTGCTCCTGCGCGCCGAAGCGGTACTCGCCCTCCACGACGATGTCGGCCGCGTCGAGCGTCGCGGCGGCGTCGCCCTTCACGATGTCGATGTGCTTGAAGACGCGGCCGCCGTTCTGCAGCGAGACCTCCGCGTCCAGGACGGCGGGCTCCTCCTCCACCTCCACCCGTACGGCCGCGGCGGCCAGGCGGGCGAGCTCCCGCCTGGGGGCGGCGACCAGCGCAATCGGCTCCTGGGCGTGGTGGATGCGGTCGTAGGCCAGCGCCGGCTGATCGTCCTCGAGCAGGCGGACGACGTTGAGCCCGGGGATGTCGTCCGCGGTGACGAGAACGGCCCCCTCGGGGAACGAGCGGTCGCGGCGGATCGAGACGATGCGACCGCAGGGGACGGAGGAACGGACGGTGGCGCCGAACCAGACGTCATCCGCTGGGAGGTCGTCCAGGTAGAGGGCGTCGCCCGTCAGCTTCTCCTGGCCCTCCACCCGCAGCACGTTCCTGCCGATCGACGGTTCCATCGCGTTTCCTCCCGGCCGCCATTCTCGACGGGACGGCCGACGACGACAAGCCTCGGGTCGGGTGCTACCTTGCCGGAATGAACGAGTCCCCGCTCGCATCGACGCTGGCCGATCTCCTGGACGACGGCATCTTCCTCGCGCTTCGCCTGGAGGAGGGGGCGCGGCTGACGGCGCTCGCCCGCGCGGCGGCCCGCGGCGGCCTGCGCGTCCCCGAGATCACGCTCACGACACCCGGCGCACTCGCAGCGATCGAGGAGCTGGCCAAGGTCGACGATCTCGTCGTCGGAGCCGGCACCGTCCTCACGCGCGACGACGTCCGTCGCGTGGCCGACGCCGGCGGCCGGTTCGCCATGTCGCCGGTGCTGGACCTCGAGGTCGTGGAGGAGGCGCACGCGCGAGGTCTCGTGGCCGTGCCGGGCGCGGGAACCGCCACCGAGATCCTGGCCGCCCACCGCGCGGGCGCCCGCCTGGTGAAGGTCTTTCCGGCGGGACCGCTGGGCGGGCCGGAGTTCCTGCGCCGGGTGCGCGGTCCGCTGCCGCAGGTTCCGCTGGTTCCCACCAGCGGCCCGCGCGCGGACGACTTCCAGGAGTGGCACGACGCCGGGGCCGTGGCCGTCGGGGTGGGCACGGAAGTGCTGACGCCGGGCTTCACCGAGGCTTCCGTGGAAACGGCGGCGGGGCGGCTCCGCGCGGCGTGGGACCGCGCTCGGAACCGCCCCGTCTCCGGGGAGTGACCGGGGAATCGGGCCGGGACGTCGGCTTGCGAGGAGAGGTCGTGCTCGAAGCCGAGCCGCCCGCCTCCGGACCCGTCAGGAAGCGTTCGTCTTCAGGAGTCCGTGCACGCGCTCCACGAGCCGGCCCGGGCTGAACGGCTTGGTGATGTAGTCGTCGGCGCCCGCCTCGTAGCCCTGCTTCTGGTCGATGTCGCGCGCCTTGGCCGAGAGCAGGATGACGGGCGTCGTCGCCAGCTCCGCGTCGCGCTTGATCGCGCGGCACGCCTCGAAGCCGTCCAGCTTGGGCATCATGACGTCCAGCACGACCAGGTCCGGCCGCTCGTCCTTCGCCTTCCGGACGGCTTCCTCCCCGTCCTCGGCGGTGATCACCTCGTACCCCTCCGCCCCCAGACTGAAGTCCAGGATGTGGAGGATGTAGTTCTCGTCATCGACGACGAGGATCTTCCCCTTGTTCATGGATCTCCCTCTCCTCTCCCTTCCGGTCTCCCGCCGGATCTCAGGAAAGCACTCGTTCGGTGGAACGCTGAAGCACGCGGATCAAGGCCTCCACGACGGCCGGATCGAACTGGCGGCCGGAGTTCCGGCGCAGCTCCTCGATCGCCTCGCTGTCCCCCACGGCATCGCGGTACGGACGACCGGCCCGCTGCGCGTCGTAGGCGTCCACGACGGCCAGGATCTTGGCTCCCAGCGGGATGCCCTGATCCGTCAGGCCGCGCGGATACCCCGAGCCGGCCGGATGCTCGTGGTGCGCAAGGATGATGTCGAAGACGTCGGGCAGGAACTCGATCGAGCGCAGCACCCGCGCCCCGATCTCCGGATGCGTGCGGATCAGCTCCCGGTCCCGCTCCGTCAGCTCGGAAGGCTTCTTGTAGGCGCCCTCGGGCAGACGGGTCATCCCCACGTCGCGCAGGATCGAGGCGTAGTGGATGCGCGTGGCGTGATCGTCGTCGAGGCCCAGCTCGTGGCAGACGGCCAGGACGAGGTCGGGGAACGTGTCGCCCGACGGGAAATAGTGACGCCGCACGTCGATCACGCCGCGCATCGCCTCTTCCATGCGACGGATGTCGTCGCGCGAGTCGCCGAAGTCGCGGAGCTTGTTCAGCACCAGCGCCACGCGCTGGGCCAGGATCTCGAGGAGGCGGCGATCCTGCTCGTCGAAGGAGTGTCCCGAGATCTTGTTCGTCACGTTGATCACGCCGATCACGCTGCCCCGGACCTTGACCGGAACGGAGATGAGCGAGCGCGTCCGGTACTGGGAGCGCCGGGACGACGGCCGGAAGCGATCGTCCGCGTCGAGGTCGGGGATGAGCAGCGTTTCCCCGTCCTGCGCGACGGTGCCCGCGATCCGCTCGCCGACGGACAGGCGCACCTCGCGGATCGCCTCGTCCGGCATGCCCAGCGCCGCCTGCACGAAGAGCTCGTTGCCGGTGGGTTCCAGCAGCATCAGCGACACGGACTCCGCGCGCATGACCTCCGAGATCATCTCGATCACGAGCTCCGGCACGCGATGGTCCTCGCCCGGCGCGTCCTGCACGGTCGGCTCCGCGGCCCGCGCCCGGCTCGTCGCGCGGACGCGCGGCAGCGAGACGACGAAGCGAGCCCCGTCGCCCTCGCCGCTCTCGGCCCAGATGCGGCCGTCGTGCCACGTGGCGATGCTCCGGGCGATGGCGAGGCCCAGCCCGGATCCGCCGTGGGATCGCTCGTTGGATCCGTCGACCTGGTAGAAGCGCTCGAAGACCGCGTCCAGCTTGTCCTCGGGAATGCCCGGACCGTCGTCCTGCACGACCAGGCGCACCGCGGTGGCGTCCGTCTGCAGCTCGATGGTGACGTGGCCCTGCGACGGCGTGAACTTCACCGCGTTCTCCAGCAGGTTCACCGCGAGCTGCTTGAGCAGGTCGCCGTCGGCGTGGACGGAGGCCTCGCTGTCCACGCGATGCTCGACGCGGATGTTCTTCTCCTCCGCCAGCGGCCGGATCACGTCGTACGCGTCGGCGACCACCTCCTTCAGATCGACACGGCGGCACGACATGCGCACCCGCCCGGCGTCCATCGTGGCGAGATCGAGGATGTCGTCCACGATGCGCGTGAGCCGACGGCTCTCGTCGTGGATGACCCGCAGGAAGCGGTCGCGCGTGTCCTCACCCGTGGCGATGTCGCCCGCGCGGAGCGTCTCGGCGTAGGCCGAGATGGACGTGAGCGGCGTGCGCAGCTCGTGCGAGACCGCCGCGATGAACTGCGACTTCATCCGGTGCAGCTCGGCTAGGTGCTCCTTTTCCTCGCGAAGATCGTCGAGGCGCTGCTGGCGCTGCCCGCGGCGGGCACCGCTCTCCAGCGCGTGGCGCGCCAGCGTGACCCAGCGGCGAAGATCCTCCAGCGCGGCCGCGCTCTCCAGCGGGCGCTCCACCTCGGCCACCAGGAAGCCCAGCGGATGCGTGCCCTGCTGGCCGGGAAGCACCAGCAGCAGCGTGTCGCCGTTACCGGGGCTGAGTCGCTGGATCGTTCCGGCGGGCACCCAGGGGAAGCCGCCCCAGCGCGGGAAGGTGGCGGACCACGCCAGGAATCCCTCGGCGCGGTGCGCGGCCTCCGGCAGGACGAAGGCGGGCTGCCGCGCGCCCTCGGAGACGGCCAGTTCCACGTAGCGGCCGTCCTCGGGACGCAGTGCCCACGCCGCCACCCGACCCAGTCCGTCGATGCGGGCGATCGACGTCGCCACGCGATGCAGCACGGCGGACGCTTCGGTGTCGCGGACGATCTCGTCCAGGATTTCGACGGCGGTCTCCAGGTCGTCCGCGCGAGCCTCAGCGCAGCGAGCGCGGATCAGCTCGCCCTCGCGGCGGCGCTCCCGCGCCAGCGCCAGTCCCGCATGGGAGAGCAGCGCCGACACCGGACCGGGCTCCCCCACCGCGGCCACGACGCCTTCCACGCGCGCTCCGGAATTCATCGGGGCGGCCCAGAGCGTGCCGGCGGCCACGCCGCCCTGGCGAACCGGGATCCCCTCGCGGATCGCGCGGCGCGCCATGCCCGTCAGCTCGATCTCGGGCAAGGACAGGTCGGCCGACGCGGGCCCCTGCACGAACGCCCGGCGCACGGCCTCCTGCCGGTCGCAGACGAGGTAGATCGCGCCCCGCCCCAGGCCCGGCCGGGACGAGAGGGCGGCGCGCACGATCTCCAGGATCGTGCTGACGGAGTCCGCGGTCTGCAGCCTCTCGCACGCGAGGTCCAGTTCCGGGACCGACTCCGCCGGCTCCGGCCGCGACGACGCGCGCTCGGGCATCGGGAAGACGCCGGACGAGGGATGGGTGCTCATGCCGCGCTGCTCCTTCGCTCCCGCACGACGACGCTCCCCGTCATGCTCTTGCCGTATCGCTTGAGTTCGCTGGCGACGTCCGCCACCCGGCCGATGTGCGTGATCGGCTCCTTCTCGTTCGTCACCACCGCCAGTGTGATGCCGAGCGACTTGATCTTCATGATCTCGCCCGACCGTTTGCGGATCTTCAGGTAGCCGCGCTCCAGGTCTTCCTTGTCGATGAGCGAGCGCGTCGCCTCGTCGAACCGGGCGATCACCAGCTTGGCGATCTCGTCCGCCCGATCCGGCGTCGTCATGACCACGAAGTCGTCGCCCCCGACGTGCCCGACGAAGTCGTCCTCGTTGCCGCTCAGCGCGACCGCGCCGGTGAGGATGCGCGCGGTGTTCCGGATGGCGTCGTCGCCCTTGGCGTAGCCGTAGTAGTCGTTCAGCGCCTTGAAGTTGTCGATGTCGGTGTAGATGAACGCGAACGGCATCTTCGACTCGATGCGCTGACTCAGCTCCCGCTCGATCGAGACGTTGCCCGGAAGGCCCGTGAGGGGGTTCGCCTCGCGCTGGCTCTGGCTCCACGCGAGCACGTTCTTGACGCGCATCAGCAGTTCGGGCATGGAGAACGGCTTCGTCACGTAGTCGTTGGCGCCGTTTTCCAGACCCTTCAGCTTCTCATCCAGCTCCCCGCGCGCCGTCAGGATGATCACGGGAATGTGGCGGGTGCCGTAGTCACCCTTGAGGCGTCGGCAGACCTCGTAGCCGTCCATCTGCGGGATCATGAGGTCCAACAGGACGAGGTCCGGCATGAACGTGCGAACCGTGTCCAGGCCCTCCTGGCCGTCGGTCGCACAGGCCACCTCGAAGCCCGCGTTCTCCAGCTGGAACTTGAGAATCTCGCGGATCGGCGGCTCGTCATCGACGACGAGGATCTTGGGAGGGCTGGCGGCCCCGTTTCGGCTCTCGTTGGGCTCCAAGGCGTCTTCCGGCGGGTTCGAGGTGTTCTCGGGACTTCGTCGAGATATCGGCAGCGGGGGCGCGAGGCATGAGGGGCCTACGGGAGTCCCCGGCGATTTCCGGGTGCCGCGAAGAGCCCGGGATCTGACGACGCTTCAGGCGCTTGCCCGGAAGGTCGATACTTTCCGTGAAGCGTCCGCCATCCCCGCGCGGAGGAGTCGTCGTGCCCACGCTCATGAAGCAGGTCCGGGTGGAAGATCCGGAGACGGCGGCGATCCTTCTCCACCCGACGCGGGCCGCGGTCCTGGCCCGTCTCCGCCGACCGGCGTCGGCCACCGAGGTGGCCCGCGAGCTCGACCTCCCGCCCCCTCGGGTGAACCACCACGTTCGCCGCCTCCGCGAGGCGCACCTCGTGCGGCGCGCCGGACAGCGGCGGGTGCGGAATCTCACCGAGACCCTCTATGTCTCCATCGCGCGCACGTTCGTGCTGTCGGAGGCATTGACGCCCGGTCACGACGTGAGGCGGCGGTTCCGCGAGAGCGACGCCGCCCGGCCGCTCCGCAACCTCGCCGCCCTGGGCGATCGGCTGGCGGGCGACGCGCTACTGCTCCTGGACGAGGCGGCCGGCGGCGAGCGCGACGTCTCGTCGTTCGCGACGTCGCTGAAGCTCCGCTTCCCGGACGCCCAGTCCCGCGCCGCGTTCCTGGCCGACCTGCTGGGCGCGGTCAGGGAGCTGCGATCGCGCTACGGCGCCGAGGAGACCGGATCCACGGATCCGGACGAGACCTACCGCGCGGTCATCGCCTGCTACCCGCAGACCGGGGTGTAGGGCGAACCCTCCGGCGCTCAGGATTCCACGGCGACGGCGATCCGTTGCAATGAATGCCGATGGACATTGCATGCGGAAACCTTGGGCAGCCACGTGACTTCAGCGCGCCGGACGCGCCGCCGATCCACCGTGCGAACCCTCGAGCACCGGGAGCACGGCATGGCGAGAATCGACGCGATCTTCGAGGCGGTGCAGGCCGAGGGCGCATCGGACCTCCACATCTCCACCGGCGCCCCGCCGATGATCCGCCGCCTGGGCGAGATGCAGCCGATCCCGTACCAGGAGCTGACGCGGGAGATCACCGATCTGCTGCTCAACGAGATCATGGGCGAGGCGGAGCAGGAGAAGTTCCGCCAGAACGGCGACGTCGACTTCTCGTACGAGGTGGCCGGCAAGTTCCGCGTGCGCTGCAACGTCTACGAGGAGAAGCGTGGTCTCGCCGGGGCCTTCCGTCTGCTGCCCTCCTCCATCCTCACGCTGGAACAGCTGGGCATTCCGGATCACGTCGCGGATCTGACGAACGTGCGCAAGGGGCTCATCCTGGTGACGGGCCCGCCCGGCAGCGGAAAGTCGACGACGCTGGCCGCGCTGGTGGATCACATGAACAACCGGCAGCGCCGGCACATCATCACCATCGAGGATCCGATCGAGTACGTGCACGACAACCGGCAGTGCCTCATCAACCAGCGCGAGGTGGGACGCCACACGCCGAGCTTTGCCGGCGCCCTGCACGCCGCCCTGCGCGAGGACCCCGACACGATCCTTGTCGGCGAGATGCGCGAGTTCGAGACGATGAACCTGGCCATCACCGCCGCGCAGACGGGGCAGCTGGTCCTGGGAACGCTGCACACCACGTCGGCGGCGGAGACCGTGGAGCGCATCATCGACACGTTCCCGGCCGACCTCCAGAGCCAGGCGCGCGGCGCGCTGGCCTCCTCGCTCTGCGCGGTCATCTCGCAGCGACTCGTCCGCAAGGCCGACGACTCCGGGCGCGCGGCCGCCGTCGAGATTCTCCTCGGGACGAAGGCCGTGAGCGTTCTCATCCGCGAGAAGAAAGTCCACCAGATCCCGTCCGTCATCCAGACGAGCCGCCGCGACGGTATGCAGCTGCTGGAGGACCATCTGCAGCAGCTCGTGGACAACGGGACGATCATGCAGGACGAGGCGCAGCGACTCACGAACGCGCCCATCCGTCCGCCGCGCGGGCCGCGATCCGGCTCGGCACCGGGCGCGACTCCCGGGACGCCGCAGCGCGCGGCACCCGGCGCTCCGGCGCGACCGGCGCCGCGCGAGGGCCGGCCCTCGGCCGGCTAGGGGCGGTTTCCTTGGAACTCTCGGGCAACACGCGATTCCTCTCGCTGTTCGACGTCGTGCAGGTGCTCGCCGTCAACGAGGCTACGGGCATGCTTCGCGTGGAATCCGAGGACGGCAAGGGCTTCCTCTACTTCCAGGGCGGCGACGTCATCAACGCGATGGATCCCGACCTGCAGGAAGGGGAGGCGGCGGCGAAGCGGATCTTCGCCCACCAGCCCGCGGACTTCTCCTTCCGCACGGACCTGCCGTCCGTGGCGCATCGCATCGACTGCTCGCCGCAGAACCTCATGATGGAGATCGCCCGGCAGCTCGACGAGGAGGGCGCGGGCGACGGTTCGCAGCTGGCGGAGGCGCAGCAGGCGACGAGCGTCCTCAACGAGCTGTTCACCCAGCTCGACTCCGAGTCGCGGCTGCTGGCCCGACGGTCGCCGGAGGGGTTCTCGATCGGCGAGCTGCTGGAGCCGATCCGCGACGCCGCGGATTCGACGCTGTTCCTCCGCGCCGGCGCCGCCCCGGAAGTCGGCGTGGACGGGCGCGGCATTCCGGTGAGCCCCACGGCGCTGGACGACAAGGGTTACCGCGGGCTGCGCGATGCGATCGTGCGCGAGGCCGGGATCCGGACGGATCTCGGCGGGACGTCGGGCGTGCTGCGCGCGGCCGAAGACGAGCTCTACCGCGTGGACCTGCTGCGCACCTGCGCGGGCGAGCTCGTCGCGCTGCGGCGGCTCCCGGGTCCGGAGCAGCTGGACGCGGGTCTTCCCTGGTCGGACGACGAGCTTCGCGCGGCGTTGCCGTCGCCCGGGTCGCTGGTGTGCCTCGTCGCGCCGGACGCCGCCGCGCGGGAGCGCACAACCCAGGCGCTGGCGCGGTGGCTGCTGCGATCGGGCACCGGGCCGTTCGCGGGCCTCGCCCGGACGTGGCCGCCGGGCCTGGAGACGGGACACGCCGGAGCGCTCCTCCTCTCCTCCGCGGACGATCGGGAGAGCGTGCCGGAACTCCTCGATGCGCTCCGGCCGGGCGCGTTCGTCCTGGAGGACGCCCAGGAGCCCGATGCGTTTCGCCTGCTGGAACGCGCCGGACGACACCCCGCGCGCCTCGTGGCGGGCTTCGTCGGGAGGGAGCCCATGCCGGCGCTGGACGCGTGGCGCCACGCGGACGACGCGCGAAGCCGCGCCGCCTGGCTGGGCACGCGGTTGTCGGCCTTCCTCTGGGCCGCGCCCGAGGGCGCGCGCGTCCTGCCCGCGGACGACGAGCTTCGCGAGGCGCTGCGGCGCGGCGACTTCCGCGAGGCGGAGGCCCGCCTCCGGGGCTGATCCACGACGGGGCGGGTCACGCGCGGCCGGACCGGAAGGAGCACCCCTACGCGCCCCGCTCCAGTCCTCGCAGCGCCGCCTGCCCGCCGCGGTTCGCCGGGTTCAGCTCCACGGACCGGCGGTACGCGGCGATGGCTTCCTCCGTGCGGCCGGCGCCCGCCAGCGCCTCGCCGAGGCTGTCCCACGGATTCCACTCCCAGGGGAACAGCTCCGTGTTGCGGCGGAACACCGCGAACGCTTCCTCCGTTCTCCCGCGACCGAGCAGCTCGTACCCCACCGCATTGAGCTGCCAGTGGTTCAGGTGGTACGCGCGACCCTCGGTCGAGGCGCGAAGCTCCTCGAAGCGACGGAGCACGGCCGACGCGGTGGCGCCTTCGTCCAGACGGGCGATGAGCGTCGGGGCGACGTTCTCGACCTCCCCGTCAAACGGGGCGTACTCCAGCGCCGCCGTCAGCGCGGGGTCGTGGCCGCGCAGGTAGTCCTCCCAGCTCACCACGGCCGGAAGGTCCGGCTCCACCCACGGGCGGCGGTCGCGCGGATCGGAGTTCTGCCAGACGAGCGCGGAGATGTTCACGGTCAGCCCCGTTCGCGGAAGCACCACGGGGACAGCGTCGCCGTGATGGTTGGGCGTGGCTCCGGTGGGCTCCCCGACGAACATCGCCTCCGTCTGCCGCTCCAGGTCGATGGTGCAGCACATCGCAGCGGAGAACGTGGTGCGGCCGGTGATCACGAAGAGATGTCCGGGCCGGTTCACGCGATCGTTCCGCAGGATGCCGTGGATGAGCGGCCGGTTCAGGTAGTTGTTGCCGCCGCCGTTCAGTCGCACGTCCACGATCAGCCGGTCGACCCCCTTCTGCTCCAGCGTCCGGAACGCCTCGCGGCAGAACTCCTCGAACGTCCGATCCTCGTCGTTCCGCACGCGTCGGAAGAGCAGGTAAGCCGCGTCGTGCTCGGGCAGGAGCTCCAGGAAGTAGCTCTCCCCCGGACGGCTGAGGTAGAGCGGCGCGGGCGTGCCGGCGGCCCGCAGGACCTCGGGCCAGGCGGACTCGTCGTGCATGCCGTCCGTGGGAACGCGGGCCTTGATGCGTCGACCGTCCTTCTCCACCTCCAGCTCGCACGAGCCGAGATCTTCGATCAGACCGACGCCCTTCAGCAGCTCCGCCGACGTGAGCAGCCGCGCCCGCCGGTCCAGCTCCGTGTAGTCGTTGTCGGCGCTGGCCAGCGGGCTGATCCGGCGGATCGCCTCCTCCACGCTCGCGTTCCCCACCCGCGTCACGCGGCCCCCCAGGATCTCCGCGTGGTCCGGATGCACCCGGATCACGAAGACTCCCTCGGGAAACTCCCGGAACATCACCTGCACGCGGCGAAGGACGACGTTCTCGTTTCCGTGGTGCGCGACGCCCGTGTGGCCGTCCCGCAGCATCGCCAGCAGCCGATGCAGCTGTGCGTAGGACTCCTCCCAGCTCATCGCGTCCGCGCGCGAGCGCGCCTTCTCCACCTCGGCGACGAACGTCTCCCGGTCGACGTGGAACCACGGGTCCGGATGCACGTCCTCCAGCTCCCGCACCAGGAGACGGAAGTCGGCCCGCCAGTCCTCGGCGGTGACGTCGGCGCGGCGATCGGCGGGGGCGGCGTGGGGGGGCTGCGCCCCGGCGGGGAGCGCGGTCAGCAGGATCAGGGCGAGGATGGCGGGCGTGCTTCGGCGGGTGGGACGCATCGACGTGCCTCCGGTGAGCCCCCGGGAATGAGAAGGACGGCCTGCTGCAGTGGGACGACCCGGCCCGCCGGAAGGTTGAAGCGGATCCGGACCCCGGGGAACGCCCTCCCCGGAGCCGGATCCGGCCGGTCTAGTCGAGGATCTCGATGAGCTCGATGGGATCGGCGCCCGGCGCCCGCTCCATCACCATCCCCACGCCCGGCGCGTAGAACTTGAACTCCATGGCGGTGGGCTCCAGCTTGGTCCACTCCTGCGTCTTCCAGCAGTGGTCGAAGTCGCCGGCCGCCACGGAGACGAACTCGTCGAAGGAGAGGACGCGCGCCTCGTCCTCGGCTTCGCCCTCGTAGTATTCCTGGTAGTACGCGCGTCCGCGCTGCGGCGACGCCCACATGAGAATCCCGGCCTGCGCGCCGTCCACACCGGCCTCCCAGGAGCCCTCGGTGCTGACGACCTCGCCGCCCTCGATCTCCTTCGAGTCCTCACCGAGGTACCAGACGTTGCCGTCCTCGTCCTGAGCGTACCAGTCGTACGTGTCCTCGATGAGGTCGCCCTCCAGGAACACCTGGTCGTGCACGACGGTCGCGTCCACGCCGAGGATCGTCTTCGTGTCGGCGGTGACCGTGACCTCGATGATCTCCAAGCCCTCGTCCGTCTCGCCGCGGTACCGCATCGTCCGGCCGACCTCGAAGCCGAGGTACGGATGATCAATGCCCTCGACGAACGCGTCGGGGTCGAAGTCCGGCAGCGCGGAGCGCGCGGCTTCGGGGGCGGGAACGTCGGGGGGCGCCAGCATCTCTTTGCAGCCGCTGACAAGCAGCGTGACAGCGGCCAGCGGAACGAACAGACTCCGGATGGTGCTCATGCTTCCTCCTCCTTCTTCGAGGGGCGGCGCACCGCGCGCCGCCGACGTTCACGAAGGTAGGATTGGGGTGGTGAGAGCCGGATGAGATGACGTTCTCATTCTTTCTCACGCGTTTCTCATGAAACGTCGTCACGCTCGTCGTCCGACGGAGGTGAGGGCTTGGTGACCACGCGGCGGCGCAGGATTCAAGCGACGACCCGGTGCGCGACGATCGTCGCGCTGGCGGTCGCGTTCCCCGCGCTCGCCGACGAGGACGACGAACCGGACGGCCTCCGCTTCGGCCTGGAGGCGGACCTGGAGTTCGCGCACGAGACCGTCGGGCGGGAGGGCAGCACGGAGATCACGTTCGACGAGGTCGGGCTCTCGGCGGAGGCCTCGTGGTGGCAGGCCGAGGCCGGTCTGAAGTACGAGTCGGACGGTGGGAAGCTCCTCGTGGAGGACGCCTCCCTCTTCGTGGGCGGCACGGCGGACTGGCCGCTCGTGATCGGCGTCGGCCGCATGGTGCTGCCCTTCGGCGAGTATCCCTCGGACTTCGTCGAGGATCCCGTCACGGCGCTGCTCGGCGAGCAGGACGCCACCGCGGTCATCGTGGGCCTGGAGACGGGAACGCTCTTCCTTTCCAGCGGACTGCTGGAGGCGGAGCGTCGCTCCGATCCGGCGCTCGTCACGTCGGCGCGCCTGGAGTTCGCGGAGGATCTGTTCGCCGGTCTTTCCTGGGCCAGCGACCTACGGGAGTCCGTGGAGCTGAGGGAGCTGCGCGAAGACCTCCTGGACGAGTGGGAAGGCGACGTCCCGGAAGCCGACGACTCTCTCGTGAGTGCGCTGTCCGGGTTCGTGCTGCGCGAGGGCGAGGCGTGGTCGGCGTCCGCGGAGTTCGTGGCGGCGCTGGAGAAGCTGCCCGCCGCCGAGCTGCTGGACGACCGCGCCCGCCGTTCGCACGCCTGGACGATCGAGGTGAGCACATCCCTGCTCGAGGGATGGCGCGCGGCCGTCCGCTACGAGCGCACGAAGGACTTCCCCACGGTTCCGGAGTGGCAGTCCGGCGGAGCCCTGATCCACGAGATCGCGGAGCGGTGGACCCTCGCGGCGGACTACCTGCACGGACGCCTGGAGGACGGCACCGCGCGCGACGTGGTGTCGGCGCAGCTCGGGTTCGAGTACTAGGCGGGAAGCGGCGCGGCGCTCAGCGTCACCTCGAACGAACCGCCCGGCTCCGTTCGGATCTCCAGACGATGATCCAGGCGCTCCGCGATCTTCCCCACCAGCGCCAGTCCCAGCCCGCACCGCGATCCCACCGGGGTCCGCGCCTCGTCGCCGCGGGTGAAGCGTCGCAGCAGGTGAGGGACATCGGCCTGCGACACGCGGCTGCCGCTGTTGGCGACCGCGATCGTCACGGCGGACGATGCCTCCGCGACGGCGACGCTCACGCTTCCGCCCTCGTCCGCGTAGGCGACGGCGTTCTCGAGCAGGTTCCGCAGCAGGATGCCCAGCAGCACCGGATCGGACGCGACCTCCGTGCCGCCCGGGACGTCCCAGTGCAGACGGAGCCGGCGCCGCTCCACGTCGGCCGCCAGCGCCTCGCGCGCGCTCTCCAGCAGAGTCGCCGGATCGACCGCCCGGATCTCGATGTCCACCGTGCCGGCATCCAGTCGCACGAGCCAGAGCAGCCGGTCCACGAGCGCTTCCAGGTTCACGGTCACGTCCATCATGTCGGCCACGGCCGCCCGGTAAGCGTCGGCGTCGCGTGATCGGCTCAGCGTGACCTCGGCCGTGGAACGCAGTCCCGCCAGCGGCGAGCGCAGCTCGTGCGCGATGTCGGCCGAGAACGCCCGCTCCCGCTCCAGCGTGGCCTCCAGGTGGTCCAGCAGTTCGTTGAGACGGGCTCCCACCGGCGCCACTTCCAGCGGCGTTCGCTCCACGTCGAGGCGGCGCGACAGCGACCGGTCGTCCAGCTCGGCGATGCGACCGGCGAAGTCGTCCAGCGGCCGGAGCCCGCGGCGGGCGATCGCCCGCGACACCACGGCGGCCGCCAGCGCCAGGGGGATGCCGGCCGCCAGCAGCAGCCACGTGAGGCGCGAGAGCACGGAGGCCACGGCCTCGTCGCTGCGGCCCAGCGTCACCCGGATTCGCGGCGCGTCTTCCGGATCCAGATCCGGAGCATCCTCGTCGTCCGGATCGAGGACGGGCCGGAACGTCAGCGTGACGCATCGCAGGCGACCCTCCTCCGGATGACGGGCCCACGAGAACACGGGGCGCCCCGGCGGCGCCTCCGGGCGGGGCAGGACCCCCTCCGGAAGATCCTCGGTGCGGTGCAGCACGCGGCCGTCGGCCGCCACGCGGAACTCCAGGTACGCCTCGTCGTCCGCCTCGGGCGCGGCTTCGTGCTCCAGGTCCTCCAGGTCGACGGCGAGCTCTCCCTCCTCGAAACCGACGAGCGCCGCGACGTAGCGGCCCTCCTCCAGGAGCGTCCGGTCGAACTGCCGGATCAGCGACGAGCGCACACCCACGTACACGATCGCCGACAAGAGGATCAGCATCCCCGTGATCGCCGCGAACGTGCCCAGGGTCACGCGCTGCCGGATGGATCCCCTCACCTCGGTTCCTCCAGCGAGTACCCCAGTCCGCGGTGCGTTCGGATCAGCGGCGGCAGACCCGCATCGGCGAACTTGCGGCGCAGGTAGCCGACGTACACGTCGACGACGTTGCTCCCCACCTCCCTCGCCCAGTCGTAGATGTGCTCGGCGATCTCGTCGCGGGTCACGACGTGCCCGAAGCGCAGCGCGAGCACTTCCAGGATGGAGTACTCGCGCGCCGTGAGGTCCAGCGGCTCCCCGCCCACGCGGGCGACGCGCGCCGCCGTGTCGACCTCGAGCGCGCCCGCCCGGATCGTCGTCTCGGAGCGGCCGTAGCGCCGGCGGACCAGCGCGCGGACCCGCGCCAGCAGCTCGTCGAACGCGAACGGCTTCACCAGGTAGTCGTCCGCGCCCAGGTCCAGGCCCCGCACCTTGTCCCGTGTGGTGTCCCGCGCGGTGAGGATGAGCACGCGTGTCTCCCGCGGGCGCGCGCGGAGCTGCTTCAGCACCGACATGCCGTCGAGGCCGGGGAGCATGAGATCCAGGACGATGACGTCGTAGTCCGTCGACGTGGCCAGCGCGAGGCCGTCGGGTCCGTTGGCGGCGTGGTCCACAGCGTAGCCGGCCTCGGTCAGGCCGCGCGTGACCTGTCGGCGCAGGGGATCGTAGTCCTCGACGACCAGCACTCGCATTCCGTTCCTCGCGTCAGGGCCCTCTCATGGTATCGGCCGGGCGATGCGATCCGGAAGCGACTTCGTGCCTCCTCTCATCGGCCTCTCATGCAACGGCCGCATTCTTTTTGCACGGAGACGACTGCCCCGAACCGGAGAGGATGCGATGAGATTCCTGGTTCCCCTGGCGATCCTGGCCGCCGGCGCCTACTCCGCGGCCGGCGCCGAGCCCCTGCCCCATCTTCGCGACCGCGGGCCGGGCATCGCCACGTCGATGTTCGGGACGTACATCGAGCCCGGCGAATGGATCGTCTACCCGTTCTTCGAGTATTACCTGGACGATAACGCGGAGTACTCGCCCGACGAGTTCGGCTTCGACCTGGACAGGGACTTCCGCGGAAGGTACCGCGCGAGCGAGGGTCTCCTGTTCCTCGGCTACGGATTGTGCGAGCGGGTGGCGTTCGAGTTCGAGGCCGCCGTGATCTCGGCGGAGCTGGAGCGCGACCCGGACGACCCCACGGAGATGCCGGAGCGAGTGGAGGAGTCCGGCCTCGGCGACGTGGAGGGACAGATCCGCTACCGGTGGGCGGCCGAGAGGGCCGATCGGCCGGAGGTGTGCAGCTACCTGGAAGTCGTCCTGCCCACGCAGGACGAGGGATCGCTGATCGGCACGACGGACTGGGAGTTCAAGCTGGGGTCGGGCATCGCCCGCGGCTTCTCGTTCGGTTCGCTGACGGCCCGCGTCGCCGTGGAGTACGACAACGCGGAGAGCGCGGCCGAGCTGGGTGAGGCGGCGCTGGAGTTCGTGCGCCAGCTCTCGCCGTCGTGGCGGGGCTACGTCGGCGTGGAGGGTACACAGGACGAGGTGGAGGGCATCACGGAACTCCAGTGGTGGATCACCCGCTCCGTGACGCTCAAGCTCAACAACGCCGTCGGCCTGACGTCCAAGGCGACGGACTGGGCGCCGGAAGTGGGGCTGATGTTCCGGATCTAGCTCCGGGCGCGGGACGGTCCGGACGGGGCTCGCCCGCCTCGCGCGGCGGACCGTCGGGGGCCCTCGGGTCCCACCGCGCCCCGGGCCGGGGCGGGGTTGCGGAGGTCGCCTCCCTGGACCAAGGTGGGGTCTCCGTGCCCCCGAACCCGGAGCCCCACGATGTCCCGATCACCTCGCCGTTGCCCCGCCGCTGCCCTGACGATCGCGGCGCTGTTCCTCGCCCCGGGCGCCTCCGCCGAGGAGACGTCCGCCGATCTCTACGCGCAGGGGGACGAAGCTTACGAGGCCGAGGACTGGCCCGCCTGCGCCGAGCTGTACGTGCAGGCCAGCGACGCCTCTCGCTGGGGGCCGAACACGACGGCTCTCTACAACGCCGCCTGCTGTCGCGCGCTCGGGGGCGACGTCGACGGCGCGTTCACGGTGTTGGAGCGCGCGCGGGAGGCCGGCTTCCGGAACGCCGCGCTGGTGGAGCGTGACACGGACCTGTCCGCGCTGCACGAGGACACGCGCTGGCCGGAGTTCACGGCCAGTGTGGAGGCCGCCGAGGCGACGTACCTCGCCTCGATCAACGTGGAGCTCAAGGAGATGCACGACGCCGATCAGGCCGATCGTCGGCCACCGATCGACTGGGACGCCGTGTCGAGCCGCGACCTGGCGCGTCGCGAACGCGCGCGGGAGATCCTGGACGCGGGTGGCGCGACGGTCGCGGACGACTGGTTTCACGCCGCCCTGATCTTCCAGCACGGCTGGGAGGAAGCGGACTACGAGGTCGCGGTGAGCTGCGCGAAGCGGGCGGTGGAGATGGACCCGACAAACGCAACGGCCCGCTGGCTCAAGGCGGCCGCGGAGGATCGCCTGCTGATGAAGCGGGACAAGCCCCAGAAGTACGGCACGCAGTCCCGCAAGGTCGACGAGCGCTGGGAGCTGTGGGAGGTGGATTCGTCCGTCACGGACGAGGATCGCGCGGAGTGGAACGTCCCGCCGCTGGCCACCGCGCTTCGGCGGATCGAAGAGCGGAACGCGGAGGCCGCCGGGGCGGTGGAAGCCGAGGCCGCGCCGTGACGACGTTCTGGGAGTTCCGCCCGCTCCTGCTGCTCTTCGGGGCGGGGCAGGGACTCGTGGTGAGCAGCCTCTGCCTGCTGCCCGCGTCCGGCAACCGGCGCGCCCGCCTCGCGCTGGCCGGCCTCACGTTCCTCGTCGCGGTCCAGCTGCTGGAGGCCACGCTCGCCCTCACCGGCGGCTACGCGCGTTTCCCCGACCTCATCTTCGTGACTCGGCCGACGACGTTCCTCATCGGCCCGCTGCTGTGGCTGTACGTTCGTTCCCTGGTGCGGCCGTCGCGGGCCGTCCGGAGCTTCGACCTCGTGCACGGACTTCCGGCGGCGGTCTGCCTGGTGCAGCTCGCCCCGTTCTTCGCTCGGACGGGCTCGGAGAAGTTGGCGGTCTTCCACTCCACGTTCGGGTCCGGGCCGGGACCGGTGTACCTGTTCTTCTGGACCGTCTACGTGCTGCAGCTGGCGCTGTACGGCGCCGCGGCCGTCCGTCAGCTCTCATCCTACGAGCGGGCGTGGCGATCCTCCGAGTCCGGCGGTCGAATCCTGCGCCTGCACAGGCTCCGGAACGCCCTCTCGCTCTTCGTCGCCCACGTCGTCGTCAACGCGTTCGTGGTCGTGGGCCTGCACGCCACGGGGCGGTACTCCTCGGACGCGGACTTCGCGTCGCTGGCGCTGCTGGCGATCCTCGTCTTCGTGATGGCCTGGTCGACACTGCGCGATTCCGGGTTCCTCTTCCCCGATCTGGGGTCGCTGCGGACCGCGTCCGCCCCGGCGCCCCGTGAAGCCGCATCGTCCGACCGCGCGCGCCCCCGCTACGCGACGTCGGCGCTGGATGAGGAACGGCGGCGCGATCTGCTCGCCCGCCTGGACGCCGAGATGAACCGGCGGCGGGCGTGGGAGAACGGATCCCTGCGGCTGGCGGATCTCGCCCGGTTCGTCGGGGTCCCGCCCCACCAGGTCTCGGAGGCGCTGAACGCCGGGGCGGGAAGGACCTTCTACGACTACGTGAACGGCTACCGGATCGAGGCGGCGCTGCGGCGGCTTCGGGACCGGCAGCCCGGCGAGACGATCCTGGAGATCGCCCTGGAGGTCGGGTTTCACCAGAAGAAGTCCTTCCTCGCCGCCTTCCGGAAGGCCACCGGGACCACGCCGACCGCCTGGCTCCGCGACCACCCCTCGGCGGACTCCGCGGCGGACGACCCCTAGAACCCTCCGCTTCGCCCCTCCGGAGGTTTCCCTCCATCGAGGGAAACGACGCAGGCGGCTCTCCAGGGCAGGGTACGGGCGCTTCCCCGCACCCCGAATCCCGGAGAGATCCACATGCGACGAGGACTCGCGTTGCCCCTGATCGCCCTGCTCTTCGCGCCGACCGCGGCGCGGGCGCAGCTCTTCACCCCGCTCACCCTCGACCCCGATCCCACGTCGTCGTTCTCCGCCGGCTGGCTGGACTACGACTCCGACGGCGATCTGGACGTGTTCGTCACGGTGTTCGACTTCGACAGCACGGCCACGGAGAACCGCCTCTTCCGCAACGACGGCGGGGACACGTTCACGCGCATCCAGGGCGTGGAGCTGACCGACTTCCATGCCGGGTCCATCGGCGTCGTCGTCGCGGACGCCGACAACGACGGGGACGACGATCTCTACGTCACGGAGGGCGGCCCGCCACCCACCGTGAGCCTCAACTCGTCGCTCTGGGAGAACGTCGGCGGCGGTCAGCTCGACCGCGTGCTCTCCGGCGACATTGACGGGGAGAACACGATCTACGGGAACGGGGCCGCCTGGGGCGACATCGACAATGACGGCTGGCTGGACCTGGTCGTCGCGACCACGATCGAGGCGTACCCGCCCCCGCTCGACTCGCTCGCCCTGCCGAACGTCTTCTTTCGCGGCAACGGCGACGGGACGTTCACCCGCGACGAGACCGTGGCGTTCGTCTCCGGCGGCACGGACACGTACGTCTGCCCCCGCTGGTCCGACCGGGACCTCGACGGCGACCTGGACCTGTCCATCACCGCGTCGCGGCGGGACGGCACGCTGGCCACCGACTACTTCTGGACGAACGAGCTCGTCGAGACGGGGACCGCCACGTTCACGCCGGACGTGACGTCCCCGTGGGCGACGGTGGCGCGGGACGGCGAGGAGACCGCCTTCGTCGACTACGACAACGACGGCGATCTGGATCTCTACATCACGAACGCCGGGATCAACTTCTCGACGTTCCCGCCGACGGGCGCCGGAATGGCCAACGAACTCTGGCGCAACGACGGAGGCGGCGGCTGGACGCAGATCACGACGGGGACGATCGTGAACGACACCGACATCTCCATCGGCCAGTCGTGGGGAGACTTCGACAACGACGCCGACCTCGACCTGATCGTCTACAGCGCGACGAGCGTCGAGAACTTCACGGGGCGGAACCGCTACTACCGCAACGACGGTCCCCCGGACTACACCTTCCGGCGGGTCGGGCCGCTGGTGGTCGGCGATCTCGTGAGCGGTCCGCGGGTCGTCCAGGCGGGCGGCGCCGTGGCCGACTACGACGACGACGGCGACCTGGACGTCTTCGTCCCGTTCGTGGAGGGAACCGGAGGAGCGCTGCCGGACCGGCTGTACCGCAACGAGACGAACGTGGGCGGCGCGTGGGTGACGGTGCGCTGCGAGGGCGTCCAGTCGAACCGGTCGGCGATCGGGGCGAAGGTGCGGGCGCTGGCCACGGTGCAGGGCAGTCCCACGTGGCAGCTGCGCGAGATCACGGGGGCCACCGGCCTCACCGGATCCCGCGACCTTCGCGCGCACTTCGGGCTGGCCGGCGCCACGACGATCGATTCGCTCCGGATCGACTGGCCGTCGGGCGCCGTCGACGTGTACACGGACGTTCCGGCGGGCGCCCACTACCGGGCGGTGGAGGGCGAGGCCCTGGCTCCCGTCTCGGCCGTCGATACACCCTCGGTGGCGCCGGCCGATGATCCGTCGATGCTGCACGGTGCCCGTCCGAGCCCGTTCCGCGGTTCCACACGCGTGGAGTTCACGCTGCCGACCGGCGGGGAGATCTCGCTGCGCGTGTTCGATGCGGCCGGGCGTGAGATCCGGACGCTGGCGGAGGGACGCCGCGCCGCGGGGTCCGGCGGCGTGGTCTGGGACGGTCGGGACGGCGCGGGACGATCCGTGGCCGCGGGCGTCTACTACGTCCGCCTGACCACGGCCGATCGCACCGAGACCCGCTCCGTGCTCCGGCTCCGATGAACGCGGGCCGCGCGGGCCGGAGGGTCCGCGCGGCCTCGTCTCGTCAGCTCGTCGGCGTCTCCGGCACGTCGAAGGTGAGCGGCGCACACTCGAACGCCTGGATCGCGTCATAGTCGCACGGGACCGCACCGGCGTTGGGACTGCCGGGGACGATCTCGATGCGGATGTCTCCGCCCGTCGCCTCCAGGTGGAACGTCCCGACCAGCGCCTGCTGCGTCGGGCAGCTTCCGACCGCGACATCCATCTCCCCACCCTCTTCCCACGTGAGCGACAGGTTCGTCGGCGCGGGCGTGAACCAGAGCTGGTGGAACTCCTCCCAGCCCTCCGGGCGCGCGGCGCCGTCGTGGCGCAGGTCGAACTCCAGGGCGGAGACCCCCAGGTTCGACGTGACCAGCCAGAGGTACGCATCGAAGGCGCCCTCGGGCGCGGCGGTGAGCGGAACGTTGGGATCCGTCGCGCTGGCCGACACGCGGAAGACGTGGCGGCCGGGCGGCACGTTGCCGCCGGTGTTGTTGATGTTCCAGGTGACGTCGGCGCCGCCGTTCCCGCCGGAGCCGGTTCCTCCCCGGTTTCCGCCGGAGCTCGAGGAGGTCTCGGGAGCGAACTGGGGATCGCAGGCGGCCACCGTGCAGGCGAGCACGAGCAGCGGAAGCAGGGAGCGTCGCATCGGTTGTTCCTCGCGGGGGTGTTTCCCCGGAAGACCGCAAGGCCCGTGCCAGCCGAGGAAGGCAACCGAATGCGAGCCCGCGCGAAGGAACCCCGGGCGAAGCGACGGGCCGCGGGGCAGGTTGCCTGCACGGCACCGCGTCCCGCACGACTCAGGTCCGGGTGGACGGTCGCTTGCGCCGGGGGTTGGCCCGGTTGGGTCCGGAACCGAGCGGTGCGTTGGGGTCGGCGTCCAGCTCCAGCGACGATCGCTCGCCGCGGTCCAGCCGGAGCTTCCCGGCGAACGCGATCATCGCCGCGTTGTCGCCGCAGTAGGAGAGACGGGGCACCGCGAATCGCCGGCGGGTCTCCTCGCACGCCTGCTGCATCGCCCGCCGGAGCGCGCCGTTCGCCGCCACGCCTCCCGCCACCGCTACGGACGACACGCCGAACCGGTCGGCCGCCGCCAGCGTCCGGCGCACGAGCACCTCGATGACCGCGGCCTGGAAGCTGGCCGCCACGTCGTGCGACCGCGGTTCCTCGCGCAGCGACTCGTCGCGTTCCAGGGCGAGGCGCACCGCCGTCTTGATGCCCGAGAAGGAGAAGTCCAGCGTGTCGGGCTCCAGCCAGGAGCGGGGGAAGTCGAACGCCGCAGGGTCCCCGCTCTCGGCCAGCTTCTCCACCGCCGCGCCGCCCGGATAGCCGCGGCCCAGCAGCACCGACACCTTGTCGAAGGCCTCACCGGCCGCGTCGTCGCGGGTGCGGCCGACGACCTCCAGCTCCTCCATCGACTTCACGTGGACCAGGAGCGTGTGCCCGCCGGACGCCACCAGCACGACGGCCGGCGTGGGCAGGTCCGGTTCCTCCAGGAACGGCGACAGCGCGTGCCCTTCGAGGTGGTTCACGCCGAGCAGCGGAAGGTTCCGCGCCAGCGCCAGCGACTTGGCCGTGGTCACGCCCACGAGGAGCGCTCCCACCAGACCGGGGCCGCTGGTGACGCAGATGCCGGTGACGTCCTCGAGCGTGGCGTCCCCTTCCTCCAGCGCGCGATCCAGCACGGGGAGCATCGTCTTCACGTGCTCGCGCGAGGCGATTTCCGGGACGATGCCGCCGTACAGTTCGTGCACGGACTGCGAGGAGACGACGTTGGAACGCACGCGACTCGCATCGTCCAGCAGGGCCACCGACGTCTCGTCGCAGGAGGTCTCGATGCCGAGGATCACGATCCGCTGTCCGCGCTCTCGGGCGATCCGGCTTCGGCCAGCGACGGTTCGGCGACGCTCACGAGGAAACGCTGCGGCGCCAGCGACAGGACTCGCACGTCGCGCGGAACGGGAAGGCGGCCGGTGATGGTGATCGGCGCGGGCGCCGGGACGTCGGCCGCGGCTTCGCCGGCTTCGGGAGCTTCGGGGGCTTCCCCGACCCGGGGCGTGGCCTGCAGGGAGAAGATCACGTCGCGACCGTCCAGGCGGTCGAACGTGAGCGTACCCTCGCCCGGCGGCCAGGCGTCCGCGTGCAGGTAGAGGGTGGAGAGCTCCTTCGCCGCCACTTCCACGAAGCTGCGCGCCCCCTCGATCTCCACGACCGCGACCGACGGCAGGAAGGACACGGCACGATCGGCCGCACCGCCGTTGGCAACCTGCAGCTGCACGCCCTCGATGCGTTCCACCAGCAGCGGCTCGATGGTGATGCCGACGTCCACGGTGGTGGGCGTGACCTCGATGGTGGGTGACGCGGGCGGGCGCAGGCGCACGCGCTTGCGCACGGTGCTCCGCTTGTCCGAGATGTCGATCTCGCGCGTGGCGAGGAGCGTGACCTCCTCCACCAGTCGCCGCGGACCCTTCACGCGGGCCATTGCTGGCGAGAGGAACGTCTTGCCCACCTGCGTGTAGCGATCGTCCGGGGTCCCGACGACGGTGGCCGTGATCTCCACGTCCTTCACTACGGTGTCGTCGAACTCCACGGCGACCCGGCGCGGCTCCACGACGTCCGCTCGGCTCACCTCCACGTCGTCCGCAAGGATCAGGTCCTCGCCGGAGTAGAGGATCTGGTTGGAGCCGTTCTGGTAGCCGCTGAGATCCACCTGCAGGTAGCCCTCCCGCAGCGTGTACCGCAGGAACTTGCCCTTGCCGCGCACGCGGACCTTGGCCTCCTGCGGCAGCGGTTCCACCGGGGTGAGACTGGCGGGCTGGTTGGCGTAGCGGATGGGGAACTCCAGCGTCCGCTCGAACTCGATGCGGTTGGTCACCGACAGCCAGACGCCCACCGCCACCACGAAGCTGAGGATCTTCGCGCCGAGATTCCGGGTCCAATGTTTCCAGACCACCGGTCGGTTCCTTTCGGCAGGGCGGGTCGGGCGAGAGCCGCCCCGGAGGGCTTCGGCGGGGAGGCGGCCAGCCGTCGTCCCATCATAAGCAGGCGTCCGAACGGGGACAACCGTTCGCTCCGTTCATCGGCCGTCCCTGCGAAGCCATTGACCGCTCTTCAGGATCGGGACGGGGAATCCGCGCACTTCCAGCAGCGCCCGGTCGCTGGTCACCAGCGCATCGGCCGACGCGGCGGCGGCGAGGTGCAGGAACTTGTCGTCCGAGGGGTCCCCGCACCGGAACCCGGAGTCGGGCGGGTCCGGGACGAGGTCCGTGGACGCCGGATCCTCCAGGCGATCCAGCACCCGCTCCTTCCGGTCGGCCGACGCGGGCAGGCGACGGAGCGTGGCGCGGACCTCCCGCAGGACCGGCTCCGACACGCACAGCCGGACGTCGCCTCGCTCCCACCGCGCAACGATCTCCGCGGGTCCGGGGGCCGAGGGGCGAAACAGCCACCCGACGAACAGGTTCGTGTCGACGACGAGTCGGGGGACGCCCGGCACGGGATCAGGGGCCGTCGGTAGGGGAGTGCAGGACGCCGGCCTCGTCGGTGAGGTCCTCAAGGACGTCCTGGACCGCCTCCCGAACGGCCTCGTCGTCCGAGCCCGGGTCGTCCTTCAGGCGACGGATCTCGTCCTCGGCCAGGTTGAGCGTCAGGGAGTGCAGGCGCTCCTCCACCTGGTCCACCCAGTGGGCGTTGGTCAGCGGCCGCGTCCACGTGTTCTTGGACCGGAGGCGTTCCTCCGGTCCCAGCACCACGTCGATGTCCAGCGACTTGCGCCACTCGGCGGGCGGCGCGGTGTCGTCCTCCACGAGGCGGGCGCGGTCCAGCGGGAACTTCTTCAGCCAGTGCCAGAACTCCACGTACTCCTCGCGGCTGAGCGCCTGGTACACGGGAACGGAGTTGCCGCCCGTCCGCACGACCCCGCGCACGCGGACGTCGCTCCCCATCTGGAGGATCTCCACCTCCCAGCTCTCGCGCGAGAAGCCCGTTCCCTTGACCTCCTTGAACCGCACCATCAGCGCGTCCGGCGTGAGCGACGGCGGCGCGGCATCCCGCTCCAGCTCCTCCTCGGGAATGCGGGGCTCGTCCGCGCAGCCGATGATCAGTGCGGCGGCCAGCGGGGCCAGCGTGCGGGGCGCCAGGCGCATCATCCGGAGACCGCCGCCGGCGGCATCGCGCCGGTGAGCATGGCTTCCAGGGCGAGGCGCGGCTCCACGCTCCGGTCCACGTCGGCGGCGGCGGTGACCGAGGCCTCGAAGAGACGCTCCCACGTCTCGGCGTCGTGCGCGGAGGCGAACCGGCGGACCGCGTCGGCCGACAGCCCGGCCAGGGAAGGCAGATCCGACACGGCGACCGCCAGCGCGACGTCGCGCAGCGCCAGACCCAGCAGCTCCAGGAGGAACCGCGCCTGCCGACGCTGGGCCTCGCGGACGTTGTCGCCCTCGGCCTGCGCCAGGTGGGCGCCGACGAGGGCCATCGCGCGGGAGAGATCGCCCGCCGCGAAAGCCCCGAGCAGGTTCTCCACGAACGTCCGGCGCTCCGAGAAGTCCATCTCCGCCAGCTCCAGCGCCTTGCCGACGCTGCCGCCGGACAGCGACGCCACGAGCTCCGCGTCGCCGGTGGAGAGCCCCTGCCGCTCGACGAGGAAGCGCGACACCTGCTCCCCGGTCAGCGCATCGAACACGACGCGGGCGCAGCGAGAGATCGTGGTGGGCAGCAGCGACGTGGGATCCGACGTGACGAGCAGCAGCAGCGTGTCGGGTGGCGGCTCCTCCAGCGTCTTGAGGAACGCGTTCTCGGCCTCCGGCGTCATGCGATGCGCATCGTCCAGGATGGCGACGCGCCAGCCGCCCCCGGCCGATCGCGACAGCAGCGACTCCACCGTCCGGAAGTAGCTGCCGTCTCCCTTCCCGTTGATCAGCTCGATGCCGAGATTGCGACGGTAGAACGCACGCGACGTTCCGCCGGAGAAGATCCGGCGCGCCAGCGCCACCGAGGCCGGCGTGGACTTCCGCGACTTCTCCAGCGCGGCCAATTCCCTCTCCAGCACGTCGGCGAAGGGGATGCCCTTGCGGCCGAGGAACTTCTCCGGGTTGCGGACGAGGCGGTCGACCGCGTCCGGCCCCGGCGCGGACGAGACGCCGCGGATCCAGCCCTCCGCTTCCAGGACCGCGTACTCCGCGAGCAACGCGTCCAAGTTTCCGAAGCGTGAAAGCAGCGCGGAGCGCGGCACGCAGAGCGGGCGATCCAGATCCTCGTAGAGCACGAAGCGATCGTGGGCGGCTCGATCGAAGCGATCGCGCTCCTCCTCGTCCCGGCCGGCGACCAGCGCGCGCGCGAACTCCATCGCGATGGATCGCTTGCCGATGCCCTCCGGCCCGGCGAAGAGCATCGCGTGGGGGATGCGATCCGACTTCGCGCTGCGACGGAGCCGCTCCCGGACGACCTCGTGGCCGATCAGCTCGCTCATGCCGCGCTCCGCCCCGGCACGGCCGCCGCGCAAAGATCCAGCACGAGTTGCTCCACGGTCTCGCGCGCGCCGGCTCCCACGCCGGTCTTCGCCTCACGGTCCGCGCGGCGCAGACGGGAGAGGAGCTGCCGGAGCTCGGGCACATCGTGGTCGCGCGCCGCCTCGAACCGCTTGAACGATGCGAAGGGATGGATCGTCGTGACGTCGTCCGCGCCGCCGCCGAACGCGCCCTTCTCCGGATTGACGCGACCCTGGAAGGAGCGGGGATCACCGAACGGCGGGCAGCCGGCGCGTTCCCACAGGAGACGCGCCTGCAGCATGTGCCGCGTCTGCCGAACGAGGAGCGTGAGCACGACGAGCGGGTACGTTCCCGCCACGAAGAGATCCTCGAGCAGGTTGAGCGCGCCGGGAGCATCGCCCGCCGCGATCCGCTCCGACACGTCCCACACCGCGTCCTCGCGCGTCTTCCCGACGAGGCGGGCGAGGGAGTCCGCCGTGATGCGCTTCTCTTCCAGGTGGTAGAGCACGGCCTTGTCCAGTTCCATGCGCAGCGTCTCCATGTCGGGGCCGGTGCGCATCAGCAGGAGCTGCGCGGCGTCGGGGTCCAGCGTCTTCCCTTCCTCGCGCGCCTTCTCCTTGAGCCAGAGCAGCAGGTCCTCCGGCTTCTGCGTGTTGAGCTCCACGACGGCCGCGCGCTTCACGAGGCCCTTGTAACCCTTCACGCGCTTGTCCAGCTTCTCGCCGGGGCCGGTTCCCCCGGCCGTGAAGACCAGGGCGTTGCCCTCTCCCGACACGGAGTCCAGTCCGGCCAGCAGGCGATCGGCCGCGTCGCCGGTGAGGAGGTGCGAGAAGTTCTTCACCACGACCACCTGCGCGGACGCGAAGAGCGACAGCGACGTCACGGGCGACAGCACCGCCTCGGCCGACTGTCCGGCGGCGTCCTGTGTGATCCGCTCCGCCCCCATCGCCTCGGCCAGCGACGACGCGATGGCATCGGCGGACGTGCGGACGAGGTAGCCCTCCGTCCCGTGAACCAGATAGAGCGGGCGGGTCTTGCCCTTGCGGATGGAGGCGAGCTCCGCCGCGAGTTCCCTGGCGCCCTGGATGGCCATGCGTCGTGCTCCGGTGGGATGAGGTCGCACCGATCATAGCGGATCGTCGCGGACCGGGACAGCGAGCGGACGCGGAGAGGCTAGCGGGGCCGGACGCGCAGCTTCTGGCCGGGGCGGATCTGCTCGCCGTTCAGGTGGTTCGCCCGCTTGAGCGCTTCCACGTTCATGGCGTAGCTGCTGGCGATGACGGAGAGCGACTCGCCGCTGGAGACCGTGTGGATCTTCCAGCCGAGCCGGGGGATCTCGACCCGCTCGCAGTACTCCACGAGGCCGTCGGTGATGGACTCCACGAAGCGGTCGCGGTTCTTGGAGCTCTTGGCGAACCGGAGGTCGTCGCGGTTCGTCAGGAAGCCCACCTCCACCAGCACCGCGGGGATGAACAGCGACTTCAGCACGGCGAAACCCGCCTGCTTCACGTTGCGCGTCGGCAATCCGGGAATGCGACCGACGTGATCCGTCAGCGCGACGGCCAGCTGCTGGCTCCGCTCCACGGAGTCGGCCTGACGAAGATCGGCCAGCATCTGCACGAGATGATCCGTGGTTCCCTCGTCCCGGGGCGGCAAGCCGCCCACCAGGTCGGCGGAGTTCTCCGCCTGGACGAGCTCCCTCGTCTTGCGGTCCTCCGCGCCGCTCAGCGAGACGAAGAACACCTCCGTGCCGCGGGCGGAGCGGGACGGCGCCGCGTTGAAGTGGACGGAGACGAAGAGGTGCGCGCCGCGCTCCTCGGCGATCTCGCGCCGTCGGCCCAGGGAGACGAAGTAGTCCCCGTTCCGCGTCAGCTCCGCCCGGAACCCGCGCCGGCTGTTGATCTCGTCCGCGAGCGCGCGGGAGAAGTCCAGGGCGAGGTGTTTCTCGCGCAGGCCGTCCGAATTGGTGCGGCCGGAGTCCTCCCCGCCGTGGCCGGGGTCCACCATGATGAGAAAGTCGCCGAACGACTCCGGCCCGATGCGGTTCTCCGTGGTGGGACGCGTGGACTTCCGGATCGCCGGCGGCCGCTTCACGTCGATGACGATTCGATCCGGCTTCTGCCCGGGGATCTTCTCCAGCGCGAAGACGTCGTAGCGCGCGGCCACCTCAAGATCCAGGACCACCTGCGCCTTGCCGCTCTGCTTCAGCTCGTTGAAGCGGATGCGCTGCACCAGACCGTCGCCGATGGAGATGGGGTTCTTCGACAGCCTGAAGCGCCCGCCCGCCACATCGACCGCGATCCGGGGAGGATCGCCCAGGTCGCGGTGGACGTAAGACGCGCCCTCGGACAGGTCGACGACGATGCGCGTGTGGTCCGGCGCGGACCAGTGCCGGATGGCGAGCAGGTCGGTGGCGGAGGCGGCGGGGGCGACGGCCAGGAGCGCGGCCAGCAGGAGCAGGGCTCCGCGGCACGATCCGGGCGGGCGGCCGGAGAGGCCGCGGATCGATCGATTCGGCACGTTGTCCTCCCGGGATCCTCGCGGATCCGTCCTCGTCATCCCTTCGCCGCCCCGCAGCCTAGGGACGGGCGCGCGGCGGTGTCAAGCGGCCGGCGGGGTCGGGCCCCGGCGGGGCGGCCCGCGGGCGCGGGCTCGACCCGGATCAACCCCCCACGGGGGAACAGGTTCGCGCCCCGGGCGACGCGGCCGGATCCGGCCAGCCTCGCGACGCTTCCGGCCGTAGACTGGACCTCCGCCGGAGGAGGATCCATGCGCGCTTCCGAACGCCCCGCACCGCCCCGCACCCTGGTCGGGGCCGCGTTCCTCGCGGTGTACCTCGTCTGGGGGTCGACGTACCTGGCGATCGGGTTCGTGGTGGAGACGATGCCACCGTTCCTGTCGGCCGGTGCGCGCTTCCTGTTCTCCGGCGCGGTGCTCTACGCCGTCTGCCGCGGTCGGGGGGCCGCGGCGCCGTCTCCGGCCCAGTGGCGATCCACCGCGATCATCGGCACGTTGCTCCTCCTGGGCGGGAACGGCCTCGTGGCGTGGGCGCAGCAGTGGGTGCCGTCCGGACTGGCCGCGCTGCTGGTCGCCTCGGTTCCACTCTACCTCGCAATCATGGCCTCCGTCTTCGAGCGCCGCCAGCGACCTCGCGCGCGGGGCATCGCCGGCCTGCTGCTCGGCTTCCTCGGCGTCGGCATCCTGGTGGAGCCGGGGAGCGGCGCCACCGCCGAACCGTCCGTCTTCCTGGGAGCGGTGGCCGTCCTCCTGGCGTCGCTGCTCTGGGCGTCGGGGTCGTTCTACTCGCGGCGCGCGGAGCTTCCGGAGTCGCCGTTCCTTTCCACCGCGATGCAGATGACGGCCGGCGGCGCGGCGCTGACGCTGGCGGGAGCGATCGGCGGGGAGTTCGGGCGGCTGGATCCTGCCGCCATCACGCTGAAGTCGTGGCTGTCGCTCGCGTACCTGATCGCGTTCGGCTCGTTCGTGGCGTTCACGGCGTACGTCTGGATCCTGCAGGTCTCCACGCCGGCCAAGGTGGGGACCTACGCCTACGTGAACCCGATGATCGCCGTCTTCCTGGGCTGGTGGCTGGGCGCCGAGACGGTCGGACCACGCACGCTGCTGGCCGCCGCCGCCATCATCGCGGCCGTGGCGATGATCACGTCGGAGCGATCCCGCGCCGCCGAACCCGAGCCCGGCCCCGAAGACGCCCCTTCGCCCCCGGCCCCCGTCCCCGACCCGCGCTCCGCCGGTTGAGCCGCGCCGGGGCCCGCGCGGCCCCGGTGTGCTACGCTGCGCCCTTCTCCGGGCGTCGTCCGCCCGGCCCCGAGGCCCCCAGCGGAGGAAGACGCGCGGTGGGAATGTCCCCCAAGACGATGATCGGGAACGCCCTGCGCCGGGCCGGCTACCAGGCGGTTCCCAGCGCCCACCTGGAGAGCATCGGCCTGGGGCTTCACCTCAAGCGGCTGCTCGCCTCGCAGGAGGTGGACGTCGTCCTGGACGTCGGCGCCAACCGCGGTCAGTACCGCCGCTTCCTCCGGGAGGTCGTGGAGTACGCGGGCACCGTCCTCTCGTTCGAGCCGGTTCCCCGCCTCAACGCCGATCTGGCCGGGCAGGCCGCGGGCGATCCGGACTGGCACGTGTTCCCCTTCGCCCTGGGCGACGAGGCGACCACGAACGAGATGAACGTGATGCGGGCGGACGATCTGAGTTCGTTCCTGGATCCCGACCACTCGCACACGGAGCGCTTCCGCGACTCCAACACGAAGGTGGACACGGAGACGGTGGAGATCCGCCGGCTGCGCGACGTCTTTCCGGAGCTGCGCGAGAAGTTCGGCTGCCGGCGGCCCTACCTGAAGATGGACACGCAGGGCTTCGACCTGAAGGTCATCGCCGGCGCGGGCGACGCGCTGGGCGAGATGATCGGCCTGCAGACCGAGGCCTCGGTCCTGCCGCTCTACGAGGGGATGCCGCGCTACGACGTGACCATCGAGCGTCTGGAGTCCGAGGGTTTCGAGCTGTCCGGCGTCTGGCCGATCACCACCGACGAGACGCTCCGCCTCATCGAGTTCGACTGCGTGATGGTGAACCGCCGGCGGATCCGGCCCATCGAGGTGGAGCGGCGCTGACCCGGCGCTAGCGCCCCACCATCGAGCCGGGCGAGAACGCCAGGCCGAAGTGGATCTCCCAGTACTCCGGATCGATCGTCACCTCGTCCTCGCCCAGCGGCTGGTCGATGCCGTACAGCCGCAGCATCGTGGCGCCGCCGTAGACGCTCAGGACCGGCGCCAGGGGAATGTTCACGCCCGCGGTTCCGCTCCAGCCCATGCCGCCGTCGTTGGAGCTGCCGAGATCCTGCTCGATCACGTTGTCGGGGTTCGCGTCGTTCGGCACGACCAGCTTGCTGGAGATCCCATGCGCCGCGAAGTAGCCGGTCACGCCGGCGTACGGCTGGATCGGCCCGAACGTCGGCCCGAGACGCAGCCCCATGCCCGCCCGGAACAGGTTCTGCTGGTTCGTCTGCTCCGTGCGCAGGAGAATGTCAGGGTCCGTCCGCACGAGGGTCTCGCTCCTGAAGTTCACGATGGCGAGCTCGCCGGTCAGCGAGACCCACCCCTGGCCGGACGCCAGCGGGTAGGAGACCTCCAGCCCGCCGCCCCAGGAGGCGTCGGCGTATTCCTCCACGTCGCTCTGCGGTTCCAGCCGCAGCGCGTGGAGACCGATCCGCAGCGAACCGGCATCGGCGGCCGGAGCCAGGAGCATCGTGGCCAGGACGGCCGGCGCGAGACATCGGGCGAGGGGGCTCATCTTCACCTCCGCGAGGGGGCCGATCGGGATCCGAGGGGTTACAATGGCCAATCGGCCGGTTCGCCCCCTTCGGCTGAGCCATTTCTGAGGAGGGAGAGGCGATGTTCGATTCCCAGGTGCTGGCGTTCACGGCCGTGGCGGCCGTCCTGACGATCACGCCCGGCGCCGACACGATGCTGGTGCTGAAGAACACGATGCGAGGGGGCCGCGCGGACGGTCTGGCCACCACGGGCGGCATCGTGAGCGGGGTCCTCGTCCACGCGGTGCTCTCCGCGCTGGGGCTGTCGGTGATTCTGGCGCGCTCCGCCGCGGCCTTCACCACCGTGAAGTGGCTGGGCGCGGCCTACCTCATCTGGCTGGGCGTGAAGACGCTGCGGGACGCCGGGCGCGGCACGGACGGGTCGTCGTCGGGGGCCGCGGAAGGCCGGTTCCGCTCCCGGCGAGACTCCTTCCTCGAGGGACTGCTGAACAACGTCCTGAACCCGAAGGTGGCCGTGTTCTACCTGGCGTTCCTGCCGCAGTTCCTGTCGCCCGGCGACCCCGTGCTGGCCAAGTCGATCCTGCTGGGCGCCATCCACAACCTGCAGGGCATCGTCTGGCTCGGCACGATCACGTGGGTGGTGTCGAGCGGGCGGCGCTGGCTGGATCGGCCGAGGGTGCGGGCGGCCGTGGCGCGGTTCTCCGGAGCCGTGCTGGTAGCGCTCGGCGTTCGCCTGGCGCTGGAGCGTCGCTAGGCGAGCTTCTCCAGCTCCTCGGACACCCGCTCCCACTCCTGGTAGCGCCGGTCGAGGCGCGCGCGCAGCGCCTGCTCCTCCCGGGCGAGGTCGTGGAGGCGCTCCCAGTCGTCGGGGTCCTTCTGAAGTTCCGCGGTCAACTCGGTGAGCCGCGCCTCGAAGTCCGCGATGTCCTTCTCCAGGCGGGTCAGCCGGGTCTTCGCCTGGGTCTCGCGGCGCCGACGCTCCTTGGATTGGCGACGCTGGTCGGTTTCCGGTCTTGCGTCAGACTTCTTGGCCTTCTTGTTCCCCCCACCCCCCGGGGGCGGGGCGTCCGACGGCGCGGCGGGCGGATCAGGCTTCACGAAGGCCGTCCCGACGACCGCGTCCCCTGCCCGCATCTTCCGCCGCGCCTCGGACCAGTTCCCCTCGAAGAGTCGGACCTCGCCGCTCTCCACCCAGAGAACCTTCTCCACGACTTTGTCCAGGAACTCGCGATCGTGCGAGATCACGAGAAGCGTTCCGTCATATTTTGACAGCGCTCGCTCCAGGACCTCGCGGGCGGGAATGTCGAGATGGTTCGTCGGCTCGTCGAGCACGAGCAGGTTGAACGGCTTCAGCGACAGCTTCAGCAGCGACAGGCGACAGCGCTCGCCGCCGGACAGCGCCCCGACGGCCTTGAACACGTCCTCCCCCAGGAACCGGTAGCGGGCGAGGGCATCGCGCGCCCCCTCGATGGTCAGGTCCGGGCGGACGATGCGGACCTCCTCCACCAGCGACCGGTTCATCTCCAGGCCGCGGGTGAGCTTCTGGTCGAGGTAGCCGGGCTGCACCTGGTAGCCCAGCTCCACCAGGCCGTCGACCGGCGACATCCTCCCGAGCAGCACGCGCAGCAGCGACGTCTTGCCGGCGCCGTTCGGGCCGATGATCCCCACGCGGTCGCCGCGGTGCAGCGTCCAGTCGAACCCCGTGACGAGCGGCGGCTTGTCGTCGTAGCCGACGGAGACGTCCTTCGCCCGGATCGTCTCGCGGCCGCCGGGATGCTCGCCGGGATCGAACTCCATGCCGAGGTGCGTGGCCGCCTCCCAGACGTCCTCCGGTCGCTCCACCTTCTCCATCCGCTCCAGCATCTTGCGGCGGCTCTGCGCCTGCTTCGTCTTCTGGCCGGCGATGTTTTTTCGGATGAAGTCCTCGGTCTTCTCCACCTTCTCGTGCTGGCGGACGTACTCGTCCAGCGCCCGCTTGAGGCGCGCCTCGCGCTGCGTCTTCCACGCGTCGTAGCCGCCAACGTAGCGCGTGGCGCCCTGGCGCTCCACCTCGACGATGCCGGTGCAGACGGCGCGCAGGAACGCCCGGTCGTGGGAGACGAGCAGGAAGGCGTTCGGATACTCCGCCAGCCGCCGCTCCAGGCGCTCGATCTGGACGAGGTCGAGGTGGTTCGTCGGCTCGTCGAGGAGCAGGAGATCCGGAGCGCGGAGCAGCACGCGCGCCAGCTCGAAGCGCGTCCGCTCGCCGCCGGACAGCGTTCCCACCTTGCGCCGGAGATCGTCCTCGCCGAAGCCCACCTCGGAAGCGAGGGACGACGCCTTCGCCTCCAGGGCGTAGCCGTCCAGCTCCTCGAAGCGGTGCTGGAGATTGCCATACTCCTCCAGCGTGGCCGCCGAGTCGTCGCCGTTCGCCATGCGCTCCTGCACGGCGTGGAGCTTCCGCTCGCAGGCCAGCAGCTCCGGGAACGTGCCCATGAGGAGGTCGTGGACCGTGACGTCGTCCTCGAACTCCTGCGACTGCCGCAGGTAGCCGATCTCCACGCCGCGCCGCACGCTCCGATCGCCGTCTTCCGGCTTCAACGTACCGGCGATGAGCCGCAGCAGCGTCGACTTGCCGTGTCCGTTCGGGCCGACGATGCCGAGCCGCTCCTTGGGGTTCACCTGGAAGGAGAGCCCCGAGAAGATCGGATCGGCGACGTAGCCGAAGGAGACGTTGGAAAGGGACGCGAGCACGGTTTCCTCCCGGTGGAAGCCGGCGAGGATAGCACGGGGGCGCGGCCGAAACCGCCCCGCGTGCAAGAGGCCGCCCGGCGAACCGGACGGCCTCGAGAGACTCCGGGGGGAGCCTGCGCAGGTCTCGGTCTTCAGGAACGCGAAAGCTGGATCATCTTCTCGATGACGGTGTCCCGCGCCGGCTCGATCTTCACGTGATCGTCCAGGCGCAGGAAGTGGAAGTCGCGGCACTGGTTGAAGTCGATGGCTTCCGGACGCACGCCCATGCCCATCTCCGCCGCGACGGCCTTGCCACACACGAGCAGGTGGGCCAGCGGCTTGCCGCGGCGGTCGCGCACCTTGGCGTGCTGCAGGCGAACCGCCTCGGCCGACGGCTTCGGCACGTTCCACGAGTTCACGAGCTTCACCGTGTACGTGTCGCCGATCTCGTCCAGGATGCCCAGCACGCGCGCATCGCTCTGGTGCGCGATGAGCCCCTCGCGCTCGAGGCGGCCGATCGTCTCCACGATGAGCGGGCTGGCGATGTTGTGGAACAGGCCGGTGAGGAAGCCGGTTTCCGGCTGCTCGCCGTTCACCTTCTTCGCCAGCTCCTCGCACGCGAAGGCGGTGGCCATCGAGTACTTCCAGAGGCGGACGAGCATGTTGCTGCGCTTGTCCTTCTGGAAGTTCCGCATGCCGCCGGTCATCTCGAAGGCGACCTCGCCCACCTTCACGATGCCGAGGCGGACGATCGCCATCTGGAGGCTGTACACTGGCTGCGAGCCGGCGTACGCGGCGGAGTTCGCCATCTCCAGGATCCGGCCGGCCAGCGCCGGGTCGGTGCGAACCTGCCGGAGGATGTCCTTCATGGAAGCGTTCTGGTCCTTCGCCAGATCGAGGATGCGTGCCGCCACGTCGGGGTGGCGAGGCAACTCGACGTCCTCGCTCCGGATGCTCTCGTCGATCGCGCCGCAGATCTCGTCCACGACGGGATCGCGCTTCTCCACCTTCTCGGCGACCGCGTCCACGAAGTCCCGCAGCTCGATGGCCGCGGGGCTCAGCGGCGAGCCGCCGGAATCATTGCCGGGGTCCGGTCCCGCGCCGAAGCCCGGGCCGGAGCTGCTGTCGATTGCCATTGAGACCTGCGCTCCTCGGAATGATTGAGCCTTCAGAGGGTTGCATCGGCACGAACGGCGTCCGTGCTGAGCCTCAATCGGAGCGTTGGTCAGGTCTTGCCGATGCCGGCGTCCGCTGGCGGTGGGGTCAGGCCTGGGAGCGTCGCTTGGGGCCACCGTCGAGGATGTAGCGCCACGGGTTCGCGTGGCGGCCCTGGATGTGGACCTCGTAGTGGCAGTGCGGCGACGTGGATCGGCCGGTGCTGCCCACCTCGGCAATGAGGTCCCCGCGCGTCACCTCCTGGCCCACCTTCACCAGCAGGCGCGAGTTGTGGCCGTAGCGGGTCTTGATGCCGTTGCCGTGGTCCACCTCCACCAGGAGTCCCAGCGTGCGGTGGCGGCCGGCGGTGACGACCTTGCCGGTGGCAGTGGCATAGACGGGGGTGCCGGTGAACGCCGAGAAGTCCAGGCCGCGGTGCAGCGTGGCCTTCCCGGTGAACGGATCCGAACGCGTGCCGTAGCCGGACGAGAACCAGCCATCGCGCACCGGGCTGATGGACGGGATCCGCTCCAGCTCCTCGCGGGAGTCCTTCAGCGCGGCGGCCGTCTCCTCCAGGTTGGAGCCCTGGAACTGGGCCTGGCGATTCAACTCGTCGAGGCGGTTCAGCATGACCCGCGCCTCGCGCACGAGCGGCGACGGCGACGCCTCGTCCTCCAGCTCGGAGAACGGCGGCGGACCACCGATCCCCAGGCGCTGCACCTCGGCCGGGATCGGCTCCAGATTGGCCAGGTTGCGGTAGACCTGCTCCCGCTCCAGGTTGTCGGCCATCTTGGCCTCGAAGGCCTCGACCGTCTCCCGGATCTCCTCCAGCTGGCTGGCCAGGCGACGATTCTCGCTCTCCAGAACGGCCAGGTTGGCGCGCTCCACGCGCTCCGAGGACCAGCTCAGAATGGCCGCTCCGCCGCCGAGGAGGCCCAGCAGCGCGAATCCGATGGCGATCGGGAGGAGCAGCCCCGGCAGCGAGAACTGCCGCAGCGGCCCGTCCGGACCGGACATGACCATGACGGAGTAGCGACGGCGGGCTCGTCCGAAGATTCGCTGGATCTGGGTCAGAACGGGGCGCAAGTGGAAGACCTTCCTGCGGTGCGGATGGGTTGACCGGGCACGCTACCGGCGAGCCCGCGCGCTGTCAAGGCGACGCGGGCGGCGGGTCGGGCGATTCCTTACGGGATCGACCGCCGCGGCCCTTCACTTGAAGCACGATCCGGGTTCTCCCCGGACGCATCAAGAGCGCGGAGGTTCCCCTCCGCGCCCTCGGTGTCGAGTTCCCGGCCGCGCGCGCGATCAGGACAGGTACGAACGCAAGCGCTCGCGGTCCTGCCGGAGGAAGAGCTTGCGGATGGCGCGCTCCTTGAGCTGTCGCACCCGCTCCCGGGTGAGGCCCAGCTCCTTCCCGATGGCTTCGAGCGTGATCCCCTCGCCCGTATCCATGCCGAAATAGTCGTTCAGGATCTTCTGCTCCCGGGGATCCAGCGTCTTCATGGCTTCCCGGAGGTCCCGGGCCAGGTCCGTCTCGGCCACGCGATCGTCCGGGGAGGCGGTGCTCTCGTCTTCCAGGAGATGGACCAGCGGGGTCTCGGCGTCCTCCCCGCCCGCCGGAGCATCGAGCGACACGGCCCGCAGCACGTAGGACCGGTGGCGCCGGACCTCTTCCTCGCTCATGCCGACGGCCTTGCCCACTTCCTCCTCCGTGGGCACGCGCTGCAGCTCCTGCTCCAGGTCCCGCGCCGTCCGGTCGATCTTCACGGCCTTGCCGGCCCGGTTGACCGGGATGCGGACCACGCGCGACTGGTCGTTGAGCGCCTGCAGGATGGACTGCCGGATCCACCAGATGGCGTACGAGATGAAGCGGAATCCGCGCGTCTCGTCGAACCGCTCGGCGGCCTTGATGAGACCCACGTTTCCCTCTTCGATGAGATCCGCCAGCGACAGCCCCCGCCCCGTGTACTTGCGGGCGACCGTCACGACGAACCTCAGGTTTCTCTGCACGAGCTCGTCGAGCGCGCTCCGGTCCCCCTGCTTGATCCGCACGGCCAGCTCCACTTCCTGTTCGGGAGTGAGCAGTTCGCCGCGACGGATCTCCCGGAGGTAGATCTCCAGGGACCGGTCATCGCTCTCGAGATGTGCCGACGCCTTCGTGGCTGCCATCGATGCTCCTAGCGCGGGGTCAGGGCTTCAGTCCGACGTAGAGCGTCTGCTCTCCACGCCGCAGAAGGACGGCCACCGCCTTCTTCTCCTCGTACTTCTCCACGGCCCGGCCGTAGTCGCGGAGGCTGTCAACCTCCACGTTGCCGATCTCCTTGATGATGTCGCCCGCGCGGATGCCGGCCTCGTCCGCCGGACTTCCCGGCTCCACGCCGACCACGAGCACGCCGGACTCCTGCTCATCGCCCAGGAGCCGCCGACCGCGGGTCGAGTCCAGCGTGTCCACGCGGAGCCCGGCCCAGGTCTCGGCCTCGTCGGGCATCGGCCCCGAAGCCACCGGCGTATCCGGGCGCTCCTCCAGGACGACGTCGAGCTTCTTCCGATCGCCGTCGCGCAGAACCTCCAGCCGGAGCTTCTCGCCGACGGGCTGCTCCGCCACCATCAGGCGGAACGAGTTCACGTCGTTGGTCAGGGGGGAGTCGTTGAGCTTCACGATCACATCCCCTCGGCGAAGTCCGCCCTTGTCCGCGGGCGTGTCTTCGATCACCTGGCCGATGAGGATGCCGTCGGTGCCGGGGATGTCGAGACTCTCGGCCAGCTCCGGGGTGAGGGACTGGGGCAGGATGCCCAGGTAGCCCCGAACGACGCGACCTTCTGTCTTGAGTTCATCGGCGATCCGGCTGGCCATATTGATCGGAATTGCAAAGCCGATGCCCTGGCCGGCCGGGTTGATGGCCGTGTTCACGCCGATCACGTCGCCGCGCGTGTTCACGAGCGGTCCGCCCGAGTTCCCGAAGTTGATGGACGCGTCGGTCTGGATGAAGTCCTGGTAGGCCGGCGTGCCGCCCATGATGTTCAGGTCCTGGCGCCCCTTCGCGCTGATGACGCCCACCGTCAGCGATCCGGCGAGCTGGCCGAACGGGTTGCCGATGGCGAGCGCCCAGTCTCCGACGCGGATGTTGTCCGAGTCGCCCAGCGCCAGCGTGGGAAGCGCATCGCCGTAGTCCTTGGGGTCCACCTTGATCAGGGCGACGTCCGTGCCCGGATCCTGCCCGATGATCTGCGCCTTCAGCTCCGTGCCGTCCCAGAGGAGGACCGTGACCTCGTCCGCGTTGTTGATGACGTGGTTGTTCGTCATGATGTAGCCGTCGGTGTCCAGAATGAACCCGGATCCCGATCCGCCCGGACGACGACGCTCCTGCCGCTCCGGCTGCTCGCCGCGTGGATCATTGGGGAACAGATCGTCGAACAGGTCGCCCCACGGGTGCGGGTTGCTCCGGTTGGAGGTCCCGGACCGGCCGGACGCCGTGGTGCTGATGGCCACCACGCCCGGAACGACGCGATCCGCCACCGCCACGAACGGACTCTCGATGAGCTCGCCGCCCGGGACGACCGCGGTGCGATTGTCCGCGTGGGCCTGGCTCTTGGTGACCTGGGCGGGCCCGAGGTCCACCTGAAGCGACAGGACGAGTCCCGCCGCGATTCCCACGCCGATGAGGGTGGCTCCGGCGAGCACGCGGGCGAGCGGGGTCTTCATCGTCACCTCCTCGGGGGGGCTTCCCCCGTTCGATCCGGCGGGGGCCCCCGCCCCCGGAATCCTGTTTCCTGGCTGCTGAGTGGAAATACCCCCGCGGGGCGGAAAAGTTGCCCGTGGTGCGGCCACTTTCGGGGGCCGGGATCGCCGTTTTCGGCTCTCCCGTCCGGCCTCCGGGTCGACCGCCCGGCCGGGCGGGACGGGCGACGCCTCCGCAGGGTTCCGATGCTGTCCTTGGGATGCCGCCGGGGGGCCGGGCGGTTCGGGGCCGCCTTGTCGGTCCGGGACCCCCTTGCTACCCTGCGCGCTCCCGCAGGAGCCTTCGATGACGGACCGACCGGTCTTCTTCATTTCCGACGCCCATCTCGGATCCTCGGCCGATCCCGCCGCCGATCGGGATCGCCTGGAGCGGCTGACGGCGTTCCTGGCGTCCGTCCGGGAGCGGGACGCCGAGCGGCTCTACGTCGTCGGGGACCTGTTCGACTTCTGGTTCGAGTACCGGCACGTGATGCCCTGGCGTCACTTCGAGGTGCTGGCGGCGCTGCGCGAGGTGGCGGACGCGGGGACGGCCATCGACTTCCTGGGCGGCAACCACGACTGGTGGGCGGGCGACGTCTTCCGCGAGGTCGCCGGCATGACCGTCCACCATGACGCCCTTACGGTGGAGCACCAGGGACTCCGACTCCGCCTCCACCATGGCGACGGCCTCGCGTCGGGCTCGGACTCCGGGTACCTGCTGCTGAAGGCGGCGCTGCGCAACCGGTGGATCATCCGGCTGCTCCGGCTCGTGCATCCGGACCTGGCGTACTCGTTCGGCTACCGGCTGTCCAAGTTCAGCCGCACCCACCTGACGGCGTGCGAGTTCCACGTATCGGACGCGCTGGGGAAGGCGGTGGACGATGCCCTGCGCGACGGCCACGACGCGTTCCTCATGGGACACCTGCACGCGCGCCACCGCGAGCGACGAGCCGGCGGCGACCTCTTCGTCCTGGGCGACTGGATGACCCTCTACTCCGCGCTGCGGCTGGAGGGCGGCCGGTTCACGTGGGAGGACTGGTCCGGGGGCACGCAGCACGACGTGCCGGTCGACGCGCCGACGGCGGTCGGCGGGCACGGGGACGAACCAATCAGCGATACATCGCCTTGATCCGGCCGAACGTCATCGGCTGGACGGAGATCGTGCAGACGCCGTAGAGGGCGCCGAGCGTGCCGCAGTCCGGCACGTCGCGGGCGGCCGACATGGCCGTCAGCGAGTAGAGGCCGCCGTCCGTTGACTCGTTGCAGAGCTTCGGGGTGCAGAAGCCCGGATCCCCCGCGACGATGTTCGACAGCGAGACGACACCACCGCCGCCGATCCGCGACACATCGACCGCCGTACATGCGAACGACGCGCTGCCGCCGGAATCCACCTCGATGTCGTGGGAGAGGCTCGTGCAGTTGGCCCCGAAGATGGAAAGGCTGACGTCCACGGTGGAGCCGTCGCCTACCGACAGAATCTGATTGTTGGGGCCGCCGAGATGGTGGCCCGCCACGGTGCAGCGATCGATCGTGACCATCGAGGAATGGAACCCCAGCACGTCGTCGAAGTAGTCGCAGGAACCCGCCGTGATGGCACAACCCTCCAGATCCACGGAGCTCTGGAACGCGTGGACGGCGCCGCCGCGGTGGTCGCGGATCGCGGTGGACTCCATCTGCAGGGTTCCGTTCCAGACCGTGACGGCCGTGCCGCAGCTGAAAGCGCCGTAGTTGGAAGTGATGATTCCGCCGGTGAGGGTGGCGGAGGCCTCCCGAATGTTCAGGACGATGCCCGTGGTCTCGCTCACGACGATGTTCTCCAGGTGCGGATCGGAATCGTCGACCACGCGCAGCACGTCCTGGTTACCGTAGGGTCCGCCCACACCGCGGAAGGCCACGTTGCGAAGCGTGGGGGACGACCCGACAAACGTGGCGCCGCTCCCCCTCTCGAAGCACTCCGGCCCCCAGAAGTACGGCGGATACGAACGGGAGACGCCGACGCCGCGGACCTCCGTGGCCGCCGTCTCCCCGGACCGGAACAGGAAACCGACCCGCAAGCAATCTTCCTTCGAGAGTCCCCCGTCGCAATTGATGAAACAAGCCTCGGGGTTGCCGCTGGCGGAGCGCAGAACGATCGCCTTGCCGAGGAAATCGATCGAAAAATTGCCTTCGCCCTGATAGTCCCCATCCGCCAGAACGATCTCATCGCCGGGCATCGCGGCGTCGATGGCCGCCTGGATCGTCGGGAAGTCTCCCGTGCCGGCGGCGTTGACGCTCCAGATCGTGGCCGCGGCGGGAAGCGCGGCGAGGAGAATCAGCGCGGCGACGATGGCCGGGACCGTCCGTCTCTTCTCGGGCCCCCTCACCGATACATCGCCTTGATCCGGCCGAACGTCATCGGCGAGACGGAGATCGTGCAGACGTCGTAGAGGGCGCCGAGCGTGCCGCACCCCGGAACGTCGCGGGCCGCGGCCACGAGAAGGAGCGAGTAGAGACCGTCCGTCGAGGGTGGATCCGCACAGGTTCGAGGCTCGCAGAACCCGGGATCGTCCGTGACGATGTCCGAGAGAACGAGGCCGGCCACCCTGGTATCGTCCAGCGCGGTGCAGCTCGCGGTCCCGGCCGACGCGCTGACGTCAAGACCTCCCGGCGTGCAGTTCGCCCCGATGATCGACTGGTCGATCGTCAGCGTGGAGGCTCCATTCGCAAGAATGATCGGAACGGAGGACGCGGCCCGGTTGCCGGCAACCGTGCACCGCGAAAGGTCCACCTGAGAGCCCGATGCTTCGATCGCCGGTGGGCGGTCCGTGGACCGGTTGTCCAGGACGACGCAACCGTCGAGTTCGAGGGTGCTTCCCGAGGCTTCCAGGACCGTCCCCTGGCACTGGCGAAACGCCGTGGAGGAAGCCTGGAACGAACTGCCGCCCCAGACCGTGATGATCGAACAACTGGAGCTGGCGGCTCCGCTTGCCTGGATGAGGCACCCGGTCAGGGTGGCCGCGGAGGCGCCCGACAGGACCATCACGCGACATTGAGGGCCTTGAATCGAGACGTTGTCCATCGCGACGCTTGACCCGTCGGATACGCTCACGAGGCCGTCCCCGGCGAAGCAGTCCTCGATGGAAACGGACTCCAACGAGGGAGACGACGAGTGCGTCACCGAGAGGACCGAGTTCCCGTACCAGTGCCCCGCCGCCTCGAGAAAGCGGAGGTTGCGCAGGGTCGGGCTGGCGCCATCGATCACGGCTCCCGTTCCCGGGTGACACGGCCCGTACGTGTTGGCGGACGTCCGTAGCACGGAGACCCCCTCCACCACCGTGGAGGACGTCTCGCCGTTGCGAAAGAAGAAACCGACCGCTTCGCACCCGTCGTCGACCGCCCACTCGCAATCGATGATGCAGGCGGTGGGGTCCGCGGACGCGGAGCGCAGTGTGATCGCCTTGCCCAGGAAGTCCAGGTTGCGATTTCCCGGTCCGGTGTAGGTTCCGTCCGCCAGAACGATCTCGTCGCCGGGCATCGCGGCGTCGATGGCCGCCTGGATCGTCGGGAAGTCTCCCGTGCCCGAGGGGTTCAGGTTCCAGACCGCGGCCCGGGCGGTCGGCGCCTCAAAGGAGGCGAGAATGAGCAGAAGGGCCAGAACGCGTGCCGACATGATCGGCTCCGGATGATCGAAGAGGGACGACACCCCAATGCTAGCACCCGCCCACCATCGATTCAAACGAAGTCCAGGAATTCTCACTGGGGCGCGGGGGCGTCCCCCAGCCGCAGCAGGGCCTCGCGAGCGGGCTCAAGGGACGGATCTCGCCTCAACGCCTCTCGGAACGCCCGGGTCGCTCGATCCGGGCGGCCGCTCGCCTCGTGAGCCAGACCCAGATTGAAGCACGCGACGGGCCAGTCCGCGTCGAGCGCAACGGCTTCCTCCAGGATCGTCACAGCCCGCACGGGATCCCCCGCATGGAGAACTGCGCAGCCGAGGTCGTTCGTGAAGAGGCGATCGCCCGGGTGGGCGCGAGCGACGCGCTCATACTCGTCCACGGCCTCGCGCAGTCGCCCCATCCGTTCCAGACACTTGGCGAGGTTGTAGCGCGGCGGAACGGCCTCGGGGCGGAGTTCCAGAGCACGCCGGTAGAGCCGCTCGGCCTCCACCACGCGGCCCCGATCGAGCATGACGTTGCCGAGGTGCCACCGGGGAGAGTCGTCCCAAGGGGCAAGCTCCATCGCCTCGCGGTACCACCGCTCCGCCTCGTCGAGACGCCCGGTATCACGGGCGAGGTTCCCCAGGTTCACGCGGACCGGAGCATCGTCCGGCCGGAGTTCCAGCACTCGCCGGTAGTGGGCGACGGCCTCGGCCGCGCGTCCCTCCTGCTGGAGCGCCAGCCCCAGGTTGAGGTGCGCCGGCGCCGACCGGGGGGCGCGCTCGACCGCTTCGGTCCAGAGGGCTCGCTCACTCGACCAGACTTCGTTGCGGAGGTGCGTGGCGAGGGAAAAGAGCACCACCGGCAGGAACGCGACGCCTCTGAGCAGCGTTCCACGCCCGCGGGTCAGTGCCTCCAGCCCGGCGGCGGCCGCGAGCGCGAAGCCGACGAGTGCCGGATAGGCACGATGCTCGAACATGAAGTGACGTCCCGGAACGATGCTGGACGTGGGAAGGAAGGCCAGCAGGAGGAACGCGACGCCGAGAGAGACGACGGGCGCGCGCCGGCGCAGACGCCAAGCGAGGACCGCGAATCCGACCAGCAGGACGAGGCTTCCGAGCACGGCCGGTTCCAGCGGCGACATCGAAGGACGGACGTCGTGCAGCAGTCGCTGCCCCACGGGAAACACGAGGAGACGCACGTAGAGCACGACCACGCGCGTCTGGGTCAGCAGGTACGTCCAGGGGTCGGGAGACGTGGGGAGCAGCCCCCTCGCCCCACGCTGGTAGCCATCGGCATCGGAGGGGACATCGGCACCGACCACCGGGGCGTCCGCGGCGCCCTCGTCGAGGATTCCCGCGATGCGTCCGGCGAACGGGAGCGCCCGCACTCCGAGCAGCAGAACGAAGGGCGCCAACCGGACCGCGAGGGCGGGGAGCGGGCGATCCGGTCGCAGGAAGCGATCGAGCAGCAGGAGGAGCAACGGCGCCGACGCCGCGACGTGCTTGGCGTGAAGGGCCGCGAAGAAAACCGACGCCGCGAGTGCGAGTCGCAGAGCCTCGCCCCGCCGGGAGCGGTCGGGGCGGATCGCCCACGCCCAGAGGATCAGGGTGACGACCATGAGCCACGTCGCCAGCGACGTGGAGCGCTGGGTGACGTAGGAGGCCACCTGGGTGGCCAGGGGATGGGTGGCCAGGATCAGCCCGGCCAGGAGGGCCGCCGTGAAGCGCGCGGCCGCCGGCCTCCCCCGGCCGAGAATCCAGGCCAGCAGGTAGGTGCCGATCGCCACGAGCGCGTGAAGGACGATGTTCGTGAGATGGAATCCGACGGGATTCTCGCCCCACCACCGGGCATCGGCCGCCCAGGTCAACAATGTCACGATCCCGCGATAGTGACCCGGCTCGACCCGGGGAAACCCGTCGCGCACGCCCTCGATCCGGAGTTCGCCCAGATCGTCGTAGTGCCAACCGTCGTCGAGGGTCCGCCCGTACAGTGCGGCGATGACAAGGAGGAGGAGGGTCAGCGCGAGAGCGTGGCGGCGCCGTCCCATCGGCTAGGGCGCCCCGCCGTCCCGAATCCAGCGCACCAGGAAGTCCGCGACGTCGTCCCGGATCAGCGCGTGCCCGTTGGGCCCCACCCACAACACGCAGGCGTTCTCGTCGATCAGCTCACGTTCGATCCGGGCGACGCTCTTCCCGGCGTCCACGTTCTCGTCCCGGCCGCCGAACACGAACAGCATCGGTCGATCGAGCCTCTTCCAGTACGGCAGCGGATCGACGTCGACGATGCCGGCGACCCACGGCCAGACCCACAGGTCCTTCTCCGACGGGAATCCGCCGGCCGCCTGCGTGTCTCCCAGCGGCCCGGCGCGGAGCGTCTCGAGGGCCGCCTCGTACTCCGTCCAGCCGTCTCCGGAACGAGCCCAGTGCAGCGCCAGCTCGTTGACGTTGAGCACCTCGTCGATCGCGGCGGCGTCGAGGCCCTCGCTCTGCGCGATGAGGCGAACCTCGTCCGCGAGCTGCTCGTGCATGGGAACGACCGAGCCGGACACGGACACGACCAGGTCGACGTCGTCGGAGCGGCCGGCGGCGATGGGGGCAATGTAGGAGCCCTGGCTGAATCCGAGCAGCACGATGCGGTCGGCGTCGATTTCCGGGAGATCCCGGATCGTGTCGACGTGGGCCAGGACGTCGTCGGCCAAATCGTCGAACGTGGCGGTCTTCCAATCCCCGCCGCTCTCGCCGGCGCCGCGCTTGTCCGGATGGAGCACCGCACAGCCCCGCGCGACGAGGGCCTCCGCCCACGCCGTCGTCCAGACGTTGCTTCGTCCGCTGGAACCCGATCCGTGCACGATCAGGACGATCGGGTGGGGGCCGTCGGTCTCCGGAAGGTGGAGCGTGGCCGCGAGCGTCAGCTCACCCCTGGTGGCGGGAAGATCCCCGGAGACGGCGCGAACGGAGGCGGGCAGGACGAGGAGGATCGCCGCGAGGAGCCCCCCGACCCAGGCGCGCCCGGTCACGTCAGCGACGGTCCGGGAACCAGCCCAGCGAGATCCGATGCGTGTCGCCCAGCTCGGACTCGTCCGAAAACGGCGTGAACGCGTAGTCCACCTGGAAACGCTGGTAATTGACGCCGAAGCCGACGGCACCCGACTCCTCATCGTAGCCGGACTTCAGGCCGCCGCGCAGCGCGAACATCTCGTGCGGCCAGATCTCCACGCCCAGATGCGACTTCGCGTCGCTGTCGTTGGGCATGCGCAGGTCGGCCGCCAGGATGATCCCGTCGAGCAGCGCACGCGTGCGGTAGGCCACGCCGATGCGCGCCGCGATGGGCAGGATGAACTGATCGTCCACGTAGCTCATCTCGGAGCCGAGGTTCGTGACCGTGGCGGCCGCCGTGAGTCCACGCAGCGGAGTGCGGTAGCGGACCCCGATGTCCCCGGCGACGCCGGTGGCGTTCTTCGTCTCCACCTTGGAGAAGAGGTACTTGCCGGTCACGCCCATCTCGATCGTCCGCGTGATGCGACGCGCGTAGGTCACGCCGGCGGAGACGTCGTAAGCGCGGAACGTGCCGGTGAAGTTGCCCGAACCGTCGCGGCCCTCCAACTCTCCCATGTGGAGCATGGCGATGTGGGCGCCGAGCGCGTGTCCCTTCATGCCGTGCACGGCGGACACGTACTCGTAGCGCACGTCCGAGATCCACTCGTTGTGGGAGGCGTGCACCTCGTTGCCGGGAGCGTTGGCGATGCCGGCCGGATTCCAGTGCGTGGCGCTGGCATCCTGGGCGACCGCGACGTAGGCCTCGCCCATGCCGGCCGCGCGCGCACCGACGCCGATCTTCAGGAACGCGAGCCCGGTCTCCCCCGGATCCGCGGCGAGCGCCGACGATGCGGCGAGAAGGGCGAGCGCACCTACCCCGGGAGCGAGTCTCGCGAGACGGCCGATCATGGATTCCTCACTTTCAGGGGTGATGCGGGCGCTTTTCCGCCGGTTGGGCGCGGGCCGTTCAGTATAGGAATCCGGTGCTCGGACTGTCAACGCGGCCCCCGGCAGAAGCGCCCCCGGGGAGGGCCGTCCGGTCCCGGGCCGCGACCGCCGCGACGCTCCGGGACCTCAAAGAGTGAGGGGGGAGAGAGACAAGCTCTCTCCCCCCGGTGAGGGAGGCGGTACCGCCTTCACGTCCCAGGGCCCCTGTTCCCCGGGTTGCTCCGTCGGCACCGAACCGCTGGGCTGGCTGCCAGCGGGCTGACGATGCTCACTCCCTCGAGAGGATGGGTCGACACGCCCCAATCGAATGTCTTCCCTACCCTCTCAACGCCTCGACCGCCGCTTGGGTTCCCCAGAACCCGACGACTTCGAGGACTTCTTCCCGGGGACGGCCTTCACCTTGGATTTGGATCGGGCCGAGTCCCCGGGGGTCCACCGGCTACTGCTCGAACGTGCTGCGGCGTTCGACCCGGCGTGCTTCACCGACTTCCGCACCTCCCGCCGACCGTCGTAGCGGTCCCGGTCCCCGTGGCGATCGCCACGGCCCGAGCGGTGGACGCGGACGCTCTTGTACTTCACCGGCGGCGTACGCGGCGCCGACCAGGTCACGTGGCGGACCTGCGTGGGCCGCCAGTGCGTTCTACGGACGACCTCGTAGCAGTGTGACGAGGAGCCCCAGGACACTGCGAAGTTCCAGGTGAACAGCGGGCCGTGGTTCACCGTCTGCACCACCACGCGGGAGCCGGGTCGGTAGTCGTGGCGGCCGTACGGCGGTCCGCTGGTCACCCAGCACTCGGCCGGATCGAACCAGCGGCGCGAGGCCACGACCTGCACGGAGTCCAGACGCAAGCCCCGCGGCACCCAGACGGGAACGGAGCCGCCGCAGTGGCCGTCCACCCAGTGCCGCTCCCCGTCCAGCGGGTAGATCAGCGAGACCGAACCGTCCGAGTAGGCGGCGTAGAGCGCCACGAAGGCGCTGCGATCCGGATAGAACTCCACCCAGGTCTCGATTCCGTCGCTCCGGTAGCCGTAGCCGTGTCCGTATCCGCCGACATCCCGCGAGCCGACAATGCGAACGTCCACGTTCACGTCATGCGAGGCCATCGCGGTCGTCGGAAGAAGAAGCATTCCGGCCAGGATCATGAGCCGTTTCATACCGCATCCTCCTCCGGGTTGGTCCCGTTCGCGCCGGACGCCATGTGCGGCGGCCGCGCGAGCTCGGGATTGCTCTGATCGATCTGGTAGGCCCAGTCGATCAGGATCGCGGAGGGGATCCCACCGCCGGTGACCGCGGTGACGCGGATCTTGGCGAAGTAGGAATCATGCGTCCAGATGACGTAGGTGTGGCCGGCGATGAGTTCCACGCCGTTCGGGCTCACGGACCAGCCGTCGGCGGGCGCCCACGAGACGTCGTCCATGGACTCCGTGTAGCCGAGGTCCTGGATGTCGTTCCAGAAACCGCCGATGGCCGTGCCCTTCAGGTACAGCACGCCGTCCAGGCGCTGGACGTAGAAGTCCGTGTCCACGGCGTTCCACGCCGTCACGAACGCGCCCGTGTTGTAGTCCGACAGGTCCAGGCCCGAAGACGTCGGGTTGGCCTCGCGGGCGAACACGGTCACGCCGGTGCCGGCCGGACGAGGCGTGTCGAACGCCGCCTCGTACGAGAGCTCACTCTCATGGCCGCGATGATCGAACGCGTCCACGGCGTAGAAGTAGGTCTGCCCGTTGATGACGGAGTGATCGACGTAGGTGTCGCTCTCCTGCCCGGTGACCTCGGCGATCTTGGTGTAGGCGCCGTTCAGCGTGCCGCTTCGGTAGATGCCGTAGCCCGCGACGTCGTCCTCGCGGACCGGGTACCAGAGCACCTCCACCCAGCCGTCCCCGGTGATGGTGGTGACGCCGGTGGGAACGGCCGGGGGGCCGTCCTCGACGTAGATCACCTCGTCGTTGTCGCAGCCGGTCAGTCCGAGGGCCACCAGCGCGGCACCCAGACCGAAGAGCGTATTGCGAAGGGTGTGGTTTCTCATGACCGTCACCTGCCTTGTCCGATTCCCGCCGGACGTGGGGCTTCAGGATGCCCCTGGCTAGTGCAGGCCCCGTGCCAACGCTCGACGAGGCTTCGTCGAAATTCCCTAAGGTGTTTTTTCAGAATGACTTGTGGCTCTAGGCGCGGGCAGGCTGCGGCAGCTCCGGCGGACCCCGGCGAGTCGATCTGACCTCCCGGCGAGTCGCCCCGGCGTCCCCGAAAGTGGACAGCGTCAGGGCGATTCGACCCGGATCTCTCCCGCCCAGACCGGGTCCCAGGCCTCCACGACTGCGCCGGACCAGTCGTGCTCCGGCTCGACGCGCCAGCTCGGCGGGGCGCCCCGGACCAGCAGGCGACCGTCGGGCGTCACCGCGATCTCCACCGGCGGATCCAGCACGGGCGACGGCGAGACGTCGATGCGCCAGGGGCCGTCCTCACCCCCTCCCACGAAGTGGCGGGTGACCGTGAACCCGGTGGCGATCTCCGGGTGGCGCGCGTTCAGCTGCTCCAGTCGCAGCGCCGTTCCCGTGCCGTCCGCGGCCAGCACACGCCCCTCGATGCGGGGGCCCAGGCCGCCTCCCCGCATCGCCCGGATGGCCTCGCCGGAGGGCAAACGAACGATCGGCTGGCCCGCCGAATCCAGGGCCAGCAGTGTTCCCGTGGCGTCCAGGGGAGCTTCCACGGTCTCCTCGCCGCGACGCTCGAAGAGATGCCCCCCCTTCAGCCAGGCGAGGTCGCTCAGGCCCGAGCGGACGACGGTCCCGGCCTCCGGCCCCGGATCGACCGGCTCCCACCGGTCCAGGGCGACGTTCCAGCGGAACGCCCAGCCGCCGGTCGGTCCGTCCGCGCCCCGCACCAGCGCACTTCCGTCCCCGAGGTCGACGAAGCTGAACTCCCGGGCCGGGTCATGGCGATGGTCCTGCGGGTAGGACGCGGGGATCGCGGCATCCTGCTCCCAGTCCAGGAGCACCAGTCCGCCCTCGAGGGCGACGACGCCCCGCCCGTCGGCCAGCGCGCCGAGCCCGCGCGCGCGGGCGACCTCGTGACCGGTCAGCTCCTGGCCGGCCGATCGGCGCCATCCGGTGAAGCCCCAGCGGAGAGTGATCGCGCCGGTGCCGCCGACCGCCTCGGTGGGGAAGGCCACGGTGTGATCGCCCGCCTCGAACCGTCCGGACCACACCGCATGCAGACCATCGGGGCCATCGCGCAGGAGTTCCACGGAGGCGGGTCCGCCCGCCACGCGGAGCGCCGCCTTCAGCGCGAGTCCTTCGCGCGTCGCCTCGAACGAGGTCACGCGACCGACCGGCGCGAGCCGTCCGCCGTCCGGACGTTCCACGAAGATGCGGGTCAGCCGGACCGGGGGATCGAAGTGCAGCTGCAGCGGCCCGTCGCCCGACTGCGGGACGCGAGACGCGCGCAGCACCGTCACCCACCCGGACCGCGATCGCTCGAACTCCTGCTCCCAGGTTTCCGCCGCGTCGGTCACGCGCGCCGCCCGCACGTCGCCCTCCGCAACGACCCGCAGGCGCACCGCGGGATGCAGCTCCGTCACCGGGACGCGCGGTGTCGTGTAACCGAGCGACTCGTACCGTTCGCCGCGCAACCGCGACGAGCGCGGGCTCACGGCCGGCACCTGGCTCCACACCCTACCGTCCGCGGGCAGCTCCCAGTGCGTGCGCGTGCCGGAGCCGCGAACCGGGAAGGAAACGCCGTCCTCGTTGTGGATGATCTCCGCCGCCTCGTCGATGAGGAGGCGCGCGTGTTCCTGGAGCGCATCGGGCGCGAACCAGGCGCGGGCCAGCTCATCCCGGATCCGGCCGCCCATGGCCGTCTCCGCGTGAGCGACGCGCTCCTGCGCCACGCGGGTCAGCGAGCGTAGCGACTCGCCGGACGTTCCCGGCAGGCGACGCCGCGTGTCGCGCAGGACGCGCAGCGCCTCGGCCAGCTTGGGAGCGGCGGCGATCGTGCTGGCGAGCGGCAGCAGCACGGCATCCTTCGTGGCCTGGCGGGAGAGCTCGCGGCTCGCGGACTCCAGCGGCGCCAGGTCCGAACGCTCCCAGTCCGGCAGCGGGCGTCCCCGGGGAAGGCGCGCGCGCGGGCCGCGATCGTCCAGCGGACCCAGGTTCGCCCACGCGTCGCGCACGCGGAGCAGCGCGCCGCCCGGCGCCACGCCCTGTCCGCCGCGCGCCAGGTACGACGCGTTGAAGTGTCGTTCCTGCAGGCGCACCTCGACGGGACTGGACACCGCCAGGTCGCGGTGGCCCGGATCGTAGCGGTTCGCCGACGTCTGCACGACGCGGGCGTGGTACGTGACCGGAGCGGAGACGCACTCGACGCGCAAAAGATCATCGTCCTCGCGGGTGAAGCGGAACTCCAGCGAATCGCCGAAACCCCGCGCGTCGGCGAGCAGAGTTCCGTTGCGGTACACCTCGATGCGGTCGACCGGGGCGGTTGCGACTCCGCTCACACGGAGGCGCGGCAGCGAGCCCGTCACGTCGACCGAGAAGTCGAGGAGGATGCGCTCGCCGTTCGTCGCCCAGGTGCGGCCGTCGCGGATCGCCTGGAGGATGTCGGCGCGGGTCCTTCCCTTCGCGCGCACGCCGGTGATCGACGTGGAACCGAGCGCGCCGCCGTGCGTGTCGCTGCATCCGAGGAACGCGGGCACCATCCCGCTCCTCAGCGCTTCCACGCCGACCTCCTCGGTGGAGCGCGAGTCGCGCGTGACCTCCACCGCGGCCAGCGCGTCGGAGTGGACGGCGAACTCGCTCGGCAGGTAGACCGCGTGCGCCGTGACGAGGCCGCCGCGACGCTTCGTCGCCTCGCAGAGCGCGGCGAGATCGCCCGGGGCCTCCAGCGCGCCCGGGCCGGGATAGATCACGCAGTGGTCGCCCTCGTCGCCCTGCCACTCGAACCCGGGAAACACGACGAACTCGCCCGGACGATGCCGCTCCTGGATCACGTCGAGGAGGACGGTCCACGGCGTGCCCTCGCGTCCGGCGGCGCGCGCGAGCCCGCCGGCCGTCTGCAGATGCGGCGTGAACGCGGCGAAGTCGAGGCGGGAGACGTGCTCGGCCCAGTCCAGACCCTCTTCCACGTAGCGTCGGTAGTCCGCGAGCGGAAGCTGTCCGGAGTGGCCGGCGCCGGGCGTATGGAGGTGTCCGTGGAGATCACCCCAGTAGACGCGCTCGTCCGGCGCCGCGCGGAGGACGCGGATGGGATTCGACCGGGCGGCAACCCCGCCGGACCCGGCGATGTCGACGTGGTGGATCCCGGGTGTGGAGAAGACGATGTCGATCTCCGCGCGACCCTGATCGGCCGCCGGGATCGTGAGGCGACTCTCCAGCGCGGCGGCGGGGTCCGTGGACGACACCTCGAACCGGCCGACATGGTCGACGCCCGCGGAGGGCACCTCGGGACCCTCCGGCCCCCAGCGGTCCTGGAAGAGCACCCCCACCACCACGGTCTCCCCGACGGCGACCTCGGAAGGGGCCTCCAGCAGGAGGCGGGGCTCGTGGCTCTCGTACACCGGCGCCGCGGCCGCCCAGACGGGCAGGAGCGCCAGGAGAAGCGGACTTCGACGAAGCATGTCGATGATTCTAGCGGAGAGCAGGAACGGGCGCGACGGGGTTTGCGGTGGGGCGGTCCCCGGGAGTAGGCTGGAGGGACGCCGGACGAGCCGCTCCATCTCGGCCCGACCGGCCCGTCAGGAGACTCGACCATGAAGCCCTTCGCCGTCCCTGCGGCGCTGGTCGCCGCCCTCGTCTTCTTCGGCTCCGTCCCGGTCGCGGCCGGTGACGTCGCCTACCGGCTCAGCATCAGCGAGAGCCCCACCGAACTGCACCTCACGTCCGGCAGCGCCTTCACGGGCGAGAGGACCCTGTACCTCTGGACCGAGATCGGCGCCTCCGCGCTGAACTTCGGCCTGGAGACGGACTGGGAGATCGTGAGCTTCACGCCGGCCGCCGGATTCATCAACGCGTCGAGCGACGTGCACTCACCCTACATCGTGGCGGAGTTCCCGCCGCTCTGCATCCCGTCCAGCGGGCCCTTCGCGACGCTGGTGGTCCGCGACGACACCGGGGCGGGCGGCTCGGTCTGCTTCGTTCCGGCGGAGGGCTCGGGGCGCATCTGCTTCTCGCCGTGCTTCAGCCCGGGCTGGGCCAGCCACGACGCGCGCGAGGGTTACTCCACGATCGGACCCTGCCTCGCGCCGCAGACGGACTGCCTGCCGACGGTCCTCAACGCGGACACGTGGGGCCAGATCAAGTCGATCTATCGCTGACGGATCCGCGCGAAGAAGTCGTTCCGGCCCCGGGCCTCCTTCACCCGATCGTTCACGAGATAGCGGGACCGCACCTCGGCGACATCGCCCTCCGCCTCCAGCAGTCCGAGCGAGAGCGCGATCTCGTCGGTGTAGCCGGGGAGCAGCACCCGCAGGCCGCCCGGAATCCGGACCGGGGACACGCGGTTCGCGTGCTCCACGAGGTTCGTCGTGCAGTTGTTCCAGACCGTGTGATAGAACTCCGGCCGCTCGCCCAGCTCCTCCGCGCGCGCCAGCAGATCGACGAAGAGCGAGCACGCCTGCTCCGGCTCCGCGCGCACCGGGTACAGGTAGACGTCGTCCTCGTAGCAGAAGACGCGCAGACCCAGCACGTCGCGCTCGTCCGCGACGACGTACGTGAGCTCGTACCGCTTGGCCAGCCCCCGCCAGATGGAGTAGCTCTCGCCCGGCTCCTTCCGCGCCTCGACGGACACCGACACGACGGCCGTGTCGCCGAACGCGAAGGACAGAAAGGGATGCGCGGGGCCCCGGAAGTCGCGATCGAACGGGGAGAGCACGAACCAGAGGGACGTCAGCTCCCGAAGGTCCAGGCGACGGTCCTCCCACGCCGCCAGCGGTTCGCCCTGGGCGTCGCAGTGACGGAAGCGGCGGACGTTGCGCACGTCCAGGATCGGGCTGCCCGGCTCGCGTGCGACCGAGACGGTCCGGGCCTGCTCGGGCACCCACTCGCGATCCGCGGAGGGGCGCACCATCGCCCACGCGGCCGCCGCGAGGAGCACGACGAAGAGGATCGTGCGGAGTCGTTTCCCGAGCATGGCGCAGTGTAGCCGGGCGCGGTCCGGACGGGTTACCCTGAAAGCTCCCCTCCCCTTCCGGAGAGTCCGTTGGGCCGATCCCTTCTCGCGCTGCTCGGCGCGACGATGCTGCTCGGAGCGGTGGCGGTGGGCGCCGACGTCCTGATCGGGCTGGCCGATGGCCGCGGCTCGGAGACGGGAGCCGTCTTCTTCGGCGTCTCGTTCGGCGCGCTGATCGCCCTGACGGCGTTCGGGCCACTGGCGCTACTGCTCGCGCTGTCGCCGTTCCCGCGCACCGGCCCCGCCAAGCTCGCCGGCCTCGTCGGGGCCGTCGTGACGGCGCCCGTGGCGCTCCTCCTCGGGCGATGGCTCTACAAGCAGATTCCCTGGAGCGCGGCGGACGTGCTGCTCGGCGTCGCCGGCGTCCTGGGTCTCGTCGCCGCGGCCGCGGCGATCGGCGCAGGACTGCATCGGCTCGTCGGGCGACGCGGCGAGGGGATCGTCCGGGGGCTCTCCTTCGCCGCTCTGCCGCTGCTGGTGATGACCGCGCCGGCGGCGCTCCGGATCCTGCCCGCCCTGGGGCCGCCGGTCCCGTCGCGCTCCGGCGATCCGAATCCGCACCACCTGCTGCTGCTGACGGTCGACACGCTGCGCGCGGACCGGATCGGGGCGTACGGAGCACCGGACGTCCGCACGCCCTGGATCGACCGTCTCGCGCGCCGGTCCGTCCAGTGGACCGACTGCGTGTCGCCGTCACCCTGGACGTTGCCTTCGCTGGGGTCACTGCTCACGGGAACGTATCCGGGGGAGCATCGCGTGCTGGAGAGCCTCTCCGCGATCTCGGAGGAGGTGCCGGCGCTGGCCGAGGTGTGCCGCGATGAAGGAATGCGCACCGCCGCGTTCGTCTCCAATCCGTGGCTGGCGACGGGCTCGCTGGGGCGCGGCTTCGACTCGTTCGACGTGGCCGAGCGGCTGGAGTGCCTCTGGACGCTGCGCGGCACGCGCCTCTACCCGCTGCTCACGAAGGCGTTGCTGCGCGGGCTCAGCCTGGACCGGGCCGACCGGCTGTCGGAACAGGCGGTCGCGTGGATCCGGCACGGCGACGGCGCGTGGTTCCTCTGGGTCCACTACTTCGACCCGCACCTCCCCAACTGGCCCGCCGCGCCGTGGGATCGCCTGACGGGCCCGCCGCCGACGCGCATCGGCTCCAGCCTCACCGTGGAGGAGATCCGGGAGGATTCGTTCCGGGAGGAGGCCGAGCGGGCGGACGAGGTCGCGCGCCTCTACGACGGCGAGGTGGCCTACACGGACTGGGGCCTGGGCCGGGTCCTCGGCTTCCTGGAGCGAACGGGGCGGCGCGACGAGACGGCCATCGTCTTCAGCGCGGATCACGGGGAGGAGCTCTGGGATCACGCCGGGTACGGGCACGGCCACACGATGTTCGAGGAGGTGGTGCGGGTCCCGCTGCTCGTCTCGCGGCCGGGAACCGTCGGCGGACCGCGGAACGTCGTCCGGACCGACCTGGCCCGGCTCCTGGACGTGCCCCCGACCGGACTGGCGGCGGCCGAGCTTCCCGTCCCGCCGGCTCCGGCCTTCTCCGGCGTGGACCTGCTGAGCGCGCGCGTGGACACGACTTACGGCGAGGCGACGCTCTACGGGGACGAGCAGAAGTACCTGCGAACGAACGTTTGGAAGTTGGTGCTCCGGCCGGACTCCTCCGGGGGCGGCCCCATCCGCCTGTTCGACCTGGCCGCGGACCCTGCGGAGTTCCATGACCTCGCCGACGCCCGCCCGGACGTCGCCGACTCGCTGCGCGCGGAGCTGGCCCGGTGGCGCGAGCGGGTCGGATCCGACGGAGCGATGGCCGCGCGGGACGTTCCCTCGGACCTCGATCCTTCGATCCGTGAGCAACTCGAGTCTCTGGGCTACATCGATCGCAACAAATAGGGGAGAACCTCCCAGGGTCCGCTCAAGGGGCGCTTCCCCGCACCCGAAAGGGAGACGTAGGGGTCTTCCGCACGCCCACTGACGGGCGAGAGACCCCGGGGAGACGTCCGTGCGGGGTTCTTCGGTCCAGCTCCAGCGTTCGCTTCGGCTCCGCGTTCTGGCGGCGTCCGCCCTGGCCTTCCTGGGCCTGGCCGGCGTCATCTGCGTGGTGCTGCCGCACGCGTACGAGGTGCAGGCCCGCGAGCACCTCCGCAAGCGGGCGCAGAGCCTCGCGACGGGCGTGGCCCTCATGTACCGGGGACCGGCGGGCCTGGAGGACAGCTTCTCGGTGGAGGAGTACTCCGGACTCTTCGTGGCCGATCCCGAGTTCCAGTCGATCTCCATCGTGGGCGATGACGGCAAGGTGTTTGCGCGCTGGCCCGACAACGCCCGGACCGACGATCTGGAGATCCCGCGCACCGCGTCGACGACGCGCGCGCCGCAGCAGCTCGTCGCCTTCCATCCGATCACGCAGGAGGAGGGCGGGCCGTTCCGGGGCGTCGTGGTGCGGATGTCCACGCGGGAGCTCCAGCGCGATCTGGAGAACGTCCGCTGGCTCTTCGCGTCGATCTTCCTGTTCACGAGCGGCGTGTTCTTCGTCCTGACCAAGTATCTCTCCCGCACGATCCTCAACCCGCTGGAGGCGATCGGGCAGGCGGCGATGAACCTGGCGGACGGCGAGCCGGTGGTCGACGTGCCGAAGACCGGCGACCGCGAGATCGACGAGCTGGGTGCGTTCATCTCCAAGCTCGGCGAGAGCCGTCGCCACTCCCGCGTCATGACGTCGCCGATGCGGCTTCTCAGCCAGCTCGGCCACGGCAGCAAGTCCGCGCGTCGGGACGGGGACATTCCCGAGAAGCGGGAGGGTTCCTGATGCAGCGGGTGCTCATCGTCGGGGACGATCCGATCCTGCGCGACTTCCTGGTCGACACGCTGGAACTCCACGGCTACCAGACCCGTTCGGCGGGCGATGGCGCGGCCGCGCTCGAGGAGGTTCGCCGGGAGCCGGTGGACTGCGTCGTCTCCGACGTGGACCTGCCGGAGCTGGACGGCGTGGCTCTCTGCCTGCAGCTCGCGGAGCGGAGTCCCGGCCTGCCGGTCGTGCTCATCGCCGGTTCCGGCCCCGAGGACCGCGACCGCTTCCGGCGCGAGAGCGGCGCCTGGGCGTGCCTGCCCAAGCCGCTGCGCGTGCGCGAGCTCTGCCGGATCCTCACCGAGGCGGTGGCGTAGCTCCCGACTCGACGGGCTGCAGCAACTCCGACGCAAGCTTCACGAGTTCCGATTCCGTCTTCAGGGCGGTGCGCGGCTTCCGGCCGAGGTGCGTCCGCAGGCGCTGGACCAGCTCCAGTGCCACGCGCCCGCGGGCCTCGTCGTCCATGGTGCCTGCGCGCTCGAAGTAGTCGCGCACCACGTCCAGCAGCGCCGGGTCCACGGTTCGCCCGCGGTCCGTGGGATCGCCGAACCGGATCGCTCGCCGGGCGGCGCCGCGATGCTCCCGCACGAGGATCGTCCCGGCGGCCAGATCGCCCAGGCGCTTCTCCTCCCGGGTCGCGAAGATGACGAACAGCCCCACCGCATAGCCGAACTGCCCGTCGATGATGCGCAGCAGGTTGCGGATCAGGACCGCCCCGAAGCCGACCGGCAGGCCCGTGTCGCGCACGACGCGCAGCCCCAGCATCCGCTTGCCGGGAGTCTGTCCGTTCCAGATCGACTCGAACGCGATGTAGTAGAACCAGAAGAGGAGCGTCATCGCGAGAATCCAGAGCGTCAGGCTCCAGAGGGCGGTCTGCTCCACGACCTCGCTCCCCTCGCCGAACATCCGCTCCAGCACGTCGTGGACGAACGGCGCGGCACCCTCCATCATCACGCCCAGCACCAGCAGCAACGCGAGGTAGAGGAGGAACAGGATGAAGCTGTCGATCAGGCACGCCACCATCCGGCTGCCGATGCCGGCGCGCTGCATGCGGAACGACACCTGCTCCGGCGTCTCGATGTCGAAGCTGCCCTGGAGTTCCAGCGGTGGATCCGGCAAGGACCGCCTCCCGTGAGTGCGCCGTCGCCCGTGCCGAGAGACTGGGACCGCCTGGATCGGTTGGTCAAGCGGCTGTCCGGTTCGGGCCGCCGCGACGCGGAGGAGATCCGCGAGTTCTGGCGTCTCTACCGCGCGGCCACCGCTCGCCTCGCCACGCTGCAGGCCTCGGCGTCGCGTCCCACGGAGGAACTCTGGTACCTCAACCGGCTGGTCACGGCCGCGCACGCCGTCCTCTACCGCGACCGGCCGGGGAAGGGTCTGCTCGCGCGCACGACGGAGTTCCTGGTGCACGGCTGGCCGCGCACCGTGCGTGAGGAGTGGCGGCTCGTCGCGCTGGCGACGGCCATCTTCCTCGTCGGCGGTGCGGCGGGGATCTTCTACGCCGCCGTCGACCCGGGGTTCGTGAGTCTCGTCGCGCCGCCGGAGATCCTCGCGTCCATCGAGCGGGGCGAGATGTGGACGGACAACATCCTCGGCATGCAGCAGCTCGCGTCGGGATTCATCTTCTCGAACAACCTGATGGTGGGGGTGATGGCGTTCGGCGCGGGCATCACGGCCGGGCTCGGCACCGCGTGGGTGCTGTTCATGAACGGCGTCCTGTTCGGGGCGATCTCGCAGGTGATCGGCGTGAGTGGAATGGCGGTGCCGTTCTGGAGCTTCGTCTCGGCGCACGGGGCGCTGGAGTTCCCCGCCATCTTCATCGCCGGCGCGGGGGGCCTGGCGCTGGGTCGCGGGATCCTCTTTCCCGGCGCGCAGCCCCGTGCCCGGTCCATCGCCCGCGGAGGCCGACGCGCGCTGGCGCTGCTGGCGGGAACGGTCCCGGTGTTCCTGGCCGCGGCCGCCGTGGAGGGCTTCTTCTCGCCGGAACCCGGTCCGCTGTGGGGAAAGCTGCTGGCGGCGGCCCTGCTCGGCGGCCTGCTGCTCTTCTGGCTGGCCGTCGGCGGGCGACGCGGCGAGTCGGCGGCCTAGACGCGGTTCTCCCGGCGCAGACGCAGGTACGTCTCCACCGCGTCCACGGCGACGCGGTCGGCCGGCGAGTCCACGACGCGCACCCCGGCCGCGCGCAGGCGCCCGATCGCGTTCTCCCGGAGCAGCAGGGCGTCGGCCGCCACCCCGGCCTCATAGGCGTCGCGTGCGGTCTCCGGTCGTCGGCCGACGATGTCCAGGAGCGCGGTGTCCGTGAGCGTCACGACCAGGCACAGATGCCGGCGGGACACGCGCGCGGCCGCGGCGATGAGATCGGCACTGACGCGTTCGTCCACGAGATCTGTGAACACCAGCACCAGAGATCGCTTCCGGACCATGCGCTGGAAGCGCGTGAACGCGGCCGTCCAGTCCGGTTCCACCAGGCGCGGCTGCAGGCGGGAGAGCTCCTCGTGGAAGCGGGTCAGGTGACCGCGGCCGCGCCCCGGACGAAGCTCGCCGTGAACGTCCCGGTCGAACGCCAGGAGGCCCAGGTTGTCGCCGCGCTTCGTGACGGTGTGGCCGATCGCCAGCGCCGCGCCCAGCGCGTGGTCCAGCTTCGTCCGCTCACCGTGCTCCGACGACATCAGCCGACCCGTGTCGAAGAGGAAGACTACCGACTGGTGCTCGTCGACCTGGTACTCACGGCTCGTCAGGCGACGGCGGCGCGCGGAAGCCTTCCAGTCGATCCAGCGGAAGTCGTCGTCCGCGCGGTAGTCGCGTAGCGATTCGAACTCCGACCCCACGCCGCGCAGGCGTCGCGTGGCGCCGCCCAGCCAGCGGGATCGTTGCGTGTCGAGCGTGAGCCGGCGCAGCGCCTCCACCGGCGGGTCCACGCGAACCTCGTCGCCCGGCGACGCCTCCACGCGGAGCCAGCCCAGGCCGCGCGGCCCCAGGACCCGTGCTCGTCCCGGGCCCAGGTGCCACACGCCGCGGCGGACGGCGACGCGCCGCAGCCGCGTGCGCGCGTTGCCGCCGGCCGGAAGACGAAACGATCGCTCGTCCGTGTCGCCCTCGACGGCGTCCGGGACTCCCTCCGCCAGGACGAACCCGCCCAGCGGCCGGCGGCGCGCGCGCACGTTCCACGTCACGTGGAACGGTTCTCCCTGCGGGGCGCGCTCCGGAGCGTCGCGCTGCGCGGACCACGTTTCTCGGGCGGCCCGGGCGTCGAGGCGGGTGGCCGCGCCCACCGCCAGCCCGAACGCCAGGATCCACAGGACGGCGCCCGGCGGCGCCGCGACGGCCAGGGTCACCCCCCCGACGAACGCGATCGCGATCGCCCGGCGCGACGGCAGGAACCTCAACGCGGCACTTCCACCCGGCCCAGCAGCGCCGCGATCACGCGATCCGGGTCGGCGCCGGCCATCTCGGCCTCCGGCTGCAGCACGATGCGGTGGCGCAGTACCGGAAGCGCCGTGTCCTTCACGTCGTCCGGCGTGACGTGCGCCACGCCGCGGAGCGCGGCCCGCGTGCGCGCCGCCGACAGCCACGCCAGCGCGGCGCGGGGACTGGCGCCGAGCGCGATGTCCGGCGATTCGCGCGTCTGCCGGACGATGTCCAGCAGGTAACCGACTGTCTCCGGCGCGACCACGACGGCCGCCAGGTCGTCGCGCGCCTGCGCGATCTCCGCCGGCGCCGTCACGGTCTGCACGCCCAGCCCTTCCAGGTCGTGGCCGCGGCCCGGGCGACGCGGCGAGGTGAGGAGCTCCCGCTCCGCCTCGCGCGACGGATAGCCGAGGCGCACCATCAGGAGGAAGCGATCGAGCTGGGCCTCGGGCAGCGGGTACGTGCCCTCGTACTCGACGGGGTTGCGCGTGGCCACCACGAAAAACGTCGAGGAGAGCGGCATGCGGTTTCCGTCGATCGTGACCTGGCGCTCCTCCATCGCCTCCAGGAACGCGGCCTGCGTCTTGGGCGGCGCGCGGTTGATCTCGTCGCCCAGCACGACGTCGCCGAAGATGGGGCCCTGGCGCAGCACGAACTCGCGGCGCGACTCGTCCCACACCGACGTGCCGAGCACGTCGGAGGGCATGAGGTCGGGCGTGAACTGGATCCGCCGGAAGTCCCCGCCGAGGGCGCGCACCAGCGCCTTGGCCAGCAGCGTCTTCCCCGTTCCCGGCACGCCCTCCAGCATCACGTGGCCCGACGCGAAGAGCCCGACGAGGACCTCGTCGATTGCGTCGTCCTGTCCCACGATCGCCTTCGCGATCTCCGCCCTCATCCTTGCACCGAGTTCGCGGATGCGTTCGCTCATGTGGGCTCCTCCGCCCGTCGGGGCGCTCGCGGGAGCGGCGCGGGCGCGCCCTCCCTCGGTTCCAGGTGGTCGGCCACCGCGCGGGCGAGCCGGATCAGGTCGTATTCGCGGGGCGATGCGACGTCGCGGGCGACGCGAAGCGACTCCCGGCGCTCGCGGCGGGCGACGTCGGCGGTGGGCGGCGGCGGCATCGCCAGCAGACGATCGGCCACCGTGGACAGCGATCGCCAGGGCGCCTCGACCGCGCCGGAGCGCCCATACAGGTGGCCCAGCGCCTCCACGAACTCCTCCGCGAGCCGCCGACGACGCGCCTCTTCGGGCGCGCGCAGGAGGCCGCGGCCGAACCGGAGCACCAGCAGGACGCCGACCACGGCGAACGCCGCCGCGAAGAGTCCCGGCCGGCGACGCAGCAGGTACGTGGCCAGGTCCCCGCCGGTGCGCTCGCCGTGGTGGCCGTCATCGAACCAGATCTCCGTGCCGTCCTCCAGCCACGTCTCGAGGAGGCCGGCCAGGAACTCCACGTTGTCGGCGCGCTGGATCCCGTAGTTCGTGAACATCTCCGGATCCGCTGCCACGATGACCATGCTGTCGCCCACCCACCGCTCCGCCACGAGACCGTGGTCGGGTCGGGCGAAAGCGATGTCCGTATCGGGGTCGGGCGCGGACACGCGCTCGTCCGACGCGAAGGCGATCTCCCCCACCGGGTAGGCGTAGAGCCCGCGCTCGTCGAACGTGGCCTCGCGGTAGCGCCAGGACGATGTGGTCGTGAGCCAGGCGGGCCGATCGTCCACGACGCGCCGGTCCCCCGGAACGTCGATCGCCCGCGTGCCGTCCACGTCGAAGTGGACCCACTCCGAGACGAGGTCGCGCAGCGACTCCGACTCTCCCGGCGCGACGAACAGGAAGCGCTCCCCGGACTCCAGCCACTCGCGAAGGCGGTCCGCCTGCTTCTCCGAGACGGGCTCGGTGGGATCCAGCACGAAGAGCGCGGGGACGTCGTCGTCCAGCGCGCTGAAGGACTTCCGCCAGGACGACGTCTCGTAGCCCATCTCGCCCAGCCAGAAGTACATCGCCCGCACGCCGCGGTCGCCGGCGTTCGTCGTGGCCATCCGCGGATCGAACGATCCGTCCGGCGTCGGGCCCTCGCGCACGACCCGGATCAGCGTCGCCACGACGGCCAGGACGAGGAACGCGGCCAGCGCCGCGCGCTGCCGATTCACGGCGTCTCTCCCAGGACGGCGGCGGCCGATGCGGCCACGAGGCGCGCCTCCTCCTCGGTGGCGTCCCGGCGCCCGTAGCGCACTCGCTCGAACGACGGTAGGGCCCGGTCGAACGCCTCGGCCTCGGCGGGTCGGCGGCGCAGGTCGCGGCGATGCTCCCGGTTCGTGCGCGACGGATCGTCGAGCAGGATGCCGCTCTCGGCCAGGTGCGCGACGATCGCGCGGAACAGGAACACGACGGCCTCGGAGTGCCGGCCGGCGGCCATCGCGTCCCGACCCCGCCGGTTCCACTCCGCGGCCGGCACGCGCGGCCGGAAGGCATCGTCCTCCTCGGGATCCGCGTCCGTCCGCGGCGGCCGAACACCGAGGCCGCCGTCGCGCAGGAGCGCGATCACGAGCAGGAGGGCGAGGAGGCCCAGGACGATCAGGATCGCTTCGTCCGTCCAGGAGGGTAGCGCGGCCAGCGCGTCGCCCAGCCAGTCCACGAAGCGCGTCAGCCAGCCGGGCGGCCGCGTGGGTTGCGCCCCGCCGAACTCGGGGCGGGAGAGCACCTCGTCCAGGGCGCGCGAGGGCAGCGCCGGATCGACGGCGGGTTCGTCCACGCGGTCAATCCGCCGCGGGTGGGGGCGGCGGTGGTGGCGGGGCGGCCCGCGGGTCGGCCGGCGGCATGCCGGGGCCGCCGTTGGCGTCGCCCTCGCGGCGGTCCATGCGGGCGAAGCGCGCCTGGAAGTCCACGGCCTCGCGGCGGATCCGCAGGTCCACGTAGAGGTGCGTGAACATCAGCGCGGCCAGCGGCGACAGCACGAGGTTCAGCAGCACGCCCAGCGTCTGGGCGACGGCCATCGTCCCGTAGAACGCGGCGGTGTTCGCGATCTCGCCGTCCTCGAGGAAGAACATCGGAAGGAAGCCGAGGATCTGGGCCGGCGCCGAGATCACGATCGTCATCGCGTAGAGCACGGCCGCGATCCCGAGCGCGCGCCAGAAGTTTCCTCGCGTGAGATCCCAGCTGCGGGAGAGCGCCTCCCCCGCGCCAGCGTCCTCCAGGAGCAGCGCCTGCACGGCGACGATCCACCGAGTGGTGACCCACACCACGACGATCAGGAACAGACCGATCGTGACGACGGTGAGGATCATCGCCAACGCCATGGCCAGCCCGGCAATGACGAAGAGGAGGAGCATCGCCCAGAAGCGGCCGCTGCCCAGCCGCCACGCCTGCCCGGGCGTGATCTCGCCCGCGCCGTCGAGCTGGGACGCGGTGAGGAAGACGGACGCGGAGAGGCCCAGGATCCAGACGACGCCGGCCACGAGGCTCAGGACGAGCGTCACGCCCAGCAGTCCGAAGAGACCGCTGAAGTCGGTCATCTCGGGGTCGGTGTAGATCGATCCCTGCAGCGACAGCCCGACGGCCGCCAGCACGAGGCCCATCCCGGCCTGCGGCAGCCACGGCAGCAGCAGCGGCACGAACCGAGCGCGGTAGTGGCGCAGCGACTCGTCGATGATCTCGAAGAACGTCCGGGGCCGCATCGCGCTGGAAGACTCGTTCATCACCGGTTTCTCCGCCTCGGTTCGTGGGCCGAGGTTCGGACGGGCGGCGACGAAGGTCAACCATCGTTTGTGCGGAGGAGGCGGGCGATGGGGCGATCGCCCGGTTGGATCAGTGTTCCGTTTCGTCGATGCGACGGCGCTCGCTCTCGTCCGGGATGCGCTCCCGGTGGAACGGGTGCCAGTGCGAGATCTCCGGTTCGCCCTCGCGCCAGCAGAGGAAGACGTTCTCCCCGCCGCGCGTTCCGACGAAGTGGACGATGCCCCTCTCCAGGTCCCGGAGGAGGTAGCCCTGCCGCTCCATGTCGGTCAGTCGGCGGTCGACGTCGGAGATCTCCCGGTGGTAGCGAAGCCTCTCCGAGAACAGCTCCTTCAGATCCGGGTTCTCGGCGGACACGGATCGATTGCAGATGAGCTCCAGCACTTCCAGTCGCTCTTCGAGCTTCTCGATGGTGCGCAGCGACCGCCGAAGCGTGGGGAGCGTCTGGCGCAGCTCCTTCACGGCCTCGTTGGCCTCCGGGATCGAGAAGACGCGGATTTCGGCGTCGCTGGCCATGTGGCACCTCCTGGCGGGAAGCGACTCCGGGGGGCGTTCGTACTGTTGGATGGCCCGAGCGGCCCGTAGGTTCCACGATTCCGGCGGGAACTTTCGGGCGACGCCGGTGGACGCTGGCGGGTCGCCGACGCTTCCGGGTACATTCGGTCGCCATGAACGAGCCTCGCAAAGCCGGAATCCTGCTTCATCCCACGTCTCTCCCCGGCTCCCCCGGGATCGGGGATCTGGGTGACGGTGCGTTTCGGTTCCTCGAGGAACTCTCCGCCGCGGGACAGCGGATCTGGCAGGTGCTCCCACTGGGGCCCACCGGTTACGGAGATTCGCCCTACCAGTGCCTGTCGGCGTTTGCGGGCAACCCCCTCCTCCTCTCACCGACGATGCTGGTGGCCGACGGCCTGATTCCGGGCGATGCCGCCGGCCGCGTACCGGCGGGCGCCCCGGATCGCGTCGACTTCGGGGCCGTGATTCCCGCCAAGACCGAGCTGTTGCGGGTGGCCTGGGAAGCGTTCGAAGGAGGCGCCGCGCCTCACCTCCGCGAGGACTGGGAGGCGTTCCGGAAGGAGGAGGAGTGGTTGAAGGACTACGCGCTCTTCGGTGCGCTGCACGAGAAACACGCCGCCGGCTGGACGGAGTGGCCGGAACCCGTCGTTCGTCGAGACCCGGAGGCACTGGCCGATGCCGAGCAGGAGCTGGCCGGTCCCATCGGGCGAATCTCCTTCGCGCAGTTCCTCTTCTTCCGCCAGTGGGAGGCCCTCCGGCGACACGCCTCCGAGCACGACATCGAGATCGTGGGAGACCTCCCGATCTTCGTGGCCCACGACTGTGCGGACGTCTGGGCGCACCGCGAGCTGTTCGACCTGGACGAGAGCGGGCGACCGATCCGCGTCGCCGGGGCGCCTCCGGACGACTTCACGGAAGATGGACAGCTCTGGGGAAACCCGATCTACCGATGGTCGCTCCTGGAGGAGCGCGGTTTCGACTGGTGGATCGATCGAGTGCGCCACTCGCTGCGCCTGTTCGACCGGATCCGCATCGATCACTTCCGCGGGTTCGCCGCGGGTTGGACCGTGGACGCCGCCGCGACGACCGCCCGCGACGGTCGCTGGGACCCCGGGCCGGGCGCGAAGCTGTTCGACGCCCTCCGCGATGCGTTGGGAGATCTGCCGCTGATCGCGGAGGATCTCGGGGACATCACGGAAGACGTGCGCGAGCTTCGCGTGCAGCTGGGGCTTCCGGGGATGAAGGTCCTCCTGTTCGGGTTCAACGAAGACCCGGGACCGAACGAGTTTGCTCCGCACCGGCACCGGCCCGACTTCGTCGTCTACACCGGAACGCACGACAACGAGACGGTGCGGGGCTGGTGGACGGAGGGGCTCGACGCCACGCGCGGGGACGCGGCCGAAGAACAGCGCCAGGTCGTCCGGAAGTATCTCGGAAACGACGCGTCGGAGGTGCACTGGGACTTCATTCGAATGGCGTACACGTCGGTGGCCGACGTCGCCATCGTCCCGATGCAGGACGTGCTGGGTCTCGGGAACGAGGCCCGGATGAACGTGCCGGGGCGACCGGACGGCAACTGGTCGTGGCGAATGGAGGGCGGCTGGACCGACGAGGTGCGCAGCCGTCTTCGCGATCTCGTCGGGCTGGCGGGGCGGTAGGGCGTCAGCCGCGCGCAGCGACGGGGAACAGCTCCGGCGCCCTCTCCGCGAATCGGGCCCGCAACCGCTCCCATTGCGCGGGCGGCATCCGGAGGGCCACGCGTACGCCCTCCTCGGTGACCGACTCGGACCGGACCTGGCCGGTGGCGCGAAGCCGGGCCAGCAGTTCCCCCTCGGCTGCGGGCACGAGGCCTTCCGCGTCCACCCAGTCCTCGCTCATGCGGCGGCGAATCTCCTCCTTCAGCTCGTCCAGGCCCCACTCCTCCTTGGCGCTCGTGATCACGCCGCCCGCCGCGGCGACCCGGCGGCGCAGCCCCTCGCGCTCGTCCGCGGTGACCCGGTCCACCTTGTTGATCACGACGATCTCCGGAATGCTCTCCGCGTCGATCTCGCGGAGCACCTCCCGCACGGCGTCGTGGTGGGCGTCGGCCCGCTCGTCCGCCGCGTCCTGGACGTGCAGCAGGAGGTCGGCCTGGGCGACCTCGGCCAGCGTGGCCCGGAACGATTCCACGAGGGAGTGCGGCAACCGACGCACGAAGCCGACGGTGTCCGTCAGCGTCGCCCGGTAGCCCGGGCCCAGATCGAGGATGCGGGTGGTGGCGTCGAGCGTCTCGAAGAGTCGGTCCCGCTGGGGGACTTCGGCCGCCGTCAGCCGGTTCATCAGCGAGCTCTTGCCGGTGTTCGTGTAGCCCACCAGCGCCACGCGCGTCACGTCGGCGTGCAGGTTGCGCTGCACCTCCAGGCGCTTGCCGGTGCGCGCCAACCGGCGCCGCAGCGAGGCCAGGCGATCGCGGATGCGACGACGATCGACCTCGAGCTGCGTCTCGCCCGGGCCCCTCGTCCCGATCCCGCCGCCCGTGCGCGACAGGTGCTCCCACAGCCGCGTGAGCCGCGGCAGCAGGTACTCGAGCTGCGCCACCTCCACCTGCAGCTTCGCCTGCGGGGTCCGGGCCCGGCGGGCGAAGATGTCGAGGATGAGCTCCGTGCGGTCGAGGATCTTCCGGTCGACGATCTTCTCGAGGTTGCGCGCCTGCGCGGGAGACAGATCGTGGTCCACGAGGATGAGATTGGCTCCGAGCCGCTCCGCTTCGTCCTTGAGCTCCGCCGCCTTGCCCGCGCCGAGGAACGTCCGGCCGTCGATGCGCGCGCGACTCTGCAGCGCGGCTCCCGCGACGCGTGCGCCGGAGGCCCGCGCGAGGGCGGCCAGCTCGTCCAGGCTCTCCTCGGCCTCGATGCGCGTCATGTCGGGCAGGCGCAGCCCGGTAACGATGGCGACCTCCTCGACGCCCTCGGCGATGCGCCGGGGATCGTGGATCTCGCCGCGCCGGGCGCGGGCCTCGCGACGCAGTTCGCGGCGTCGCTCGGCGTTCTGGGAGGATCGCTCGCTGCGCTTGCTCAGGTGGCTTCCCCGGATTCCCGGTCGGCGATCGAGAAGGAGAGCCCTTCCAGCTCGATGGCCAGGTTCACGTTCCGCAGGCTCACGTCGTCCGGCACGTCGAGCCGGATCGGCGCGAAATTGAGAATACCGCGGATCCCGGCCCGGATCAGGAGATCCGCGGCGGCCTGGGCCGCTTCCCGGGGCGTCGTGACGATCCCGATCTGGACCTCGTGCTCCCCGGCATACTGCTCCAGACGGTCCAGCGGGAGGACTTCCGCCTCGCCGAAGCGGACTCCCTGCTTGGCCGGATCCGTGTCGAACAGGGCCAGGATCCGGAAGCCCTGCCGGGTGAAGTCCGGATACGACGTCAGCGCCGATCCGAGGCGGCCCGCCCCCACCACGATCGTCCGCCAGGTTCGATCCAGCCCCAGGATCCCCTCCAGGGCCTCCCGCAGCGCCGGAACCTCGTAGCCGCGTCCGCGGACGCCGAAATTGCCGAAGACGGAGAGATCCTTCCGGACCTGGGCCGACGTCACGCCGGCGGCCTCCGCGAGGCGATCCGAGGACACGGTCCGGACGGCGCTGCGGCCAAGCTGGCGCAGGACACGAAGATACAGCGAAAGTCGTCGGACGGTGGACTCCGAGACCTTCCGCGGGCTTGACATGGAGGGAGTCGTCCTTGAAGGTGAGGGTGGACTGCATCGCAAGCTATCAACCGTCGAAAGGGCTGTCAATGTACGGCCCTTCGCTGTCCCGGGACGGCACCCGGCCCCGCCCGCGCCCGTTTCCCGGGATCCAGGTCCCCACAGGAGTTTCGGCCATGCGTTTCGATCTGCGGCGACGAATCCCCTCGATCGCGTGCGCCTTGGCGTTCCTGCTCGCGAGCGCCGGCGGCGCGGCGAGTCAGACCACCGTCAACGTTCCGGCGGACTTCCCCACCATCGGCGAGGCCGTCGCCGGGGCGGAGAAGGGTGCCACCATCCTCGTGTCGCCCGGCACGTACGAGGAGAACATCGTCCTCACGGAGCAGGCGGGCAGCGGTCTCATCATCCGCTCCACCGGCGGTTCGGGAAGCACCACCCTCCTGTACGCGCCGGAAGCCGAGGGGAACGAGAACCAGGCCGTCGTCATGATGCAGCGATGCTCCAACTCCACGCAGCTCATCGGCTTCACCATCGACGGCCGCGACTCGGCCCGCCGCGGCGTGCTGTGCAGTTCGGACAGCCGGCCGGTGATGGTGGACCTGAACATCAAGGGTTGCGAGTACGGTGTGGCTTCGCACCGCAACTCGCGGCCGTACCTGCGGGACACCGTCGTCTCCACGTCGCGGACCGCCGGCCTCTTCATCTCCGGAGGGTCCGCGGACGTCCGGGACTCGAGGTTCGTTTCGTCGGAGCAGTTCGGCGTGTTCGTCGGGCAGGCGCCCGAGGAGGTCCGGCTGCGCAACGTCTCCATCCTGGAGAACGGCAAGGTGGGCGCGCAGGTCGCGGAGAGCGAGTTCTCCTACGTGAACGGCACGGTTCGCAACAACGGCGACACCGGCATCATCGTCAACGAGACCTCGCCCACGCTCAGCAACCTGCGCATCTCCGGCCACCGGGACATCGGAGTGGTGCTGGAGCTCTCGTCGGGGGTCGTCTCCAACTGTGACATCCGCGACAACGAGTTCGGCCTGGTCGCCGCCATCGAGGGCGCGCCCCAGATCCTCGGCTGCGTCTTTGTGGACAACGCGCAGTACCACATCGGCATCGAGGGCGACGCCTCTCCCGTCATCGGCGGCAGCCTGAGCAACGCCAACCTCTTCCTCGGCGAGGTGGACAAGCGCGTGAAGCACACGTCGTCCCAGGACGTCGTCGCCACGTACAACTACTGGGATCTCCCCTGCGCACCGAAGAAGTTCTTCGAGATCGCCGGTGGCGGCAAGCTGCGCCGCAACCCGTGGGTGGCCGGCAACCGGATGCGTGAGTTCTCCGACTGCGAGGAGTCGCGGAAGTACAACAAGCAGTTCCTTAACGGGCGCATCGACGAGGAGGGGAATCCGTTCCCGCCGGAGATCTGGCAGGCGATGGCCCAGAAGGAAAAGGACGAGCGCGCGGCCCGCATCCTCGCCCGGGAGCGCGGCATCGAGGTGGAAGGGGACGACCCCCCCGCGCCCGAGTCCACCAGCTGATCGCTTCGCGCCGCTAGCCCTCGCCCGACTCGCCGCCGAACCGCACGTCGAACGTGGCGGCGCGGTGCACGCCCGCCACGACGCGATGCGTCGCGCCCTCGGAGTGCGCGTACTTCCGGTCCAGGTGCCGCACGATCTGCTCCACCTGGCGGACGAACTCGCGGCGCGCGTCGTCGTTGGGGAGCTTGAGCTCCAGCTCCAGGAACCGCGGCGGAGCGGCATCGCCGGACGAGGCCAGCTCCCTCAGCGCCCGATGCAGACAGGCCGTCCACGCCGACAGCGGTTCGGGGTCGTCCTTGCGATCCACGGCCAGGCGACCGAGCACCTTGGGGCTCAGCGCGAACGACCGCGCCGCCGCCACGACCACGCGCTCCGTCACGTTGCCGCGACGTTGCTCCTCCACCAGTCGCACCAGCCCCCGCTTCTCCAGCTCGCGCAGGTGGTAGTTGATCTTCTGACGCGGGAGGCGCAGGTGACGGGCCACGCCCGACGCGGAGTCCGGCCGGGTGAGGTGCTCCAGGATCCGCCGACGAAGCGGATTCAGCAGGCTGGCGGCCGCTTCCGGGCTCTCGAGGACGAGGACGGCGGGCGCTTCGGTGAGTTCCGGGGATGAGGACGCTTCGGACACCGGGGGCTCCAGGTCGGTGGCGGGGTGACTCTCCGGGCGCGACCGCGCCCTCACGATCGGGAGGCGAAGGGTAGGCGCCGACAAGATCGGCTGTCAACCGAACGGCCCGAGTCGGCGGCCTAGGCGGGCGGCCCCACCGGCTGGAGGTACTCTCGAAGGACCTTCAGGAGGGTCGCCTTGGTGTAAGGCTTCGTCATGAAGCCGTCCATGCCGACGCTCTCGCACAGCGTGCGATCCTGAACGGTGGCGTTGGCCGTCATTGCGACGATGGGCATCGGGGTCGCGTTTCGCTCCCTCTCGTGGGCCCGAATCCGCCGGGTGGCGGAGATCCCGTCGAGCCGCGGCATCTGCAGGTCCATGAGGATCAGATCGAACGTCGAGGCCTTCGCCGCCTCGACCGCCACTTCCCCGTCCTCGGCCACGCTCACCCGGCAGCCGAAGGACTCCAGGTGAGTCAAGGCGATCTCCCGGTTGATCTCGCTGTCCTCGACCAGCAGGACGCTCCCGTGCATCCGTTCGGCGCTCTCGGCCGGATCTCGACGCGCGGGCTCCAGGCGGAACAGCCGGACGAGCAGGTCGAACAGCTCGGACCCGCGAATCGGCTTGGTCAGCGTGGCATGACCCATTCGCTGCTCTCCGTTCGTCGCAGCCTGATCCACGGGAACGAGAACCACGACCAGCGCATCCTCGCTCTCCAGCCGCCTTCGAATGCACCCGTGGAGCTTCTCGCCCAGGAACACGTCCCGATCGGCGAACACCACGTCGAACGCGTCGCGCTCCTCCGGCGTACCCAGCGCGCTGCAGCTGCCGCCGCTCACCACCGTGAAGCCCCAGGTGGCCAGCTGCTCCTCGAGGGCGGACCTGGCCGCAAACGACGTGTCCATGATGGCGGCGGTCTGTCCCCTGAACGGCTGCGACGGAGGATGTTCCTCGGCCACGGGCAGGTCGACCTCGAACCAGAAGGTGGATCCCTGGCCCGGCGCGCTCCGCAGGCGGATGACTCCGCCCATCCGGCGGACGAGGCCCGCAGCGATCGCGAGACCCAGCCCCGTTCCTCCGTGGAGGCGGGACATCGTCTCGTCGGCCTGCGTGAACGCCTCGAAGATGTGCGGCTGGAGCTCGAGCGGAATCCCGGGGCCCGTGTCTTCCACTTCGACGTGAATGCGGCCCCCGTCTTCGGCCCGCCAGACCCGGACGTTCACCTCCCCGGCATTCGTGTAGCGGACCGCGTTGGCCACAAGGTTCGTGACGATCTGCTGGCAGCGAGTCGAATCGCCCACCACCCGATGAGGAACCGTCCGATCGATGATCGCGTTCAGGATCAGACCCTTCTTGGCCGCCCGGGCCGAGAACGCGCCCGCGACGTCCTGCACGACTTCGCGAAGACTGAATGGAGAGCGGACCAGAACCATCTTGTCCGCGTCGATCTTCGAGAGATCGAGGACGTCGTTGAGGACCGCGAACAGGTGGTGGCTGGAACCGAGCGCGCTCGTCGCCAGGCGGCGCTGACGATCGCCGAGGTCGGTCTCGAGGAGCAGTTCGAGCATTCCGTTGACGCCATTCAGCGGGGTCCGGATCTCGTGGCTCACGTGGGCCAGGAACTTCGACTTGGCGCCCGTCGCGGCCTCGGCCTGCGCCTTGGCTTCGAGCAGCTCCTGCGTCCGGCGGCGGACTCGCTGCTCGAGGATCTCGTTCGCTTCCCTGAGCTCGTTGGACATCAGCTCCAGGGACCGCTCCAAGAGAGCGCGATGGTCATCCGCCTCGCCGAAGGCCGCACTCACCGCCTCGAGAAGTGGCGCCACTCGTTCGAGGTCGGCCGGGTCCAGGTGCTTGCGGACCTGTCGGCTCAGCAGAGGATGGTAGGACACGCCCTAGCGCTCGCGGAAGGCGGTGATCGTCATGGTCTGGTTGTGAAGCTCACACTTGGCGCCGGGAGTGAACGGAGAGATCTCGCCGTAGGAGTAGAAACCGGTCATCGCCGGCGCGGCACGGAACTGGTTGCGAACCGCCTCCACCTCTTCCTCGATCCGCTGCTTGAGGATGAGCTTCCGTCCGACACAGCTGACGAGGATCGCGAGGTCCGGCGTCCAGTCAGGATCCGAGAGCTTGACGCGGCCGGCCGCGGACTGGGCGCCATCCACGAGACGGTCGAAGTTGGCGACCATCAGCTGGGCGGACACGCCGGCAGGGACGTCGCCGGCGAATGTCAGGGCGCCCGCCGCCTCGTCTACCTGCAGCAGCGTCCTGACGACGGGGTGCTCGAAATCATCGGACTCGAGGCAGAGAGGAAACAACAGCCCCGACCCGGGAAGGCCGGCCGCGTGCTCACCCAGGTATTTCCGGTACAGGCCGAGCGCGGACTGGTGGTCCAGCTCGAAGAGGACGTTTCCCTCCGACCGGGTTACGGTTCGCTTGGGTCCGAACGGATCCCACCCACCGAGCGACGCCGCCCGAACATCCATGTTGTCTCCGTAAAGCCCGAGCGCGGCGACCCGACCGCTCTGGGCCCGGCCGTCGTGCACGATCACCGTGCGCTCGAATCGATCCCCGTCCCCCGCGAGTCCGCCGCTCAGCGTCGTGTCTCCCGGAAGTCCGGCGGAGAGACCGCGGACCAGCTCGCTTCCGTTCACCGAGAGGCCGTCGGACAGCACGAAGACGTGCGCCAGGTCGGGCTCCCGAAGTGAGTCCGCGATCGCCTTTCCGCAGGTGAAGCTGTCGCCCGCGCTCTGGATGGCTCGACTGGTGGTCCTGGCCCGGGAGGACTCCAGGCTCAGGTGCGTGACGACGAGCGTGTTGTCGCGGACGGCGCCGTGGTGAATCTCCCCGGACGTGGAGCAACCGATCGAGGGCGATCCCGCAATCGGGTGGAGAAGATCCGGTCTCTCGAGGAGTTCCCGGCTCCCGAACAGCAGCGTCACGTCGTCGCCCCCCGGCTCCGGATCGCCGGTCCATCCCGTTTCCGGAGCCCAAGCGGCCTGCCGGATCTTCACGAACGGCCTCCGGTCGGGCTGACGGCGGTGGGCTCCCGCACGCCCGGCCACGAGATCCGGAACGTGGATCCCTTCGGTTCGCGGGGCTCGTATCGAATCTGACCGTTGTGCGCCCGGGCGACGAGGTGGCAGAAGGAAAGGCCCAGACCAACCTGAGAGACGTTCCTCTTGCTCTTGAAGGTCGAGTAGCTCTTGAAGAGACCCGCGACGTCTTCCGCGTCCACGCCGGGGCCTTCGTCTCCGACGCAAAGGGAGGCGTGCTCACCGTCCAGCTTGCACGCCACGAAGATCGAGTCGCCGTCGGCCCCGTACTTGATGGCGTTGGACACCAGGTTGTCCAGCGCGCGTCGCATCAGGGAGGGGTCCATGCGGAGACTCACGCCCTCGGGACACTCGACGACGATGCGAAGCCCGTGGGGCTCGGCCGCGTCACGGTTGGCGTCGATGCACTCCGAGAGGAACGCGGACAGGTCGACCGTCTCCCAGGCAGGACGCAGGGCGCCCGCATCCGACTTGGCCGTCACGAGCATCTGCTCCAGCATCGCCTGCACTCGCCGGGCTTCGCGAACGCCTGCGTCAAGCCTCTTCGAGTTGTCCCGGTCCGGGAACACCTGCATGAACTCGAGAGCGCCATTCATCACGGCCAGTGGTGATCGAAGATCGTGGACGATCATGTGAATCCACTCGGTCTTGAACTTCTGCGCTTCTTCAAGCTCCCGATTTCGGTGTTCCAGGTCGGCCTGGAGCCTCCGGAGTCGGTTCATGGATTCCACGCGGGCCGCCAGCTCGAAGGGACTGATCGGCTTGCGAATGAACTCGTCGGCGCCCGCCTGCAGCGCCTGGACGACTTCGTGGGCCTCCGTTCGAGAGGAAACCAGGATCACGTACGTGTAGGGGCGGCTCGTGTCCTGGCGAACTCTCCGGCAGAGCTCGAGGCCGTCCATCTCCGGCATCATCCAGTCGGTGATGATGAGATCGATGTTGCCGTGGGCGGTCCGCGCCCAGGCTTCCTGTCCGTCGGAGGCCGTGAAGACCTGATATCCCAGTCCGGCCAGCGGCTCCGACAGGAGCTCCCGGGAGATGGGGTCGTCGTCGACGACGAGGATTCTCATGTCAGGCCTCCGGAAGGCTCGCGGCGGCCGCCCGGAAGAGCTCGGCCTCGTCGGTGAGAACCTGGAGCCACTGGGTGACCGCCTCGACATCGGCGTCCTTCGAAGCCGTTTCCAGCGCCGCCGCCGCCCGAGACAGGCGCTTGGCTCCCAGCGGCGCCGAGGCCCCTTTCAGCCGATGTGCCAGGGCCCGGACCTCTTCGTAGGCCCTCTGCTCGACCGCCGTCCCCAGCTCCTGGACCTGGTCGGGGATCATTCCGTGCAGCTTGGCGACCAGTCGGCCGGCCGCAGGGCCACAGTATCGACGGGCCTCTTCGAGATCGAGAATGTCTGCGGCGCCGTGCATGGGCTTCTCCGGTGGGGGTGTTTCTATCTCCTGGTTTCGATGGGATCGGCCCTGAGCCGCCCCCGCTTGAGGTCGTTCCCGGTCCCACCGTTCCGGTGAGCCGTTTCCATCGGCACTGTTTCCGTCAAGGTGCTCCCCCGGCGTGCCGATTCCCGAGGGAATCGAGAGTTCCGGTCCCCCTCTGTCTCAAGGAGCGCATTCGATGTTCCTCGGAGCTCCCAGAAGCTTCCTTGCCGCCGTTCTCTTGGTGGTCGTTCCGACCGCAGCGGCCGGCGACGGCGACCGGCTGGCCGCGATGTCCCTGGAGGATCTCCTGTCGCTGGAGGTCGTGTCCGTGTCCCGCACGGAAGAGACCTACGACGACGTGGCCGCCGCCGCCTACGTCCTCACGCGCGAGGACTTCGTTCGATCCGGAGCCACGTCCCTTCCGGAGGCCCTTCGGGCGGTTCCGGGCCTACACGTCGCGCAGATCTCGTCGTCCCAGTGGGCGGTTTCCGCGCGCGGCTTCAACGGCCTCTGGGCCAACAAGCTGCTCGTCCTCGTGGACGGCCGCCCGGTGTTCTCGCCGCTCTTCTCGGGCGTCTTCTGGCAACTCCAGGACATCCCGCTCTCCGAGATCGAACGGGTCGAGGTGATCCGCGGCCCCGGAGGCGCCGCCTGGGGAGCCAACGCCGTCAATGGCGTCATCAATGTCCTCACCCGCAAGTCCGGGGAGCGTCCGCCCGCCTCGTCGATTCGGTTCGGCACCGGGGGCACGCACGCCGGGGCCATCGCGTCCTGGGGCACCCGGGCGGGGCCGGGCTCTGTTTCGGGATATGCCCGCCAGGCGGATCGCGTCGCGGAGGACCCGTTCGGGGACACTCGCGACGTCTGGTCGGACGTGCGGGGAGGAGTCCGCGTGGGTTATCCCCTGGCCGACCGCGGGCGCCTGTCGATGAGCGCGGACGCCTTCCGGACCGACTTCGACGGCCTCTTCCGGGCGCCGGGGATCGGAGATGTTCTCCTGTCCTCGCGTGGGTCGGGGGGCAACGTCGTCCTTGCCGCCGAAGTCGGAGACCGAAGCGGGATGACGTCCGCCCGCGTCTCCTTCGACGAGATCGACCTCCGCGAGCCGTACCTCAGCCACGAGGCTCGCACGTATGACCTGGAGATCCAGAGAAGCCAGTCGACCGGTCCGATGGACTGGACGTTGGGGGCGGGGGCCCGACGCTGGGAAGCGGAATTCACGGAGCTGGGGGACGTGATTCGAGCCGCAGCGCCCGACGCCCAACGGCTCCTCTGGAGCGGCTTCCTCCAGGTGGAGTGGACACCCGAGGAGAGCCCCTGGAGCGTCTCGGCCGGGGCGCGATCCGAGAAGCTGGGAGATCGATCGTGGTGGTCTCCGACGCTTCGCACCTCCTACCGGGCGACCGAGCACCACTTCCTCTGGAGTTCGGTCTCCCGTGCCGTCGGTGTGCCTTCCATCACGATGGATGAGCTGTCCTTTCACCTTCCTCCGACGCAGGCCGACGGCATGACGATGGTCACCTCGATCCTCCCGGACTCGACGCTGGAGCCCGAGCGACTGACATCGTACGAGGTCGGCTATCGCGGGACGGTGTCTCCCGGAACGCAGGTGGAGGTCACCGGCTTCGCGAATCGATACGAGAACCTGATCGGCTGGAGAGACGCTCTCCGGGTCGACGTCTCCTCCGGGACACCGATCATCCGAAACGACAACTACTGGTCCTCGGGGGGCGCCGCGACGTCCGTCGGCGCCGAGATCAGTGCGGACCTCTGGCGCCTGCCGGGGCTCGCCCGGACACGGATCGGGTACACTTGGCAGCGAACGCGCCTGGACGCCGAGGATCCCGGGTACCGGCCGATCCACCGCCCTGGCGCCAACCCGCGCCACCAAGCATTCGCCACGACCACGGCTCCGGTTGGGCCCATCGACTGCAATATCACGGGACGGTTCGTGTCCCGCCTGGAAGAAGTCCTGCCCGCCGATCCGAGCGCGCTGCAACTGGGTCAGGTGGACAGCATCCCGGCGCACGGGACGATCGACGCGGCCGTGCGCTGGTCTCTCGGGCGGGCTCGGATGTCGGTCGGCGGTCGCAACCTTCTGGGATCCGACGTTCCGGAGTACCAGGATTTCTCTTTCGGGCAGCTCCCCGCCACCCCGGTACGAACCTATTACACCACGGTTTCTTGGGAGCTCTAGGTGCTTCAGCTGGTCCTCTCTTGGGCGTCACGCTCCCGGAAGCGGGCGTGTCGCCGTCGCCTGCTCTTGCTGACCGGGTTCCTGGGCGCCTGCTGGCCGGGGGACGTGTTCGCGGATCCATCCGCGGAGGACGTCATCGCGGCTTGCATCTATAAGTCCACACGCTTCATCGACTGGCCGGAGGCGCCGGGCGAGGCCTTCGTCGTCGCGATCGTGGGCCCTGACCCATTGGGGGGCGCACTGGACGCCGTCCTGAAAGGCCGGTCGGTCAACGACAGGCCGGTTCGGCTGGTGTCCGTCCGATCCCCCCGCGATCCGCTCCCCGAGGCCGTACAGCTGGTCGTGCTGTCCGACGCGGCATCCCGTCGATGCGGCCTCCTGGAGGAAGCCGAGGCACGCTCGGCGGTGACCGTCGCGCTGGACGAGGGCTTCTCCTCCCGGGGCGGAATGATCGAACTCTCGGTGGTCGACCGGCGAATTCGCTTCGGCGTGAACCCCGAGGCCTTTCGTCGGGCGGACCTGGACGTCGCATCCGCCTTTCTCGCCCTGGCCGCCCAGGTCGAGAGCGGGCGGTGCGGAGGCTCGAAGTGAGGCGCGGGTTCGGAATCCGTGCCAAGTGGCTGACGGGCCAGGCGGTCACCACGGCGACGGCCCTGGTGATGGTGACCATCCTCTTCGCCTTCTATGATGGCGTCCGGCTGCGGACACGAACGGAGCGTGAGCTTCGAAGCCTTGCTCGCGTCATCGCGGAGGCGACGGCGGCGGCCGTGTACTTCGACGACGCGGCGGTCGCACGCGAGAACCTGTCGGCGCTGCTGGCGGTGGACAATGTCCGGAACGCATGGCTTCTGGACACCAGCTACTCCGTGCTTGCGCACGTCGGCGACGAGGGGCAGTCCGATCGTCGCTGGACGGTGGACAACGTACTCGATCGAGTGCGACGCCCGGATGAACTGGAGCTCAGCGAGACCCTGGTGGTCGACGAGGATCGGGTGGGATACCTGGTCATTCAGGCAGATCTGGTGGGCTTCTGGGACGGCATGCGGCGCCACCTCTCCGCCCTGCTCCTGGCGGCCGGTGTCGCCGCAGGAATCGCCTTCCTGCTGGCGGGTCGCTTCGCCTCGCTGATCTCCAAACCGATTCTCGAGCTCGCGGACACGATGTCGCTCATCCAGCGGGACCAGGCCTTCTTCCGAAGGGCCAGGCCGCAGGGCGACGACGAGGTCGGCGCGCTGGTGATGTCGTTCAACCGTCTGCTGGACGAGATCGAGGAGAGAGACGCCGCGCTTCGCTCCGCGAAGGAGGGGTTGGAGGAACGGGTCGCCGATCGCACGGTGGAGCTGGAGCAGGCCAAGGTGGCGGCCGAGGCGGCGAGTCGAGCCAAGTCGGAGTTCCTGGCCAACATGAGCCACGAGATCCGGACGCCACTCAACGGAGTGATGGGGATGATGGAGATCCTGTCGAGAACAACTCTCGACCTTCGCCAGGGGACCCTCGTGGAGACGGCGCACCGGTCGGGTGAACTGCTCTTGACCATCATCAACGACATCCTCGATCTCTCCAAGATCGAGGCCGGGAAGCTCGAGATCGAGCAGGCTCCGTTCACCGTCGACGACGTCATCGACGGAGCCGTCTCTTCGGTTTCGGCCGCGGCGAGAAAGGCGGGGCTCGGCATCGTCCCGACGGTGGCTCCGGACGTTCCCATCGCACTGATGGGGGATGTCGTACGGCTGAGACAGGTTCTCACGAACCTCCTGTCGAACGCCGTCCGGTTCACGAAGCAAGGGCGCGTCCTCGTTCGCGTCTCCGTGGGGACCGTCGATGAGTCGGGGCTGCGGCGGGTTCGCTTCGAGGTGGAGGACCCGGGGGTTGGGATTCACCCCGATGCGGTGGACAAGATCTTCGAGTCGTTCACCCAGGAGGACGGAACCACGACGCGGCGGTTCGGAGGCACGGGGCTCGGGCTGGCGATCTGTCGTCGGCTGGTGCAGGCGATGGGTGGAGAGATCGGCGTCGAGAGCCAACTCGGGCGGGGGTCGACGTTCTGGTTCGAGATTCACCTGCCGGAGGCGGCGAAGTCCGTCGCCGTCGAACCGACGGCCGCGATCCACGACAGCGTCCGGGAACTCAGGGTCCTGGTGGCGGAGGACAACGAGATCAACCAGGAGGTCGTCGCCGGTCACCTTCAGGACCTTGGCTGTGCCTTCGATCTGGTCTCGACGGGGTCGATCGCCCTTCGGAGGCGGAAGGAGGATTCCTTCGACGTCATTCTGATGGACATGCAGATGCCGGAAATGGATGGCCCTACGGCGACACGCGAGATTCGGCGCTGGGAACGCGAGACGGCGGCGCCGCCGGTCGCCATCGTGGCCCTGACGGCGAATGCTCGCGCGGAAGACCAGAAGACGTGCCTCGACGCTGGAATGGGAGGGTACCTGTCGAAGCCCTTCACGCGTGACCAGCTGGCGGCCGCCCTGGCGAAGGCGTGTGCCGGGCGCCGTGAGGCCACGGCCCCCTCCGACTCCTAGGCCTCTTCCGCTTCCTTGGGCTCCGCGCTCACCACGCGGGCGACGCTCACGACCTCATCGTCCTCGCCGGGCTTCATCAGCCGCACGCCCTGCGTGTTGCGGCCGATCTCCGCCACGTTGTCCACGGAGAGCCGGATGACGATCCCGTTCCGCGAGATCAGCATGACCTCGTCGGTGGGCGACACCTCCTTGATGGAGACCAGGCGGCCGTTCCGCTCCGTGGCCTTCACCGTGTAGATGCCCTTCCCGCCGCGGCCGGTGATCCGGTAGTCGTCCAGGACGGTGCGCTTGCCGTAGCCCTTGGACGTGACGACCAGGATGGACGAGGCCTCGCCCTTCACGCAGACCATGCCCACCACGTGCTCGTCGCCCTCCAGCTCCACGCCGCGCACGCCGCGCGCGCTGCGGCCCATGGGGCGGACGTCGCCCTCGCGGAAGCGGATGGCCTTCCCGCCGCTCTTGGCCAGCAGGATGTCGTGCGAGCCGTCCGTGATGGCCGCGCCGATGAGCGAGTCTCCGTCCTCCAGCGACAGCGCGATGATGCCGCTGCGACGCGGGCGAGAGAACTCCGTGAGGAACGTCTTCTTGATGGTGCCGTTCCGCGTGGCCATGGCCAGATAGTGGTCCTCGGTGAACTCCTTCACCGGGACGTAGGCGCACACCTGCTCTCCCTTCTGGAGCGGCAGCAGGTTGACGATGGCCTTGCCGCGCGCGGTGCGGCCGCCCTCCGGGATCTCGTGGACCTTCAGCCAGTACAGGCGGCCGTGGTCCGTGAGGAAAAGGATGTACTCGTGCGTGCTGGCCACGAAGAGATGCTCGACGAAGTCGTCGTCGCGCGTCTTGGCGCCGGTGACGCCACGGCCGCCGCGACCCTGGCGGCGGTAGGTGCCCACCGGGAGGCGCTTGATGTACCCGAGGTGGCTGATGGTGATGACCATGTCCTCCTCGGCGATGAGATCCTCGATCTCGAAGTCGCCCGAGTCCTCCACGATCTCCGTCCGTCGCTCGTCGCCGAACTGCTCGGCGATCTGCACCGTCTCCTCCCGCACCACGGTGAGGATGTTGGTGCGCGACGACAGGATGGTCTTCAGCCGCTCGATGGTCTTGAGGAGTTCCGCGTACTCCTCGTCGATCTTGGTGCGCTCCAGGTTGGTGAGGCGGGCCAGTCGCATGTCGATGATGGCCTGCGACTGCACGTCCGAGAGATCGAAGGCCTTCATCAGCGCCTTCTTGGCCTCGTCCGGCGTCTTGGACGCGCGGATGAGCTTGATCACCTCATCGATGTTGTCGAGGGCGATCTTCAGGCCTTCCAGGACGTGCGCCCGGGCCTCCGCCTTGCGGAGCTCGAACTCCGAGCGCCGGCGCACCATGACCACGCGATGCTCGATGAACTCCGCGAGGATCTCCTTCAGGGACAGGACCCGCGGGCGGTTGTCGACGAGCGCCAGCATGATGACGCCGAACGTGACCTGCATCTGCGTGTGCTTGAAGAGCTGGTTCATCACGACGTTGGCGTTCCCGTCCCGCTTCATCTCCAGAACGATCCGCATGCCGTCGCGGTCCGACTCGTCGCGCAGGTCCGAGATCCCCTGGATCCGGTCCTCGCGCACGTGGCGCGCGATGGTCTCCAGCAGGTTGGCCTTGTTCACCGCGTACGGGATCTCCGTGACGATGATGGCCTCCCGGCCGTTCTTGTAAGTCTCGATGTTGGCGCGCGCGCGGATCACTACCCGGCCGCGGCCGGTCCGGTACGCGTCCCGGATGCCGCCGCGGCCGTAGATAATGCCGCCGGTGGGGAAGTCCGGGCCCGACACGATCTTCAGGAGCGCCTCGGCCTCCACGTCCGGATCATCGATGAGGGTGGTGATGGCGTTGCAGACCTCGTGCACGTTGTGCGGAGGAATGTTGGTGGCCATCCCCACGGCGATGCCCGAGGAGCCGTTGACGAGGAGGTTAGGGAACTTGCCCGGGAAGACCGTGGGCTCTTCCTTGGTCTCGTCGTAGTTGGGGACGTAGTCCACCGTCTCCTTGTCCAGGTCCGCCATCAGCTCCAGCGCCTGGCGCGTGAGGCGGGCCTCCGTGTAGCGCATGGCGGCGGGCGGATCCCCGTCCACCGACCCGAAGTTCCCCTGGCCGTCCACCAGGGTGTACCGGAGGTTGAAGTCCTGCGCCATCCGCACCAGCGTGGGATAGATGACGGCCTCGCCGTGCGGGTGGTAGTTGCCGCTGGCGTCGCCGGCGATCTTGGCGCACTTCCGGTAGTTGGACGTGGGCGAGAGGTTCAGGTCGTTCATGGCGACCAGGACGCGCCGCTGGGACGGCTTGAGGCCGTCGCGCACGTCCGGGAGGGCCCGGGAGACGATCACGGACATGGAGTAGTCGATGTACGACGACTTCATCTCGTCTTCGATATCGACCGGAATGATCTTCTCGGGTCCCATCGCCATGCGCTGCCATCTCCCTGGCCGAAGCCGGCGTTCGGGGGCCTCTCACCCCGCCCCCACACTCCCGCCTTTATACACCAGGGTCGTGATTCCGACCAGCGGGAAGCCAGCTCCGGCGCGGCTCCCAGGCCCCCTGGGGAAACGAGAAGTGCCCCCCCGCCGGAGCGGAGGGGCACCGTGTCCCGACCTCCCGAGGGAGGCTAGCGATACAGCGACTTGACCTTGCCGAAGGTGGTGTCGTCGATGGACACCGGGCAGGTCATCGCGTGCTCCCACATGAGCTCCGCGTTGCAGATCGACTCCGCGTCGTCGAACGGCGAGCCCGGGCAGAGCGGGCTGCTCGCGGTGCCGTAGTAGAACGAACGCGTCTCGCGGTTCGTCGGGTAGCAGGTGCCGCACGCCTCCGGGCCGGTCGGGCCGGGCGACGGATGGTCCGTGCGGTGACGCGTCGGGGCGACGCCGGCGTGGGTCACGGTCACGATGTACCGCGACGGCACGTTCACGCCCCAGATGACCGGCTGCCAGCCGGACGTGGGCAGGAAGGGCTGACTGGCGATCGGGGCGCCCGTGGGGCAGTCGTTCGCGTCGGCCGCGTACACCGAGATGGATCCGGTGAAGCCGTAGCCGGAAGGAGCGCCCTCGCGAATCCGAAGGTTGCTGCCGACCAGCTCACCGCCGCTGGGGCAGCAGGACGGAACGACGTTGCCGATGACATCGCCGTCTTCCCAGCCGCTCCAGTTGAAGACCCAGCCCGTACAGAAGTTGTAGTAGACGACCGAGCACGTCGTGCCCGCGAACCAGTCGCTGCTGTCTTCGGGATCCACGGACTCCGCGGACCTCTCGAGGGCAAAAGCGGATGTCGTGAACAGGGACAGCACCGCGATCGCAAGGTAGTTACGAATCGAGCGCATGACATCCTCCAGGATGTTTGTGGTTGGGGGGACCCGCAGAGGCGGCGGCCATCCGGTCACCGCAGGAGCAATCTTGCTCCCAGGGGGGCAGTCAGTTCAAGGAACAAGGGGGGGTCGGGCCCCGCGGGGGGCCCATCCGGAGCCACATTGGGGCCTGACGGCCCCCGGGTGGGTCAGATCAGGTCCAGGTTCCGGACCTTCTCGGCGTTGTCCTCGATGAACTTGCGGCGGGGTTCCACCTGGTCGCCCATGAGCAGCGTAAAGACTCCGTCCGCCTCCACCATGTCCTCCAGGCGGACGATGCGCATGGTTCGGGTCTCCGGATTCAGGGTGGTCTCCCAGAGCTGCTCCGGGTTCATCTCGCCGAGGCCCTTGTAGCGCTGGACCTGCAGGCCCTTGGCGCCGGACTTGCTGCCCTCGGCCATCTTCTTCACCAGGCGATCCTTCTCGGCGTCGCTGTACGCGTACACCTCCTCCTTGCCCTTCTTCACGCGGAAGAGGGGCGGGATGGCGATGTACATGTGGCCGTTGCGGATGAGCTCCGGCATCTCCCGGAAGAAGAACGTCATGAGCAGCGTCCGGATGTGGCTGCCGTCCACGTCGGCGTCCGTCATGATGATGACGCGGCCGTAGCGCAGCTTGGACAGGTCGAACTCGTCGCCGATGCCGGTGCCGATGGCCGTGATCATGGCGCGGATCTCCTCGTTGGCGAGGATCTTGTCCACGCGCGCCTTCTCCACGTTCAGGATCTTTCCGCGGATGGGAAGGATGGCCTGGAAGCGCCGGTCGCGGCCCTGCTTGGCGGTGCCGCCCGCCGAGTCGCCCTCCACGATGAAGATCTCGCAATGCTCCGGATCCGTGATGGAGCAGTCCGCCAGCTTGCCCGGCAGAGACGAGTTCTCCAGCGCCGTCTTGCGTCGCGTCAGCGCGCGGGCCTTGCGGGCCGCCTCGCGCGCGCGCGCGGCCGACACCGCCTTGTCGATGATCTTGCGGGCGACGGACGGGTTCTGCTCCAGGTGGTTGCTGAGCTGCTCGCCGACGATCTGCTCGACGATGCCCTTCACCTCGGAGTTGCCCAGCTTGCCCTTCGTCTGCCCTTCGAACTGCGGGTCCGTGAGGTTCACCGAGACGACGGCCGTGAGTCCCTCGCGCACGTCGTCGCCGGAGATGGACGTGATCTTGTCCTTCCCGCTGCCCTTGAACAGGTTGTTCTTGGTGGCGTGGTTGTTGAGCGTGCGCGTGAGCGCCGCCTTGAACCCGACGAGGTGCGTGCCGCCCTCGATGGTGCGGATGTTGTTGGCGAAGGAGAACAGGCTCTCCGCGTAGGAGTCGTTGTACTGCATGGCCACTTCCACGGCGTAGTCGTCGCGGTCCACGCGGAAGTGGATGGGGCTCTTCTGCAGGACGTTCTTGTTGGCGTTCAGGTACGTCACGAACTCCGAGAGGCCGCCCTTGTAGTAGAAGTTGTGGGACTTCTCGCTGGCCTCGTCGGCGATGGTGATGCGCACGCCGGAGTTCAGGAACGCCAGCTCCCGGAGGCGCGTGGACAGCACGTCGAAGACCATGGTGGTGGTCTCGAAAACGTTGCCGTCCGGCATGAACGTGACCTTGGTCCCGGTCTTCTTGGTCTTGCCGCGCTCCTCCACCTCCGCCGCGGCGGCGCCGTTCTCGTAGCGCTGGAACCAGACGATGCCGTCGCGCTGGACTTCCACCTCCAGCCACACGGAGAGCGCGTTGACCACGGAGACGCCGACGCCGTGGAGTCCGCCGGACACCTTGTAGGCGTCGGAGTCGAACTTGCCGCCCGCGTGCAGCGTGGTGAGGATGACCTCCAGCGCGGACTTGCCCTCCGCGTGGGCCTCCACCGGAATGCCGCGGCCGTCGTCCTGGACGGAGACGGAGCCGTCCTCGTGCAGGACGACGTCCACCTGCGTGCAGTAACCGGCCAGCACCTCGTCGATGGAGTTGTCCACGACCTCGTAGACGAGGTGGTGCAGGCCGTCGATGCCGGTCGACCCGATGTACATGGCGGGGCGCTTGCGGACACCCTCCAGTCCCTTGAGAACCTGGATGTCCTGGGCGCCGTAGTCCTGCTTGCTCTTGGTGGGCTTGTTCTCGGTCAACTCGGCCACGCTTTCTCCCGTGTCAATCCCGTCGGTTCCGGGGGGAACCGCCCTTGCCGCCTTCTTCCGCGATGCGTTCCATCTCCCGCCGGTAGGCGTCGCCGTTGAAGCGCGGGTAAGCCGCCGCGATCCTGGCGTCCGCCCCCACGATCTTCTCGGGAGGGAACTCCTCCGGCTTGCCGGCTCTCCGGGCGACGTCCTGTTCCCGACGGGCCTGCAACTCCGCCTCGTTCACCAGCGACGCGAGACCGGCATCCGTCTCCAGGAGCACCAGCTCCCGCGCGGCGCCCGGCTGACCCGCCGCGGCGTTGAACTTCCGCAGGATCTCCCGCTTGTGATACGAGAGCTCCTGCCGGAGAGCCGATCCGTGACAGAGGACGAAGAGTCTCGTCCCGGCGAGGCGCAGCGGTCGCGTTCTCTGAGCGAGGAGGCTGCCGACGATCTCCGGCCACGAGTCCATGGCGCGGGCCTCGGCCAGCCGGGTCCGGAGGAGCTCTCCGCCCTCCAGATCCTTCAGAACCGCTCCGACTCGATCCACCCGGACACCTCCACCCTCCGGCCGAGTCGCCGGTCCGTCACGAGGCTGATTGAAGATACGCCAAAATGGCGTTTCGAGGGGTCCCTTTTTTGGGCCGCAGAGGTCCGGAGAGCCGCCAGGAGCCCGGGTTCTCGGGCTCTCCAGCCCCCGGCCACCCCGGGCGGGATTGCGGCCTGCCACGGCCCGGACATCGATTGCCACAGCGTGGGCGTGGTGGCCCCTTCCCTGGGCGTCCTGCGATACTCAGGAGACCCGAGGACCCGGAGGATCCCATGAACCTGACCGCCCCCCCGACTCGTGACCCGCTGATCCCCATCTTCTTCAACGTCGACGCGTCCGTGGGCGCCGCCGCCGCCAACTCCAGCCGGGAAGACATTCTCCTGGTTCAGCTTCTCCTGAAGAAGAACGGCGAGGTCGTTCCGGCCAGCAATCCGCAGGCGAAGCTGGAGAACGAGATCATGAAGAAGGTGGCCTTCACCGGCGTGGCCGACCCGGCCACGATCGCGGCCATCCAGGCTTTTCAGCAGTCGATGAAGCGCAAGGCGCCGGGAACCATCGTGGACGGGCGAGTGAGCCCGGCGCGCAACAGCGCCACCTTCGGGGCGGGAACGCGCTACACCATCGTGAACCTGAACGGCTTCCTGCGCCGACACATGCCCAAGATCTGGCCGCGCTTCCAGGACGTCCCGGATTGCCCGGGCGAGCTCAAGAAGCGGTTCGCCGAGGTGCTGTGACCTGGGCGCGGGCGCGGGTCGATCTCACTCCCGGCTCGTCCGGCGGCGATGTCAATTGCTCGACCGGGAACGGCACGTTCCGTAGATTCGCGGGCAAGTGGCCAGCCGGAGGATCATCGTGCCCGACCCGATCGTCATCAGCGAGCGCCCGCTCAATCTCGAGACGCCCCTGTCCGCGCTGCACGGAGACGTGACGGACGCGAAGCACTTCTACGTCCGCAACCACAACGACGTCCCAAAGGCCGACCCCGCTGCCTGGCGGCTCCGCGTGCACGGTCACGTGGAGCGGGAGCTGTCGCTGTCGCTGGCCGACCTTCGGGCGATGCCGGAGCGCACGCTTCGCGTCACGATGGAGTGCGCCGGCAACGGGCGGACGGACGTGAACCCTCAGCCGAAGGGAACGCCGTGGGGGCGCGGCGCCGTGAGCACCGGTGACTTCACGGGAACGCCGCTGGCGGGGGTGCTGGAGCAGGCGGGGCTGCGGGACGGGGCGGTGGAGGTCGCGTTCCTGGGCGCAGACGTGGGCGCCGTGAGGACCGGCGGCGAAGAGCCGTACGGCCGCAGCCTGGACCCGTCGGTGGCGACGGGGCCGGATCCGCTGATCGTCTGGGCGATGAACGGCCGGCCGCTGTCGCCGGAGCGCGGGTTCCCGCTGCGCCTCGTGGTGCCGGGGTGGTACGGGATGGCCGCCGTGAAGTGGCTGGAGAGCATCGAGGTGCGCACGTCCGTGTTTCCCGGGTACTACCAGGCCGTCGACTACCGCTTCGTGGAGCGCGAGGGCACGCCCGACGGAACACCGGTCACGCGGATCGCTCCGGGTTCCCTCGTGCTGGAGCCGGGCGACGGCGCCTCGCTTTCCGCCGGCGTTCCCGCGCGTGTTCGCGGCATCGCCTGGTCGGGCGGCGGCGGCATCGTCCGTGTGGAGGTTCGCGTGGACGACGGTCCCTGGTGGGACGCGGAACTCGGACCGGATTCGGGCGAGTTCGCCCAGCGCTCCTGGCAATGGACGTGGGCGTCGCCGGACGCGGGAGAGCATCGCCTGACGGTGCGGGCGACGGACGCGGCCGGGGACACGCAGCCTATGGAGTCGGTGTGGAACCGCCTCGGGTACGTGAACAACGGGTGTCACGGAGTGGACGTTCGGGTGACGTCTTCCGGTCGCTAGCGAGGTCCGTCGGCTTCCTCCGCCGCTAGCGCCAGTCCTCCTTCAGGAGCCCCCAGATCACCAGATCCCGGTAGCGGCCGGCGTGCTTCACGTGGCGGCGAAACTCCCCCTCCTTGGTGAACTTCAGCCGCTGCAGCACCCGCTCGGACACGGCGTTCCCGACGATCGTCATCGCGAAGACGCGCTGCAGGCCGGCCCGGCCGAACGCCTGGTCCAGCAGTGCCGAGCCCGCCTCCTTCATGTAGCCCTTCCCCTGGTACCGCTTGCCCAGCCAGTAGCCGAGTTCCGCCCGGCGATGCTCCTCGCTGTAGCGATTCAGTCCGAGCGCGCCCATCACGACGCCGTCCTCACGGCGCGTGATGACGTAGTGGAATCCCTCGCGCTGCTGCCGGTCGCGCGTGGACGACCGGACGAAGTCCTCGGCGTGGCGCTTCTCGTACGGTCGAGGCACGAGCAGCCAGCGCAGGATGTCCCGGTGGCGGACGATGCGGGTGATGGCCTCGACGTCGTGCGCGGCCGGGGCGCGGAGGAGCAGGTTCTCCGTGTAGATCAGGGGCGTCGGTCGATCACTGTGTCGCGGCATCTCCCGCTCTCTCCTTCAGACTCTCGAGTCTTTCGGGCTCGCCTTCCACGAGCCAGGGGTCCTGGGAGAGCTGCTCCCAGGCCTTTGCGAGCCAGGGACGCGCTTCCTCTTCCCGCCCCAGGGCCCACAGGCACTCGCCGATCTCTTCCAGGACGTACACGTCCGTCTCGCCGGCCGCTTCCTTCCGCTTCAGGAGATCCTGCTGCCGGAGAAGGGCTTCCCGAAGCTGGCCCAGCGAACGCAGGCACCGGGCCACGGTCCACTCGGCGATCTCGGTGCGCTCCCGATCCTCCCGGCGACGATGGAACATGAGCGCTTCCTCGAAGTGCGTCAATGCGTGCTCGTAATCTTTCCGGCCGTGATGCGTCCAGCCGAGGTTGTTGTGCAGCGAGCCGATCCACTTCCGGGCCGCCTCGTCGTCCGAGTTCTTCGCCCACTCCAGCGCCGTGACGTTCCACGTGATCGCGGCGTCGGGTTCCTCGACGATCGCGACCATGTGCGCGGCGTCCACGGCGAACCCGTCTTCGCCCGCGTCCCGCGCCGCCTCCGTGGCCTGCAGGAACACCTCCTTCGCCTCGTCGCGCTTCCCCGAGGAGTTCAGCGTGCGGCCGCGCTCCAGCAGATAGCGAACGGTGACGACCGCCGGCTGTCCATCCAGCTTCGGCTCGATCCCGTCGAGCAGCGCATGCGCCTCGTCGAAGCGGCGCTGCAGGCTCAGCGTCCGGGCGATCTGCGTGTCGAGCTGGAGCAGGAGACCCTCGTCGCCCAGCGCCGCCACGCGCGGCCGAAGGTCCCGGAAGGCCGCCTCCGTGCCGGCCGGGTCGTTGAAGTTCCACAGCTCATCGAAACGGGTGGGATGGGTCTGCGTAGGTTCAGCCATGACTCCTCCGCCGAGGAGGATCGCCGCCAGGCATGCGCCCGCCGCGATCCGGTTCGGAAAACGCATCACGAGGAAACTCCTTCCACGATCTCTCCGCCGCGTACGTAGTGGACGTGGAATCCGCGCTCGCGGAGCTCGCCCAGCCAACCCTCCTGGGCCGTCGCGAGGAAGATCTGGCCCTCGGACTCCACGCGAGCCAGGAACTCCTCGGCCGCGCGACGGTCCAGGACGGCGAACATCTCGTCGACGAGGAGGATGGGCGAGGCGCCCACGGTGGTCTTCACGAGGTCGGCCTGCGCGAGCTTGAGGAACATCGCCGACAGCTGCTGCTGTCCGAGCGAACCGAACCGCCGCAGCTCGCGTCCGCCGAGCTCCAGGTGCAGGTCGTCCGCGTGGGGTCCGGCCGTCGTGTAGCCCAGCGCCTCGTCCTTCTCGCGGGTGCTGGCCAGCGCCGCCGCGAACGCCGGACGAGGATCGTCGCCCTCCCAGCGAACGGACGGCCGATAGGTGGCGTCCAGCGGGCCGGCGCCGCGGTACGCATCGACCGTGAGGTCCCGGACCGTCTCGCCCAGCCGATCCACGAGGTCGCGCCGCCGCCGGAAGAGGTCGGCGCCGAGATCCGCCACCCGATCGTCCCAGGGCTCGCGCGCCAGCGCCGCGCCGGTCTTGCCCCGCGAGTAGACGAAGGACCGGGCCAGCGTCTCGTTGCGCTGCTTCACCGCGCGCTGGTACTCGCGCAGGAGCTGAAGGTACTCGCTCGAGAGCTGGCAGCCGATGAGGTCCAGGAAGCGCCGGCGAACCTTGCCGCTCTCGCGCACCAGCTCCACGTCGGACGGCGCGAACGACACGACCTTGATGGCGCCCAGCAGATCCGATGCGCGCGCCGCCTCCTTGTCCAGGCGGATCTTCTTGGCGTTGCTCTCCCAGACCACCTCCGCGCGGAGCGGTCGATCCTCCCGGTCGCTCTCGAATCGGCCGCCGACGCGGTAGCCGGAGGCACCGTGCCGCACCAGATGCGCTTCTCGGCCGGGTCGCATCGACGCGCCGGTGCCGAGGATGTGGATCGCCTCGAGGATGTTCGTCTTCCCCTCGCCGTTCTGGCCCAGCAACAGGTGATGCCCGGCCGGAACGGGGAGTTCCAGCGCGGCGTAGTTGCGGAATTCGGCGAGGGAGAGGTGCGTCAGTCGCATGGCACCAGAATGACGCATTTCCCGCGCGGGGGAAAGCGGGCGCAGGCCGTGCTAGGACGAAGCGGCGTGGCGATGAAGGAAGGCGTTCAGGCTCTCGCAGACGCCGCGGACCCGCCGCGCCGCGCCCTCGTCGGCGAGGCGACCGTCGGGATCGAAGGCCTGGTGCGCCTGAGACACGGAGGCCTGCCCCGGCAGCACGAGGACGCCCAGCGACGTGAGCACGGACCGCACCGTCACGAGGCCGCGCACGCCGCCCAGTGCTCCGGGCGATGCGGAGAGCAGCGCCGCCGCCTTGCCGCCGAACGGATGGCGACGCTCCTCCACCGGACGTGACGCCCAGTCCAGCGCGTTCTTGAGAAGCGGGGTGATGGACGAGTTGTACTCCGGACACGCGAGCAGCAGGCCGTCGCTCTCCGCCACGCGGCGGCGAAGCTCCAGCGCGCCCGCCGGAACGCCGGACTCCGCTTCCAGGTCCCCGTGGTAGAGGGGGAGATCCAGCTCCCCCAGCTCCAGGACGTCCACGGTCGCGCCACCCTCTTCCAGCATTCCGGCGGCGGCACGGATCAGCTTCCGATTGAACGACTCCCGCCGGGCGCTGCCGGCGAACGCGAGGATGGTGGGCACGGACTATTCCACGAGGCGCAGCGGCATGATCAGGCAGAGGTAGTTCTCGTCCTCACCCTGCTCCAGCGGCTCCACGAGGCCGGCGTTGAGCGGCGAGCTCAGCGACAGCAGCACGTCCTCGGTGGACACGTTGCGAAGCAGCTCCCCGAGGTATTGGGCGTTGAAGCCCATGACGATCTCGTCGCCGCCGTACTGGGCCTCCACCTCTTCCTGAGCCTCGCCGACGTCCTGCGTGCGCGCGGACAGTGTGACCTGGTCCGGCTTCACGGCCACGCGCACCTGGTGCGTGAGATTGTCCGATAGCAGGCTGACGCGACGCAGCGCATCCAGGAACACGTCGCGCTTCACGACGACCTTCTTGTCGTTCTTCTTGGGAATCACGTCCTCGTACTTCGGGAACGGACCCTCGATGAGTCGCGTGAACAGCGTGGTCTTGGCGAACTTGAAGATCACGTGGTCGTCGGCCAGCTTGACGCTCACCGAGTCCTCGACGGCCTCGCCCACGAGGCGCAGCACCTGGTTCAGCGCCTTGGTGGGGACGATGCAGTCCGTGCGCTTGTCGACGTTGATCTCCACCGGCACGCTGATCCGCGCCAGGCGATGGCCGTCCGTGCCGACCATGGACATGGAGTCCTTGGCCAGCTCCCACAGCACGCCGGTCAACGCACGACGCGTCTCGTCGCGCGACACGCAGTAGACTGTGCGCTGGATGGCCTTGCGCAGCGTCTCGCCCGGCACCGGGGTGCCCTTCTTGAACTCCAGCGTGGGCACCTTCGGAAACTCGTCGGCGGCCATGCCGAGGATGCGGAAGTTGGCGCGGCCGGCGGTGATCAGCGCGTTGGACTTGGCGACGTCGAGCTCCACGTCCGCGTTGGGGTCCAGCTGACGGACGATCTCCGAAAACCGTCGCGCGGGAAGCGTGACCGAACCGCCCCGGGAGACGTCGGCGTCGATGGTGGTGCAGATGGTCAGGTCCAGGTCCGTCGCGGTGATCTTCACCTGCGAACCCTCGGCTTCCACGAGGAGGTGACCCAGGACCGGCATCGTGGTCTTCTGCGGGACGACGTTGAGGACGCGATCCACCGCGGCCGCCAACGTGGTCTGGGGGGTGCGGAACTTCAGGGTCCCGCTGGAGGACGACGCTTTGGCCGACACGGTGGCCTCCTCGGTCGCTGCCTTGCTCATGGTCGGGTTCCTCGCGGTTTCGAGGGGACGATATCCCCCGCATTCCTATCTCTGATTTTCTTCTCTTTCAAGTAGTAGCAGTAGTAGGGCCCGTGGATACGGGGACAACCCCGGCGACGCAGGGTCTGAACCCGTGATTTCCCGGCCGGTTGCGCCGATCGTCGGAGAAGCCGGTGCGTGTGGAGAAGGGGACGGGGGACCGGGACACCGACCCCCGTTGTCCCCAGTCCGCGCGATGTCCACGATTCTCCAAGACGTCACTCCCCCGGTTTTCCACGACCTCTCCCTACCCGCGCAGCGTCGTCGAAAGACGCTGCACGATCTGCCGGAGCTGCGGATCCTCGTCGCGCGCCTTGCCGATCTTCTCGCACGCGTGCATGACCGTCGTGTGATCGCGGCCGCCGAAGCGGTTCCCGATCTCCGACAGCGACAGTTTTGTCATCTCGCGCGAGAGGTACATCGCGATCTGTCGCGGGAAGGCGATGGAGCTGGTGCGTTTCTTGACCTTCATGGCCTCCTCGGGAATCCCGAAGTGGTCCGCCACGACGCGCTGGATCGTCTCCACCGTGATGATCTTCTCCGGCTGCTTCAGGATGTCCTTCAGGACCTCGCGCGCCAGATCCAGATCGATCTCGCTGTCCGTCAACGACGAGAACGCGAGGAGCCGGATCAGCGATCCCTCCAGCTCGCGGATGTTCGACCGGACGTTCGACGCGATGAACTCCAGCACGTCGTCCGGAATCTCCAGCTGATCCTCCGACGCGCGCTTGCGCAGGATGGCGATCCGCGTCTCGAGATCCGGAGCCTGGATGTCCGTGACGAGTCCCCACTCGAAGCGGGAGACCAGGCGCTCCTCGAGCGTCGGAATCTCCTTGGGCGGCCGATCGCTGGTCAGGACGATCTGCTTGTGGGCGTCGTACAGGGCGTTGAACGTGTGGAAGAACTCCTCCTGCGTCGACTCCTTCCCCTGCAGGAAGTGGATGTCGTCGATGAGGAGGACATCGATCCGCCGGTACTTGTTCCGGAACGCCATCGTGTTGCCGCTCTGGATGGCGCCGATCATCTCGTTCATGAAGTTCTCGGCCGATGCGTAATGCACGCAGGTCTCCGGTCCGGACGTGGCCCGGATGTGATTTCCGATGGCCTGCATGACGTGCGTCTTGCCGAGCCCGGAGCCGCCGAAAATGAACAGCGGGTTGTACGCGCTTCCGGGATGTTCCGCCACGGCGCGCGCGGCGGCGTGGGCGAACTGGTTGGACTTGCCGACCACGAAGTGCTCGAACGTGTACTTCTCGTTGAGCGGCGTCGACGAGCGAACGGTGGCGGCCGAGGGGACCAAAGGCCGGGTGGCGCGAGTCAACGCGCTCTGATAGGCGTCCAGCTCGGGGTCGGCCGGCGCGGGGAAGGCCGGGGGGGCCTCCTCCACCGCGTCGCCCGGAGCGGCCGCCGTCACCACGGCAAGTTCCACCCGGCTTCCTTCTCCGAGGCGTCCCTGCACGGTGCCCTGGAGAATTCCGCCGAAGCGCTCCTGAACGTACTGGAGATGAAACTGGCTCGGAGCCTCCAGCCGAAGGGCCGAGGCACCTCCCGGAGCGGGTCGCAGCGGCTTCAGCCACGTGTCGACTTCCTGGGGGGACAGTCGCTCCTTGAGGTCGCTCAGGACTCCGGACCAGACGTCTCCGGAAACGAGGGTCATGCGCTACTCCCACATCCTGTGCGTGGTTTCCCACGGGTTGTCCACAAACGGCGATTTCCAGGGTGCCGGACATCGTGAAAACGGGGCGAGGCGCGTCAACCAGTTGGAAACAATGGCGCTGCGCGCCCCGAGCGAGTTATCCACAACCGTGGACAATCCGCTAACCCCCCGTCCCCACGTCGCCTGGACCCCACCCAACCTTCCCCGGAACGCGAGTTGTCCACGAGCCGTGGAAACCCGTATCTCCTTGGAAGGGCGCGGATTATGAACGGTCGGTCATGAGGTGTCAACCGCCAAGGACGCCAACAATCAACAAATCCTCACACAGGGACGGGAAGAATTCCAGGGTCCGGGCCCGCCGGAATCTCAATCTTCGGAACCACACTCATCCTGTTCGCGGTGTATATTTTCATAGTATCAAGGGTGTGTACAGCCGTCCTCCACCAGGATTCTGCGACATCCCCCTTTCCATCCGCCGGAGGATCCGGTAGCTTCCCGCCTCGTCCGGAGGAGATCGGGTTGACATCGCCCGGCCGCTCTGGGAAACTGCCGGGCCGATTCTGCCGGGAATTCAGGGTCGCCCCGGCGACCCGTCGAGGAGGAACTCCATGAGCTTCACGTTCAAGCCGAGCCGCATCCGTCGGAAGCGGACGCACGGTTTCCGGAAGCGCATGTCGACCAAGGCGGGGCGCAAGGTCCTGAAGGCCCGCCGGAAGCGCGGTCGCAAGCGTCTTTCCGCCTGATCCCGCGCCGCGGAACTTCGTCGAAGCCCGAAGGGCTTCCGAAGGAAGAGCGCGTTCGTCGCACGGAGGACTTCACGCGAGTCCTCCAGGACGGACGGCGCGTTCGCGGCCGCCTGATCAACGCCTACTGGATTTTCGACGAGGACGCTTCCCGAACGGCGCCCAACCGGGTCGGAATCGCGGCCGGCCGCAAGCTGGGCCGGGCCGTGCTCCGGAACCGCCTGAAGCGTCACCTGCGCGAAGCCTATCGCCGGAACAAGAGGGAGCTGCCGTGCCGAGGGATCGCGATCGTCTTCGTGGCGTCCCCGCGCATGATCCGTCGTCCGTGGGCCGAGGTCGCGGAGGACGTCCGGACGCTGCTGCGCCACGTGGCCGCGTCGAGCGATGGAGCCTCCTCCCCTTCCGCTTCCTTCTGATCGTCTATCGAGTCGTCGTGTCGCCGTTCCTCGGCGCGCGCTGTCGATTCCATCCGTCCTGTTCCCGCTACGCGGACGAGGCGCTGCGCCGGCACGGCTGGCGGGGCGTCCCGCTCGCGGTGAAGCGCGTCGCGCGCTGTCACCCCTGGAACGAGGGCGGGCTGGACCCCGTTCCCTAAGAACCGAGAGAGAGGATTCCGGTGGCGGAGAATCGAGGCCAGGAACACCGTGCCTTCATGGCCATCCTTCTGGCGATGGGCGTGCTGTTCGCGTGGAACTACTTCTTCCCCGTGACGCCGCCCCCTCCGCCGCAGGAGGGGGACCAGCCGGTGGTGCAGCGGACCGAGGGGATGCGGGACGCCACGGAGCCGGCGCCTTCGCCCGTGTCCACGCCCGCCGCCGCGCCGTCCGCACCGGTCACCGGCACCACGCTGGGGCTCCAGCACCTCGGCGGCGGCGGCCTGGCGATGGACTCCACCGCGGTCGATGCTCCCGCGCAGCGGATCACGGTGGAAACGGAGGATCTGGTCCTCACGTTCGACAGCGTCGGCGCGCGCCTCGTCCGCGTCGAACTCCCCAGGTTCGATGAAGCCGGGAACGGTCGCGTCCAGCTCATTCCCGAGAACGGTCCCGGCGCGCTGGCCAGCGTCGTGGCCCAGGGCGATCGACACTTCCCGCTCGACGGCTTTCCGTATCGTCTCGTGTCGGACAACACCGTCACCGAGGGCCGTCGCCTCACGTTCGAGCTGACGCTCCAAGAACTCGTCCTGCGCAAGAGCTACACGATTCCGCCCGCCGGCCACCGGATCACCGTCTCGCACGAGCTCGTGCAGGATCAGGCCGGCGTCTCCGGCTGGGGACTTTCGTGGGCCGGCGGTCTTGCGGTCACCGAGGAGATCATGGGCAGCACGCGCGGCTCGTACTTCCACGGCACCGTGAAGGCCGAGGGAGAGGTGAAGCGCAAGGACCCGAACTCCGCCAAGGAGCCGCTGGAGTTTCCCGGCACCACGTTCTTCGCGGGCGTCCAGAACAAGTACTTCCTCGGTGCCATCGTGCCGCGCGGGGAGAACCAGGGACCGTCGCGTCTCTGGCGCATCGCCGGCGAGGACGATCAGCCGACGATGGCGGCCGAAATCCTGGTGGAGCGCACGCCGGGCCTGGCCGCCAGCCAGGTGGACTACGATGTCTACGTGGGACCGCTGGACTACGCCAACCTCAAGTCGCTGGGCCTCGGCTTGGAGGAGACCGTGGACCTCGGCGCGTCCTGGATCCGTCCGCTTTCGCGTCTCATCCTGAGTCTGCTCATCGGCCTGCACGCGGTGATCCCGAACTACGGCTTCACGATCATCCTCTTCTCCGCGGCGATGAACCTGCTCTTCTTCCCGCTGACTTTCAAGAGCACGAAGTCCATGCGGGACATGTCCGCGCTGAAGCCGCAGCTGGACGCGCTGAAGGAAAAGTACAAGGACGAGCCGCAGAAGATGAGCGAGGCCACGATGCGCCTCTACAAGGAGGCGGGCGTCAACCCGATGGCGGGCTGCCTGCCGATCCTCCTGCAGATGCCCATCTTCTTCGCGCTCTACGCCGTGCTCTTCCACACCATCGAGCTGCGGCAGGAGCCGTTCATCCTCTGGGTGCGCGACCTGTCCCAGCCCGATGTCGTCTTCAACCTGCCGTTCTCGCTCCCGCTGATCGGCTCCGGTGTGTGCCTCCTGCCCATCATCATGGGCGTCACCTCGTTCTTCCAGTCGAAGCAGACGATGGTGGATCCCAACCAGAAGGCGATGCTCTACATGATGCCGGTGATGATGACGTTCATCTTCTTCACCATGCCTTCCGGACTCGTCCTGTACTGGCTCACGAGCAACCTGTTCACGATCGGGACGAAGTTCTTCATGAAGCCCACGCCCACCATCGCCGACGTCACCATCGACGACGACGATGACAAGGGCAAGAAGGGCCCGCGCTCGAAGGGGCGCGCCAAGCGACCCGCCAAGGCGGGCGCCAAGTAGGGCTTCTTGATCACGGACACCATCGCGGCGCTCGCCACGGCGCCCGGGGCCGCGGGGCTGGGCGTCGTCCGCGTGAGCGGTCCGGACGCGGTGAACGTGACGGCCGCCCTGCTGCGCGGTCGCCCCGATCTGCACGCCGCCGCGACCCACACCGTTCATCATGCGTGGTTGCGGGACGCGGACGGGAAGCGCCTCGACGAGGCGCTCGTCACGATCATGCGATCGCCGCGAACGTTCACCGGCGAGGACGTCGTGGAGATCGGCGTGCACGGGGGATCGGTTCCGGCGCGCCGGGTCCTTCGCGCGCTGTTCGCGGCGGGCGCGCGACCGGCGGAGCGCGGGGAGTTCACCCGGCGCGCGTTCCTGCGTGGCCGCATCGATCTCTCCCAGGCCGAAGCGGTCGCGGACCTCGTCGCGGCGCGAACGGATCGCGGGGCGGACGTCGCGCTTCACGCGCTGGCGGGCGGTGTGGCCGCGGAGACGCGGGCGGTGGAGGATCGCCTGCTGGATCTGCTGGCGCGCCTCGAGGTGAACCTCGACTTCAACGAGGACGTGGAAGCCGTCGGCCGATCCGAGGTGGCGCGGGAACTGGACGAGGCGAAGGCCGCGCTGATCCGGCTCGAAGAGCGGTCAGCCTGGGGGCGGCGGCTGCGGGACGGCGCCACCGTCGTGCTCGTCGGCGCGCCGAACGTCGGGAAGTCCAGCCTGTTCAACGCGCTGCTGCAGGAGGACCGGGCCGTGGTGCACGAGGTCCCCGGCACCACGCGCGACTACCTGGAGGCCTGGATCGATCTGGACGGCGTTCCGATCCGGCTCGTGGACACCGCGGGCCTGCGGCCCACGGACGACGCGGTGGAAGCGGAGGGCGTGCGACGCACGCGGAACCTCGTGGAGCGGGCGGATCTCCGGTTGCTGGTGGTGGAAGCGGATGCGGATCCGGGCGCGGACGCCAGGGCGGGAGCGGCGGAAGAAGTGTCGGCGGAGGCGATCGGAGGCCAGGCGACGCGGATCGAGGTTGCGCCGCCGCGACTCGTCGTGCAGAACAAGATCGATCGCTCGGCGTCGCGACGTGCGACGCGACGGGACGAAGAGGTGTTCGTGTCCGCCCGGACCGGCGACGGGCTGGCGCTGCTGCGCGACGCGGTGCGTGACTCACTGCTGCGGGACGTTCGCGTTCCGGGGCCGGAAGACGTCGTTCCGGGAGAACGTCACGCCGAGGCCATCCGCCGCGCGCGCGCATCGCTGGACCACGCGCAGGAAACGTGGGCGGGGGGCGGCACGGAGGAACTCGCGGCGGGCGACGTTCGCGATGCGGCCTCGGCGCTGGGGGAGATCTCGGGCCGGACCGTCGGCGACGAGGTCCTGGATCGCATCTTCTCGAACTTCTGCATCGGGAAATGAGGGAGCCGGTGAACGGGAACCGTCGGGTCGACGTTGCGGTGGTGGGCGCCGGGCACGCGGGCGTGGAGGCCGCGCTGGCGGCGGCGCGACGCGGTTGCCGCGTCGGCCTGCTGACGCTCGACCGCACGAGCATCGGCCGGATGTCGTGCAACCCGGCCATCGGCGGGCTGGCCAAGGGACACCTCGTTCGGGAGATCGATGCGCTGGGCGGCCAGATGGGTCGCGCCATCGACGAGGCGGGCATCCAGTTCCGGATGCTCAATACTGGCAAGGGTCCGGCGGTCTGGGGTCCGCGCGCACAGGCGGACCGGGAGCTGTACAACCGCGTGCTGGTTCGGGACGTCGGCCGCGAGAAGAACATCGAGGTCCTGGAGGGCGAGGTGACGGACCTGCTCTCCGGGGATGGGCGCGTGAACGGCCTGCGCCTGGCCGACGGGCGGACGATCGAGGCCGGCGCCGTCGTTCTGGCGACCGGAACGTTCCTGGGCGGGGTGATGTTCACCGGCCCGGCCGAGACGCGGGGCGGCCGACGAGGAGAACCGTCGGCTCTCCGACTGACCGAGAGCCTCGTCGCGCACGGCCTTCGTGTAGCCCGGCTCAAGACCGGGACCCCCCCGCGGATTCGCCGCTCCGACCTCGATTTCACCCGGTTGGAGACGCAGCCGGGCGACAGGACTCCGCAGAAGTTCTCCCACTTTGGGGCGAGCGCGCCGCGAGGCGGTCAGGTGGAGTGCTTCCTCACCCGGACCACCGCGAAAACCCACGAGATCGTCCGCGAGCACCTGGAGCGATCCCCGCTGTACTCCGGGAGGATTCAAGGCGCCGGGCCCAGGTACTGTCCCTCGCTGGAGGACAAGGTCGTCCGGTTCGCGGAAGCGGAAGGGCATCTGCTCTTCCTGGAGCCGGAGGGGCGCGAAACAGAGGAGATCTACGTGAACGGCCTCTCGATGTCGCTCCCGGAGGACGTGCAGACCGACGTCCTGCGCTCGATCCCGGGGATCCGGGACGACTGCGTGCCCAAGTTGCCGGGGTACGCGGTGGAGTACGACTTCGTCGACCCCACGAGCCTCAGGTCCACGCTGGAGGCGCGAACCTGGCCGGGGCTCTACCTGGCCGGACAGATCAACGGGACTACCGGCTACGAGGAGGCAGCCGCGCAGGGCCTGGTCGCGGGGGCCAACGCCGCCCTCGCTCTGCAAGGCGAGGAGCCGTGGATTCTCCGCCGCGACGAGGCCTACATTGGGGTCCTCATCGACGATCTGGTCACCAAGGGCACGGACGAGCCGTACCGCATGTTTACCTCCCGCGCCGAGCATCGCCTGCATCTGCGCCAGGACAACGCCGACGAGCGCATGCTGCCGCACGCCCGCCGCCTGGGCCTGCTCGGCGAGGACGACCTGGCCACGCTGACCGAGCGGGTCCTCAGGGTCGACGATCTGACCCGGCGCCTTGACTCCGTGCGCCACCGGGGCAAGACCCTGGCGGAGTGGCTGGGAAGCCCCGACCGGGAACTGGACGAGTGGGAGGAGACCTTCCCTTGGATCCGGGATTTCGACGCCGGCGAGCGACAGCGGGCGGTGGTCCGGATCAAGTACCGGGGATACCTCCAGCGCGAGAACGATCGGATCCGTCGTTTCCGGGGGCTGGAGGACGTTACCATCCCGGACGATCTGGACTTCGCCGCGATCGGCGGCATCTCCACGGAGGGCCGGGAAAAGCTGGGGCGGATCCGGCCGAGCAACGTCGGCCAGGCGTCACGCATCAGCGGCGTCTCCCCGGCCGATGTCAGCGTCCTCCTCGTCGCCCTTCGTCGGCGGAAGGCCGGGTGAACGGGCCGCGGGCGGACCAGATCCGGGGCGTCCTGGAGCCCCACCTTTCCCCGCTCGGCGCCCTTCCGGATGCGTGGTCCGAGCGCCTCGAGACCTACCTCCGTCGCCTCCTGGAGAGGAATCACGCCGTCAATCTGATCTCCCGGAGCTCGGCCGATCGGGTTCTGCAGGCCCAGCTTCTGCCCAGCCTGGCCATCGTGTCGCGGGTCGCGGCGGGAAAGTCCCTCTCCGTCCTGGACATCGGGAGCGGGGGTGGCTTCCCGGCGATTCCACTCGCCATCGTCCGACCGGCGGGCCGCTACGACCTCGCCGAGGCCACCCGGAAGAAGGTGGAGTTTCTCGACGCCGTGATCCGCGAGCTGGACCTCCCGGCCCGGGCCCACTGGTGCCGGATCGAGGACCCCACTCCCGAGCTTACCTCGAGGGGCGCCTTCGACGTCATCGTCACCCGGGCCGTGGGATCGCCCGCGAAGATCGCATCCGCCGCCCGCCCTTTCCTCGCGAGCGGCGGCGAGGCCTGGAGATTCTGCAGCCCCGAGGAGGGGCAGATCCTCTGGCCGGAGGCGGCCCCCCTCACGGCCCTGAGCCCACTGATCGGCTGATCCGGTCCGAGCGTTTCACGTGAAACACTCCGGGGCCCGCCCCAGATCGCCGCACCCCCCGGCCGGGGGTTGTTTCACGTGAAACACCGCCCGCCCGGCGCCACCCCCATGACGCTGTTTCACGAGGACGCTCGGCCGGCGAGTGCGCCCGCCCCCGCCCCCGCCTCCGACTGTTTCACGTGAAACACGCGCCCGCCCGCCGCCAACCCCATGACGCTGTTTCACGGGGACGCTCGGCCGGCGAATGCGCCCGCCCCCGCCTCCGACTGTTTCACGTGAAACACGCGGCCGCCTGCCCGCCGTCAACTCGAGGCACCGTCTCACGTGAATGGCCGGCCGGCATGCCGCCCCGGCGTCCCCCGCTCGTTTCACGTGAAACGCGGCCGATCGGGCGGTGGGCCGGCCCGGTCCTGGCTCACTGCCGCACCTCCGCCCCCGGCGCCTACCCGGACCGCCGCCTCATTCTCCCGCCCAGGCAATCGCTCCCACTGCCGGCCAGCTCACCGGAGATGCCCACCGACCGGCCCTCCGGCGGGATGGCAGTCGACCGTTTCACGTGAAACGGATATCCACCGCGTGTCCACATCACCCGGGGCGGCCCTCGACGGATCCCGGTCGATCATCTGGACCCGCCACTCCGCCCGGACGGCCCTCCGCGAGCGGCCATTCCGGGTCGCCCCGCCCGGCGTTCCACCGGGGCTTCCGCGTTTCCCACCGACTGCCCACATTCCACGGCTCGAAGAAAGTCGCCCGTCCACATCCTTTCCCCCTCGTCTCCACCGACGGTCCCCCCCCTTTCCACAAGCCAGGCGCACCTTCTCCCCCGAGTTATCCACCGCCGCGCCACCGTCACGGAAATCCCCTCCCCGGACGAGCGACTGTCGTGTATGTTCCCAGTCTGCGTTTCCGAATCTTCCGGAATCGCGTCGACCCAGGGGACGATCCGGCCGGGGCGTGGCCGGGTGGGGGACTACGTGGAAGAAGGGAGTCCCATGGATCCGCAGCGCAACGAAGCACCGGCACCGCGACGCAAACCGCTCGGGCGGGTCATCGCCGTCGCGAACCAGAAAGGCGGCGTCGGAAAGACGACCACCGCCGTCAACCTCGCGTCCAGCCTGGCCGCGTCCGAGCGACGCGTCCTGCTCCTCGACATGGACCCGCAGGCGAACGCCTGCAGCGGACTCGGTCAATTCGACCGCGATCGGATCGAAGGGGTCTACGAGGTCCTCGTGGAGAAGCGCTCGCTGCCGGAGGTGATCCGCAGCACCACGATCGACTTCCTGGACCTCGTCCCGTCCAACCAGGCACTGACCGGAGCCGAGGTAGAGCTCGTGGGCATGATGGCGCGCGAGACGAAGCTCAAGGGCGCCCTGGAAGAGACGCGTCGGCTGTACGACTACGTCTTCCTCGATTGTCCACCGTCGCTGGGACTGTTGACATTGAACGCCCTGACGGCCGCGGACTCCGTGCTCATCCCGATCCAGTGTGAGTACTACGCACTCGAAGGACTGAGCCAATTGCTGAACACCGTGCGGCTCGTGCAGCGGAACCTCAACTCATCGCTGGAGATCGAGGGGGTCCTGCTGACGATGTACGATCGCCGGCTGAACCTTTCGCAGCAGGTTGCCAACGAGGCCCGGAGTTACTTCGGGTCGAAAGTGTTCGAGACCACCATCCCGCGGAACGTTCGGCTCGGCGAGGCGCCGAGTCACGGGAAACCGATCATCCTCTACGACATCCTGTCGCCCGGAGCGGTGGCGTATCTGAACCTGGCGAGCGAGATGATCGCGCGCGAGACTTCCGCCGAGGAAGCCGCGCAGTCCGTCTCGTCCGTCGATCGTCCGTGACGTCGTCGCGGACAGCCGGGAGGACCGAATGAACAAGCGCGGACTGGGGCGCGGGCTCGACGCACTCATCCCCGACGTCGGAGCGCAGGAGCGGGAAGTCGCGGGCGACCGCGTCCTTCAGCTCCCGATCGACTCCGTTTCCCCTAACCCCGATCAGCCGAGGCGTGAGTTTGTGGAGGGGGAGCTGGCCGCGCTGGCCTCCTCCATCCGCGAGAGCGGAGTGCTGCAGCCGGTCGTCGTGCGGGAGGTCGGCCCCTCCCGTTACCAGCTGATCGCGGGAGAGCGTCGCTGGCGAGCTGCGTCGCGCGCGGGCCTGGAACGCGTGCCGGCCATCGTTCGCGAGACGGCTGACGAGGAGATGCTCCCGCTCGCACTGATCGAGAATCTGGTCCGCGAGAACCTGAACCCGGTGGAAGAGGCGCGCGCCTACACGGCCCTCTCCGAGCGATTCTCCTGGTCGCAGGATCAGATCGGGGACCGCGTCGGCAAGAGCCGAGGACACGTCGCCAACACGATTCGCCTGCTCGGCCTCCCGGAGGAGATCCTCGAGGACGTGGCCGCCGGCGATCTCTCGGCCGGCCACGCCCGGGCGATCCTGGCGTGCGAGACCGAGTCGGCGATGTACGAGCTCCGCGACGCGATCCTGGATCAGGGACTGTCGGTGCGGGAGGCCGAGGAGCGCTCCAAGGGAGAGCCCGCTCCGACCGTCTCGGCCGGCGGAGGCCCGCGCCGCAAGAAGGGCAAGACGACCGTTCGCTCGGTAACGCCGGAGCAGCGGGAGATGGAGGAACGGCTGCAGCGCGTCTTCGGGACGCCGGTCCAGATCCACGACAAGAACGGTCGAGGACGCGTGTCGATGGAGTTCTACTCCTACGACGACCTGTCCCGGCTCTACGATCTGCTGCTGGCCAGCGACTCGAAGCCGCCGTTCGCCTGATCTGCCGCCGGGGCGTAGTCGGGTCGGCCGGCGACGGTCCGTGCCCGGCGCTCCGGCCGTCGCGAGTGGGAGCGCGTGGGCACCCTTGGTGCCCGGCGGGAGAAACGAGGCAACGTTCACGCATCCTGGCTCAAGCGACGGGCCGGGAGCGTCGAAACGGAAACGAGGGCGTGTCCCTCGCCGGATCCAGCGAACCGGGAAGCCGGGGTCGGATCACCGCCGGGAGGCGCGGAACGACCCGGGTGCCTTTCTTGACACTCGTTTCCAGCGGGTGGTAAGGCTCGGCACTCTGTCCGGGGCGCGATGACGGAGACGACGTCTCCGGGAGGTGCGGTTCATGGCCTGGGGCGGTCGCAAGGTCTCCCTCATCGTCGCTCCCCACGGAAGCTCGAAGAGCTGGAACCGGGTGGTTCCGCTTCCGCTTCTCCTCGGGATCGGGGTCGCCGTCGCGGCGTCGCTGATCCTGTTGCTGGTCCTGCTGCTCCAGGTCGCGGACCTGTCGGCGCGGTCCCGCGAGGTCGATCGGCTTCGCGCGGAAAATGCCGAGCTCGAGCGGCAGGTCGCCCGCGTGGAGGAGTTGCAGGCCGAACTGGCCCGGCTGCAGGAGTTCGAAACCCGCATCCGTCGCTGGGCGGGAATCGAGGCTTCGGACGAGTCGTCGCTGTCCCTGGCGTCCAGGGAACGGCGATGGGATCGCGAGGAGTCCCTCCTGGCCGAGATCCCGAGCCTCAGCCCGATCGAGGGCTGGGTGTCGAGGGGTTTCGAGGACGGACCCGACGGTCACCACGGACTGGACCTGGTCCAGGAAACGGGGACCTCGATCCGGGCGGCTGCGCTGGGTATCGTTCGTCTGGCGGGGTGGGACGACACGTACGGGAACCTGGTCATTCTCGACCACGGCAACGGCTTCACGACCTTGTACGGTCACAACGAGTCGTTGCAGGTGAAGGAAGGGGACCTGGTGCCGCGCGGCGAGGTGATCGCCCGACTGGGGAGTACGGGGCGCTCGAGCGCTCCGCATCTCCACTTCGAGATTCGGCTCGACGATGAGCCGCTGGATCCGGCATTCCTGCTTTCCGTTGAGACGTAGGCGGGAGGCACTTCCTCCATCTGCTTAGGGGACGATGATGTTCAACAAGAATCGTGACGACGCACAGGCGGGCTCGACTCCGAACCCGACCCCGTCGAACCCGCAGTCCAACCCGCCCTCCGCTCCGTCGTCGCCCACGGCGACCGCGGCGCCGAGCGGCGGCAGCGCCTCGACCCTGCTGGCGGAAGGTTGCTCGTTCGAGGGCAACGCCGACGTCTCCGGAACGCTCCGCGTCGAGGGCGTGTTGGAGGGCGAGATCGCGGCCAGCGACAACGTCGTCGTCGGCAAGACGGGCGATGTCCAGGCCGACGTCAAGACTCGCCGCGCCGTGCTCAACGGCAAGTTCCAGGGCAAGATCAACGCCGAGGACACGGTGGAGCTCCAGTCCGGGAGCCGCGTGACCGCCGACGTCCAGGCCCGGAACATGGTCATGGAGGACGGCGTCCAGTTCGAGGGCAACATCAAGATCGGAAAGTAGCCGGATCGGCGGCCCGGGTCCCAGGATCCGGGCCGTCTTTCTGCAGAGCGATGAGTCGGAGAAAGGATGACCCTAGGGGAAAGACCGAACGATCGTCCTTGGCGCCATCACCCCCGGCGCAATCCTCCTGTGGATATGTGGAAAACCGAAGGCCGGCGGCCCCCATCACCATAACCCGATGAAAACAAGCGGGTTGGGGGGCTTGGCTTCAAGGGACGAACGGCGCTTATCCCCAAGTGCTTTCAAACAGGAAAGTTGGCAGTCCCATCCCGGCGATCGGCCACCCGCCGTCCTCCGGGGACGACAACCCCCCCCGCCAACAGCGTGGAGACGGAATCTGATGAAGGACAAGTACTCGCTCGTGGTTCTCCCCGGTGACGGAATCGGGGTCGAGGTGGTCGTGGAGGCCCTGAAGGTCCTGGAAGCGGTCCGGGAGGTCTCCGGCGTCGGGTTCGATCTGGAGGAGATCGAGTGTGGCGGCCACTACTACGCGGAGCACGGCGAGGAATGGCCGGCGGGGAGCTTCGAGAAGTGTCGCCATGCCGACGCGATCCTGCTCGGAGCGGTGGGCCACGAGGTCGACGGCAAGCCCGTGTTCACCGAACCCGGCAAGCCGTACCCGACCCCGCAGCTCGCCGGGTACGCGCAGGTCATCGGCAATCGCAATCGCCTGGACCTGTACGCCAACGTTCGTCCGGTGAAATTGTATCCCGGCGTGCAGCACAAGGTGCACGGAAGGCTCCGTCCCGTCTGGGAGCCGGAGCACGTCGACTACGTCGTCATCCGCGAGAACACGGAGGACGCGTACACCGGGGAGACGTACGAGATCCCGCCGACCAAGGGCGGGCCGGGCCGGGAGACGCCCATCCGCATCACCGAAGCGCGCGCGCGACGCATCGTGCGGTACGCGTACGAGCTGGCACGCCGCCGCGCGAGCGAGCGCGAGGGCAGCGCCGCGGAGCGCGCGCCCAAGGTGACGTGCGTGGAGAAGTCGAACATCATCGGAGCCCACAAGTACTTCCGTGACATTTTCCAGGACGTCGGCGAGCGCGAGTACCCGGACGTCGAGCGCGACACCGCGTACTTCGACGCGTTCTGCATGTGGCAGGTCCGCAACCCGGAGTGGTTCGACGTCGTCGTCGCCCCGAACCTCGTCGGGGACGTGATCTCCGACCTCGGCAGCTCCACGCAGGGCGGGATGGGTGTGGCGGCGGGCGGCAACATCGGGGACCGCCACGGGATGTTCGAACCGATCCACGGCAGCGCCCCGCGCCACGCCGGCCAGGACCGGGCGAACCCCATCGCCACCATCCTGGCGCTGCGGATGCTCCTGGAATGGCTGGGCCGCCAGCACTCGGACGATCGCCTCGTGGAGGCCGGACGGCACGTGGAGGAGAGCGTCGCGGGCCTGCTGGCCGACGGGAAGGCGCTCACCTACGATCTCGCGCCCGCAGAGACGGCCGTGACGTGCTCCGCCTGCGGAGACGCCGTCGCCGAGGCCGTGCTGCGGGGGGTCCGGGCCTAGCCGAACCGATCCACCAGGGACGGGCATCGGGCCGGGGGCGCGCAAGCCCATCCGGCCCTTCTGCTTGCGGGGTCGTCCCCGGCTCCGGAGCCCGGACCTTACTCCATGCCGCGTCGATGAAACTTCTGGACAGAATGTCGAGACTCAGCGACAAAAGGGCACGCTTCAGAGGAGGGCCCCCCCATGGAGATCACCGAGGTTCGAGTGAACATTCAGGACGAAGAAGTCCTCAAAGCGTTCGTCTCGATCACCCTCGATGACGAGTTCGTCGTCCGCGGCCTGAAGGTCATTCAGGGTCAGGACGGCCGGTTTGTCGCCATGCCCGCTCGGCGCAAGAAGGACGGCACCTTTCAGGACATCGCCCACCCGATCAATCGCGAGACGCGCGAGTACATGGAGGGGCGCATCCTGGAGGCCTACGACCAGGCGGCCGAGGAGCATCGGCCGCTGGAGGCGGACTCGGCGCGATAGTTCTCTCGCCCGCCCGCGTCGCCCCGTCGACGGTCGGTCGGCCCGACCGCCGTCCCGTCGCCGTGCGTCTCGACCGAAATCGCCCCCAGATGCCCTCCTGGCCCCATTTCGGCGCCATTCGCCGGAAGTCCATCCCGTTGACAAGGGCCAACTTATGGTGCACATTGGCCACTCCGTTTTTCGGGGTTTGTGGGAAACCTCCGGGGCGGTCCGTCCGCGCGGATGCTTCCCCGGGACCGATGCCTCACTCGCCCAGATCTGGGAGTTGATCCGCCCCATGAAGCTCGTCCGTCTGGGACTGTCCGTCCTCGCGTCCATCGGCCTGCTGACCGCGGGGGCATCCGCCCAGGGTTACCTGCCCGCCGGTGACGACGTACACGAGCGGATCTTCGAGATCAGTCCGCTCGCCGGCTGGACGGAACTGGACGGCAACCTCGACTACACCGGCGGCGGCCCTCTCTTCGGGCTCCGGGGCACCATGCACAACTCGGAGTGGTGGTCGTTCGAGGCGCAGGTGGCCTACGCGCCCGGGCTGACCCGCGAGCTCCGCCTCGGCATGCTGAACTCGTACAACGCCTACCCCGTGTACAACTCGCAGGATCAGTTCTCCGGCATCATCGTCACGGAGATGGACACCGAAGAGTTCGTCGAGGAGAGCGACTCCGACCTGCTGACCCTCGGCGGGTCCCTCCTCTTCCACCTCTCCAAGCGGAAGCTGCGCCCCTTCGTTTCGCTGGGCGGCGGCTTCATCGACGACCTGGGCAACACGGAGAACGATCCCCGGGGCGCGTTCTCGCAGGGCTACTTCGACCTCGGCGTCGGCGTGAAGTGGTACCGCGAGAGCGGATGGGGCTGGCGCGTGGACGTCCGCGACGTCATGGCCAAGCGCAACGATGCTCCCCGCGAGGCGCCGAACGCGGCGCTGGTGGCCGCGCAGGTCGACGCCCTCACGTTCGGCGGCAACGACGGCGTGTTCTTCCAGGAGCCCTACTCCCCGGTGACCTACAACGGACGCCGGTGGACCCACAACATCGGCGTCACGGTCAGCGTGTCGATGCCGTTCGGCTTCGTCTGGAAGGACGAGGACGCGGACGGCGTGGAGACGCGCTTCGACGACTGTCCCACCACGGCGCCCGGCGTCGTGGTGGACCTGAAGGGCTGCGGCGTGGACTCCGACGAGGACGGCGTCTTCGACGGCCTCGACGAGTGCGAGGGCACTCCGCTCGGCGCCATCGTGGATCTGTCCGGCTGCCCCAGCGACATCGACGGCGACGGCGTCTTCGACGGGATCGACGTGGACGACTCCACTCCGCTCGGCGCCCTCGTCGACGAGCGCGGCCAGCACTACGACACGGACAAGGACGGCATCCTCGACGGCCTGGACAAGTGCAACGACACTCCGTTGGGGGCCAACGTCGACGAGGACGGCTGCACCGACGATCCGGTCGAGGCGGCACTCCTGGCCGGCGAGATCCTCCCGATCGACAACGTCCGCTTCGAGGGCGGCGGCTCGGAGCTGGATCCGCTCTCGTTCCACTACGTCAACCGCCGCGCGTACATCATCGAGCGGTGGACGGGCAACTTCGAGCGTCCGCTGCGGATCGAGATCGCGGTCTACTCCGAGGATCGCGCGCTCAGCCAGCGCCGCGCCGATGCCATCCGGATGTACTACCTGGAGAACAACTTCGGCATCGGTGCCAACAACCTCGTCGCGGTCGGCTACGGTCCGGACGGCGGCGGGAGCCGCGCGCACGTCCGGATGACCGGCGAGGGCGACCCGCCCGTCGAGTGGGACTTCGGTCTTGGCGACGGCCTGGGTGAGGGTCCGGGCGACGACGTCGGCGACGTTCCGCTGGACGTCGAGGACATCGAGGTGCCGGACGCGCCGGAGATGCCCAGCCTGCCGGACTTCCCCGAGGACGACGGCTTCTAGCGCGGGTCCCCGTCCACTCCCAGCACGGATCGGAAGTACGCGTTCTCGGGCTCGGCCCGGAGCGCGGCCTGCCACTCCGCCGCCGCCTCCCGGACCTTCCGCTGCTCGAACAGGAACGCCCCGCGGTAGAAGTGGTTGATCGCCCGGACGGCGGGCCGGTACACGGCCGGGTCCACGCCGTCACTGCGTCCGTCGCGGCCCAGCGTGACCACGGGGTCGATGCGAAGCGGCAGGATCTCGGCGAGCAGTTCGCCGGCCGGGAATCGCTGTCCCGCCCGTGACAGGTCGTGGAACTCGAGGCGCGGCCGGTCGTCGGTGACGAGCGGCGCGCCCCCCACGAAGCGCGCGATCCCTTCCGCATCCAGCACCAGCGTGGCCAGCAGGGACTCCGGCGTCGGGAAGCCGATCCGCTCCAGCCCCGCGCGCACGCCCGGCTCCTCGAACCGCTCGCGGATCCGCTCGAACGTCCACGGCGCGCCGCCCTCCTTCACGCCGATCCCGACGGCGTTGCGGCCGACCGGCAGCCAGAACGTCGCGTCCGGAAACACGTCGGCGAACGTGGCCACGGACATCTTGTACTCGTCGACCGTCTGGCTGTGCAGCGGGAACCACTGGCAGAGCACGCCGCCCGGCGCGAGGCGATCGCGGCAGAGGCGATAGAACTCGCGCGAGTACAGGTTGCCCACGCCGGAGTTCAGCGGCGGCGGCGGCTCCAGCGTGATCACGTCCCACGGCTCCTCATGCAGGAGCAGCCAGTGCCGTCCGTCCTGCAGCCGGATGTCCACGTCCGGGTTCGCGGCGACGTCGTCGTTGACGGCGGCGAACAGCGGGAGGGCGTCGCGCACGCCGCGCGACAGCTCGACGCACGCCGTCTCCTCCAGCATCTCGTGGCGCGCCAGTGCCGACAGCGTCATTCCGGTGCCGAGGCAGATCACCAGCGCGCGCTCCCGCTTCTCCGCGAGCAGCAGCGGCAGGTGCCCCATCGTCTTCATGTACCGGCGCGCGAAGAAGCGCGATCCCGTGTAGGAGCTGCCGTTCACGTAGAGGATGCGCGCGGGCACGCCGTCGTCGCTCGGCTCCTCGTACACCGTGACGATGACGTCCTTGCCCTCGTCCACGAGAAGCAGATCGCCCTCGCGGATCTCGGCGAGGCGCCTCGCGAAGAAGTCGCCCGACGAGAAGGAGACCGTGACGAGGACGGCGGCCGCCGCTCCCACCGCGGCCCGACTCCGGACCCCGCCCAGCCCGAACGCCAGCGCGAGCGCCGCGACCGCGTTGCCGGCGATCAGCCACCGGAGCGACCCCGCTACACCGAACGCCGGCAGGAGGACGAAGCCCGCGAGGTACGCGCCCAGGATGGCTCCGCCGGTGTTGGCCGCGGTGGCCGCCCCCACCCGGCCGGGCGCGCCGCGCGCCTCGTCCGCCAGGAGCCGGACGGCCAGCGGGAACGTGGTGCCGTAGCAGAACCCCGCAGGCAGGATCGTCGCCACGATCAGGAACGCGAGCGGTCCGTACAGCGCGCCCAGCTCTCCGCCCGGCGTCGGGGCCAGGGCGCGGAGCGTCTCGGTGCGTGTGATCAGGAGATACACCGATCCGAACGCGACCGCGCCCGCCGCCACGATCGCCGACATGAGCGCGGGCAGCGAGCGCCCGCGCCGGTCGACGAACGACGTCGCCGCCGAGCTGCCGAGCACGAGCCCCAGGAGGAACGTCGCCAGCATGAAGCTGAAGCCGTAGGTCACGGACTTCACGAAGAAGACGAGCACGCGCGTCCACAGGACCTCGTAGCCCAGCGCCGTGAGTCCGGAGAGAGCGAACGCGCCGAGCACGAGCCGCTCCCGCCGAGAGAACCTCGGCCGTGCGTCCCCGTCGGTCTCGTCCGGCACGTCGGCGGGTCCGGCTTCCATCGCGGGAGTTCGTCGCGCCATCCAGGCGGCCACGCCGGCCACGAGGAGGTTCGTCGCGGCCCCGAGAATCAGCGAACCGCGCAGCCCGAGCGCGGGGATCGTGACGAACCCGGCGGCCAGGCAGCCCACCGTCGCGCCGAGCGTGTTCACGGCGTACAGCGCGCCGACGCGTCGGCCGAGCGTGGCGCCGGACCGCACGACGAACCGGACGAGCACCGGCACCGTTCCGCCCATCGCGGCCGTGGCCGGCAGCAGGAGGACGAACGTGCCCGCGAACCGCACGATGCCGAGGAACCTCTCGTCGAGACCGGCCGCAACGACGGCAAGGATCGCCCGCTCCAGGAGCCAGGCTCCCGCCGGGAAGAGCATCGCCCAGACGGCGATGACGACCTCGAGGCCCGCGTAGAACGCGAGCGGGTGCCGCGACCGATCCGCGCGGCGGCCGAGGACCGCGGCGCCCACCGCGAGCCCGCCGAGGAACGCCGCCAGCACCGAGGAGACGGCGTGCGCGGTGCTGCCCAGCACCAGCACGAGCGAGCGCGTCCACACGATCTCGTAAAGGAGACCCGCGGCGCCGGACAGGAAGATCAGGAGAAGGAGAAGGAACGGCATCGCCTCCGATCATCCCACATCCCGCGGAGGCGGGAAACGCACGTTGACACCGTCCGCCGCCCGCGATAAAACCCGCGCGTCCCTCCGCCCCTTCTTCCGGGAGGAAACCCAATGTTCGATCACCGATGGAAACCGGGGGCACTGCGAGGCTGGCTGGGCGGCGTGGCCGCCGTGATGCTGACCGCGTCGGTCGCCTCCGCGGAAGGCGCGGCCGTCTCCCGCTACGGCGGGCGCCTCGGCCTGTCCTTGGACCCCGATCAGATCACGCTCGGCGCGTTCGTCGGCTTTCCGGAGTTCACGGACGGCGTCTCGTTCCGGCCCAGCGTGGACCTCGGCCTGGGCGACGACCTGGTCACGATCATCGGGAACGCCGACGTCCAGTACGCGTTCACGGGCACGAACTCCAAGTTCCACCCCTACTTCGGCGGGGGCCTCGGCGTGCTGTGGTTCGACCACGACGCCGGCGGCAGCGACTCGGAGATCGGCCTGAACGTCTACGGCGGAATCGAGATGGCGATGCGCGGCTACAAGACCGGCATGCTGGAGCTCCGGATCGGGGTCGATGACATGCCGGATCTCAAGATCACGTACGCGATCGGCTTTTACTAGGAGCGGACGGCCCGCGGGGGGCATGGCCGGGGCGGTTCGCCGCCTCCCGGCCCGGCCCCGCCCGGCGGTCCCACCCACGGGCGCATTCCGGCCCCGCCGCGCTCGATTCCCACCGCCCGCGCCGGGGCCTCTGTTATAGAGCCTCTAGCAGCCCTAGCTTTCCGCCGGCAGAATGCCTCTCTGCGCCGTCGGGCAGCTAGAATCTAGCGCTGCGTCAGGGGATTCTCAGTCACAGATAGCAACAATGGTGACAAGAAACGTCAAAGTTCCCTCACCTCTGCTGTCGATCACGTCGATCCCTCTTGTGTCAGCGAGAAGCGCCAGCACATCGGGTCTGCACCAGGAATCATCATCGAGCTTGGCATCACGAAACGGCGCGGAACGCGGACAACAGGAACGGTCCATCGGGCACCGGGAAGCTGGACACCAGGAAGCGCATCGGTCGGGCGGAGTGCCGCCGGGCCCCCGGTGAACATCGCAACGAGCCTTCGAGACTCCCGCGGACGGTTCCAAAGGGAACCCCTTCCGGACTGACAGCACGCCGGACACCAGGAAGGGATCCTGATCCCCCGAAGCCCCGGAGGCGACAGCCTCCGGGGTTTCTTCTTGCCTGACGCGCCGCTCGGCGCGATTCTCGGCACCGCATCGATGGAGGGGGATGATGGCGCGCGATGTCAGGATCGATGATCTCTTCCGGCTGATCCTGCCCGGAAGCCCGGCCCTTTCGCCCGACGGCTCCCGCGTGGCGTACGCGGTCAAGACGGTCAACAAGAAGGAAAATCGCTACGAATCGCACCTGTGGCTGGTCCCCCTCCGAGGTGGCCGCGCGCGCCGGCTGACGCGCGGGACCGTCTCGGACGGCGGCCCGACCTGGAGCCCGGACGGGAAGGAGATCGCCTTCCTCTCCGATCGCGGCGGCGCCGCCAACGTCTGGATCCTGCCCCTGGAGGGCGGCGAGCCCCGGCAGGTGACCTCGTTCGAGTCGGGAGCGATGACCTCGCTGAGCTGGTCGCCCGACGGCCGTGAGCTGCTCTTCTGCCGCTTCGAGATCCCCAAGCACGATCCCGAGAAGCGGAAGCGGGAAGCCAACTTCAAGCACATCCGGCACCTCTACCACAAGGAAGACGGCTTCGGCTGGCTGGGCAACGAGTACTGGACGATCTGGAAGGCGAACGTTCGTTCTGGGCGCACCAAGGCCCTGACGCCGGGCCCTCACCACGATCGGGAGCCCGCCTGGAGCCCGGACGGCAGGAAGATCGCCTTCGCGTCCTCCCGGGGCGACAACGCCACCACGACCTCGGACCTGAACACCATCCTGACCATGAACCGAGACGGGCGAGGCGTCCGGGACGTCACGCCGGCCTCGGGAAGCCGCGAGCACGTGACCTGGAGCGGCGACGGAAAGTCGATCTACTGGGTCGGTTACGAGGGCGGGTCCGGCGAGTGGCTCTACCACGAGCACGCCCTTCACCGCACCCGGGTCTCGGACGGCCTGACCACGGTGCTGAATCCCGGCCACGATCGCTGGGTCATGAACATGGTCGGGACGGACACGAACCAGGCCTCCGGCCCCCTCGTGCAGGTCTACGAGGAGGACGGCCGGGAGCGCATCGCCTTCGGCTCGGACGAGGACGGCTGCTATCGCCTCTACTCCTGCGCGGCCGAGGGCGGCGACGTTCGCCTGGAGGTGGGCGGGAAGATCAGCGTCCTGGGTTTCTCCGCGCGCGGCGCCGATTGCGCACTCTGCCTCGGAACCGCGCAGGACCTGGGTGAGATCTACCGGGGCCGCCTGGACGGCGGGGGCGAGCTCAAGCCCCTCACGAAGCAGACGGTTCCCTTCTTCCGGCCGCTGCGAACGGCGGAACCGGAGGAGATCCGCGTGAAGAGCGGGTCCGTCGAGCTGCAGGCCTGGGTCCTGCGACCGCCCGGATTCCGGAAGGGTCGCAAGTACCCCTGCCTCGTCGAGGTGCACGGCGGCCCGATGACGCAGTACGGCGAGGCCTGGTTCCACGAGATGCAGGTGTTGGCGGCCAAGGGGTGGGTCGTGGCCTACTCCAACCCGCGCGGGAGCTCCGGGCGGGGAATGAAGTTCGCCAACGTCATCGAGGGGGACTGGGGCAACAAGGACTGGGCCGATGTCCAGGCGCTGACGGATCGAGTGGCGCGGCTTCCGTACGTGGACAGCAAGCGCATCGGGATCCTCGGCGGAAGCTACGGCGGCTACATGACGTCGTGGGCGGTCGGCCACACGAAGCGGTACAAGGCCGCGGTCACGCAGCGCTCGGCGGTGGACTTCTGGATCCACTGGGGATCGAGCGACTTCGGCCACTACCGGACGAAGTTCTTCAAGGGAAAGCATCCCTGGGAGAACCCGAAGGAGTACCATCGCCAGTCGCCCGCGTTCTGGGCGAAGAACATCCGCACACCGCTGCTCATCCTCCACTCGGAGGGCGACCTGCGGTGTCCCATCGCCGAGAGCGAGATGCTCTTCACGGCGATGAAGGTCCTCGACCAGGCGCCGTGCGAGATGGTGCGGTTCGAGGGCGAGTTCCACGGACTGTCGCGCACCGGCAAGCCGAGGAACCGCGAGGAGAGATTGAAGAGGATCGTCGACTGGTTCGAGCGCTACCTGTAGCGCGGGAGCGTCGGCGGAAGAGTGCAGTTCGGTGGAAGGAACCCCTGGAAGTACGCGTCGCGGGAAGCGAAGCGTCACGAGAAAGGAACGAGGCATGCGAAAGGGAATGGCGCTGGCGGCGGCGCTGCTTTCGATCTTCGTCATCGGATCGACGGCGCGCGCGGCGGACCTTGCGTACTTCATGGACCCGTCGTTCGTCGACGTCGATCAGGAAGGCGCGGTCCTGGACTCCACCCTGGCGGTCGATCTCGGTCACTCGCTGACCCGGATCGTCACGGCCGACTCCGCGGCCTGGGCCGACGGTCTCGCCGGAGCGGAGGCGCTCGTGCTTCCGGAACTCGGCGGAACGATCACGGGGATCTCGGCCGGCGCCAAGGAAGTGATCCGCGACTTCGTCCGTGGGGGCGGCGGCCTGGTCGTCAACTACACCACCGGCAATGTGCTGGGCCTCCTCACGGAGCTGTTCGGCTTCCCGGCCGGCACGGCCGGGACCCAGAGTCCGGCAAACCTCAGCACGTCGGCCGCGCTGGGAACGCCGTTCGTTGACGGTCCGCCGGCGCTGTCGGACGCCAACGACGTGAATCCCCTCACGAATGGCTCCCTCCCGTCCGGGGCACGCAACATCTACAACGCCGGCGGATCCTGCATGGTTTATGCCACGACGGCCGGATCGGGGCGCGTCGTCTGGACCGGATTCGACTGGTTCCAGGAACCCGCACCGAGCGACTGGGTCTCCGTCATGGGGCTCGCGGTTCAGTGGGTCACGGACAAGCCCAACGCCGGTCAGACCGTCGCGGTCTTCGCGGATCCCACCTACATCGATGTGACCCAGCCCGCGCCCGGGACCTCCGAGGGCAACAACATGATCCGCCTGGCGGGGCTGCTCGGGCACACGCCGACGCCCTTCACCGGAACGACGACCGGGGAATGGGGAACGGCGCTGGCGGGGGCCGACGCCATCATCATTCCCGAGATCGAGGGTCCGTCGCTCATCGACGACCTCGACTCGGGCGCCCAGGAAGAGCTGCGGAGCTTCGTGGCCGGCGGAGGCACGCTCGTCACGTGCTACACCGGCGGCAACATGATCGGCCTTCTGAACACCGTCTTCGGCTACTCGATCGCGGCGACCGGCGGCACGACCACGAACCGCAGCTTTACGCCGGCGCAGGGCTCGCTGTTCCAGACGGGTCCCCAGACGCTCTCCACGCCCAGCGCGACCGCCGCCGTCCAGAGCGGATCGCTTCCGGCGGGCGCCGTCACGATCTACCTCAGCGCCACCCAGGTCTCGCTCTTCGCCGTCGACTTCGGTGGAGGTCGCATCTACTTCCTGGGCCACGACTACTTCCTGAGCTCGGGCGACCATCCGGTCGACTGGCAGAACGTCCTGGCTCTCTCGCTGCTGGAGCGTCCGGCGCGGGGCGTGTTCCCCACTGCGGCCGTCCCTCGCGGCGCCCCCGCGACGCTGACGATCTCGGTGGAAGACGAAACGGGCGGAACCGCGGGAGCGATCTCCTGGCGCCGGGCCGGATCGACGGCGTTCACGTCCACGTCGATGACCGACAACGGGGACGGCACGTTCTCCGTGGACATCCCCCCCGCGGATCTCACGGACACGGGCGTCCAGTACTTCGTCGAGCTGACGGACGGACTCACCACGTCCACGCAGCCGGGCGGCCCGGACGGCGGCATCTTCGCCAGCCTCCCGGTGCAGGTGACGAACTTCCCGTTCGCCAACCTGCCGGCCGAGGGTTTCCAGCTGCGCGGCGTTCCGGTGCAGCCGGCCAACAGCAACCCGGAGGCCGTGTTCGACGAGCTCGGCGGATACAACCGATCGCGCTGGCGCTACGGGGTCTTCAACGCGCCGGCCGGCGGCTACCAGGAGCCGGACACGGGCGCGCCGCCGGCGGCCCCGGGCCAGGGCTTCTGGATCATCTCCCGCGACGCGGCCAACATCGCGATCAGCGGCCAGTCCAGCGACGTCTCCGGCACGCTCACGCAGACGCTGCAGCCGGGCTTCAACCAGATCGCGAACCCGTACGCGTTCGACATCGACGCGGACGACGTGGTGATGCCGTCGACGGTGGAGTTCAACTTCATCGGCTTCGAGAACGGCGGCTACGTGAACAACAACACCACGCTCGAGGTCGGCGACGGCTACTGGCTGAACAACACCGACTCGAACCCGGTGGAGATCCGCTTCCCGGCGCTCGGCGCCGGCGTCGCGGCCGCCCCGGGCCTGCGCTCCGACTCGCCCGCCCGTCCCGGGCCGATCGCCCTGGCCGAGGACGAGTCCGGCTGGAGCGTGCACGTCGCCTCCACCGTGGGCTCCGCGTTCGATCGCGACCAGCGCTTCGGCATGCGCGCCGGCGCCACGGATGAGAAGGACGCCTACGACTTCTCGGACGCCCCGGCGCCGCCGTCGGACTACGTGAACGTGTCGCTCGTGTCGCGCGACGGCACGGCGCTGCTCACGGACTGGCGTGCGGAGGACACGGACGGCGCGTCCTGGGACGTCGTTCTCCGCTCGGACCGCATCGGCGAGACGTGGAACCTCACGTTCGACGTCGAGCGCGAGCTGCCGGACGGATGGTCGCTGGTGGCGTTCTCCGGCGCGGGCGCCGAGGCCGTCGACCTGCTGGCCGCTCCGGTGCTCAGCGGGGAGGTCACGTCCGAGGCCTTCCAGCAAACCTGGACGGTCGTGGCGGGCGAGAGCGACTACGTGAACTCCATCCGCGAGTCCCTCGGTTCGGATCTGACGGTCTTCGCCTTCAGCGCGCCGCGGCCGAACCCGCTGCGCGGTCTCCGCTCCGCCACGATGGACTTCCAGATCCCGCGCGCCGCCGATGCGGCCGTGGAGGTGTTCGACCTGCAGGGTCGTCGCGTGAAGACGCTGCTGCGCGGCCCGGTGGAGCGCGGCGAGCACCGCGTGGTCTGGGACGGCACGAACGCGGCCGGTTCGCCGGTGGCCGCGGGCGTCTACTTCGTGAAGGCCCGCGCCGCGGACTTCTCGCAGACGCGGAAGGTGACGTATCTGCGGTAACGCACCGGTCGATCGACCGCAGCGCCGGCCCGCGCCGGCCTCGCGGTTCGTCCGGATACGGATCGGCCCCGGGGGTTCGCCTCCGGGGCCTTTCTGATTTCCGAGGCGCGGGCGGCGACGCCCCCGTCGCTAGTTCCGCCGGAGGACCTCGTTCATCGCCTCGTCCATGGCGGGGAACCACTCCGCGTACGCATGGGCCCGGCCGCGGAACTCCTCCTCGCCGGACCGGAGCGCCACGAGCAGCGACGCCTCGACGGAGGCCTGATACACGCGCCACACGCGGAAATACGGATGGTGGCGCCCCGGCAGATCCGACGGGTCCCGGCGGAGCGCCCGCGGCGTCATGCGCGCGTGGAGCGCCTCCAGGTTCGTCCGGTCGTACGCCGGGAGCGGAGCGATGTCGCGGGGCGAGGGGTCGTGGGTCAGCCGCAGCCAGAGTCCCTCCGGCAGCGACGGCACGCGCGAGATCCACGAGAGCTCCTGCGGATGCTCCCAGCACGAGGCATCGGCGAAGGTTCCGGCGCCCTCGTCGCCGCCGCGGATCCACTCGAAGATCATCGCGTCGTAGTACGCCTGGATGTTGGCGGCGTCGTAGGACTCGCCGAGGTCGAAGCGCGTGACCTCGCGCCGGAACGCCTCGTAGGCCTCACCGGAAGCGACGTCGGGGAACTGCCGCTCCAGGAACTCCATGTACCAGAAGCGCCGCAGCATCAGCACGTCGATGACGCGGAGGTCGGGGCGGAAATTCTCCTGGAAGCGCAGGTACAGGTAGGGCGCGTAGAGGTTCCACTCCGCCGTCAGCACGATGGCTCCCTCGGGCAGCGCGCCCAGCGCCTCCTTCACGTACGTCCGCGCCACGCGCTCCTCGCGGAGGTTGCACGCCCCGAAGTGGTGCACGAAGTTCCCCGCGGCCACGACGACCGCCACGAGCCCGGCGAGCCGGGGGCGCATGGCGGCCGAGATCCTGCGTCCGCGCAGCAGCCCGTACGCCCCCACGCCGGCCAGAAGGCACCACGCCACCGTGGCGGGAAGGTCGTACGCCATCCGATCCTCGGGACCTGCCACGTAGATCATCGACAACGTGAGGTTCAGCCCGATCAGTATCGGCGGCAGCATCGCGACGATGCGATCGCCGCGCCGCGCGCGCAGCGAGATCCAGAGCCCCGCCGCCGCGAGTAGCGCGGGAATCCAGCCGACGCCGTTCAGCAATACGGAACCGAAGGACGCCGCGGCCTCGCTCGCCGTCTCGAGCGACGATCCCATCTGAACCTGGTACTGCTTCCCCACGACGTGCCGGATCAGCAGGTCGAACGAGTCGATGCGCCCCCAGTTCAACGCGACGTCGTTCGCGGCCGCCACGAAGAGGTACCAGTAGAGCGAGAGCGATGCGGCGACGGCCAGCGCGGCCGTGATCCACAGGCGTGCGGACCGGAACATCGACGGCCGGGAGCCGATCACGAAGCCGACGAGGAGTGGCGCCGCCAGGAGCGCGGTGGCGTGGTGGTTGGCGAGCCCCAGCGCCGCGAAGACCGCGGCCGCGGTGATCGGTGGCCAGGCATCGGCCGGGACCGGGCCGCGCCCCGCGCCCTTCAGGCGGAGCGCCGCCTTGGCCGCCGCCGCCCACGCCGCCGCGAAGAGGAACACGTTGAGCGTGTAGACCTCGGTGACGGCGCTCCATGTCCAAGGGTTGTACGCCGTGGCGAAGGCCGCCCCGGCGACCAGTCCCGCGCCGGCCCGCCCGCTCTCGTCGTCGTCCTTGCGGTGCAGGAGGCGCAAGGTGCCGGCCGTCGCCAGGACCACCGCGCCCGCCGCCGCCGCGCCGAAGAACGCCGACATGAGGTTCAGCATGCGCGCGGGCGTGTCCAGCGGGATGGCCGCGAAGAGCCGGCCCAGCAGCAGGAACAGCGGCACGCCGGGAGGGTGCGCCACGCCGCCGGTGGCCGCGGCCAGCGCCAGCTCCGCGGAGTCCACGAGCGCCAGGTCGGGCGCGGCCGTGAACGCGTAGAGAACCATCGCCGCCAGGAAGACGATCGCGCTCGTGCGGACGACGAGGTTTCGGAACAGCGCGGGCAACGCGACCTCCCGGTGGAAGCGCCGAAGCATACAATGGCGCAGGGATTCCCGCCCGCGCCGCGCGTGCTAGACTGCGCCCATGATGCCCCTCGTCCTGGCGCTTTCCGGCACGGATCCCACCGGCGCCGCCGGTCTCCGGCTGGACCTCGAGACGATCTCCGCCTGCGGAGCGCGCGCCGCGTTCGCGGTCACCTCGATCGTCGCGCAGAACTCCCGCCGTGCCACCGCCGTGCGCCCCGTGCCGGCCGATCTGCTGACCGCGCAGATCGCCGCCGTGGTTGAGGAGCACGACGTCGCCGCGGTGAAGATCGGGCTGCTGGGCGATGCGGAAGGCGTGCGCGCCGTCGCGGCCGCGCTGGACGATCTCGACGGTCCGCCCGCTGTCCTCGACCCCGTGATCCGTGCCTCCTCCGGCTCGATGCTCCTGGATGCCGCGGGCCTGGAGGCGATGATGGCCGAGCTGCTGCCGCGCGTGACGCTGATCACGCCGAACGCCCCCGAGCTGTCGCGCCTCACCGGCCGCCCCGTGGAAGACGCGGCCGGCGCGGAGACCGCCGCCCGTCGCCTGCTGGAACAGGGCGCGCGGTCGGTGCTGGTCACGGGCGGCCATCTCGACGACGATCCGGGGGCGGATCTGCTCGTCGTATCCGACGGGACGCATCGTTTTCCGGCGGAGTGGATCGACGCCGGGCCCGTGCGCGGCACGGGGTGCGCACTGTCGAGCGGGGTGGCCACGTTCCTGGCGCGCGGAATCGCGCTGCCCGAGGCGATCGCCCGGGCGCGCTCTTTCGTGCGGGCGATGATCCGCGCGGCTGAGCCGGCCACGGCGGGAGCGGCCCGCCGGCTCGAACCATGGCGCGGAAGGGAGGTGCCCGATGCAACGTGACTGGCTGCGGGAGGTCCAGCTCCTCAAGCGTATCCCGCGCACGGGCTGGTTCCGCGTCGGCGTGGAGCGGCCGGAGTCGGTCGCGGACCACACCTTCGCCATGACGCTCCTCGTCTGGAAGCTCGCCCGGGAGGCGGGCGATGTCGACGTGGACCGGTGCGTGAAGATGGCGCTCCTCCACGACGTCCACGAGGTGCGCCTGGGCGACCTGCCGACGCCGGCCAAGCGCCATCTCACGCCGGAGGCACTGCTCGCCGCCGAGCGGGACATCGCGGCGGAGCAGTGGGCCGATGACGCCGAGGCGCGCTCGCTGGTGGAGGAGTTCCTCACCGGGGAGACGCCCGAGGCGCGACTGGTGAAGGCGGTCGACCACCTGGAGTTCCTGCTCCAGGCCGACGAGTATCGCCGGGAGGGGCGCCCGCTCCCCCGCGTCATGCTGGAGCGCGCCAGGAACGGCGCCGCCTGGCAGCATCCCCTGACCCGCCCCCACGTGGTCCGCCTGCTCGCCGATCTTCCTCCCGAGGACTGATCCGGCCCGCGGCCCCGGACGTATTTTCCGCCCGCGCTCCCCGTCTGTCAGCCGGACCCTAGCCTAGGGGCCTCGTCGTCGGTCGCGGCGGCTCGCTTCGCTTTGAGAGAGACGGAGATGGGGGGAGCTCTCCAGGGTTCACAGCGGGTCGCCCGGCCGGCGCATGATCGTGTCCCGACCTCCCCCGCCGCCGCGCGCGGACCGTAGTAGACTCTCCGGATGCCATCCCGACCGTCCCCCCGATCCCGACCCGCGAAACCCGCCGAGGCGGCCGATGCGGCCCTCGTGGCGCGCTGCGCGGAGAGCGATGCCGCGGCCTGGCGTGCCCTCGTGGATCGCTACCGGCGCCTCGTCTACACCATCCCCTACCGGATGGGCCTGGATCCCGCGGATGCGGACGATGTGTTCCAGCTCACGTTCACGCGGCTCGCCGAGCGCATCGACCGCCTGGAGCGGCCGGAGCGCGTGCGGGCCTGGCTGGTCACCACCGCGCGCCGGCTGGCGCTGAACCTCGTCTCCCGCTCGCGGCTCATGGAGTCCGAGGATGCCCTGGTCAACGTGGCCGACCCGGCGGACTTGCCGCCGGACGAGATCGACCGTCTGGAGCGGCAGCAGCTCGTCCGCCTGGCGCTGAGCCGGCTGGGGCGCCGCTGCCGGCGCCTGCTGGAGCGCCTGTACTACGGCGAGGCCGCCACCGGGCAGCGTGTGAGCTACGAGGAGATCGCCGCGGAGATGGACATGCCGGTGGGCTCCATCGGCCCGACACGGATGCGATGCCTCAAGAAGCTGTCGACGGAGTTCGAGCGGCTCGCAGGGGGCGAGGATGAGTGAAGAAACGCAAGGGCCGGCGGTCCGGGAGGATCCGCCCGCCCGCCGCCGGGTATCAGCCCCGTCCCCGACGGGTCTGTAGGCCGAACGGAGGAGAATCGATGCATCCCGGCTTTGCGGAGTGGGTGGAGTTCCAGGAGGGCACGCTGGCGGACGATCGCCGGCGCGCGTTCCAGGCGCATCTGGACGAGGGCTGCTCCGCCTGCGAGTCGCAGCGCGCGGACGTGGCGCGTCTGCTGGAAGCGCTGGAGGGGGACCGCCTTCTCGAACCGTCGCCGGCGGCGGTGCGCGCCGCCCACGCGGCGCTTCGTCCCCGGACCGTGGCGGATCTCCGCCCCGGCTGGGCCCGTGGACTGCGGGAGGCACTGGCCGGACTCGTGTTCGACTCCTTCGCGAGACCCCAGGCGGCGTTCGCCGGCGCACGGTCGGCGTCCGTGGCGCGTCGTCTTCGCTACGAGAGCGGCGGCGTGGAACTGGACCTCCTCGTCGAGAGCGAGGGCGACGTCCGCCGGATCACCGGACAGCTCCTGCGGCTGGGCACCCCCGCCCGGCCGATGGCCCGCGCGCCGTTCGCCGTCTTCGGTGCGGGCGAGTTCGTCTCCGAGGGGAAGACGGACGAGCGCGGCGAGTTCTCCGCCCCGGTCGACGTCCCCGGCGAGGTGGAGGTGCGCGTGGCGGACGGCGGCCGTCTCGTGACCTTCCGCATCCCCGAACCGTTCTTCCGCGCCGACCCTGAAGAGAAGTGACCGCGCCCCACCCCTTCGTGCGGGCGACGGACCGCGACGAGCTGCGTCGCCGGGTCGCCTCATCCGACGATCTGCCCGGCGGCGTCGAGGCGCTTGCCGCCGAGGTGGTGCGGTTGATGCGCGTGGACACGCGACGCGCGCTGGAGATGGCGGAGCGCGCCCGGGACGTCGCGGAGGTCGCGGACGATCCCGACCTGCGCGCGCGCGCCGCCTGGTCCATGGGTCACGCGCTCAGCGGCGTGTTGCGCATGCGCGAGGCGTCGGAGGCGTACGAGAGCGCGGCCGATCGTTACCGCGCCGCCGGAAACTCCCTCAAGGCCGCGCGCGTTTCGATCGGATGGATCAACACGCTCATGTACCTGGGCGAGTACGCCCGCGCGATCGAGATCGGCGAGAGCGCTCGGCGGACGCTTCGCCGCCACGGCGAGCTGGCCGCGTGTGCCCGCCTCGACATGAACCTGGGGAACCTCCACTTCCGCGTGGAGCGTCCGGGCGAGGCGCTCGCCCGCTACGACCGCGCGCTGCGCGCCGCCCGGGAGCTGGACGATCCGTCGATGATCGGGCCGATCCAGTTCAACCGGGCCAACGCGCTCACGAACGTCGGGAAGCTGGACCGCGCGGAGCGGCTCTACCGCGAGGTGGGCGACGAGGCGCGCCGGTCGGGGGAAACTCGTACGGCCGGCTTCGTCGACTACAGCCTGGGGTATCTGCTGCTCCTGCGCGGCGAGTACGGCCGCGCGTACGAGGCCTTCGACGCGGCGCGCGTCGTCTTCGAGGAGCTGAACGACGTCCACTACCTCACGCTGACGCACGCCGATCTGGCGGAGCTGTTCGTGGAGATGAACGCGTTCCGCCGCGCGAAGGAGGCGGCGCGGCGCGCTCGCACGCTGGCCGAGCGTCATGACATCCGGTTCGAGGCGGCGCGCTCCGCGCTTCTGCAGGCCATCGCATCCCTGGGCCTGGGCGAGCTGGAGCAGGCGGCCCGCTTTCTGGACGACGCCGCCACGACGTTCCGCCGCGAGGGGAACGAGGCGTCGGGATCGCTGGGCGCCGTCTACCAGGCCGACCTGGACGCGCGACGCGGCGAGTTCGAGTCCGCGGTCGATCGGCTGCGGCGCGCGGGCGAGGTCTTCGCCCGGGAGAAGATGCCGCTGCGGGAGGCCACCACGACGCTGCGCCTGGCGGCCGCCGAGATGGATCGCGGCCGGGAGAGCGAAGCGGACGCTGCGCTCGCGGCGGCCCGCCGGGCGCTGCGACGCGTGCGATCCCCGTGGCTGCTGGCCCGCGCGGACCATCTCTCCGGGCGGCTGGCGCTGGAGGCCGGCGACCCGGCGAGGGCGGTCCGCCACCTGCGGCGTGCGGTCGACCGCATCGAGGGGATCCGCGGCCGCATCGGCATCGACGAGTTCCGGGTGAGCTTCAGCGAGGACAAGGCGCCGGTGTACGCGGATCTCGTTCACGCGCTGCTGGAACGCGGCGGGAAGCGCGCCGTGGCCGATGCCTTCCGGATCGTGGAGCGGTCGAGGTCGCGCGCGCTGGTGGATCTGCTGGCCGGGCGGCTGGACGAGGCGCGCACCGGCACGGACGCGCAGACCGCCGCACTGCTCGGCCGGCTGGAGCGGCTGCGCGGCGAGGTGAGCTGGCTCTCCGGCTTCGATCCGTCCGGGGACGGCGGGCAGGGTCGCCGCAACGAGTCTCGGCTGGCGCGCTTCGCGCCGCGCGTGCGCGCGCGGGAGGCGGAGATCGCCGATCTGGTGCAGCGACTGCAGGCGCGCGACTCGGCGCTGGGCGCGCTGGCCTGCGGCGAGACGTCGTCACTGGAGGAGGTGCGGGCCGGACTGGAGCCGGACTGCACGCTGGTGGAGTACTACGTCAGCGCGCACGGCACGCTGGCGTTCGTGCTGGATCGGCGCGACGCGCGCGTGGTCCGGCTGCCCGTGACGCGCGAGGAGCTCTCCGGCTGGCTGGCCCGCGTGCGCTTCCAGCTGGAGAAGTGGGGCTACGGCGACGCCTACGTGCGCGACCGCGGCCCGGCGCTCCGCGCGTCGCTGGATCACGTCCTGGCCACGCTGCGCCAGAAGCTGTGGGACCCGCTGGAGGTGCGCGACGAGCGCGTCCTCGTTGTGCCGCACGGTCCACTGCACTCGCTGCCCTTCGCCGCGCTGGCGACGGACGACGGCGGGCACCTCGTGGAACGCCACGTGTTCTCGTTCCTGCCGAGCGCCAGCGCCCGCCGCTACCTGGAGACGAACGGCCGCGGCGCGTCGCCGCGGGACGCGCGGGTGCTGGCGGTCGGCGTCGGTGACGAGACGATCCCGCACGTGGACGGCGAGGTGGCGAGGGTGCGCGCGCGGTTCCGCCGGGGTCGCGTGCTGCGCGGGCCGCGGGCCACGCGGGACCGCTTCCGCCGCGAGGCCGCGGAGGCCGACGTGATCCACGTGGCGACGCACGGCGTGTTCCGGGAGGACGATCCGCACTTCTCGGCGCTTCGCCTGGCCGACGGCTGGATGAGCCTCTACGACTTCTACGGACTGGACCTGCACGCGGACCTCGTCTGCGTGAGCGCCTGCCAGAGCGGCCGCAACTGGGCCGGCGGCGGCGACGAGATGGTGGGGCTGGCCCGCGGCTTCCTGCACGCCGGCGCCTCCACGCTCATCGTCAGTCTCTGGCCGGTGCAGGACGAGTCCACCGCCCGCCTCATGGAGCGCCTCTACGGGGAGCTCCGGGCGGGAAGGCCGGCCGAGGAAGCGCTCCGGACCGCGATGCTCCACGTCCGGGAGGATCGCCCGCACCCCTACCACTGGGCTCCGTTCGTCCTCATCGGACGCGGCGGAGCGCTGGGCGGCGGGGGCTCGAGGGACGGGGATTCCGTCCGGCCCGGGCGTCCTGCTAGTATCAGGTCCAACGTCGCCGGGTCGGTGAAGGGTCAGCCTCCCCCCAAGGCCCGCCGGAAGTCGCCTTCGTCACCGTGACGAAGGGGATCACCAGGAGAATCTCCATGGCCGCTCCGTGCAGACCCCTCCGGCCGACCGTCGTCGGCCTCGCGCTCGCGCTCCTGACGGCCGTCGGCTGCGGGGAGCGGTCGATCGCGCCGGAAGAAGCCCCCCAGTCCGCCTTCCGGCCCGAGTTCGACATCTCGGGCTCGTTCGAGGTGGGCGACGATCCCTACGAGTACAGCCCGGCCGTGTACGGGGAACTGGTGGCCCACGTCGCGCCGGGCTGGACCGCCGATCAGATTGACGCCGTCTGGGGGACCATCACGCTGGCGGAGATTCCGGGCACGCCGTACGCGCTGCTCTACTACGGCGACGAGGACTACGAGGAACTGGCGGAGACGCTGGTGGCCTCCGGCGCCTGCACGATCTGCGAGCGGAACTACATCCTGCAGTCGCCCGAAGCGCACCAGGGAAGCATCGCCTTCTACGAGGCCACGCTGACGGACGGGGACATGGAAGCGCAGCCGGCCTTCGAGCGCGTGCGCGTGGGCACGCCGCTGGTGGAAGAGACGGGCGACGGAGTCGTCGTGGCGGTGCTGGACACCGGCGTGCAGTTCTCCCATCCGGCGCTCGCCGGCGTGCTGTCTCCGAACGGATGGGACTTCATCGGGAACGATTCGGATCCGTCCGAGACCGCCGACGGCGTCGACCAGGACGGGGACACGCTGGTGGACGAGGCGGCCGGTCACGGTACGCACGTGGCCGGCGTGGTGAATGCGGTGGCGCCGAACGCCACCATCCTCCCCGTCCGCGTGCTCGACGACGAGGGCAATGGAACGATCTTCGGGCTGGCCCGCGGCCTCCGTTACGCCCTCCAGCAGGGCGCGGACATCGTCCAGATGAGCCTGGGCTTCGAGGGCCGCTCGCCGATGCTCGCGCGCCTGGTGGGGAACGCGTACGCGCAGGGTCGGCTGTTGGTGGCGTCCGTCGGCAACGATGGGCGCCCCGTCACGGCCGAGCTCCCGGCCGGCTACCCGTCCGTCGTGGCGGTGGCATCCGTCGACCTGGACGATCAGAAGTCCGACTTCTCCAACTGGGGATCGCTGGTGACACTGTGCGCGCCCGGGGAGGGCATCGTCTCCACGTACCTCTTCGACGGCTATGCCGTCTGGAGCGGCACGTCGATGGCGGCACCCTTCGTCTCCGGCGCGGCCGCGTTGATCCTGGAGAAGGGCTCGATGCATCCGCTGGAGGTCCGGCAGGCGCTCCTGGACGGTGCAGTCGCGCTGGATCATTCCGGCCAGCCCTGGCAGGGCTACCTGGGCGAAGGTCGCGTCGACATCGGCGGACTGTCGGGGCCCGGAGAGGCCGACGGCGCTCGCTAGTCGGAGTACGGCCACGGCCGGTGCGGCCGCAGGTTCCTCCACTCCGCTCCGAACACGATGCTGCCCCTACGCGAGCGAACATCCAATCTTGCGCTGAGAGGCAGTCCCTTGATCTGCACGCCGCCGAGCGCCGCGTAGAACGGAGCGAACAACTCCGGATCGCGCGGGGGGTCAGGTGTATACTTTGTGCAGGGACCCCGAGGAGACGGCGACGATCAAACGGGTCGCCCTCGATCCCCCCCGGGCCCCCATCAGGGGGAGGGCGAATTGCGAGTCTGGTGGACCGTCTGCATTAGCGCCCTGGCGTGGGGTGGCAGTGCCGCGACCGCGGAGACGCATCGCGTCCCCGCCGACTACCCGACGATCAACCAGGCACTGGACGCCTGCGCGTACGGAGACACCGTCCTGGTCGCTCCTGGCGAGTACCGCGACGCCGAGGTCCGGGCCTACTGGACCGGCTGGCAGTGGGCCTACATTCTGTCCTGCGCTCACTTGGTGCCCGGTGTGGTGTTGCGCAGCGAATCGGGGGCCGGCGCCACCACGCTCCGCCTCCCGGATCAGGACTTCCTGATCTCCCGGACGATCACGGCCTCCTTCTTCCCATCGGGAGCGACGGCTCTGATCGAGGGCTTCGAGCTCGTCAGTGGCCGGTTCGGTCAGAAGGGAATCGGCATCGGCCCCGGTCACCCCGTGGTCGAGATCCGGGACTGCGTCCTTCGGGGCTTCGACGTGACAGGGGTCGGGACCGGCGCCGGGATCGACGTCTACGAAGCATCCGTGAAGGTCGAGAACTGCGTGATTGAGGATTGCCACGCCCGGAGTGGCGGGGCGATTGAGATGCGGGTCGCCTACGACGACATTGAGATCTCGAACGTCAGCGTGACGGACTGCACGGGCAGCATCAACCTGTCCGGAGGGTTGGCCGGCTACCCGTCGACCGTGCGGGTCCGCGGGGTTCGATCCGTTCGAAACCAGGGTGGCCCTGCGCTGTACACCAACAACTTCAGCAGCGCCACGATTGAGGACTGCTGGTTCATGGACGGTGAAGGTCCGGCGGTTTGGGTGGCCGGCCAGATCCGCGGTCAGCACACCGTTCGACGGTGTGTGTTCATGGGGAACCGGGCGATGGAGCTGGGCGGCACCGCGGCCCTCGTCTGGTTCAACGTTCCCGGCGATCTGGAGGAGAACACCTTCGTCAACAACGATGCCTTTGATGATCGCGGGCAGGCGGTGGCCTTCAAGGTGGATCCCGGAAACGTCCTGCGGGTTCGGCGCAACGTCTTCGCCGGGACGAAGTCCGGGCCCGCGCTTGCGATCGTCACCCGGAGTTCGGAGCTCCCCTTGTCAGCGCACAACATCTTCTGGGCCAACGAGATCGGCGACGTGGATGATTACGTACTTGCGGAGACGGATCGTGTCGTCGATCCGGAGTTCTGCGGTGCGGGGCGGGTCGGAGTCCGGGTTCGGTCCACGTCGCCCTGTCTTCCGGGGAACAACGAGACCGGCCATCCGATCGGTGCGGCCGGACTCGGGTGTACATCGACCCTATCGGTTGAAGTGAGAAGCTGGTCGAAGATCAAGGCTCTCTATCGAGGAGATCGATAGTGATGAGGGTCGCTCTCATTGCAGCGGGGAGAGGCCCGATGACCCCATGGGCGACAACCTTCGCCGCGACCGTTGTCCTGATCGTGGGAAGCACGTCCGAAGCAAGAACCTGGGTGGTCGAACCGGACGGAAGTGGGGACGCTCCCAGCCTCCTTGCGGCCGCGGATTCCGCGGCCACGGGCGACTCCATCCTCGTTCAGCCGGGGACGTACAGTGAGTTCGACATTCGTGTGGCGGACGGGGTGTCGGTCATCGGCGTCGGAGGGGCGGCCGTCACGGTCATCGACGGCGGAGCCGGGAGTCGCGGTGTCTCCGGCAACAATCTCCTTCTGGAGGGGCTGACGTTCGTCGGGCTCCAGCAGACGGGGTACGGTTTCCAGTATGCGGTAGGCGCTGGGGACGTCAGCGAGGTGCGGGGCTGCGTCTTCGATGTCTTGGTCAGCGGAATCGTCGCCGATCAGAATCTGACCGTGGCGGCGTCGACCTTCTCGACAAGGAGCAGAGCGTCCATTCATCTGTCGAGTTCCGGAAACACGGCTGGCGCGCTGCTGGTCGACGACTGCGTCTTCGATGCCTCGGGGACGGCGGTGGTGCTCGTCCAGGAGGATGACTTCGGGGTCGGACCTCACGCCATCGAAGTGACGGTCCGCGACTCCGAGTTCATGGATTGCGCGGGCTCGGCGGTCATCGGATACGACGTCGATCGGATCAGCGTTCTGACGTTGGTTGTCGAGGGAAACGTCTTCGCTCGCAACTCGGTGGATACTCTCGTGGGGCCGGTCCTACAGGGGGTCATCGATGGGCCGCGTGGCGGATCACCGGTGGACGTGAGGGTCGTGGGGAACACGATGGTCCGGACGACCGGGACGGAGCCGGGCCGCGGGTATGCACTCGGGCAGGAGGGATATCCGCTTCCGAGCGGGACATGGATCGAACGAAACGCCATCACCGGAAACGACGGCGGAGTCTTCCTCGCCGCGGGCGGGAGCTTCCACCTCCTGTGCAACAACGTGTGGGGGAATGGCGAGCAGAACTGGCAGGGCGTTCCGGACCCAACCGGTACGGACGGGAACCTCTCGGAGCCGCCATTCTACTGTGGTGCCGCCGCGGGGAACTTCGCTCTCGCGCAGAACTCGCCGATGCTGCCGGGGAACAACGTCTGCTCCGTCCTGATCGGCGCGCTGGGGCAAGGCTGCGGCCCCGTGTCCGTGGAGCCGGTGTCCTGGGGTGGGATCAAGGCCCTTTACCGCGATCCGTAGAGACTCTTCCTCGGGCCGCACCGGCGCCCGTCACGGGACGCTTGCCGATGGGACCCGGTGCCCCTCACGGACACGGCCCTATCCCTCCCGGTTCCAGTCCGGGCGCCCGCCGCGCCACGGCGTCCACACCAGGCGCAGGTCGTCGCAGCGCGTGTCCGTCTTGCGCGGACGCACGGTGAGCTCCTCCAGCTCCAGCTGCTCCGGATTGACGGAGACGTCCAGCGCGTCGATCTCGTCCTCCAGCTGCTGCTCCAGCTCGGCCAGCTTGGCGCGGTTCGTCTCCAGCGTCTCCAGCGCGCGCTTCACGTCGCCGCCCTCGCGCGCCACGCGGCCCGCGCTGCGCAGCGCCGTCGATGCGCGGCCGACCGTGCCCGCCGTGGAGCGTCGTCCGAAGAGGGCGCCCAGCACCGTCGCGCCGACGGAGATGGCCGTCTGGAGCTGCTGCTGTCCCTTCTGTCCCTGCTCCTTCTCCACGCGCTGCTCGTCGCGCCGGATGCGCTCCTGCAGTCGCTCCATCCGCGTCGCGTAGCGCGCGCGGAGCTTCTCCAGCGCCAGGTCGCGCTTCTCGCCCACCCGGTGCAGCAGGCGCGCGCGGAATGCGGCCTCCGCCTCGCCCGGCCTCGACGTTCCCTTGGGGTCGGCGGACTTCAGCAGGATCATCGGACGCTCGCGGTAGAGCCAGCTGGCGAAGGACTTCGACCAGGTGGTGTACGTCTTCGCACGTCCGGCGCCGGTCGGCAGCGTCTCGTAGCGCGCGGACTCCGATTCCGGCGCGGAGAGCAGATCGGCGGGCGACAGCGGCGACGCCTCGGACGCGCCCCACGGATCGGAGCCGGCCTCGTCGTCCAGGAGGACGATCCGGGACTCCTCCTTCCACTCGTCCAGCGTGAGGCGGGCCTGCGCGTAGTGCAGCGTGCCCTTGGCGAACAGCGCGGGCCGGTAGACCAGCGGGCCCTCCCCGCCCGAACCGTCCGACGGCACGAACGCCTCGGGAATCTCCGGCGGCAGGACCGGGCGCGCGGCGTCGGCGGGAACGGTCTCGGCCGATGCTGTGGCCGTCGGCGCCGCCGGAGCCGATGCCGCCGGTCCCGCGCCCGCGGCCCCGGACGATGCCGGCGCACCCACCGTGGCCGCCGATGCCGCCCGCGCCGTGGCTCCATCGCCCGCCCGCTCCGCCGTCAGCGTCTTGATCTGCGCCGACGTGAGCGGACCGCGCAGGTAGCTCATCGCCCACCGCGTGCCGAACAGCACGGGGCCGTCGTCGTGGACGTTGTTCATCACGAACTGACGGCTCTTCAGGCCGGTGAGGCGCTTCTCCATCGTCTTGCGGTCCAGCGCGCGCGAGCCCCCGGCCGACACCGTCTGCAGTCCGTCCAGCACGCGGTTGCGGTCGCGCTCCGTCTGCAGCCGGCCCAGGAACCACGTCCCGCAGTTGGACAGCCCCTTGTAGTCCAGATCCACCGGGTTCTGCGTGGAGAGCACCACGCCCAGCCCGTACGCGCGCGCCTGCTTCAGCAGCGTGAGCATCGGCTTCTTGGACGGCGGCTCCGCGCTGGGCGGGAAGAACCCGAAGATCTCGTCCATGTAGAGGAGCGCGCGCAGGCTGCCCGTGCCCTCCTGCCGCCGCATCCACGACACGAGTTCGTGCAGCAGGAGCGTGACGAAGAACATGCGCTCGCGTTCCGACAGGTGCGCGATGGAGAGGATCGACAGGCGCGGTCGACCGTCCGCCGTGCGCAGAAGCGCGTCGATGTCGAGCGGCTCCCCCTCACGCCACGGCGCGAACCCGGGCGAGGCCAGCACCGCGTTGAGACGCATCGCCAGGGCGAATCGATCCTTCGCCGGGAAGAACGAGTCCAGTTCCATCACGCCGATGCGGTCGAAGGGCGGCTGCTGCACGCCGCGCACCAGCCCCGCCAGGTCGACGTTGCGGCCCTCGCGCCACGCGGCGTCCAGCAGCGTGCTGAGGAGGATGTGCTCGCGCGACGTGACCGGATCGGCCTCGATGTCCAGGAGCACCAGCAGGCTGGTGACGGCGCCTTCCACCCGCTCGCGCAGCGCCTCGGCATCGGCCGCGGTGGCGGGATCCGGTGCGGCCAGCGACTTCAGCACACGCAGCGGCACGCCGGACGATCCGCCCGGCGTGTAGATCGTGACGTCGGCGGCGTCGCGCAGGCGACGGATCCGGTCGCCGTCCTGGTCCCACGACGCCAGGCCGTCCTTCCAGAGCTTCGCGGTCTTCGCGGCCATCTCGTCCGGAGAGAGTCCCTTGCGGAGCGCCGCGTCCTCGTCGATCCAGGGGCGGAAGTCCGCCGGGCGAAGCTGCGGGAACGTGAGCGCCAGGTTGCCGAGGTCCCCCTTGGGGTCGATGAGCAGTCCCGGGATCCCGTCGAGCGCGGCCTCCTCCAGCAACGAAAGGCAGAGTCCCGTCTTTCCGCTGCCGGTCATTCCCAGCGCGACCGCGTGCGTGGTGAGGTCCTTGCTCTCGTAGACGAGCGGCACGCCGCTCTCGCCGGTGTCGCCGTCGATCTCCCGGCCGAGATAGAAGACGCCGAGCTTCTCCCAGGTCTGCATGCGATCCTCCGCGCTGGAAAGGGCCGCTACGGTACCACGAAATGACGCGCCCGCCGTCGTGGTAGGCTGCGCGTCGCCGTTGCGGCCTCGTTGCCATCCCGGGACCGCCGCGCGCCCCACGTCACGGAGGACCCATGAAGATCCTGATGATCGGCGGGACGAGGTTCGTCGGCCGCCACCTGGCCGAGGCGGCGCTGGCCGCGGGCCACGAGCTGACGCTGTTCCACCGCGGCCAATCCCACCGCGGACTCTTCCCGGAGGCCGAGGAGATCCTGGGCGACCGCGACGGCGGGCTGGACGCGCTGGAGAGCGGCGCGTGGGACGTCGTGCTGGACACGTGCGGCTACGTGCCTCGCGTCGTGGCCGCATCGGCCGATGCGCTGCGCGGGCGCGTGGAGCGCTACGCGTTCATCTCCACCATCTCCGTCTACGACTGGCCGCAGCCGGCGGGCGTGCGCGAGGACACCGGTCCGCTCGGCACGATGGACGACGAGTCGGTGGAGGAGATCGACCAGAAGACCTACGGGCCGCTCAAGGTGCTCTGCGAGAAGGCGCTGGACGAACGCTTCCCCGGCGCGACCCTGCACGTGCGCGCCGGACTCATCGTGGGGCCGTGGGACACCACGGACCGCTTCACGTACTGGCCGGTCCGGGCGGCGCGCGGCGGCCCGATGGTGGCGGCGGGCAATCCCGACGGCGATCTCCAGTTCGTGGACGGGCGGGACCTGGCCGCCTGGACGATCCGGGCCCTGGAGGCGGGCCTCACCGGCCCTTACAACGTCACGGGCCCGGAGCATCGCCTGACGATGGGGAGCTTCCTCGAGACCGTCCGTGACACGGTGGGGCCGTCGGCGGAGCTCGTCTGGATGCCGGAGGCGTGGCTCCTGGAGCAGGAGGTCCAGGAGTGGAGCGACTTCCCGTTCTGGATGAAGGAGAAGAGCGACAACGGCGGCATCCTGGCCGTGGACAACGCGAAGGCGGTCCAGGCCGGCCTCACCTTCCGTCCCCTGCCGGAGACGATCCGCGATACGCTGGCCTGGTTCGAGGCCGAGCATCCCACGCGCACCCTGGCCTACGGAGCGTCGGCCGAGCGGGAGGCCGAGCTGCTGGCGGCCTGGAACGCCTCAGGAGGAGTCCGATGAGCCAGGAACCGACCGGACCGCCCACCCTGCCCCCGGGCGTCGAGGCGGGGACCACCGAGAGCGGCGTGGAGTTCTTCGTCCTGGAGGAAGGCGGCAAGCCGGTCGCCCGGGAGGGCGATCGGGTGAGGGTCCGCTACCGGTGCTGGTCGCTCCAGGGCGATCTCCTGGAGGACACGACGGACCGGGACGGCGCGATGGAGTGGGTCCTCGGCCAGGGCGACGTGATCCAGGGGCTGGAGGACGGCCTCAACGGCCTCGGCGCCGGCGGCCGACGGCGGCTGATCGTGCCCTCGGATCTGGCCTACGGGCCCGGCGGGAGCGGCAAGATCCCGCCCTACGCGACCCTGATCTTCGACATCGAGCTTCTAGCGGTCGGCTAGGCCCCTGCGCCAGCATCGCCCGGAACGCCCCCGAAAAATGCATTCTCCGGCGCCGATTTGACATGCGATCCAAGGGATTGCTAAAGTTTTGACGTTCCCGGAAGTCCAGCTTCGCTCCCCCGGCCGGGACCCCGCGCGGCCCCGTTGCGGATCCCGTGAACGAGTCGTCGACGGCTTCGACCGCCCGCTGTGGTGTGGGGAAGTCTGGAGAAATGGCGCGTTCAAAAAGTGACTTCTCAGCGTGTCTCAACATCAAAGAGCGTAGCTCGACGTTCGTCCCAGCCGGACGACAACGAAAGGCGGCACTTCAGAATGATCCAGACCGGAATCAAGAAGCTCGGGTGGGCGCTGACCCTCCTGTTCACCCTGGCCCTGCTGGTCGCGCCGCCTTCGGCGGACGCGCAGCTCTGGCGGATCCGCGACCGCGCCGAAGAAGGCGAGCCCACGGATCCGAACGAAGCGCTGCAGGTCCTGAGCCAGGCCGACATCGATCCCGGCGACTACGGACTCGCCGCCGACGCGCCGGAAGACGAGAGCGCGCTGGATGCTTGGTGGGAAGCCATGATCGCACTGCTGACGACACTCGGACTGGTCGAGGGAGACACGAAGTGACGAACCCCAGGCTGTATGACCTGCCGGTAGGCGATCAGTATCGCCGGGCGGAGATGCATTTCAGCCGAGGGATGCCGTCCCTGGCTCGTGACGAGTTCGAGCGTCTGCTGAACGCGGACATCGAACTCCCGCGCGAGCTGGAGGCGGAGGTCCGGTGGCGGATGGCGACGTGCTGCGTCGACATCGGTCGCTGTGACGAAGCCGACACCGTGCTCGACATCGCGCTGGCTCTTCCCGAGCTCTCCCCCCGCACGATCGCTCGACTTCATTCCGTTCGCGGTTACGCCCAGCTCGCCGTCGGTCGCTACGCGCCGGCGCTGGAGACGCTGGAAGGGGCCGCGGATACACTGCGCACCGAGAAGGACGCCGCCGGCCTCACGCAGGCGCTGCGGTGGCTGGCCCAGGCCCATCTCCGCATGGGCAACCTGGAGCCGGCGTTCGAGGCCGCCTACTGCTCCCTCGCCGAGACCCGCCCCGCGGGCCTGGAGAGCGATGCGGGCGCGGCCCACGGCATCCTCTGCGTCGCGTTCATCCAGCGGGGTCAGTACTCCGCCGCGATCGAGCACGGCAAGGAGGCGCTGGACATCGCCACGCGTCTCGGTGACCAGAACACGATCATCCGCCACAACCTCCACCTTTCCATCGCCGTGCGGCTGGCCGGCGACCTGGAGGGGGCGTCCCGGCATGCGCTGCGCGCGCTGGCCGCCGCGGAGGAGTCGGAGAATCCCAACCTCGTCATCTCGGCCCGTCTGTCCGCGGCCCGCGCGCTCCGGGAATCCGGTCGCCTGGATGCCGCCCGGGAGCTGGTGGACGGAGCGCTGGAGGTGGCCGGCAAGAGTCGTCGCGAGCGCGACCACGTGCTGGTCCTCGAGGATCTGGGCGACCTGGACCTGATCGCCGGCAACCTGCGCGCCGCCCTGGAGAAGTACCGCCAGGCGTGGCGTCGCGCGGAGGCCATCGCGGCCGAGGGCGATCTGGTGGCGGAGCTGGGCTGGCGCATCGGCTTTGCGCTGCTGGAGCTGGGCGACGGCGAGGGCGCCGCGCCGTGGTTCGCCAAGAGCCTGGCCGTCTGCGAGAAGGCCGGCGAGCGCAAGGAGTACGCGCTGGCGCTGCGGGCGCGCGGCGTCTGGCACGCCCGCTACGGTCGCGAGACCGAGGCGCGCGCGGATCTGGAGGAGGCGCTGGCCGCGCTGGAAGCCATGAACGTGCCGTACGAGATCGGCCGCACGCACCTGGCCATCGATGCGGCACTGGCGGAGTGCGCGTCCGACGCGCGTCCCGTCCTCGAGGAACGTCGTCGTCACCTGGGCGCCGCGCTGCGCCTCTTCGAGCGGATCGGCTCGGAGAACCTGCTGAGGCAGGCGCAGGAGGCGATGGTTCGCGTGACCGCGGAGAGCGGCACGGACGCCAGGCCGGCGGCCGCGCGCGCGTCCAAGTCGCGCGGCGCGAAGGCGATGGAGGCGGACTGGCCGTCGCCCACGTTCCAGGGATCGCTGGACGAGTGCCGCAAGCTGGGACCCACCAGCCTTCCCATCCTGCTCATCGGCGAGACCGGCACCGGAAAGACGCTGCTCGCCGAGGCGCTCCACGCGCTGGGCCGCGATGAGGAAGGCGAGTTCTTCCCGGTGAACTGCGCGGCCATGCCGGAGCATCTGCAGGAGTCGGAGCTGTTCGGCCACCGCAAGGGCGCCTTCACCGGCGCGGAGCGGGAGCATCCCGGCATCTTCCGGGAGGCCGGACGCGGCACCGTGTTCCTGGATGAGATCGACAAGACGTCGCTGGAGTTCCAGGCCAAGCTGCTGCACGTGCTGGACACGCGGGAGATCCGTCCCGTGGGCTCCACACGTCGCGTGGCGGTGGAGGCGCGGATCGTGTGCGCCACCAACCGCGACCTGGACAAGCTGGTGGACCAGGGCAAGTTCCTGGAGGACCTGCACCATCGGCTCATGGGCGGCGTCATCGAGGTACCGCCGCTGCGCCGGCGCTCCGAGGATCTGCGGCTCCTCGCGTCGCACCTGCTGGACGAGGTGTGCGCGCTGGAGCGGACGAACCGTCCGGAGATTACCGAGGACGGCTGGCGGCTCCTCATCGGCCATGACTGGCCGGGGAACGTTCGCGAGCTGAAGGCGCTGCTGCACCGCGCCGTCGCGCTGAACCCGGGCGCGGAGACGCTGGACGCGGATCGCATCCTGGATTCCGCCCCGAGGGGCAGCACGCTGGGCGGCAAGCCGGTGAGCCGGACGATGCCCGCGCGCGATCTCACCGAGCGCATGGCCAACGCCGAACGGCAGGAGATCCTGCTGGCGATGGAGAAGGCCGGCGGCGTGCGTCGCAAGGCGGCCGAGCTGCTCGGCATCAGCTACCGGGGCCTGGGCAAAAAGATGGTCCGCCTGGGCATCGAGGGGTCGCGGAAGAAGAAATAGGCGGTCGCGGGCCGGCGTCGGTTGGACGCGTCGGCGAGGCGGTCGGGAGTGACAGCAGGAAGCGACGGATCGGCCGGGGTGCGGGGGCACCCTGGCCTTTCTGTTGGGGGGCGGGCTGCCCGGTCTGCGATCAATCCCGAACGAACAGCCTGTCCGATAGTGCAGGCCGAGAGTAGAGTGCCAGCTACATGAACGAGCAGGCTCCTCGATTGGACACTACGCTGTTCATCATCGTACCTTCTAGTCACGAAGGGAGAATGCTCCATGACGTCCGTGCGGATCGACAATAGAAGAGACATCCTCCTGCTACTACTCCACTCCCCGGGCACAGGGGACGAACCAAACGAGCCAATCGTTGGTCGGACTCGCCTCGTCAAAGAACTGTTCCTCTTCAGAGAGGAGCTTCTGCCAGAGTTCAAACGGGGAACGGAACTGACCGAAGAGAACTTCTATGAGTTCTTCCCGTGGGCATACGGGCCATTTTCTCGCCAAGTGTATGACGATCTGAATTTCTTCATCCTAAGGGGCTTCATTCAAACTTCTGAGTCTACCGAGGATACGCTTCCGGCCTCCCTCGACGAGTGGGCACTGTGGCTCTCTGGGTCCAGCACCGAGGTCATGGAGGAGACGCTAGTAGACTACTCAGAAGTAGAGTTCACACTCACGGACCGGGGCGAACAGTACGCGGCCCAACTGTATGCCATGCTCACAGGGAAGCAACGGAAGACACTTCGAACATTCAAGAAGAAAATGGGAACGACACCGCTCCGTTCAATCTTGAGATACGTGTACGAAGCCTATCCGGACCAGACAGTCCAGTCCAACATCCGGGAGCAAATTCTTGGAGAGTGAACAGCTTCCCGTCTGGACCGCCTTCTTCGGCCTAGTCCCTCTACTGCTGGGTGGGGCGGTAGTGTCGTTGCGCCTCTTCGTCGTGCCGATACCAGAGTTTCGCCGAAGTGCGACATTGATCGAGAAGCGCCTCCTAGAACGCATTTCTCTGGGACTATCGAACCTCCTGAATCACTCTCGTAGAATCGACGACGATTCGCTTCTTCGTGGCAGTGGTCGTAGCGAGCCCGACTACGTCGCAGAGCATACAGAGGGACTTCTGTCGCTGTTCCGTCTTTCACATCGCATGGAGGCCCTGCGGAACAGGATAAGGTGGTCCTTTCACTTGCTACTCGGGACCACCCTTGGCGGTATCGTCGGCGTTGTAGTCGGCCTCGTGTGGGCCGGCTCTCGGCCCTTGGTCGTGTACGCAGCTGGCGGAGTGGTGTCAGTCCAAATCGTCGCAATCATTCTGAACTACTCCTCCGCGCGAAAGCTGGAGGAACACGAGGACAATGTCTGAGCTCAATTCCCCCGCGCGGCCAACAGAGGCCGATATTGTGCGAAGCCTTGTTCAGGCGCTCATTCGGCAAGGATATCGGGTGCGCGTCGAGGTTCCCAGTATGGGGCAGAGCGCGGACGTCGTGGCCACGAAGGGACGCTGGATCACCGCTGTTGAAGCGAAGGTACACGACTGGCGTCGTGCGCTTGAGCAGTGTCGGGCCCACGAGATCGTAGCAGACTACGTCTGTGTTGCGGTGGGCACGAAGAGCATTTCATCGGAACTGAGGAATGCAGCGCGTGAAGCCGGGTATGGCGTAATCCATTGCCCGCCTGGTGAAGAAGCGTGCATGTGGGTGGTGCGACCGAGGTGGAATCGGGGCGTTTGGCCTCCACAGCGCACGCGGTTCACGCGTCGCATGAGGAGCGTTTCATATGAAGGTTGACCACTGGATGATGTTTGCGACGTTCGCACAACAGGACGCCTTCTCATATCCGTCTGCGGACACCTACGCCGGTGTTGTCATCAACGGCAACATGGTGGCATATGCGCCAGCAGGGCTCGCGGCCTTTCTCCACGAGAAGACTGCCCGCGCGAACTATATCGTGGATCCCCTTACCCACGCGTTTCAGCACGACCCCGCGACGGTCTCTAACTCCGAGGGGCGCCCCAAGTCATCGATAGCGAGCTTGGCCAAGGCCCTGGGTGCTCCGGTAGACGAGACCGTGGGTCAGCGACCTCTTCGGCCGTCCGACCTGAATGGACCAGGGGTTCTAGAGGGGTTCGTTGAGCGGTGCCTAGCGTTCCAGCGCGATCACCTGAGACGGTGCATGTCCGACACGGGAGCTGCCAAGTACTTGGATCCCGACGAACGGGAGGTACCTCCGTACGCCCTAGTGGCGCCCTACTTCTTCATGTCTGAGACCACAGTCGACGATTGGATTGACTTGAACATTTCGTGCGCGGAAGAGGCGGTAACTCAAGTATCGGGCGAGCATCGAGTATTCGCATCAGTTGTCCTTGACCGGGGAGTCCTCCAAGACGAATCAGCAAGGAACCGGCTGGTCGAGCGCTACAGAACGGTCGGGCTGAACGGAGTCCTCATCTGGGTCGACTCATTGGACGAGTACACGGCGAGCAGTCACGAACTGGAGTGTTTGGTCAAGTTGGCGAGCGGTCTCCGAGCAGACATCGGACGAGAAGCAATCAACCTGCACGGAGGCTTCTTTTCCATCCTAGCGGCATCCGAACTTGGGGCCGGCGCATTGTCGGGGGTCACGCACGGTCCGGAGTTCGGTGAGCACCGCGCGGTGATTCCGGTGGGTGGGGGTATCCCGATCGCTCGGTACTATGTTCCGCAACTCCACTCGCGCGTCCGGTATCGGGATGCCGTTCAGTTGCTCAAAGCGAAGGGCTGGCTTCGATCGGCCGAAGCCTTTCACAAGAATGTGTGTGACTGCTCGGAGTGCGCCACGACATTGAGCGGAGATGTGGGGAAGTTCAGCCTCTTTGGCGAAGCCAACGTTCGAAATGTCAAGCGCCGTGCAGGGCTTGTCCGAATTGAGTTCCCGACACCAGAGACCTCGAAGCGGTGCCTTCATCACTACCTTCAAAGGAAAGATCGAGAGTATCGAGCGGTCGAGAACATGACAGGCGCTGGCTTGGTGCAGTCGATCAGCGCGGGCTACCACAGCCTAGCTGAGGTTGCGGGCCCGGAGGCTGTTCGGCATCTTCGCGTGTGGCTTCGCGCGCTCGGGCAAGACATCGCGCCCGAGTGACCTGCGCCCCAGGCCCCTATTCTCGGCGCCAAGCCTCCCTCTTGAGGCTCCGAGCAACGCGAGCTTGGTGCAGGGCCGCTCGCAAGCAGACCGCTCCAACGCCGGAACAAAAGCGAACGGCGGGAGATCCCCCAAGTAAGACCGAGTACGCCCTCCCCGCCGCATCCCGCACCAGATACCCCTCATCCACCAGATGCCGCCGCAGATGCACGTGGTCCGTCCCCAGGCTCTCCCCCACGTCGGCGATCCACTTCTTCAGGACGGCGTTCAGCTTCGGTTCGGAGTAGGTGGCTCCCTCGTCAAGGTCCGCCACGATGCTGCGGAAGAGGATGTGGCGATCGCGCTGCTTGCGCGGGAAGCCGGAGCCGGCGGCGCGCAGGCAGATGGCCTTCAGGCGCGTCACGTACTCCTCGGCGCTGACCGGACCGGTTTCGGGGCGGTGCTTCACGGCGTCGCCTCCCCGCCGTCCGTCACGCCGCCGCCTCCATGCGCACCACGAAGAGCGCGGCCACGAGCACGTACACCGCCGCGCCGATCAGCGCCACGGCCGAGTAGCCCATCGCCATGGACAGCGCCACGGACGACACGCTCGCCACGACGCTGAACGCTCCGTTCATCGCCCAGAACCACGCGCGGTTCGCCTCGCCGAAGCGGACCATGCCCAGCGCGAAGGGCAGCCCCATCAGGAACGACGGCGGCAGCAGCAGCGCCAGCGACAGCGCGATGCGGACCGGGAACGCCGCGCCCAGCGTGGCGTCCACCAGGGGCGCCACGGCGGCGTTCACGACGACGACCACGACCGGCAGCGCGATGAGCATCGCCCGGGCCACGCGCGCGGACAGTCGGCCGGCCGTCATCGATCCGGCGCCGGCGCCCAGCAGCATCGCCGCCAGGACGACGGTCGTGGCGTAGCTGGGGTGGCCCAGGTAGAGGATGAAGCGATGGATCCAGGCGATCTCCACCAGCAGGAATGCCAGCCCGATGCCGGCGAAGAACGCGCTGCCCGGCCAGAAGCCCGGTGCGCGCCCGGCGCCGCGGAGCAGCATCGGCACGAAGAACAGCGCGGCGGCCAGCCCGGTGACCAGCAGGATCAGCCGACGCAGCAGCACCACGGACTGCTCGTTCACGGACAGCCGCGCCACCAGGTCGCGGTTGATCGTCCCGAAGACGGGCACGGTCTGGAAGAAGAACGGGCGATCGTCCACTGGCGGCGACAGATCCAGTCCCATCTCGGCCGGCGGCCCCTGCCCGGTGGAGAGGATGCCCTGGATCATCGCGAACTGCGGCGCCGGCTGCGCGGGCGGCCAGATGCGCGCGAAGCCGCGGGCCGCGCAGACCTCGTCCAGCCGATCGATCTCGTCCGAAGTGAACGGCCGCTTGGAGAGGAGCACCGTGGCCACCGCCCCCGCCGACGCCACCACGACGTGCGCGCGCGGCTCCGCCACGCCCTGCTCGGCGAGCGTGACGGTGAGGAGCTGCGCCAGGCGCGCCGTCTCCACGAGGTGACGATCCAGGAACCATCGGCTGAACGAGACGAGGCCGTCGTCCGTGAGGCGTCCCCAGTAGTCGCGCACCGCGCCCTTCGTGTAGAGGAAGTTCTCCGACAAGGAGAACGCGCCGGCCGCCGTGGCCGCCCAGGAGTCCACCATGGAGATCTGGATGAGGTCGTAGTGGCGATCCGTGCGCGAGAGATGGCTACGCCCCTCGTTCACGATCTCGGTCACGCCCGGCAGCTGGTACGGGTTGCCGGAGTACTCCGCGAACGGCCCGGTCACCGCATCGACGATGTGGGGGTTCAGCTCGACCGCATCGACCGTCTCCGCCCCCGACAGCTTGGCGGTGAGGATGTCGCGACCGCCGCCGGCCCCGATCACGCACGCGTGCCGCGGTGGACGAACCTGATAGCCGAGGCTCGTGACATCGAACATCAGGTGCGACAGGGCGTCCGGCGCGCCGGTCCGCTTCGTGATGGGCGTCCCGGCCGATCCGTCCTGTTCCAGCCAGAGCTGCTCCACCTTCTTGCCGGGGAAGCGCGTGCCGAAGCCCCACGCGAACGCGTCGGCGGGATCATCCAGGTGGAAGACGTCCGGGAAGATGGCGATGCGCCCCGTGGGCGTCCACTTCTCGTAGAGGATCTCCTGCTCCACGTACTTCTTCGTGGCGCGGAGCTCGTACGCGCCGCCGTGCACCATCGACGCGATCAGGACCGCGGCGGCCGCGAGGGCCGGCCACGTGAGGCGACGCGAGACGAGCGGGACGCACAGCAGCGGCAGCAGCCCCGATCCCGCGATGAGCATCGGCGTGGGGATGCGGTGCATCAGCGGCACGACGAGTGCGGCGCCGATCGTGGCGCCGAGGAGATCGGCGCCGTACATCCGGCCGATCCGCTTCCCGGGCGCGCCCAGCAGCAGCAGGCAGACCGCGGTCCCGAGGCAGAGGAACGGGATCAGCAGGAACACGACCGCCAGGAGGACGTCGCCGGTGAGGAAGGCCGTCGTGTCCGCGTCGGCGAACTCGCCCGGCGACAGGTTCTTCGCCCGCAGCGCGCCGATGCCGCGAGCCACGCCGATCACGGAGAGCGGGACGGTGATGCCCGCCGCCAGCAGCGAGGCCGGCAGTGCGCCGGGAACGTCCGCGCCGGAGCCGTCGCCGGTCTGCGGGCGAAATCGATGAAACCAGACGCCCGGCGCGCCCAGTCCAAGAAGGGCAAGGGTCACGGAGAGAAACGCAAAGTGATACCAGAGCACCACACTCAGCACGCGCGTGATGGCCACCTCGTAGAGGAGCACGGCGCAGGCGACGGCGGCGATGGTGACAAGCTGGCGCAAGGTCTCTCCGGGGAGGCGGGACGGACGGCGTGCCGACGCCCGGCGCCGGCGAGCATCCATGATCCCCAAGCCGGGGGACCATCGAAAGGAAAAACGGGGACGATCGACCCTCGCGGTGGGCCGGGTGACGTTGCCGTTCGCGGATTCCCTCCGCATAATGGACTCGTCCCACCTCCCCCGGCTCATGACACAGCAGAACCCGCCGCTTCGTCGGTCCGCCGGCGCGTCGTGTTTGCGCGCTCCGGGCGGGAGCGGTCACCTTGCTTCGCACCCAGGTCTTCCACCCCGAGGGAACCGCCGCCATGTGCCACCGATCGACGCGCCGCCGCCGATTCCGCCGACGAATCCCCACGTCCCAGCTGCCGCCGGGCGCCCGCGCGGCTCGCCGTCGTCGGGAGGCGCTTCGCCCGGCCGTCGCCGCCGTGGCGGCTCTCGTGGCCCGGATCACCGCCTGGTTCTCGGCGCCCCCGCTCTAGCCGTTTCGCGGTCGCTCCTCCCCGGGGTTCCGTGGTTTCATCGCCCCATGAGGCGACGCGCGTGGATTCTGGTCCTTTCCCTGCTGTTCGTGGCGTCCTGCGCCTCGGATCCGCTCATGGTGCTCGTGCGGTTCCGGGATGCGCGCGGTCTGGATCCGGGCGCGCCGGTGATGATCGGGGATGACGTGGTGGGAAAGGTCGTGGCCATCCGCGAGCGCGACGATCGCGCCACCGTTCACCTCTCCATCGAACCGAAACACGCGAACCAGGTCACCGAGGACGCCCAGTTCCGCCTGGCGCGGCGCGGCTTCCTGGAGCCCGAGCAGCAGGTCATGCTGGTGCCCGGGGACGGGGATCCCGTGGAGCCGCTCCATCGATTCGTCGGCCAGTCCGGCACGGGCGACGTCCTGGACGATCTGCTGGGCGAGGTGCGGAACCTCCTGGACGATCCGGAACTCCGTCGGCAGGTCCGGGACCTCGGCGACGACATCGACGAGGCGCTGCAGCGCGGTCGCGAGGAGTGGGAGCGCGCCAAGCCGGAGCTGGAGCGGGAGCTGGACCTCCTGATGGAGGAGGCGGATCGCACCAGCCAGGAGGCGGCCGAGGTCCTCCGCCGCGAGCTGGAGCGGCTCCGCCAGGCCCTGGAAGAGGACGATGGAGCCATCTGACGGACCTCCGGAGCGATCGGGCCCGCTGCGGGTCCACCTGGCTCCGCGGCTGGACCGTCGCCGCCGGGAGTCGCTGGAGGCGCGCTTCGGAGAGCGGATCCGGCTCACCGGCGGGTCCAAGCCGGAGGGCCAGGCGGACTACGAGGTCCTCGTCACCGGTCGTCCCACGCCGGAACTCCTGGATGCCAGCGAGGCCCTCACCACGCTGGTGGTCCCGTGGGCCGGCATCCCCAAGCCGGCCGTCCCGCTGCTGCGGCAGCGACCGCACCTGCGCGTCCATAACCTCCACCACAACGCCGCGGCCACGGCGGAGCTGGCGATCGGCCTCCTGCTGGCCGTGGCCAAGAACGTCCTGGTCTACGACCGCGAGCTGCGTGCCAACAACTGGACGAACCGCGGCAACCTGGAACGGTCCCTCCAGCTTTTCGGCCGGCGCGCCACGATCCTGGGGTACGGCGCCATCGGCCGACGGATCGCGGCGGCGTGCCGGAGTCTGGGCATGACCGTGACCGGCGTCTCGCGGCTCGGGCCGTCGGCGCATCCGGCGGCACTCGATCCCGTGCTGCCCGCGGCCGATCTGAACCGCGCGCTGGACGGTACGGACGTGCTGTTCGTGTGCTGCCCGGCCACGCCGGAGACGGAGGGGATGATCGGCGCCCCGCAGCTGGCGAGGCTGCCGGAGGAGGCCGTGCTGGTGAACGTCGCGCGGGGGAGCGTGGTGGACGAGGGTGACCTCTACGATGCGTTACGCCGTCGTCGGCTGTTCGGGGCGGGACTGGACGTCTGGTACCGCTATCCCACGTGCACCGCGGAGGAGGGGCGCACGCCACCGTCGCGCTTCGACTTCCATGAGCTGCCGAACGTCGTCATGAGCCCGCATCGCGCGGGACACGTCCGCGAGACGGAGGAGGAGCGGAGCCGCGCGCTCGCCGAGACGCTGCAGGCGATCCTGGACGGCAGAGAGCCACCCCACCGCGTCGACGTGGAAGCCGGATACTAGACGTCGGAACGCGGGCGTCAGGGTTCGCGACGGGATCGGGCGTCAGCTCTTCGCGCGGTTCCGGTAGAGATTCGGATCCACCTGCTCCGCCATGGCGCGCGCCTTGTCCGGTCGGCCCAGGAACTCCGCCATGCGCTTCGCCTGCGTCTCCGGGTCCGACAGGACGTCGGAGTAGTGGATGTCCAGCGCCTCGAAGTTGTCCCGCGCGGTCATGAGATTCTGGACCTTGCCGAGATGGTCCAGGTAGATCTCCCGCATCCGGCCGTCGTCGGTCTCGTTCTCCTCGCCGCGCCGATCGAGCATCTTCTGCTGCGAGGCCAGCACCTCCTCCAGCTTCCGGTGCATGAAGATGATCCGATAGTCGTTGTCGTAGGGCAGGTCGCGCAGCAGGAACGAGATCACCTTGATGACCTTGCCCCGGTACTCGCGGAGCCAGGCCTTGCTGCCCGGCTTGTCCAGATCCTTGACCCGCTCCAGCTCGTAGTAGCCCTTGGGGTTGTCCTCGTCCGCGGTGCGAATGCCGTCCTGCACGGCCTCGAAACCGGCGGCGTTGACCATCTTCATCGCCATGGACGTGCCCGACCGGGGCAGGCCCGAGATGACGATGATGGGCTCACCGCGCTTCTTTCCGAAAAGTTTCTCCAGCACCGCTCGGCCTCCTCTTGGCGCCCGGGACGTCGCCGCGCGATCCGGCGCGGCAGCGAACGAGTGTAGCGGATTCCGGGGGCAGGTGGCCAGTTGGTGAGGCGACGGGCTGCGGGTCCGAAGGTCGAGGGCTACGGCGAGGCGTGGGATGCGTGGGCAGAGGCCGCCGTCCGGGCGGCGGCGAGCCTGCGATCCGCCCTCTAGCGCTCCCCGCGGTTCCGCCCGGCCAGGGCGTCCGTCACCGTCGGGTCGAGGTGGAGGTCCAGCTGCGGGAAGGCGATGGTGATGCCGGTCTCGTGCAGCGCATCCCACACGAGCTGGTTCAGCTTGGAGCGGGCGCCGGCCATCGTGAAGGGATCGTCGATCCAGACCGACACGTCGTAGTCCACCGACGAGGCGCCGAAGCCCACCAGGAGGATGCGCGGTTCGTGCGTCGGGACCGCCTCCTCGAACCGGCTCGCCGCCGTCTCCAGGGCGCGCCGGGCGGCGGTCAGGTCCGAGGAGTAGGCCACGCCCACGCCACACCGCACCCGGTAGAGGCGATCACGCAGCGTGTAGTTCTTCACGGTGCCCTGCACCAGAGCGGAATTCGGGACGATGATGTCCTCGTCGTCCAGCGTGCGTCCGACGGTCGCCCGGATGCCCAGCTTGGTCACCCGGATCATCTGCCCGTCGACCTCGATGACGTCACCCGGCTTGATCGTGTGCTCCACGAGCAGGATCAGCCCCGAGACGAAGTTCTGGAGGATGTTCTGCATGGCGAAGCCGATGGCCACCGCCAGGAACGCGCCCGCCGCGAAGAGCGTCGCCAGATTGACGCCCACGAGGTCCAGCGCCAGCCCGATGCCCGCCGCCATGACGAGGTAGTGGACGAGGCGCGTCGTGACGCCGACGGAGCCCTCGTCCTTGACGCCGCGGATCTCCAGGTACTTGCGCGTCCCGCGCTGGATGACATGGGAGAGCCACCCCGCCACCAGGATGGCGAGGAGGGCAGCCAGCAGCGTACCCACGTGCACGGGCGTGTCGGCCAGGGTGAAGAGCTTGATCGCCAGGATCTCGCGGAAGCGCGCGAGGAACTCCGTCATCGGAACCACCCCATCCGCCGGAACCAGAGCAGCAGTCCGCCCGCGCTCACCCCCATCAGCGCCAGCGCGAACGGGTAGCCGAACGGCCACGACAGCTCCGGCAGGTTCCACGGCGACGTCGTATCGAAGTTCATTCCGTACACGCCGGCGATGAAAGAGAGCGGGATGAAGATCGTGGCGATGATCGTCAGCACCTTCATGACCTCGTTCATCCGGTGGCTCACCATCGACAGGTAGAGGTCCATCAACCCGGAAGTCAGGTCGCGCATCGACTCGGTGAGCTCCAGCGCCTGGGTGGCGTGGTCCTGGACGTCTCGAAGATAGGGCCGCGTCTCCTCCGCGATGGGAAGTCCCTCGTCCCGGACGACCTGCGAGACGGCCTCGCGCAGCGGCCAGAGATGCCGGCGCAGCGAGACGAGCTCCCGCTTGATCCCGTGGAGGTCCTCCACGACCCTCGGGCCCGGCCGGTCCAGGATGAGGTCCTCCATCGTGTCCACGCGCTCGGCGTACTCCTCCAGCAGCGGGAAGTAGGAATCCACCGCCGCGTCGAGGATGGCGTAGGCCAGGTAGTCGGCACCGCCGGCGCGGATCCGCGGGCGGGCGTCGCGGATGCGCTCGCGCACGCCCTCCAGGTAGTCGCCGGGAGTCTCCTGCAGCGTCAGCACGAACCCCGGCCCCAGGAAGACGCTGATCTGCTCCGTGATGCGGTCGTTGGCCGGGCAGGGCACCCGCGCGACGAGGTAGAGCACGACGCCGTAGTCGTCGGCCTTGGGGCGCTGGGGCACGTTCACCGCGTCCTCCAGCGCCAGGCGGTGGAGGGAGAAGATCTCCCCGAGCCGCTCCACCGTCTCAGCGTGGCCCACCCCGTCCACGTTCAGCCAAACCACGGGATGCTGGTTCCGGAGCGCCTGGATCCGGTCCGGATCGAGGCCCTCCTCGTGCTCGTACGTGTCCGGCCCGTACGCCAGCACCTGAACCGACGGAGCGCCGGCCTCCGGATCGCCGGAGAACGTGCCCGGGCTCACGCCCGGTCGGATGGTCGGGAACCGGAGTCGCTTGCGGGGTCGGCTCATGCACGGAGCATGGCGCGGAGTGGGGCGCCCTGGCAAGCACGAGCGGGCGACCGGGCGGGGTCCCGCCGGGAGACGGTCGGAGCCGGTCCGCGGGACCGGCCCCGGTGGGTTCGGGCGGCGTTAGACCGGCCAGTCCCGCAGCATCCGCTCCGTCTCCTCCGAGTGGCCCGACTCGTCGCGGACCATGTCCTCGAGCTGGACCACGAGGCCCTTGTCGCCCAGCTCCTCGGCCTCGCGGGCGCGCTGGGAGTAGTCCTTCACCGCCTGGCGCTCCGCGGCCAGGATGGCCTCCAGCATCTCGCGGTTCGTCCCGGCGGCCGGAACGGGGCGCGGGGTGGTGGTGGGCTCGCCGCCCAGCGCCACGATCTTGTTGGCCAGGAACTGGGCATGACCCTGCTCGTCGACGACCTCCGCCAGGAAGAACTGGGCCAGCTGCGGCCGGTAGGGGCCCGTAGCCTTCGCCGCGTAGGTGACGTACTGGATGATCGCGCTGAGCTCCCCGGCCAGATCCTCGTTCAGGTTCTTGATCAGCTGTGCCTTGTCCATGGTCCCCTCCTTGGTCCTGGGACCTCAAGCTATCCGGCCGGCGGCCGCTCGACCAATGGCCGCACGGGCCGCGGGACCCCGCGGCCGGCGACTCCTCCGCACCCCCGGAGCGGCGAGTTCGGCGCCCCCGGAAGCCGTCGCCTCGCCGTCGGTCCGCCCCACCACGATTCCGCCCCAGAATCGATCCCCGCCGTGATATCCTCTTGGCTTGCCCGTCCGCCCGGAGAGGAAAAACCCGGCAAGACGGCACACGAGACGAAGATGCGCCTGGCTCCATCCTCCGGAACCCCCTGTGCCGGAACCGCCGGGCCGAAAGGCATGGCACCCCGCAAGCACGGGAGGCACCCCACCTTGTTCCCCCACTCGCCCCGGGCCCGCCGCTGCATCGGCCGCCCGAGACGACCCCTCCGGCCCCGACCGCACCGTCGATCCGTAACGCTGGCCCTGGCCCTGCTCCTCCTCGGGGCGGCCGATGCCCATGCGTACGTGGGGCCCGGCGCCGGCTTCGCGCTGCTTTCGTCGCTGGGGGTCGTGTTCCTCACGTCCATCATCGCCTTCGCGTCCCTGCTGATCTGGCCGTTCCGGACGATCTACCGGGCCATCCGGCACCGGAAGAAGTCCAAGCCGCTGATCAAGCGCCTCATCTTCCTTGGCCTCGACGGCCAGGACCCGAAGCTGACGGACCGCTTCATGGAGAAGGGGCTCCTGCCCAACTTCCAGAAGCTGAAGGAGAAGGGGACGTACTCGCGGCTTGGCACCACCTTCCCGTCGATCTCGCCGGTGGCGTGGTCCTCGTTCGGGACGGGGACGCAGCCCGGCAAGCACAACATCTTCGACTTCCTGGACCGCGACCTGCGCACCTACCTGCCCATCCTCTCCAGTACGCGGATCGGGAAGCTGGAGAAGTTCCTCAAGCTCGGCAAGTGGCGGATCCCGCTCCACAAGCCGGAGATCACGCTGCTGCGTCGCTCCAAGCCGTTCTGGACGCTGCTGGGCGAGGCGAACATCTGGAGCACGGTCCTGCGCGTGCCCATCACGTTCCCGCCCGACAAGTTCTACGGCGCGCAGCTCGGCGCGATGAGCATCCCCGACTTGCTCGGCACGCAGGGGACGTTCTTCCTGCTGACCACGCGCGACAGTAGCGAGACGTTCAAGGAAGGCGGCCTCCGCGTCTCGCTGAGCCGCAACGGCACCGGTGGCACCTACCACGGCACGGTGGAGGGCCCCGGGAACACGTTTCTGGAGGGCGAACCGGCGCTGACGTTGCCCGTGAGCATCTCGGCCGATCGATCCGCGCGCAGCGCCACGATCACGCTGGGCGATGAGGAAGTGACGCTGAAGGAGGGCGAGCTCTCCGACTGGGTCACCGTGACGTTCCCGGCCGCACCGGGCGTGAAGGTCACCGGCCTCACGCGTCTCAAGATCGTGGAGATGGACGATCACTTCTCGCTCTACCTCACGCCGATCTCCATCGACCCGGAGAAGCCGGCGATGCCCATCTCGCATCCTTCGTACTACTCCACGTACCTGGCCAAGGCGGTGGGCCCGTACTCCACGCTGGGCCTGGCCGAGGACACGTGGGCGCTCAACGAGCACATCACGGACGACGAGACGTTCCTCAAGCAGGCGTACGACATCGACGCGGAGCGGGAGAAGATGTTCTTCCGCGCGATGGACAAGCTGCGCTCCGGCTCGCTGACCTGCGTGTTCGACGGCACGGACCGGATCCAGCACATGTTCTGGCGCTACATGGAGGACGGCCATCCGGCCGCCGCCGGCATCGAGAGCCCGAAGCACGCCAACGCCATCGAGGAGCTGTACAAGCACAACGATGCGCTCGTGGGCCGCACGATGGAGAAGCTGCGCGACGGCGATCTGCTGATCGTGCTGTCGGATCACGGCTTCACCTCGTTCCGACGCGGCGTGAACCTGAACCGCTGGCTGCTGGACCACGGCTACCTGCACCTCAAGGAGGGCTGTGACGGCTCCTCCGAGTGGCTGCAGGACGTGGACTGGTCGCGGACGAAGGCCTACGTGGTGGGGCTCGCCGGCATGTTCCTCAACATCAAGGGCCGCGAGTCGCAGGGCATCGTGGAGCCGGAGGACGTGCGCGCGCTGAAGCTGGAGATCATGGAGGGCCTCAAGGGCCTCCGCGACGAGGAGAAGAACGAGATCGGCGTGAACGAGGCGTTCAACACGCGCGAGATCTACGAGGGACCGTACGTGCAGAACGCGCCGGACCTCATCATCGGCTACAACACCGGCTACCGCACCAGCTGGGACTGCGCCACGGGCGTCATCAAGGGCGACGTCTTCGATGACAACACGAAGGCCTGGAGCGGCGACCACTGCGTGGATCCGCGGCTCGTCCCGGGCGTGCTGTTCTCCAACGCCAAGATCGATGCCGACAGCCCGGAGATCATCGACATGGCGCCCACCGCGCTGAAGCTGTTCGGGCTGGAGCCGCCCGCGCACATGGAAGGGAAGGCGCTCTTCCACGGCAACCCGCTCAAGCAGGGAGGTGCGGCATGATGGCGAGGCCGAGGCGCGCGATGCGTCGGGGTGGCGCGGCCGCCGCGATGGTCGTTCTGGCGACGGCCTTCGCCCTGCTGACGGCGCCGGCCGCCCACGCCCAGAAGAAGGTGGTCGTCCTGGGCTTCGACGGGCTGGATCCGGATCTCGTCCGGGACCTCGTGGCGGAGGGCAAGCTCCCCAACATCGCGAAGATGTCCAAGACGGGGACGCTCCAGGATCTCGGCACGTCCATCCCGCCGCAGAGCCCCGTCGCGTGGTCCAACTTCATCACCGGCATGGATTCCGGCGGCCACGGGATCTACGACTTCATGCATCGCCATGCCGACACCATGATCCCGTACCTCTCCACGTCCGAGCCGCTGGAGGTCACGCGCTCCGTCACCATCGGCAACTACCAGATCCCGCTGGCCGGCGGCGGCTACGGGCTGCTCCGCTACGGCACGCCGTTCTGGGAAACGCTGGAGGACGCCGGCGTCCGGACGATGATCATCCGCATGCCCGCCAACTTTCCGGTGACGGAGACCGCCAGCTTCGAGCTGAGCGGCATGAGCACGCCGGACGTGCGCGGCACGTACGGCAGCTTCAGCTACTACACGTCGGACCGGCAGGAGAAGGCCCGCCTGGGCAAGGTGGGCGGCGGAACCGTCTACTCCGTGCGCGTGCGCAACCACCAGGTGCGCGGCAAGCTGGAAGGTCCGCCGGATCCGTTCCTCGTGCCCCCGAAGCGCGGCGGCGTGGAGCGGGCGTCGGCGGAGTTCCTGGCCCACGTGGATCCGGACGAGGAAACCGTCCTCATCGAAGTGGGCGACGAGGCCGTTCTGCTGCGCGTCGGCGAGTGGAGCGAGTGGGTTCCCGTGGACCTGGGGATGTCGCTGGGCCAGGTGATCCCCGTGACCACGCGCTTCTTCCTGAAGGAGGTGCGCCCGCAGTTCCGCCTCTACGCGACCCCGCTGAACTTCGACCCGATGGAGCCCGCCATTCCGATCTGCTACCCGCCGGATTTCTCCAAGGAGATCGCCGAGGGCGCCGGCCGGTTCTACACGCAGGGCTTCCCGGAGGACACCAAGGCGCTGGACGAGTACGTCCTGACCATCCCGGAGTTCCTGGAGCAGACGAGGATCGCGGGCGACGAGATCCAGGAGGAGTACGACTGGATGCTCGACAAGTTTGAAGCCGAGTTCGGCGGCGACGACGCGCTGCTGTTCTATTACACGGGCAACCTGGATCAGGTGTCGCACATGCTGTACCGGACCATGGACCCCACGCACCCGGGCTACGACCCGGAGGTCCACGCGCAGTTCGCCGACGTCATCCCGAACATCGCCATCGGCCTGGACGACATGGTCGGGAAGACGCTGGAGCGGTTCGGCGACGACGCCACCGTGGTCATCATGTCCGACCACGGGTTCGGCTCCTGGAAGCGCGCGTTCCACCTGAACTCCTGGCTCTACCAGGAGGGCTACCTGGCGCTGCGCGATCCGGACATCGCCAACGATCCGGGGCTCTACCTCAACGTCGACTGGTCGCGGACGCGAGCGTACGGCCTCGGCCTGAACGGGCTCTACGTCAACCAGCGGGGCCGCGAGAAGAACGGCATCGTGGCGGCAGAAGACGCGGAGGGCCTGATCCGCGAGATCGCGCACAAGCTGGTGAAGGTCCGGGATCCGGAGAACGGCGCGCAGGCGATCACCAAGGTGTACGTGTCGGAGGATGCGTACCACGATCGCGGGTACCTGGACGTGGGGCCGGACGCCGTCGTCGGGTACGCCTTCGAGTACCGCGGCTCCAACGAGTCCGCGCTGGGCGAGATCCCGATGGAGATCTTCATCGACAACCTGGACGAGTGGACGGGCGATCACTGCATGGATCACGTGACCGTGCCGGGCACGCTCGTGACCAATCGTCCTCTGGCCAAGCCCGCCCCCAATCTCCAGAGCCTGGCCGCCGCGCTGATGGCGGAGTTCGGGGTGGGCGAAGGCTTCCCGGGGGCGGCGGAGGATCTGAAGTCGGTCGGCTACATCAGCGCGCCGGATCCCGAGTAGGACGCCGGCCGCGTCGCGCGGCCGGTGAGGGCGTCGCGGGTGGCCGCGATCTGCAGCACGCAGCACAACGGAGGCAGACATGTTCGGAGGAGGCAAGATCAAGCTCGACAAGGACCTGCTGGCCCGGGTGAAGAAGTACTCGGACCTGGCCGGCTACTCGTCCGTGGACGAGTTCATCACGCACGCCCTGGAGAAGGAGCTGGCCAAGCTCGAAGAGGGCGGCGACGACGAAGAGGAAATCAAGAACCGCCTGAAGGGCCTCGGCTACATCTCGTAGCCCGAGCCGCGACGAAGTTGCCGCACGCCGCGGCCGATGACTGACCCGGCGGCGCTCCGCCATCGCCCGAAGAGGATTCCGTGTCGTTCCTGACCGCCATCTTCCGCAAGCTGTTCGACGTCGTCTTGCTGCCGTTCGCGACCCTGCCCTGGTGGGTGGGCGCCTCCGTCCTGGGCATCCTCATCGGCGTCGGCATGCTGTGGGTCTTCAAGAAGACGTCGAATCAGGCCGCCATCGAGCGGACCAAGGCGAAGATCCAGGCCGGCATCTTCGAGATGCGCCTCTTCAACGACGACATCGCCGCGATTTTCCGTGCCCAGGGCGACATCCTGAAGGCGAACCTCGCGTACTTCGGTCTCATGCTCGTGCCGCTGATCTGGATCGCGCCGCCGCTGGTCCTGATGATCGGCCAGTGGAACCATCAGTACGGCTACCGCGGCTTCGAGCCGGGTGAGGAGTCGCTGGTGCAGGTGGAGCTGGCGCCCGAGTGGCGCGCGCAGTTCGCGGACGTCGACCAGGACGATCGACCTCCGGCCGTGCTGGAAGTGCCGTCGGGTGTGACGGCGGAGGGGCCGATGGCCTGGTTCCCGTCGCGCAACACGATGGTCTGGAAGGTGCGCGTGGACGAGCCCGGAGAGCACGTGCTTTCGGTCATGATGGGCGACACCGCCTACACCAAGGAACTGGACGCCTCGGAGCGCATCGTCCGGCGGACTCCCCTCCGCCACGCGGGCGCCTTCTCCGACGAGTTCTTCTACCCCGGCGAGCCCGCCCTGCCCAAGGACTCGCCCGTTCAGCGCATCCAGACGGACACCCCGCGCCACGGCTTCACGTTCGACATCGCCAACCGGGTCTGGTTCATCTTCCTGATCTCGCTGGTGGCCGGATTCGTCTTCAAGGACCGGATGGGCGTGAAGTTCTAGGTCCCTCCCCGCGGTCCCTTTTCGGACCCGGTCTGCGTTCCTACGGTAGGATCGCCGTGACCGGGAGACCGCATGGACCGCCCCCTCGCACGACCGGACGCGCCAGACCTCTGGAGCCGGATCGAGCCGCTCCTCGACGAGCTGTTGGACCTCGACGATGCCGCGCGCCGGGAGCGCCTGGACGACCTGACGGGCGCCGACATTGAGCTGCGCGCCGAGCTGGAACGCCTGCTGGCCGCGGACCGGGAGGCCAGCCGGGGCGTGCTGGACCGCGGCGTGGAGGATCTGGCCGCGGCCATCCTCGAGCACGCGGAGCCGCCGCCGCCGTCCGTGCCCCTCGGGACCCGGATCGGCCCGTACCGCGTGATCGGGGAGCTGGGGCGCGGCGGCATGGGCGAAGTGCTCCTGGCCGAGCGCGCCACCGGCGACTTCGAGCAGCGCGTGGCCATCAAGATCATGCGCGAGGACGTGGACCGGGCCGAGGCCGTGAACCGTCGCTTTCGCCGCGAGCGAAGCATCCTCGCGCGGCTTCGCCATCCCAACATCGCCGTGCTGCACGATGGCGGCACCACCGACGACGGCGTCCCGTACTTCGTGATGGAGTACGTGGAGGGAGATCGCATCACCGACTGGTGCGACGAGCGCCGGCTCGGGATCGAGGATCGCCTGCGGTTGTTCGAGCGCGTCTGCGACGCCGTGGACAGCTCGCACCGAAACCTCGTCGTCCACCGCGACATCAAGCCGAGCAACGTCTTCGTCACGTCGGACGGCGTCGTCAAGCTGCTGGATTTCGGCATCGGAAAGCTGCTGGACGCGGACGATCCGGAGGAGACGCAGCCCGCGCGTCGCTTCTTCACGCCGGCCTACGCCGCGCCGGAGCAGATCCGCGGCGAGACCGTGTCCACGTCGGCCGACGTGTTCGCGCTGGGCATGCTCCTCTACGTGCTGCTCACCGGCCGGCATCCCCACGGCGACACCACGCGCTCCAGCGCCCTGGCCCGCGCGATCCTGGAGGACGATCCCGCTCCGGCCAGCGTCGCCGTGGCGCAGGATGGTCCGGAGACGTCGTGCGCCGAGACCGCCGCCCGGCGCGGGACCACGCCGGCCGGTCTGCGTCGCCGGCTCAAGGGCGACCTGGACACGATCCTCGCGAAGGCGCTCCGCAAGTCGCCGGAGGCACGGTACGCGTCGGCGCGGGAGTTCCGCGAGGACCTGGAGCGGTTCCGGGCGTCGCTGCCCATCGCCGCGCGAAGGCCGTCGTGGCGGGACCGCGCGTGGAAGTTCGCCCGCCGTCACCGCGTGGGGACGGTGGCCGGGATCGGGCTGCTGCTCGCCGTCCTGGCGGGGATCGGCGGCATCCTGTGGCAGTCCGGAGTGACAGCGCGCGAGCGGGATCGCGCCCGCGCGGTGCAGGAGTACCTCATCGAGGTGTTCTCCGCCGTGGATCCCAACTACGAGGAGGGGGAGACGCTCACCGCGCTGCAGCTCGTGGAGCGGGGCGCGGCGCGGGTGAGCGACCGCTTCCGTGACGATCCCGGCGTGCGCGCGGAGATCTCCCTCGTCCTCGGCACCGTGCTGACGAGCCTGGCCCAGTACGATCGCGCGGAGGAGGTCCTGTCCATCGCCGCGCAGGAGTACGAGCGCCTGGGGGACCGGGACGGGCGCTACGAGACGCTGCTGCGCCTGGCCGACACCGCCCAGGGACGGGGCGACCCCGAGACGGCGCTGGTTCGCTCGGAGGACGCCACCGAGTTCGCGGCGGAGGCCTTCGGCCCCGACGACCCGCGGGCGCTGTCGGCCACCATCTCCGAGGTGAACGCCCTCGTCGGCCTCGGCCGCACCGAGGACGCGCGCGCCCTCGCGCGACGGAACCTGGAGCAGGCGCGCCGGGTGCACGGCGAGCGCACGGAGGGGATCGCGCCGTTCCACCAGGCGCTGGCCAACGTGGCAGCGCAGGACGGCTCCTTCGAGGACGGGGCTCATCACGCCCGCCGGGCGGCCGAGGCGTACCAGGCTGCGGGCGTGGGTGGTGCGCGCCTCTCCGCCGCGTACACGTCCCTCGGCGACATGCTGGGGCATCTGGACCGCAAGGAGGAGAGCGAGGCCGTGCTGCGTCGGGCGGTCGACGTCCTGCGCGAGGAGTACGGACCGGACGGTCACCCGGCTCTGGCCAGCGCGATGCACAACCTGGCGGGCCCGCTGATGCAGTCCAGCCTGGCGGAGACGGCGGCGGAGGATCGTCTGGCCGAAGCGGAGTCGATGCTGCGCGAGTCCCTCGTGATGTTCGCGGCGCACCTGGGCGACTTGCACTGGCGCGTCGGGCAGGCGTACAGCAGCCTCTCCGTTGTGAAGACGAAGCAGGGCGACATCGAGGCGGCGGGCGATCTCCTTCGGGAGTCCATCCGCATCACGCGCGCGGCGGTCGGCGATCGGCACCCGGCGATCGCGGCGCCGCTCAGCAATCTGGCCCGCAACCTGCTCCGGCAGAAGCGCTACGACGAGGCGGCCGACATGTACGACGAGGCCATCGCCATCGCGCGCGAGTGCTTCGGGGACCATCACCAGTACGTGTCGCATCCGCTCGCCGGCTACGGCGATCTCTGCACGGAGACGGGACGCCTGGATGAGGCGGAGCGCGCCATCCGGGAGGCCTGGACGATCCGCCGCGACACGTTCGGCGCGCAGCACTCCCTGGTGGTGGAGACGCGCGTGCAGCTCGCCGGCGTGCTGGAGAAGGCCGGCCGGGACGCGGAGGCGGTCGCGCAGCTCGACGGCGCCCTCGACGACGCGCGCGGCGGGCTTCCGGACACGCGGACGGTCCTGGCGTCGGCGCTGCTGGCCCGCGCCCGGCAGGGTCGCGCGGCGCGGGCGTCCCGAGACTCGCTGCGGACGATGCTGGAGGAGGCGCACGCCATCCGGGAGGAGGAGTACGGCCCGGACGATGCCCGCACGACGGACGTGGCGGCCGAGCTGGCCGCGCTGGACGGTTAACCGAACGCCTTCCGAAACTCCTCCACCGCCTTCGGTCCGGCCAGCTCCAGCCCCGCGTAGAAGCGATCCCGGTCGGCCTCACGCCACTCCATCCGCTCCACGCGGAACGGAGCGATGCGCACGCCGCTCCGCCGCCGCTCCGGCAGCGCGTGCAGCTTCTCGAGCTGCTCGCGGACGCTGTCCGCATCGGTCCAGTCCGACTTGTAGAGCGGGACGCCGCGCCGGTCGAAGATCCACGTCATGTTGGGCATCGATCCGTAGCGCCGGTGGCACGCGCCGTCGAGCGCATCGACCAGGATGGGTCGCGTGACGCCCAGGACGTCGCGCATCGCGTGCGCGTGCCGCAGCTTCTGCTCGAACGACGTGTGGTGCGGGTAGTGTTCGCCCGGGTGCGCCTCGTGCGTGTAGAGGAAGAGCGACGCCACGCCGCGCTCCGCGAACTCATCGGCCACCGCGTTCATGGATGGCGCCGCCATCCCGCAGTACGGTCAGGTGAAGCTGCCGAACTCCACCACGGTATGAGGCGCGTCCTGCCACTTCGCGGCGAGGGACGTCTCCTCTCCGTCGAGGGTCCAGAGCGGAAAGTCGGGGGCCTTCTCCCCCACCCGGGGACTCTCGTCGAACCGGTCCCACGGCTCGAACTTCTCCGGAACGAAGGCGTCGTAGTTGTAGAGCGTCAGGTCGACGGACATGGCGGAGTCTCCGGAACGAGGGAGGGAAAAGCGCGAGGCGGGGCGGTGCCGGGCCGTCGCGCGGCCGATCAGTCGACCAGTCGATACTCCACGGTGGAGACCACGCGCAGCGTCTTCTCCGGCTGGGAGGACTCCGAGATGCCGGGCGCCGGGTCGCGGGGCAGGATCTGGAAGACGCCCTGGTTCGCGCGCCGGATCCCGCCCAGCCCCGCGCCGGAGTCCTCCGCGAACTTCGCCGCCGCCGTGCGCGCGCTGGCCGTGGCCTCCGCGATCATCTCCGGCTTGTGGCGATCCAGCTGCGTGAAGACGTACGTGGGCCCGCCGCCGTATCCGCCGCCCGCCGACAGCGCCACGCCCGCCTGCACCAGCTCTCCCACCGCCTGACTGGCGGAGCGGATCTCCGAAGGATCGTCCGTGCGGACCATGAGCACCTGCTGCACCGAGTAGCGCGGACTGCCCGGGTTGCCGCCGCCGTACATCCTCGCCTGCCGGTCCTCGACCTCCAGGCCCTGCACCTGGACGTCGTCCGCCGTGATGCCGTGCCTGGCCAGGAACGCCACGATGGTGGCGCGGCTCTCGTCGATGGCGCGCTGCGCGGCGGGAAGATCATCGGCGGCCGCCACGTAGCGGAGCGGCCAGAGCGCCAGGTCCGCCTCGACGTCGCGCTCGGAGAGACCTTTCACCGTCACGTACCGGTCCGCGGAGCGTCCCTGCTGGAAGCCCTGCCCGATCCACCAGCCGGCCAGCGCGACGGCGACGGCCAGGACCAGCGCGGACGGAAGGATCGCGCTGCGGTTTCCGTCAGTCGCAGCCATCCACCACCACCATCTTCGAAACGGACGCGCGCGTGCGCATCGCCTTGGGCTCCCGGTACGTTTCCGATCCGTACCAGGCCTTGGCCCGCTCCAGCGACGGGAAGCGGAGCACCACGATCCGCGCAGGATCCCAGTCTCCCTCCAGCACCTCGTGCGGTCCGCCGCGCACGACGAACTCCCCGCCGAACTCCGTCAGCGTGGCGCCGGAGACCTTCTTGTACTCCTCGTACGTCTCCGGATCCGTGATCCGGACGTCCAGGATGACGTAGGCGGCCATGCTCTTCCTTTCGCGGGCGCGGATCCGGCGCGTGCCATCGTCACGCGTCGCCGGAACGAGGTCCGAAGGTCAGCCTACCCGAGCGTCGGCCAGAGGTCCATCTGCCCCGGCGCGGCGCCCGGCGGTCGCCGGAAGGCCGTGGTGGCGGACGCGTCGTTCGGCATCCATGCATCGTCGAGTCCGGTCTTCCGAGCCCACAGCGACCACAGCCGGTCGATGGTGCGCCAGTAGTCTCCGCGGCCGCGCATGCGACGCCCGAACCGGTTCTCCCCGAGCTCCCCGCCGCGAACGTCCCGCAGCCGCGACTCCACGCGCGCGGCGCGGTCCGGGAACTCCTCCGCCAGCCGACGAAGGAAGACGTCGCGCGCGCTGCCCGGCAGCCGCAGCAGCGAGCGGAACGCGAACCGCGCCCCGGCGTCGCGGCCGCGCTTCAGGATCTCCGGGATGTCGCCGTCGTTGAGGCCGGGAATGATCGGGGCGACGGCGAGCCCGACGGAGACGCCGGCGTCGGCCAGCGCCCGCACCGTCTCGAACCGTCGGGCGACGGTGGGCGCGCCCGGCTCCAGCTTCCGCGCGACGACCTCGTCCGCGAACGGGAGGCTCACCGCCACCGTCAGGGGGATCCCTTCCCGCGTCATCTCCGCCAGCAGGGGAACGTCCCGCCGGATGAGGCTGCTCTTGGTGATGATGCCGACCGGGTTGCGGAAGCGTCGGCAGACGTCCAGGCACTTCCGGGTGAGGCTCCAGGTGGCCTCCAGCGGCTGGTAGCAGTCCGTGTTGCCCGAGAAGACGACGAGTTCTCCCCGCCAGCTCCTCTTGCGGAACGCCGCCTCCAGCAACTCCGGTGCCCGCGGTTTCACCACCAGGCGACGCTCGAAGTCGGAGCCCGCACCGAAACCCAGGTGCTCGTGCGTGGGCCGGGCGTAGCAGTAGGCGCACGCATGGAAGCATCCGCGGTACGGATTCAGCGACCACTCGAATCCGAGGTCCGGGCTGCGGTTCCGGGCCAGGATGGTCCGCGTGGCGTCCTCGTAGACCTCGGTTTCCGCCACGGGAGGCTCGCCCAGGTAGTGGTTCTCCCGGGTGAGGTACGGGTTGGGCGGGTTCCAGACGCGGCGCAAGCCGTTGCGAGGGGCGGGCATGTGGTCAGAGTACTAGACAAATGACTAGCTCGTCAATCCCGTGGGCCGCGGGGCCGATCCGGTGGGGCGGCGGCCCACCTCCCTAGTCCGGAGGCGGTAGAACGAACGATCGTTTCTGGGCCGCGAGGGCGAGCGAGCGGGCCTGCAACCTCGCGGCCGGCCGATCGCGGACGTAACCGGTGCCGCCCAGCATCGCCCCGACGAAGCGCCAGCGTCCCCGCCGGATTCGCGATACCCGGAGGCTGAGCCCAGACCGAGCCGTCGTCGGGTAGGCCTCGATTTCCCGGATCATCGCACTGAGATCCCGAATCAGCAGTGCGCGCACGGACTCCCGGATCATACCGCCTCCCCGATTCCCTCGTTCGTCCGACGGACCCGTGCCCGGTCGCTCCGATCCCGGGGCCGTCGCGGTTCGTCCCGCCCGCCGCCGCGGGACGCCCTTCGCGATGCTAGGATAACCCCTCCCGGACCCAGAATCCCCGGAGGGATCCCGCATGCTCCGACCCATCGCCCGGGCGATCGCCGCGCTGGCCGTCGCCGTCTCGCTCTCACCGCACCTCGTCGACGCCGAGCCGTTCTCCCTCGACGTCGAGACGATGACGCTGCCCAACGGCATGACCGTCGTCCTTTATGAGGACCGGACCCTTCCCAAGGTCGCCGTGAACACCTGGTTCCACGTCGCGGCCAAGGACGAGCGGCCGGGCCGGACCGGGTTCGCCCACCTCTTCGAGCACCTGATGTTCACGGGCACGAACCGCGCCCCGGGCGCCGACTACGACCTCCTCATCGAGGAAGGCGGCGGCTGGTCGAACGCGAGCACGTCGTTCGACCGGACGAACTACTACGTCGTCGGGCCGTCGCATCTGCTGCCCACGTTCCTCTGGCTCGAGGCCGATCGTCTGGACGAGCTGGACGATGCGATGAACCAGGAGAAGCTCGATGCGCAGCGCGACGTCGTCCGCAACGAGCGCCGCGAGAGCGAGAACGAGCCGTACGGCAAGGCCGACCTGCTGATCTTCGAGACGATGTATCCGGAGGGACATCCGTACGCCCACCCGATCATCGGCAGCCACGAGGATCTGGAGGCCGCCACCGTCGAGGACGTGGTGGAGTTCTTCCGCACGTACTACGTGCCCGGTGCCGCCACGATGGTCATCGCCGGCGACTTCGATTCCGAGCAGGTTCGCCCGCTGGTGAGAAGCACGCTCGGCGCGCTGCCCGCGAAGCCCGTTCCGGCCCCGCTCACCGCCCCACCGCCCGTGCTGGAAACGGAGATCCGTCGCGTGGAGACCGACTCGGTGGAGTACCCGCGCATCACGCTGGTGTGGATCTCCCCCGCGTACCACCGCGACGGCGACGGCGAGATGGACCTCATGGCTGACATCCTGGGCGACGGTCCCGCGTCGCGGCTGGAGAGTCGCCTGGTCCACGACCTCGGACTCGCGCAGGACGTCACATGCTACCAGTACTCGAAGGAACTGAACGGACTCTTCGTGATCGAGGCGACGGCCACGGAGGGCTCGGACTTGGGTCGGATCAAGTCCGTGATCCTGGAGGAAGTGGATCGCTTCGTCGCCGAGGGTCCCACCCCCGAGGAGCTCTCCCGCGTGAAGGCGCAGCTGGTCGCCGGCTTCCTCCGGCAGATGGAGAGCCTCCCGAGCCGCGCGGATCGCCTGAACATGTACCTGCGCTACTACGGGGAGGCCGACTCCTTCGAGCGCGATCTGGATCGCTGGCGCCGCCCGACCCCGGACGACGTCCGCTCCTGGGCCGCGCGCGTGCTGGGCCCGGGCCGGCTGGACCTCCGCGTCTATCCGGAGGGCGACGTCGACGCCGCTGCGCTCAACGATCGTCCCGAGAACTTCCCAGTGTCGCCGTACTCGCCGCCGTCGGTGGAGACGCTCTCCCTCTCCAACGGGATCCGGGTGCACGTGGTGGAGCGTCCCGGCACGGGCCTCTTCGCCGGGCGATGCGTGCTGACCGGCGGCGAGAACCAGGTGGAACCCGCCCGGGCCGGCCTCAACGACCTGACCGCGCGCGTGATGAACTCCGGCGCCGCCGGACGCGACGCCGCCGCGTTCGCGGACGCCGTCGATCGGCTCGGCGCGTCCGTGCGCGTGAACGGCGGGCGCGGGCACACGTCGGTCCAGGTCTCCGGGATCGCCGAGCGCCGAGCCGCCACGCTGGACCTCTTCGCCGATGCGATCCTGCGTCCCAACCTGGACGAGGCCGACATCGAGCGCGAGCGGTCGCTCCAGCTCGCGAGCATCTCCAGCACCGAGGACGATCCGCAGAAGATCGTCGGGCTGGTGAACTGGAAGCTCCTCTTCGCGGACGACGATCCGCGGCACCGGCCCTACGAGGGCACCGCCGCCAGCGTGGAGGGGCTGGGAGCGGACGACGTGCGTTCGCACTACGAGCACGTGTTCCGCCCGGAACAGGCCACGCTCCTGTTCGTCGGCGACCTCGAGGCGAAGACGCTTCGCGACGAGCTGGAGTCGCGCTTCCGGAAGTGGAAGGCGAAGGGCGATGCGCCGGCGCAGGCCCCGCTCTCGCTCCGCAACGACTCGGCGCGCTTCGTGCTCGTGGACCGGCCGAGCGCGCCGCAGACCATCGTCCGCGTCGTCAATTCCACGGACCTCCTGGAGGGAGCCGACCGGATGGCGCGCCAGCTCGCGTCCGAGGCGCTCGGCGGCACGTTCACGTCGCGCATCAACACGAACCTGCGCGAGCGGAACGGCTACACCTACGGCGCGTGGTGCTACGTCACGAACGGACCCGATTACGCGACGCGCACGGCGCAGTCCAGTGTCTTCACCGACGTCACCGGCGCCGCATTGTCGGAGCTGCGCTCGGAGCTGGATCGGCTGGCCACGGAGCCTCCCACCGAGGCGGAAATCCGGAAGGCGCGCGAGTCGCAGCGCACCTCGCTCATCGATGCGGCGCAGACGACGAACTCCATGATCTGGACGCTGGCCACGTCCGTCTTCACGAACCGCCCGATCGATTCCGTCCGGCGGGACCTGGAGACGCTGGGCGAGGTTTCGGACGAGGCCGTCCTGGCCGCCGCGAAGTCCGGGGAGTGGGACTTCGGCCGGCAGCACGTCATCCTCGTCGGCGACGCCGCGAAGGTGCTGCCGCAGCTCGAAGAGGCCGGCCTCCCGGAACCGGAACTCGTGGACGTGTACGGCAATCCGGTCCCGGAAGGGTCGTCCACCGAGTGAACGGGCCGCCGTTCTCGGCTATACTCGTCGCCCTTTGACCGGGAGTGACGCATGGCCGAGAAGGATCCCACCCCCTCCACCGACTACCGGAGCGTGATCGCGTGGGAGTCGCGGCTCCGGCGGGAGGAGCCGTTCCTGGACGGCATCCTGGGGCAGGCGGACGACAAGCTGCTACTGGACGTGGGTTGCGGCACGGGCGAGCACGCGCGGCACTTCGCGGAGCGCGGGTGGAACGTGGTCGGCATCGACCTGTCGGAGACGATGATCTCCCAGGCCGCGGATCACGCCGGGGAGACCGGGGCGGGAGGTCGCGTCCGCTTCGAGGAGCGGGACGTGGCCGACGCGGCCGGACTTCCGGAGGCGCCGTTCGCCGCCGCGATGTGCATCGGGAACGGACTCGCGTTCGTGGAGGACGAAGAGGCACTCGCCGGGTTCTTCGGTGGGCTGGCGTCCGCGCTGCGTCCCGACGCGCCGTTCCTCCTGCAGATGCTCAATTTCGAGCGAATCGTGGAGCGAGACGTCCGCACGATGGGCGTGAACGTGCGCCCCAACCCCGACGGCGAGGGAGAGATCGTGTTCCTGCGGATCTTCCGGCCCCGGCGCGGGCAGAGGGACGTCGGCTTCTATCCCATCGCGCTCAACCTCGTCCCCGGGCGGGAGCCGGTGGTCGACGTGCGATCGTCGCGCGAGACCGTACACCACGGCTGGCGCGGCGACGAGATCGAGGACGCGCTGCGCGCCGCGGGCTTCGATGATCTTCGCCGGTTCGGGACGATGGCCGACGAGCCGTACGTTCCGCTGGAGTCCCCGGACCTCGTGATCGCCGGGCGGAAGATCGGATGACCCTCCTTCCCGCGGTCGTGCTGGCCGCCTGCATCGTCCAGGGCAACGTCCACTCCGCCGACGGTCGCTTCGTGGCGGACGCGGAGATCGTCCACGCGGCCAGCGGCGAGATCCTCGGCCGGACCGATCCGGGCGGCTCGTTCCGGGTGGAGACCCCGGACGCCGACACCACGGTCGTGGAGATCCGGCACGAGGACTGGTTCTCCGACGTGGAACGCGTGGCGTGCGGCGCCGTCCTGGACGTGACCCTCCATCCGCGCACCTACCAGCTCGCGCCGATGCGCTTCTCCGCGTCGCGCCTGGAGCGCTCCTGGGAAGGATCGGCCGTGCGGGAAGAGGACGTGCTGGAGGAGATCGAGCTCCGCGACGTGGAGGGCGGAGGGGCGTCGCTGGCCCAGGCGGTGCAGCAGCTCCCCGGCGTCGGCGCCATCGGGCGTGACGGACTCACGTCGTCGCCCACCATCCGCGGGTTCGGCCGCGATCGCTCGCTCGTGCTGCTGGAGGGAATCCGTCTGTCGTCGGATCGCGGCGTGGGACCGAACGGCAGCTTCCTGGACCCGTTCCTGCTCGGCGGCGTGTCCGTCGTGCGCGGAGCCTCGGGCGTCTCGTACGGCAGCGGGGCGATCGGCGGCGTGATCTCGACGGACCTGGGCCCGGTGGGCGACGAGCTCGCGGCGGCGATGCGCGTCGCCGGATCGACCGTGGACGACGGCCGTCTGGTGGCGGGCCGCGTGCGCGGCGTGCGCCTGGGCGAGTGGACGGGCGCGGCGGGCGGCTTCCTCCGCGACGTGGACGACTACGAGTTCCCCGACGACGACGATCTTCCCGGCGGCGAAGCTCCCAATTCGGGCTTCCGCAATGCCGGCGGCTTCGCTCTGCTGGAGGGCGACGTCCGGGGTGGGCGGTTCCGCGTGGCGGCGCTGGCCACGTCGGCGGAGGACATCGGCCGCGCGATCGACCGCGACAACCGCTTCGACACGATCGAGGTGGAGGATCATCAGCTCGTCACCGCGCGGTGGCTCCGCGGGGAGGACGAGGACCGGACCGAGGTGGAGCTGGGCTGGCACGCCCCGGAGACCGTGAACCGCACGGAGCGCTTTGCGGACGACGGATCGCGCACGCGCACGGGACGCACCACGAACGACTCCGACGACTTCAGCGCCGCGTTCCTGATGGAGCGGCCGCGCGAGGACGGCTCGTGGGTGGCCGGCGCCGACGTCTTCTCGCGGGTCGGCGTGGACGCGGTCGAGCGCAACGACTTCTTCGATCCCGCCTCCGTGCAGGTCACGAACCTGGTGAGCAACGCGCACCGGGTGGACGTGGGTGTCTTCGGCGCGGTGAAGCGGCCGATCGGGCTGCTGGGCGAGGCGCGACTGGCGGCGCGCGTGGACTGGCTGACGCGCGGCGCCGACGGGCAGGAGTCCGTGGACTGGATCTCGCCCAGCCTGAGCGCCGGCGCGGTCAAGCCGCTCGGCGCGCACACGGCGCTTTCGTTCGCCGTCGGCCGATCCTTCCGGGCGCCGCGCATCCAGGAGCTCTACTTCGAAGGCGATCGTCCCGGCGGTTCGCGCCTCGCGAATCCGGACCTGGATCCGGAGACGGCCTGGTCGGCGGAGACGGGCGTGCGCTTCGGCCGCGGCGAGTGGGGCGCCGACGCCGTGCTGTGGGGCGTGCTGGCGCAGGACCTCATCGTCCAGCTCCCGGTGGATGCGGCCGAGGACACGCTGCAGAACTTCAACGAGTCGCAGGGGCGCCTCGTCGGCGTGGAGCTGTCGGCCCGCTGGAACGACGAGGACGACCGCGCCCGCGCGTCGGCCGCCTACGCGTTCCTTTACGGCGAGAACGAGGACGGCGATCCGCTGCCGGACATCCCGGCCGGGGAGCTTCGTCTGAGCGGCGAGGCCCGCGTGGCCGGCGACGCATCCGGCCGTTCCGCCACGCTGCGCCTCTCGATGCGGGCGGGCGGGGCGAAGTCCGCGGATGGCGTGGATCCGCGCGGATGGTCCGACGTGCTCGGCGCCACCGACGCCGCCGGAGACGAAGTGGGGGTTCCCGGGTTTGCCCGTTGGGACGCGGGTGCGCGACTGCGCGTACATCCCCGCGCGGAGCTGGACGTTTCGGTGACGAACCTCTTCGACTCGCGCTACCTGGATCGGCCCGAGAATGACGCGTTCCCGCAGCCCGGACGGAGCGTCCGTGTGGAACTCACGCTGTCCTCGTAACGCGCGGAGCGGAGTGCGTCAGCGCTCCAGTTCCACGTTCCAGTACGCGTGTCCGATGATCTTCTCCCAGGACGCGCGGTGCGGCACGCCGTGGAAGAGCTGGCGCGGCGTCCAACGAGGTCGCACCGGCGGCCGACGCAAGGCCATGCCGGCCTGCTCCGGCGTGCGATGGGCCTTTCGCCGGTTGCACGCGATGCAGGCCAGCACGCAGTTCTCCCAGGAGGAGACGCCGCCGCGCACCCGGGGCACGATGTGGTCGATCGTGAGCTCGCCCGCCTCCAGGTGTCGTCCGCAGTACTGGCAGCGGTTGCGGTCGCGCGCGTAGAGGTTCCGCCGGTTGAACGGCACGGTACGGCGCGGAACCTGCCCGTACGTCTCCAGGACCACGACCTCGGGCACCGGCAGGCGCAGGTTCACCGTTCGCACGACCGGCTGCCCCTCCGGCGGGCGGAGGTCCACCCACGTCTGGAAGCGATGGAGCGTGCCGTCCGCGGGGTTCACCGCCCGCGCCACCTGCTGGTAGAGGAGCGTCAGGGCGTGACGCGCCGTGGTCAGGTGGACGGGGACCCAGTGCCGGTTGAGGACCAGCGTGGGCTGCTCGAGTACGTTGACGGCGCTGTTCATGGCGGGTCGCCCCGGCTCGGGTGCACGGATCGCCTGCATTCTACCACAGCGATGAAGCGCTAAGGACTCTCCGGCGCGCCATCCCGGCGCTGTCGTGCGGACTCGTTGAGCTGCTCGAGCGTGATCGCGCCGGACCGGACCGCCTGCAGCGCCTGCGCTCCGCGTCCGGCCGCGGTGCGCACGGGATCGTCGGCCGACGTGAGTTCCGTGATGCGTTGGTAGCAAGCCGCCGCCAGTGGGAACTCCCCATTCTGGAGGGCCACGTTACCCAGCGAGAGCAGGATGGCGGGCGACGCGGACCACCTAGCCACCGCCTCCCGGTTGAGTTCCAGCGCCCTCGCCAGGTTGCCGCGACGTCGCTCCACTTCCGCCAGCCCGGCCCACGCCTCGGCCTCCGGCGAGTTGATCTCCACGACGCGCCGATACAGCTTCTCCGCATCTTCATCCCGGCGGGCCACCAGCCAGCGGTTCGCCAGGTGCACGTGCGCCGCGACGGACCACGGATCGCGAGCGACCGCGTCCGCCAGCGCCGCCTCCGCTGCGGGATCGTCCTGCTCCTCCAGAATGATCGCCTGCCACTCCCTCGGATCGTCGAAGACATCCGGACCCAGGGAATCGGCCGCCCGGAAGTGCTCCAGCGCGACATCCGGCTGACGGCTGCGCGTCAGGTGCCCGTCGATGTAGTGCTCGATGAAGTCGAAGCGGTCCGCGCTGACCGTCTCCGGCGAGTACTCCCCGGCGTCGGACCGCAAGCGGAAGCAGGTCAGCTTCTGCCGCATCTCCGGGATGGAGCGGTAGTACATCGCGTAATAGGAGCGATGGAAGTCCTCGTGCAGGTACAGCGCGCGTTCGGCGGAGGAGCTGGGCCGGATGTCGGTGGAGAACAGGATGGCGTCCGGACGACGGCGCAGGACGCTCTCCGCGTTGTACTTCCGTTCCCGCCACGTGTCCGTGAGTCCCCGGAACGGTCGAGGGTTGCGGGCGATCTCCCGGTCGGTGAGACCCAGCATGTCGATGACGCGCAGCCCCGACGTGTAGGACATGGCCCCGATCGTGGTGATCGCGATGGTGGCGTCCTCGCCGAGGTGCTCGCGCAGCCACGCCCCCCCCGCCGACATCTTCGCGACGAAGGCGTCCTCCGTATCCCGTCGCTCCCGCGTCTCCGCGGCGTTGAGCAGGATCCCCGCGCTCGCCAGCCCGCCGAGGAGCACGGCCGCGACGGCCAGCGTCGCCGGACCGCGCGCGAAGCGTCCCGCGAGTCCGGACACACCCAGCCCGATGAGCACCGCCGCGACGGGAAGGATCGGCAGCCAGAAGCGGTGCAGGAGGAGGACGTCGCCGCCGATCGCGATGACGTACGCGGCCACGCCGCACCAGAGGAAGAGCAGTCTCAGCGGGAGGCCCGACGCGCCCGACCGGACGGCCCCGTAGACCGCAAGCAGCGGCGCCGCCCCGTAGATCCCGTACGCTCGGAACCAGTCGAGCGCGTACTCCCCGCCGCGGCCCAGGTAGTCCGCGGAGACGCCGGCCTTGGCGTAGTACGTGTTCGGCAGGAGGTCGCCGTAATACGCCACCTTCCAGATTGTGTACGGAACGAGCGGCGCGCAGAAGAGGGCGACGTCCCGTACCAGCTCGCGGATTCCGCCGGCCGCGGCGGCGGGCCCGCCCCGCCACGTGTCGTGAGCGCGGATCAGGAACCACAGCCCGAACACCAGCGGGCCGTCGGGTCGCGTCAGCGCGGCCAGCGCGAACAGCAGCGGGGCGATCGCCCGCCCGCGCGCTCCGACCCCGGGCGCCAGTCCGCGCTCCAGTCCCGCCGTGATGAGGAACGCGAAGAACGCCGTCTCCAGCCCGCCGGTGCTCCACAGGGCGAAGGCGGGATTCGCCGCCACGAGCAGGCCGCCGGCCAGCGCCGCCGCGCCCCATCGCCCTTCCACCGCCCGACCCAGTCGAGCGGCCGCCAGCGCGGCGAGCGCCCCGAACGCGATCCCCAGCCAGCGCGACGCCTCGACGGCCGGCGCGCCCAGCTTCAGCAGCGCGGCGAGCAGCAGCGTCCAGGAGAAGTTGGAGTACCCCTCCACGCGCTCGCCCGGATTGAAGACGAGCCCCTCGCCCTCCACGAGGTTGCGTGCGTAGCGAAGCGAGATGTACGCATCGTCCTGCGTGAACTGCCAGTGCCGCGCGTGTGCCACGAACCCGACCGCCAGCACGATCGCGGCGACGGTCAGGACGACGCCGGGCGTCCGCTTCACGGGGTCTCCCCGCGCTCGGCGGCGGCACGCACCCGGCGCTGCCACTTCCCGATCTGCGCGAAGAGATGGCGCAGCATCACGCGATCGCCCTCCGTGGGACGCGCCCGGGCCAGGAAGTCGCGCAGCGATCCCCGGAAGCGGACCTCGTTCGGCTTCGGGCGAAACCCCAGTTCGTCGAGGGAGCCGTGGATGCCGGCGAGCAGCTCGTCCAGCGAGGCATGGTCCAGCGGCCGGGACGATCGCTCGCTGCGGTCGCTGCGCGCGGCGGGGCGTCGCGTGACGCGTTCGCCCGCGCGCGCCAGCTCCCAGGCGACGATCGTGGCGGCGGCGGGCAGGCTCAGCGTGGCACCACGGCCGCGAGGCAGCGGAAGGGAGAGGATCTCGTCGCAGAGGGCGAGATCGTCGTTGCTGAGCCCGCGGTCCTCCGGGCCGAGCACGACGCCCAGCGGCGCGGACTCCGACGCCTCGGCCAGCAGTGTCGCCGTCTCGGCGGGGTCGCGCACCGGCCGCTTCCAGTTGCGCGGCCGCGCGGTGGTGGCGATCGCCCGGAAGCACCCGCTCAGCGCGCCTTCCAGATCGTCGTGCACGGTCACGGAGTCGAGGACGTCCTCGGCGCCGTGCGCCAGCCAGCGGGCTTCCTCGTGGCGCGGGTCGATCTCCGGGCGGGCGAGGCGAACGGCGGGAAAGTCCATCGCGGCCGCCACGCGACAGACGGCCCCCAGATTTCCGGGCGTCTGCGTTCCCACCAACACGAACACGACATCCGACGGCATGATTCCACTCTCCTCGAAGCCCGGCATCGTACCACGACGCTGTGGCGTTCGTGACGATCGGCACGAGCGTTCGCTTGTGAACGGCCGAACGTTCAAAGTTTCACGAGCTCCGGTTGAGAACCCCGCGGCTCCCAGGCTGTGAGACAATCGGAGACGTCGGAAGTGCGTACCTCGAACCCGGAGGAGTCCGATGCCTTTCGTCACCATCCGCGACATCCTGAACAAGGTCGAAAGTTTCCACGACGAGTTCGGACGTCGCCTGCATGAAGCGGAACAGGTTGCGTCCGACGGGGAAGCCAAGATGCTGCTCCGGTTCCTGGGGAACCACCAGCGTCAGCTCGCCGTGGCCGTGTCCACGATGGATACCGAGTCCGATCTGAACATGGCGTCCCTCAAGGAGTGGGTCCAGTTCGACGCGGACGTTCCCGATCCGCGCGACTACCTGCGCAACTTTGCGGTCGATCCCTCGGCCAACGTGTCGGAGGTCCTGGAGGCGGCCAACAAGCTGGACGTCTGCCTCTTCTGCCTCTACAAGGGACTCGCCAAGGGAGGTTCCACGCCCAAGGCTCAGCGGCTCTTCGCGCGGCTGGCGCGCATGGAGCTGGACCACCAGAAGGCCAAGGGCTCGAGCGCCGGCTATTACTAGTCGATCGGTGCGCGGGGAACGTTCAACCCTAGGTGTCCGGATGCCGTAGGCAGGGAAGAACCCCTTCCCGGAGACGGCCGTGGCGCCCCTTTCCGATTCCGACGGCATCCGGCGTCTGCGCGCCCGCCCGACGCTGAACGCGGGGCGGCACCTGGCCGGCCTCCTGTGGGGAGTCCTGCTGGTGCTGGGCGGCGTGTCGGTCTGGAACTCCATCCGGACGGCGGATCCCGAGGTCCCGGACGTCTGGCGGGTCTCCCTGGCCTCCCCCGACGCCGCCGGCGGCATGACGTCGGCCATCCGGACGATGGGCAACGATCGCCCGGCCGTGCTCCGTCTGGAGTGGCCCTCGCATCCGAACGCCGTCGAGTACCGGCTGCGGTTCCGTGCGGACGGATCCGTGGCGCCGCCGCCCGTGGCGGTGCAGCGGCCGGTCTTCCTCTACGATCTGGAGAGCGACGTTCTCCGGCTGCCGCCCGAGTTCGAGTGGGAGGTGGCGGCGGTGCTGTCGGACGGCAGCGAGGTGGTGTCGCCGTGGCGGAGCTACCCTTGATCTAGCGCCAGGCCGATTTGATCCGTCCCCACGTGGACGTCACGACGTCCTCGTCCACGTCCACCTGGGCGCACGCCGCACCGAAGGCCCCGATGAGTCCGCACTGGTTCACCGCGTTGCACGGCGAATGCTGGAAGATCGTGAAATCGTCGGACGCGGCGTCGCAGAAGAGCGGATCCGCCGTGAAGCTGGAGCCGTCGTCGGTCCCGCCGCTCAGCGCGTCGCCGCCCAGGTTCTGGTAGGTGCAGTTGCACGCGAACGACGCGACGGCCCCCGCTACCCCGAAGGTGGCCCCGCCGCCCGCGCCCAGCGCCACGATGTTGTTGTGGACTACCGGGCCGGCCAGCGAGCCGAAGTAGAGGATGCCGCCGAGGCCCGTCGCCTCGCAGCGGACGATGGTGTTTCCCTGCAGCGTGCCGCCGGCCAGGAAGTCGTACCAGACGGCCGCCCCCTGGTCCGCCGTGCAGGAATCCACGAAACACTGCTGGATCAGCGGCGTGGAGCCGTTGAGCACCGCGATCGCGCCGCCGGCGAACGACGTGTTGTCGACGAACCGGCAGTTCACGAGCGTCGGGGCGCCTGCCGTCACGGCCACGCCGCCGCCCGACACCGCGGCGGAGTTCCCCACAAAGTCGCAGTCGGTCGCGTTGAACGAGGCGTCGTCCGCGCCGATACCGCCGCCGCGATTCGCCGAGTTGGACTCGAAGCGAACGCGGAGGAACGCCACCTCCGAGAGCACCAGGTACGCACCGCCCCCCAGCGTCGCCTTGAGGCCGTTGCGCACCACGACGTCCTCCACCCGGGTGTCCGGACCGCAGCTGACGGCGGTCAGGACCGGATCGGCGGACATGCCGTCCAGCACCGGAGGCGTGCCGGGATCCTCGCCGCGGAGGACCACTCCGTCGACCAGGGTAAGGTTCTCGGGGTACGTTCCCGATCGGACCAGAACGGTATCGCCCGCCGCCGACGCGTCGAGCGCATCGGCGATGGTGGGAAACACGTCCGGGACCACGTGGGTGGTCGCCGAGGCGATCTCGGGCGTCAGCGCGACGGCGATGAGGAAGGCGAGAAGCTTGCGCATGGGCCGATCGGACAGGGTTGGGGCGCCACGGACCGTCCGGAAGGACGACGCGACTTTGAACCATTTTGACAGATCCCGCGGCAGGGGAGCAACCCGGAGCCGATGATGGACGGATTCCTCGCGTACGGCATCGTCCTGGCGGGATCGGCATTCCTTGCCTTCCTTGCGCGACCCTTGCGGCTCCCGGCCACGCTGCTCGTCCTGGCCGCCGGAGCCGTGCTCGGCCGGCCCGGACTGGAGGTGCTGGACGCCTCGTTCCTGCCCCGCCTCCTGGCGCCCGTTTCCGTGCATCTCACGCTGGTCCTGGCCAGCCTGGGTCTGCAGCTGGGCCGCGGCCTGCTTCGGCTGCCGATCCCCGAGGTGATCCGGCGATCGGTGCCGCCCGTGGTCCTTGCGCTGATCGCCTTCCTCGCGGCGTCGGCCGCCCTGCCCTGCCTCATTCCGGACCTTCATCCGGAACTCACGTTCCGCCGGTTCCTCCTCCCCCTCTCGTTCGTGATGGCCGCGTTCCCGCTGCTGGCCGTGCGCGACCTGCGCGGCCGTCCGCCGGCCGACGTTGGGAACGTGTTCCTCGTGGCGCTGGGACTCATCGGGGCGGCGATCTCGTTCGCACCGAGGTTCCTCTGGATGCCGGTCTTCGACGCGAGCGAGATCTGGCGGGGGCCCATCCTGATCCTCGGAGAGTCGGGCGCGCTCGGCGTAGCGGTGGGGGTGCTCTTCCTGGCGCTGACCCGGCGCGCCCGTCTTCCCCGGCGCGTCGCGGGCACGGTCCTGATCCTCGGCGTGGCGGCGGCCTGTCTGGAGTGGCAGCTCTGGGCCCCGTTCGCCGGCCTCGGTCTCGGAATCATCCTGGGCCGCGCGGGCGAACCGGCATTGCCCGTGCCGGCGGCCGAGCGGGGATGGATGGACTCCGAGCTGCCGTTCGCGTTCGTGGCGAGCTTCGCGTTCGCGCCCGATCTGTGGAAGGACGAACTCGTCACGACGTCGCTTCTGCACGCGGTCTGGGTGACCGTCGTCCTGCTCGTAGTGCGGGCGCGCGTTCCCGACGGGAAGCGCCTGGTCACGGGTCCGGGACTCCTGTTCCTGGCGCTGGCCGTGGCGATCCGGCTCGACCGGCGAATGGGTCCGCTCACCCGCACCACTCTCGACCTGGCGCTGCCGGCGTGGATCCTGGCGCGCGGCGTCCTGGCGATGCTCCAATGGCGCGAACGGCCTAGGCCCGCATCACCCCGAAGATGAGGTCCTCGGAGTCCGGCCCGTAGTCGTTCCCGCGGAAGTCACCGTGCAGGAACACGGGGCGGAGTCCGGCGCGCGCGAGAAGGTGCTCGAACTCGTAGCGGTGGAACCAACGCCACCGCATCGGCGCGTGGTCGCGGTGGATGCGTCGCCGACCGCGGTACTCGTCCCAGTAGTAGTCCAGGTAGCCGATCTGCCGCGGAACGTCGGCCCGGAGACGGAACCGCTGCACCACGCGATTCCCGGTGCGCGGGTCCTTGCGGTCGTAGGCGACGAGCAGCTTGCCCTCGTCCTCCTTCAGGCCGACGAGATCGGGGTTCCAGAGATCGATCACGCCGAGTCCCTCCGGCTTGAGTCGTCGGCGCAGCGAGCGGAGCGCGGCGAGCTGGCGCTCGACCGTGTAGAGGTGATTGAACGAGCGGAACGGCACCAGCACCGTGCCGAACCGGCCGCGCACCGGCGGGTCGGCCATGTCGCCCAGCCGCAGCGTCGCCCGCCCGGGCAGACGCCGCCGGCGTTTCAGGCGAAGCTCCGCGCGCTCGAGCATCCGGGGGGAGACGTCGACGGCCGTGACGTCGAACCCGGCGGCCAGGAGGCGCGCCGTCACGCGGCCCGTGCCGGCGCCGAGCTCCAGCACCGGCCCGCCGCCGTCGCGCGCGCGCTCCACGTAGTACGGCAGGTCGACGCGCATGCGCCGGTCGTAGTCGAAGTCGTACCACTTCGCCATCGCGTCGAACTCGGCGGGGGGACCGCCGGCGGACGGAGAGGTCATGCGCGGATCCCGGCGCGGCTCAGGCGTGGGCGGACGATCCGCTCACGCCGCGGACGCCCTGGAACTCGAAGTAGACTTCCTTGCAGTAGTCGCGCTTCTCGAGATCGTAGGTGCCGCTCCACTGACGGTCGCGGATGCGCCGGACCCAGCCGAGCATGTAGTCCACCTCGTTCTCCGTGTTGTACACGCCCATGCTGACGCGCACGGCGCCCGGCAGTTCCGCTTCCTCGCCCGCCCGGAGACGATCGACCAGGTCGGTGACGTCGCCCACGCGGAGCAGGAGGTGCAGGTACGGGTGTGCGCAGAAGCAGCCGTTGCGCGTCGCGATGGCCGCCTCGTTGTTCAGGATCGCGGACGCCAGGTCGTGGTGGACGCCGTCGATGTTGAAGCTCACGACACCAAGGCGCGCCTCCGGATCCGGCGGACCCAGGACCTGTACGCCGTCGATCGCCGCCAGCCCCTCCATTGCCTGCCGGGTCAGCTCGATCTCGTGCTGGCGGATGGCCGGCAGCCCGATGTCGCTGAGGAAGTCCAGCGCCTTCGCCATGGCGATGGCGCCCGGGATGTTCGGGGTTCCTCCCAGGTGCCGGTCCGCGCCGGTCGTCCAGACGACGTCGCCCTCCGTCACGGCCACGACGGCCCCGCCGCCCGGCCGGTAGGGGGGCAGCGCGTCCATGAACTCCTTCGGCGCCACGAGGAACGCGGAGCCGAATGGCGCATATGCCTTGTGCCCCGCCGCCGCGAAGAAGTCGATGTGCTCCTCGGGGTGGTTCGGCTTCAGGTCGATCTGGCGGTGGGCCAGCACTTGCGCTCCGTCGACGCAGATCCGCGCGCCCTTCGCGTGGGCCAGCCGGGCGATCTCGTCGATGTCGGGCATCCAGCCCGTCACGTTGGAGGCGGCCGTCACCGCGACGAGCTTCACCGGATACTCGTCCAGCTTGCGCCGCAGGTCGTCCATGTCCAGCGAGCCGTCGTCGTTCATGCCGACCATCACGGTCTTGCCGCGGGCGCGGTGCGGCAGGTCGTTCGAGTGATGCTCCAGCACCGTCGTGAGGACGACGCCGTCCTGGTGGGACATCGCGTAGGCGGCCAGGTCCAGCGCGGCGGTGGTGTTCGTGGTGAGGAAGATCGTCTGCCGATCGAGATCGGCGTTCACGTAGCGCGCCACCGTCTCCGCCACCTGATCGAACAGGTCCGACGCGATCATGCTGAGGTTGTGGTGGCCCCGGTGGATGTTGGCGTAGTACCGCTCCAGGAACTCCCGATGCGCCTCGAGCACGGCGCGCGGCGGGTGGGTGCTGGCGCCGTGGTCGAAGTACCGCAGGGGCTGCGGTGCGTCCTCGCCCGGGATCGGGAACTTCTGGGTACAGATCGGGAACTCGTCCCGGATCCAGCGGATGTCCAGCTTCACGGCGTCCTCGACTCGATCGGGTGGAGGCGGGCGGCTCCCCCGGGGGAGCGCGCTCCGGGCCCTGGGCCCTGCGGAAGAATCAGGATACCGGGGCGGACCGGGGGCCATCCACCCCGGATTTTCCGGGACTAGCGGAGGCGGACCGGCGCGTCCGTGCGGAATCCGCCCGGCTCGTCATCGTCCAGGAAGCGGACCTCCATCACGAGACCGCCGTCGGCCTCCACGGTGAACAGGGCGAACTGGTTGGCCTCGTCCTCGACCATGGCGTCCTCCTGGAGCACGCCCCACCGCTCCCCGACCTCCTCCCAGCCCTCGCCGGCGAAGAAGTCGTTCTCCCGGCCCCGGAGGTCGCGGGCGCGGCGCTCCGAGGCGCCGACCCACAGGAACGAGTCGCGCGGTCGCCCCGAGAGGTTCACCACGTCGATGCGGTGGCCGTCCTTGCGGATGAGGCCGAAGCGCTCGTAGGTGTGCGTGTGGCCGGTGAGGATCACGTCCACGCCGCCGTCCGCCAGCAGGTCCACGAGGCGGCGGCCCTGCCAGTGCACGTTCCACACGGAGCACGCCACGGGGAAATGCTTCCGCGACGACTGCACCGGCGGGTGGTGCATCCCGACGATCGTGAGCGGCGGCGGATCCGCGGCCAGACGATCCAGCTCGGCGCTGAGCCACCGGAGCTGCTGCCCGCTGCGCGTCTGCGGGTCGATCTCCGCCGGGCAGCCCTTGCGCTTGCCGTCCTCCCCGTAGACGAAGTCGTTCGTGTCCAGGAAGAGGAACGTGGCGGCCCCGAGGTCCTTGCGGTAGTAGAAGCGGTCCGGCAAGACCTGCGGATCCATCGCCCGCAGGAACACGGCCGAGTGCTCGCGTGCGGAGCGGGCGCGGTTGTTGCGCGCCTCGTGGTTGCCGTACGTCACCAGGTAGGGAAGCTCCGACACCGGGCTCAGGATCTCCCGAAGCATCCCGAACTGGTCGCCGTACCGTCCGTCGTTGACGATGTCTCCGGTGTCGAGGACGAACGCCACGTCGGCCTGCGCGTGCGCGGCCGCCACTCCCGCCACGAGCTCCTGCCACTCCCCGTCGGCCAGGGCGCGCTGGTCGCCGAACACGGCGAAGCGGTACGGGCGGGAGACGTCGTGGCCGGCGAGCCACTCCTCCACCGGCGGATGCTCCAGCGGCGTGACCGGCTCGGTGGAGCTCTTCGGCCAGGGGTCGGACTCCCACGGCCAGCGGACCGCGTGGGCCGGCTGCGAGGTCGCCGCCACGAGCACCACGGCGAGCGAGAGCAGCGCGCCGATCGTCTTTCCCGAAAGTGGGCTTGACCCGCCGGACCCGTTCGACCGAAGGTCTTCGTTCGCAGCCCCCCCGCCGCCGCCCGGAGCGAGACGATCGATACGATGCAAAGAATCACGCTCCTGCTTCCGGCGATGATCATCGCCCTGGCCCTGCCGGCTCCGTCGCGTTCCTCGGAAGAACCCGCCGCGTCGCCCGAGGGTTCCCCGGCCAACACGACGGAACCGGAGCGGACGTCCCACTGGGGGCCGCTGCCGCCGGAGAGCGAGGAAACCACGGCGTCTCCGGAGTCGCAAGGCGATCCCGCCTGGGAGCACGCCGTCAACCTGCCGTACAACGTCGCCATGTTCCCGGTGAAGGCCACGTGGTACCTCGCGGAGGAGACGGTCGAGTACGTCGACGAGACACAGCTGATCCAGCGGATCGGGCGCTACGTCCCGCTGCACCTCGGCCCGATGCAGGTCACGCCGGGCGTGAGCTTCGGGAGCCAGGGCGGCATCGGCGGCAGCCTGGCCATCGACGTGCCGGAGTTCCTCGGCCCGCACAACCCGATGAAGCTGCGTCTCTCGGGGGAACAGAAGGGTTCCCGCAAGGCGACGCTCGGCGTTCGCTACCACCGGCATCGAGCGTCCGTGGTGGAGGTGGGGGCGGGCTACCGCTCGGACCACAACGCGCGCTACTACGGCCTGGGTCCGTTCAGCACCGAGGACCGGGAGTCCTACTATCGCCGCGAGGTCGCGTGGGGCGGCGTGACGTGGAAGCGCACGCTGGCCGAGGACTACTCCGTGCAGTTCCTGGCGATGTACTCCGGCGTGAACGGCACCGGTACGAGCCACTCCGACGATCCGCACCTCTCGGAGGAGTTCGAGGGCGAGATTCCTCCGGGCTACCGGGAGCAGTCGGACGGCTCCACCATCGGCGTGGAGCTGGCGCACGATGGGACGCGGAAGATCGGCCCGCCGCAGGCCTACTGGCGCGACGCCGCGCGCCCGGAGTCGGGCGGGGTACGGCGCCTCAGCGCCACCTGGTTCGAGGGGCGGAGCGATTCCAAGGCGGCGTTCCTCACCTGGCGCGCCGAGGTCCAGCAGTTCGTGCCGCTCTGGCACACGAACCGCGCGCTGGCCGTGCGCGGCTTTCTCTCCAAGATCGAGAACGACCGGCGCGAGCCCGTGCCGTTCCAGCGACTCCTCTCCAATGACGACCCCGACGTGCTGCGGGGCTATCCGGACGGTCGCTTCCGGGGCATCGGGCTGGCGGCGCTCAGCCTGGAGTACCGCTGGCCGCTCTGGAACGACTCCGCGCTGGAGGACATCGGGGCGGACGCGTACGGCTTCGTCGACTACGGGCAGATCTTCGACGACTTCGAGGACCTGCAGATGAACCGCGTGAAGGGGTCCTGGGGCGGCGGACTGCGGATCGGCGGGTTCGGCTTCTTCATGGCCCGCGCCGAGGTCGGCTTTAGCGACGAAGGTACGGAGTTCCGCCTGCGCGCCGACCAGATCTTCCAGTACGCCAAGGGCGGTCTGTACGACGGCCGGGATCCGGTGCCGGACCGATGAGAACCCTCGTTCTCCTGACCGCGCTGCTCTGCCTGGCGCCTGCCGCCGCGCGGGCCGATCGTCCGCCGCTGGTCGACGGGCCGGTGGCCTGGTACGAGGACGATCGCCGTGACATCGAGGAGCCCGAAGAGCGCGATCCCAACCTGCTCCGGGACATCGTCCACACCAGCACCACGCGTCCGCTGAAGCGCCACACCAGCCCGGCCAACGTGGGGCGGATGGTGCGCTCGGCGTTCGGCGGTGATCGATGGCCGCCGGCCGCCAACGTGAACGCGCTGGACGAGGCGCTCAACTCGTCGTGGTTCACGAACCGCATCGGCCTGTACGACCTCACCGCGCAGGAGTGCGCGCGCGGGCCCGGCGACGGCGACGGGCCGGATCGTTCGGGCGCCTGGACCGTGGTCGGCGCCAAGACGGAGGGCGTCACGCCCGGGTTCAACATCCGTGACGCGTCGGGCGACGTCTACGTCATCAAGTTCGATCCGCCGGGGCAGCTCTACTCCACCACCGCGCCCGGCGTCATCGTCGGCCGCCTGCTGCACGCCGCCGGCTACAACGTCCCGGACGACGCCGTCGTCACGTTCACGCGGGACCGGCTGGTGCTGGGCGACGACGTGAAGATCCGCACGCTGGACGGGAAGCGGCCGATGACCACCGAGGACCTGGACGCCATCCTGCAGCGCGTGCAACCGCTGGAGGACGGGCGCTGGCTGGCCATCGCCAGCAAGTACCTCTCCGGGAAGCCGGTGGGACCGTTCGACTACAAGGGCCGCCGGGACGACGATCCCAACGACCGCATCGACCACGAGGACCGGCGCGAGCTGCGCGGCCTGCGCCTCTTCTGTGCGTGGCTCAACCACTTCGACACGAAGCAGCACAACACGCTCGACATGTACGTGGAGCAGAACGGGAAGCGCTTCGTGAAGCACCACCTGATCGACTTCGCGTCCACGCTGGGCTCCGGCGCCAGCGGACCGGCCCCGAAGTACGGGTGGGAGTACGGGCTGGACGCTCCCGCGATCTTCGGCCGGCTCCTCACGCTGGGGCTGGTGGAGACGGACTGGCGCACGCACGCGCGCCCGGAGGGCATGCCGGCGATCGGCTACTTCGACACGAAGAACCTGAGCGTGAAGAGCTTCGAGCCGCTCACGCCGAACACGGCCTTCGCGCTGGCGACGGACCGCGACTTCTACTGGGCCGCCAAGATCCTCTCCGCGTTCTCGGACGACCATCTGGCCGGCGTCGTGGAGGCGGCCGGCTACGGCAATCCGGAGGCCGCGGACTACGTCACGCGGACGCTGTCCGCGCGCCGGGACGTCCTGGTGCGGGAGGTCTTCGAGGACCACTGTCCGGTGGACTTCTTCCGCGTGGAGGACGATCGCCTGATCGGGCGGAACCTCGGTGTGGAGCGCGGCCTCGACGCACCCGGCTCCGTGCTGCACCGCGTGCGGAGTTGGCCCGTGAACGCGGATCGCGACGCCGGCGCCGACCGGACCGGCTGGACGGAGACGGTGGAGCCCGTCGCCGCCCTCGGCCCCGGCCCCGACTCGCACCCGTTCCAGGCGGTGGAGTTCCAGGTGCGCCGCGACGAGAAGTGGAGCCCGTCGGTGATCGCGTACGTGGCCCGCGCCAGCGGACGGGTCGTGGGTGTGGATCGATGAGTGCGGCCGGGACGCGTCGCCCTCCGCTGGAGCGGCTGCTGGGGCTGTTCACGGAGGTCCGCTCCGGCGAGTCCGGGACCGCGCTCCTCCTCATGCTCAACGTCTTCCTGCTGCTCACCGCGTACTACATCATCAAGCCGGTGCGCGAGGCGCTCATCCTGGCCGGCGGCGGCGCGGAGCTGAAGAGCTACACGTCGGCGGGGCAGGCGGTGCTGCTGCTGCTGGCCGTCCCCGCCTACGCGGCACTGGCGTCCCGCGTCTCGCGCAAGCGCCTCATCGACTCCGTGACGTTGTTCTTCACCGGCTGCCTGGTGGCGTTCTACCTGCTTGCGCAGGCGAACATCCCCTACCTGGGCGTCGCGTTCTTCCTGTGGGTCGGCATCTTCAACCTGATGGTCATCGCCCAGTTCTGGTCGTTCGCCAACGACCTGTACACGCCGGAGCAGGGAAAGCGGCTGTTCGTCGTCGTCGGGTTCGGGGCTTCGTCCGGGGCGGTGTTCGGGAGCTGGGTGGCCGATGTCCTCATCGGCGTCCTCGGCGTGAACCAGATGCTCCTCGTGGCGGCCGCGCTCCTCCTCTCCACGATGGCCCTGGTGACGGTGATCGACCGGCGGGAGGCGGACCGCGAGCGCTCGGCCGCGGAGCCCAAACCGGACGAGGAGCCGATGGGCGACACCGGCGCGTTCCAGGTGGTCTGGAAGAGCCGCTACCTGCTGCTCATCGCCCTCCTCATGCTGTTCCTGAACTGGGTCAACACCACCGGCGAGTACGTCCTGGGCCGTGTGGTGCAGGGCGAGGCGGCGCGCGCGGTGGCCGACGGTACGGCGGGCGATCTCAGCGAGGGCGCGTACATCGGGCAGTTCTACGCGAACTTCTTCTTCTGGGTGAACATCGTCGGGCTGGCGGCGCAGCTCTTCCTCGTGTCCCGGATCCTGAAGTACCTGGGGACGCGCGTGGCGCTCCTGTTCCTGCCGGTGATCGCGGCGGGCGGGTACCTCCTCATCGCCTTCTACCCGATTCTGTCGGCCGTGCGCTGGGCGAAGACCGCGGAGAACGCCACGGACTACTCGCTGAACAACACGGTCCGAAACGTCCTCTTCCTCCCCACCACGCGCGAGCAGAAGTACAAGGCGAAGCAGGCCATCGATACGTTCTTCGTGCGGATGGGCGATCTGCTCTCCGCCGGCCTCGTCTTCCTGGGTACCGCGGTGCTGTCGTTCGAGACGCGCGACTTCGCGCTGGTGAACCTGGCGCTCGTCGGGGTGTGGCTGGTCCTGGCCGTGATCATCGGCCGGATGAACCACCGGATGACGGAAGAGGGCGAGGCCGCCCCCACGACCGCTCCCTCGGAGGACGCTCCCGAGATCACAGGGGGCGCGGATGGCCCGGAGACGACGGACATCCATGGCTCAGGGCAGAGCTCGACCACGGACGCAGGTCGTGCGAAGAAGATTTTCGTCTGCTACCGGCGCGCAGACAGCGAAGAGTCCGTGGGGCGAATCTACGATCGTCTTGCCGGTGTGTACGATCGAGACCAGTTGTTCAAGGACGTAGACGCCGTTCCTCTGGGCGTCGACTTCCGCGAACACGTCCGGGTCACCCTCGCACAGTGCGCGATCCTCCTGGTCGTGATCGGACCGGACTGGCTTGCACCGATCGGAGCCGACGGAAAGCCCCGCCTCCTCGAGCAGGACGATCACGTCCGCGTGGAGCTTGAGCTCGCGCAGGAGCGTGAAGTCCTGATCGTCCCCGTCCTCGTGAGGGGCGCGTCGATGCCTGACCCTGCCGCTCTCCCCGAGTCGATACGAGCGATAGCGTTTCGAAATGGGATCCCGGTCCGCTCCGATCCGGACTTCCACAAGGACGTCGACCGTCTGTTGGAAGGGCTGAAGAGGCACCTCTCGGGCGAGTGAATCGCCCTAGCGGTACTCCCGGAAGCTCACCCGGAAGAAGATCGCGTAGAGCACCGGCACCACGCCCAGCGTCAGCACCGTGGCGAACAGCAGCCCGAACAGGATGGCCACCGCCATCGGCTCGAACATGGGGCCGCCGCCCAGCCAGAGCGGGACCAGGCCGCCCACCGTCGTCGCCGTGGTGAGGAGGATCGGCCGGAGTCGTCGCTGCGAGGCCTCCACGATGGCCCGCGCCGGCTCCAGCCCGTTCTCCTCCATCTCGATCTTGAAGCGCTCGATCAGGACGATGGCGTTGTTGATGACGATCCCGGCCAGCGACACGATGCCGAGCAGCGTCATGAACCCGAAGTACGATCCCGCGATCAGTAGACCCAGGATCACGCCGATGAGCCCCAGCGGAATCGTCAGCAGGATGATGGCGGGGCGTCGGATGGAGTTGAACTGCACCACCAGCAGCAGCACGATGAAGAAGAAGGCGATCGGCAGCTTGGCGCCGATGGACTCCGACGCCTGCACGGACCCCTCCAGCTCTCCGCCCATCCCGTAAAGATAGCCGAACGGCCAGGCGTCCCGCTGCTCCTCCAGCCACGGCACCAGCGCGTTCGTGACTTCCGTGGGCGTGACGCCCCGCTCCACGTCGGCGGAGACGGTGACCGTCTGCAGGCGGTCGCGGCGGAGGATGACCGACGGTTCCCACTCCAGGCGCACGTCGGCCACCTGCCGCAGCGGGACGTTGCGCCCCGTCGCCTGGGAGTAGAGGTTCATGCTCTCCAGCTTGCCGATGTCCTGGCGATCGGCCGCCACGGAGCGCAGGACCACCGGGATGACCTCGTCGTCCTCGCGGTAGTCCGTGGACGCCAGGCCGGACAGCATCGTCTGGAGCGAGATGGCCACGTCCTGGTTGGACAGTCCCGCCCGCAGCGCGCGCGCCTCGTTCACGTCCACCACCAGCTTCTTCACGCGCGGGCCCCAGTCGTCGCGGATGTCCTTGGTGCCCGGAAGCTCACGGAGCTTCTCCTTCACGTCGTCGACGAGGGGGAAGAGCGTCTCCGGATCGCGGCCCGAGAGCCGGACCTCGACGGGCGCGGTGATCGGCGGCCCCAGCGCGCGCGGCTCCAGCGTGATCTTGAGGTCCGGGAACTCCGCGCGGCAGAACGCCTCCAGGTCCGGCAGGACCTCGTCGATCCACTCGCGGGACGTGGCGTTGACCAGCGTGTAGGCGTAGTCCGGCGAAGCCGGCTCCGGCGAGTACGTGAGCTGGTAGCGCGGGGCGCCCTCCCCCACGAACGACGCGAAGTTCAGGATGCCGTCCGCCCCGGGATCGTCGGCCGGCTTCGTCAGCGTGGCCAGCCGCTCCTCGAACGCGCGCACGACGTCGTCCGTCCGCTCGATCCGGCTCCCCACCGGCAGCTCGAACGTGGCCGAGAAGAGCGGCGTGTCGTCCGACGGGAAGAAGATGTTGGGGACGAAGCGGAAAAGCTGCATCGCCCCGAAGAAGACGAGGATCACCAGCGCCAGCGCCACCCAGGGCCGCCGGAGCGCCGGCACCAGGATGCCCCGGTACACGCGGTACAGCCCGGAGTCGAACGTGGGCGGTTTTGCGTCCTGCGGCGTCTTGAGAAAGCGCACGCAGAGCATCGGGACCATCGTGAGCGCCAGCAGCCAGGAACAGATCAGCGTGATCGAAACGACCTCGAAGATGGGCGCCGTGTACTCCCCCGTGGAGGACTCCGCGAGGTAGATCGGCAGGAAGGCGGCGGCCGTCGTGGCGGACGACGTGAGCAGCGGGACGCGCAGCTCGTTGGCCGAGTCCACCGCCGCCTTCATCGCGCTCTTGCCCTCCTGCATCTGCACGAGGGTGGACTCCGCCATGACGATGGCGTTGTCCACGAGGAGTCCCAGCGCGATGATCAGCGCCGCCAGCGACATCTGGTCCAGGCCGATGCCGAGCAGGCCCATCACGAACAGCGCGAAGATGATGGCTCCGGGGATCAGCGACGCCACGACGAGGCCGGTGCGCAGACCCAGCGAGATCAGCATCACGCCCAGGACGATGGCGACCGCCTGCACCAGGTTGCCGACGAAGGCGGAGACCTTCTTGTCGACGATGCCGGCCTGGTACGCCACCACGTCGAACTCCACGCCGATGGGGTACTTCTCCTGCAGCCGGTGGCGCAGCTCCATCACCTGCTGTCCCAGCCGGAGGATGTCGCCGCCCTCCTTCTTGGAGACCGAGAGCGCCAGGGCCGGCACGCCGCTGGAGCGAACCAGCGCCCGTGGCGGATCCAGCGTGCCGCGCTCGATCCGGACCAGGTCCTCCAGATAGACGAGCTCCGGACTTCCGGGAAGCTGGATGACCGTGCGGCGCAGGTCCTCCACCGACTCGAAGTTGCCCGACGGCTCCAGCACCAGTCGTTCCGGACCCACGTCGACCGCCCCGCCCGGGATGATGATGTTGCGGCTCTGCAGGATGGACGCGAGCTGCGCGGCCGACAGGTTCAGCTCCGCCAGGCGCGCGTTGTTGTACTCCACGAACACGCGCTCCGCCTGCGCGCCGTGGATGTTCACCTTGGCGACGTCCTCCAGGCGGAGGATCTCGTCGCGGACATCGTCCGCGATCTCCTTGAGCTCCGGGTAGGAGTATCCCTCGCCCGTGATCGTGAGGACGGTGCCGAAGACGTCGCCGAACTCGTCGTTCACGACCGGCCCGAGGATGCCGTCGGGCAGGTCGGGCGCGGCGCGCTCCACCTTCCGTCGCAGGTCGTCCCAGATGGGACGCATCTCCCGGAACTCCTCCTTGATGTTCACGTAGATCACCGACATCCCGGTCCGGGACTCGCTGTTCACGAAGTCGATCTGCGGAATCTCCTGGATCGTCTTCTCCAGCTTGTCGGTGACGAGGAGCTCCACGCGTTCCGGGCTGGCGCCGGGAAACTGAGTGACCACGGTCGCGGTGCGGATGATGAAGCCGGGGTCCTCGTCGCGGGGCATGTTCTGGTAGGCGCCGATCCCGGCGAGGAAGATGCACACCAGCGCGACGATGGTGATCCGGTTCTTCGTGATGGCGAGTTCGGTGAAGCTCACGGGGTCGGCTCCCCGAGCCGGACCACCAGCCCGTCCTGGATCCGGGTGACGCCGGCCGTCACGAGCCGGTCGCCCTCCTGCAGTCCGCCGACGATCTCGAGCCCGTGGTCCGTGAGGTCGCCGACCGTCACATCCCGGCGGCGGGCCACGCCCAGGCCGTCCTCCGTCGGCTCGGCCACGAACACGAAGCGTCCGGCGCGATCCTCCAGCACGGCCACCGCCGGCACGAAGATCCTCGGCTCGCCCGACGCCTCGAAGCGGAACTCCACCTCGGCGGCCATGCCGGGCCGGACCTCGGAGGCGGCATCGTCCAGCTTCACCGTGACCGGGAAGACCGAACCGGAGCGCGAGGCGGTCACGCCGACCTCGGTGACGCGCGCCGGGAACGACCGGTCCGGGAGCGCGTCGAAGCGGGCGCTCACCGCGGCGCCCTCCTTCACGTCGCCGATGAGGTTCTCCGGCACCGCCACCTCCACCTCCGGCCGATCGCCTGAGGTGAGGAGCGCCACGAGCTGCCCGGCGTTCACGTTCTCGTTGACCTCCACCTGCACCGAGGCGATGGCTCCGTCCACCGGCGCCGCAAGCTGCGTGTAGCTCAGCCGCTGCGTGGCCAGCGCGTAGTTCTTGCGCGCCGACTCCAGCCCGGCCTTCGTGGCGGTGGCGCCGGCTTCCGCGGCGTCCAGGTCCGTGCGCGACGCGTTCTCGTTCTCGTAGAGCTGGCGGATCCGCTCCAGATCGGCCTCGGCCCGCTCCGCCTCGGCCCGCGCGCGCGTGACGGCGGCGCGGGCGTCGTCCACCTGCAGCTCGAAGTCCGTGGGATCCAGCCGGGCGATGGGAGCTCCCGCCCGCACGCGATCGCCCACCGCGACGGACACGCCGCGCAGCGTTCCCGCGACCTTGAAGGAAAGCCGCGTCTCCATGCCGGCGCGCGCCGTCCCCGAGAACGATCGTGTGCGCCCGGCGCCGCTGGTCAGCACGGTCTGCGTGCGGACCGGACGGATCACCGTCTCCTCGGGCGTGTCCCCCCCGCCGCAGCCGGGAGAAGCGAGCAGGGCGATCAGCATCGCCGGCGCCGCGAGGGCGCCCAGCCGTGTCTTCATCGCGATTCCTCCGACGAGTCGCGGAACGTTTCGAGGCGACGCAGGAAGCCGTCGAGCTCTTCCGGCTCGAGCCAGCAGAAGAACGCGCCGAGGGCGCGCTGCACCTCGTTCAGATCGATCAGGAAGTCGAAGATGGCGTTCTCGGAGCCCTCCTGCGCCACGAGCGCCGCGTTCTGCGCGTCCAGCAGTTCCAGGACGGAGACGACGCCCTGCGAGTAGGCGTCGCGGACGAGCTCCAGGTTGCGGCCGGCGGCGTCGGCGGCCTGGCGGGACAGGTCGATGCCCGCCCACGAGGCGCCCGCGAGGTGCAGCGCGCCGCGGAGCCGCTGCCGGATGCGTTCTTCCGTGGCGACGCGCTGCAGCTCCAGCTGCCGCACGGTCTCCGCGGCGCGGCGACGTTCCGAGACGCGGCCGCCGCCCTCGAAGAGCGGGAGCGAGGCGCGGAGGCCGACGTTCCAGGTCGTGTCGTTGCGTGGAATCGTCACCGGGCCGATGACCGGGGCGTCCTCCCCTTCACCGTCACGGCCCAGGACCCGGGAGACCTCGCCCTGCAGTCCCACGTCCGGCAGCCAGAACGCGCGGCCGGCGGAGCCCCGCACGGTCTCCTGCTGGCCGATCGCCTCGTCCAGGGCGCCCAGCTCCGGGGACATCCGCACCGCCTCGTCCTCCAGGAAGTCCCGGAAGATCCGGAAGGAGGCGGGATCGGCCAGGAACGACGCGAGTCGCGGATCGCCCAGGCCCGCCTCGGCCAGCAGGTTCTCGGACTCGAGTCGGAACGGCTCCTCCAGCGGCCGGCGGAGCAGCCGGTTGAACTCGATCTCGGCGACGTTGCGCGCCGAGTTCGCGTCGATGACCGCGCGCCGCCCGTTGGCCACCTCGCCTTCCCAGCGGTAGGTCTCGCCCGGCCCGGAGGCGCCCACGCGCTCGCGGACGCGTGCCAGCTCCAGGTTGGCCAGCGTCCGCTCCAGGTTCTCGCCCTGGATCCGCTCCGCCGTCTGCGCGCGCAGCACGTTCAGGTAGGCGTTCGCGGCGTCGCGCGCGACGTCCAGGCGCTGCGCCTCGAAGTCCAGCTCCCGGCGGAGCTGCTGGCGACGCTCCACGGAGAGGCCGGTCCAGGCCGGATCGGAGACGATGGCCTGACTCAGCGAGAGCGATGCGGAGAGCTGCCGCTCCGCCGGCCCGAAGCCGGTGGCCGCCGTCTCGTCGTCGATCCAGGTGCCGAGCGCGGACGCTTCCACCTGCGGCAGCAGGTTGGAGCGCGCCCGGCCTACGGAGTGCCGGCCCGCCTCCACGCCGGCCGTGACGGCCGCGAGGTCGGCGCTCACGCGCGTCGCCTCGTTCACCGTCTCGTGGAACGTGAAGAGCCGTCCGGGATCGTGCCGCTCCCGCTCGATGACATCGGCGTCGGTGAGCACCGCCCACGAGGGACGAACGCCGACCGCCCGGGCCGTCGAGAGGTTGATGGAGAGTCGCTCCGCTTCCGGGAAGTGGACGGGCAGCGTTCCGGCGCCCTCCCCGTTCAGGATTCGCTGGACGTAGAGCGCCGTGCGCCGCGCCCGGCGGCTGAGGTTCGTCTGCGGCGCGTTGCCCAGCAGGATCCCGCGCTCCACCTCGGATCGGCCGAACAGGGAGAAGCTCGGCAGGCCGCGCCCGATGAACCCGGCCACCAGTGCGTCGAACTCGGCGTCCGGAAGGCGCAGCAGCGGCGCCACGTAAACGGCGTCGGCGTCCCCGGGAATGGCGGCCAGCGCCTCAGCGGCCGATCCCTCGATGGCGTGCACCGTGGCCTCCACGCCCAGCGCCTCGGCCTGACGGACGAACTGGTCGCGCAGGGCGGGGATGGCGTCCAGAAACACGGACGTCGCCAGGAAAGCCAGCTTCTCGAACGGGACCACCTCGCGGAAGCGGCGCAGGTCCATCTCGATGCGGCCGACCGACGTGATGTAGGAGAGGTTTCGCACGCCGCTGGCATCGCCCGAGATCGGGACGCCCTGCTTCTCCGGATCCAGCACGAACGGCGCCACGACCGGCTTCGGAAGCGATTTCCGGTGCGCCAGCTCGTTGGAGACGAGGACGCCCAGCCCGACGACGACGTCGACCTCGGGATCCGCCAGCGCCGCATCGACCGCCGCGGTGACGCCGGCCGGTGTCCAGTCGGCCTCGATCACGCTGCCCGGTCCGAACGAGACGTCGTAGCGGTCCGCGAGCAGCGCCTCCATCTCTTCCTGGAAGAGTCCGAGGATGGCCTCGTTGCGATCCCAGGGTCCGTCGACCACGAGGCGAACGGTCTCGGCGACGGCGGGCGCGGTCAGCACGAACAGGAGCGCCGCGCCTGTCACGAGGCGGCGCGCAAGGAGAGACGACATCGAATCCTCCGGCGGGTCGTGAAGTCCGCCGGACCGTACCATGTCCGCCCCGTCAGGTCAGAGGCCAGAAGACCGGGATGAGGAACGTCGCGGCCAGCCAGAGGAGCACGTTCAGCGGCAACCCGAAGCGGAAGTAGTCGCCGAACGTGTAGCCGCCCGGACCCATGACGATGAGGTTCGTCTGGTAGCCCACCGGCGTGGCGAAGCTGGCCGACGCCCCGAACGCGATCGCCAGCAGGAACGGCCGGACGTCGACGTTCAAGGCGGCTGCCACGCCGAACGCGAGCGGGGACATGAGGAGCGCCGTGGCGTTGTTGGACAGGAACGACGAGAAGATGCTGGTGAGCAGGTAGAAGCCGGAGAGAACCGCGGTGGGACCGAGGCCGCCCAGGGCGCCCATCACGGCCTCCACCACCATCTGGGCGGTGCCGGTCTTCTCCAGTGCCAGGCCCAGCGGGATCGTCCCGGCGATGAGGAGCAGCACGGGCGCGTCGAGGGCGGCGACGGCCTCGCGCGGGCGCAGCGTCCGTGTGGCCAGGAGGATCCCGGCGCCGGCCACGGCCACGATCGCCAGCGGGGCGAGGCCGGTGCTGGCCAGCGCGATCACGCCGAGGAGCACGCCGAGCGCCACCGGCGCCCCGCTCGGGTTGACGATGAGCTTCTCCACGCCCTCGACCACCATGACGGCGCCCGTCTCGCGCAGCGCATCCAGCCCGCGACGGTCGGCCTGCAGGAGGAGGACGTCGCCCCCCTTCACGCGCATGCCGCGCAGGTGATAGCGATGCTGGAGGCCGTGCCGCTGCACGCCCATGATCTTCACGCCGTAGAGGCGGTTCAGGCCGAGGCTGCTGACCGCGCGTCCCACGAACGGCGAGTCCGGCAGCACCACGGCCTCGGCGATGGAGAGATCCATCTGGCGGACCTCCACGCGCTTCTCGTCCTCCACCACGCTGGCGATGCGGACCCCGCTGGAGTCGATGAAGCGGGCGATGCCCTGCGGCGTGCCCTCCACGATCAGCGAATCGCCCGGCTCCACGTTCTCCTGGAGCGCCGTCGCGGCGAAGATGACCTGCTCTCCGCGCACGATCTCCAGGAGCCGCACGTCCTCGCGGGCCGGCGGGAGCACTTCCTGGATCGGCTTCCCGACCAGCTCCGCCTCGGAGCCGACGATGAGCTCCGTGACGAACGTGGCGCCGCGGTCGCGCGGGAGCAGCGAGGAGAGCGGGGCCCGGTTCGGCAGTAGCTTCCGGTACGTCAGCAGGATGTAGAGCGATCCCAGGCCGAAGTAGCAGATCCCGAGCGGCGCGAACTCGAAGATCCCGAAGCCGGGTCCGCCGTGCATCCGGTACGCCTGGTCCACCAGCAGGTTCGTGCTGGTCCCCACCAGCGTGCAGGTGCCGCCGAGGATGGCGAAGTAGCTGATCGGGAGCAGGATCTTGGAGGGCTGGATGTCGGCGTGCCGGGCCAGCGCCAGGGCCACCGGCACGATCATGACCACCACGGGCGTGTTGTTGAGGAACGCGCTGGCCAGCCCCACCACGAGCGCCAGCATCCCCACCAGGCCGCCCAGCGATCCCTTGGAGCGCTTCCGCAGGATGCGGATCAGGTACTCCAGCGAGCCGGTGCGGATGAGCCCCGCCGACAGCACGAACATGGCCGCGATGGTGATGGTGGCGGGGTTGGAGAACCCGGAGAAGGCCTCCGTGGGCGTCAGGATCCCCGTGATCGCCAGGCTGCCCATGATGAAGGCCGACGTGGCCTCATAGGGGATCCAACGCGTGACGTACAGCAGCACGGCCGCGATCAGGATGGCGATGAAGAAGACCTGTTCCATGCGGTCGGCTCCCGGGTCTCTTCGTCATTGAAGGACGGAACCCCGGATTCCGCCACCGGGAAGTGATCTACGGCAGGCGTGTGATCTTGACCGTCCGCGAGGCGTCGGCGGTCCGCAGCACGGCGAAGTAGACGCCCGCGGCGGTCGCCCGTCCCGCGTCGTCGCGGCCGTCCCAGAGAAGCTGCGACGTTCCGGCCGGGGCGGGACCGTCCAGGAGTCGCCGGACCCGGCGTCCCGTGACGTCGCGCACGTCCAGGCGGACGGTTCCGGCCTCCGGCAGGTGGAACCGGAGCTGCGCGCCGTCGGCCGACGGGTTTCTTCCCGCGAGCGCCAGCCGCAGGACGCCTCCGGGCGACGGCAGCGGCGCATCGACGGGCGCGGCCGGACCGCGGGTGGTGACGAGGAAGCCGGACCCGAAGCCCGGCCGGAAGAGGTTGCCCGCGGCGGCCGTCTCGGTGTCGGGACGATCGGCCTCGAAGCCGACGTTGAACAGCATCTGGTACTCCAGGGCGTTCGCGTCCGGATTCGTGGCGAAGTCGTCGGTGGAGGCCACCAGCGAGCCGGACGAGGCGTCCAGCGTCCAGTCGTTGCCCGGATCGTCGTCCAGGTCGCGGAACGACAGGTTCTGCACGGCGGCCCCGTTCAGCGGAATGGAGAGGGACCGAACGCCGCGCGCGCTGGTCCGGTTGTAGAGGGCGTACTCGTAGCGCCACCAGCCGCCGCCGAGATCCGTGACCTCCGCGCTCAGGTAGAAGCGACCGTCGTCGTTCGCCACGTCCACGAACGACGTTTGATCGCCCCACTGAGCCACGACCGGACCGGGCTGGGCTTCCTGGTTGAACGGCGGCTCCTCCACGAACGTGACGAACAGCCACTGCGATCCGTTCCACTGCATGGACGAGATCCGTCGCCAGCCGATGTTGTTCGTGATGTCGTCGTCGTTCGCGACGATGTACATGCCCTCGTAGTAGTACGTGGCCCCGGCGTGCGCCAGGTCCTCGTCCCGCACGGCAAGCTGCTGCTCCGTCATCCCCGGGGAGCCGAACCAGTCCCGGTCGCAGTCGCTGTCGATGACATCCGGCTCGTCGAAGAAGGATCCGCACGCGGTCCACTCCGCGGTGTGCGGGTTCACCTCCCCACGCGGCCCGAGGTCGTAGAAGCTTCCGTTGTTGTTGGCCGTGTACGTGTCCGAGCAGCCCACCCGCAGGATCGGGGCGCCGGCCGGGGACGGGCAGAGCCCGCAGTCGTCGTCGTTCAGCGAGAAGAAGCCGTGCTTCAGCCAGTTCCGGCCGATCTGCTCCAGGCGGCCGTTCTCCTCCCGGAACATCGCCAGGCCGATGAACGGATGGTCCTCGTCCATCGCGGCGAACCACGGGACGTCGACGTCGCCGACGTTGCAGGAGGTCGTGGCGGCGGACAGCCCGGAAACACCGTTCGGGTACGTCCCGTCCCGGGACATGGAGACGAGCCCGTAGAGCTCCGCCAGAAAGACGTCCAGCACGCCGCCCCGGGGATCCGGAGCCTCGGTGGAGTGCGCGCGGGCGGGCGACGTGGGCGTGGAGGCCGGCGCGGCCGCGACGCACAGCGCGCCGAGCGCCAGGAGCGGGACGATGCGGGAGATCTTCAAGCGGGTCGCCTCCGGAGAGGGTCCATCATCCCAGATCGGCGGCCGGACATGCAAGTCGGGGCGGCCGTCTTGCGACGACCGCCCCGCAGGCGCACCGGAATGGACACTCCGTCGTCAGCGGCGGAGCGTGGCCTTCACGGAGCGCGACACGCCGTCCGCCTCCAGGCGGAAGAAGTAGACGCCGCTGGCCACGTCCCGGCCGTAGGCGTCGCGGCCGTCCCACGTGCGTCGCGTGACGCCCGCGTCGGCCCCGCCGCTCAGCAGCGTGCGAACCGTGCGGCCCGTCACGTCGTGGACGGTCAGGCGAACGGTCCGCGGCTCGGGCAGCGTGAAGGAGATGGCCGTCGCGCCCGCGAACGGGTTCGGCTCGTTGGCGGCCAGCTGGATGGCTTCGCGCTCCGCCGCATTCGGCAGCTCCACGCCGACGGTCGGCGGACCGGAAGGCGCCTGCGTGTCCATGTCGAACGAGCCGCTGGGGCCCATCTGGAACGGAACCGCCGTGGCGGTGGACGCCACGGGCGCCACGTCGGCGTCGAAGCGGAAGTTGAACATCGACTGGAACTCGAGCGAGTTCGCGTCGGGATCCGTCGCGAAGTCGTCGGTGGACCAGGTGACGTAGCCGCCAGACTGGACCGCGTTCCAGTCGTTGCCGGCGTCGCCGTCCGGATCGTGGAAGTCGATGTTCGTGATCACGGCGCCGCCCACCGGCACCGCGAACGAGTGGACCTCTCGCCAGCTCCGCCAGTTGTAGAGCGCGTACTCGTAGTGCCACGTGCCGTCGCCGTTGTCCGTGACCTGCGTGGAGAGGATGACCGGACCATCGTCCACGTCCACCGCCACCTCCGTCGCCTCGTCGCCCCACGTGGCCACGAACGGCCCGTAGGTGGGCGTCACGCCGCCGCCGACCGTGCTGAACGACCAGTTGGAGCCGGACCACGTCATCGTGCACTCGCGCCAGCCGACGCTGTTGTCGGGCTTCGTGTCGTTGGCCACGTAGTACATGCCCTCGTACCAGTACGTGGCGCCGGGGAGGTTCAGGTCCGCGTCGGCCACCTCCAGGCGATGCTCCACCGAGTTGGACGCCGTGCCGAAGTAGTCCCGGTCACAGTCGCCGTCCGGCGCGCCCGGCTCGTCGAAGAAGGAGCCGCAGGCCGTCCACGTGCCCAGGTGCGGGTTGACCTCGGAGCGCGGGCCCAGGTGGTAGCGCTCGCCGTTGTTGCCGGCGGAGTATGTGTCGGAGCAGCCGATCCCCAGGTACGTGCCGTCGGACGGGGAGCAGCCCAGGTTGCACTGGTTGCTGGAGAGCGCGAACCAGCCGTGCTTCAGCCAGTTCTTGCCGAGCATCTCGAGGACGCCGTCCTGCAGGCGGAAGAGCGCCAGGCCGATGAACGGGTGCGTCTCCTGCATGGCCGCGTTCCACGGCACGATGACCGAGCCCGTGTTGCACGACGTGGTGGCGGCGGACAGACCGGCGCGACCGTTCGGGTACGTGCCGATGTGGCCCTGCGACGTGATCCCGTAGAGCTGGCCCAGCGTCACGTCGAGATCGGGCGTGCCGTCCGGCCCCGGCTCCGCGTCGCGGGCGTGGTCGTGGATTTCCACCGGATCGTTCGTGGAAGCGGCGAGCCGCAGGTCCGCCGTGCCCACCCACTGGCCCGCGAGGTACGGCTGCTCCAGCGCCGAGGCCCACGACTCGGAGACCTGCACGTCCGCCATGATCAGCGCAACCTCGCCCAGCTCCTCGTCGACGCGGAAGGAGGCGTTCCGCAGGACGAAGACGTCGTCCTGCGATCCGGCCGCCCGCAGCGACGCCACGATCGGCTCCCGGGCCGCGTCGATCACCACCTCGAAGTCGTAGAGGAAGAGCGGCGTCAGCGCCCGGCCGTCGGCCGGATGGCGCGTGCGCAGCCCCAGGCCACCGTTCACCGGCAACACCACCCGGCCGTCGAACCCGACGAACGAGCCCTCCTCCGTGCGGAACGAGACGTCCGCCGGGGCGTCGGTCGCGAAGGAGATCGAGGCCGACGGCAGGAAGGCCCGCACCCGCTCCGAGACGTCGCTCGTGGCGCGCTCGGAGACGAGCTGGAAGCCGAGGTTCGAGAGGTGATTCTCCTCCCAGGCGACGGAGAGGGTGCCTTCCCGCACGTCCCAGTGACGCGCCGCGGAGGCATCCCGGGCCGACAGGCCGAGGGCGAGAGGAAGGAGAACGGTCAGGACTGGGAGCCGAACACGCATCGAACACTCCACGTTCAAGGGGACGCGGTAGGGTGGGCCGCGGGAGTGGCTACGGGAGGGTCGGCGGGGACCCGAACGTCCAGAATCCCAAATTTCGACCAGGGAGGGCAACCCACTTCCCATCGGGGCCTCTTTTCCCGCGCGTATCGACCGATATTCCGGGGAGGGATCCGGCCCTCTCTCCCTTCCGAGGACGAAACCGTCGGGGGTCCTTGCATTCCCCCAGACCTGGGGCGAGAATGGCGCGCGAACCGGGAGGTGCTCCGTGGACATGATTCTGCTGCCGGGCGGGAGCCTTCGGGCGTCGGTCTGGGATCCGGAAACGCGCGGGACCCGCATGCGCGAAGTCACGGAGGACCTGCCGTACTTCCTCCGAACGGTCGTACGTCTGCACGACGAGGTCTCCCTGAAGGACCTCCTCCTCCTGGCCGAGGCGCACCGGGACTTCCTGCTCCCGCTCTTCACCGACCTCCTGGACGAGTTCGTGGAGGAAGTGAAGCGCCCTGCGGAGCACGAGGACCTCTGTGATCTGGACTACCTGGAGATCACCTGGGAGGCCTACCACGAGGGCAAGCGCTTCGACCTCCAGCCCGTGCTGGTGGGGCGCAACCACGAGGACGATCAGGTCTACTCCGTGGAGGCCGTACCCACGTACGCCATGGGGCACCTGCCGGTGCTGCTGCGCGGGGACTTCCGGATCCGCCTGGACACGGACGCCAAGCCGGACGCCGCGCTCAAGACCGCGGCCGAGGCGGAGTTCCGCCGCGACTTCCTCCTCTACGACGTGTTCGAGGCCGTGCTGGCGGAGATCACGTTCCACGGCGACCCCGGCGAGCGGGATCGGTGGTGGCGGGAGATCGGCAGCCGCGAGCTGGAGCGGGGCGAGGACGAGGAGTAGCGCCCCCTACCCCGCATCGCCCCCGGACTTCGGATCTGTGGCGGTGGACGCCCGGCCCTCCGCCTCCGACACAAACGCCAGCACCCGCTCCGCCGCCGCCTTGCCGGCCTGCACCTCTTCGCCCGCCCGGGGTGCGTCGTCGTGCGTGGGCTCCTCGCCCGGGCGGAACACGTGCAGCGTCTGCGTCGGGAAGGCGAACTCGACGCCGACCTCGGAGGCCAGGCGCAGGATGTCCAGGAAGAGGCGATGCCTCGCCTGCAGCTCCTTGCCCCAGTCCGCCGTCACGAAGAACACGTAGAGCAGGACATCCAGCGACGCCGCGCCGAAGTGGTTGGCGTACACGTGGAAGTAGTCCTTCCGCGTGTGCGGATGCTGCCGCACCAGCTCCCGCACGCCCTCGCAGAACGCGTCCAGCTTCTCGGGCGGCGTGTCGTAGGTGAGCGACAGCGTGGCCTTCCAGCGCCGGTAGGACCGCGCCCCCAGGTTGTCGACCGCGGTGGAGATGAGGTTCGCGTTCGGCATCGTGATCATGGAGTTGTAGAACGTGCGGATCCTCGAGCTGCGGAACCCCACTTCCTCCACGGTCCCTTCCAGGTCGCCGATCTTCACCCAGTCGCCCACCTGGAACGGCCGGTCCAGCAGCACCGTGAGGCTGCCGAACAGGTTCTTCACCATGTCCTGGGCGGCGAGGGCGAAGGCCAGACCACCGAGACCCAGTCCGGCCAGCAGGCTGGTGATGTCGACGTCCAGGTTGTCGGCGATGAACACCAGCCCGAACGCGACGATGAAGACCTTCAGGCTCTTGCGGATGAGCGGCACCAGGAGATCGTCGTAGCGCGTCTCCGTGTGCGAGGCCTTTTCACCCAGGTACTCCGCCACGATGTCCACGAGCTTGTACGCGGCCCACACGCCCGCGCCCGCCGCCAGGAACGCGACCGCCACCGAGAGGACGTCGCGGATGCCGCCGGTGAGGCCCAGCCAGCCGAGGCCGGAGTACCAGACGATGGCCATCGCCAGGATGCCGAGCGGGCGCACGGCCGATCGCACGAGCTTCGTGTCGCCCCGCGGCAGAAAGCGCCGGTAGATCCGCGTGAGCACCGTCTGGAGGATCGTGACGAGCACGCGGTCCAGGATGATCCCGACGATCGCCAGCGCCAGGAGGCCGAGCCACTGCCAGTTCTCCAGCAGGAACGACGACCGGCGCAGTCCGTCCGGCACGGAGGACTCCAGCCAGCCGGGCGGGGACGCATCGACCGCCACCTTCTCCACGGCGCCCTTCACGGCATCGGCCGTTCGGGAACCGCCGGATTCCTGGGCCCGGACGGTTCCGGGAGTCAGCGGCAGCAGGAAGGAGAGACGTCGGCCGACGGCGCGCAGCATGGAACGATCCTCCGGAAGCGGGAACTGCGGGCACCCTACCGCAATCGGCGCGCGTCGTCTCCCCGGCTCCGGCGCGCGACCCGGCGCCGGAGCCCGGCCGCATACGCGCCGTGGCGTATCCGAAGGGCTTGACCTAGAATCCCGCGCGTGAGCGATCGAAACGAACTGGCCAGGAAGATCACGTACTGGGGCGTGCTGCGACGCTTCCGGCAGCGTGTGCTCTGGGTCCTCGGCTACTACAACGTCGTGCTCGCCGGCGGAGCGGCCGGCTACCACACCATCGAGGGGTGGGGCTGGTTCGACTCGCTGTACATGGCGGCGATCACCGCGTCGTCCATCGGCTACGGAGAAGTCCATCCGCTGTCCGACGCGGGCCGGACCTTCACGATGGTCCTCATCGCGTTCTCGCTGATCGGGCTGGGCTTCGTCTGGGCCATCCTGACCGCGCTGTTCGTGGAGCTGGACCTGGGCGACGTCTACCGGAGAAGGCGAATGCGCAAGAGGATCGAGGCGCTCAGCCACCACTACATCGTCTGCGGTGTCGGCCGCATGGGGCGCGTGGTTGCGGGTGAGATGATCTCCGACGGAAAGCCCCTCGTCGTCGTCGAGAAGAACATGGACAACATCGAGGCGCTCCTGGAACGCTACCCGGAGCTGCTCTGGGTAGAAGGCGACGCCACGCACGACCGTACGTTGCAGGCGGCCCGCGTGGAGCACGCTCGCGGTCTCGCCACGGCGCTATCGGACGACGCGGACAACCTCTACGTCTGTCTCACGGCCCGGTCGCTGAATCCGTCGCTCAACATCGCGAGCCGGGCCAACGACGGCGAGGCCGTCCCCAAGATGCAGGTGGCCGGCGCGGACCACGTCATCCTCCCGAACGTCTCCGGCGGAGTCCGTCTGGCCGCCACGCTCATCCGACCGACCGTGGTGAGCTTCCTGGACGCCACGACGGTGACCGGGGACACCCGACTCCGGCTGGAGGAGCTGGAGCTGCCGGACTCCTCGTGGCTGGTCGGCCGCAGCCTGGCCGACGTCCGGATCCCGCAGGAGACCGGGCTCATCGTCCTGGCGCTGCGCCGCCTCGACACGCAGGCGCCCGCCGTATTCAACCCCGGCGGCGACACGAGGCTGAAGTCGGGCGACGTGATGATCGTGCTGGGGATGCCGGAGCAGGTGAACCGGCTGCGGGAGTACGCCGCCGTCTGACGACGGCCTCGCGACGGCGCCGTTCGCCCTCCGGCGACGATCCGTCCGCTCACCCGGCGCGCGAGCTGTCGCCCCGCTACACCTTCTGGCTCGCCAACTTTCTTAGCGTCACGGGGCGCCAAGCACTTCCCGATACAAGCGGTGCGGGCGGAGTCGGCGGAAATCGTCCCCGTCCGCAGGAAAGCCGTGAACGCCGACGGCGCAGGCCGGCGGCCGACCCCCAACACCAGGGAAGTGCAAGCATCATGAAGAAGATTCTCCTGCCGTCGCTGGCGGTCGTGCTCGGGTCGATGCTGATGTCCGAGACGGCATCCGCCCAGTCGACCGGCACCGTGAACATCGTCGGCCGCGTGGCCAAGGCCGCCGCGATTCGCTGGTGGGCCTTCACGCCGATCAACTCCGGCGTGGGCGCGAACACTCCGGCCGTGCAGAACGGCCCGCTCGACTTCCAGATCGACGTGGCCGACGTGGCCGCCGGCAACAACCTCGACGTGTACACCGGCGGCACCGCCCAGCTGATGATCCGTTCCAACACGCCGTTCACTCTCACGGCCCAGGTCACGGCGTCGTCCGGCTTCGGTGCGGCGGCCGCGGGTGACGTGGCCCTGACCGACATCGGCTACGGCATCGCCAACCTCACCAACTCCGGCCCGAAGGTCTTCGCCGACCCGGCCGCCGCTTCCACGATCGCCGCCGGCTTCAGCGCCGATCCGGCCGCCGCGCCGAAGGATGCGGACGGTGAGCCGATCTTCAGCGCCACCGTCGACGACGTCTCCGGCGGCGTGCAGGTCCTGACGGGCCCGCGCGTCTCCAACCGGGGCGGCATCGGTTCGCCGAACAACGGCCTGCTGATCGACACGTCGTACGCGATCGGTCCGCAGTTCTACACGCCGACGGACCCGATCTCCGCGACCGTGACGTACACGCTGGCCACGCCGTAAGTCGTGGCCGGACGTCTCGTCCTCCCGCTTCCCGGCCGCGTGCGGGGAAGCCGAACCGCCCGAGGGGCCGGATCCGCGCTGGCGGGTCCGGTTCTCGGCGCGTTCCTGTTGCTGGGCGGCGCCGCGCCGGCTCACGCGCAGCGGGAGATCACGATCGTCCTGCCGGAGGCCGGCGGACGGGAATCCGTCACGCTGGATCTCACGGCCCAGGCGGCGCCGCCGCCGGACCACCACTTCGACGTCATCGCCGTGCTGGACGAGCTCTCGCCGATCAACCTCCAGCCGTTCGAGACGAGCCGCGTGAAGGTGAAGATCCTCTCGCGGTGGGGTGATTTCCCGCCCTACGAACTCGGAGCGCGAGTCCTGAACCTGCCCGATCCGTCGTCCGGGGACCTGCTTCCCTCGGACGTGGGAGTGGGCGTGTTCAAGGTCACGGCGAACAGCGCCGTGGTGAACCCGCTCTTCGACTACGACCCGTCGACGGTCGGCAAGAACATCGACGGGGAGCCGATCTTCCAGGGCACGCTGGCGAGCCTGACGGACACGCTGCCCGGTACGCCGTTCTACGAGACGCGCAAGCGCCACCCCGGAGCCCTGCACAACCTGTGGCTGGACTTCGCGGTGGGACCGCAGTTCTACACGCCGGGGCCCACGGCCTCGCTGACCATCGAGCTCTACGTTTCCAGGATGTGAGGGGAAGGGATGATGCGCCTCTGTCACCGAATCGCGATGCTGCCCGCGCTGCTGGTCGCGGCCGTCGCCGGCCCGGCTCGGGCGGGCGATGTCTCCATCATGCCCAGCAACTTCTCGCTCTCCGCCGCGCCGGGAGAGGATGCCACCACGGTCGTCCACATCCACTACGGCAAGGACGGCCCGGAGGATGTCTCTCCGCTGCGCATCGTGCTGTCCACTGAGGACTGGGACATGAGCGAGGACGGGAGCCTCTCCTTCGAGAAGGAGCGTGAGCTGGCGGCCAGCGCCCGTCCGTGGATCCTCTTCTCCCCGTCCGAGGCCGAGGTGCGGCCCGGCGAGACGCTGGTGATGCGGGTCTCCGTGCTCGTCCCGGACGATGCCGAGGCGGGCGAGTACCGTGCGGCGCTCATCGCCCAGCCGCGCGCGGCCACCGGCCACCTGGCGGCGGGAACGAAGCGTCTGGATCTCCAGTGCCGCCTCGCGTCCATCGTCTACGTGACGGTGCCGCCCGTGCGCCGCAACGTGGACCTGGCCGGGCTTTCCGTGGCGCGCAAGGACGATCGCTGGGTGCTGCAGCCGCGCATCCAGAACCTCGGACAGACGACGCTGCGCGTGCACGACTCCTTCGAAATCCTTCCGCTCGGTGCGGCGCCGTCCACGCTGACGTGCGAGCGGGACCTGCAGGAATCCGGCGTGGTGCTGCCGGGCCGCGTGCGCGAGCTCTCGCAGTGGCTGCCGTGCGACCTCCCGGAGGGAACGTACAGCCTGCTCTACCGCGCGGACGTGGGCTCGGACCTTCCGCGGCTGGAAGGGGAGACGAGCTTCACCGTGCCGGGTGACGGACGCGAGCCGGCGCTGGCGGCGCGGGGAGGTGACGACTCCTAGTCCTCCAGATTCTCGAGGTGGACGGGGTACCGCTTCGGCGGTGCGGGTGCGGGTCGGGGAGCCCGGTGCCGGTCCTGCGGAGACACCGGCCCGGGGCCTCGCCCCGGGGACTCTCTTGACCCCACCCCGCCCCTCCTCGAAGATCGCCCGCGGAGCGTGAGCGGGAGGATGGGATGAACGGCAGTTCCTCGGGCGGCTTCCTCCGCGCGGTGCTGGCCTCGACGGCCTCGGCGGCGGCGGCGGGACTCTGGCTGGGCCTCACGCTGGCCGCGGTCACCGCGCTCCGCAACGACTTCCACTCCTTCGGCGACGTCTTCCGGCTGCAGCTGGCCCTGGGCGTCGTGTTCGCCGGACTGGCCGGCGCGGCCGGCGCCGGCCTCGGCGTGGCGCTGGCGGCCGCGCTCCCCCGCTCGCGCTCGCGGGCCGGCGTCCTCTCCTTCGCGCTGACGGTCTCGGTGGGCACGGCGGTGTGGACCGCCCGCGCGTTCGAGTTCCGCGTCGCCTATCCGCACGCCTGGCCGTTCGTGGAGAGCTACGCCGGGATGCTGGCGGTCGCCGTCGGCTTCCTGGCGGCCGTGGCGGTGGGCGCCGCAGGACTCGCGATGCTTCTCCTGCGCCTGGCCGACTCCGCGCGCGCGGCAGGCGTGACGACGGCGCGCGCCGCGCTAGCCGCGATGATCCTGGCCGGGGTCTCGGCCGCGGTGCTGGCCTCCCGTCCCGATCCCGCCGCCACCCTCGGCGACGTCGAGGCGCCGGTGGATCTCTCCGCCGCGGTCACGCCGAACGCGAACCGCGTCCTCCTGATCGGTTGCGACGGTGCCACCTGGGACGTCCTCGACCCGCTGCTGGAGGAGGGCGAGCTCCCGAATCTCCGTTCGCTCATCGATCGCGGCGTGCGCGCGCCGATGGCCACGCTGCCGGATCGTCCGTCGCCGTCGCTGTGGACGTCGATGGCGTCCTCGCGGTCCCCGCAGGACACCGGCATCTCGGACTTCTACGTGCAGCACGTGCTGGGCGCGCACACTCCGGTGCGCGAGTTCCCGCGCCACTTCGGTCTAAACGCCGGCCTCCTCCTGCGCGACGTGCTGGGCCGCGGTCTCGTGAAGGTGACGCCGGTGACGTCCGGGCTCGTGCGCACGCGTCGCCTCTGGGAGATCCTCGACGACACGGGCGTGGAGACCGCCGTCGTGAACTGGCTGGTCACCTGGCCCGCGCCCGGCGACGGCGATGCGATCGTCGTCTCGGAGCGGACGTGGGGCGCGCTGGCGCCGGACCGGGAGGCCGGCACGCCGCTCACGGAGCTGGCGCTGGACGCCGCGGAGGACGCCGCCGCGCTCTGGAGTCCCGACGAGGCGGCCGATGCGCTGCCGCCGGACGATGCGGACTGGGCCGCCGAGGATGCCTTCGTCGCCGCGACGACCGTGCGGCTCCTGGAGGAGCGATCGCCGCAGGTCACCCTCGCCTACTTCCGGGACGTGGACGCGGCGGAGCACCTGGCCTGGGACGAGTGGGAGCCGAAGTGGTTCCCCGGTGCGGACGATCGTCCGGCGCGGCAGGGCCCGGTCCGCGAGACGATGCTCTCCTTCGACCGGCATCTGGGCGCGCTGCTCGACGCGGCCCCTCCGTCGACCACGGTGATCGTCGTGTCGGACCACGGGCACGCGGCGTGGTTCACGTGGCTGGGCCGCGGCACGCCCGGCGGCCACACGGACGCGCCGGACGGGATCTTCCTGGCCGCGGGCCCCGGCATCGGGCCCGCGCCGGAGGACTTCCGGCCCACGTTGCAGGACGTCACGCCCACGGTGCTCCGCCTCGTGGGCATTCCCGCCGCCGCCGACATGGAAGGCCGCGTGCTGGACGAGATCCTACAGGAGGACCAGATCCTCCCCGCGGTGGCCACCTGGGAAACGGGCCGCCTCCCGTCCGGCGACGCGATGCCGTCGGCCGAGGACGAGGCGATGCTGGAACGTCTGCGCGCGCTGGGCTACGTGCGCTAGTTCTCCTCCCGGTCCAGCTCCACGCAGCGGACCATCACCCGCACGAACCGCTCCGGCGACATGAAGTGCGCCCCGAACGTCTCGTCCCACTCCGCCGTCGGCTTCGCCGCCACGATCTCGTCGGCCGTGAGACCGTCGTCCATCAGGGAGGCGATGCGGCCGGAGATCGTGGTGAGACGATCGCGGTACTTGCGGAACTGGTCCGGCGTGCCGATCCGTCCGTGCCCCGGCACCAGGATGGTCTCGTCGCTGGCACGCTCCAGGATGAGGTCCACCGCGGCCAGGACGCCGCTCAGCCGACCGCCCGCCCCCGTGTCGATGAACGGGTACGCGCCGTGGAAGAAGATGTCGCCGGTGTGGATCACGTTGGCGTTCCGGAAGTGGATCACGGCGTCGCCGTCGGTGTGGGCGTTGCGCAGGTGGAACACGTCGACCTGATCGCCGTTGAGGTGGAACGTGACGTCGCGCGCGAAGGTCAGCATCGGCAGGTTCCCGCCCGGCGCCGGCTCCCGCAAACTGCCGGTCATCTCGTTCGGCGTCTCCGTCATCATCCGCGCGCGCACGTTGTGGTGCGCCACCACCGTCGTCCCGCGCTTCGCGAGGTTCTCGTTGCCGCCGGTGTGATCGCCGTGGAAGTGCGTGTTCACCACGAATCGCACGTCTCCGTCGCCGCCGAGCCCCCGGATCACCTCCAGGATGCGGTCCGTAAGCGGCGCGAACTGGTCGTCGATGAGGAACGTCCCGTCCTCGCCGATGGAGACGAGCAGGTTGCCGCCCCGCCCGTAGATGACGTGAAGGCCCTCGCCCACCTTCTCGGTGGTCAGCTCCACCTCGTCCCAGGGATCCTGGGCCAGGGCGAGGGGCGGGGCCGCCAACGAGACGGCCAGGGCAAGCAGGGGAAGCGCGGCCGCAAGGCGGCGGACGGCGGGCACGAGCATCGATTCAACCTCCGGAGTGGACGTTCGGCCGACGCTCAACGTAAGCGAATCGGAGGGGCTACGCCACCTGCGCCGTCATCTGGAGGAACGTGCCGGTGAGGCGCTTCACGCGCGGCCGCAGCAGCCAGACGAGACGGAAGAAGTCGACCGCGGGGACCGTCTTCCACAGGTTGTCCGGCACCTCGTACTCCTCCAGGATCTGCGGAAGCCGCGGCTCCACGTGCAGGGCGAAGTGGTCGGGCCACGCCTCGGCCTCGTCGCGTTCGTCCGCCTGCAGCGCCTCGCTCATGCTCCCCATCAGCCGCGAAAGTGCGTGCTGTTCCTCCTGGAACGGATAGGAGTGAAGCGTGTTCGCCGCCAGATTCGCCAGCGCGACGAGCCGCGTAAGCGGCGCGGAGGTGCGTCGCACCAGATGGTGCTGCGTGATGACCTCCTGCATCTCGGGCGTGAGTCCCCAGCGGCGGGCGATGCGGCCGCCGACGGTCTGGTGGTCGATGTCGCCCATGAGCTGGCGCTCCACCTGACGCGAGGACTCCGCCCAGATTCGCCCCTCCGCGTCGGCCTCGCGCACGCCCGTGGACACGACGGGATCGACGAGCCGCAGCGCGTCCTCGAAGCAGAGGGCGATGGTCACCTTGCCGATGTCGTGGAGGAGTCCCGCCGTGAACGCATCGGCGTCCTTGCCCAGCTCGAACTTCGACCAGAGGCGGGCCTCACGCAGCGCCGCCTTCGCCTCGTCCTCCAGCTGCAGTCGCGCGAACTCCGTCTTCTCCTGCGGCGTCTGCTCCTCCGGGACGGCCGGGAGCGCCAGCATCTTCGCGAAGAAGCCCGTGGCCACGGAGTGCCGCCAGAACTGGTCGATGCGCGCCTCCTCCACGTTCCGGAAGAGCCGCTGCACCGTGCACGCCAGGACGACCTCGCGGATCGTCCGGGCGCTGGCCAGCGACACCGCCTGCTCGATCGTGGTGATGCGCGTGCGAAAGCTGTAGTGGGCGCTGTTCAGGAGGTTCAGGATGACGGTCTTGATGGGCACGTCCTGATCGATCGCGGCGGCCCACTTCTTCGGATGATCCAGGTCGTCCAGCGCGGACACCCGGTTCTGCGTCTCCGGCAATGACGGGAACATCGTCACGGACTCCAGCCGCTTGTCGAGCTGCTCCGCGCGCTGCTCCGCCGTCATCGATGCCAGGTCCAGGTCGGCGGAGAGCCCCGCCACCACCTGCTCCTTCACGATGGGCTCCCAGAACTCCTCGCTCGCGTCGCCGCTGACCACGACGGACACACCGAGCTCCACGAGGTTCGCGAGCAGCCGCTTGTTCTGCTCGGGCGAGTCGGAGAGGCTCATGCCCGGACCCAGCGCGAGGACACTCTTGATGTCGCGGCCGATGAGCCGGACGATCATGTCCTGCTTCCCGTTCAAGCCGGGCCCCACCAGGATGAGGGAGATCCGCGACCGGAACTTCTTCAGCGCGACCGCCAGCGTGGAGTAGTCGTCGCAGATGACGTACTGGACCTGCTTGTCGGCCGGCAGCGCCTCGTTCTCCCGGCGGATCAGACCCACCAGGCTGGCCAGGTGGGGCTGCGGCGTGACGCGGTCGCCGATGACGACGAGCGAGCTGCCGGCGACGACGGTGCTCGGAGACATGGAGGCCCTCCGGCCGCCGGAATGGACGGCCTCTCCTGTCTCCTTCGGCCGGGCGCGGCCCGGGTTTTAGCTATACGCCGGACCTGCTAGCGATCCGCAAGTCTAGTCGAAGATCTTGCGAAGGACGTCGCGGTGCGGGGGACGCACCGGGATCTCCAGCGGCGGGGGCTCCTGCCCCGGCGCCAGCGCGACGGCCACCGGCGGCGGGGCCGTGTGGCCCTCCGGAAGGCTCCCCGCGTCCACCACCAGGCGATGCTCCCCGGGAGGGACGTCGCCCAGGCGGAAGGCGCCGTCCCCGTCGGTGAGCGTGTCCGAGCCGCCCTCCACCGCCACCAGGACATCGGCCAGGCCTTCCTCGCGCGGTCCGCGTCGCCCGTCGCCGTCGTCGTCGCGGAACACGACGCCGCGCACGCGCAGGTTCACGCAGGTTCGCCAGTCCACGGTGGCGGTCTTGAACGCCGGCACCACCAGGCGCCGCTCGATGGGATCCAGCAGCGACAGGTCCGCGCGGATCGTCACCGGCGAGATGGACACGACGTGCCGGCCGGCGCGCACCGCCGCGAAGCCCCAGCTGCCGTCGGCCTCGGTCTTCGTGCGCTGCATGCCGTCGTCCAGCACGACGGTGACGCCGCGCAGCGGGCGATCGCCCTCGCCGAACTCGCCGTCCAGATCGTGGTCCAGGTAGACGCGTCCCGTCAGTCGCGACACGTGCTTGTCCACGGCGCCGTGCACGCCGGGGGACATCGGGCCCGCCGCCTCGGGGAAGAGCACGCGGCCGCGCCACTGCATGCGCGTGGTCGACGCCTCCGGCTGCTCGTCCCAGGAGACGTCCACGCCCTGGCCGCCCGCGAAGTCCCAGGACAGGCGAACGTCCGCGAGGAACGGATCCGGATCGCCCTCCCGCGCCGACCACCGTCCGCCCGCGGTGATGCGCAGCATCCGGCTCTTCAGGAAGCTGCGCGACCAGTGCAGGGAGACGCCGTCCAGCGCCAGGTCCGTCCAGGACGACGCGAGTTGCCCGAGGCCCTGCGTGGTGCGGACGGATGCGCCGAGCGTCATCGTCCAGGGGTGGGTGCGGCCGGTCCGGTGGCGGACGATGTGGAACCAGTCGCCGTGCGGCCAGGAGCCGCGCGTGTCCGTGGACCACTCGTTCTCCAGGCGACGGTCCGTGCCGTCGGTCTGCGTCATCGCGAACGTGAAGGAGTCCACCCACGGATGCGTCGGCGTGATCGACATCGACTCGCTGGAGACCTGAGTGGTCACGTTCTCGTCGCGGTCCTCGTGGCTGGAGTGCGACGTGGCGAACGTGAGCCAGGGCTGCGCCCGGAACTGGGCGCCCAGCCGCGCGAAGCGCGAGTTCTGGTCCGCGAACGTCGGCGTGGGCAGGCGGAACTCCCGTTCGTAGCGGCCGACGCGCATCTGCATCCGCAGGCGTCGCGTGCCGAACCACTGTGCGTGCAGCTCGCCCGCCGTCCGCCGGCGAAGGTCCTCGCCCGCCGACGTCCACAGTCCGCCGATCGTGGTGATCTGCCAGTGCAGCGTCCGCCGCCGATGCTCGAAGCCGAGGAGCATCCCGTCCTCCACGCCGTGTCGCCCGCCCACGAACGCACTGCCGAGGGACGTCGCGCTGCCGACGGGGGCGCCGGGTCGCGCCCCGTGCTCGACGGAGAGGAGGGCGGTGCTTCCGTTCCAGCGGGACGCGCCGAACGACGACGTGCCCGAGGCGAGGCGCATCGCGCTGCCGTGGAGGCGCAGCCGGCCGCCCCGGCGCACGCCGTCCCAGCGTCCGCCGCGTCCGTACACGCCCAGCCAGCGCAGTCCCGCGGAGCCGCGCAGGTCGCCGCCGGTGAAGGTGTTGCCGCCGCCGTCCTGGAACGAACCCCACGCGCTCTGCGTGCGCGCGCGCCCGTCCGGATCGACGGAGCCGGTGAAGTGTCCGTCCACGCGCCCGAACCGTCCGGCGCGCGCCGTCGCGTCCAGATCCATTCCGCCGTCCGATCGTTCCGGTGCGCGGTTCGCCCATCCGCGCCACGAGAACTCGCGCATGCCGAACGTCGGCACGCCCTCGAGTCCGGACGCGCTGCCGCGGCTCATCAAGTGGATCTCGTCGTCCCAGGGGCTGACCAGCGCCTCCACGTCGAAGAGCACCTGCACCAGTTCCAGCGGCAGCATCAGGTCCGATTCACCGGTGCCGCGCGGCAGTCCCGGCGCCAGCGAGATCGCGTACGCGTGATCGCGCAGCCCCTCGCCGGTGGTGCCCACGTACTCCATGACGACGCCGTCGAGCGATCGCGTCACGGTGACGGACAGCGTCGCCGGATCGAACACGATCTCCGCCCACAGCGCTTCCGCGATGGGGCCGGCGGGGACGTACCACGCATGGCCGATGTGTCGCGGCGGCGACAGCGTGACGGGAACCTCCTCTCCGTCGACGAGGAGCACGGGGGGCGACGGCTCCGGTTCGTCGGCGCGGGCCGCGGAGGTCACGGCCGCAGGAAGCGCGAGGATCAGGGCAAGGAGGAGGACGATCCGGGCGGCAAGGGGGTGCCGGGGGGCGCGCGCCGTCGTCCGGGGGGGACCCGTCGGCGGGAGCTTGGCCGCCCGAGGGCGGAACCTGTTGGCGTGCGCGGACATACGTCGCCCTGGTGTCGGACCGGAAGTGGGACTCTTTGGGCTTCTTTGGGAGAAATCGGTATTCCGGAGAGCAAGCTTGAGGCTTACCGGGCGCTTGCTAGGCAGCGCTGACCGCCCCCGCCCGGGCCGAAGCCTCCTCCTCCCGGATCCCGATCAACCGCTCGGCCATCGCCTGTACCAGCCCGAACGCCATGTCGGGGTGGTCCTCCATGATGTCCCAGAGATCCTCCGTGCGGCTGTGGATCGCCATGACGGGGGTCTCGGTGACGGCCGTGAACCAGCGTGGCGCATCGGCGAAGCGCTCCAGGTTGCCGAGCGGATAGCCCGGCCCCGCGCGGAAGCGGGAGAAGCCCCACTGCGTGGTGCAGGAAACCGTGCCGCGCACGAGGATGAGCGCGTGCGGCGATCGATCGCCGGGCTTCCACAGCGTCTCGCCGCGGTCGTGGTGCACGATCGCCGTGACGGCGGCGAGGCGGGCGAGCGCTTCCATGCTGGTCTTCGCGAAGGGCGAGTTCGGCCGACGGATCACCAGCAGCCGCTCCACGAGATCCAGCGAGTCCGACCGGACGTCGAGGATGCCCTCCATCGGGGCGAGGTAGGTGCCGTCCGGCACGCGCTGGCGAACCTCCAGCGTGCGCCGCGCCAGCGTGGAGATGAGCCGGGTCAGCACGGGGAATCGGTCCTCGAGGATGTCGAGGAACGTCTCGTGGTCGAACTCCAGCGTGGTGGTGTCCCGCGCCGCGACGGCGCGCAGCCCCGCCGGTCGTCGCGACAGGACGCTGAGGAAGCCGACGGAAGCGCCCGGCTCGACCGTCTCGCCGTCCAGGTACTCGCCGCCCTCGGCGTGCACCTCTCCCTCCACGACGGCGTGGAACGAGTTCACCGGATGCCCCGGCTCCAGCAGCACGTCGCCCGCCCGGAACGATCGCTCCCTCGCGTTCTCCGCAAAGACCGCGATCTCCGCCGGCGACGCGTCGCGCAGCGGTTCCAGGCTCTTGAAGAAGATCGCCCGTTCCATCGGGCCGATCAGCCGGATGCTATCGGAGGGGGACAACGAACGCCTTCTCCTCTCCAGGGTCGTCCAGGCGGGCGATGGCCCGCGCGAACACCTCGTTCATCGCGTCCACGGCGCGGTCGCAGCGCTGCTGCAGATCGTCGCGCATCTCCTTCAACCCCGTCTCCGCGACGTGGTACGCCACCAGGCAGCTCAGCTGCGGACTGTCCTGGTCCAGCAGTTCCCGGAACGTCTCGCCGTCCGTGCGCCGCCGCGGGCGATGCCACTTCTGCCCGGCCGCCAGTCTTCGCGGGCCGGGGACGTCGTCCAGGAGTCCCAGCACCGCGTCACGCAGCCGGGCCGGCAGCGCATTCTCCAGGAGCTCGCGACTGCTGGCCACCTGCGCCCGGTCCTCGCTCTCCACCCCGCGGTGGATCCGCCGGAAGTCCTCCTTCGGATAGCGGAGGCTGAACAGCCGGAAGAGCCGCTCCACTGCCTGCCGCTCCTTGTCGCACAGCAGGTCGAAGAGCATCGCGCGCACGGGCGTCTCCCAGTCCGGATGACGGCTCAGCTGCTCCTCCAGGATCGTCTGCCATTCCACGGACTGGAACGTCTTGGCCAGCGTCCGGTCGATCATGTCGTCCAGCACGGCCGCGTCCAGCCGCACCGACGGCTTGCGCGCGCGCACCGCGCCCAGCGCGCGCAGCAGCTTGTAGCGGACCTGTCCGTCCGTCTCCTCCGGCAAGCGACGCAGCAGCCGCGGTGCGGCGGCGTCGGGATCGAAGCGCGAAATCGTGCGCGGAAGGTGCAGCCGCACGCTGGTGCGGGAGTCCGAGTTCAGCGCCGTGTCCAGCGCTTCCAGCGCCGGCTCGCCGATCTTGACCAGCGAGCGTCGCGCTTCCTCGCGCGTCTGCCGACGTCCCAGCAGGTCGATCAGCGCGGGAATGTGGGCGGGCTTCGGGTCGGCGCGCATCGCCCGCGCGACGGCCTGCCCCACCGCATCGTCCGGGTGCGTGGCCAGCGACCGGAGCACGCCGTCGAAGCGCGGCGATGGACGCGCGCCGATGGCCTCCGCCAGGGACCGCTTCGTGTCGGCGGAACCGGCCAGGACCATCGTGTCCAGGATGGAGGAGACGCGCGGGTGGACCTCGCCGTCGGCGCTCAGCAGTCCCACCAGCGCCGCGGCGCGGACGTCCTCGGATTCGTCGCCCAGCGCCTGCTCGAAGTGCGCGCGGGAATCGTCGGCCGCCGGGGTGAGCTGGATCGTGGTGGCTCGGACGGTCGGGTTTTCGTGCGTGAGGAGGCGGTCCAGCAGCGGGAGATAGTCCGTGCGCTCCGCTTCGGCCATGAGCTCCAGCGCCCGCACGACGACGTCGGCCGACGGGTGGTAGAGGATCAGCGGCGGCACGAGGTGCGCGCGATCCTTCTCACACAGGAGATCCAGCGCGGCCAGGACCGCGCGGTCGTTCGGGCTGTTCATCGCCGCCAGGAGCGATTCCAGCGACGAGAGGTCGAGGTCCGGCACGTCCAGGCGGCGGCGGATGGTGCCCTCGTCCAGGGTGTCGCGGAAAACGTCGAAGTACGGCTGCTTGAGTCCGTACGCCGTCACGATCCACGCCACCGACAGCGCGACGACCAGCACGCCCAGCACGATCGGCCCGGCCTGCGCCGCGGCCAGCGCCAGGAGCAGCACCGATGCCAGCGCCTGCCCGCCCCGCTGCCCCAGGACGTCGATGACGTTCTTCGCGCGCGATCGCCACTCCGAGGGGAGCGGCACGAACAGGACCTCGGTGGCCGTGCGATGCAGCGAGTGCCGGAACGTCCCGTCCACGCCCTTCGCCACCAGCGCCGCGATCACGCCGCCGCCCGCCACGATGGCGCCGCCGGCCGCGGCGAACAGCGCCGGAACGACCGACAGCATCCGGTCCACCGGGAGCGTCCGCGTGATCCATCCCACCAGCAGGAGCTGCGCGAGGAGAGAGAGCGTGTTCAGGATGAGGTACGTCGTGGCGAAGACGTAGCCGAGCTGGTCGGGGCGCACCGTGTCGGCCACCGTCGCCTTGAAGACGAAGTCCACCACCGTGAATGTCACCGTGGAGAGCAGCACCAGCAGGCCGATGCGGTTCACGTACGGATGGCGACGGATCTCGCGGAAGGTCCGGAGCAGGTCGGGCGACGATTCCTCGTCCAGGGAACTGGTCCCGGTGGACTCCGGCACGTCGAGGAGCGCGGGCAGCGCGGCGCCGAACGCCAGCACCAGCGCGGCGGACGGAAGGAGATCGGCCGCGTCGCCTCCCGACACGACGGCCTGCGCCAGTGCCGATCCCGCGATGGCCCCGAGGATGCTGCCCGTCCCGACGAACGCGAAGACGCGCTTGGCCTGCGTCACGGTGAAGAGATCGCCCGCCAGCAGCCAGAAGCGGATCACGAGGAGCGTGGAGACCACGCCGCTCCAGACGTAGAGCGCGTAGAGCCCCCACGAACCCACGCGCGGCAGCGCCCACCAGAAGCCCAGGTTCACCAGGCCGACGCCGGCCAGCCACATCGCCAGGTGACGCCGGCCGGGGGTTCCGCGCCGGAGACGCTGCTGGAACTGGGAGACGCCGAGCGCGACGCCCGCCACCAGCAGGTACACGATCGGCAGGCGGGAGGCCGGAAGCTCGGCGAGGAAGAGGGAGTCGCGCGCCGTCTCCAGCAGCGTGTGCGACGCCATCAGCGCGAGCAGGATCAGGAACGCCGCGATCGCGTTGCGGCGCTCTCCGGCCCGGATGTCGAACGGCTGCCACCTCATGGCGCGGGGGCGTTCGTCGGGGCGCGCGTGCCCACGGCCGCCTCCACCTCCTCGAGTTCGCGCGGGATGGCCAGGGTCAGGTTCTCCGGTTCGTCCGCGGTGACCACCAGGTCATCCTCCAGGCGGATCCCGCCGAAACCCCGACCGTCGTTGAGCGAGAGCCACGTCTCGGCCCGCTCGAAGTCCACGGCGTCGTCGAACTTCTCGCGCAGCTCCGGCAGCCGGAGGATGTCCGGAACGAAGTAGACGCCCGGCTCCACCGTGACGACCATGCGCTCCTCCAGATCCAGGTCGATGCGGAGGAACGACGTGCCGAACTGCGCGCTGCGCACGCGACCGGGCCCGTACAGCACGCGATCGCCGAATGCCTCCAGCTCGTGCGCCTCCTGGCCGAGCAGATGGCCGACGCCGTGCGGGAAGAAGACCGCGTGCGCGCCGCGATCCACCAGCTGATCCGCATCGCCGCGCATCAGCCGCAGGTCGATGAGGCCCTCCGTGATGACGCGGGCCGCCGCGCGGTGGATGTCGAGGTAGCGCGCGCCCGGCCGCACCAGGTCCGACGCGGCCCGCAGCGACTCCCGCACGACGGCGTAGATGTCGCGCTGCTCCGGCGAGAACCGACCGTTCACCGGAAAGGCGCGCGTCACGTCCGAGCCGAAGCCCGACGCCAGTTCCGCGCCCGAGTCGATGAGGAGCAGGTCGCCGTCCTGCATCGTGCCGGCGTGGGAGCCGTTGTGCAGCACCTCGCCCCGCACCGAGACGATGCTGGAGAACGCGGGAACCGCTCCGCCGCGCAGGTAGGCGCCCTCCAGGAGGCCGGCGATCTCCTGCTCGGCGCGACCCGGCGCCGTTCCCGCCATGGCGTCCCGGAAGCCGTCGGCAGTGACCGCCGCGGCGCGTCGCATCTCCTCCAGCTCCGCGTCCGTCTTGCGCCGGCGCAGCTCCGCCAGGAGAAGCTGGAGGGAGTCCGGGGCGATGTCGTTGCTGTCCTCGAAGACCAGCGGGAGTCCCGTGATTCGCCGCGCCCGCGCCGTGGCCTTCGGATCCGCCACGGCGACGGACTCCACCTTGCGGTCCCCGGCCAGCTCCCGCACGCGATCCTCCAGATCCGCGACGTCCTCCACCGCATCGACGAGGAGCAACTCCCGCATCTCCTCGAAGGAGGGTCGCGGACCGCTCCACAGCGCATCGACCGGGGTGTGATCCGGCAGGAAGAGCGTCACCCGGCCGTCGTCCGGATCCAGGAACGCGGCCGCGTCCGGCGGCAGCGGCGGGAAGAAGCAGAGGAAGTTGGAGTCCGCGCGGTACGGGAGGGGATCGCCCGGATAGCTGCGCGGCCGATCGCCTCCCGCCGACAGGAGCAACGGCGTCTTCAGGCGCTCCAGGAGTTCCCGGCGCCGATCGCGGTAGTGGGTGGCAGGGATCATGGGCCCAGGATACGGCCGCGGCGGTCCGGGGCGATAGCCCCTTTGGGACCCGGCGCTCGACGCCTCGGCGCGCGGCCTCGGGCCCACACCCCACGGCTTCGCGGTCGCTCCGCCTGGCCATGAGCCGCCGCGTCCGCCGTCCCCGCCGCCTCGCGCATCGTCCCCGGGAGCGATCCGTTCGCGTCCCGCCGCTCCTCCCCCGCGCGCCCCGGTGCTAGCTTCCCCTCGGGAGGGCTCCATGACCGACGAGACGAAGCGCCTGCTGGAGAGGGCCCGCCGCCACGTGACCGAGTTCACGTCGATGCCGGGGTTCGCGGCCGCCATCGTGACCGGATCCGTGGCCCGCGGGAACTGCGACGCCGCCTCCGACATCGACACCATCCTCTACTTCGACGCGCCGCATCCGCCCGAGCGACTGGAGGAGCAGAAGAGGATCGCCGAGGCGAGCGGCGGAGGCTTCTACTACGGGACGCCGGAGGAGGGGTTCGGCGTGTACCGCTTCGTGGACGGGATCAAGTGCGACTACGGCTTCGATCTCGTGTCCGAGCTGGAGACCCACATCGAGGACGTGACCGAGCGTGCGGACCTGGACCTGGACAAGCAGCTCATCATCGACGGTGTGCGCACGGCGATCGTCCTGGCGGGCGAGGACCGCGTGGCCGAGTGGCGGCGACGCACGGACGAGTATCCGGCGAAGCTGGGCGACGCGATGCTGGAGAAGCATCTGCCGATGCCGCCCGCCTGGGTCCTGGCGGAAATGGGCGCGGCCCGCGACGACCGCTTCCTCCTGATCGAGGAGTTCACCAACGTCGCGCGGAACGTGCTGGGCGTCCTGTGCGCGCTGAACCGCGTCTACCACCCGGGCAAGCTGAAGGGCGCGCGCCGCACGCTGGACCGGCTGAAGATCGCGCCGCCGGACGTGGGCGCGCGGCTGGAGCGGCTGTTCTCGTCGGAGCCGGAGCCGGCGGTGTTCGACGCGATCCGGATCGTGGAGGAGACCTACGCGCTGGTGGAGCGCGAGCGCCCCGACGTGGATCTCACGCGCGCGCGGAAGCGCTTCGAGATCCGGCTCCGGCGGAGCGGATCATCTTCACCACCAGCCACGAGCCCAGCGCCAGGGCGATGATCATGCACGCGTGGCCGATCGTCCGGTGCGCGTCGGCGATGGCCTCCGTGTGGCGGAGCCAGCCCTTGGCACCCAGGATGTAGTTCCAGTCGTGGATGGCGTGGCCGCCGCCCGGCGTCACCAGCGGCAGCTCCATGCGCACGGCATCGGCCGCGTAGGTGGCCACCTCGAAGAAGTTCGTGGCCAGCCAGCCCCACGCGAACGCGATGGCAAAGTAGTCGCGCTGGCGCAGGAACATCGCCATCCCGATCAGCGGGACCAGGCACTGCAGCAGCGATCCGCCCCACGCCGCCAGCACGTCGCCGAAGCCGAACACGAAGTGCCCCAGCTCGTGGACGCCCAGGTTCAGGCCCTTGAACATCGACTGGTACATCGGGTCCGAGGCGTGGCGCATCCACGTGTACGCGAAGAAGAGGAGGACCGGGACCCGGACGTACCACCAGCGTCCCCGGCACCACCGGTCGATGTCGTCAAGGAAGCGCGAGATCAGGTTGCCCTCCGTGCCCAGGAGGGGATGCGGAGGGACGTCGTCCGCGAAGGGATCGGTCTCGTCGTCGGCAAGCGAGCCGGGCGATGCCGCGGGGCCCACGCCGAGGCCGGCGGACGATGCGCCCAGCGGAACTCCCGCCTCCCCGCACACCTGCCGCGCGAACTCCTCCGCTGCGTCCGGCGCGCCGGCCGTGTAGGGAAGCGCGCGCTCCACCGCCGCCCGACGCTGCTCTGCGGTATCTCTCGGCGGCGCTGCCGTCTCCGGGAGCCGCACGCCGGCCAGATGCGCACAGGTGCGGCACAGGACATCGGCGCCCGCCGGGATCGCCTGATCCGCGGAAATCACGCCCAGGCAGTGGGCACAGCGGGTGCGGGTGTCGGTGGACACGGCGGGTCTCCGGGGGCTTCTCCTGGATCGACCGCCGGGCGGGGGCGTTTTAGCGGCCGAGGGCAGCCTGGGGCCGGGCGCCGTGCCGGAAGGCGAACGCGGCCAGCGCCGTGGCGACGAGGATGTAGCCCACGCCGCCGAAGGCCAGCGTCTCCACCGTGACCCCCGCGTCGATCCATCGGCCGAGGAGGACCGGCGACGCCGCCGTGGAGAGCACGAACAGCGCCGTCATCACGGAGCGGATGGAGCCCAGGTGCGCCGTCCCGTAGGCCTCCGCCCACAGCGACGATCCCAGGGGGCGGCTGGCCCCGGCCGACACGCCGGCCAGCACCAGGTAGACCATCGCCATGGGCGCCGCGCCGAAGCGCGCGAGGACCAGGAGCCCGGCCGCCATCGGCAGCAGGAAGAACGGCAGGAGCCGGTGCGCGCCCAGCCGGTCCACCAGCGCTCCGGCCGCCAGCGTGGAGATCGTCTGGGAGGCGGCGAAGCCCGTGAAGCAGAGCGCGTACCACGTGAGATCCCATCCCTTGGACTCCACCACGTGGACCTGATGGAAGAAGAAGCCGGTCATGAGGAAGGCCGGCGCCACCACCGCCGGCACCACCGCCCAGAAGCGAGCGTCCTTGACCACCTGCCGCGCCGACCAGTCCGCGGAGCGGTCGCGCGGCGCCACCACGTCTCCGGCATCGTCCGCGGCGACGCCCCGCAGGAACGCGGCGTGCCGCTCCCCGTGGCCGCGCAGCAGCACGACGACCGCCGGCAGCAGGACGATCGTCAGGACCATGCCCACGCCGATCCACGTCGTCCGCCAGCCCACGGCGTCCTTGGCGGTCACGGCCAGCGGCGGGAAGACGGCCTCGCCCGCCGCGTAGCCCAGCATCGCCAGGCTGATCGCCTTGCCCCTCCCCCGCTCGAAGTAGCGCGCCATCGACGTGGCGGCGGTGTGGCCCATGAGCCCCTGGCCGGTGAGGCGCATGGCGAAGATCGCCAGGAGCAGCATCGCGGTCCCGTTCACGACGGAGACGAGGAACGCGGACGCCACCAGCCCGATGGCCACCGCCAGCGTGAATCGTTGCAGGTCGTAGCGATCGATCTGGCGCCCCAGCCACAGCATCGTGAGTCCGCTGGCCAGCGTGGCCAGGGAATAGAGACGTCCGAAGTCGCCGTGCGAGAGATCGAACCGGCCGCGCAGCTCCGCGCTGAACAGCGACAGGAAGAACGTCTGCCCGAAGCTGGAGAAGAAGCAGAGCGCGAAGCCGAACGCCAGGAAGCGCGGGTTGGCGCGGAGGAAAGAGAGGTAGTCCTTCATTCGGCGGCGATCTCGGGGTCCGGGGAGGGTCGGCGCGGCGGCCGGGTCGCGGCAGTCTACGTCTCCCGAGGGGGCGCGGCCACCGGTGCGCGAGCGTGGTTCCCCTGCTCATCCCATGCACAGGAAGCCCTCTTCCTGAACACCTCCGCCCCGCCGGCTCTCCCGAAAACGCCCTCAGCACCCTCCTCCGCCGTTGGCACGCGCCGTGCATTAGGCCGCGTGTCCTCCGGGAGAGTGCATTCCGGAGACACCGGGAGACAGCAGCCCCCCGCTCGCTTCGCCGAACCGGGGTGGCCCCGACCGACACGCCCCTGAAGCCCCACGTCGTTCGAGACGAGCGAGGAGCATCCATGTTGTCCTGGGTTCGACCGAATCGGCCCGAGTGGGTCCGAGTCGCGGTCTTCGCGCTGGCGATGACGTTCGCCGTCGCGCTGCCGGCCGCGGCGCAGTCCTACTCGCAGCTGCAGGTCCTCTTGCCGGGGGAATCCCCCGCGCCGGGGACCGGCACCGGAAAGTCCGGGACCCCCGACGACCAGGTCGTGGGGATCCCGTTCGACATCACCGTTCGCGCCTGTGACGCGGGCTGGAACACCGTCGCGTCGATCACGCATCTCGTGGAGATCACGTCGACGGACGACACCGCGACGCTGCCGTCGGCCGGCAACCTGACCGGCGGCACGGCGACGTTCACCGTCACGCTGAACGCCGCGGGCCAGTTCACGTTCACCGCCGACGACCAGACCGACGCCACCATCTCCGACGCCGAGTCGGTGGGCGTGGTGTCCGCGTCCCTGGCCGGTTTCGAGTTCGACCGGATCAATCAGAAGAATCAGTACGCGGGCGTCCCGATGGCCATCGCCGTGACGGCGGTGAGTCCCACGGACGATCGCGTCTACGGCTACAGCGGCCCCGTCCGCCTCAAGGAGCTCACCAGCTTCGGCGAGGGCCGGATCGAGCCGGACGTGGTGAACCTCGTGGACGGATACTGGTCCGGCACGGTGACGCACTACCGCGCGGACCAGACCAGCATCAACCGCGGCAACGTGAACATCGAGGCGTCGCTGGACTCCAATCCGGCGATCAACGGCCTGTCGGATCCGTTCACGGTGCACCCGGGCAACTTCGCGCGCGTGCAGATCGTGGTGCCGGGGCAGAACCCCTGGCCGGGCAGCGTCACCGGGCTCACCGGATCGCCCGCCAGCCAGGCCTCCGGCCAGGCGTTCCTGGTGGAGGTCTACGCCACCGACGCCTACTGGAACCCCGTCCCCAGCGCCGACAACGTCCGGATCACGTCCAGCGACTCCGGCGCCAGCACGCCGGTGAGCGGCAATCTCACCGACGGCTACCGGTCCTTCACGGTGTCGCTGGCCACGGTGGGCTCGCAGACGCTGATGGTGACGGACCAGTCCAACGGCTCCATCACCGGCATGACCAGCGCGCCGATCACCGTCGGCACGAGCTCGGCGGACCACTTCGAGATCGATGCGTTCGCCACGCCGGTCACGGCCGGTTCGCCGGTGCCGATGACGATCCGCGCCACAGACGTGGGCGGCAACACGATCCTGGACTACTTCGGCGATGCCATCGTCATCCCGAACACCGGGGCGGGCAGTGTGAGCCCGAGCAGCATCTCGTTCACGAACGGCGTGTGGACGGGCGACATGACGTTCTTCGGCGCGGGCGGCTCGGTGTCGTTCACCGTGTCCGACTTCTCCTCGCCGCCGCACACCGGCGCCAGCGGCAGCTTCGAGGTGCTGCCGGGGCCGTACGTGGGCCTGCAGGTGCTGCCCGCCGGGCAGACGCCGGCCGGCGGCACGGCCAGCGGCTTCGTGGGCACGCCGGACGATCAGTCGGCGGGATCGTCCTTCAGCGTGACGGTTCGCGCGGTGGACGAGTGGTTCAACCGCGTGGCCACCGTCGGCAACCAGGTGGCCCTGTCGTCCTCGGATCCGTTCCTGGACTCGCCCTCGCCCGTGACGCTGACCAGCGGCGAGGCGACGGTGTCCGTCACGCTGTTCGCGGCCGGCACGCAGACGATCACGGCCGTGGACCTGGACGATGCGGGTGCCGCGTCCGGCACGTCGTCGGGCATCCCGGTGAACGCCGGTCCCTACACGAACCTGGTCCTCATCGCCCCGGGCGAGACGCTGGCGCCGGGTTCCGAGGAGGGCCGCAGCGGGGCCGCCACGGACCAGTCCATCAACTTCGCGTTCACGGTGACCGTGTACGCCACGGACGCCTGGTTCAACCCGATCGCCGGCGAGACGGACTTCGTGCGGCTGACGTCGGGTGATCCGCTGGCGGAGCTGCCGGGCGACACGCAGATGGTCGACGGCGTCGCGACGATGTCGATGCGCCTCTCCACCGGCGGCTTCCAGCAGATCACCGCGTCCAACGTCACGCAGCCGGCGATGCCGGTGAGCACCACGCAGGTGCGGGCGATCTCGTCCGGATTCCATCTGGAGGCCGAGGTGAGCCCCACGTCGGTGCAGGCGGGCGAGCCGTTCACGCTGCTGGTCAAGGTCACCAACGACGCGGGGAGCGTGATCCAGGAGATCAACTCCACCGTCAGCGTGGCCGTGCAGAACTCCAGCACGCAGGAGCCGGGCTTCGGCACGCTGCTGAACACCGAGTTCCAGCTGCTCCAGGGCCAGCGCTCCGTGCAGCAGACGTACACCGGCGCCGAGTCCATCGTGCTGGTGGTCACGGACGACGCCGGCAACGCGCCGGCCGTTTCCGAGGTCATCACGGTGAGCCCGGGCGCGCCGACGGCGCTGCGCCTGTCGTCGGATCCGGCGTGGCTGCGCGGGAACCGCCACGGCACCGTGTCCGCGAACGTCGTGGACGCCTACGACAACGGCGTACCGGGCCAGGACGTGACGTTCACGCTCCTGGAGGGCGACGGGATCCTGACGCCGCTGGACTCGGCCACCGACGGCCAGGGTCGGGCGCGCGCGGACTTCCTGAGCCCGCGCCATCCGGACTTCACCACGGTCCGCGCCGTGTCGGGTCCGCTCAGCGACCAGTTCGAGATCGAGACGGCGCTGGTGGATCCCAACGAGGCGCCGGGCTCCGTGACCAGCTATCCGAACCCGTTCCACCCCGGCGAGTCGCCGGCGACGATCGCCTACAAGATCTCCGCCGACGCGTTCGTGCGGATCAAGGTCTACACGCTGCTCGGCACGCTGATCCGCGAAGAGCAGTTCGAGCTCGGTTCCGTCGGCGGCCGCGAGGGCCTCAACGAATGGAACTGGGACGGTCGCAACGGCTCCGGCGAAGTGGTCGCCAGCGGCGGCTACCTCGTCGTCATCGAGGCCGAAGGCGACGGAGAAACCCTCCACGTGATGCGGCGACGCGTCGGCGTGGTCCGGTAAGGGAGGACACCGAGATGCGAATCCATCGGCAGACCTGTGTCCTGATCGCGACGATCGGCCTGGCCGCCTCGCCGGCGCTGGCCGACGACTCCGCGGCCGGCGTGCCGGGCGAGTGGCTGTCCCGCTGGACCGGCGCCCGCACGGTCGGTCTGGGCGGCGCCAACGTGGCGTATGCCAACGAGGCGATCGGGGCCGTGTGGAATCCGGCCGGACTGAGCCGGATGAACCAGAACGAGGTGCATTTCGAGACCGCGCGTCTCTTCGAGGACACGTCCATGAACGGGTTCTCCGTCGCGCGGCCCTCGCATCGCTTCCCCAGCGTGGGGCTGACCGCCCTGTCGCTGGGTTCGGGCGAGTTCGAGAAGACGAACGACCTGAACGAGCGCATCGGCACGTTCGACGAGGGGGACATGGCGTTCCTGTTCTCCGTGTCGCAGTCCGTCGGCACGCGGCTGGCGCTGGGCACGAACGTGAAGGTGGTCCGCCAGGCGATCGACGAGTTCGACGCCACCGGCTGGGGCGCCGACCTCGGCGTGCTCTACGACGTGACGCCGCGCTTCCGGCTCGGCATGTCGCTGATGAACGTGGTGGCGCCGGGTCTCACCCTGCGCGACACGGAGGAAACCTTCCCGATGGAGATGCGCGGCGGCTTCAGCGCCAGCTTCCTGGACGGTCGCGGCGTGTTCTCCACGGAGTTCTCGCACGTGGACGGTCCGGGCTTCCGGATGCGCGGCGGCAGCGAGTACTGGCTCCACCCGTCGATGGCGCTCCGCGTCGGCTACGACGACAGCTCGCCGGCCGGCGGCTTCAGCTACCGCGTCCAGCCGGACATGCGCCTGGACTACGGTCTCTCGTCGCACGAGCTGGGCACCACGCACCGGTTCGGCATCTCGTACCGCTTCGGCGGCTTCCACGCCGCGTCCGACGCGAACCCGCCGATCTTCTCGCCGCTGGGCGAGCAGCCGGTGACCAAGATCGGGCTGAAGGCGCACACGAAGGCCGAGACCGAGAAGTGGGCGCTGGTCATCACCGACAAGCAGGACGAGGTCGTCCGCGAGTACGGCGGACCGGGCGCGCCGCCCGCCCACGTGATGTGGGACGGCAAGAGCGCCGCGGGTCTTCCGCTGCCGGACGGCACCTACACGTACAAGCTCGTCGTGTTCGACTCCGAGGGGCGCGAGGTGGACGGCCACCCGCGCGAGGTGGAGATCGCGACGGGCGGAGTCCGGGGCTCGGTCCCGGTGCTCGTGAACTAGGGGGCGGACGATGAAGACCAAGGTTTCCGCTCTCACCCTGATGGTCGCGGTGAGCGTGCACCCTCTCCCCGTCGGCGCGGACAACGCGCCGGCGGCGGAGGGGAAGCTCGAGACGATCGGCCTGCGCTTCGAGGAGGCGCGGCACCTCGCGCCCGACGAGAGCCGGGCGGCGCTGGAGGTGCTGGCCCGGACGATCGACGACGTGACGGATCAGCTTTCCTCCGACCGCCGCGCGGCGGCGCAGCTGCTGGCCGGCGAGATCCGCTTCGCCGCGGGCGATGCGGCGGGCGCGCTTGAGAGCTTCGAGCGGGCCGAACGCGACGGCAAGAAGTCCGGCATCCGGGACGATGCCGCGCTCGGCGAGATCCGCGCCCTGGAGGCGACGGGCCGTGACCTCGAGGCGGCAAAGGCCTGGAACGACTGGATGAAGAAGTACGCGAAGGACAGCGCGCTCCTGCCGGAGGCGCTGCTGGGCCGCGCGTGGAACGCCGTGCGCCGCGAGGCGGCGGCCGAGGCGCGCGCGGACCTGGACCGCCTGCAGGCGGAGTTCGACTGGCTGGCCGACGATCCGCGCCGGGCGCTGCTCTCCGCCACGCTGGACTGGCACGCCGGGGAGACGGACGCCGCGCTGGCGTCGTTGGACGGCCTGGACTCGGCCGCGGCCAGCTACCTGAAGGGTCTCTGCCTGGGTGAGAAGGGCGAGGTCCTGGCGTCGGCCGCCGCGTTCCAGGACGTGTCGCAGCGCTACCCGCACTCGCCGCTGGCCGATCCGGCCCGCATCGCGAAGGCGGACGTGTTTCTGGCGTCCGGCTCTTACCGGAGCGCGTCGGACGAGTACGCGCGCGTGGCCGCCGCGGTCTCGCGCGAGGACATCCGCGAGGAGGCGCGCGTGCGATCGGCCGCGTGCATCCTCCTGGACGGCCGCACGGAGGAAGCCATCGAGGCGCTGGCCGAGGTGGCCGCCACGTCCCCGGTGGGCGACGTGAAGGGCCGCGCGCTCTACCTGCGCGGCGAGGCGCTCTACTCCGTGCAGCGCTACGAGGAAGCCGTGGCGGAGTACAACCGCGTGCTCGGCCAGCACTTCGACCACGAGCTGGCGGCCAGCGCGCAGTACCGCGTGGCGCGGTCGCTGGACGCATTGGATCGCGGCCCGGAGGCGACGGCCGCCTACCGCGCCGTGGTCTCCGGCTATCCGCTGGCGGCCGAGTCGCCGGCGGCCGCGTACCTGGCCGGCGTCGGCCTGCTGGCGCAGGATCGGCCGATGGAGGCGGCGCCGTACTTCCAGATCGTGATGGATCGCTACGCGCAGGAGGGCACCGGCGGCACGCTGGAGTTCGAGTCGCCGGAGCATCGCGAGCTCGTGGAGGCGTCGCTCTGCCTGCTGCAGTACTCGTGGTGGAGCGCGGGCGATCTGGGTCAGGTGACCGGCGTCCCGCACCTCACGCTGCAGAAGATGCCGGAGACAGACTCCCCGTGGCGCGCCTGGGCGATGATGTTCGACGCGGACGCGCTGGCCTCGCAGGGCCGGCACGTGGAGTCCAAGGAGATGCTCGACCGGCTGATTGCCGAGGGCAACGTGCAGGAGATCCTCGTCCCGGCAACGCGCCTGCTCGCGTGGAACCACGCGCAGATGGGCGAGCCGCAGAAGGCGATGGAGATCGAGGAGCGCGTGCTCACGCAGTACGCGCATCTCGCTCGCGAGGACGATCTGGGCGGGGCCAGCCTCCGCAAGGCGCACCTCCTCTTCAACGATCAGGAGTGGCGTCAGGCCGCCGGCGGCTACGACGAGTTCGCCGTGAACCATCCGGAGCATCCGGATCGGCTGCTGGCGCTCTACCAGGCCGGCCTCTGCTACCAGCGTCTGGACCAGTCGGGCGACGCGGTGGACCGCTGGGAGAAGGTCGTCGCGGCGGCGCCCGCGGATCCGGTGGCGGAGCGCGCCTGGGCCCGCGCGGGGGATCTCTACTTCCAGGCGGAGCACTTCGAGGACGCCAAGCGATGCTTCGCCGGACTGCTGACGCACTTCGCCGAGACGGACATGGCCGCGCGCGGCCAGCTCCGCATCGCCCAGTGCGACTACAACGCGGGCCGGGACGCCGAGGCGGTGGAGTCGTTCTCCGTCGTGGCGGCGCAGCATCCCGGCACGCCCTACGCCCGCGAGGCGGAGCGCGGCATCGAGCAGGCGCTCTACCGGCTCGGACAGAGCGAGGGCGGCGGCGCCGTGCTGGCGCAGCTCGTGGAGGAGCATCCGGACAGTCCCTTCGCGGCCGACGCGCAGTTCGAGATCGCGACGCGCGCCTACGAGGAGGAGCGCTGGTCCGACGCGGCCGCGGAGATGCGCCGCGTGGTGACGCAGTTCCCGTCGTTCGCGTCGGCGGACCGCGCGCACTACCTCATGGGCGAGGCGCACCTGAACGCCGGCGAGCACCGCGATGCCTCGCAGGCGTGGGAGCAGTTCCTCCTCTTCTTCCCGAAGAGTCCGCTGCGCTCCGCGGTCCAGTTCCGGCTGGGCGGGCTGCGCTTCGAGGCGGGCGACTACCTGCAGGCGGCCGTGGACTTCACGAACGTCCTGTCCGCCGAGGGCTCCGACGAGACGAGGCGCGCCGCGCGTTTCAACCTGGCGCTCTGCCAGGAGCAGCTGGGCGATGCGGCCGCGGCCCGCGTCACGCTGCTGGAGTACCGCCGCGACCAGCCGGCCGGCGATCCGCGCACGGCCGAGGTGGCGCTGCGTCTGGGCGCGCTCCACGAGGACGCGGGCGAGACGCAGCCGGCGCTCACCGAGTACGCGGCGGCGCTGGCCGCCGGCCCGGATGCGGCGCTGGCCTCCGAGATCCACTACCGAGTGGGCTCCTGCCGGGAGTCGCTCGGCGAGGTCGACGCGGCGCTGAAGTCGTACCGCAAGGTCCTGTCCGTGGACGCTCCGGGTTCGCCCGCGCGCGCCGCCGCGGCCGGACGCCTCGCGGCCATCCATGACGAGCGGGGCGAGACGGCGCAGGCCATCGCCTCCTATCGAACCCTGTTGGACGAGTCCGCGGACCCGGAGCTGGCGGCCGCCGTCGAGGCGCGCCTCTCCGAGCTGGAAGCGTCCCACTAGCCCCCGAGGCTGCGAAGGAGTCACCGAATGTCGACCGACTTCACCTGGGCCCATGCCCTGCGGGACAGCCCCATCTTCCTGATCCTCGTGGGGTGCAGCATCGTGACGCTGGCCGTCGTGTGCGAGCGCCTCTGGTACTTCTGGAAGCGTCGCGGCGATGCGGACGGCCTGCTGCAGGAGCTCCGCGGCGCCGTCCGTTCCGGGCAGCGGGACCGCGCGGAGATGATCTGCCGGACGAACCCGCATCCGTTCTCCGCGGTGGCGGCGCGGCTGATCGCCAACCCGACGTCCTCGGAGGCGTCGTCCGACGAGCACATCCAGGTCGCGCTCAGCGAGCAGAAGATGCTCTTCGAGAAGAACCTGGGGATCATGGCCACGATGGCGGCCGTCGCGCCGCTGATCGGACTGCTGGGCACGGTGGTCGGGATCATGCGCGCTTTCGGCAACATGGCGAAGGTGGGCTCCGCGTCGCCGTCCGTCGTGGCGGCGGGCGTGGCCGAGGCGCTGGTCACCACGGCGGCCGGTCTCGTCGTGGCGGTGCCCGCGGTCATCCTCTACAACCACCTGAGCCGTCGCATGAACAACACGCTGACGGTCTCGGAGAACCACGCGCGGTCGCTGCGCACGGAGATGCGCGAGGCGGGTCTGGTCGCGGGCGATGCTCCGGCGCGCGGATCCTCCCTCGGGCAGCCGGAGCGGGCCTCGTCCGGCGCCGCGTCGTCCGACCGCACCCCGGCGTCCGTGGGCTGAACCGATGGAGAACCCGAGCGACGCGGTGACGCGCGAGGTCAACATGACCCCGCTCATCGACGTCTCCCTGGTGCTGGTCGTGATGCTGCTGCTCATGACGCCGCTCGCCATCGAGTCGAGCCTGGCGGTGGAGCGACAGCAGCGCGCGAGCGCCGCGGAGGCGGAGAAGACGCCGGAGCGCGTCGAGATCCACGTCCTGGACGAGCTGAGCGTCCGGGTGAACCGGGACGTCGTCCCGCGCGAGGAGCTGGCCGTGACGCTCGGTCCGCTGTTCGCGGGCGAGGCGGCCATTCCCGCCGTGGTCACGTGCGGCAACGAGGTGACGCACGGGACCTTCGTGAACGTGATCGACACGGCCAAGTCGGCCGGCGCGGCGGAGATCGCGCTGGCGGGGAAGTGAGGCGGTCGTCATGAAGCGACTCCTGAAGCCCACGCCGGAGATCGCCCGCATCAACGTCACGCCGATCATCGACGTGGCTCTGGTGCTGGTGATCATCCTGCTGATCACCGCGCCGATCCTGTCGGTGACGGACCGGGAGATCCAGCTCCCCACCGCGCGCACGCAGTCGGTGGACGAGAAGGACCGGATCCACGTCACGCTGGGTCACCTCGGGGATCTCGGCATCGAGGACCGGAACGTCGGCGCGGACGAGTTCGTGCCGCGGCTGCGCGAGCGTCTGGAGGACGTCGGCGCCCACAAGGCGCTGGTCGTGGTCCGCGCGGACCAGGACGCCTCGCACGGTGCGGTGAAGCAGCTCCTCGACGACGCCCGCACGGCCGGCGCCACGCGCCTGGCGTTCGCGATCCGTCCGGGAGGAGGCGTCCATTGAGGAACTCCTGGAGAGAAGAGCTCGCGGCCGCGCGGTCGCGCACCCGCAAGACCGTGGTGCTGAGCGTGATGATCCACGCGGCGATCTTCCTGCTCTGGCCCCGGGCCGATGCCGGGGCCGCGGCGGACGAGGTGCTGCTGGAGATCGTGTGGCTGGAGGAGCCGAAGCCCGTGGCGGCGCCGGAACCGCCCGCCCCGCCGGAGCCCGTGCAGCGCCGCGACCGCGAGGGGGAGCGGACGGTGGCGAAGGACTCGCCGAAGGACCACGAGACCGTGTTCCGCCGTCCGGAGCCCGAAGCGCCGGTGAAGCCGACGCCGCAGCAGGACAACGCCGCTCGGGATCTGGTGCGGAGCAAGCTGGCCGCGCTGAACCCAACGAAGAAGGACCGCCGCACGACGATCGCCAAGGTGAAGGCGCCGGTGTTCGGGAAGGCGCCCGCACCCGCGCCCGCGGTGAAGGACACCACGCGCGTGGATCTGGTGCGGCAGGACAAGATGCTGAACAAGCCTTCCAAGCCGCGGAACCTGAACCGGAACGTGCCGCTGCCGACCAGTCTCCCGAAGGCCGCCATCGTGCAGCCGACGGTGGCCGTCGCGCCGCGACCGAACCTGGACGACCCCGGATCGGTGCGGCAGGTGCTGGAGGGCGCCACGCTCGCCGGCCCGGTGGCCGATCGGCCGATCGTGCAGTATCGCCCGCCCGACTATCCGGAGTGGGCCAAGCAGGAGGCCGTGGAGGGAAGCGTTCGACTGCACTTCACCGTGCTGCCCGACGGACAGGTGAAGCGGAACGTGCTGGTGGAGAAGACCTCGGGCTTCGAGGACTTCGACCAGAACGCCAAGCTGGCCCTGCTCGACTGGCAGTTCGAGCCGCTGCCCGGCGGAACCTCCGGCGAGCAGTGGGGAACGATCACGCTGAACTACCGTCTCGACGACGCGAGATAGGACGGAGGAAGGATGATGATGCCGAGGGTCCGCCTCGCGGTCGCCGCGGCGGCCGCCGCGCTGACGTTCGCCGGGGTCGCGGAGGCCGCGCCGCCGCCGCCCGCGGAACCGGACGCGCCCATGACGCTGTCTGGCGGCGAGGACGACACCGAGCTGCCCAGCCTGACGGTGAAGGGCGAGAACCGCATCCAGATCGAGTTCGATCGCCCGGAGCTGTCGCTGGATCTGGATCCGGCGAGCGCGCCGGGCCTGGAGTGGGGGAATCCGCTGGCGGTGCTGCAGCGGGAGAGCATCGACCTGCGCAGTCCGTACCTGGAGGTCTCCACGCTCCGTCCCATCGACCACCTGGCCGATCCGTGGGCCGCGTCGTTCCGCACGGGAACCGTCGCGCGCTTCCGGCCCGAGCTGGAGGGCGTGGCCGAGTGGAAGCTGGCCATCGCCGACAGCCGGTCGCGGACCGTCGCCGAGTTCTCGGGCAAGGGCTCGCCGCCCGACGAGATCGAGTGGGACGGCCGCTGCCTCGACGGCTCGCTGGCCTCGCCCGCACTCACGTATTCCTACTCGCTGGAGGCTGCCGACAAGGCCGGGAACCGTCGCAACTTCGTGGGGCCGGGCTTCCATCTGCCCGCGTACCGCGGCGACCAGGACGGCGGGCACGCGTTCCTGTTCACGGGCGCGCAGCTTCCGGACGGCTGGGAGAAGCAGGCGCCGCGTCTGGCCCCGACGCTTCTCCTGGAGGCCGCCACGGAGGCGAACCGCCGGTCGACCCCGGGCATGATCGAGGTGCAGGTGGCCGCCCCGACGTTCGCGCACGCCGACGCCCTGGCCGGCGTGGTCGCGGATTGCCTGAAGGAGCGGCTGCTCGCCGATCCGAACCGGGTCCGCACCGTGGCCCGGGCCCAGCCGGGCGCGCCGCCCACCGGTGAGATCGCCATCGTGCTGCAGGGCGAGGAACAATAGGGGGTTCCCTCGGCCCGCGGCACCCGAAGGCTCCGTCGGTCCACGGCCGGCGGGGCCTTCTTGCGTCCGGCGCTCCTCGCGCCCCCCACGGGCGACGGTCCCCGGCCCGGCGCCGGCCCGCGCGCGCCGCGGCCGGGGGCGCCGTTCGTAGCTCCGCCGATCCCGACGGGCCGGTCGCCTTTCCGGAGGCCCCGTCGCGTGCTACCCTGACCCTCTTCCCTTCCCGGAGACTTTCCCCCGGAGCGAGTCTTGGACCCGGTCATCGACCTCCGATCCGACACCGTCACCCGGCCCGGTCCGGCCATGCGCGAGGCCATCGCGGCGGCCGAGGTGGGGGACGACGTCCTGGAGCACGATCCGACCGTTCATGCGCTGGAGCGGAGGATCGCCTCCGTCCTGGGGAAGGAGGCCGCCCTCTTCGTGCCCAGCGGCACGATGGCGAACCAGATCTCGGTGCGCGCGCTGGCCCGTCCGGGCGACGAGATCATCCTGGATCGAGGCTCCCACGTGGTGCTGTTCGAGGCGGGGGCCGCCGGCGCGCTGTCCGGCGTGGCGTTCTTCCCCGTGGACGGCCGGCACGGTGTGATGGACCCGGACGACGTCCGTCGAGCCGTCCGCCCCGCGGTTCCGCACTGTCCGCGCACGGCGGCCGTCTGGCTGGAGAACACGCACAACGCCGCCGGAGGCAGCGTGTGGCCGCAGGACGCCCTGGACGCGGTGGCCGCCACGGCCCGCGAGGCGGGCCTGCCCGTCCACCTGGACGGCGCGCGGATCTGGAACGCCGCCGTCGCCACGGGGCTCTCGCCCGCGCGCATCGCGCGGGACGTCGACAGCCTCTCGGTCTGCATGTCGAAGGGGCTGGGCGCGCCGGTCGGATCGCTGGTGGTGGGCACGCAGGAGTTCATCGACGGCTGCTGGGTGCATCGCAAGCGGCTGGGCGGCGGCATGCGCCAGTCCGGGCTGCTGGCGGCGGGAGCCCTCTACGGTCTGGACCACCACGTGGATCGCCTGGCCGAGGATCACGCGAACGCGCGCCTTCTGGCCGAGCGCCTGGCCGAAGTTCCCGGCGTGGACGTGGACCTGGAGGCCACGCAGACGAACATCGTGGTGTTCGACGTGGCGGCCACCGGCCGCACCCCGGTGGAGCTGGCCGCCGCCGCGGACGAGCACGGCGTGCGCGTCGTGCCCTTCGGGAACACGCTGCTGCGGGCGGTCACGCACCTGGACGTGACGCGGGCGGACGTGGAACGCGCCGCCGCCGTGCTGGCGTCGGTGCTGTCGGGCGCCGTCGCGCCGGCGGAGAGCTGACGTGGAACGCGACTCCGTCCTCCCCGTTCCCGAGGCCGGGATCCGGCAGTTCCACCCGGTGCTGCGCGATCTCTACGCGCGTCGTCTCGGCTCCGACGAGGAGGCCGAGAAGTTCCTGGCCGCCGCAGGGTCGCTGGGCCCGCTCCCGTGCGACCTGGTCGGCGCCGAGGAGCTCCTGGACGAGGTCGAGGACGCGCTGGACCGCGATGAGCTGATCGCCGTCTTCGGGCACGACGACCCGGACGGCATCACGTCGGCGGCCATCGCCGTGGAGACGCTGGAGCGCCTCGGCGGCCGCGTCACGTCCTACATCCCGAACCGAGCGGTGGAGGGCCACGGCCTCTACCCGGACCTGATCCGCTCGTTCGCGCGGCAGGGCGTGAGGCTCATCCTCACGACGGACGGCTGCAGCACGAATCGCGAGGAGGAGGAGCTGGCCCGGGAGCTTGGGATGCGCGTGGCCGTCACGGACCACCACGAGGTGGCCGAAGGTCGTGCGGCCGTGACGCTGCTGGTGAATCCCAAGGTCCGCCCCGGCGAGACCGACTGCACGGACCTCACCGGAGCCGGGGTGGCCGCGGTGCTCATGCGCGGACTGCTCCGTCGCCGGGCGCACGACGTGCTGGACGATGCCGCCGACCGCGACGCCGCCCCGACGGAGATGGACCGGATGGCGGCTGCCGAAAAGCACTTCTGTCAGCTCCTCGATCTTGTCGCGCTCGGGACCATCGCCGACTACGGGGACCTGTCCCGCAACAACCGGGGCCTGGTCGTGAGAGGGCTCAGCGCTGTGGCCGCCGGCAGCCGACCCGCCGTGGATCTGGTCCGGCGCGCCCTGGAGATCGGTCCGGCGGCCGTTCTCCGCACGAACAAGGCCCAGCGGCTGGCCGCCGTGTTCGCGGCCGTGCCCTCGGTGAACGGCCGCTCCCCCGGCCTCGATGCCCTGCTGACCCGGGAATCGTGGGCGGGAGACGTCCAGGACTGTGTCCACGCGTTCCTGGACCAGGAGGCGCGGATCCGGGAGGGGATCTCGAGGATCGAGGCGGCGGCGGCCCGCGAGCTGGAGGAGGGCACGTCGGCGGTCGTCCGGGTGGACGACGTGGCCCAGCGCTCCCTCGGCAAGGGCGCCACGCGCCTCGTGGAGCGGACCGGCCGCCCCGCGGCGGCGATCCTTCCGCTGGGGGACCGCATCGTCGGTGAGCTGCGCGGCCCCGACGGCGTGAACCTCGTGGACGTCCTCGCCGGGCTGGCGGATCGGCTGGAGAGCTGGGGCGGCCACCGCCAGGCGGCCGGTTTCTCCGCCCCGATCGACCAGGCCGACGATCTAATTTGTCGGCTTCGCGAGGAGTTGCTGGCCATGGACGTCCCCGACGACGCGTCGGCCGAGGACGCCGTCCCCATCCGCCGCTCCGACGTGGATCAGCTCTTCTCCCGGACGCTCCGCGCGGCGATGCCCTTCGGCAAAGGGAACCGCAGTCCCCGTTTCCGGATCCTGGATTACCGGGAGGGCGGCACGTCCCGTGAGCTCGATCAGCGTGACCGCGTGAACGCCCTCCTGAGCGAGGGCGAGTTCCCGGACCGCCCCGCCGGCCACGATCCCATCGTGACGTTCGTGCCGCGGGGCGCCGGCGGCCTGAAGGTCCACTTCGAAGGATGGGTGCCGACCCTGGAGGGGCCCGCTTGAGGATCCATCGCCCCCGCGTGCGCATCGAGCAGTTCGCTCCCGCGCTCGGCGACGTTCCCGCCAACCTGGAGATGATGCTGGCCGCGGTGAATGAGGCCGAGGCCGACGACGTGAATCTGCTCGTCTTCCCGGAGCTGGCGCTGACCGGCTACGGACTGCGCGATCACGTCCCGGAGTGCGCCGTGGATCCGGACTCGCCCGAGATGCGCGCGCTCGTCGCGGCGTCGCAGCGCGTGTCGATCGCGTTCGGCTTCGTGGAGGAGAGTCCGGAACACCTCTTCTTCAACTCGGCCGCGTACTGCGAGGGCGGCCGGCTGCTCCACGTGCACCGCAAGGTGCACCTGCCGACGTACGGACTGTTCGAGGAAGGTCGATACTTCGCGGCGGGCGACGGCGTGCGCGCGTTCGACACGCGGTTCGGCCGTCTGGCGATGCTCGTCTGCGAGGACGTCTGGCACCTGCCCATGCCCTACCTCGCCGCGCTGGACGGTGCGCTCGCCATCCTCGCGCTGTCGGCCAGTCCCACGCGCGGCGTCGGCGAGGAGGGCAAGGCCAAGAGCACGCTGGCGTGGGAGCGGCTGCTCCTCACCTACGCGTCGTCGCTGACAGTGTTCATGATCTACTCCAACCGCGCCGGCTTCGAGGACGGCGTGGGGTTCTGGGGCGGGTCCACCGTCGTGAGCCCGGCCGGGGAGGTCGTGTTCACCGGCAAGTACCACGAGACGGATCGTCCCACCACGGAGGTCGACTTCGACCTCGTGCGACGCGAGCGCATCCACACGCCGCTCCTGCGCGACGAGCGCCTGGACGTCGTCCGTTCCGAGCTGGACCGCATCTGGCGGACGCGCCGGCGCCGCCGCACCACGGGGGAGACGCCGGCGTCCCCCGAAGGCGATGTCCTTCGCCGCCCGGACGATCCGGAGTCCGCCTCGTGACGCCGGCCCGCAGCCAGGACGGTCTGCCGCTGCCCACGCTGGAGGCGAACACCGTCGAGCGGATCCTGGAGGCGTTCGTGCGCGAGGAGTGCGCGTCCGCCGGGTTCACGCGCGCCGTCGTCGGCCTGTCGGGCGGCATCGACTCCGCGGTGTCGTGCGTCCTCGCCGCGCGCGCGCTGGGCCCGGAGAACGTCACCGCCGTGAGGATGCCGGCCCGCGAGTCGTCGCCGGAGAGCCTGACCGACGCGCAGCTCGTGGTGGACGCCACCGGCGTGACCGCCCGCACCGTGGAGATCGGGGCGATGGCGGAGGCCTACCTGGAGAAGGCGACGGACGTGACGCCGCTGCGGCGCGGCAACGTGTACGCGCGCTGCCGGATGATCGTCCTCTACGACGTGTCGGCCGAGCGCGGCGGGCTGGTGGTGGGCACCAGCAACAAGTCCGAGCTCCTGCTCGGCTACGGGACGATGTTCGGGGACCTGGCGTCGGCGCTGAATCCGCTGGGCGATCTCTACAAGACGCAGGTGCGGGCGCTGGCCGCGCACCTCGGCGTACCCGAATCCGTCCGGACCAAGCCGCCCTCCGCGGATCTCTGGGCCGGCCAGAGCGACGAGCAGGAACTGGGCGCCACCTACGAGCGCCTCGACGCCTTGCTGGCGCAGCTCATCGACGACCGCGTCTCGCCGGATCGTCTGATCGAGCAGGGCGTGGACGCGGCCTTCGTCCGTTCCGTGGCGCGGCGCGTGCGCGGCAGCCAGTACAAGCGACGACTCCCGCTCATCGCCAAGCTCAGCACGCGGACGATCGGGCCGGACTTCCGGTACCCGCGCGACGGAGGTCGCGGCGTCGACCGCCGGCTGGCCGAACCGTCCGCCGACGCCTCCCGCGGCCCCGCCGCATGAGCGATCGTCCGGGCTGCCTCCGCGTGGTCGCCACGCCCATCGGCAACCTGGACGACCTCTCCCCTCGCGCGCGGACCGTCCTGGCGCAGGCCGATGCCGTGGCCGCCGAGGACACGCGCCGCTCGGGCCGGCTCCTGGAGCTCCTCGGACTTCCCAGGAAGCCGATGCTCTCCTACTTCGCGCCGCGCGAGCGCGAGAAGGCCGACGCCATCCTGAAGCGACTCCGCGCCGGGGAGACCGTCGCCCTGGTGACGGACGGCGGCACGCCCGGAGTGTCGGATCCCGGCGCGCTGCTGGTCTCGCTGGCGCGCGCCGAGGGGATCCGCGTGGAGACGATCCCCGGCCCCAGCGCCGTGGCGGCCGCGCTCAGCATCTCCTCGTTCGGGGCCGGACCCTTCGTGTTCACCGGTTTCCTGCCCCCGAAGGCGGCGGCCCGCCGGAGCGCGCTGGAGGAGCTGGCGGCCGAACCGCGAACGATCGTGCTGTACGAGGCGCCGCACCGGCTCCCGGATCTCCTGGCCGATGCGGCGAGCGTGCTGGGCGAGGGCCGCCGCGCGACGGTCGCCCGGGAGCTGACGAAGCAGCACGAGGAGAGCGTGGAGGGCACCCTGGCCGAGCTGGCCGGGCGCTTCTCCGAGTCACCGAAAGGAGAAATTGTCGTCATCCTGGAGGGCGCCGCGGCCGGCAAGGACGACGGCACGGTGAGCGTCGCCCGGGACGATCTGCTGCGCTGGGCGATGGCCCAGGGTCTCTCTCCGGAACGGGCCGCCCGCGAGGTGGCCGACCTGACCGGGGCGCCGCGCAACGCCCTGACCCGCCGCGCCCGGGAGCTGGCGGCCGGGGACGCCGGTTAGGTCCGCCCCGGCGTCGGCCTTCGCCCGCCGCCCGCCTACTTGGAGCTCTTCCGCCCGCCTCCACCCCGGCCGCCGCGACGGCGCCGGCCGCCCGTCTTCAGCTTCGTGACGACGTACGTGCCGGAGAGCTCGTCCGTCTTGAGCTCCAGGAAGCCGCCCTCCTCCGCCTCCTCCAGGAACTCGCTGAAGCTGCGGTAGCCGTAGGACGACTCGCTGAACGACGGCTGCTTCCGCTTCATCGTCTCCTTCACGCGCGACGCGAGCAGAAGGTCGTAGTTCTCGCGCTGCAGCGCCCGCACCGACTCGAAGAGGAGCTGGTACGCGGCCTGGCTCTCCTTGGGGATCTTGCGTGATCCCGACGACGTCTCGATGTCGGCCTGCTCCGGGCCCAGGTCCTCGTAGTAGAGGAACTCGTCGCAGTTGTCCGCGAGCAGCTTGGACGTGGACTCCCGCATGCCCAGGCCGATGACGGACTTGCCGTTCTCCTTCAGCTTGCTCACCAGCGGCGAGAAGTCCGAGTCGCCGGAGACGATCACGAACGTGTCGATGTGCTCCTTGGCGTAGCTGAGGTCCATCGCGTCGACGACGAGGCGGATGTCCGCGGAGTTCTTCCCGGTCATCGCGCGCTTGGGGATCTCGATGAGCTCGATCCCCGCCTCGTGCAGGTCCTGCTCGTACTTGCGGAAGCGGCTCCAGTCCGCGTACGCGACCTTCACTACCACCTTGCCCTTGTCCAGGAGACGGTCCAGGACGCGGTGGATGTCGAACGTGTCCTTGGATCCCTTGGTGAAGCCGAGGGCCAGGTTCTCGAAATCGATGAGGACCGCAAGGCTGTGCCGGGCGGTCAGGTCCATCGTGGGGCTCATGAAGACTCCGTCGGGTTCACGCCGAGGCCGCGACGGGCGCGGGGGAGGTCCCCGGGTCCGACTCGACCGGCGCGCGGGCGACCGCCTCCCGGACCTCGGCTGCCGTCAGCCGGTCCAGGATCTGGGCCATCGCCACGATGAGATAGAAGAACTCCTGGTCCTCCATGGAAAGGAAGAATCCGCAGATGAGGTATCCCAGGAGAGAGGCCTGGTAGGCCAGGTTCAACGCTTCCGCCCGTTTTCGCGCCGCCTCGGGGAGCTGGGGGAGGCGCCGCTGGACGCGGAAGGTGGAGACGATGGTGGCGAGAACGAGGAGCCCGTACGCGATGACCGCCGGATACCCGCACTCCGCCACGAGCTGGACCCAGGAGTTGTGCGCCTCGCGCGCGCGCTCGGACGGGTCCTCGACGTAGTAGCGGTAGCCGAACACGTACTGCCGCAGCCCCACGCCGAAGACGGGGTTGGCGTTGGCCATGCGCATCCCGGTCTCCCACGAGTCCAGGCGTCCGGCCGCGGACTTGTCCTCCTCGAAGTTCTCGATGGTGCCGATGCGCGAGGTGTAGTTGGCGCCCGCCACCGACAGGAAGCCTCCCACCCCGCCGACGATCATCGCCGTGCGGACCCACTTGTTCTTCTCCCGCCAGGCCAGGAACGCGAACACGACCGCCATGCCCAGAAAGCCGCCGCGGGAGTACGTCACCATGATGCCGTGCGCCGTCATCGGGACGAGGCCCAGCAGGCCCAGCTTCAGGAACGGGTTCTTGAACCATCGCGCGAACGCCCACATGAAGGGCAGCGCCATCACCATGAGCATCGCAAAGTCGTTCCGGTCGCGGAGCGTGTAGCCCGGACCGTGCACTTCGTACCAGCCCTGGAAGAAGTACTTCTCGTTGGCCCACCAGCCGAGGTAGCCCACCGACAGCGCGATGATCCCCGTCAGCACGAACAGCATCGACGTGGATCGGGTCACGGCGAGGATGACGAAGTACACGAGGAACAGCTTGTTGTAGTAGCCGATCCACCGCGGCTGCGGCGCGCCGAACTCCCCGAACTCGATGGAGAGATGGAGCGAGGCCCACAGCACGAGCAGGAACAGGGTCTCCCAGCGTTTCAGGAACGCCAGCGACGGCCGCAGGAGCAGGTGCACGCCGAGCGCTCCCAGCGTCGCCAGTGTCACGAGGTAGGTGAGGCGCACGTCGCCCAGTCCCCAGAACAGATCCTGCGGCCGGAAGAACGCCAGGACGAAGTAGGCCATGATCCCGACGAACGGCTCCAGGATGACGGCCACGCCGCCCAGCAGGCAGGCGAACAGCGCCAGCGCCTCCCGCAGCGGGTAGTTGAGGGCGATGTAGGCGGAGGCCGCGGCCAGTCCCAGTGCGAACGTGCCGATCACGAGGCCGTGGCTGAGCGCCACGCGCGGGAGCTCGCGAAGCCGCCACGGATTGCGGCGGCCGGGGCCCTTGAGGGGCATCGGGGCGGACGCGGGACCTGGTTCGGGGGTGCTCATGCCTGGCTCCGGGAAGAAACGTCCGACGGGCCGGCGCACGCAGGCAGCCGGCCCGAGCGGGCGTTTCGCAGAGTATCGGCAGGGGGCGGACGGTACAAGAGCGGGGTCCCCGGGGCGAGGGGACCACATGCATTCCTATCTCAGGCGGGACACCTTCTTGGTCACGACCTCGCCGTGGGTGGACTCCACCCGGACGAAGTAGATCCCCGCGCTGGCTCGTCGGGCGTCCCACTGGACCATGCCCGAGGAGCCCATGCGCAGGTCCGTGACCAGGCGGCCGGTCAGGTCGTGCACCGACGTCCGCCGGATCTGGCCCTCGAAGATGTCGTCGATGAGGACGGTCGTGACGTCCGTCGTCGGGTTCGGCGTGATCAGGACCATGTCGTCCAGGAGCGCCTCCCCGGTCGGCCGACGGATGGGACGCGGGTCGCCGTCGTCACCGTCATCGCCGCCCGAACCGTCGTCGTCGCCGCCGTCGTCCGGCGGAGGGAGCGGCACCCCGGACACCGTCCACACGTGAACGATGGGAACCATCACGCCGTAGTCCATCGCGGCGCCGTTGTACTGGAGCACGTAGAGATTCCCGGTGGCCGGATCGTACGCGCAGCTCGCGGGCGACATGCGGCACCGCGGCCAGAACACGTCGTCCGGAACGTACGTCTCGTAGGGAAGGACCTCCCAGGGCTGCCGCTCGCCGCGGGCCACCGCCGCGAGATCGTCCGGGCTGTAGAAGAGGAACTGCGGCTCGTAGGGATCGCAGTGGAAACCCTTCGCCGCGGAGCAGTCGCCCGGCAGTCCGTCGCCGTAGCGCTCCTCGCCCTTGCCCTTGCTGCCGATCACGAGCACCGCGTCGCGGTCGCCCGCCTTCAGCCAGGCGCCGCCCGACCACTTGTCGTCGGCGCAGTAGTCCGGGAAGTAGTCGCCGTCGGTCGGATACATCACCAGGCACGTGGCCTCGAGCGCTCCGCCGGTCGCCGGCATCGCGCCGTCCACGGGAGCGAACGCGTAGAGCGCCGGCCCCTGGGCGCCGCCGAAGGCGCCGTTCGGACGATGCCGACCGGAGAGGAGCATCTTGCCGCCGACGTTCGCCTCGGCCCACTCCTCGTCGATCGGGAAGATGTAGTCCGAGGTCTTCATGGCGTGGTAGTTCACGTCGGCCTCGGAGCCCAGGCGCCACACGCCGGTCGGTCGCGGATCCGACAGGGTCAGCTCCGACGCGCCGTGGCTCAGGTAGTTCTCCCCGGACACGTTGTAGTACTCGTACACGGTCCAGTAGAGCTTGGGCGACTGCCCGGAGCGCGCCGGCACGTAGGCGATGTCGCCGAGCCGGTCCACGCCGGCCACGCCGGCCCGCATGCCTCCGGTCACGTCGGCGAAGCCCTGCAGCATCTCGCCGCGCGGCAGATCGTCACCGTCGAAGTCGGGCGAGCTGCCCGGCACCGGAATGGTCACCTCGGCCACGACCTCGGCCTTGCCCTCGATGAAGAGCGAGCCGGGGAAGCCGTCGTCGGCGCCGCTCGGGTCCCCGCCGGGACGGAACGTCATGCCGCCGCCGCCCCACGGCCAGGCCGAGCTGGAACTCATGTCACCCGGGAGCCGGAAGGCGCCCTTGTACTCGAGCTCGTGCGAGAGGATCCGCTCTCCGGCCGAAGCCGCCGGAACGCCGATCGCCATCGTGAAGAGGAGCGCGACCGCCGTCACCAGGACGAAGTCGGCTCCGCTGCGAACTGTCACTTCCACCCTCCCCGGATTCGCTGGGCGTCGCCGTTGCGAGGCCGAGCGAACCCCTGACGTCTCGTTGCAGTGCAGCTGATCCGTTGCCAGCCCCTGCCTCCCCACCGGAGGCCGCCCTGCGGCCGATCCGGATCCCACGCCCCTAGAAGCAGGAACGATGCCAAACCGTCAAAGTGCTGGCAGACGGCAACTTTGCGGGACTCCTGATCACCCGGAGAGTGTTGATCCGGCGGGCGGACGATCCAGCTGCCCGCCGACCTGTTCACTCTCCGGACATGTCGGCCGTCCAGGATCGCCCCAGGCGGCCGCTGGCCGTCCCGGACGTCCCGTCGGGGTCGTGCGCACGTCGTGAACAGCTCGGGTGAGCCGATGCACAGGCGAGGAAGGTTCGACCCGGCATCACCGCGAGGAGATGCGGCGGAGGTGGGGGCTCGTGTGCAAGGCGTACAACGGTGCAGTCGTTCTTACACCGTGACGGCCGGGCGCGCGGCGTCACCGCCGGCGGCGCGTTTTGCGGATCCTTGCCGATGCTGACATCGGCGGCGGAAAGCGCGTCGGTCGCGAAGCCCCGGTTCCCCCAACCCACCGACGTGATCCTGTTATCAACGATCACGGAGGGACTGTCCACACTCAGCTTCCGAGCGTTTCCCGGATCGCACCGGACAGCCGATCCACGCCCTCGTCGATGCGGTCGATCGGCGGGGAGGCGAAGCCGACGAGGATCCCGGGCGCGTCGGTCGGCCGCAGCCGGAACGGCGTGTCCGGGTAGACGCCCACCCCCCGCTCCTCCGCGCGGCGCACCGCCCGATCCACGTCCTCCCCGGTGGCCCCGGGAAAGGCCACGTGAAGATGCAGCCCGCTGGCGGCCGCGTGGATCCGCGCATCGCCCAGGTCCGCGCCGCGGAGCGCGGCGAGCAGCCGGCCGCGTCGCTCGCGCGTGCTTCGCCAGACGCGGCGCAGGAGTCGCTCGATCTCGCCCGACAGCAGGAACTCGCCCATCGCCTCGGTCTCCACCCGCGAGATGAAGTGTCCGCCGACGAGCGCGGCCGCGCGGAACACGTCGATGAGGGAGGGCGGCACCACGAGGAAGCCCATCGCGGGCGGCGGCGAGAACAGTCGCGTGAACGCGCCGACGTAGATCACGGAGCCCGATTCGTCGAGCCCCTGGATGGACGGGACGGCCGGGCCCTCGTAGCGGTACTCGCAGTTGTGGTCGTTCTCCAGGATCCACGCGCGATTCTTCCGCGCCCACTCCAGCGCGGCCAGGCGACGCGCCACGGGCTGCACGACACCGGTCGGCCACTGGTGCGACGGTGTGGTGTAGAGGATGCGCGCCCGCGTCGACGGACGCGGCAGGCGATCCGTGCACAGCCCCTGCTCGTCCACCGGGATCGGGATCGCGCGCACGCCGCGGGTCCGCGCCGCCGTACGCATGCCGAGGTAGTGCGGGTCCTCCAGGGCCACCGCGTCCCCGGGATTGCAGAGCGCCTCCACGGCGATGGAGAGCGCCGCCTGCACGGACGGCAGCAGCAGGACCCCGTCGGGCTCGGTCCGCACGCCGCGGGTCAGGCGCAGGTGGCGGGCGACGGCCTCGTGCGCCGGGCCGGGGCGTCGCCGGAAGTCGAACGAACCGATCGTGGTCTCGAAGCGGGCCGCGGCGCGTCGCAGCGCGCGGGACCACGCCTCCCGTCCCCGCGGATCCGAGATGTTCACGTTGTAGTCGAAGTCGATCTCCGGCTTCTCGCGGTCGGCCGTCGTCAGCGGCGCGAAGATCGTCGGGTGGCGGAGAAGGCCCCGTCCCGCGCGCGAGAGGCGCGGAGCCCGCGCCCGCGCCGCCGTGTCGCGTCGCCGGGTCGCGGCGGTGCCGAGGACGGGCAGGTCGCCGGCCACCCGCGTGCCGCCCGCGCCCGCGGTCTGCAGGTAGCCCTCGGCCTGGAGCTGCTGGTACGCGCTCAGCACCGTGTTCCGGGAGACCCCCAGATCGTCCGCCAGGCGCCGGCTCGCCGGCAGCCGCTCCCCGGCCGCCAGTTTGCCGTCCGCGATCGCCCGCGCGAGGCCCTCGTAGATCTGCTCGGCCAGCGGGCGGCCGGGGCGGAGCGACAGCAGGGACGGGTCCATTCACGGGTCTCCGGGTCGAGATTGGTACTCTCACTATTACCAATCTTGGTCCTTTTCGTGGGACCAAATGGGGCCAAGGTGGGGGCTCGCCACCCGCAACCCGGAGGAGCCCCATGATCGTCCCCCGTCCCGCGGCCGCCCGCCCCCGGCCGCTCCCCGACCCGGTCCGGCGCGTCGCCGGCCCGGCCCTGCTCGCCCTGCTGGCCTCGCTCTCCCCTGCCGCCGCGCAGGACTTCACGCTGCTGACCGGCGTCGATCCCGTGCTGGAGTCCGGCGGGCACCGCGCGGTCGCGTGGATCGATCCGGACGGCGACGGCGATCTGGACCTGTACTTCACGCGCGGCGGAGCCCTCGGCGAGAACAACGACTACTACCGCAACGACGGCGGCGCGTTCGTGCGCCAGCCCGCCGCCGCGATCGGCCAGGACGGACTGCGCGCGGACGGGTGCAGCTTCGGCGACTTCGACGGCGACGGGGACGAGGACCTGTTCGTCGTGAGCTGGTACGGCGAGCTGAACGCGCTGTTCGAGAACCAGGGCGACGGCACGTTCGTCCGGATCCTCACCGGCGATGCCGTCAACACGGCGACGCATTCGGAGGATGTCGCCTGGATCGACTACGACCAGGACGGCGACCTGGATCTCTACGTCGTGAATTCCAACGGCGAGGACAACCTGCTCTACCGCAACGACGGCGGGACGCTCGTGGAGCAGGCGGGAAGCCCGCTCTCCAACGACGGTCGCACGTCGCGGCACGGCGCCTGGGCCGACTACGACGACGACGGCGACCTGGACCTCTACCTGACGAACGAGGGCGGCGAGCCGAACGACCTCTGGCAGAACCAGCTGGCGAACCTGGGGACTCCCGCGTTCGTGCAGCAGAACCTCGGCGACGTGACCGGCGGCGCTGCGCAGACGTTCTCCGCGAGCTGGGGCGACTACGACAACGACGGCGACCTCGACATCGTCCTGGCCAACTGGAACAACGGATCGAACTTCCTCTACCGCAACGAGCTCACGGAGACCGGCACGGCGACGTTCGTGCTGGATCCCACCGGGCCGTCCGCGTTCGGCGGGTTCTCCGTGTCCACCGCCTGGGGCGACATTGACAACGACGCGGACCTCGATCTCGTCATCACGAACGGCTTCGCGCCCGATCCCACGCGCAAGCGTCGCAACCACCTCTATCGCAACGACGGCGGCACGCTGGTCCGCATCGACTCCGGTCCGGTGTGGGACAACAACGGCTGGTCCTACGGGCTCGCGTTCGGCGACTACGACCTGGACGGGGACCTGGATCTGGCCATCGCCAACTGGCAGGCGGACAACCAGGTGAACCACCTCTTCCGCAACAATGCGGAGGCGGTCGGGAACCACTGGCTGCAGCTCGACCTCGTCGGGACGACCAGCAACACCAGCGCCATCGGGGCGGTGGTGCGGGCGCGCGCCGTCGTCGATGGGTCGCCGGTGTGGCAGCGCCGCGATGTCCAGGGCGCGCACGGCTACTGCGGGCAGAACCTCCGCGTTCACTTCGGGCTGGGCGATGCGACCGGGGTCGACTCGCTGGTGGTGCGCTGGCCCTCCGGCCTGGAGCAGGTCCTCGAGAACGTCGCGGCGGACCAGCTCTTGACGCTGGTGGAGGGATCCAGCCCGGTCGACGCTCCGGACGTCCCGGCCGATCGTGCCCGTCTCGGCGCGCTGCGAGGCGCGCGTCCCAACCCGTTCCGCGCGCGCACGTCCGTGCAGTTCGAGATCCCGTCCTCTCAGCCCGTCGCCCTGGGGATCCACGACGTGGCCGGCCGCCTCGTCCGGCGGCTGGAGGACGGGGTCCTCTCCGCGGGCGTCCACGACATCCCCTGGGACGGCCGTCACGAGAACGGATCGGCGGTGAGCCCCGGCGTGTACTTCGTCCGATTGCACACGTCGTCCGGGGTGAGTCACGAGAAGCTCGTCCGGATTCGGTGACTCCCCTTCGGGCCCCGGGAACGCCTCCCGGGGCCCTTCCTCTTGACCAGAGCGGCCATCCGGGGCGAATCTGGGCTCGGTTCCGGGTCTTCCCCGTGAGGTGGCCGTTTGAATGCGAAGGACCTCAAGCCCGTCGTTCTGGCGATCCTCCGCCCGCTGACCGGCGCCCTCATCCGCAGCGGCATCCATCCGAACGCGCTGTCCTACGCGGGACTGGCGACGTCGGTGGCGGCCGGGTGGATGTACGGCGTCGGTTCGCTGGTCTGGGCCGGCGTTCTGCTGCTGCTCGCCGGCATCTTCGATCTCCTGGACGGCGCCGTGGCCCGCGAAGGCCACCGCATGAGCCGGTTCGGCGCATTCCTCGATTCCAACCTCGATCGCTACGCCGAGATCGTCGTCTTCCTGGGAATCCTCTGGCGATTCCAAGGTGAGCCGATGATGCAGGTCGTCGCGGTCCTGGCGATCACGGGCAGCCTGATGGTCAGCTACACGAAGGCGCGGGCCGAGGGGTTGGGACAGGAAGTGTCGGGCGGCATGCTGCAACGGCCGGAGCGCATCGTGCTCCTGGCGCTGGGGAGCTTCTTCCAGGAAGGCGGGCTGCGCGTCGTGCTCTGGATCCTCGCGGTGTTCACCAACCTGACGAGCGTTCAGCGCATGATCCTGGTGGCGCGGTCGATGGCTCGCGAGGAGTCCTCCGGGAAGTCCTCAGACGCGCCGCTGGAAGCACGCGAGATGGAGGCGGAGTCCCCCTCCGTCTGACCGGCGCCGCCCGTTTCCGGGGCTTTCCGGCCCCTCGCCACCCCCTCGAAACCTTTGACCGCGCCGCCGCTTCGGGCGAAGATGCGCCCGGACCGGCGGGTGCCGATCGGGAGTGGGAATGGGAAGCCGGACGGGGATCTTCATCACCCTGGAGGGGGGTGAGGGTTCCGGCAAGACCACGCAGAGTCGACGGATCGTGGAGTATCTCCAGGAGCGCGGTTTCGACGTCGTCGTGACGCGCGAGCCCGGCGGAACCGAGGCCGGGGAGATCATCCGCGATCTGCTGCTGCACCGCGTCGACTCGCTCACGGCGAAGGCCGAACTGGCCCTCTACCTCGCCTCCCGATCCCAGCTGGTCCGAGACGTCGTCCGCCCCGCGCTGGAGCGCGGCGCGTGCGTCGTATGCGACCGCTTCGGGGACTCGTCGACCGCCTACCAGGGCGGCGGGCGGGACCTGGGCGTCGATTTCGTGGAGCGCATGAACGACTGGGCCACCGACGGGGTCCAGCCGGATCTGACGATCTACTTCGACGTGGATCCCTCGGTGGGGCTGGCCCGACGCGGCGGCCGTGGCACCGGGGACGAGGAGCTGGACCGCATCGAGCGGGAGAACCTCGAGTTCCACGAGCGGGTCCGGTCGGCGTACCGGCTGGTGGCCGGCCGGCATCCGGAGCGGTTCCGGGTCGTGCCGACGGACGGCGGGGAGGAGCAGGTTTGGGAACGCGTTCGGTCGGTTCTCGAGGGTCGTCTCGTCGAAGGCGGAGCGGGCCGGTGAAGCGCCGCTCCCCGGATCGCACCGGCGGGAAGCCGGCGGAGCCGGTGGCGCCGGACGGCAAGATCGTCGACCCCACGAGCGATCTCCTGCGTCAGATCACCGGCGTGGAGGACAAGATCCCGTGGGTCCCGCTGGGCCTGGTCGTCATCTTCCTGCTCTGGCTGCCGGTGCTCTGGCCGCTGACCGGCCACACGGTGCGACCCCAGGAGACCGCCTGGGTGGAGCAGGTGCTCTCCGGCTACGAGCAGGGCAAGTCGTCCGGGAGCGCCTTCTCGCGCGCGCTCACCGAGGCCACGTGGGAGTGGCAGGGCATCGACATCGAGTCGGGCGAGCTGACGCCCACCCAGCGTCTCGCCGCGCGTCTCCCGTCGCTGGGCGCCGCGCTCGCCGGACTCGTCATCTTCTACTTCCTCGCGCGCATCGTCGTGGGGCCGGCGGCCGGACTCCTCTCCGTCTGTCTCCTGGCGATCGCGGCACCCTGGATCCGTGCTTCCACCAGCGCCATCCCGCTGCTGCTGGGCGAGATGTTCGTCCTGCTCGGCGCCACGTGGGCGCTGTCGTTGCAGGGGCGCCACCGCGAGGTGCAGCTGGCCGGCGTCACCGCGACGCGCGTGGGCGTGGCCGGACTCTTCCTGGGATTCGGACTGCTGCTCGCCCCCGCCGGCATCGCGACGTTCCTCACCACGCTCCTGATCTGGCTGTTGCTCGGACTCCGGCGATCGTCCTCCGGCGCCACGACGCTGCCGGTCCGTCGTCCCGGAGAGATCGCGTTCTTCGCGGTGTTCGGGACGATCGTGCTCATCGTGGCGACGGCGGCGGTGGCGTGGGTGGCGGAGCGCTTTCTGGCGCACTCGTCGTCGGGCCCGTCGTTCCTGCTCCCACCGTCGGCCTCGCCGGAACTGTGGGTGGACGTGTACCGCACGCTCCTCTCCCCCGGTCCCGCCACGGATCTGTTGCTCGTGTTCTCCATCCTCGTGGTCGTCGTGGTCCGCGGGATGGAGTGGACGGCGGGTCGTCCGTGGCAAGCGGCCGGCCTGCTCCCCTGGCTGTTCCTGGTAGGCTGGGTGTTCACCGTGCGCGCGGATCGTCCGAACACGGTCGATGTTCCCATCACGCTGCCGGCGCTCTTCATCCTCGGCCTCGGGTGGTTGCTGCTGCGCGGTCTGCGCCCGGGCGTCGTCCGGCGGCAGGAGTACACGTTCCTCGTCACCTGGGTGCTGATGGGCGCACTGCTGGTGCCGGTGGTGGGCGGCGGACATCAGCATGCGCCGCTCCTGGCCGCCACGGTCGTGCTGCTTCCGCCGATGGTCCTCGTGGCGGGACGCGGCGCGCGCGCCCTCTGGGAGAACGAGAGCACGGTCATCGCGCGCGTCTCCGTCCTGGTCATCGCCTACGCGCCGGTCCTGATCTTCCTGTTCCAGGCGGTCGCCGTCCTGATGGAGGGCGGCGCCTTCCGCGATCCCACGATGCCGCCCAGCGGCCCCATCGGCCTGGCCGGAGTGAAGGTTCGCGAACTCCTGCCGGCCGTCGTGCTCGGGGCGGCCTTCCTGGGCATCCTCTCGGAGATGATCACCGTGCGTCCCGACGTGGTGGCGGTGGGGACGGACCCGCGCCGACGCCGATCGTCGCGGCGCGGTCGGCGCGGCGGATCGCGCCGGGGCGGGCGACGTCGCGGCGGAGGCCGCTCCCGCTAGCCCGTGCCGCAACCCTCGTGTCCGCGGCGGGCCGGCCCGCGACTCCCGGGCGCGCCCCTCCCCTTCCGAAGTGGTAGAGTGCCCGGATGGAACGCACCCTGAGATCCCTGCTGGAGGACGTTCGCGCCGGTCGCGTCGACATCGACGCGGGCGTGGAGCGGCTGCGCCATCTCGCGCACGAGGACCTGGGCTTCGCCAACGTGGATCATCACCGCCGGCTGCGGCGCGGGCTGCCGGAGGTCATCCTGGGCGAGGGCAAGGCGATCGATCACGTCGTCGCCATCGCCGCGAAGCTCCTGGAACAGGACGACGACGTCCTCGTGACGCGCGCCTCCCCGGAAATGGCGCGCGCACTCCAGACCGCCCATCCCGGCGCCGACTGGAACGAGCTCGCCCGCACCGTCGCCTGGCGGCGCGGCGACGCCCCGCGCCGGCCCGGCGTGCTGGTGGTCTCCGCGGGCACCTCGGACCTGCCCGTCGCCGAGGAGGCGGTGGTCACCGCTGAGCTCTTCGGGCAGGAGGTCGATCGCCTCTACGACGTCGGCGTGGCCGGGATCCACCGGCTGCTGGGGAACGGCGAGGTGCTGCAGCGGGCGCGGGTCATCGTGGTCGTGGCCGGCATGGAGGGCGCGCTGGCCAGCGTGGTCGGCGGTCTCGTCTCCGTGCCGGTGATCGCCGTTCCCACGTCGGTCGGCTACGGCGCCAGCTTCGGCGGGCTCGCCGCTCTCCTGGCCATGCTCAACAGCTGCGCCTCAGGCGTGACGGTCGTCAACATCGACAACGGATTCGGGGCCGGGTATGCGTCGGCGGTGATCAACGCGCAGTCCTCGCCCGCGGCCCAACAGATTCGGGAGATCGAATGAAATCGGCCCACTTCGACGTCGTGGGGGGCGCGGCCGGCGACATGCTCCTGGCGGCCCTGATCGACGCCGGCGCCCCGCCGGACGCGATCCGGGAGGGACTGGCCACGCTGCCAGTGCCGGAGTTCCGCCTCGTCGTGGACGAGGTCCGGTCGGGCGGGATGCGGGCGAGTCGCGTCACCCTCCAGGTGCCGGACGAGAAGAACCATCGCCATCTGCCGCAGGTGCTGGAGGTGCTGCGCGGCGGACGGCTGCCGGAGAGCGTCGTGGCCGACGCCGAACGGGTGTTCGGCCGGCTGGCGGAGGCCGAGGCCCGGTCCCACGGGATCCCGATGGAGAAGGTCCACTTCCACGAGGTGGGAGCGCTCGATGCCATCCTGGACATCGCCGGGGTGTGTCTGGCGCTGTACCTGCTCCAGGTCCGCGACGTCACGTTCTCGCCGCTGGGCGTCGGCACCGGCGAGGTGGACACCGCGCACGGCCGCATTCCGGTCCCGGTCCCGGCCGTCCTGGAGCTGACGAAGGGGTTTCCGATCGTTCGTACGGAGATCCGCGGGGAGATCCTCACCCCCACCGGCGCCGCGCTGGTCACCACCCTCGGGCGACCGGTCTCGACGGATGCGTTCGTGGCGGAGTCGGTGGGCGTCGGGGCGGGCCACCGCGAGATTCCCGGCCGCCCGAACGTGCTCCGCGTGAGCCTGGGCGCCCGGGAGGCGACGGCCTGGGACATCGACGAGGTCACGCTGCTGGAGACGAACCTCGACGACATGTCGCCGGAGGCGCTCCCGGTTGTACTGGCGCGCCTGATGGAGGCCGGCGCGCGCGACGCCTACCTGACGCCGATCCTGATGAAGAAGGGCCGCCCGGGCTACGTCCTGTCCGCCCTGGCCGATCCGGATCGCGCGCGGGCCTTGGCCGAGGTGATCTTCCGGGAGACGTCCACGTTCGGGGTCCGTCGGCGGACGGTGGCGCGGTGGGTCCTTCCCCGCGAGACCCGGGAGCTGGAGTCGCCGTGGGGTCCGGTGCGGATCAAGATCGGCGACCTGGGCGACGGGACCCGGCGCGTGACCCCGGAGTTCGAGAGCTGCCGCGAGATCGCCGAGCGGACCGGCACGCCGCTGCTGGAGGTCTACCGCCAGGTCGATGGTTTGATTCGCTCCAGCGAATTGGTTTCCACCGCGGGGCCCGCGTCGCCCTCCGAATCGTAAGTCTATGAATTCGCTCGTTCGCATGTATCGGCGAGGTGCCGCGCTCCCGGCGCTCCTGCTGGCGGCTGCCCTGCTCCCGGGCTGCGCCCTCCTGGGGCCGCCGCGGGTGGAGACGGCGCTCACGGGGGAGCGCGTCGTGCGGATCGGCGCGTCGACCACCTACGCGGACCTGGCCGAGGAGCTCTACGGGGATCCGGAGCTGGGCCCGGCCCTCGCGGAGCTGGCCGGCGCCTCCCCGGACGATCGCCTGAGTCACGGCGACGTGCTCATCGCCCCGCCGCGCTCCGAGATCCGCGCCAAGCTCAACGTCGTCCGGTCCGCGGAGACCCACTTCCGCGACGGCCTCGCCGCGGTCGACCGCGGCTCGTACCGGCAGGCGGCCGATCTCTTCCGGAAGGCGGCCGAGGCCGCCCCGCATCGCACCGAGATCCGCTACAACCTGGGCCTCGCACTGCTCCGGGTCGGCGAGGCCGAGGAGGCCACGCCGGTCCTGGAACGCGTGGCGGCCGAACGTCCCGACCACGCCGATTCCCGTTACGCCTTCGGGAACGTGCTGCGCCAGCGCCGCGCCTGGAAGCGGGCGATCGGGGAGTTCCGGGCCGCACTCCGTCTGGACTCGAGCCTGTCCGGCGCCGCGTACGCGCTGGCCCGCACGCACGAGGACGACGGCGACCGGCGCGCCGCGCGCCGGGCCTACCAGGACCTCCTCGCGCGCTTCCCCGACGACGAACTCGCGGACCGCGCCCGGGAGCGCCTCAAGGTGCTCGATGCCCCGGCCGATCCTTCCGCGGTTCCCGTTCCGTGATCCGGCTGGCCGGCGTCCGGCTCCGGGCTCCCGGCCGTTCCGCCGGTCCCGCCCTCCTGGACGGCATCGACCTGGAGCTGCGCGGCGGCGAGCGCGTCGCGCTGCTGGGACCCAACGGTGCGGGAAAGTCGCTGCTGCTCCAGGTGATCTCCGGACTTCGCCCGCCCGACGAGGGTGTCGTGGAGGCGTGGCCGGCCGAGGCCGTCGCGCCGCGCGCGTCGCTGGTCTTCCAGACCCCGGACGATCAGATCGTCGGGAGCACGGTGGAGCGGGACCTCGCGTTCCCGCTGGAGAACCGGGCGATGCCGCCCGACGAGATGCGCCCGCGCGTGGACGCCGCCCTGGAGCGCGCCGGTCTCACCGCGCGCCGCCGTGACCCGCCGCACCTCCTCAGCGAGGGCGAGAAGCAACGCCTCGCGCTGGCCAGCGCACTGCTCATGGAGCCGACGCTCCTCCTCCTCGACGAGCCGACGTCGCGCCTCGACCCGTCGGCCCGGGCGGCCTTCCTCGCCGAAGTGGATCGGGCCGTGCGCGACGACGGCGTCACCGTCGTGATGGCGACGCATCGCTCCGAGGAGATCCTTCCCGGCGACCGGGTCCTGGCGCTGCTCTCCGGCCGCCTCGCGTTCGACGGCACGCCGGCCGAGCTGCTGCGCTCCCCCCGCGCCGACGAGTTCTCGATCCGCTGGTCGCCGCTGCATCGACTGCGACGGGAACTGGACGATCGCGGCCTTGCGGTGGGGGAGGAGCGGGGCGAGCGCTGGAACGATCCCGCAGCCCTGCTGGATCGCATCCTCCCGGAGGTCTCGTCGTGACCTCCGTCGCGCTGCGCGCCGACGGCCTGACGCGGTCGTTCCCCGCGCCGTCCGGCGGCCGCCGCGAGATCCTGGGCGGCGTCGACGTGGCGCTGAGCGCGGGGGAGTGCGTCGGTCTCGTGGGAGCCTCGGGCGCCGGCAAGACGACGCTGCTCACGCTGCTCGCGGGACTGGACGAACCGGACTCGGGGCGCGTCGAGGCGGAGCCGGGCAGCGTGGGACTCGTGTTCCAGGAGCCGGAGCGCGGGTTCTTCGAGGAGACGGTGCTGGAGGACGTGGCCTTCGGACCGCGCAGTCGCGGCGTCGGGGAGGAGGAAGCCCGGCGCCAGGCCACGGCCGCGCTGGAGCGCGTGGGACTCTCGCCGGAGCGCTTCGGATCGCGTGCCCCCGAGACGTTGTCCGGCGGCGAGGCGCGACGGGCGGGATTGGCCGGCGTCCTCGCGTTCCGTCCGCGCACGCTCCTCCTGGACGAGCCGACGATCGGACTGGATGCGGAGGGAGTGGAGAAGCTGCGCGAGGTGCTGCGCGCGCTTTCGTCCGACGGCTTCACGACGCTGCTCGTCTCGCACGACCTGGACTTCGTCATGGAGGAGTGCGGCCGGGCGATGGTCCTGGCGGAGGGACGGATCACCTGGGAGGGTCGCGGAGAGGACCTGCCCGAAGGCGTCCCCTCCGACTGGCGACGCGTGGCGCCGCTGCTGGACCTGCGGCGGGAACTGGTGGCGCACGGCCGGATCGCCGCGGGAACCCCCGCCACTCCGGCGATGCTCGCCGAAGCGATCGCGCGCGGAGGCTAGCGGGACAGCTCCGACACCACCTCCACCGCCGGCGTCACGGCGACGCGCCCGCCGTCCCGCGCAGCCGTTGCAGGCGCGGCTCCAGGACGGCCCGGTCGCGCGCGCCGGGCCAGGAGAGATAGCGCGCGAGCTCCTCGGCGGCCCCCGCGAGGTCCCCGCGCATCTCCAGGACGTTGGCGAGATACCGATGCACTTCGCCCTCCCGCGGATCCAGCGCGAGCGCGCGGCGGAAAGCGTCCTCCGCCTCCCGGCTGCCGCCGCCGAGGAACATCGCGTTGAGGCCCACCGCCTGCCAGCTCAGCGACCGGTCCGGAGCGATGCGCACCGCATCGCGGCCGTGCCGGCGCCCGGACTCGTACTGCTTGCGCTCGTAGTAGAGGCGGGCGAGGTTCACGTGCGCCCGCCAGCCGTCCGGGAACTGCGCGAGCGTGGCGTGCGCGAGGTCGTAGGGCGACTGCCACGCGCGGGCGTAGTCCAGGCTTCGCCACGTGAACGTCGCCGTGACCACGATCCCCGTCGCCAGCATCACGAGGCCGCGGACGCGATCGCCCGCCCGCGCCGCCGCGGCATCGACGGTCCACGCCGCGGCCGCGATCACGAACGCCGACGGCCAGAACCACAGCCGTTCGGCCATCGCCACCCCGATGGGGAAGGGGCCGTTCGACGTGATCGCCCAGGACACCAGCCCCGCCGCGACGAATCTCCAGGCGTGTCCGCCGCGCCGCGCGTCCGTGACCGCGACCGCGACCAGCGCGACCAGCAGGCCCGCGCCCGCGCCCGCCCACGGCCAGGCGAAGCCGCCGTCGAGCGGGAGGGAGCGCGCGGAGTAGTCGGGGCTCAGTCCCCCCGGCACGATCACGTGCGCGACGAAGTACGCGAGTCCGCCGAGCACCCCCGGCAACCGATCCAGGAAGCCGAGCCGCGCCAGCACGTTCTCGTGGGCCGGAACCGCATCGGCGCCCTCCAGCCAGCCGCCCGTGACCATCCCCTTGGCGACGAGCCACGCCGCGCCGACGGCGGCCAGCGCCAGCAGGATCGTCGTGCCGCCGCGCGGCCAGGCGAAGCCGCGTCCCATCGGGCCGGATCGCCCGGACGAAGCCGCGTCGTTCAGCAGCAGCACGACGATCACCGGATAGACCACGGCGTTCTCCTTGCCGGCCAGCGCCGCCGCGAACAGGAGCGGCTGCTGCCAGCGCGCCGCGGGCGTGACCCCGCGGGCGAGGAGCGCGATGCCGCCCAGCATCGCCGCGCCCGAGAGCAGCTCCGTCCGTCCGACGATCTGGTGCACCGCCTCCGCGTGCGAGGGATGCACGGCGAAGATCGCGCCGGCCAGCGCGGAAGCGGCGGGGGAGAGCCCGACGCGGCGTGCCGCAACCGCGAGCAGCACGGCGGTCAGCGCGTGCAGGAGGACGTTGAACGCGTAGAGCGGACGGAGATCCTCACCGTGGATCGCCTTCTGGACCGCGATCGTGGTGCGGGCCAGCGGTCGCCAGACGTAGTTCTCGTGCTCCACGGGCCACCAGGGCTCCGCGCCCACGCGCAGCCAGCCCGCGGCGTCCGACGGCGGTTCGTAGCGGGCGGCCTGGCGGACGTCGTCCAGCGACGGCTCGTTGTCCCAGGCGGGCGCGAACGCGACCGAGGCCAGCGCCGCGATGAGGAGCAGGAGGAGCGGATACGTTCTTGAGGTCAACGCGATCGCCCGGGAAACGGTGGGGTCGGATCGCGGCGACGATAGCGCAACCGCGGGACGTCGCCTACCCCGCGGGCAGCCGCAGCGTGAACGTCGTGCCCACGCCCAGCTCGGTCTCCACGTCGAGGGAACCGTTCATTCGGGAGGCCAGCTTGCGGGCCAGCGCCAGCCCGATGCCCATCCCGCCGTGGCGCCGCGTCTCCGAACCGTCGCCCTGGCGAAACGAGTCCCAGATGTGCGGCAGCCGCTCGGGCGAGATGCCGGGACCGTCGTCCGTCACGTCGATGCGGACGAGTCCCGCTTCCTCGTGCGCGCAGATGTCGATGATCGATCCGGGGGGAGCGAACTTCACGGCGTTGTCCACCAGGCAGTCGACGATGCGCAGCAAGCCCGATCTCTCGAACCGGGCGGTCAGGACGCCGTCGCTGCAGTGCAGGCGGAGCTCGCGCAGCTCCGCCGCGATTCCCGGCTGTCGCTCCTCGCAGTACTGGTTCAGGATGACGCAGACCTCGCTCGGCGCCACGTCGACCGGCTCGCAGTCCTCCTGCAACCGACCGAAGTCGAGAAGTCGCATCAGCATCGCCTCCAGCTTGGACGTCTCTCGCCGGAGCGACTCCAGATGCTCGCGCCGCGGCGGCGTTTCCGGTGCCATCAGCAAGCTGTCGACGTAGGCGGAAATGACGGTGAGCGGCGTGCGCAGCTCGTGGTTCAGGTTGCGCAGGAACTCGGACTTCAGGCTGTCCAGCTCCTCCAGCCGCTCGTTCGCGCGCCGGAGCCGGCGGTTGCTTTCGACCGTTCGGTTCGTGAACGCTGCGTTCTCCAGCGCCGCCCCGATGAAGTTGAGCGAGGCGGAGAGGGCATCGAGTTCTCGCTGCACGAGCGGATCATCGGAGGCACGGCGTCCCAGGGCGATCAGCCCGGCCAGGCGCTGGCCGGAGACGATCGGCGCCACGAGGACGATCTCCGCCTGCTCCGCCAGGTCCAGTCCCGGGGCGGATCCAACCGTCCGGAGGTCGTCGATCGTGACCGGGTCCCGGCTCGAGCTCGACGTCATCCAGCTCGCCCACACCGACCCCAGGGCCTTCGCGAGCTTGGTGGGGACGCCGGTGGCCCGGAGGAGGACGGCGTCGCCGGCCCCTCCCTCGGGCAGGAACCAGAGGGCGGATCGCGAACACCGGAGCTGACCCATCAGGTTGAGGAGCGCGACGTCCGCGATCTGGTACACGTCCGCCTGATCGTTGAGGTCGTTCGACAGCTCGACGAGCGAGCGGAGCGCCAGGGCCGTCCGCCCCGTGATCTCCGCAGAGGACTCCCCGCGGCGGGAGATCGGTTCCGATCCGATCGGCGACGGCGGGTCAATCCGCGGCAGCTCCGGGCTCATCGTCAGGCGCCGATGGCCTGGATGGCGGACTCCTCGGTGTCCTCGATCTGCAGGTACTGCGTGAGGTTCAGCAGTCCGACGACGGAGCGGACCGCTTCCGAGATCGGAGCGAGGCGTAGACTGCCGCCGGCGTCCCGGAAGGTCTCGGTCAGGGCCAGCAGCGAACCGATGCCGCTGGACGCGACGAACGACACCTGTTCCAGATTCACGACGCAGTTGAGTCCGCCCTGCTCCAGCACGCGCTGGCACTGCTGCACGAGTCGATAGGCGTTGCTCGCGTCCAGACGTCCTGAGACGCGGAGGATGTGAGCTCCTCCGTCCGTCGTTGATTCGACGATCCGGGCTTCCTCAGACATGGCGTACCTCCGCGGTGAGCGGTTGGGGGTCGAACTCGAGGACCGTGATGTTCCCTTCCGGCGTACCCGGGTGGAACACGATGTCCTTCATTGCCTTCCGGAGAATCTCCAGCCCGAGACCGCGGCCCCGCCGACGGTGCTCCGGCTTGGAGAGATCGAGGGAGGTCGGTCCCGGCTCGAACGGTCGACCCGAGTCGACGACGATGAACTGTCCGCGGGCGGGCGTCGGACCGGGAAGCCACCAGACCTCGAACGTGCGGGACGGATCCTCGTCGTAGCCGTGCTCGACGACGTTGGCGCAGACCTCGTAGAGAGCGCTCTCCAGCACGAGAAGCGGCCCCTCGGCCAGCGCGTCCAGCCCCGGACACTCGATGATCCAGTGGCGGATGGCCGCCAGCCGATCGAGTCGCGCATCCAGCTCCAGACGCCGGCCCCGCTGCCGGGCTTCGTCGAGCACTGCCTGCGGTTCCCGTCCCGTCGGCGCCGCCGCCTTCGCCGGCGTCGGCTCCCGCCGGATCACGAGCAGCGTTTCGTCGTCCAGAGGCGGGCCGTCGGCCGTCCAGGTCGAGAGCTCTCGCCGGAGCGTGGAGATGACGCCGTCGGGGCCTCGATTCGCCCCGGCGCGAACGGCCGCCTCCACGCGGTCGAAACCGAACTGCTCCTCCCCGGCGGGATCGAACGCTTCGTTGATCCCGTCCGTGTACTGAACCAGAAGATCTCCCGGATCCAGGCGGATCGTCTCGTCGCGGAGACTCCTCTGAAGCGCGCCTCCCCGAATGGCGCCGATGGGGATGCCCTCGGTCCGTCTCCAGTCCGCGGTGCCGTCCGCCCGCGCGATCAGCAGGGGGGAGTGCGCCGCGGACGAGTAGGTCAGCGTGCCGGTCGAGGCATCGAGAATGCCGTAGAACATCGTGATGAAGGTCCCGCTGCGAAGGGCAAGGTGCTTCTCGAGCCGCACGAGAAGGGCCGAGGGAGATGTCTCGTCCGGAGCGAACGCCCTCAGCAGCGCGGACAGCATGGACGTGACGAGGCAGCCGGCCAGCCCCTTGCCCGACACGTCGGCGATGGCGACGCCCCAGCGACGATCGTCCAGAGGAAAGGCGTCCCAGAGATCGCCGCCGACCTCCGCGGCCGCGCGGTGCGCACCGTCGATCACGAAGGGGCCGCACGTCTCGCTCCCGGCGGGCAGCAACGACGACTGGATCTCACGGGCCAGCTCCACCTCCCGCGAGAGGCGCTGACGCTCCAGTTCCTGCACCCGCGCTTCCCGCAGGCCCGCGGACATTCGGTTCATCGTTTCCGCCAGCAGGCCGAACTCCGTCCGATCCCGGAGCTGCACCGGCGTTTCCAGATCGCCGCGCCCGATTCGCTCCAGCCCCTCGCGCAGGACGCTGACCGGCCGCAGCAGCACCCCCATGAGGAAGGGGACGGCCATTACGCCGAGACCCAGCAGGATCGAGACGATGAGGATCTGCTGACGTCGCGCCGCCGCCAGGATCTCGGTCACGTAGTTGCTGGGGAACGACACGTAGGCCGATCCGATCCGGTGCCCCTGCGGATGCTTGACGGGCGCCGACGCGATGAGGACGTTCGGCCCGGCGAGGAACTGCTCCCCGGGCTGGAGTCCGGCCGCGACGGGCTGCGGCAGCGCATTCTCCGGGACCCGGAACTCCTCCCCGATACGGCGCGGGCTAGCGTGTCCCCGGATCCGCTCGTCCCGATCGACGACGCAGGTGAACTCGCGCCCGTCGCCGGTGGTCTCCATCTCCGACAGGATGGGCGCGAGTGTCAGTTCAGGAAACTCCGAGAGGAGTGCGCGCGAGCTGGCCAGAGCGAGGTTTCGGGCCTCCACGAGGAGGCGGGACTGAACCTCGCGGGTCAAGGCGTGACGGGAGCCGCGCTCCCCGATCACGCCGACGGAGAGCACGGCGACGGCCGTCAGCAGGGCGACGGCCCCGGAGACGATCCAGCGAATGCTCAGCACGCGCTTCGAAGCGGCCATCGTTCTACTCCCCGAGAATCTCTTGAGTCCGCAGGAGCTGTTCGCGGGCCCGGGAGAGATACCCGAGGGTCTTCTCGTCTTCCGGGTCCACGTCGCGCGCCTTCTCCCACAGGCGGAGGGCCTCGTCCAGGCTGCCGCGCGTGAAGGACTCGAGGCCACGCAGCAGGTACTCCCGCTTCAGGAACTCCGCAACTTCCTGGTGCTCGGGATCCGCCATCCACACCAGCTCCCAGTAGCGAAGCGCATCTTCCGTCCGATCCTCCTCCATCGCCTCGATCCCGCGGCGGTAGAGGTCGGCGATCTCTCGGCGCTGCTTCTCCGACAGCGCGGGCTGCTGCACGGTCGGCGTCGGTTCCGGTTCCGGAGTCGCCCGGGCCAGCTCGGCGCGCCGGCGCTGCTCCCGTGCGGCCCGCGCGATGCGTCGCTCCATGCGAGCCACCTCCGGCGCCTCCGCGTCCAGGGTTCGAGCCTCGTCGAGATGCGTCCGGGCCGCATCGAAGGACCCGCGCTCCATCGCGTGCTCGGCCGAGGCCAGCAACGCGCTCACCCGAATGTCGATGGCGGAGTGCGTTCGCTCCAGCATCGCGCGCGCCTCGGCGTCGTCCGGCACCAATGTGAGGATGTTCTCCAGCCGGTTGCGGCACGTGACCAGGTCGCCGCCGGAGAACGCGTCGAGCGCCGCGGCGAAGAGCTCGCGCAGCAGCGTCGTTCGCTCGGCGCGACGGTCCGACTCCGTCCGGCAACGGGCCATGGCCGCGGTCGCGTGGGCGTCGGAGGGGCGGATCACCAGCACACGGCCCCACAACAGCGCCGCCTCCGCGAATCGATCCTCCCCTTCGGTGAGGGTTGCGCGTCGGGCCAGGACGTCCGCTTCCAGCGCGCGGCCGCGGGGCTCGTCCGGGTCCAGCGTGTGAACGGTCGTCGCCACGTTCAGGGCTTCGTCCAGGCGATCGTCGGCCAGGTCGGCGCGGCCCCGTCGCAGAAGCTCCTCGATTCGATTCGAGCGCCGCTTCTCGTAGGTTTCCTCCAGTCGGGCATGGAACGCGGCGTCTTCTTCCGCGACCGCCCGCGCGCGACGTTCCTTGACCGTCGCGCCGAACCCGAAGGAAACGCCCACGCGGTGCACCGTCTCCAGCGTGTTGTCCTCGAACGCGTAGTCCACCCGGTAGAGGCGCCAGGTCAGCCCTGCGCCCGCCGTCAGGTCCTCGCCGTTGAATCCCGTGCGCAGAGCGAGCAGGGGGTGGGGTTCCACCTCCAGGCCGGCCCGAACGTCGGCCTCGGCGTCGGCGCTCTGCTCGAAGTCCACGGCCGCCCGCACCGGAAGCCGGCCTCGAAGCGTCGTGTCGTAGCCCAGTCCCATCCGGAGGGTCGTCGGGTCCGAGACGCTCTCCTCGTCGAGGCGGATCGTCGGGGCCACCGCGTCCCTCACGGACAGCCCCAGAGAGAGACCCCGGCCGCTCGGGCCACCGTGGCCCAGTGCGACCATCGGACGCACGAGGATCCCGAAGTCCAGCCCCAGTCCCGATGCGGATCGCCCGGCGAGCGACTGTCGCAGCAGCTTCGCGGTGCCGCCGAAGTGCCACGCTTCGCCGGCGGATCGTCCGTACGCCAGGCCGATCTCCAGCTCGGAGTCGTCGAACTCGCCGAGCAGCACGTTGCGATCATCCCGCTCCTCGATCCCGCCGACCCCGATCCGGTGGGCCGTGACGCCGAGCGTCCCCCATCGCCAGCTCGGCCATCCGAACGCGAGGTACTGCTCCGTGGCGTCGATGCCGTAGAGGCTCGTCTGGGACGCTACCAGCTCCGGCCGGACGAGCCGACCGAGACCGGCGGGATTCCACGTGGGAGACGTGGCGTCATCGGCGAGCGCCGTGAACGCGCCGCCCATCGCCAGGGCGCGGTTGCCCGCGCCGTGGACGAACGGGGATTGCAGGCCACCGTCCTCCGCGGCGCCGGACGGGGAGGCCGGGAGAGCCGAGCACGCGATCGCAATCACAAGGACGAGAGATCGCTTCATCGGACGACCGCCACCTTTCGAAGCAGACGCTCGGATCGGCCGTCGTCGAACGTGACGGAGATCTCGGCCAGGTAGACGCCGTTCCGCACGACGTGCCCGCGGCCGTTGCGTCCGTCCCAGGTGACGTCCTGGTGGAGCCCGACCTCCCGCGGGGTGTTCGTGAGAAGGTCCCGGACGAGCTCGCCGCGCAGCGTGTGGATCTTCAAGGAGACGCGCCCCGGCCCGTCCAGGTAGAAGGCGACCGTCGTCGCCTCTCGCCCGGCCGCGAAGGGATTCGGGAAGTTGGAGTAGCTCTCCTCAAGCGTCGCCCCGGAGAAGTTCCCGGACGAGGTCCACAGCGGGAACGTCGAGCCGTCCGCGGCCAGCACCGAGATCGAGAGAAGCGGGTTCCCCGGCTGGACGACTCCGACATCCGCCTGCGCGAGTCCCAGCCGGACCCCTTCCGCGCTCGTGCCCTCGCGGCAGGTCATCTCCAGCCGCAGCTCCACCGTCTCCTCCGGAGCGATCCGGAGCGAGTCGACACCCGGAAGCGGCGCCGACGCCGCCGTAGGATCGATCGGACCGGAGCTCGCCCAGAGGACGTCGCCTTGCCAGAGTGACACCTCCGCCACGGCCGCTCCGATGTCCTGGGGGCCCCCGTCCGGAGCCGACGCCACGATCCGGAACGACGTCATCACGATGTCGCCCGACGTGGGCGCCGCGGGGTTCGTCATCGCCAGAGCCGCAGCGGGCACGGGGCGCGAGTCGGCCGCGAGCACGGGAGGCATGAGATCCTGGAGCCCGACGATCAGGTCCCGGGCGGGGGATCGAAGCTGAGTGACGCCCGAGGAGAGCGGGAACTCTCCCCCTCCGCCGGCCGATACGACCACCGGCGTCGCGAGGTTCGCATCCGCCGCGATGATCCCGTCCGAGGCCACCGTGATCTGGTAGAGGATCCCCGGCGCGGACACCTCCACGTCCAGGAAGACCTGCACCACGGTCGACGTCATCGGGTCCAGCGTGACGTCGCTCAGTGGAATCAAGATCTCGTCCTCACCCGTGGCCACGGCGATTTCGCCCACGACCGCGCCGTCGACCCGGACGCGAGCGGCGTCCAGAACGCTCGAGGCGATCACCGGGAGGTTGGCGCCGTCACGACTCTGCAAGACGAGGCCGTCGATGCGGATCGGACCGGCACCCGCCGGACCGGGATGCGTGACCGTCAGGTCCAGCACCGGCACGTCGGCCGACCCCACCGGGAGCTCCGCCGGGACCCGCGGCACGGCCGTGACGACCGCAGCCCCGGCCGGGGTCTGCACCGAGAGTTGCGGGCCGTGGAGGGGGGTCGTGGCGTAGACCGCCGGCAGCGTCGCTCCCGTGTTTGCGTCGCGCGCCTGGAACGTTCCGGCGTCTCGCAGCCGGACCCGGAATGCGCCGACGGGTGCCGTGCCGTCGATGTCGACATACACGACGAGGGGAACGGGAGTGTTGACCGGGATGGAGACCAGGGGAGCCAGCGACACGGCCAGTGCGGCTCCGTCGCTCGCGCTCACGGATCGGCTGGCGTGCGTCTGGACGGGTCCGACCACGCGAATCCCGTCGATCCACAGGTCCGGTTCGGCGATGACCTGCCCTGCGGCGTCCACCAGCTCCAGCTCGAACTGCAGAACGCGCGCGTCCGCCGCGAGACCGTAGAGATCGGGATTGTCGAGGGTCACCGCCAGCGCGGGAACGTCGTCCTGACCCTGGCCGACCGCCCGGTCCGGCAGGGGGGCCTCCGTCACGTCGACCTGCGTGGCCTCGGAGACGATGCGGGCCAGCCCGGACGAGACCGGAAATGCCGGCGGGTCCACGAGAGCGACGTTCACCGGCCCGCCGCTGGTCGCGTCCTGGGCGACGATCCACGTCGGGTCGTCGATGATCAGCCGGAAGCTGGGAACCGACGTGGAGTCCGAGATGTCCAGCGCGATGGCCAGCGTAGCCGACGAGGCCGCTCCGGAACTGGAGATCGTGACCGGCTGGGCCAGCGTGAGATCGAGCTGATCCCCGGAAGTCTCCAGCGCGGACTTGTCGAGGTAGACGACCGTCCCCTCGTTGATCACCACCCGGGAGAGAAGATCCGCGGGGACGACGCCGGCACCGCTCTCGTCCTCGAGGCGGACCCGGAGCCCCAGCAGGCTCACGTCCGAACCGCCGACGCCGGCGGGGTTCTCGAAGGTCAGGGAAAGGGGCACGACGCCGGCCTGACCCCGGCTGATGGAGAACGGCATCGACTCCACGGCGAAGACGTCCAGATCCTGCGCCTCCACGAAGATCTCGTGCGCGTTGGACGTCGCCGCGAGCGACTGGTGCGGAGTGCCGGCGATCTCCGCCGTCCCGCTGACTCCGCCCGACAGCCGCACTTCGCCCGAGGACATCGCCTCGTACGTCCAAGTGAACGTCCCCTCCTCGCCCAGTGCGAGCGTGCGCGTGGCGGGCACGGGGCCGCTCAGCGCGCTCAGCTGTCCCACGCCGGAGGGCGTCAGCGTGGACGGCGCCACGTCGATCAGTGCCTCGGACGGATGGTCGTTGCGGACACGCAGGGTCACCGTCACCGCCCCGCCGACGGTGCTCGCGGCCGGCGAGAGCTCCAGCGAAGCGATCAGGACCGCCGTGCTCAGGACCAGGGCCTCGGAATTGGCCACGGGGGCATCGAGCGGTCCGTCGTTCTCCGACGTCATCCGGATCCCGTCCACCGGGATCGCCAGTCGCACGGTCGCCGAGTCGGAAGGAACGGAGGACGCCGTGATCGAGACGAAGAATCGCACGGACCCCGGCGAGATGACTTCCCCCAGTCCCGGGAGCTGCCAGCGCCCCCCCAGGAACGTGAACGATCCGAGGTTCGCATCGTCGCCGAGTCCGCCGTCGAACTGGCCGTCGCCGCCGTCCCGCCAGAGCTGAAGGTCCGCCAGATCCGCCGGTCCGGCCGAACCCAGGTTCACCACGTCCACGGACTCGAGCGTGTCGGTTCGGTAGCCGTTTCCCGGAACGCTGACGTCCAGCGCGACGAACGGTCCGTCGTCCGCACCGAGCGTCACCCCGGCGGCACCATGGTTGACGACCTGCGACGAGACGAATCCGTCGATCACCGGACGGGCGCCGGAGTCGAGCGGGAAGCTGGCCGCCATCTCCGTGGCCTCGGCGAAGCGGACATCGCCGGCCGAGGCCACGAACACGCCGAGGGTGTCACCATCGGCGGCCGCCGACAGCGAAACCTCGGCGCGGACCCAGAAGCGCCGGGTGGCGTCGGCGGCGATGGGCGCCGAGAAGCCGTCGAAGTCGGCCGATCCGGACGAGAAGAACGTCGTGCCCAGCTTCTGGTCGATGCCCTCGCCCTGGAACAGACCGTCCCCGTCGTCCGCCCAGAGCGTCAGCGCCTGGATCTCCGCGTCGAGCTGCGACGGCGTTCCCGTGCCTGCCGTTGCGTTCGTGACCGTCAGGCCGTTCAGGGATCGGGTCGTGGAGTAGTTGTTCTCCAGGGCGAGGACCAGCAGGGAGACGTCGCCCTGGCCGGGATTCGCGTGGCTCGGCCCCTCCGTCACCGGCGTCACCGAGACGCGATCCACCGTGCTGATCGTCTGGGCGGAGGACGCGACGTTTCCATCGAGCGGACCGTCGTTGTCGCTGGCCACTCCGATGCCCACGTACGGCGGGCCGGGGAGGGCCAGCTGAACCGTTCGCCCCGCCACCGCGGCCTCGGCGATGTCCACCGTCACGAAGACGCGCTGCCCCGTCGTCGCCGGAAGCGGCAGGGCCAGACCCGTCCGCTCCCAGCGGGAGCCCGTGTCGGTCAGCTCGCCGAGTCGCGGGTCGAGGAACGGATCGAGCGTCCCGTCCCCGTCGTCGATCCACGCCTCGACGCGCGTGATGTCGCCGCCGGCCTCTGCGGTCCCCAGGTTCACGACGTCGAGCCGCTGAAGGGTGTCGTCCTCGTAGCCGTTGCCGGGGAGGATCACGTCCAGGGCCACCCGCCGGCTCTCTCCCGTGAGGAGGGAAGGATCCACCGACCCGACGGCCACCTGCGCCTTCGCAAGACCGTCCACGGGAAACGCGCCGCTCGGGTCCAGCGGGAAAGAACCGGAGATCGCGACCGCCCGCGCGAACGCGACGTCGCCTTCGTCGTCGATCCGCAGATCCAGAACGTCGCCGTCGCGGGCGACGAGCGCCGCCCCGCCGTACACCTGGAACGTGGCGCTGTCGCCCGGGGCGATCGACTCGGCGAGGCCCGAGAACGTCACGGCGCCGTCCGCGAATGTCGCTGCCGAGCGTCCGATGCCGGAGAGCTCCGCCGCCCGGTCCCGGAAGAGCGACAGCTCGCTCCAGTCCGCGTCCCGATCGGCCTGAGTGGAACCGGCGGAACCCGTCGTCCGGTTCGTGAGGCGGATGGACCGGATCGTCTCGGTCTCCGTGCCCTGGTTGATCACCCGGAACTCGAACACCCGGCCGGCCGCAGCCCCCGGCAAGATCGTGCCGCCTTCCTGCGGCGTCGCCGAGATCTCCACCGGCGTGGGGGCGGAAGCGATCGTGAAGGATGCGGACGCTCCGGTCGCGGCGAAGAGAGGCCCGTCGTTGTCGCTGGCCATGACCAGGCCGTCCTGCGCGATCCGCAGGGCGAAGGTTCGTCCGACCACAGCGTCGCCGGCGATGAGCGCTTCGCCGAAGATGCGGAGCCCGGACGTCGGAACCGCCTGGGCAAGCCCGGTGAGCGAGCCGGACGCACCGCCGCCGGAGAGCGTGCCCAGGAGCACGTCGTCGCCGGCGCCGCCGTCCATCAGGGAATCGCCCCCGTCGACCCAGATCCGGACGTCCAGGTCCGATCCGATCTGCGCGGTCCCGGAGTTCGTCAGATGGATTTCCTGGAGAGTGTCGGGCTCGTAGCCGTTCGCCGGGAGGGTCGCGTCCAGGACCGGCAGCGACGTTCCCACCGTGGCCTTCGTGGAAGGAAGAGGTCGAACCTGAATCTGGGCGGCCACGAGGCCGTTCACGGTGATCCCGCCTTCGTCCTCGGCCGGGAAGCGGCTCACGACAGCGGCGGGGACGTCGAACGTCAGGTCGGACGGCGAATCGATCCGCAGGTCGAGGATGTCACTGTCGCGGGCCCCGAGACTGGGGCCGCCGCCGACGTGGAGAGCGTAGGCCCCGCCCGAGGGGGTGGGTACGCTCAGGCCGTTGAACGTCAAGACCCCCGCGCTCATCGTGGCGTCCGCGAGCGGCGTGTCCAGCAACGGCTCGAACGCCCCGTTGCCGTTGTCCCGGTAGAGAGTCGCCTTGCCGAAGTTCGAATCCAGCTGGGCCGGAGTCCCCGCCCCGATCGAGACGTTCCGGAACGAGATCGACGTGAGGTTCACGTCGCCGGCGTCTGTCTTCACGATGCCGACCGTCGCCAGTCCCACCCCCGTACGACCCGGCGAGGCCGCCCGCGGAGTCTGGGCCAGCGAAACTCGGATCCCGTCGAGCAGAGGCACGTTCAGCGATACGGAGTCCACATCGTTCCCGGCGGTCGGATCTTCCGGATCGGCGGCCGAGCGCGTCGCGGTGAACGTCAGCGACGTTCCGTTCGTTCCGGCGTCCACCGTCGCGGCCAGGTCCAGCCGCACGGAGTCCCCGACGGCCACGGTTCCCACCGTCCATCGTCCCGAGCCCGCGTCGTAGGTTCCCTGCCCGGGAGCGGCCGACTGGAGGGTGAGTCCGGCGGGCAAGGGGGCGTCGGCCGCCAGACCCGTCACGGGGTCGGGCCCGAGGTTCGTCAGCGTGACCGAGCAGGTCACCGGGCCGCCCTCCGCCGGAGTGGGATCGTCCGACTCCACCCGAACGGCCACATCCGCCAGCGTGACCGTCACCGCGGTCGAGTCCGTGTCGTTCGTGGAGAGCGAGTCCCCCTCGTCGCTGGCCGAGACGGCGGCCACCAGCGGAATCGTGGCGCCCCCCGTTCCTGCGTCGACGATCGCGTCCACGACGAGCGTCGCGGTGTCCGGAGCGGCGAGCCCCCCGATCGTCCACGTGGAGCCGTCCCAGGCGCCGCGATCCGCGCCCGACCCCGACAGCGAGAGTCCCGCCGGGAGGCCGGCGTCCACGATCACGCCGGTCGTCGGGTCGGGGCCGGTGTTGACGACCGTCACGGTCCAGGTGATCGGGTCGCCGGCGTCGGGTGCGCCGTCGTTCACGACGGAAGTCACGCCGAGATCCGCATTGCGCACCGTGATCGTCTCCGTGTCCGAGGAGTTTGCCGGGACCGGGTCCGATTCGAGCAGCGAGGACACGGCCGCGGTCGCCGTCAGGGTGCGCCCGGCCTCTCCGGCGTCGACGACGGCGTCCACGAGCAGCGTGTCCGGTGCCGCAAGGCCGACGGAGCCCACGGTCCAGACCCCCGTCCCCGCGTCGTAGCCGCCGGACGTGGGGGCGGCCGCCGAGAAGGAAAGGCCGACCGGCAGGGGGAGCGAGATCTCCACTCCCGTAGCGGCGTCCGGGCCCAGGTTCGTCAGCACGAGCTCGAAGCGGATCGAATCGCCCACCCCGGGGGTCCCGTCGTCCACGGCGAGGACGACGGCCAGGTCGGCCACGTCGACCGGCAGCACCGACTGGACGACCACGTCGACGCTGTCGGCCTCGTTGCCCGGAGCGGGGTCCGCCGTGTCCACCGCGGAGACGAGGGCACGATTGGTGAGCGTGGTTCCGGCCGCCCCGGCCTCCACGACGGCCACGAGCGACAGGGACGCCGTATCGGATGGGGCAAGCGTCCCCAGGCTCCAGCTTGACGTGCCGGGATCGTAGGTGCCGTGCGTGGCGGTCGACGACTGGAAGAGGAGGCCGGACGGAATCGTGTCGGCCACGGCCACGTTCGTCGCGGGATCGGGGCCCGCGTTCGCGACCTGCACCGTGTAGGTGATCGTCGCGCCCACGAGAGGGTTCGGCTTGTTGACCGACTTCGTCAGCGAGAGATCCGCGGCCTGCACGTCCAGATCGACGGACATGGAGTCGTTGCCCGGCACCGGGTCCACCGGGTCGGACCCGCCCAACGTGGCCGTGTTCGTCAGAACGGTCCCGCCGGTGCCCGCGTCCACCGTGGTCTGAATTGCGAGGGTCTCAACCTCGCCGACGGCGAGGTCGCCCACGCTCCAGATACCGCTGGCGTCGTCGTAGGCGCCGGCGGACTCCGTGGCGAACCCGAATGTCAGCCCGGCCGGGAGCGGATCCAGAACGGTCACGCCGGCGGCGTCGTCCGGACCCAGGTTCTCCACCGTGACCGTGAAGATGACGCCGTCGCCCTCGTCCGGCGTCTCGATGCTGGCCACCTTCGTGATCTTCAGGTCCGCACTCTGCACGGTGACCGCCACGGAGTCCGTGGCGGCCGAGAAATCGGCGACCGGCGGGTTGGACGACACGACCTGCCCCCGGTTCCAGAGGACCTGGCCGGCCGTGCCGGGATCCACGGTCGCGACCAGATCCAGCGTGGCGGCCGTGCCGGCTTCGGGCATCAGGCCGACGTTCCAGCGCCCCGTGCCCTCGGTGAACGTTCCCTGCGAAGGCGTGGCGCTCACCAGCGTGAGACCGGCCGGAATCGTGTCCGTGACGGCCACCGTGAATGCGTCCACCGATCCGACGTTCGTGAGGCTGAGGCGGTAAGACACCGTGTCCCCCTCGGCCGGGCGCGACAGGTCCACCGTCTTCAGGAGCTGCAGCTGCGCGGACTGCACCGACACGGAGGCGCTCGCGGCGTCATTGCCGCCCACGGGATCCGGCGTGTCGCTCGCGTCGATCTGGGTCGTCCAGTTCAGTGTCTGGCCGCCGGTGCCGGCTTGGACGGACGCTCCCACGGTGAGCGTGTCGGACGCGCCCGCCGCCAGCGCCGGCAGCGACCAGACCCCCGTGGCCGGGGAGAAGGTGCCGGCCGATGCGGCACTGCTGTTCCGCGTGAGCCCGGCGTCCAGCGCGGTGCCGATCTCGATCGCGGCGGCCGGGGAGGGGCCCGCGTTCGTGACGATCAACTGGAACGTGACGGCGTCGCCGGGAGCGGGAGACGGATCGTCCACGCTTGCGCTCAGCTGAAGGTCCGCGCTCTGAACCGTCAGCACGACCGCGGTGGAGTCGTTGGCGGCCACCGGATCGCCGGGAGCCGCGGCGTCCACGTAGGCCGGCACGACCAGATCGGAGCCGGCGGCGCCGGGGCTCACCGACACGTCGAGCGTGAGCGATTCCACTCCGTCGACCGGGAGTCCGGGAAGAGACCAGAGCCCCGTGACGGAGGAGTACGAGCCGGCCGAGGCGGCCGACGCCACGAACGCCAGACCCGCGGGGAGCGGAACCGCGACGTCCAGCAGGGTGGCGTCGTTCGGCCCGCTGTTCTCCACCTGCACGGACAGCTGGACGTCGTCCCCCTCCTGCGGATTCGTCTCGTCCGCGTCGATGTCGACTGCGATGTCGGCGCCGGGAGCGGTGACGACGACGGCGGCCGAGTCCGCGTTGTCCGAGATGTCGTTGTCCAGGCCGGAGAGGTTCTCGTACCAGGCCCAGTTCTGGAGCGTGCGGCCGGCGGTTCCCGAGTCGGCGACGGCGACGACGTTCAGCTGGGCGACCTGTCCGCCCCCGAGGAAGGGGATCGTCCAGAGACCGCTGGCGGAGTCATACGTTCCGCTGGTCTGACCGTTCGTCACCCAGGTCAGTCCGGTCGGGAGCGGGTCGTAGATCAGCAGAGGCGTGACCGGCCCGGCCCCGTCGTTGCTTGCCGAGATCGAGAACGTGAGAGTGTCGCCCTCGGCCACCGTGGAAGCCGACGACGTCTTCGCTACGGAGACGGTCCAGAGGCCGCTCGACGCCGACGTCTCGATCACCAGCGTGGGCCGGTCTGCGACGTTGGAAGCTTCGCGGCTCGAGAAGCGCGATCGATCGCCGGACTCGGAGACGATGGACAGGCCGCGGTTCGAGACGCCGGCATGCCACGCCCGCGCAAGGGGCGTGATGATCACCGCGACGTCCGCGGACTCGTCCGTGTCGGGAGTGAAAGTGGCCCAGGTGCGAGAGGAATCGATCTCCGTCGACATCAGGGCCCAGGTGGCGTTGGCCTCCGACCAGTCGGACCCGACGCCGAAGATACGGTGCGGGGCCCCGGGACCGCCCTGAGAGTCTCCGTCGTCGAGCACGTGCATCTGCAGCGTGGCCGAGGTGACGAACTCCCCCGCCGGGATCGCGCTCAGGTCGAAGCGAAGGAGGGGGATGCGCCGATCCCCCGCGCCGCCGATCGCGTCCAGGCGACCCTGGCTGCCGTTCGCGACGACGGGGGCGCCTTCGTCGACGTACGTGTCCGCGATCGCATCCAGGACGTACGTCGCCGCGCGCGCGGACGCGCCGAGACCCAGCAGGGCGAACCCCGCCAGCAGCGCGACCGGGATCGAGCGATGTCGAAACACCATGATGCCTCGGGAGGATTGGGGGTCTCCGCCAGGACTCCCAGGTCATCGGCGTTTCGTGTCCAGAGTTTGACAAGCGTGTCACCGGATCGCGACCGACGTGTCACGATCGGCAAGACTTGGCCAGCCCTGCCCAATGGAAGGAGCGCCCGGCTTGCCGGGCTCTAGCCGGACGCTGGGGTCAGTAGCGAACCAGGGGCAGCAGGCTCCGGCGATCGTCCGGCGGCGCCATGAGGATGCGGACGTACGCCTGCGGGAAGTCCGCGAAGCGGATCTCGTCGCCGAACGCGACGTCCACCAGCGTGGAGCGATCCTCATGGCGGACGAAGTACTCCGCAAGGAACGCGCGCAGGTCCGGATTGGAATCCGTCTTGCCGAGGTAGAGGCCCTTGGCGAAGAAGGCGGGCGCCAGCACGTAGTCCTCGTGCGATCCGTCCGCGATCAGGACGATGCTGCCCTTCTCCTTGGCGGCCTCCTGCGCCAGCGCGAACGCGCTGCTCGTGTTGCCGCAGTCGAACACGGTGTGGAAGCCGTAGCGGCCCGGCTCCTCGGAGATCGTCACCTCGCCGTCGCCCGGGAACTTCAGCGCCTGGAGCCGCTCGCGCCGGGCCGGATCGCGCTCCACGATCCGCAGCGAGCCCTGCGTGCGAAGGGACAGCTCCCACGCGGTCAGCACGCCCAGGATGCCCCCGCCGATGATCAGGCAGTCCTCGCCCGCCTCGACCGACGCCACGTCGATGGCGTGCCGCGCGTCGGCGGCCAGGACGCCGAGCAGCGCCTCCTCGTCGGAGACCTCCTGCGGGATGCGGATGAATCGGTTGTACGGGATCAGGGCGTGATCGCGGTGTCCCAGGATGGCGATGCCGCGCTCCCCGAGCAGCGTGCGATCGGCCGCCTCGCGGATCTCCACGATGTTGAGGTAGCCCGGCTGATACGGGTACGCGTTCTCGGGAACCGCGGGGGCCACGCCGTGCAGCAGCGCGCGTTCCGTGCCGGGGCTGATGGCGCCGGTCCGCGTGGCCACCAGGATCTCCCCGGCCGCGGGAGGCGGGAGCGTGGTCACCGACCGCGACAGCCGACCGGCGCGGTCCAGCGTCCATTCCATCGCCTGCAGCGTTTCCGTGGAAGCGTCTCCCATGTCAGTGCACGTCGTAGGCGCTGCCGCCGATGAACTCGCGCAGCAGCGACGTGGGAGGAACGACGGAATCGTCCGTCACGGGAGACAGCGACTCCAGGAGCGCATGGATCCGCTCCGCGCGCATCACGCCGTCCAGCCGACGGTCGTCGCCCCGGTACTTCTCCAGGAACGGTGAGAACACGTCGCCCAGCGCGTTCCTCAGGAACGGGAGCTCGTAGGCCAGCGAGCTGTTCACGACGAAGTCCGCCGTCCCCTGGAACGGGATGATGTGCTTCAGCTCGCTGCGGCGGACGTAGTGCCAGTGCAGAATCGTCTTTTCCGGCGAGTAGCCGCGATGCTGTGAGTCCCGGATCATGCGACGGAGCAGCCGGACGTCGGTCCAGCGGACGTACTGGTCGTCCGGTCCCTTCAGCTGCCCGATCGTCTCGATGTAGATCTTGAACTTCCGCTCCGCAGGCACGCGCTCGGTCAGTCCGTCGTAGAGGCCGTGCAGCGTGTCCAGCAGCACCAGCGAATCCGAGCCGGGATCGAAGCGGGTGGTTTCCTCCACGCGCTTGCCGGTCTTGAAGTCGTAGCGCGGCATGTCCACGCCCTCGCCGCGATCCAGCTGCGCGAGGTGGCGGTTCACCAGCGGCAGGTCCATCGCCTCCGGGGTCTCGAAGTCGTAGTCGCCGAACTCGTCCTGCGGGTGCATCTCCAGATCGAAGAAGTAGTTGTCCAGCGACATGGGGATGACGTGAACGCCCTCCTTCTCCAGGCGTTCGGCGATCTTGTGCGTGGTGGTGGTCTTTCCCGACGAGCTGGGTCCCGCGACGATGATGAAGCGCAGCTCGTGGCGCCGATCCAGGATGGAGCGCGCGGCCTCGTCCAGGATGGACTCGTAGCGATCGTCCGCGGCGGCGATCACGTCCGGCAGGCGACCCTCGTCGATGGCGGTGTTGAGGCGATCCACCGAGTGGCAGTCGTTCTCCACGGCCCAGTCCAGCATCTGCCACATCGTCTTGTAGGGGATGTACTGCACATCGTCGCGGGAGCGCCGGATCCGCATCCGCGAGCGCTCCGCCCGGTAGACGATGTAGGACTTGGCGGTGGCGGCGTGGCCGTTGCGGATGAGCACGCGCTCCACCACGTCCTGGATGTCCTCCACGGTGGGAGGATCCTCGTCGGAGTAGGTGGCGAAGAGGACCTCCTCCACCTCGGCCGCCAGCTTCTCGGAGAGCGCGCGGTCATGCCCGCCGATCGCGGCCGCGGCCTTGTAGATGGCCACGATGATCCGCTCCCGGTCGTAGGGCACGGTGCGACCGTTGCGTTTCAGGATCTGGCGGACGGGCGGGATCACGGCGATCTCCGTTGGCCGAAAAAGAAAGACGGCCCGACGCGGAAGCCCGCGCCGAGCCGTCGAAGTCTACCGCAGGGCGGCTACCGTTCGTCCATGGGAATGTACGGCACGTTGTGCTGTCCCATGTACTCTTGGCGCGGCCGGAAGATGCGGTTGTCCTGCATCTGCTCCATGTAGTGGCCCAGGTAGCCGGCCACGCGGGCGATGCCGAAGATGGGGGTGAAGAGCACGCGCTCGATGCCCATCTTCAGGTAGACGCAACCGGAGAAGAAGTCGACGTTCGGGTAGATGCCCTTGGGACCGAGCTTCTCGGCCGCCGCCTCCTCGATCACCTTGGCGATGTCGTAGAGCGGTGTGCTGCCCAGCTCCTCGAACACGTGGCGCGCCAGCTTCTGCAGCGCGAACGCCCGCGGGTCCTTCACCTTGTACACGCGGTGACCGAGGCCCATGATCTTTTTCTTGTGCGCGACGGCGTCGTCGAACCAGGCCTTCGCCTTGGCCGGATCGGCGATCTCCTCCAGCATGTCCAGCACGCGCTCGTTGGCGCCGCCGTGCAGCGGGCCGCCCAGCGAGCCCAGCGCCGCGGACACGGCCGCGTACGGATCCGCTTCCGTGGACGACACCACGCGGCACGTGAACGTGGACGCGTTCTGCGTGTGCTCCGCGTGGAGGATCAAAGCGACATCCAGCGTCTTGGACAGGATCTCCGCCGGCTCCTCCTCGTTCAGCATCCAGAGGAAGTTGGCGGCGTGATCCAGGTCCTGGCGCGGTGCCACGGGACCCTTGCCCTGGCGATGCCGCGCGACGGCGGCCAGGATGGTGGAGATCTGCGCGATGATCCGATGCGCCGAGACCTCGCGCTCCGCCGCGTCAGTGGCGCCGGTGCGCGGATAGTACAGGCCCAGTGCCGCGACGGCGGTCTGAAGGGCCGCCATGGGATGCCCCTTGGACGGGAAGCCCTGGATCATCTCCAGGATCTCGGGGCGCACCTCACGGTGGGACTTCAGCTTGTCGGAGAACTGGGACAGCTCCGTGCGGTTGGGCAGCTTTCCGTAGAGGAGAAGATACGTCGTCTCCTCGAAGGTGCTGTGGTCCGCGAGCCGCTCGATGGGGATGCCGCGGTACTCGAGGATTCCGTTCTCCCCGTCTACGTGGCCCACGGAGGACTGGGCGGCGATCACGCCGGCCAGCCCGGGCACGAACGGGGACGAGGTGGCTTGCTGGGTCATCGGGGACCTCCCACGTCAGCGGGGCTCGACCAAGTGCCCCGGGGCACTGCAGATTTCTACCTTTCCCAATCTCCCCCGGAAGGAAGCAAGGGTCAAGGGACGGGCCGATCCAGGCGGAAGACCCCGAAGAAGGCCGATGTCAGCGATTCATCGGACTTCCACACCTCCCAGGCCGCCGGCGGAGTGGCCGCGGCGGTCTCGCCGGGCCGGCGAAGCGGGGCGGACCGGATGACGGCCGGGCGGCCCGCGGCCGCCAGGGCGCCCAGCAGGTCCCGGAAGGGGCGGGAGGCGCCGGCATCGTCCACATCGCGCTCGCCGGGGCCGGGCGGCGCGTCGTCGGGCAGGCGAAGGATCGAGCGGGCGGCCGGCGCGTCGTCGTCCATCTCGGACCGGCCGTCGAACCAGAGGATCCGACCGCCCGCCGCCAGCGCGGCAGCGGCGGCGGAGCCGGTCTCGTCGCGGTCCAGCTCCTCGGCCGTCGCGGACTGGGAGCGCAGGAACGTGCGGATCTGGGCGGTGTTGTACCCGGGACCCGGCACCGTGACCGGATCGCCCGTTCCGGCGTGGCCGGCCTGCCGGGCCGCATCCAGTGCCGCGCCCAGCGCGGCCGCGGCCTCTCCGCCGGGCCCGGCGAACACGGGAACGCCCAGCTCGCGGGAGAGGAGGGCCGCCGTCCGTCGACCGTCGCCGGATCCGGCCAGCACCAGGGCCTCCGCCTCCACGGCGGACAGCGCGCTCCGCGCGGCGTCCGCCACGCTTCCGTCCATCGTTTCGGCCAGGAACTCCACGTCGATGTCGTTGCCCCGGAACGCGCGAACGGACCCGTCGCGGATCAGCAACCCGGCCGCGTGCCCGAACGACGATCCGAGGAAGGCGCCCGCCGCCAGCGCGCGGTCCGGATCCAGCCCCGACACCTTCACCGCGGGATCCAGCTCGGCCGCCAGCACGGACGCCCACGTGTCGCGCGCACCGAGCCATCGCTTCATGCGGGAACGAAGGGAGGTTCCGCGGGCGGCCGCGGCCGGGTACGCTGCCGACTCCGGCACCGGATCCTCCGGGCGTCCGGCCACGATGATTTCCGTCAGCTGCACGGGACCGATCTTGGCCAGGCGCAGGCAGTGCTCCAGGGCCTGGCCCGGGAACGCGCGGTCGCCCGGGATGCGGGAGAAGTCGCTCTCGCGGGCGCCGGCCAGGACGCGACCGTCCCGGACCAGGACCGCCGCTGACGGACGATCGAACAGGGAAACGCCGATGAGATCCACGTCAGTCCTCCCGGAAGCTCGGCGGCACGCTAGCAGCCGGGCGGGACGGGGTCAACGGAGGGAGCCGCCACGGCCATGACCCATCGATTCATTCGAATGAGCGCATGGAAGACGATCGTCCTCGCGGCGATGCTGATCGGCTGCGGGGGCGAGGAGAGCGCGGACGGGGGCGCGGGGAGCCCGGAGGCCGCCGGCTCGGCCGACGCTGCGAATCCGGGAGCGGCCCGGCCCGGCGAGCCCGCCGGCCTGTCGCCCCGGGCGGAGCGGATCGAGTTCACCACCTCGGACGACTTCCGCATCGTGGCCGACCTGCACCGGCCGGGCACGCCGGATCCCGCTCCGCTGATCGTCGCGGGGCATCAGCTCTACCGCGACCGGACCTCGTGGGATCCCCTCGTGCCGGAGCTGGTCCGGGCAGGCTACGCGGTCGCCGTGGTGGACCATCGCGGCTTCGGGGAGAGCACGGCGGACGCTGCCTCCGTGGCTGACCTGGACGAGGCCGATCGCTCCAACCTCTACCGGGACCTCACCGAGCTGCTCGCGCTCCTTGCGCCGCGGCCGGACGTGGACAGCACTCGCATCGTCACGATGGGCGCCGGCATCTCCGTCGATCCGGCGGTTCGCTGCGCGCGCCTCGACGACGACGTGCGCGCTGTGGTCCTGCTGCCCGGCTACGTCGCGCAGTCCGGCCGCGACTTCCTGCTGGAAAGTCCGGACCTGCCGCTGCTGATGATCGCGGCGTCGGCGGAGGTGCGCGGCCGCGATCTCGTGCGGCAGTACGCGGAGCGATTCACCGGCCCCCTGCAGGAGTTCGTGGAGATCGAGCCCACGGAGGTCGATGACGCTACCTGGGAGGGCACGGACGGTCTCGCGCGCGACAGCGGCGTCGTCCAGCTCATCCTCTGGTTCCTGGAACGACACGTCCCCGCGCGAGCCTCCGGAGGAAGCGGATGAAGCACGTCGTCGCCGGTCTGACGCTCGCCGCGTTGCTGTCGCCCGCCGCTCCGGTCGAGGCGCGCATCCGCGTGGAGTTCGAGTTGTCGGCTGCCGCCGCGATGCTCGACGTCCTGGAGTCGTCCCGCGTGGACGATCGGGACGCGCGACGCGTGCTGGAGGATCCGGCCTACGTCCTGCTGGCCCGGCAGATCGAGCGGGGCGAGGGTCTGGAGGAAGGCGAAGGGGCGACGCGGCTGGCCGACGCCATGCGCGCGGCCGTCGCGGGTGAGCCGCAACCGGGGCTGGAACTGGAACACGGTCGCGCCCGCCCCGACGCGTACCGTCGCGCTCTCTCCGTGCTCCGCCGCGAGTCCGCCGGACTGGAGCGTCGGCTGAGCGCCCGCGTGAAGCCACTGCTGCCTCCCGGCACGCGGTTCGAGACGACGCTTCGACTCGTGGTGGGCGGGCAGTCCGTCGGGCTGTCCCCGCCCGAGACGGACGACGTCGTGCTGCGCCTCGACGACTTCGTGCGGAGCGTGCGCGACGAGCCGCTGGACCTGGACGCGCTGGCCGCGGCCGCCGTGCACGAGGTCTACCATGTGGGGTTCCGTGCCGCCGGCGCCCCGCCGCCGCGCCCCGAGAGCCCGGACGAGACGTGGATCACGCTGGCCGCGGTCTACGGCGCGGACACCGTCGGCGAGGTCTGGCGACGCGCGAGAGAGAAGCACTGGAACTCGTCGAGCATGAACGATCGCTTCCGCGCATGGGTTCGCCCCGACGAGTGGAACACGGCCGCGCTCGATCGATTCCTGTCGCACCTGTCCCGCCTGCAGGCCGAAGGATGTGCCGTCCTCGCGGAGGCGTCGCTGGACGAGGGCGAGCCCGCCCGCGACCGCTGGATGCTCACCATCGACTCCGACTTCGACGTGCTCGCCTCGCTGGCGCGCGGCCTCTCCCGCGGCGCGCCCCCCGAACGCCTGGACGAGGTGGCCGCGCTCGGCTTCCACAACAACGGACCGCTCTACCGAGTGGGCTACCGCATGGCCCGCCGCATCGACGAGCGGCTCGGCCGCCGCGCGCTGCTCGCGTCCGTGGAGGAGGGACCGCTGGAGTTCGTGGACCGCTACCTGGACACGCACCCCGACGGACCGGGGCACGTGGACCCGGCGACGGAGCGGATTCTGCGCCAGGTCATCCGGGAGGTGCGGGCGGTGGGGGCGTTCGATCCGCTGGATTGACGTCCTCGACCTTCAGCGTCCCGTCCAGCGACCACGACCAGCGGATGGAGCGCGTGGCGTCCGGCGCCTCGCCCAGCCGGCCCACGATCTCCGTAGCGGGATGATCCGGATACGCGGAACGGAGCCGCTCGGCCGCGGCCCGCAGCGCCTCCAGATCCCCCGCGGCGCGCGACAGGTTCCACTCCAGGAAGAGAGCGGCCGCCGCGGTGTCGGGGTCGGGGTCGTGGGTCAGCGTTTCCTGCGCGCAGCGCCTCGCGTCCGCCGCGCGTCCGCGTGCGAGGTGCGCCTCGGCCAACAGCAGGTGCGCGGGAGCGAAGTCCGGGAAGCGATCCAGGATGCGCGCGGCCGACGTCTCCACCGCGTCGGGCTGCTGGGACGCCTGGTCGCGCACGAGACAGAACGAGCGGTACGCCTCGATGGGGAGCTTCCCCGCCGCCACGTCCTCCAGGCAGCGGATCTCGCGCTGCACCGTGAAGAACACCGGCGTGCGGGAAGCCACTTCGCGGTAGTCGTCGAGCGCGCCGCCGCTGTCGCCCAGGAGGAAGCGCGCCCACGCGCGCTGGTAGTAGGGGAAGGGCCACGCCGGCCGATGCTCCACCGCGCGGTCGAACAGGCGGACCGCGGCGTCCAGCGATCCGCGGCGCGTGAGGGCCAGCCCGCGCTCCACGAGCAGCTTGCCGGCCACGTCCTCGAACGCGGTGCCGGTGGCGGCCTCCAGCATCGTCTCGCCGAGATCGTCCTCCTCGAAGACGTTGCGGCGGGAGTTCAGGTCGAAGAGGTTGAGGTGCGCGGCCGCGCGCACGTCCGGCGCGCCGGAGCGATCGGCCGGTGCGAGCGACCGCTCGAAGTGCGCGGCCGCCTCGTCGAACGCGCCGCGTTCCGTCGCCGCGCCGCCGCGGATCGCCCAGAGCGAGCTCTCCGGGGCCGCCGCCGCGTCGCGCTCCGGCGTGCCCTCGGCCGGAAGCTCGTCGATCGCCTCGGCCGCGATGGTCTCCGCCTCCTCGAAGGCGCCGCGCTGGAAGGCCGCGCGCGCGCGATCGGCCGCGGAGCCCGGTCCGGGCGGCGGCGCGTCGGGGGGCTTCTGGAACCAGGACAGCGGCTCCGAATCGCCGAACGCCTGGGCGTAGACCGCCACCAGCGCCGTGAGGCGTCGTGTGAGGACGTCGCGCCGATCCGGCTCCGCGCCGGCCAGCTCCGCCTCGTACGCGCGGATCAGCTCCTTGCCCTCTTCCCGCCGATGCTTCAGGAGGTCGGCCAGCGCGCCGGCGTCGTCGCGGTCCACGGCCGCCTCCACCTGACGGCGAAGGTCCTCGTCGCCGTCGGACGCGGGCGGGCCGGAAAAGCCCAGCCACTTTCTGAAGTTCTGCAGGAATGCCACGGAATCTCCCGGAAGAGGCCAACGGACATGGTACCAGACCGGCCGGATCCCGGACGGTTCGGGTGCGCATCGTGCGAAACGCATCGCCCGAACGGGAAGATCCGCATCAAGAAGGGCCGCCGATGCGCCGAAAGGCGGAGAAGGGACGTACGAAGAGGGGAAGCCGCCATGTCCACACCGAAGAACCGCACCGAATCCCCCGAGAAGACCGCCGCCCCGACCGACGCCACCGGTCCCCGCCGTCGATCCCGCCGTCGCCGTTCCCGCCGCCGGACGAGGCGACGCCCGGCACCGGAGCCCGTCGCGGAAGCATCGTCGGCTCCGGAGACCGAGGCCGAGGCGCCGGCCGCGACCGACGAAGTGACCGTGGAGGCCGTCCGGATCGAGCAGGATGCGAGGGAAGCTCACCACGAAGTGGAGGAGCAGAGTCGCCGCGAGGCGCCCCCGGCCGCGAAGCCGGTGGAGCTGGTGGGAGAGCGACTGGCCGGGTCGGACGGAATCATCGTCTTCCGTCGACCGGAGACGAGTCCGTGCTCCCGGTTCCGGCTCAAGGAGTGCTTCGAGTAGGTCCCGGATCCAGCTCCAGCATCGGCAGCTTCTCCTCCAGACCGCGCCGCAGGGAGTCCCTCTCTGCGGCGTCCGTGTGTCTGAGCCACCCGGACTCCAGCCGCGCGCAGAGCGCCGGCCCCCCGAACCACAACGCCAGCTCGCGCCGCAGGCCTTCGGGCACCGGGTACGGCTTCAGCATCGGCCCGCTGTCCGGATCGCCGTCGCGCAGGTAGGAGACGGCGAGGTAGTCGTCCAGCTCGCGCTCGTCCAGGGCGAAGTCCAGGGTCAGCGTGAACCGGAACGCGTCGAGCGCGGGGTCCAGGATCAGCCGGCCGACGAGGTCCTCCGCGTCCGGCGACGTCCGCAGCACGTAGCGCAGCACGGGGATGTCGTCGTCGGGATCGTCGACGCCCTCCAGCAGCCGATCGGCCGCCGCGCGCGCGACGTCTCGCCGGAACGCGTCGGGAAGGGCGTCGCCCGCCTCCAGCAGCCGGACGAACAGCAGCTCCCGGTCGAACGGCGTTCCGCTTCGCACCGCCTCCACGTACGCGGGCGCCAGCTCGGCCAGCGCCCCCACCGCGATCTCGCAGCCGGGGAAGCTGCGGAACAGCACCCAGTCCAGATCGTCGGCCGTGGCGGCGCGGCCCTGCACGGCGGCGTCGCGCAGCCGCTCCAGCGGGCGATCCTTCTCGGCGGCGTTCGTGGTCATCGTGCGATTCCTCCCGGCGAGCGCGCGGGAGGATACCACGGAAACGGCCCCGGGGCGTCGCCCCGAGGCCGCGGAGGGAATGCATCGTCCGGGCGCGCTACCGGACGACGGTCATCTTCTTCTCGCCGAACGACTGGCCGTCCACGGTCAGGCGCGCGAAGTAGACGCCGGGCGCCACGCGCGAGCCGAAGTCGTCGCGGCTGTCCCAGCCGGCCACGTGCGTACCCTTGGCGATGGGCCGGTCGAAGATCGTCCGCACGCGCCGGCCCGAGACGTCGAAGACGTCCAGGCGCACCGCCGACCCGCGCTGCGGCAGCGTGAAGCGCAGCGACGTGCTCTGCGCGAACGGGTTGGGGTACGCCGGATCCAGCGCGTTGCGGCTCACCCCGATCTCCGGAGCGCTGACCGCCGTGCCCGGATCCGTCGGCCAGGCGATCTGCTGCAGGAACGCCACGAGCTGATCCAGCTCGCCCGCGGTGAGGTGCGACGTGGTGCCGTGCTCGTCGGCCGGATTGAACGTGGTCACCACCGCCATGAGGTTCTGGGCGAAGCCGGTGTGCAGGTACGGCTGGGTGTCCCAGATGCCGCAGAGCGAGGGCGTGTCCAGCCCCGGCAGCGCGTCGGTGTCGCCGGACAGCGAGTCCACCGTGCCGACGACGTGCTTGATGAACGGCGCCTGCAGCGTGCTGTCCGTGTAGAACGGCGGGATGTGGCAGTCCGCGCAGCCGGTCGCCGGCGAGTTGAAGAGGACCTCGCCGGCCAGGGCGTCGGCCGTCATCGTGCCGTCCGGGTTGCGGAACGGCGTCGTGGTGCGGTGGGTCAGCGTGGCCATGAACTGGCCGATGTCGTCCAGATCCTTGCTGATCCCCTTGTTCGGCGTGCCGAGCGTGGGGTTGGGACCGCCGGAGCCGGCGAGCAGGCCGACGCCGCCGGTGAACTCCAGGATGCCGAACTCGTGGTCCTGCATCTCGTCCTTGTCCGCCGTCCAGTCGTGCGCGCCCGTCCAGCCGATGCCGCGCAGGTCCGGCGTGTTCCGCTTGTGCTTGCCGAACTGCGAGAGGTCCCACTCCTGGGCGTCGTAGCCGCCCCAGACGTGGCACGACGCGCACGAGCCGACGTCGTTCTGGGCCATCACGCCGTTCGACGTGAAGAAGAGGCGCTTCCCGTTCAGGATGGACGGGGTGAGCGGCTCGGGGCCGGCGGTGGACGGCACCGTGGTCACCACGGTGGGACCGCCGTTGGCGATGACCGTGACGTCGCGGCTCAGCCAGTTGGCCGTGTAGATGCGCGGGCTCAGCGTGGCCGTGACGATGCCGATGGGCGCATCGCCCACCGGGACCACGCCCACCTCGGTGGGGCTCAGCACGTCCTGGGTGGACGCCGTCACGTTGTTGCTGTGCAGGTGGGCGGTGTACGCGCGCGCCGCGTAGAAGTCCGTGGCGATGGGGCCGCCCACGTCCGTGCCCGTCTCGCTCAGGTAGTAGTTCTGCGTACTGAGATGCGAGCTGGTCGTGGCGTTCACCGGCGAGATGATCGCGTGCATGATGTTGGCCGGCGTCAGTGGGTTCCCCGCGAGCTGCCCCGCCGTGGCGTTGATCAGCACGTTCGGGATCCACAGGTAATCGTCGAACGGAGGCGGCGCCAGCGAGATGTTCTGCATGTTGCTGGGGTAGCCGCCGAACTGCGCGTTGAACGTCTGGTTGATGATGATCTCGGACGTGGTCGTCGTGGACTCGAAGAACGTCGTCAGGCGGCCGAAGAAGTCCGGGATGTGCATGTGCGTGATCCACGCGCGCGTTCCGTCGGGCTTCCAGCAGATGCCGCGCGGGCGGCGGAACACTGGCAGCGTGTCCGTGACGGTGCGGGTGTCCACATCGATGACGAAGAGCTCGTCGGAGCCCGTCGCCGTCACCAGCGCCTTCTGGCCGTCCGGCGAGAAGGAGACGCCGAACGTCTCGAAGCCCAGATCGTCGATGGTGGTGAGCACGGTGCGCGTCGCCACGTCGATGATGGTGACGTTGTTGTCGCCCTGCGACGTGACCCACGCCTCGCCGTTGTCCGGATGCACGTCCACGCACCACGGCTCCGAGCCGACCGTCACCTCGTCCACGAAGGTGTTGGTGGCCGTTGCGATGACGCCGACGGTTCCGTGATCCGGGTTCACCACCCAGAGCTGGTCCTCGGCCGGCGTGAGGTCGATGGCGGTCGAGCGGGACTGAACGGCCGCGGCGGGCGACGCCGCGAGTCCGGCGAACGCCGCGGTCAGCGCGACGGCGCGGATGCTGGAAATCCAGGAGGTTCCAAGGGCCGACATGTAAGACGTCCTCCGCGAACTGGCTGATCTGCGGGGAGGATCCGAGAAGCCACGTCGGAGATCCGGCGGGCGGGGGGGATCGAACGACTCCTCTCCAGTCGATGGCGCCGACCCGTCGGCCGACGCAGCGGGATGCAACCCGACGAGGATAGCACACGGAGGCGCCCGGTTTCATCGGGGCGACCGCGCGCAGAGGGCCCTCTGGGGCGGTCAGGGGGTGGATTTCGCCAAAAAATCGACTTCAGGGTCCGGTACGCCCCGGGGTGCCGCTCCGGAAGGCGGCCTTGAGGCGCCCCCAGGTCATCGGGGAGACGGAGACCTTGGGACCGAAGACGGAGACACGCCCGTTGACCCGCTCGACCACGTAGATCGATCCGGCGCCGGAGACGGCCAGTCCCGACGGCAGGTCCAGCTCGCCCGGATCCGGGCCCGACCTGCCGAACGACGACAGGAACGTCCCCATCGCATCGAACTTCTGGATGCGGTCGTCCTGACCCGAGACGTAGACGCTGCCGGTCGGGGAGACCGCCACGTCCTGCGGCGCGATGAACTCCCCGTCGCCGGTCCCGGGCGATCCCCACTCGCCCAGGTAGGAGCCGTCGGCGTCGAAGCGCTGGATGCGCGCGGCCAGGTCGGCCACGACGATCTCCCCCGACGGCGCCGCCGCGATGCTGATCGGCCGGTCGAACTCGCCGGGGCCGAAGCCGGAAGCGCCCCACGCGCGGACGAACGTGCCGTCCGCCGTGAACTTCGACACGCGCACGTTCACGGACTCCACCACGTAGACGTGGCCGCTTGCATCCACCGCCACGTCTGCAGGGCCGCGCAGTTCGCCGTCGCCGGGGCCGGTGGAGCCCCACGCGTCCACGAACGCGCCGTCCGCATTGAACGTCTGCACGCGGTCGCCCGCATCCACCACGCGGACCAGCCCGCCCGGTCCCACGGCGATGCCCTGCGGCGTGTCCAGCTCGCCGTCGCCCCGCCCGAACGTTCCCCACTCCGTCTGGAAGACGCCGTCCGGGTCGAACTTGAGGATGCGGTGCCGGTCCGTGTCGGTGACGTAGAGGAAGCCGGAGCCGTCCAGCGCGGCATCGTCCGCGCCGAGGAACTGGCCGGCTCCCGCGCCCGACACGCCGAAGGACGTGACGTAGTCCGGCGGCGGTTGCGTTCCGCCGAAGGCCGCCCCGACGAGCATCGTCAGGGCGGCCGGAAGGGAGGCGAGGGCTCGCGGCAACGGGACCGGTCGGCTACGCGCCGGCCGCCACCTCGGAACCGCCGCGGCGCAGCAGGTTCAGCGCGGAGCCCGCCTTGAACCACTCGATCTGCTCGTCGTTCAGCGAGTGCCGCACCGCGATGCGATCCTCCGAGCCGTCGGCGTGGTGGAGCACCACCTCGTGCGTGCCGCCGGGTCGGATCCCGGCGAGGCCCAGCACCGAGACGCGATCCGTCTCCTGCACCTTGTCGTAGTCGGTCGGGTCCGCGAACGTCAGCGGCAGCACGCCCTGCTTCTTCAGGTTCGTCTCGTGGATGCGCGCGAACGACCGCACGATCACCGCCGCCGCGCCGAGGAAGCGCGGGCTCATGGCCGCATGTTCGCGGCTGGAGCCCTCGCCGTAGTTCTCGTCGCCCACCACGATCCAGCGATGGCCGGCGCCCTTGTACTGGCGCGCCACCTTCGTGATCTCGTCCTTCTGGCCCGTCTCCAGGTTCTTGGTGGTGCCGGTCTCGCCGGTGAAGGCGTTCGCCGCGCCGTTGAACATGTTGTCGGAGATGCGGTCCAGGTGGCCGCGGTAGCGGAGCCAGGGCCCCGCGGGCGAGATGTGATCCGTGGTGCACTTGCCCTTGGCCTTCAGCAGGAGCGGGAGCTCCTCGAAGTCCTGGCCGTCCCACTCCGCGAACGGCGTCAGCAGTTGCAGCCGCTCCGAGTCCGGCGCCACGCGGATGTCCACGTTCTGCCCGGTGACCGGCGGAATGAAGCCCTTCTCATCGGGAATGAAACCGTCGGCCGGGAGCTCGTCGCCCGTGGGGGGCTCCAGCCGGAACTCCGAACCGTCGGCCGCCCTCAGCGTGTCCGTCAGCGGGTTGAACTTCATGCTGCCGGCCAGCGCCATCGCCGTGACGATCTCCGGGCTGCCGATGAAGGCCAGCGTCTCCGGGCGGCCGTCGTTGCGGCGCGGGAAGTTGCGGTTGTAGGACGTGAGGATGGAGTTGGGCGTGCCCTCCGCCACGTCCTGCCGCTTCCACTGGCCGATGCAGGGGCCGCACGCATTGGCCAGCACCAGCGCGCCGATCCCGTTCAGGTCGTCCATCTGGCCGTCGCGCTGGATGGTGGCGTAGATCTGGTCCGAGCCCGGCGTCACCATGAACTCCGTGGCGGCCTTCACGCCCTTGGCCTTGGCCTGCCGCGCGATGTGCGCGCTGCGCGAGATGTCCTCGTAGGAGGAGTTCGTGCAGCTGCCGATCAGCGCCGCGGAGATCCGCTCCGGATAGTCCTGGCTGTCCACGTCCGCCTTCATCTGCGAGACCGGCCGCGCCAGGTCCGGCGTGTGCGGCCCGACGATGTGCGGTTCCAGCGTGGACAAGTCGATCTCCACGATCTCGTCGAAGTACTTCTCCGGGTTCGCCTCCACCTCGTCGTCCGCGCGCAGGTGCTCGGCGATGCCGTTCGCCAGCTCCGCCACGTTCGCCCGACGCGTGGCGCGCAGGTACTCCGCGGCCTTCTCGTCGTACGGGAAGATGGAGGTGGTGGCGCCCAGCTCCGCACCCATGTTGGTGATGGTGCCCTTGCCGGTGGCGGAGATGTTGCGGACGCCCTCGCCGAAGTACTCGACGATGCGGTTGGTACCGCCCTTCACCGTCAGCGTGCCGGCCACCTTGAGGATGACGTCCTTGGGCGACGTCCATCCGTTCAGCTTGCCCGTGAGCTTCACGCCCACCAGCTTCGGCTGCAGAACCTCCCACGGCATGCCGGCCATCACGTCCACCGCGTCGGCGCCGCCCACGCCCACGGCGATCATGCCCAGCCCGCCCGCGTTGGGCGTATGCGAGTCCGTGCCGATCATCATGCCGCCCGGGAACGCGTAGTTCTCCAGCACCACCTGGTGGATGATGCCCGCGCCCGGCTTCCAGAAGCCGATGCCGTACTTACGCGAGACGTCCTCCAGGAACGTGTACACCTCGGAGTTCACGTCGGAAGCGTTCTTCGTGTCCGCCTCCGCGCCCACCTGCGCCTGAATGAGGTGGTCGCAGTGGACGGTGCTGGGCACGGCCGTGGTGTCGCGGCCCGCCATCATGAACTGGAGCAGCGCCATCTGCGCCGTGGCGTCCTGCATCGCCACGCGGTCCGGGTTCAGCAGCAGGAATGCCTTCCCGCGCTCCAGCTCCTGACCCTCGATGTCGTTCAGGTGCGAGAAGAGCACCTTCTCCGCGTACGTGAGCGGTCGGCCGAGGCGCTTGCGCACGGCGGCGATGCGATCCGGGAGCTCCGCGTAGACCTTCTCGGCCAGCTTTCCGACTTCCGACATGGGCGATCCTTTCGGTGGGGCGGTCGAAGGGCGTCCAAGACGTGAGGTCCGACGGGGCGGGCCGCGAGGCTCACGGCGGTCCCTCGCCATGAATCAACGCGGTCGCCCGTCGCGGGCGCCGTTCGGGGCGTTTTCTCTCCCTGGAATCTATCCGGAAGGGGGAGGAGCGGCAATCCGGGCGATTGTGGAGCCGGATCCGGCGGCCCGGCCGCGACGGAAGACGGCCTGCGGTTGTAGAGTCGAGTCTCCCGCCGCGCAGGAGGTCCCGCCGTGCCGACGTTCGTGCCGCGTCCCATCCGCTTCCTGGGAGTCCGCCGCCGCGACGGCTGGTCGCTCAAGGCCTACAGCGTCGTCTACGGGTCCGGTCCGCTGGACCGCGACGGCTTCGAGCGGGCGATGGATCTCGCCTTTGATTCGCTGCCGGAGCCCGACGTCGAATCCGGGCGTCCCGGCCTCGGCTTCTTCATCGCGCACCAGGGGGAGACGGGCGACTACGGCGTCGTCCTCTGGTGGAACCACGAGAACGAGCTGCCGCTGGATCTCTGGATCCGCCGCACCGCGTCCGATCCGTGGCGGCGCGCCGAGGCCGGCGAATCCATCTGCGTATGGGATCTGGAGATCCTGTGGCAGGAGCGGCAGGCGTGGATCCGGGCGATGATGTCCGGGGGCGAGCCGGACGGCGAGGCGTACCTGGCCGACGTGCCGGCGCCGTTCCGCGGGCCGGCTCCGGACAACGGCCGCGACGAGGAACGCGACGACGCGGCGCGAGCGGATGATGCGGCGGATGATGCGGGAAGCGCAGACGCGGAAGACGATGACGCGAGCGGCGAGGTCGTTGCGACGAGCTCCAGCCCGGAGCACGGGATCCGCAAGGTCAACCGCGAGTCGATCACGCTCGTCGCCGGACACGGTGTGCAGGGCGACGCGCACTTCGGCGAGACCGTGCAGCATCGCTCGCGGGTGAAGCGCGATCCCAAGCAGCCGAACCTCCGGCAGGTGCATCTGGTGCACGCGGAGCTGTTCGACGAGCTGGCGGGCGCCGGGATGCCGGTGGCGCCGGGCGAGATGGGGGAGAACCTCACCACCCGCGGCCTCGACCTGTTGGCGCTGCCCCGCGGCACCGTGTTGCAGCTCGGATCGGACGCGAGCGTGGAGATCACCGGCCTGCGCAACCCTTGCGCGCAGCTGGAGGCCCTGCACGAAGGGCTCATGAAGGCGACGACGCCTCGCGGCGAGGACGGCGAGATTCGGCGGAAGGCCGGCGTCATGGCCGTCGTGCGCACCTCCGGCGTGGTGCGGCCGGGCGACCGCGTGACGATGCGGCTGCCCGACCGGGACCGCGTGGCGCTGGCTCCCGTCTAGCGGCCGACGGGCGCGTGGGGCGGGAGCCGTGGCGCGGCCCCCAAAAAGTGCTACAGTGATCGGGTAGCGCCCCCGCAAGACCCCCTCGGTGCCGACGCCATGAACCGCACTCCGAAACCCGGCCGGCTTCCGGCCTCTCTGTCCCTTCTGTTGCTGCTCTCCCTGACCGGTTGCGATTCCAAGAGTTCCGCCACCGGCGGCGGCGAGCCCGGTCCGTCCCAGCCCATCGTGGTGCGCGCCCTTTCCGCCCCGGCCGAAGTGGAGGCCGGCGAGAGCGCCGCGGTGAACGCGGAGTTCTACCTCGGCTCCGACACGTGCTGGAGCCTGGGTGACATCGGCATCGAGCGCGACGGCCCGCTGCTGCGGCTGGAGGGCGAGGCCGTGTACCCGCCGGGCAATCCGGGGTGCGGCGACGCGCTCACGTACGGCATCGCCGACGTTCCGCTGCCCGCGCTGCCGGCCGGCGACTACACGATCGTCGCGGGCAACCTCCACCTGCCGCTCACCGTGACGGCGACCGTTGCGGACGACCGCTCGCGCGCCGCGTTCCTCGGATCCGTGGAGCTGGAGTCGGGCGACTGCGGCATCGGCTGGATCCAGCGCGGCTGGGGATTCATCGGGCTGCCGTCGGGTATCGACCGCCGGCCGGTGCTGGTGGAAGGATTCCTCACGGGCGAGGATCCGTGCGGCTTCCCCGAGTGGTTTCACGTGAGCACCATCATCGACGTGGAGAGCGTCACGTTCCCCGAGGACTGAACGGCGCGGCGCGGTCCCCGGGCGGCCCGGGCCGCGCCGAGCGCGCCGTTTGCCACTCGCGCCTGCGGAGAGATACTCTGGAGGTCCACCTTCCCGCGCACGGAGTTCGACCGATGCAACATCGGCTGGGTGTCACGCTGTTCCTTGCGATGCCGATCGTCTTGGCCGGCCTGCTCGCGTCGGACCACGAAACGTCGGCCGAGACGAGACACGCAGAACCTCGATGCCTGGTTCGAAGCGGGTGTCACCACCGACGTTGCCGCGGAAGAAGATATGTGGGGTCGGTTGAAGGCGCTGTGTCGATGATGCTCCGGATCGTCAGCCGCATGACTCTCGTCTGGGTTCTGCTGGTCACGGTGGGATGCGCCGGTTCATCACGGTACCGCAGCCCGAGACCGCCGGAGCTGCGGGTGGAGCCCCGGGCCGAAAGGCTGGACGTGCGGGACGGCGAGACGGTCCGGTTCTCGGTCACGGTTTCCAATCCCCACGACGTCCCGGTCGTCAGGAGATTCCCGACCGGCTGCCAGTTCGGCTTCCGGATCGAGCGCATCGGGAAGGTTGCCGCGCGAGCACCGCGAATGTGCACGCAGGCGCCGACGGAGCTGGTGCTGCAGCCCGGGGAGGCTCTCGTCCGCGAGTTCGAGTGGACGTGGGACCGGGCGACGGTTCCCGCCGGCTCCTACGATCTCTACGTGGGGCCCGGACGGAACGGGTCGGGCCCCCCGCTCCCGCTGCTCCTGCGCGCGGATCCGCTCCCGGAGGACGCTGCGCCCGACTAGCGTTTGCGGAGGCAGCCGGGCCCTTTCCGATCCGGCGACGACGCCGTACCTCGGAAGGCCATCCCCGCGGAGACGTTGCCGTGACGGAAGCGGCCACTCATCCGTCTGGGCCGAAGCTGATGGTGCGCCTGCACCGCGCCGCCCGGGCCCGGCGCCTCAGTCCCCGCACGGAGCGGACCTACGCATCGTGGGTGCGCCGGTTCGTGAAGTTCCACGGCCTGCGGCATCCGCGCGAGATGGGCGCGGAGGAGATCGGCCGGTTCCTGAGCCACCTGGCCACGGACCTGGGCATCAGCGCGTCCAGCCAGAACCAGGCGCTGGCCGCGCTGCTCTTCCTGTACCAGCACGTGCTCAAGACCGACCCCGGCTGGGTGGGCGACGTGGTCCGCGCGCGCCGCCCGCGGACCGTGCCCGTGGTGATGAGTCGCGGCGAGGTGCGTCGTCTTCTGGCGGAGATGGCCGGGACGCCCCGGCTCGTCGCTTCGTTGATGTACGGGACGGGAATGCGCCTCAGCGAGGCCCTGCGGCTGCGCATCAAGGACGTGGACTACGAGCGCAACGAGATCACCGTGCGGCGGGGCAAGGGCGGGAAGGATCGCCGGACGATGCTGCCGAGAAGCCTGCTGGGCGACCTGGGCGAGCACCTAACGCGCGTCCGCGAGCAGTACGACCGCGATCGGGCCGCCGGCGCCGGCTGGGTGGAGCTGCCCGAGGCGCTGTCCCGCAAGCTCCCGAGCGCCGCCGTCGAGTGGAGCTGGCAGTGGGTCTTCCCGGCCACGCGCCACTACACCCACGCCCCGACCGGCCAGCGGCGGCGCCATCATCTGCACACCACGGTCATCCAGCGTTCTGTCCGCGAGGCCGCCCGCCTGGCCGGGATGGCCAAGCGCGTGACCACCCACACCCTGCGACACTCCTTTGCCACCCACCTCCTGGAGGACGGCTACGACATCCGCACCGTCCAGGAGCTCCTCGGGCACGCCAGCGTCGCCACAACGATGATCTACACGCACGTTCTGAACCGCGGGGCGATGGGAGTGGAGAGCCCGGCGGATCGGCTGTGAGGGTTGGGCAGTGGGGGCTTGGTGGGCGTGGCGGCGATTGCAGGTCTGCATAACAGGTCGGGCTGGTGGAGGCGAGTCGGGTAGGTGCCTTGTCGAGAGTAGCTTGCGGAGGTTGCGGTGAGGGTGGGGGATGGAGACAATGGGGGCGGATTGGTAGAAGCTGTTGGTGAGAGTTCTGTAGAAGCTTAGTTGGCCAGGTAGGTGGTCTTGGGAACCAAGAAGGACGAACTAGCCGCCGTCGACGTGCTCCGAGGACTTGTTCCAGACCTCCCTCGGATCCTAACGGCGTCGGAGGCGCCCGACTTCCTCTCAGAGGATCGCACCCTCGGTGTCGAGGTGACGGAGATCTTCACATCAACGAACCGCAATCGCGCCCGGGCACTAGCCCAAAGACGTCTAGTGAGGGAGGCCAAACAGCGGTGGCTGGAGCGAGAGGGTGCGTCGTCGATCGCGGTGCACGTTGCGTTTCAAGACCAGCAGCCTGAGAGGCGCGCGGAGCTCGAGAACATCGTCAATGTCCTGCTGGCGGTGGTCGAGCAGGCGGATGTGGCGCCAGGAGGTCATGTTGAACGAACGTGGAAAGAGATGTACGGGCAGCCCGCCCACAGGTTCTTCAAGAGTATATCCGTTCGCAACATGTCTCCCGCCAGCGGCGTTTGGGGAGCTCCTTCTGTGGGTGTCGTAAGGGAAGACTGTGTCGAAGACCTTCAGGCCGTGATCGATCGCAAGGGCAGGAGAATCTCTGCCTACCTCAAGCGTTGTTCATCTGTCTGGCTGGTCATTGTTGTGACGAATGAGTTCGCGTGCAGTTTCCTGGAACTCGGCCCAGAGACGCGAACGCATCCCTACGTATCGCCTTTCGAACGCGTATTCGTCGTGCTTCAAGGTGAGGCTGAAGCAGTGGAGCTCGAACTGGCCAACTAGCGGTTGCAGCCGCCGGATCGCTTCTGTCACCCTGGCTGCATGCGCACCCAGGGCGCCAGAAGCGCCCGCGGCTGAACCGCCAACCGTTGGGCAGGGAACGGAGTTAGTGTGAGTGATCTCGAGGACTTGGAAGTGCCGCAGCTCTTGCGACTCTACACGCGCGTCCTCGACGAGTTGCGAGATAGGGGCGTCACAAGGAGTTCCAACAACCCCGTCGCAGACTACACCGAGTTCCTAGTCGCTGAGTGTCTCGGGCTCGAACTGGCCGGCAACTCAACGTCGGGGTTCGACGCAGTGGACTCGAAGGGAAGACGCTACCAGATCAAGGGGCGCCGCCTCACCAAGCAGAACCGCTCCACGGAACTAAGCGCCATCCGTAAGCTTGCTGAGGCTCCGTTTGATTTCCTCGTTGCCGTGGTCTATCAGCATGACTTCTCGATCGACTACGCGGCACAGGTGCCGCACGAAGTCGTCGTTGAACTGGCGTCGTATTCCAAACACACGAACGCACATCGGTTCATGATGCGTCGTGACGTCCTTGCTGACCGGCGGGTCGTGGACATAACAGGGCGGCTTCTGCCCAACTAGCGGTTGCAGCCGCCGGATCGCTTCTGTCACCCTGGCTGCATGCGCACCCAGGGCGCCAGAAGCGCCCGCGGCTGAACCGCCAACCGTTGGGCATACAGGCGCCTCAAGTCCGCGGGCTTGACAGCCGTATATTATGAAAATATACTTCTCCCATGCCCGAACGTGACCCTCTCCCCAGCTGTACCTCGTTCGAGTGGGACGAGGGCAACGCCACGAAGAACTGGGAGCGTCACAAGGTCACCCAGGCGGAGTGCGAGGAGGTCTTCTTTCTCGAACCGCTGCTGGTGTCCGAGGATGCCGCGCACTCCCGGGAGGAGGCGAGGTACTACGCGTTGGGGCAGACAACGGCGGCTCGCAAGCTGTTCGTGGTCTTCACCATCCGAGACGATCGGATCCGCGTGATCTCGGCACGTTCCATGAGCCGCCGCGAGCGGAGGATTTATGAGCGAGCACAAACGAAGCCGGAAGGCTGAGGGCAAGTCCAAGAGGGCCATCCCGCGCTTCAAGAGCGAGCAGGAAGAGCGTGAGTTTTGGGCTGACCACGACTCGCCGGACTACGTGGACTGGTCCAAGGCACAGTCAGTGGTCCTTCCGCGTCTCAAGCCGTCGACCGCGACGATCTCACTCCGACTGCCGGAGTCGTTGCTGGACAGCTTGAAGACACTGGCGAACCAGCGTGACGTTCCGTACCAGTCGCTGCTGAAGATCTACTTGGCGGAGCGGGTTGAATACGAACGTCGACGCAAAGCCGGGTGATGCCCAACTAGCGGTTGCAGCCGCCGGATCGCATCTGTCACCCTGGCTGCATGCGCACCCAGGGCGCCAGAAGCGCCCGCGGCTGAACCGCAACACGTTAGACATCGGGCATCGCGAGGATCCTGTCGTGAAAGCCTCTCTGTGGGTGGTGCTCGTGGGCGCCGCGATCTCGTCACTTGGCATCCTGATGGTCTTGAAGAAACGTCGCGGAACAGGTGTGAGCGAGACCGATGAGCGGAAGCACTCGGAGACGACCCTCAAGGAGCTCGAGCGCTCCAAAGCGCTATCGCGCCAACAGGTAGAGATGTCCGCGAGAATGATGCGTGTGTTCGGCGCACGCATGTACGAGATGGATCTCTACGCGGCCGGGGCGGTCAAGCGCTCGATCAGCGTGAGCTCCGCGTTCCAGTCCATGGTCAAAGAGTGGAATCTCGTTACTGCACGAGCACTTGTTCGACTGCAACTCGACACGGCGCTCCGCTTCTATGCGGCATTCTTGGTCCCGGATCCGCATGAGTTCGTTCGCCAAGTTCTCGCGGATGTGCCAGTCCGCAAGATGAAGGCACGCGATGGGAGCCTCATGACTGACCGGTATCTGTCAGATCGTCTGGGAGACAAGGTGCCTTGGATCCCGCAAGTCTATGCTGAGACATCCAAGTACATTCACCTTTCCAACGCGCAGTTCTTCGCGACTGTCACTGAGGCGAACGAGTCGGGCGGAGATCAGGCCATCTCTCTCGCGATTACCTACAGAGATGAGCACATGCCAGACTCCTCGTTCGAGGAGGCGGTCCGCTGCTTTAACGACTGCACGGAAGTGTTCATGCGCTACCTGGCGGGTTGGGTCGAAACCAAAGCCGATCCGCGTCGTGCCGACGAGGCGCGGAACCGGCCAGACTTCGATCCAGAGGATGTCTAACTAGCGGTTGCAGCCGCCGGATCGCTTCTGTCACCCTGGCTGCTTACGCACCCAGGGCGCCAGAAGCGCCCGCGGCTGAACCGCCAACCGTTAGTAGCGAAGTCCACAATCGTCGCTCGCGCCTCCGCGCCCAGTGCCTATTCCGGTGAGTAGGGCAGAGAGAAAGAAGCGAAGCGTCGCCCTTCCGCCGGCCTCCCTAGGACTCGGATCCCGATCGCCGCTCTATCGTTGTGACGTTCCAGTTCTCGGGGACGCGTGGGCGTTCCACCTCGGTGAGTTGGACGTGGAGCGGGTCGGCCTCGTCGGTCAGCGCGCTCTCCCGCGTTCGTGGGTTCGGGGCGGGCACCGTGGTTGGTGCTCGGCAGTCAGCGGTCTGTCGCGCTCGCCGGACACTCGGTCCGCGCGGGAGCGGCCTCTGTGGTGGTTGGACGAGGGGCACTTCCGACTGTGAACCGCGAACTCCCAGTGGCGGTCGTCGGCGGGTGTGCGGATGGCGCCCTCGGCCGGCGCTGCCCCGGGGCCCTCGGCGGGCGAATCCCCATCAGCGTACGGGCTCAGCTAGGAACGTCCAGAGGAGCGCTTTCGGGCGGCCAGCGGTCGGCAGATGGGGGAGGTTGGTCCATAGTCCGTGGCGAGTCCGCTACTAACAAGCGGTAGCAACCGACGGGCGCGGCGGCCGGATCGTGATACGATCCGACCTCGGTGCGGGCCGCTACGCCCGCGGCTGAACCGCCAACCGTTAGTAGCGAAGTTCACAATCGTCGCTTGCGCCTCCGCGCCCAGTATCCGTCCCGGTGAGTAGGGCAGAGAGAATGAAGCGAAGCGTCACCCTTCCGCCAGCCTACCTAGGACTCGGATCTCGATCTCCGCTTCATCGTTGTGACCTTCCAGTTCTCGGGGACGCGTGGGCTTTCCACCTCGGTGAGTTGGACATCGAGCGGGTCGGCCTCGTCGGTCAGCGCGCTCTCTCGCATTCGTGGATGCAGGCCGGCACCGTGGTCAACGGAGTCTGATCAGCGTTTGAGTCCACCTGTGGGCATCTCGGCCCACGCCGGCGCGGTTGCCGTGGTGCCTGGACGGAGTGGCACGTCGGTGATGGTGCCGCGGCCTCCAAGAGATCCGGCGTCGGTGGGTGTGCGCTCTTCCCCGTCGGTCCGCGTCGGCGCCAGGCCCGCGGTGGGCATCCGCCCATCTGCGCAGGGGCTCGGCGCCTCGGGCGCGGTGCAGGCGCTGGCTGCGGGCAAGCGGGGAGCAGGTGGGAGTGGAGCGGTGTGCAGTCCGTAGCAAGTCCGCTTCTAACTAGCGGTTGCATCCGACGGGCGCGGCGGCCGGATCGTGGTACGATCCGGCATCGGTGCGGGCCGCTACGCCCGCGGCTGAACCACAAACCGTTAGTAGCGAAGTTCACAATCGTCGCTCGCGCCTCCGCGCCCAGTATCCGTCCCGATGAGTAGGGCAGAGAGAAGGGAACGAAGCGTCGCCCTTCCGCCGGCCTCCCTAGGACTGGGATCTCGATCGCCGCTCCATCGTTGTGACCTTCCAGTTCTGGGGGACGCGTGGGCGTTCCACCTCGGTGAGCTGGACATCGAGCGGGTCGGCCTCGTCGGTCAGTGCGCTCTCGCGCATTCGTGGATGCAGGGCGGCACCGTGGTCAACGGAGTCTGATCAGCGTTTGAGTCCACCTGTGGGCATCTCGGCCCACGCCGGCGCGGTTGCCGTGGTGCCTGGACGGAGTGGCACGTCGGTGATGGTGCCGCGGCCTCCAAGAGATCCGGCGTCGGTGGGTGTGCGCTCTTCCCCGTCGGTCCGCGTCGGCGCCAGGCCCGCGGTGGGCATCCGCCCATCTGCGCAGGGGCTCGGCGCCTCGGGCGCGGTGCAGGCGCTGGCTGCGGGCAAGCGGGGAGCAGGTGGGAGTGGAGCGGTGTGCAGTCCGTAGCAAGTCCGCTTCTAACTAGCGGTTGCATCCGACGGGCGCGGCGGCCGGATCGTGGTACGATCCGGCATCGGTGCGGGCCGCTACGCCCGCGGCTGAACCACAAACCGTTAGCGCGGATGGAGTGGAGGGAATGGCTGGGTTGTTTGAGTCTTTCTATCAGCAATTCGTGCTGAGAGACCTCTTCTCAAAGGTGCTCCCAGCGGCCGTCGTCTTGGTGTCGACAATTTGGACGCTGCGAGGCGAACTGACGCTTGAGCCGCTGCGGGTGGATGTCCCGTGGTTCCAGTCGGGTCTGTGCGTTGGTGCGCTATGGCTGCTGGGACTCGCACTTCAGCAGTTTGGGCGACTCTTGGGGCTGTGTCAGTACCACCCCAAAGAGAGGAGTCACGAGGACTTCCTCGCTCGCAAGGTCCGCATCTCGATGCGCGCCCCACCCGAGTGCCGACGAGAGATAGAACGCTTCGTCGTGATCAAGGAGGCTACGGGGAATACTGGCACTGCGTTGGCGTTGTCCGCCGTCAGTCTGTTCGGATCGGGCGCTCTAGTGCGGGAACGGGATCTTGTTGGCGCTGCGATCGCCTGTGCGGTGCTGGCCTTCCTCCTCCTCCGCTTTCATCGCCATATGGTGAAGGGAGAGGATCTCCTAACAGACATCTCGATCGAGCACCTTGAGGCGGTACAGGAGCAACGTCGCGCTAACTAGCGGTTGCAGCCGCCGGATCGCTTCTGTCACCCTGTCTGCTTGCGCACCCAGGGCGCCAGAAGCGCCCGCGGCTGAACCGCCAACCGTTGGGCCGATCAGAGAAGAGGAGCGGAGGACTTGAGATTTCAGACCATTTTGGTCCTGACCGCCGTGACCCATGCATCTATCGGGACGGCGATCGTCGACATGGCGGACGCAAGTCTTTACCTGGCCCTGAGCCTGAGCCAGTCGACCGATCCGTACGACAATGTGGGCCAGGCGCATGCAGGTCTGGACACGGTTTACGTCTGCGTGCATGAACACGCCACAACGGAGGTCGAGTTTGGGCTCGGTGGCACATACGACATCGTGAGTATCGTGCCTGCGATCGGAGTCGTGAACCTTGGAACCAAGACTCAACTTCATCTCGTCCCGGACCTTGGGCTCAGCTGTCTCCCAGAGGTGCCAGTGTCCGTCGTTGTTTCAGATGCAGCTGGGACCGGCGCCGAGTTGTGTCTTGAGGTGACCGAGGACTCAGGGCGACTCTGCGCGAAGGTACCATCGATGGACAAGTGGTACAGGTTTGATCAGGCGATCGGATTCACGACCATCGACAACGGCCCATGCTTGGCAACGGATGTCGTCGTGCCGTGCACCACCCTGCCTGTTGAGCCCACGTCGTGGGGGCGGATGAAGGCCTTGTATCGGTGACTGCCCAACTAGCGGTTGCAGCCGACGGATCGCTTCTGTCACCCTGGCTGCATGCGCACCCAGGGCGCCAGAAGCGCCCGCGGCTGAACCGCAACACGTTAGCAAGGGAGAGCCGGAGGGTGGAGTTTGTCGGCGCAGTCGCTCTATTCCTGTTTAGTCAGCTTGTCATTCGTTTCGTCCTCGACCCCATCCAGGAGCAGCGCCGCTGCATCGCAGAGGTGGCTACAGTTCTCGTGAAAGAGGCGGATCGCTTCAGCAATCCACCGTTCGCAATCGGCGCTGAGCTCAATCAAGAGTACTTCGACTCTCCGGCGGCCGAGCGCCAACAGGAAACCAAGGACGCGGTGCGCCGATGCGCGGCGGACTTGCGTGCCACTCTGTATGTGATCCCAGGCTACAGATGGTTGGAGCAGTGGGGGGTGGTGCCAAGCCGTGCCAAGATCGCGAGGTCGGCCTCCCTGCTTATTGGCATCTCCAATCTGACGTTTGTTGGGGACGGCGGGAAGAACCACGAGTCGGCCACGGAAGTCCGACGTCTCCTCGGGATCCCCGAGGAGTAGTGGGGTGCCAGCGAAGTGTCCTTGCTAACTAGCGGTTGCAGCCGACGGATCACTTCTGTCACCCTGGCTGCATACGCACCCAGAGCGCCAGAAGCGTCCGCGGCTGAACCGCCAACCGTTAGCTGGAACTCGGCGCTTGCCAAGTCGCTGGCCGGAACGAGGTCCCCGATAGAGCCTGAAGCACCTCGGGCAGCCAACCCGGAGTATCGAGTTCCTCGATCTCCGAAGGGGAGAAGTACCTGAGGTCGCCCATCTCAGTCCCATCCGCCTTCGCGGCTCCACTTGGCTCAGCCTCAAAGATGGTCATGATGTACGAGGTCTGGTCTCCGTTGGCGTAGCGGACGACAAACTCGGGCCCACCGAACACTCCAAGCAGACGTTTGAGGTGAACCCGTAAGCCCGTCTCTTCCCACGCTTCGCGCACTGCGGCGCCCGCTGGGGTCTCCATCGGCTCGATCGCTCCACCAGGCGTGGTCCGGACGCCGGAGTCGTTCTGGAACCCGAGCAGGATCCTCCCTGTGGCGTCTCGAATGAGGAGGGTGACGGACGGGACCTCGAGAATCCTTGGCCCCGCGACGGCTCGAAGCTCCCTCATGTAGTCGGACATCGGCATCTGGTGTCTCCGGGATAGTAGACTCCCAAGAGGTTACAACAGGCTGGGCCCAGCACAAGGTTGGAGGGTCCAGCTAACTAGCGGTTGCAGCCGACGGATCGCTTCTGTCACCCTGGCTGCTTGCGCACCCAGGGCGCCAGAAGCGCCCGCGGCTGAACCGCCAACCGTTAGACCGTGGTCAAAGCAAGGGGTGGATGATTGAAGCCGTTTCGGGGATTTCTTCGAACACCCGAATCGGAGTCGCGTTTGGAGGACCTCGCGGGTTGGTGCCTTTGGATCACGACCTGGGGACCAGCCCTCATGCTCGCCCTGTCCTTTCAAGATGACGTGGAGTACACCCTATTCGTCGCAGTGAAGCGCTTCCTCTTCGTCGCGCTCCTGATCCAATTCTGTGCCAGACTGAGTAGAAGCGTGGACCCTGGGAGGTTCTGGACGTTGGGCCTCCTTGTCCTCCTAGGGATCTACAACCCATTCTGGCCGGTCCACTTCGGTTCGCCCTGGCCGTGGAGGTTGATGGACATCGTGACAATGGTGGTCTCGTTCCTCGCTTGGTCGAATCTGTATGACTCCCGGCCCGCGCCGCCACCAGCGGAGAGACTGCCGGATACGGAGGCCTAGTGAGGCGGCCGTGCCGCGGAAGGTCGCGTCGGTCTAACTAGCGGTTGCAGCCGACGGATCGCTTCTGTCACCCTGGCTGCTTGCGCACCCAGGGCGCCAGAAGCGCCCGCGGCTGAACCGCCAACCGTTAGGCCGGTAGACTGGGTAGTGAGGGGACGAGGATGCCTGAGATCAGTCGGTTCCTGGGAATCGTGATCGCCATGTTCTACCGGGAGCATGGACCTCCTCACTTCCACGCGGTCTATGGAGAGTTTGAGATAACCGTCGAGATCCGCACCGGAGTGGTCAACGGCCGGTTCCCCAAGAGGGCTCTTGCCCACGTGCTAGAATGGACCGACATTCACCGGGAGGAACTCCTCCGGAACTGGGACTTGGCCCGAGCCGGTGAACCGCTGCGGAGCGTGGAGCCGCTGGAGTAAGCAGATGGACTACCATGTGATCGACGCGCGCCATGTCTCTGACTTCGTTGTCTGGCTGCGCTTCCGGGACGGTACTGAAGGCCAGGTGGATCTGGCGTCGGAGCTCGTCGGGCCCGTCTTCGAGCTCCTTCATGATCCTTCCGAGTTCGCACGCTTCAGCGTCCACCCAGAGTTCCACACTCTCGTCTGGCCCAACGGGGCGGACATTGCTCCCGAACTCCTGCATCAGCGAGTCCGCGCGGCGGCCTAACTAGCGGTTGCAGCCGACGGAACGCTTCTGTCACCCTGGCTGCTACGCACCCAGGGCGCCAGAAGCGCCCGCGGCTGAACCGCCAACCGTTAGGTGCGGAGTCCACTTTTCTACGCTCGCGCCTCCGCGCCCAGTCTTCGTCATGGTGAGTAGGGCGGGGAAGGGGATCGGAGCGTCGGGCCTTCGGTCCCTACCTAGGACTTGTCCCCCGCCGCCTGTCGACGTTGGTTCGCTCCCTCCGGCCGCGCCTGGCGTCTCGGCCCTTGTAAGCGTCGGGGCTTCGGGGGCGCGTGGGCGTGGCGCCTCGGTGAGTCGGTCTTCGAGCAGGTGTCGGCGAGTTGGTCGGCGCGATTGCTCACGTTCGCCTGCGTCGGGGCGGGACTCGGGTCGGTGCCCGCAGGAGAGCGCTTGGGCTCGGCGCTGGCCGGGCATCGGTGGGTGGTGGCGCGGTTCTCGTGGTGGTTGGACGGAGGTTCACTTCGGTGCGGGGTCCCGCACTCTCCCTCTGGCGGTCCTCGGTGCGTGTGCGCTCCTCCACTTTCCGTCGGCGCCGGGGCGGCCTCTCGGAGGCGGAACTCCAGGAGGCGTATGGGCTCGGCGCTTGAGACTCGTCAGGTTGGCTTCCGGCGGTTAGGCGGGGAGCAGGCTGCGGAAGGGTGGCCGGTGATCCGTAGTGAGTCCGCACCTAACAAGCGGTTGCAGCCGACGGTCACCGCCAACCATACTGGACGGATCGAAGTTGGCCGGGCTCCCATCCTGTGGCTCGCTGCCTGTGCGGTGTTCCCCAGGAGCGGTGCCCGACGGCTGAACCGCCAACCGTTAGGCCATTGAAGATCGGGAGTGTCGGGATGTCGGATCTCCCGTTCCTTCTCTACCCACCGGACCCAACAGCGACGTCGCCAACGCCGCTGATCGTCTTCTTGCACGGCTCGGGCGAACGGGGGACGGACCTAGAACTCGTGAAGCGGTACGGAGCGCCAGCCTTCCTCGAGCGCGGTTCGGTCCTCCCTGCGTTCCTTCTCGCACCACAATGTCCAGCGGGGGCTTCGTGGGCGGAAATCATCGCAGAGCTGGAACACCTGCTGTCGCGCGTGGTCCAGGACAACGGCATCGCGCCCAACAGGATTAGCCTCACGGGGTTCAGCATGGGCGGGTTCGGAGCCTGGGGATGGATTGCGGCCCACCCGGAGCGTTTCTCGGCGATGGCCGCCGTCGCTGGGTCTGGCGTCGCGAGCGAGTTTGCGGACGCCGTGGCGTCAGACCTGTCGCACCCGTGCCGGACGCGGCTCCGCATGGAGCACGGGGCGGTGGACGACATTGTCCCGCTCGCTGACGCCGAGGCATGGTTCGCACAGCTGGAGGCACAGGGCCATCGCTGCATCTTCGTGCGTCACGCTGAGTTGGGCCACGCGGCAGTTTGTGAGCGGGTCTATGGTGACCAGAGCCACTATCGGTGGCTCCTTGGTCAGGACGCGTCGGCCTAACTAGCGGTTGCAGCCGACGGATCGCTTCTGTCACCCTGGCTGCTTACGCACCCAGGGCGCCAGAAGCGCCCGCGGCTGAACCGCCAACCGTTAGTAGCGAAGTCCACTTTTCGTCGCTCGCGCCCGCGCGCCCAGTAGTTTCCTGGGGTGAGCAGGCCAGGAAGAAGGCAGCGAAGCGTTGAGCTTCCGCCAGCCTCCCTAGGACTCAAGGCACTGTCGCCGCACCGCAGTTGTAGCTGTCCGCCCTCGGGGCGCGTGGGCGTGACGAGGTCGTGAGTCTGGGCTTCGAGCAGGCAAGCCGCCTCGGCCATCGCGTTCGTTCACGTTCATCAGTGAAGGGCGCCACTGTGCCTCGCTGCGGCCGATCGGCGTGTGCGTCCACATGGAGGCACCTCGGCCCGCGCTGGCGCCACTTCTGTGGTGTCTGGACGGAGTGGCATGTTGGTGAGGTTGCCGCGGACTCCAAGAGATCCGGAGTCGGCGGGTGTGCGCCGGCCTCTGCAGGTGCGCGTCGGGCCCAGGCCCGTGGCGGCTGTTCGGCACGTCTGCGCCGGAGCTCGGCCCCTGGGGCGCGGTGCTGGATCAGAGCCGTCGGGCCGGGAGCAAGTGGGAAGGATGGGGTCTGCAGTCCGTTGTAGGTCCGCTTCTAACTAGCGGTTGCATCCGACGGGCGCGGCGGCCGGATCGTGGTACGATCCGGCATCGGTGCGGGCCGCTACGCCCGCGGCTGAACCGCCAACCGTTAGCGGCATTGGATACTCGTGAATGGGCAATCTGATCTATGTGATTGTGATGGCCTCCATGCCGTGGGTTGGCGTCGAGCTTCGTGCGCTTGAGGTGAATCAGGCAGCAGCGCCTGGGCTGGAGGCCGTGGTCGAGGATCTCATCGGTCCATCGCCCACAGATCCCCCATCCTTCTCCGTCTGCGAGCTTCGAGACCGACATCCCTTCGGCAGGGCGTCCGTTGATACGGTAGTCGTTGCCACCGTAGAGCGTGTCTCCATCATGGACGCTGGTTCGGAGTGGGCCACCTCGGTCGACCTGGTCTTGGCATTTGATTCCGAGAACAGGCTGGTCGTCTGCAGCGTAGGGGCGTCACGGAGCCCGTCCCCCGAGGACGCGAAGTGGCTGGGCTCGCTCACCCCACCGGAGCGCCTGCTGAGCCAGCACCAGATGTCGGCGTCCGCGAGCGCGGCCCCGCTGGTGCGATCAATCCCGGAGGTCCTGGAGGTCTACTCGAATGCCACGGGTCCGTTGGCGAATGCCTGGGTCGTCCTACGCCCGAGAGCAATGAGTGCCGCCGGCGGTCAGAACGCGCCGGAGCCATACTGGGTGATTCACGGGTGTCTGCCCGGCCTGAGGCGCAGCACGGTCCGGGCACTGCGAGATGCACGGCCAAACCCTGCCGAGCAGCAGCGTGGGATTGTGGAGGTGATGCCAGGACTCTTCCTTGATGGCACAAGGATCCCACCCATCAAGACTGGCCGCTAACTAGCGGTTGCAGCCGACGGATCGCTTCTGTCACCCTGGCTGCATGCGCACCCAGGGCGCCAGAAGCGCCCGCGGCTGAACCGCCAACCGTTAGTAGCGAAGTTCACAATCGTCGCTCGCGCCTCCGCGCCCAGTATCCGTCCCGATGAGTAGGGCAGAGAGAAGGGAACGAAGCGTCGCCCTTCCGCCGGCCTCCCTAGGACTGGGATCTCGATCGCCGCTCCATCGTTGTGACCTTCCAGTTCTGGGGGACGCGTGGGCGTTCCACCTCGGTGAGCTGGACATCGAGCGGGTCGGCCTCGTCGGTCAGTGCGCTCTCGCGCATTCGTGGATGCAGGGCGGCACCGTGGTCAACGGAGTCTGATCAGCGTTTGAGTCCACCTGTGGGCATCTCGGCCCACGCCGGCGCGGTTGCCGTGGTGCCTGGACGGAGTGGCACGTCGGTGATGGTGCCGCGGCCTCCAAGAGATCCGGCGTCGGTGGGTGTGCGCTCTTCCCCGTCGGTCCGCGTCGGCGCCAGGCCCGCGGTGGGCATCCGCCCATCTGCGCAGGGGCTCGGCGCCTCGGGCGCGGTGCAGGCGCTGGCTGCGGGCAAGCGGGGAGCAGGTGGGAGTGGAGCGGTGTGCAGTCCGTAGCAAGTCCGCTTCTAACTAGCGGTTGCATCCGACGGGCGCGGCGGCCGGATCGTGGTACGATCCGGCATCGGTGCGGGCCGCTACGCCCGCGGCTGAACCACAAACCGTTAGGCACGAGCCAGGAGCGAGCGCATGCGAGTACTACTAGTTGGCCTCTTGGTTGGAACGGCCGCTCCCGCATTCGGGCTAGAGAGGGCGCCCAGGGCGGCTGCGGACTTCGAAGAAACCTGGGCGCGAAGCGGCACGTGCCTGCAGACGCTGTCCTACTACAACACCTGTTCCGCGTGGGGGTGGACGTGGTCCGGCTTTCAACCTGGTGACAATATCGCGGTCAGTTTTGAGAGAGCGGATGTGGGATGGTACCCGTGCCATGCCCCTCTAGGGCGCCTGCACGGCACGGCCGTCTACACGTTTCACGGCGTCCCAAGCGGCTATGGGTACACGGGTACGGTTCAACTGTACGCGAGCGATGAGAATGGCCTTCCGACCGGCACGCCGGGTCCCTCACAGACTTGGCTCCCTCCCACGGGGCAAGCCTATGAGCTCTGGTTTGAGTGGGTGCCACCGCGATTCGTAGTTGTTTACACCCTTGGACCCGGAGAGGGAAATCCGTTGAGCCTGTACTCGGACGGGCCGGCCGGGCCGCCGGGCGGGCCACCGGACATGGGACGGTGCTATCCGACGACGCGCCAATCCCATTCCCGTGTCTGGAGTTCGGGGCAATCTCCGTCTGAGGCCTCGTATTTCATGGACTCTGTTGGCGCTGCAGAGCTGTTGGCGCAAGCGGCCGTCCACATGCCGTTCGAGGACGGACCAACCTCGGTTGAGGCTCAATCCTGGGGGCGCGTGAAGTCCTTGTACCGGTAGCGTGTGCCTAACTAGCGATTGCAGCCGACGGATCGCTTCTGTCACCCTGGCTGCATACGCACCCAGGGCGCCAGAAGCGCCCGCGGCTGAACCGCCAACCGTTAGGCAGAAGAGGCACCTGTTGAGGAAGGACCCGCTCGCGATTCTCTTCGACCTGGATGGAACCCTCTGCATCCGAGAGGCAACGCGCAGACGCTACGCGGACCTGTTCCTCGCCGCGTTCGGAGGCGTCTTGGAGTCGGATGATCCAGAATTGGTAGCAGCTGCACTCGCCAAGGCGGATGGGGACGGCTACAACGCGTCGCGCTTCTCTGATCTCGCCGCTGATCCGCTGTGGGCCGAACGGCCCTGTGTCGAGGATCTGGCAAGACACTGGGATCATCACTTTCCTACGTGCGCCGTCTGCATCCCCGAAGTGCCTTTGGCGCTGGAGCGGCTTCAGTCACGCGGGTTGCACCTCGGTGTCGTGACGAACGGTGTCGAGACGAAGCAACGGCGGAAGCTCGAAGCGATGGGGATTGCGGACATCTTCGGCACTGTGGTGATTTCCGGTCGGTTCGGCTTCCCTAAGCCTGATCCCAGGATCTTCCAGGCCGCCGCGGCTGACCTCGGAGTCCGCCCTACTGACTGCTGGTTCGTGGGGGATCACCCGCACAAGGACGTTGCCGGGGCCGCTTCCGTTGGAATGGAGACCGTCTGGGTTGGAGCGGGGCGGACCTGGCCCGCCGGGCTTCCAGTTCCAGACGCGTCCGTGATGACCGTCGTTGAAGTCCTGGATCTAACGCAGTCTGCCTAACTAGCGGTTGCAGCCGACGGATCGCTTCTGTCACCCTGGCTGCTTACGCACCCAGGGCGCCAGAAGCGCCCGCGGCTGAACCGCCAACCGTTCAGCAGACAAGAGAGGGGTCTAAGATTCCTGAGCCACTACGAACCGTCAATCGGTCCGCTGCCGTCGTTCGCCCGCGTGAGCCGTATGTGCAGTGGGCAATCTCGGTTGATGAGGACGCCAGGAAGTTCGAGGCTGACATTCGAGCGCACGTGGCAGTCTACCTTGTTCCCCCGGACGCGCATGAAGAACAGGAGTCCGCGCCCCTCAAGAAGTGGTTTGCGGCGGTGTTCGAGCGCGAACTTGAGGGTTGGTACACGGATGAATCCACCTGGCCCAAGCGAGACCTCAGGACCTTCAAGAAGTGGTTCGACGTGTCGATGCATTCTCTAGTCGTCGATCTTGGGCGTGATCCCGTCTGCATCGTGGAGCTTTGACCCGAACTGCTGAACTAGCGGTTGCAGCCGACGGATCGCTTCTGTCACCCTGGCTGCATGCGCACCCAGGGCGCCAGAAGCGCCCGCGGCTGAACCGCCAACCGTTAGGCGCGTTCTCAGGAGGTGGATGGCGCGTGATCCATGTCGCCGGAAGAAAGGTCAAAGTCTCTACCGGGCAGAAGTCGCAGTCCATCAACGTCTACAGCGCCTCGGGTGTTCATGGGGAGTACGACCTCGTTCTGCGAATGGACGCCCCGGGAGTTGACGAAGATTCACTGCGCCGGCAGAACTTCGCCACAGTGGGCGAGTTCGTGGAGTTCTTACGGGACGCTCATCGAGCCCAGGTAGAGCGCGCTCCCGCGGACTACGTGCCCGTTGAGCGCCCGGATTTCGTGGAACGAACCGTGAAGAACCTGCGGAACCACAAGGTCATTGGTTCGCTGATCGTGGTTGGCATTGCCCTCGTGGCGATCGCTCAGGTCACCGGTGCGCTGTCGCGGATCATGGCGTTCTTCGCTGGCTCGGGAGGCTAGAGACGCTGCGCCTAACTAGCGGTTGCAGCCGACGGATCGCGTCTGTCACCCTGGCTGCATACGCACCCAGGGCGCCAGACGCGCCCGCGGCTGAACCGCAACACGTTAGGTTCGGGCGAATATGAGTACTCGGAAGAGCAGGACGGTAGTTCTCGTCCTCGCGGTCCTCGCGATATTCAGGAGTGCCGCCGTTGCAGCTCCTGGGGCCATCGAATCGACCATTCGCCGCCACGTTGATCCGGGCTCGTTGTCCGGCGTTCCGTTCAGGGCGTTCATCGACTTCATCGATATCGGTCAGCAAGTCCACATCACGTTCAAGGTCGCTTCGGCTTCAGCCTCGGCGAACGCGACGGTGCGTCTTGAGGTCCATTCCGGCGAAGTCCTTCAGTTTGAGGGCCCGCTTGCGGTCACGGAAGTGGGGGAGGCACGGCACTGGCAGTTTGAAGTGGGCGAAGCGGCGCTCCGGCGCGGGAGGGTCGAGCTTGCGCTTCTCCGTGATGGGACGGTGTGGTTCTTCGACCTGCAAGCTCTCCTGGAGCGGGCGTGTTCTCCGGTTGAATCCAGCGAGTCTGACGTGGCGTGGTGCAGGGTTGAGGTCGGAGCCTCGCAGGGAGACTAGCGCCGTTGCGAGCAGGAACCTAACTAGCGGTTGCAGCCGACGGATCGCTTCTGTCACCCTGGCTGCTTGCGCACCCAGGGCGCCAGAAGCGCCCGCGGCTGAACCGCCAACCGTTAGTCATCAAGCGAGTGCCTTGACCTTCCGAGCGGTATCGCATATGATACCGTCATGATTCGGGTGGTGGTGGACACGAACGTCCTAGTGGCGGGTTTGCGGTCCCGGAGAGGCGCATCTCATCGAGTGCTCCGGCTCCTAGGCCGGAATCGCTTTGAGACGGTGGTCTCCGTGCCTCTCGTCTTGGAGTACGAAGGGGTCCTGAAGCGCCAGTCCAGGTCCCTTGGGCTCCGTCACTCGGACATCGATGGCGTTCTGGACTACGTCTGCAGCGTCTCGGAACACCGCAAGGTCTTCTACCTGTGGAGGCCGGTCCTCCGAGATCCGAACGACGACATGATCCTTGAGTTGGCGGTGGAGTCCGAGGCAGACGCGATCATCACTCACAACGTGAAGGACTTCATCGGGGCGGATCAGTTCGGCGTCCGGATCCTCCGCCCTCAGGACCTCCTCCGGGAGATTGGAGAGTTGTCATGAGTACCATCAGTCTGCGGCTCTCGGAATCCATCCACCGACGGCTTCGGGAGGTGGCTCGTCGCGAGGGCGTTTCCATCAACCAGCTGATCAACTCGGCGGTGGCGGAGAAGCTATCGGCCCTCCTCACGGAAGACTATTTGGGGGAGCGCGCTTCGCGCGGCAGCCGTCGGGCGTTCGACACCGCGCTGGGGCGTGTGAAGGATGTCGCCCCCTCGGATGAGGACGCGCTGCCGACGGATGACTAACTAGCGGTTGCAGCCGACGGATCGCTTCTGTCACCCTGGCTGCTTGCGCACCCAGGGCGCCAGAAGCGCCCGCGGCTGAACCGCGAACCGTTAGAGGCACTCAGCACGTTGGAAGAGAGCCCATGCGATCGAAACGTCGTGGACTGGCTGCAGCACACAGCGTGGCGTTGTTCGGCCTCGCATCCGCATTGGCCGCCTGTGAGGATTCCACCGGTCCGAGCCAGGCTCGAATCGAGACAGGAAGTGGGCTGCGGTACATCGTTCTGGAGTCGGGCTCCGGTCCGGCGCCCGCGGTAGCCGACACGGTGTCGATTCACTACGAGATTTGGCTCGAGGGCGAAGCCCCGATCGACAGTTCCTTGGAACGAGGTGTTCCCCTTCGTTTCACCGTCGGAGTTGGTCGGGTGATCGCGGGCCTCGACGAGGCAGTCCTTGCCATGGTCGTTGGAGACCAGTGGCGTCTCGTTATCCCCCCGGAGCTCGCCTACGGTGATCGAGGCGCCGCGCCGATCGTTCCGCCCGATTCGACACCTGTAATGGAAGTGCGGCTTCTCTCTGTGGAGTCGGGAGGCTAGGGCGCGTCGCAGTGAAGGGCTGCGGCGGCTCCTTCGGCTTCTAACTAGCGGTTGCAGCCGACGGATCGCTTCTGTCACCCTGGCTGCTTACGCACCCAGGGCGCCAGAAGCGCCCGCGGCTGAACCGCCAACCGTTAGGCGTGGGATAAAGGTGAAGCGATTCGCGCAGCTATGTGCCGCCGCACTTGCGATCAGCTCCTGTGGCCGTATCGATTCGGCGCTTCCTCCCACGATGGCGGACACCCTGCTCAGCCCCGATCGTGTGGAGTCGTTCCGCGTTCATCCATACACTGCCAGCAACTACTCAGAGAAGCAGCCGGACTTCGACACGTTCGGGATGCTGGGGGAGTTCCTCATCACTGAGATCGGTCCGGACCTCAGTAGGACGGAGCGCCGCACCGCAGGTCGACTGCTAGCGGACTCGGAGAGCTACCTGCCCTGGGAAGTGGCGATTCAGAAGCTCTGCCTGTTTAGCCCTCGTCACGGGCTGAGATTCCATCGGGGTGAGGACGTCGTCGAGGTGCTGATCTGCTTCGACTGTTCGGATGTATCCCTGAGTGACCCGAGGACCAAGCAGTCTGGCGGAGGTGACTTCAGCCAGGTCGAGGGTCGACTCCGAGAAATGTTCGCGCGGATCCTGCCTGAAGAGCCGAGAACCTCGCCTAACTAGCGGTTGCAGCCGACGGATCGCTTCTGTCACCCTGGCTGCATACGCACCCAGGGCGCCAGAAGCGCCCGCGGCTGAACCGCCAACCGTTAGTAGCGAAGCCCACAATCGTCGCTCGCGCCTCCGCGCCCAGTGTTCGTCCCGGTGAGTAGGGCAGAGAGAAGGAGTCGAAGCGCTGGCCTTTCGTCCCATGCCTAGAACTCGGCTTCCTGCGGCAGCTCTGTCCTTGTGAGCGTCGGGGCTTCGGGGGCGCGTGGGCGTGCCACCTCGGCAAGTCAGGCCTCAAGGAGGCAGGGCACGCCGGTCGGCGCGCTCATCCACACTCGCCTGCGCTGGGGCGGGATGTTGGACCGTGCTCCCATTCTGAGCGCATGATCCTCGTGCTTGGGCTCCCGCCCAGATCGGCGCGGTCTCGGTGGCGCTTGGACGGAGGGCACGTCGGGAAGGGATCTGCCATCTCCCATCGCTGTGCCTCAGTGAGTGTCCGCTCGTTCATTGAGCCCCGCGTCGGGTCTGGCCGTAAGTCAGGACCAGGCCGTCGGCGTGTGGGCTCGGCGCTCGCAGGGACGTCGGGGCGGGCTCTCGGCGGTCGGTTGGGGCGCAGGTGAGGGAGGTTCGGCTTCCTGGTCCGTTGTGAGTCCGCTACTAACAAGCGGTTGCAACCGACGGTCACCGCGGCGCAAACTGGACGGATCGAAGTTGGCCGGGCTCCCATCCTGTGGCTCGCTGCCTGTGCGGTGCTCCCCAGGAGCGGTGCCCGCGGCTGAACCGCCAACCGTTAGTAGCGAAGCCCCCAATCTTCGCTCGCGCCTCCGCGCCCAGCATTCATGTTGGTGGGTAGGGCGGGAAGAAGGAAGCGAAGCGCTGGCCTTTCGTCCCTTGCCTGGGACTCGGCCTCCTGCGGCCGTTCTGTCCTTGTGAGCGTCGGGGCTTCGGGGGCGCGTGGGCGTGCCACCTCGGCAAGTCAGGCTTCAAGGAGGCAGGGCACGTCGGTCGGCGCGCTCATCCACACTCGCCTGCGCTGGGGCGGGATGTTGGACCGTGCTCCCATTCTGAGCGCATGATCCTCGTGCTTGGGCTCCGGCCCAGATCGGCGCGGTCTCGGTGGTGCATGGACGGAGGGCACGTCGGGAAGGGATCTGCCATCTCCCATCGCTGTGCCTCAGTGAGTGTCCGCTCGTTCATTGCCGCCCGCGTCGGGTCGGTCTGGCCGTCGGTCAGGACCAGGCCGTCGGCGTGTGGGCTCGGCGCTCGCAGGGACGTCGGGGCGGGGTCTCGGCGGTCGGTTAGGGAGCGGGTGAGGGAGGTTCGGCTTCCTGGTCCGTTGTGAGTCCGCTACTAACAAGCGGTTGCAGCCGACGGTCACCGCGGCGCAAACTGGACGGATCGAAGTTGGCCGGGCTCCCATCCTGTGGCTCGCTGCCTGTGCGGTGTTCCCCGTGAGCGGTGCCCGCGGCTGAACCGCGAACCGTTAGGCGAGTGCCATGCCCAAGTGGATACCAGCTCTGATCCTACTCGTGCCGGCGGTCTGCTCGAAGGGGGGCGGGGCACCTCGCGCGGAACGGGAGTCGGCTGTAAGCGATCTCGCTCTCGCGGTAGTTCAATGGGAAGTCGTAGGCGTGTCTTCGTATGACCTTGTGGAAGAGATGGTCTGCGGAGAGTGTCGTTCACCGTACATCTGGATCACTCACGTGCGAGGTGAGGCTCGACGTAGTTCCTGAGAAGGCCTCTCGGTGACGTTCGCCTAACTAGCGGTTGCAGCCGACGGATCGCTTCTGTCACCCTGGCTGCTTGCGCACCCAGGGCGCCAGAAGCGCCCGCGGCTGAACCGCAACACGTTAGTAGCGAAGTCCACTTTTCGTCGCTCGCGCCTCCGCGCCCAGTATCCGTCCCGATGAGTAGGGCAGAGAGAAGGGAACGAAGCGTCGCCCTTCCGCCGGCCTCCCTAGGACTGGGATCTCGATCGCCGCTCCATCGTTGTGACCTTCCAGTTCTGGGGGACGCGTGGGCGCTCCACCTCGGTGAGCTGGACATCGAGCGGGTCGGCCTCGTCGGTCAGTGCGCTCTCGCGCATTCGTGGATGCAGGGCGGCACCGTGGTCAACTGAGTCCGATCGGCGTGTGAGTCCACCTGTGGGCATTTGGGCCCACGTCGGCGCGGTTGCCGTGGTGCCTGGACGGCGTGGCACGTCGGTGACGGTGCCGCGAACTCCAAGAGATCCGGCGTCGGTGGGTGTGCGCTCGTCCCCGTCAGCCCGCGTCGTCGCCAGGCCCGCGGTAGGCATCCGCCCATCTGCGCAGGGGCTCGGCGCCTTGGACGCGATGCTGGCGCTGGCTGCGGGCAAGCGGGGAGCGGGTGGAAGGGGAGCGGTGTGCAGTCCGTAGCAAGTCCGCTTCTAACTAGCGGTTGCATCCGACGGGCGCGGCGGCCGGATCGTGGTACGATCCGACTTTGGTGCGGGCCGCTGCGCCCGCGGCTGAACCGCCAACCGTTAGTAGCGAAGTCCACCTTTCGTCGCTTGCGCCTCCGCGCCCAGTGGCCGTCCCGGTGAGTAGGGCAGAGAGAAGGGAACGAAGCGTCGCCCTTCCGCCGGCCTCCCTAGGACTCGGATCTCGATCGCCGCTCTATCGTTGTGATCTTCCAGTTCTCGGGGACGCGTGGGCGTTCCACCTCGGTGAGTTGGACATGGAGCGGGTGGGCCTCGTCGGTCAGCGCGCTCTCCCGCATTCGTGGATGCAGGGCGGCACCGTGGTCAACTGAGTCCGATCAGCGTGTGAGTCCACCTGTGGGCATTTCGGCCCACGCCGGCGCGGTTGCCGTGGTGCCTGGACGGAGTGGCACGTCGGTGATGGTGCCGCGGACTCCAAGAGATCCGGCGTCGGTGGATGTGCGCTCGTCTCCGTCGGTCCGCGTCGGCGCCAGGCTCGCGGTAGGAATCCGCCCGTGAGCGCCGGGGCTCGGCGCCTCGGGCGCGGTGCAGGCGCTGGCTGCGGGCAAGCGGGGAGCAGGTGCGAGTAGAGCGGTGTGCAGTCCGTGGCAAGTCCGCTTCTAACTAGCGGTTGCATCCGACGGGCGCGGCGGCCGGACCGTGGTACGATCGGACCTGGTGCGGGCCGCTACGCCCGCGGCTGAACCGCCAACCGTTAGTAGCGAAGTCCACCTTTCGTCGCTTGCGCCTCCGCGCCCAGTGTCCGGCCCGGCAAGTAGGGCAGAGAGAAGGAAGCGAAGCGTCACCCTTCCGCCGGCCTACCTAGAACTCAGATCTCGATCTCCGCTCCATCGTTGTGACCGTCGGCCTTCGGGGCGCGTGGGCGTTCCACCTCGGCGAGTTGGACATCGAGCCAGTCTGCCTCGTCGGTCAGCGCGCTCTTCCGCATTCGTGGACGCAGGGCGGCACCGTGGTTGACTGAGTCCCGATCAGCGTGTGAGTCCACCTGTGGGCATTTCGGCCCACGCCGGCGCGGTTGCCGTGGTGCCTGGACGGAGTGGCACGTCGGTGATGGTGCCGCGGACTCCAAGAGATCCGGTGTCGGTGGGTGTGCGCTCGTCTCCGTCGGTCCGCGTCGGCGCCAGGCCCGCGGTGGGTATCCGCCCATCTGCGCAGGGGCTCGGCGCCTTGGACGCGATGCAGGCGCTAGCTGCGGGCAAGCGGGGAGCAGGTGGGACAGACGCGGTCTGCAGTCCGTAGTGAGTCCGCTTCTAACTAGCGGTTGCATCCGACGGGCGCGGCGCCCGGATCGTGGTACGATCCGACTTTGGTGCGGGCCGCTGCGCCCGCGGCTGAACCGCCAACCGTTAGAGGCGAGACCAAGGTTGCTCAGAGAATGTCCCCTCCTCCGCTCCTAACCCTAGACATCAACGTCGTTCGAGAGGCCCTCGACGAGCGCCGCAAGGCACACGCCGACGCCTGCGAACTACTGCGGCTTGCGCGGTGTGGGGTAGTGGTGCTGCAACTCACAAGTCGTCTCGACTTCGAGGTTCCACCCGGAGAACTCCGCACGCAGATTGACGGTCTTGGAGAGATCTCCCCGGATCGTCCGCGCACGCCGGCCCGAGTAGATGTCACGCGTGTTGGAGACTCCGACTACGTCGTTTCTGAGGCGGAGGCGCGCGACATGGAAGAGGCTCGACGCCTCCTCTTTCCGAAGGCCTCGCGCCATAGCCGGAGAGAGCGGAACCGGATCGCCGATATAGATCATCTCTTCGGACACCGTCGGTCTGGCGCGGATCACTTCGTGACCTTGGAGAAAGGTATTCTGGCTCAAGCCCCTGCTCTGGAGAAGCGCTTCCGGATCAGCGTGAAGGCCCCCCTCGATGCTATTCGGCTGAGTGCGTCGGACGCGGGCCTCTAACTAGCGGTTGCATCCGACGGGCGCGGCGGCCGGATCGTGGTACGATCCGGCGTCGGTGCGGGCCGCTGCGCCCGCGGCTGAACCGCGAACCGTTAGGTGCACATGCAGATCTCTGATCAGGGAGTGGCCGTGTTTGAGCAGGGGACTTCAGCGTTCCTCGGTGCCCTATTCGCGTTCGTCTTTATGTGGATGTGGGATCTCATCGTTCGGCACCGGGAGAGATCGGAGCGCCACTACAATGGCGTGGTTGCGCTGTGCCATCTCCTCAACGAGCACATGTCGGCGATCAATCAAGCCCAAATCGAGATCGCGGGGATACTCGAGTCGCACGCTGAGGCCGCCAAACTGGGACAGGTGCCGTTCTTCGGCAACTGCCCCGAGCAGCTGGGCACGGACTTCGGCTTCACCGTTGACCTCGCAAACCACGACCTTCTTGAGGACGTGGCGAGGCACCGATATCGGGTGCTGACGGCGAATCGAGACATCCGAAGGTACATTGACATCTTGGAGCGCCTCGAAGCGGCGTATGCTGCGGATCGGTTGCCCCGAGAGGAGTTCCAAGGACACTTGGCTGAACTTATGAAGCTGCCGCGCGCGGTCGGCCGGCACTTGGCGATGACGCAGGAGAAGGGGCTGACACTGGCAGCGAAGGCTAGAGTTCGTGCAAAGCGCGACAGGCCGGCGTTCCATCGGGTGACGGTACGGATGCGTCGAACGCGGTACGAGAAGAACTTTGCCAAGGCCGTTGATCGGGAGTTGGCGGTGCTTCGCGCGGAAATCGAGGACGTGCAGAAGGCGTCGTCCGAGGACATACAGCAGGCGGGAAACACTGGCACCTAACTAGCGCTTGCAGCTGACGGCTTGGCGTCGTCACGGTCCTGGCGGAGCCAGGACCGCGCCAACGCGTCGCCGCAGCTGAAGCGCAGCACGTTGGGCAGAGGTGCTGAGATGAGAGTGTCGCGAAGGCAAATCGCTGGGCTCGTTATGGCAGCGCTCGTGGCCACGCCGGCTCTATCAGAGTCTCTTGAGATCACGACCGACCAGGACGAGTATGCACCTGGTGCAGTGATCGTCGTGACGATCCGAAACACGACCACCGACGTCGTCGTCATGTCGGGTGGCCCGCCGTTCTACGTTCGTTCTGTCAATTCGGGCGCCGTCGTGGCCCCGTGTGCCTGGTTGACCGTCATTCATGAACTAGATCCTGGCGACGAGTTGATCTCCATCGTCGAGCAGCTGGACTGCGAATCGGGTGACCCGACTCCCTGGGAGTCTCAGATCTATGAAGTGGTCCTGCCCTACAGCCTGCTCTCGGAGCCACCCTCGGACGGAACCGCTACCGTGCAGTTCTGCGTCGGTGAGGAGTGCGCGTCGACGACTGCAGGATACGGTGTCGAGGCCGCCAGCTGGGGACGCGTGAAGGGACGTTATTCACCGTAGTGACTTGGTCGTGGCCACGTCTGCCCAACTAGCGGTTGCAGCCGCCGGATCGCATCTGTCACCCTGGCTGCATACGCACCCAGGGCGCCAGAAGCGCCCGCGGCTGAACCGCCAACCGTTGGGCAGAGGAGCCCTCGATGAGGAGGTTTGGCATGTCTGGTAGAGTCTTGTGGGTCGCTGCTCTCGGCGGTCTTCTGCTGGGCTCGGCCCCGTTCGCGCTTGCAGAAGTTTGGACGCCGCTCTCGCTCTCTGGTAGCCCTACTGTTCCAGAGGAGGGCGAGGGCTCGCCCTTCGTTGGTGAGAAGGACCTGTATCTCTACGTTGGAGCGTCCTTCGACGCAGTCGAGTTCGGATTCGTGGGCACGTTGGAGGTCGTTTCTGTCGCTCCGGGGCCGGGGTACGAGAACGTCGGAACCACCCTCTCTCCGATAATCGTGCCTACAGTGGACTGTGGCGACACCGGAGGCTACGTTGCGGTTGTGGCCGTTCGCGATGCGACAGGCGCCGGGGGCAGAGTCTGTCTGTCATTGTCCCAGCAGAGCGCCCGATCCTGCTTCATTCCCTGCGACGCACCCGATTGGTATCGGTTTTCCGGGGTGTTCGGGTACCGAACCGACGGGGGTCTTCCCTGTGACCAAGCTCCCACGGACTGTCTTCCGTTGGCGGTGGGATCCACATCTTGGGGCGAGGCGAAGGCGCGGTACCGATAACTGCCCAACTATCGGTTGCAGCCGACGGATCGCATCTGTCACCCTGGCTGCTTACGCACCCAGGGCGCCAGAGTTCCAGGCAAGGGAAAGGAGGACGCGAATGAGCTTGTGTCTGATCAGGCTTGGCAGCGAGAACCAAGAGTTCCAAGTGCCTCCTGCACTGGCGTTCCTGCTAGCATGCGCAAGCGTGCTCTTGGGGGTGCCACAGGCCACGCAAGCCGAGACCATCGGTATTGAGGACTTCTCCGGATCCGAGACTGTTGTCGACTTCTCGAGTCAGGTTGTTCCGCAGACCCCCGATCCTATCGTCTTTGGCGATCTGACGATCGACAGCGATGTCAGCGACCTCCGGGTCACAGAGCTCTACGACCCATTCGCCGAAACTCCGTTGGCATCGATGGGTCCGTATCTCGGGGATCTGCTCGTCAACGCTCCCAGCGAAATCGAGCTGCGCTTCGCCACGCCAGTTACACGTGTCGGCATGTGGATCAACGGAGGAAACTCGAATACCAGCTGGACGCTGACCGGCTTCGATCTGTCGGGTACCCCCGTGGGTTCGCACGTCTTTCACTACGTCTCTGTAGACTATCCGGACCCCAGCACGTTCGCTGGAATCGAGTTTTCGACGCCTCTTGCCAGGGTGACCATCGTCGAAACTCTGCCCAACAGGCAGTTCACGAGCATCGATGACATCCGCTTTGAGTTCTCTGCGCCCGTGTCGGTGCACGAGACGACGTGGTCGCGTCTTAAGGGCCGGTTTCGGTGATAGACTTGGGTCGGCGCAACGCTCTCCAGAGCCTCCGCTGCGGCAGCCCAACTAGCGGTTGCAGCTGACGGATCGCTTCTGTCACCCTGGCTGCATACGCACCCAGGGCGCCAGAAGCGCCCGCGGCTGAACCGCCAACCGTTGGGCAGGAGTCGGTGTTCGAATGGAGATGGAATCTCGGCTACTTCGAGTGGAGCTGCCCTCCATCCAGCTAACGATTCCACGCCCGGTTCGTGAGTTCTTCGACGAGTGCGAAGCAATCGCCCACCAAGTGGGCTGGTCCTTCGAGCGCAGCCAGAACTTCACCGGTTTGGAGGACTCATCGGACCGACTGAACATCTATGTAGGACCAATGCCTGGGACGGAACCCATGCTGCGCCTCGTCGCGTTCCCAGAACGCCAACGCCTCGAACTCGACATAGTTCAGAGTTGGAGTCCCGGAGGGCCAGCCTACGACGAGTATGTGGAGGCCGCTAAGGAGCACTACCGTGCGCTGTTTCGATCGTACCAAAAGAAACACGGTTCCCGGCTTCGCCTTGGAATCCCTCGACGGCCAATCTTGTTTGCCCCGGAGTCCGTGATCTGTTCAGACATAACGTATGCACAGCCACACTTCCGGAGCGCGGTCAAGAAGCTAGCGACCGGCCCACGCGACGCTCGACGACGCTTGGCAGGCGTGTTTCCGTCCCTGAGTGTGATTCGAGCTGAATCACTCCCAGAGCCTTTGAAGCAGCACTTTTCCTGGATTCGACAGACACTGACGCGAGAAGCGCCTCGCTGGCGCGGGGACACGGCCCTCGAGGCGACCCTCCGGAAGATCACCAACGCGACTGGAGCGAAGGTGGCCGAGCGGATCGTCGACATCGCGGACGCCTTGGATGAGATTGCCCATCGCGTTTGCGGTGAAGAGCCCTACTTTGGCTAGTCTGCCCAACTAGCGGTTGCAGCCGCCGGATCGCATCTGTCACCCTGGCTGCTTGCGCACCCAGGGCGCCAGAAGCGCCCGCGGCTGAACCGCCGACCGTTAGCCCTACTCCTCCCCTGGAGAGTTGGATGTCATGTCAGATCGGTGGCCCCTTATCTGTTTGCCGCTTGCTCTAGTCGTCTGCCTTTCCGCATGTAGCTCGAACGTCGTCGGAGCTCGTCTCTATCCTCTGTCAGGCCTTGAGCGAGTTGACCTCACTCTCGTCTTCGACGGACAACAATCTGGATCCGCCCACGCTGTTCTTCCCGGAGGGCAGGAGTGCCGCGGGGAGTTCGTTCTTTGGGCTACGTCAGAGGGAGACATCCGTGAGACTGCGGTGTGGGGCGGCCTGAAGAAGCTCTGCAAGGACGGAGCGTCCCCGGAGTGGTCACAAGTCTATGGGTTCGGTGGTGGGGCGGATGCTGGCCCCGTCGGGACCGCCGTCCTGAACGACGGAGGTGGAACCGTGCTGGAGGTGGTGTTCTACCACGCCACACGCGACTACTACGTCCGAGGGGATGGCCTGGCACGAGACAGTACGGGAAGTTGGTACCGCGTCATTCTCGGGCCGGAACCAGAGAACTTTGAGGGCTAACTAGCGGTTGCAACCGACGGATCGCTTCTGTCACCCTGGCTGCCTACGCACCCAGGGCGCCAGAAGCGCCCGCGGCTGAACCGCCAACCGTTAGCGGGATGAGCCCAGATGAAGTGTACTGTCCTCTCCGTCTTGCTCTTGGTCGGCATACCCGGATCGCCTGGACGGATGATCCAGGGCCACTTCGGTGGTCCTCCGACACTGCATGCAGCCCTTGAGAAGGCAGCTGGCTGCTGGCTCTCGCACCCCCTCTCTGTCGAGCCTGGCGAGTTCCGCGGTATGGATCCAAGCTCGCCCCGGGCCGAGTCGGCAGGGTGGCGGGCCATTCTGAGCGACGTTGTGATTCGGCCCGGGACCCCGCCCGTCGACATCGAGATACTGTTCTCTGAGGCGGGGGAGTTGGCGACCGTGATCATTCCGGCCGGCATTCCCCTGCCAGTGTCGGAAGGAGAACCCCCCTTCGCCGACCTCTGCGAGCGCGAGGCTATCGCCATTCTAGGCTGGCCGAAGCAGGAGTTGCAGCAATCGGTTCCGGATGTCATCTGGAGGATGGTGCCTCCGGGGTTTGTTCAGGGCGGGTCGCGCGTGGCTATCTGGCCACGGCACGCAACGGCGCTTTACGACCCCGTGCCCAGGACATACTGGATCACTCACTCGCTGACGCACTCGATCGCAAGGTTCGGGGTGGTCCACGACGAGACGCTGAGGTGCGCAATGGGCTATCGGGGCCGCGGACACTCAGCAGCGGGAGGCGCGGTCCGCTAACTAGCGGTTGCAGCCGACAGATCGCTTCTGTCACCCTGGCTGCATGCGCACCCAGGGCGCCAGAAGCGCCCGCGGCTGAACCGCAACACGTTAGGTGGCTCGGTACTTGGGGCTTGTGTGAGACTTTGCGAAGCTCGAGATCCCACCGGAGTTGAATCTGAAGCGATCCGGTCCATGATCGGCCCCTACCTTGCCGAACTCCATTCACTGACCGGTGAGGGTGAGTCGTCGCCGACGGAGTACCGGTACCTTGCCATGTATTGGTCTGAACAGGGGCGTAGGGCCTTCGTCGTCGAAGACCAAGGGGAGATTGTTGGGTTTGTTCTGGTTCGCGCTCCGGAGTCGACCGGAACAGACTCCTGGGAACTGGCGGAGTTCTACATCCGGCCGGATGCCCGTCGGCGTGGCCTCGGGATGGCCGCCGCCCAGGAGGTGTGGCGCCGGAACCCTGGATCGTGGGAGGTCCGGGTCAGCCAGGGGAATCGGGGCGCCGTTGCGTTCTGGAGCCAGGCAGTCCAGCAGGCGTCGGGGACGCCCCGACACCGTTCTATCTCGATCCCTGAGGCCGATGGTCGTGTGATCTATCGGTTGACTGTTCCAAAGCCACCTAACTAGCGGTTGCAGCCGCCGGATCGCATCTGTCACCCTGGCTGCTTGCGCACCCAGGGCGCCAGAAGCGCCCGCGGCTGAACCGCCAACCGTTAGGTTCGCTTAGCCTATGAAGATGCCACTTATCTTGGTTGCCTTGTACTCCCTCATGGTCACCGGCCCGGTGGCCGCACTGAGCACCTCGACGGACATCAGTCCAGAGAGCCTAGATGACGCGCCGTGCGGCATCGTTGCCACCTACGAGATGGCAGGTTCAGACCGGTCCTTTGAGGTCTGGGCGGCCATCCCTATCGAACGGGAGAACGTCGTCGGGCAGCTCGTTACCTCTCTCGGGGGCCAGGTGCTGTCCTCCTGTCCGGTCGAGCCCGTCGCGCACGCCGGAGGGAGAACGTGGCAGTTCTCGCTCGCCGCGGACGCTCTGCCTTCTTCCGTCTTCACAATCGCATTCGTTGCGTCCGGAGGGCCGGCCTTCGATGCCTATCATCTGGCGCTTGGACCCCTGGTCGAGCATTCATTTCGCGCGCTCAGCGATGCGGGTGAGGGGGTTGAGTCCGCTCCCGTCGATTCCCTTGATTTGTTCTCTAGAGCGTTCTCCCCCCGGGTCCGTTGTCGGCTTGAGCTAGGCCCAGAGGCCGAGACGGCGGCGTTTCACTTGGCGGAACCTAACTAGCGGTTGCAGCCGCCGGATCGCTTCTGTCACCCTGGCTGCTTGCGCACCCAGGGCGCCAGAAGCGCCCGCGGCTGAACCGCCAACCGTTAGGCGTAGTCCTTGCCGCGCTTGAGGGCATCAGAGTGGACGCTCGGCCGGTGAGAAACCGTGCGCATGCCCTTCTGCTTCTATCGTTCGCTCTGTCCCTTGCGGGGGCGTGGATCCTGTACTCCGTCGGCACGCGGATCGGCGTCCTCGCGTTTCCGCCACCCGAAGAGGCGCTGTCCCGCTGGGACCAAGCCCTGGCTTGGTCTTCCGTGTGGTGGCGGTGGCTGCCCATCGGGGTTCTAAGCGCGCTGGTGGAAGAGTGGGTCTTTCGGTCCGTCCTGCTTGGCGGGCTCCTCCTTCCGAGGATGCGCGCCGGGACGGCGGTTCTACTCTCGTCCCTGGCATTCGGCCTGGTGCACGGGCCGCAGGTCCTTCCGGCCGCTTTCTGCGCGGGAGTCATCCTCGGTGGGTGGTACGTCGCCACGAGGAAGCTTCTGCTTTGCATCGGGCTCCATGCGGCTCTCAACATCTTGTCATACTCAACCCGCCAGCTCCGGGGCGCGGGGCCGCCGGGAGAGGTGGTGGAGTCTGTCCTCGCGCAGCCCCAGCTCGGCTGGCTCGCTTTGTGGGGCGTTCTAGGCGCTCTCCTCGCGGTAGGGGGACACCTCGCTCTCTTGGCGTGGCGTCGCGGAGGGAAACGGTCGTCGATCGCCTAACTAGCGGTTGCAGCCGACGGATCGCTTCTGTCACCCTGGCTGCATACGCACCCAGGGCGCCAGAAGCGCCCGCGGCTGAACCGCCAACCGTTAGCCCTACTCCTCCCCTGGAGAGTTGGATGTCATGTCAGATCGGTGGCCCCTTATCTGTTTGCCGCTTGCTCTAGTCGTCTGCCTTTCCGCATGTAGCTCGAACGTCGTCGGAGCTCGTCTCTATCCTCTGTCAGGCCTTGAGCGAGTTGACCTCACTCTCGTCTTCGACGGACAACAATCTGGATCCGCCCACGCTGTTCTTCCCGGAGGGCAGGAGTGCCGCGGGGAGTTCGTTCTTTGGGCTACGTCAGAGGGAGACATCCGTGAGACTGCGGTGTGGGGCGGCCTGAAGAAGCTCTGCAAGGACGGAGCGTCCCCGGAGTGGTCACAAGTCTATGGGTTCGGTGGTGGGGCGGATGCTGGCCCCGTCGGGACCGCCGTCCTGAACGACGGAGGTGGAACCGTGCTGGAGGTGGTGTTCTACCACGCCACACGCGACTACTACGTCCGAGGGGATGGCCTGGCACGAGACAGTACGGGAAGTTGGTACCGCGTCATTCTCGGGCCGGAACCAGAGAACTTTGAGGGCTAACTAGCGGTTGCAACCGACGGATCGCTTCTGTCACCCTGGCTGCCTACGCACCCAGGGCGCCAGAAGCGCCCGCGGCTGAACCGCCAACCGTTGGCCGGGGCTCCGTACCCCTAGGGTCGAAGGGATGAAGTTGATCTGTCGTCCGGCGGCTGTATTGATCGCGCTGCTTTGGGTGTCGGGCTGCCTCCATGACTCCGATGAAGACCATGCCCCGCTCCGCCGATCCGTGTCCTATCAATCCGTCCGAGCTTTATCGGTTGTTCAGGCCTGGACCGCCAACTCGCTGGAAGTCGGGCTTTTCGTCGGACCGGATGGGTGCTGGTCTTTGGAGTTCCTCGAGGTCGAGGTGGAGGATCAGATACTCCGGGTTCACGGAGGGGCTATCAATTCGAACGATCCGGACGCTGGCTGTACGGACGCTCTCGTCCGCGCAACGGTGTCAGTACAAGTCCCGCCCCTACCTCCCGGCGAGTACGAGATCGAAGCGGGCCGCGTGCATTTGGGGATCATCAGCGCAGAGTCCGCTGGGGGAGCCGAGCAGAGGATGGCCTTCGTTGGCGAGGTCAGGGCGCGCGGCGACTGCGCGCGCGTCCTGACCGGGGACTCATCGGTAACCCTGACGGGATTGCCCGCCGAACTGCCGATTCAGGACTACAGTGTTGAGGGTGTCGTCGTCAGCTCTGCGAGCTGCAGCGAGCCAAGTGCGCCGTCTGACATCGTGATCGAGGTCCAGACAATTCTTGGTCTTGATCCCGGCCCGGCCAACTAGCGGTTGCAGCCGACGGATCGCCTCTGTCACCCTGGCTGCATGCGCACCCAGGGCGCCAGAAGCGCCCGCGGCTGAACCGCAACACGTTAGTAGCGAAGACCACTTTTCGTCGCTCGCGCCTGCGCGCCCAGCCGTTTCCCAGGTGAGTAGATCAGAGAGAAGGCAGCGAAGCGTCGAGCCTCCGCGAGCGTCCCCAAGACCGAAGCTCCCGTCGCCGTTCCGCACTTGTGCCTGTTCGTCCTCGGGGCGCGTGGGCGTGACGAGTTCGTGGTTCAGGGCATCGAGCAGGCAAGGCGCCTCGGTCGTCGCGTTCGTTCACCTTCTCCTGTGAACGGCGGCACCGTGGTTGACTGAGTCCGATCAGCATGGAGTCCACCTGTGGGCGTTTAGGCCCACGCCGGCGCGGTTGCCGTGGTGCCTGGTCGGAGTGGCACGTCGGTGATGGTGCCGCGGACTCCAAGAGATCCGGCGTCGGTGGGTGTGCGCTCGTCTCCGTCGGTCCGCGTCGGCGCCAGGCCCGCGGTAGGTATCCGCCCATCTGCGCAAGGGCTCGGCGCCTTGGACGCGGTGCAGGCGCTGGCTGCGGCCAGGCGGGGAGCAGGTGAGAATGAAGCGGTCTGCAGACCGTAGCAAGTCCGCTTCTAACTAGCGGTAGCAACCGACGGGCGCGGCGGCCGGATCGTGGTACGATCCGACCTTGGTACGGGCCGCTACGCCCGCGGCTGAACCGCGAACCGTTAGGGGCATCAGATGAAGGCGATCGGGGTGGGGCTCCTTTTCGCCCTCAGCACTTGTTCCGCGTCGGCAAGTGTCTGGCAGTGGACAGAGGTCTACCAGCCTCTTCTGCTCGACGGAATCGTGATCATGCGGACGCCCTATCGTGCTCGCGTCTATCCATACGCTCGTGAAGTCCTCATGACGGGCTGGGAGAATCGCTTGAACAACAACGGCGAGTGGGTGGATCAGAACGCCGTCAGCCTCTTCGGGATCGGGATCGAGCTCGTCGGGCCGCAACCCGCAGGCAAAACCCCTGAAGATTTTCGCGGGCTGGGAATGCACGGCGATACTCTGCGGGTGTCCGTCGACGTCGGCGGGCTCCAGCTGCCCACTGGCTGGGGCGAAACCCATAGACGCGAGGTGGTGGAGAAAACCGTCCGGTGTGTTCGTCTGAACGCCGGCCAGGCAGGCTCGCCGCCTCGCTTCGTCGACGTGCAGATTATCGGCGGGACAGAGTACGCGGAGTTCGCCGGCACCACGAAGGTGAATGGCGGGACGGTTGCGAGAGACTCGGCCCCTAACTAGCGGTTGCAGCCGACGGATCACTTCTGTCACCCTGGCCGCTTGCGCACCCAGGGCGCCAGAAGCGCCCGCGGCTGAACCGCCAACCGTTAGTAGCGAAGCCCACAATCGTCGCTCGCGCCTCCGCGCCCAGCCGCTTCCTCAGGTGAGTAGGGCAGAGAGAAGGAAGCGAAGCGTCACCCTTCCGCCGGCCTACCTAGAACTCAGATCTCGATCTCCGCTCCGTCGTTGTGACCGTCGGCCTTCGGGGCGCGTGGGCGTTCCACCTCGGCGAGTTGGACATCGAGCCAGTCTGCCTCGTCGGTCAGCGCGCTCTTCCGCATTCCTGGACGCAGGGCGGCACCGTGGTTGACTGAGTCCCGATCAGCGTGTGAGTCCACCTGTGGGCATTTCGGCCCACGCTGACGCGGTTGCCGTGGTGCCTGGACGGAGTGGCGCGTCGGTGATGGTGCCGCGGACTCCAAGAGATCCGGTGTCGGTGGGTGTGCGCTCGTCTCCGTCGGCCCGCGTCGGCGCCGGACCCGCGGTAGGAATCCACCCCGTGAGCGCGGGGGCTCGGCGCCTCGGGCGCGGTGCAGGCGCTGGCTGCGGGCAAGCGGGGAGCAGGTGGGAGTGGAGCGGTGTGCAGTCCGTAGCAAGTCCGCTTCTAACTAGCGGTTGCATCCGACGGGCGCGGCGGCCGGATCGTGGTACGATTCGACCTTGGTACGGGCCGCTACGCCCGCGGCTGAACCGCCAACCATTAGGTGCACAGGGGGTTTGGATGTCCATTGGACGGAATCTGGCATGGTTGCTGTGCGCGGTGGGCTTGGCAGCCACGGGTTGCTCTGGATATTCCGTGGAGGCTCGGCCAGAACCAAACGTGGCCGCCGTCGAAACCGGGACGGCATGGCGCCTCTCAGGCGTCGTCGTCGATGGCGTGAGCGAAGACATCTCGTACTTCAGGCCCGTCTTCCTCTTGTTCGACGGGGGGGAGCTGCGCGGAGACCTGGGGTGCAATGTTGTGACCGGTGAGTACAGCGTCGCGGACGGCCGGATCGACTTTCGCTACGTCGTGTTCTCGCTTGTCCACTGCGATCGCGAAGAGTACTGGCCAGCGCACTTCGGGGACGCCGTGCCGTACGTTGTGGACGGTAAGACGCTGACGTTCGTCAGCGAGGAGACGGTCTACACGTATCAGCTTACGGACAGCGGACTGCCCGAGTGACGTTCCGGAGCGGCACCTAACTAACGGTTGCAGCCGACGGATCGCTTCTGTCACCCTGGCTGCATACGCACCCAGGGCGCCAGAAGCGCCCGCGGCTGAACCGCCAACCGTTAGGTTCATGTGGAGTGAGCTGGGATGCGGATGTCTCTCATCTATGCGTTGGCGCTCCTGGCCGCCTTGCAGAGTTCTGTGGCCGCAGGTCCGGGGCCAAAGATCGATTCGGAGAGTCTCCACAGGCTTCCCTTTGGAGTCGTCATCGACGTCACGCGCAGTTCGTATGGCTTCGCGGACATCCGGTTCTGGACGTCGCTCTCGCCGAAGAGTGCCCCCACAGAGCTCGCGTGCACCATCGGCCAGGGTGCAGACGTCGCCTTCATGGGGCGGATTGGTGGCAGCGAACTCGCCGGCGGGCGAGCATGGCACCTTCGCATGAAGGGTGGTGACCTTGGCCGCCTTAACCTGGCACTACTTGTCGAGCCCACAGGCGACTGGTGGCGTTTCTCTATGGGAGACTTGATCGAGCGCTCATGTGTGGCCGCCCCAAGCCCGGCTGAGTCGGATCCGCCTCCACGTTGTCGCATTGTCGCCGGGCCAAGAGCTGACCGTGAGCCGCTGGAGCGACTAGAACCTAACTAGCGGTTGCAGCCGACGGATCGCATCTGTCACCCTGGCTGCATGCGCACCCAGGGCGCCAGAAGCGCCCGCGGCTGAACCGCAACACGTTAGGTGGATAGCAGGTGGAGGAATGGCGTGAGACGACTGCTTCTGGTTCTTGCGATTCTCCTCGCGGTGCCTGAGTCGAGCCCCGCCGATGAGGCACCACCTCAATTCAGGCGGCACATCCTCTCGGCGGGGGTTGGCGTAACCACGGGTGTCCTTGGCGGCAAGTACACGCACCGCTGGAACGCGCATGGCCCAATAGCTTCGGTGGGCGCCGGGCTGTTCGGCTTCGGACTTGAACTCGGGCTCCCAGTTCACCGCGTGCGTGGGAAGTCGATGGAGTTGTTTCTGTACGGTGGCGCAATTCGGTGGGACTCCCTGAGCGAATTGGATCTTGAGTTCTTCTCGGACCACGAAAGGGGGTCCCACACCTGGGTGGTTGGCATGGGCCCGCGTTTCTGGCCCGACCAGAGGAGCCGCGGGTACGTGTCCGCCGGTGTGGAGTTGCAGCTCTCCCCCGAGCACGAGAGTCGGTGGAATCTCGCGTTCGAGGGTGGTGTCGGCTACTAGGGCCGCGTGCGCCCGGGGGTCCCGTCCGCGCCAGTTGACGGGGCTTTGCCGGATTTGCTGAGGCCCGCCTAACTAGCGTTTGCAGCCGACGATCACCGCGGCGCATACTGGGGTGTCGGTAGTTCCCGCTGATGCCGGTCGACGCTGCCTGACGGCAGCATCGCCCGCTCTAGCGGTGCTCGCAGCTGAAACGCATCCCGTTAGGCGGCTGAGTTGAGCAATGACGAACCTGTGGGAAGAGGCTGCGCGCAAGGGAGACGTAGACGCGCTCTCCGCACAGCTGAAGGCTGGGGCTTCAGTGGACGCACTCGATCAGCACGGGCAAACGGCCCTGATGATCACTGCGCACAAAGGACACCTTTCAGCGGTTCGCTTCCTCGTTGCCGCCGGAGCCAAGTTGGATGTGACAGCGAAGTACGGGCTGTCCGCCCTAATGCTTGCCATTGTGGGCATGCATGAGGATGTTGCGAGGACACTCGTCGCGGCAGGCGCTAACCGCGGTCTGGTGGGCACAGGTGCACCCGATTTCGCCGGGAAGTCCCCTGCGGACTTGGCACGCGATCGTGGGCTAGAGGAGCTGTCTCGCTTACTGGATCCAACCGGGCAGCCGCCTAACTAGCGGTTGCGGCCGCCGGATCGCTTCTGTCACCCTGGCTGCTTACGCACCCAGGGCGCCAGAAGCGCCCGCGGCTGAACCGCCAACCGTTAAGCGCTTGGACGGATCGTTCCACGCGTGAGAGGGTCCGCAGAGCTGAAAGGGGTCGGCGGGAGAGGGCATGAGCACAAGAACCTATGTTCTGGGAATCGTCATAACGGCGCTTCTCCTCTTTGGGCCAATTCCGTCTTTTCCCATCCGGATCGCCTACGTCGTACTGATTCCAGTCGCTGTTTGGCTCGCGCTCAAGTTCGTGTGGTGGCGCTGGCGCCCAAGCGCTGACGCCGAAGCCCGTATGAATCGGGCGCTCAGCGGGCTCGTATCTGGCATTCTGCTTGCGCTCGCTTTCGACGCCGCCAAGGAACCGTTTCACGTTCTGGGTGAGACAGAGTTCGTGGAGCCTGGACCGAATCGTGCCACAGTCGCGGCCCTCGTTGCCGCCGCGTGCTTCTTCTTCTGGCTTGGAGCCCGGTCTTGGGGCGACGAGTGAATCGGCCCGTGTGGAACCCAACCGGCGGGCCGGGGGCCTGCGCCTAACTAGCGGTTGCAGCCGCCGGATCGCTTCTGTCACCCTGGCTGCATGCGCACCCAGGGCGCCATAAGCGCCCGCGGCTGAACCGCCAACCGTTAGGCCGCTCGCCCGCTTGACGTAGCATGGAATCCCGGCTAAAGTGCTACCATGATCCGGTCGTTCAGAGACCAAGGGACAGAGGATGTCTTTGATGGCCGGGGCACGAAGGCGGCCCGCAAGGCATGCCCTCAACGGCTATGGCGGGTTGCCCAGCGGAAGCTGGACCAACTCGATTCGGTCGTGGATGTCGAGGAGCTGCGGATCCCGCCGGGAAACCGACTTGAGGCCCTGCGTGGAGACCGTTCCGGGCAGTTCAGCATCCGGATCAACCAGCAGTTTCGCGTCTGCTTTCTGTGGACGGAGTCCGGTCCCAGCGAAGTTGAGATTGTTGACTACCACTAGCCCCGCAGGGGAGGTTGAGATGGTTCGCGTACCCAGTCACCGTGCACCGATCCACGCCGGTGAGATCCTGCTTGAGGAGTTCCTCAAGCCCCTGGAGATCACTCAGCGTGATCTGGCCGACGCGATCCGCGTTCCGTATCAGCGCGTCAACGAGCTCGTCAACGGGCGTCGTGGCGTGACCCCGAGCACCTCTCTTCGCCTCTCGAAGTTCTTTGGTACGTCGGCGGGCTTCTGGATGAATCTCCAGCTTCGGTGGGATCTCTACCACGCCAAGCAGGAAGAGGCAGATGCGCTGAAGAAGATCCGGACACTTCGGTCCTCGAAAGAAGCGGCCTAACTAGCGGTTGCAGCCGCCGGATCGCTTCTGTCACCCTGGCTGCTTGCGCACCCAGGGCGCCAGAAGCGCCCGCGGCTGAACCGCCAACCGTTAGTAGCGAAGCCCACAATCGTCGCTCGCGCCTCCGCGCCCAGTGTTCGTCCCGGTGAGTAGGGCAGAGAGAAGGAGTCGAAGCGCTGGCCTTTCGTCCCATGCCTAGAACTCGGCTTCCTGCGGCAGCTCTGTCCTTGTGAGCGTCGGGGCTTCGGGGGCGCGTGGGCGTGCCACCTCGGCAAGTCAGGCCTCAAGGAGGCAGGGCACGCCGGTCGGCGCGCTCATCCACACTCGCCTGCGCTGGGGCGGGATGTTGGACCGTGCTCCCATTCTGAGCGCATGATCCTCGTGCTTGGGCTCCCGCCCAGATCGGCGCGGTCTCGGTGGCGCTTGGACGGAGGGCACGTCGGGAAGGGATCTGCCATCTCCCATCGCTGTGCCTCAGTGAGTGTCCGCTCGTTCATTGAGCCCCGCGTCGGGTCTGGCCGTAAGTCAGGACCAGGCCGTCGGCGTGTGGGCTCGGCGCTCGCAGGGACGTCGGGGCGGGCTCTCGGCGGTCGGTTGGGGCGCAGGTGAGGGAGGTTCGGCTTCCTGGTCCGTTGTGAGTCCGCTACTAACAAGCGGTTGCAACCGACGGTCACCGCGGCGCAAACTGGACGGATCGAAGTTGGCCGGGCTCCCATCCTGTGGCTCGCTGCCTGTGCGGTGCTCCCCAGGAGCGGTGCCCGCGGCTGAACCGCCAACCGTTGGACGGATACGGTGTGTCCTTGCGCTGAGCGACCTTTGGAAGTATCTTTAGACGTACGTCTGGAGGTGCCAAAATGAGCAAGGTTCCCGACATCGTTCCCGTGACCGACCTTCGTCAGGACGCCGCCGCCGTCCTTCGCCGGCTGAAGGGCTCCCGCGAGCCCCTGGTGATCACCCAGCGCGGTCGTGCCGCCGCCATCATGCTCAGTCCGGAGTCCTATGAGCAGGCTCGCCAGGAGCGTGAGCTCCTGCGTCTGCTCGCCCGAGGCGAGCGCGAGATTGCGGAGGGATCCGGGCACTCGCTCGACAGCGTTCTTCGAGACGCGGACGCACTCCTGGACGGTGACGGCTAGTGCGGATCCGGTTCACGGAGACAGCTCGCTCACAGTTCCTCGAGGGACTGGACTTCATCCGCCGGGACAAGCCTTCGGCCGCACGGAGCCTCCGGCGGCGGGTGGAGGAGGCGCTGCGTCGGTTGGAGGACCATCCGGAGTCAGGTCGCCGCATTCCGGAGTTTCCGGACGTCCCGCATCGCGAGGTGATCGTTCGGCCGTTCCGCATCTTCTATCGCGTTGAAAAGCGCACGGTGTGGGTCGTTGCGGTGTGGCATGGCGCTCAGCGCACGGAGAAACCGTCCAACTAGCGGTTGCAGCCGCCGGATCGCGTCTGTCACCCTGGCTGCATGCGCACCCAGGGCGCCAGAAGCGCCCGCGGCTGAACCGCCAACCGTTGGCCAGACATGCGAGTTCGATCTCAGATCCTACTGTTCGGATGTATCGCGTTTGCGGGCCGCGCTTCTGCAGGCCACGAGATGGCGACACAGTCCTTCCGACCTCTTCTGGTTGATGGGCCAGGGATCCTTCTCATCGAGGTGCCGTTCATCGGCTACGCGTCGTACTGGGACAATCCAGGCGCCGAGGTGCTTCAGACGGTTCTGCCATATCGTGCAGAAGGAGACACAATGGAGGATCGCAACGCCGCTAGCCAGGCGGGCATCCGCTTCGAGCTCCACGATGGCACGCCGGACTCGACGGGACAGACTTGTCCCGGTCTCACAGGCGACACGCTCCGGGTCCATGTAGATCTGGGGGAACTGGAGCCTGATTCGTGGAACGACGAAGTCGTGGCGCTGACACTGAAGTGCGGGATTCTCAACGCACGCAGGCGGTGGCCGCGGGTTCGCTGGTTGGAGTATTCAGTGGAGGGAAATCCCGCGTACCGTGCATTCGCTGGCGCCTATTCCCTGGAGGCCGTCGACCTGCCTCATGGCCCCGTGCAGGACCTGCGGGGATTGAATCCGGCTTCTAAACAGTAGACTGGCCAACTAGCGGTTGCAGCCGCCGGATCGCTTCTGTCACCCTGGCTGCATGCGCACCCAGGGCGCCAGAAGCGCCCGCGGCTGAACCGCCACCCGTTGGGCCGGATGGCCGGGATGAAGTGAGGGGAAGATGCCACGGTCAGATCTTCCGGTCTGGTGGGACTGGGAGCTGGAACTCAGCCCTCACCTGCTCAAACGCATGCTGGACCGTGGGTTCTCGGAAGTGGAACTCCGCAGTATGCTAGAGTCTCCGACGCGGGTCCGGAGGGGCACCGTCGCGGGCCGCTGGATCGTTGAGGCCCGCTTGAAGAAACGCTCATGGGAGATCGTCGTCGAACCCGATGAAGAGGCAGAGCTCCTCGTCGTGATCACGGCCTACTCCCCTATGTGACTGCCATGCAAGACTCCTACCTTGAGATCACATTCCGCCACGGCGCGGCTCTGGCCGCGTACTACTACCTTCCTCGCTCCGCGGGGGACACGAGCGTCCGTACGGAGCCCGTGGAGGCCGGAATGCTCGTCGACTATTCCCGCGACGGCCGCCCGATCGGGATCGAGATTACGGAGCCCGGTCGCGCGAGCTTGGCTGCCCTGAATCGGATTCTCCGCTCGCTGGGTCAGCAGCCGGCACGTCGGGAAGACTTCGCTCCGCTTCGAGCCGCTTAGGCTGTAGCCGCGTCGGCCCAACTAGCGGTTGCAGCCGACGGATCGCTTCTGTCACCCTGGCTGCTTACGCACCCAGGGCGCCAGAAGCGCCCGCGGCTGAACCGCCAACCGTTGGGCATGCGGAGTGAGCATGAAGAGTATCTTCCTCAGCTACAGCCACGCCGACCAGCACTTCGTGCGACGTTTGGCTGCCGATCTCGGCCGGCACAACGTGCCGGTTTGGGTAGATGAAGGTGAGATGATGGTCGGCGACTCCCTCCTTCGGAAGATCGCCGAAGGCATCGACGAAGTGGACTTCGTCGGGGCCGTGATCTCGGCCTCCTCCGTTGAGTCCCCCTGGGTGCAGAAGGAGCTCGAAATGGCCATGACCCAGGAGATCAAGGGCCGACGTGTGAAAGTTCTGCCTCTTCGTTTGGATGACTGCGTCGTACCGAGCTACCTCGACGGGAAGATCTACGCGGACTTTCGAGATCACCGCCACTACGACGCGGCATTGTCCGAGATCCTCCGGCCATTGGGCGCGGAAGGTACGACGCCAGCTCGCGTTCCCCGTCCACAAGGCGGGCTTGAACTCGCTGTGGAGCATCGCCTGGAAGCGAAGTCCCAGGATGAGCATCGCTACGTCCTGGAGCCATACGTCCGCAATGCGTCTGGACAAAGGAGCCCGGCGTTTCACATCGACGTGTCCTTTCCTAAGGCCTTTCTCGGAAGCGCGCACTATGGCGGGGAAGTGAAGGTCCGCGAGACGGAGACCCACAAGGTGATTCGCTTCGAGAGCCCGGCGCAGAACCCGATTTATCCCGAAGATCGGCGTCGCATGTGTAGTCTGAACTACCGTGTAGACACGGATCTCCATCGGAAGGGCGGTCTCGACGCACTCGTGACCGTCACTCTGTATGCGCCGGGGCAGGAGCCGCGGTCGCTTGAGATGACGTTGCGGGAGATACAGCAGTTTTGACGGAGATGCCCAACTAGCGCTTGCAGCTGACGGATCGGCGCTGTCACGGTCCTGGCAGAGCCAGGACCGCGCCATCACCGCCCGCAGCTGAAGCGCAACGCGTTAGCTGGAACTCGGCGCTTGCCAAGTCGCTGGCCGGAACGAGGTCCCCGATAGAGCCTGAAGCACCTCGGGCAGCCAACCCGGAGTATCGAGTTCCTCGATCTCCGAAGGGGAGAAGTACCTGAGGTCGCCCATCTCAGTCCCATCCGCCTTCGCGGCTCCACTTGGCTCAGCCTCAAAGATGGTCATGATGTACGAGGTCTGGTCTCCGTTGGCGTAGCGGACGACAAACTCGGGCCCACCGAACACTCCAAGCAGACGTTTGAGGCAAACCCGTAAGCCCGTCTCTTCCCACGCTTCGCGCACTGCGGCGTCCGCTGGGGTCTCCATCGGCTCGATCGCTCCACCAGGCGTGGTCCAGACGCCGGGGTCGTTCTGGAACCCGAGCAGGATCCTCCCTGTGGCGTCTCGAATGAGGAGGGTGACGGACGGGACCTCGAGAATCCTTGGCCCCGCGACGGCTCGAAGCTCCCTCATGTAGTCGGACATCGGCATCTGGTGTCTCCGGGATAGTAGACTCCCAAGAGGTTACAACAGGCTGGGCCCAGCGCAAGGTTGGAGGGCCCAGCTAACTAGCGGTTGCAGCCGACGGATCGCTTCTGTCACCCTGGCTGCTTGCGCACCCAGGGCGCCAGAAGCGCCCGCGGCTGAACCGCCAACCGTTAGACGAGGGATGGCGTTGCTGTCGCAATGCCCAATATGAGACGATCCATGCGGAGTCGCACGCCACAAGGGGGGAGCGCCATGTTGGGACTCGCAGTCTTAGTCGCTGCCGTCCTCGCGTCAGCCCCGTCGGCGCTCGCACTCGAGCGAGTCTCGGTCCCGGTTTCAGAGAGCCCAGATCACGGCGATTGGGCTGCCAGCGCGCGCTGCACCCTAAGCTACTTCAACGCCTGCACGGGATGGATGTGGACCTGGTCCGGTTGGTTGCACACCGAGCGCGTCGCGATGACGATCGATACTTGCTGCCCCGAGAACGCATCGGCACGGCTCACATCCGCGAGCCTCTACGCTTGGCACGGTGCTCCTTCAGGATACGGCTTCACTGGCACGCTCAGCGTCTATCAGCTCGACAGCGCCGGTTGTCTAGCGACGCCGCTCGGGGCGCAGCCGCTTCTTCCATCTACGGGCGACAACATCACGTCGTGGTCCCTAACGGCTCATGGCAGGGATCTTGCTCTCGTGTATGAGCATGCTGGCGCTACATCGCCAGATCCCACTGTGTGGGTCTCAGACCACCCTGCCGCCGGCCCTACCGGACCAGCCGCGTGTGGCACGTGCTATCCGTCCGTGCGCGTCGGCCATGGCTACCTCTTTGGCGTGGCGAACTCGCCGTTGTGCCCCGGTTCAGTCCTTCATGATGGAGTCTGCGCCGCTGAGTGGCGCTGGGGTGCCGAGTTCTCGTGCGCAGATGGCGGAGTTGCGGTGAGCCCCAGGAGCTGGTCGGCAATCAAGTCACTGTATCGATAGCAGCTGTTCGTCTAACTAGCGGTTGCAGCCGACGGATCGCCTCTGTCACCCTGGCTGCTTACGCACCCAGGGCGCCAGAAGCGCCCGCGGCTGAACCGCCAACCGTTAGACGAGTGTGAGTGGCCGCAGATGAGCTATCGGAACAAGACCTATGTCGTGTTCGATGCCGACTCCGACGGGTGGGCCTACGCCTACATGAAGGGCTGGAAGTCTCGTGACCATATCGACTTCGACTTTCACGACGCTCACGATCTTGCGCCGATCGCTTCGTACTCGTCCGAGGACACCGTCAAGAGGCGGCTCCGGGAGCGCTTCTCCTCTGCCAAGCAGGTCGTAGTCTTGGTAGGAGAGAAGACGCGCAATCCTTACCGCTTTGTCCGGTGGGAGCTGGATGTTGCGCTGCGCCTAGACCTTCCAATCGTGGCTGCCAATCTGAACGAGAAGCGACGGATTGACGCTGAGAGATGCCCGCCGAATCTTCGCGGGGAGTACGTCCTACATGTAGCGTTCAAGGCGAGGATTCTGAAGTACGCACTGGATCACTTCCCATCAGAGTATAGGCGCCGGAATCCGGACGACGCCACGGACCGGTACTACACCGACGATCTGTACAGGCAGCTTGGCCTCGGAGGGTAGGGGGGCGTTAGTCGTCTTGAGCGGCGTCTAACTAGCGGTTGCAGCCGCCGGATCGCTTCTGTCACCCTGGCTGCTTACGCACCCAGGGCGCCAGAAGCGCCCGCGGCTGAACCGCCAACCGTTAGTAGCGAAGTCCACTTTCTTCGCTTGCGCCCCCGCGCCCAGTTGTTCCCTCGGGTGAGTAGGGCAGGGAGAAGGCCGCGAGGCGTTGAGCTTCCGTCAGCCTCCCTAGGACTCAAGCCGCTCTCGCCGCTCCGCACTTGTACCTGTTCGTCCTCGGGGCGCGTGGGCGTGACGAGTTCGTGGTTCAGGGCATCGAGCAGGCAAGGCGCCTCGGTCGTCGCGTTCGTTCACCTTCGCCTGTGAACGGCGGCACTGTGGTTGACTGAGTCCGATCAGCATGGAGTCCACCTGTGGGCGTTTAGGCCCACGCCGGCGCGGTTGCCGTGGTGCCTGGACGGAGTGGCACGTCGGTGATGGTGCCGCGGACTCCAAGAGATCCGGCGTCGGTGGGTGTGCGCTCGTCTCCGTCGGTCCGCGTCGGCGCCAGGCCCGCGGTAGGTATCTGCCCATCTGCGCAAGGGCTCGGCGCCTTGGACGCGGTGCTGGCGCTGGCTGCGGCCAGGCGGTGAGCAGGTGAGAATGAAGTGGTCTGCAGTCCGTAGCAAGCCCGCTTCTAACTAGCGGTAGCAACCGACGGGCGCGGCGGCCGGATCGTGGTACGATCCGACCTCGGTGCGGGCCGCTGCGCCCGCGGCTGAACCGCCAACCGTTAGTCAGAGAAGGCACAAATGGGTCTTGTAGTCGCGGCCTTGCTCTTGGCATGCACCAGTCACGATGTTGCCATCGTCTCTCACAAGGTGCTCCCTCATACGGAACTCGGCGAGGCCATTCAGGTGCTCGTCGAGCGAGGTCCCGAGGCATCGGTATACACGGTAGTCATTCCAGACTCGCTCTTGGGCGCCGACGCACACGCCTCGTGTGTCGGGCCAGATTCAACATCGGTAGAAGTGTCTCGATCGGATGGTGGCGTCACTCTGACTATCGCTGCGTTCGGTCCGAACTTATGGGCGTGCGTGCTGCGTCTCCCCGGACGGGAGACGGTGCGCCATGGTGGTCCTGCACAGCCGTTCTACAGCGAACCTCTTGCCGCCTTTGTTGGAATGACTGAGGCGGAACGGCTGGCATTCCGGGACCAGAAGGCCCGGGCCATGCACCTCGCTCCTGAAGCCGCGTCGAGCACTCTGCACGCCTACTCATTGAGTCTCGTGGAGTCTCCAGCGGTGGCATGGGTTGACCGGAACGAGGGGGAGAGGCTGAGGGTCGTGTTTGTAGACGGATCAGTGGCCTGGCTCCCGCTGCGCGGTCCTGACTAACTAGCGGTTGCAACCGACGGATCGCATCTGTCACCCTGGCTGCATGCGCACCCAGGGCGCCAGAAGCGCCCGCGGCTGAACCGCCAACCGTTAGCCCGAGAGAGACGATGCACCTTTTCGTGGACACAAACACCCTTCTTGCGTTCTACGAGTTCACGAAGGAAGACCTCGTCGAGCTGGAGAAGCTAACGGTTCTTCTGACAAAGAAAGAGCTCTCCCTGTATCTACCAGATCAGGTGCGCGATGAGTTTGAGAGGAATCGCGAGGTTCGTCTGGCGTCTGCGCTGCGGTCGCTCGAAGACAAGGGGCTCGGACAGCGATTCCCGGTCATCTGCCGCGACTACGATGAGTTCACAAGGCTTGAGACGACCCGGCGGGACTACGGCAGGGCTCATTCCGAACTGGTTGGCGTCCCCTACGCAGAGACATCGAGACCAAGGCGCTGCGGGCCGATGAGGTCACAGGCCATCTCTTTGATCGTGCGGTTCGTGTAGAGACTGCGGACCTAGTTGAGCGAGCACGAATCCGCATGGATGTGGGCCGACCGCCAGGCAAGGGGAGGTCAATTGGAGACGCCATCAACTGGGAGGCGCTGCTCAAGGCAGTGCCAAAGTCCGAAGATCTTCACCTCGTAACGGGGGATTCGGATTTCGTCTCGCCCGTGGACACGGAGCGCATCAGCCAGTACCTAGCTGACGAATGGCTGGAGACCAAGGGCTCGAACGTGTACCTGTATCCAAATCTCTCGACGTTCTTTGGCCAGCACTTTCCGGAAATCAAGATCCAAACCGAACTCGAGAAGGAGCTGGCAATCCAGTCCTTGGGATCCAGCTTCTCCTTCAAAGAGACTCACGTGGCGATAGCCGCGCTGAATCGTTGGAAGCAGTTCTCGGCCGTGGAGCGCGAGGCCATCCTTCGAGAGGCGATGGCGAATGACCAAGTTTGGGGCATCATCCTAGACTCTGATGTGTCCGAGTTCCTAGAGCGCATCGTTCGTGGTCATGAGTCGGAGCTACCGGCAGAGCTCGTTGCCGATTACGAAGGGCGAAGAGCGCAGTTTCTCAAGTATCGCGAGAGTTGGGCCCCGCGCGCCGCGGGCCGGGCTAACTAGCGGTTGCAGCCGACGGATCGCTTCTGTCACCCTGGCTGCATACGCACCCAGGGCGCCAGAAGCGCCCGCGGCTGAACCGCCAACCGTTGGACGGATCCGGTGTGTCCTTTGCGCTGAGCGACCTTTGGAAGTATGTTTAGACGTACTTCTGGAGGTTTCAAATTGAGCAAGGTCCCCGACATCGTACCCGTGACCGACCTTCGTCAGGACGCCGCCGCCGTCCTTCGCCGGCTGAAGGGCTCCCGCGAGCCCCTGGTGATCACCCAGCGCGGTCGTGCCGCCGCCATCATGCTCAGTCCGGAGTCCTATGAGCAGGCTCGCCAGGAGCGTGAGCTCCTGCGTCTGCTCGCCCGAGGCGAGCGCGAGATTGCGGAGGGATCCGGGCACTCGCTCGACAGCGTTCTTCGAGACGCGGACGCACTCCTGGACGGTGACGGCTAGTGCGGATCCGGTTCACGGAGACAGCTCGCTCACAGTTCCTCGAGGGACTGGACTTCATCCGCCGGGACAAGCCTTCGGCCGCACGGAGCCTCCGGCGGCGGGTGGAGGAGGCGCTGCGTCGGTTGGAGGACCATCCGGAGTCAGGTCGCCGCATTCCGGAGTTTCCGGACGTCCCGCATCGCGAGGTGATCGTTCGGCCGTTCCGCTTCTTCTATCGCGTTGAAAAGCGCACGGTGTGGGTCGTTGCGGTGTGGCATGGCGCTCAGCGCACGGAGAAACCGTCCAACTAGCGGTTGCAGCCGACGGATCGCATCTGTCACCCTGGCTGCATGCGCACCCAGGGCGCCAGAAGCGCCCGCGGCTGAACCGCAACACGTTAGACGAGGAGGTGGGTTGTTGATCTCCGGGGTCGCCACGCGACCATGGTGTTATCCTGCTCGGTTCTCCATGTGAAGAGATGTCAGGCGGACCTCGTGCGTGCAGTAGCTGTCTGGTTGCCCCTCAGTATCCTGATTGTAGCCACGCCGGCGGCAACGCTTGAGCGTCAGGCGTTGCCTTTCACGGATGCCCGAGAGCACGGTGACTGGTCGTCCGGCGCATCCTGTTCTGTGAGCTACTTCAACTCTTGTACTGGTTGGATCTGGGTTTGGTCCGGCTGGTCACCAACAGACCGTGTGGGAATGACGATCGATACCTGCTGTCCACCCGGGGTTTTCGAGTACCTGACGACTACGAACCTCTACGCGTGGAATGGAGCGCCGTCAGGATATGGGTTCACCGGCACCATCAGCATCCATGTCGCTGATGACAACGGCTGTCCCACCAGCGCCCTTGAGTCCCGGCCATTGCTGCCGGCTTCAGGGGACAATCAGAGCGCGTGGTTCATCTCGACTACGGGCCGCAGCGTTGTCGTGGTGTACGAACACGCGGATGCGGCTCTTCCGGACCCCATTGCGTGGGTGTCGGATCATCCGGCCGCAGGGCCCACCGGCCCCACTGCTTGTGGCACGTGCTTCCCGACCACACGCGTCGCACGTAGCTTCCACTTCGGTAAGGCGACATCGCCATTGTGCCCAGGGTCGCCTCCGAATGACGGTATCTGCGACGCGCAGTGGTATTGGAGTGCGTCCGTCTTCTGTAGTGAGAATATCCATGTTGACCAGCGAACATGGGCGGCAATCAAGAGTCTTTACCGCTAGAGAGCGCGCGATCGTCTAACCAGCGGTTGCAGCTGACGGACGGACGTTGTCACATCCCTGGCAGAGCCAGGGCTGCGCCAACGCGATGCCCGACAGCTGAACCGCCAACCGTTAGTAGCGAAGTCCACTTTTCGTCGCTCGCGCCTCCGCGCCCAGTATCCGTCCCGATGAGTAGGGCAGAGAGAAGGGAACGAAGCGTCGCCCTTCCGCCGGCCTCCCTAGGACTGGGATCCCGATCGCCGCTCCATCGTTGTGACCTTCCAGTTCTGGGGGACGCGTGGGCGTTCCACCTCGGTGAGCTGGACATCGAGCGGGTCGGCCTCGTCGGTCAGTGCGCTCTCGCGCATTCGTGGATGCAGGGCGGCACCGTGGTCAACTGAGTCTGATCAGCGTGTGAGTCCACCTGTGGGCATTTGGGCCCACGTCGGCGCGGTTGCCGTGGTGCCTGGACGGCGAGGCACGTCGGTGATGGTGCCGCGAACTCCAAGAGATCCGGCGTCGGTGGGTGTGCGCTCGTCTCCGTCGGTCCGCTTCGGCGCCAGGCCCGCGGTAGGTATCCGCCCATCTGCGCAAGGGCTCGGCGCCTTGGACGCGGTGCTGGCGCTGGCTGCGGCCAGGCGGTGAGCAGGTGAGAACGAAGTGGTCTGCAGTCCGTAGCAAGTCCGCTTCTAACTAGCGGTTGCATCCGACGGGCGCGGCGGCCGGATCGTGGTACGATCCGGCATCGGTGCGGGCCGCTACGCCCGCGGCTGAACCGCCAACCGTTAGGCGATTGGGCTGGTTGACGATTCGCCCCACTCTTCTCAGAGTGTAGCCACCACCGGCCCCACAAGGAGCGAACAATGCGTCGCGTGCTTGCCGGCCCAGGGCTCTTTCTCGTCGCGCTACTCACGAGTTCATGCCTGAACAATGCCGCTCAAGAATACATCTACGACACGGCCCCGGTAGTAGATGTGGAGGTCCTTGGGGCCCAACGATCCGACGTCCGGCTCTTGGTATCGGGGAGGTTCTCCGACACATGTTGGGAGTATGTTGGGCCGCGCCTGGCGGAAACGGGGCCGCACGAGTACACCATTGAGTTGGAGGCGCGCAAGGAGCGCGGCGTCGGCTGCCTCACGGTCCAGACTCCATTTGAGGAAGAAGTGATCATCCCGGTTCCTGAGGATGGAGAATACCGATTCGTGTTCCCGAGAACGTCCGGTATCGATCCCATCGTCCGAGTCGTGACGGTGGTGCGTCCGCCTAACTAGCGGTTGCAGCCGCCGGATCGCTTCTGTCACCCTGGCTGCATGCGCACCCAGGGCGCCAGAAGCGCCCGCGGCTGAACCGCCACCCGTTAGCGGAATTAGCATGAGGTACGCAGTGATTCGCCGACTTGGATGGATCGGACCGATCCTGATCGTGGTGGGGTGCATATCGAGCGTGGCTGCGGCCGCGCCAGTGCCGGATTCATCGCAGGTGTTGTGTATCAGGGGGAAAATCATTCGCGGCCCGCTTGTCTTCTCCGTGAGCGCAGACTCAATGGACCTCTGGATAAACGGCGTCTTTGTTCGGACGTTTAGGCGCGAAGCGGGACCCGAGCGCCCCGTTCAGCGTGTGCCCGGAAGCCCGGACGAGATACTCAACCGTCTCTACGAGACCGTAGATCTGGATCCGCGAAACGTTGATCGAGAAGAGGATGCGCGAGCCTTCCTTGAAGGGGAGTCGGGCGTGACGATCCTCTCAAGTTCGCGGGAGGACGTTACGGTACAGTTTGAGGACTCCACCACGGAGGTGGTCGCGATGTTTCCTGGTGTCGAAGGATCGCTCTTGACCCGCCGGCAATCGCCCGGCAGTCCGATGCGGCGGCTTGTCCACCGAATAGCGGCGGCCGCGCGCTCGGGCCATCTCTACGTGCTCGGCAACGGTTGTGCTGGCTCGGTAGCGCGATCGCGAGTATCCATGTTCGTGGACGTTGTTGAGGGACGCCGGGATCTGCCCGAAGAGTTCATTTCCCGCAGCCTGTTAGAGTGTGCACTAAGGGACCGACGACTGACGGAGGAGGCCAGGCTGGACGGTGCCGCTAACTAGCGGTTGCAGCCGCCGGATCGCTTTTGTCACCCTGGCCGCTTGCGCACCCAGGGCGCCAGAAGCGCCCGCGGCTGAACCGCCAACCGTTAGCCGCAGTATCAGTGCGTGGGAGCAGCTTCTCCACCCTCAGGAGGGGAATGGTGGTCGTCAAGTACACGATCGGAGTCCTAGCTCTTTCGGTGGCGGTCTTGCTCAGTGCGAGTTCCACTCAAGCAGATACCGTGGCCAACAAGGATCTCGTGCGCCGCTTCAATGAGTCGACCAATAGTGCGGATTGGGATGCCCTGTCTGACATCGTCGCCGATGACTTCGTTCGGCACAGCGCTGCGACGCAAGGGTCCGCAGTAACGTCGCGTGAGGCCTTTGTTCAACTCCAGATGGGATTCCTTGAGAGCTTTCCAGACCAGGCCGTGTCTCTGAACCAGCTCATCGCGGAAGGTGACCGAGTAGCGGTTCTGGGGACGTATCGTGGAACCAATACCGGCCCAGTTAATGGCGCTCCGGCAACTGGACGCGCCGTGGAGTCTCCGTTCCTCGGAATCTTTCGGATCGAGGACGGACGTATCGCCGAGCTCTGGGTGGAGTGGGACAACGTTGCCATTCTGACCCAGCTTGGGATGTTTCCTCCTCCGCAACCCGGAGGCTCCGCGGCTAACTAGCGGTTGCAGCCGGCGGATCGCTTCTGTCACCCTGGCTGCATGCGCACCCAGGGCGCCAGAAGCGCCCGCGGCTGAACCGCCAACCGTTAGTAGCGAAGTCCCCAATCGTCGCTCGCGCCTCCGCGCCCAGCCGTTTCCTCAGGTGAGTAGGGCAGAGAGAAGGAAGCGAGGCGTCGGCCTTCCGCCGGCCTACCTAGGACTCGGATCTCGATCGCCGCTCTATCGTTGTGACCTTCCAGTTCTCGGGGGCGCGTGGGCGTTCCACCTCGGTGAGCTGGACATGGAGCGGGTCGGCCTCGTCGGTCAGCGCGCTCTCCCGCATTCGTGGATGCAGGGCGGCACCGTGGTCAACTGAGTCCGATCAGCGTGTGAGTCCACCTGTGGGCACTTCGGCCCACGCCGGCGCGGCTGCCGTGGTGCCTGGACGGAGTGGCACGTCGGTGATGGTGCCGCGGACTCCAAGAGATCCGGCGTCGGTGGGTGTGCGCTCTTCCCCGTCGGTCCGCGCCGGCGCCAGGCCCGCGGTGGGCATCCGCCCATCTGCGCAGGGGCTCGGCGCCTCGGGCGCGGTGCAGGCGCTGGCTGCGGGCCAGCGGGGAGCAGGTGAGAGTGGAGCGGTGTGCAGTCCGTAGCAAGTCCGCTTCTAACTAGCGGTTGCATCCGACGGGCGCGGCGGCCGGATCGTGGTACGATCCGGCATCGGTGCGGGCCGCTACGCCCGCGGCTGAACCACAAACCGTTAGTAGCGAAGCCCCCAATCTTCGCTCGCGCCTCCGCGCCCAGTATCCGTCCCGGTGAGTAGGGCAAAGAGAAGGGAACGAAGCGTCGCCCTTCCGCCGGCCTACCTAGGACTCCGATCTCGATCGCCGCTGCATCGTTGTGACCTTCCAGTTCTCGGGGACGCGTGGGCGTTCCACCTCGGTGAGTTGTGGACATCGAGCCAGTCTGCCTCGTCGGTCAGCGCGCTCTCCCGCATTCGTGGACGCAGGGCGGCACCGTGGTTGACCGAGTCCGATCAGCGTGTGAGTCCACCTGTGGGCATTTCGGCCCACGCCGGCGCGGTTGCCGTGGTGCCTGGACGGAGTGGCACGTCGGTGATGGTGCCGCGGACTCCAAGAGATCCGGCGTCGGTAGATGTGCGCTCGTCTCCGTCGGTCCGCGTCGGCACCAGGCCCGCGGTAGGAATCCGCCCGTGTGCACAGGGGCTCGGCGCCTTGGACGCGATGCAGGCGCTAGCTGCGGGCAAGCGGGGAGCAGGTGGGATGGAACGGTATGCAGTCCGTAGCAAGTCCGCTTCTAACTAGCGGTTGCATCCGACGGGCGCGGCGGCCGGATCGTGGTACGATCCGGCGTCGGTGCGGGCCGCTGCGCCCGCGGCTGAACCGCGAACCGTTAGGTGGCTAGCTTGTACGTCGAGGACGCTGATGCCGAGGATCTTTGAGCTCCCTTCGTTCCTCGACGGCCAGGTCACTCGAGATCAGTACGTTCGCTGGCTGCAGCGCAAGGCGATGGCTCACGTCAAGAGGGACCGACGCCGGTGGGGCGCTCCGATTTCCGTTTCAGGCTACAAGCGTGCAATCCATGAAGCCGTGCTCCGGTCCGACGGCCGGGACGCGTACACGGGTGAGTTGCTTCGGTGGGACCTGATCAGCCAGTATGACAACGCGAGGTCCAAGCGGGAGGGTCCAGCGTACAAGCGGATCTTCGAACTCCTTCCGACGGTAGATCACGCCAATCCGGAGTCGAGATCCGCAGACTTCGAAATCTGCGGGTGGCGCACCAACGACTGCAAGAACGATCTGACAATGGAAGAATTGAGAGCCTTCTGTCGGAGGATCTTGGAAGCCAAGGGTACGCCACCTAACTAGCGGTTGCAGCCGACGGATCGCATCTGTCACCCTGGCTGCATGCGCACCCAGGGCGCCAGAAGCGCCCGCGGCTGAACCGCCAACCGTTGGCCAGAGGAAGGTCGGTGGTCACATCGTGAGCCAGAGTCAGTTCTGGTCAGTACTGACGCTTGCGACCGTTTCGCTGGGATCCGCAGCGTGCAGCAGTCCGTCCGGGCCGCCTCCTGCTCCGTCAGTCCCGCAAGACGGGCCGGTTGTGTTCGCGACCCTCGCCCAGGGCGCCGACACCAACTACTTTGGGGAGTGGAATCCGGCTCAGCCCATTCTTTTGGTCATCCCCAATGAGGCATCGTGGTCGGAGTTCTGGGCTCGCCATAGCTCCGGTTCACCACCGACCGTAGACTTCACGAGCCAGACTCTGGTCGCAGTCGTCGCCGGCTATCATCCGACCGCAAGCAGCATATCCATCGATGAAGTCGCGTCCGCCGGTGGCAACCTGGTCGTCCATGCAACGCGCACTTGCACACCGTGGACGATGCCAGCTTGGCCATACCACGTAGTCGTCTTTGAAGGGGCGGGGTGGACCTCCGGAGTCCTGGAGCGCGCTGACGCCAACGGTGGCGTGGAGTGCCCGGACTGACTCTCCGGCCCTGGCCAACTAGCGGTTGCAGCCGACGGATCACTTCTGTCACCCTGGCTGCTTACGCACCCAGGGCGCCAGAAGCGCCCGCGGCTGAACCGCCAACCGTTAGGCCGGTAGACTGGGTAGTGAGGGGACGAGGATGCCTGAGATCAGTCGGTTCCTGGGAATCGTGATCGCCATGTTCTACCGGGAGCATGGACCTCCTCACTTCCACGCGGTCTATGGAGAGTTTGAGATAACCGTCGAGATCCGCACCGGAGTGGTCAACGGCCGGTTCCCCAAGAGGGCTCTTGCCCACGTGCTAGAATGGACCGACATTCACCGGGAGGAACTCCTCCGGAACTGGGACTTGGCCCGAGCCGGTGAACCGCTGCGGAGCGTGGAGCCGCTGGAGTAAGCAGATGGACTACCATGTGATCGACGCGCGCCATGTCTCTGACTTCGTTGTCTGGCTGCGCTTCCGGGACGGTACTGAAGGCCAGGTGGATCTGGCGTCGGAGCTCGTCGGGCCCGTCTTCGAGCTCCTTCATGATCCTTCCGAGTTCGCACGCTTCAGCGTCCACCCAGAGTTCCACACTCTCGTCTGGCCCAACGGGGCGGACATTGCTCCCGAACTCCTGCATCAGCGAGTCCGCGCGGCGGCCTAACTAGCGGTTGCAGCCGACGGAACGCTTCTGTCACCCTGGCTGCTACGCACCCAGGGCGCCAGAAGCGCCCGCGGCTGAACCGCCAACCGTTAGTAGCGAAGTCCACTTTCTTCGCTTGCGCCCCCGCGCCCAGTTGTTTCCTCGGGTGAGTAGGGCAGGGAGAAGGCAGCGAGGCGTTGAGCTTCCGTCAGCCTCCCTAGGACTCAAGCCGCTCTCGCCGCTCCGCACTTGTACCTGTTCGTCCTCGGGGCGCGTGGGCGTGACGAGTTCGTGGTTCAGGGCATCGAGCAGGCAAGGCGCCTCGGTCGTCGCGTTCGTTCACCTTCGCCTGTGAACGGCGGCACTGTGGTTGACTGAGTCCGATCAGCATGGAGTCCACCTGTGGGCGTTTAGGCCCACGCCGGCGCGGTTGCCGTGGTGCCTGGACGGAGTGGCACGTCGGTGATGGTGCCGCGGACTCCAAGAGATCCGGCGTCGGTGGGTGTGCGCTCGTCTCCGTCGGTCCGCGTCGGCGCCAGGCCCGCGGTAGGTATCTGCCCATCTGCGCAAGGGCTCGGCGCCTTGGACGCGGTGCTGGCGCTGGCTGCGGCCAGGCGGTGAGCAGGTGAGAATGAAGTGGTCTGCAGTCCGTAGCAAGCCCGCTTCTAACTAGCGGTAGCAACCGACGGGCGCGGCGGCCGGATCGTGGTACGATCCGACCTCGGTGCGGGCCGCTGCGCCCGCGGCTGAACCGCCAACCGTTAGGGGCATCAGATGAAGGCGATCGGGGTGGGGCTCCTTCTCGCCCTCTGCACTTCTTCCGCGTCGGCGAGTGTCTGGCAGTGGACCGAGGTCTACCAGCCTCTCCTGCTAGATGGAGTCGTGATCATGCGGACCCCCTACCGCGCTCGCGTCTATCCCTGCGCTCAGGAAGTCCTCATGACCGGCTGGGAGAACCGCCTGAGCAACAACGGCGAGTGGACAGACCAGAACGTCGTCAGCCTCTTTGGCATCGGGATCGAGCTCGTCGGGCCGAAGCCCGCCGGCAGAACTCCTGAGGACTTCCGCGGACTGGGGATGCACGGCGATACGTTGCGGGTCTCCGTCGACGTTGGTGCGCTCCAGCTACCTACGGGCTGGGGCCAGCCCCAGAGGCGTGAGGTGGTGGAGAAGACGGTCCGGTGCGTTCGCCTGAACGCCGGCAAAGCCGGCTCGCCTCCCCGTTTCGTCGACGTGCAGATCGTCGGAGCGCCCGAGTATGCGGAGTTCGCCGGGACGACGATGGTGAATGGCGGGACGGTTGCGAGAGACTCAGCCCCTAACTAGCGGTTGCAGCCGACGGATCGCTTCTGTCACCCTGGCTGCTTACGCACCCAGGGCGCCAGAAGCGCCCGCGGCTGAACCGCCAATCGTTAGTAGCGAAGTCCACTTTCTTCGCTTGCGCCTCCGCGCCCAGTATCCGCCCCGGTGAGTAGGGCAGAGAGAAGAGAACGAAGCGTCGTCCTTCCGCCGGCCTCCCTAGGACTCGGATCCCGATCGCCGCTCTATCGTTGTGACCTTCCAGTTCTCGGGGACGCGTGGGCGTTCCACCTCGGTGAGTTGGACATGGAGCGGATCGGCCTCGTCGGTCAGCGCGCTCTCCCGCATTCGTGGATGCAGGGCGGCACCGTGGTCAACTGAGTCCGATCAGCGTGCGAGTCCACCTGTGGGCATTTCGGCCACGCGGGCGCGGTTGCCGTGGTGCCTGGACGGAGTGGCACGTCGGTGATGGTGCCGCGGACTCCAAGAGATCCGGCGTCGGTGGGTGTGCGGTCGTCTCCGTCGGCCCGCGTCGGCCCGGGCCGGCCGTAGGAGTCCGCCCGTCTGCGCAGGGGCTCGGTGCCTCGGGCGCGGTGCAGGCGCTGGCTGCGGTCAAGCGGGGAGCAGGTGGGAGTGGAGCGGTGTGCAGTCCGTAGCAAGTCCGCTTCTAACTAGCGGTTGCATCCGACGGGCGCGGCGGCCGGATCGTGGTACGATCCGACCATTGGTGCGGGCCGCTACGCCCGCGGCTGAACCGCCAACCGTTAGGTGGCTTGGGCTGTGGACACGATCCGGCATTTCAACGACCTCTACTCCCTGTCTCTGGACTACCGAACGGGTGCCTGGGTATTTCGGGGTGTCTCTCGGGAGGAGTACAACCTCGTTCCGAGGGTCGGGAGGCCGGGGGGCGAACCCAGGCACGAGCGTTGGATGTACGGTCAGTTCTCACGCGAAGCATCAGCCTACGTAGATCTGCGTCCAATGTCGGAATGGGAGCAGCTTGCGTTGGCTCAGCACCACGGCCTCGCCACGCGACTTCTGGACTGGACGGAGAACCCCCTTGTCGCCGCGTACTTTGCCTGTGTCGCCGATCTTCAGGTGGACGGATGCATCTATGCGCTCAGCACGCCGCACGTTGTGCGTGACGAGGAGGTCGGGCCGTTCGATGTGAAGGCAGTGATGCGCTACAGACCTCGCCACGTTACGGCGCGAATCACGGCGCAGAAGGGTCTCTTTACGGTTCACCCCCATCCGTCCGAGCCCCTTGGTGTCACGTCACGTGGCCCTCTCAAGGTTCACCGTGTTCGTCTGGCTGCGGAGTTCAAGGAACAACTTAGGTGGAACCTGAGCCGGTTCGGTGTGAACGAGAGCTCCTTGTTCCCCGGCCTAGATGGCCTCGCTAGACACGTGGACTGGTGGATACGAAACGAGGATCCAACGCCCGAGAGTGGCGCCACCTAACTAGCGGTTGCAGCCGCCGGATCGCATCTGTCACCCTGGCTGCTTGCGCACCCAGGGCGCCAGAAGCGCCCGCGGCTGAACCGCAACACGTTAGTAGCGAAGTCCCCAATCGTCGCTCGCGCCTCCGCGCCCAGCCGTTTCCTCAGGTGAGTAGGGCAGAGAGAAGGAAGCGAGGCGTCGGCCTTCCGCCGGCCTACCTAGGACTCGGATCCCGATCGCCGCTCCGTCGTTGTGACCTTCCAGTTCTCGGGGGCGCGTGGGCGTTCCACCTCGGTGAGTTGGACATGGAGCGGGTCGGCCTCGTCGGTCAGCGCGCTCTCCCGCATTCGTGGATGCAGGGCGGCACCGTGGTCAACTGAGTCCGATCAGCGTGTGAGTCCACCTGTGGGCATTTCGGCCCACGCCGGCGCGTTTGCCTTGGTGCCTGGACGGAGTGGCACGTCGGTGGTGGTGCCGCGGACTCCAAGAGTTCCGGCGTCGGTGGGTGTGCGCTCGTCTCCGTCGGCCCGCGTCGGCCCGGGCCCGCGGTAGGAATCCGCCCGTGTGCACAGGGGCTCGGCGCCTCGGGCGCGGTGCAGGCGCTGGCTGCGGGCAAGTAGGGAGCAGGTGGGAGTGGAGCGGTGTGCAGTCCGTAGCAAGTCCGCTTCTAACTAGCGGTTGCATCCGACGGGCGCGGCGGCCGGATCGTGGTACGATCCAGCATTGGTGCGGGCCGCTACGCCCGCGGCTGAACCGCCAACCGTTGGGCAGATCAGAGAAGAGGAGCGGAGGACTTGAGATTTCAGACCATTTTGGTCCTGACCGCCGTGACCCATGCATCTATCGGGACGGCGATCGTCGACATGGCGGACGCAAGTCTTTACCTGGCCCTGAGCCTGAGCCAGTCGACCGATCCGTACGACAATGTGGGCCAGGCGCATGCAGGTCTGGACACGGTTTACGTCTGCGTGCATGAACACGCCACAACGGAGGTCGAGTTTGGGCTCGGTGGCACATACGACATCGTGAGTATCGTGCCTGCGATCGGAGTCGTGAACCTTGGAACCAAGACTCAACTTCATCTCGTCCCGGACCTTGGGCTCAGCTGTCTCCCAGAGGTGCCAGTGTCCGTCGTTGTTTCAGAAGCAGCTGGGACCGGCGCCGAGTTGTGTCTTGAGGTGACCGAGGACTCAGGGCGACTCTGCGCGAAGGTACCATCGATGGACGAGTGGTACAGGTTTGATCAGGCGATCGGATTCACGACCATCGACAACGGCCCATGCTTGGCAACGGATGTCGTCGTGCCGTGCACCACCCTGCCTGTTGAGCCCACGTCGTGGGGGCGGATGAAGGCCTTGTATCGGTGACTGCCCAACTAGCGGTTGCAGCCGACGGATCGCTTCTGTCACCCTGGCTGCATGCGCACCCAGGGCGCCAGAAGCGCCCGCGGCTGAACCGCCAACCGTTGGGCATGCTTGAGATGCTAGTGAGGATCCTGATCGCGGCGGCTACTCTCGCAACACCTTCGTCGCACGACGGAAGAGCCCTTCCGGAGGCGGCGGAGTTTGCGGCGCACCCCGGACTCGTTCAGTGGATTGAGTCATGGTCGGGCCCGGACGCTCGCTACAGCCCCGATCAGTTTCAGTTCGTCTCGTCTCATGAGCACTCGATCTGGCAGGGCTACACCTACCCGGAGGAAACCAACACCCCAGCTCAACGGCGGTCCTGGGTCTCTTCCCCTAGCGGAGCACACGCGGTCTACGTCTCTCGGCCCGGGGACTCTCCGGACTCGGAGGTCGGTTTGGTCGACCTGGCCGCCGAGCGCCGCACTGCTGTGTGCACATGCGGGACACTCTGCACATTCGAGATTCCTACGTGGCTCGACGCAGAGACTGTCTTGGTGGGGGCCGGCGACTGGGAGAACCTTGCACCCGAGCTCGTCCGAATCGACATCGCCACCGGGACGGTCGAGAGGTTTAGAGGGCCGACGGTAGCGGCGGAACGCGAGGATGACATCTGGCGAAGCGTCCAAGCGCTCCGGGACGCTTACTTCGCGGTGTCCGAATGATGCCCAACTAGCGGTTGCAGCCGACGGATCGCTTCTGTCACCCTGGCTGCCTACGCACCCAGGGCGCCAGAAGCGCCCGCGGCTGAACCGCCAACCGTTAGGCATGTAGGAGTGGCATTGGAACCCGAAGCGCGGTCGGTCGACAAGAACCTGTATCTCTCTCTGGAAGCCGAGCTCACTCAGCTATGCACGCGCTGGCGCATCTTCGACGACCTCTTCTGCAAGGGCAGTGACCGCAAGGCCCTGTTGGAGCACACGGCAGCGTGGCTGTTCGGCAGCCTCGGTCGAATCTTGCTCGACGATCTTATCCTTGGGATCTCGCGTCTACTTGATCCGCCCCAGACCGGCCGGTTCGGCAATCGGTCTTTGGAGCGCCTGATCCTAGAGGTCGACGGTGAGAACGAATGCCAGCTTCGCGAAGCGCTGCTGCATCGGTTGGCCGACCTTCGGGACAAGGCTCGGCACATCACAGAGCACCGGCGCAAGAGGCTTGCGCACTCCGACCTCGAGTGGACATCGGGCCAGATCCGTCTTCCGGACATTCCCTTCGATGACTTTGAGGTGGTTCTGAGCGGAGCAGGTGAGTTCCTGAACGAGCTAGCGGATCGTTACGTAGAAGCACACACTCTCTACACGGGCGTCATCCTGCCGCACGGACAGGACGTGAAGGGCCTAGTTTGGGCACTCCAGAAGGGCGCAGCCATGGATGAGTTCATCGATACCAAGCACCATGGAACGCTCGTGCAGCAGACACCCTTCAAGAATGCCTAACTAGCGGTTGCAGCCGACGGATCGCTTCTGTCACCCTGGCTGCTTACGCACCCAGGGCGCCAGAAGCGCCCGCGGCTGAACCGCCAACCGTTAGGCAGAAGAGGCACCTGTTGAGGAAGGACCCGCTCGCGATTCTCTTCGACCTGGATGGAACCCTCTGCATCCGAGAGGCAACGCGCAGACGCTACGCGGACCTGTTCCTCGCCGCGTTCGGAGGCGTCTTGGAGTCGGATGATCCAGAATTGGTAGCAGCTGCACTCGCCAAGGCGGATGGGGACGGCTACAACGCGTCGCGCTTCTCTGATCTCGCCGCTGATCCGCTGTGGGCCGAACGGCCCTGTGTCGAGGATCTGGCAAGACACTGGGATCATCACTTTCCTACGTGCGCCGTCTGCATCCCCGAAGTGCCTTTGGCGCTGGAGCGGCTTCAGTCACGCGGGTTGCACCTCGGTGTCGTGACGAACGGTGTCGAGACGAAGCAACGGCGGAAGCTCGAAGCGATGGGGATTGCGGACATCTTCGGCACTGTGGTGATTTCCGGTCGGTTCGGCGTCCCTAAGCCTGATCCCAGGATCTTCCAGGCCGCCGCGGCTGACCTCGGAGTCCGCCCTACTGACTGCTGGTTCGTGGGGGATCACCCGCACAAGGACGTTGCCGGGGCCGCTTCCGTTGGAATGGAGACCGTCTGGGTTGGAGCGGGGCGGACCTGGCCCGCCGGGCTTCCAGTTCCAGACGCGTCGGTGATGACCGTCGTTGAAGTCCTGGATCTAGCGCAGTCTGCCTAACTAGCGGCTGCAGCGGACGGATCGCTTCTGTCACCCTGGCTGCTTACGCACCCAGGGCGCCAGAAGCGCCCGCGGCTGAACCGCAACACGTTAGGCGAATAGGAGTGGCAGGAGAGGGCCGTATCCGCGCGTTTGCATGGTCTCGCGTCACCGATTAGTATGGGTCCGGTTGGTGTTACGTGTCTGGCGACGTTCTCTTCTTGAACACGGGAGGCTTCATGACGCTCAAGGCTCTCCGTCTCCTTCTGGCGCTCTGCCTCATTCCATTCATGTGTTCTACCGCGTCATCTCAGCAAATGGTCGTAGTGCGGCACACTGTGAGGGATCTGGAGGAAGCGGCCCGAGAGCAGGCGTTTCTGACCAAAAACACAGCGATCCCATACCAAGCGTTTCCGGACGTCGCCTTCACCGTCGGGTACGGAGCTTCCATGCACAAAGAGCGAGATCCAGTGCATGGATTCGTGTTGAGTACAAACCTCCTTGGCGCCGCATCCGGTGGAGCGTTCGGCATGATTGGGATCGAGGCGCTGAAAGACTACCTTGTGGACAACACTGCCAACACCATCACGTTCCCAACGGACGGAGCAGACAAGCTCGGGGTCGGACTCGAACTGGCTCTTGGCGAGGTGAGTTTCAAAGGTGTCACCGTTTGGCCCGTGCTTGGCATGCATCAGTTCGACTCCGCGGATCCGCAGATTCCGTCAGAGACACTGGCCAGCGCTCCGGATGAGGAGACCTGGGCGGCGCCATTCGTCGGGTTTGGATTCCTACTCGGAGGCCGGGAGGATGTCGCGTTGCGGCTTAGCGACCCTGAGAACAAGTCAAACGTCTTTCCGGTGTTGTCGGTCGGTGTGGGGCTGCCGTTCTACTACGCTGGCAACTCGTTCTCTGCGCTGGGGGCGGTCTTCACCGAACCACGGGAGTTCGAGCGCGAGGGAGACGTTGCACTGCTTGTCTCGCTTTCAGTGCCCCTCTTCCCAATCGAGCCGGTCACAAGAGAAATAGAGCAAAACTAGCCCGGCTTGGTGGAGGGCGCCTAACTAGCGGTTGCAGCCGACGGATCGCTTCTGTCACCCTGGCTGCATACGCACCCAGGGCGCCAGAAGCGCCCGCGGCTGAACCGCCAACCGTTAGGCACGAGCCAGGAGCGAGCGCATGCGAGTACTACTAGTTGGCCTCTTGGTTGGAACGGCCGCTCCCGCATTCGGGCTAGAGAAGGCACCCAGGGCGGCTGCGGAGTTCGAAGAAGCCTGGGCGCGAAGCGGCACGTGCCTGCAGACGCTGTCCTACTACAACACCTGTTCCGCGTGGGGGTGGACGTGGTCCGGCTTTCAACCTGGTGACAATATCGCGGTCAGTTTTGAGAGAGCGGATGTGGGATGGTACCCGTGCCATGCCCCTCTAGGGCGCCTGCACGGCACGGCCGTCTACACGTTTCACGGCGTCCCAAGCGGCTATGGGTACACGGGTACGGTTCAACTGTACGCGAGCGATGAGAATGGCCTTCCGGCCGGCACGCCGGGTCCCTCGCAGACTTGGCTCCCTCGCACGGGGCAAGCCTATGAGCTCTGGTTTGAGTGGGTGCCACCGCGATTCGTAGTTGTTTACACCCTTGGACCCGGAGAGGGAAACCCGTTGAGCTTGTACTCGGACGGGCCAGCCGGGCCGCCGGGCGGACCACCGGACATGGGACGGTGCTATCCGACGACGCGCCAATCCCATTCCCGTGTCTGGAGTTCGGGGCAATCTCCGTCTGAGGCCTCGTACTTTATGGACTCTGTTGGCGCTGCAGAGCTGTTGGCGCAAGCGGCCGTCCACATGCCGTTCGAGGACGGACCAACCTCGGTTGAGGCTCAATCCTGGGGGCGCGTGAAGTCCTTGTACCGGTAGCGTGTGCCTAACTAGCGGTTGCAACCGACGGATCGCCTCTGTCACCCTGGCTGCATGCGCACCCAGGGCGCCAGAAGCGCCCGCGGCTGAACCGCCAACCGTTAGGCACACAAGACCATGAAGATCATTGAAGGGCAGATCGTAGCGACGACCAACGTAGATGCGTACGGAACTCGCATTCCGCCAGAAGCGCTCCGTGCGCTCTTTGGGGAACTCCCGGACCAGTTTCTTATCCGGGACTCCCACGACCTCGTGCGAGCACCGGCGGGAGTCGGGAAGAACAAACGGCTCGTTGACCTGCCCGGCGGGGAGATTGGCATCGCCGTGGACATCGAAGTCCACAACGAGCAGGCCCTTGTGGGTAAGCTGGGTGTCAGCATAGCCGCGGTCCAGACGGAGCTTTCGCTTCGCGCAGACTGTGACCCCGACCTGCGCATCCATTACGATCCACGCGACTTCGAAGATCGCGACCTCGCACCGCTCGTCCACCTGACTGATGATGAGTTCCAGGTGAATGCTGCCAGGACCATCCGACGGGGACTTGAAGATCTTCCTCTGACGCTGGTTCTCAAGTTCGGAGTGGCGACCTACGCCACGGGATTCTTGGCGCGCGCCGGTGCCAGGCATTACGATGCTCTCCACGACAAGCTTGCGGAGTTGGCAAGCCGCAAGCGGAAGGTCGACCCCGGTCGTGAGCTCTTGATCCAGACGCAATGGGAGCACGTCGTCGGAGATGGTCGCCGCACTGAAGTCGTTGCGCAGGCGCCCGCGGATGTCTTGTCCGTGATGGACTCAAGCCGTACGGCGGTGTTGGAAGCTAGAATTGCGAGACGCGCCGAACAAGGGGCAGCGCACCTAGGGTTTAGGTTCGACAGGGAAGCAGGGTCGTGGGAAGAGACCTACGCGGTCGACGAAGTAGGACGAGATGTTCGTGGTGCCTAACTAGCGGTTGCAGCCGACGGATCGCCTCTGTCACCCTGGCTGCTTGCGCACCCAGGGCGCCAGAAGCGCCCGCGGCTGAACCGCCAACCGTTAGGAATCGGACATTCATGTCTTGGATGAGGCGCGCATTCCTGCCAATCGTTGTCCTCGGTGTGGTCGCGCAGGCAGCGGTAGCCCAACGGCCACCGCCCGAGGACTGGCTTGAGCCGCAGGCGGTCGAACTTCAGGTGACCTATGACGCGAGCGGCTCCGGCACGCCGGCCAACGTGAAGATCGCCGGCACCGGCGACTTGTTCCTGGCTGGTGAACCCGCGCCATCTGCTCGTCTTACCCAAGACGCCGTTGACCATCTTCTCCGGACAGCCGTGGGCGGCTGCAAGTTCCTCTGTCCCACAGGTTTCGCGTCCGTTGAGCGCCGCCCTGACGGCCAGGTGCGCATCCAGATCTTCCAGGACACGTCGCGTGACGGGCTATTCCCATCGGTGGTGATCAGGGTCGGGGAGTGGGCTGCCCACGTTCAGGAAGAAACCGCTCACCAGGCGGTCGTGATACAAGTTGAGGGAATCCCCGTCGTTAGAGAGTGGCTTGTCACGCGGGACGCGGATTCCTAACTAGCGGTTGCAGCTGACGGGCTGACATTGTCACGGCCCTGGCAGAGCCAGGGCCGCGCCAAACGCGATGCCCGACAGCTGAACCGCCAACCGTTAGGTTCATGTGTTGATTCGTTCAAGCAAGGCAGTAGCCAGACTGGCGGTCCTGCTCTTCGGGGTGTGGATGAACGCGGAAGCCCGAACGGCTGAGCGGGAGATTGGGCCAGGGCAGCTTGATGAAGTACCGTTCGGCGTCGTCATCAGGTTTTCGCAGCTTGCGGACGACTACTACGTCTGGCTCTGGGCGTCGGCGACTGAGCCCGGAAGGTCGCCCGTGCTGGGGGCCGCCTACTTCGAGCTTGTGGACGAGGGGCGGCCACTTGCCGGAACCGCCATGAACAGCACCGAGGTTGGGGCCGGCTTCATGTGGAGCTGTCGCGTCGCATCAGAGTTCCTCGATAACGCGTATGTAGAGGTCCGCACGGGGCGTGTGATACAGGGCACTCCCCAGGGTGTCGGTTGGCAGTTCCTGTTGGGCCCGCTCCTCCGGGAGTCGTGCGAGCCCATCGATTCCAGTCCTGACAGTCCATGGTGCCAGGTCCGGGGTGGTCCAGATTCTCTCAGCGCCTTGTATCTGAACCCCACGAACGACTAGAACCTAACTAGCGGTTGCAGCCGGCGGATCGCTTCTGTCACCCTGGCTGCATGCGCACCCAGGGCGCCAGAAGCGCCCGCGGCTGAACCGCCAACCGTTAGTAGCGAAGTTCACAATCGTCGCTTGCGCCTCCGCGCCCAGTATCCGTCCCGGTGAGTAGGGCAGAGAGAAGGAAGCGAAGCGTCACCCTTCCGCCAGCCTACCTAGGACTCGGATCTCGATCTCCGCTTCATCGTTGTGACCTTCCAGTTCTCGGGGACGCGTGGGCGTTCCACCTCGGTGAGTTGGACATCGAGCGGGTCGGCCTCGTCGGTCAGCGCGCTCTCTCGCATTCGTGGATGCAGGCCGGCACCGTGGTCAACGGAGTCTGATCAGCGTTTGAGTCCACCTGTGGGCATCTCGGCCCACGCCGGCGCGGTTGCCGTGGTGCCTGGACGGAGTGGCACGTCGGTGATGGTGCCGCGGACTCCAAGAGATCCGGCGTCGGTAGATGTGCGCTCGTCCCCGTCGGTCCGCGTCGGCCCGGGCCCGCGGTAGGAGTCCGCCCGTCTGCGCAGGGGCTCGGCGCCTAGGGCGCGGCGTTGGCGCTGACGACGGTCAGGCGGGAGCAGGTGGGAAGGAGGAGGTCCGCCGTCCGTAGTGGGTCCGCTTCTAACTAGCGGTTGCATCCGACGGGCGCGGCGGCCTGATCGTGGTACGATCCGACCTTGGTGCGGGCCGCTACGCCCGCGGCTGAACCACAAACCGTTAGTAGCGAAGTCCCCAATCGTCGCTCGCGCCTCCGCGCCCAGCCTCTTCCTCAGGTGAGTAGGGCAGAGAGAAGGAAGCGAGGCGTCGGCCTTCCGCCGGCCTACCTAGGACTCGGATCCCGATCGCCGCTCCGTCGTTGTGACCTTCCAGTTCTCGGGGGCGCGTGGGCGTTCCACCTCGGTGAGTTGGACATGGAGCGGGTCGGCCTCGTCGGTCAGCGCGCGCTTCCGCATTCGTGGATGCGGGGCGGCATCGTGGTCAACTGAGTCCGATCAGCGTGTGAGTCCACCTGTGGGCATTTCGGCCCACGGCGGCGCGGTTGCCGTGGTGCCTGGACGGAGTGGCACGTCGGTGATGGTGCCGCGGACTCCAAGAGATCCGGTGTCGGTGGGTGTGCGCTCGTCTCCGTCGGTCCGCGTCGGCGCCAGGCCCGCGGTGGGTATCCGCCCATCTGCGCACGGGCTCGGCGCCTCAGGCGCGGTGTAGGCGCTGGCTGCGGGCAAGAGGGGAGCAATTGGGAGTGGAACGGTGTGCAGTCCGTAGCGAGTCCGCTTCTAACTAGCGGTTGCAGCCGACGGGCGCGGCGGCCGGATCGTGGTACGATCCGGCATCGGTGCGAGCCGCTACGCCCGCGGCTGAACCGCAACACGTTAGACGAATCGATTGGGGGACTCATGGCAGGGCATTCAGAGTTTGACGACTTGTCCAAATCGCACGACTCCGCAAGAGACGCCGTTGAACACGCAATCGGGTGGCTATCTGACCTGCTAGCCCAGCCTCGTTTCGAGGTTGCGAGTGGTAGCACAGCGTACCGCATCATGCGGCGCGACCTCCCCTACGTGATCCATGACACGGAGAGTCCCGGCACACAGATCCTCGTGAATCGGAAGTACAAGCCCGTTGGAAGCACGGCAGAGGACTTCGTGAACTACGAAGAGTTCACAAACTTGCACGTCAGACTCACCGAGGACCAGATCCGCTCAGTCGCCTGTCCGTCGCACGAGCGAGGTCTCTTTGGCGACGCGAGCGCGCCGTGGCATGAGAGGTCCAACGCAACTGACTACCTAACGCGCCTAAAGGCTCTCCACAAGCTTCTGTCGTAGAGACGCCCGGGCGCAGGATCGTCTAACACGCGGTTGCAGCGGACAGGGCGCTTCTGTCACCCTACCTGCGGCAGCAACTAGGGCGCCAGAAGCGCCCTGACCGCTGAACCGCTACTCGTTAGCCGCAGTATCAGTGCGTGGGAGCAGCTTCTCCACCCTCAGGAGGGGAATGGTGGTCGTCAAGTACACGATCGGAGTCCTAGCTCTTTCGGTGGCGGTCTTGCTCAGTGCGAGTTCCACTCAAGCAGATACCGTGGCCAACAAGGATCTCGTGCGCCGCTTCAATGAGGCGACCAATAGTGCGGATTGGGATGCCCTGTCTGACATCGTCGCCGATGACTTCGTTCGGCACAGCGCTGCGACGCAAGGGTCCGCAGTAACGTCGCGTGAGGCCTTCGTTCAACTCCAGATGGGATTCCTTGAGAGCTTTCCAGACCAGGCCGTGTCTCTGAACCAGCTCATCGCGGAAGGTGACCGAGTAGCGGTTCTGGGGACGTACCGTGGAACCAATACCGGCCCAATCAATGGCGCTCCGGCAACTGGACGCGCCGTGGAATCTCCGTTCCTCGGAATCTTTCGGATCGAGGACGGACGTATCGCCGAGCTCTGGGTGGAGTGGGACAACGTTGCCATTCTGACCCAGCTTGGGATGTTTCCTCCTCCGCAACCCGGAGGCTCCGCGGCTAACTAGCGGTTGCAGCCGGCGGATCGCTTCTGTCACCCTGGCTGCATGCGCACCCAGGGCGCCAGAAGCGCCCGCGGCTGAACGCAACACGTTAGATAGCAGGGAGAGGTGAGCATGCCTGGTCCACCAACTTCCGCTCAGAACGATGGAGAGCTACGTCGAGAGTTCATCGAGTGGCTTCGCACGGCGCTCCGCGAGATCGTCGCGGGGCGGCATCAGGATCTTGTCGTTCCTGACCTGCGTGCCTCCATCCAGTCACTCTGGGAAGCTGGCGAATCCCGGTTTGAAGGGTTGGCCAGCGCTGTGACGGATATATCTCCGCGGAACGTCGAGCGGTACGGAGTTGGAGGGCAAGAGCTTCGGTCGAAGCTGGAGATTGTTGCGTACTGGTGGGCCCGTTTCCTCGGGCGGGGGACCGTCGAGATTCTCCGGAGGGCACTGGAGGCCGTGGACACCCTACTCGAGAGCATCCTGGGTGCGTTAGGAGCCGGCGACGCGATTGCCGAGCTCAAAGACGGAATCCGAAACGCACTCGACTTCTAGGCAGAGCGGCTATCTAACTAGCGGTTGCAGCTGACGGACGGACGTTGTCACATCCCTGGCAGAGCCAGGGCTGCGCCAACGCGATGCCCGACAGCTGAACCGCCAACCGTTAGGCGGAAAGGAGCGTGGCCGTGAATTGGGAGCTGGTAGCGAGCCACCTCTTCGTCCTGCTTGGAGTTGTCGTCGGTGGCGGCATCACATACGTGGTGCAGCGAATGCAGCTTGAGGAGTCGCGCAAGACGGACAGGGAGTCTCTCCTTCGGGAGAAGCTGGAGGAGCTATACCAGGTCGCCATCGACATTCGCGACGGCTATCTGTTCTCTTGGACGCAAGCGCTGCTCAAGCTGTCCGGAAACGAGCCGCCCGAACCCGTAGCGAAGAAGCTTGAACGGCATCGGCTTGGGATGCTCGTGAACCTCTACTTTCCCTCGCTATCGGGGGCCTTTCAGCGCGTCGAGAAAGCTGGGCTTGCCTATGGAGAGCCGCTGGAACGCGCGATCATGCTCAGCACGGTGCCCCAAGAGGAGAGAGGCGAGGTGGCGGACGCGTTGACGGCGACGTACAGAGCGTTGGGTGCTGAGATCGAGTCTTTTCTGACGGAGGCATCTGCGCTGTCGTCGTTTCGTCAGGAGGAGCCCTGAGCCGCCTAACTAGCGGTTGCAGCCGACGGATCGCTTCTGTCACCCTGGCTGCATGCGCACCCAGGGCGCCAGAAGCGCCCGCGGCTGAACCGCCAACCGTTAGACCGACAGGCAAGAGGAGCGCGACAATGGGCACCGAGCCGAAACTTCCGGATTTGGGCGAGGAGCTTGCCAGGAGAATCCGGCTCGTACGGCGAGATGTCGGCACGCTCCTGTGGCACTTCACGCGATCGCCAACGGAAGAGTCGGTCGTGATCAACCAGGGAGTCGGAACAAGGACAATAACCCCAGCGTCGGCCTCCGCTGTGTTGGAGAAGATACTGAGGGAGGGGCGCCTTCTCGGCGGATCCGCGTGGACTGACGGAGATCCCTGTATCTGCTTTACCGAGGCCCCGATTCAAGAGTTCAACTCGCTCTTCCAGCTCGTCTCCATTGCGTCCTCCGACACCGAGCGGCCACGATACGAGCCGTACGGGGTGGCAGTTTCGAAGCGCTGGTTGTTCAGCCGCGGTGGCCGCCCGGTGATTTACGATGACCCCGGTGCCATTGAGAACCACACCAAGGAACAGCGCTATCGCATCGTTCCCTACGATCCGTGTACCGGACTCGACTATACCTGGGAGCGCGAGTGGAGGCTTCCCGCGGAGAGCCTTGAGTTGGATCCCCGCGAGACGCTAGTAGCAGTCCCTACAGCTCAAGAGGCCTTCGAGATGGCCTACGAGCTTGCCGACATGGAAGCGGACTGGGACGACGACCAGCCTGTAGGCGCGTATCACGTTTTGAAGTGGCAGACTGTGTCGTTGGACCTTTTCGGCTTCGAGTGGTAGGCGGTCTAACTAGCGCTTGCAGCTGACGGATCGGCGCTGTCACGGCCCTGGCAGAGCCAGGACCGCGCCATCACCGCCCGCAGCTGAACCGCAACACGTTGGACGGGCTCGTGAGCAGCAGGGCAGAACCTTGACCGATCTTCTAGAAGAGCTACCGCACGGCGCCAAACGACTTGATCTGGGGCGTGTAGTCATGGCGTTCGCTAAGCATAAGCTCGTACTTTCGACGAAGGGGTCTCCGGAGCACTTCACTCTGCACTTCGGGCCCGCCAGCCGAGTCCTCGATCTACACAAGACCACACGATGTAAGGGCGGCGCAGTTCAGCGTGAGGGTCTCTTCTCGATCCCGCATGATGATCTCCTTCGCCGCATTCAAGCGCTCGAGATAGTCATTGTTCCACGGCTCCTGGAGGCGCGACGGCCTCTCAGATTGGGTTGGCTCGCCCATAGGGAGATTCATGTCCAACGTCTCCCCGACGCCGAGCTCCTGGCTGTAGTCTCCGAGAAGCGGCGCGGTCGCCTGTGCCTCGTGCCCGACCGACTACGGGACGCCAGCATGGATCCGGAGTTCCTGGACGATCTGTGGGACCTTCCTGAGGGTGCGTCCTTCGCCCTACTCAGAACCGGAAGGCACGTGCGCACCATCGGCTACGGATTCAGATCTCCAAGATCGGGAGGTTCGGCCTTTGAGTGGCTCCCAGCCAGCGCTCTGCGCGCCGCCGAAGCCCACATCGCGGCCGAGGTTCGGGACTTGTGGCAGATGAAGCGGCCGAAGGATTCGTCCAACTAGCGGTTGCAGCCGACGGATCGCTTCTGTCACCCTGGCTGCGTGCGCACCCAGGGCGCCAGAAGCGCCCGCGGCTGAACCGCCAACCGTTAGACCAGGGACGGCCTCAAGTGATCCATAACGCTTGACGATATTACCGTCAGACGTTATGGTGGGTGCGTGATCCGGTCCTTCCGCGATAGTGAGACCGAAAAGGTCTTCTCCCGTAGCCGCTCTCGGCGTTTCTCCGGATCCGTAGCCCGTAACGCTCTGCGGAAGCTGCTCCTGCTGGACGCCGCTGAGGCGGTCCAAGACCTGAGGGTACCGCCGGGCAACCGCCTCGAGAAGCTGTCCGGGAACCGCAAAGGGCAGTACAGCCTCCGCGTGAACGACCAATGGCGCATCTGCTTCCGCTGGGACCGAGGTCACGCGTTTGACGTCGAGATCGTGGACTACCACTGAGGGTATCGTTATGGCGAATCGGAAGAGCCCCCCCATCCACCCTGGAGAACTTCTTCTCCACGAGTTTCTGGAGCCCTTGGGTCTCAGTCAGTATCGATTGGCCAAGGACATGAGCGTTCCTGCTCGGCGTATCAATGAGATCGTCCACGGAACCAGGGCCATTACGGCGGATACGGCACTCCGCCTTGCGCGGTTCTTCGGAACCTCGGATCGGTTTTGGCTGAACCTGCAGACGCGCTACGACCTGGAGGTCGAGAAGGACCGTCTCGGAGACCGCCTGGACTCCGAGGTGCAGGCCTTTCGCAAGGCGAGCTAGACATTGGTCTAACTAGCGGTTGCAGCCGACGGATCGCCTCTGTCACCCTGGCTGCTTCCGCACCCAGGGCGCCAGAAGCGCCCGCGGCTGAACCGCCAACCGTTGGACGAGGGCAATCATCTCTTGAAGTGGCTCCTCCTGTTCGCGGTCTTTCTCGCTGCGAGCCCCGCGCGAGCGGCTCGAGATCATCTGTCGCCTGACCGGGGAATCCTGGTTGGATCTGTTGAGATCCCGACGCGCGTCGAGAGCATGTTCGAGGCTGTCGCTTTGGCGGCGATCCAGGACCCAGATTCGGTCCTTGTGACCTTCACCAGCGACAACCCAGATCCCCCATTCAAGCCGGTCGACGACTGCGTGAGGCATGGCTACTCAGGTCACCGCTACGGGCCGAGACGGCTGACATTGGACCAATTGGAGCGGCTGCAGGCTCTCCTGCTCAATCCAGAGAATTACCTGATCGGGGAGAGACTCAAAGTCGTCGATATGGGCATCTTGGTGATGGACTTCTGGCGCGCAGGCGATATTCATTCGCTAGAGATCCGGACAAGTTCATTTGAGCTTGGCGGCGTTGGGCGCGGCAGGCCCTGCGCCGCGAAGCGGCGTCTCTCGTTGCTGTTCTCTCAGGTGTTCGGAGAGTCCCTCTTCTGGGCACACAAGGCCTCAGGAGGGCCGCGGGAGGAGAGCCGAGACAGCCGGATCATGCGGCTGTGCGCCCTGGCGGAGCGTCGGACGTCTAACTAGCGGTTGCGGCCGACGGATCGCTTCTGTCACCCTGGCTGCATGCTCACCGAGGGCGCCAGAAGCGCCCGCGGTGAACCGCCAACCGTTAGGCGTGGACTGATGAACTGGCGAGTCGTGCCGCTAGTCCTAGCGGCGTTCACGTTTAGTTCCTGTGGCCGTGTCAATTCGGTGCTTCCACCCACGATGGCCGGTACGCTGCTCAGCCCCGACCGTGTGGAGTCGTTCCGCGTTCATCCGCATACCGCCAGCAGCTACTCCGAGAAACAGCCGGACTTCGACACCTTCGGGATGCTCGGTGAGCATTTCATCACCGAGGTCGGCCTGGGTCAACGTGAGGGAGCGTCACACCGCGGGGCGACTGCTGGCGGACGCCGGGAGCTACCTGCCCTGGGAAGTGGCGATTCAGAAGCTATGTCTGTTCAGCCCTCGTCACGGGCTGCGGTTTCGTCGAGGTGAACATGTCGTCGAAGCGCTGATCTGCTTTGACTGTGCAGATGTGTCTCTATGTGATCCGAGGACCAAGGAGTCTGGCGGAGGCGGTTTCAGCCAGGTGGAGGATCGGCTCCAAGAAGTGCCCAGGCGGGTTCTTCCTGAGGGGCCGAGGACCGCGCCAAACTAGCGGTTGCAGCCGCCGGATCGCTTCTGTCACCCTCGCTGCCTACGCACCCAGGGCGCCAGAGGCGCCCGTGGCTGAACCGCCAATCGTTGGGGAGACAGGGATGGTTCGCTGCTTTCCGGCTTTGTGCGTTTCGCTGCTAGGTCTATGGGGCTGCGCACCGGAAGCGCCGGCACCCGAGTCCTCAGATCCCGTGGAGTTTCCACCCAACATCCTGGCCCGGATTGTGAGCCAGGAGAACATGAAGATCGAGCCGCTCGACTTTGTGCCTTTCTCGGGGGTCCGGCGAGAGACGCGATTCACTGTCGCCCGTACAGGGCCCGGGCGCCCCCGTGTCCTACACCGACCGAGCATCTTCTCCGGATCGGCCCCGTCGGGGCCCTCATTTGATCTCGCCGAGCTTGAGTGGCGAAGGCTGTCGCCCGGCACGGTTGGCAGTGATGGAGCTCGATATCGTGTTTCATTCCCAGGCGCCGATCTGCTCGTCGGGTATCAACACGTCGTTCTTGTGGATCCTCACCCCCTGGCGGCCCGAGCGGACTCGCTGGCCAGCATGGTCGCAGCGCTGCACAGGCTGAGCAGCTTCTCGTACATCGAGTAGGCTCCCCAACTAGGGTTTGCAGCCGACGGTCACCGCGGCGCATACTGGACTTGTCAATGTTCACCGGGTGCCCAGTCGCTCGGAGCGATGCCTCCGCTTCGCTCCCTGGAAGCGGTGCCCGGGGCTGAACCGCAACACGTTAGCCCCAGATGTTGGCCCCCGAGGTTCAACAGAGATGCGCTGTCGTTGGTGGCTCGCCGCCCTGCTCGTGCTCAACATCGTATTGTCCGCCTCGGGGTGCCTCCTAAACTCCAGGCCGGATCCGATCACCAGACCGGTGCTCTTCGAGGCCGTCCGCGCGCCGAAGGCGCTCCGCTCAATGCAGTCGAGCACGGTGCAGGTCAGTGTGTTCGTCGGGCCGAGTGGATGCTGGGCGCTCCGTGGTGTGAGCGTGAACCGGGTCGGGTCCGTCCTGGAGCTGTCGGGAATCGCACTCGATCGGAACACCCCGAGCCAGGCATGCTCGGGCGCCGAGGTGCACGCTACGACGTCCGTCGGTCTGCCCCCGCTGGCCTCGGGCCAGTATCAGCTACGCGCGGGAGATATCGAGCTCCCCATAGAGGTGCTTGAGACAGGGGCCTTCAGCGAAGAGCAGTTCGCCTATCGGGGGCGGGTCAGCGTTTGGGGCGACTGTGCGCCAATCTATCCGGGCAGTACCTACGGAGTTCTGACCGGTCTGCCTTCGGACCTCCCGTCGGGCGTGGTGTACGTCGCGACCGGTACAGTCGTTGGAGACTACTCCTGTGCCTTTCCAGGAGAACCTCAGTTCATCGTTGCTGTAGAGAAGATTCGCGCCCTCGAGCAACTCGGGCCTAACTAGCGGTTGGAACCGCCGGATCGCTTCTGTCACACTGGCTGCCGAAGGCACCAAGAGCGCCAGAAGCACCCGGGGGCTGAACAGCAAACACGTTGGGCGAGTGCCATGGTCCTCTTCGCAACTCTAATCATCGCGGCCGGGCAGATCCACGAGTTGCCCGTTTACGAGGTGCTAGGAGAGCCCGTCGAGAAGCTCGGCATGGAGCGGGCCGTGAACTATCCTTGGGATCAGTTCTCGCCAGAAATCGTGGATCTACTCCTGAATGCAGGAACGGTTGAGCCCTACTGCATTCAGCCGTATTGGGCGGGTGAGGCCGCTCGCGACTTCGGAACCTGTCTGGACCAGGATGAGGTTCACGTGCTCTTGTGCAGCATTCTTGATGATGCGAGCTACCGCTGGAGGTCAGGCCATCTGATCATTCACACCGGGCGAGGCCCGAGCGCGTGGCCAGATCCCGTCCTTGGCCTTCGGTTCACCGGCCAGTTCGGAACCGTCGATCTACGATTCCTGCCGGGCTTTCTCGCTCTCCAGATCGTCCACCCGGAGTTTGCGCAGGTCAATGGCGTCTTGAACCCCTCGATTGGCTCGTCCGTGGCGCTGCGGGAGTTTCCGAATCGTCCCTGGATTACGTCGGGTCATCGCTGGTGGGAACGTCTCAGTAGCAGGTCGCCTGACTAGCGGTTGCAGCCGACGGATCGTATCGGTCACCCTAGCTGCATACGCATCAGGGCGCCAGACGCGCCCGCGGCTGAACCGCCAACCGTTGGGCATGCTTGTGATGAAAGTGGGCATATGGCTCGCGGCCGCGGCTCTCGCCGCATCGTCGGCGAACGAAGCGCCGCCTCTTCCAGGGTCGGAGGAGTTTGCACAGCACCCGAGCCTCGTTCAGTGGCTTGAGGTATGGCTGGGGACGGACGTCCAGTATCACCCCGAGCAGTTTCAGCTCGTCTCAGCCCACGACCACTCGATCGGGCAGGGATACACCTACCCGGAGGAAGCCAACACCCCGTCTCAGCGGCAGTCCTGGATCTCGTCGCCTGACGGCGTGCACGCAGTCTGTGTGTCACGGCCCGGGGACTCTCCCGACTCGGAGGTCGACTTGGTCGACCTAGCCGCTGGGCGACGCACGGCCGTCTGCACGTGCGGGACGCTCTGCACGTTCGAGATGCCGGCCTGGCTCGACGCCGAGACGATTCTGGTTGGGAGTGGAGACTGGGAGAATCTGGCGCCTGACCTCGTCCGAATTGACCTCGCGGCCGGACGAATCGAGAGGTTTCGTGGCCCGACGGTGCCGGCGGAGCGAAAGGCGGAGATCTGGGCGGGCGTGCAGACCCTCTGGGACGAGCACTTCGCAGCGTCCGAGTGATGCCCAACTAGCGCGGTTGCAACCGACGGATCGCATCTGTCACCCTGGCTGCCCACGCACCCAGGGCGCCAGAAACGCCCGCGGCTGAACCGCGAACCGTTGGGCGGAAATGAGATACGTCGCAGTCCGTCAGCACAGAAGCAAACACCCAGATCCGATTTCTCTCAAACCCGGCGACCCTGTGGCGTTGGGCACGAGAGATGAACAGCACCCCGGGTGGATCTGGGTGACCACTCCGTCTGGCAAGCAGGGGTGGGCGCCGGAGTCTATCATTCGGCTCGACACTCCAGAAGGGGGCGTCGCAACGACCCACTACACCGCTCGCGAATTGGACACGCGCGTCGGCGACCGCCTCTCCTGCGTGAGGGAGTTGGCCGGGTGGCTCTGGGTTGAGAACGAGAAAGGGGAGTCCGGCTGGGTCCCCAAGAGCACGGTGGGCGCCACCTAGCTAGCGGTTGCAGCCGCCGGATCGCCTCTGTCACGCTGGCTGCGGGAGGCACCCAGGGCGCCAGACGCGACCGCGGCTGAACCGCCAACCGTTAGGCCGACGCAAGTCACGTGGAGGACAGATGATCTGTGCACTGGCTCTATCGGCCCTGCTCAGCGCTGCCAGCGGGACGCTGGCCGCGTCGGCGCAGGGACCCCAGCACTACGTTTTCTATGGGCTAGATCGCGAGCGGATCACAGAACCGACGTTCATCGAAACCCCCGCTCTGGTCGGCGCCCAACTCAAATACCGCTGGAGTGAACTCGAGCCGCGGCGAGGTGAGTACGACTTCTCGGCGATCCACCACGATCTCGCCGCTCTCAAGCGGCGGGGCAAGCGCCTCTTCGTACAGCTTCAGGATATCTCATTCGTCGAGGCGCGCCCCAATGTCCCCGACTATCTGCTTGAGGACCCCGAGTTTCATGGCGGGGTCGCCGCGCAGTACTTCCATCCTGACAACGACGAGAATCGCGTCGCCTTCGATGCTTGGGTGCCGCGGCGCTGGGACCCCGCGGTGCAGGCGCGGCTCGTCGCGCTCCTCAAGGCGCTGGCGTCAGAGTTCGATGGGGAGATTGCGGGAATCAACTTCGCCGAAACTTCGATCGGCTTTGGTTCCGCAGGGAAGACTCCGGTAGGGTACTCGCCTGCGATCTACTACGAGGCGATGTGCGACCTGATGCGGTCCGCCCGGGCCGTGTTCAGAAAGTCCGACCTGCTAATCTACGCGAACTTCATGCCGGGCGAGTCGCTGCCAGAGGACGACAAGGGCTACCTGAAGGGGATCTATCGGCTAGCCGACTCGCTCGGCGCCGGCGTCGGCGGCCCCGACCTGCTTCCCAGGCGGTGGTACCAGCGGCAGCACTCTTTGCCGCTGATCGCCGCCCGCGCAACGGGTACGGTGGCGGGGGTCGCGGTTCAGGACGGCAACCTCGCCGACGTCGATCGCCGCACCGGAGAGCGGGTGACTGTCGAGGAGCTGGCTGCCTACGCGCGCGACCCGTTGCACCTCGACTACCTGTTCTGGGGGACGGAGGAACCATACTGGAGCGAAGCGGTGGTGCCATACTTGAGATCGTTGAAGCGCTGAACAATGAAATGCGGTTGGATACTGGTTGGGCGCGGCCCGCAGCTGATTGCCAGAGCGTTGGTCATCAAGTGAGTGTCGAAGGGGTCCTGAAGCGCCGGTCCCGGTCTCTGGGTCTCCGTCACTCGGACAGCGATGACGTCCCGGACTACGTCTGCAGTGTCTCGGAGCACCGCAAGGTCTTCCACCTGTGGAGGCCGACGGCTCCGGGGGGTGGCTCGTCGCGAGGGCATTTCCATCGACCAGCTGGTCAACTCGGCGCTGGCGGCGAAGCTCTCGGCCCTCCTCACGGAAGACTACCGGGGGGAGCGCGCTCGCGCGGTAGCCGTCGGGCGTTCGGCAGCGCGTTGGACCGCGTGAAGGGCGCGCCCCTTCGGATGAGGACGTTCTGCCGACGGATGACCAAGTAGCGGTCGGAGCCGCCGGATCGCAACACGTTGGGGGTACCGGGAGGTGCACTTGAGCGCAGCCCCTTTCGCTGGTCGGAGTCTCGCTCATCGTCGGTTCCACGGCGTCGTCCATCGGCACACCAACCGAAACAGAGTGTCTGATTCTGACTCAGCCGACGAGAGTCGTGGCCTTTGAGACCCCTGGAAGCCCACCAGAATCGGCGCTTGAAGACCCTACTCCTAGCGGGCCGGAGCTTACGTCGGCACAGATCGCCACTCTCGTAGGCGCCATGGATTGGTCATGTCGGGACGGTGGCCTCATTACGAATGAGAGCGTTCCCGGCGAGGTCGTGTGTGGATTCAAGTTCTGGCACAAGGATTCCTCAAGGGTCATTGTCGTGTCGCACGACAACCAAGCTCTCGCCTGGATCGAGCAACCCGGCTTCACACGAAAGGCCACTCGATGTTCCGACATTCTCGCGCTGCGAAACGTCATAGCGACCCTGTTTGAAGGGACCCGTGGCGACCTCGGCCCACTCGTCCGACGTCCGACGCTGCACGTCGAAGCCTCGACCATGGACGAGGCCCACGCCTTCTTCGGGCTGTATTACCCTCTCGAACGGGTTGACTTCCTTGGGCGGCGCGACAGCGCTGCTATCGGTACGGTGCCTCAGGTGTGTCGCTCGTGCCGTACGAGCTGAACAGTCGCCACTGGCGCCAGGGAATCGGCAGCAACGCGGTCACAGCCATGCTTGAAGAGTTGCGATCAAGCTATGCAACTCATACCTTTGTGGCGGTCCTCAAGGCCGCCAACTGTAGGTCCATGGCTTTCCTGGCATCTCTCGGTTTCTCGCCGGCCACCCATTTCCAGGCCGCAGAGTTCGGGCCGGAAGCAGATGAACAGGTCATGCTCATGGAAGTTGGAGCGCCTCGGAACACGGCCTAACTAGCATCTGCAGCCGACGGCTACCGCGGCACATACTGGACGTAGCGAACTAGGCCGGATGTTCGGACGGTCCGGCCCTGCGGCTGAAATGCACAACGCTGGGCGGAGCAAACATGCGGTGGTGGACGATTACCTTGGCTCTCTGCGCTTGGATCGCAACGACGAACGCACGAGCGGGCCAGGCGGATCTGACACTGGATCCAGGCGACGCCGTTCGCATCAGCCTGTGCGACTCCACGGTCGTAAGCGGCACATGGCTCGTAGGACCACAGGACTCCCTATGCATACTCGTCGAAGAGCGAACTCGTGCCGCATATGCGATTCATGAGACGTGTCGTCTTGATCGTCGCACCAATCACGCGGGCCCATGGGCGAAGAACGGCCTCGTGCTTGGAGCAGTATCAGGAGCCGTGTTGGCCACAGCTGCGTTCCAGGGGGACTCGGACCTGGACTCGCGAGGCTCCGCCTTGCTCGCCTCTCTCTCGATCTCCCTCGGCGCTGGGGCCGGCGCACTCGTCGGAAGCGTCACCGGCGCACTCGTGCCACGTTGGGCGCCGGTTTTCCAAGAGGCGATCGGCCGGAAGCACTCGGATGAGCGGGGTCCGCCTAACTAGCGTTTGCAGCCGACGGCCAACGCGGCAGATACTGGACACACAGACCAAGGCCGGGTGTCCCGACGGTCCGGCGATGCCGAACGGTCGCTCCCAACAAGAGCGGCACCCGCGGCTGATCCGCCAACCCATAGGCTGATGAGGCGTGAATGAACATTCGCGAGAGTTACGATTCCGCGGCCGAGGCGTATGCTGAGCGCCTATCAGACGAGCTCGCACACAAGCCGTTGGACCGGCATCTCCTGAATCGGTTCGCCGAAGCGACGGCCGGCCTCGGTCCTGTCGCCGATCTTGGGTGTGGGCCAGGACATGTCGCGAGGTATCTAGTCGGGCAAGGCGTTCCAGTCTTCGGGGTCGACCTCTCCGCGAAGATGGTCGCGGTGGCACAGGATCGAAATCCCGGTATCGAGTTCCGAGCCGAGGACATGATGTGTCTCAGCGCGCGCGACTCGAGTCTAGCCGGGGTTGTGATGTTCTATTCCATCGTGCACTTCGATTTGCCCGAGCTCAAGTTGGTCTTTCGGGAAGCGCGGAGAGTCCTGATCGAGGGGGGACTCGCGCTCGTTGCCTTTCACGCTGGTACGTATGTCGTCCATCGAGACGAGCTGTTCGGCGCTTCGGTCTCTTTGGACTTTCGGGCACATGCACCCGAGACAGTCGCCGAGGCGCTTCGGTCTGCCAGATTTGAGGTGATTGAGGAGATTCATCGGGAGCCCTACAAGGACGCGGAGTACCCCAGTCGTCGTTGCTACTTGGTCGCTCGTGCGGCCTAGCTAGCGGTTGCAGCCGACGGATCACCGCTGTCACCCTGACTGCATGCGCACCTCTGGCCGCAACATGAGGCTTCTGCCTCGAAGGCATGCTGTTTTGCACAACCTCGGCCTTGCGCTCCGTCAGAGATCTCCGGATCGCATTGCACGCCGGGTCCGTATCTGAAGCCAGCAGGCCAACGTGGAAGACGGCCTGTGAAGAGCTCTCGTCTGCTCGGAATGTCGCCCTTCAGGGCGCAGAACCGCCAACCGCTAGGCACCAGCCGAACCCCGTTCGTTCCAGTGCTCATCCGCCCAGTCGCAAGCTGCCTTGTAGATTTGGTGCAGGCTGGCGCCCAACTCTGTCGCACTGTACTCGACCTGAATCGGCGACGTGGCTCTTACCTCCCGCCGGACGAAGCCGTTGGCTTCCAGGTCGCGGAGTTGCTTGGTGAGCATGCGCTGACTAACGCCGGGCAGTGTCCTCATCAGGGCCGAGAAGCGGTGCGGGCCCTGCATGATCAGCGCGAACATGATGGCGGGCTTCCATCGCCCACCGATGAGCGACATCACACTTTCCACTCGCTTCACTCGAGCGTCCAAAGCAGTACTCCCCTGTAAGCAAGTTACCAGTTTGTACCTGGTTGACGAACCGTACCGCCTGGGGGATCGTCGATCAACCCAACCATCCACGGCAAAACGGAGGTCGGCACATCCATGTCAGCAAACAAGTTGGCGGAGAACGAGTGGGGGGAGATTCTAAGTCATCCCCGTGAGGCAGTCTTGGAGCTTCGTTGGCGTTCTGACGTGGAGATGTCGGACGCTGCGTTCATGGCGACACTGTCGCTGCTCGCTGTCACCGCGGAGCGGGTGCTCCCGTCGAGGATCTTGGTCGACGCCACGCACTTCCGCCACTCTTTCGGTGACGGCGTCATGGAGTGGCGCAACCACTCGGTGATCCCCCGCTATGGAGCCGCCGGAGTCCGTCGGTTTGCTTTCGTCATGCCGGGCGGATTTCCGAGCATCGGCCAGGTCGAAGTTGATCCCTCGGCAGTGTTTCCCACGGCCTGGTTCGCGAGCCGGGGTGAAGCCCTAACGTGGCTAGCGGGCGCATGAGCACCGGACTGGCCGCGACTCTGGCGATGTTCCTGAGCTTCGTGGCGCTCGTCGTGTTCGCTCTGACCGAGGTGCTCCCGTTCCTGCGGAGGCTGCCCGTGCGGCGCAGCCTGGCTCTGCTGGTGTGGGTGCACGCAGCTAGGCACGTGGCCCTCCAACTCTTTAGCAGTCAGTCGAACGGGTTTGCGGTGTCCGATTCAGTGCGCGACCAGATCGTCTACGGAGACCTGGCAGGTATGGTCCTATCGCTTGTGTGCCTCATTGCACTGCATAGGCGCTGGTCCGTAGCACCCGGCGCTCTCTGGCTCTTTGTTGGTGCCACAGTGGTGGATCTAGCCAACGCGCTTCGCGGCGGACTCGCAGAGTCCTTGCTAGCCGCTGCGACCGACGTGAGCTGGGTGATCTTGACCTTCTATGTGCCCCTTCTGTGGGCCACTGTGATCTTGGCGGCCATCACCCTATACCGAGCGCCGGATGGGTGGCTGTCCACGGACTGTGCGCTGGAAGACACCTAGTCACTGAGAGTGCCGACAGCCGCCGGGTCGCTGCGGTCATCCTCGCTGCGCACTCAGGGCGCCAGAAGCGCCCGCGGCCGAACCGCCAACCGTTGGACCAGGGACGGGCTCAAGAGATCCATGAACCGACCAAGCAGAGGTGCTCGACGGTGGCTGCGGGTGCGGCGTTCCGGTAGCGCGAGAGCTGGCTCACCTCGGCTTTCGCGTTCTCGGCGTCGACATCCCTCCGGAGCAGGTTCGGAGGGCCCGGGAGCTAGGGCTTGGTACGGACTTCCTGTGTGATGGTGAGGATACCTCCTCTGTAGCCCCGCGGACCAGGAGTCGGAAGGCTACTTCCGCGTGAAGACTGGCTTGGGGTTCTTGGCGCGCGGATGTTCTGGAGCCATGCAAGCTTGGATACATATCGCGGCCGCTTCGCCGACGCGGGATTCGAGGCTCCTAGAGAAGAGGTTCTGGTGGACTCCGAGGGGACTCGGCATCCCGCGGTGTCGGCTGTCAAGATGGCTCCGGCTCGGCGTGGCGGATGGTGTCACGCCGACTTCCGTAGATCCGATCCCTTGGAGTCGCGTGAAGTCGTTGTGTCGATGGGGGATGTCGACGAACTATCGGTTGCAGCGGCCGGATCGCTTCTGTCACCCTGGCCGCACACGCACCCAGGGCGCCTGTTGCGCCCGCGGACCGAACCGCAACCGCTCGATTCCCGATGTGCCTGGAGACCAAGTGCCACTCTTCGAAATCCAGGGGACATCCGATCTCATTCCGTTTCGCACCCTCCGTGGAGGGCGCGAACTGTACGAGAAGGAGATCGAGGAGCTCATCTGGGCGAACCTGGATGAGTTCTCGGGGGAGTCTCTCTTCCCGGTCGCCCGGCAGCCCCGGATCGCCGCGGGCGGTATACCCGATGTCGTGGCGCTGGATTCCAGCGGCGACGTCGTCGTCGTCGAAGTGAAGAGGGATGTCGACAGAGGCCAGCTGGCTCAATGCCTCGAGTATGCCGGATGGGCCCGCAACGCAAGCCTGGATGAACTCGCAAACCTCTACCATCACGGACCATCCAAGTTCTTTGAGGACTGGCAGGACTTCACGGAGTCGTCATCGCCGATCGTGCTGTCGCGAAGCCCACGTCTTGTTCTCGTCGCGCGCGACTTCCACGGCCGGACAGAGTCCGCCTTCGAGTTTCTCGTTGAGAACAGGCTGCCTGTCACCCTGATCCGAGTCTCCCTGTACGAGGATCTTCAGGGCCGGAGATTCCTGGACATCGAGGGCGACCACGAGCCCGAGTTGGGTGGAGTTGAGACTCCCGATTCCCCGCGAGACCACACGAAGCTTGGTGGGCGCCGAGTTCGGATGTTGGACCTTCTCGACGCGGACCTGATCGAGGCCGGCGAGAAGCTCATCTGGGAGAGGCCCCGTCTTGGAGCCACGTACCGCGCGACCGTTCTTGAGAACGGATCCTTGGAGCTGGAGGATGGAAGGGCGTTTTCCTCTCCGTCGCGCGCAGCCATGGAAGCGGCGAATGTCCCTGCCTACGACGGATGGTACGCCTGGAAGGTACCTCGGCTAGCGGGTCAGAGCCTCAATGATCTCCGAGTAACTCTGAGCGAGCAAGACGATGAGGCATCCAACTAGCGGTTGCAGCCGCCGGATCGCATCTGTCACCCTGGCTGCACTCGCACGCAGGGCGCCAGAAGCGCCCGACAGCTGAACCGCCAACCGCTGGAGGTGTCAACATGAGCAAGGTGCCCGATGTCGTTCCCGTGACCGACCTGCGGCAGGATCCCGTGGCCGTTCTTCGGTGGCTCAAGGGATCCCGTGGAAGCGCTGGTGATCACGCGGCGCGGCCGCTCCGCAGCGATGAGCTAAGGATGGCACACCGCCGGTGTGCCTGAGCGAGGGGGAGTCAATCCGTGCGACAGTTGCTGGTCTTCGCCTGCTTGGCATCAACGATGACCCCGGCGGGTTGCCACGGGATGATCCAAGCCGATCCCACGGTTGCACGACCTACGGTCTCGGCACCGGACTACCTCCTGCCGCTTCGCGGTGAGCTGGTAGCGACACTGGCTCCGGACCACAATCCTGCAATTGCGGTCCTTGTTCTTGACAACGGCAAGCCGGTTTGGCGAGAGGCCATGGGAACCGCGAACCGGACCGAGGACAGGCCGGCTCACACGGACGATGTGTTTGCGCTTGGTTCGACGGCAAAGTCAATCACCGCGACGCTGGTCATGGCTCTGGTGGAAGACGGTGTTCTGGACCTCTCCGCCCCGGTCGAGACCTATCTACCGGCACCCCTCTTCCGGGCCGCAACGATGCCCGCACCGACGATACGGCAGCTCCTGCACATGACCGGCGGAATCCCCCACGGACACTTCAGCCCAAAGGCGCAGGACTACGAGCCGGCATTAGTCTCTGTCTTGTACTCAATCCAGGCCTTTCCTGCCGGGGACGGCTACCAGTATTCGAACTACTCTTTCGGGCTTCTCGCTCTTGCGGCCGAAGGCGCAACGGGTCAGCGGTTCCCGAATCTGGTCCAGGAAACGATTTTTGGTCCGCTCGGCATGACATCGGCTCGCGTTGGACCCTACGGAACCGGCGAGAAGGATGCGCAACTTTATGACGACAGCGGCAACCCCTTGCCACCCTATTCCTGGCACCCCTATGCCGGAGGTGGAATGAGCGCCTCGTTGAACGACCTGGAACAGTACGCGCTGTTCCACATGGGCATGCACCCGAACGGCGATGCCGTCTTCTCCGATGCGACCCGGGAGCGAATGCAAACCGAGTTCCCGGGCTACGAAGCGCCTACCTCTGCGCTGGGCATCAGCTCGATCGACACCAAGGAGTCGGGCCGTTTCCTGATGACCAGTGGCAGCATCGCCGGAGGGCGATCGGCGATCGCCATGCTCCCGGCTTCGGGTGATGCCGCCATCATCCTCATCAACTCCGAAGGCAACACCGACGAGGTCGAGTTCAACGCCGCGCGAATACTCGACGCCCTGCATCCCGGTTTGATCGATCGGCTGATGCCTGGAATCACGGCCAACAACGAAGCCCATTTCGCGAAGTTCGCCGGCGATCCCCTATTCACCGGAGATTGGTGCGGGACGGTCCGAGCGGTCGATGGGCAGACGCTCGATATCCGCTTGTCGGTCCGGGGTGACGGCAGCTCCGCCTTCTCGATCGACGGCCAGGAATCGGAAGCAGCCGAGCTAAGTGTCGACGCGGGCCGGATCGGTTCCACAATCTTCTTGCAAGGCAGGCGCGTCCGATTCGACGCCCGACGGCGTGGCGATGAGTTGCTGGTGCTGGTTGTCAGCACGGACTCCAGCGAACGGCTGGCAAACGATCTGCCGTTTGTTGGCCTGGCCCAGCGCTGCACCCATTGACCACCGGGTTCGAACCGTCGCTAGCCCTAACTGCCGGTGAGAGCTCCCCTTGGTCCCTTGCCGTCTGGGCAATCGCGACCGTCGCGAGACGGCACGTCCAACAAACTGCATGCGGCGGACGGCGCCGCGTGAGAGGCGCGCTGAGGCCTCTGCTGGCTGCGTACGGTGTGTCTGGCCTGCCGGACATGGGAACATTGGGCCCCTGGCTCATTCGGCCCTGCGACGACGAAGTCGTCTTCCCCACGATGCTGGACATGGACTCCCCTCCGGTCGTCCTTGTGCCGACTCAACGCGTGTCAGCCTCCACGTTCCTGAACGAGAGTCCGACAACGGCCTACTACACAGCGAATGGCAGGGTGTCCCACACACGCATCCTGATTGAACTGGGCGACCCTGAGTCGTTGTGGAACTACATCGCGGGCCCAATGGCTCATGCGGGACCGGAGGGACTGGTCCGGCCGAGGTACTCAATGGCCTTGTTCATCGGTGCGGGCTGCGCCCACCCGGTCTGGAACTGAACGGCCAAACCGTTAGGCGGAGTCAGAAATGCTGGATCCGGCCGACCTATACCGAGCGTTCGATTCCCCGCCGGATGCCGTGGTGCGCTTTCTTCAGTTCGTTTCGGGTGCGACGAGGCAGCGCGAGTTCCGCAGCGTTCTCGACATCGGATGCGGACCCGGAAGGCTACTCGCGCCCCTTCAGGCACTCAACTGGACGGTGCATGGGATTGAGCCCGATCCTGCGTATCTTGCGGCCGCGTGTGATCTCGCCGAAGGGAACACCGGAATCACCGTGAGCGCTGGCCATTTACTCCAGCTTCCACAGCATCGGACATTCGATCTCGTCGTGGCTATCAACAGCGTCTTCCCGTATCTTCTCTCCCCTGAGTCCCGTCGCCGCGCCCTGCGCGCGGCCCTGGATGCGCTCCACCCGACGGGTTGCATAGTCTTCGACGTTCCCAACTATCCGTGGATTCTGGATAACTACCGGCCTCCGATGGTCGCGGAGGCCACTGTTGGCTCTTGTCGCATTCGGCGAGTCCGGCGGCACGAGTGGTCTGCGCAGCAAGGTCGATTCGACACGACCGATACGATCTACCTCCTGCGCACTGGTGGGCGGGCCGAGGTCCTTGAGACAAGGACACACATCCATGCCATCGTGGCGCCGAGCGATTACCTCCAAGATCTCAAGGACACCGGTTTCCAGTCAGTGGCTTGCTACCGCTCTTTCGAATCCCGCGCGCCCGAGACCCCCGACGGCCCCCGACTCATCCTTGTGGCAACTGGAGCCAGGGAGACCCGCGCCTAACAAGCGCTTGCAGCGGGCGGATCGCCTCTGTCACCCTGGCGGCCAACGCACGCAGACCACCAACGGCTATTCGTACAAGTCGATCGACACGCCCTTGGCGGGAGGCGACGTGGTGGAAGACAAGGGATGGGGACTGGTGATCTCCCGCCGCGGCAATGACGGCAAGTGGCGCGTCGCGCGCGACGCCTGGGGTCCGGATCACCCGTAGCCGGTTCCCTCGAGGAGCCTTTGGTAGCACTCAGGCCAGGTGAGGCAGACATGCGAAATCCATTCGTCGCAGGGGTCGGCGGTGTCCTCAGTGCCGACATTGCGGTGCCGGAGCACGCGCGGGAACTCCGCTTCTACTCACGGATTCTGACCACGGGGGAAGCCCCCCTGTGGCGTGAGGATCTGATGAACAACCGCGGCTCGCCGGTCATCGGCCTGGGGGCACGCTCCCCCGAGTACGCGAGCCTTCCTCTGCAGTGGATGCCGCACATCCAGGTTCTTGACGTCGGAGCCGGCGCGGCGCGCGCCCTCGAACTCGGCGGTCGCGAGCTCATGCACGGCAAGAAGGGCGACGGTCAGAGTCAGTGGGCCGTTCTCGTCGACCCCGTGGGTGCGGCGTTCGGCCTCATTCCCGCCGTGGAGGACGCATCGGTTGCCGCGGACGAACCCGAGACCGTGGGCCGCATCGCCTGGCTGACGCTGGTCGTTCCGGACGTTCTGTCGACGTGTGAGTTCTACGAACGAGTCGTCGGGTGGTCAGCCGACTCGACCGAGGTCGACGGCGAGTTCGAACTGCGTCGGTCCGACGGTGTCGCTTCCGCCGCCATCTGCCGGGCCGGCCGTGAACATGAGGGTGTTCCACCCGTCTGGATCCTCGGCCTGCCCGTGGGCGACCTGCACGCAAGCCTTCGACTCGTTCGTGAGAGCGGGGGCAAGATCGTCAACGGATCGGCCGAGAGCGGACGCGCCGTCATCCGGGATCCGGTCGGCGTCTTCGTGGCGCTGCAGGCCCATCGGTGATTCACAAGGCCACCGTCAGGCCGCTGGCCTGGAAGGCGTCGATGTCTGATGGCTCGAGAACCCATGGGCGAGCCCGACCGCCCGGAGGAACTCACGATGAGGGGAGATGACGAGGGCGGACCGATCCGGTGGCGAATGCACCTGGACGCGCCGCCAGAGGTTGTCTATGAAGCGCTGAGTACGGCGAAGGGCCGGGCGTCCTTCTGGGCGGAGTCGGCCGCGGAGCGGGACGGAGTCATCCAGTTTCGTTTCATCAATGGCGTGGAGGTCGCAAGCCGGATCCTGGAGCGACGCCCCCCCCGGCTCTTCTCCGTCGACTACATGGGTGGGCCCGCGACCTTCGAGCTGGAACCCGATGGCGCCGGCGGTACGGATCTCCGCCTGACGCACGAAGGCGTCGCGGACGCCGACTGGAACGAGACCCACGCGGGGTGGCTGAACGTCCTCTTCCCGCTGAAGGCGTGGGTGGTCCATGGTGTAGACCTTCGGAACCACGATCCTCGACGCCTTTGGGACGACGGTTTCGCGGATCAGTGACCCGATCCGAGCGGCCCCGGGCCTAGTGTCTCAGCGCAATCGCCGCGAAGAGCAACGTCGAAGCGATCGCGACGATCGTCCGCGCGACGTTCCATCGGTTCCAGCGCCCCTCGAAGGACTCCCTGGCGGCCCGGCACTCATCGTCGGAGGCCGAAGCCAAGTCGAGCGCCTGGACCGCGTTGTTCAGCGGGATGTTGATCATCGCCGTGGGAGCCTGCACGCCCAGCAGGTAGGCGACGCCGGCGAGGATCAGCAGTGCTTGATCCATTCCTTCCAGGGCGCCCGGGCCGGTTCCGAGGCTCGCCAGGACCGCCACGGCCGATCCGACCCATACGAGGCCGAAGACGGGCTGCCCCTTTTGGATCACCCCGTCGATCACCTGAAACGCGCGGAGGAACTCGCGGTCCGCCATCCCGGCGATGCCGGGCATTACGACGACCGCGAAGCACAGGACCACCCCGGCGACCAGGCCGCAGAGCAGGATCGACAGTACGAGGGCGATCTCGAAGACCACTCTGGTCCTCCCCGCTGAATTCGTGGAAACTGGGATTGTGACCCGGCGGAAGCGTCCGAACAAGGGCTTGCTGCGGCCGCGGTGCGGTTGAAATCATCCGCGGCCCCGGTCGGAGTTCGGGTCGCGCATCGCAACCTCGGAAGAGGAGCTTCGTCCAGTGCGTCGTGAACTGCCCAGAACGGTTGACGTCCTCCCCCTCGCCCCGCGGCTCCGGTGGGCCGCTCTTCGAGTGGCGGGTCCGCTCGTCCTCTCCTTCCTCGCTCTTGCCTCTTCCGTTGCCGCCCAGGAGGATGACGCCTCGAGTGGGCCGATGGTCTTCGACAGGCTCGAAGGGCGGTGGGTCGGTTCCGGAGAGCTGCTCGGCCGTCCCGCGCACTTCGTGATGCAATGGGAGGTCGGAGCGGAGGGCTTCGTCCGTCTCGCTTTCCGCAACGCCTGGGTCGGCGAGGATGGGAGCCGGACGCCGGTCCTCTCGTCGGAGGCCACGTATCTACGCAGCGGATCCTCCGCGATCGGCGTCTGGCTGGACGATCGGCCTCAGCGACTCACGCTTCAGGCGGCACTGACGGACTCCACCGTCATCACGAACTGGACGGCGGACGCCGAGGAGGGCAGGACCGAGTACGTCGTGCAGTCGGCTGAGGAGGTTGTGGTTCGCGACTTCGTCTACGCGGGGGAGTCAGAGCGCCTGTTTGCGGAGGCCACATATCGCCGCTCGCCTCCGCCCGCGGGACCGTGAGGGCCACCGCAGAGCGCGTCCGATGGATCCACGCAATCCCGAGGGCGATCGTGCTGATGCGTCCCGCGAGACCCGACCGGGGTGAGGGGCTGCTCGCCGGAACGTCCGGCATCGTCTTCACGATGGACGGCGCCGTTGTCGAGTCCTGAGAACTCGTGGAGCCGGCGGAGATGAACGAGAAGATCGCGGCGGCCGTGACCCGGGGCGAGGACTGGCCAAACGAAGGAGTTCGATCGACATGGACGACAAGCGCGCTCTTCTCCGGCACTTCCTGGCGGCGCTCGCGTACCGCACGCAGAAGGCGCTCCGCGACGCGCCCGGCTCGTTCGGCAGCTTCGAGGCCGGTCACCGTGTGCGAACGCCGGCCGAGCTGGTTCGCCACATGTCCGAAGTGCTCGCCTACGCTCGAACCTGCTTCGATGGGAAGGAGTACCGCCCCGGTCCGGAGTCGAGCTTCCGCGACGAGGTCGAGCACCTGCATTCGATCCTGGACGATCTGGGCCGGCATCTGGCGTCCGACACCCCGATGATGGGGACCACCGAGGAGGTGCTCCTCCAGGGTCCCCTGTCCGACGCCATGACCCACGCGGGGCAGCTTGCACTCCTGCGCCGGCTGGCGGGGAGCCCCGTGCCGCCGGAGAACTTCATGAAGGCGGACGTGGATCCGTCCAATCTCGGGCCGGACCAGCCGCAGCCTGCCCGCCCCTTCGCCCGCTGCCCGGAGGCTCCCGGGAGCGATTTGTAGCAAGTGGTTGCAACGGCCCGTCCGCATCGGTCATTCTGGCCGCCCACGAAACCATCAGCACTTCACTCGCCGTACACCGAGGAGGATCTCTTGCGTCGTCTCCTGATCGCGCTGACCGCGTCGTGCCTGCTCGTGACCTCCGCCGGACTCGCCGATGACGCCGATCCATCCACGCGCGTCCAGTACCTGGAGATCGTGACGAAGGAGGTGGACTCGGTCTGCGCGGCGTACGCCGAGGCGCAGGGCCTGGAGTTCGGCGATCCCGATCCCGGCCTGGGCGGTGCGCGGACGGCCCCGCGATCGGACGGCAGCCTCGTCGGGGTCCGCGCGCCGCTCCGGGAGACGGAGGAGGCCGTGGTCCGCCCCTACTGGCTGGTGCCGGACATCGCGGGGGCGGTCTCCGCAGCGGTGGAGGCCGGCGGCGAGCTGGCGCATCCGCCGCTGGAGATACCCGGCCACGGGAAGTTCGCCATCTACCTCCTCGGAGGGGTGGAGCATGGTCTCTGGGAGTTGTCGAAGTGAACCTTCGGCCGGAGCCGGAAGGGGAGAAGTGAAGCGCCGATGGAGCCAGTGTTCGACTTTCACGCCACCAAGGACGGTCGGGTGCGGATCTCGTACCACGGCCGCGTCGTCACGACGCTGTCCGGGCGGGAGGCCGAACGGTTCCTGGCTCGCTCCGCGGACGCGACGGACCAGGACCTGCAGCTCCTGATGGCCCGGGCCACGGGCAACTTCAAGCGGGGCAACGAGCGACGCGCGTAGGGGCATCGTCGCCGCGACGGTACCCCGAACGGAAGGAGGGACGACATGACGGCTCGGACCCTCGGCGGCGTGATGTCGCGGACGCGCCCGTCGGACAGGGAGTGCGGGTTGAAGACCTACCGGTTGTCGGGGATGCTGATCCTGGGCCTGGCCCTCGTCGGGTGTGACGACGGGGGCTCGTCGGGTCCGTCGGCGGCCTGCGAGTTCTCGGGGATCACATCGACCGACGCCAGTGGATTGCAACTGGGCCCCTCGGATCCCGACGACTGGTGCGCCGACGTGGCGCCGGCCCGGCCGAACCCTGCGTCGGCCGCGACGCTGCTTCAGTACAGAATCGCCGTCGAGCAGCGGGTTCAGGTCTGGGTCCGCGGCGCCGAGAGCGGGCGCCTGAGGACCCTGGTCGATGCGGTGCAGCCGGCCGGAACGTACGCCGTCGACTGGGACATGACGACGGACTCGGGAGCGCCGGTGGAGCCGGGCATCTACTGTGTCTCGATCGTGACGGACGAGTACTCGTGCACCGGCGACGTGGACGTGCGCGACGGATCCGCCGCCGCGGACGCTCGTACGACGAGGCCGACCGGGCCGAGAGTCCGAGCACACTGATCGAGGTCATGCTGTGGCTCGGGACGTGGCACGGGCTGGTGTCGTGGATCGGCGACAACCTGCATCGTCTGCCCATCCCGCGTCGGAAGCGGAACCGTCGTCCGGGAAGACTCCGCTGGGCGCTTGCCCGGCGTGGACGAAACGGATTCAGGGTCTGACCCGTCCCTCCGGGAAACGGAGGTGGTGAAGTCTGGGTCGGAGGTTGCCACGAAGGGGTCGAATCCGGCACGCTGGTGTGGAGCCCGACGGTGCCGGGCCGGCTCGTTCGCCTGCCCGCGTGTCCGACGGACATCCGACGGAGTCGTCGATGAGTGACCTGAGTGCGAAGCGCTGCCTGGCGTGCGAGCGGGGCGAGGACGTCACCCCCCTCGTCGCCCTGGCCTACCGGGGAGAGCGGGCCTGGATCTGCCCGCAGCATCTGCCCGTCCTGATCCATGATCCCACCCGGCTCGTGGGGCGCCTGGCCGGAGCCGAGAACCTTCGTCCGGCGGAGCACCACGACTGAGCGCGACTTCCGCCGGGTTCGACGCGGTGTTCGTCCTGGAGAGATCGCCGGGGAGGAGGACGCATGAACGATCTCTGGTTGAGGCGGCTGATCGTGGCGGCGGTGCTGCTGCTGGTCGGCAGCCAGTTCATGGAGTGGATCGGCGGCTTCGCGAACGAGGCCGTCGGAATCGGCGGAAGCCTGCTCGTCGTGGCGGTGACCGCCGTGGCCGCGCGCATGGCCCGCGTGGGCGTCGGCAACGTCCTGTGGTTCCTGCTTCCCACGTTCCTCTTCGTCGTCGTCCCCGTGGCCGCGCAGACCTGGAGCTTCTTGACGGACGATCGCGGCCTCTGGGCTCGTCTGTGGGATCTGCTGCCGTTCCTCCTGGGCTTCGCGTTCCCGATCCTGCTGTTGCTGGGGGTCTACGCGGAACTGCGTCGGCGCGACGTGGACGAGACCCGCGTGTAGCGGAGCCGGGCATGGAACCGGAACCTGCGATTCGCATCGAGACGGAAGAACTTGTTCTGCGACCGCTCGCGCTCGAAGACGCCGCGACGTTCTTCGTCCTCAGCAATGAGCCGGCGTTTCGGCGCGGCCTCCCCAGCCAGGTGTACGCCGACGAGGCCGAGGCGACGCGAGTCGTCGAGGCCCTGATCCGGCAGTTCGAGGATCCGGCGGATCCCCGGAGGGGGCCGTACGTCCTCGCCGTGGAGCATCGAGTCGACGGCGCGCTGATCGGCCACGTGGGCTTCAGTCCTCTGGAGGAGGAGGGTCTCGGCGACGTCGAGATCGGCTTCGCGATCGCCGCGGCCTGTCAGCATCGCGGCCTGGCCGTCGCGGCCGTGACCCGGGCCTGCGCCTGGGTGGCGCGGCGGTTCCGGCTCCCGGAGGTCGTCGGGCTCACCGCGTCGTGGAACCGCGCCTCGAAGCGGGTCCTGCTCCGATCGGGGTTCGGGCCCGAAGGGGATCGGGTCATGGACTTCCAGGGCGAGGAGCAGCCGGTGAGCGTGTATACCTGGACCCGGAAGTAGCAGTTGCCGCGGCCGCCGGATTTCTGTCACCCTTTGCCCGTTCGGACCACGGGCGCGGATCCCGCGTCCGACCCGCCACCGTTCGACAACGTCAAGGAGGCTCCATTGCGAGTACGATGGGGAGCAGCACTCTTCGGTTTCGGCGCCCTGCTGGTTTCGGTGATTCCCGCGCGGGCGCACGAGGGGCACGGCGCCGCGACGCCGCCCGACTCCTGGCTTCACTACCTTGCCGAGCCCGTGCACGTTCCGGCCGCGCTGATCGCGCTGGCGGTCCTCATCGGTGCGTACCGGTGGTTCTCCGGTCGGCGGGCGGGACGCCAGGACGGTCACTGACGACGCCTCGCCGGCCGATCCGGAAGAGGCGCGACCCGGCCGATCCGCAGGAGGTGCCCGTGGACATCCGAACGCGAGAGCCTGTCGTCCTGGCTGCGGACTTCGACTCGCTGGTGGAGTGGTACCGCGACGTCCTTGAGCTGAAGATCACGAAGCGCTTCGACGACGGGTTCCACTACTGCAACCTCGAGTCCGGGTCCGGCGTGAGGATCGGGATCGGCACGGCCGGCGAGATGGGCGTGGAGCCCGCCGACCGCAGCCGGAACACCGTCGTCCTCCAGTTCGAGGTGGAGGACGTGAAGCAGTTCCTGGAGCACGTGCAATCCGGCGGCGGCCGTGTGACGGGCGGCCCCTCCTTCGACCGCGACGGCGGGTTCTGGTTCGGCAGCTTTGCCGATCCGGAAGGCAATCCGTTCTGGGTGGTCGACCGGAACTGTCCCTAGCCGAACGCACTTCCAGAGTCGGGTGACCGCGCCCCGATCGACATCGCCCCTGCCTGTGAGGGTGACATGAACGCGGAACGAGTTCCTTCCCGACGCCGAACCGCGGCCTGCTTCCTGGCCGCCGCCGTCCTCCTGATGCTTCCCCTGATGGCCCTGGCGCTGCTCGACATCGCCCAGGGAGGCGAGGATCTGACGCTCGAGTGGCTCATCGTCGTCGCGGGGCTGACCCTGATCGCCGTGGAGCAGACGGCGCTGCTGGCGCTGCTCGGCGGTCTACGCCCCCAGCCTTCTTCCGCCGGAGACGCCCGATGTCCAAGGTGAAGCCGTTCCTCATGTTCAACGATCAGCTGGAGCGGGCGCTGGAGTTCTACACGGCCACGTTCCCCGACTCCGAGATCCGGAACGTGGCGCGCAACGGTGAAGACGGCCCCGTCACGTCAGCGGAGTTCGTGGTCGGAGGACAGACGTTCCTGGCCTACAACGGCGGCCCGCACTTCTCCTTCTCCGAGGGTTTCTCGATGTACGTGGACTGCGCGGATCAGGCCGAGGTCGACCGGTACTGGGACCGGTTTCTCCAGGCCGGGGCCGAACCCGTCCAGTGCGGCTGGATCAGGGATCCGTTCGGCCTGTCGTGGCAGATCGTTCCGCGGCGGTTCGCGGAGCTCATCGGCGACTCCGATCCCGCCCGGGTGCAGGCGGTGATGAGCGCCATGATGAAGATGGTGAAGCTCGACGTGGCGGCGCTGGAGAAGGCGTACGAGGAAGCCTGAGTGACCGACGACCTGACGCTGTTGCTGGAGCTCTTCGAGAACACGCCTCGCCAGGGTCCGGGCAGCGAGGAGACCACGCAGCGCGCGCTGAAGCTCCTTCCCGAAGACACCCGTCCGCGGCGCATCCTGGATCTGGGCTGCGGCACCGGCGGCTCGACGCTGGTGCTGGCGCGCGAGACGGAGGCCGCCGTCACGGCGGTTGACCTGCACGCGCCGTACCTCGCCACGCTGCGCGATCGGGCGGCGAAGCAGGGGACGGCCGACCGGATCACGACGCGCGTCGCCGACATGGTGGACGTGCCCGCGCTGGGCGAGGGCTACGATCTCGTCTGGGCGGAGGGCAGCGCCTACAGCATCGGCTTCGAGAACGCACTGCGCACGTGGCGGCCGCTGCTGCGTGCCGGCGGTCATCTTGTCCTGACCGAGCTGGTGTGGTTCACGGAGAGGCCGTCGGACCCAGCGCGGGAGTTCTTCGCGGCCGAGTATCCGGACATGCAGGACGAAGCGACGCGGATCGGCCAGGCGCAGGACCTCGGCTACGACGTGGTCGGCACGTTCCGGCTGCCCGCGGACGACTGGCACGCTTACTACGCGGGCGTGGAGAGGCGTCTGCGCGATTCGATCCGCAAGCACGGCGAGCACGCGGTCTTCGACGCGATGCGCCGGGAAGGCGAGGTCTACGAGGCGTGCGGCGGCGACTACGGCTACCTCTGCCTGGCCCTGCGCGCGCCGTGACGTCCGCGGACGCGAGAATCCGGGACGCTGTCGAGGCCGACGCGCCGGCGCTGACGGAACTCATCCGGGAGGCGAAGGCTTCCTGGGGCTACCCGGAAGCGTGGCTCCGCGAGTGGGAGGACTCGCTCCGGATCACGCCCGAGGAGATCCGCGCGCACGACGTCCTCGTGGCGGAAGACGGCGGCGCGCTCGTGGGCGTCGTGGCGGTGGTCGGGGATCCCGAGCCGGAGATCACGCACCTGTGGATCCGGTCGGATCGCCAGGGGCGGGGGATCGGCCGGGAGCTCCTGGAGCGGGCGATGCGGATCGCGCGCGGCCGGGGCTGGCAGAGTCTGCGCATCGAGTCCGACCCTCACGCCCGTCCGTTCTACGAGCGGATGGGCGCGACGTACGTCGGGGAGGTGCCCGCGCCGGTGGCGGGCACGGACCGGACGCTTCCGCGACTGGAACTTCCGCTGGCGTCGCCTTCCGGGAACGAGGTACGCTGAACGAGCCCCGCCCCCGATTGGGTGCATCCGTCATGCATTGGTTCGTTCTCGCCTTGCTCCTCGCTTCCGCTCCGTCCCCCGTCTCACCTGAATCGCCCGATGCGGCTGCGGTCCAGGCCGCCCTCGACCGGTTCGCGCAGGCCTGGCTGGCCGGCGATCGGCCCGCGCTGGAGCGGTCGCTTCACGAGGACTACGTTTACGTCCGGGGCTCCGGCGAGGACCGGACGTCGTGGGATCGGGACGCCGAGATCCGGATGGCCGTCCAGATGGCGGAGCGCGACGCCGTGGAAAGCCTGACCCTCGAGGTCTCATCGGTCGAGCGGACGGCACGGGATCGCCTCACCGTCTTCGCCCGGTTGGTCTCCCGCGTGAGCCCTGCGGACGGAGAGGCCCTTGAGGCCGCCCGGACGATGGTGTTCCTCCTGGTCCGGAATGACGAGGGTGGGCTCCGCATCCTGCGGCAGTCGGACGTCGCCCCCTGGACTCCGCCTTCCGAGTAGGCAACCGATGCTTGCCGTCGGCGCGGGGGATGGTCATCCTCGCGTCGACTGCATCCCATCGGAAGGAGAGTCCCGTGAACCAGGAAGAGGCCGCCATCCGAAAGTGGTTCAGGTCCGAATCCCGGTTCGTCGCGCAGGAGGCTGCCCCGATGGTTTCCGTGCCGGCCGATCCGGAGTAGCGATGGTGCTCCTCCGGGCGCTGCGCGAGTCCCCGTCCCCGCTTTCCGGCGCATCCCGCTTCGTCGCCTGGAACGGCGCGCTCTACCTGGCCGTCGGGGCGATGCTCCTCGTGTGGCCCGCCGCCGTGCAGACGCTCTTTCGCGACCCCGCCTTCGTCGGCCGGGAGGCGGCGCTGATCCGGATCCTCGGCATGACCGTCGCCATCATCGGCTGGTTCTACGTCTTCGGCGGTCGATCGGGCGGGCGACAGGTCGTGGCCGCCTCCGTCCTGGATCGTGTCGTGCTGGTGCCGGCGGTGCTCGTGCCGCTCGCGATGGCCGGCGTCTTTCCGCATTTGCTCCTGACGTTCGCGGTTCTCGATCCCGTGCTGGGACTCGTCGCGTGGCGCCTGCTGCGGATGGCCTGACGTGAGGCTTCTGGTCCTCGGCGCTTCCGGCGGATGCGGCCGCTGGGTGACGCAGCTCGCGGCGGCGCGCGGCCACCGCGTCACCGCGCTGCTCCGCGCCGCGTCGACGTTCCGTCCGCCGGAGGGAGTGAGGGACGTTCGCGGCTCCGTGCTGGACCCCGCCGTGATCGCGCCGCTCCTGGCCGATGCGGATGCCGCGATCTGCTGCCTCGGGCTGCGGCGCGCCTCCGCGCTTCCGTGGTCCCGGCTCCTCTCTCCACCCGACTTGGTGGAGCAGGTGGCGCGCATCGTTGCTGCGGAGCCGGCCGCGCACGGGCTGCGCCGGTTCGTCTGGATCAGCGCCGGCGGCGTCGGCGACAGCCGGGCGCAGGCCACGGCTCCCGTGCGGGGGTTGATCCGGGCCGGACACGTGGGCACGGCTTACCGCGATCTGGAACGGGCGGAGCCCGTGCTGCAGGCATCGCCGGTGCCGTCGCTGGCGGTTCGCCCGGTGACGCTCCTTCCCGGAGCACCGACGGGGTGCGCCGCCCCGGTGGAGCGGTACGGCCTCCTCTCCGTGATCCGCCGCGGCGACGTGGCCGCCTGGATGCTGGACGCGGCCGACGGCACCGCGCCGTTCGCCGGCGATCGCGTCCTGCTCGGCCGCCGCTGACCCGACCGATCCGGACTCGTCCCGCGCCCCTCCCCGACGTACCGTAGGGCCGGAGGAAGTCCCGCATGACGATCGGCACGTCCCCAAAGGCCGAAACGCCCCCGGCGCCGGCGCTGGAAATCCTCCGCGCCGTCCGCGCCGAGGACCGCGCGCAGCTCCTGGAACCCGAGGTCCTTCGCCTTCTGGAGACGCTGGGCGGTCCGGCGCCTCCCGCGCATCTCTTCCTCCCGGCCGGCGTCACGCCCGACGCCGTCGCGCTCGCCGCGTTGCCCGGGGAGCGTCTCGTCCTGAAGCTCGTCTCTCCCGACGTGGTCCACAAGACGGAGGCGGGTGCCGTCGCCTTCGTGCGGAAGGACGAGGCTGCGGTGCAGGATGCGATCCGGACGATGAACGATCGGCGGCCGACGGGAGCGGACGTGCGCGGGTTCCTGCTGTCGGAGTTCGTCGAGGGCGACGGTCCCGCGTCGTTCGGGGAACTGCTGGTCGGCGTGCGCGCCACGCGCGAGTTCGGGCCGGTGGTGGCGGCGGGGCTCGGCGGGACGGACACGGAGTTCCTGGCGGAGCGGCTCCGGCCGGGACGCGCCGTGGCCAAGGCGGCGGCGCTCGTCACCGACCCGGAGCGCTTCCTCGAGCTGTTCCGGCGGACGACGTCCTACGAGGCGCTGTCCGGGAACACGCGAGGCGGCGTCCCGTGCGTTTCCGATGACGCGCTGCTCGATGGCTTCCGCGCTTTCTTCCGGATCGCGCGCACGCTCTGCGTGCCGTCGCCGGGCGGCGATCCGGAGCTCGTCGAGCTGGAGGTCAACCCGTTCCGGATCCGAGACGGCCGGCTCGTGGCGCTCGACGGTCGCGCGCGACTGGGGACGGCGGTTCGCCCGTCGCCGGATCGGCCGGTGGAAGCGATCCGCCGGTTGCTGCTGCCGCAGTCCATCGCGGTGCTCGGCGTCTCCGCCACGTCGCGCAACGTCGGACGGATCATCCTGGGCAACCTGCTGGAGAGCGGCTTCCCGCGGGACCGTCTTCGCGTCGTCAAGGATGGCGTGGAGGAGGTGGACGGTGTGACGTGCGTCCCGGCGCTCTCCGCGCTCGAGGAGTCGCTGGACCTGCTTGTGATCGCGGCGGGCGGCGCGCAGCTTCCGGACCTGGTCCGGGAGGCGGCGTCCGGCGGGCGCGTGCGGTCCGCCATCGTGGTGGCGGGCGGCGTGGGCGAGACGGAGGGCAGCGGGGATCTGGCCGAAGACGTGAAGGCCGCGCTCGCCGAGAGCCGTCGCCGACCGGACGGCGGGATGGTGCTGCTGGGACCCAACAGCCTGGGCGTGATCTCGCGCCCCGGCGGCTACGACACGCTCTTCATCCCGTCGGAGCGGCTGGACAAGCGACGCCACGCGCCGCCGCGGCCCGTCGCCCTGCTCTCGCAGAGCGGCGCGTTCATCATCACGCGCATGAGCAACCTGGAGTTCCTCGACCCGGCGTTCGCCGTGTCGCTGGGAAACCAGCTGGACGTGACGTCGTCGGATCTGGTGGCCGCGCTCGCAGACCGGGACGACGTGCACACGATCGGCATCTACCTGGAGGGGCTGAACGACCTGGACGGCCTGGCTCTCGCGCGCCGGGTGGAGTCCGTCGTGCGCGCGGGGCGGCGGGTCGTCTTCTACAAGGCGGGCCGGTCGGAGGCGGGGAGGAGCGCGGCCGCAGGGCACACGGCTTCCATCGCCGGCGATGCCGAGGTCTGTCGCGCGACGCTGGAGCAGGCGGGTGCGCTCGTGACCGACACGTTCCGCGAGTTCGAGCAGCTCCTGGAACTGTCGGCGTCGCTGCATGGCAAGACCGTGACGGGTTCGCGGATCGGGGTCGTGACGAATGCGGGGTACGAGGCGGTCGGGATGGCCGATGCCGTTCGCGGGGAACGCTACGCGTGCAGCCTGCCGCCTTTGGCCGACGACACCGCGGCGCGGCTGCGGGGGATCCTCGCCCGGCATCGTCTGGACGCGCTCGTCGGCGCGCGCAACCCGCTGGACCTCACGCCGATGGCAGGAGAGGACGCGTACCTCGAGGCCGTGCAGCTCCTGCTGGAGGCGGAAGAGCTGGACGCCGTGATCGTCGGGGTCGTGCCGCTGACCGCCGCGCTCGCCACCGGACCGGACGAGGTGGGACAGGCGCACTCGCTCGCCCGTCGCCTGCCGCCGCTCCTTCACGCGGCCCATCGACCGTCCGCGGTCGTGATCGACTCCGGGCCGCTCTACCTGCCGCTGGTCCGGGCGCTCCGCCTTGAGGGCATCGCCGTCTTCTCGTCGGCCGATCAGGCGATGCGGTCGATGGGGCGGTACCTGGGGCACGCGGCGCGGTAGACTGCGGACTCATCCTCCGAGGAGTTCCATGGCCGACCTGTTCACCCGCCTCACGTTCCCGTCCGGCCCCGCGATGAAGAACCGCTTCATGCTGGCCCCGATGACGAACCAGCAGAGTCACGACGACGGCACGCTCTCCGACGACGAGCATCGCTGGCTGACGATGCGGGCCGCCGGCGGCTTCGGCGCGACGATGACCTGCGCGTCCCACGTCCAGGCCGCGGGGCAGGGCTTCCCCGGCCAGCTCGGCTGCTTCTCGGAGGATCACGGAGAAGGGCTTGCGCGGCTGGCCGCCGGCCTGCGCGAGCACGACAGCGTGTCGATCCTGCAGCTGCACCACGCCGGCATGCGCTCCCCGCAGGCGCTGATCGGGCAGGCGCCGCTCTGTCCTTCGGAGAACGAGAAGTTCGGAGCGCGGGCGCTGACGCACGACGAGGTGCATCGGCTGCGCGGCGACTTCATCGCGGCGGCGCGGCGCGCCGAGGCGGCCGGCTTCGACGGCGTGGAGATCCACGGCGCGCACGGTTACATTCTCTGCCAGTTCCTGGATCCGGACACGAACCGTCGCGACGACGAGTACGGCGGCAGCCCGGAGAACCGCGCGCGCCTCGTCCGGGAGATCATCGACGGAATCCGGGAGCAGTGCCGCCCCGACTTCCTCCTGGGGCTGCGCCTCTCGCCGGAGGGCTACGGTTTCTCCCTGGGGGAGATTCGCGATCTCGCCCGGGAACTCTGCGCGGCGGGACGCATCGACTTCCTGGACATGTCGCTGTGGGACTGCTTCAAGGAGCCGGAGGACGACGCCTTTCGCGGGCGGACCCTGCTCTCCTGCTTCACGGAGCTGGATCGCGGCGCGGTGCGGCTGGGCGTGGCCGGGAAGATCCTCGGCGGAGCCGAGGCGCATCGCTGCGTGGGCGAGGGCGCGGACTTCGTGCTGCCCGGTCGCGCCGCCATCCTCCACCACGATCTGCCCCGCCGCATCCGCGAGGACGCCAGCTTCACGACCGCGTCGCTTCCCGTGACGCGGGAGCACCTGCGGGCGGAGGGACTCGGCGAGAAGTTCGTCCAGTACATGACCCGCTGGAAGGGCTTCGTGGCGGAGTGACGCCCGCGCCTTCCCCGATCCGGGTCCGGCCGGCGCAGCCGGACGATGCCGGGAGCTGGCTGGCTCTCCGGTGCGCGCTCTGGCCCGAAGGATCGGCGGAGGAGCATCGCGCGGAGATCGAGCAGTTCTTCGCCGGCCGCTTCCCGCGCGGCCCCTGGGCGGTCCTCCTCGCCGAGGACGCCGCCGGCCGCATCGTCGGCCTGGCGGAGGTCTCGCTCCGTCCGTACGCCGAGGGCTGCGAGACTACGCCCGTCGCCTACCTGGAGGGCTGGTTCGTGGAGGAGGGCGCGCGCGAGACCGGCGTCGGGGGAGCGCTGGTGCAGGCTGCGGAGGCCTGGGGTCGCGAGCGCGGCTGCCGGGAGATGGCCTCGGACTGCGCCCCCGACAACCTCGTCAGCGCGGCCGCGCACCGACGTCTCGGCTTCGGGGACGCGGGTACGGTACTCTGCTTCCGCAAGGATCTTTGAGACTTTCGACGGGAGGAATGAATGCGCCGGGTTGCCCGGATTGCGATGGTCCTGGCCGCGGTGTCCGTCACCGCGGCATCGGCCGACGAGCCTCGGCCCTGCGAGGAGTTTCCCTCGGCGATGGAACTCCGCCGGCAACTCCTGGACGACACCGAGGAGTTCACGCGCGCCTACGCAACGCTGCCCACGGACCCCGGGAGCGCCGCCCGCGAGGTGGCGTTCTGGCAGACGTCCGCCGTGGTCGCCAGCCTGCAGGCGCTGTGCTGGAAGCTGATGGCGTACGAGCTCCTGCACGCCCAGGCCAGCAGCAAGGAGGAGCTGGAGTGGGTGGAGACTCGGCTCCGGCTGCAGGACGAGCTGCCCCGCACGCTGGCGAACAACCGCAAGTGGGTGGAGGCGCTGCTGCACGGGTCGCGGGAGGACGAGGTGCTCTCGGTGCTGGTGCCGGGACTGGAGCGGACGCGGGAGACCCTCGTCTGCCTTCAGACGCACCTGCCCGGCGATCTCTAGGAGACGGAAGATGAACGACGAACTTCGCGAGGCGCTGCGTCACGGCGACTGGGCCACGCGCAAGCTGCTGGAGCACTGCAGCCAGCTTTCGGAGGAACAGCGCACGCAGCCGGGTCCGGGCGTCGGCAGCCTCGTGGACATCATCCGGCACGTTGTCCGCTCGGAGGCCGCCTACGTCGGCTTCCTCGGCGGCCCGCGTCCCGAGGGAGTGGGCGACGAGGGCGACGGCGCCGACCTCGCCGCGATCGAGCGTCATTCCCGCGCGAACCTGGACGGCTGGGAGCGGCTCCTGGACGAGCCCCTGGATCCGGAACGAAGGCTCGTGCTGGACGACGGGAAGTACGACTGCGCCGCGGTCGTCGTGATCGTGCAGGCGCTGCACCACGGCGCCGCGCACCGCGAGCAGGTCCGGGCAAGGCTGTCGGAGTTCGGCGTGAAGCCGCCCGATCTCCAGCCCTGGGCCTACGCGCTGGAGGTCGGGCGGGCGACGTGGACCGAGCAGGTTTGACGAGCCGATCCGGCCGCGGCGTGCAAGGGTAGGGGCTCCTGGCCGCAATCCGGAGGTGGCTCCATGAAAATCCCGTCGATGATCCTGCTGGGCGCGGCTCAGCTCCTGTGGCTCGCGTTCCCGGCGTTCGCGGACGAGGGCGCCGCCGCGCCCGCGCCTCCCTGTCTGTCCGTTCGGGAGGGTCCGCTGGCCTCGCTCCTCGGCCGATGGACGGTGGACTGGTCGTACCGCGTGGCGCCGGGCGAGTTCGCGGAGTCCGTGGCCACGGCCGAGATCGTGGCCGACCTGCACGACTGCGCGGTCCGCGAGACGTTCCGCGGCGTGCTGCGGGAGCTTCCGTACGAGGCCGTGACGCTGTTCAGTCAGCCGGAAGCGTCCACGTTCGACCGGATGCGGATCGACACCGAGCACGGTCGCTTCGTCCGGTCCGCAGGAACTCTGGAGGGCGGCGCGCTCGTGTTCGAGAACGAGCGGGATCTGGGCACGCGAATCCTGCGAACCCGGCACGAGTTCAAGTCCGTCACGGACTCGTCGTTCGAGGTGGAGTTCTTCCTCTCGCCGCGCGATGGCTCGCCGTGGGAACTCGTTCATCGTGCGGTCTACACGCGGACCGGGGACTGATCGCCGGAGCCGGGCGGAGGCAACCATGCAGTCGATCGAACTCATCCGGCGGAACCTGGAGCAGAGTCGCGACCGGGTTCTCGCCCGCGTCGAGGAGATGCGGGAGCACGCCTTCGTGCCGGCGACCCGCCACGGCGGCGCCAGCACGATCTGGGTGCTGGGCCACCTCGCGTACATCGAGGGACTCCTCGTGTACGGGTTCCTGCGCGGAGAGGAAAATCCCCGCGCGGACTGGGAAGCCGTCTTCGACGGGGCGGACGTCAGCTCCCGCGCCGAGGACTATCCGCCGTTCGAGGAAGTGCTGACGGCGTGCCGGGATGCGCGGGCGTCGACGCTGGCGTTCCTGGCCCCGCTCACCGAGGACGATCTGGATCGGCCGTGCGCCAAGGTGCCCGAGGGCTTCGAGGACACGTTCGGGACGTACCGCCGCTGCCTGCAGTTCGCGGCGGACCACTGGTACATGCATCGCGGTCAGCTGGCCGATGCGCGCCGGTCGGCGGGCCTTGACCGGATGTGGGTGTGAGGGACCGCTAGCCTTCCGCCGCGTCCAGCGAGTAGTGGAACGTGTACTCGTGCCGCCCTTCCACGACGGAGATCTCCAGCTCTCCGGAGAGTCCGGCCAGCTCGTCCGTCCCGGAGTCGGGCACCACGCTGATGCCCCAGTCCGTGGGCGTGGCCTGCTGCATCGCCCCGTGGTGCAGGAGGACGAAGCTCCCTGAGCGTCCGTCGAGCGTCCCGGTCACCTGCTCCAGCGCCGCGTAGCCGGCGGAGCCCTCCACCTCGGAACGGAAGGCGATCATCTGTCCGCGGGCGGTCGCTTCCAGCGATCCGCGGTACGTCTTGTCCAGGAGCAGGAGACCCACCGGGCCCCCGGCCTCATCGGTCTCCTGGGGCGTCATGACGACGTCGAACTCGCCGCGAGCGGTCATGGGGATTTCCCTTCGGTTGCCGGATCCGGCCGCCGCGCCGGAGTCATCCGCTCCGCATGTTGCCCTTCCGTCGCCGTGAATGCTATCCCTATCGTGCGGGGCTCGGGCGTCGCCCATCCCGGAGGATTCATGCCGAACCGCAGGATGACGTTCGTGTCGGACCGTCTCGTGGAGCAGATCGTCGAGGGTCGGAAGACCGCCAGCGTCGCCGCGCTGGACGAGGTCGACGTCGCGGAGGACGAGTACAACGACGCCCTCGTGGTCGGGAAGTTCTACGACGTCTACGACAGCCGGAAGATCCCGCGCGTGACGATCCGCATCACGGCGATGGAGCTGTGCCGCTGGGACCGGATTCCGGAGCGGCTCTGGCGCGGCGAGACGAACGCCAGCGCGGACGAGTTCCGCGACGACCACGTGGCCTACTTCGACGATCCGGACGACGACTTCGAGTTCGTGGCCTACTACTTCGAGCGGGTGGAGGTCCGGTCCGGATGATCGGACGCGCGGCCCCGTTCGCCGTCCTCGCCGCGCTCCTGCTCGTCGCGTCCGCGAAGGGAGAGGCCGTGCCGAAGGACATCGCCCGGAAGCTGGACTCCGTTCTGCGCCGTCCCGTGGAGGCCGGCAACGTCGTCGGGGCCACGGGAGTGGTCCTGCGCGGGGAGGAGATCGCCTGGGCGGGGGCGTTCGGCCACGCGGATCCCGGGTCCGCGGAGCCGATGCGGACGTCCACGCCGCTGCGGTCGGCGTCGGTCGGGAAGCTGGTGACCGCGGCGCTCGCCGTTCACCTGGCGGATCGCGGCGCTCTTCACCTGGACGATCCGCTCGCGCCGCATCTCCCGGAGCTGGCCGGCTGGCTTCCCGACGGGGTGACGTTCCGGCGCGCACTTCGCCACACCACCGGACTCCCCGACTACCTGGCGGCCGACGAGCGGCGGATGCTGGAGACCGGCGGGCCGCTCACCGAGGCGTGGGCGTTCGAGGCGCTCCGCGGGCTGGAGCCGCAGCTCGCCGTCGGCGAACGCTGGGCGTACTGCAACTCCGCGTTCTACCTGGTGGCGATCGCTCTGGAGCGGATCACCGGAACGTCGTGGCCGGAGCTCATCGCGGAGACCGTCGCGGCGCCACTGGGCGTGGAAAGCCTGCAGCCCTGCGATCCGCTCATCGAGGCAGGCGAGCTGCGCGGCTTCGAGGTCGGCGCCGAGGGAGCCGCGCCGGACGCGTTCTACGTCGAGCTCGGCGTGAAGGGGGACGGCGGGCTCTGCGTGACCGCGACGGACCTCGCCCTCCTGGCCCGACGCCTCGAGACGGGAGACTACCTCGGACCGTCGGGCTTCGAGGAGATGAGCCGCCCCACCCTCCTGCCGAACGGCGACGTCGTGGACTACGGGCTGGGCGTGCGGCGCGGGGAGCTGGCGGGCCACGCGCTCTGGGGTCACACGGGAAGCATCGGCGCGTACGTCGCGGTGGTGATGCGCTTCCCCGACGACGACGTGACCGTGGCCGTGCTCCAGAACACCCTCTCCGCCGGGGACGATGCCCTGGTGATGGCGTGGCATCTGGCGGAGGCCGCGCTGGAGCTGCCGCCGCCGGCGCCCGGTGAGCCGCGCCCGGTCGACGACGCCGCGCGGTACGTCGGGAAATACCGCATGGTGGGCGAGGTCACCGCGGAGAACCGCATTCGCGTGACGGAGGAGGGAACGCTGGAGCGGTGGCGCGGCGCGGACGCGCCGGTCGTTCCGCTGATCCCGGAGGGGGACTCCCGATTCGGCCGTGCGGACTGGCCGCGCGACAAGGTCGTCTTCCACGGCGACGGCGACCGCGCGACCGGATTCTCACTCTACGCGGCGGGGATGTTCGCCACGTACTACTGGCGGGTGGATTGAGTCATGAGGGAAACGGATCTGCGCTACCCCATCGGCCTGTTCGTCGCGCCCGAGGTCGTCACGCGCGAGCACGTGCAGGACTGGATCGACGAGATCGACCGCTATCCGGCGGAGCTGAGATCCACGGTGGATCCGCTCTCGGAGGAGCAGCTCTCCACGCCCTACCGGCCGGATGGATGGACGGTGCGGCAGCTCGTCCACCACATCGTCGACAGCCATCTCAACAGCTACGTGCGCTTCAAGTGGACGCTCACCGAGGAGCGCCCCACGATCAAGGCGTACCAAGAGCACCTCTGGGCGGAGCTGCCGGACTCCGAGTCGTTTCCGTGGAGGGCTCCCTGGCGATGCTGGAGATCCTGCACGCGCGATGGGTGGCGCTGCTGCGCGGGATGACACGGGAGGACTGGGCGCGGGAGTTCGTGCACCCGGAGTCGGGGACGGTGCGGCTGGACCGCAACGTCGGGATCTACGCCTGGCACGGCCGGCATCACCTGGCGCACATCACGCGCCTGATCGAGCGGGAGGGATGGAAGTCATGAGCGTGCTGACGCTGATCTGCACGAAGACCTGATCGACCTGTCGCAAGGCGGTCGCCTTGCTGGAAGAGAAGAAGGTCCCGTTCACCTACCGCGAGTACCGGAGGGAGCCGCTCTCGGCCACGGAGCTGCGCGCGCTGCTCAAGAAGCTCGGGCTCCGCCCGGCCGACGTCCTTCGTCGCAACGACAAGGCGTACAGGGAGCTGGGGCTCGACGGGTCGGAACCGGCGACCGAGCTGATCCGACACCTGGCCGCGAATCCCACGCTCCTCCAGCGGCCGATCGGGGTGGCCGGGGACCGGGCCGTGGTGGGCCGGCCGATCGAGAACCTGCTGGAACTGGCCTAGCGGGGCCGGAAGGCCCCGTTTCCTCAGGCCGAAAAATCCGCCGAGGCGTGGCGGGACTTCGCCTCCGTTCGCTTACAGGAGAGGCAGACGCGGATCCACGCCGGGTCCGCCCCGCATGAATCGACCAAAATCGTCCCTGTTTGCCCGGAGAGATTCCCATGAAGGTCCCGAACGCGATTCCCGCCCACGTGGTGTCCATCCGCGAGGAGAACCTGGAGCTGCTGGAGTACGGCTGGGGCCGCGAGCGCGTGCCCCAGATCCGCCTGGAGATCGATCGCGGCCCGCGGCACGGCGTGCACAACGGCTACTACGGCTACCTGATCAACGAGCAGGGCCTGCCGGTGCGCGGCAGTCGCTTCGTCGTGAAGCACAGGAGCAACGACCGGACCTACGGCTACATCCCGCTGAAGATGGAGTTCGCCCGCAAGTACCGCACCGTCGCCATCTCCCGTCAGGGCGTGCACCGCGCCACGCGGTCGGAGGCGTGCCGCCTCGTGAAGCTGCAGCAGGCCACCGGCGGCGGCTACCGCTGCTGGGTGAACAAGGGCTCCTGGGACGCGAAGATCGATCGCGACTGGGTGGTGACGGCCCGCATGGGCAACTCCAGCGCGCGCGTCGAGTTCGACATCGATCGCGTCACGCAGACCGAGACCCGCTTCGTGGCGCCCGAGTCGATGGATCAGCTCAAGTCCTACACGGACTGGAAGCTGGAGCGGCGCCGCTAGACCCCGGAGCGGACGCGGCGCCGGAACGACGGTTCCCGGGGACGAGGCGCCGCGAGGCCGCGGGCGAAGCAGGCCCGCGGCCGGTTCCGCCGGGCGGAGTCCGTCCCGTCGTGCTAGCCTCCGCCGATGAAGCCCTACCGGATCGCGCTGGCCCACCTCCGGGTTCCGGAATCTCCGGAAGCTTCCGTCGAGGCGGCCGTGGCCGCGATCGTGCAGGCCGGTGAACGGGGGGCGCGGATCGTCGCCTTCCCCGAGAGCTTCGTCCCGGGTTACCGCACGTCCCGTCGCGCGCTGCCCCCGCCCGACGCGGACTTCCTGGAGTCGGCGTGGACGCGGGTGGCGGAGGCTGCCGGACGGGCCGGCGTGGCCGTCGTGCTGGGGACGGAACGCGTCGGCGCCGGTCCCGTGCTCTCGGCGCTCGTGATCGGTCCGGACGGGGAGCGGATCGGGTTCCAGGACAAGGTGCAGCTCGATCCGTCCGAGGAGCCGACCTACGCCCCGGGCCACGGACGCCGCGTCTTTGCGGTGGGAGACGTCACCGTCGGCGTCGCGATCTGCCACGAGGGCTTCCGCCATCCGGAGACCGTGAGGTGGGCCGTGCTGCGCGGAGCCTCCATCGTGTTCCATCCGCACTTCCACGAGCCGGTTCCGGGGAGACATCGCCCGACCTTCCACGAGTCGGCCCAGCGCTGCCGTGCGGCGGAGAACACGTGTTACTTTGCGTCCATCAACGCCGCCATGGCCGGGGCCCCGACGACGTCCTGCGTCGTGGATCCCGAGGGCGACCTCGTGGCGAGTCAGCCCCACGACGAGGAGGCGTTGCTGGTGGCGGATCTGGACCTGTCCCGCGCGACGGGGTTGCTCGCGCGGCGCTTCAAGCCCACCGACTGACGGAGGCAACCATGGAGTCATCCGCTCCGACCGAGAGCCGCCCGCTTCGACCCTGGACCGCGTTGGGACTCGTCGGCGATCTGCTGCTGATCGGGCTCGTCGGAGTGATCCTGCAGATCTTCGTCGTGCTCATCCGCATCGCGATGCTGGCCGGAACGGAAGGCGAGGGCGCGATCGCCTCCCTGGAGAGCCCGCAGCAGGAAGGGCTGATGGGGTTCACCGCCACGATCGTGGCGGCCGCCGTGCTCGTCCCGCTGATCCGCTCCCGCGCCGCGCGAAGGGAAGAGCACCCGGGGCGGTTCCTCGGCTTCGTTCCCGCGGGCGCCCTCGCGCTCGGCCTGTCCGCACTCGTCGCGATCGGGTTCGTCGCCGCGCTCGACGGACTCACGCTCTTGCTGGGTCGCCCCATCGTGGATCCGTGGACGCGGAGCGCCTACCTGAGCGCCGGGCCCGCCCTCTCGGTGATCGCGGTCATCGTCGCCGCCCCGATCCTCGAGGAGGTGGCGTTCCGCGGCTTCCTCATGGGCGCGCTGGAGCGGCTCGGCGTCCCGACGTTCGTGGTCTGGCTGCTGCCCGCCGCGCTCTGGGCCGCGCTGCACGTCCAGTACGACGCGTACGGGATCGCGAGCATCTTCGCGGCGGGCCTGGTCCTCGCGGCCGTGCGTCGCCGGTCGGGATCCCTCGTCCCCTGCATCCTCATCCATGCCATCGTCGGCGCCATCGCCCTGGTCGAGGTGGCCGTCGTGACGGCGAGGGCCGCCGCCTGACGACCCGCGCAGGTCGATCCGGCCGGACGATGACGTCGTTGCCGCGGGTCCGTCCGTCTGGCAAGCTGGCCGATCCGTTCCCGCTTCCAGGAGTCCGCGATGGATCTCGGTGCATTCTCGATCAGCTTGTCCGTGAAGGATCTTCAGGCGTCCCGCGACTTCTACGGGAAGTTCGGCTTTCAGGAGGCCGGCGGCGACGCGTCGCAGGGATGGCTCATCCTCCGGAACGGCTCGCACGTCATCGGCCTGTTCCAGGGAATGTTCGAGGGCAACATCCTCACGTTCAACCCCGGCTGGAACCAGGACGGCGAGTCCGCGAGCGAGTTCACGGACGTGCGCGAGCTGCAGCGCCGGTTGAAGGAGGCCGGCGTGACGCTCGTGCAGGAGGCCGACGAATCCGGGTCCGGCCCGGCCAGCTTCACGGCCGTCGATCCGGACGGGAACGCGATCCTCGTGGACCAGCACGTCTGAGGCGATGTTCCGCCGGCTGCTCGTCGTCGGGAGTCCGGGTGCGGGAAAGTCCACGCTCGCTCGTCGGCTCGGACCGCTGCTTTCCCTGCCGGTGATCCACCTGGACCAGCACTACTGGAATCCCGGGTGGCGCCCCACGCCGGACGACGAGTGGCACCGTCGACTCGACGAGTTGCTGGCGGAGCCCGCGTGGATCCTGGACGGCAACTACCACGCCACGCTGCCGAGACGCCTGCAGTTCGCCGACGCCGTGCTGTTCCTGGATCTCCCCGCCTGGCGATGCCGGTGGCGCGTGGCGCGCCGCATCGCCACGACGTTCGGCCGCACGCGGGCCGACCTGGCTTCGGGTTGCCCCGAGCAGATCGACGTGGAGTTCCTGCGCTGGACCTGGAACTGGCCGCGCGACACTCGCCCGCACGTGATCCGGGCGATGGACGTCGCCGATCCCTCGGTGCAGCGGTGGACGCTGCGCTCTCCGGCGGAAGTGCGGGCGTTCGAGGCGTCGCTCACGGGCTGAAGCAACCATCACGCGGGGCCGGATCGATTTCATTGCAATGGGGAAGCGGGAAGGGAGACACTCCGGAGGCACCCGGACTCAGGAGGGTCTTCGATGATCTCGATTCGTTTCCGGCCCCTTCGCGCGCTGGCCATGTTCACGGTGAGCCTCTTCGCGCTTCCGCTCGTCGCTGCGGCGGACGACGTCGTCTGCTTGACGAACTCCTTCGACTACGCGGATGTCCTCACCGTGGACTGCGTGTCTCCGATTCCCGCGGCTCACGTCTCCGCCACGACCGGCTTCTCCACGGCCGGCGTGCCCTGCTCCTCCGATCTCTGCGGTCCCGGCGAGAAGCTCTACGGCTGGTCCTTGAGTTCCAGCGCCACGGATCCGAACGAGAACGTGGGGGCCGTGCCCGGCGGGCTGTTCTCGCTCTACCTCTGGTTGAACTGCGACGAGAACGGCGGGTGGAGCGCCGCCACGATGAGCATCGTGCCGACGAACGTGGACTACCTGGCGCTCATCACGCTGAACGGCGTGCTCAACGCGCGTGATCAGTGGGATCCGCTGTTCGCGGTGGGGCAGTGCCCCGCGGGCCCGATGCTGGTCGCGGAGCTGCTCTTCTTCAACGGTCCCGTGGCCGTGGAGAACTCCACCTGGTCCCGGATCAAGTCGCAGTACCGGTAGGCCGGCCGGCGGCCCCGGCGATTTGAGTCCGGGGGATCCGAGGCACTACAATCGAGAGGTCATTCCATTTCCGGAGGACCTCATGAATCGTATTGCCGGAAGCGTCGTTCTGTTGCTCTTGCTGGCCACCTCGGCGTCCGCCCTGGAGCGGAGCACCGCCGTCTTCGATCGCGCTCAGGCCGACCCGTGGGGGGCATCGGCCACCTGCACCGTGCACTACTGGAACGTCTGCACGGGCTGGCTCTGGGTCTGGAGCGCGGAGCCCGGAGATGAATCGCCGCACCCCAACTGGGGTCACCAGGATGTCCTCGGTCAGGTCTACGACTCCTGCCACGAGTCCTGCGTGCTGGAGGCGACCCAGGTGTACGCCTGGAGCGGCGCGCCCTCCGATTACGGCCACACGGGTTTCGTGCGCATCAGCACCGCGGACGCGAACGGCTGCCCGGACGTGACGCTGGCGGAGCAGTCCTACCTGCCGGTGAGCGGAGCCACCCAGTTTCTCTGGGACCTTCCCGTGCCGGACCGGATCGTGATGCAGGTCATCCTCTGGGCGGACGATCCCCGGGAGGCGGACCTCAACCAGAGCGTGTGGCCCACGGACCGCCCCGCGCAGGGACCCACGGGGCCCCAGGCCCTGGGGCTCTGCTATCCGTCCACGCGGGAGACGCGGTCCTTCTACTACGGGACGCTGGACTCGCCCTTCTGTCCGGGATCGCCCTTTGCGGACGACGTCGGGAATGCGGAGCTGCTGCTCTGGTCCGCACAGTTCCGTTGCCCCGTGTCCGTCGATGCGCGAAGCTGGGGGAACGTGAAGGCCCTCTACCGCTGACGGGAATGCAAGCGATGGACTTCCAGCTCGACGGAACCGTCGCCCAGACGGCCCGGCTCACCCTGTCCGAGGGCGAGTCGGTGTGGGCGTCCAAGGGCGCCATCATCTCCTACACGCCCGGCCTGCGCTGGGACGTTCGCCTCCCGGGCGGCCTGGCCGGCGCGCTCAAGCGTTCGCTGTCGGGCGAGGGAATGTCGCTGACGTACATCGAGTCCGTTTCGAAGGACCCGGCGACGGTGGTCCTGGGTTCCAACTCGCCCGGCCACATCGAGACGTGGGACCTGGACGCCGACGGTCCGGTCCTCACGACGCGCGGCGCGTTCCTCGCGGCGTGGGGTTCCTCCATCGACATCTCCGTCTCCATCGCCCGGCGCGCGGGCGCGGCGTTCTTCGGTGGAGCCGGGCTGGTGCTGCAGCGGATCTCCGGGAGCGGCACGGTGCTGGTGCACGGCCGCGGCGACTTCCGCAAGTCGATGCTGGGCGGGGGCGAGGAGATCCGGGTCAGCACCGGCAACCTGGCCGCTTTCTCGGATCGCGTGGACTACGACATCGAGAGCGTGGGCTCGCTGCGCAAGACGCTCTTCAGCCGGGAGGGCTTCTTCATGACGCGCCTGCGCGGTCCGGGCGCGGTGCTGGTCCAGACGCTCAAGCCGGAGGCCGCCTCGCGCTCCCGGCGCTGACCGGCGTCACGCGAGCGGCGGGCCGGGACCCTTCCGCGTGGTACGCTGCATTCCCTTCTTCGAGAGGGAGGCGTTCCATGAGCCGAACCTTCCTGTCATACGTGGAGGCCGAGTACCGGCGGTACCGCGGCCTCGGTCAGCGCGCCCTCGCCGCGATGGACGACGATGCGCTGAACCGCGCGGAGTCCGGCGGCAATTCCGTCTCGGTGCTCGTCTGGCATCTCTCCGGCAACCTCGAGTCGCGCTTCACGGACTTCCTCACGACCGACGGCGAGAAGCCGTGGCGGGATCGTGATTCGGAGTTCGAGGATCGGAACGTCTCGCGCGACGAGCTCGAGGAGAAGTGGAACCGGGGCTGGGACACGCTGACGGCGACACTGGAATCGCTCACGGATGCGGACCTGGAGCGGACGATCACGATCCGCGGCGTTCCGCTCCGCGTCGACGAGGCGCTGCTCCGATCGCTGGCACACGCCGGGTATCACGTGGGCCAGATCGTCCTGCTGGCCAAGTCCAGTCGCGGCGCGCGGTGGGAGTCGCTGAGCGTGCCGCGCGGCGGATCGGCGGCGTACAACCGCAACCCCACGCGCGAGAAGGCCGGGGATCACGCCGCATCGCTGGGGGCCGCGGAGCCGCCCGCCATCGAGACGGATCGCCTCAGGCTGCGCAGCCTCACGCGGGACGATGCGCCGCGCCTGTTCGAGATCGCGCGCGATCCGGAGAGCATCGAGGACTTCCAGTACGCGGCCAAGACCGTGGAGGACGTGCTCGGCTGGATGGAACCGGGCCTGCGCGATCCCGCGTCGATCCTCTGGGCGATCGAGGCCGAGGGGAAGGTCATCGGCCTCTTCGAGACGTGCGCGCGACCGGAGTTCACGGAGCGTGAGGACGGCGTCTACCGCATCGGCTACTTCATCGAGCGGGAGGCGCAGGGGCAGGGCTACGCCACCGAGGCGCTGCAGGCGATCATCCGGTGGCTGTTCGACCGCGCCGACGTCCGCCGGATCGAGGCGGGGGTCACGCTCCACAACGTCGCCTCCTACCGGATCCTGGAGAAGGCCGGGTTCACGCGGGAGAAGGTGGAGCACGCCAACTGGAAGTGGCACGACCGCGTCTATGACAGCGCCTACTACGCCCTGGAGCGGAGCCCGGACTGAGGCGGTGGCCGGGTCGGCCGGCGGCCGCCGGCGGAGAGGGGACGTGTCCAAACGGCGACGGCCGTCCGCTATCTCCCATGTCAAAGATGCCCGGCCGCGGGTGCGCTCCGGCCCGGTTCGAGGCATGCTGGCGGAATTCCTTCCCTCATTCCCGAGGAGGCTCGATGCGCTCTCTGTTCCCGGTCCGGTTCCTTCGTGACCTCACCCCGGCGATGCTGGTGGTCCTGGCGGCGGCCGCTGCTCCGGCCGCTGCTTCGGCCGACGAACCCGCGCCGCTCGTCGCCGAGACGTCCGACGGCGTCACCATCTACGGCGAGCGCTACTTCGGCGACCTGGACGACGCGGCTCCGCTGATCGTGCTGTTCCACCAGGGCGGCGCGGACGTCCGTACCGAGTACGAGCCGATCGTGCCCTGGCTCAACGAGGCCGGGTACCGTGCCGTGGCCTGGGACCTGCGGGCCGGCGGCGATCGCTTCCGCGGCGTCAACCGGACCGTCGTGAACCTCGGACCCGACGCCGCGATCGGGTACTGCGAGTCGTATCCGGACCTGGTCGCCGCGCTGGAAGCGTCGGTCGGCGAGGGCGAGACGGCGGTCGTGTGGGGCAGCTCCTTCTCCGCCACGCTCGTCTTCCGGCTGGCCGCCGAGCATCCGGATGACGTGTCCGGCGTGATCGCCTGCTCGCCGGCGGGCGGCGGGCCGCTCGCGGACTGCCTGGCCGACGAGTGGCTGGACGACGTGAAGGCCCCGATGCTGGCCTTCCGTCCCGGCAAGGAGATGGAGAGCGACGGCTCGAAGCAGCAGCGCAAGACGTTCGAGGCGGCCGGCGTCACGTTCCACGTGATCGAGGAGGGCGTGCACGGTTCGTCGATGTTCGTCGACCGGCGGACCGGGCAGGACATGTCCGCGGCGCGCGGCATCGTGCTGGGATGGCTGGAAGGCGTCCGGGGCGACGCGGAGGCACCGCAGCCCTAGCCGCCTTGCGAGCGCCCGGTCCGTCCTTCATACTGCCGCGCCACGCCCCACGAAACGACGTTCCGGGAGCAGGAGCATGGCGGCAATGAATCGATCCACCGGCGCCGACTGGCCGGCGATCCCCTATCCGGAGTGGGCCGAGACGGCCCGGGCGCTGCACCTTTGGACTCAGGTGGCGGGCAAGATCCGTCTGGTCCGGACGCCGTGGGTGAATCACTCGTGGCACGTTCCGCTCTACCTCACGGCGCGCGGCCTCGGAACTTCGCCCATCCCGTGCGGCGCGCGCACGTTCGAGATCGACTTCGACCTGGTCCACCACCGCCTGGAGATCAGGGTGGCGGACGGCGAGCAGCGGGATCTGGAGCTGAAGCCGCGCTCCGTGGCGGAGTTCCACCGCGAGGTGTTCGCGAGGCTGGACGACCTGAAGCTGGACGTCCGGATCCACACCACGCCCAGCGAGATCCCGGACGCGATCCCGTTCGATCAGGACGATGCGCCTCGTCCGTACGATGCCGACGCGGTCACTCGATTCTGGCGGGCGATGCTGCAGGTCGACCGCGTGTTCAAAGAGTTCCGGGCGCGGTTCATCGGGAAGTGCAGCCCCGTCCACTTCTTCTGGGGCAGCTTCGACCTGGCCGTCACGCGTTTCTCCGGCCGGGAGGCGCCGCCGCATCCGGGGGGCGTTCCCAACTTCCCGGACTGGGTGGCGCGTGAGGCCTACTCCCACGAGGTGAGCAGCGCCGGCTTCTGGCCCGGCGGCGGCGGCGTGGAGGAGGCGATGTTCTACTCCTACGCGTATCCGGCGCCGGACGGCTTCGCCGACGCGAGAGTTCGCCCGGACGCCGCCACGTTCCTCGCGGAACTGGGCGAGTTCGTCCTTCCCTATGAGGCGGTCCGCACGGCACCGTCGCCCGACGAGGCGCTGCTGGAGTTCCTGCAGTCCACCTACGAGGCGGCGGCCGACCTGGCTCGCTGGGACCGCGGCGCGCTGGAGCGCACGCTCGGGCCGGGGAGCCCGCGGTGAACGAAGACGCGTCGGCGACGGTGCGCGCGTACCGCGACGACGACGTCGAGGCGGTGTGCCGCCTGTGGGCCGACGTCTTCCCGGACGATCCGCCGCGCAATGAACCCGGTCGGCTGCTCGCCACGAAGCTGCTCGCGCAGCGCGAGCACGTCCTCGTGGCGGAGCGCGACGGACGTATCGTCGGGGCGATGATGGCCGGCTTCGACGGCGTGCGCGGCTGGCTGCACCACGTCGCCGTGCTTCCCGAGTTCCGGCGCCGGGGCATCGCGGCGGAGCTCGTCCGTGAGGCCGAACGTCGCCTGGCCGCGGCCGGCTGCCCGAAGGTGAACCTCCAGGTCCGCGCCACGAACCGCGACGTCGTGAACTTCTACCGCAGCCTCGGCTACGAGGAGGAAGAGCGGGCCAGTCTCGGCAAGGTGCTGGAGCCTGCGCCGCGTTCCGCGGACGGGGAGCTGCCGTCCCGCGACGCGGACGTGATGCTGCGCGAGATCACGGAGGAGACGCTCTATCCCGTGCTCAAGCTCGACGTGACGCCGGCCCAGAAGAGCTTCGTGGCGCCGAACTCCGTGTCGCTCGCGGAGGCCGGAATCCACGCGGACGCCTGGGCGCGCGCCATCTACGCCGGCGACATGCCGGTGGGTTTCCTCCTGCTGTCCGATCAGCCGGAGAAGCCGCTCTACTACCTGTGGCGCTTCATGATCGACGCGCGGTACCAGCGCCTGGGCTTCGGCCGGAAGGCGATGCGGGCGCTGATCGAGCACGTGAAGAGCCGACCGGATGCGACGGAGCTGAAGCTCAGCTTCGTGGAGGCGGCGGGCGGTCCCGGTCCGTTCTACGAGTCCCTCGGATTTCGGAAGACGGGGGAGTACCACGACGGCGAGGCGATCATGATCCTGCCGCTGGAGGCGTCGTGAAGGGAAGCGGTCGTCCGACGCGTTCCGTGGGCATCCTCGGGATCGGCCCGCAGGCGACGGTGTGGCTGCAGGAAGCGGTGCACCGCGAGTCCCAGAGGCGCCTCCCGCCGGGCGGACCCACCGGCTACCCGACGATGATCGTGCTGCATCATCGTCGTCCGCCCGTGGAGCTGGACGGGGACGGTCGTCCCGTCCGCCCGCTGCGGGCCGACCGAGCGTTCCTGGAGGCTGCCGCCTGGCTCGGGGAGAAGGCGGACTTCGTCGTCATCGCGGCGAACAGCCCGCACCTCTTCGCGCGCGACGTGGAGGCGGCCGCCGGAAAGCCGCTGCTCAGCATGATCGACGTGGCGCTGCGGGAGGTGCGCGGGCGCCGTTGGCGGCGCGTGGGCGTGCTGGGGTTCCTGGACGCGGACGTGCCGGTCTACACGAAGGCCGACGGAGCTGACGCGTTCCGGTTCGAGATCCTCGACGAAGATCGGCAGGCCGATCTGAACGCCGCGATCCTCCGGGTGATGGAGGGACGGGAGGACGATGCTTCCCGCGCGTCGGCGCTTGGCGCGGTCCGGGAGCTCCGTTCGCGCGGTGTCGACGGGATCATCCTGGGTTGCACCGAGATTCCGCTGCTCCTGCCCGGGGAGGAGGGGGCCGCGGACCTGCTGGATCCGGCCGCAAGCCTGGCGGTGGCCATCGTGGAAGAGGCGATGCGATGAGGGCGTGGTGGATCGCGCTGCTTCCGCTGGCGATGCTGGCGTGCGCCGGCTCCGAGAGCGAGTCCGGATCCCGACGGGATCTGCAGGACGCCCGTGAGCTCTGGGCCACGCACGGACTGGAGTCCTACGATGCGGAGCAGACGATGAGCTGCTTCTGCCCGCCGCCGCGCGAGTGGATCGTGCACGTGCGGGACGGCGTGATCGAGGGGATCACGCTGACCGACGTGGAGGGCCTCAGCGACTCCGAGATCGCGGAGTACGAGGCGCGCGCCCGGGGATCGGCCGCCACCGTGGAGGACAACTTCGCGCTCATCGACGACGCGCTGTGGCGCGCGCATCGTGTGGACGTCCGGTACGACGAGGTGTCCGGCTATCCGCGGGAGATCTCTATCGACTACGATGACATGATCGCGGACGAGGAGATCCACCGCACGATGGATTCCCTGGCCGCGCCGGACACTCCGTAGGAGAGACGATGTCGACGTCCCCCGTCCGCCTGACGCTGGCCGCGCTGGAGCCGGATCTGGCCGACGCGTGGGAGACGATCGCGGCGAAACTGCCGGACGTGTCCGTGCATCGCGGCTCCATCCTGGATCTGCACTGTGACGCTTACGTGAGCCCGGCCAACAGCTACGGCTTCCTGGACGGCGGCATCGACGCGGTGTACCGGAAGCACTTCGGCGACTCCCTGCAGGCAGCCGTTCGCGACCGGATCGCCGCGAAGTACCACGGCGAGATCCTCGTGGGGCAGGCGGAGGCGGTCCCCACCGGCCGCACCGACGTACCGTGGCTGATCGTGGCGCCCACCATGCGGGTGCCAATGCGCCTGGTCGACAGCGTGAATCCGTACCTGGCGGCTCGCGCCGTCTTCCTCCTCCAGCGGGAGCGGCCGTCGGAGCTGGCCCACGTGGCGATGCCGGGGCTGGGGACGGGGGTCGGCGGCGTGCCGCCGGAGATCTGTGCGCGGCAGGTCGGCCGGGCCTGGCGCGACGTCCGGGACGGGACGCCCCCGCCGGAGAGCTGGCCGGAGGCGATCGTCCGCCACCAGCGTCTCTACGCGGACGGAGCGAGCGATCTCCAGTACGATGCCGACGCCCCCCGACCCTAGGAGAGCCCGACGATGAGTCCCGTGAGAGCCCTGTCCGCCCTCGATCGCCTGCGTGAAGGCAACGCCCGCTTCGCGTCCGGACGCCTCACGGGTGACGAGCTCATCAGCGCGGCGCGGCGCCGAGACGTCGCCGGCGGGCAGGAGCCGTTCGCCATCATCCTCGGCTGCTCGGACTCCCGAGTGCCTGCGGAACTCGTGTTCGACCAGGGGGTGGGCGATCTCTTCGTCATCCGCGTGGCGGGGAACATCGTGGCGCCGTCGCAGGTGGGAAGCGTGGAGTTCGCGGCCGAGCAGTTCGGGACGCGCCTCGTGGTGGTGCTGGGGCACTCCAACTGCGGCGCCGTCACGGCGACGCTGAACGAGCTACGGCAGCCGGGGGAGCAGCGCTCGCCGAACCTCGCCTCGATCGTGGATCGCGTGCGGCCCGCCGTGGAGTCGCTGCTGGAAGGGGGCGACCCCGTCGACGATGCGATGGTGGAGCGCGGCGTGCGCGCCAACATCCGCGCGTCGGCCGACCACCTGCGGCACGGTTCGGCCGTGCTGGAGCGGCTGAGCGACGACGGGCTGCTCGTGGTCGGCGCGGAGTACCATCTCGAGACCGGCAAGGTGGACTTCTTCGACGGGGTGCCGGCCGGCGCCGCCTGACGCCCGTTGCGCGATGGGCCGATTGTGCGCATCCTCTCGCCATGTTCCGGTTTCCGCTGCTTCCCGTGCTCCTGCTCGCGTGCGCCCTCCCGGCGCAGTCTCACCGCCTAGTGGCGGACTACCAGCCCGGGCACGGGCTCCTGCGGATCGGCCCGGAGCCGCACCGCGCGGTTCCCCTGACCGAGGTGGGCCATACGCTGATCCTGCCGGACGGTCCCGCCTCGGGCACGATCGTCTTCGTCGATGCGCGACGCTTCGATTCGTCCGGCTTCGCGCCGGAGCCGGGCACGGTGGAGGGAGAGGCCCTGCCGCGCGGGCTCGCCGTGCTGCACGTCACCACGGGGAACCCCCTGGATTTCCTGTTCGCGGCGGACGACGTTCGGCGTCTCGTCGATCGCATCGCCGAGGTGCTCACCGCGAACGACCTTGCAAGCCATCCCGTGCACCTCGCCGGGCTGTCGCTCGGCGGAACGCGCGCGCTCCGCGTCGCCCAGCATCTGGCGGGCCGGGGCGAGGAGGCTTCGCTCAGGCTGGGGTCCGTGGCGGTCGTGGACGCGCCGCTGGACCTGGAACGGCTCTGGGAGGCGGAACGACGGGCGGCGGAGCTGGGCTTCCATCCGGCGGCCGCGGACGAGGGCCGCTGGGTGACGTACCTCCTGGAGAAGAACCTCGGCGGTCCGCCGTCCGCGGCCGCTGATGCGTACCGGGACGCGTCGCCCTACTGCGACGCCGCGCCGGACGGCGGGAACGCCGCGCTGCTGCGGGGCGTGCCGGTGCGCGCCTATCACGAGCCGGACGTGGACTGGTGGATCGAGCACCGCCGCAAGGACTACCGCAGCATGAACTCCATCGACCTGGCGGGCCTCGTCAACCGGCTGCGAATCCTCGGGAACGACCGGGCGGAGTTGGTGACCACGCATCGGCAGCGCGACGGCTGGGAGGGCGGCGCGTCGCCGCACACGTGGTCCTTCGTCGACAACGTCGAGCTGGTGGAGTGGTTCCTCGGACCCTGACCCGGAGGGAATCGTGGCATTCGTGCAGGCGTTGCGGGATCGACTGGAGCGGTCGCTGGATCTCTACCGCGAGCTGATCGAGTTGCTCTCGGACGACGATCTGGTCCGGACGCTGCCCGGCGTGCGCTCCAATTCCGTCGGCGCGCAGCTCTGGTGCGTCGTCGGCGCGCGCGAGAGCTACGCCCGGGCTATCGAAGGCGGAACGTGGGCGGGCTTCTCGTGCTCGCTGACCGGAGAGGAAGTGAAGAGCGTGGAGCGCGTGCGCGACGCGCTGGAACGATCGGGGCGGCGCGTGCTGGAGCTCGCCGCCGATGCGGGGTCGTTCGACGAGGTCCGCGCCGGCTTGCTGCTGGATCTCCTGGAGCACGACGCGGCCCACCGGGGCCAGCTGATCCGCTACCTGTACGGCGTGCCGCTCCCCGTTCCCGACGGGTGGCGGAAGGCGTACGCGCTGGGGCCGTCGTGATCCCGGAGGTTGACCGGGACTCCCAGTCGTCCATACTCCGCGGGTCATGAATCTGCCCCCGCCGACCCTCCGCGAGCGCCTGCTCTACCGTCTCGTCCGTGCGTTCTACCGGACGGAGGTGGCGCACTCCAATGAGATGAAGGATGCGCTCCAGGACATCGACCAGTACGACTCCTACCGCGCCGGCGAGATCGAGCGGATCCTGGACTCCGTGCGGCGCTACGACATCGACCTGAAGGACCGCGCCGTGATGGACTTCGGCTGCAACGACGGCGCCATCTCGGCCGAGTACCTCCGGCAGGGGGCCAGCGAGGTCGTCGGGGTGGACGTGGACGAGAAGGCGCTGGAGCGGGCCCGCACGCTGCGGGAGAGCGACCGGCTCCGGTTCGTGCGCGGCGACGTGGACCGCATCCCCGTGGACGACGAATCCATCGACGTGATCATCAGCTACGACGTCTTCGAGCACGTCTCCCGCCCCGGGCCGATCCTCGCGGAGCTGCGTCGGCTGCTGCGGCCCGGCGGACGGATCCTCATCGGCACGTGGAGCTGGAAGCATCCGTTCGCGCCGCACCTCTGGTCCGTGATGCCGGTGCCCTGGGCGCACGTGATCTTCAGCGAGAAGACGATGCTGCGCGTCTGCCGACGTGTCTATCACAGCCCGTGGTACGTCCCCGACATGCACGACTTCGACGAGGACGGGAGTCGACTCCCGGACAAGTTCACGAACGACTCCATCTCCACGGACTACCTGAACAAGTACCTCCTCACGGACTTCGAGAAGGCGTTCCGCGGGGCCGGCTTCGAGTGCACCACGCACGCCGTGCCGTTCGGCTCGAAGTACGTGCGGTGGACGAGCGCGTTCCTCGGCGTGCCGGGGCTGCGCGAGTTTCTGTCCGGCTACGTCTGGTTCGTGCTGGAGAAGCCGGGGTCGGCGTGACGGCCGGGTTTGAAATCGCGGAACCCGGTGCGGCACAATGGAGGCACGTCGTGGTCCCGAAGGGGGGTGCGGCGATCCGACCGACTCACACCATTGGGATGTTCGTCAGGGAGTGGAATCATGTTCGGAAAGCGTGTTGCGGCATCGCTGTTCCCTTTTCTCTCGGTGTGGCTTGCGGCATCACCCTCGGCGGCGCTGGAGAGCGCGGTCGTCGATGACCGGGAAGCGGACCTCTGGTCGGCGGGGGCTACCTGCTCCGTCACCTACTGGAACGCATGTACCGGATGGCTCTGGTTGTGGAACAGCTGGGCCGATGAGCAAAACCTGTGGCGCCACGGGGCCAGGCTGGGGCTGCTCGTGGAACCGTGCTGCGACGAGACGGTGTTGACCTCCACCCAGGTCTACTGCTGGGACGGCGTGCCGGTCGGCTACGGTTTCACCGGATCCGTGTTCGTTGCCTCCGCCGATGCGAACGGCTGCCCGACCACTCCCCTGGCCTCGCAGGTCTACTTGCCTCTCAGCGGCGCAGTTCAGCACCTCTGGGACGTTCCCGTCACCGGTCCGGTCGTGCTGACCGTTGAGCTGGCCGCGATCAACAACTGCTGGCCGGACAGAAACTACACCGTCTGGCCGACGGATCAGCCCTCGGCGGGGCCGACGGGCCCACAGGCTCTCGGCCTCTGCTACCCCGAGACCCGCGTGCCTCACTCGTTCTACTACGGAACGGCCACCTCACCGCTCTGCCCGGGCGAGCCTCCCTTCGACGGCGTGGGAACGGCGGAGTGGCTTCGGTGGGGGGCGCAGTTCACGTGCGCGGTCGGTCTCGACCACCAATCCTGGTCCTCCGTGAAGGCGCTCTATCGATAACGCCGGACACCGGAGGCTCCACTGACGTTCTATGGACCGGATCTCACCGAGCTGCACCACGCCGGGTTCGCGGAGTATCCGCGGCGGGCGGGCGAATGGCTGGCTCCGTTGCTCCGCGAGCGATACGGCGCCGGGGCGCACGTGGCGGAGCTTGCGTGCGGCGGCGGGGTCACCTCGACGCGGCTGGCGGCGGCCGGCCTCCAGGTCCGCGGAGTGGATCAGTCCGAGGCGATGATCCGCCGAGCGCGCCGCGACGTTCCCGGCGGGGAGTTCGAGGTGGGGTCGCTCTACCACTTCGAGCTGCGGGACGAGGTGGCGGTCTACGCCGTGGGCGAGCCGCTGAACTACGTGGCCGATCCCGATGCGCCGCCCGATCGCGCGGCGCTGATCGCCCGCCTGGCCGGCGCGCTTCCGGCCGGCGGCCTCCTCCTCTTCGACCTGCTGGAGGACCGCGGCGACGAGAACGCCGGCCTGGAGCGGACGTCGGTGCGCGAGGGCGACGGCTGGCAGGTGGAGTCCGTCGCGTCGCTCGCCTCCCCCACGCGGCTGCACCGCGACATCCGCTTCCGGATCCGCGGCGCCCCGGACGTCCGCCGCGAACTGCACCGGCTGGACCTGATCCGGGCGGACGATGCCGCCGGTTGGCTGGAGGCCGCGGGACTGCGGGTGGACCGCCGCGACGCGTGGGGGGACTGGAAGCTGCCCGGGCCGCGGTGCATCCTGTTGGGAGAGAAGGACTGACCCCGATCCGGAGTGCGCCGTGCCCTCGCTGCCCCAGACGCTGAAGGAAGTCCGCGCCTGCACGCTGTGCGCGGCGGAGCTGGAGCACGGCGTGCGTCCGGTGCTCCAGGCGGCCACCTCCGCGCGGATCCTCCTCGCGGGGCAGGCGCCGGGGCGGCGCGTCCACGAGAGCGGCCTCCCCTTCGACGATCCCTCGGGCGATCGGCTGCGCGACTGGCTGGGCATCGACCGGGAGACGTTCTACGATCCGCGTCGTCTGGCCATCGTGCCGATGGGGTTCTGCTACCCGGGCACGGTCAAGGGAGGCGATCTTCCGCCGCGGCCCGAGTGCGCGCCGGCGTGGCGGGACCGGGTGCTCGGTCACCTGAAGCGGATCGAGCTGACGATCGTGCTGGGCCGCTACGCGCTGGACTGGCATCTCGGGCGACGGGGCTCGGTGTCGGACGCGGTGGAGGCCTGGGAGGAAACGTGGCCGACGATCGTCCCGCTGCCGCACCCCAGTCCGCGCAACCGGCGCTGGATCTCCCAGCGCCCCTGGTTCGAGGCGGAGCTGGTCCCGAGGCTGCGGGAACGCGTGAAGGAGATTCTGGGATGACGGACACCGGCACGGGACTGCGCCAGGCGCTGCGCAGCGGCTTCGGATTCGGGCTGACGTCGGGCGTGATCACCACGCTGGGCCTGATGATCGGTCTGTACGCGGGCACGAACTCGCGCGTGGCGGTGATCGGCGGCATCGTCACGATCGCCATCGCCGACGCGCTGTCGGATGCGCTGGGCGTGCACGTCGCCGAGGAGGCGGAGCGGATCCACACGTCGGGTGAGATCTGGGCGTCCACGGCGGCCACGTTCCTCTCCAAGTTTCTGATGTCGGCCACGTTCCTCGTCCCGCTCCTTCTCCTGCCGATGTCCACCGCCGTCGTGGCGGCGTCGGTCTGGGGGCTCCTCGTCGTCGTCGTGCTGAGCGCCCTCATCGCGCGGAGCAACGGGACGTCCGTCGTCGGCGCGGTGCTGGAGCACGTGCTGATCGGCGTCGTCGTCGTCGTGGCGTCGCACGTCGTCGGCCGGTGGGTGGCCCGTGCCTTCGCGTGAGTCGCGGGCCGCGGCGCCCCCGCTGCCGTCGTCGCGGCGCCTCCGCTTCCGGCGATGCTCCCCGGACGACGCGCCGTTCCTGCGCGAGCTCGTGAACGATGCGGACTTCGTGCGTCACATCGGGGACCGGAACGTCCAAACCGACGAGGACGCGAAGGGCCTGGTCGGCCGGTTCGCGGCCATGGAGGCGGAGCACGGGTTCACGCTCTTCGCGCTGGAGTCGCGGGACGACGGGACGCCGCTGGGGCTGTGCGGGCTGCTGAAGCGCCCGTGGCTGGACGACGTGGACGTCGGGTACGCGCTGCTTCCCGCCGCTCGCGGCCGGGGGCTGGCGCGGGAGGCGGCGCGGGCCGCGATCGAGTGGGGGCGGGAGCGCTTCGGGCTGGAGCGGATCGTGGCGATCGTGTCGCCGGAGAACGATCGCTCCGTCCGCCTGCTGGAGGCGCTGGGGCTTCGCCGCGATGGCATCGTCCTGCATCCGGAGGGCGAGGCGGAGTCGCTCCTGTTCGTCCCCGTCGATGTCCGCCTGCGCGAGGTCCGCGACGACGATCTTCCCGTTCTCTACCGGCATCAGTGCGACGCGGAGGCGGTGCGCGTGGCGGCGTTCACGGCGGAGGATCCCACCGACCGTGAGGCGTTCGATGCGCACTGGGAGCGCATCCGCGCGAGCCCGACGGTCGACGTGCGGACGATCCTCTTCGGCGACGACGTGGTCGGGCATATCGCCTCGTTCGTCGTGGAGGAGGAGCGCGAGGTGACCTACTGGATCGACCGGGACTTCTGGGGCCGCGGCATCGCCACGCGGGCGCTGCGGGCGCTTCTGGCGGACACGGAGGAGCGGCCGCTCTTCGCCCGCGTCGCCGAGGACAACGTCGCCTCCGCGCGGGTCCTGGAGAAGTGCGGTTTTCGCTTCATCGGCCGGGACCGCGGTTTCGCGGCCGGCCGGGGCGAGGAGATCGACGAGACGATCCTGCGACTGGACGAGGAGGCATGAGATGAAGCCCGTCAACTTCCGCGTGGCCCGCCCCACCGATCGCCTCGAGGAGGTGTCGCGCTTCTACCGCGACGCGCTGGGGCTGACGGAACTTGGATCGTTCCGGGACCACGACGGCTACGACGGCGTGATGTTCGGGATTCCGGGTGCGGGGTACCACCTGGAGTTCACGCACCACGCGGACGGGAGTCCCTGTCCCGCCCCGACGCAGGACAACCTGCTCGTGTTCTACCTGGAGGACCGCGCCGCGCTGGACGAGGCGGCGGCGGGGATGAAGCGACACGGCCATCGGCCGGTGGCGCCGGAGAATCCGTACTGGAACGATCGATCGCTCACGTTCGAGGACCCCGACGGCTGGCGCGTCGTGCTCGTCGATCGCGCGTGGGGATGACGTCGCGCTTGCCCGTTCTCCGGAGTCGTTCTAGGCTGACCCCCTGACCTCGGGCCTCACTTCCTGCCTTCACCCCCCAGCGGACGGCCCGGCGCCACACGGATCGGGACGAGGGGTGGGAATGCGATCAACGGGACGAGGGCGTGCGGTGCGCGACGGATGGGTCGCCGGCGTCGCCTTGCTGCTGGTGATGGGGTTGGCAGGTTGCAACGAGGAGAACTGCACGGAGATCGGCTGCTTCGACGGATTCACGATGACGCTGCGGCCGGAGGGCGATCGCTTCCCGGTCGGGAGCTATCGCGTCACGCTGACGCCGTCCGTGGGACCGGCCGAGGAGTGCGAGTTCGAGATCACGGACGATCCCGACGACTGTCCGTCCGGCCACTGCCTCGGCGACCACGACTGCGACGGCATCTTCACCATCGGCGTCTTCGCGACGGACCGCGTGGTGATGCACTACGCCATCCTGGAGGGGCCGCTGCTCGTGGACGTGGAGGTGGACGGCGCGCCGCGGGCCAGCTTCCAGCTTGCGGCCGACTACCGGACGATCCGCCCCAACGGGGACGGCTGCCCTCCCGAGTGCATGGTGGCGGAGGGCGACATCGAGGTTCCGGACTCATGAGCCGGTTCGCCCTCGCGGCCCTGGCGATGCTTCTCCTGGCGGTCGGCTGCTCGACGAAGCAGCGCCCGCCGGTCCCGGGTGAGATCGTCCGCCTGGGCGGTCCCTGGCGCATGGAGTGCGACGGCGAGATCCGGGTCCAGCGGGAGGAGGGCGAGCCCCTGCCGCTCACGCTGGGGATCGTCCCGTTGACGCTGAAGGTGGACGGCTGGGCCACGGACTCCACGGTCGTCCTGGACGTGGCCGGGCTCTCGGTCTCGGGGGCGGGGCGACTTCCGGGCGACGTCCGCGGGCTGGCCGTGTCCGGGGAGCTGTTCGTCACCGGCGCCGCGAAGGATTCCGTGATCTTCCGGGGCCAGGGGCTCCGCTGGACGGGGCGGCTCCAGGGAGACGAGTTCGTCGGAACCGTGGGGCTGGATCCGGAGTTCTCCAGGAAGCACTCGCTCCGGGCGGACGGTCCGTCGCCGGACTGGCGCCTCTTTCCCCTGACCCGCTAGCCCCTGGCGGCGCAGGGGAGCGGCCGGTACCCTGGGGCTCTTCCGGAGGTCCTCGTGTCCGCAAGCGCCCGCCTCACCCTCTTCTTCGACGGCGACTGCCCGCTCTGCCGGCGGGAGATCGATCTCCTGCGCCGGATCGACCGGGACGGACGCGTCGAGCTGGTCGACATCGCCCGGCCCTCGTTCCTGTCGCCGGATCCCGGCGTCACGCGCGAGGACCTGATGGCCCGCATCCACGCGCGTCGCCCCGACGGACGGTGGCTGGAGGGAATGGACGTCTTCCGCGCGATGTGGGAAGCCGTCGGCTGGGGCTGGCTCCTGGCGCCCACCGGCTGGCCCATCCTGCGCCCGATCTTCGACGCGTCCTACCGCTGGTTCGCGCGGAATCGCCTGCGCCTCACCGGCCGCGCGGACTGCGACATCGCGTGCGCGCCGGGCGCGGGGCCCGGGAGGTCCGCGTGACCGAGGGCGCCGCCGAGGTCTTCCGCTTTCCCGACGAGTCCGACGAGGCCGGCATCCGCCGGAGTGTCGAGTCCTGCGCGGCGGACCTGCTGGAGGTCTACCTCGGCATCGAGTCGTCGGGTCGCATCGTGGGCGTGCCCGACCGCGACCGCGCGGAGTCGACGCTCCGGGCGATCGTTCCGGAGGCGGAGATCGTTCACCTGGACCTGCACTCCCGCCCGGTCGTCGTGGCGATCCGACGTCGCGGCGGATCCTAGGAGAGACAATGGGTGTCATCGTGATCGCGGCCTTCCGGCCGAAACCGGGGAAGGCCGAGGAGCTTCGCGCGGTCGTGCGCGACCACCTGCCGATCCTCCGCGCGGAGGACCTGGTCACGGAGCGTGAGGTCGTGGTGATGGAGGCGGAGGACGGGACGATCCTCGAGGTGTTCGAGTGGAAGTCCCCGGAAGCCATCGACGCCGCGCACCGCAACGAGAAGGTCCGGGAGCTGTGGGTCCGCTACGAGGCCTGCTGCGAGTACGTCCCGCCCGCCGACGTGCCGGAGACGAGGAATCTCTTTCCCGGCTTCCGGCCCCTGAATCCGGAGGACTCCGCATGACCGAACTCGCCGCCGAACGAAAGCGCATCGTCTGGACGATCGTGCTGATGGCGCTCCTGGACGTCGTCGTACCCGTGCCCATTCTGGCGCTCGTTCTCCTCTACGGGATCTGGAAGCGTCCCGCCTGGTTCGTCGAGGCGATTGAGTTGTTCCGCCGGCCCTCCCCGTGAGTTTCCCGGATGGCCCGGCGGTCCTGACCGGTCCGGGGCTCCTGGCCGCGGCCGGCTGGGGCGTCATGTTCGTCGGACCGGTGCTCGTGCCGCGGCGGGCGTCGCCGGCCCGCGCGAGGAGCGTCGCGTCCGTGGTCGGCGTGGGGCTGCACTACGCGGCCATCGGGTTGCCGTTCCTGGCGCCGGCTCCGGCCGCCTCGCCCGGTCGATGGATCGCGGCGGCGGCCGGGGCGCTCTTCTCGGCGGCGCTGTTCCACGCCGCGGTCCGCGGCCTCGGTTCCGGCTGGAGCCTGCTGGCGCGCGTTACCGATCGGCATCGTCTGGTCACGGACGGTCCGTACGCGATCGTCCGCCACCCGATCTACGTCGCCGTGACGGCGCACCTGCTGGCGACGTCGGCGGCGTGCGGCGGGATCGGCCTGGTCCTTCTCACGATGCTGCTGAGCGGCGCCGGTACCGCGCTGCGCATCCGCGCGGAAGAGCGCCTGCTCCGGGACGCCTTCGGCCGACGCTGGGACGCGTACGTGCGGACCGTTCCCGCCTTCCTGCCGCGCCGACGCCCGGCGCGTTCGTACGGTTCCACCCCGTGATCGAGCGCTACTTCGATGCGGTGGGAAACCGGCGTCCCTGGGTGACGTGGATCTTCCTGCTGATGGTGACCGGCGTGTCGGTGGCGGCGTTGCTCAACGGCGACGTCGAGCGCCTGTTCCGCGGGACGTCGCCGCGGTGGCACGCGTGGCAGCCGTTCACGGCCGCGTTCGTGCACGGCTGGGGCGGGGCGTCGGGCTGGGTGCACCTGCCGCTGAACGTGCTCCTCATCCTGCGGGCCGGGCCGTACACGGAACGCCTGCTCGGATCGTCGCGATTCCTCCTCCTCATCGTCCTCTCCATCGTGGTCAACGCGCTCGTCATCGCGAGCACGGCCGGCGTCAACGGCGCGTCGATCGTGATCTGGGCGTGGGGACCGCCGCTGGCGTGGGCGCTGCACGTCGCGAGGCGAAAGGAACCGGGAGCCGTCGCCGGGCCGATGTACCAGGACCTGCGCTGGCTCCTCGTCTTCGTCTACGGGATCCTGATGGTGGGTATGGCCGGCGTGCCGTACCTGTTCGGCTGGCGCGGCAACCCGGCGGTGGCGTTCTTCCGCGCGAACCTGTTCCACCTCGTGGCGATGGCGGTCGGCGCCGCGTTCACGTTCGCGGTGAGAGATCTCCTCCGCCGGCGCATCGAGCGGGGGACTCCGGCGTGAGCAGGTTTTTCCGGATCCTGCCGCCGCACGTGTTCCTCGCGGGCGTGGGAGCGGAGTGGTTGTTGAACCGCTATCTTCCGCTCGCGCCGGGCGTCCCGCTGCGCTGGGAGTGGGTCGGCTGGGTCCTCGCCGGCGTCGCAGCGCTGCTGGGGATCCTCGGGGCGGGGCTCTTCCGCCGGCGCGGCACGCCGGTGGAGCCGTTCCACGAGGCGAAGGTCCTGGTGACGTCGGGCGTCTTCCGCTTCACTCGCAACCCGATGTACCTCGGCCTCCTGACGATGCTGGTGGCCGGGGCGATCGTCCTCGGCTCGCTGAGCCCGTGGGTCGTGCCGCCGCTCTTCGTGTGGATCCTGACGAAGCGGTTCATCGCCTGGGAAGAGGCGACGTTGCGGAGGATCTACGGCGAGGCCTACGATGAGTACCGCCGCCGCGTCCGTCGATGGATCTAGGAAGGAGCCGCGCATGAACTGGTGGATCGGCACGTCCGGGTACAGCTACAAGGAGTGGAAGGGGAGCTTCTATCCCGAGAAGCTGCCGGCCAAGGACATGCTGGCCCACTACGGCACGAAGCTCACCGGCGTGGAGATCAACAACACGTTCTACCGTCTGCCGAAGGCCGACGTGCTGACGACGTGGGCCTCCCAGGTGCCGGAGTCGTTCCGCTTCGTGTTGAAGGCCTCGCGGCGGATCACCCACTTCTCGCGGCTCAAGGAATCGGCCGCCGAGCCGACGCAGTACCTCGTGGATACCGCGTCGGCGCTGGGCGACCGGCTGGGCTGCTTCCTCTTCCAGCTTCCGCCCAACTTCAAGGCCGACGTTCCGCGTCTGGAGGCGTTCCTGCAGACGCTGCCGCCCGGGACGCGCGCCGCCTTCGAGTTCCGGCACGACTCGTGGTCCACGCCGGAGACGCACGACGTCCTGCGCGCGGCGGGAGCGGCGCTCTGCCTGGCCGACGCCGACGACGCCGACGAGCCCGAGTTCGTGAGCACGACGGACTTCGGCTACCTGCGTCTGCGCCGCACCGCCTACGACGAGGATGCGCTGGCCCGCTGGCACGAGCGGGCGAAAGGCGCCGGGTGGACGGACGCGTTCGTCTTCTTCAAGCACGAGGACGAGGGGACGGGCCCGCGGCTGGCCGGGAGCTTCCTGGAGCGCGCGCGGGCGTAGGCCGGTCAAGGGCGGGGGCCTCCCCGCCGATCCCTCCGGAAGACCCGGAGGTGGATCCTGCTCCGACTCGTTCCCTGCATCCTGGCGCTCGCCCTGCTCACCGCCTGCGGCGCCCCGAAGCGGGTCGTCCACGTGGCGCCGCCCGTGGCGCGCGGCGAGGTGCGCCCGCCCCGGCCGGGGCCGGACCACGCCTGGATTCCCGGGCACTGGGAGTGGCGGCCGGGCGGCTACGTCTGGGCGCCGGGCCTCTGGGTGCCGGGCAAACCCGCTCACCGCTGGGTTCCGGGGCACTGGTCGCGGACGAAGCACGGCTGGGTCTGGAAGGACGGCCGGTGGAAGGGAGTCGGCTAGCCGTCCGGGACCGCGCCACTCGCGCCGCGGAGTGATATCCTCCCGCATCCGTCGCCGGGAGGAGTCGCCGTCAACGTCCGCCTTGTCCTCGTCCTGTGCGGCATCGTGCTGGTGTCCGCCGCGCTCCGGACGATCCAGCACCAGAAGATCCCCGTTCCCGCCCGGGACACCTGGATCACGTCCGACGCGGACAGCTTCTATCACATGCGCCGCGTGGATCGTTTCCTCAACGAGGGCTCGATCGACGGCCGCGACGACGCGCTGAACCATCCGCACGGCTCCCCGATTCCGTGGCCGCCGTACTACACCGGCGTCGCCGGCGCGCTGACCGGACCGTTCGCTCCCGAGGCCGAACCCGCTCGCCGCGACTTCCTGGAGCGACACGTGGCGTCCCTGCCCCGCGCGTTCGGGGCGGCGACGTCGGGCGTCGCGGCCGTCGCGGGCTGGGTGCTCGCCGGGCTCGGCGGAGCGCTGCTGGCGGGGTTGCTGCACGCGCTCAGCGCCGCGTCGATCGTGTACAGCCGGCTCGGCAACGGCGACCACCACGCGTGGATCACGCTCCTCTCCGGCGCGCAGCTGCTCCTGCTGGGCGGGGGACTCCGTCACGCGGGCGATGCCCGTCGCGCGGCGCTCTGGGGCGGAGCGGCGGGCGCGGCGGCGGGCGTGGCGCTCGGTTCGTGGGTGGCGTCGGTGCTGTACGTCCTTCCGGTGCAGATCGCGCTGGGGTGGATGCTGCTGGTCCACGCCCGGACCGAGCAGCGCGGGCTGCCCTGGCTGGGACTGTCGTTCCACGCGGCGGCGCTGGTCGTCGTCCTGCCGGCCGTGGCCCTGAGCTCCTGGAACGAGACGCATCCGTGGATCGTCGTGAACTTGTCGTGGTTCCACGCGGCGTGGCTGATCGTCGGCGGGCTCGTGTTCGTGCCGCTGCTTCGCCTTCCCGGCCCACGCGCGCGGGCCGCCTATCCGTGGATCGTCGGGGCGGCGCTGGCACTGCTGGGGATCGTCCTCCTCGGTACCGGAGTCGGTCCCGGGGCGGGCATGCGCGAGGGCTTCGCCTGGATGGCCCGCAACGACGCGTTCATGGGCGCGGTGTGGGAATCGCGCGGCATCCTCGGCGAGGACGCCGCCTTCGATCCCACGGAGATTCTCGGGCACGGGCTGCTTCTCCTTCCGTTCGCCTGGGCGATGCTGGCGTGGCGGGCGTTCGTCCGCGGTCGGCACGAGCTGCTTCCGTGGGCCGTCGCGGTGCCGCTGCTCTTCCTCCAGGCCGCGCGCCAGGTCCGCTTCACGGACGCGCTGGCGCTCCCGATGGCCGTGACGATCGCGTGGGGCGTGGTCACGGTCTGGCGCGAGCGGTTCGCGGGCGGGTCGAAGCGTCGGCGTCTGCCGGACGGTGTTGCGGCCGTCGTCGTCGTGGTGCTCGCGGCGCTGATGAATGTGGGCACGCTCTCCCGGACCCGCGAGGCGACGGCCCGAGATCCGGAGCTGCCCGGTCAGCCGGAGCAGCCGTCCGCGACGGTCGCGCGCGAGCTGGCGGAGTGGATCCGCACCGGTACTCCGGACGACGGCCCGGCGGTGCTGGCCTCCTGGACGTGGGGGCACCTCATCGAGTGGGCGGCCGATCGTCCCTCGGTGGCGACCAACTTCGGGACGTTCGTGGGGGAGGAGGCCTTTCGCGCGCCGTCGCGCTTCTTCCTGGCCGAGGATCCCGCGGCGGCCGAGCGCATCCTCCGCGATCGCGACGCGCGCTGGGTCCTCGTGACCACGTGGCTTCCGAACCGCGTGTCGCACATGATCCGCGCCACCGATCCGGCGCTGTCGTCCCGCTACACGGAGCGCGGGGGCGCGGACGACGGCGTGCAGCTCCGCTTCGAGTGGTACCGCACGATCGGCGCGCGCATGCTGTTCGAGGGCCGGACGATGCTGCCCGACGGCGGCTTCGGTCCGCCGATCGACTTCGCGCGCATCGTGTACGTGTCGCCGCAGCGCGATCCGCGCTACCGCATGCGCCCGGATCCTGCGCCCGCGGGCTGGGTGTGGGAGCGCGTGGAGGGCGCGCGACTGGAGGCCTCCGGGTCACCGGGCGACGTCCTGGAGGTCGCGGTGGCCGTGCGCTACGCCATCGGCCGGCACGAGGTGGTCTGGACGGGCTCCGGCGTGGCGGGCGAAGACGGCATCGCCCGGGTGCGGGTGCCGTACGCCACGGACGCTCCGAACGGCGGCGGCGTTGCGGCCGGTCCGGCGCGCTGGAGGATGGCGGGGAGGGAGGGGACGGTGGTGGTTCCGGAGGCGGCGGTAACGGCAGGAGAGGTCGTCGCGTTGGGGGGGTAGCGGCCTTCTCGTTGCGGGGGCGATTCAGGTGATTGGGCGGTGGTAGGATCGGAGACGTTCTCGTCGAGTTGAAAGGGGCCCCGATGCGCTTCGTTTCTTGGAGGATCAGCGTCGCCGCGTCGGCGACGCTCCTCGCCGTGTGCGTTCCGGCGTCGTCACCCCAGGCCCTGACGATCGAGCACGACCCCTCACCGTCGACCCTGCAGGCCACGCTGAACGCGACCTCCCCCGGGGACACCGTCCTGCTGCTGCCGGGCACGCACCTCGAGCAGGGCATCGATGTTCCGTGGGCGCTGATCGTGCTGGGGAAGACGACGGACCCGGCGGCCGTGGTTGTGCAGGGCGACGGGAGTGCCTCCGTGTTCCGGGTCGAGGACATCGACGGCGCTGTGGAGTTCGGCTTCCTGACGATCACCGGCGGTGATGCCTTCGGGGGAGGCGGCGTCGAGTTCGAGAACTCCGAAGGGACGTTTCGGGGCGTGGTGTTCGTGGGCAACACGGCGTGTCAGGGGGGCGGGCTCTCGGTACGGCCGTCGTCTGTCGTCACCATTGAGAACTGCGAGTTCCGGGACAACGTCGGCCGATGCTCAGGGGGTGGGGTCTTCCTGTACGCGGGAGTTGGTCCGGGCGACGTGTCCGCCACGATCATCGAGACGAACTTCATCGGGAATCGGTCGGACGGGGAGGACGCCCATCAGACCGGCGGCGGAATCTACGCCAACGACGTGTCCCTCCTGGTCGACAAGTGCCACTTCGAGGGCAACCGGTCGTCCGTGCGGGGCGGTGGCGCTCTCCTCGCGGGCAACCATCCCATCGTCGTTCGCGGGTCGGTCTTCCGCGGCAACGAAGGGTATCGTGGCGGCGGAGTTTCCGTAGTGGGCGATCTGCCCGCATCGGAACTCTCGGACTGCCGGTTCGAGGAGAATCACGCGGTGCAGGGAGGCGGCGCTTCCGTTGAGCAATCTCCGTTCTTCACGGTCACGTCGACGTTCTCGCGGAACGTTGCCGAGGAGGCGGGAGGAGGACTCTACGTCCTTTCCGCCGACCCGACCGTGGCGGGCAGTCTCTTCCTGGCGAACGAGGCTCCTCGCGGCGGCGGTCTGCTCTACGACTCCGGAGTTCTGGGAGCCCTGGAGCGATGCACCTTCTGGGGAAACTCAGCCGACGTCGGAGGTGCGATCTGCACCGAGGATCGCGGGATCCTGGCCGATCGCTCGATCGTGGCGTTCAACGCCGGCGGCGGCGCCGCGTCCGGCATCGTCGGCTTCTCGTGTTCGACGCTGTTCGGGAACGTCGGCGGCGACTGGTCCGGCTTTCTCGGGGCGGATCGGGCCACCACCTTCGAGAACTTCTCACTCGATCCGAGCTTCTGCGACGTGGAGAGCGATCTCTTCACGCTCCGATCCGACTCGCCTTGCGCCGCCCCGGGATTCACGGGCTGCGGTCTCGTCGGCGCGTTGCCGGTCGGGTGCGGCTCCGTCTCGGTGGAGAGCGCGACCTGGGGTTCGGTCAAAGGTTGGTACCGCTGACGGGCCGCGTCAGCCCGCCCGCCGGTACACCGTCACCTGCGCAAACGGATACAGCCAGTCGTGCGGCGCGAAGCCGCCGAACAGCCGACGCTGCCAGGCGGGCATGCCCTCGAACACCGCCACCGGCCGCCAGTCGCGCTCGAGCGCGGCCAGGAACGGTCGCGCCTCCGGATCGTCGCGGCGCCTCACCTCACGAAGATCGAACTCCGAGACGACGAACCACTCCGGTCGTTCCCGCTCCAGGCGGGACACCGCCCAGTCCTCGCAGGCGAGGATCCGCCACGACGATCCCTCGGCGTAGCGCGTCCGCGTCCGCTCGCCTCCGTTCCATACGGTGATCGGCGGCGTCTGGAACCACGGGATGCCGACGACGGCGATCGTCTGTCCGGGCGGAACGTTCCGTGACGCCCAGACCGCGGTCCGCGTGCGTGCGTCATCCCGGATCATCGGGAAGATCTGCAGCATCGTGAGCAGGGCGACGGATGCCGCCACGACGAAGGACGTCGCGCGCTGCCGGGACAGCACGGCGGCCGCGGCGATCGCGAGCACGGGCAGCATCGGGAACGTGTAGCGAAGGAACCGCACCTGCGAGAAGCCGATGCCGGCGAAGTACAGCCCGACGAACAGGAGCATCGCAAGCTCCTCTCGCCGCCGGTCCCGTGCCAGTCGCGTCACGCCCGCCAGCGCTGCGACGAGGAACGGCAGTCCCATCGCGTAGGGGAGGTTGCGGACGAAGTGATGGACCCACCCCGGCCCCGTCTCGAGGAAGTAGCCGCGATGTCCCTCACGCGGGTGCACGAACAGCTCGTAGGAGAGGTCCCGCCGGAACGCCTCGAAGCTGAGGAGCGCGTAGGGCGTGGTGAGCAGGAACGCGACGATCGCGGTCCCCGCCGCGATCGCCAGGGAGCGAACCTTCTCGGCGACGCCCCGATCGGCCGCGAGGATCAGGAACGCCGGGACCACCGCGACGAGTCCCAGGTTGTACTTCGTTCCGGCGGCGAGTCCGATGGCGGCGCCGGTCCCCACGAGGTCCCGCGTCGCCGACGTCGCGCCCGCCTTCAGGGCACACCGCATCGTCAGCGTCACGAAGAACACGCCGGTGACGTCCACCGTGGCGAAGTGCGCGTGCAGCACGAGCCCCGGCGCCAGCGCCGCGAACCACGCGGCGAGGTTCGCGGTCCGCTCGTCCCGCACGTCCCGGGCGATGCGGTGCACGAGGAAAACCGTTGCGGTGCCGGCGATCACCGAGATCAGCCGCCCGACGAGGTGCGTTCCGGTGACCGTCGTCAGCAGGCCGAGCGCGTGGAACGGCCACGACACGAGCGCGACGAGGTAGAGGTACACGCTGCCGTAGTTGAAGAAGCCGGGGTCCGGATTGCCGGACTCCAGGATCTGGAGCGCGCGACCCGCCGTCTCGAACTCGTCCGGATGGTAGGAGAAGAAGTGCATCCCGTCCGGCAGGCCCCACGTCACGCCGAGCAGGCGGACGAGCGCCGCGACGACGAGGATCGCCGGCAGGGAGGGAATCCGGAAGGGAGTCATCCGGGGAGGATACCGCATCGCCGTCGTCTGGTATCGTGCGCGACATGGACGTCTCCGAATATCGGTTCGCGGTGGAGGGTGCAGGCGACGTGTCGGCGCGGTTGTGCCGACCCGCGGGCGCGCGCGCGCTGTTCGTCTACGCCCACGGCGCGGGGGCGGGCATGCGGCACGCGTTTCTGGAGGAGACCGCCGCCCGCCTGGCCGATCGGGCCATCGCGACGTTCCGCTACCAGTTCCCGTACACCGAGGCGGGGAAGCGTCGGCCGGATCCGGCCCGCCGGCTCCTGGCGACGGTCCGGGCCGCGGTGGCCGCGGCGTCGTCCCTGGCCGACGGACTCCCGCTGATGGCGGGCGGCAAGTCCATGGGCGGGCGCATGACGTCACAGGCGCAGGGGGAGGAGCCGCTGCCCGGCGTACGCGGGCTGGCGCTCGTCGGGTTCCCGCTGCACGGCGTCGGCAAGCCCCCGTCCACGGAGCGGGCCGCTCATCTCGCGGACGTGCGGGTGCCGATGCTCTTCCTCCAGGGCACGCGCGACAAGCTGGCCGATCTGGAGCGGATGCGGGAAGTGACGGTGGGTCTCGGCCGTCGCGCGACGCTGCACGTCGTGGAGGGCGCGGACCACGGATTCCACGTGCTGAAGCGGTCGGGCCGCACCGAAGAGGAAGTCCTGGACGAACTGGCCGATGCGCTCGCGCGCTGGGCCCAAGCGCTGGAGTAGATCGTGCACCTTAGAGTGGAACCGCACCCAGTTCTGGAGATCGATGCGTTCACGGCTGAGTTCCCGTCGCCGCTCTCGGAAATGCCGTCGCCCGCGTGGCTGATCGACCTGCTGCGCGACGACGCCGAAGCACCGATCCGACGCGACGAGGACGTGCGAACGTCCGTTCGGGACCTGCTGCGACACAGCGGTTACAAGCCGACCGGGCGCGGCAAGCCCGCGTCGGAGTACCTGGTGCGGGCCGCGGCGGAGGGGAAGCTGCGCTCCATCAACGCCGCGGTCGACGTTTGCAACGTCGTCTCCCTGCACAGCGGGCTCCCGATCAGCGTCGTGGACATGGCGCTCGTGCGACCGCCGCTGCGCGTCGCCCTGGGCGCGGAAGGCGCGTCCTACGTGTTCAACCCGTCCGGGCAGGAGATCTCGGTGGCGGGACTCCTCTGCCTGCACGACGCCGACGGTCCGTGCGCCAACGCCGTCAAGGATTCCCAGAGAACGAAGACGCGCGACGAAACCACGCAAACGTTGACCATCCTCTGGGGAACGACCGAACGGAAGGGACTCGCGGCCGAGGCCGGCGCCTGGTATCGCGCGCTGCTCGATCGGCTCGGAGCCTCGCCGGACCTCGCATCGTTCTGACGACGCTGCGCGTCGCGTGTGCGTGAAGCTTTCCGCAACGCACCGAACAAACAACCTGTCGAGGTCGATTCGTGGTTTCACTTCGCGAGTCATTGGCGTATCGTTGAACCAGGTCCACGAAGGGACGGTCACGACCGTCTGCGTGGCGGCTCCTGGGACGGGCGACCTGTGGAGCCGGGCGGGTTGGGTCCTGCCGCTCGTGGCACGCCCGGAAGGAGGTGATCCAGTGGGTAGTATCAGCGGCTTGGCGGAGGTGGCGTCCCCGTAAGGGGCCTCCCTCAGCGTACAAGTGGCGCTGTTCGGGATCTCTCCCCACGCGGGGGTACCCAACGCCACCGAAACCTGCTCTACGGCCCCGGCGCGGTGAAATCCCGCGTCGGGGCTTCGCCTTTGGGGGCGCTCCGTGGCACTCTCCTTCCTCCGATCCACTTGCCGGTGAAGGAATCCGTGATGACCGACTCCACCACCGACCCGCGGTACGCCGCCGATCTGGACGACGTGCGGGCGGCCGCGCGACGCATCGCGCCGTTCGCGCATCGAACGCCGGTGTTCACGTGCACCGCGCTCGACGAGCGGGTCGGGCGGCGCCTCTTTCTCAAGGCGGAGCACCTTCAGAAGGTCGGCGCGTTCAAGTTCCGCGGCGCGTGCAACGCCGTGCAGAAGCTGTCGGACGACGAGGCCGCGCGCGGCGTCGTCACGCACAGCTCCGGGAATCATGCGCAGGCGCTCGCGCTCTCCGCGAAGCTCCGCGGCATTCCCGCGCACATCGTCATGCCGAGCAACGCCTCCGCGCCGAAGCGTCGCGCGGTGGAGGGATACGGGGCGCGCGTCGTCGAGTGCGAACCCACGCTGCCCGCCCGCGAGGAGACCGCGGCGCGCGTGGTGGAGGAGACCGGGGGAACCCTCATCTCGCCCTACGACCACCCGGACATCATCGCCGGACAGGGCACCGCCGCGCTCGAGTTGCTGGAGGACCATCCGGATCTGGAGGCGATCCTCGCGCCGGTCGGCGGCGGCGGGCTCGTGTCCGGAACGTGCGTCGTGGCGAAGGGGCTCGGCGGATCCGCGCGCGTGTGGGCGGCCGAACCGCTCGGCGCGGACGATGCCGCGCGCAGCTTTGCCGCGAGGGAGTGGATCCCGCAGCGCGATCCGCGAACCATCGCCGACGGATTGTTGACCAGCCTGGGCGAGTTGACGTGGCCGATCCTTCGCGACCTCGCGGCCGGCGTCGTGACCGTCACGGAGGACGACATCGTCGAGACGATGCGCTTCTGCTGGGAGCGCGCCAAGCTGATGATCGAGCCGAGCTCGGCGGTGGCCGTCGCCGCGGCCGCGCGTGCCTGGCCGACCGGCGAGGGACCGGAGCGCGTGGGCGTGATCCTCAGCGGCGGCAACGTCGATCTGGATCGGCTTCCCTGGAGCCGCTGATCGGCGTGCTATCCTCCCTGCTTCCACGGGAGGAATCGCCATGTGCCGGAACATCCGCAAGCTGCGTCGCCCCGAGGGCCCGCCCACGGATGAGGAGCTGCAAGACGCCGCGCTCCAGTTCGTCCGCAAGATCAGCGGGTACCGCAAGCCGTCGCAGAAGAACCAGGTCGCCTTCGACCGCGCGGTGAAGGACGTCGCCCGGGTATCGCGGCAGCTGTTCGAGGAACTGGAGGTCCGGGCCGTCGATCCGTCGCGCGGCGCCGCGGCGTGAGCCGATCGCAGTTCCTGCTGTCCCTGTTCCTGGGCGTCGCCCATCTGGCGCTCTCGCTGACCTGTCTCCTCGTCGGCCTCCACCTGGCGGGGTCGGGAGGCGAACGTTCGGTCGGAGAGCTCTCCCGGATCCTGGGGGAGACGCTGCTGCTGATCTTCCGGGGACTCACGTTTCCGGCCCTGCTGCTGGCCCGCTTCGGGGACGGAGCCCTGGCCCGCGGCGCCCTGGAATGGCCCGTGATGGCCCTGAACGCCCTGATCTACGGCGTCGTGGGGGCGCGGCTCCTGCGGACTCCCTTTCAGCGCTGGCTGGACACGATCGAGGTCGATCGGCCCCGCTCCTGATCCGGATCAGCCCTCTCCGGGGCCCGTTTCACCGCGATTTTACGACCGTGACGAAACAATGGAGGCGGTTCCCCCGTCTCACTTCCAGGAGCGCGAACCGCGCTTCCGTTCCCGGGCCTGCTCCCCAGGTCAGCTCTCGGTCCGGGAATGAAACCGTCGCGCCCAGCGACGCACCCGCGGAGGCGCCCCCATGTCCCGAATCCTTTTCGCGTCGCTGCTCCTGCTGGCGGCGCTGCCGGCCACGGCCCTCGCCGACGTCGAGTGGGGAAGTGTCCCGCGCGAGGAGCTCTTCGCGCCCCACTTCCCGGAGTGGCCGAACGCCGAGGCCGTCGTCCTCTTCCACCAGGGCATCGCCCGCGTGGACTCCAAGGACCGGCTCAAGTTCCGACACCACAAGCGCGTGAAGATCTTCAAGGCCTCCGGCGCGGACCGGGGCATCGTCCGGATCCCGTACCACGAAGGCGACGAGATCAAGGACTTCCGGGCGCACACCATCGTGCCGCCGGGGAACATCGTCGAGGTGAAGGGCGATCATCGCCGGGAGGAGAAGCACGGCAAGCTGCGGACGCTCGTCGTGGAGTTCCCCTCGGTGCAGCCCGGCGCCGTGATCGAGTACGAGTACGAGCTCCGTCGCAACGACATCCACTCCATTCCGGCTTGGGTGTTCCGCGAGCGGGACCCCGTGAAGGTCAGCCGCTTCGAGTTCCAGATCCCGGACGGCATGTCCTACGACGCGCGCTTCGCGTGGACGCCGTCGGTGCCGCCGGCGCCGCAGGAGAAGCGGATCACCAACCCGGACGACACCCGCTTCGAGATTCGCCAGATCCGCTGGGAGCTGACGAACCTGGAGCCGGTGGAGGCGATCGCGTTCGCCGACGAGCCGTTCCGCTGGGACATGAAGCTCTATCCGCAGCTCACGAAGTTCGCTTCGACGTACAAGAACGTGGACATCGCCCGCCCGTGGTCCGCGGTCGCGGCGGAGGCGGCCGACTCGCACGCGCGCTTCCTGAAGGATCAGGGCGGCGTGAAGGCGTGGGCCGGCGACGTCTCCGGCGATCCGTCGGCCGTGGCGCAGGCGCTCTTCGCGAAGGTCCGCGACGGGATTCGAACGGATGAGAACGGCGCGCGCCTGGAGGGCTCCACGGCGGCCGCCGCCGTCCGCGACGGCCGCGCCACCGGCGCCGCCAAGAACGTGCTGCTGGCCTCGCTGCTGAACGAGAACGGTATCGCGGCCGACGTCGTCCGCATCCGGCCGGCCGGACTCGGTCCCGCGCCGGAGAAGTATCGCGTGCTGGATCCTTACTCGCACGCCGTCGTCCGCGCGACCGTCGGCGGTGAGACCGTCTGGCTGGACGCGTCGGTGCCCGGATGCCCGTTCGCGGTGCTGCCGCCGAACGCGCACGTGGCGCAGGGACTGCTGGTGAAGGGCGACGGCGGGGAGCACGTGAACGTGAGCGTCCCGGACCTGCCCGCGCGCCGTGCCGTGGCGACGGCCGCCCGCGTGGATTCCAACGGGGTCCTGCAGGCCGCGTCCAACGTCCGCTTCGAGGGATGGGAAGCCCTGCGGGCCCGCGCCGAGGCGCTGGGCGCCGGGGACGGCGGCCGGGCGATGGCCGAGGAGCTCGTGACGTCGCGCTTCGGACGGGACGCCACGGTGGACTCGTTTCGGTACGAGGCCCTGGACGATCCGTCGCAGCCGCTGGACCTCTCCGTGAAGTACAGCGTGCCGGGGTACGCGGACGGAGACGGATCCAGCTACACCTTCCCGGCGCCCTTCCTGACCGGCCTGCGGGAGAACCCGGTGCCGGCGGGCGAGCGCTTCGTGCCCATCCGCTTCGGGTTCCGGAGCGAGGTGCAGGAGACGCTGGAGCTCGCCCCGGTGGAGGGCTGGGCGGTGCGCGGTGCACCGGCGGCCGGACGTGCTCGGACCGGCGACGTGACCTTCTCGGCGCGTCATCAGCTGGACGCCGCCCGGATGTCGTCCACTCGCTCGCTGGAGCTGCGCGAGCCGGAACTGATTCCCGATGCCGCCGCCGAGCTGCGCGGCACGTTCGACAAGATCGTCACGGCGGACGCCTCCGAGGTCACGCTCGCAAGAGCCCCTCGGACGTCGTCGACCCGCTAGGAGGGACGGATCCGCAGCGGGTAGCCGCGGCGTCCGGTCATGCGGCGACCGGCGTCGCGGCCGTCGTGAAGCCTGGAGATCGAATGAGACTGCTCCAACTTGCCGTCGCCGCGGCAGTCTTGACGCCGGGAGTCCCCCTCGCATCACCGGTCCAGGAGATCGAGGTCGAGATCGCCTCCACGGCCGAGGGAATCGTCCTGTCGGGCACCCTGGCCGTGCCCTCCGGAGATCGCCCTCGTCCCGCCGTGCTGATGATCACGGGCAACGGTCCCCACACCCGGGACCAGATCATCTCCGGGTCGCCCATGTTCGCGCAGATCGCGAACCACCTGGCTGATCGTGGGCTGGTCGTGCTCCGCACCGACGCGAGGGGCTTCGGCGCCTCCACCGGTCCGGCGGACTGGGAGCAGACGACGACGGCCGACCGGTTGGAGGACAATCGAGCCATCCTCGAGTACCTGCGCGCGCGACCCGAGGTGCGGGCCGACCGCATCGCCGTGCTTGGACACAGCGAGGGCGCGATGATCGCGGCGGCGCTGGCCGCATCCGACGGCGAGAGGGAGCCGGTGGCGTTGGCGATTCTCCTCGCCCCGCCGGCGCTTCCGGGATGCGAGGTCTTCGCGCGTCAGCTCTCCGACAGCCTGTTGCGGAGGGGATCCTCCCCGGAGGTCGCCGAGGCCGTCCGACAGCAGCTGCTCCGATTCACCGACCACGTGAATCGAGGAGGGCGCAACGACGAGGCGTTTCAGACGATCGCCCTCGACTTCCTCATCGCGCACGGGGTGCCGGCGGCGGAGGCGGACCCCGAGCTCGCCCGGGGCTTGCTGTCCGGATATCTCGACGCCCCCTGGTACCTCGACTTCTTCGCGCGGGACCCCGTTCCGGATCTGGAGAACGTTCAGGGAGCCGTGGTGGCCGTGCTGGCAGCCGAGGATGAGAACGTTCCACCCTCGCGGCACGCCGCGCCGCTCACCGCCGCGCTGGGCAGGAGCCGGACTTCGGACTTCGCCGTGATCGTCCTTCCGGACCAGGACCACTTCTTCCTCGAGTTCGAGGGGCGCCGTCTCGATCGGCATGAATCCGGAAGGATGCACGTGGCATCCGAACTCCTGGACGCACTGGACGCCGAGCTGTCGCGTAGGGGTTGGTGGCAAGACTGACGCGACGGATCGTCGCGTCCCGACATCGCCCTCGGTCCCGGAGGATGAATCTTGCCCGCCCACTTCTCTCCCGAGCTGTTCAAGTTCCTCGAGGATCTGAAGCGTCACAACGACCGCGACTGGTTCCAGAAGAACCGCGGCCGGTACGACGAGCACGTGAGGGATCCGCTGCTCGCGTTCATCGCCGAGTTCCAGTCGCCGCTGAAGAAGATCAGCCCGCACTTCGTCGCCGACCCGCGCGGCAACGGCGGATCGATGTTCCGCATCCACCGCGACACGCGCTTCTCCAAGGACAAGACGCCCTACAAGACGCACGCGTCGGCACAGTTCCGGCACGAGCGGGCGAAGGACGTGCACGCGCCCGGCTTCTACCTGCACCTGGAGCCAGGGCAGGTGTTCGTCGGCGCCGGCATCTGGCGCCCGGACACTGCGTCGGCCGGGAAGATCCGCGAGGCGATCGTGGAGGATCCGGTGCGGTGGAAGAAGATCCAGTCCGCCAAGCCGTTCCGCGAGGCGCTGAAGCTGGCCGGCGAGAGCCTGAAGCGACCGCCCCGCGGCCTCGACAAGGAGCATCCGCTGATCGAGGACCTGAAGCGGAAGGACTTCATGGTGGTCCGGTCCCTCGCGCAGAAGGACGCCACGGATCCGGCCTTTCTGAAGACGTTCACGGGCGTTTGTCGATCCGCGGCGCCGTTCGTAAGGTTCGTCTGCGAGGCGCTGGAACTGGACGCGTAACTCCCCACCCGGCGCCCAGACGATCCGCGAAGGGGGCCGAACATGAGCTGCCGGGCGCACGCGTGCCTGCTGGCGCTCGTGCCGTTCTAAACGCGCCAGGAGTGGGGTTCGGAGATCCGGGCGGCTGCCGCAGCGGGGATCGCTGGATGGATCGGCTTGACGCCGCTGCCCTCGTGACCCGCGTGCTCGACGGGCAGGGCGTCGAAATCGCGAGCCGAGTCCATCGGACGGGGGATCGGCTGTCCGACCTCCGATTCCTGCCGGACGGGACGCTGGTGGAGGGCGCCGGCCACGATCCGCGGAGGGGCCCGCTGTCGAACTGCGTTGTCGTGTCGCGAATCACCCGCTGAGGACGTCTGTCGGGCCAGGAAACAAGATGCGAACAGCCTCGTAGAACTCTCTCAGAGATCTCCAGAAAGTCTCTTGAAGTCGATGGCAGTCCCGTGCATCCTCCTCAGGACGTCGGCAGAAGGCCGATGCACCATCCCTGCGGGCTGTCTGATGGAGGAGGAGACATGTTCAGGAAACTCGTACTGGTTGCGCTCATGTGCACGGCCGCCTCGGCGACCGCCACGGCGGACGTTCTCTGGGACCGCTCCGCGTACGATCTGGCGGTGCCCGGGTACTTCAACGTGGACGCCGGAAGTCCGCCATTTGGCCTCACCTGGCACACGGTGAACCATGTCACGGTCGGCCCTGAGAGCTGGCTCGTCGACACGATCACCACGTACTACAGCGCTCTGGATCCGGCGTGGGGTGCTGGCATTACGACCGGGTTCCTGCACGTCTTCCCGAAATCGGGAGCGCTCCCCTCGGCCGACCCGACGTTGAGCCCGGCGATCGTTCTGTCCGCCACGCTCGAAGTCGATCACTGGCGGATCGTTGCGACCGGCCTGAACATGCACCTGGATGCCGGGGAGTACTGGATCGGGATCACGCCCGTCGCGGGCGCCGGACCGTTCGGCCCCGAGATCCACCTCACGAGCGCGTCCCCGAAGACCGGCGACGACTCCGCGTCCTACGACGTCTTTGCGCCGCCCCCGCCCGCGTGGTTCGTCTTCAACCCGGGCGTGGAGGCCTCGATCCTCATCGAGGGCACGCTGGGCGGACCGGTCTCCGTGGAGTCCGAGACCTGGGCCGGCGTCAAGCAGCTCTACCGCTAGCCCGATCCCCCGCGCTCCGGCCGCATCGAGCGGCTCCGGGGCGCGGGGTCACCCCGACCTGTGAGAGGAGACGGACGTGACCGCACGTACGAAGACCTCGCTCGCCCTCGGATCCCTTCTGCTGGCTCACGCCGCCCCCGGCCTTGCCGCCGACTTCGAGATCATCGGCTTCAATCTGTACGCCACCGGGATCTCAGGTGACGGCGCGGTCGTGGTCGGCAACACGGAGGGTGACTACGAGGCGTTCCGGTGGACGTCCGGGGCCGGCGTGCAGCCGCTCGGCCGGGCGACGAACCCCGTTCTGGGAGTCGGCGCGGGAGCGCCGCAGGTGTCGGCCGACGGGACCCGCATCTCCGCCACCATTCTCGGCGCCGACTCGACCTACGCCACCCAGGGAGTCTGGGAGGCGGCGTCCGCGCGCGCCGGCTTCGGCACGCAGTGGACCGAGACGATGCCTCCGGTTCCCCCGGACGGCGGCCTGATCGATCAGTCGTATGGATCCGCCTGGGGCATCTCCGACGACGGCGGGACCCTCGTCGGCCTGTACTGGCGTCCGGGGGCGACGGACGGCCTGGCGCACCCCTGTACCTGGCACGCGAGCACCGGAATCGTGGACCTCGGCACCGCCGGAGGGAACGGACGCGCGAACGACGCGAGCTTCGACGGCAGCGTCGTGGTGGGGTGGGAGGAGGACCCGAGCTTCGGCACATGGTGGCCCACGGTCTGGACGGGCGGGACCCGGACCAACCTGAGCACCGATGACGCGTTTCACGCGGCTCAGTGCGTGAACGCCGCGGGCGACGTGATCGGCGGGTATGCGCTGAACGAGGTCAACGGGTTGCTCGAAGGGGCTCTCTGGCGGTGGAACGGTCTCACGTGGGATGAGGAGTTGACCGGGACCCTGCCGGGGCACCACGCCACGTTCGGCCTCACGATCGTCAACGACATGACACCCGACGGAACGTTCATCGTCGGCTTCGATCGAAGGTCGTCTCCGGGAGACGCGACGGGATTCGTCTGGACGTCCGAGACCGGAATCCAGAGCGCGAACGCGTTCCTGGCGTCCGAGGGCGTCACCGTCCCGGCCGGCCTCGTGGTCCGAACTTTCACCGGCATCTCCGCGGACGGGCGGACGATCTGCGGGTCCGGCGACGAGACCGTCGCTCCGTTTCGACCGGTGAGCTTCGTGATTCACCTCGATCCGCCGGTATCCGCGCCCCTGGCGGAGTCTTCCGTCGTGAGTCTGCGACTTGCCCCCAATCCCACGCGCGGCGGGGCGCATCTGTCGTTCGCGCTGCCGGCGGCGGACCGGATCGGGATCTCGCTGTATGATGTCGCGGGGCGTCGCGTACGGACGATCGCGCACGATCGGCCGATGCCTCCCGGCGCGGTCGACGTGAGCTGGGACGGTCGTGACGATCGGGGCCGCCCGCTGCCGGCGGGGATCTACTTCGTGCGCTTGACCGGCTTGAACGCGAGGGCGACGAAGTCGTTGACCGTCGTCAGGTAGCTTTATCTCAGGAACGGAGGAGTCTGTGCTCAGAGCACCGGACATCGCAAGCGCCGCGCCGCTGGCACGCCGGATCGAGGAGGCCGGCGCTCGTCTGCGCCCCCCTCTCCAGGCGCTGGTCGAGTCTCTGGCCGGCGAGCCGGCTCGTCCGAAGGGATTGATGCGCGCGGTGGGGCTGGACAAGACCCTGGCCGGGAGGCTGATCCGCGCCGTGGGAACCCGGTCGAACCTGGAGTTCGTCCACTGTGCTCCCTCCCCGGCCGGCTTCCGGATCCTGATCGATCGCGCCGCCGGCGAGGCCCCCGACGAGCTCCTGGAAGAGATGCGCCGGGCCACCGAAGAGTACGACCGGTTCCTGGCATCCACGCCCGGGGGGCGCGATGCGATCGAGGCGATGATCGCCGAGTCGTCCGCCGCGGTCCAGGAGCGAGCGGTTCACACTGCAAAGCGTTCCTCGTTCAAGTCGATGTCCTACTTGCTGGGGCACTACTGCGAGGCCCTCGCCTCCTCGATCTTCATCGTCCCCTCGAGTGAGGAGGGCTTCGTCGATGCCGTCGAGGTCTGCTGTCGCGTCGGGATGCATCGACTTCGTCCGTCACGGACGCTCTCGGTCTTCGGCGTCGTCAACGGTCAGTCGAGTGGCCCTCGGATCGAGAGCATCGTCGGTACGGATGACGTCACGGACTTCGTCGTTGCGTCCCAGAGCACGGACCCGTCCCTTCTCACCGTCGTCCGGGAAGAGTCCATGACGATGCTCGTCCTGAAGGGCGATCCCGGGGCCGTCGCTCCGAGTCGTCTCTCCACGGCACTCCGGATCCGGCGTCTCAGATCGATGGAACTCGCGCCCGGACCCAACAACGTTCGGGGCTACGTGCTGACGATTCCCTCTCGCGTGCTCGTGCGAGATCTGTTCATCGCCCAGGGGCTCTTCCCCGAAGTGGTGCCCAGCGTCCAGTTCGTACAGTCAACGCCGGGGGGATTCACCAACCAGCGCCCGGTAGGGCCGTGCCCCGACTACCTCCGACTGGACATCGATCCGGGGATCGAGCAGCTGACGTCCGATGACCGCAGGTACGAGATCTCCAAGTTCGAGGGATACCGCGATCTCGTTCTGGGCTCACTGCAGCGGGCCGGCCTGGCGGACACCAAGTTCCGGGGCTGGCGGTGCTCGGTCACGTATCCCATTCCCTTCGCGGAGATGGTCTGGACCCTGGACGCTCCGGCAGAGTAGCGGGGTTCTCGGCGAAGGCGGGCGCTAGCTTCGGACGGTGACCGGACGGCTCGTCGAGCCACGTCGGCTGCGACGCTTCCGGCGCTTGCTGGCGGAACCCGCTCGGGCGTCCTTCCCGGGCGGAGGCGGAATCGATGCATCTTGCGGCGCGGGCTGCTGCGTCGATGGGCGCCGCGACGACTTGCGGCCCCGCCTCGCGGTCACTCCGTTCGCGTGGACGATCGCCGTCATCGGGACGCCGTGGGCTTCGCGCCGCTGGATCGGGGCCCCGATCATCCGCTCGGTCGCGCGGACCCAGGCGGCATCGTCCCCCGTGACGAACGTGAACGCCACGCCCTGGCACTCCGATCGGCCGGTGCGTCCGATGCGATGCGTGTAAGCCTCCGGAGTGTTCGGCACGTCGAAGTTGATGACGTGCGAGACGCCGCTCACGTCGATGCCGCGGGCCGCGATGTCCGTGGCCACGAGGATGCTGTAGCTTCCCCGGCGGAAGCCGTTCATCGCCCGGTCGCGGGCGTTCTGCGACATGTTCCCCTGCAGGGCGACAGCACGGTGACCGGCCTTCTCCAGCTGCGCGGCCAGCGTCTTGGCCCGGCGCTTGGTCCGCGTGAAGACGATGGCGGAGTCGCAGTCGTCCTTGCGCAGCACGTGCTCCAGCAGCGCGCGCTTGCCCTTCTCCGGCACGGGATAGAGCGCGTGGTCGATCGTGGCGGCCGGACCGGTGCGCGTCAGCTCCACCACGTGCGGGCGATGCAGCAGTTCGTCGGCCAGGCGACGGATCTCCGGCGGCATCGTGGCCGAGAAGAGCAGGTTCTGCCGACGCTTCGGGAGCGCGGCGAGGATCTTCCGGACATCGCGCAGGAAGCCCAGGTCGAACATGTGGTCGGCCTCGTCCAGGACCAGCGCCTCCACGCGGTCCAGACGGAGCACCCGCTGCTGAAGGAGATCGAGGACGCGGCCGGGGCATCCCACCACGATCTCCGGCTGCCCCCGCAGGGCGCGGATCTGGCGCAGCGTGGAGACTCCGCCGAAGACCGTGACCGTCTTCAGGGGCGTGAAACGGCCGAGCGACTGGAACTCCGCCGCGATCTGCGTGGCGAGCTCGCGTGTGGGCGCGAGCACCAGGACGCGAGGTCCCGGGAGGTTCGAGTCTAGGAGCCGGTCGATCAGCGGCAGGGCAAACGCGGCCGTCTTGCCGGTTCCCGTCTCGGCCAGGCCGAGGACGTCGCGGCCCTCGAGGCCGGCGGGAACGGTCCGGGTCTGGATCGGCCGGGGCTCTTCGTAGCCCGCCGCGCGGACGGCGCGCAGGATGGACGGGTTCAGCTCGAACCGGTCGAAACCGGTCGGAGCCGAGGATCTGGCTCGTGACATGTTTGGCATTTCTCCGCGGCGTTTCGCGCGTGATTTCACGCACGACGGGGCCGTCGAATTCCGACCCACACAACAGCGAAGGGAGGAGAGGTTGATTGCGGCGCGATCCCGGAGGCCGGGATCCTGTTGTTCGCCGCTGTCGGGCTGGCGCCCGACGAACAGCGGGAACATAGGGCCTTTGGGGGTTCTTGGCAAGGATTCACGAAGGTCGCGGTGCGCGTCTCGGAATCGGGGGTTCGCGGTGGTACGATGGATCTCCGAAGGAGGAGGCCGCCATGCTCGCCCGGACTCGATGGATTGTGGGAGTTCTGTTCCCGGTGACGTTTCTTGCGCTGACGACGCTCCGGGACCTTCCGGATCGGCCCTCCGCCGGGGTCGTGGGCCCACCACCCCCGGCCTCCGCCCCCAAAAATGGCGGGGAGCCCAGCCTCGACAACCCCCGCACCGTCCACGCCCGCAAGGCCGGCAAGATCCCCTCGGACTGGTTCCTCCGCCAGCGCGCCTGGCCGCAGGCCGATGTGGATCAGCGGGCGCGACTCGAGGCCTTCGCCCAGGCCCGACGCTCCCGCTCGATCGCCCGCAACTCCAACACCTGGCAGCCCGTCGGGCCGACGAACGTCGGCGGACGGATCGCGGACATCGCCTGCCATCCCACCGATCCGTCGATCGTGTACGCGGGCACTGCGTCCGGCGGGGTCTTCAAGACCACCGACGGCGGCACCACCTGGTTCCCCACGTTCGACGACGAGTCCTCGCTGTCGATCGGCTCCGTGGCGGTCGATCCCGGCAACGCGCAGACGATCTGGGTCGGCACCGGCGAGCCCAACGGCGGCGGCGGCAGCGTGACGTACGGCGGCACCGGCGTCTTCCGATCGACTGACGGTGCGGCCACCTGGCAGAACATGGGGCTCACGGACACGCGCTACATCGGCCGGGTGCGCGTCCATCCGTCGGATCCCAACACGGTGTTCGTGGCGGCGCTGGGTTCGCAGTGGACGACGAGCCCGGACCGCGGCGTGTACCGGACGACCGACGCGGGAAGCTCCTGGGATCGTGTGCTCGCCTCCACAGATTCCACCGGCGCCGTCGATCTGCTCATCCACCCGACCACGCCGTCCACGGTCTACGCCGTGATGTGGGAGCGTTCGCGCGGCCCGGACTACCTGGACTACGGCGGCCCCACCAGCGGCCTCTTCCGCAGCACCGACGGCGGCGACACCTGGGGCGAGCTGACGTCCGGGCTTCCGTCGGGCGATCGCGGCCGGATCGGCATCGCGCAGTGCGAGTCGCAGCCGAACGTGATGTACGCCATCTACGCGGAGAGCAATCCCGGCGCGTTCGTCGGGCTGTACCGGAGCACGGACGCGGGTCTCACGTGGTCGCAGACGAACGACTCCTCGCTGAGTGGTATGTACTCGTCCTTCGGGTGGTGGTTCGGGAACGTGCGCGTGGATCCGGACGATCCGGACGTGGTGTTCGCGCTGGGTCTCGATTCCTACCGCTCGACCAACGGCGGCTCCAGCTGGTCCTGGATCAGCAGCACGATGCACGTGGACCATCATGCGCTGGACTTCGCGTCCGACGGGACGATCTTCGAGGGGAACGACGGCGGGATGTACCGGTCCACGAACGGCGGTTCGACGTGGGCGAAGCTGGACGACCTGCCCGTGAACCAGTTCTACGCCATCGAGGTGGACGAGCAGTTCCCGGACCGGCGCTACGGCGGCATGCAGGACAACGGTACGCAGCGCACGCTGACCGGCGCCGACGACGACTGGTCCAGCATCCTGGGCGGCGACGGGTTCCGGCCGCTCGTGGATCCCGTGAACAACCAGTACGTCTACGCGGAGTACCAGCGCGGCGCGCTCTTCCGGTCGTCCAACGGCGGGAGTTCGTTCAGCTACATCGGCGGTGGGATCGGCGGGAATGCCAACTGGTCGATGCCGGTGGCGTTCGATCCGCAGGATCCGGCGACGCTCTTCGCGGGCACGCAGCAGGTGTGGCGGTCGACGAACCGCGGCACGAGCTGGAGCTCCATCTCGCCCGACCTGACGGACGGAGGGGGCGGCTCCCCGTTCGGGACGATCACGACGATCGCGATCAGCCCGGTGAACTCCGACCACATGCTCGTCGGCACGGACGACGCGAACGTCTGGCGGACGAGCAACGGCGGCGGCACGTGGACGCAGGTCGATGCGGTGCTGCCCGAGCGGTGGGTCACGCGCGTGGCTTTCGATCCGGCGAACGCGACGCATGCCTACGTGACGATTTCGGGCTTCCGCTACGACGAGTACCAGCCGCACGTCTTCCGCACCACGAACCTGGGCGACACCTGGACCGACGTCAGCGGCGACCTGCCGCAGGCGCCGGTGAACGACATCGTCGTGGATCCGCAGGCGGTGAATCGCCTCTACGTGGCCACGGACTTCGGCGTGTACCTGACGGTCAACCTGGGCGGTTCGTGGTTCCCGATGGGGAACGGCCTCCCCAACGTCGTGGTCAACGATCTGGAACTGCACGACGGGACGCGGACGCTGCTGGCCGGCACCTACGGCCGGTCGATGTGGGCGATCGACCTGGAGCCGAAGCCAACGGACGTTCCGCTAGCGGCTTCGGGCCGGGGCCCGGGGATCTGGCTGGCTCCGATCTCGCCGAACCCGGTGCGGGAGGGTCCGCTGGAGGTCCGTTGGACCCAGGCGCAGGCGGCGGACGTGCGAGTGACCGTCCACGACGTCACCGGGCGCCGGGTGGCCGGACTGGCGTCGGGGCCGCGCACGGCAGGCAATCACCGTGTCGCGTGGAACCCCGGGGCGGCCGGAGTGGGGTCGGGAGTGTTCCTCGTCCGCCTGGAGTCGGCCGGGGCGGTGACCGGCCGGAAGCTCACGGTTGTTGACTAGCGCCTTTCCTGCAGCGTTCGGAGTGGCCTCTGGACGAGCGGTCGTCGAATCGTGGCCGCGGGCGCGTACTTCGACTCCAGGGACTCGGTCGACAACCTGAAGACGACGCGGTCGGTGCGGATTCCGGAGTCGTGCAAACCAACCAGCGAAGCAATGAGAGGCTCGCACCTTCTCGGTGGACTGGCTCCTTGAGAGTAGAAGCGACTCGGTCACGAATTGTGACTCGTGGTCGCTACGGCGTCTTTGGTCCGCATCCGTTGCGCCGGGGGTTTTCGATCCGAGGGATCCAAGACGATAGTAGCTCCACGAGTGTAGACTGTTGCAGTCGCGCCAGAGTTCACCACAACACTCGGATCTAGTGACACCGCACCTCTCATAGGGTTACGATGGTCCCACGGCGACTTTCGATCGCACGTGATGCTTCAAGGACTCCAGAATTGGTCAGCGCGAGGACTCCCGATGAATGAGGACCAGGCGAGGCGGATTTCTCGCGACCTAGAGGGCCGAACGGTCCGCGGGCGCTGGAGGGTCGTATCGCTGATTGGCAACGGCGACACGGCAGTGATTCTCAGGGCTCATGATGACGCCTCCAATGAAGTCGCATTGAAGATCTTTGACCCCGCAAGGGTAGAGCGCTGGGGAGCAGACAATCTCAAGCGCCGAATCGAACGCCAGCTGGAGTTGGGCTCCACGGACCATGACTCGCTCGTAAACGTCCTTGACGGTGGATACTGCGAGAGGACGAAGTTCTACTGTGTAGTGATGGACTTGGTTCCCGGACGAACGCTAGCGGAGTCATTAGAAGCGATTTCCGCGACCGACGTTCGACGAGTTCTCGGCGCACTCGTGCGGGCCGTCACGTGTCTGGAGTCGCACAGTTTTGTCCATCGAGACATCAAGCCGACCAACATCATGCTGGCCGACGACGGTCGAGTCGTTCTCCTTGACTATGGTGTTCTTGACTCTTTCGACCACCTGGGAGACGGTGATAGAAGCGGCTCCTTCTCTGGGACCTACGCGTATGCACCGCCAGAGTGGGTTAAGGGCGACCGCCTGACAACGCCTAGGCAATGGAAAGCCGTTACCGTGTACCAGATAGGCGCGGTGCTTCATGACATGCTCAATGGCCGGCCCCTGTTCAATGAACACAAGGCACCGCCGGCTCTGTTCAACGCCATCAGAATGGAGACTCCCCAGATCGCCCGAAAGCGAGGCCTTGAGCAGGTACGCGAAGCGGCTCTCGCATGTCTGGCCAAGTGTCCAAACGACAGACTCGAGAGCGTTGATTGGGAAGCTCTCGAAAGACTGGCAACTTCGTCCGCGCCCCAAACGCCGACCATTGTCCTCCTCTACACGGGAGGAACTATCGTAGCCGAGGATGATCCGAACTCATCCGGAACACTTCGTCCACGCGTCGCGAAGAGTGCGCGAGATCCGCATCTGTCAACGATCGCCGCTCGACTGGTTCAAAGACTCCGGGAGTACTTCAATCCTCTGGGACACGCCCGATTCAATTTTGTCTGGCAAGTCCTCGATGATGAAGATCAAATCTTCAGTGAGAATGCAACACCAGAGTATTGGAATGCCATCGCCCGAAAGATCGGCGATATCGTTGGCAGCTCCTGCAAGGAGGGGCGTGTTCGTCGGGAGCGTGCCGGAGTGCAGGAGGAGCCGCGGGTCAGAGACATAATAGGCGTCATCGTTCTCCACGGAACGGATACCCTAGCGTACACGGCTGCAGCCCTGACACTCTCACTGCGCAATCTCCCCCTGCCCGTATTGGTAACGGGTGCAAATGAGCCCTTTAACGAGCGCGATCTCAAGGAGAGCAGTGATATCTACGGGCGATCTGACGCCTGGAAGAATCTCCTTACAGCGATACACTTCCTCAGATGTGTAGGATACCGACTGGCCGAGGTGTTCGTCTGCTTTGGTGACACAGTTCACTCAGGCTTGAACATCCGAAAGACCAGTATCGAGGATGTTGCACTGCCCCTTGATGCGAGTATCGGTACGGGGAACGAGCCGTTCGCGTTTCGAAACTACTCCTCAGGCCGACGATATCTGTTTCGATTGATTGAGGGTCTCTTCTGCAACAACTACTACCCCAGCCCGGAGGGGGCGTTCAGTCTTCTGGCCAGGGCGGGAGAAGGCGACCACAGTTGGTGCCACATCGCGTCCGCGACGAGAGAACTAACTTCGCCGCCGCGGGTCTTTTCCGGTGGGGTTGTGTGTATCAAGGCAGTGCCACATGCAGCAACAGACGGCGCGGTGGTTGCGGTATCGAAGAATGCGGCGGCTCTCCTAATCGAGGGATACGCCTCGGCCACCTACCCCACGGATAGCCGTACCGTGATGGCTGCCGTGGTAGAGAAGTGCCAGGAGGAGGGCGTTCCTGTGCTCCTTGTTGCGCCGTACGGAGCGCGTCCGGGCGCAAGAAAGTACCAAAAGGCACGCTCAGCGGACGGAGACAGTCCCGCGATTGGCGATGTCGAAGTGATCTCCCTGTATTCGATCATTCCAGAGACAGCCTATCCGCTTGTGTCGATGGCAGTAGAGGTGGCCCGTCGCGACCCGAGGTGGAACGGCGGCGCAGCGGTGGAGCTGTACCGGCGCAGATGTCAGTTGATTCGGGAAGCGATAGAGGGTCTCTTCGAAGCACCGCATAGTCTCTTTCTAGCAGAGATGGGAAACGTGAGCAACGAGGGGGAGCAGCTGGATCGTGCCGCTGGACGACTGGGTGGTGATTCGGAACGATCGCTCCCGGGGCCGGTGCCCCCGGTCGATTTGGCTTTGGAGGTTGAGGGATCGAGAGTTGGCGACAGGTTCCGGTTGAGGGTGCCTGTAGCGACCTTGGCGCGTTCGGATCTCCTTTGGAACGTTGAGCATGAGATGGTCCCCTACCAAGAGGCTGGTGCGCTGCCTGATGGATTCGCTGTGCAGTTCGAGCGGGGCTTCTTGCTAGGGATTCAGAAGTGCAGTGACTTCATGCGCACCGGTCGCTTGATGCGCGGCCAGGAAAAGACGCTTCCCTACTTGACAGAGTCGGAGCGAAACGAGCGGACTGACAAGGCGAAGGCGCTTCTGGAGGGGTTGGTCGCCATGCTTAGGGGGCATGGGATAACAGATGTGCACTTGGATGACTTCGAGGCGACAATTCCGGCATTGAACCCCGATGAGCCCTTACCGCCAAGGATCAAGCTTGAGTTCCGTGTGACTGTTGAGCGACACGACGCTCGCTTCCTGGAAGACAGCGAACGATTTAGCATTCAAGGCGTTAGTGAGGAAGATGAGCGACTGCTGGATCGACTGGGTCTGATGGAGCCAAAGGACTTCGATCAAGCTGTGCGTGATCTCAGCGCGTCAAAGACGTGGGTCAAGAAGAGCGGTGCGATGGATTGGTACGTTGCGGGCTACCTGAAGGCTGGAATGTGCGGTGTTGCGCGTGTCCTTCGGCCGGACGAGTGGAGTGTTCATTGTGGCGACAAGTGGCAGGATCCGGATGTTCGTCGAGCATTGAGGCGTTCTATCAGGATGGATTTCGTCGTGAGCGACGAGACCGCGCTGGAGCTGCGGTATACGTATCAGGGGCGCACGTGGGGGACCTTCTAGGAAACGTCGAAGAGGTAAGAGATCGATGACCCACGTCAATGTGACTCAAGATCTGCTGGATCTCTCTCGGGGAACGGAAGAGATCGTGAAGCGGCAGCTGGCTGCCGCGACGGCTCTCGATTCCGTTGCTGGTGTTCTTGCGGTTCTTTGCTTGCTGACCCGAACCCCCGACCTAGGGCTTCTGTATCCTGGACTGATCCTTGTCGTTGCGGCGATTTCGGCGACAGTTCGTCTGAGGGCCCAGAGGGTCCGCATGCTCGTACGGCGAGGCAGGAGGGCGGCGATGCACGCATTTGCATTGCGAGAAGCGCCGGAGGCCTCAATCGTTAGGTTGTTGCGGGAAGATTCGCCCCGCGACGCCCTGGCTATTGGCCGTACTCTCCCGGATCGCGACGTTGAGGCCTTCTGGGAGCCGGGCGGCGAGTCCGGCCCGGGGCGCCTTCAGAAAGTGTACGCGCACAGTGCGTTCGTCTCCTGGAGACTACTTAGATCGTACGCGTTCTTCCTTCTGGCAATCGGCATTGCTGTCTTTCTGGCCGGTATCGTGGGGTTGTGGCTACTGGCGAGAACTACGTCGGGAGTCGGCGTGTCACTCGGCTGGATGGCGGATGTTGTGTGCTCGACTGTGTTGGTGACATTCGGTGTGCGCGTCGTGAAGGCTGGGGTCGAGTCGATCGAGGCCAGTTCGGGAATCAGATCACTGTATGGTGCCATCATGGATCAGCGAGAGGGAGTTGCGAGGGAAGCAATCGTGGCGTACGACATGGAGCGCGCCTCGGGTCCTTGGGTTCCTACGTGGCTGTATCGAATGAACCGGTCGAGGCTGCGGGGAGATTGGCGGTTGATCCGAGAGACATTTCAGACTCGCTCGGAGCCCTCCTGAGTGTACAGGGACTAGCCTCAGCGACTGGCCGGAAGGTCGCGGTGGAGAGCCGCGCACACACCCCTTGACTCACCACTTCCGCCCCCCTATTCTCCTCCCGGCTCCGAAACCGGAGCCCAGCCTTTAATCCGGTCCCGTGAGGCCGGGAAGGGTTCGGTCCAAGCGCTCGCTTGCCCTCTAGGCGTCCGCCCGCCCGGTCCCTGCTCACGGCCGAGGCGGTTTTTTTTGGGGCCCGCAGGCCCCCTCCGCCCCGGCCGACCTTCCCTCACGCCCGGTCTCCGCGGAGGAGTGCCATGAGCGAAACCACCCCCAAGACCGCCGAGACGAACGTTCGGCCGATGGTCGAGAAGGCCAAGATCATGGCCCCGGACGACATGCGCCGGGCCATCTCCCGCCTCTCGCACGAGATCCTCGAACGGAACGGAGGCCCCTCGGACATCATCATCTGCGGGATCCGGACCCGCGGTCAGTTCCTGGCCGAGCGGATCGTGGAGAAGATCGAGGAGATCGAGGGCATGAAGGTGCCCCTGGGCATCCTGGACATCACGCTCTACCGCGACGACCTCCAGACGGTCGCCAAGCAGCCGGTCGTGCGCGCCACCAAGATCCCGGTCTCCATCGTCGAGAAGCACGTGATCCTGGTGGACGACGTCCTCTACACCGGCCGAACCATCCGGGCCGCGATGGACGAGGTCATCGACTTCGGCCGGCCGCGGACGATCCAGCTGGCCGTCCTGGTGGACCGCGGCCACCGCGAGTTCCCGATCCGCGCGGACTACGTCGGCAAGAACGTGCCCACCTCGCAGAACGAGGTGGTGAAGGTGCAGTTCCAGGAAGTCGACGACGTCGACGCGGTGGTGGTGATGGAGTTCGGCGAGGAGGGCGGACAGTGATCGGCGAACGGAAGTCGCTGCTGGGCATCCGCGAGCTCGGGCCGGAGGAGATCCTGGAGATCCTCGACGCGGCGGAGCCCTTCAAGGAAGTGCAGAACCGGTCCATCAAGAAGGTGCCGGCACTGCGCGGCGTCACGGTGGTGAACCTGTTCTTCGAGAACAGCACGCGCACCCGCTCCAGCTTCGAGCTGGCGGAGAAGCGGCTCTCCGCGGACGTGCTGAACTTCTCGGTGTCGACGTCCTCGGTGGCCAAGGGCGAGTCGCTGCGCGACACGGCCCAGAACATCGAGGCGATGAATGCGAACATGATCGTCATGCGCCACGCCAGCGCGGGCGCCTGCCACTTCCTCGACCGCCACGTGCGCGGTCGCGTGGTCAACGCCGGCGACGGCCAGCACGAGCACCCCACGCAGGCGCTGCTGGACGCCAGCACGCTGCGCGAGAAGTTCGGCCGGATCGAGGGACTCAAGGTCGTGATCCTCGGCGACATCGAGCACAGCCGGGTGGCGCGCTCGAACATCTTCCTGCTGACGAAGCTGGGAGCCGAGGTGACGGTCTGCGGACCGCCGACGATGCTCCCCGTCGAGATCGAGAAGCTCGGCGTGAAGCAGACCACCGACGTCCGCAAGGCGCTGCGCGACGCGGACGCGGTGAACGTGCTCCGCATCCAGTTCGAGCGGCAGCACGAGCCGCTGATCCCCAGCATCCGGGAGTACGCGCGCTACTTCGGCATCACGCCGGACAAGCTGGCTGAGATCCCGAACGGCATGACGGTGCTGCACCCCGGGCCGATGAACCGGGGCACCGAGATCGATCACGAGGTCGCCGAGGCGCATGCCGAGACGATCCTGCGCCAGGTCTCCAACGGGGTGGCGGTCCGGATGGCGGTCCTCTACCTCCTGAGCGGAGGAGGGTCGGAGAATTGAGAATCCTGATCCGAGGTGGCCGGGTCATCGATCCGGCGACGCAGCATGACGCGGTCTCGGACGTCCTCATCGAGGACGGCACCATCCTCGCCGTGGAGCCCGGGCTGGAGGTGGGCGAGGACACGCACGTCGTCGATGCGAAGGGGCTGATCGTCACGCCCGGCCTCATCGACATGCACACGCACCTCCGCGAGCCGGGGCAGGAGTACAAGGAGGACATCGCCTCCGGATCGAAGGCGGCCGCCCGCGGCGGCTTCACGTCGATCGCCTGCATGCCCAACACGACCCCGGCCCTGGACAGCGAGGGGCTGGTGGCCAGCGTGGTCCGGCGCGGGAACGAAGTCGGGCTCTGCCGGGTTCACCCCATTGCGGCCATCACGAAGGGCCTGGAGGGCCGCGAGCTCACCGAGATGAACGTCCTGAAGGAGGCCGGCGCGGTCGGCTTCTCAGACGACGGTCTCCCGGTGGAGAGCTCGCGCGTGATGCGGCGCGCGCTGGAGTACAGCAAGCTGACCGGCTGCCCCGTCATCTCCCACTCAGAGGAGAAGGCGCTGTCGGACGGCGGGCACATGCACGAGGGCGAGGTCAGCACCCGGCTGGGCATCCCGGGGATCCCGTCCGCGTCGGAGGACATCGCGGTGGCGCGGGAGTGCCGCCTGGCCGAGATCACCGGCGGCCGGGTCCACATCTGCCACGTGTCCTCGGCGCGCTCGGTGGAGATCCTCCGGGACGCCAAGCGACGGGGTGTGGCGGTGACCGGCGAGGTCACGCCGCACCACCTGGCGCTGACCCACGAGGCGGTCATGGACTTCGACTCGAACACCAAGATGAACCCGCCGCTCCGCTCCGAAGAGGATCGGCAGGCGCTGATCGCCGGGCTGAAGGACGGGACGCTGGACGCCATCGCCACGGACCACGCGCCGCACGCGGACCGGGAGAAGCTGGTGGAGTTCGATCGGGCTCCGTTCGGGATCCTCGGATTCCAGACCGCCCTTCCGGTCTCCCGCGAGATCCTCGTGGATGGCGGGCACCTGGACTGGCCGGAGCTGATCGAGCGGTTCACCGTGGCGCCGGCCCGGATCCTGGGGCTGGAGGCGGGCACGCTGCGGCCGGGAGCGCCGGCGGACGTGACCGTCACGGACCCCGACGCGGTCTGGACGCTGACGCGCGAGGAGATCGCCTCCAAGTCGCGGAACTCCCCGTGGCTGGGCCGGGAGCTGAAGGGCCGCGTGGTCCTGACGCTGCTGGAAGGCAGGGCCACCTGGGAGGACGCCGCCGCCATGCGCCCGCGCATCCGACCGGCGGCCAGCCGGGCCGGCGAGGAGACGCTGACCGCATGAACCCGCGCACCCGCCTCTCGATCGGAATCGTCCTCATCCTGGCGATGTCGTTCGGGGGCGGGTGCGCCTATTTCAACACGCTGTACAATGCGCGCCAGAAGTACAACGAAGCCATCGACATCAAGACGAAGGCCGACCCCGAGCGCGAGAAGATCACCACGCAGGAAGAGCGCCTCTACGGCGAGGCGTTCGAGAAGGCCGCGCGCGTGGTGAAGGACTACCCGGACAGCAAGTGGGTGGACGACGCGCTGCTGCTGATGGCCAAGTCGTCCCACGAGAAGGGCGACTTTTCCACGGCGCTCCGCAAGTACGACGAGATCTTCACGTTCTACCCCGAGTCGAACCTGACGGCCGAGGCCCGCGTGATGCAGGGCCGGTCGCTGATCGAGACGCGCGACTACGACCGGGCAATGAGCTCGCTCACGCTCGCCGCGGAGATCGACAAGGAGGAGCTTCGTCCGGACGTGACGTACTTCCTGGGGGTGGTGGAGGACCGGCGCGGGCGACCGGACGAGGCCGTGAACTTCTACCGCCAGGTCGTGGAGAAGCACCGGGGCAGCCGATGGTTCGCGCATGCGGGACTTCGCGCCGGGGACATCGCCCGCGAGGAGAACGATCTGGAGACCGCGGTGGCCATGTACGACCAGGTCCGCAAGCACGGGCACACGCCGCTGGAGGAGTACCGCGGTGGGATGAAGAAGGGCGAGGCGCTCCTCCAGATGGAGGAGTACAAGCGGGCGCGGGTCACGTTCCGGGACGTGGCGGAGCGGACCGCCAACGAGGACGATCGGGGTCGCGCGTACCTCATGGAAGCCAAGTCGCTGGAGGCCTCCGGCGACGTCGAGGGGGCGCGCGCGAAGTACAAGGAGCTCATCGAGGAGTATCCGCGCCGCGATGCCGCCGCCGAGGCGCAGTTCGCGTACGCGAAGACGTACGACGATGCCGGGGAGCTGGAGCCGGCGCTCGAGCACTACGCCGAGGTCAAGGAGCAGGGGACAGGCTTCCCGGCCTGGCAGCGCGCCTCCATCCGTCAGACCGAGATCCAGCGCGTGCTGGACCTGCGCGCGGAGCTGGAGGAGGGCTCGGCGTCGGACCCGGAGAACACGCGGTTCCTCCTGGCCGAGCACCTGCTGGAGAAGATCGGTGACGTGGATGCGGCGCTCGCCGAGTACACCACGCTGGCCGAGAGCACGGAGGATCCCCGCTGGCAATCGCGCGCCACGTACGCGCAGGCGTGGGTCCTGGAGAACCGCAAGGAGGAGGCGGACTCCGCGTCGGCGCTCCTGTTCCGGCTGGCCAACCGCGACACGCGCACCGAGTTCGGGCACGCCGCGCGTCGCCGCCACGGAATGCCGGTGTGGGAGTTCGTCGAGATTCCTGCGGAGCGGATCCGCTTCGTGGGGGAGACCGGAGAGGCGCCGGACGACATCGCCGTGTCGCTGGTCCAGCCGCGGGAGGTTCCGCTGCCGGCCGGGACGCGCGAGTTGGAGGTCTGGGTTCGCCTCACGCTCGGCAGCGACGGGACGGTGGCGGACTCCAAGGTGGTGAAGTCGGGCGGAGAGGAGTTCGATGCGGCGGCCACCGAGGCGGCGGAGGCCTCGCAGTTCCTCGCCCCGATCGACGGCGGTCCGCCCATCACCGTGATCCGGTACTTCTTCCCGCCGCGCGGCGAGGACGACGCCGATCCGGACGCCGCGAACGCGAACGCGAACGAGGACGATGAGCCGTCGGCCGCGGAGCGCGACGCCATGCTGGATGCACTGGACGCCGCCGGCGCGGAGGGCGAGGCTCCGCCCAACGCGTCGCTGCCGCCGGCGGAGGATCCGCCCGCCGACGCGACGCCGCCCGACGCGACGCCGCCGGAGGAACCGACGCCCGAGGAACTGCTTCGCCTGAGAGGACGATCGCTTGATCGCAACGAATGAGCTGGGACGGGTCACGCGCAGCGAGGACGCGGCTCCAGGAGTGGGGCTCCTGGCGTTCGAGTCGCCGGCCATCGCGTCCGGCTACCGGCCGGGGACGTTCGTCCACCTGAAGACCGGCGACGCCTCGACGCTGCTGCGCCGCCCGTTCTCCATCGCCCGCGCGCGCGGGAACGAGATCGTCCTCCTCTACCGCATCATCGGGACGGGGACGGAGTGGATGCGCGCGCGCCGGCCCGGCGATCTCGTGGACTCCATGGGACCGCTGGGCACGCCGTTCGAGCTGCGCCTCGGCGTGAAGCGCACGCTGCTGGTGGGCGGCGGACTGGGCATCGCCCCTCTGCTGGGGCTGGCGGAGACGCTTCGCGCGCGCGGGTCCACCGGGCCGCGCGAGGCGCTGCTGGGCGTCCGCAGCGAGGGCGATGTCTTCGGGGATGCGCTGACGGAAGGGGTGGAGGGGCTCACGTGGAGCCTCGCCACGGACGACGGAACCGCCGGGTTCGCCGGCAACGCCGTCGGCCTGCTGGAGCAGCGCCTGGACGAGCTGTCGGCCGCCGGCGAGGGCCCGGACGATCTGGCCGTGTACGCGGCCGGTCCCGAGCCGATGCTGGAGGCGTGCGCGCGCCTCTGCCTCCCCCGCAACCTGGACCTGCAGGTCTCCATGGAGGCGCACATGGCGTGCGGCGTCGGGGCGTGTCGCGCGTGCGGGATCGTGCCGTGGGTCGACGAGTCGCGCATCCAGGGCCGCGTGTGCAAGGAAGGCCCCGTCTTCGATGCCCGGGAGATCGCCTGGGAAGGACTGGCCGTATGAGCTCCGCCGCTCCGTCCTCCGTGTCGCCCTCGCTGGAAGTGGACTTCGGGAAGTTCAAGCTGCGCAATCCCGTGCTGGCCGCGTCGGGCTGCTTCGGCTACGGCGCCGAGTACACGGACTTCCTGGACAACGCGCGCATCGGCGGCTTCGTCACGAAGAGCGTCACGCCGAAGGCGCGCCGCGGCAACCCGCACCCGCGCGTCGCGGAGACGCCGTCCGGCATGCTCAACAGCATCGGCCTGGAGAACCTCGGCGTGGACCACTTCCTGGAGCACGAGTGGCCGCACGTGAAGGACGAGCCGTGCGTCCCCATCCTGTCCGTCGCGGCCTACTCGCGCGACGAGTACGTGGAGATGTGCGCCAAGGTGCAGCGCGCGGGCGGCGCCGTCGCCGTCGAGCTGAACCTGTCCTGCCCCAACGTGAAGGAGGGCGGGCGCACGTTCGGCGGCAACCCGGACATGGTGGAGGACATCCTGCGCGGCTGCCGCTCGGAGACGGATGCGTTCCTCTTCGCCAAGCTGACGCCCAACGCCGATGCCGTGGCGGTGGCGCAGGGAGCGGCCGCGGGCGGCGCCGACGGGCTGTCGCTGATCAACACGCTGCTGGGCATGGGCATCGACGTGGAGCGTCGCCGGCCGCTGCTGGCGATGGGCATGGGCGGACTATCGGGCCCCGCGGTGAAGCCGGTCGCGCTGGCGATGGTCTACCAGGTGGCGCGCGCGGTGGACCTGCCCCTCCTGGGGATCGGCGGTATCGCCACGTGGAAGGATGCGGTGGAGTTCCTGCTCGCCGGAGCGTCGGCGGTGCAGGTGGGAACGGCGCTCTTCGCCAATCCGCACGCGCTGGATCAGATCCTGGAGGGTCTGACGGACTACTGTCGCCGGCACGGCCACGACTCCATCGAGGAGATCGTGGGAGGACTGTCGGTGGGGGACCTCATCACGGAAGGGAAGGTGACGTGAGCACCACGACGACGGGACCCGGAAGCCGCCTGGCCGCCCGCGAGCGCGTGGCCGTGGCGCTGGACGTGGAGACGGCGGCCGATGCGCTGGCCGCGCGGGACGCGATGGGCGACGCGCTGGGCCTGGCCAAGCTGGGAAGCGCGCTGTTCGTGCGCGAGGGCATGCCGCTGGTGCGCGAGCTGAAGAACGGCGGAGCGAAGGTCTTCCTGGACCTCAAGTTCCACGACATTCCCAGCGTCGTCGGCAAGGCGGTGGAGAAGGCCGTCGCCGAGGGCGTGGACTACCTCACCGTGCACGCGGCCGGCGGCAGCGCGATGATCGAGGCGGCGGCCGCCGCCGCGGAGAGGGGAGCCACGAAGGTCCTGGCGGTGACGGTGCTCACGAGCCTGGACCTGGAGGCGTGGCGCGCCGGAGCGTCGCCGGCGGAGGACTCCGTGGAGCTCGCGGTGCGGCGGCTCGCCACGCTGGCCACGGGCGCGGGCGCGCACGGTCTCGTCGGATCGGCGCGCGAGGCGCGGGTCCTGCGCGAAGCGGGCGGGCCGGAGAGCGTCGTCGTGACGCCGGGAATTCGCCTGCCCGGCACGGAAGCGCCCGACCAGTCGCGCACGGCCTCGGTGGAGGAGGCGGTCCGCGCCGGATCGGACGTGCTGGTCATCGGAAGGGGCGTGATGAAGGCGGCCGATCCCGCGGCGGCCCTCCGGTCCGTCCACGCGGCCCTCGAGGAGGTGGCATCGTGAGAGAGGAAGCGCTGCTCAGGACATTCCAGGAGACCGGTGCGCTGAAGCGCGGCCACTTCCAGCTCTCGTCCGGGTTGCACTCCGGCGTGTACTTCCAGTCCGCGCTCGTGCTCCAGCATCCGGACCGCGCCGACGTCCTCGGCCGCGCGCTGGCCAAGCTGCTGGCCGAGTACGACCCGCAGGTCGTCATCGCCCCGGCGCTGGGCGGTCTCATCATCGGGTGGGAGGTGGCGCGCGACTTCGGCGTGCGCAGCCTGTTCACGGAGCGGAAGGACGGCGAGATGTGCCTGCGCCGCGGCTTCTCGCTGTCGCCCGGCGAGCGCGTCGTCGTGATCGAGGACGTGGTCACCACCGGCAAGTCCACGCGCGAGACCATCGCCGTGATCGAGGCGGCGGGCGGCAGCGTCGTGGCGGCCGGGGCGCTGGTGGATCGCAGCGGCGGTGCGACGGATCTGGGCGTGCCGTTCCACGCGCTCCTCAGCCTGCCGGTGGAGACCTGGGAGCCCGACTCCTGCCCGGAGTGCCGCGCGGGCGTGCCCGTGGACAAGCCGGGCAGCCGACCGGCCGCCGCGGGGCGCTGATCGGCCGGCGTTGCGCCGGCGGATCCCCGGGGCCTCCCCGGGGTTGAAGGAACAGGAGCGATTCCCCCCGGGGACGGTTCAGGATCCGCGCAAGCGCGCCGATCCGGAGGAGAACCCCTCTCCGTCCCGCTCCGGGAAGGCGCCGCCATGTTCCGGTTCTCACTGCTTCCGCGTCTCGCCCGGCGAATGGCCGACGAGGGCGGACTGCGTCTCGGACGGCCCTTCGGAATCGACGTGCGGCTGCATCCCGGCGGTCTCTTCCTGCTGGTCGTGATGGCCGCGGCGCTGATGCGCCCCTTCGGCGATCGTCTGGCGATCGCGGGCGGCTTCGCCGGCGTCCTCGCGGGATGCCTCCTGACGGCCGCGCTGCTGGCCGCTTCCGTCCTCGTGCACGAGCTGGCCCACGCCGTCGTCGCCCGACGGCTCGGCGTTCCGGTCCGCGGCGTGGCGTTCCACCTGCTCGGCGGCGTCGTGCGGTTCGAGCGTCCCATCGCCGAGCCGGTCACCGAGCTGCGCGTGGCCGCGGCCGGGCCGGCCGCCAGCCTTCTCGTCGCGGGGCTCGCCGTCGCCGCGACGTTCGGCTTCGCTCGCCTGGATCCCGGATCGTCCGCCGCGTGGATCGCGGGGCTGCTCGCGGTCGCCAACGCCGCGATGGGCATCGTGAACCTGCTGCCGGCCTATCCGCTGGACGGCGGTCGCATCCTGCGGGCGATGCTGTGGCGCGGGAACGGTTGTCCGGATCGTTCCACGTGGCTGGCCGCACGCGCGGCCCGCACGTTCGCGTGGGCGTCGCTGCTCACGGGAGTCGCGCTGGCGATCCAGTCCGGGCCGTGGGCGCTCTCCATCGCCTTCCTGGGCTGGTTCGTCGGGGAGGAGGCGGCGCGCAGCGAGCGGCGGACGCGGCCGGCCATGGCGGCGTCCTACTCGGCTCCGGTGCGTCGCTCCCCGTCGCCGCCGTCGTCCATCGCGGCGCCGCAGCGCGCGGGCGGCAGGCTCCAGGTCACCACCGCGAAGCCCAGGAGCACCACCAGCGCCGGAACGCTGGCCTCCACGCCGAAGCCGCCGCCGGTCCAGAGCGACCAGTTCGAGGACGTGTCCAGGAGCACCGGATCGAGGTGATGCCCGCTGACGGGCATCGACCAGATCATCCCCAGCGTCACGTTCCACGCGGCATGCACGCCGCACACCATGCCAAGGTCGCCTCGCGCGCGCGCGAGTCCGGCCAGCGCCACCCCCGCCAGGAAGATGCCGGCCAGGCCCCAGCGCCCGACGGCCGGATTGCCGAGGTGGATGGCCGCGAACGAGAACGACAGGAAGATCGCCGCGAGCGGGAACGACACCGCGCGCGTCAGGTCGCGCTGCGCCGGACCGCGGAATCCCAGCTCCTCGCGCGCGGCCTCCAGCACGAGGATGGAGATCACCGCGAACCAGGTGGCCGGGCGCGAGAAGGCCTCTCGCGCGATGCCGAGGATCGCGGCCTCGCCCGTCGCCACGATCGGCGCGACGGCCAGGGACGCCAGCGCCGCCCCTAGGAACGTTCCCCGCAGCCACTCGGCGGCCCACCAGCGATCGAAGCGGATCAGCCGCCACGGCCGATCGGCGTCGGGGCCGACGCGCGAGTAGAGAAGGACGAAGACGACCGCCAGCGCGACGGTGGCGGCGGAGACGGCCAGCGCCGCGAAGGGCGAAGCTTCTCCGGAGATGGCGGCGCCCAGGGCGGCCTCCGGCGTCCGGAGCAGGGTGACGTCGCGGAGGAACGCGGTCAGGAAGTAGACCAGGAACGCGAAGCCGAGTCCGCGGGCGATGAGCGTCGCCCTCTGCACGATGGCCTCGAACGTCATCGGATGCTCACTTCCTGGTCAACCTCGCGGGGTCGGTGTTCGCCGGATCCACAGGGAACGGCGCCGGGCGGGTCTCGCGCCTGTCACGATCGCCCAAGTCCGCGCAGACCCTACCGCAATCGGCGCGGTTCTCCCAGGCAGCGATGCGCCTGCGAGAGTGGCCCGCATCCTGCTTTGGATCAGCGCGGTTGGTGATCCGGAAACGACGAGGCGGGGCGCGCGCGGTTGCGGCATCGTTGACGGGACGGCCGGTGTTTGGGGGCGCCGGTGGTCTCAGCCCTCCGCGCGCACCCGCCCTTCGTTCTTTCCGGACGGGACTCGACGCGGAGGACCTCGATGTTGCGAAAGCCGGCGACGTTCCTCGGCCTGGCCGCCACGGCCGCGATGCTCACGGGCTCCGCGCCGCCTCCGGGCGCCTCCTCCTCTCTTCCGGAACGCACCGACGTCGTCGTCGCGACGCTCGTTCCGGCGCTCGTCCTTCCCGTGCCTCCGGACGCTCCGCCGCGCGTGGCGCGCAAGGGACCCACGGGCGCGCTCGACGAGGCAACACGCGCCTTCTTCTTCTCCTCGGTCGGTGGGGGGACATCCAGCGCTTCCGGCTCGCGAGTCTCTCCCGGTGATCCTCCCTGACGACGGGCCGGAAGTCCCTCCCGCCGACCAGTTTCCACGAGGGCGACGCCTCCGCGCGTCGCCTTCGTCATGAGGGGACCTGCGCTTCCCACTTGTCAGGACGATCCAGGTTGGGGAATCTAGCTCCCGTCCTGCGCGGCATCCCCCCTTGGATCGTGCGGGATTCGTTCATCTCGGGAAAGGAATCTCCTGTTGGCAGAAGCGACGTCCCCCCGCGTTCGCCGCCTGGAGGCGAAACGCGCGCGTCTGGTGAAGCAGATCCTGGATCTCAACCGCGAGATCCGGGAGATCGAACGACAGACCGGAAAGAAGGCCGCTCCCTCCACGGCGCGCCTCCCGGAGTCCGCCGTGGTGCGGAAGCCGAACGCCCGGCGCCTGAACCAGGGCACCGTGGCCGACGCCATCGTCCGCCTGCTGAAGTCCCGCCGCCGGCCGATGCACTACCGCGAGATCGCCGAGGTCCTCCAGCGCGACGGACTCTACGTCACGAAGAGCAAGAACTTCCTGTCGACCGTGGCCATCACGATCCTGCGCGACAAGCGGTTCAAGCGAGTGGAACCCGGCGTCTACGACCTGAAACGACGCTGATCGCGGAGGCGGGGAGCGTCAGTTCCCCGCGGGCCGCGTGAGGTTGTCCAGCGAGCGCTGGAGGTCGGCGCGCGCCGCGGTGAGATCCGGCGGCACGATGGAGAGCGCGCGCTGCAGCGTCGCCACGGCGCGGTCGCGGTCGCGCGTCAGCGTGTACGCCGACGCCAGCATCTTGAGCGCGACCCACGCGCCGGGATCGTCGTCTTCCACCCAACTCTCCAGCGTGTTCACGGCCTCGGCGTAGTCTCCCCGCTCGAAGAACACGCGGGCCAGCCCGTGCGCGGCGAGCGTCCGGGACACGTCGGGGTGGGAGAGGGCCAGAAGGAAGTCCCGCTCCGCATCGAAGCCGCGATCGCGCTCCACGTACTCCACGCCGGATTGCAGGATTCCGCGGGCGTAGTACTGGCCGCCGGTGAGTCCGTCGCGCAGCTCCGACTCCGGCGTGCCCGGCTGCACGTTGACGTCCTCCCACGCGAGCACCGCGCGGCTGGCCTGCTCGTTCGAGGGCCGCGCCTCCGGCGGGAGCAGCTGGAAGGCCAGCCCGTGGGGCAGGCATGTCCAGCCGGCGGCGGTGAACATCGCCTGCGTGTCGGAATCGAAGTAGAGGGACGGATCGATGAGCACGGGACGCCGGGCCGTGCCGGCGCGCACGACTTCCAGCGTCAACTCCTCCGCGACCGGGCCGGGCGGGATGACCGTGCCGAACGGAAGCAGATCCTGGCCGGTGCGGTACGCGGTGAGCGAGGAACCGTCCGGAAGGTACACGAGATCGACGTCGCCGCGATCCGTCTCCGGGAGCAGCGCCGCCTGCACGGGGTTGGAGGTCAGCAGCAGCGCATCGCCGGGCAGGGTCTCCAGGACCGTGCCGGCCCAGCGGACGTCCTTCTCCGCCGATCGATCCACGTGGCCCACGCCGAACGCCACGAGCGCCAGCACGGTCGCCAGCGCGATGTACGGCGCGCGTCGTTCGTCGTCGGGGGTCCGCGTCAGCGCGACGAGTCCGGGCACCGTCCAGAGCACCAGGCACCACGACAGCAGTGAGTCCAGGAGCTCGGGATGCGACGGCGTGCCGAAGAACCGCGCGAGCGCCGCCGGCACGAACGCCAGCACGAAGGCCCGCCCCGCCGACGTGGGGGCGCCCTTCCACAGGACCCACGCTCCGCCCAGCGCCAGCGCCAGCCCGATCGGGCCGAGCGATCGCCAAGCGGCGAGCGCCACCGCCGTGACGCCGGCGATGCCGGACTCCGGACCACCGAAGCGCCACGCCGGCGTGAGGCTGCCCATCCAGGCGGCCAGCGCGCGGAGCGGCGTGGATGGGTGGCCGGTGTCGAGGATCCCCGCCTCCCGGGCATCGGCCAGAGGGAGGAAGAGGGCGAGCAGCCCCAGCAGCACGCCGACCCCGGCGCGCCCGAGGAATCCGGACCGGCGATCGGCCGCGTCGCGGGCCAGCAGCGCGAACCCGGGCGCGAGCAGCAGCGCCAGCGGCTGATCGGCCACCGCGAGGCCCAGGAGCAGGCCGCCCAGCCTCGGCCGCAGCGACTCGCCGGTCCAGCAGAGCGCCGCGCTGGCCAGCATCGCCAGCTGGGGGGCGACGGGCCCGGCCTCCAGGCCGTGGCGTCCCGTGACACCGCCGAAGAGCAGGGCGGACGCGGCCAGGAAGCCCGCCGCGAAGCCGAGCGCGGTCCCGCCGGCCAGCCTTCGGGCGAGGATCGCGGTCAGCAGCGCGGCGAGGGTCAGCCACAGCGAGGCCCCGAGGTGCGCGGCCCGGAAGATCCCCGTGGGCGCCCAGACCAGGCGGACGACGCGGGCGGAGAACTCCACAGCTCGCGTGCTGACGGGCATCGGCGGCGACGTGGACACGCCCCCGCTCAACGCCGTCACGGTGAGCGCGTCGCCCTCCGAGAGCGCGCCGGAGGAGTGGAATGCCAGCGCCGTCGCCAGACCCAGGGCGATCACCGTCACGAGGAGCCAGCGGGCGGGGGTCATGATTCCTCCGGAGTTCGGGGCGGCGGCGACCGTGGATTCTGGCCGACGCGGATCGGGCGTGTCAACGGGCCCTGTTCCGGCAACGGGCCGCGTGCTAGCTTCGCGGACCGGTCCGAGAAGATTGCCTCCGGGAGTGTCGATGCCGTTCGAGAAGATCTACACCCTCGTCGTCTTCGTCGTGGTCTACACGGCGCTGATCGTCTGGAAGAGGCGGCGCACCGAGGCATTGTGGGCGGGCGTGATCGCCCTTCTCGTGGGCGGCATCCTCTCGCCCCGCGGCGCGTTCCACGCCGTGGAGTGGAACGTGCTCGGGATCTTCGCCGGCATCCTGTTCGTGGCCGAGGTCTTCACGGACTCGGGGATGCCCCTGCGCATCGCGGACCTCCTCATCGACCGGGCGAAGACCGTCGGCGGCGCCATCCTCGCGGTCTGCCTGTTCTCCGGCTTCGTCTCGATCTTCGTGGAGAACGTGGCCACGGTGCTGATCGTGGCGCCGGTGGCGCTGCAGGTCTCGAAGCGGGCGGGCGTGAGTCCGCTGCCGTTCCTCATCGGCATCGCCATCTCGTCCAACCTGCAGGGCGCGGGAACGCTCATCGGCGATCCGCCCTCGATGATCCTCGCCAGCTTCCAGCGGATGGACTTCAACGATTTCTTCTTCTACCAGGGTCGCCCATCCATCTTCTGGTCCGTGCAGGCGGGCGCGGTCGCGTCGGCCGTGGTGCTCTGGCTCATGTTCCGGAAGTACCGCCAGCCCGTCGAGTTCATCGAGCCGGCCAAGCTGGAGTCCTGGATCCCCACGATCTCCATCGTGGTGATGATCGTCCTGCTCGCGCTCTCGCCCATCTTCGACCCGGGCTTCCACTGGCTCGGCGGCACGATCTGCATGGTGATGGGTCTGGCGATGGTGGCGTGGGAGGGCGCGCGCAAGCCCGGATCGGCGCTGGCGCTCTTCAAGCGCTACGACTGGAACACCACGTTCTTCCTGATCGGCGTGTTCGTCCTGGTGGAGGCGATGGTCCACGTCGGCCTCATCGACGACCTCGCGGCCGGGTTCGCCGACATCACCGGCGACTCGCCGCTGGTGATCTACATCGCGCTCATCGTCCTGTCGGTCGCGATCTCCGCGTTCGTGGACAACATCCCCTACATCACCACGATGATCCCGCTGGTGAAGCAGGTGGCCGCGGAGGTGGGGGCGCCCGAGGTGCCGCTGATCTTCGGCATGGTGCTGGGAGCCAGCCTGGGCGGGAACATCACGCCGTTCGGAGCGTCGGCCAACGTGGTGGCGGTGGGGCTGCTGCGGAAGCAGGGGATGCAGGTGGCCACCCGGGACTTCGTCAAGATCGGCCTCCCGTTCACGCTGGTGGCCACCGCTGCCGGTGCCATCTTCCTCTGGCTGACCTGGTAGGGCCTCTTCGGGGCCTCCCGGTGCCCCGTCGGGTGGGGCTTGGCGCGATCGCCCGCGCCCGCTAGGATGGCGGAGACCGCCGATGTCCGGCGCCGGAGGAGACCCCCCATGAGATTTCGCACCGCGCTCACTTTCCTCGCCCTGGCCGCGCTGGCCGGGACCGCCCTGGCCACCGAGCGGGACCGGGACGGCAACCCCCGCTTGGGCGGGGTGAACACCGTGCCCTCGGAGCGTCCGTCCGAAGCGGAAGGCGGCGGCGCCACCGTCTTCAGCGACCCCGTCCTGTTCGCCGATGCGGCGGGATCGCTGGCGACCGAGGACTTCGAGGACGAACCGCTGCTCGGAGACTGCATCTCCGGCGGCGTCAGCATGCTGTCCACGTCGGACCTGTTCATCAACTCCAGCGAGGCCTCGCTGAAGATCCTGCAGGCCGTCTGCAACAACGGGAACCACGGCACCACGCCGGCGGGGAGCAAGTTCCTCAGCTCCGACACGGACAACGCCGATTTGTCCGGCAACCTCATGTTCGTGCTGCCGGGGCTGGTCCAGGCGTTCGGGTTCTGGATCACGGACGCCGACACCGTCGGTATGCGCGCCACGGTGAACGGCCAGGACTACCAGGCCGTGCCGATCGCCGGCCACGGGGACGGCGGCGAGACGTTCTTCGGGGTCATCGATCCGGCCGGGTTCTCCACCGTGCTGCTCACCACCGACGCCATCGACAGCCACTTCAGTGTGGATGACGTCTCCTACGGCTCGCTGGGTCCGGTCACCATCGATCCGGACACGTGGGCCAACGTGAAGTCGGCGTATCGCTGATCCGTTCCTCCCGGTTCGGCGTGAACGAGATCGGGCCGGCCCCCTGGAAGGGGGACCGGCCCGTCGTCGTTCCGGGATGGTTCGCAGCTAAACGGCGAACGTCGGGTACGTCGCAGCCACCGACTTCATGAACACGTCGACGCCGGCCTCGAAGGTCTGCACCTCGATCGTGGTCACCGCGCCCGACTCCACGAGCCGCCAGATGTCGGCCTCGCGAGGGCGGAGCCGCACCTTCAACCACATGCCGTCGTCCGTGGCACGCGCCGCCGCGATCCGTCCGTGCGGGGCGCCGCCCCGGTAGAAGCGGACCACCGCTCCCGCCTCCAGGTCACGCGCGATCTGCTGGGCCTCCATCGGAGTCAGGTCCGGCGTCTCGCCCCGTGCCTGGAAGGTCCGGGTCTTGGAATCCACCGTTTCCGTGAGCACCTTCAGTCGAAAGAGCATCTTCGTCCTCCCGATCGGTATCATCCGATCCTCCCGATGCTGGTCGGCCCGGTTCGGGAAGGAGTTGAGCTTTGTTGCCGAAAAAAACGGGAACGGACCGGGGGGGAGAAGGACGGGTCCGTCGGGCGTCCTGTGGCTGCAAGGGGGACCTCCCGTGGAATCGGGGGCTCCAGGGCCTCTCCAGGCCCCTTCCGGCGGGATTCTGGTGGATCGGCCGGATCTAGGCAATAGCTAGATTCGACCTAGCAAAGTTCCCGGCCGCGCCGGCGGGCGTGTCGCGGAGAGACGGCCCGAGGGGAGAGGCGGCCGAAATCGAGCAGAGTCCGCCGGGACGCGCGATCGCCGACGTCCGTCGACTACTTCTCCCAGGGCGCCTTGGGGCTCTTCTTAGGCTTCCACTGGGCCAGGTCGGAGGCGTGCTGGTCCGCGCGCTCCCGGCGCTCCGTCTTCTCGTCCGAGTCCTCGAAGAGGCGAACCATCTCGTCGGCCTTCTCGGTCTGGCGCTTCTTGAACTCCGCCACCGCGTCGGAGAGGCCCTCCTCGGATACCTCCTGCGGGAGGTCGTCCAGCGCCGGGTGGTTCTTCACGGCGACGTGGGTCTCGAACGGGTTCTCCACCATCGAGACGATCCCGGCGGCTTCCAGGGCCCGCAGGCGATGCGTGGTCAGCTCCACCTTGGAGCCGAGGATCTCGGCGATCTCCTCGGGCGTGGGCGGGCGGCCGTGCCGGTACTGCAGCACCCTTACCGCCGCGACGTGGGCGTGGCCGATCTCCCGGCTGATGCGGATCTCCATGGCGCCTCCTGCCCCGAGAATACCGGCCCGCGGCGGCGCCGGACAAGCGCGCGGAGGGTCAAGCCGCCGCCCTGGACGGCCGATCCCGGAGATAGAGAACATCGGCAAAGAGCGCCCAAATCCGGCCAGGGGACGATCCGGCGATGCGGGGGCCGCTTTGACTTGCCCGCGCCCTTCGCCTAGATTCTCTCGTCGTCGCGGTCGAGAACGGAGCTCATCCAAGGAGAGAGCGTGGTCAACATCACCGTCGTGGGGACCGGCTACGTCGGCCTGGTGACCGGAGCCTGCCTGGCGGACTTCGGCAACCCGGTCACTTGCGTGGACAACGATCCCCGGAAGCTGGAAACCCTCGGCCGCAACGAGATCCCGTTCTACGAGCCGGGACTCCGGGAGCTCGTGGAGATGAACCGGTCCCGCGGGCGCCTCTCGTTCACGGGCGACATCGCGACGGCCGTGAGGGCGGCCGACGTCGTGTTCATCGCGGTGGGGACCCCGCCGGACGAGAACGGCCACGCCGATCTCCGCTACGTGCGCGAGGTGGCCGCGGCCATCGCGGACCACATGGACGGCTACACCATCGTCGTGACCAAGTCCACGGTGCCCACCGGTACCGGCAAGCTGGTGGAGGGCATCATCCGCGAGCGTCGCCCCGACGGCGACTTCGACGTGGTGTCCAATCCGGAGTTCCTGCGCGAGGGATCGGCCATCGGTGATTTCATGCGTCCGGATCGCGTCGTCATCGGAGCGTCGTCCGAGCGGGCGATGGACGTGATGGAGAAGATCTACCGGCCGCTCTACCTGCTGCGCACGCCCATCGTCCGGACGACGGTGGCCAACGCCGAGATGATCAAGTACGCGTCCAACGCGTTCCTGGCGCTGAAGATCAGCTACATCAACGAGGTGGCCAACCTCTGCGACGCCGTCGGCGCGGACGTCACGGTCGTGGCGCGGGCGATGGGACTCGACGGGCGCATCTCGGACAAGTTCCTGCACGCGGGCCCCGGTTACGGCGGGTCGTGCTTCCCCAAGGACACGCTCGCGCTCACGCACATCGCGGAGAAGGCCGGATACCAGTTCCGCACGCTGGAGGCGGTGCTGGAGGTGAACCGCCTCCAGCAGCTGCGGATGGTGGAGAAGGTGAAGGCGGTCGCCGGCGACCTCAGCGGAAAGACGGTCGCGGTCCTGGGCGTCACGTTCAAGCCCAACACGGACGACGTCCGCGAGGCGCCCAGCGTCACCATCCTGCCGGAGCTGCAGCGGCACGGCGCCACGATCCGCGCGCACGATCCCATCGTCAGCGAGCTGCCCGGCGTGGACGGCATCGTCTGGTGCGACGACGCCTATGCGGCGGCCGAGGGCGCGGACTGCGTGCTCCTGCTGACGGAGTGGAACGAGTACCGGGACCTCCACTTCGAGCAGCTGGCCGAGGTGATGCGGACGAAGTCCTTCGTGGACTGCCGCAACATCTACGACCCGCGCGAGGTGCGCGGCCACGGGTTCGAGTACACGGGCGTCGGCCGGAGCGTGGAGGCCTCGGCGCCCTGGGCGATGGAGAGCGTCGTGGTGCGGGATTCCGGGGACTCCATCCCCGCTCCTGAGACCGCGGCGAAAGAGAACTCGTGAAGCTCCTCGTCACGGGCGGCGCCGGCTTCATCGGCTCCAACTTCGTCCGCCACGTGATGGGCAAGCGCGACGACGTGGAGGTCGTCGTGCTGGACAAGCTCACGTACGCGGGCAACCCGGACAACCTGGCCGAGGTGGCCGACGATCCGCGCTACTCGTTCGTGAAGGGCGACATCTGCGACGACGCTGTGGTGCGGGAGTGCATGCGCGGCTGCGACGTGGTCCTGAACTTCGCGGCCGAGACCCACGTGGACCGCTCCATCGGCGATCCGGGCAGCTTCGTCCAGACGGACGTCTACGGCGCGTACGTCCTGCTGGAGGCCGCCAAGGACCTGGGCGTCGCGCGCTTCGTGCAGATCTCCACGGACGAAGTGTACGGCGAGCGCATGGAGTCGCCCGCCACCGAGGAGTCCGCGCTCATGCCGCGGAATCCCTACGCCGCGTCCAAGGCGGGCGGCGACCGGCTGGCGTTCTCCTACTGGGCCACGTACGGCGTGCCGGTGGTCATCACCCGCTGCTCCAACAACTACGGCCCGAACCAGTACCCCGAGAAGCTGATCCCGCTCTTCGTGACGAACGCCATCGACGATGAGCCGCTGCCGGTCTACGGCACCGGCAAGAACATCCGGGACTGGATCCACGTCCGGGATCACGCCGACGCGCTGGACCTCATCGTGCACGCGGACGACTCGGTGCACGGCGAGGTCTACAACGTCTGTGCCGAGAACGCGCTGACGGTTCTGGAGATCACGGACCGGATCCTGAAGGCGCTGGGCAAGCCGGAGTCGCTGATCCGCCACGTGAAGGACCGGCAGGGGCACGATCGCCGCTACTGGCTGACCGCGAAGAAGCTGCGGGAGAAGCTGGGCTGGGAGCTGTCCTACACGTTCGAGGAAGGCGTGGAGGACACCGTCCGCTGGTACGCCGAGAACGAGGCGTGGTGGCGAAAGATCAAGTCCGGCGAGTTCCTAGACTACTACAAGCGGCAGTACGCGGAGATCGCCGAGTAGGGCGATGACGCAAGGCGGCCGGTCGTGAGACGCGGGCCGCCCAACTCGACGACCCTCGGTCGCCCCCGCGAGGGCCAGGAAATCGGGCCCCGGAGCCGAAGCTCCGGGGCCCTGTTCGTTCCGGCCGCGGCGCGCGGCATTCCTTCCCGCGCGTGCCCGGCCGTCGTCTTCCCGCGGGCTAGTTGCCGCCGCCCACCGGCGGGTGGATCTGCAGGTTCCCGCTCTCGATGTAGCCGTAGACGTCGTAGATGACGTCCGTCTTGTTCGGAGCCTCGCCCGCCGCGACGCCCTGGTAAATCGTCATGCGGTAGAAGTCCGGACAGTCGCAGTTGGCCTCACCGCCGGACGAACCCTCGGGCGGACAGATGTCGTCCTCCGGAGCGCTATGGCCGCCGGGCTCGCCCAGGTCCTCGATGTGGACCTCGAACCAGTGGAACGTCTCGCCCGGCACCACGTGCTCCAGCGGAGCCGACGGGAACCGGATGTTGCGGAACGTGCCCACGCCCTCGAAGTCGATCTGCTTCGCGGGCGCCGGACGCGCCTGCACGCACCAGCCCGGATCGCTGCAGACGATGCGGTCGATCTCGGTGCCCTCGGGAGCGCTGGACGTGCCGGCGTGGAAGATGAAGCGACCGTCCGGGCCGCCGTGCTGATGGTGCGTCCACTCGCCGCGCGGCTGCGGCTGATCCGCGGTGGGGGCCCCGGCCTGGCCGCCGAACTGGTAGCGGTTGAACTCGCCGCCGCGGCCGTTGCGGCCCTTGGCGAACGTGCCGTCCCAGATCGGTTCGTTCGTGGTGTTCCCGCCGCCGGTCACCCGGCAGGCCAGCGGGTCCTCGGTGTCCGGGCGCGACACGCAGAACGCGGAGAACAGGTGCGCCATGCTGTCGCCGTTGCCCGGCTGCGGGCTGTAGAGCTGGTAGGCGAAGTACTCGGCGCCGGCCGGGATCACGAGGCCGTCACGCTGGTAGATGTCGATCTCGGGACCGGCGTTGGAGAAGAACTGGTTCTCCAGGACGTTGCCCGTGCCCACGAGGTCCGTCGGCGGCGGGAACATGCCGGTCTGCCAGTAGATGGCATCCGTGCGCGAGTCCTCGCAGTCCGTCACGAAGATCGTCAGGTTTCCGGTGCGCTCCTCCTCCGACATGGAGAGGGGGAAGCCCAGCACGGACGTGCGGTCCATGCCGACGAAGTCCCAGCCCCAGTAGATGAATTCGTTGGGCTCCAGGACCATCACGCTCTCCCACGGGGAGTCGTCGTCGTTGTAGACGGCCGCGAAGCCGATGCCGTCGCGTCGCTCGCTGTCCAGCTCGAAGCCGGAGACCATGTAGTTGTTCATGCCCGGCGAGACCAGGCCCACGGCCTTCGCGTCGAGCTTGTAGAAGAACACCCACGGCGTGCCGGACGGGAGCTCATAGCTGTCCAGCAGCGTGCCCGTGTACTCCGTGCCGTTGATGACGATGGTGTCGTCGCCGGCGGAGGTGTTGCCGCGGCCGGACCAGTAGAAGGCGGCCGACAGGATGTCGTCGGAGGATGCGGCCGAGACGTCGACCGAGAAGGACGACGGCTGCGTGTACAGCCCGGTTCCGCCGACGGCGAGATTGGTAGCGCCCCCGGCACCCCGGAGGGCGAGGGACGGAGCCGAAGCTTCCGGCTCGACGGGCTGCTGGAGGCAGCCGGTCATGAGGGGGAGCGCGAGGAAGCTCGCGCGGAGCAGCCATCGGTGCATCAGGGACCTCCTGCCCGAAGGGACTTGATGGGGAGAGGAAGCGTATCGCTCCGCCCTCCCCGAAGGGAATGGGGTGCTGCGTGAAATCGTGCTATTCATGATGAACTCAACGGGATCCCGGCATGAAAAGGGACATGCTGGACGAGGTTTGCGCCATTCGGAGACCGGAAATGAACACAACGTTACGAGGCAAAGATCGTCGCTATCTTCGCGGGCTCGGCGTCGGTCTCAAGCCGATCGTCGTCGTCGGGAAGGAAGGCATCAGCGGGAAGGTGCTGAACGAGATCGACCGGACGATCGAGAAGAACGAGCTGATCAAGGTCCGCCTGCTGGAGAGCGTGGAGGGCGACCGCAAGGACGTGGCGCGGGAGCTGGCGGAGAGAGCCGGCGTGGAGCTGATCCAGGTGCTGGGCCGCACCGTTCTCCTCTACCGCCGCAACGAGGAGGAGCCCGGCATCGAGCTGCCGGGCTAGACGATGGACACCGGCACCGCGCTGATCACGGGAGCGTCGGCCGGCATCGGGGCCGACATCGCCCGGGAGCTGGCCGCGCGCGGATGGAACGTCGTCCTCACCGCGCGCCGCGCCGATCGTCTGCGGTCGCTGGCGACGGAGCTGCGCGAGCGGCACCCGGGGATCGAGGTGCACGTCCACCCGGCCGATCTCGCCGACCCCGCCGCGCCGGACGCGCTCTTCGAGACGCTGCGCGTGGACGGCATCAACGTGGACTTCCTCGTGAACAACGCCGGCCACGGTGTGCGAACCCCCTTCACGGAGACGGACTGGCGGACGCAGGAGGACTTCCTGCGCGTGCTGCTGACGTCCGTGGTGCACCTGACGCACCGCTTCGTCGGGCCGATGAAGGCGCGCGGGAAGGGACGCGTGCTGAACATCTCGTCCATGGCCGGCTTCCTCCCGGAGCGGCCGGGCGATCTCTACAGCCCGATGAAGACGTTCGTGACGAAGTTCTCGCGCACCCTCGCCCTGGAGCTGGCCGGCACCGGCGTCACCGTCACCGTGTCCTGCCCTGGCTTCACGTACACGGAGTTCCACGACGTGCTGGGTACGCGCGACCAGGTCCGCCTGATGCCGAAGTTCCTCTGGCTGAAGAGCGAGCGGGTGGCGCGCGAGTCGGTCGAGGCCGCGCTGGCCGGGAAGCCGCGCATCATCCACGGCCTCCAGTACCGGGCGATGTACGCGGTGTCCCGGATCCTGCCGGCGTCGCTGATCCTGGCGCTGTCGCCCAAGGGGGCGCTGGCGAAGCGGGAGAGCGAAGTTGACGACCGGCCGCTGGATCGTTGACACCCTCGGCCGACTTCGGAATAGTCCGGGCGGCACCCTCCAGCTTTCGGAGTTCCATGAAGCGATCCGACATCCTCCGAGCCGCCTGGGCGATCCTGCTCTCGGCGACCCTGGCCTCCGCCCAGGTTTCGTCCCGCGCGCCCGCGGCCGCTTCCGAGGAAGCGCTGGCCGCGCGCGTGGCCGCCCTGGAGTCGCTGCCGCGGGAGCAACCCGATGCACTTCGGGGCCCGGTGGATCCGGACGTCTACGTCGTGGGGCCTGGAGACCGGTTTGCGGTCACCGTCTCGCTGCAGGACGCTCCTCCGCTGCGTGGCGCGGTCGGTCCCGAGGGGACCCTGGTCCTCCCCGGCTTCGAGGCCGTGGCGCTCGCCGGAAACACTCTGAGCGAGGCGAAGTCGCGGATCCGGAAGGCCGTGGCGGCACGCTACCGCAACGTCGACATCGAGGTGGCGCTGATCGGGCTGCGCCGCATCGAGGTCCACGTCGTGGGCCAGGTCGGCCGTCCGGGCACGTACGTGGGGACGGCGCTGGACCCGGCTGGGAAGCTGATCGACGAGGCGGGCGGCCTGCGCGAAGGTGCCAGCCGGCGCAACATCGTCATCACGCGGCGCAACGGCGAGACGAGCGCGGTGGATCTGACGCGCTACGCCGTGCTGGGGGACCTGGAGGCGAATCCGCCGATCGTCGACGGCGACGTGATCCGCGTTCCGTTCATCAAGGAGCAGGTGCAGGTCGACGGAGCCGTGGAGACGCAGGGCTCCATCGAGCTGGTTCCAGGCGACACGGTCGGGCTGCTGCTGGAGCTGGCCGGCGGACTCGCGCGCGGCGCGCAGCGCGACACGGTGGAGCTTCGTCGGTACCAGTCCGATCATGACATCCGTCGCATATCGGTGGCCCTGGACGCGAACGGAGGGTCCGAGGAGCCCGTCCGCGACGGCGATCAGGTCTACGTGCGGGCCACGCCCGAGTACCGGCCGCCCCGCAGCGTCGTGGTGGAGGGGGCCGTGCAGTTCTCCGGACCCTACGGCATCGACGAGGGCATCGACCGCCTCTCCGACGTCATCGCGCGGGCCGGCGGCTTCACCGCGGGCGCTTCGCTGGCGGAGGCGCAGCTCGTTCGTGCCCCCCACGCGGACGAGACCGATCTGGAGTTCGAGCGGCTCAAGCAGATCCCCGTGCAGGACATGTCGGGGACGGAGTACGCCTACTTCAAGAGCAAGGCCCGGCAGCGGAAGGGACTCATGGTCGTGGACTTCGAGCGGCTCGCGGCCGGCGACGAGTCCGAGGATCGCCTGCTGCGGGACGGTGATCGGATCATCGTGCCGGAGCGGCGCGAGACGATCACGGTCAGCGGCAGCGTCGTCTTTCCGGGGCTGATCACGTACGTGGAGGGGAAGAAGCCCGGGTACTACGTCGAGCAGGCCGGCGGCTGGGCCTCCAACGCCGATCGCGGCGGCGCCCGCGTGATCCGCGGGGTCACCGGGGAGTGGGAGGAATTCGGCCGCTCGGGAATGATTGTCCCGGGCGACGAGGTCTGGATCCCGGAGAAACCGGAGCGCGACTGGTGGCAGCTCGCGCAGGACGCGGTCCGGTTCGCGGCCTCCATCGCCACCGTCTACCTGGTGATCGATCAGGCGACGCGAGACTAGCGGGACAGGATGTCGGCCGGGTGGAGGGCCCTCTCGGGCCTCCACCCTCGAAGCTCTCGCTGGAATGCTCGCTCCTAGGGGTTGAGCACGATTCCCCGTGCGTCAAGCTTGGATCCGAACGTCGCCTCCCAGAAGTTGAAGTCCCAGTCGCCGTTGGCCCGACGGACCGCGCGGTCGGCCTTCCCGTCACCGTCAAAGTCGGCGGCACACGGCTGTCCGGACGTGTCGGTGGACCACTCCACGTTCCACGTGCCGAAGCCGTCGGACGAATAGTCGATGTTCCACTGTCCCGACGAGCCCACCACCACGACCGAGATGTCGTCGATACCGTCTCCGTCGTAGTCGGCGGGAATCGGGATGCTGCCGGGAAGGGCCGCGTACGCGATGGTCCGAGTGCGGTTGGTCGGCTGGAAGCGGCTCTCCCAGAACGCCTGTGAACCTCCGGTGTCCGGCGCCCACACGACGCGGTCGTCGTAGCCGTCGCCGTTCATGTCGCCGCTTGCCGGGACGAAGCCTGAGGTCACGGGGTTCGAGGGATCGTAGACGTCCCAGTCGGAATCGCTGAGGAGGAATTTCTCGAAGCCGTCGCCGGAGAGTTCGATCCTCCAGACGCCGTTCGCATCCACGATGCAGATGTCGCCCCGGCCGTCCGCGTCGTAGTCACCCGGGATCGGCGTGCCGCCTGCCTCCATCGTGTAGACGACCTCGTCCCAGCCGAGGGCGCCGTACGAGGAGAAGTCGATGAGCCACCGCCCGGCCGGGCTCCCGCCCTGGTCGTACGCCGCAAGGTCGCTCCTGCCGTCTCCGTCGTAGTCCTCGACAGCAGGCGGAACCGAGCTCACACCGTGATCCGTTCCGTATACGTCCCACGTGCTGCGCGAGAGTCCGTTCATCGAGTGAATCGTTCTCCACTTCCCGTCGTGCCACTTGACGCCCAGGTCCCAGCGGCCGTCGCCGTCGAAGTCCCCGGGGGTCGGCCAACCTGCACCGAAGTCATCCGGAGGCGTCCACGTGAACTCCCACTCGAGGTCCCAGTTGGGGCCGGCATTCCCGTCCCCGTAGGACTCCAGGATCGCCGTCACGAGATCGATCCCGCCATGCTGGAAGATGTTGTATCCGGCGCCGCAGTCGTCAGCGGTGGCGCCGTAGAACCAGATCGACTGCGTGTAGGGGGCGGCGACGTTGATCTCCGACTTCAGGTCGAAGTAGTCCGCCAGCTGGCCGCTGCACCCGCTGGAGATGCGATAGGCGAGGCCCAAGAGGGGCAGGATGGGGGCCATGCGGCCCATCTCGTAGTACTGGGCCCGCTTCCAGGGGAGCGTCTCACCGTATCGGTCCGGCATGACGCGATAGACGTCGGCGAAATAGTTCTCGTGGTAGGCGGGTTGCGGCGTCGCGATGTACAGCCCCGCTCCCACCACATTGTCATCGAGTGAATTGACGTACTCGTTGATTTCCTGGATGACCCACGCGGGGTGGTCATTCGAGTTCAAGTGGTTGTGATACGGTTCATCGATCGTGAAGTACGTCGTGTTGCACAGGTCGATGAAGTCCCGAATCTTGGACGTCGAGCCCGTCTCGTCGGCCTCTTGAATCTGGGCCGCGATGATGGATACGGGGGTCCTGAACGATCTGCCGTTCGCGTTCGCAACGGCAATGAAGGCGTTGACCTCCGCGGCGGCGGAATCGGGAATGACATGGCCGTTGGCGTCGAGGTTGTCGCCGTTGATCTCGCCTGCGGTGAGGAAGCCTGCGGCGGAAATCTCCCGGACTCCGGCGTCCCAGAGCAGTGCGAAGTTGGGCTCCGTGTGCATCCCACCGCCCCATGCACCCCAGCGTGCAGCTGCCACGAGGCTTCGTTGGGAACTGAACCCGCCGTCGGCGGCGGTGGGGGCCGATCGCTCTGTGCATCCGGAAATCGACAAGATCAAGATTGAGGATGTGAGGACGAAACTACGAATCTGCATAGCAGTGACTCCTAGTGCCGCAAAGGGATCTGACAGAAGTCCACCTTGTTGTCGCCCGCTGTGGGCGAGTAGATCGTACAGTGATCCATGATGGCTTGACAGGGTGTGGGTGCAAGAAATGCATCATGTTCACGACAATATCGTCGGGGCGGGGCCAGCCCGTGGACGCCCTGGGGACGGCGTGTCGGCGACGCGGGACTAGCGAGCCGCCTCCTCCAGAACCTCGCCCAGGCGGCGCGCCAGCTCCGCGCGGGAAAACCGCTCCTCCACGAAGCGTCGTCCCCGCCGCCCCATCTCCTCCCGGACGGACGAGTCGCTCCGCAGCTCCGAGATCGCCCGTGCCAGGGCCTCCGGGTCCTCCGGCGGCACCGCCCGCCCACCTCCCGAGTCCCGAAGCAGATCCGCCGCCTCGCCTTCCACGGCCAGCACCGCCGGAACCTCGCAGGCGAGGTAGCTGAACATCTTCACCGGCAGGGTGCCCCGGGAGATGCCGATCCGGCGGCGTGTGTCCAGGCCCAGGTCGATCGCGGCGATGTGCCTCGCCAGCTCCTCGTCCGGGACCGCGTCTGCGAACGTCACGTTCGGGAGGGCCCGCCGTGCCGCGTCCTCCTGCAGGGCTTCCTTGCGCGGGCCGTCGCCGAGGAACACGAACCGGATCGTCGGATCGTCCCGGAACCTCTCCGCCGTCTCCAGCGCAACCTCGAGTCCGTGCGCCAGCCCCAGCAGTCCCGTGTAGCCGACCACGAACGCGTCGTCCGGGACGCCCCAGCCGCGCCGGATCGCGGGATCGCGGGGCCGCTTGCGGTAGCGATCCACGTTCACGCCGTTGGGCACGACCGCCAGCTTGGCCTCGTCGCCGCCGAGCTCGACGATCCGGTCCCGGATGCCGCGCGACACCGCGACGATCCGCGACGCGTCCGAGTAGCATCGATGCTCGAGGGCGCGGGACATCCGGATGGCGCGGTCGCTGCGGACCTCTCCCAGCTCGATCGCCGCGTCGGGCCACAGGTCCCGCACCTCGAAGACCAGCGGGAGCCGCTTCGCGCGGCGCAACGCCAGCGCCGCCATCCCGGTGAACAGCGGCGGCGACGTGGCGTAGATCACGTCGTACCGGCCGCGCGTGCGGAACAGTGCGGCAAGCGTCGCCATGGCGGAGTAGCTCAGGTAGAAGCCCATGCGCCGCGTGAAGCTCTTCTTCGGAGAAGCGAGGACCCGCACCCGCAGGACGTCGACGCCGTCTTCCGTGGTCCGTTCCGTCATCCGGCCGCGGTACTCGGCGGGGATCACGCCGTGGGGATGGTTCGGGAACTCGGTCACCACGGTGACCTCGTGGCCGGCGCGGACCAGTCCGCTCGCCATCTCCCGCGCGCGCGTCTGCGTCGCCCCGATCTCCGGGGGAAAGTACTGCGTGAGGTAAAGGACTCGCACCGCGCCCCGCCGAAGGAGGGAGACATCGATCGGCGGCGAGACTATCCTCGCCGCCCGAAGCCGGTCAATCGGCCGCGCCCGCGCCCGCGCGCGGGGCACGCCGCTCCGTTCCGGGAGGGGGAATGCGCATCTGCCTGCTGGCCCACGCGGCCTCCATCCACACGCGACGGTGGGCGGATTTCTTCGCGGGGGCCGGGCACGAGGTGCACGTCGTCTCCCTGACGCCGGCCGAGGCGTCGCCCGGAACGACGCTCCACGTGGTCGGGCATCGACGCCACGTGCACCAGCAGCGGACGAACTGGCACTACCTGCGGTCCCTGTCCGCGCTCCGGCGGACCCTCCGAGCGATCGCCCCCGATCTGATCAACGCGCACTTCCTCACCAGCAACGGAGTCCTCGGGGCGCTGACGCGCCCGCCCGGCGTCCCGCTGGCCATCTCCGTCCTGGGCTCCGACGTGCTCGTGATCCCGCGACGATCCCGCCTGCTCGCCGCCGCTGCGCGGTGGGCGATCCGGCGGGCCGACCTCGTCACGACGGTGGCGGAGCACCTGACCGCGGCCACCCGGGAGCTGGCCGGCGGCGGACGGATCGTCACGTGCACGTACGGCGTCGACCGAGGCACGTACGTTCCGGGCCGCGATCCCGCCGAGCGCTCCGCCGTGATCCTCAGCAACCGTCGTCTGGAGGCCGTGGCGCGGATGCCGATCGTCCTGGAGGCGATGGAGAAGCTGTGCGCGGCCGGTTCGCCGCTGACGCTGGACATCGTCGGCGGCGGAGGAGACGAGGCCGCCCTGCGCGAGCGGGCGCGGTCGCTCACGGAGTCCGGGACCGTGCGGTTCGTCGGGGAGGGACTGCCCACGGACGAGATGGTGGGCCGGCTCCGGGAGGCCGCGCTCTACGTCTCGATGACCGCCACCGACGGCGCGTCTCTGTCGCTGCTGGAGGCGATGGCCTGCGGCGCGTTTCCCGTCGTCTCCGACATCCCGGCGAACCGCCCCTGGATCGAGTCCGGAGTGACGGGGCGGCTGGTGCCCCTGGACGATGCGGCCGCGCTGGCCGCCGCGCTGGACGAGTCCTGGGGCGCCCCGGAGCTTCGCCGTGCGGCCGCCGCCCGGAACGCGACACGCATCGCGGAGTCCGCGGACTTCCAGATCGGCATGCGGGAACTGGAGGAGAGGTTCCTGGCGCTGACGTCGTCGCGCTAGGTCACGGGACGTCGACGCCGGAGAGTCGGGGCAGCCGCTCGGGATGGGCGTTGCCGACCTCCGGATCCGCCGACCACTCCAGGCGCCGCGCGGCGCGGGCCAGCGCGCCGTAGATGCGCACGCGGTCCGGGGAGCCGGGCCGTCCGCCGAGCAGCTTGAACCGGACGTCGAGCGCGTAGAACCATCGCCGGAACGCCTGGCGGATCCACCAGTGCCGCCGGATCCTCCGCGGCGAGAGTCCCTGTCCCTCCACGAAGTACTGGAAATCCGCGAGCATGCGGGCCGTGAAGGGTCGTCCCTCGTTGCGCCGGGTGGTGCTGCCCTGCGCGTGCACGAAGCGCGCGTCGGCCACCAGGACCACGCCGCCGGCGAGGCGATGCGCGCGCTCGCACCACTCCACGTCCTCGTTGTAGAGGAAGTAGTTCTCGTCCATCGGCCCGAGCGCCTCGAACGTCGCCCGGGAGACGCCCATGGCGGCGCCCGACACTGCGCCCACCGGATGCACACCGGAACGTCCGGGGCCCAGGGCCCGGTAGGCGCGCTCGCGCCGCTTCGGCAGGAAGAACGCCTCCCACAGGATGTCGCGGACGAGGGGGAGCGGCCGGGCACACGCGGGATCCGGTCGTCCGTCCGCGGCGGTCACCACGCCGCCCACGACGCCGACGTCCGGGCGCGAACCGGCTACGTCCGCCAGCCGCAGCACCGCGCCCGGCTCGGGAACCGCATCCGGATTCAGCAGGAGGAGGAAGTCCCCGCGCGCCGCGCGCAGTCCGTGGTTGCACCCGGCGGAGAAGCCGCGATTCTCCCCGGCCTCGATCAGCGTGGCGAACGGCGCCTCGCGCCGGAGCACTTCCACGCTGTCGTCGGGCGATCCGTTGTCGACGACGAGGATCTCCGTATCGGTGGGCACGCGGTCCCGCAGCGTGTTCAGGTTCGTCGAGAGTTCCCGGCCCGTACCGTAGTTCACGACGACGATGGAGACGCGGCTCACGCCGACCGTTCCTCGCCCAGCACCCGCCCGCTCTCGGCCAGGGCCAGCATCATCCACAGCAGGTACGACGTGGAGTGGTCGGCGGCCGGGATGATCATCGCCTGGGCTCCGTAGGCAACTGCCCCGCAGATGAGCGCGCCGCGCGGCCAGTCCGGCGGCGTGCGCCGGGAGCGGAGGTCCCGCACGAAGCGGATCGCCAGGGCGATGGCGACGAGCAGCCCGGGGAATCCGAGGGCCAGGCCGCGCTGCAGGAAGTAGTTCTCCGCGCCGACGCTCAGCGACTCCAGCCGGGCGATGCGGTAGTCCGTGAGGACCGTGCTTCCGAAGCCGCCCCAGCCCAGCCCCGTCAGCGGCCGATCGGCGAGGACCTGCGCCGTCCGCTGGTAGGTGATCAGCCGCGAGAGGGACGACGTGGAATCGCCCGCCAGCATCTGCGACGCCTTCCAGTAGACGGCGTTCGGGGCGCTGACCGCGAGCACCACCAGGAGCACCGGCGTGACGAACCACGCGCGCGAGCCGAGCCCCCGGACGACGCCGACGACGAGCGCCGCCGCCATCGCCAGCACGCCGCCGATGGAGTACGTGAAGTAGTTGCACGCCGCCGCCAGTCCGGCCATCCCCGCGGCCGGCAGCGATGCGCGTCGGGTCGGCGCGATCAGGCCGATCGCCAGCCCGAACGCGGTCGACAGCGCCAGCGAGAAGCGCAGCGTGTGATTGAACGTGGAGAAGATGCGGATGTGCGACCGCCCCTCGGAGTCGTGGGCGATGGGAGCCTCGGCCCAGTCCGCGTAGTTCCACGTCTCCACCGGGATGGACGCCTGGTAGAAGCCGAAGAGGATGGCCGGAATCATGCCGAAGAGGAACGCAAGGATCGTGCGCCGCGCCTCGTCCGCATCCGTCACCAGCGTCCGCGCGATGACCAGCACCAGCACCTGTCCCAGGACGCGCTGCACCTGTGCCAGTCCCTCCGACGGATTGAGCAGCGTGTACAGGCTGGCGACGCTCAGCACGCTCAGCAGCGTTCCGAGCCGCAGCACCGGGCTCGTGCGCCACAGTCCGCGCAGCTCCATCTTCGGGAGGAGGAACAGGAGCTGGGCGCCGATCAGGGCGTCGGACACGAACAGCGTCGTGGTTCCCACCAGGTCGACGCCGAGCGGCTGCCGCAGCGGGATGGAGGCGACGAACAGGAACCACGTCCCGCGCTGCACCCCGAACTTCCAGACGAGGTAGCCCAGCACGCCCGCCAGCGGCACGAGGAAGCCGGTCTGCACCGGCGCGAAGGCGGCGCCGAACGACAGTCCCAGTCCGAGCAGCACCGCCGCCAGCCAGGCGCCCGCCGGCCAGCGCGGTCGGGAGGGGCCGGCGCCGTCCAGCGTGTCCGTGGTCACGACTCGGCCGGCGTTCCGCGCAGGCGGTCCAGGATTCCGAGGACGGGGGACAGCGCGCGCCGCAGCTGTGGGTCCGCATTCTCGCTGCAGCAGTGATCCTGCAGTGCCTGCGCCGCCAGCGCGATCCCGCAGGTGGCGAACAGCGTCATGCCGAACGTCAGGATCACGATGAGCGAGCGGCGAGGCCGGGCCTTGCGGATGGGCGGCACGGCCTTGTCCAGGAAGGTGATCGTCTCCTGGTCCCGCGTCTGCTGGATGCGGGCGTCCTCGTACTCCGCCGCCAGGAACTCGTAGACCTTCGACTGCACCATCACCTCCCGGCGAAGGTCCGCGTACTCCAGTCCCAGGCGGGGGATGTCCGCAAGCGGGAGCAGCGCGCCGCGCACCGCATCGGCCTCGGCGGCCGACGAGTCGGGGCCGTGGCCGCGCAGCTCGGCGATGGCCTTGTCGATCTCGCGGATTTCGTCGGCGATGCGACGCATCTCCGCGCTCTCGCCGCCCGTATAGTTCTCCAGGATGCCGCGCTCCACCTCCAGCCTCATCCGCTCCGCCTGCAGCGTGGCCAGCGCCTCCACGGTGGCGCGCGTCTGCTCGGAGATCTCGATGGCGCCCTTCTCCTCCTGGAACTCGCGGAGGCGATTGGCGGCTTGGTCCCGCCGCGCGCGGTTCTCCTCGATCACCGACTCGATGAAGCGGATCGTGCGCTCGGCGCCCTGCACCGTGATCTCGCGGTTGAACTCGTCGAGGAACTTGAGGAAGGCATTGGCCATGTCGGCCGCGCGCTGCTTGTCACGGTCCTCCACCTCGACGCGGATGAGGCCCTCGGGCGTGGTGTCCACCACGAGGTGCTTGTCCAGCTCGCGGATGGCGTGCTCGCGCGTCCTGACGTCGTACACGTCGACGAGGTCGAAGCGGTCGACGACGAGACCGCGGATACGCCGGCTCTGCAGGACGCCGAGCATGAGCTCCGTGCCCTGGTTCCGGCCGAAGAGGCGACGCGTCGCCTTGCCGGCGCCGGCCGACAGATCCGACCCGAGCTGGCTCACGAGCTGGAGGATGCCGGTGCCCGAGGAACTCTCGCTGGCCGGCATGATGGTGGCGCTGGCGCGGAACCAGGAGGGGAGGAGCAGGCTGACGATCACGGCGACGATCGCGCCGACGATCGTGGTGCGCACGATGAACTTCCGCCACGCGAAGAGCGTGAGCGTGAGTGAGGGCGACTGCGCCATCGTCCGGGCTCCTCCTGCGGGTCCGACGAACTCCGGAGGAAGATAGGACACGACCGCGCTGCCGTCACGCGCGGACGTCGGCCGCGGCGTCTACCGGACCGGCGCCTCCGACGAGCGCGACGCCGGAGATCCGGCCGTCGTCGACCCCACCGCCGCCTCGCCCTCCGGGCACGCCGTCAGGATGCCCTGCTCCAGCCAGTCGTAGCGGCGATCCAGCACGCCCTTGGCCACCCGCACCGCGGAGCGGTCGTCGTTGCTCCGGGCGGCATGGAAGTGCGCGGCGACCCGTCGCCTCGCGACGCGGCAGAAGTGATCGGCCAGCTCCACCGGCGAGCGATCCCGACCGTCCGTCTTCATGCGCGACGCCGCGCGGGAGACGGTGCACGCCATGGCGAACAGCTCCACCCCGATCTCGACGTACCGCGCCAGCAGCTCCTGCCGCCTCTCCAGCGCGGGACCCACCAGGACCATCGAGTGGAACAGCGTCCGCGCCAGACGGCGGGAGGTGCGGGACAGCCACCGCAGGTGGCCGCCGAGCTCGGTGGGAACGTCGGCGGGGATGCCGCCCGTTCCGCCGATCCATCGCGTGACGTACCAGCCCGGATAGAACGCGACGGCGGAGACGAGGCTCTTCCACTTCTCCGCCGCGCTGCTCCCCGGCATCACCAGCGCGCCCGCCTTGCCCAGATGCGGATCCAGCGCCTCGCGCGCGATGAACAGGTGCATGACGTCGGTGGTGCCCTCCACGATCGTGTTGATGCGTACGTCGCGGTAGATGCGCTCCACCGGGAACGGGATCTCGCCCCGCTCCTCCAGCGACTTCTCCTGCTCGTAGCCGCGGCCGCCGCGGATCTGCAGCGTGAGGTCGGCGACGCGCTCCGAGATGACCGAGTTGAACAGCTTGGCCATGGCCGCCTCGAGGCGGATGTCCGCCCCGCCCCGCACCGACAGCCCGGACGCGCAGTCGGAGACGGCCTCCATCGCGAACGTGTGTGATGCGATCCACGACAGCTTGGACGCCCCGGCCTCGTGCTTGCCGACCGGCCGGCCCCACTGCTCGCGCTCGCCCGCCCAGCGCCGCGCGATCTGCAGACACTGCTTGGCGCCGCCGACCGCCGCGGCCGGCAGCGTGAGCCGCCCCGTGTTCAGCGTCACCAGCGCGATCTTAAGACCGCGGCCCTCCCCGCCCAGCAGGTTCTCCGCCGGCACGCGAACGTCGCGGAAGCGCAGCACGCCGTTGGCGATCGCCCGGATGCCGAGGAAGCGGCAGCGATGCGGCTTCTCGATGCCCGGGGAATCCATCTCCACGATGAACGCGGAGATCTGCTTGCGCGGCTCTCCGTTCACCACGCGGTCCGGCGTCTTCGCCATGACGATGAGGATGTCCGCGGCGAGGCCGTTCGTGCACCACAGCTTCTCGCCGTTGAGGATCCACTCCGTGCCGTCCTCGCTGAGCTCCGCGGTCGTCGCCATGTTCGCCGGATCGCTGCCCACGCCCGGTTCGGTCAGCGCGAACCCGGAGATGGCGCCGGTGGCGAGGCGCGGCAGGTACTTCCGCTTCTGCTCCTCCGTCCCGAAGAGGCGCAGCGGCTGCGGCACTCCGATGGACTGGTGCGCGGAGAGCCACACCGCGGTCGAGGCGCAATGGCTGGCCACGAGCGCGACGGCGCGGTTGTAGTTGAGCTGCGAGAACCCGAGGCCGCCGTACTCCTTGGGGATCTTCATCCCGAACGCGCCCATCTCCACGAGTCCCTTCAGGACGTGCTCCGGCACCTCCTGCTCGCGGTCGATCCGCTCCGCGTCGACGTTCTCGGACAGGAAGCGCTCCAGCTTGGCGCAGAACGCATCGCCCTCGGCCCGGTCGTCCGCATCCTGCTCGGGGAAGGGGAAGATCAGGTCGGGGCGGAAGTTGCCGAGGAAGAGCTCCGAGCCGAAGCTCGGCGCGTTCCACTCGGTCTCTCGGGAAGCCTCCGCCAGGTCGCGGGACTCGTCGGCGGTGGGGGCACGATCGGACATGGATCCGTCTCCGGGGTCGGGCGGGTTCACTTCTGAAACCCCGGCGGCGGGTCCGGGGTCCATCTCGGCCGTCCTGGCCGCTTCCCCGTCCATCGGCCGGAGGGGGAGTCAAATCCAGTCCGGACTTTGCTTTACGGGGCCGCCTTGGGGCGCGACCCGGCGGTGCGGTATGCTCCCGGGAACCGGGAGGAAGTCTTGGATCAGCCCATCGCCCCGCCGCCGTCCGCCGCCCCCGTCCGTGACCCGGAGGCGCGCGGCGCCCGCTACGACGAGGTCCTCGCGAGGATCCGCCTGCTTCTGAACGACGAGCCGGACTGGACGGCCGCCATGGCCACGACGGTCTGCGAACTGCACCATGCTTTCGATCACTACCACTGGACCGGGTTCTACCGGAACGTGGACGGGGAGCTGGTGATCGGGCCGTACCAGGGCGGGCACGGCTGCCTGCGGATCGCGTTCGGGCGGGGCGTTTGCGGCACGGCGGCCGCCACGCTCCAGACCCAGCTGGTGCCCGACGTGGAGGAGTTCCCGGGGCACATCGCGTGCAGCAGCTCCACGCGGTCGGAGATCGTGGTGCCGGTGCTCTCGCCGGACGGCCGCGTGCTGGCGGTGCTGGACGTGGACTCCGACCGCCCGGACGCCTTCCACGAGGTGGATCGGCGGAAGCTGGAGGAGCTGGCCGGGGACCTGGGGGCGGCCTACGGGCGGGCGCGGGAGGACTAGCCCCCCAGCAGCTCCGCCGCGATCTTCCGGGCGACGTTCCCGTCCACGTCGGCCTTGTGCCCCTTCATGATCGCGCCCATCACCTTGCCCAGCTCCGCCGGGCCGGAGGCGCCCGTCTGCTCGATGGCCTCCGCCACCCAGCCGCGCGTGGTCTCCTCGTCGGCGAGCTGCGGCAGGAACTCCTGGATGATCGCCAGCTCGGCCTTCTCCGCGGCCGCCTGCTCCGCGCGCCCGGCCGCCTCGAACGCGTCGATGCTCTCCTTGCGCTGCTTTTCGAGGCGCCGGAGCAGGCCCAGGCAGGCCTCGTCCGCGAGGCTCTCGGAGTTGTCCTTCTTCATCTCGTGGAGGAAGGCGGCGCGGATCCCGCGCAGGGCCGTCAGACGATCGGTCTGCTTGGCCTTCATCGCCTCCTTCATGCCGGTGCTGACGTCGTCGTAGATCGACACGGCGAACCTCCCTTTCCGGGGAGGATACCGCCGGCGGAGGGCTTCGCCTACCGGTAGCCGCTCTTCACCCGGCCCCAGGTGGTGGTCTCGGAGTTGATCCGGCAGCTGCACTCCGGCAGCGCGCCGATCAGGTCGCCCGCCAGGATCGACGTGCCGTACTTGATGACGATGGCGCCCGGATGCAGGAGCTCCTCGGCCGGCGGCAGCGGGGACAGGAACGACCACGAGCCGACGCCGGCTCGCTGCGTCTCGCACGCTCCCACCTGGTCGAACTTCAGGGTGGGCGTGTCGATCCCGATCCACGGATCGCCCTGGCAGAGGAACTCGCCCGCGAAGGAGGCCTGGCACGCCTGGCCCGTGGAGGTCTCGCCGGAGGCGGTGCCCGCCTCGGCCTCGAACGTGAAGAGCCCCGCGTTGCAGGCGCAGACGCAGGTCGACAGGTCCAGCAGGAAGGCGATGTGGCTGAGCGCCGGCGCGCGATCGCCCAGATCCCAGGTGACGTCCACCGTGTAGCGCCAGGGACCGCCGGGGGCGAGCGCCTCGGACGAGATGGAGGCATCGATCGGGGCCGCGCCGGATCGGACCGGAGTCAGTGCGAGCACAAGGAGCGCGGCCGCGAGGGAGAGAAGCAGGGCACGCATGATCGGGTTCTCCCGTGGTGGGCAAGGCCGGAGGCGGATTCCGGGAGCCGGCCCGCTGCGGGGCCGGAGAGATCACCTCCGAGTCTAGCAAATCGGAACGAACGATCGGTCGGTTCGAGTTCCGTTTGTCCGCGGTCGCCGTTCGGATGTAGCCGATTCTGTACCTTCCTTGGCATCCATGACGCCCGGCCGGAGGAGGCCCCGCCCCGGGGCCTGCTCGCCTCGCCTTGCCGCTCGCGGGGAAGGTCGTTATGCTGCGTGTTCCGCCGGTCCGCATGGCCGGCAGGGAGGGCTTTTCATGCGCGTGATGGTCACGGGGGCCGCCGGGTTCCTCGGATCGCACCTGTGCGATCGACTGCTGAAAGAGGGCCACGAGGTCATCGGCCTGGACAACCTCATCACCGGGAACATCCGGAACATCGAGCACCTGTCCGGCAACCCGCGCTTTCAGTTCATCAAGCACGACGTCACGGAGTACATCTTCCTCTCCGGCCCCCTGGACGCCCTGCTCCACTTCGCGTCCCCGGCCTCCCCCATCGACTACCTGGAACTGCCCATCCAGACGCTGAAGGTGGGGGCGCTCGGCACGCACAAGGCGCTCGGTCTGGCCCGGGAGAAGGGCGCGCGCTTCCTGATCGCCTCCTCGTCGGAGGTGTACGGTGATCCACTGGTCCATCCGCAGCAGGAGGACTACTGGGGCAACGTGAACCCCATCGGGCCGCGCGGCGTCTACGACGAGGCCAAGCGCTTCGGCGAGGCGATCACGATGGCGTACCACCGGTCCCACGGCGTGGACACCAAGATCGTCCGCATCTTCAACACGTACGGGCCGCGGATGCGGGCCCGGGACGGCCGCGTGGTGCCCGCCTTCATCACCCAGGCGCTGGCCGGGAAGGACCTCACCGTCTTCGGTGACGGCAACCAGACGCGCTCCTTCTGCTTCGTCAGCGACCTGATCGAGGGGATCTACCGCCTCCTCCTCTCGGACCTGAACGAGCCCTGCAACATCGGGAATCCGCGGGAGATGACCATCCGCGAGTTCGCCGAGACCGTGCTCAAACTGACCGGCTCGCGTTCCGAACTTACCTTTGAGCCTCTTCCGACGGACGATCCTCAGGTCAGGCAGCCCGACATCACGCAGGCCCGCGAGAAGCTCGGCTGGGAGCCGCGCGTGAACCTGGAGGAAGGGCTGGCTCAGACTATCGAGTTCTTCCAGGAGGCAGGGTACTAAGTGCACGCTCTCGTGACCGGCGGCGCCGGTTTCATCGGATCCCATCTGGTCGATCGGCTGCTGGCCGAAGGCCATCGCGTCACCGCCCTCGACGATCTCTCCACCGGCCGCCGCGAGAACCTGACCGCCGCCGGCCGCAACCCCGACTTCCGCGTCGTCTACGACACCATCCTCGCCGAGGACACGGTGGACGAGCTCGTCAAGGAAGCAGACATCGTCTTCCATCTCGCGGCCGCCGTCGGCGTGAAGTACATCATCGAGAATCCGCTCCACTCCATGCGCGTGAACGTGCGCGGAACGGAGAACGTGCTCGAGGCGGCCGACCGCCACCGGAAGCGCGTCGTGCTGTTCAGCACGTCGGAGATCTACGGCAAGTCGCCGGACGTGCCGTTCCGCGAGGATGCGGATCGCCTGCTCGGCCCGACGACGGTGCACCGCTGGAGCTACTCCACCGCCAAGGCCGTCGACGAGATCCTGGGCCTCGCCTACCACGAGGAGCGCGGGCTGCCGGTCGTCATCGTCCGATGCTTCAACACCTGCGGCCCCCGCCAGCGCGGGCGCTACGGCATGGTGATCCCGCGGTTCGTGGAGCAGGCCATCGCCCACGAGCCCATCACCGTCTACGGGAACGGCACGCAGACGCGATGCTTCGGCTCCGTGTTCGACGTGGTGGACGCGGTGATGGCGCTGCTGGACTGCCGCGAGGCGGCGGGCGAGATCTTCAACGTGGGCAGCAGCGAGGAGGTCAGCATCATCGAGCTGGCGCGTCGCGTGCGGGAGCTCACGGAGAGCCGATCGGAGCTCGTCCTGGTGCCCTACGCGCAGGCGTACGAGCCCGGCTTCGAGGACATGATGCGCCGGATCCCGGACCTGCGGAAGATCCACGAGTTCGTCGGCTACGAGCCGAGGCGCACCCTGGACGACATCCTCCTCTCGGTGATCGAGTCCCGGCGGGAGTTCTCCGCGGACTGACCGAGACGGAGTCCCAGCGCGATGCCGACCCGGCCCCGGAATGCTTCGTTGCTTCCGGGGCCCTTTGCCGTGACAATCGCGCGCGAACCGGTCCGCTTCCGATTCCGCAACCGCAGGAGGACTCCATGCGCGCGGCCACTTCCGGCATCCTTGCCCTCGTCCTGACTCTCCTCGCCGTTCCCGCGTTCGCCGCGGCCGAGAACCCGATCCAGGTGGCGCTGTTCGAGCCGGCGCAGATCTTCCCGAAGGACACCTCCGTGAAGGGGCTGCGCCTCAACCTCCTCTACGGGTACAACCACGAGGTGCGCGGCCTGGATCTCGGGCTCGTGAACCGTTCCTCCGGCACCACCAAGGGACTGCAGTACGGTCTCGTCGGCTTCGCGGAGGCGGACTTCACCGGCTGGCAGAATAACGTCGTGAACGTGACGGAGGGCAGCTTCCTCGGGCTGCAGACCGGCGCGGTCAACCGGGCGGGAAGCGCGGAGGGTCTGCTCTGGGGCCTGGTCAACGTGACCGACCACATGAGCGGCCTCGCCGTCGGGTTCGTGAACTACACTCGGACGCTGGACGGACTGCAGATCGGACTGATCAACATGGCGATGGCGAAGGAGGAGTTCCCGGTCCTTCCGATCGTCAACTGGTCGTTCTAACCTCCGTGCTGCTTCCCCTCGTCGCCACGTTCGTCGTCGCGGTCCTCGCCGCGATGCTGCTGACGCCGGTCGCGCGTCGGGTGGCGCTGCGCACGAACTTCCTGGCGTGGCCGTCGGGGCGGGGGGTGCACCGGGAGCCGACGCCGCTGCTCGGAGGCACCGCGATCTTCGCGGCCTTCGTGCCGGCGGTGGCGGTGGGTGCGGCGCTCTCCGGCGAGCTCGGCGTCGGGCGACTCGTGGGGTTCCTGGGCGGCGCGACGCTCATCTTCGTGATGGGCGTGGTGGACGACCGCGTGGACCTGAGCTGGTTCTCCAAGCTGCTCGGGCAGATCGTGGCGGCGGTGCTGCTGCTGGCCAGCGAGAACTCCGGCGGCATCTTCCTGCTCTCGCCCATCGGGCTCGTGCTGGCACTGCTCTGGCTGGTCGGGCTGACGAACGCGCTCAACTTCCTCGACAACATGGACGGCCTCTGCGCCGGGATCTCCACCGTCATCGCGCTGGCGTTCGCCGGACTGGCGGTGATGGCGGGGCAGACGGGCACGGCCGTCCTGGCGCTCGCGGTGGCCGGCGCCGCCATCGGCTTCCTGCGGTCCAACTTCCCGCCTGCGTCCATCTTCCTGGGCGACGGCGGAAGCCTGTTCCTCGGCTACTCGCTGGCCAGCCTGGGGCTCATGACGGTCCGCCACGGCTCCTTCAGCGACTCGCTGCTGATCCCGGTGATCGCGATCGCCTACCCGATCTTCGACATCACGTTCGTCAGCGTGACGCGCTATCATCGCGGCCAAAGCCTCACCCAGGGCGGTCGGGACCACACCTCGCATCGCCTCGCCCGTCTCGTGGGAGGGGCGCGCCCCACCGCCGTCGCCGTGTACGGGATCTGCGCCGCCTGCGGCGCGACCGCCCTGGCCGTCCAGGCGCTGGCGTACCCGCCGGCCACGCTCACGGCCTTCGTGGTGACGGCCTGTGTCTTCCTGGGCTTCGGGATCCGCCTCTGCCGGCGGGCTCCCGTGCCGGACCCCGACGCCGGCCCGGCCGTTTCTTGACCGTGTTTCGCGGGCGCTGATACGCTCCCGTCCGGCGCGGCCCCGGACCGGCCGCCCGTCACCCCTCCGGAGGACATCGACTTGACCGAGCGACGCAAGATCCGCGTGGGCTGCCGCGCCTCGAAGTTCTGCCAGGCCCAGACCGCCGTCGTCCTGGAGCGCCTCAAGAGCGAGCACGCCGATGTGGACTTCGAGCTGCAGGAGTTCGGCGGCGCGGACGACGGGGTGCTGGTCGGGCTGGACGCGGGGCTCTGCGACCTCCACATCCGCGGAGCCCGGGAGCTGCCGGCGGAGCTGCCGGAGAACGTCGAGCTGGCCGCCTGCACGATGCGCGACGATCCGTTCGACGTCCTCGTGGCGGGCGACGGCGGCCTCCTGGAGGACCTCCCCGAGGACTCGGTGGTCGCCGTGGAGTCGTCGCGCGTGAAGGTGCAGCTGGAGTCGTTCCGGGAGGACGTCAAGTTCCGAATCATCGAGGGAACGGTGGACCGGTTCTTCGAGCAGCTCGACGCGGGCGAGATCGCGGCGTTCGTGACCGCGGCGGAGATCGTCGAGGCGTTCCGCTGGCAGGAGTCCGTCTCCGAGGTCTTCCCTCCGGACATCGTGCTGCCGGCCGCCGGTCAGGGGAGCTTCGCCCTGCTCGTCCGCAAGGACGATGCGGCCACCGCGAAGCTCGCGCGCACCATCGACCATCTCATCACGCGGCAGGTCGTGCTGGCCGAGCGCGCCTTCCTGGCGGAGCTGAACGTCCGGACCACGGATCCGGTGGCGGTGCACGGCGCCTTCGAGGAGGACACGCTCGTCCTGGAGGCGATGCTGGGGGACGAGGTGTCCGGGGCGATCCTCCGCGACGACCTCGACGGTGAGCCCGAGGAGGAGGGGGACCTGGGCGTCCGCCTCGCGAAGCTGTTCATGGCCGACGGCGCGCGGGATTACCTGGCCAGCTACAAGTAGCGCCGTGATCCGGCCGCTGGGCCTCGCCTTCTCCCCGGCGCTCATCCGCAACGCCCTGTTCCTGGGTATGGTGACGCTGTCGCTGGCGTCGCTCCTGTTCACCAGCCGCATCACGCGCCGTCTGGAGGAGCAGACCGCCACGCTGACGGATCTCGTGGCGCGCTTCGCCGCGGCGTCCACCGTGCCGGGCTCGCAGAGCGAGGAGGCGCAACGCGTCTTCCGCGGATTCCTGGACCGGGTCGCGTTCCCCATCATCGTGACGGACCGGCGCGGCATTCCGCTGGCGTGCAAGGGCGTCGACGTCTCCATCGACGAGATCACGCTCGCGCACCTCTCCATCACCGACCCCGACAATCCTCCGCCCGGCGTGATGGACCGATTGCTGCGGCTCTCGCTGGAGATGGACCGCGAGCGGACACCGGTGCCGATCACGACCGCGGACGGCCAGGAGCTGTTCGGCTGGGTCCACTACGGACCGTCGGACTTCGTGGCGCAGCTCCGGCTGATGCCCGTCTTCCAGATCGCGATCGCCGGCCTGCTCGTAGCGTTCGGCTATCTGGGCGTGCGGTCGATCCGGGCCAGCGAGCGCCGCTCGATCTGGGTCGGCATGGCGAAGGAGACGGCGCATCAGCTCGGCACACCGATCTCGTCGTTGATGGGGTGGGTGGATCTGCTGGAGGCGGAGACCGCGGAGGACGACGAGAACCGTCGCCAGACGCTGTCCGACATGCGCGCCGACCTGGATCGCCTGAGCCGCATCGCCAACCGCTTCGAGCGGGTGGGGTCCGTGCCGCGCCTGGAGCCGCTGGACGTGAACCCGGTGGTGGAGCAGGTGGCGGCCTACCTGCGCCGTCGGCTGCCTACGCGCGGCCGCAAGGTGGAGATCGTGGTGGAGCTGGAGCCGGGGCTGCCGCGCGTCCCCAGTGACCCCGAGCTCCTCTCCTGGACGGTGGAGAACCTGCTGAAGAACGCGGCGGACGCCATCCTCAAGACGAAGGAGGACGGGCGGATCGCGGTCCGGAGCGGCCCCGGACCGTCGGGCGGCGTGCGCATCGTGGTGGAGGACGACGGCCCCGGGATCCCGGAGGCCCTTCAGAACCGCATCTTCGATCCGGGGTTCAGCACGAAGTCCCGCGGCTGGGGCCTGGGCCTGGCGCTCGCCCGCCGGATCGTGGAGGACTACCACGGGGGACGGATCCGCCTGTTGCGCAGCGTCCCGGGAGTCCGTACCGTCTTCTGCGTGGACCTTCCGGACGGGCCCCCGCGTCGCGGCGGGGCCTCCTGACCCAGCCCAAAGGACGACCATGACGGACGATCGAAAGCGCATCCTCTGGGCGGACGACGAGATCGACCACCTGCGTCCGCACATGAAGTTCCTGGAGGACCGCGGTTTCCAGGTCGACGGCGTGACCAACGGCGAGGACGCCATCGCCTACGTGGCCGACGCGACGGAGCGCATCGACCTGGTCATCCTCGACGAGATGATGCCGGGGCTCGGCGGGCTGGAGACGCTCCAGGGCATCAAGGAGCGCAACCCGTACCTGCCCGTCATCATGGTCACGAAGTCCGAGGACGAGAATCTGATCGATGCGGCCATCCGCAAGGAGATCAACAACTACCTGGTGAAGCCGGTGAACCCGCTCCAGGTCTACACGGTGGCCAAGCAGATCCTCGACGGCGACCGGATCCGCGAGTCCGCGGTCATGCGCGACTACGTCCAGGAGTTCACGCTGCTGCGGAGCGAGCGCTCCGTGAGCTCGGATCCGTCGGTCTGGATCGACGTGCACCGGAAGCTCGCGGAGTGGGACATCCGCCTGGACGCGCACCGCGACGCGGGACTGCTGCAGACGCACGAGGACGCCAAGGCCGAGGCCAACGTGGAGTTCGGGCAGTACGTGGCCCAGAACTACGAGGACTGGGTGCAGGGTGATCCGGACGATCGGCCGACGCTCTCCGTGGATGTCGTGCGCAAGTACGTCGTGCCGCGGCTCAAGGAGAAGCGGAAGGTCTACTTCGTCCTCATCGACTGCCTGCGCCTGGACCAGTGGCTGGCCATCGAGGCGATGCTGGAGCCGTACTTCGACATCCAGCGCGACTACTACTACTCCATTCTGCCCACGGCCACGTCGTTCGCGCGCAACTCCATCTTCTCGGGGCTGTTCCCGCTGGAGATCTCCGAGCGCCATCCCGAGTACTGGAACATGCCCGGCGACGAGGAGACCAGCCTCAACCGCTTCGAGCGGCAGCTCCTGGATCTGCAGCTCGACCGCTTCGGCGTGAAGCCGAACCCGACGACGAAGTACATCAAGGTGTTCAACCAGGACGAGGCGTCGGCGGTGAAGAAGGACATCGCCAGTCTCTACTCGCTGCCGCTGGTGGCGCTGGTGTTCAACTTCATCGACATCCTCTCGCACGGCCGGTCCGAGTCGGAGATTCTGCAGGAGATCGCTCCGGACGAGGCGGCGTTCCGCGCGTTGACGGGCGCGTGGTTCAAGCACTCCTCGCTCTTCGACATCATGAAGGCGATCTCGCGCCAGGACGCCACCGTGGTCCTCACCACGGATCACGGCTCCGTCCTCGCCAAGCGGTCGACCATCGCCTACGGCAACCGCGACACGTCGACGAACCTCCGCTTCAAGATCGGGACGAACCTCGGCTGCGACGAAAAGCACGCGGTGCACCTGAAGAAGCCGGAGGCATACAAGCTTCCCTCGCCGGGACTCAACACGCACTACATCCTGGCCAAGGAGAACTGCTACTTCGTCTATCCGACGCGTTACCACGAGTTCGAGCGGCAGTACCGCGGCAGCTTCCAGCACGGCGGCATCTCCATGGAGGAGATGATCCTGCCGTGCGTCGTGATGAATCCGCGCTGATGTCCACCGTCCGCGCCCTGCTGATCCGGACGAGCGGCCCGGAGGAGACGCGCGCCGTCGGGGCCGCGCTGGCGCGCGCGCTGCCGGCGGGGTTCACCGCGTCGCTGGAAGGGGAGCTCGGCGCGGGGAAGACGGTGCTGGTGCGCGGGCTGGCCGACGGGCTCGGCGTGACGGATCCGGTGACCAGTCCCACCTACACGCTGCAGAACGAGTACGTGACCGCCGACGGCAGCCGCCTCATCCACGTCGATGCGTTCCGCCTGGGCGATGCCGGCGAGCTGGAGGACCTGGGCGTGGAGGATCGCCGGGACGGGGACACGCGGATGGTGGTGGAGTGGGGCGACCGCGTCCGCGGGGCGCTGCCGCCGGACACCATCGTGATCTGCCTGGAGAGCGAGCCCGGCGCCGAGGAGCAGGAGCGCCGCATCCGGATCGAGCTGCCGGCGGGCGTGGAGCTCCCCGGGCTGGAACCGTCGGGGCCGTCGCTGCCGGACGGGGAGGGAGCATGAGGATCCTGGCCCTGGAGACCGCCACCCGCCACGGGAGCGTCGCGCTGCTGGACGGCGACCACGTCCACCTGCAGGAGTTCGATCCGCGGGGGGCCGGCGCCGTCGCGGCGGCGGCCGCCATCCTGGCCGAGGCCGGGTGGAAGCCGTCGGACCTGGACGCCGTGGCCGTCTCGGTGGGTCCCGGGTCGTTCACGGGGGTCCGGATCGGGGTCTCGGCCGCCCAGGGGCTCTGCCGGGGCACCGGAGCGGTGGCCGTGCCGGTGGGCACCCTGGAGGGCCTGGCCTGGGCCGGGCGCCGATCGGACTGGGGGCTGGAGGAGGGGTGGATCCTCGCCTCGGTGGACGCCCGTCGCGCGGAGGTTTACGCTGCCCTGTACCGCGTCCACGGCCCGGAGCCGGAGCTCCAGTGGGGACCGGAGGCCATCTCCTGCGTGGCGCTGGCCGATCGCTTCGCGCGGGCGCGGGACGATCTGAAGGTGGAGCTCGGCGTGCTGGCCGGTGACGGCGCGGCGCTCCTGGCGCCGCTGTTCCCGTCCGAGTCCGGATGGGACGCGCCCTCGGTGCTGGATCGGCCGTGGGCCAACGCCGTGGCCCGCGCGGCCGCCAGGAAGCTGGAGAACGGTGAATCCGTGGCGCCGCAGGACCTGGCGCCCGTCTACCTCAGGAAGTCCGATGCAGAACTTCGCCGGGAACAGCGCCTTGCCGCCGACTGAGACCCTCGAGATGGCGCGGGAGCCGACCGCCATCCGCGCGTGGAGGGACGCCTTCCGGGAGGAGGGCCTGACCCTCCACCCCATGACGCTCGAGGACGTGGCCGACGTCGCCGCGCTGGAACGGCGCTGCTTCCCGGATCCGTGGTCCGCGGACTCGTTCCTGGCCGAGGTGGAGCGGAAGCCGGAGATCGGGCACTCGCTGGTCCTGCGGGACCCCGCGGGCGATCTCGCCGCCTACGCCGTCGTCTGGTTCATCGTGGACGAGATCCACATCGGGAACATCGCGGTGTCGCCGGATCTGCGCGGTCGCGGCCTCGGCCGCCGGCTGCTGGAGCACATCCTGGCCGAGGGGCGCGCGCGGTCGATGGCCTTCGCGACGCTGGAGGTCCGGCCGTCCAACCGGCCCGCCGTCTCGCTCTACCGCAGCCTCGGCTTCCGGAAGGTGGCGGTGCGGAAGAACTACTACCACAACGACCGGGAGGACGCGCACGTCCTCGCGCTGACGCTGGCCGCTCCGGCGGAGGCGCGGCCTTGAGCGCCGTCCTGGAGTCGCTGGGCAACCCGGCGGCCCGCGAGCACCTCACGAAGCTCGGCTTCGCGGGTCCGCGCACGGCGTTCGTGCTGGGATCGGGCTGGGGGCACTTCGTCGAGTCCACGGAGATCGTGGCGGCGTGTCCCTATGAGGAGATCCCGAACTTCGGCGAAAGCACGGTGGCCGGGCACGCGGGACGGCTCGTGCGTGGGCGCAGCGGATCCGACGACTACCTTGCCATGCAGGGTCGGCTCCACCACTACGAGGGGCATCCGCTGGAGCGCATCGCCGGGACCATCGCGGTCCTGCGCGATCTGGGCGTGGAGACGCTCGTGGTCACCTGCGCGGCCGGCGGAGTGAACCCCGGCTTCCGCGTCGGCGACCTTGTCCTCATCCACGACTTCGTCAACTTCATGCTCTCCAGTCCCGTGCGCGGCGTGTCGTCCGCCCTGAGGTCGGATTCGCGCGTGTCGGAGCGGCTCGTGCGGGAGGCGGAGACCGCGGCCGAGGCGGCCGGCATCCCGCTGCGCAAGGGCGTGCTGTTCTCCTCCAAGGGCCCCACCTACGAGACCCCGGCCGAGGTCCGGATGGCGCGCACGCTCGGCGCCGACGTCGTGAGCATGTCAACGGCGCCGGAGTTGATTGCGGCCACGGCCCTGGGGATGGAGGCCGTGGCCTTCTCCTGCGTGACGAACATGGCGCCGGGAGTCCTGCCCGGCCGCGAGGTGAATCACGAGGAGGTCATCGAGGTGATGGAAGAGCGCAAGGGACGTTTCTCGGAACTACTGTCCGTCGTGCTCGAACGCTTCGAGACCGCCGGGAAGGAGCGCTGACATGGCCTGGTTCCGCAGCGGCAAGAAGGGCATCAAGACCCAGCGCGACAAGAAGGACATGCCGAGCGGCGTCTGGCTGAAGTGCGACGCCTGCAACGAGATCCTTTACCGTCCCGAGCTCGAGAAGGCGCACTGGACATGCCAGAAGTGCGGCTACCACTTCCGCATCGGCAGCCGGCAGTACCTCCAGCTCCTGCTGGACGAGGGGAGCTTCGTGGAGGAGGACGCCAAGCTCTCGCCGGCGGATCCGCTGCACTTCCGCGACTCCAAGAAGTACACGGACCGCATCGACGCCGCGCAGAAGAAGACCGGTCTGAAGGACGCCATCGTCGCGGGGCGGGGCGCCGTGCACGGCATTCCGGTCTCGTTCGCCGCCCTGGACTTCGGCTACATGGGCGGCAGCATGGGCTCGGTCGTCGGGGAACGCATCGCCCGCGTGGCGGGTCGCGCGGCGGAGGAGCGGCGCGCGCTGATCACGCTCTCCAGTTCGGGCGGCGCCCGCATGCAGGAGGGCATCCTCTCGCTCATGCAGATGGCCAAGACGTCGGCGATGCTAGCGAAGCTGGCCGAGGCGGGCCTCCCGCACGTCTCGATCCTGACGCACCCCACGACCGGCGGCGTCACCGCCAGCTTCGCGTCGCTGGGCGACGTCATCCTGGCGGAGCCGAAGGCGCTCATCGGGTTCGCCGGACCGCGCGTGATCCGCGAGACGATCAACCAGGAGCTGCCCGAGGGGTTCCAGCGATCGGAGTTCCTGGAGGCGCACGGATTCGTGGACCGCGTGGTGCCGCGCAAGGACCTGCGCGACACGCTGGCCACGGTGCTCGCCTTCTTCGGGGAGGCGCCGATGCCGGCGCTCGCCGGCCCGCGCCGCCGTCGCGACGACTGAGATGTCCCCGGATCCCTTCGAGCGACTGGTGTCGCTTCGCGGCCAGAGCGTGGAACTCGGCCTCTGGCAGATCACCCGCCTCCTGGATCGACTGGACCATCCGGAGCGGGACTTCCCGGCTGTCCACGTCGCCGGCACCAACGGGAAGGGATCCGTCTGCGCGATGCTCTCCGCCTCGCTCCGTCGCGCGGGGCACCGCGTCGGGCTGCTCACCTCGCCGCATCTCGTCCACTACTCCGAGCGGATCCGCGTGAACGGTCGGCCGATCTCCGCCGCCGCCGCGACCGACATCCTCGACGCGCTGGAGCGCGCCGACGGTGACGGCGCGTTCGGCGCGTTCGACGGATCGTTCTTCGAGGTCACGACGGCGCTCGCCTTCGAGCACTTCCGCCGGGAGGGCGTGGACGTGGCCGTGCTGGAGACGGGACTCGGCGGTCGCCTGGATGCCACGAACGTCTGTCTCCCTGCCGTCACGGCCATCACCTCCATCGGCCTGGACCACGTGAAGACGCTGGGCCCCGACCGGGCCACGATCGCGGCGGAGAAGGCCGGCATCGTGAAGCCGGGCGTGCCGGTGGTCGTGGGGGCGAAGGATCCGGAGGCGGTCGCGGTGGTCGAGGCCATCGCCGACCGACGCGGGGCCCCCGTGCTTTCGCCCGCCTCGGTTCGCGTCCTCTCCCACTCGTGGCAAGGCCTGGAGGTCATGGCCGGCGTCGACGGCCAGCGGGAGCGCTGGGCGCACGTGCCCCTGCCGGGCCGCCACCAGGCCGAGAATCTCGCGGTGGCCCTGGCCGCGGCCCGCGCCTTCGACCCCCGTCCCGAGGCGCTGGACGACCTCGTCGCCGGCTTGGAAGACACGGCCTGGGCCGGTCGGCTGACACGGGTGGAAGGAAACCCCGTTCGGGTCTACGATGTGGCGCACAATGCCGAGGGCGTCGTCGCCCTGGACGAATCCCTGCGGGAACTCGGCGTGCCCGAAGGATCCGTGCTGGTGCTCGGCGTGCTGGGGGACAAGGATCTCGGCGCGATGGCCGACCTCCTGGCGCGGCACTTCCCGGTCGCCGTCACCGCCACGCCGCCGCATCCGCTCCGGGCCCGGCCCGCCGCGGAGACGGCCGAGGCGCTGGCCGCTGCCGGCATCCGCGTGGAGGCGGTGGAGGACGTGGCGGCCGCGTGCCGTCGGGCCGCGGAACTGCGAACCGGGGGCGGCGCGCTCTTCGTCACCGGCTCCCTCTTCACCGTCGGGGCGTCGCTGACCGCGCTGGGCGACGCCGACATCGTCTCGGGCGCGGGGAACCGGGTCCCGCACGAAGGGTAGGAACAGAAGATGGCCGAAGTCGCGTTCAAGAACGTCTGGAAGATCTATCCCGGCGACGTGACGGCCGTGAAGGACGCCGACTTCACCATCCACGACGGCGAGTTCATGGTGGTGGTGGGACCGTCCGGCTGCGGCAAGTCCACCACGCTGCGGATGGTGGCCGGTCTGGAGGACGTCTCCAAGGGAGAGATCTCCATCGACGGCCGGGTCGTCAACGACGTCGCCCCGAAGGACCGGGACATCGCGATGGTGTTCCAGAACTACGCCCTGTACCCGCACATGACCGTGTACGACAACATGGCGTTCGGCCTGAAGATGCGGAAGTACCCCAAGGACGAGATCGACCGACGGGTGCGGGAAGCGGGCGAGATCCTCGGTCTCACGGAGCTCCTGCAGCGCAAGCCGAAGGCGCTCTCCGGCGGACAGCGCCAGCGCGTCGCCGTGGGGCGCGCCATCGTGCGCAAGCCCAAGGTCTTCCTTTTCGACGAGCCGCTCTCCAACCTGGATGCCAAGCTGCGCGTGCAGATGCGCGCGGAGATCTCCCGCCTGCACCAGCAGCTCGGCGCCACGATGCTCTACGTGACGCACGACCAGGTGGAGGCGATGACGATGGGTTCGCGCATCACGCTGATGAAGGACGGCGTGATCCAGCAAATCGACGATCCGCTGACGCTCTACCGAGAGCCGACCAATCGCTTCGTCGCGGAGTTCATCGGCAGCCCGTCGATGAACCTGTTCGAGGGTACCTTCCGTCCGCAGGGAAGCGCGTACCGCTTCGAGCACCCGGACTTCTTCCTGGACATCCCCGACGCCGAGAACGGCGACGGCTTCCCCGACGCCGTGAGCCTGGGCGTGCGCCCCGAGAACCTCAGCCTCACCGACGCCGGGCCGGGCGCCATTCCGGCCAGCGTGGAGCTGGTCGAGCCCCTCGGCAGCGAGATCTACCTGCACGCCTCGGTCGGGCAGGGGCAGCGGATCGTGGCACGGCTGGCCCCGGACTCCCGCGTGGAGCCCGGGAACGAGGTTCACCTGGCCCCGGACCCGCGCCACCTCCACTTCTTCGACGGCGCTTCCGGCGCCTCGCTCCGCCCCTCCGCCCGGACCGTTGAAGCCTAGCGACCGGGCCGCGCGGCCGATCGGCCGCCGCTTCGCCCGGCGGGCGCCGGCCGTCCTGGCCGCGGCGCTGATCGCCCTGACCGCCGCGTCCGCGCAGGAGCCGGCGACGACCGACGAACCTTGGCGCATCGCCTCGGAGTCGTCCTACACCGTTCGCGGGCCGGGCGGCTCGCGTGTGTTCGGGTTCGAGCGCAACGTGATCATCCTCCACGGCGAACTGGTGGCCAACGCCGACCGCGCCGAGTACCTGGACGACGTCCGCCGCGCGGTGCTGTCCGGCCACGTGCGCATGACGCAGGACTCCACCGTGGTGCTGGGCCCCACCGCCATCTACGACCGCGACGCCCGCATCGCGCGATTTCCCTCCGGCGTGCTCATCGAGCGTCCTACCGGCACGGCCGTGGCCGACGCCGGCTGGTGGCATCGCCGCGGCGATCGCTTCGAGCTGCGCGGACGGGCCGCGGCCGCCGACACTTCGGGCACGCTCGACGCGGAGTCCATGACCTACGATGCGTCGCGGGAGACGTTCCACGCGCGCGGCGATGCCCGCCTCGTGGACGACGTGTCCGGCGTGGTGGTGGAGGGGCAGGAGCTTCGGTACGAGCGGGCGATCTCCCTGGCCACCGCCACGGGCGATCCCATCACGACGTTCACCGACGACGATGGCGTCCCCATCCGCACCCTCGGCGACGTCATCACGTTCGATCCGGCGGGAAACGTGGCCGTGGCCAAGGGCAACGTGCGCGTGCAGCGCGAGACCATGACCGCCACCGCCGGCATCGTCCGGATGGAGCGCGACACGAACCGCGTCATCTTCCGCGAGGATCCCGTCATCATCGACGGTCCCACGGAGATCCGCGGCGAGCGCGTGGAACTGGAGACCGGCGAGGGCGGCCGGCGCGTCGTGCGCGTGAAGGGCGCGGCCGTGGTGGCGAACCGGTTCCTGAGCCAGCGCGACCGGCCGGTGGCGCCGGAGGACGACGGGGCCTCTCCGACGGCGCCGGACGAAGAGGACCTCGGGCCGGCGGCTCCGGGGGACTTCGACGCGATCCCGTCGCCCGACGATGCGGCGGAGATGGCCGGAGACCTGCTCTCCCTCTCGGACCTCGACGTGGAACCGGGCGACGTCCGGCGCGAGCTTCAGGAGCGGGCCGGCGACCTGGCGGAGGCCGTCGACTCCACGACGGTGCTGGCCGCCCTGGACGAACTTCCCGAGGGCACGGTGCGCGACGAGGTGGAGGCCGCCGTGGCGGAGGCGCTGGCGGCGGTGGACTCCGTAGCGGCCGACACCACGGAGACCGACCCGCGCCCCGAGTGGCTCAAGGTACCGGGCGACGATCTTCCGCAGGAGAACCTCCTCTTCGGTGAGGAGATCACGATCCTCTTCCAGGACAACCAGCTCGTACGCGTCGACGTGTTCGGCTACGGGCGCAGCAAGTTCTTCCCGAACGAGGCACAGGGCGAGCTGACCGAGTGGAACGACGTCGTGGGCGACACGCTTCACGTCTGGTTCACGGAGTCGGAGGTGGACAGCGTCATCGTGCGGGGGAACGGCACCGGCGAGTACCGGCTGCCGGCGGGCGAGGACGCGATGGCTTCGGCCGAGCAGCTGAAGCAGAAGGGCAAGCTGGTGGAGTACCAGGCGCCCGTGATCCGCTACGACCGGTCCACCGAGCTGATGCACCTGGAGGGCGGCGCGGAGGTCCGCTACAAGACGATGCAGCTGCGCTCCGGGACCATCGACTTCGACGCGCCGAACGAGGTGATGGTGGCCGCCGGCGACCCGCCCCCCGTCCTCGTGGACACGGAGGACGAGATCAAGGGCGACGAGATGCGCTACCACCTCGGCACGCAGAAGGGCGAGATCGTCCGGGGTTTCACGCGGTTCGAGGACGCGTTCTACCGCGGCGACGACATCTGGAAGATGGGCGACGACGTCCTGGCGGTGGAGAGCGCCGAGTTCACCACGTGCGACCGTGACGATCCGCACTACCACTTCGCATCGCGGCACATGAAGATCTACCTGGACGACAAGGTGGTGGCCAAGCCGGTCGTGCTGCGGATCCGCGAGATTCCCGTCTTCGCGCTGCCGTTCTACATGGCGTCGCTCAAGAAGGGCCGCCACTCCGGGTTCCTGCTCCCGAACCTGGAACTCGGCGTGGACGACAACCGCGGCCGCTTCATCCGGAACCTGGGCTACTACTGGGCCCCCAACGACTACATGGACGCCACGCTCACGTTCGACTTCTATCCCTCGCAGGACCGCATCGTCAGCTACCTGAACACGCGCTACAACGTCCGCTACCGCTACAGCGGGAGCGCGGCGGTGAAGTTCAACCGCGACGTCCCCCGCAACCAGAAGGACACCGCGATCGAGCTGTCGCATCAGCAGACTCTCTCCGAGACGATGTCCCTCACCGGGAACGCGCGGTTCGTCTCCTCGCAGGACATCTACCGCGACATCGACGACGAGCAGCGACTGGACCGCGATCTGCGGTCGCACCTCACGTTCAACAAGCGCTGGACGGGCTCGAACCGGTCGCTGCGCGTCGAGGTGGAACGGCGCGAGAACCTGGACACCGGCGAGGTGGACGAGACGCTCCCGGCGGTGCAGTTCAGCCAGCCGAGTCGCCCCCTCGTCAGTTCGGAGCGGGCGGGTCCGGAGGAGGAGGCGTCGTCCAACCCGCTGACCCGCGTCTACTACAGCCTCGACTCCCGCTTCGTGAACGAGCGGACGAGGGACGCCACCACCACCGTCGTGGACTCCGTGATCGTGGAGGGGTTCGAGGAGGAGCGGCGGTCCGGTTCGCAGGTGCGCACCTCCCTGCGGACGACGGCCAGTCTGGGGCCGTACCTGCGCGTCTCCCCGAACGCCACCGGCGAGGCCACCTGGCTGGACGAGGACGCCCTCGGGGACGATCACGCTCTCCGCGCGACCTACAACACCAGCCTGACCGCCAGCACGAACCTCTACGGGACGATGCTGCGTCCGATCGGACCCACCCGCGGGTTCCGGCACGTCATCGAGCCGAGCATGTCCTGGAGCTGGGCGCCCGAGTTTCGCGAGTACTTCTACGTCGAGGAGGGCGACACCACCGGTGCGCTGAAGGACCGTTTCACGTCGTTCGGCGGAATCGGCGGAACGCAGCGCGAGACGAACCGGATGAGCTTCTCGCTGCGCAACCTCGTCCAGACCAAGGTGGAGTACGGAGGCCAGGTCCATCGCTGGGACCTGTTCACGCTCCGCAACTCCATCAGCTACGACCTGCTGGCGGAGGATCGGGACCAGCGTCCGCTCTCCTCGCTGTCCAGTTCGCTGACCGTGCTTTCCGCCCTGCCCGTCAACCAGAGCTGGACCGTCTCCCACGACCCGTACTCGTGGGACCTCCAGAGCACGTCGGTGACCACGCGCGCGCGCCTCAACTCGTCGATGTTCTCCTTCCTGGCGCGCAGGGCCGACGGCGCTCCGCCGGACAGCGGGGAGGCATCGGCGCGCGACGGCGACGTTCCGCCGCAGGATCCCTCCGAGCGCAATCCCGTGGGAGGGGGTCGCTCGGGCGGTTTCGGCGGCGCGTCCGTCGGCCGATGGACGATGGACGCCAGCCACATCGCCCAGCGATCCGGCACCGGGAGCCTCTCGTCCAGCCTCCGCCTGAACTCGTCCTGGACCCCCACGGAGAAGTGGCAGGTGGCCTTCTCCACCCAGTACGACCTCAAGACGGGCGAGAACACCTCCCAGGAGTGGTCCGTGCACCGGAAGATCCACTGCTGGGACCTCTCCTTCGATCGCCGCCTCCTGGGCGGGGAGTGGCAGTACTACTTCCGCATCAACGTGACCGACCTCCCGGACATCCAGGCCGAGCGCGGAAACTCCTTCCGGGGCCGCCAGAGCGTCGGATCCACGCTGGACGGTCTCCTGAACCAGTAGGGCGCCCGCCGCTCAAGCCGGGCCCCGCTGCGGTCGAAATCCGAGACAGAGCTACCGCGGTCGCGCTGGGCGCGGCCGGGCCCCGTCGTCCGCCAGGCAGGAGGAATCCGTGGACATCCAGATCGACAGTCTGCTCAAGGGAATGGTCCAGTTCGACGCTTCGGACCTGCACATCAAGGTGGGGAGTCCTCCGGGCTACCGGATCGCCGGCTCCATCCAGCCGCTCAAGAACATCCCGACCATGACCGCCGAGGGAACGCTGGCGCTGTCCCGCCAGGTCCTGACCTCCGAGCAGTACGAGGAGTTCGATCGCACCGGGGACTACGACTGCGCCTACAGCATCCCCGGCGTCGCGCGGTTCCGCCTGAACTGCATGAAGCAGCGCGGTTCGGTGTCGCTCGTGTTCCGGAAGATCCCGGTGGAAGTCCCCAACATCGAGAACCTGGGCCTCCCGCCGATCTGCAAGGAACTGGCGATGAAGCCGCGCGGCCTGGTGCTGGTGACCGGACCGACGGGCTCCGGCAAGTCGACGACGCTGGCCGCGATGATCGACTACCGGAACGCGAACGAGCGCGGGCACATCCTCACGATGGAGGATCCGGTCGAGTTCGTGCACAACGACAAGATGTGCTACGTGAACCAGCGCGAAGTGGGCAGCGACACGGAGACGTTCGCGTCGGCGCTGAAGCGCGCGCTGCGGCAGGATCCGGACGTCATCCTCGTGGGCGAGATGCGCGATCTGGAGACGATCTCCCTCGGCATCACCGCCGCCGAGACCGGTCACCTCGTGTTCGGAACGCTCCACACGACGGGCGCGATCCAGACCGTAGACCGCATCATCGACGTGTTCCCGCCCGACCAGCAGCAGCAGGTCCGCGTCCAGCTGGCCGAGACGCTGCGCGGCGTGATCTCGCAGGTGCTCGTGCCCAAGAAGGGCGGCGGCCGCGTCGCCGCGCACGAGATCATGGTGGGCACCGATCCCATCAAGGCCTGCATCCGCGAGGGCAAGACGTCGCAGATGCAGAACGTCCTCCAGACGGGCTCCAAGGTCGGCATGCAGCTCCTCGACAACACGCTCATCGGGCTGCTGAAGGAAGGCAAGATCGAGCTGGACGACGCGATCTCCAAGTCGCACAACCCGGATCACATCCGGCGGGCGATGGGCGAGAGGGCGGCCGTCCCGGTCTAAAGGACGCGGGAGCGGGTTACCGGAGGCGGCCTGCCACCGGCAATCGTCGCCGAACCGAGCGGGGATGGCCTTCCCTGGCCACCCCGCCCGCTCGCTGCTAGGCTGCGGGGCATGAACGAGGACCGACTCCGCAAGGCCTTCCTGCTGCTCCTGCTCGCGGCCATCTCCGTCGCCTTCATCGCGATGGTGCGCGGCTTCCTCATGACCATCCTGCTGGCCGCGATCTTCAGCGGGCTGGCCTACCCGCTGCACGTGCGCCTCGTGAAGCTGTTCCGCGGGCGGCGCGCGCTGGCGGCCGGGGCGACGCTGTTCATCGTCCTCGTCGTGATCGTGGGGCCGCTGGCCACGGTGCTCGGGATCGTCGCGGCGGAGGCCGTGCGCGTCTCGGAGGCCGTGGCGCCCTGGATCCAGGCGCGCATCGAGGAGCCGAGCCTCCTCACTCAGCAGTTCGACGAGCTGCCCTTCATCGACCGCATCGAGCCGTACCGGGCCGACATCTACCAGCGCGCCGGCGAGGCGGTCGGGAAGGTGGGGCAGTTCCTGTTCCACAGCCTGCAGGCCGGGACGCGCGGCACCATCGCCTTCCTGTTCCAGTTCGGGCTCCTCCTCTACACGATGTTCTTCTTCCTCCTCGACGGCCGGACGATGCTGCGGCGCATGCTCTACTACCTCCCGCTCGACGACGAGGACGAGCACCGCATGGTGGACAAGTTCGTGTCCGTCACGCGCGCGACGCTGAAGGGGACGCTCCTCATCGGGATCGCGCAGGGAACGCTGGCCGGCGTCGGGTTCGCGGTGGCCGGCATCGACGGGGCCGTCTTCTGGGGCACCGTCATGACGCTGCTCTCCATCATCCCGGGCATCGGGACGGCGCTGGTGTGGGCGCCGGCGGCCATCGTGCTGGGGCTGACGGGCCACGTGCTCGCGGCGGTGCTGCTCTTCCTCTGGTGCGGCGGTGTGGTCGGCAGCATCGACAACGTGCTCCGGCCGCGGCTGGTGGGGCGGGACACGGAGATGCACGACCTCCTCATCCTGTTCAGCACGCTCGGCGGAATCTTCCTGTTCGGCGTGCTGGGCTTCATCGTCGGACCGATCCTGGCGGCGCTTTTCGTCACCGTGTGGGACATCTACGGCGTCGTCTTCCGCGACTCCCTGCCCAAGGTGTCCTGGATCCGTGAGTCCGGCGACGCGTCGTGACGGATCCGCAGGATCGCTGGCAGCGCGCAGACGAGCTGTTCGCCGAGGCGCTCGGGATTCCCGAGGCGGACCGTGACGCCTTCCTCCGGCGCGAGTGCGGGGACGACACCGAACTGAGATCCCTGGTGGACCGTCTGCTCCAGCACGCGGACAGCGAGGACTCGCTGCTCTCCCCGGGGCGCGGCCTGGACTACGCCGCGCGCGAGATGCCGGCGTCCGCGGAAACCGCGCCGCCCCAGCGCATCGGGCCGTACGCCGTCGTCCGCCGGATCGGGGAGGGCGGGTTCGGCGAGGTCTTCCTGGCCGATCAGGTCCGTCCGGTGCGCCGCCAGGTGGCCATCAAGCTGCTGAAGCCGGGTCTGGAGTCGAGCGGGGTCCTGGCCCGCTTCGACGCGGAGCGCCAGGCGCTGGCGATGATGGACCATCCGAACATCGCCAAGATCCTGGACGCCGGGGAGACGGAGACCGGCCGCCCCTACTTCGTGATGGAGTACATCGAGGGCGATCCGGTCACGAAGGCGTGCGACGGTGCGCATCTTCCGCTGCGGGAGCGGCTGGAACTCCTGCACCGGATCTGCCGGGCGGTCCAGCACGCGCACTCCAAGGGCGTCCTCCACCGCGACCTCAAGCCGTCGAACCTGCTGGTGATGGACACGTCCGACGGTCCCGAGCCGAAGGTCATCGACTTCGGGATCGCGAAGGCGGTGGACGTTTCCCTCACGGACGACACGCTCCACACGATGACGGGTCAGCTCGTCGGGACGCCGCTCTACATGAGTCCCGAACGCATGGAGGCGCGCCACGACTCGGACATCCGCTCCGACGTGTACTCGCTCGGCGTGATCCTCTACGAGCTGCTCACGGGAACGTTGCCAGTGACGCACGACGACGTGAAGGACCTGGGGCTGGAGGCCACGCTCCGGACCCTGCGCGAGCGGGAGCCGGAACCGCCGAGTGCGCGCGTGTCCAACCTGGGGGATCGTCTGGAGGCCGTGGCCGCCCGCCGCGACCTGGACCCCGCAGCGCTGCCGCGGGCGCTGCGCGGCGAGCTGGACTGGATCACGCTCAAGGCGATGGCGAAGGAGCCGGAGCGACGTTACGAGACGGCGAACGCCTTCGCGCTGGATCTGCGCCGCTACCTCGACGACGAGCCCGTCGATGCCAGCCCGCCCAGCACGCTCTACCGCTTCCGAAAGTTCGCGCGGCGGCACCGCGTCGCCCTCTCCGCGGCCGTCACCGTCGTGGCCGGCATCGTCGTAGCGGTGGCGGCGCTGGCGTACGCGCTGGCCGAGTCACACCGGCAGCGCAAGCTCACGGAGGCCGCGCTCCACGAGGCCGAGACGGCGCGCGAATCGTCCGAGGCGGTGACCGGCTTTCTGGCCGACATGCTCGGCTCCGCCAACCCCACCGAGCTCGGCCGGGACGTTACGGTCCGTGAGGTGCTGAACGAGGCTGCGGCGTCGCTCGGCGTGGAGATGGCCGACCGTCCGGTGGTGGAGTCGCGCCTGCGCTCCACGATCGGCGTGACCTACCGGGAACTCGGGGAGCTGGAGGCCGCGGAGGAGCAGATCACGCGGGCGTTGGAGATGAACCGTCGGCTCTACGGCGATGACCACTACGAGACGCTGGACTCGCGGCTGTCGCTGGGCAAGCTCTACCAGGAGCAGGGTCGCCTGGAGGAGGCGAAGGAGATCTTCGCGCCGCTGTGGGGCGATGCTTCCCGCGGGCTGGGCGAGGACCACTACGTTTCCATCGAGGCCGTGAACAACCTGGCGACCGTCCACCAGCACCTCGGCGAGTTCGAGACGGCGGAGTCGCTCCAGGTCATCGCCCTGGATGCCTCGCGGCGCGTCTTCGGCCCGGACGATCCCACGACGCTGGCCTGTCAGGCGAACCTGGGCTCGCTGCATCGCTACCTGGGCAAGCTGGCCAGCGCCGAGTCGCTGCTGGTGGACGCGGCCGATCGCTACGAGCGCACGCTGCCGGCGGACGATCCGCGCGGTCAGAGCACGCTGTCCAACCTGGGCATCGTCCTCTACGTGCGGGGCAAGTACGCGGAGGCGGCCGGCGTCTACGAGCGGGTGCTGGAGGCGCGCAAGCGATCGCTGGGCGAGGATCACCCGGAGACGATCGGCTCCCACAACGACCTGGCGGTGCTGTACGGGCGGCTCGGGCGGACCGCGGAGGCCGAGTCCCTCTACACGATCGCCCTGGAGAAGCGTCGGCGGATCCTGGGCGAGGAGCACCCGTCCACGCTGCAGACGATGAACAACCTCGCGGTTGCGCTGGGGCGGTCGGGGCGCCGCGAGGAAGCCGACGATCTGCTGCGGACGGCGCTGGAGATCAAGCGCCGGACGCTGGGCCCGGAGCACGTGGAGACGCTCATCACCCAGATCAACCTGGGCAGCAACCTCACCGGGTGGGGACGCGCCGGCCAGGCGCTCCCGATCCTGGAGGAGGCGATGAGCCTTGCCGACCGGACGCTGCCGGAGAACCATCTCCGGCGGGCGACGGCGCTGCACCGGCTCGGCGAGTGTCACCTGGCGCTCGAGGAGACCGGCGCGGCGGAACCGCGGCTCCTGGATGCGGCTCGTCTCTACGAGGAGCTGGCCGGCGCGGACAACAACCGGACGCAGGAGGTCATCGAGTTGCTGGTCCGGCTCTACCGGGAGACCGGCGACTCCGCACGGGCCGAGGAGTGGTCCGCCCGCCTCGTGGAGGACGACGCCTCCCGGTAGGAGGCCTTGACGCGCCCCCACGTCCACGGCTCGACGGCCGTCCCGTGGACGTCCTCGCAGGACGTGTAGTCCGTGAGATCATCGCCCAGCGACGACGTCCCGATCTCCACGACGCCGCTGCCCGCCACCTCGAAGACCACGACGGCCAGCGAACCCACCGATCCCGTCGACACGACGATGGCCGGGTCCAGGCCGAGGATCCGCACCTGGTTGGTCTCCGGGAAGTAGTGGCCGTCCAGGAACGAGAAGCCGCCGGTGAGGCTGCCGCGCTCGGTCCGGAGATACGTGAGCGCTCCCACCGGCACGTCCACGTTGATCAGGAACGCGTCGATGTCCGTCATGGCGTTGACCGTGACCTGGATGGCGATCTCGTTGCCCAGGTTGCCGACGGCGGGACTGAGGCCGATCTCGCCGGGGAGACGCTCGTCGCACCCGGCGACGGAGAGGTCCTCGGCGGCGGCGGCGCTGGCGCCGAGCACGAGGGCGGCGACGAGGACCAGGCCGACGCCCCGGCGGCGCCCGCAGCGCGATGCTTCCGCCAGCAGGCTCCGGCTCCTTCCGATGCTCATCGTCCCCACCTCCTCTCCCCGGGGCGGATCGTTCCGTCCCGGGCGCCCGTCGGTCAAGGGAAAGACGGCGGCCCGCGCGGGCGTGTGAGCTGATCTTGCACCCACAAGAGGATGTGCTCCGGTGGGGCCGCTCCCTGCCGTGTGGCGATCCGCTCCCCGTCCTCGCCGACGACGTGCCAGAGAGGCACCCGGCCGCGCTCCCAGCCCGGCGGCAGTGCGGCGTCCGAGCCCCGTCGGTGGACCCGGTACTCCACGCCCGCGCGCCGGAGACGGCGCTCGACCTCCACGTCATCCAGGACGCGCCGGCACGCCGGGCAGCCCTCCTGCACGACGACGATCAGGTGCGGAGCCCCGGACGCGGGGAGGGGAGGGAGTGTGCGCGGCGGCGCGGACCGAGCGGCGGCCCGCTCGGCGGCCCGGGCCAGCAGGAGAGGACCGGCCGCGGCCGAGACGAGCAGGATGCCGGCGACGAGGCGACGCATGGAACCTCCGATCGGGACGAGGACTCCATGCAAGAAGGACGCCCGGAGCATCCGGGCACTCCGCGCGCCGGGAGTGGCGAGTGCCGGTCAGGAACGGGCAGGACGAGCCGGAGACGCCGCGAGCCGGCGGACTCGCCGCCACCGATGGTGCCCCGACCGGAATCGCCCGTGGTAAGGTCCCTTTCCGACCCACCCCTCCGATGGAGTGCAACGATGCGTGCCCTGGCCGTTCCCGTCCTCATCGTCTTCCTGTGCACCGCGACCGCCTGCGTGGGCACGAACGTCGGGCTGAATCGCTCCTTCGACGACGTCGAGGAGGAGCAGGTCTACGACGACTTCCTCTCGCCCGACGGCTTCGTCGACCGGCTCGGGGAGCCGGACGAGTGGGGGAACGAGGGAGAGGGTGACCGGCTTCGCATGACCGCCGTCTGGCGATGCATCAAGGGCGAGTACCGGAAGGTCACCTGGAAGATGATCACCCGCGAGCGGGGCCAGCAGACCTGGCAGGTCGTCGACGAGGAGGTCCGGGACTCCACGCCGGCCGAGTGCGACGACGATTTGCCTCCGAAGCGCAACTCCGGCGGGGAGGACTCGTAAGAGGAGAGGACCCCTCCTCCACCTCTGAGCCGGGAGTCGCCGTCATGACCGCCCCCATCGCCCGTCCGCGCCGCCGCCGGTGGCGCTTCGTCTGCCTGTGGATCCTGATCGGCCTGGTGCTTCCCGCGGGAGCACGGGGCGGATCGCTGACGCTCGGCCACGCCAACACCGGCGTGGGCCTGGGCAACTCGCGGGAGTTCCGTGGCCTGCGCCTCAACCTCGTCGACGACGGCGTCCGCTCCGTCGACGGCCTGAACCTGACGCTCTGGCAGCCGGGCGGGAATCCGGCCGCCCGCCACCGCGGAGTCTCCATCGGCCTGGTCGGTCCGGACGCCGACGAGATCACCGGGCTGGCCGTGGCTGGCATCGGCACGCGCGTCGGCCACGATCTGGCCGGCCTGTCCGTGAGCGGGATCGGCGCCGGGATCGACGGTTCCCTGCGCGGCGTCCACGTGGCCGGGCTCGGCTTCGGGACCGGCGAGGATGTTTACGGGATCACGGTGGCCGGCCTGGGCCTGGGGATCGGGGGCGACGCCGCGGGACTCACCGTCGCGGGCCTCGGGATGGGGATCGAGGGCGACGTGACCGGCATCACGGCCGCCACGCTGGGCGCCGGCATCGGCGGATCGGTCGGCGGCGTCCTGGTGTCCGGGATCGGGTTCGGCGTGGGCGAAGACCTGACCGGCCTGCACCTGGCCGGCGTCGGGTTCTCCGCCGGCGAGCGGATCCGCGGGGTCGGCGCCGCGGGGATCGGGTTCGCGGCGAACGAGATCGAGGGGATCCACGCGGCCGGGATCGGCTTCGCGGCGGAGGAAGCCGCCGGGCTGGGCGCGGCGGGCGTGGGGATCGGGGCGGAATCCCTCCGGGGTGGCTACGCCGCCCTCGTCGGGATCGCGGCCGAGGAGCTTCGGGGCCTGGGCGCGGCGGCCTACGTGCGCACCGAGCAGACGACCGGGTTGTCCGTGGCGCTGTTCAATCGCACCGACGAGTTGCACGGCGTCCAGATCGGCCTGCTGAACCGGGCCGACAACAATCCGCGCTGGGCGCGCTGGCTGCCGCTCCTGAACGCGAACCTGTAGCCGCTCGCGCCTCCGCCGGGGGCTTCGCGGCCCCCGGCCCGCGCGGGTGGTCACCGCCCCGCGGGAGGGCTAAGATGGCGCGGCAGCCCCTCCGCGTTCGCCCACCCCGTTCCAGTGAGTCGCCGATTGCTGCGGTGCGCCCGGCATCTGCTCCTTGGCGGCGTTCTCGCCGCACTGATCCTGGGATCGGCTTCGTCCGCCCGTGCCGACGGTCTCGTGTCCGGCCGGATCACCGACGCCGCCAGCGGGGCGGGGCTCTCGTACACGTCGGTCGTGGCCCGCAGCGAGTCGGGCGCCGGATCCACCGGCATCCTGGCCGATGAGGAAGGGCGATACCGGCTGGAGCTTGCCGCCGGGGCGTGGCTCCTGACGTTCCACTACATCGGCTATTCGCGCCTGGAGCAGCGGGTCGTCGTGGTCGACGGGGTGGAGATCCCCGTCGATGCCGCGCTGACCGCGGAGGCCATTCCGCTGGAACCGCACGAGGTCCTCGGCGAGCCGATCGCGCCGGGCGACGAGCTTCGACCCAGCCGGCAGACGTTGGAGGGGGACCGAATCCTCGCGCTGCCGGCGTTCGGGGAACCGGATCCCATCCGGACGCTGGAGTTCCTCCCCGGCGTGCAGACCGCGTCCGACGTCTCCACCGGCCTCTACGTCCGTGGCGGCGGTCCGGACCAGACGCTCATCCTGCTGGACGAGATCCCCATCTACAATCCTACGCACGCGTTCGGGCTGTTCTCCACGTTCAACGCCGACTTCGTGCGCGACGTGACGCTGTGGAAGGGAGCGTACCCGGCGCGTTACGGCGGCCGGCTCGGATCGGTACTGGACGTTCGCCACCGCGACGGCGACGCCGACGAGGTGCGCGGGCGCATCGGCGTGACCACCGTCTCCGGGCGACTGTCGATGGAGGGGCCGGTGGGCGAGCGCGGCTCCTGGATCGCGGGCGCACGCCGGACGTACCTGGACCCCATCCTCGACGCGCTGCGCACCGACGAGAACGATCTCCCCGCGTACTGGTTCTACGACACGAACCTGAAGGTGCGCCTCCCCGGCGCCGGCGGTTCGGAGACGTCGTTCTCCGCGTACGTTGGCGACGACGACCTGCGCATCGACTTCGACCGGGAGAACTACCTCGACCTGACCTGGGGCAACCGGGCCGCGTCGGTGAAGCATCGCCGGCTGCTGCGGGACCGGTTCCTCGGATCGATCACCGTGTTCGGCAGCGAGTACCGCAGCCGCACGGACGTGAGCCTCATCTCCACGCCCATCGCCTTCGAGAACCGGCTGCGCGACGTGAGCCTGAAGATGGATCTCACGTACGAGGAATCGGAGGAGCATCGGGTGAGCGGCGGGCTGCAGGTGTCGGCCTACGATCATCTCCTGCGGCAGACGTTCAACTCGGAGGACCAGACGTCGTTCGAGTCGCGGCCGCTGGACGTCTCCGTGTTCCTCGAGGACGACTGGCGGCCGGGCGGTGCCGTCTCCGTGCGAGAGGGGCTGCGGGTCCGCTGGCTGAGCGAGGGAAGCCGCCTGCTGCTGGAGCCGCGGGCCTCGGCCACGTGGGGGGTGCGCGACGACGTGACGCTGACCGCGGGCGGCGGGCTCTACCATCAGTTCCTCCAGCTCGTGACCACGGAGGGATTCTCGGGGACGGACTTCTACGTGCCGCTCGACGAGTCCGTGGATCCGGGCACGGCCTGGCAGATCGTGGGCGGTCTGGAGTGGACTCCGGATCCGGAGTGGCGACTCACCGCGGAGTCCTACGGAACCCTGCTGCGGAACCTGGTGCTGCTGGACGCGGAGACCACGACGGACGGGCCCGAGGACGATGCCGAGGCGCTGCTGATCGCGGACGGTCGCGGGTGGGCCGCGGGGCTGGAGCTGTTCGCGGAGCGTCGGCTGGGTCCGGTGCAGGGATGGATCGGCTACACGCTCGGCTGGACGCGCCGCACGTTCGAGGAGGTCAACGGCGGCCGGTCGTTCGCGCCCAAGTACGATCGCCGTCACGACCTGAACGTCGTCGGGCTGTGGGAGCGCGGCGCGTGGTCGTTCTCCTCGGCCTTCATCTTCGGCACGGGGCAGGCGTTCACGCCGGCCTCGGCCCGGTTCGGGATCCGGAACCCGGCCACCGGCAACTTCCCGGATGACGCGCAGTTCCTGCCCGGCGACAAGAACAGCGCGCGCCTGCTCCCGTACCATCGCCTGGACGTCTCGGTCCGTCGCGACTTCACGTTGGCCGGGCGGACCGGGCAGTGGCTCCTGCAGGTCTTCAACGTCTACTCCTGGAGAAACGAGTGGTTCGTCCAGTACGACGACGAGAACGGCACCGCGGACCCGCAGGTGGTGAAGATGCTGCCCATCATTCCCAGCCTGGGGGTGAGTCTTGACTTCTAGGCGCGTTCGTCCGTCGATGTTTCTCGTCCTGCTCGCGCTGCTGGTGACGACGGGAGCGTGCTCCCGCGACGCCGGCGATCTCTTCTCGCCCGACGAGGCGGGCGTGCTCGTGGTCGATTGCGTTCTCAAGGTGGATCGTCCGGCCACGTCGCTCCTGCTCACGCGAACGGTCAGTCCGGAGGCGCAGTTCGTCTCCGTCCCGGTGTCCGACGCGACCGTCCGCGTCAACGGCACCCGCTACACGGAGATCGAACCGGGGCTCTACGTCCCGACGCGCCAGTTCACGATCGAGCCGTCCCGCCAGTACGAGCTGTCCGTCCGGACCGAAGAGGGGGAGGTCCTCTACGCCACCACGTTCACGCCGCCGCGGCTCACGGTGCCCGGCTGGATGCTCCTGGAGGACGACGGTGTGACGCTGCGCCGCCCGCTGCAGACGTTCTCCACGGTGGGCGACGGCGTCTGGATCCACCCCGACAACCAGCTCACGTACGGCAGCGGACTACTGGAGGCCCGGTTCGACCGGCCCGACGCCGTCGCCTTCCAGGTCGGCATCGAGAGCCTGGACGAGGGCTCCGACTACGTCATCGATCCGGACTTTTTCGACGAGGAGGACTTCGAGCAGCTGAACCGGGAGGAGAGCTCACCGCCGTTCTTCGCGGAGGACGGGACACTTCGGCTGCCGTGGCTCGCCGTCTACTTCGAGGGTCGATACCTGCTGCGCATCCACGCCATCGATCGCAACTGGTACGACCTGGTCCGCTCCAGTCCGGCGCTGGGCGGCGGCGGGTTCGGGTTCGGCGGGACCACCGGGGACTCCTTCGACCGCCCGATCTTCAACGTGATCGGTGGGATCGGCCTGTTTGGGTCTTCTTCCGTGGATTCGGTGGGCTTCTACGTCCACCCGGCCGACGACCCCGCGCCGTCGGCCGGGAAGGACGTCAGCCGGCGTCGGCCTCGCGCACGGTGATCCGCGATCCGGCCGCCACGTCCGAGACGGTCGTGGTCTTTCCGGACGGCCAGTGGACGAGGATCTCCGACGCGGCCGACGCATCGCCCAGCCCGAACGTGAGCACGTTCTCCGACTGCGACGCGTACGAATGCGCCGCGCGCGCCCAGACCGTCTGCGTCCGGCCTCCGGCCGTCAGCCGGACCTTCGCGCCGTAGCCGTGCGGATTGGAGCCGGCTCCGCCCTCCAGGGTCACGCGCACAAACGGCGATCCCTGGACGCAGTCGTTGCGCAGCAACCGCGCCGGCCCGCCCGACGTCATGACCAGCAGGTCCAGGTCGCCGTCGCCGTCGTAGTCCGCGGCGGCCGCTCCGCGCGCCACCACCGCCTGCGCCAGAGCGTCCGACTGCGGCGCCACGTCCTCGAAGCGGCCGGTGCCGAGGTTGCGGAACAGGTGCGCGGGCTGCGCGTAGGAGACGCGGCTCTGCACCTTCTGGATCTCGTTCTCGACGTGGCCGTTGGCGACGAAGATGTCCGGTCGGCCGTCCAGGTCGAAGTCCAGGAAGAATGCGCCGAACGCGAGCGTCAGCAGGCTCTCCTGCCCGACGTTGGAAGTGGGCGCCGCGTCGATGAAGAAGCCGGCGCCCTCGTTGTGGTAGAGGGCGAGCATCTCGTTGGAGAAGTTGCCGATCGTCAGGCTGGGGAGGCCGGAGCCGTCGTAGTCGCCCGCATCCACGCCCATGGCGCCGCGAGCGCGGCCCGCCTCGTCGAAGGCGACCCCGGCGATCATGCCTTCCTCCGCGAACGTGCCGTCGCCCTGGTTGCGGAAGAGGAAGTTCGGCTGCGTGTCGTTGGCCACGAACACGTCGATCCAGCCGTCCTCGTCGAAGTCGACGCAGACGATACCGAGCGACTTGGCCGTCGGATCCAGCACGCCGGCCTCCTCCGTGACGTCCGTGAAGGACGCGCCGTCGTTGCGATAGAGACGCGGCGAGGCGCCCGAGTAGGCCTCCGGCGTGCAGTACGATTTGTTGGTCCCGTCCAGCGAGCAGAAGATGTCGTTCTCCGGAGACCACTGCACGTAGTTGAGCGTGAAGAGATCCAGGTCGCCGTCGTTGTCGTAGTCCACCCAGCTGGCCGACGATCCGAAGCCGTCGTCCGCCACGCCGAGCTGCGGCGCCACGTCGATGAACTTGCCGTCGTCGTTGCGGAACAGGCGATTGGGGCCCAGTGCGGTGACGTAGAGATCCAGGTCGCCGTCCGCGTCGTAGTCCGCGTACGTGGCGCCGAGCGCGTACATCGGGACGTTCAGCCCGACCTCCGCGGTGACGTCCGTGAACGTACCGTCGTCGTTGCGGAACAGCGCCGACGTCTGGCGGCCGCCGGTGGGATGACCGGCGAAGTCCATGCCGGAGAGCAGCAGCGCGTCGGGGTCACCGTCGTTGTCGTAATCCAGCCAGGCGCAGCCGGAGCCCATCGTCTCCGGGAGCCACTTCTCGCCGAACGCGCCCGTGTTGTGGACGAAATCCATGCCCGATGCCTGGGCGACGTCCGTGAACGCCACGTCCACCGGACCGGCGGGATTCCTGCCGCCGGGAGCGCCGGTCGCGTCGCCGGCCGAGGGTGCGGGGACATCCTCGGGGGCCGGCGTCCGCTCGTCGCCGGCGGGGGCACAGCCCAGCGCCAGGATCGTCGCCGCGGCGAGGCCGCGCACCAGGGGGCTTTGGGTCATCGGGTCTCCTCCACTCCGTCCATGCGGACCGGATCCACGAAGCCGGCTTCCGTCGGTCCGAGGATGCGCTCGGACGCCAGCTCCGGCATCAGCGCCTTCCCTCGCTCCACCACGCGCGCCGCGTACTCGCGCGCCTGGCCGGGCATCACCACGTGGGGGTCGCCGTTCTCCTCGCGGAGGGCGAGCTCGCGCGCGATCATGTCGGCAGGGACGGACACCTGCTCGTGGATCGACTGCCGCATGCGGTTGTCGTCCGGGTTCTCCCGGAGGTAGGGGCCCAGGATCGCGTTCGCGTCCTCGTCGGCCTTGAATCGTTCGTAGAGCTTCCGCTCGATCTCGGCCTCTTCGGTGAGGCCCAGGCCCTTGTAGCACAGCATCAGGTTGTAGTGGGCCATCAGATCCTCGGGATCGATGTCCAGCACGTGCTGGAGTTCCGCCACCGCCTCCTCGTAGCGACGCTGCAGGAAGAGGACCCGGCCGATGTCATTGCGGACGACGCGGTCGCGCGGGTACTGCTTCGCGGCGGTCCGCAGATGCTTCAGCGCGGTGTCGTACTTGCCGCGTTCCTTGGCGGCCACGCCCAGGAAGTAGTGGATCTTGGCCAGGTCCGGATCCAGCGCCAGCGCCTGCTCCAGCTCGCCGGCCCCCTCGTCCAGCAAGCCCTCGCGCAGCGAGACGCGCGCCAGGTTCACGAAACCGTCGGCGTAGTCGGGCTTGGCTTCCACCGTGTGCTCGAAGGCGCGCCGCGCGCCGGACAGGTCGCCCTGGCGCATCAGGCCGATGCCGTAGTCGTTCCAGCGCAGCCCGTCCTCCTCGCGAATGACGAACGAGTTCTCCACCTCCGCGCCCGCATCCACGACGTTCATCGTCGCCTCGTGGGTGGCCATCACCACGATCGGGAGGTTGGGGATCTCGCGCAGCGCCGCCGAGACGTTCATCGGGACTTCACCGGTCACGAACTCGCGACTGTCGTGGTGCTGGGACACGCGGGAGTCGTCCTCGCCCACGGCCGGCTCTCCCTCCGCCGGCACGCCCGCGAAGGAGAAGTGCGTGTTCACGTGCGAGAACTTTCGGTAGTTCAGACGCGTCTCCAGGTGGATCTCGTCGCCGCAGTCCTCCGGGATCGCCAGGCGGAAGTGCGCCACGTCCGCCGCTCCCGGCGGGATGAGGTTCACCCACGCCACGGCCCGCGTGGCGAAGGCGTTTCGCTTGTCGATCCGGTTCCCCGCGGCGTCCACCATGCGGGCGCCGTAGAAGTGGGCGCGCTCGTCCACGGGGCCGGTGCCGCCGTCCTCCACCACGCCGCTCCAGAAGATGGTGCGACCGGTGTCGTCCACGGCGCGGAGCTCCAGCCAGACGTCGAACGCGTCGATCGTGCCGCCGGGGAAGAAGTGGCCGACGCCGCGCGTGCGTACCACGACGTCCACGCGGACGTCGTCGCCGCGATGCACGGCGACCGGCGCCACGTCCAGCGGCCCCCACACCGGCGACAGCTCGTGGGACACCAGACCGCCCGTGCCGACGGCCATCGCGGCTTCCTCTCCGACCGCGAACGTGGAGGCCAGCTGCGGCCCGGACGGCTGGGCCGCGCCCGCGCCCTCCAGCGCCCGCGCCGGCCCGGCGGCGAAGATGTCGACGGTGACCTGCTGCGCCTGGAGGAAGTCGATCGTCCGGCGGAGCTGGTCCTCGTGGAGGTTGGCGGTCGGCACGGCGGTGTTGGCGGCCAGGAACGAGTGGTCGTGCACGTATCCGTCGATGTTGCCCTTGTCGTCGGAGGCCACTTCCGGCATGTGGCAGTCCGCGCAGTCCATCGACTCCGGCGGGTAGTAGAAGGAGCGCGCGCCCATGCCGGAGACGCCCGACGCCTGCCAGTTGTCGTACTCGTTGAAGCCGCGGAGCCAGCGGTAGTTGTTCACCGGTTCGTCCAGATGGACCTTGTGGCAGCTCGCGCACAGCTCCGCCGTCTGCTCCGTGTGGAACGGCTTCAGGAAGACGTTCCTGTGCGGGCCGGGATCCAGCTCGACGGACTTGTCGTGCAGCCAGCGGAGGATCGGATTCTCGCTGACGGCCATGTCGTGCAGCGGCGGGTACTCCAGGAAGAAGCCGCCGTTGCCCATGGTGTCCTTCACGTGCGTGATGGCGTGGCAGGAGTTGCAGGCGATGCCCGTGTGCGCCTCCTGCGTGTTGATGAACGAGGAGATGGGGTCGTCCATCATGCCGTTGAAGAACGCGGCATGGTCATGGCAGCCGGCACACCACTTGGCCGACTGGATGGAGTTGACCTCCTGCATGTACTCGATCGACTTGCGGTACCACTGGTTGTTGAACGAGGAGAAGTGGTGCGCGGACTGCTCCCACTGCTCGTAGATGTCGGAGTGGCACCGCTGACAGGTCTCGGACGTCATGAAGAAGTCCGACGGAATCCGGCCGCCGGTGGACGTGGATGCGGACGACGGGAAGAACGGTCCCTCGGCCCCGCCCATCGCCTCGTTCTCCATGACGAGCGGCGGGCGCTCCGGATTGTCGATGACGTAGCGCGTGTCCGAGTCGTCGAGCCAGTACGCCGCTCCGCCGATCACGAGTCCCAGCACCAGACCGATGGAGAGTCGACGCGCCACGACGGCCCCGAATCCGGGATGGCGGCGGCTGTGGATGAACGTGGCGAGGATCGCCAGGAGCACCGTGGCGATCGCCGACACGATGTGAAGGTTCAGGATCCAGCGCGTCTCGCGCGTGTTGTGCACCTGCTCCAGCACGATCGCCGTGATCACCGCGACGAGGCCCGCCAGGAAAGCGAGCACACCCGTCCCGAAGCCGGCGCTCTTCGACTGCCGGGCCGCGGAGAGCGCGCGCACCGAGGCGATCGCCACGAAGATGGACAGAAGCAGGCCGCCGTAGTGATGGAGGAAGACGTTTCCGACGTAGAACGGATCGGGAGAGGCGGTGAACGCCAGGTAGCCGCTCTGCAGCACCAGGAGAGCCGCGAGGAATGTCAGGAGGGAGCGAGACTTCACGGGGAGAACCTCCTGCCCAAGGAAGCCGCCCCGTCGTGCTGCTTCACGACGGGGCGGCCGGGAGCGGGTGGGTGGCACATGCGTTGCCTCTGGATCAGTGCAAGGGATGCGCCAGGGCCCGACCGGCGAGGGCCCGTCAGCGGAAACCCTTGATTTTCTTAACGATACGTATCCCGATGCGAATCCGGTCGCGCCGGCCCGCCGTCCGGTCGATCATAGGATCTATGGACCCGGACGACAACGATCGCGTTCCGGCCGCCCGCAAGTCCGGCAACTGCCCACGGCAAAACAGGTTCAGGATACCATAGGGATTATGAACTCGGCCCCGCCCCTCCGTCCCGGACTCCGGACCAGCGCGATGCTCCTCGTCGTGCTGCTCCTGGGGATCAACGGGCTGGCCATCGGGTCGCTGGTGACCGCCCGGGGCCGAACGGACGCGTCGGCCCGGGAGGAGCTCCAGCGACGCGCCACGGAGCACGCCCGCGCCCTGCAGGCGGAGCTGGCCGCCATCCGGGGGGACCTGCTCTTCCTGTCGCGGTCGCCCTCTTTCCTCCGGCTGGCCGCGACGGACGATCCCCCCGATCCGTACCGCGAGCGGTGGAGTCGCCTGGACGCCGAGGGGGCGGCGCTGCTCTTCCTGCGCGCCCATGCCGGAGTGGAGCGGCTGGCCGCCGAGGACGGCGCCGGTCGGCCGATGCTCGCCGCGGGGCGGCGCGGCGGCGCCCCCATCGTCCTGCCGGCGGGATCGCCCGGCGCGCGTCCCGACCGATCCGTCGTCCCGCCGGTGCCCGCGGCGGCCGAGACGCGCGTCTACGCCGACCTCGCTCCGGACCGGCTCCTGGAGGGCCTGGCTGCGGGCGGCATCGCCTGGACGCTGGAGGAAGACGCCGCCTCGCGGGCCGCTCCGGCCGACGACCGCCTCCGGGTGAGCGTTCCCGTCCGCGACGACGCCTGGGAACCGCCGCTGGAGTGGACGCTCACCGCCGTCGCCAACGAGAGCGGACTGCTCAGCTCGATGGAGCACCTGGCGGAGGACTACCGGAACACCGTACTGCTGAACGTCGCGCTGATCCTGTTCACCGGGCTGCTCGCCTGGACCGCGCTGCGCGAGGTGCGGGAAGTGGCGCGCCTGGAGGCGGAGCGTCGCCAGGCGGAGCGCGTCCGCGAGCTGGAGCTCGGCCTGCTGCACAGCGACCGGCTGGCCAGCCTGGGCCGGATGGCCGCGGGGATCGCCCACGAGATCAACAACCCGCTGGAGGGCATGCGGAACTACCTGCAGCTCGCGGTCGAGGATCTGCGCCAGGGCGAGGCGGAGTCGGCGGGACGGCACCTGGACAACGTCCGCGAGGGCCACGACCGCGTGGCCGCCATCGTCCGCTCCACGCTGCGCCACGCCGACGCGGATCGCGCGCCGAAGGAACCGCTCGACCTGACGGCGGTCGCGCGGCGGACCGTCGACTTCGCGCGGGACAATCCCAAGGCGTCCGGCGTGGAGATCCGCGGTCCCGGCGCCGGCCGCTCCGTTCCGGTGCGCGGCAGTTCCACCACGCTGGGCCAGCTCATCCTGAACCTCGTGCTCAACGCGTGCGAGGCGCAGGAGGGATCGGGCCGCGTGGACGTGATCGTGGAGGCGGTCGAGGGGGAGGGAGTCGTCCGGGTGGACGATGACGGCCCGGGCCTGCCCGCCGACCGGGACCGGGTCTTCGAGCCTTTCTACTCCACCAAGGGCTCGACGGGTCTCGGGCTCTTCCTCTGCCATGCCATCGCCGAGGACCACGGCGGTCGCCTGACCGCGCGGAATCGTGACGGGGGCGGCGCGCGCCTCGAACTTCGGCTTCCCCTCGCTTCCGGAGACACGCCGTGAAGAAGGAAGGAACGATCCTCCTCGTCGACGACGAGGCCTACGTCCGCGACTCGCTGGCCGCCGTGTTGTCGCGGCGCGGCTTCGACGTCCGCAAAGCCGGTAGCGCGGAGGAGGCGCTGGAGCAGCACGAGCTGGAGGGGCTGGACGGCGTCGTCACGGACCTCAAGATGCCGGGCGCCGGCGGTGTGGAGCTCCTGAAGCGCATCGGCGAGCGGGAGCCGGGGCTGCCGGTCGTCGTGCTCACCGGACACGGCACCGTTCCCTCGGCGGTGGAGTGCATGCAGGCGGGGGCCGCGGAGTACCTCCTCAAGCCGGTCGATCCCGACACGCTCGTGCTCCTGCTGCAGCGCACGCTGCGCGAGGCCGGGCGACGCCGCGAGCTGGACTACCTCCGGGCCGCGGTGGAGGGCCCCGACGGGGAGCGCCTGCTCGGAGTCAGCGATGCGTGGCGGGGCGTGCTGGACGAGGCGACGCTGGCCGCCCCGACCGACACGACGGTCCTCATCCTCGGGGAAAGCGGCACGGGCAAGGAGGAGATCGCCAACTACCTGCACCGGCGGAGCGCGCGGGCGGACGGTCCGTTCGTGGGCGTGAACTGCGCGGCGGTCCCGGTGGAGCTGTTCGAGAGCGAGTTCTTCGGGCACCGGCGCGGCTCGTTCACCGGGGCCGTGGAGGATCGCGTGGGGCGCCTCAAGGTGGCCGACCACGGATCGCTCTTCCTCGACGAGATCAACTCGCTGCCGATGCTGGCGCAGGCCAAGGTGCTCCGCGCGCTGCAGGACGGCGTCTTCGAGCGGCTGGGCGACAGCAAGCCGACGTCGGTGGACGTGCGCGTGGTGTGCGCGTCCAACACGGATCTGGAGCAGGAAGTGGAGGCGGGACGGTTCCGGCGCGACCTCTACTACCGCATCGCCGTGATGACGATCCGGATCCCGCCGCTGCGCGAGCGGCCGGAGGACATCCCCGTCCTGGCCGACTCGTTCCTGCGCGAGTTCGCCGGAAAGCTGGGTCGGCCGGTGGAGGGGTTCGCGCCGGACGTCCTGCAGGCGCTGCGGGCCTACCCGTGGCCGGGCAACGTGCGGGAGCTGCGCAACGTGGTGGAGCGCGGCGTCCTCCTGGAGACGGGCACCGTCCTGCGGGTGGGCTCCCTGCCGGCCGACGTGGTCCGGCGCTCCGCAGAGGACGGCGGAGCCGAGGGCGACGCCGCCCTCGATGATCTGAACCTCCGCAGCCGCCTCAAGGCGGAGGAGAAGCGACTCCTGCAGGTGGCCCTCCGCCGCGCCGACGGCGTGCGTCGCGAGGCCGCCCGCCTCCTCGGCATCGACGAGCGAAACCTGTCCTATTACATGCGGAAGCACGGCCTGTAGCTGGCGGCCCCCGGGTCAGGTCCGTATAATGGGCAGTCCCCCTCCGGAAACCACCCCAGCTTCAAGGATCCTATCCATGCGTCGAATGATCGCCCTGGGTGCGGCCTGCTCCGCGCTGCTGCTGGTCTCCGCCTGCGACGACGATGACGACGGGGGCACGCAGCCCGTCGCCGGAACCGGCACCCTCGTGGTGCAGTTCGATCACGTCGTCGGAGCCGAGGATCTGGCCCTGAACACGGGCACCTACACGAACGCGGCCGGCAACACCTATTCCGTTTCGCTGCTGGAGTACGTCGTCTCCGAGCTGGAGCTCGAGGTCCCCACCGGGGAGCTCCGTCACGAGAACCTGGCGTACGACGGCTGGCACTACCGCAACGCCGACGACGAGACCACGCGGGCGCTCACGTTCACCGACGTCCCCGTCGGCGAGTACGCGTACCTGAAGTTCCGCTTCGGTCTGGACGGCGAGGGGAACACCACCGGTGCGTACCCGGATCTGGACCTGCTCGGCATGGCGTGGCCCGCGATGATGGGCGGCGGCTACCACTACATGCGGCACGAAGGCGCGTTCACGCCGGACGGCGGCGGCACCGGCAACTTCACCACGCACCTGGGCCCCAGCCTGGGCAACGACTACTCGTTCGAGGTGGAGCTGGACCTGGATACGGGCACCGCGTTCACGCTCGGCACCGACGAGACCGCCGTCATCACCGTGGCCATGGACCTGAACGAGTGGTACACGGACCCGAACCCCTACGACTTCGACGACTACGGGCCCATCATGGGCAACCCGACGGCGCAGGAGCTCCTGGAGGCCAACGGCCACTCGGTCTTCTCGATCTCGTCCATCGCCGTCTCGGTGCCGTAGGGAATCGTCTTGTCGTTCTCCGGACTCTCCTCCCGCCTCGTCGGCGCGCTGGCCCTGGCCGTCGCGCTGTCGGGCGCGGGAGGGTGCGGAGGGGACGGCGGCACCGGCCCCGGCGACGGCGGCTTCGATCCGGAGCCGTTCCTCCTGGACACGGGCGATCTGCCGCCGCTGCCGGCCACGCCGGACAATCCGCTGACCGTGCCCGGCGTCGCGCTGGGCCGCCGGCTCTTCTTCGAGACGCTCCTCTCCTTCGAGGAGCAGCAGAGCTGTGCCACGTGCCACATCCCGGCCGTCGCCTTCTCGGATCCGCGTCCGGTCAGCGTCGGGGCGGACGGGATGTCGCTGGGCACGCGGAACGCTCCGGCCATCATCAACGCCGCCTGGAGCCCGGAGCAGTTCCGTGACGGACACGCGGCCAGCCTGGAGGATCAGGCGCGCGGGCCGGTGCCCAACCCCATCGAGATGAATCTCTCCTGGCATGAGGTGGAGACGAACCTGGCGGCGCACCCGGAGTACCCGTCGCTGTTCGAGGCGGCCTTCGGCGATGCGGAGATCACGGAGGATCGCGTCGTGAAGGCCATCGCCCAGTTCGAGCGCACGTTCGTCTCGAACAACTCGCGCTGGGACCGCAAGATCCGCGGCGAGGAGACGTTCACCGAAGCGGAGCTGCGCGGGGAGAGGCTTTTCTTTCGAGAGAAGGCCGAGTGCTTCCACTGTCACGGCTCGCTGCTCTTCACGGACAACCGCTACCACGACATCGGCCTGGACCCGTCGCCCGACGATCCGGGTCGCATGAACGTGACCGGGAGCGAATTCGATCGCGGGAAGTTCCGGACGCCGACCTTGAGGAACATCGAGGTGACGGGGCCGTACATGCACGACGGCCGCTTCGACTCGCTGGATCAGGTGCTGGATCACTACGCGGACGGCGTGCACCGCTCACCCAACCTGGATCCGCTGCTGGGCGTGCTGGATCCGCCGGGCGTTCGCCTCGATGAACAGGAGCGCGACGATCTGGTGGCGTTCCTGCGGACCCTCACGGACGTGGAGTTCCTGACGAACCCGGACTTCCGACCGCCTCCGCCTCCGCCGGGGAACTAGTCCAGCGGCGCGCTGGCCAGCCGGGCCAGCGAGTCCGGTTTCAGGACGTCGATGCGCCGCCGCCCCAGCGCCACCAGCTCCCGCGACTCGAAGGTTTCCAGCAGGCGGCTGACGATCTCCCGCGACGTTCCCAGCTCGTCGGCGAGTTCGCGGTGGGTGCGCCGGATGGTCCGGTCCGCCGAACTCTCCACGTGGGTCACCAGGCGCCGGGCCAGTCGCTGATCCATGCGTCGCACCGTGATCTCCTCCACCAGCGCCATCAGCTCCACCAGGCGGTTTCCCAGCGTCTGGAAGATCTCGGCGCGGAAGTCCGGCAGCTCCTGCACCAGCTTCTGGAACAGTGCGCGGCCCAGGTACACGCCGTGGACCATCGTCTCCGTGATGCCCCGCGCCGGTGACTCCCGGCTGCCCAGGATGCACGACGCGGTGAGCACGCACGTGCCGCCGGAACGGATCCGGTAGAGGAGGATCTCCCGGCCGCTGGGCAGCGGCTGCACGACCCGGACGATGCCGCCCAGCACGGTCAGGAATCCCGGGCACTCCGAGTCGATGTCGAACACGGACCGGCCGGGGGGCAGCGAGAAGGAGGCCGCCTCCCCGCGCACGAGGCGTCGCGTGGGCTCGGGAAGCGATTGCAGGGCCGGAAGGCTGCGACCCAGAAGGACCAGGGTCTCTTCGGAGATCATCGGCGGGTCTCCGCAGGAAGGGGATCAGGGACGATGCAATACGCTACTGCGCGAGCAGGGCAATAGGAAGAGGGGCCCCCCCCCGGGACCCCTCCCCACGGAGCTCTCCTTGCGGAGAACTACCGGTAGTTCGACTTGATCCGGCCCCAGGTGCTCTCCTCGACGGAGACCGGGCAGTCGATGCGGACAGAAACGTCCACGATGTCGCTCCAGCTGCCGTCGGTCCGCGTGGGCGAGCAGTCGGGGGCCAGGAAGCCGGGGTAGCCCATCGGCTTCGGTCCCATCGTCGTGTCGCCGACACGGATGCCGTTCGTCAGCAGGAACGTCAGGAAGCAGCCGTCCTCGTCGAAGATGCCGGACGCACTGATGTTCTCGCGGCCGTCCACGAGCACGTTGCTCACGTACTGCAGCGTCGTGATGATCGTGGTGCCGGACAGCGTGCCGGTGTCATCGCCCAGGCCGTCGCCCCACGGTCCGTCCTTCGACATGAAGAACGTCCCGCCGTCGTAGGCGGCCGTGATGATCACCGTGCCCGTCCCGGCGATGCGGTTGTCGACGACCGCGTGCATGGCGGGGCTCGTCGCGCACTGGAACTTCCACTCCGTCCCAAGCAGTGAACCATCCCAGGACATCGAGTTCCAGACGTCGTTCATTCCCATGGCGCCGTTCGCCGGCATCGACCACGAGTTCGTGGCGCGACCTTCCAGCATCGTGCCGCCCAGACTGGGAGTGTTGTACGTGCCGGGCGTGGGGGCCGCCACGGCGAGCGGGGCAATCGCCAGCACCAGGATGATGGCAAGCAGAGTGGTTTGGCGCATGAATCCAACGCCTCCTTTCGGGAATTCCTCCCGGGGGAGACCTCAGATTACGAGCGGGGAAGGGGCGCGTTCAGTGACCTCGGTCACCCCGAAGGACGGAAAGGGTCCTGCCTAGCTCCCGGCCGGGAGCTCCGCCCAGAAGAGGCCGCGGAAGTCCCCCTCCGCGAATCCGACGGCCACGTCGTCCGGGTAGGCATCCCGGAGCGAGGCCTGCACCGAGGCGTCCAGCTCGGTCCCGTGGCAGGCGAGGCAGAGGGGCTTCAGGTGGATGGGCTCCACGTAGCCGATGCCGCCGTCCGGGCGACGCACGGCGCGGCCGCCGTCCTGGGCCGGGCGGGCCACGTAGTCCGCCAGGAGCGGCTCCACCCACGCGGGAGGGGCGTTGTCCGGGTTCCGGAGACGATGGCTCGTCCGGCCGAGCCGGATCCCCGGTTCGGCCGCCTCCGCCGCGATGGCCGGGGCACGCTCGCGGCAGACTTTGATGGCCCGCTCGGGGCCGCCGTCCGCCATGGCTCCGGAGAGCTCCGCCATGAGCCCCTGCTTGAGGGGCAGCAGGGCGGCGCGGGCGCGCTCCGCGTCCGCCGCGGAGACCTCCGGCGACGGACTGCAGGCGGCCAGCAGGACCGCGAGGATGGGGAGCGCGCGCAGGGAACTCATGGCGGGAAGGTACCGGTCCGGCTTGCCGGGGGCGAGTCCAGCCTTCATGCTCCGTCCATGATCCGGAACCTGCTGCACCTCCCCGACGCATCGTCCGCCGAGGTCACGGACGTTCTGGCCTCCGGGCGGAGAGTCCGCATCGAGCGGATCGTCTCCCACGGACAGGCCTCGCCTCCCGGCTTCTGGTACGACCAGGACGAGCACGAGTGGGTGACGGTGCTGGCCGGCCGGGCCCGCCTTGCCGTGGAGGGGGAGGACGATCCGGTGGAGCTGGGGCCGGGCGATGCCCTGGAGCTGCCCGCCCACCGCCGCCACCGCGTGGAGTGGACCGACCCCGACCGGCCGACGGTCTGGATCGCCGTCTTCTGGTCCTAGAGGCCCCTCCGGCCCCCTGGGCGACCTTGCGCAGCGCTGCGCAACTCTTGCCTTGAGTGTTGCTTCCCGGCTTCCGATGACCAGGGAAAGCCGCCTCGCCCGCCGGGGCGGGCCGTCGTTCTCAAGTCCGGAGGTCCTTGCCGTGCGTTCCGCCGATACCCGTCTGTCGCAGATCACGACGCTGCTGGAAGCCGTTCCGGTCGCTCTCCTGGCCGTCGATTCGCAGGGTCGGATCGCCGAGCTGAACGCCGAGGCGGAGGAGCTGTTCGGCTGGGAGCACGACGACCTCATCGGCCGCCCCGTGGAGGAGCTCATCCCGTTCGGACAGCGCGAGGATCACCGCGAGCATCGCGCGCGTTTCTTCGACGGGCCGCTGGAGCGTCGCGTGGTGAGCGGCGGCCTGCGCGCGCTGCACCGTGACGGCACCGAGATTCCCGTCGAGATCGTGCTCAGTCCCATCACCACCGAGCACGGCCCCGTGGTTCTCGCCACCGTCACCGATCTGCGCCCGCAGCTCGCGGACGAGGAGGACCTCGACGACGCTCCGGACGATGCGCTGCCGGCGCCGACCGCGCAGGACCTCGAGGCCGAGGCCAAGCTGCTGGGCCGGCTGCAGGATACGCTCCATCGCCGCGACGCCGAGCTCGTGCAGTTCGCGTCCGTGGCCTCGCGCGACCTGCGCTCCCCGTTGCGGGCGGTGGCCGGAAGTCTGCGGAACCTGGAAGTGGCCGCGGCCTCCCGCCTGGACGATCGCGCCAAGGGGTGGATCCGCGACGCGCTGGAGGGCGTCGACGAGATGGAGGACCTGGTCCGCGATCTCGTGACGTACGCCAACGTCGACGCGGATGCTCGCGACTTCGAGACGGTCTCGCTGGACGAGGTGTTCTCCGCCGCGATGGTCGAGCTGGAGACGGAGATCGGAGGCGTGGACGCGGTGGTGACGAGCCATCCGCTGCCCACGGTGCAGGGCGATCGCGCCCAGCTCATCGAGGTGATGCGCGCGCTGATCTCCAACGGGATCCGCTTCAACGAGTCGGAGCGCCGTCGCGTGCACGTTTCCGCCGAGGAGCGCGCCGGCGAGTGGATCCTCTCCGTGCGCGACAACGGCATCGGCATCCCGATCCGGCACCATCAGCGCATCTTCGACCTGTACCAGCGCCTGCACACGCAGGCCGCCTATCCGGGGAGCGGAGTGGGCCTCGCCGTCTGTCGACGCATCGTGCACCGGCACGGCGGCCGCATGGCCGTGAAGTCCGAGCCGGGCGAGGGCAGCACGTTCCGCTTCACGCTCCCCGCCGACGACGAGGGATGACTCCGGCCGCCCCGCCCCCGGGCGCGGTGCCGGACGAGGACCTGGGCCTCGCGCACGGCGCCGGAGGATCGCACTACCGCGCCTACGTGGGGCCGCCGGAGCACTACGACGTCATCGCGGCGATGACGTTCAACCTCCTCACCACGATCGGCCTGCGCCAGGAGCACACGCTGCTGGATGTCGGTTGCGGGTCGCTCCGCTCCGGACGCCTGTTCATTCCCTATCTGAACCGCGGCGGCTACTTCGGCCTCGAGCCGAACGGCTGGCTGGTGGAGGAGGGCGTGCGCCGGGAGGTGGGACGGGACCTCGTGGCGATGAAGCGGCCGAGGTTCGTGATCGCGAACCGCGCCGATGCGCTGCCCGCGGACGCGCGCTTCGACTTCGCGGTGGCGCAGTCCATCTTCAGTCACACCGGAACGGACCTGCTGACCGCCTGGCTGGACGGCATCGCCCGCCGGTTGAAGCCGGGAGGCGCGCTCGCCGCGACGTACCTGCCCGGAGCCTCCGATCCCGTCGAGTCGGGCTGGATCTACCCCGGCTGCGTGCAGCTGCGGCCCGCCACGCTGGAGTCCGCCGCCACCGACGTCGGTCTGGAGTTCGTCCCGATCCACTGGGCCCATCCGCGCCAGTCGTGGGCGCTCTTCGCGACGCCGGAGTTCGACCTGCCGGGCGTGGATTCGGAATCCCTCGGGTGGAACCGGGGTGCGGTCGCGCGCGAGTGGGCGAACCGCGGCTGACGCCGCGTCGTCTTGCGTCGCCCGCGGCTTCCGCGCTACGCTCCGCTCCGAGGATCGAACGCAAAGGAGTCCGTCCCATGAGTGTCCGAGTCGAGGACATCATGAGCCCGCGCGTCATGGCCGTCACGCCGCACCAGTCGGTGGGTCACGTCCGGGATCTCATGACGAAACGTCGCGTCCAGGCGCTGCCGGTCGTGGAAGCGGGAGGCGAGCTCGTGGGCATCGTGACCGCCACCGACATCCTCCGCGCGCGCAAGGACACGTCGCCCATCAGCCGCATCATGACACGGGAGGTCACCACCATCCCGGAGTACGCGGAGGTGTCCCGGGCCGCGCGCGCGATGCGGAACAAGCACATCCACCACCTGGTGGTCACCCACGAGAAGAAGGTGCGCGGAATCCTCTCCACTTATGATCTCCTCAAGCTCGTGGAGAACCATCGCTTCGTGCTGAAGAACGAGAAGAAGGGTCCGGGACGGCCGCGCGACCGGGCCGGACGACACGGGAAGCGACGCGGCCGGTGAGGATCCTCGTCGACGCGGACGCCTGTCCCGTCAAGGAAGAGGTCTACCGGGTCGCGGAGCGGCACGGCGTGTCGGTGCTGCTCGTCGCGAACCAGTGGATGCGGATCCCCGGCAAGGACTGGATCGAGATCGAGGTTGTCCCGGGCGACTTCGACGCGGCCGATGACCGCATCGTGGAGCGGGTGGAGGCCGGCGACCTCGTCGTCTCGGACGACGTTCCGCTCGCGGCGCGCGTGGTGGAGAAGGGCGCGCGCGTGCTGGGGCACCGCGGTCGCGAGCTTACCGAGGACAGCATCGGCGAGGCGGTGGCCACCCGCGACCTGCTGGCGACGCTGCGCGAGTCCGGCGACGTGACGGGCGGACCGCCTCCCTTCGGCAAGAAGGACCGGTCCAGGTTCCTGCAGGGCCTCGAGGAGATGCTGCGCGTCCTGAACCGCTAGGTGGCGGGGGCGGGCTCCGGCGCCGGGCCGGTCTCGTCGGCGGGCTCCTCGCTCGGGAACCATCCCAGGCTCCTCAGCCACTTCGATGCATCGTCGCGGCGTCCGTTGAACACGAGGAACGTCATGCGGTCGCCGGTGCGTACGTCCGTGCCGCCGTGCACCGGCATCACGCGATCGGCCCGGCGCCGGATCATCGGCAGGAGCACGTTGTGAAGGTCCGCGGGGATGAGCCCGTCCCCTCCCGGATCCAGTGTTCCGTCCCCGCCGTAGTTCCACTCCTCGATGCGGCCGAAGTTCTTGCGCAGGCAGGAGTCCCACAGGCGCAGGTCCTGCTGTCCGCCGAAGATCACGTCCACGCCGGCCTCGCGGATCATCTTCGGGGTGATGTGCCCGTCCCTCAGGTGCAGGGACGCGTAGCATCGCTTCACCTTGAACTCGGACCGCGCCTTTGCGGCGAAGAGGAGGTTCACCTCCTCGTTCAGCGTGAGGCCGATGCAGCCCGCCAGGCCGTCCATTCCGGCCCGGAGCATCGTGCTCTCCTCCAGCGCGTTGCCGAACACGACGGAGAAGCCCTCGGCCTCGGCGGCGTGGCTGGCGTCGACGTTCGTGTCGAGGAACGTGACCTCCTCTCCGCCGCCCCGCAGGATCCGGCCGACGGCCAGCCCGAGCTCGCCGGCTCCGAGGATCGCCCAGCCGCGGTCCGTGGGACGTCGCACGCCGAGCGCGCTGGCCAACCATCCGCCGGTGAGTCCCTGCAGCGTGACGGTCACCGCGATCACCAGGAAGACCATCGCCCTCAGCTCCGTGCCGCCCTCCACGCCGGCGGCGTCGAGCTCCAGCGCAAAGAAGGACGCCACCGCCGCCGCCACGATCCCTCGCGGAGCGATCCAGCAGAGGAACCCCTTCTCCTTCCACGTCAGCTTGGAGCGCCACGTCGAGGCCAGCACGTTGACCGGCCGGACGAGGAACATCAGCGCCGCGACGGTCACGAGCCCCGGGATCCCCAGCTCGCGGAGCTGGGCGAAGCGGACGTCCGCGGCCAGGATCACGAACAGCATTCCGATGAACATCACGGTGAGCTGCTCCTTGAACTCCATGAGGTGCTTGTGGACGCGCGTCTTCCCGTTGCCCACCACGACGCCGGCGACGGTGACCGACGCGATGCCGCTCTCCGCCTGGAGCATGTTGGAGACGTGGAACAGGGCGAGGACCATCGACAGGGCGAAGACGTTCTCCAGCCCCTCCGGGATGAAGTGCTTCACCTGGAGCAGGCGGGCGATGATCCAGCCGCCGGCCAGCCCCAGCAGGCAGCCGATCCCGAGGCCGGCGATGACCTCCAGGACGCCCCGGGCCAGCGACGGGAACGAGGGGTGGAGCGCGACATCCAGCGCCACCACCGCGATGATCGCCCCGATGGGGTCGATGAGGACGCCCTCGCCCTCCAGGATCGTCTGGAGTCGCTTCTTCAGGCGGATTCGCCGGACCAGGGGGCCGATGACCGTGGGCCCCGTGACGATGACCAGCGTGCCGAAGAGCGCGGACGTTTTCCAGGGCCAGTCCAGGGCGTAGCGGGCGGCCACCGCCGCCCCGACCGCCGTGACCAGGGACCCCAGCGTGATGAGGCGCTGGATGGTGCCGGAACTCCGCCTGAGGCGTTCCACCTCGAGATTCAGGCCGCCCTCGAAGAGGATGACGGCCACGGCGAACCCGACCAGGTGGCCCAGCGCCGGCCCCAGCGCGGACGGCTGGACGACGTTCAGGACGTCGGGGCCGAGGAGCGCGCCCGCCAGCAACAGCAGGACGATGCCGGGAAGCCGCGCGTGGTGCGCGAGAGCCTGCGCGATCAGCCCCGCTGCCAGCGCGAGCGAGACCGTCAGCGCCGGATTGGGTCCAGCCGCGTGTTCCATGCGCCGCACGGTAGCACGCGCCGCCGCGCACGGACCATGACTTCCGGACTCGATCCTTGCCCGCCCAAGGGGCCGACCGTACACTGCCCGACCTACGTCAAATCAGGACAAAACCCGGAGAAGGGGAGCCGCCATGGCCTCGAGGGAACTGTCGACGATCGGCGGGCACCCGGAGGGGTTCGCCGCCACCATCCGCAAGGATCGCTGGTGGATCGAGCCCATGCTCACGGTGCTCGTGCTCGGCGCGTTCGGTGTCTACGCCACCTGGGCCGCGTTCCAGGGAAACCACTACTACGCGGATCCGTACTTGAGCCCGCTGTACTCGCCGGCCCTGTACGTGGACACCTCCGCTCCCGGACACGCTCCGGCCTACCACACCTGGATCGCGCACTCGTGGCCGGAGTGGTGGCCGGACTTCCTGCCCAACTCGCCGGCCTTCTTTATTCTCATCTTCCCCGGGGCGTTCCGCTTCACCTGCTACTACTACCGCAAGGCGTACTACCGGGCGTTCACCGGCTCGCCGCCGGGCTGTTCCGTCGTGCCGGCCGCCAAGGGAGCGAGGCCGTATCGCGGCGAGACCGCCTGGCTGCTCTTCCAGAACCTGCATCGCTACGCCCTGATGTTCGCGCTGCTGTTCATCCCCATCCTGGGCTACGACGCCGTGACGGCCTTCTGGAAGCACGGCGAGTTCGGCGTGGGCGTGGGCAGTCTGGTGCTGACGCTCAACGTCATCCTGCTCGGCGGCTACACGCTGGGGTGCCACTCCTTCCGCCACCTCATCGGCGGCCACGACGACTGCATGTCGTGCGGGAAGCAGACGCTGAAGCTCAAGCTGTGGCGTGGGGTCACGTGGTTGAACCTGCGCCACCAGAACTTCGCGTGGTTCAGCCTCTTCTGGGTGGGCTTCACGGACGTCTACGTTCGCCTGGTGTCCCAGGGCATCTGGACCGACTTCAACACCTGGGGGTCCTAGATGGACGTCAAGGAGATCCAGACCCTCGAGCATGACGTCGTCGTCATCGGGGCCGGCGGGGCGGGACTGCGCGCCGCCATCGAGTGCAGCGCTCGCGGGCTGAACACCGGCCTGATCATGAAGAGCCTGCTGGGCAAGGCGCACACGGTCATGGCGGAGGGCGGCATGGCGGCCGCGCTCGGCAACGCGGATGCCCGCGACGACTGGAAGATCCACTTCCGCGACACCATGCGGGGCGGCAAGTTCCTGAACGTCTGGCGCATGGCGGAGCTGCACGCCCGGGAGGCGCCGGACCGCGTCCGGGAGCTGGAGGAATGGGGCGCCGTCTTCGATCGCACGAAGGACGGCCTCATCAACCAGCGCAACTTCGGCGGGCATCGCTACCCGCGCCTCGCCCACGTGGGCGATCGCACCGGGCTGGAGCTCATCCGCACGCTGCAGGACCACGGCATCCACCAGGGCATCCACACGCACATGGAGTGCACGGCGCTCCAGCTGCTGAAGGACGGCGACCGGATCGCCGGCTTGGCGGCCTACTGGCGCGAGACGGGTCGGTTCGTGCTGTTCCGCTGCAAGGCGGTCATCCTGGCCACCGGCGGGGCCGGCAAGGCGTGGAAGGTCACCAGCAACTCCTGGGAGTACACCGGGGACGGCCTGGCCATGGCGTACGAGGCCGGCGCGGAGCTGATGGACCTGGAGTTCACGCAGTTCCATCCCACCGGCATGGTGTGGCCGCTCTCCGTGCGCGGGATCCTGGTCACGGAAGGCGTGCGCGGCGACGGCGGCATCCTGAAGAACTCGGACGGCAAGCGCTTCATGTTCGAGTACATCCCGGATCGGTTCGCGCCGGAGACGGCGGACTCCGAGGAGGAGGCCGCGCAGTGGCTGGCCGGCAAGGACGGTGCGCGTCGTCCGCCGGAGCTGCTCACGCGCGACGTCGTGGCGCGAGCCATCACCGCGGAGGTGAAGGCGGGACGCGGGTCGCCGCACGGCGGCGCGCTCCTGGACATCGCCTCGCGGCGGGACGCGGAGTTCATCAAGCGGAAGCTGCCTTCCATGTATCACCAGTTCATGGAGCTGGCCGAAGTGGACATCACCAAGGAGCCGATGGAGGTGGGGCCCACGCTCCACTACTTCATGGGCGGGATCCGCGTCCACGCCGAGACCCAGCAGACCCAGGTGCCGGGGCTGTTCGCGTGCGGTGAGTGCGCGGCCGGCCTGCACGGCGCCAACCGGCTCGGCGGCAACTCGCTCTCTGACCTCATCGTGTTCGGGCAGCGGGCCGGCATGGGCGCGGCCGAGTACATCGGCGGGCTGGGCAACACGCCCCGGGCCGACGACGACCAGATCAAGGAAGCCTTCCGGCGCGCCACCGCTCCGCTCCACCGCGAGTCCGGCGAGAACCCGTACGTCCTGCACGAGGAGCTGCAGGAGACCATGGGCAACAACGTCGGCATCGTGCGGGTGGAGGACGAGCTGAAGCAGGGGATCGAGGACCTGGAGAAGCTCAAGGAGAAGTACAAGACCGTGAAGGCCGCGGGCTCCGCCCAGTACAACCCGGGCTGGAACCAGGCCATCGCGATGGGCTCGCTGCTCATCGCCTCGGAGGCGGTGGCGCGCTCCGCGCTCGTGCGCCAGGAGAGCCGCGGCGCCCACACGCGCCTGGACTACGAGGGCGAGCGCGACGAATGGATCGACTACAACGTGGTGATCCGCCGCGCGGCCGACGGCACCATGGAAGTGGAGAAGCAGCAGCGCTCGGCCCCGGATCCGGAGCTGAAGCGCATCGCGGAGTCGGACCTGGAGACCCTGGAGAAGGAAGTGGCGGCGGATCACGCCGGCCGAGCCAAGGAGGTGGCCGATGTCTGAGCAGCGCACCTTCCGGATCTGGCGGGGTGATTCCGACGGCGGCCAGTTTCAGGACTACAACACGTCCGTGGACGAGGGAATGGTGGTCCTGGACGTGATCCATCGCATCCAGGCGGAGCAGGCCGGGGATCTGGCCGTCCGCTGGAACTGCAAGGCCGGCAAGTGCGGTTCCTGCAGCATGGAGATCAACGGCAAGCCGCGCCTCTCCTGCATGACGCGCATGAACACGTTCCAGCCGGGCGAGACCATCACGCTGCAGCCGCTGAAGACGTTCCCCGTGATGCGCGACCTGGTCACGGACGTCTCCTGGAACTACGAGCAGAACCAGCGCATCCGCCCGTTCAAGCCCAAGAAGCCGGGCCCGGACGGCAAGATGCGGATGTACCAGGAGGACGTGGACCGCGTGCAGGAGCACCGCAAATGCATCGAGTGCTACCTGTGCCAGAACGTCTGCCACGTGCTGCGGGACCGCGAGGGGCAGCAGAAGTTCGTCGGGCCGCGCTTCTTCGTGCGGCTGGCCAGCCTGGAGATGCATCCCCTGGACGACGACGACCGGATCCCGGACATCAAGGAAGAGTTCGGCTCGGGCATGTGCAACATCACCAAATGCTGCACCGAGGTCTGTCCGGAGCACATCAAGATCACGGACAACGCCATCATCCCGCTGAAGGAGCGCGTGGTGGATCGCTACTACGATCCGCTGCGGAAGCTGTTCCGGGTATTCACGGGCGGCGGGAAGTAGGCGGCGATGTGCCGGGAAGCATCGGGGCGGGGGAGCGGAGAGCTTCCCCGCCCTTCTTCTTGGGGACGGGCCCTTTCCGCGCCATCGGGGCTTGCCGGGTTCGGCGGAACCCTCCATATTTCCAGAATCATGGAAACGTCTAGAGCCATCCTCACCCTCTCCGCTCTGGCCCAGGGAACCCGCCTGAAGGCCTTCCGCCGCCTCGTGCGGGCCGGCGAGGACGGTCTGGCGGCCGGTCAGCTGGCCGAAGAGCTGGGGGTCCCCGCCAACACGCTGTCCTTCCACCTGAAGGAGCTCAGCCGATCCGGCCTCGTGCAAGCGACGCGGGACGGCCGGAGCATTCGCTACACCCTGAACGTCGCGGCGATGCGCGACTTCCTCGATTTTCTGAGTGAGGACTGCTGCCAGGGACATCCGGAGCTCTGCCGGGCGGAGGAAGCGGTCCCGCTGAAGCGGAGGATGCCCGATGGCTGAAACGAGCGGCCCGACCCGCGCCGCGTCCATGGAGCGCCGCCCGGCCGGCGGCGGGGCCGGGCGGGAACAGCCGCCCCTCTCATCCTCCGGCCTCGGATTCTTCGAGCGTTACCTCACCGTGTGGGTCCTGCTCTGCATGGCGGGAGGCATCGCGCTGGGGAAGGTGGCGCCGGGCGTGGCCGGCGCGCTCGACGGCATGGCCCTCACGGTCGGCGGCGCGCCCGTCGTATCGATCCCCATCGCCATCGGCCTGTTCTTCATGATGTACCCCATCATGGTGAAGATCGACTTCGCCGAGGTCGTGCGTGCGGGCCGCAACCGCACGCCGGTCTTGCTCACGCTCTTCGTCAACTGGATGGTCAAGCCGTTCACCATGTACGGCATCTGCGCGCTCTTCCTGGGCGTGCTGTTCCGCGGGTTCATCGGCACGGAGGCGATGGATCTGGTGAAGCTGCCGTTCGGCCTGGACCTGCCGCCGGGCGCCGGTTACGGGGCGGGGACCGTCGTCCTACACGAGGGCGTGCGCATGCTGGAGATCCCGCTCTGGCGAAGCTACCTGGCCGGCTGCATCCTGCTGGGCATCGCGCCGTGCACCGCGATGGTTCTGGTGTGGGGCTACCTCGCCCGCGGCAACGACGCGCACACGCTGGTGATGGTGGCCGTCAACTCCCTCACCATGCTGCTGCTCTACGGTTTCCTCGGCGGATTCCTCCTGGGCGTCGGCCGGATTCCCGTGCCGTGGGAGGCGCTGCTCCTCTCCATCTCCGTCTACGTCGCGCTGCCGCTGGTGGCCGGCTTCCTCACGCGGAAGTGGATTTTGGCCGCGCGCGGCGAGGCGTGGTTCCACACGCGCTTCCTGCCCGTCCTCACGCCCATCACCATCACCGCGCTGCTCGGTACGCTGGTCCTGCTCTTCTCCTTCAAGGGCGAGGTGATCCTGGCGAACCCGCTCACCATCGTCTGGATCGCCATCCCGCTCTTCCTCCAGACGGTCCTGATCTTCGCGTTCACGTACTGGCTGGCCCGCCGGCTGCGACTCCCGTACCGGGACGCCGCGCCGTCCGCGATGATCGGGGCGTCGAACCACTTCGAGGTGGCCATCGCGACCGCGGTGATGCTGTTCGGGCTGTCGTCGGGGGCGGCGCTGGCGACGGTCGTCGGGGTGCTGATCGAGGTGCCGCTGATGCTGGCGCTGGTGAAGGTGTGCGTGCGGACGGAGTCGAGATTCCCGAGCGCCCGGTAGGCCGGCGTCCGGGGCTCCGTGCCAGTGGGCTTCGTGGTGTTATGCTTGAAGTCCGCTCGGAGGACATTCGGTAGATCCGCTCGGCCGTCGGGCAAGGAAGGGTCGTAAGAGGCGTGTACCCGGTTCCCGCGCGGCTGTCCTTCCGTCGAGTCGGTACGATCTCGTGAGGTTGTGGCCATGAGGCTGCGGAAGAGTATTGCAGTTGTCCTGGTGCCGGCGCTCCATCTCTGGGCTGTCGCGGCTCTTGCGGAGACCCTTCACGTTCCGAGCCAGTTCGAGGAGATCCAGTTGGCGCTAGACGCTGCTAGCGTTGGTGATACCGTGCTCGTCGCCGCCGGAACCTACACCAACTGCCATGAAGGTGTCTGTCGCGACAACGTCGTGGTTCTCCGGGAAGGCGTGGCGCTCGTGTCCGAAGAGGGAGCGGGCGCGACGGTGCTCGAACTAGTCCCGGGCGGCGCCGGTCCGGTTCCAACGATCGTCCGCGCTGATGCGATCGGTGTCGCGGGGGCGTCCATTGTCGGGTTCTCCATCACGTCGTCCATCGTGCCGACGAGAGGCATTGGGCTGATCGGCTGCGAGAACATCCGGATCGAGTCATGCCGCTTGAGTCAGCTCGATGGAACCGGCATTAGCGCCGGGGGAGGGGTCTCTCAGCTGGGCGGGTCGGTGGAGATCGTCGACTGCGAGTTCGTGGCGTGCGCCGGAGCGGACGTCGGTGCTGCCATCAGCGTCGTGGGTGGGTTCAATACCTACACGACGATTCGTGGCTGTCTCTTTGAGGAATGCGGACCCACCGCAGTCATAGCCCAAGCGTGGATGGAATGCGATGTCGAGTCGTCCGTGTTCCTGAACAACTTCGGAACGACTTCCGCCGGAGGGCTGACATTGATCGATGTGACCCGCGCCTCTGTGATCGGGTGCACTTTCGAAGGAAACCGGTCGTCCTCGGGCGGGGCGCTCGTGACAAGCGCCCTCCAGAATCCAGAGATTCGAGGCAATGTCTTCCTTCGCAATGTCGCGGATGGCGTGGATGGGGGCGGGGCCGTTTATCTAGCGGGGACGGCGGCGCTTGAGGCAAACACGTTCGTGGGGAACGAAGCATTCCGAGGCTCCGCCATCCTCGATCGCCACAACGCAGGAAGCGTGACGATCAGGAACAACATTTTCGCACTCAACCGCGGCGGGCCGACCTACGAGTCGCTCTTCGTTCAAAGGAGGGGTGGCTGCAACCTGTTCTGGGCCAACGACGCGAACTTCGCCGGTTACACGCAGGCTGTGTCGGACCTGTTGGAGGATCCGCAGTTCTGCGACGTGCCCAACGACGACTATTCCCTCCGATCGGCCTCCCCGTGCGCGGAGGCGAACTCCCCGGATTGCGGGCAGATCGGGGCGCTCGGGGTCGGGTGTGGAACGGTCTCCGTCGACCGTCAGAGCTGGGGTCGCTTGAAGTCTCTGTTTCGCTAGGGAGATGAGGGCGGCTTCGAGCCCGATTGGGCAGGGCCGAGTCCGATCACTCGCCGCGCCGACCCGGATTGCCGGCCAGGAGCCCCTCCACGCTGAGGTCCTCGTCCAGTTCCGGCCACCGAATGCCCTCGCCGTCACCGAGGATTCGCCAGCGCGCGCGGGCCGAATCGGTGGCCTCCGCAAGGCGGGGGAACCACGCCAGCGGGACCGCCAGGACCCGGCCGTCCGTGAGGCGAACGGTCAGGGTCTGCGCATCGACGGACACGGACTCCGCCCGTGCGGGTTGCTCAAGGGGCGAAGAACTCATTCCAGGCCTCCAGGAGGGCTCGGCGGTTCCGAAGGACCAGGGCGCGAATTCGATGAAGCTCGTGGGGAGGGAAGGCCGTGGTCCCGGCCAAGTCTACCGGGTCCAGCCAGAACTTTGCCAGCCGGTCGTCTCGCTGGACGTGGACATGGGCGGCCTCGTGGCCTTCATTGCTGAAGAAGAAGAACCGGTAGGGTCCGGCCCGGAACACGGTCGGCGACATTCCCATCGGTACCATCGGGCCCGGAATCGGGGAGGTCCTGGCCGATGCTCCTCCGGGTGCGGAAGCCGTGCTGGTCGCGCGGACGCCGGAGCTGGCCGCCAATCCGGTCCGGCAGCGTTCGCCGCAGGTACGCATCGCTGCGACTTCGAGCAGGCCTCGCCGCCACGATCGAGCCTCCGAGCGGGCGCACGCTCCCTCGTCGTTTCCTACCGGTGCATCGCCTTGATGCGCCCCCAGGTGCTCGTCTCGGTCTCGCCGGCCGACGTGTGCCAGACGGGCTCCGCCGGCGTAAGATGCCATCCGTCGACGGAACCCCACAGCTCCGCGGGGTAGCCTCCCTCCGTGATCAGGGTGCCCGGCCACTCCGGCGATTCCGCCGTCCCGAAGAAGTAGGAATGGCCCGTGACGCGCTCGCCCAGACAGGGCACCAGATCGGTGGGCTTGTCGGTCAGCGGGGCCAGGGGATTGGGGGTCGGCCCCACGGTGTAGATCACCGCGAAGTGGTGCGGAACGAGGACTCCGGGCCAGGTGTGATGCACCCAGACTCCGGCGGGGTCGTCGGCGATGAAGGGCTGCGTTGCGAGCGGGGGACCGGTGGGATACCCCTGGTTGTCCAGGCCGACGATCTCGATGAGACCGGTGAGTCCGTACCCGGTGGGAACGGCGGCCAGGGTCGTGATGTACGTCCCCTCGATGATCGGATTCGGGCAGAAGGGATTGACCCGGTGACGGAATCCGAACCGGGTCCCCTCCGGGAGATCCGGCCAGTGGAGGTACGTGCCGGCGCACAGGTTGAAGTAGGACATCCGCTGGCCGCAGCCCGCGCTCGCAGGCCAGGGCTCCGGATCCGTGGCCGCCACGCCGGGCGCGCGTTCGAGCGCGAGTGCCGCAACCGGCGCCGCAAGGACCAGCAGGGCCCACCACGCTCTCCATCGTCTCATCGTCGACCTCCTCGTCCCGGGGTCGGATCGCCCAGTGTCGGCCGGACGGCCGGGGAAGCGTCGGAATCCTCCGACGCGGGGTCCGCGAGGGACAGCCGGGTTCTTGATTGTCCCCGATCGCGTCGGACGATTGCAATCCGGGAGGTCCGTGTCCCTCGGAGGGTTGGAGACGGCGCCTCCGGCTGTCGGTCGAGTTCCGGCCTCCGCGGACCGGCGTCGCCCGACCCGACTCCGGCGTTTGACCGCGCGCCCGGCCTCATCCGGGGCCGCCCGTGGCCGATCCTGACACCGTTCGCGTGCCGAGGCGGGGAACTCGTGCGAAGTCCCTCCCGCCCCCGCGAGGCATCTGCTACAACCGTCCCATGCCTTCTTCTTCCTCACCGTCCCGACTCCGGATCTTCGAGTCCTTCTCCGGCCGCCGACGCCGCGAGCGGGCCGCCGCCTTCCTGGCCGAGGTTCCTCCGGGCGCCGAGGCCGTGGTGGTCGCCCCGACGCGGGAGGTGGCCGACGATCTCGTCCGGCGGCACGCCCCGCAGGGCACGTTCGGCGTGCACCGCTACGGCTTTCAGCAGCTCGTCGCCACGATTGCGGCCTCCGAGCTCGCCGCGGCCGGGCTGACGCCGGCCACGTCGCTGGGGCGGGAGGCGGTGGCCGCGCGCGCCACGTTCGACGCGCTGGAGCGCGGCGAGCTTCCGCGCCTGGCGGAGGTGGCGCAGGCGCCCGGATTCCCCGGCGCGCTGGCTTCCACGCTCGACGAGCTGCGCCTCTCCGGTCTCGATGCGGCGCCGCTCGGGAGCCTGGGGGCTTCCGTGTCGGAGCTGCAGGCGCTGGCGCAGGAGTTCGAGCAGGAGATCGAGCGCGCGCACCTCGCCGACCTCGCCTCGATGCTGCGCCTGGCCACGTGGGCGTGGCGCCGCCCGCACTGGGCCTCGCTGCGCGAGGCACCCATCGTCCTGCTGGACCTGTCGCTTCCCACGAAGCGCGAGCGCGAGTTCATCGAGTCCATCGTCCGCTCGTCGCCGGCCGCGCTGGCCACGGTGCCCGCCGGCGACCGGAGCACGCTCGCGGCGCTGCGCTCGGCGGGAGCGGAAGTGGAGGAGGAACCCGGAGGCGAGGACGGCGGCGATCGCCTGCACCGTCTCGGCAAGTGGCTCTTCTCCGAGGGGGATCCACCCGAGGAGGACGACGACGCGGACGCGTCCGTGCAGTTCCTCTCCGCCCCGGGCGAGGGGCGCGAGTGCGTGGAGATCGCCCGCCGCGTGCGCGATCAGGCCGCGGCCGGCGTTCCGTTCGACGAGATGGCGGTGTTCCTCCGCTCGCCGGAGACGTACTCCGCACACCTGGAGACGGCGTTCCGCCGCGCCGGCATTCCGGCGTGGTTCTCGCGCGGGACGCGTCGCCCGGATCCGGCGGGGCGCGCGTTCCTCGCGCTGCTGGCCTGCCGCGCGGAGAACCTCTCGGCCAAGCGCTTCGCGGAGTACCTCTCCTTCGCGCAGGTCCCCGACCTGGACGACTCCGGACAGCCGCCGCCCGAACCCGACGACGACGCCTGGACCGCGCCGGCCGCCGAGGAGCTGGGACCGTCCAGCGCGGCGGCGCAGCTCTCGCTCTTCGCGGCGCCTCCGGAGAGCCCCGCCCCGCCGCCGCCGCTTCCCGACCGGACGACCGCCGCGTACCAGGGCACGTTCTTCGCGCCGTGGAAGTGGGAGGAGCTGTTGGTGGAGGCGGCCGTCATCGGGGAGAACCGCGACCGCTGGCAGCGTCGGCTGAAGGGGTTGGACGCGGAGTACCGCAAGCGGCTGGACGAGCTGGCCGCGCACGATCCGGAGTCGCCGCGCGTGGAGCGGCTGCAGCGCGATCTGGACAACCTGCGCCACCTGGAGGGCTTCGCGCTCCCGGTGATCGATGCGTTGGCGGCGCTGCCCGAGCGCGCGGCCTGGCGCGACTGGCTGCTCGCGCTGGACCGGCTGGCGCCGCGCGTGCTGCGCCGCCCCGATCGCGTGCTGGAGGTCCTGGCCGAGATGCGCCCGATGGCCGAGGTGGGGCCGGTCGGCGTGCACGAGGTGCGCGCGGTCCTGGCCGATCGTCTGACGACGCTGGAGGACGATCGTCCTCCGCACCGGTACGGCCGCGTCTTCGTGTCGACGCCGGAGGGCGCGCGCGGCCGGTCCTTCCGCGTCGTGTTCGTGCCGGGACTCGCGGAGCGCGTCTTCCCGCGTCGGCCGAGGGAGGATCCGCTCCTCCTGGACGACGTGCGGGAGCGGCTGTCGCCGGAGCTGCGCCGGCAGGAGCAGCGCGGTCTGGAGGAGCGCATGCTGCTGCGCGTCGCGGTGGGCGCGGCGGAGGAATGCGTTGTGCTGTCCTATCCGCGCGTGGACGTGGCGGAGGGTCGTCCGCGCGTGCCCAGCTTCTACGCGCTGGACGTGGCGCGGGCCACGCGGGGTCGGCTGCCGGACTGGGAGCGGCTGGAGCGCGATGCGGAGGCCGAGGCCGATGCGCGTCTCGCGTGGCCGGCGCCGCGCGATCCCGACCGAGCCATCGACTGCGCGGAACATGACCTGGCCTCGCTGCAGCCGCTCTTCGAGAAGACGCCGGACGAGGCGCGCGGCGGAGCGCGCTACCTGCTGGAGATGAACGAGCACCTCGCGCGCGCGCTGCGGTCGCAGTGGGCGCGCTGGTGGAAGCGATGGTATCCCGCCGACGGCATCGTCCGGACGACGGAGCACACCGAGCCGCTGCTGGAACGCCAGCGGCCCATGCGCCGGCCGTTCTCGGTGACGTCGCTGGAGCGCTTCTCCTACTGCCCGTACCGCTTCTTCCTCTCCGCCATCCATCGCCTGGAGCCGCGCGAGGAGTCGATGTCCATCGTGCAGATGGATCCGCTGACGAAGGGCAGCCTGATCCACGAGGTGCAGGCCAAGACGCTGGCGGCGCTGCGCGACGACGATCGCCTGCCGCTGCGTCCCGAGGAGGCCGATGCCGTCCGCGCGATCCTCGACGACACGATGGACGCCGTGGCGAAGGCCTATCAGGAGAACCTGGCGCCGGCCATCGACCGCGTGTGGGACGACGAGGTGGAGAGCATCCGCGCGGATCTCCGCGTCTGGCTGCGCCGTCTGGCGGCCGAAGCGTGGACGCCCGCGCACTTCGAGCTGTCGTTCGGACTGAGGCTGGGCGACGACGCGGATCCGGCCGCGGTGGAGGAACCCGTGGAGCTGGACGGCGGCTGGCTCCTGCGCGGCGCCATCGACCTGGTGGAGCGCGGCGAGGCGGGACTGCGCGTGACGGATCACAAGACCGGCGCGGCGCGCGTGCAGGAGGGCGCCATCGTGGGCGGCGGCGAGTCCCTGCAGCCGGTCCTCTACAGCCTGGCGGCCGAGCGCGTGCTGAAGCAGGACGTCGTGGCGGCGCGGCTGTCGTACTGCACGGCGCGCGGCGGGTTCCAGGAGCGTTCCGTGGAAATCAACGAATGGTCCCGGCTGCAGGGCCGGCAGGTGTTGGACGTCATCGATCGCGCGGTGCAGCACGGCCGCCTGCATCCGGCGCCGCGGGAGAAGGCGTGCCGCTGGTGCGACTTCCGCCCGGTGTGCGGCCCGCACGAGGAACGTCGGGTGCGGGGGAAGGACTCGGGTCCGCTGGAGGATCTCCGCGCGCTGAGGCAGCTCCCATGACGATGCTTCCGGACGGCGCGGCGGCCGCCGGTGCGGCCACGAAACCGCTGGCCGACGACGCGCAGCGTCGCCTCATCCGCGAGGAGCTGGAGAGGAACCTCGTGGTGGAGGCGGCCGCCGGCACCGGCAAGACGACGGTGCTGGTGCAGCGTATCGTGGAGGTGCTGGCCTCGGGGCTCGCCACCGTGGACCGGATCGTGGCGGTGACGTTCACGGAGAAGGCGGCGGGCGAGCTGAAGCTGCGCCTTCGCTCCGGTCTGGAGGAGGCGCGGCGCGAGGCGGGCGAGGGCGATCGGCACCGGAACCTGGAGGCCGCCCTGGCGCGCCTGGAGGAGGCGCGCGTCGGGACGATCCACAGCTTCTGCGCGGACCTGCTCCGCGAGCGATCGATCGAGGCGGGCGTGGATCCGCGCTTCGAGCCGATGACGGAGCCGGAAGCGGAGCGACTCTTCGGCGACGCCTTTCGCTACTGGCTGCAGCGCAAGCTCAAGAACCCTCCGGAAGGCGTGCGGCGCTCGCTGAGACGGACCGCATGGGGAAGCGACGACGGTCCGATCGGTCGGCTGCGTCGCGCCGGCTGGACGCTGGTGGAGTGGCGCGACTTCCCCGGCGCGTGGCGCCGTCCCACGTTCGACCGCGAGGCCCGCATCGATGATCTCGTGGAGCGCCTGCACACGTTCGCGGATCTGTCCGGCACCTGCGCGGACGAGAGGCGCGACAACCTGTTCAAGGACACGGAGCCCGCGCGTCGTTTGAGCCGGGAGATCCGCACGGCCGAGGAGGTTCGCCCGCGCGACCACGACGGCGTGGAGGCGCACCTGGTGGACCTCTCCGGCTGGAAGTTCGCCAAGCCGCGCAAGGGGCGCGGGAAGTTCTACGCGCCGGACGTGCCGCGGGAAGCGGTGCTCGCCGCGCACTCCGAGCTGGTGGAGGAGCTCGCGGAGTTCGCCCGGGACGCCGATGCGGATCTGGCGGCGCTCCTGCACGCCGAGCTCCGTGAGGCCGTGGACCGCTACCGCGACGAGAAGCAGCGCCTCGGCCGCCTGGACTTCCTGGATCTGCTGCTGCGAACGCGTGACCTCGTGCGGGACCAGCCGGAAGTGCGCGCCGACTTCCAGCGCCGCTTCACGCACCTGTTCGTCGACGAGTTCCAGGACACGGATCCGCTCCAGGCGGAGATCCTGCTGCTCCTCTCCGCCGATGATCCGGGCCAGGCGGACTGGCGGGAGGTCGTGCCGGAGCCGGGCAAGCTCTTCCTGGTGGGCGATCCCAAGCAGTCGATCTACCGGTTCCGGCGCGCGGACGTCGGCATTTACCTGGACGTGCGCGACCGCCTGGTGGACCAGGGCGCGCGGCGCGTGGATCTCACCACCAGCTTCCGCTCGGCGCCCGGGATCCAGCGCGTCGTGAATTCCGCGTTCGAGGGGTTGATGGACGGGAACCGCGACACGCAGCAGGCGTCGTGGGTGCCGCTCACGGAGCACCGGGAGGAACCGGAGGGTCGGCCCAGCGTCGTCGTGCTGCCGGTGCCCGCGCCGTACGGAAGGACCGGTCGCGTGACGAAGACGGCAATCCAGGAGTCGCTGCCGGACGCCACCGCCGCGTTCGTCGACTGGCTGCTGCACGAGAGCGGCTGGCAGGTCACGGAGCGCGACGTGACGGATCGCAAGGTGGACCTCGCTCCGCGGCACATCTGCCTCCTCTTCCGCCGCTTCGACAGCTGGTGGGCGGGCGACGTCACCCGAGGCTACGTCGATGCGCTGGAGGCGCGGAGCATCCGCCACCTGCTCGTGGGCGGCCGATCGTTCCACGAACGCGAGGAGGTAGAGACGCTGCGGACCGCGCTGCTCGCCATCGAGCGCCCGGACGACGAGCTCTCCGTGTTCGCCACGCTGAAGGGTCCGCTCTTCGCGGTGGGCGATGAGGAACTGCTGGAGTACCGGCAGCCGGCGGCGGGGAAGACGCGCCGCCTCTCCCCGCTGCGGATCCCGGACGACCTGCCGGAGCGGCTGGAGCCCATCGCCGACGGGCTGCGGCTGCTCGGCCGCCTGCATCGCAACCGGAACCGTCGTCCCATCGCGGAGACGGTGCATCGCCTGCTGGAGGCGACGCGCGCGCACGCCACGTTCGTGCTGCGGCCGTCGGGAGAGCAGGCGCTGGCCAACGTCCTGCACGTGGCGGAGCAGGCTCGCCTCTACGAGCGAACCGGCGGCATCTCCTTCCGCGGATTCGTGGAGCGGCTGGTGGAGGACGCCGGCGCGCGCAAGGCATCGGAAGCGCCCATCCTGGAGGAGGGGAGCGAGGGCGTGCGATTGATGACCGTCCACCGGGCGAAGGGGCTGGAGTTCCCGGTCGTCATCCTCGCCGACATCAGCGCCGACGCCGCCCGCAACAACGCGTCGCGCGTGGTTCGTGGAGACACATGCGCGGTCCGGCTGGCCGGCTGGGCACCCGCCGACCTGCTGGACCACGAGGAGGAGGAAGTGGAGCGCGACCGAGCAGAGGGCGTCCGGCTGGCGTATGTGGCGGCCACGCGCGCGCGCGACCTGCTGGTGGTCCCCGGCATCGGCGACGGCGCCTGGGGCGATCCCGACGGCGAGTCGCCCGGAAGCTGGACCCATCCGCTGAACCGCGCGGTCTACCCGCCGTTCGAGGCATGGGCGGCCGCGGAGGCGTCGCCCGGCTGTCCGTCGTTCGGCGCCGACACCGTGCACGATCGACCGCACGATCCGGAGGGGGAGACGGGGATTCGCCCCGGCCGGCATGCGGTCGGCGAGGCCGCGGTCACGTGGTGGGATCCGGGTGCGCTGCGGCTCGGTGTCCCGGTCCGGCAGGGCGTGCGCCGGGAGGACCTGCTCAGCCCCGAGGTGGACGACGCCGCGGTCGCCGTCGACGTGCAGCGCTTCCGCGACTGGGAGTCCACCCGGGAGACGACGCTGCTCGCCGCGTCCGATCCGTCGCGTGTCGTGCGCACGGTCCGCGAGCACGCGGTGTTCCCTGACTCGGTCGATGCGCATCCGGTGGACGTCGTCCGCCTGGAGCGACCGAAGAAGCGACCCAGGGGCCCGCGGTTCGGGGCGCTCGTGCACGCCGTCCTGGCCACGGTTCCCATGAACGCCACGGAGGAGGGCGTGCGCTCCGCGGCGGAGATGCAGGGTCGCGTGCTAGGGGCCACGGCGGCGGAGGTGCGCGCGGCGGCCGTCGCCTGCGCGAATGTCCTCGCCCATCCCCTCCTGGCGCGGGCGCGGGAGACCACCGAGCGCGGCGGCCTGCGCCGCGAGGTGCCGGTTTCGAGGAGCGAGCCGGGCGGTGTCCTCGTCGAGGGCGTCGTGGACCTGGCGTTCCGCGAGGTGGGCGGCTGGACCGTCGTGGACTTCAAGACGGACCAGGAGATCGAGGCGGATCTGGAACTGTACCGGCGCCAGGTGGCGCTCTACGCGTCGATGATCTCCACCGTCACGGGCGAACCCGCGCAGCCCGTCCTGCTCGTGGTCTAGCGCGCGGACTGCAGGATCTGGATCGCCTCACGCTCCTTGCCCGTCGTCCAGCCCTTCTCCAGCGACTTGATGAGCAGCTGCTTCAACGCCAGGTCGCTGCGCACGAGGTCCAGGACCTCGCGGCCGGCCTGGGTGGTTCGCAGTTCGTGGACGTAGTGCTTGGCCACGTCGTCCACGTCGGAGCGATGGTTCGACCACAGCCGCTCGAAGACGGACTTCACGCGCGGGACGTTGCGCTCCATTTTCACGAGCGCCTGCGCCAGCCCCTTCTCGTCCATGGAGAGCGTCACGCCGAAGCCGCCCCAGCGGAACCGGTTGATGACGAACGCGGGATCGTTCCGCATGTACGCGGCGAAGGAGTGGGAGATCGGATTCGTGGAGTCGCAGGGCGATCCCACCTTGGCGATGGAGAGCGACCAGTCGAAGCCGGCGAGCCACGTGACGGGATCCCACGTGAAGCCGCACTCGATCGGCTGGATGGGCCTCGGCCAGTTCTTGCAGGGCGATCCGAACGTGCGGATCTCGCGGCCTTCCAGCGCCTTCACGCCCTCCACCGCCTTGATCGCGGAGAGGACGTTGGACAGCAGCAGGTTGCCCTGGCTGTGCGCGAAGATCGGGGTGCGCCGGTGCGTGGGACCGTGCAGCACCTTGAAGAGGCCCAGTGCTCCGGGATTGCGGGACAGCGCGCCTTCCATCGCCTGCCGGCGCGTGACCTGTCGCCCGGCCGCGGCCGTCGTCTTCACCACGAGGTCGATCGACTTTTCCGGGCTCAGCGAGCGCGGACCGTCGAACTGGTACTTGTCGAAGAGGCACTGCGTGAGGTCCGGCACGAATCCGGACGTCTGGTTGTAGATCCCGATGACCTTGCACATCTGGAGCAGCGAAAGGGCGATCGCGCTCTCGCGGTGGTCCTTGCCGCTGTTCCCCATCCCGTTCACGAAGATCACGATCCGGTTCGGGTCGAACCAGCGCGTGACCTTCGCCTCGTCGCTGACGTAGTGCGTGACTTCCCCGTCTCGGGCGGGGACCCCGTTCAACTCGGCCATCTCGATGCCTCCCGCGGCTTGCGCTCTGTCCTGGATTGCGTCGTGCGATCGGGAATCGCGCAAGCCCGAATCGCCCGCCCACGGGTGACGTCGCTCAGGCGACGCGATCGATCCGGGCGGGAACGGCGTGGTACTGTGGAATCGTGAGTCCGCTGCGGCCCGATCTCCTCTCCGGGTCGACTTCCCCCGACCCACCGGAGGGTCCCATGAACGTCCGTCCCCTGGTTCTCACCGCCGCCCTGGCGGCCCTTCTGCTGCCCGGAGCGGCCCACGCCCGTCAGGGCGCGGAGCCCTTCAGCTTCAACCTGCCCGGATTCTCGACGCCCACGGCCGCCTCGATCCGGCTGGGGGCGCGCGACCGCGATGCCCTGATCCGGGAGGCTGATCGCCGCCAGGTCGAGGAGGGTACGCCGCAGCAGTTCGCCGTGCCGGATCTCGTCGATGCCACCCCCCGGACGCACGGAACGTGGACGGATCTGCCCGGCGGCGATCGTCTCTGGCAGCTCGTGATCTCCGCTCCGGGCGCCACGGACCTGAACGTCGGCTTCGACCGCTACCGCCTTCCGGCCGGCGCGATGCTGCACGTCTTCAGTCCGGAGCACTCCTACTGGGAGGGCCCCTACACCTCCGAGGACAACGCGCCGCACGGGCAGCTCTGGCTGCCCGTCACGCCCGGCGACGAGGCGATCGTGGAGCTCTACGTCCCGGCGAACGTGAAGTTCGAGCCGGAGCTGCGCCTCGAGCAGGTGGGCTACGGCTTCCGTGATTTCTTCAAGTTCGAGGCGCGGATGCTGCGCCAGGGTTCGTGCAACAACGACGTCGTCTGTCCCGAGGGCGATCCCTGGCGCGACGAGATCGCGTCCGTCGGCGTGTTCCAGCTCAACGGCTCCTGGACCTGCTCCGGCCAGATGGTGAACAACGCGGCCGGCGACTTCGTGCCGTACTTCCTCACGGCCAACCACTGCGGCATCGGCGCGGGCAACGCCGCCACGATGGTTCTCTACTGGAACTTCGAGGCGCCGAACTGCGGCGACCTGTGCTGTGGCGACCTCTCCGACAACCAGACCGGCGCCATCTTCCGTGCGGCCTACTCGCCGTCGGACTTCTGTCTGGTGGAGCTGGAGGAGGATCCGGATCCGCTCTCCAACGTCTACTTCGCCGGCTGGGACGCCACCACGGCCATCCCGCCGTCGGTGGTGGGGATCCACCATCCCGGTACGGATGAAAAGGCGATCAGCTTCCAGAACAACCCGCTGACGATCACCACCTACCTGCAGGAGCCGGTTCCCGGGGACGGCACGCACTGGCGCGTCGACCAGTGGGAGGACGGGACCACGGAGCCGGGCTCGTCCGGATCGGGAATCTGGAATCCCGAGCGTCGGCTCGTCGGTCAGCTCCACGGCGGTTTCGCCTCGTGCACCAGCCTGACGTCCGACTGGTACGGCCGGATGTCCGTGTCGTGGCTGGGCGGCGGCACGTCCGCCACGCAGCTCAAGGCGTGGCTGGATCCCGGCAACACCGGGGCGCTGACGCTGGACGGCTCGTTCCCGGACGGCGTGGGCGCCGTGCGCTACGACTCGCACGCGGCTGCCGACGACTGTCCGTCCGAGCCCCTGAACGTCAACGGCGTCGTGGAGCCGGGCGAGTCGTTCGAGCTGACGGTGGACGTTCGCGCCATCGGCGATCACACGAACCTCGTCGGCGTGCTGTCCACGATGACCCCCGGCGTCACCATCACGGACGACACGGCCACCTGGCCGAACCTCCTCTCGGGCGCCATCGCGTCGAGCGACGCGCCGCACTTCACGGTCCTCCTGGATGAGACTGTGCCGTGCCTGTCCGACGTGGAGTTTTCGCTCAGCGTCAGCAGCACCGAGGGTGGTCCCTGGCTCTGGCCGTTCACGCAGCCGGTGGGACAGGCGGCGGTGCCGCCGGGTCTCCCGGTGAACATCCCGGACGGCAGCTCGGCGGGCGTCACGCACGTCTTCCCGGTGGCCGAGGCACACGTCATCAGCGACGTGGACGTTCGCGTGCAGATCCAGCACACCTGGGTGGGCGATCTGAAGATCGACCTGGAAAGCCCCACCGGGACGCGCATCACGCTGCTGGATCGGCCGGGCTATCCGGCGCAGACGTTCGGCTGCTCCGACGACGACATGGACGTCACCTTCGACGATGCCTCCGGCTTCGATCCCGAGACGCACTGCGCGGGGACCACGCCGTGGTACGTCGGGTTGGCGGCGCCGGCGCAGGCTCTCTCCGCCTTCAACGGACAGAGCACCGCCGGGGACTGGAAGCTCATCGTCTCCGACAACGCCAGCCAGGACACGGGAAGCATCGTGTCGTGGGAGCTGCTCACCACGCCGCCGCTGTCGGGCGTCTGCACGACCTGCGAAGGCGCGACGGACGCGCCGATCGTCGGCCCGCCGGGATCGTTCGGGCTGGCGGCGAGCCGGCCGAATCCGTTCGTCGACCGCACGGACATCCGCTTCGCGCTGGATCGTCCGGGGCCGGCGCGGATCGAGATCTTCGACGTGAGCGGTCGCCTCGTCCGCACGCTGCTGGACCGGCCGATGCCGGTCGGCGGGCACGCGGTCTCTTGGGATGGCCGCGACGACTCCGCGAAGCCGGTGGCGTCCGGCGTCTACTTCTACCGCCTGACGGTGGGGGAGAAGACGGACATGAAGCGGATGCAGCGGCTGCGGTAGGTTTGCGCGATCGCGGCGCGAGAAACCGGGGTCGGTCCTTCGGGGCCGGCCCCTTCTCCGTTCGAACGACGACGAGACAAGCGTGCGAGCCAGGCTCAGGCTTACCGGATTCGGATGACGCGGTGAGTCACGTGTTCCCGGGTTGTCGACAAGCGGACAAAGTAGACACCCGCGGCGACCGGCCGACCGTGGCCGTCCAGACCGTTCCAAGACAAGGAGGTTCCACCGGTACCTTCGATAGGTTGGGACCAAGATCGGACTCGCCGCCCCGCCGCATCGAGAACCTGGACATCGACGACGTCTCCCGGGTGAAACCTGTGGGCGAACGTCGTCGTGCTCCGGAATGGATTCGGATACACTCGCTCCATCAGAGCGCGGTGGGGGGTGACGGGAGGGGTTCCCGTGGGGAATGACGAGCAGTGGCCCGGATAGACTTTCACCGAGCCGCCGAATCCATCCCGCCCGCCGGGGGTCAGCAGATAGAGCAGGCCGTCATGGGCACCGACGCCCTCGATCCTGAGTCCAACCTCAAGGTCTCCGACGAAATGCGGCTCGCGTTCGTGAGACACTTCGAAGACTCCGACGCTGTTCCGTTGGGCGAGGTATACCATGTGCTCGGAAATCGCGATGTCGTTTGCTGGCGGGTCTACTGGCACGGAAGCGACCAGAGCCGGAGCCGCTGAGTCCTTCACGTCATAGACCAGCATCGTCGCGCCTCTCCACAGGCCCACGGCGAGTCCTCGCTCCACGTCAAACTCATCCGGAGGTGGCCCGGCCGTGCCACTCCCGACGATCGTCGGGTTGTCCGGGCCGTCGACCTGAAGAACGGCCAGTCCACCAAGACTCGACGAGACGTAGAGGTGAGAGGCGTCTGATCGGATTCGATGGGCCGAGCTACCGAGATGGAGCGTGTTCGTGATGGCCGGCCGCAGTGGGTCCTCGATGTCGACCGTGTGAAGATCACCTGCGATGGTGGTTACATAGGCGCGAGTCGCCAGGATGACGACATCGGTCGCGCCGGGCATCGGCAGTTCGCCCCGATTCCAGTTGGTGCTGGTCCACCGAGACACGAAAACGCGACCATCCACACCTGCGACGATCTCGGGGGAAGCGTCCATCCGACCGACCCCGATCTCCGAAACATCGGTCAGCGTGTTCACGCCACCCGCGTCGCAGCGCCCGTCCGGCGTCAGCTCCTCCACCTTGGCCGAGGTCTGATAGCCGTATCCATAGTCGGACTCTGACAGGACGAGGCAGTGAAAACCCGCATCCGAGGCATCAAGATCCCAACCACCGATCAACCGGCCCTCGTCGCCCCAGTAGGGAACGAGGCGGCGATGTGCAAGGGGACGGACGGTGGCCGGTTGCTCGATCGCGAGAGCCCACAGCCGGGCGTTGTCGAGGACGATCAAGTGGTCCCTTGCCACCGTGACGGCCCGGCACTCGTGCGACCAATGGTGCGTGGGAGCTCCACCCGGATCCCGCCCCCAGAGGCCCCGGACGGTCGCGTTCCACGTGGTCTTCCCGAGAACCGTCGAGCTCGCACCGAAGGGCAGACAGTTGCTCGTCCCTTCGATCTTTCCCACCAACCGAGGTTCGAGAGCGTTGGTGGTGTCCCAGATCCGGTCCTCCGTGTAGAGAAGATCGCCCGTCCAGGTTTGAGGCCGCGTGATCTCGCTGGCCCCGAGCCCGACCGGGCCTCGATCGGGGTCCAGGCGAAAGAGCAGCTGGTCCGGGTGGATCAAGTGAGGGGCCAGCGCCCACGCTCCATTGGACACAACGGTGCCGAGCGGATTGATGCTTGCCGTCACCGACCCGATCGTCTCGGGCACCAGCGGAGAGGAGAGGTCAACCGATGCAACGACCCCCAACCGATCTGCCGACCCGAGGATCACGGCGGTGGAACCCACCACGGTCATGGATCCCACGTTGGTCAAGGGAAGTGGCAGGGTGGCGACTACGGAGAACGGCGGGTGGGGGTCGATCACGAGGAGTGCAGCATCGTCGCCGTCACGTCCGGAGGCGATCAAGTAGCCCCCGGTCTGGCCGAGGCCGTCGACAACGAAGGGAGTCGTGTCCAGAGTCTGGTCGAAGGCCATTCGGCCCGGACCGGGGAACACGAAGCGATCGATTCCCGCCGCGTACGCCGCGACCCAGATTCCTTCTCCCACGAACTCGACATCGATCGCCGCTCCGTAGGCTGGGGCTTCAACCGAGTCGGTGACGCGGATGCCCCCAGGGCGACCGTAGTCGTGGCAGTCGGGAACAGCCAGCGAGACTTCGAAGGCCCATCCCACAACAGCCACGATCCGGAAGAGGGAATGGAACAGCGCCAAGAAACCGATCCCGCGAGGCGGCGCGATCGGAACGGTGACGGTCATGACAAGGTCCTCGAGTGTCCACTCTGTCGCCAATGAACTGACAGCCTCGAGACTACGCATTCGTCCCTGCAGGATTCAACCGCAGTCCTTATCGCGCCCGCGCCTTCACGGTTCGCCCGATGAAGTCCATCATCTCGCGCACCTTGTCGTAGTCCGGGTGGCGCAGGCGGAACCACGTGTTCACGATCCAGCCCTTCTCCACCGGCTGCGTGGGCGTGCCCGGCGCCGGGACCTCCATCTCGTAGACGGCGTCGCCGCAGAACCGACGGGCGGCGTCCAGGCCCTCGTGCCCGACGTAGCGTCCGTCCCGGTCGGGGCGAACCTGGATGGAGCCCACTGCGTACCGCCGGCTCGGCTTCTGCAGCGTCTTGCCCATCGACACGGCGGCGGCCCACTCGCGGTACACGTCGAAGTCGTTCCCGGCGCGGTACATGTCCCAGATGCGCTCGCCCGCGGGCCGCGCCCCGATCTCGGAGAACTTCAGTCCCTTCGGCCCGAAGAACCACTCCATGTGGGTGGCCGACCGCGACAGCCCCAGCAGACGGTTCACCTTGCGCCCGATCTCGCGGACCTCGCGGTACGTGTCGCCGTCCAGGCGGTTGGTCACCGCGATCTGCGGGGAGATCGTGCGGTCCACGGTGGCCTCCAGGCAGCCGGGGTAGTAGTGCGCCACGAACTCGTGCCCCGTCTCGTCGTCCAGCATGACCGTGTCGAAGAATCCCTCGTGCCCCTCGACGAACTCCTCCACGGCGACGGATCCGCCGCGCCCCAGCCCGAGCTGCGGGATCACCCGCTCCAACTCCTCCGCCGATCCCACCTGGTGCGTGTTCAGCGAGCCGAAGCCCGCCCGCGGTTTGATGATGACGGGAAAGCCCTCGCGCTCGCAGAACTCCCGGATCTCACGCGCGGTGGTGGCGCCGGTGGACTGCGCACACGAGATGCCGTGCTGCCGCAGGTGGTCCTTCATGGCGGCCTTGTCGCGGCAGAGCACGGCCGTCTCCACGGACGTGCCCGGCAGGCCCATCGCCTTGCGGACGCGGGCGGCCGCGACAACCAGCGTTTCGTCCGTCATCTCGATCCGGTCCACCGGGTGGATACGGTTCACGACGCGGAGCGCCGCGAGCGTCTCCTGCTCGTCGAAGAGGCTGCGCACGCGGACGTAGTGGTCCAACAGCGGCTTCAGCCGGGGCGAGATCCGCTCGCGCGGCGCATGGCCGATGCCGGTGACGCGTACGCCCAGCTCCTTCAGCCCGCGCACGAAGTCGCGGTAGTAGGCCTGGGATTCGGGCGCCAGGAAGGCGACGTGCATCGGCGGGCTCCGGTCCGGGGAACAGACCGGGAACGTACCATCGCGGCGGCGTGTCATCCACGGCCGACGCTCCCCGCCCTCCGGCCCCGCGCGGGAGCGACGCCGCGCGGCGGACCGGAGTCCCGAGACTACTCGGGAGGCGTGAAGATGAAGGGCGCCTGGAACGTGACGACGCCCTCCGGAATGGCGGGGAAGCGCCAGGTGAGGATCTGTGACGTGGCGCAGGAGACCAGCTCCGGCGAGCCGACCGTGTCGCGGACCACCCGCGCGTCGGTCACCTGCCCGGACGCCGCCACCGTGATCGCCACGACGAGCTTGCCGCCCAGCCCCGCCTGCTTCTCGAGCTGGTTGTCGTAGCAGAACTGGATCCCCGGCGCGTAGCGCCGCACCACCGCCAGCAGCGATGCGTCGGTGCGGAGGTCCTGTCGGCTGCTGCCCGCGCCCGGCTTGCTGCGCGTGCCGTCCGAGTGGAGCCCCTCCGAGACGAGCGCGCCGCTCGTGTCGATCGTGATCCCCGCGCTGGAGAGGGCCGAAGCCGACGCGTCCTGCGCGCCCGCCACCGAACCCGCCGCCGCCACCTGCCCGACGTCCTTCCCGGATCGTCCGCCGCGCGTCTTGCGGCGCCCGCGCGTCTTACGCGGCGTGTCCGTCGCGTCGGAGTCCAGCGACGACGACAGCTCTCCCAGCACGTTGTCGAGGGAGCCGGTGACCGACGCGAGCTGCTGCGTCACCTCCTTCGCCTTCTTCCGGCCCTCCTGGCCACGATTCTCGGCCAGCTTCGGCGTCTCCGTGCGGCGGGCGCCCGTGTCCTTCCTGGGCTCCACCGCCCGCACGATCTCCGGCTTGGCCTTCACCTCCGGCGGCTTCGGCGCGTCCACCACCACCTTGGGCGGCTCCGGCGCCTTCACGCGGCCCGGCGCCTCGGGGGCCGGCTCCTGGAGGATCAGCTTGGCGAAGCGCTCCGGGACCTCGTCCACCTCGGTGAGCTCGGCGTTGCGTTTCGGCGTGAACAGGGCGACGCCCAGCACCACGACGCCCACCGTGCCCGCGATCCGCAGGCACCTGCGGAACAGCGGGTCGGGTGCGCCCAGCAGCGGGAGCCGGTAGCGATCCTGCACGAGGGTGGCGGCCATCCGGTCCTCCTATCCCTCGCGGACCACGGCCAGCGAGAGCTGGTCGAAGCCCGAGGCGTTGCAGGTGTACATGACCTTCTGGAGGAGCTGGAACTCCAGCTCGCGGTCGCCCTGGATCGTCACCTTGGCGTCCGGCGCCTCGCGCCCCTGTCGCCGGGCGATCGCCTCCATCTGCGTCCATGCGTGGTCCAGCTCCGCGTCGAGGCCCGGGATCAGCAGATCGTCCCCGGCCAGCGCCTCGCCGACCGTCGTCACGGGCTTGCCGGCCAGCAGGATGGCGTCGGCGGAGATGGCGATGACGAGCGACTCCTCCGGCGGGGTCTCCGCGCTGGAGCCAGGCAGCGTGACGTCGGGCGGCGGGGTCACCACCTCGGCGTCCACCACGAAGCTCTTCAGCAGGAAGAGCAGCAGCACGGTGAGGATGTCCATCATCGACGTGAGCTTCAGTCGCTCCGTCCTGTGCGTGCGGTGCGAGTACCGCTTGCGGCGTCGGATCATCGGCCGTCCTCCGCCAGCGAGACGTTGGGCAGACCTGCGTCGCGCGACACGTCCATCACCGCCACGATGTCGTCGTAGCGGGTGTCCGGCTGCGAGCGGATCACCACGTCGTGATCGTCCGGGTGCTCGGCCGCGATGCCGGCCAGCAGGTCGGCGAGACGCGCCTCGGCATCGTCCGCGCCGCGCTCCACCGTGCTCGTCGGCAGGCGACGTCCCTTCACCACCCAGGCCTCGGGCCGGATGGAGACGGACAGGGCCAGCGACTCGCGCGGCTTCGGCGGCGGGGCGTCCTCGCCCGGCAGGTCCATGCGGATCACGGCCATCTCGATGAAGACGGCAGAGATCAGCAGCATCGGGATGAGCACCACGAACAGGTTCATGAGAGGCAGGATCTCCAGATCCTCCTCCACGTGCTCGTGGAAGTGCTTCCTCCGGCGACGAATCATCGGGATCCTCTTACCGCACCGGCTGGCCGGTGGCGGCGGGACGGGCCACCTGGGGTCCGGAGGCCTGCGGCACGGCGGCCTGCGGCTGCGCGGCCCGCGGCCCGTGGGCGCGGCTCATGGCGCGGACCAGCTTCACCGTCACGGCGTCCACCTGCTCCACGATCCGCTCCACGCGACCCACCAGGAAGCCGTGCACGAGCATGCCCGGCACCGCCACGATGAGGCCGAAGGCGGTCGTGTTGAGCGCCTGCGAGATGCCGGCCGCCAGGAACGCGGAGCGCTGCGACGGGTCGGCGGCGCCGACGGCCGCGAACGCCGTCGTCAGTCCGAAGATGGTGCCGAGCAGGCCCAGCAGCGTCGCCGTGTTGGCGAACAGGTTCAGCAGCGGCAGGCGACGCGACACGGCGGGGAGCGCCATCGCCGCCTCGCCGTCGGCGGCGTTCAGCAGGCTCTCCTCGTCACGGGCGCCGGCCGTGAGGATCGCGTACGCGACGCGACCCATCGGGCTCTTGACCTTGCCGGCGATCTCGGCCGCGGAACGCACGTCGCCCTTGGACACGCGATCGCAGAGGTCGGCGGCGAACTTGTCGCCGTTCCAGGAGGACGCGCGGGCGAGCACGAAGAAGCGCTCGAGCGCGACCGCGAGCATGACCACTCCCAGCGCGAGGATGGCGTACATGAAGGGACCGCCGCCCTGGAAGAAGGTGGCGAACTGGGAGAGAGCGCTCATCGGGAATCCTCCTGGGTGGCGCGGGGTTTCTCCACGGAATCCGGCGCGACGTCGGTCGTCGTCGCCTCGTTGTCGGCGGCCGTCGTCACGACGCCCGGCATCGGAAGCTCCGGAGCGGCCAGCACGATCCACGCGGGAGCGGTGCCGTCCGGCGCGGCCAGCGGAACGTCGTAGTGGTCCAGCCAGTCCATCGGCCGATCCACGTCGCGCGAGGTGATGAAGAGCACCTGCGGCAGTCGAACCTCGCCTTCGATCGTCACGGCCTCCAGCGTGCGGTCGTCCTCCGCGCGGGCCGCCGCCGCGATCAGCAGCAGCGCCACCGTCACGACGAACGCCGCCCACACGGATTCCGGGACGGAGCGACGGGTGGCGGCGCGAACGCGCGCCCGCACGGCCGGTCGGATCGGGATGCGTCTCATCGATCTCCCTCCTCGGCGGACGCCACGTCCGGCACGGACAGGATCTCCGCCAGGCCGTCCGGATCGTCGGCGGACAGCGTGCGGTAGCGGCGGAACCACTTCCGCGCGGACTCCTCGTCGAAGCGGTAGAAGCGGTCCACGATCGCCAGGTTGTAGAGCGGCCCCGGCAGCATGGGATCCAGCTCCACCGCGGTCAGGAACGACTTCCGCGCCTCCTCCGGCTCGCCGGCGTAGAGACGCGTGATGCCCCAGTTGTTGTGGTTCGCGGCGCTGTCCGGATCGTCGTCGAGGGCGGCGCGCGCGACGTCCTCCGCCTCCTCGAAGCCGTCGCCGCGAAGCTGGAGCCACGCCTCCACCGACGAACTCTGCGCCGTGCCGGCGAGCAGCGCCGCCGCGCGATCCCCGGCGGCCATCGCCTCGTAGTGCAGCGCCAGCGCGATCAGCAGCTCGTCCGGCACGGGGCCCGAGGCCCGTGCGCCTTCCAGTAGGGCGATCGCCTCCTCGTGGCGGTCGGCCTGCCAGTAGATCTTGGACAGCAGCGACATCGACGGAAGATGGCCCGGGTCGCGGGCCAGCGCCTCGTTCAATCGGCTCTCGGCGGTCGGGACGTCGTCCTCGTCCAGCGCGATCTCGGCCAGGCGATGCGGCCAGATGGCCGCCTCCGGCTGCTCGATCGACAGCGCCTCCAGCGCCGCGCGGTCGTGGCCGCCGGACGTCGGCTCTCCGGAGCCGAGGCCGGGCACGTGCCCGCAGCCCGCGGCGACGACCGACGTTCCCAGCAGAAGCAGAAGCCCGATGCGCTGCGTCATGGCGTGACCTCGATGGGCGGGTCCTGGGCGGCGACGACCGGGTACTCCACCTCGGGGCGGTGCAGGAAGCGGCGGGCGACGCGCGGCCAGAGCTGACGGCGGGCCTCGTGCACCCACTCGTCGTCCGCGTCTCCGGCCTGCCGGACCAGCTGCGTCCAGGCCTCCTCACCGCGGTCGAAGAACTCCCAGCTCTTCTCCTCCAGGACTTCCTCGAACGCGATCCGATCGTCCTCTCCCAGATCGGCCGGCGGCTCGCACCGCATGAGTGCATCGCCGAACTCCACCAGGCATTCGCCGATGCGCAGCGCGGCCGCGCGGTTCCAGGGCGCGCGCTCGTAGGCCGCGGCGCCCTGGTATTCCTGGAGAACGTTCTCCAGAAGTGACTTCTTCTCGGCGATGGACGGAGCCAGCGGCAGCGCGATCCGCGCCCGCGCGTAGGACGCGCGCGCCTCCTCGCCCTTGAGGAAGCGGACGCGCGCGAGCAGCGACGCGGACGCCCGGTCCGGATGGTCCGTGGAGAGTTGCAGATAGTGGCCGATGCTGGACGTGGCCGATCCGTCCGGACCCGCGGCCAGCAGCCCCGAGACGGCGCCTCCGTTCAGCGAGTCCAGCTCGCGGACGGCGCGCTCGCCCAGGATCTCGAAGTGCGCGTCCACGTCGTCCGGGAAGCGCTCGAGGTACGTCGACTTGGCCGTCTCCGAGGCCGCGGCGTTTCCGGCCGCGGCGAACAGATCGGCCGAGGTGAGCAGCGCGGCGGCCGCGTCGGCGTCGTCCGGGAACGCATCGGCGAAGTCACGGTAGGCGGCGGCCGCCTCCGCATTCCGCTCCTCGCGCTCCCACGCCTGCGCCACGTTCAGCCGCGCGTCGCGCGCCAGCGGATCGTCGGGGTGGGAGGCGGCCAGCGTCGTCCAGGCGCGCACGGCGTCCTCCGTGCGGCCGTCCTCGTTCCAGCCCAGTCCGGCGCGGTAGAGCGCGCGCGGCGTGTGCTCGTACGCGGGCCAGGTGGCGGCCAGCTTCTCGAAGAGTCGCGCCGACTCCGCGCCGTCGCCGTGCCGGTCCGCGACCCTGTGCGCCTCACGGTCGTGGCAGTGCGGGACGCGATCCGCCAGGACCTGCGCGGTGGAATCGTCGCCCGCCGATGCGGTGAGCAGGGCCGCCGTGTCGTAGGCGTCGGCCGCCTCCGGGAAGCGCTCCGACTCGTAGAGGGCGTCGGCCAGGAGACGCGAGGCCGCCGGACGACGCTCGTCGGTGGGGTGATCGATCACCATCGCGGAGAATCCCTCGATCGCCGCGTCGCGCCAGGCATGTGCGCGGGCGACGTTCGCCTTCCGCCACACGAGATCCGCGGTGCGGTCGTCCGCGGGATGGGCGGCCGCGAACGCATCGATGGAGGCGAGGAGTTCGCGAGCCAGCGGGTCCGGTCCGGCCTCGGGCACGTCGCCCGCCGCGCCCATCGTCTGCCGATCCTTCTCGTACCAGGCGTCGCGCACGGCGATGGCCTGCCACGCCGCGTCGACCCGAAACGAGGCCGTATCGGCGGCGGCCGCCGCCTCGAAGTGGTCGATCGCGCGACGCGGCTCGTCCAGGGCCGCGGCCGCCTCGCCGGCGTGGTAGTGGGCGCGCGGCGCCGAGCCATCGTCCGGCCACTGCGTCAGCAGCGTCTCGTAGAGATCGATCGCCCGGCGCCAGTCCGCCCGCTCGCCGCCCTCCTCGCGCGCCCGCTGGTGATGGTGCAGTGCGACGGTGTGCACGGAGGCCCGTGCCCAGTCGTCGCCCGCCGCGCGCAGCGAATCCGAGTCGGTGGCGCGGGCCCAGTCGGAGCCGTGCCGGAAGCGATCGGCCAGCTGCAGCCGGGCTTCGCGCGCGCGGTCGTGCGCCTCGCTCGTCTCCAGCGTGGCCACGAGCCGCTGACCGGCCTCCAGTGCGCCGGGGTCGCGCGGGTAGCGTTCCAGCCAGAGCGAGTCGGCGGCCACCGCCTCCTCGAACAGGCTGAACTGCCGCAGCACGCGCCCCAGGTCCGTGAGCGTCTCCGCCTCGTACGGACGGTCCGGCGCCGCCGCGAACAGCCGCTCGAATGCCGGAGCCCCGCCCGCCCGCGCCAGCGCGTGCACGAGATGATCGGCCGCCTCGTGGCGGAGGTCCGTCGTGCGCGTGGCCTCGGGCTCCGCGGCGTAGAGGTCCAGCAGCCGGCGGAAGCTGTCGGCGGAGGCGTCGTGATCCTCCAGGTTGGAGTGGACCCAGCCCAGCTTGTACAGGGCGATGGCCGCCTGCTCCGCGTTGGCGCCGACCGCCGCGGCCTCGTAGTGCGGGACGCTGCCGGCGAAGTCCTTCGCGGTGAAGCGATCGTCCGCCAGGCGCAGGTGCGCCTCCTGCGCGTGCTTCGAGGCCGGGAACGACGTGACCAGTTCCTCCAGGTGGCCGCGCGACTCGGGGTTGCCGTCATCGGAGAGAATCATGCCCACGTGGAAGAGGACCGCGTCGCGGTGCGCGAACTCCGGGGAGTCCGCGAGGAGCTCCCGGTAGAGCGCCAGGGCCGGCTCGTAGTCGACGAACGGCGCCAGCGCACGCGCCTCGCCGCCGGTGCGGGCCTGTCCGCCGAGGAAGCCCTCCATCGCCACGCGGAAGTCCTCGTGGGCGCGCTGTAGACGAACGTCGGCCAGGCGGAACGTGGCCTCGTCGCGGGCGGGCGCCTCGGGATACGCGGTCAGGAACGCGTCCCACCGGGCATCGGCGTCGGCCAGGCGCGCGCGGGCGTCGGCGCGCGACGCATCGTCGACGGCGGCGCTCGCGTGCGCCAGGGCGTCCTCGTGCGCGGCCACGGCGACGGCGTAGAGGAGTCCCTCTCCCTCGCCGGTCAGCCGGTCCAGACGCCGGACGGCGGTCTCGCGGACGACGCGTCGGCGCTCCTCCGTCAGCGAGTCGGTGAGGGCCGCCACTTCGGATCCGGCCGCGGCCAGTCGCGACCGCGCGTCGGCCAGGCGAAGCGGATCGGCGGCGTCCGTGCTCATGGAGTCGACGGCCGCGGCCAGTCGGGCTTCCTCGGCGCGGCGATCCGCGGCGAGTGCGGCCAGCGCCTCGACGCCGTCCGTCGCGCGCGGCACCCAGATCTCGTCGTGCGAGCGACGCGTCAACTCGGCGGCCGCGGTCTGGAACGTGGTGAACCAGTTCTCCAGGTCCGTGATCAGCTCGTCCTCGGCGCGCAGGATCTCCGCGGGAGCGGGGATGCCCTCGGGCAGTCGCTGCGGACGTTCGGTTCCCACGCGGAAGCGAATCATCGCCTGCGCCACGATGCGCTGGTCGCGCGCGATCTCCAGGAAGGACTTCGTCCGTCCGGCGATGCGGCGCAGCTCCGCGTCCCGGACCTCGTCCAGCGTGGCCACGATCTCGTCCGTGCGGGCCAGCATCGCGTCGATGCGGCGAAGCGCGTCGTCGGTGGCGGCGGTCTCCGCGTCCACGCGGGTTCGGCCGAGGTGGAAGTAGTCCTGTTCCCGGCGCAGCGCCGCCTCCGCGTTCTCCAGGGCGCGCGCCGCTCGGCTCCGGGCGGCGACGGCGTCGGCGAGCGACGCGGCCCGCAGATCGGCCTCCGCGCGGTCGGCGTCGGCGGGCGGCGCCAGACGGGGAGCGTCTGCGTCCTGGACGGGAAGCAGCGTCAGGCGTGGCGGAGCCTCCGCGTCGAAGTCGTCGGTGAGATCCAGTGCGCGGTGGACCGGCGCTGCGAGCGCGTGCTCCACCTCGGCCGCCTCCACGACGACGTCCCCCGGGGCCGGCTTCGACCAGGCGATCCACACGGCGTCCTGTGCATCCGGGTCGTCCAGGGGAGCGCGGAGGAACTCGCGCTCCGCGTCCCAGTCCGTCGCGATCGTCTCCAGGCGCGCCCGCGCCTCGGACCATCGCCGGTCCCGCAGTTCTTGGAACGCGAGGCTCCGTTCGGCGGTCCGGGCGTCGGCGGGATCGATCCGGCGCGCGGACGCGGCCGTCTCCAGCGCGGCGCCCCGGTCGTTCGCGCCGGCGACGTCCGCGGCGCCCTCGGCGTCGCGCGCGTCCATCCGGTCGAGCAGCCGCGTCCAGTCCGACGCGTCGCGTCCTTCCGGCGTCGGCCAGATGCGCGGGTCACGGAGCCGGCGCGCGGCGACGCGCCCGAGCAGGTCGACCCGGTCCGGCGCGTCGGTGGCGTCCCGCTCCGCCAGCGCGTCCAGCGCGCCGGCCACGTCGCCCGCCGTCCAGAGAGCCACGGCGCGGCGCACGCAGAGGTCGTCCCACGCGTCACCGACCTCCGGCGTCAGCGGCGCGGCCACGACGGCCTCGTCCCCGTCGGCGCGGGCCGCGGCGGTCGCGAGGACGACGCACGTCGCCCCGAGAAGGAGGGAGGGAATCCTCACGTCACCTCGTCCACTGCCGGGCCGCCGGCTGCGCTTCGGGCGCCGCCGGATCGAGGCCCACGGCGTCGATCTCCAGGAAGGTCAAACGGTCGCGCTCGGGCGCGAGCGTGAGGTCCCAGTGCCGCGCGTCCCAGCCGGCGCCCTCGAACGAGAGCCGCCACCGGTGCTCACGCGGCTCGGCGAGCCGCTTCACCAGCTCGACCGCTCCGCCGCGCTCCAGCGCTGCGCGAGCCGCCTCGTCCAGGGTCACCCGGACCGTCTCGCCGTCCGCGTCGGCCAGGACGACGTGCGACGGCGCCGGGCCGGCCGGCACGCCGCGCAGCAGCACGACGAGCGCGGTGCTCTGTCGCCCGACGAAGTCCTCTTCCAGCCAGGCCAGCCGCTGCTCCTGCTCGACGAGCCGCCGCTCCATCTCGTCCATTTCGTCCTCGAGCTCCGCCAGATCGCCGACGCTCTCCATCAGCTCGCGCTGGCGGATCCACTCCTCACCGGCCGCGGCCGAGTCCTGCGCCGCACGGATCGCGGCCATCATCTCGCGGTACTTCAGGAAGCGCGGATCCAGCGGCTCGCCGTCTCCGCCCCGGTCGCGCTGCAGCGTCAGGAGAAGGTCGTCCAGGCGCGCCCGGAAGAAGTCGCGGTTCTCGGTGAGGAAGCGGAGCGTCGGGTCCTTCGGCCGATCGTGATCGGCGCGCTCCACCTTCACGCTCAGCGTCTCGGGCGCCGGCATCGTCGGAACCGGTTCGTCGGCCGATGCCGGAGCCGCCGTCGCGACCAGCAGGGTGAGCAGGATCATCCTCGCCACGTCTTCACCACCTTTCCGCTCGCCGCGTCGATGACGACCCACAGCCCCGACGTGTGGGGCGAGTCGTAGACGACGGCCCAGGTGGTGGCGTCCGGCTTCTCGGGGTGCAGCAGCCCGCGCACCAGCAGCATCGACCGGATCGCGCCGTCGTGCTCCGCGCGGAACTCGCGCCCCTTCTTCTCCTCGGCGATGGCGAGCGCGCGGCCGCTGTCGATCCAGCCGTCCGCCAGCGGCGGCGCCGGGAAGTCGAACGGCAGATCCGACGCGACGCGGATCTTCCCGTCGCGCACGGAGTAGGCGCGGCCCTCGTCCCGGGTCACGGAGTGGAAGAGGTAGCCCCAGCGGGCGGCGTCGCCCGCCTCCGTCACGGCCTCGTCGCTCTCGATCCACACGAGCCGGGCATCGTCGGCCCAGGCCTCCGCGGCCGCGCGGGCCAGGTCCTCGCCGCCGCGGGCGGAGTAGGGGGCCGGGTCACCGGCGTGGGCGGCCGATGCGATCATCAGGAACAGGGCGCCCGGAAGCGCCGATCGAACGGAGATCATCGCGCGCCTCCTAGAGCAGGAACGTGGTGCCAAGCGTGAACGTGTAGTTGTTGTTCGTCCGGCGCGCGTTGTCCGCGCCGGAGTCGAACCGGTAGGTGCGGAACTCCCAGCGCATCGCCGTCGTCTTCGCGACGAAGAACTGGATGCCGCCGCCGTAGTTGAACGCGGCCTCGCTCTCGCCCTGCAGGATCGTCGAGCCGACGCCCGCGGTGAGGTACGGAACCAGCTGGCGGCCGGGAAGCAGCTTCACGTTGCCGTTCATCTCGTAGAACAGCATGTGGAACTCCTCCGCCTCCAGCGTGAGGTCGAAAAGCGACTCGACGATCTCGGCCGGCCGGTTCACCTTCGTCCAGCCGACGCCGCCCTCCACTTCCACCCAGTCGAGAACGTAGTAGCCGACGCGCCCGCCGGTAGTGAACGTGTTCGACTTCCGGTCAAAGGAGTAGCCGCCGCCCCAGCCGGTCACGGAGAAACTGCCGATGCGGGAGAACATGCGCGGGTTCGGCCGGAACTCCAGGTCCGACATGTCGTACTCCTCGGTGCAGAGCGACTCGTGCACCCAGGCGGTCCTCGTGTCCGACAGACGGACGTTGAACCACGGGCCGCGCTTGGCGAGGACCGGGAACTCCGATCCCTTCTGCGCGATGTCCACCACGGAGAACGTCTCGCCGGGGCCGGAGCGGAGGACGTTCCGGTCCTCGTGGTCCAGCTTCACCAGCTTCTTCGTGGAGACGTGCGGCGGATTCGATTCGTAGCCGGCATCGTCCGCGTTCACGATCGTCGGCCGGACACACAGGATCGCCAGCGCGGCCAGCGTCGCGACCAGGATCCGAACGGCCCAGGTTGCGCTCATCTCGATTCCCTCGTCGAAAGGTGGAAGACCGGACGGGACAGCTCGACGCGCGCCGTCCAGTTCCCGAAGGTCTCTCGCTCGTTCACGATCTCGTCGCCGCGGCGGTGCGCGGTCTCCAGTCGGAACCACGACCGCTCCACGGCCGCGGCCAGCTCGAAGCCGCCGGGGATCGCGCGGCGCAGGGCAAGCCCGAGTCCCCACGTGGCCTCGTTCACCGGGTCGAAGGAGACGGGCACCGGCTCCCCGACGCCGGTATCCAGCTCCACGCGGTCGGGCGACCAGCCGAGGTGCACCAAGCCGGCGCTGCCGGTGGCCAGGGCACGCACGCCCAGCGCGCTCGCGAGCTCCGCTTCGGCGATGCCCTCGAAGCCGGACAGGTTCACGGTCACGCTGCGCGGGCTCGAGGGCGTCCCGACGTCCTGCGACGTGTCGCCCCGCCACACGCGGCCGCCGGCGGCGAAGCGGCCGGAGCGCACGAAGGCCGCCGTGCCGAAGACCGGACGGGCGGCGGTGTCCCACGAGTAGTCCGAGAGGTGTTCGTCCAGGAGCATCGCGCCGGCGAACGGCGAGACCGCGACCGTCCACTCGCGGGCGTTCGCCGGGGCGGCCCACGCGATCGTCAGCGCCGCCAGCAGCAGCGCGTCCCGGAGGGAGAGCTGGGGGCTCATTTCAGGCTCCTAGGGTGCGATCTCGATCCCGACCGACAGGATGTCGGCCTCGTCCGAGAACGTGGGGGTCACCACTTCGATTTCCATGCCGCCGTCGATCTCCACCTCGTCCACGTCCCCGAAGTAGAGGACGAGGAAGATCGGCGATCCGCCGGCCGGCTGCGCCGGAGGGAGGTCGTCCGGCGACGGCGGAACGAATCCCGAGTCGAACGTCAGTTCCATCTCCTGGATCAGGTGGTCGAAGCCGGTGACCGGCCTCGCGTCGAAGCCCAGGGACGTGGAGTTGCGCAGCACGAAGTCGACGTCCTGGGCCGTCGCCAGCGGATCGCCCTCCCCGCGCTCGAATCCGGTGTCGGCGTGCGTGATGGCGTTCCCGGCCCGGAGTTCCGCGATGACCGCTCCGGTGAGCAGCTCGCGGTACGTGATCCGCGCGCGCACCGTGACGGGCGCGGCCGTTCCCGGCGCGAGCCCGGTGAGCTCGGACGTCTCCAGGATCTCCAGCCGGGTCCATCGCTCCTCCAGGGGCGGCTCGCCGAGGCAGCCGCCCAGGAGGAACGAGGCGCCCAGAAGCGCCGCCCGGAAGGGAACGCGACGGTTCATCGCAGGTGCACCAGCTTGGCGGTCGTCGTCTCGTCGGCCACCTTCACGCGGACGAGGTACACGCCCGCGGCCACCGCGCGGCCGGCGTCGTCGCGCCCGTCCCACGACACGGCGTGCGTGCCGACGGCGAGCGGACCGGCCGACAGCTGCTTCACGCGTCGTCCGGTGACGTCGAAGACGGCCACCCCGTGCCAGTCGACGGACGACGGCGTCGCGAAGCGGACCGTCGTCCCGGTGCGGAACGGGTTCGGCTCGGCGGCGATCAGCGTAAGGCGATCGACGGCCGCGGCGGCCGAGCCGTTCCAGGTGAACGCGCTCTCCGCGGAGCCGCCGGACGATTCCGAGTAGGTGGAAGCCGCGTTCACGCGCAGCGTGTAGTCGCCGGCCGGGAGCGGCAGTTCGGACGCCGCGACGGCGGCGCTCTGCGCGCCCGCCTCCAGCTCGCCCAGCGGTCTGGTCCACACCGAGCGGCCCGCGTCGTCCAGGACCTCCAGCGTCGCGTTCGCCCGGTCGGTCAGGACGAAGTCCGCGGCGAGATCGCGGTCCGCCGCCACCGCGAGGCGATCCACGTCGGCCCCGATGGAGACGAGGCGCAGCCCCGTCTCGCCGGTCCAGTCCTCCACGATGACGCCCGCGCCCTGTCCGAGACGCTCGACGACGCCGGAGCGGTGGTCCGTGCGGTTCACGAACGGCACGTGGAAGGCACGCGGCTCACGCAGGCCCTCCAGTCGCGCGACGGGCATCAGGTCCCGTGTGTACTTGTCGATGGTGCCGGCGGACGGGGAGGCGGCGTACACCGACCCGAAGTGGTCGACGTCCAGCGACGCGATGATCCCGCTGCCGGTCGGCTCCTCCAGGTCCCAGTCCATCCGTTCACCGCGATCGACGAGTCGGACGAGGCGCTGCGTGTGCGCATCGGCCACGTAGATCTCGTCCGAGGCGACGCCGTCCCGGCGCCCCACGGCGATGGCGAACGGTCCGGCGAAGCGGCCGGGCCCATCGCCCAGCTCGCCGATCTCGGCGACCCTTTCCGCGCGTCCGTCGCGCAGGTCGAACGAGACGACGCGGCTGCCACCGGTGTCGGCCACGTAAAGGCGATCGTCCGAGGCGTCGAACGGCGTGCCGCGGTCGGAGTGGGCCACGTCCCACGGTCGGTCGAGGCCGCCAATCTCGTAGAGCGGCGTCAGCTCGATGCGGTCGAACTCGGTCCGGCTCTGCAGCACCAGGACGCGCCGGTTGCCGGAGTCGGCCACGTAGACGCGCCCCTGCGCATCGGACGCCAGGCCCCGCGGCGCCTCGAGGGCGCCGAAGTCGGTTTCCTCGCCGCTCCAGGCGGTCAGGTCGCCGCCCATCTCGCCGACGAGAATCCGGTTCCAGCCCGCATCGGAGACCGCCTGGAACCAGCGCGACTCCACGTACGGGAAACGGTCGTACACGTCCGTGGCGCCGATCACCGCGGTGTCCCACGGCCGCGACAGCAGGTCGCGATCGGTCCAGGCGCGGGCGACGTCGCGCGTGACCACGTCGACGCCCTGCTCCTGCAGGAAGGGGCGATGCGAGAACGACTCGCTCGTCGCCCCCGAGGGGGAGGCGAGGATGGCGATGCCGATCAGCAGGGTCGTTCGTCTCATTGACTCGCTCCTTCCGTCTAGAACGAGAACGCCAGGGCGGTTTCGAAGAGGTTCGCGGAGAAGTTGTTGCTGTTGAAGTAGCGCTCGTAGCCGACGTTCAGGTCGACGTTCTCCAGCCAGTCGAACTCGAACGGTCCCCGTCCGAGGTCCCACTGCAGGTTCGTGCCGAAGAGGTGGGCGGAGAACTCGCCCATCCGGTAGTCGCCCGTCCGGTAGCCGTCGATGCCGCCCGGCGCGGCGTAGTCCTCGGAGAAGAACTCCGCCGAGGATTGCGAGTAGTAGCGGTAGCGGTACCGCACGACGACGTCCTCGCCGACGTACTGGTGCAGCTTCGACTCCGCGGTGTGGGAGAAGATCCCCCAGTCGTCGTCGTAGATCTTGTAGGCCAGCTTCACGGCGGATCGGTTCGAGAAGTAGCGGTTCACCTTCACGAACGCGTCACGCCGCAGCCGCGTCTCCGGGTGGCGCTCCGTAAGGTAGCCGCCGTCCACGTACACGTTCCGGTAGGGGTTGTGCTGGAGGCCGTTCACGGAGAACAGTTCCACGCCGCCCTGGATCATCGTCACGGGGTCGAGCACCTGCGTCGCCACGACCGCGCCGTGGATCGTCCGACGGTAGTCCGTGGCCGACGCGTCGCCGTCCTCGTCCTCCGCCGGCTCGATGGAGTCCCAGCCGTAGCTTCCGCTCACCGTGATCTGGAAGTTGTCCTGGAACATCGAACGGGCCCAGCCGCTCGAGATCTGCTGCGCGAAGTAGTCGTCCTCGTGGGAGACGTAGTATCCGAACGACGCCTGTCGCCACGCGAGCGAGGCATCGACCTGCTGGCGCGGCTTGGCGAAATCCTCGTACGGATTCGAGCTCGGGGCGATGGGCCGGCTGGCGCCCGAGATGGAATCCACGGCCTCCTGGCTCCCCGGAGCGGCCGTGATGCCCGGCACCACGACCACCTCCCGCAGCCAGTCCAGCGCCAGACGCACGTCCTCGCCGAACCCGGTCGCCCAGTTCCCGCCCGTTCCGGTCACGTGCACGTCGTCGGAGTCCGCGAAGAACTCGTACCGCAGCTCGGCCTTCGGGGAGCGGAGCTCCGCGAACGCCGGCAACGGCAGCGCGCACAGCGCGGCCAGCGGAAGGAGGCAGCGACTCAGTTGCATGCGCATCCGCCTCCGGCGCTTCCGGTGCCGCCCGTGGAACCTTCCCGGGCCTCGATCCAGTGCGTTTCCCGGGCCGCCTCGCGCGCATCGCCGGCGAACGACATGATGGGATCCGCCAGGTGCTCCTTCTCGTACGGGCGCACGGTGGCGCAGCCCGCGGCGGCCAGCGCCGAGCCGATCAGGATTGCGGCGGCGAGGAGCTTCCTCATCCCGACACCTCCGCGGACGAAGGCTTCGACAGCAGCGCCTTCACGGTGCCGCGGAGCGCCTGGAGCGACTCCAGCGAGCCGTCCCGCGCCACCTTCACGACGCGTCCGCGGCCGTCCAGGACGACGGTGCACGGCAGCGACGGCAGGTCCAGCGAGCGGGCCAGGCCGTCCGGCCCGTCGTGGTAGAGCGGTAGAGACAGGCCGGCGCGCTCCAGGAACCGCTGCGCCTTGTCCACCTCGCGGTCGACCGAGACGGCCACGATCCGCGCGCCCTCCAGATCGTCCGCCCACCCGTCCAGGACCGGAAGCTCGCGCCGGCACGGCGCGCACCAGCTGGCCCAGAAGTTCACGACGACGACGTCGCCGCGCAGCTCGTCCAGGCGAAGGGTCTCGCCGGCCGGCGTGCGTAGCGAGTGGCCGGCCAGGACCGGCTCCCACGCCGAGAACTCCTCCGCGGAAGCGGGTCCGGCGACCAGCATCGCGAGGATGGCCGTCCCGAGGAACTTGGGGAGGTTCATCGTCGTCTCCTAGCGGTACTGGGCGCCAAGCAGCACCCACGTGTTGAAGAGCTCCTTCTCCTCGTCCGTCAGCGCGTTCGGGCCCGCCGGATCCGGATGCGGCCCGGTGCCGGCGTGCGAGCCGAGGCCGAGGACGGCGTCGATCAGCACCGAGCGGCGCGGGAAGGCCGGGCGCACCACGTTGCTCACGTGCTCCTCCGGCTCGCCGGAGAGGTTCACGTAGGCGCGCGGGAACATCTCCATCATCTCGCCGCCTTCGATCATCTCGGACGTGAGCGGCAGGTTGCCCGGTGCGTAGACGGTGTCGGCCGCCGATCCGCCGCCGCCCAGGCGATCGTCCAGCGAGCCGTCCGTGCGGGTCACGACGTGCTCCACGTGGCAGCCCGCACACTTCGCCTCCACGATGGGGGCGATGTCGTTCTCGTAGTTGATGATGGTCCAGTCTTCCGGCGGAAGATTCAGGTCCACCGCCGGCAGCGTCTCGGCGATCGGGTTCGGGTTCGTGACGTGCGGCTCGCCCGACGTGCGTCCCTCGTGGCAGCCGATGCAGTTGAAGGTCTCGCCCGGTCGCACGTAGATGTGCGTCCGCTTCACCACGAAGCCGCGATCGTGCTCGTCCAGCGTCGCGAAGCTGATCGGCGTATCGGCCGGCACCTCGAACTTCACGGAGCCGTCCGGCTGCACCGGCGCGTAGCCGATGAGCGCGCGCTTCTCGAACTCGTTCGCCGAGAAGCCGTTGCGTTCGCCCGGACGGGTCGGCCGGGCCGCGATCACCGCGATCCGGTCGATGGTGTCGACCCCGCGGACCGGGACTTCCTGCCCGTCCTGCGCGCCGACGCGGTTGAAGACGTCGGCCACCACGAACGTGCCGGAGGTAGCGGAGCGGGCGATCGTCGACTCGATCACCGGCGGCACTGCGCGCGGAGCGATGAGCTGCGCGTCGTACTCGTTGGCGGCCGGGTCGTTGTAGAGGAACGTGAGGTCCTCGATGCTGATGGTCGCGGGGTCCGCGTCCGTGCCCGCGCCATCCTGGCGCAGCGTGAACGTGTAGAGACCGTAGTCCGTCTCCTCGTCCGAGGCGGCGGGCAGCGAGTAGCTCACCACGAAGCGGTTCTCGCCCAGCGGATACGGGTACTTGAAGGCGCCGTAGGCCCAGGGCGCGCCGTCGGTGTTCACGTTGGCCGTCAGCACGTTCCAGTGCGTGTCGTTGCCCTCGACCACCGGGTCGGCGGGGCCGGCCTCGGTCTTCAGGACCGCGATCGGGCCGGCGTCCTCGTTCACCATCGTCGACTCGATGGCGATGATGCGGCCGTCGCCCGTCGGCTGGGCGTGGAAGAAGTTCCGGTTGTGCGGGCCGAAGTGGTGGAACGTTCCGGTCCCGTCCGGATTCGCCGCGAAGAGCGGGAAGCGGTTGAACGTCCCGAAGTGGTCCCAGCGCGTGTACAGGATGCGGCCGTTCGGCAGCAGCACCGGGTCGAAGTCGTCGGACTGGTTGAAGCTGATCCGCTCCACGCCCGTGCCGTCGGCGTTGCAGACGTGGAGGTGCTCGGCGGGCGAGTGGTTGTACTCGTCCATCTCGTCGCCGCGGGAGCTGGTGAACAGGATCCGACCGTCCGGAAGGTAGACCGGATCGAAGTCGTGGCCGTCGCCGCTCGTGACCTGGCGCAGCCCGGACCCGTCGACGTTCATCTCCCAGAGGTTTCGGTGCGACGCGCCCGGCGGCCGCATCGAGAAGAGGATCCGCTCGCCGTCGAACGCGATGCACGGGTCGGAGACCGACGCGCCCTCGTAGTTCGTCAGCGGCGTGACCTCGCCGTCGGGGGAGATGGGCGACAGCATCCACAGGTTGGATGAGGCCCAGCTCCGGTTCAGCGTCTCCTCGCCCGTCGTCTTCACGAAGACGATGGCTTCGGTGGTCTCCTGCGAGACGATCAGATCGTCGGGCGCGCTTCCGCCCCGGCACCCCGGCAGCACGAACAGGAGGGCCGGCAGGGCGCACGCCAGCGCCGCGCTCCTCGCCGCTGCGGTTCGATGGATCCCTCGACTCATGGACGTCTCCTCGGAAGGGGTGCGGTGCGGGTGCAGGTCAGTCGTCGAGGCCGCGCGTGAACACGAGGCCGACCGTGGTCTGTCCGTACTGGTAGGCGACGCTGCTCTCGGTGTTCGGGTCGTCGCCGATGATGGTGAGGTTCCGCGCCTCGGCGCGCAGCGCCAGGTCGTCGCGGATCCAGAACTCCAGGCCGCCGCCGACGGAGAGCGTGTTCTCGGTCGCCGGATCGGCGTTCAGGGACTCGCCGGGGAACACCAGCACCATCCCGTAGCCGCCCACGGCGTAGGGCTGGAGACGCGAGGCCAGCGGCCATCGCACCAGGGCGCTCAGCGTGTGGACGAGCGCGTGCACGGATTCGCCCGGCGTGTGCCCGATGCCGGCCTCGTAGGCCAGCCAGCGGTTCGGCGCGTAGCCGAGGCCCAGGCCGAAGAGGCGGTCCTCGCCCATCGTCCCGAACGTCGGCGAGAACGACACGTGGCGGACGTAGTCGCGGACGCCGTCGTCCACGTGGAACGGACCGTCGGCCAGTTCCGGAACGAGGTACTCGCGACCGTCCACGACGCGCGGTGCGCTCGTCGCCTCGACCTCGTCGGAGGCTCCCGCGGCGAGCGGCGCGGTCAGGATCGCCATCGTCAGCAGCAGCGATCGGCTCATCGGAACTCTCCCGCCTCGATCCAGTCGGCGATGGTCCGGTAGTCCGGATCGTCGACGGACGCGAACGGCTCGTGCTGGTGGGACGTGCCGCCCGCGGCCTCGGCCAGCGGCTCGGCCAGGATCGGGCTGGCGGCTGGCTCGTAGGCATCGACCTGGAGCGAGGTCTGCTCGAAGTCGAACGCGAGATCGCGCGCGTCCGGGGGCGACAGCTGGTACGTGCCGCGGATTCCGCCCCCGTGGCACTCCATCGCATTGCAGCCGTACGCCGCCAGCAACGGGGCCACGTCGGCCTCGAAGCGCGCGGAGTCCAGCACGAACGTCTCGCCTCCGCCCGGAGGCGGCGGCGGGGCGCTCGGGGAGCTGCAACCCCAGATGCCGAGCGCGAGAACTCCCGCGAGTCCCGCACCGGGTCGTCGATCGATTCGCATGCACGTCCGGGCGATCCGCGGGGTTCCTCTTTGAACAGTCCGCGAACTCGCTCGTCCCGAGGGGCCGGGTCCGGGGGAAGGGAGCAACGAACGGGCCAGCGTCCCGTCAAAAGATCTTCTGCCGATTTCGGGCGATGCTGAGCGAAACCGGCCGATCCTGGCACCGCCGCTCCGCGACCCCGGGCAGGATCGGGAGCGGGGTGTGCAATTTGCGAACGCGCGGTGCCGGGATCGAACGGCGTGCAACGCTCCGGCCCGTCGGGTACGCTCGGAGTTCCAGCGCGGAGCGAACGGGATGTCCGTGGTTTCTCGACAGTTCGGGAGGACGATGGTCGTCGTGGCAGGGTTGGTCCTTCCCGCGTGCGACCAGCTGCCGACGTCTCCGGATCCTTCCGCCGGTCCGACCCAGCGCGCGATGACGTTGGGGGACTGGACCCGCAGCGGCTACGCCACCAGGACGTGCCGGATCGCGCTCGACGAGATCGAGGCGCTCGGCGCCAACCGCGTCGTCTTCCTGGCGAACGCGTACCAGGAAACGGCCACCTCCAGCCGCCTGGAGCGCGACGGATCGGCGACGGACCTCGACGCCTTCCGGACGGCCACCACGTGGGCGGGCCAACGAGACCTGCTCCCGGTCCTCAAGCTGCACGTGGACGTGCGGGACGGGACGTGGCGCGGCGAGCTGGATCCCGCCGATCGCGTCGCGTGGTTCGACGACTACCGCGCGTTCGTCGTCGACTGCGCGGTCGCCGCGGCCGAGACGGACGTGGCCACGCTCGTGATCGGCACGGAGCTCGCCCGCCTCAGCCGCGAGGAGTTCGCGTGGCGGGAGATCATCGCTGAGACGCGGGCGGTGTACGACGGCGAGGTCCTCTACGCGGCCTCCTGGGACGAGCTGGAGCGCGTCCCGTTCTGGGATGCGCTCGATGCCATCGGCGTCGACTTCTACGGGCCGGTCGCCTCGCGCCCGGACCCCACCCGGTTCGAGATCCTGGTGGGCTGGCAGCCCTGGCTGGAGCGGCTGGACCGCCTGCGCCGCGCGGTGGGGAAGGACGTCGTCTTCACGGAGCTCGGTTACGCCAGCCGCGACGGCGCCGGCATGGAACCGTCGGACTACGAATCGAGCGCCGTCGCCGATGCGCAGGAGCAGGCCGATCTCTACGCGGCCGCACTGATCGCGCTGTCGGACGCGACGTGGGTGCGCGGCGTCTACTGGTGGAACTGGGAGCTCGGCGTGGCCGGCGGTCCGGACCACGACGGCTACACGCCGCGCGGCAAGCCGGCGGAAGAGGTGCTTTGCGAGGCGTGGTCGGGGGAGGGCTCGTGAGGAGGCTTGCGGCCGTCGCCCTGCTGCTCCTTGTTGTGCCTCCCGGCGCGCGCGCTCAGGAGGATCCGCTCGTGGTGCCGCGCCGCGTCGTGGCCGCGCTGCCGCCCTCCGGTCTGCGGGCCGGGGCCGTGGAGCTGGGCATCGGCGGTTCCGTGGTCTCGGAGGGGACCACGTCGTTGGACGTCGCGACGCGTCTCGGCACCTTCTTCCCCTTCTCTGCGCGCGGGCTGATCGGCGCGGAGGGTAGCCTGGGCTGGGCACGCGTGGCCGAGTTGGACCGCCTCGACGCGCTCGCCACGGTGGCCTGGCTTCCCGTCTCCGAGGGACCGATGCTGCCGAGCGTCTTCCTCACCGGCGGAATGCGGCAGGAGTGGGTGGGGAGCTTCTCCTTGGGCCGGGCCGCGTTCGGCGGAGGGACGGGCCTCCGGTTCCCGACCGGACGCCGCGTCCTCTTCCGCCTGGACTACCGCTTCCTGCGCCTCTTCGACGATGCGGTCGATCGCGACGAGCACGTCGTGGGCTTCGGCCTGTCGATCCTCTTCCGGAACGACCCGCGCCTCCGCTGAGCGTCACCGGATCACGACGAACTTCCCGGTGGTCTCGGCGCCGTCCGGCGTGCTGACGTGGTAGAGATAGATCCCGCTCACCGTGTCCTGGTTGTTCCGGGAGACCAGATTCCACGAGGGCTGCGCCGTCGAGAACGCCGCGTCGTGTTCGATCGTGGTGACGAGGTCGCCCGCGAGCGTGAAGATCCGGACCGTTGCGCGCCGCGGCAGGTTGAAGAACTTGATGCGTCGGCCGGTCGGCTCCACCTGCGTCTGCGCCAGGTCCCACGCCGCATCGCCCCGGTAGGGATTGGGGGCCACGTACACGTCGTCCAGGAGCTGGGTCGGCGTCGTGCGGGGCATCACGCGCGTCATGTTCTGCGTCGGCCGCCCGAACTTGGGGCTGCTCGTGAGGATCAGCGTCGTCTCGGGCGGGCTCGTGGAGAAGTCGATCTCCGTGCGGTACTCGCCGCGGTCGTAGGCCGTCACCGCGTACCAGTACCAGAACCCGTTCTCCACGCGCGTGTCCACGTAGCGGTATCGCCCGACGGCATGGAAGCCGGTGTCCACGTCGGCCAGCTCCGTCGTGTCGAAGTCGGCGACGATCCGCCACATCGCGTCCGAGGGGACGTTCGATTCCCGGCGCCACCCCTCGGCCTTCCAGACCTGGTAACCGGCGAAGTCGAGCTCGCGCGTGAGCGGGTCCTGCGTCCGCTCCGGGTGGTCGTCCCACTCGATGACGACCGATCCGTCGCCCGGCGTGACGCGCAGCGCGGGCGGCGGCGGGGGGGAGCTCGTCGCCCAGTGCACGATCTCGCCGGTGCCGGGATCCAGGAACCCGTCGTACACGCGTTGGGCCTGGATGGGATTCGTGAGATCCGGAACGCGGCGCAGGACGCCGGTCTCCGGATCGACGCGCTCGGTCATCTCGCCCGCCACGAAGGCGACCTGGAACGTCAGGGTGGAGCCGGGAGCGATCGTGGCGAAGGGTCCGGCGGAGACGAGGAAGCGGTAGTCGCGCGGCGTGGTGGAACCTGCGTCCAGCGTCGGGACGACGTCGCTGTTGCCGCGCAGGAACTGGTAGCGGTCCCGGTCGTCGCGGGGATCCTCCGCGCCGCGGGAGAACGTCTTGAACCGGTGGATGCCGACGGTGCGGGGCGCGATGGCATCCTCGTCGGCGACCGTGACGGTATCCACCGTGTGTCCGAGGAACAGGACGCCGAGGTAGCCGGGCACGTCGTCCCCGCCCACGCCCGGTTCGTCGTACATGTAGCCCATCGTGAGGGAGAGGGGACGCGAGTCCCCGGCGGGCGACACCAGCACGGTGTCCAGCGCCGCGAAGCCGACCTGGTCGTCGGCCGAGATGTCGTCGACGGTGTCCAGGCCGACGTCCGCATCCACCATGAAGCCGATGTAGGCGTTGTCGATGCTCCAGCCCAGTTCGGCCTCGTCCAGCGACGCCGAGATGTTCCGGATGCGGAACTCCACGCCCACGAGGTCGTCGAACTGCGGATCGGTCCACTGGTAGCTCTCCTGCTCCACGCGCAGCCCCATCGGCCGATGCTGGTCGGCCTCGGACGGGAAGAACACGTTGAACGCCGTCGACGTGTCGTACGTGACGGTTCGGAACATCTCCTGGGAGATCCCGGCGAAGTCCTCGTCGACGCGCCCGTCTCCGTCGTCGTCCTCGCCGTTGAGCGGATCCTCGTCGGTGAGGCCGTCGCCGTCGTCGTCGAAGAGCCTCAGTCCCGCCGGCGCTCCCTCGAACGACTCGCAGATGCCGATCGGCGGCGTCCCGCAGCCCTCGTTCGCCTCGAAGTTCCGGAACTCCGGCTGGAAGAGACCCGAGGAGCAGAGCGTGTCCGGGCCGCTTCCGCGGTTCACGACGCCCGCCACCCAGAGGCCGGCGCCGAACAGGTACTCGTGGTCGGTGCCGCCCGGCCACTCGCCGGAAGGGTTCGTCAGGTCGTTCCCGGCGCGCCCGAAGCGGCCGCGGTTGGACATGTGGAGGAGCAGGCTGCCTGCGCTGTGGTACCAGCCTGCGAACTCGTCCACGCGGAGCCCGGGGCCCTGCGGCAGGTCGTCCGGCGGCCGGGAGGTCGCGGGGCCGGGAATCAGCATCAGGACGGAGAACGCGAGTAGAAGCGCGGGACGGGCGAAGGGGCAACGCGGGGAGGAGGCGAGCACGGGGCCCTCCTGGGAATCGAGGCGGATCGACAGGGCGGTCCTTCTGCATCCCAGGGGGCGGCCGCAGGGACGGGGAACGACCCGGGCCGATCCACTCTTGTCTCCAAGCCGCCCGATCCGCAAGAGGGGAACGCTCGTTGTCCGGCGGCCCGCGGAGCATTAGTCTCGGAGGCCATGCCACGATCCTCTTCCTTCCTCCGGTTCCCGGTTTCCCTCGCCGGGGTCCTCCTGACGGCCGCCCTGGCCGGATGCGGTTCACCCGGTCCGGACGCGTCCGATGTGCTCGGCGCGCTGGCCGACGGCGACGACGCGCGGGCGTGGAGCCTCTCGGGCTCGGTCGTGGCTGCGGACTCCGTCGACGTCGATGGGTGGATCGCGCGGGCGCGCGTCGGGTTGCGGACGGAGCGGACGGTCGCCGGCCTGGAGGCGGCGGACCGGGCGATCGCGCTGGATCCGCAGCACGCGGAGGCGTGGCTGCTGAAGGCCTACCTGGAACAGAAGCGGTTCCGGAACGTCGCGGCGGTGGCGGCGGCCGACTCCGCGCGACGTCTCGCGCCGGACGATCCGCGTTGCGTGCGCGCGACCGGAGAGCTTCGCCTCGGGGGCGGCATGGTCGGGACGGCCGACTACGATGGCGCCGAGGCAGCGTTCCGGGCCGCGCTGGAACTGGACCGCGAGGATCCGCGCGCGACGTTCGGCCTCGCGCGGACGCGGGTCCTGGCCGGTCGCCGCGAGGAGGCGAGGCCGCTCGTGGAGCGGGCGATGGGGCTGCGTCCGGCGTGGCCCGGACCCTGGTACGATCGGGGCGTGATCCGGATGCGGGATCGCGACCTCGAGGGCGCCGCCGCCGATTTCGGCGAGGCGGTTCGCCGCGATCCCTTCGATGCATCGGCCTGGTTCAATCGCGCGCGCGTGCTGCCGCGGCTGGACCGTTCGGGCGAGGCGGAGGCGGCGCGCCGCGAGGCCGAGCGGGCGCGTTCGCGGACGGGTCCGCTGCAGTCGCTCGGGGTCTCGTGGCACTCTTCGGCCGCGGCGGGCAACGGCCTGCAGCTCGCTCGAGCGCTGCGCGAGGCCGGTCGGATCGCCGAGGCGCTTCGGCTGTCCCGCACGCTGGCGACGGACCACGAAGGCGTCCCGCCCGCACACCTGGAGCACGCGGAGGCGGCGCTGGCGGACGATCGGCCGGAGGAGGCGCTCATGGCGGCGGAGCGAGCGCTGGAACGGGCGCCGCGCAATCCGCGGGGCTGGCGGGCGCGCCTGCGGGCTGCGCAGGAACTGGGCGACGATCCGAGGGCGCACGCGGCGGCCGACGCATCGTGGAGCGGCTCGCCCGAGGCGGAACTCGAGTGGGAGCGGGCGGTTCTTCTTCTGCGGCTCGGCCGCGCGGCCGAGGCCGAAGCTCCGCTCCGGCGCGCGGCCGAGGCGTGGCCGCAGGACGTTGCGGTCGTGGCGGCGCTGGGGCGCCTGGCGGCGGCGATGGGCCGTCCGTCGGAGGCCGAGGCGCGGCTGTCGGCCGCGGTTCAGGTCGATCCGCGACCGGAGTGGTTGCTGGAGCGCGCGAAGGTCCTGCGGGCGATGGACCGGCTGTCGGCCGCCAAGGATGACCTGCACTGGGCCGTCGAGCGGGAGCCGCTGAACGCGGAGGCCTGGGCGATGCTGGCCGAGGTGCAGCGCGCGCTGGGTTCGGAGGAGGAAGCCGCACGATGCGAGGAGCAGAGGGACGAGGCGTTGCGCCGGCGGCAGGCGGTGCGCGAGGCGCGTGCCCGCGCGGACGCGTCGCCACTGGACGTCGCGGCGGCGGAGCGCCTGGCGGAGGCGCTGCTGGCCGCGGACCGACCGCATGCGGCGGCGCAGGTCTGGGAAGCCGTCGACACGTTCGGGAGGGAGCCGTGAGACGTTTCGCGTCGGCGCTGGCGATGCTGCTGGCGGCGGGACCGCTCGCGGCCGAGCCGGTCTTCGAGGACGTGACCGGACCGAGCGGGATCGACTTCGTCCACTCGAACGGCGCCACCGGAGAGAAGCAGTACGGCGAGGTCATGGGATCCGGCGCGGCGCTGCTGGACGCGGACGGGGACGGCCGGCTGGATGTCTACGTCGTGAACTCCGCGGGAAGCAATCGTCTGTACCGGAACCTGGGGAACTTCCGCTTCGAGGACGTGACGCAGTCGGCCGGCGTGGGGCACGAGGGCTACGGCATGGGCGCCGTCGCCACGGACGTGAACGGCGACGGCCACACGGACCTCTTCGTCACGAACCTCGGGCCCAACGTCTACTACCGGAACCGCGGGGACGGCCGCTTCGCGAACCGGTCGCAGTCCGCCGGCCTGGACGATCCCCGCTGGGGGGCGGGTGCCGCGTTCCTCGACGCCGACAACGACGGGCGCCTGGACCTCTACCTGGTCAACTACGTGCAGGTGGCCGACCCGGACACGAACGTCTGCCGCGCGGCCGACGGGACGCGGCTCTACTGCCCACCGCGCGCCTATCCCCGCGAGGCCGACGCGCTGCTGCGCCAGCTCCGCGACGGAACCTTCGAGGACGTCACGGAAGCGGCGGGGCTGGCCGGAATCCTCGGGCGCGGCCTGGGCGTCATCGCCACCGATCACGACCGCGACGGGTTCCCGGACCTCTACGTTGCCAACGACCTGGACCCGAACTTCCTCTTCCGCAACCGCGGCGACGGGACGTTCGAGGAGATGGGCCTCATGTCCGGCTCCAGCCACTCCGAGGACGGCGTGGAGGAGTCGGGGATGGGACTCGCCGTGGACGACTACGACCGCGACGGCTGGCCGGACCTCTTCGTCTCCAATTACGTCGACGAGACGAACACGCTCTACCGCAACGAGGGCGAGGGCTTCTTCCTGGACGAGTCGGCCGGCTCGGGACTGGGACCCACCAGTCTGCGCTGGATCGGCTGGGGGACCGGCTTCACGGACTACGACCTGGACGGATGGCCGGACCTGATCGTGGTGAACGGCCACACCGAGTCGGACGCCACGCTGGTGGATCCCACCACCACCTGGAAGCAGCGCGACTTCCTCTACCGGAACCGCGGCGACGGCACGTTCGAGGACGTGACGGAGGCGGCGGCGCCCGCGCTGCTGGTCCCGCGGTCCGGCCGCGGACTGGCGCTCGGCGACCTGGACGACGACGGCGACGTGGACGTGATCGTCGTGAATCAGAACGATCCGGTGCTGGTGCTGCGCAACCGGACGGACCCCGGTCCCGAGGCGTGGATCGGTCTGGAGGCGCGCGGAAAGGCGCCGAACCGTGAAGCGATCGGGGCGCGCGTGGACGTCCACCTGGGCGACGGGCTGCGGATCGGCGAGGTCCGCGCGGGGGGAAGCTACCTCTCCGGGAACGACCGCCGCCTGGTGTTCGCCCTGCCGGACGGAGCGCCGCCGGATTCCATCGTGGTGCGGTGGCCTTCGGGAACGCGCCGGACACTGATCGGGCTGGAGCCGGGCCGCTACCATCCGGTCCACGAGGAGGACGGGTCTTGAGAATCGCGACGGCGCTGGCGGTCCTGGTGTGCCTGGAGGGGTGCGCGGGGGAGCCCGAACCCGGCGGAGAGGCATCGCCCGCCCCCGAGCCCGCCGGGCACGAGCACCACCACGACCACGGAGCGCACGCGCGCGACGACGCCACGCCGCGGAGCCCCAAGCACGCGCGCCTGCTGGAGATCGCGTCGCAGCTGGAGGCCGGCGGAGAGCGCTACTTCGGTCGCGGGCGACGGGCCGAGCTGGAGACGATGGACACGTCGGGGTTCACGGACGAGCAGCGCGCGGAGTGGCTGTTCCAGCGGGGCTGGGAGGCGTTCAAGCTGGATCGGCCGGAGGAGGCGGAGAGTCTCTTCGCGGCCAGCGCCGAGCTGGCGCCGGGGCGCGGGGACTACTTCCTCGGCGTCGCGCAGCTCCGGGTGGGCGAGCGCGACAACTGCATCGGCTACCACAACGCGGAGAGCTGCGTGTTCCCGCTCGCGGGCGGCGGCGTGCACGTTGAGAAGAACGGCGCCGATCGCGCGGAGGCGACGTTCCGCGTGCTCGTGGATCGCGCGCCGCTGCCGTTCCGGCCGCAGGTCCGCTGGTTCCTGAACCTCGCGGCGATGGCCCGGGGGGAGTGGCCGGGCGACCTGCCGCCGCACCAGCGCATCGATCCGTCGGTGTTCGACTCGGAGCAGGACGTCGGGCGGTTCCGGGACGTGGCACTGGACTTGAACGTCTCGCCGATGAACCTCGCGGGGGGCGCCGCGATGGACGACTTCGACGGCGACGGGGACCTCGACCTCATCACATCGACCGCCGACATCCGCGGGCAGCTTCGCTTCTACCGCAACGAGGGCGACGGCACGTTCACGGATCATACGGACGTCGCGGGGCTCACCGGTCAGCTTGGCGGACTCAACCTGATCCATGCCGACTACGACGGCGACGGGCACCGGGACGTCCTCGTGCTGCGCGGCGGCTGGATGGGAACGTGGGGACGGATTCCCGCGTCTCTCCTGAAGAACAAGGGCGACGGGACCTTCGTGGACGTGACGGATCGCGCGGGACTGGCGCCGTCCTATCCCACGCAGACGGCGGCGTTCGCGGACTACGATTTGGACGGCGATCTGGACCTGTTCGTCGGGAACGAGACGCCGCCGCCGGCGTCGGGGCTGAAGTGGCCGTGCCAGCTCTTCCGCAACGAGGGCGACGGCACGTTCACGGACGTGGCCGAGACCGCCGGCGTGCAGAACTTCCGGCTGGCCAAGGGGTGCGCGTGGGGCGACTGGGACGCGGACGGCGATCCGGATCTCTACGTCTCGAACCAGTTCGACGTGAACCGCCTGTATCGCAACGAGGGCGACGGCACGTTCACCGACGTGGCGCCGGAGCTTGGAGTGGACGAGCCGCGGCTGAGCTTCCCGGTCTGGTTCTGGGACTACGACAACGACGGGGCGCTGGACCTGTTCGTGGCCGGGTACGGCGGCGATCTGGCGACGCTGGTGAAGAGCTACCTCTTCCCGGATCCGAAGTACGGGCTCAACGCGCTCTACCGGAACCGCGGCGACGGCACGTTCGAGGATCGCGCCGCACAGAGCGGACTCGTCCTGCAGACCCTGACGATGGGCGCGAACTTCGGCGACCTGGACAGCGACGGCTGGCCGGACTTCTACCTGGGCACCGGCACGCCCGAGTTCGATGCGCTGATGCCGAACGTCATGTACCGCAACGACGGCGGGACGCGCTTCGTCGACGTCACGACGTCGGGCGGGTTCGGGAACCTGCAGAAGGGGCACGGCATCGCCTGGGGCGACGTGGACGGCGACGGCGACCAGGACGTCTACCTGCAGAGCGGCGGCATCTACGCCTACGATGCCTACTTCAACAGCCTCTTCCTGAATCCGGGCCACGGCCACCGGTGGGTGACGCTGGAGCTCGTGGGGACGCGGTGCAACCGCGACGCCATCGGGGCGAGGGTGCGCGTCCGGTTCGTCGAGGACGGGAAGGAGCGTAGCGTCTACCGCTGGGTGGGACCCACCGGCAGCTTCGGATCGTCCAGCTTCCGCCTGGAGATCGGCCTCGGGAACGCGACGGAGATCCGGTCCGTGGAGGTCCTCTGGCCCGGCGACCCGGACGCGCAGACGTTCGACGACGTGGAGATGGAGTCGTTCTGGCGCCTCACGCAGGACGATCCGGCGGCACGCCGTGTTCACCTCAAGAGGATCGAGCTGGCGGGAAGCTAGGAACTCGCTCCCGGGATCGTCCCCGCGTACTCGCACATCCAGCCGTCCAGCCGTCGCGCGGTCAGCACGGACATCGCCCGCGAGAACTGGTGCAGGTGCAGGAGATCGTGCACGCGCCACGCCGCAACGAGATCGCCGCAGCGCATCGTCCCGAACTTCGGGTGCGTGACGCCCTTCTCCAAGTCCGCGACGTTCAGCGTCGCCAGCCAGCGGCACGAGTCCGCACGCTCCGCGGACCAGTCCAGGTAGACCGCGCCCGGATCCATCGCGTTGTACCGCTTCTCCGTGACCCATCGCTCCGGGTCGACGTTCAGCTCGAAGTCGCGGCCTTCCAGCGCGCGCTTCGCCCGCTCCCGGAAGTCGATGATCTCCTCGTCGCGCAGGTGCGCGAGGATCTCCAGCGGCGACCACTTCCCCTCGGCCTCGCGGGAACGCATGAGCTCCAGGTCCGCTCCCTGGAAGAGTGCCAGCATCGCGCCGGGGAAGCGGGCGTGGTCGTCGATCAGGAGACGGAAGGCTTCATCGGTCATCGGATTCCTCCTCGGTCGTCCGGACGCGGGCCGGCGGGACCACCACCGACAGCGCCCGTGGCCGGATCTCCAGGCGAAGCTCGTGGCGGCGGGTGTCCTTCACCTCGCCGTCGGCGTGGAAGGGGAACCCGTCCTCCGAGCGGAGCTGGAGGACCCGCCCGCGCGTCATCGTCACGCCGGGGTGGGTCGTGTGGGTGCCGTTGAGGGCCTTCGGGAGGGTCCGCAGGACCGATCCGCGGCCCATCTCGTCCACGAGGCACACGTCCAGGAGGCCGTCGTCGTTGACGGCGTCCGGGGTCAGGTAGAAGCCGCCGCCCACCCGGGGCCCGTTTCCGACGCAGACGAGCAGCCGGCGGCCGTCGAGACTCCGTCCGTCCAGGTCGATCCGCAGATCCGGACAGTGCAGTCCGCGCAGCGCCCGGAGCGCGGCGACGAGATAGATCGCGAAGCCCTTTACCCAGCGGACCTTCGTGCTCTCGATCGTGACCTGCGCCTCGAACCCCAGGCCGAGGCTGTTGATGAACCACCCGTCCTCGAAGCGGCCCAGGTCGATGCGGGTGCGCGCGTCCATGACGAGCGCGTCGAGTGCGCCGTCCAGATCGAAGGGCAGGTCGAGCGCCAGCGCGAGGTCGTTGCCGGTGCCCATCGGGAGCAGGCCGAACGCCGCGTCCGATCCGGCGACGCCGTTCGCCACCTCGTGCGCGGTCCCGTCGCCGCCGACCGCGATCACGCGCGTCGCGCCGGCAGTTACGGCGTCACGCGCCAGCTCCACGCCGTGCCCCGGCCCCTCGGTGAGGCGGATGTCCTCATCGAGCCTTCGCTCGCGGAGCTTGCGGGCCAGCGACGCGCGCACGTCGCCATGGAGGCCCCGGCCCGCCCGCGGATTCAGAACGTAGACGTCACCCATGGCGCGAGAGGATGAACGAAAACGGCCCCGGAGTCCATGGGACCCCGGGGCCGGATCTCTTTCATCCCGAACGCGGCGCTTACTTCTTCGCGAGCTGCTCGGCGACTTCCTCGATCTTGTCCTGCAGCGCCTTGGCGTCGTTGCCCTCTTCCTTCTTGGCGGCCGGCTTGTTGCCGGTCGGGCTGCCGCTGTTCGTGTTGCAGCTGCCCTGGAAGGACACGCCCTCTTCGATGACGAGCTTGGAGGTGACCATCTCGCCCTCGAGGCGCGATCCGCTCTGGAGCGTGATCTTGTCCGAAGCGTTGAGGTCGCCCTTGATCGTGCCGGCGACCACGGCGTTCCGGACCTTCACGGCGGCATCCACGTAGCCGTTCGGACCCACGACCAGCGTCTCCGTGATGTCGAGCTTGCCCGTGAACTTGCCGTCCACGCGGAGATTGCCGTTGACCTTGAACGTGCCCTCGAACACCGAGTTCTCCCCGATGATCGAAGTGGCCTCGCCGTTATCGGGACCGAGACCCGGCTTCTTGCCGATCATGCGTGCCTCCTGGAAATTCGGGATGCGAGAGGTCGCGACGGTATCGGACCCCCATCTGGGTGTCAAGCTGGCCCCCCACAATCCCGTCGATCGACCGTGGGGGGGCCGGACTTTAGCCCCTTCCCGGGGAAACCCGGCAATCTTGACAACCCTTGGGAGGAACCCGGGTTTCGTCGCCCGGCGGCTTCTCCAGCCCGGAGGAGGAATCAGTAGCCGATCCGCGCCTCCACGGCGTGGACGAACTGACCCTCGTCACCCGGGAACCGTCCCAGCTCCCGGCCGTAGTACGCGTAGTCCAGCGTCAGGACCGGCAGCCCCAGGCTGGCCCCCACGGATCCGTACCCCTCCTGGAACCCGCCGCGCAGCGCCAGAATCGGGAAGGAGACCTCGGCGCCCAGGTTCAGCTTCCGCGGGAAGGGTTCGTCCTGAAGCGTGTTGCGGAGGTCCGAGGCCAGGAGCACCTGCCGGATCACGCCCTCGGACCGGCGCACCGGACGCCACGCCGCCCCCAGGTCCAGGGCGGTGTCGATGCCCTCGCCGCCCACGTAGCCGGCGGCGTCCCGGGCCACGGCGCCCAGCGTCCACGCCGATCCCGGCCGCTGCCAGGTCACGCCCAGATCCATCGAGAAGCCGGGCCGGGCCTTCTCCAGGTCGTCCACGATCTCCTCGGGGTCGAAGTCGGAGACCTCGCGCGCCGAGAGCGCGCGCGTCGAGGTGCGTCGCCAGATGCCCTTGAGAGCGCCGCCCACCCGGAGGTCGGCCCGGCCGAGGTTCATCGCCGCGCCGATCACGCCAACCGTGTCGTCGACGAGGTCGGCCCACACGCGCGGCTCATAGACGCCGCGGTCGATCTTGAACTGCGCTCGCCCCGACGTGTACACGCCGAGTCCCAGGTACGGACGCGTCAGGTCCACGTACGCCTGCGCATCGGCCGCCACCCAGCGATCGTCGTAGGGGGCGAGCTCGTCGTAGAACTCCTGGTCCACGTTCTCGAAGTCGGCGAACTCGTCCTCGTGGTCCTGCACGAACGAGATCACCTCGAACAGCTCGTCGTCGACGCCGCCGTGCACGCCCACGCCGGAGAAGCTCGTCCGCTCCAGGTGGGCCAGACCGGCCGGGTTCGTGTACAGAACGTTGCGATCGTCCACCACCGCGACGAAGGCGTTGCCCATGCCGAGCGGCCGGATTCCCTCCAGCGTCGGGGGAGGCTGCTCGGCAGCGCCCGCGCCGGAACCCGGCGCGCACAGGGACAGCGCCAGGCCGGCCGTGGCGAGCCGGACGGAACGGAAGTCGGTGCTGCGCATGGGGGTCTCCTCCGATGTCAGCAGCCGGCGAGCCGGCTGTCCTCGTCCGTCAGGCCGTCGAGGTCGTCGTCGATGCCGTTCAGGCACTCCTCATCGACCCGTCCGTCGCCGTCGTTGTCGCCGATCCCGGGGTTTCCGGGCAGGCCCGTGTTGACGTAGAAGGCCGACAGGTCGCCTCCCAGCGAGTCGATCAGGTCGTTGAGCTCGTCGACGTCGATGCCCGTGCCGTCCAGGACGTCGCCGAGCAGGTCCCCGCCCTCGCCGAGCAGATCGTTCACGTCGTCGATCATGTCGTTGAGGTCCTCGGGCGGCAGGTTCTCGATGCCGTCCAGCGAGAAGTCGCCGTCGTCACCGAGGCCGAAGTCGTCCGTCGTCAGGTCGTCGCCGTCGATGACGCCGTCGCCGTTCGTGTCGCGCAGGCGGAAGATCCCGCGCAGCGTGTAGGCGATGGCGAGGTCCAGGTCCACGTCCGCATCCGCGAAGTCGCCGAACGTCTGCCCGTGGCGGATCGGCTCCAGCGCGTCCAGCACGACCGCGTTCACGCGGTAGATCGCGTTCGCGGTGGGGATCTCGGACTCGAAGATCTCCGTGGCGCCGCCCGGACCGTCGCCGTCGTCCTCGGTCAGCGTCTGCACGAGCTCGAAGACGTCGACATCCTCGGCCAGCACCGACGCCTTGGCGAAGTGGTAGCGTGCCTCCGCGCTCTGCGGTTCCAGCTCCATCGCCTGCGCGAACTTCTCGCGGGCCAGGTCGTAGTTCCGCTCCTGGATCGCCCGCCGGCCCTCGGCCATCAGGGCGGGGTAGGAACCGTCGTCGACGGTCCACTCGAAGATGTTGTTGCATCCGGCCGTCAGGCAAAGGATCGCCGAAAGCAGGAGAGGAAGCGCCAAGGTTTCCCGAAGTTGCCGTCGCATGTCGCTGTTTCCCCCGTCGGCTCGGCATCTCTACCGAGAGGAATGCGCGACCGGGGGCGGACGGTCTCGTGTCGGGTAGGGGGATCGGGAGTCGTGACGCTAGCCTTGAGGTGAAAACTGAAACAGTTTAGAGCGGCTGCGCCGGATGAGGACGATGGGCGTCGGCCGGCGCATCGGCCGGGCAACCGGGCCGCGGGATCCGGGGGCGGGGCGCGGCGGAGCGATCAGGGCCGCGCGGGATCGTCGATCTCGTCGCCGGATCTCTCGTCGCGCATCCGCAGCGCCTCTTCGATGGCCGTCAGCAGTTCCTCGAAGTCGACCGGTTTCCAGAGCGTCCGGTCGGCCCCGGCCCGACTCGCGACCTCCAGCGGGTTCAACCTCTCCATCACGCTGGTGCCGGTGGGCCGCTTGGGTCCGCCGGTGAGGGCGATGATGCCCATGACGGCATCGATCTCCCGCACTTCCTTCACGAGGGAGACGCCTTCCTTGTCCGGCATGAAGATGTCCGTGATCAGGACGTGCGGCCGCCGCTTCCGGAGGCGATGGAGGGCGTCCTCCGCGGAGGAGGCGGTCTCGGCCGTATGGCCCGCCATCTCGATCATGCTTTCCAGCAGCCGAAGCATACTGCTCTCGTCGTCGACGACCAGGATGTGAGCCATGGCGGGGGAACTCCTTCGGACATCCAAAGGCATGTTATCCCGCCGGGCGCGCAAATTCAATTCGTTGCGATGGGTTTCCGGAAGTTCCGGACACCTGCATTGACGTTCAGGTTTCGATCTCTTGGAGCAAATCCCGTGCAGGGCCTGAACGGTCGAAGTCGGGTGAGAGGTCGAGCGCGGTCTCCAGTTCCCGGCGGGCGACGTCCTTGCGGCCGCGGTGGAATTCCACGACGCCCAGGAGATAGTGCTTCAGCGCGTCCCGCGGACGAAGCTCGACCGCCCGCGCCAGCGTGGACGCGGCGTCGTCGAGGAGGCGGTTCTTGTACTGCGCCCATCCCAGCGTGCCCAGCACGTCGGGGTTGTCGGGAGCCAGCTCGGCCGCGCGGCGCGCGTGCACTTCCGCCAGCACCGGATCCAGATCGAGGTCGGCCAGGATCCACGCGAGGTTGTTGTGCGCCTCGGCCACGCGCTCGTGGTTGGCCAGCACCGACCGGTACGCCTGCACCGCGTCCTCGGGACGCCCCGCCTGCGTCAGCGCGAGGCCCAGCAGGTAGGCCGGCGTCCAGTCCGAGGACTCCAGCTCCCGCGCCTTCTCGAAGCAGGTGACCGCCGAATCGGCTTGCCCCAGCTGCATTCGCAGTCGTCCCAGATCGATCCAGCTTCGCGGGAGCTCGGGGGCCAGCTCCTTCTGGCGCTGGAACGCGCCGAGCGCATCCTCCGGTCGGCCGGCCGCGAGCTGCGCGCGCCCGAGGAGCGACGGGAACTCCGGATCGTCGGGAGCGAGGCGCGTTCCCTCCCGCGCGTGGTGCTCCGCGTCGGGGAACCGCTCCGCGGCCAGGTAGAGCTCCGCGAGTTCGCGGTGCACGCCGGGATGATCCGGCCGCCGCGTCAGCAGGTCGTGCAGCGTGCTCTCCGCCTCGTCGCGCCGCTCCGCGCGCAGCAGGGCGCGGGCGCGCAGGAGGCGGGCATCGTCGTCGCCGGGGTGCGCCGCGAGGTGATCGTCGAGCCGGCGGACCGCGCGATCCACGTCGCCGCGATCCAGCAGCCAGCGCACGAACGCGAGCACTTCCTCCGGCGACGCGTCCGGGCGATCCGCGAGGCGCTCCAGCGCCGGCCCCGACGCCGACCCGGCTCCGCCCGCGGCCAGCGCCCGCCCGCGCAGCGATCGCGCCTCCTCCGAATCCGGATCCCGGCGCAGCAGGGCGTCGGCCACCTCCAGGGCGTGATCGGGCTCGCCGAGGCGGAGATAGAGATCGCCCAGCGCGCGCGCGCACCTCGTGCGCGTGGAAGGATCGACGGCGCGGGCGCGCGCCTTGCGCAGCAGTGTGACCGCCTCGTCGCCGCGTCCCTGCCGCGCCGCCAGCTCGCCCAGAGCGAGGTAGGCGGGGGCGTACTCGGGATCGGCCTCCAGCGCGCGCTCGAACGCCGCGCGCGCGGACTCCTCGTCGCCGGTGGCGACCGCGCACGTTCCGACCCCCTCCAGCGCCTCGACGCTGCCGGGATCGTTCTCCAGGAGGACGCGGAACTGCTCGGCGGCCTCGGGGATCCGGTCCGTGGCGAGGAGCAGCGAAGCCAGGTCGCGGCGCGCCGCGGGCCGATCCGGATCGACCTCCAGTGCGCGCGTCCACGCATCGACCGCCCCGTCGACGTCGCCCAGCGAGAGCCGCAGGCGCGCCTGTTCCTCCAGCACGCGCGGCTCGTCCGGGTGCTCCTCCCTCAGCCGATCCAGCTCGGCGGCGGCCGGGCCGGACTCTCCCGCGCGGATCCGCGCGTAGGCGGAGGCGGCACGGACGGAAAGATCCTCCGGGGCCGCGGCCAGTGCGCGGTCCAGCGCGTGCCGCGCCTCCGCGTGACGATCGAGGTCGGCCAGGATGCGGGCCCGTCGCGCGATGCGGGACGGGAGCGCCTCCACCCGGATCGCGTCCTCGATCCAGCGGAGGGCCTCGCCGGGGCGGGCGTCGTCGGCGAGGACGCGGGCCAGTCCCTCCAGCGCGTCGGCCCGGGTGGAGTCCCAGCGCACGGCCGTGCGGTAGGCCCCCTCGGCGTCCTCGGTGCGGCCCAGCCGCTCGGCCGATCGTCCGAGTCCGGCCCAGGGCCAGGATTCCGTGGGGTAGCGGCGGGAGGCCTCGCGGTAGGCGTTGAGGGCCGAAACCCAGCTGCCCTCGTCCTCGAAGCGCTGCCCCAGGGAGCGCGCCTCCTCGGAGCGGTCGCCGGGGTTCCGGTCCGACCCGCCGCAGGAGATCGTCCCGCCCAGCAGCAGCAAGGCGCCCAGCGCTCCGACCCACCTCTCGCCCGTCATCCGTCGCCCTCCGGTGCCCCGGTCACAGTAGGGGGATTCGGTCTTGCCTTCCACCGTCTGAATGGGGATTCTGGAACCTGCGAACCCCGCCTCCCCCCGGGAGATCCCGGCGGGAAGGGGGCCACGCCCCGGAGGTGACGTCTTGCCCTTGATTCCTTTCCTGGGCGGCCAGGAACTCCTCATCATCGCCCTGGTGCTGCTGGTGCTGTTCGGCGGCACGCGGATCCCATCGCTCATGCGCGGCATGGGACAGGGCATCCGGGAGTTCCGCAAGGAGCTGAAGAGCTCGGACCCGGACGGGGACGGGGACGGGGAAGAAGAGACCAGGGAAAAGAAGTGAAGGATCTGTCCCACCTGGACCCCGAGGGGCGGGTGCGGATGGTCGATGTCTCCGCGAAGGAGCCCACGTCGCGCATCGCCGTGGCCGAAGGCTTCCTGGTCGCGTCTCCCGCCACCATCGCCCGGATCGCCGACGGCACGCTGCCCAAGGGCGATTTCCGCCCCGCCGTCCAGCTCGCCGGCATCGGCGGTGCCAAGCGCACGTCCGAACTGATTCCCCTCTGTCATCCGCTCCCGCTGGACCACGTGGAGCTGGACGTGACGCCCGACGCCGATGCCGGCCGGGTGCGCGTCGTGGCGACGACGTCGGTCCGGGCCCGTACCGGCGTGGAGATGGAGGCGCTCACCGCGGTGTCCGTGGCGCTCCTGACCGCGTACGACCTGCTCAAGGCCGTGGACAAGGAGCTTCGGCTGGAGGGAATCCGGCTCCTGGAGAAGCGGGGCGGCCGGTCCGGCGACTGGAAGGCGAGCGACGCATGAGTCCCGCGCTCCGGGCGGCCGTGGTGACCGTGAGCGACCGGTCGGCGCGGGGCGAACGGGAGGACCTCAGCGGGCCGGCGCTCGTGGAAGCGATCCGGGCGGCGAACGGCGAGGTCACGGAGACCGTCGTGGTCCCGGACGATGCCGAGGCCATCGCGGCCGCGCTGCTTCGCCTCTGCGACGAGCTTCGCGTTCCGCTGATCCTGACCACCGGCGGCACCGGATTCGCCCCCCGCGACGTCACGCCCGAGGCCACGCGCCGGATCCTGGAGAAGGAGGCGCCAGGCCTGTCCGAGCACGCGCGCTCCGCCACCGTGACGAAGACGCGCTTCGCCGTGCTCTCCCGCGGCATCGCCGGGATCCGCGGCCGCTCCCTCGTGATCAACCTGCCCGGCAGCCCGAAGGGCGCGCGGGAGACCTTCGAGGTGCTGGCGCCGCTGCTGCCCCACGCCCTCTCCGTGCTGGACGACGGCACGGACGACCACCCGAGCGAGTGATGGACGACCTCACCCGTGACCTGAAGCGCGCCGCCGAGGCGCTGGCCGACGCCCGGCGCGTGTCGGTGCTCACGGGGGCCGGGGTCTCCGCGGAGAGCGGCGTCCCCACGTTCCGCGCCGAGGACGGCCTGTGGGAGAACCACCGGATCGAGGACGTGGCCACGCCGGAGGCGCTCCAGCGGAACCCGCGCACCGTGTGGGAGTTCTACGAGATGCGCCGCAAGAATATGCAGGCCGTCGCGCCCAACCCGGGGCACCGCGCGCTGGCCATGCTGGAAGGCGTGTTCGACGAGTTCACGGTCGTGACGCAGAACATCGACGGACTCCACCAGCGCGCGGGATCGCAGCGGGTGCTGGAGGTGCACGGCTCGCTCTGGCGGGCGAAGTGCCTCCGGGAGTGCGGGCGGGTCGCGGACCCGTTCCCGTATCCGGCGGCGGAGCTGCCGCCGCCCTGCGAGTGCGGTTCCGTGCTGCGTCCGGACGTCGTCCTGTTCGGGGAGAGCTTGCCCATGGAAACGTTCGAGGAAGCGGCGCGCGCCAGCGCGGACAGTGACGTGGCCCTGTCCATCGGAACGTCCAGCGCGGTTTGGCCCGCGGCCGGCATCCCGCTGGTGGCGGGCGAGGCGGGCGCGTTCCTCATCGAGGTGAATCCCCAGCCCACGGAACTGACCCCGCGCTTCGACGTCTCGCTGAGAGGGCCGGCCGGCGTCGTGCTCCCGCGTCTCGCCGAGATGGTGGAGCGGGTGCGCGACGGCGGGGAGTCGGTGTGACGTCGGCCTTTTCCCTCCAGCTCCTGGAATCGTTCGGGCCCATTCTCCTCGCGGTGGCCGCGGCGCTCGCGTTCGCGGCGTTCCGTCTCTACGCCGCCCGCCCCGACGGCAGCGGCGGCTGGGCCCTTCTCGCGCTGCGGTCGGTCGCACTGGCGGTGCTGGTCTTCCTTCTCCTGGATCCCGTCCTCTCGCTCTTCTCGGACCGGACGTCTCCGCCGCGCGTCGCGCTGCTGGTGGACGGATCGCTGTCGATGGCGATCCCGTTCCCCGAGGACGAGGCCGATCCGGATCCGCCCACCCGGGCCGATCGGGTTCGCTTGCTGCTGGAGCCGGACGGCGGGGACCTCCTGGACGACCTCGGGGATCGCGGCCGTCTGGAGGCCTTCCGCTTCGGGGCCGGGCTGGAGCCGCTGGGCGAGGATCTTCCGGCGGCGATGACTCCCCGCGACGACCGCACGGATCTGGCGCGCGCCCTGTCCGACGGACTGGCCGGCGAGCGACGCCGCACGAGCGCCATCGTCGTCGTGTCGGACGGAGCGCACAACGTCGGCGTGGATCCGCGGGCGGAGGCGAGGCGGCTGGGCGTTCCGGTGTTCACGGTCGGGATCGGTTCGGAGGAGCCGGTGGCCGACCTCTCCGTGTTCGACGTGGAGGCGAGCAGCGTCGCGTACCTGGACAACGACGTCCCCGTGCGCGCGCGACTGCGGGCCCGCGGCGACGGCGTGGACAGCGTGGTCGTCTACCTGTCGGAGGGTGATGCGGTTTTGGACTCCGTCACGGTGGACCTGCCCGGCGGCGGAGTGGAGCGCGAGGTGGAGCTGGGCTACCGACCCACCGCCGAGGGACTGCATCGCTACCGGGTCTGGGTGCCGGAGCGCGAGGGCGAGCTGTCGGACACGAACAACGAGCACCTCTTCGCCGTTCGCGTGCTGAAGGAAAAAATCCGCGTCCTGCTGGTGGCGTCGCGTCCCAGCTTCGACTTCACGTTCGTGAAGCGCGCGCTCGAGTCGGACGTCTCGCTGAACGTGGAATCCGTGATCCTCGGCCTCACCGAGTTCCCCGGACGACTCGGGAAGAAGGGCCCCGCCTACCCCGACGACTACGCGCTGCTCGCCGCGCACGACCTCGTGATCCTGCTCGACGTGGCGGGACTCTCGAACGATCGCGCGCAGTCGATCCGGCGCTACGTGCGCGAGCGCGGCGGCGCGCTGATGGTGATGGGGCCGCCGCGGGCGTTCGCGCTGCAGGACTCGCCGCTGGCCGAGCTGCTGCCGGTACGGCCGGGACGAGGAGCGTCGCGCGGCGGACAGATCCTCGCGCGCCTCACCGGGTCGGGGCGGACGCATCCCGTGACGCGGCTGGAGAGCGATCCGCGCGCCAACGAGCGTCTTTGGGCCGATCTGCCGCCGCTGTCGTCCGTCCCGATCTTCGCCGGCACCGCACCGGATGCGCGCGTGCTCGTGCGGGGCGCGGTGGACGGCACCGTGCGCGAGGAGCTTCCGATCGTCGCCACGCGCGCCGACGGTCGCGGCCGCGTGCTGACGCTCGCGGGCAGTCCGTTCTGGCGATGGGACCTCTACCTCTGGGGCTCCGGGCGCGACGGCGACGTCTTCGGACGGTTCCTGGCGCGCTGCGTGCGATGGCTCGTCTCCCGCGACGACCTGAAGCCGGTCTCCATCCGACCGGCGAAGCCGCTCTTCGAGGGTGCGGATCGCGTGATCGTGGAGGGCCAGATCTTCGACGACGACTTCCGTCCGGTTCCCGGCGTGGACGTTCGCGCCACGGTGCGCGGTCCGCTGGGCACGCTGGAGGAGAAGGCGCGGGAGATCTCGCTGGTGGACCTGGGAGAGGGACGCTATCGTGGGACGTTGCCGGGGCTGCCGCCCGGCGACTACCGGATCGAGGGTTCCGCGCGGCTCGGAGGCGCATCGCTCGGGGACGACCGATCGGAGATGACCGTCGCGCCGTTCCGCATGGAGTTCGAGGATCCCGCGCCGAACTTCGCGCTGCTGCGCGACGTCGCGCGGGAAAGCGGAGGCCGCTTCGTTCCGCTGGACGAGGCCGAATCGCTCCTCGATCTCCTCCCGCTCGATCCGGTGACGGAACGATCCGTCCGGGAGATTCCGTTCGTTGAGAATCCTCTGCTCTTCCTCCTGCTCCTGGGACTCCTCGGTACGGAGTGGGCGCTGCGGCGCCGCCGCGGACTGCCCTGACCGGACGGGCGTCGCGTGAACCGCTCGCGCCTCGCCCCGTTGATCTTCCTGCTGGCCGCGGTCGCGATGTTCCCGCGCGCCGTGATCGGCCTGGAGACGTTCTTCCACTACGACACGTGGATGCAGAACCTCACGTTCCGTGCGTGGTGGTTCGACCAGCTTCGCGCCGGACACTTCGCCACGTGGTGTCCCGGCATGTTCGCGGGATACCCCCTGTTCGCCGAGACGCAGACCGGTCCGCTCTATCCGCCGACGTTCCTGCTCTTCCTGGCTCTGCCCGCGACGCTGGCATTCTCCTGGAGCGTCGTCCTTCACTTCGCGCTGGCCGGATTCGGGACGTGGCTCGTGCTGCGTCGCGCGGGCGTGGGCGTCGCCGGCGCGCTGCTCGGCGGACTCGTCTTCGAGCTGTCCGGTTTCCTCGTCGCCCATGTCGTGCACTTCAACCTGCTGACGGGTGCGTCGTGGACGCCGTGGGTTGCCCTGGCATCGCTCGGGCTCGCGCGCGGATCGATGCGCTGCGCGCCGGCGCTGGCCGGCATCCTCGCGATGCTCCTGCTGGGCGCGCATCCCTACGCCACGATGATGAACGTCCTGCTCGCCGGGGCCGTCGTCCTGGGGACGGCGCCGGGCCGGCGTGAGCTCGCGCGCGGGCTGCCGCTGCTGGCCGGCGCGGGCGGACTCGGCGCGGCCGTCGCGGCCGTGCAGATCCTGCCGACACGGGCGTTTCTCCCCTCCACCACGCGCGGGGAGGGCGTGGACTGGTCGTTCCTCACGTTCGGATCGTTCCCGCCGTGGAACGTCGCGACGCTGGCCGCGCCGGACGTGTACGGCTCGCCGGTGACCGCGACGTTCTGGGCGGGTCCGGACTGGAGTCACTACGCGGAGACGTGCGCCTTCGTCGGGATCCTGACGCTGGCGCTCGCCGTCGTCGCGGTCGGGTTGCGACGGGACCGTCTGACCGTGACGCTCGTCGCGATCGCGGCGGTCTCCTTCCTGCTGATGCTGGGGCGCTATACGCCGGTCTACCGGCTCCTCACGTTCGTGCCGCTCCTGGAGTCGACCCGGTTGCCCGCGCGGTTCGCGCTGCCGTGGACGTTCGCGGTGGCGGCGCTGGCCGGCCTCGGCCTCGACGCCCTGCGCCGGGCGGAGCCGCGCGCGCGAACGCGGGCGATGATCGCGGCGGGTCTGATCGTGGTGGGCCTGTCCGCGTTCGCGGCGGCCGAAGGCGATCTCGCGCGGCGCCCGCCGGAGGAGCTGCTGCAGACGGGACGCGCGTGGGCGGCGTTCGTGCCCGGTGTCGTCGAGCAGGCGGGTGACGCGTTCACGCGCCTGGCGGTGGAGCTCGCGGCGTCGCTCGTGGTCCTCGCGATGTTCCTGATTCCCGCGGCGCGGAAGTGGGCCCCGCCGGCGGCCGTCGTCGTGGCGGGGCTGTCGCTCTTCACCTGGGGTCGCGCCTTCAACCCGACGATGGACGTCGAGGCGCTGCGCGCTCCGCCGCCCGTCGTGGCGGAGCTTCCGGACAGGAGCCCGCGGCCGCGCGTGTTTCGCCAGGGAGTGGCGGAGCAGTGGAGCCGTCGCCCGGGCCAGCCGCGCGCGGACCTCATGACGCCCGGGTGGCGCGACCGGACGGACGAGTACCGCACCGGGGCCTGGACGCTGCCGCCGAACTCGCAACTCCTCTACGGCGTGGACTCGGGGGAGGGATTCACATCGCTCCTGCCGCGGAGCTGGCTCGACTGGATGGGCCTCTCCGCGCAGCCGGGCGCGACGCCCCGTCCCGACCTGTCGGAGGCGCAGGCCGATCTCCTGTCGATCGATGCGGTGATCACGACCGGTTCCGGCATCGCGGGCGAGGGGTGGGAAGCGCGCGCGCTGCCCGGCGACGTGTGGGTCTCGCGCAACGTCGATCCGCTGCCGCGCGTCCGCCTCGCGACCCGCTGGGAGGTGCTGGACCGGGCCGAGATCCTTCGCCGCATCGCCGATCCTCGCCACGATCCGCGCGCGGCGGTGCTGCTGGAGAGCGAACCTCCCGGTCCGGCGACGTCCCGGCGCGACGGTTCCGTGGACGGGCCCGTCCCGGCGCGGGAGGTCGGACCGGGTCACTGGGAGATCGACCTTCCCGTGACCGCGGAGGGGCTCGTCGTCGTCGCGGAGTCCTTCGATCCGGACTGGATCGCGGAAGGGCCGGACGGTCGAGTGCCGGTTCAGCCGGCCGAGGGCCTGCTGCTCTCCTTCCCGGTCCCGGAGGGAGGCGGCGTCGTCCGCCTGCGGCATGCGCCGTCGTCCGCGCGCGTGGGGGCGATGATCTCCGTTTTCGCGTCGCTCGTCCTGCTGGCGCTGGCGTTGCGCTTCGGCCGGCGGGCGACCGCGACCGACGTGGAGCCGTCGCCCGCTCCCGCGGCACTCGGGCCGGGGATCGCGCTTGCGGCCGTCGCGGTCATGGTGGGATCGGTCGCGGCTGGGGTGGGAGGGGTCCGGTCCGATCGGGCGGAGGCGACGCTGGCGGCGGCGGCGGCCCGCTCCTGGAGCGACGAGGCCCGCGCCGCCCACGCCGCCGGCGCCCACGGGCCCGCGCGCGACCTGCTCCGGCGGGCGGAGCGGCTGCGCCCGGACGATCCCGCCCTGCCGTATCGGCGCGGCCTCGTGGACCGGTCCGCCGGGGACGAGGCGGCGGCGGCCGCCGCCTTCCGCCGGGCGCTGGAGATCGACGGGGAGTTCGCGCCCGCCCGGGACGCCCTCACGGATCGCTGAAGAAATGCAACCGACAGCGATTGCGAACGCATCGCGGAAAGGGTAGTTTCATGAACGCGAAAGGACACCCCCAGGGTCCGGCGACATTCGGGGCGATTCGGTTGTCTATTCCCCTCGCCTCGGCCGTCGGCCTCGATCTTGTCCCTCGCACCCGGAAGAGGAACCTCGATCGGCCGGCCGCCCCCGGCTGGGCCGAACTCCGTCCCCCAGGGAGAGAGAGCAGCGAATGAGTCGACTGGACGAAGTACTCGACAACTACGACCTGAAGACACTGGAGTCCGCCGTCCGGCGGAAGCGCAACCAGGAGGAGCGTCGCCTGGCGCGCCTGGTGACAAAGCGTCGCAAGCTGGAGAGCGAGCTGAAGAAGGTGGAGAAGGACATTCGGCAAGCCACGGAGGCCGCGCGCAAGGCCGACGGGCGAGTGATCCGCAAGCCCAACGCCCGACGTCTCAACGAGATATCTCTGGCCGAAGCGCTAGAGAAGGTGATGAGCAAGCGGAAGACCCCGATCCACTACCGCGAGCTGACCGAGGCGGTCACCGAGCGTGGTCTCTACCGCACCCGGAGCAAGAACCTCTTGTCCACGGTGGCCGTGACGCTGAAGCGCGACAAGCGATTCAAGAAGGTGGAGCCGGGCTACTACACCCTGCGCTGATCCATCCCGTCCCCGACGTCACGGACGCCGGACGCGCCGATCCGCCCGGGCCACTTCCAGTGCCTGCTCCCGGGTGGAGATGCTTCCCTCCAGCTGGAGCTCCTCCAGTCGGGCCAGCTCGCGTCCGAGCTCCGGGCCGGGTTCCCAGCCCAGGTCGATGAGGTCGCGCCCGGTCACGAGCCGGGCGGGACTCAGCTCCTCCTCGCCCAGTTCCTCCCGACGCTCCCGGGCGAACGTCCAGTGGTCCAGGTTGCGGTGGCTCGACAGGCAGTCCGCGCGGTGGAGTGCGAGGTGGTCGTCGAAGTGTGGCTGGCGGAGGAACCGCTTCAGCTTCGCGATGCGCATGTTCCGGATGTCGATGAAGCGCATGTGCTGCGCCACGAGGTCCACGACCCGTTCCCGCGAGTCGTTGGAAAAGCGCAGCCGACGCGCGATCCCGTCGGCCATCTCCGCGCCGACCTTGGCGTGGCGCGGGAAACGGATCCGGTCGACCGCGCGCTCCAGCGTCGGCGCCTTGCCGATGTCGTGGAGAAGCGCCCCCATCGCGAGCTCCGGCGACGCCGACTCCAGGTGCTCGAAGAGCAGGATCGTGTGGGTGAGGACGTCGCCCTCGGGGTGGAACTCGGGCGGCTGCGGGACACCGTCGAGTGCGGCCACCTCCGGCAGGACGACCTCCATCAGTCCGGTCGCGTGCAGGAGGCGCAGCCCGCGCACGGGGTCGGGGCCGGTGAGGATGCGCACGATCTCGTCGCGCGTGCGCTCCGCCGCGACGTCCCGCGCGAGACCGGCGTGCGCGGCCACGGCCCGGCGCGTCTCCTCCTCCAGCTCGAAGCCCAGCTGGGCCGCAAAGCGCACGGCACGCAGCAGTCGCAGGTGATCCTCCGCGAAGCGCGCCGCCGGATCTCCCACCGCGCGCAGCACGCGATCGTCCAGGTCGCGTCGTCCGCCGACGAGATCCACGACGCGGTCGTCGTCGGGATCCAGGTAGAGCGCATTCACGGTGAAGTCACGCCGCTGCGCATCGTCCTCGATCGTCCCGAACGTCACCGAGCTGGGGCGGCGACCGTCGACGTAGATGCCGTCGGTGCGGAACGTCGCCACCTCGATCCACTCGCCGGACACCGGCACCAGCACGACGCCGAACGCCGCCCCGACCTGCTTCGCGCCGGGGAAGAGCGGCGTCACCTCCTCCGGGCGCGCGGACGTGGCCACGTCGATGTCGTGCGGGACGCGACCCAGCAGCCGATCGCGTACGGCGCCGCCCGCGATCCACGCCTCGTGACCGCGGCCGCGCAGCCGGCGGACGACCTCGGCCGCGATGGGAAACAGGGTGTCCACGCTTTCGTCTCCCTTCGCCTCGTGAGATGATCCCGCTCCGGAGGTGCTTCGTGCCGATCGATCCCGAACTGCTCCAGATGCTGTGCTGTCCGCTCTCCGGAGCGACGCTTGTCGAGGACGGCGATGCGCTCGTGTCGACGGATCCGGAAACGCGACGACGCTACCGCGTCGACGACGGCGTCCCGGTCCTCCTCGTCGACGAGGGCGAGGAGCTGGACCCGGGGACCTGGCAGGCGATCATGGAGAAGCGTCGCCAGGGGGAACCCTGAAGTCCAGCGCGAACGCATGGAATCCCGTGAACCGGGCGCGGACGGTGGAGCCGGCCGGGCCGGCGTCTGCCCGCGCGCGCAGCACGATCTGTCCCGCCATCGCCGGGTTCGACGTGACCGTGTAGTCCTCGGTGACCGCGCGGAACGTCTCCTCCAGCCTTCCCGCGTCCGGCGAACGAAACCATGCCGGCAGGAGGACCATCGCGTCCACGGGATGCGCGCGCAGGAACGCGTCGGAGGGATCGCGCATCTCCGGCGTGTTCAGCCCGATGCAGTCCAGCGTCGGCCTCCCCGAGAAGAACCGCACCGCTCCCGCATCCGTCGTGGCGATGCGTGCGTCCGCCGGCAGCGTGTCGGCAAGGTGCTCGCCGATGCGCCGCTGCACCTCGTTGATGTTGCGGACGTCGTTGTGGAAACCGCGGCTCGCGGACGACACCGTCAGCGCCGCGCCGCCGGCCGCGAGGAGCAGGAGTGCGAGAGCAGGGAACGAGGCGCGGGCCGCGGGAAGCCGATCCCCGAAGGCGCGCGCGCCGACCGCCGCCCCGACCGCCAGCAGCGGCACGGCGGGTAGAAGGTAGCGCACGTGGTAGAACGCGTCCGGGTCCACCGGGTCGATGAGCATCGTGTTGGCGAGCAGGAACGCCAGCGCCGGCAGGACGGGCATCGTCCGACGGAGCGCGTCGCGGCCGGCACCGAGACCCGGCACCAGTCCCAGCAGGGCGAGAGCGCCGAGGCCGAACGAGAACGGCGGGACCTGCCCCAGGATCGCGGCGGCGCGCAGCAGTCGTCCGGGAAGGTCCGCCGGGGCGAACGAGCTCTTCGCGTAGAACGTCGCGGGGAGCGGGGCGCCGCTCGCCCAGAGGTCGTACGTCACGAACAGCGCGCCGACCACGATCGGTCCGGGAAGGAATCGAATCGCCGTGCGACGGTCGGTGGCCAGCAGCAGCAGGAACATCGCCGCGACGGCGGCCGCGGACTCCGGTCGCGCCGCTCCCGCCAGTCCGAAGAGGACTCCGGAGAGGATCGGGCGGCGGTGGATCATCGCCAGCACGCCGAGCAGCAGGAGCAGCGCGGTGAGTGGAACCTCCATGCCGGAGAACGCCGCGGCCGCGAGTGCGGGGGAGAGCGCGACGGCCGCGCCCGCGACGAAACCCGTGAGGGTGTCGCCGGTCAGGCGCCGCGCCAGCGCGGCCGCCGCCAGCACGCAGGCCAGGTGCAGGAGCGAACCCAGGAGGACGACCGCCCGCACGAGGCCGTCGATGCCGGCGGCGGCCGGGGTTGCGGCCCGCGCGCCCGCGAGGAGCATCGCCCAGAGGGGGGACGTGCAGCCCGTGGTGGGGACGCCGTCCTCGTAGGCCAGGAAGCCGTCCGTGAGCAGGGAGCGGGCGTAGACCTGGTGGATCCAGGCGTCGTCCAGCGGGAACCCCGGCGGCCCGGCGTCGGCCGGGCGACCGCTCCCCCACGCGGCCGCGAGGAGGGCGATCGCCAGGACGGCCGCCGAGGCGGCGGGAGGGGGGCGAAGCACGTGAGCGTCTCCCGGGACCCCAACATGATGTGGTTTCCGATCACGAAACCTACATCATATCGGACTCAATTCTTGACGCGACCTTCATGGTCGTCCTAGATTCGCGCCGTTCGCGGGACAAGATCCCATGTTCCGGCGAACTCGTCATCCATCCGAACCGACGGTCTGGCACCAGGTCCCCGTGCCGGATTCGCCCAACGGGGGACGAACGAGGCAGACCCTACGATGAAGAAGCGGCTCTTCGTGCAGGGCACGTCGCACCGCAAGCAGGTTCTTCGTCAGCGTCGGATCTACACCAGCTTCTCTCAGACCTGGGAAGCCCTGAAGACCGGGGCGGAACGTCTGAAGGAAGAGAAGCCGAGCGGGCCCGTCACCAAGCCCGTCTGATCGCGACGACAGCGCGCTGAGACAGGAAGCGCCCCGGGCTCCGGCCCGGGGCGTTTTTCTTTTTCTGGGGGCCGTGACGCATCGGCCCTGGGTGTCGTCAGGAGACGGTGTTCGGAGCCAGGTAGACGTCCAGCGGGAAGAACTGTCGGGCGTTCACGTGCATCTCCACCTGGAACCACAGCCCCGTGACGACGAGCGGCGGGGTGGACTCCCCGGACTCCAGCGCGTGACGATCGAACGCCTCGCCGAAGAAGTCCACGGGCGCCACCTGCAGCGTGCGGCAGGTGCGGTTCTCCACGATGAGGCGATCTCCCGGTCGGAGCACGACCTGGGATCGGTCCACGCCTTCGGTCTCCGAGACGACCACCCGGACGACGCGGGCGCGACGACGCTCCTCGGAGTTCGGCGGCCGGATGGCCTGTAGGCGGGACAGGGTATTCAAGACTCGCTCCTCGAGAACCCGGGCGACTTCCTCGCCCCGACCCCACTTTCCGCAGGGTCGACGGATTCCGCAACGGGCTTGTTCAGCGTCGTCGGCGCGGACACGCGCTCCGGTCCTGTCTTGAACGTACGGGGACCGCGGCAGGTTCCCTCAGGGAGATCGGTCGAGGGGCGGGTCGTCGAGAGCGGGGGATGGACAAAAGAAAGGAGGCGAAGCGGCCAGGACTTCGCCTCCCAGATCCTGTGCGGCACGATGCCGCGCTCTCGTTGGTTGAGGGGTTCTTCCCGGAGTCGAGAGACCGGAAGCACACCTCCGAGCACCGGTCCGTCGGGGAATCACCCCTCAATTGCCCGTTCTCAAATGCAACTAGGGTGCCGAATGCCACGCAACGTGCAAGAAATTGCCAATCGATGATGCGGCAATCACTTGAGGCGCCCGCAAGGGCGACGCGGCGCCCGGGCAGGCGGGAGTGTCCCCGGAAGGGTGTCCTCCACGGAGGACACGGGCGCTGCGCTGTCCTCGATCGAGGACAGATCGTCCACCGGCGGAGACACTTGATCGCTAGACGCATGTCTGGTATTCAAGGGAGGCTCGCCGCAGGAAAGGGGATGCGGTCCATCCACGGGTTTCGGGACCCGGGAGACACAAGCCGTTGATCGAGAAAGTGCAGGAAGCCGTGGAGGTGCTCAGCAAGTTCGAGGAGGGCAGGATCCAGCCCATGAGATTCCGGTGGCGCGGACGGGTGTTCACCGTCTCCGAGGTCACCGGATCCTGGGTTCAACGCGTCGGAGATCACCAGGAGCACTTCTTCTCCGTCGGGGTGGGGACGCAGGACTACTACGAGCTGCGCTACCGTCCCCGGCTCTCGAAGTGGACCCTGGAGAACATCTACCTGGAGGGGTAGGCCCCGTCGCCCGTCGCCCGACGTTCGAAGTCGCGGCGCTCCGGGCCGTTCGTGGCCAGACGGGCCGCCTCGCGGTAGGCGGCCCGGGCCTCGTCCTCGTGCCCCAGGCGGCGGAGGACGTCGCCGCGGGCGGCATGGTGGAAGGAGTAATCCCGGAGCACCGCGGAGTCGGCCAGTTCGTCCAGGCACTCCAGCCCGGCCTCGGGGCCGGCCGCGTGGGACACGGCCACCGCGCGGTTCAGCGCCACCACGTCGCCGCCGCCGGCCTCCACCAGCTCGTCGTAGAGCGTAGCGATGCGGTGCCAGTCGGTGTCCTCCGGACGATCGGCCACCGCGTGGCAGGCGGAGATGCCGGCCAGGACGTGCAGCTCCGTCAGGTCGTCGCCGCGTCCCGCCTCCTCCAGCTCGCGGAGCCCCTCGGTGATTCGCCCGTGATCCCAGCGGGAGCGATCCTGCTCACCCAGCGGGATCAGCGCGCCCTCCTCGTCGATGCGGGCGTCCAGGCGCGAGGACTGCAGCAGCATCAGCGCCAGGAGCGCGTGGAGGCGCGGCGTGTGTCCCACCGGGTGCTGGAGCATCTGGCGCGTGAGCCGGATCGCCTCCTCCACCAGATCCCTGCGAACGGCCTCGTCGCCTTCGTGCGGTCGGTAACCCTCCCCGAAGATCAGGTAGAGAACGTCCACCACCGCGTCCAGGCGATCGCGCAGTTCCCGCGGCCCGGGGATCTCGAAGCGGGAGTCCACGTCCCGCAGCCGACGCTTCGCCCGGGCGATGCGCTGCGCCATCGTCGGTTCGGACGTGAGGAACGCGCGCGCGATCTCGCGCGTGGAGAACCCGGCCGCCACCTTGAGCGTCAACGCCACGCGGGACGCGCGCGAGAGCTCGGGGTGGCAGCAGAGGAAGACGAGACGCAGCGGATCATCGGCCAGCTCGCCCGGGAAATGGGCCTCCTGCGGCGATGCGCTTCCGGCGGTCTCGGCGGCCACGGCATCCGCCCGCTCCGCGAAGCGCGAGCGGCGGCGCAGCGTATCCACGGCGCAGTTGCGGGCCGTGCGGTACAGCCACGCATCGGGGCGATCCGGGACGCCGCGCAGCGGCCAGGTCTTCATCGCCCGGAGGAACGCCTCCTGGACCGACTCCTCGGCCAGATCGAGGTGCTGCGGACCCAGCGAGCGCACGAGGGCCGCGGTGAGGCGACCGCTCTCGTGCCGGAAGTAGTGATCGACGATGCCGTCCGTGGCGGGCTCCCTTCCCGGCGGGCGGAGCCTTCCGGCCCCGCCCGATGAGTCTCAGTGCATGCCGCTCTCGTCCATCTCGGCCACCGGACGGACGATCACCCCCCCGCCGTGTCCCAGCGCCGGGCAGCCGCGCGCCAGTTGCGAGGCCTCGTCCAAGTCCTTCGCCTCGATCATGAAGTAGCCCGTGAGGACCTCTTTGGTCTCCGTGTACGGACCGTCGACGATCTCGCCGCTCTCCGTCCGCAGCACACGACCGCCTGTGGCCAGCGGATCTCCTCCGCGCATGTGGTCCCCGGCCTTCAGCTCGTCCACCCAGGCGAAGTACTTCTCCATGAGCGACTGCTTCTCCTCGCTGGAGAGCTGCTCCCACGCATTGTCATCGTCCTGCAACAGCACCATGAATCTCGGCATCGACGCCTCCTTTCACTCCCTCGACGAAGGAGGTGCCCGTTCCTCGACATCGCGCGGGCAAATTCCTTGTCGGTTCCCGGAGGGTCCCCTAGGCTATCTCGTCCGACGGCCCGAGTCCCGGGGAATGCCCCTCTTCAGGATCCGGTCCGCGGCAACCGGACGGTCCGAGGGTCGTCCGGAGGTGAATCATGAGAGAACCCATCCCACCGGTCGGCGCTCTCCGGAGCGTCTCCCCACATCAGGAGGTTGCGCGCGCCATGCGACGTGCCCTTTGCCTGCTTCTCGCGGTGGCCCTGTCGGCTCCGGCGGCGGTCCTCGCCTCGGACGAGCCGCTGGAGCCCGGTCCCTGGAACTACGGTGCCGTCGTCGGCCTGAACCTCAACCAGAGCGCCTTCAGCGACAACTGGGCGGGCGGCGACAACGGGACCATCAGCTGGGTCCTGAACGCCGATCTGGAAGCCAAGCGGCAGTTCTCGGAGAAGTTCAACTGGTCGAACGAGCTGCACCTCGCCTACGGCCAGACGTCCACCCAGAAGGCCGACGCCTCGGGCAAGAAGAACTGGAGCCGGCCGGACAAGACCACGGACCTGATCCAGTTCGAGTCCGTCGGCCGCTGGACCCTGAGCCTGTGGCTGGATCCGTACCTGGCGCTGCGTCTGGACTCCCAGTTCCTGGACCAGAGCGATCCGCTCGGCGACCTGATGTTCAATCCCGTGAAGGTGGCGGAGACGGCCGGTGTGGCCCACGCCTTCCTCGAGGAGGAGGAGCGCGAGGTCATCTCCCGGCTCGGCTTCGGTTTCCGGCAGTCGTTCGCGCGGCAGTTCTCGGACGATGTCGGCGACGAGACGGAGCGCTTCGTCACGAACGACGGCGGCTTCGAGTTCCAGACCGACGCCAAGATGCCGATGGCCGACGATCGCGTCCTGTACGAGGGCAAGCTGCAGGTCTTCTGGCCGGTCTTCTATGACAAGTCCGGCGACCTCGAGGACTTCGATGCCCTGGCGCTGGCCTCCGACCCGACCCGGGAAGAGGTCCAGGACTTCTGGAAGACCCCGGACGTCAACTTCCAGAACACGTTCACGTCCGAGATCACGTCGTGGCTGGACGTGAATCTGTACGTGCAGTGGGTGTACGACCAGTACGACGCGGCCACCGACGTCGTCATCGAGGGCGCGGATTCGGATTCCGACGTCCTCGCCAAGGCGATCCGGACCGTGGATGGCGCGGTGAGGAAGAGCGGGCAGTTCAAGCAGACGCTCGGGGTGGGGTTGACCTACCGGTTCATCTAGCGGGTTCGCGCGGGGTGCGCTCTTCGGCGCGCACCTCGCGATCCATCCGGGGCCTGTCCCCGTTCCCCGGGCCGCGTGCCCGGCCGTCCAGGAGGATCGAATGTTCAAGGAATTCCGCGAGTTCGCGATGCGCGGCAACGTCGTCGACATGGCCGTCGGAATCATCATCGGCGGAGCGTTCGGCACGATCGTGAAGAGCCTCGTCGCCGACGTGATGATGCCGCCCATCGGTCTCGCGCTCGGAGGCGTCGACTTCACGAACCTGTTCAGCGTGCTGAAGCAGGGAGCCGACGTGGCCGGTCCGTATGCTTCGCTCGCCGATGCGCAGGCCGCTGGGGCGGTCACGGTGAACTACGGTGTCTTCTTCAACAACGTCATCAGCTTCCTCATCGTGGCGTTCTCCGTCTTCATGCTGGTGAAGGGCATGAACAGCATGAAGCGGGAAGAGGAGGCGCCGCCCGCGGAGCCGACCACGAAGGACTGTGACTACTGCTTCACCACGATTCCGATCAAGGCGAAGCGCTGCCCGAGCTGCACGTCGGATCTCGCGTAGTCACGGAGTCAGGGAAACCCGGGCGTCGCGGACAGGTCGTTCGCGGCGCCCTTCGCTTTCAAGGAGGTCAGCATGGACAGCATCAGCCCGGAGACGATGGAACGCATCATGGCGTTCGTCACGGACTACGGCATCCGGGTCCTCGGCGCCATCGTCATCCTCGTCATCGGACGGATCGTCGCCAACGTCTTGGGCAACGCCGCCGGCAAGGCGATGAGCAAGGGGAATGCGGAAGAGGCGCTCAAGCGCTTCGTCGTGAGCCTGGTCAAGGCCACGATCATGGTCTTCGCGGTCATCGCGGCGCTGAACAAGTTCGGGGTGCAGACGACGTCGTTCGTGGCGGTCCTGGGTGCCGCCGGTCTCGCGGTCGGCCTGGCGCTCCAGGGATCGCTCTCCAACTTCGCCGCCGGCGTCCTCATCCTGGTGTTCAAGCCCTTCCGGATCGGAGACGTCGTAGACGCGGCCGGGGCGATGGGAAAGGTCACCGACATCGGGATCTTCACGACGACGCTCAACACGCCCGACAACCGGAAGATCATCGTCCCCAACGCGGCGGTCACCGGCGGCACCATCACCAACGTGAACGCGGAGGACACGCGGCGCGTGGACCTGACCGCGGGCATCGGCTACGGCGACGACATTGCCAAGGCCCAGCAGGTTCTCCACCAGATCCTCGAGAATCACCCGAAGATCCTCAAGGATCCCGCCCCCACCGTGGAGGTCGTGGAGCTGGCGGACTCCTCGGTGAACTTCGTGGTGCGCCCGTGGGTCAACACGCCCGACTACTGGACCGTCTACTTCGATGTCACGCGCGCGATCAAGGAGCAGTTCGACGCGAACGGGATCTCCATCCCGTTCCCCCAGCAGGACGTCCACATGCACCAGGTATCGTCCAACTAGCGCAACGCAACGCCGGGAGGTGTCCGAATTCCGGACACCTCCCCGGCGGTTGCGCCGTGGTACTCTCGATTCACGCGCGTCACAGCCAGCGCTCCCCCCATCTCGGCGTAGGCTCGTTCGGCCCCGTTTCTCCGGGAGGATGTCGTGGTCTTGTCGTCAGGTGGGCGGTTCCCTCTCTCCATCGCGGTCCTGCTCCTGGCCGCCGGCGCGGCCGGCGCGACGGAGCCCGCGGAAGCGGTGCTCCCGGATCTGGAGCCCTGCGCCACGTTCGTCACGCCGGCCGAGGCGGCCGCCTACCTGGAGCGCCGGGAGGAAGTGACTCCCAGTGCGCTGGGCGGCGCTCCCGGTCCTCCGTACTACGTGGCCATCGCTCCGCACATCGTCCGGGAGTCCGACGGGACCGGGGGCCTGTCCGAGGAGCGCTACGAGCAGGCGATCGCCGACGCCAACGGCCATTTCGCCGGGGCCGGCGTCGTCTTCTACACCGTGCCGGGCGGCATCGACTACATCGACAGCGACGCGTTCTACACCACGTCCTCCATCACGGAGATCGATGCGCTGCGCACGACGAACACCGTGTCCGACGCCATCAACATCTACTTCACCGAGAACCTGAACTACGAGAGCGGCGGCCTGTGCGGCATCTCGGCGTTCACGTTCAGCAGCGTCCAGGCCATCGCCATGCGGAACAGCTGCACGGCCAATCCGTCCGGTCTGGGGAACCACTCCACGTTCTCGCACGAGATCGGCCACTACTTCGATCTCTTCCACACCCACGAGCCCGCGTTCGGCGACGAGCTCGTGGACGGCAGCAACTGCGACGTCGCGGGGGACCAGCTCTGCGACACGCCCGCGGATCCGCGCCTGACCAGCGGCACCGTGGATTCCGGAACGTGCGAGTACACCGGCAGCGAGGTGGACGCCAACGGCGATCCGTACGAGCCGGACGCCACGCTGCTCATGTCCTACTCCCTGAAGCACTGCCGCGACGGCTTCTCGCCGGAGAGTCTGGCCAAGATCGAAACCACGCTGCTCGCCGAACGTCCGTCGCTGATCTCGAGCGCCGTGTCCGCCCTCGAGCTGGCGGACGGTCCGGCGGTGAACCGCATCGCGTTGTCGCCGCCGCGCCCGAACCCGTCGGCCGGGATGTCGCAGCTTCGCTTCTCGCTGGATGCGCCGGCGTCCGTGGAGCTGACCATCCACGACGTGCGGGGAGCGCGCGTCCGCACCGTCGCCCGATCGTTCTACGGCGCCGGGGAGCACGTGGCCGGCTGGGACGGTCTGGATTCCACGGGCCGCGTGGCCGCGCCGGGCATCTACTTCGCGCGCCTGAGCGCGGGCGACCGGAGCGCGGTGCAGAAGATCCAGCGCGTGCGTTAGCCCGACGCGGGGCGCCATCCGGTCGGGAGGAGTCGAACCGCTTCCGCATACCGACGCAGGGCCGACACCGCCGCTTCGCGATCCTCCGGGTTCGCGGGGCGGCGGTTTTCCGTCCCTTCGAACCGCACACTCAGCACGTTCAACCGCCCGCGGGCGCGGTCGGCCTTCAGGTCGAACCGTGCCACGAGTCGTTCGCCCGCCAGTACCGGCAGGCAGTAGTAGCCGTACTTCCGCTGCGGCGCCGGCTTGAAGATCTCCAGCACCTGATCGAAGCCGAAGAGGCGCGCGACGCGGTCGCGTTCCCACAGCACCGGATCGAACGGGGAGAGCAGCACGCCTCGCTCACGGCGCGGGCGCGCTCGGAGCAGGCGCGGCATGAGTTCCAGGTCGTCGGGGCGGACCCAGCCGGCGGTCCGCTTTCCCGCATCGTCCACCAGCGCGGCCGGCACGACGCGCCCGGACTCCTCGAGTCGGCGGAGTGACGCCGCCACGTCGCGGCCCCGCCGGATGAGTCGCCACGTGCGGGAGATCGTCCCGGGCGTCGCCCAGCCGTGCCCCGACAGCGCCCGGAGGACGAGCTCGTCCAGCGAGTCCTCGTACGAGACGCTTCGCGCGCGGACCTCCGCCGGGATCACGCGTTCGGTCAGGTCGTAGGTCCGCTGGAAGCTCCGCCGCTCGCGGATGGACAGCTCGCCGGACGACCAGAGCGCGGTCGCCACCTTCTTCATCAGCTTCAGGTTCCACCAGCCCTGCCCGCCCTTCCCCTCCATGTCGACGGAGCGGAGCGGGCCTTCCTCGCGGATGCGCCGCAGCAGCCGATCGGCGACGTCGGGGTGTCGTCCCACCAGGTCCCCCCACCACGGGTGGTCGCGGAACGCGCGCCGCCGGAACTCGAAGTGGGGATGGAGGTCCAGCGGGATCCAGCTGGCCTCGTGGCCCCAGTACTCGAAGAGCGGTGCGCCGGGCGCCAGGAGCTGCTCCGGCAGCTCCGGCGACAGTCCGTCGAGGCGGGAGAGAAGCACCACCGCGTGGCTCCGGGCCCCCGCGATGGAGACGGTGTCCAGCTGGAGGTAGCCGAACCGCTTCACCACGGCCTGCGCGGCGGTCCGGGCGCGCACGCCCTCGCCGGCCGCCCGCCGGGGCAGACCCGTCCACTCGGGCTTCAGCAGCCCCGCCCGGGCCAGGGCCAGGCGACGGACCTCGCGGGGGGAAAGCGTCTCCATCGGGACATTCTCGGGGATGCGCCGGCGCCTGTCGCGCTCCGGTCGCGGGGTGATCCGCCCGCCCCGGCGGGGTGCCTTGACAGGGATCGCACCGATGTCAATATTAGTAGCTAGCAATACTAAGAAAGGGAGACCATGGACGACGTCGCCGAGCCCCTCGTCCGTCTCGGATTCACGCAGCTGGAGGCCGACGTGTACGCCTGGCTCCTGGGCGAGGAGCCGGCCACCGGCTACCGGATCGCCCAGGCGCTGCGCAAGCCCGCCCCCAACATCTACAAGGCGCTGGAGTCGCTGGAGGAGAAGGGCGCCGTCATGGCGGACGAGGGGCGGAAGCGCCGCTGCCGCCCCGTGCCGCCGGAGGAACTGCTGGCCCACCTGGATCGCCAGTTCCAGGGAGAGCGCCGCAAGGCCGAACGCGCGTTGCGCCGGCTGCATCGCCGCGAGGAGGACGGTCGCGTCTACCGCATGCGATCGCCGTCCGCCGTCATGGAGCGATGCCGGGCGATGATCGCCCGCGCGCGCGAGGTGATCCTGGTGGACGCCTTCCCCGAACCGCTGGCCGACCTGGCCGACGATCTCCGTCGCGCGGCCGATCGCAAGGTGCGCGTGGCCGCGCTGACGTACGCGCCGGTGGAGCTCGACGGCGTCGAGCTCTACGTCAACGTGGAGGGCGATCACGTGCAGGCGCGGTGGCCCGGCCACTGGCTCAACGTGGTCGTCGACGGCTCGGAACACCTCGTGTGCCTGATGGACGCGGATCGCCGGCACGTTCGCCAGGCGGTGTGGTCCGGAAGCCCGTACCTCTCGTGGGTCTATCACAGCGCGCTGGCCGGAGAGTTCGGGATGGCGGCGCTGGAGGCCGAGGCGTCGGGGCTCACGTCGGCTCCACGCTACCGCGAGCGCATCGCCCAGCTCCGGACGTTGCGGGCGCTGAATGCCCCCGGATACCGCGAACTCTCCACGGAGGCAACCCGGCCGTGAGGTCCTGCGTACTCCCGATTCGTCGACCGGTTCCGTTCCCACTCCCGGAGGTTTCCCGATGCTGAGCGTGCGCAAGCTGATGAAGGTCTATCCCGGTCCCGTGGCCGCGCTCCAGGGGATCGACCTGGACGTGCCGCGCGGCATGTACGGTCTGCTCGGCCCGAACGGGGCGGGGAAGTCCACGTTCATGAAGATCGTGTCGGGGCTGCTGGAGCCGACGTCCGGCAGCGTGACGCTGGACGGCGACGACGTGCTCGCGGATCCGATGGCCGTTCGCTCCCGCCTCGGCTACCTGCCGCAGGACTTCGGGTTCTATCCCAACCTCTCCGGCGAGCGGATGCTCACGTACCTGCTCCGTCTCAAGGGAGTGGAGTCGCCCCGGGGGGAGAAGAAGCTGGTCGCCGAGTTGCTGGAGCGGGTGAACCTCTCCTTCGCCGCGAAGCGGAAGGTGAAGGCGTACTCCGGCGGCATGCGGCAGCGCCTCGGCATCGCCCAGGCGATCGCGGGCAACCCGTCACTCGTCATCGTCGACGAGCCGACGGCCGGCTTGGATCCCGAGGAACGGCATCGCTTCTACCGCATCCTCGCGGAGCTGGCCGAGGACCGGACGGTCCTGCTCTCCACGCACATCGTGGAGGACGTGGCCGTGCTCTGCCCGCGCTTTGCGGTCATCTCCCGCGGACGGCTCGTGGCCGAGACCACGCCGGAGGAGGCGCGGCAGTCGCTGCGGGGTCGGATCCACGAGGGCGTCGTCTCCAACCAGGATCTGGACCGGCTGCGAACCGAGGCCGATGTCACCCAGGCCGTGCTCGTCGGCGGGGAGAATCGCGTGCGCGTCCATGCGGAGCGATCGCCGGACGGATTCGCTTCCGTGGAGCCGACGCTGGAGGATGTCTACATGACCCTCGTCTCGCGGGAAGAGCAGGCTCCGGCGGGAGCCGCGTCATGAATCCGCGCCACCTGCGGCTGGTGGCGGGACTGGATGCCCGCTTCCACTTCACACGCCCGCTGTTCTGGGTGCTGCTGGTCCTCCTCGTCGCCACGTCGCTGGGCCTCTCCTCCGGCAACGTGAGCATGCAGTCGGGCGACACCTCGATCGGCGGGGACGAGCAGGCCTGGCTCACGTCCGAGTACTCGAACGCCCTCATGCTGCCGATGGTCACTTTCCTCTTCTACTCGTTCTTCGTGGCGGTGGCCGCCGGGATGGCGATCCCCCGGGACGACGAGCTCAACGTGGGGCCGATCGTCCACTCCACGCGGCTGCGTCCGGCGGAGTACATGTGGGGCAAGTTCGGTGCCGTGCTGGGTCTGTTCCTGATCGTGCTGGCAATCCACCTGCTGGCGGCCATGTTCTTCAACCATCTCTGGCCGCACGCGGACGCCGAGCGGATCCGGGGCCCGTTCCAGCTCGTGAACTACCTCCGTCCGGCGATGTTCATGGCCCTGCCGTTCGTCGTGTTCCTCTGCGGCACGTCGTTCGCGGTCGGCGCCATCACGAGGCGCCCCATCCTCGTCTTCGTCATGCCGGTGGCTCTCTTCCTGGTGAGCATCTTCTTCCTGTGGGACTGGTCTCCCTCGGATCTGGATCCGGGCGTCAACCGGCTGCTGATGTGGCTGGAACCGTCCGCCTTCCGCTGGATCAACGAGACGTGGATCAAGGTCGATCGCGGGGTGGCGTTCTACAACCGGGAGCCGGTGGGCTACGACACCGCGTTCCTCGTGAGCCGGCTGGTCTGGGCCGCGGTGGGGCTTCTGGCCGTGATCGTCGCCGAGCGCCACTTCGCCGCGACCGTCCGCGCGAGCCATCGCGTGCGCCGCCGCCGCGGGACGATCGAGGCGCCGCCCGCCACCGCGCCGCGCGCCGTGCCCACCACGAAGCCGATGGCCGAGCTGGAGATGAGCGCCCGCCCGCCCGGCTTCCTGCGCACGGTCCTGAACGTCGCGAGGTTCGAGGGACGCAACCTCGCCTCGCAGCCGGGGCTCTACATCTTCGTCCCGCTGATCCTCCTCCAGGTCGTCTTCTCGTTCGACCAGGAGCGGGGCGCGTTCGACACGCCGCTCCTGCTCACTCCGGGCATGGCGGCCACGCTCGGCATGGGGCTGATGACCACGCTGGTCTGCCTGCTCCTGCTGTTCTACACGGCCGAGTCCGTGCTGCGGGAGCAGCGCGTGCGGCTGCACCCGATGTTCTGGGCCGCGCCCATGCGCACCTCCGCCGTGCTGCTCGGCAAGGCGATCGCCAACGCGTGGATCGGCGTCCTCATCATCGCGGCGGCGATCGCGGGATCCATGCTCGTGATCCTGAGCCAGGGGCAGGTGTCGCCGGACCTCGGCCCGTTCCTGACGATCTGGGGCCTGCTGCTCGTGCCGACGCTCATCGCGTGGACGTCGTTCGTGGCGTTCACCGTGGCGCTGACGGGCAGCCGCTACGGGGCTTACGCCATCGGGCTGAGCGCCATCCTGTTCACCGCGTGGCGGAACTTCCACGGCGAGATGAACTGGGTGGGGAACTGGGCGCTGTGGGGGTCGACCACCTGGACGGACTTCGGCGGCCTGGCGCCCAACGACACCGCGTTCCTGCTGAACCGGCTGTTCTGGCTCGCCGTCGCCGCGTTCCTCGTCGCGCTCACGGTGCGCTTCTTCCCGCGGAGAGAGCGCGACTCCGGCGCCACGCTGGACCGGCTGCGGCCGCTGCGCCTGCTGGTCGCAGCACTGCGGCTGGCGCCGGTGGCGCTGCCGGCCCTCGTGATCGGTTCCGTGCTCTGGGTGAACGTGAAGAACGGAGCCCAGGGCGACGATGTCGAGCGCCGGGAGAAGGAGTACTGGGGCCGAAACCTTCTCACCTGGGGCGAGGCGCCAACCCCGGTCGTCGCCGGCGTTGACTTCGACCTGGCCCTGGATCCGGCCGCGTCGAGCTTCGAGGTGAGCGGGCACTACCTGCTGCACAATCGCCACGACGAGCCGATCCGCCGCTTCCCCATGTCCGTCGGAGACCACTTCGAGGACGTGACCTGGAAGCTGAACGGGGCCGACGTGGAGCCGGAGCACTCCGCGCGCCTCTTCGTCTTCACCCCGGACGAGCCGCTGGCGCCCGGCGACACGCTCCGCGTCGACTTCGCGCACCGCGGGGCGCTTCCCGCGGGTCTCACTGTGAACGGCGGCGGCATGGGCACGTTCATCCTGGAGTGCGGCGTCGTCCTCACGTCGTTCAACACGGACTTCCTGCCGGTGCCCTGGTTCGAGGAGGGTCGCGGCCAGGATGAGGACAACCAGACCGATCCCCGCACGTACGAGGACGGCTTCTGGGAGGGCGTCACCCAGCCCGCGTTCGGCGGCGGCGCACTCTACAACGTTCGCTCCCGCATCTCGGGGCCGGAGGAGTACCGCTACCACGGCGTGGGCGTGTTGAGGGAGGACACGGTGCGCGACGGCGTGCGGACGATGGTCTGGGAGAGCGACGCGCCGGTGAACTTCTTCAACGTCGTGGCCGGGAAGTGGGACGTCCGGCGAGGCGACGGCGTGGAGGTCTGGCACCATCCGGGGCACACCTACAACCTGGACGAGATCGTGGAGGCGCTGGAGGGATCGCGCCGCCACTACTCCGAGTGGTTCTACCCGTATCCCTGGCAGGACCTGCGCCTCAACGAGTTCCCGGCGCTGGCCAGCTACGCGCAGGGCTTCCCCACGAACATCACGTTCTCGGAGAGCATCGGCTTCCTGACGCGCAGCACGCCGGAGACGCAGGCGGCGTTCCTCGTCACCGCGCACGAGGCGGCGCACCAGTGGTGGGGCAACCTGCTGCTCCCGGGCGAAGGCCCCGGCGGCAACATCCTCTCGGAGGGCATGGCTCACTACTCCACGATCCTTCTGATGGGCGAAATGAAGGGGGAGCGGGACCGCATCGAGTTCTGCAAGCGCATCGAGGACGGCTACGGAGAGGATCGCCAGGTGAACTCCGAGCGGCCGATGGTCCGGGTCGACGGGTCGCGAGCGGGCGACACCACGATCCAGTACGACAAGGGCGGCTGGGTCTTCTGGATGCTGCAGCAGGAGATGGGTGACGCGGCGATGTTCGCCGGCGTGCGCGACTTCATCGGCCGCTACCACGGCAACCCGGATCATCCGGTGCTCCAGGACTTCCTAACGGTGATGCGCGAGCACGCACCGGACGCCGCCGCGTTTGACGCGTTCGCGGACCAGTGGTTCCTGGACGTCGTCCTGCCGGAGTACCGCGTGTCGGACGCGCGCGTCTCCGGCGGAGACGGTGCGTGGACCGTGTCGGCCACGCTCGAGAACGTCGGCACCGGGACGATGACGGTGGACGTCGCCGCGACGGCGGGTGTCCGCTTCCCGGACGAGGGCGAGGAGAGCTCCTGGCGCGAGCAGCGCCGGCGCGTGAGGATCGGGGCGCGGGAGACCGTGGAGCTGATCTGGGAGACGGACTTCCCGCCGGAGGAGATCGTGGTGGATCCGGACGCGCACGTGCTGATGCTGGAGCGCGCGCGCGCCCGCGCGGATCTGGACGCCGGCGTCTAGTCGCGCACGACCACCAGTTTGCGCGTCCGCACGACCGTGTCCGTCTCCAGGCGAACGAAGTACACGCCGGAGATCACCGGGCGCCCGTTGAAGTCGATGCCGGTCCACTGCACGTCCTGCACGCCCTCGTTGCGTCGCTCGTCCGTGAGGAGCCGCACGAAGCGGCCCGCGACGTCGTGGATGGTGAGGCGCACGTGCGTGGCGGCGGGCAGCGTGAACGGGATCCGCGTCCGCCCGGATCCCAGCGGGTGCGGCTGGCTGACCAGCAGGTTCACCTGCGACAGGTCCAGGCCGATCACCGGCACCGGCTGCAGCCCTCCGCCGTCGGCCGCCAGGGACGCGCCCAGCACCGCGCGGTCGGAGTCCCGCTGGACCCAGACGATGCTGCTCAGGCGCGTGACCTCCCAGAACGGGTCGATCGGGAGGTCCCACTGCTCGAACTGGATGTCACCGGTGTTGCGCAGCGTGATGGCGCGTGGCGGGAGAAGAACGCGAACCACGCGGTTCCATCGGTCCGTGCCGCCGGATCCGCAGCACTCGAAGACGTCGTCCTCCACGAATGCGCCGCGCAGCACCCACTCGTCCGGGGTGTCCGCGAGGTCCGCGTCCAGCTCCAGCTCCACGTTGAGGGAGCCGGAGAGCGTCGCCGCGCTGAACGTGGCCACGGCGTCGAAGAGGAGGGGCGTGGCGACGGCGCGCGCCGCGTCCACCCGATCCGAGAAGAGGCCGCCCACGTCGCCGCCGCCCGCCACCGGGTCCTGTCCGTCGAAGAACGTAGTGGGGAGCGACGGAGCGCCGTAGGCGGCGCGTCGATCGGCGACGCCCGGCGCCTGGAGCGGGCCGGAGGCGTGGTACTCCACCGAGACGACGCCGTCCGCCGCGCCCGTGTCCACGCCGTCCACGGCCGACCGGACGTCCGCGCACTCGGGGCAGTCCAGGGCCCCGAAGCTCTCCACCAGCACCGTCCGCGGCGCGGCGTCGGCCGGCGCGACCGTCAGCAGGACGATGAGGGCAAGGGCGACAAGTGGGCGCATGGAACCTCCTTCCCGACCATACCCTACGATCCTGCCGGCGTCGCGTGACCGTGGTAGGCTCCGTGCATGGACGAACCCGACGAGATCCTGCCCGACCCGGAACTGCCGATGGCCGGCTGGTTCTGCGCCGTCTGCGGCTCGGAGAACGAGACCCCCGTGGACCCGGCGCTGGGCCTCACGCAGAAGTTCACCGAGGACTGCCGCGTCTGCTGCCGCCCGAACCTCCTGCGGATCCGGGTGTTTTCCGCGGAGGACGTGTCCGTGGAAGCGGAGTTCGACGAATGAAGAAGACCCTCGTCGTCGTCATCGTGGTCGTGTTCGCGGCGGTCGTCGTGACCACGACGATCCGGAGCGTCGGCCGCTACTGCCTCACATCCGACGGCGGGAACACGCGGGAGCTGCCCGTTCCCTAGCGCTTCCGTCGCGCGGCGCGGTCCAGCGCCGCGAACCGGAAGCAGTCCGTCGTGTGGTCGTTCACCATGCCCGTCGCCTGCATGAACGCGTAGCAGATCGTCGGCCCGACGAACGTGAAGCCCCGCTTCTTCAGCGCGCGGGACATCGCCCGCGACTCGTCCGTCTCCGCCGGGATCTCCTTCAGCGCGCCGAAGCGGTTCGCGATCGGCCGACCTTCCACGAAGCTCCACAGGAAATCCGAGAAGCTCCCCTCCTCCCTCACCAGCTCCCGGTAGGCGCGGGCGTTGCGGCGCGCCCCCTCCACCTTGAGCCGGTTGCGCACGATGCCGGGGTCCTTCAGCAGCTTCTCGATACGGGCGTCCCGCCACCGGGCGATGCGGTCCGGATCGAAGCCTTCGTAGGCGCGCCGGTAGTTCTCCCGCTTGCGCAGGATCGTGATCCAGGCCAGCCCGGCCTGGGCTCCCTCCAGCAGGAGGAACTCGAAGAGCTTGCGGTCGTCCCGGACGGGGACGCCCCACTCCTCGTCGTGGTAGGCGACGTACAGCGGATCGTCGCCGCACCAGGTGCATCGCGTCTTCTTCCTCGGCATCTCTCGACCTCCTGCGGCGGGGCGCGCATGGTATACCATCGTCCTCACCGGAGGAAGCCGTGCCGAGGCGCAACGTGGAAGTGAAGGTTCCGCTCATCGACGGGCCCGCCGTTCGCGCGCGCGCGCAGGCGCTGGCGTCCGGGCCGTTCGAGACGGAGCGCCAGGAGGACACGTACTTTCGGGCGCCGCGCGGCCGTCTCAAGCTGCGTCGCCGCTGGCGCCTCGACGAAACCGGCGGGGAGGAGCCGCTGGAGTCCCAGCTGATCCCGTACCGCCGCCCCGACGATCCCGGTGCCCGCACGAGTCGCTTCCGCCTCGTCCCGCTGCCCGCCGACACCACCGTGGACGACGTGCTGGGACTGGCGCTGGGCGTGGAGGCGGTCGTCCGGAAGATCCGTCACTACCGCGTGGAGGACGGCGTGCGCGTGCACCTGGACGACGTGGAGGGACAGGGCGAGTTCCTGGAGCTGGAGGCGTTCGTCGACGGGGACTGCGGCGAGGCGGCGGCGCACCGGAAGGTGCAGGACTGGCTGCAACGCCTCGGGCTGGAGGATGCGCCGACCGTGCCGGGTTCCTACCGGGAATCCAGCAGCGCGCGCACGCCGGGATCGTCGGGGAACAGTCGCACGGCCTCCTGAAGGATCGGCTCCGCCTCCTCGGGCCGGCCGAGCTGGATCAGCGCCTTGGCGGACAGCGCCAGTACCGCCGGGTTCTCCGCGCCGCGCGGAATCATCGGCTGCAGGAGACGCAGCACCTCCTCCGGCCGACCCGACCCGTCCGCCACGATGGCCAGGAACAGCCGCGCCGTCAGCGACGACGGATCCTCGTCCAGTGCGGCCCGGAAACGGACCAGCGCCTCCTCCTGCCGTCCCAGCCGCCAAAGGCAGTAGCCGAGACGCTCCTCCAGCTCGGTGCGCGGCACCCGCGGATCCACTTCGTGGATGCGCAGCGCGCGCTCGTACGCCTCCATCGCCCGCTCCAGCCGACCCAGCTGATCGAGCGTGATCCCGAGCCGGTGCCAGGCGTGGATGGAGTTCGGCTGCTCCTCCACGACCTTCACGAATCCCTGCAGCGCGTCCTCGAGTCGGCCCTCCTGCAGATCCCGCGTCGCGAACACGAACGTGGCCTGCGCGCGCGGAAGCGGAACCTCCTCGAACCGGGCGCGCGCGGCCGAGGGCGATGCGTTTACGAGGATCCACGGCAGTGTGTGGATGCACGCCAGCGCGACGATCCACGGCAGTGCGCGCTCCGGCCTCCACTCCATGGCCGTCACGAACCGGGCGGCCAGCAGCCCGAACGGAAAGGCTCCCGCCGCCAGCACGTCCCAGTCTCGCGGCGCGCCGAGGTTGGGGAAGAACTTGAACTGCGCGGCCAGGTAGGCACCGACGGCGAGCGCCAGCGGAACCGTCCACGGGTCGTCGCGGAGGATCCGCGGGCCGACCCGCACGGCGCCGACCAGCAGCAGCGGCAGGGACAGGGAGCCGATGAGCGCCAGCAGGTTCCCGTACTCGGCGAGGTGCTCCCACGAAAAGAGCGGCGGCGCTCCGAGTCCCTCGGCCGCCTCGCCGCCGTACCCGAAGCGGCCGGTCTGCTCGAGGATGGACAGGTAGCCCCCGAGCGACGGCACGTCCATCCCGCGCCACGCGAACTCCCAGAGCAGGATCGCTCCGGCGATCACCGCGAGGATCTCGACCGCGAGGAGCGCGCGCGCGGCGCCGCGTCGCAGAATCGCCTGCCGCAGGACGATCCAGCCCGCCATCGGCAGGAGCAGCACGGACGACACGTGGAGCAGGATCGCAAGCGCGACGGCCCCGAGCGCCGGCAGGACCGTGGCCGGTTCCGTCGTCGGCCGACGCGCGGCGAGGACCGCGGCCAGCACCATCAGCGCGACCGGCGGGTAGTGCTCCACGTAGCCGAACCAGAGCTGCATCGCGCCGTGGAGAAAGCCCAGCGCCAGGAGAAGGCCGCCCGCGCGGACGGAGCGATCGGCGCGCGCCAGCATCAGCACCGCGATCACTCCCAGCAGGACGGAGGACGCTTCGAACGCCGAGGCGCAATCCAGTCCCGTCGCCTCGGAGAACGCGGCGATGCCCGAGGCCAGCAGCGTCGAGAACGGTTCCCGCTCGTGGTACTCGCGCACGGACTTCGCCATCGTCAGGATCACGCCACCGTCGCCGAGCAGGTGGGAGCGATCGCGCAGCAGCCAGCCGCCCGCACCGACGGCGACGGCGAGCATGACATCCGTGATGGCCGGAGACAGCGAAGCGAGGTGCTGCCGGACCGGTGACGATGCGGTCAGAACGAGCACCCCGCCAAGCGCGGCCGCCAGGCAGATCTGGCCGGTGCTGAGGTAGCGCAGTGCGTTCAGGCCCCAAACGTCGCCGCCGGGGATCGTGGCGACGACGTGAATCGCGATCGAGGCCAGGACCGCCAGCAGCCCGATCAGCCGGGGATCGGGGGCGGAGGCCGGCGCGGGCGCTTGGGAGGGGTCCGGGACACGGTTCATGGGAGGGGCAGTCTAGCTGGAACCGGCCTCCGGCGCTGCCGATCGCTTGCCCTCCTGGGCATATGTCTAGTAGTCTGCCCATCCCAGGCGGGAGGTCGGGACGTGAACGCGGTGCAGTTCCTGGAGAGACTGGAGCATTCCCCCTTCTACGAGGGGCAGCTCGTCCACGTGGAGGAGCTGCCGGCGCGGGAGTCCCGGCCGGACGAGCCGGACGGCGGGTTTCCGGCCCCTATCCGGCAGGTCCTGGACGGTCTCGGCATCCCGCGGCTCTGGTGCCACCAGGCTCGGGCGCTGGAGGCGGCGCGGCGCGGTGAGAACGTGGCGGTGGTCACGTCCACGGCCTCGGGCAAGACGCTGGCCTACACGCTGCCGGTGCTGGAGGCGCTGCTGGAGGAGGAGGACGCCACCGCACTCTTCCTCTATCCCACCAAGGCGCTCGCGCAGGACCAGCTCCGGTCGATGCTGCGCCTCGCGGAGCTGTCGCCGGAGATCGGGGAACGACTGCGCACCGGCACCTACGACGGCGACACGCCGTCCAGCTCCCGTCGCAAGCTGCGGGACGAGGGCAACGTCCTCCTCACGAACCCGGACATGCTGCACGCGGGCATCCTGCCGTACCACGCCAAGTGGTCGCGCTTCCTCTCGCGGCTGAAGTACGTCGTCATCGACGAGATCCACGCCTACCGCGGCATCTTCGGGTCCAACGTGGCCAACGTGTTCCGTCGGCTGCGGCGCGTCGCGCGCCACCACGATGCGGATCCTCAGTTCCTCCTGGGCTCCGCCACCATCGCCAATCCGCAGGACTTCGCCACGCGGCTCATCGGCGATCGCGTCACGCTGGTGGACGACGATGGTTCGCCGCGCGGTCCCAAGCGGTTCGCGCTGTGGAACGCTCCCTACGCGGACGATGCGGCCATGCAGCGGCGCAGCGCCAACGTCGAGGCGCATCACCTCTACGCGGAGCTCGTGAAGGATCGCGTGCAGACCATCTGCTTCTCGCGGGCGCGCGTGGTGGCGGAACTGATCCACCGCTACGCGCAGGAGACGCTCACGCAGGAGAAGCCGGAGCTCGCCAGGCTCATCCGTCCGTACCGCAGCGGCTTCCTGCCGCGCGAGCGCCGGGAAATCGAGAAAGCGCTGTTCTCCGGGGAGCTGCTCGGCGTCTCCTCCACCAACGCGCTGGAACTCGGCATCGACATCGGCACGCTGGACGCCTCCATCGTCGTGGGGTTTCCCAGCACCATCGCGTCGCTGTGGCAGCAGGCCGGCCGTTCCGGTCGTGGCGCGGAGGAGTCGGTGACGTTCTTCGTCGCGTACGACGATCCCATCGACCAGTACCTCGTCCGCCATCCGCACTGGCTCTTCTCGCAGAGTCCGGAGAGCGCCGTCATCGATCCGGAGAACCCGTACATCCTCTCCGGCCACCTGCAGTGCGCCGCGTTCGAGCTGCCCCTTGACGAGGAGGACACGCGATCGTTCGGGGCGGTGGCGCCGGATCTGGTTCGCCTGCTGGACGAGAGCGGGCGCACGCGCCGAGTGGACGGCCAGAGCTACTGGGCCAACACGGACTTCCCGTCGCGCGACGTGAACCTCCGTCACATGTCGGACGACACGTACACCATCCTCTCCATCCCGCCGGACACGGGAAAGGGATCGGCGTACCGGCCGCAGACGGGCCCGGCTTTCCAGGCGCCGGATCCGGGCGCGGCCGAGGTGATCGGCACCGTGGACGCCACGTCGGCGCTGGAGCTGCTCTATCCGGAGGCCGTCTACCTCCACGACGGCGACACGTTCGTGGTGCGGCACCTGGATCTGGAGGGGAAGACCGCGTACGTGGAGCGCCGCGACGTGGACTACTACACGAACCCCGTGCTGGAGCAGCACCTGGTGCTGCGCGGTACGCGCGAGACGGGCACGTTCGGCGACGCGCGGATCGGCTTCGGCGACGCCACCGTCACCTGGTTCACCGCGTTCTTCAAGAAGATTCAGTTCTTCTCCACGGACTCCATAGGCTACGGGAACCTGGACCTGCCGCCGCAGGACATCGACACCACGACGGCGTGGATCACGCTGCCCGAGGAGTTGAAGCGCGGACTGAGGTCGATCGGCAAGAACCCGGTGGAGGGGTTGGCCGGCGTGCGCAACCTGCTCATCTCGGTGGTGCCGCTCTGGGCGATGTGCGACCGCGCCGACATCGGCGGGGTGGTGGACAGCAAGAACCTCGGGAAGCCCACGGTCTTCCTCTACGACCGCTTCCCCGGCGGGCTCGGCTTCGTGGAGCACGCGTTCCGCCGTCCGGGAGAGATCCTGGCCGCGGCCGCGTCGCTGGTGGAGGAGTGCCCGTGCGACGACGGCTGCCCGTCGTGCGTGGGACTGCCGGTGCTCCGCCCGGCCCAGCACCAGGATCCGGAGGTGGGTGGCGCCTGGCCCATCCCGGACAAGGAGTGCGCCCGGCTCATCCTGGAGGCGCTCGTCCGGCAGGGCGGAGCGATGAGCGGGGCGATGCCCGTCGCCCTCCCGGCGGGGGATGCCGCGTGACCGCGGACCTGAACGCCGGGTTGCGGGAACTGGCCCGGAAGCGCTCCGCGTCCGCGCCGGAGGCGGCCGTGCCCGCCCGATCCGTTCGCGCTCCCGCGAAGGAATCGTCGGCCGCGGTCGTGCGACGCGGCATCGCGGCACTGCTGCGCGGGGAGGTCGTGCCCGCGCCGCCGGTGCCGGAGTCGCCTCCCTCGGAGATTCCCGGTGCCGAAGTCGTGCGCGGAACCGGCGGCCGATGCTGTCGTCTGACGCGCTCCGTGGAGTCGATGCTTCCGGACGTGGACGTGCTCGGGGACCTCTCGCGGGGGCTCGCCCGACTGGCGGAGAGGGACCCGGAAGACGTCTATCCGGGGGTCCGCCCGGCCGCGGGGGTGCGGGCCGAGGACGTCGTCGTCATGGATCTGGAGACCACCGGCTTCTGGGGCTGTCCCATCTTCCTCGTCGGATTGCTGCTGGTGGAGGAGGGGCGCCTGCGGTCCGTGCAGTTCCTCGCCCGAGACTATCCGGAGGAGCGGGCCATCCTGGCGGAAGCGGCCGCGCGCCTCACGGGATCGCGGCTGCTGGTCACGTTCAACGGCAAGTCCTACGACGTGCCCTGCCTGAAGGAGCGCAGCTCGATGCATCGGGTGCGCTCGCGGGCGCATCGCCTGCCGCACGTCGACGTGCTGCACGCCTCGCGGCGGCGCTGGAAGGAGGAGCTCCCGGACTGCCGCCTGCAGACGCTGGAGCGGGAGATCACGGGACTGCACCGCACCGGGGACATCCCCTCCTCGGAGATTCCCGCCGTCTACCACGAGTTCGTGGCCACGCGGGACGCGGAGGCGCTGCGCCCGGTCCTCCACCACGCACGCGTGGACGTGCTCACCACCGCCCGCCTCTTCGCGGAGCTGGCCGCCGATCCTCCCGCGCCGCTGCGCCCGCGCAAGCGCCGCCGGAAGAAGCCCGCCGCCGCCCCGGACTGATACACTGCGCGGATGGCCGACGTTCCGGAGCTGCGCACTTACCATCTCTCCTGCACCGTGGATCCCTACCGCGACGGCTGGTCGTTGCGGGACTTCCTGGTCCACCGCTTCCGCTACCACGACGCCGCGCGGTGGGAGGAGCGCCTCGCGTCCGGCGTCGTGCGCGTGAACGACGTGGTGGCGTCGGTGGCCACCGTGGTCCGCAAGGGCGACCGGATCGGCTATGAGATCGAGCACGCGGAGCCGGCGGTGGACTTTCGCTTCGACGTGCTGCACGAGGACGATCACGTGCTCGCCGTTTCCAAGTCGGGCAACCTGCCCGTGCACGGCGGCGGCAAGTTCCTGACCCACACGCTGATCGCGAAGCTGCGTGAGGTCTGGGGCGATGAGCTCCGCCTGGCGCATCGCCTGGACCGCGAGACGTCGGGCGTCGTGCTGCTGGCGAAGCACCCGGACGCGTCGCGGGCGCTGGAGCGGGCGTTCCGGGAACGTCGCGTGCGCAAGGAGTACGTCGCGGTCCTGCGCGGGGAGACGCCGTCCGACTGGACGGTCGACGCGCCCATCGCGCGCCGCGAGCCGGCGGAGCCGCCGTACTTCCGGGTGGTCGACGCCGCGCAGGGCAAACCTTCGGTGACCCGGTTCCGCCGCCGGGCCGTCACGGCGATTCCGGACGGCCTTGCCGTGAGCCTCGTGGAGGCGGAGCCGCTCTCCGGACGCACGAACCAGATCCGGGTTCACGCCGCCCACTCCGGCCATCCCGTCCTCGGTGACAAGATCTACGGCGTCGATCCGGCGCTGGCGCGGGCGTTCGTGCGGGACGGCGAGACGGAGGAGATCCTGCGGGCGGCCGGCGCTCCCCGCCACCTGCTCCACTGCCGCCGCCTGGAGCTCGAGCATCCGGCGGAAGGACCCCCGCTGGACCTCCGGGCGCCCCTGCCCGACGACATCCGCCGCGTCTTCCCGGACGGCTAGAGGGCCGATTTCGCCCCGATTTCCCCGCCCTCGCGGCCTCCGGGAAACCCGTGGGCCGCCCCTCGGCTTTCGGGGTATCTTGGGTGCATCTCTGTGAGAGAGGGCCCTCTGCGGGCCCAGGGCCCGGATTCCGGGCTCCCGGCCCGTTCGCCGGAACACCCCACACCCGAAGGACGGTTCGCCTTGAAGACGCTCGAGAAGACCGATCCGGCCGCCCGGCTGGAGGACATGCGGTCCCAGTTCGAACACTGGGAGAAGATCAAGGACCTCGTCGATTCGATGATCGACATGATGCTGAACTACCGGCAGAGCGGTCACCCCGGAGGATCGCGCTCCAAGGTGCATCTGCTCGTGGCCACGCTGCTGGGCGGCATCATGCGCTGGGACATCCGTCACCCGGAGAAGCCGTTCGGAGACCGCTTCATCCTCGTTGCGGGCCACACGGTGCCGCTCGTCTACGCCACGCTCACCGTGTTCTGCCACGCGCTGCGCCTCAAGTACGAGAAGACCGGCGACGAGCGGTACCGGATCCCGGAGGACCGGTCGATGATGTGGGAGGACCTGCTGGTCCTGCGCCGCAACGGCGGCCTGGCCGGCCACGCGGAGATGGAAGGGAAGACCCTCTTCTTCAAGTTCAACACGGGGCCGTCCGGGCACGGATCGCCCGCCGCGGCCGGCGAGGCCGTCGCGCTCCAGCGGGCCGGCGCCCATGACGTCCGCGTCTTCGCGATGGAGGGCGAAGGCGGCCTCACCACCGGCGCCTCGCACGAGACGCGCAACTCCGCCTGGGGGCTCGGCCTCGACAACCTCGTCTACCTCGTCGACTGGAACGACGAGGGCATCGACGCGCGCCGCCACTCGTCGGTGGTGCACGGCAGCCCCGCGGACTGGTTCGGGGCGGCGGGCTGGAAGGTCACGGGCGCCGAGAACGGCAGCGACTGGGAGGACGTCTCCCGCGCCCTGACCGAGGGCGTGCACGGGCCCAACCCGGACAAGGTGCCGGTCTGCGTGTGGGGCAAGACCTTGAAGGGTCGCGGCTACGCCTACACCGGCTACAAGTCGCACGGCGCCCCCGCGCCCATCAACGGCGAGGGCTACTGGAACATCCGTTCCGAGTTCACGCAGAAGTACGGCATCGCCTTCGAGGGGCAGGGGCAGCCGGCGCCGGAGGACAGGGACGCGCTCCGCGAGCAGGTGGCCACGAACCTCCAGCGCGCACTGTCGCTCTTCGAGAAGGATCCCGCGCTGCTGGACTACCTGGCCGATCGTCTCGTCGAGATCGGCGATACGGTGCCGGACACGCTCCCGGACGTGAAGTTCGACGCGGCCGCCACGCCGTTCGAGGACGCGGAGTTCTGGGACTTCCGGAACTACCCGGAGAGCCTGTGGGCCAAGCCCGGCGACAAGAAGCCGAACCGCGCCGGCCTCTCCTCCTGGGGCGCCTACGTGAACACGCTGGGACGCAAGAAGTACGGCCGGCCGCTGTTCCTGGCGATGTCGGCGGACCTGGCGGACTCCACGAACATCTCCGGATTCGCCAAGGACTTCGGCGACGAGAAGGGCTGGGGCTGGTTCGAGCGCACGGAGAACCGCGACGGCGCGCTCTTGCCGCAGCAGATCACCGAGTTCGCCAACTCCGGAATCTCGGTGGGCATCGCCTGCGTGAACGTCCACCCGAAGCCCTACGAGAAGTTCAACGGCTTCTACTCGGCGTGCTCCACGTACGGCTCGTTCAGCTACCTCAAGTACGGCCCCATGCGGCTGTTCAGCCAGGTGGCGCAGGACTCGGAGATCCGGGTCGGAAAGACGCTGTGGGTGGCCGGTCACTCCGGCCCCGAGACCGCCGAGGACTCTCGCACGCACTTCGGCATCTTCGCGCCGGGCGTGACGGACCTGTTCCCGGACGGCCACGTCGTCAACCTGCACCCGTGGGAGTACAACGAGGTGCCGGTGGTCCTGGGCGCCGCGTTCGCGTCCAGTTACCCCATCGTGGCGCTGCACCTCACGCGTCCGCCGGTGGAGATTCCCGACCGCAAGGCGATGGGCATGGACTCCCACTTCGATGCGGCGAAGGGCGCGTACCTGATCCGCGACTGGGATCCGTCCCGGCCGAAGATGGGAACGGTCCTGGTGCAGGGCACGATGAGCACGGTGAACCTCGTGAAGGCGCTTCCCGAGATCAACTCGGCCGGTCTGAACGTGCGCATCGTCGCGGCGATCAGTCCGCAGCTCTTCGCGGATCAGCCGCGCGAGTACCGTGACTCGCTGCTTCCGGAGGCCGCGCAGTTCGACCTGATGGCCGTGTCGAATCGTTCGCGCCGCCTGATGTACGACTGGATGAAGAACCCCATCGCCTACGAGTATTCCCTGACCTCGGACTGGGACGATCGCTGGCGCACGGGCGGCTCCGTGGACGAGGTGCTGGCGGAAGCGCACCTGTCGCCGGAGGACATCCTGAAGGGCATCGAGCGCTTCGCGAAGGACCGCGACACGCGACTCGCGCGCTCGCGCGCCCTGCTGGACTCGATCGCGTGAGACGTCGCCTCCGCCGGACGATCGGGCTGATCGCGGTCTGCCTCTCGCTCCTCGGAGCGGGGGGCGCCGCGCCCGCGATTCCGGAGGAAGAGCAGACCCGTCGCCGTGAAGCGCTGGTGGATCGGCTGGCGGCGGAGGAGATCGACAGCCCGGCGGTCCTGGCCGCGATGCGCAAGGTGCGGCGGCACGCCTATGTGCCCGAGGACCAGAAGCCGTGGGCCTACCAGAACCGGCCGCTGCCCATCGCCGAGAACCAGACGATCTCCCAGCCGCTCGTCGTCGCCCTGATGACGCACCTCCTGGAACTGGACGGGGAGTCGCGCGTCCTGGAGATCGGGACCGGGTCCGGCTACCAGGCCGCCGTGCTCGCGGAGCTGGCCGGCGAGGTCTACTCCATCGAGATCCTGCCGGGCCTGGCCGAGACCGCCGCCGCCGCGCTGGCGGCCGAGGGCTACGACGGGATCCACCTCCGCGTCGGGGACGGCTACCTGGGCTGGCCGGAAGCGGCCCCGTTCGACGGGATCATCGTCACCTGCGCTCCGGACCACGTCCCGGGGCCGCTGCAGGAGCAGCTGGCCGAAGGCGGCCGGATGGTGATCCCCGTGGGGGAGACGGGCCGCACCCAGCAGCTCGTGGTCGTCACGAAGCGGGACGGGGAGCTCCAGCGCCAGGAGATCGTCGACGTCCGGTTCGTGCCCATGACCGGCGCCGCCGAGGATTCCGCGGCCGTTCGCTAGCGCCCCTTTCCTCGCGGTGGCGCGGCCGGTATCATCGCCCAATTCTTTCCGCCCGTCCGGTTTCCGCCCTCCGGAGGTGTCGCCGTGCAACCGTCCGACAAGATCGTCGGCGAAGGTCTGACCTTCGACGATGTGCTCCTCGTTCCCGGAGCGTCCTCGATCCATCCCCAGGACGTGGACCTCCACACGAAGCTGACCGAGGGGATCCGTCTCAACATCCCCGTTCTCTCCGCGGCCATGGATACGGTCACGGAGTCGCGCATGGCCAAGGCGATCGCCCAGGAGGGCGGCCTGGGAGTGATCCACCGCAACCTCTCGCCGGAGCAGCAGGCGGAGGAGGTGGACAAGGTGAAGCGCTCCGAGTCCGGCATGATCCTCAAGCCGATCACGCTGGGTCCGGACCGCCTCGTGCGCGACGCCGAGGAGATCATGAAGCGCTACCGGATCTCCGGCGTGCCCGTCACCACGGAAGACGGCGTTCTCGTCGGCATCCTGACGAACCGCGACCTCCGGTTCATCGACCGGACGGATCTGCCCATTCGCGACGTGATGAAGTCCGAGGGACTCGTGACGGCGCCGGTGGGCACCAGCCTGGACGCGGCCAAGAAGATCCTCCACGAGAACCGCATCGAGAAGCTCCCCGTGGTCGATGACCAGGGCCACCTCAAGGGCCTGATCACGATCAAGGACATCATGAAGCGAGAGCGTCATCCCCACGCCTGCAAGGACGAGCACGGGCGGCTGCGCGTCGGGGCGGCGCTCGGGACCAGTGCGGATCTGGAGGAGCGCGTGGAGCGGCTGGCGGCGGTCCACGTCGATGCGGTCTTCGTGGATACCGCGCACGGGCATGCGGAGGCGGTGTCGGACGCCATCCTGCGGGTCAAGCGCGTGAACTCCGAGATCCCGGTGGTGGCCGGAAACGTCGCCACCGCCGACGGCGCGGAGGCGCTGATCAGGGCGGGCGCCCAGGCGGTGAAGGTGGGCGTGGGGCCGGGCGCCATCTGCACCACCCGCGTCGTGGCGGGGGTCGGGGTCCCGCAGCTGACGGCGGTCATGGAGACGGCGGCGGTCGCCCGCCGGCACGGAATTCCCGTCATCGCCGATGGCGGCATCAAGTACTCGGGCGACGTCGTGAAGGCGCTCGCCGCCGGCGCCTCCAGCGTGATGGTGGGCAGCATGCTGGCCGGCACGGAGGAGAGTCCCGGCGAGATCGTCCTCTACCAGGGCCGCAGCTACAAGATGGTCCGCGGCATGGGCTCGGTCGGGGCGATGAAGGCCGGCAGCGGCGACCGCTACTTCCAGGGCGGCGTGGACGATGCCCGCAAGCTCGTGCCGGAAGGCATCGAGGGGCGGATCCCCTACCGCGGATCGCTGGCGGAGACCGTCTATCAGCTCATGGGCGGGTTGCGCTCCGGCATGGGCTACGTCGGGGCGGGAACGCTGACGGAACTCTACGACCGGTCGCGCTTCGTCCGCATCACGTCGGCGGGTCTGAAGGAGAGCCATCCTCACGACGTCGAGATCACGAAGGAAGCGCCCAACTACGTCCGCTCCTGACGCGCGACGCGACCGGCCCCAAGAGAAGCGGCGCCCCCGGAGATCCGGGAGCGCCGCTCTTGCTTCGGGGTCGTGCTTCGGGCTAGCGGTACAGGTTCTTCACCTGGCCCCAGCTCGTCGGCTCGACCGGCGTGGTGCAGGTCATGGCCGCATCGAACCACAGCTCCGCGTTGCAGACCGTGTCGAAGAGCGGCGAGCCCGGGCAGACCGGCGTACTCGGCGTACCCCAGTAGAACGAGTGGGTCTCGCGCGTCGTGGGGTAGCACGAACCGCACGCGGCCGGACCGGTCGGGCCGGCGGCCGGGTGGTCCGACGGGAAGACGACGGGATTCGCTGCACCCGCACCGATCGCCACGACGACCGAGAAGGAGCCCGTCACCGGGACGCCGCCGGCGCCGCCGAACGGGATGGCGTTCCAGCCCGTGACCGGCAGGTGAGGCTGCTGGGCCAGCGGCGCGCCCGTCGGGCAGTCGTTGGCGTCGGCGTTGTAGAGATCGACGGAACCGGTGAAGCCGTAGCCGCTGGGGGCGCCGTCCCACACGTAGATCTGCACGCCGGTGACCGACGTTCCGCTCGGGCAGCACGAGTCGAACGTGACACCGAGCTGATCGTTCGGGTCCCAGCCGCTCCAGGTCCAGAGCCAGCCCGTGCAGGTGTTCCAGTACGAGACGGAGCACGTCGTGGAGCCGCGCCAGGCGCTGTCGTGCTCGATGTCGCGGGCCACGGCCGCGGCCTTCTCGAGCGCCAGGCCCGTGGTCGGCACGCAAAGCGCCAACACGAGCGCCGCGACAATCAGGAAGCGAGAGTTCATGACCGAACCTCCTTGTCCGGAGTCGGAGGGGTTCTTGGCTGTTCGACCGTTCGCGTTGGACGGCGGTCCGTCCAGCGAACGAACCAGGTGTTCGTCCGGGGGGTCTCCGCTCGCGATCGCTTCTGGGTATATCGTCCAATCTGGCAACAACTTGACGGAGACGATAGGGGGGAGGACGAGGAAGCGGTAAGCCGTTGCGGGCAGGGGGATTGCCGGATCGTTCCGCCGCGGCCGGAGCGCGGATTCCCGATCCTCCTGTCGACCTTCCCGAAGGCTGCCCGACGTCGGCAATTTCTGCCAACGTGGCCCGGCCCCGACGCGGCGGTGCGCGTCGCTTGACGCTCGCGAATCGCGATGCCTATCATGATGGCGTCGGCGCAAGCCGACACCTGAAGAGGAAACCCTGTCGTGCGCGATCGGGGTCACGATATATTGAACCGAATGCTTCTACCTCGGGAGCTCAACATTCGGTTGGGACGTTCGCTGTCCTCGCGACGTGCGGACTGAACGGACCGTGCGGGCACCCACCTCGAACCTTCGGGTCAGGTCAGTGGCAACGAACGGCACCACGGGGACCTTTCCGGGAAAGGGCGCGCCTTGGGCGCGCCCTTTTGACGTAGGGGCCCGATGAACGAGACGCTCGCCCGCTGGAACCGGGAGGAGGAGGCCCTCGGGGTCCCGGCGCCGCATCGATCGTTCGCCCGCCCCGGACCCGCCCACGCGCCTTGCGTCCTGCTCCTGCACGGCGGCGGCGGCAGTCCCGCCGATTTCCCGGGGCTGGCCCACGACCTGGCCGGCCTCGGCGTGCGCGTCCTCTGTCCGCTCCTGCCCGCCCACGGGCTCGGCGAGCGGGCGCTGGGCGATCTTCGCTTCGACACGATGCTGGCGCGCGCCCACGAGGCGCAGCGGCTCCTGGCCGCGGAGGGCGGCCCCGTGATCCTGGTCGCCCAGTCGCTGGGAGCGATCGTGGGGATCCGGCTGGTCGCGGAGAGTGACGTGGCGGGGTTCGTGGCGCTGGCGCCGGCCGTGCGGCCCTTCGTGCTGCGTCGCCTGGGCCGGCTGGCCGTTCAGCTCTTCACGGATCCGGAGCTCGTGCGTCTCACCTGGACGTGGCAGATGCGGGCCCGCAAGGACATCCGCCGGGCGATCGGCCGTCTGGGTCGCGTCCGCTGCCCGCTCCTGGTGCTCCACTCGCGCGATGACGACAGCGTCCACCCGCGCGGGGCACGCGAGTTCGTGGACGCCGCGGGTTCCGCCGAGAAACGACTGGAGATGCTGGACGGACAGGGCCACGTGCTGTCGATGGCCCCCGACCGGCACCGCGTCGTCTTCCCGCCGATTCGCGACTTCGTGGAATCGATTACTGGCGCTTCGGCACCTCGAACCCGAAGTCCGGATCCACGGCCTTGAGCTTGTTGGCGGCCTCCTCCAGCGCCTCCTCCGTGGCGGCGTCCGGGAAGTGCTGCCACGCCCAGTACGCGTCGAGGAACGCATCGCGCAGCCCCTTCAGGCCCGCGACGTCCCCGTCCGGCGTCGGGAACAGCTTCTCCTGCAGCGACATGATCTGGTCCTCCCTCATCCGCTCGTAGAGATGGAAGTACTCCCCGCGCATGTGGAACAGGACGTCCACGTAGCGCTCGAAGTCCTCCGACAGCAGTTGAAGAACACGGGAAACGGCCGGGGAGACGGATCGGATCCGCTCCTGGAACAGCGAGGCGTAGTGGTAGTACGCCTTGCCCCGACCGATGCGACCGCGCGCGTCCGGATCGTACGTGCGCCGGCCGTCCTCCTCTTGATAGGGGGTTTCCGTGAAGAGACTCGTCGACAGGAGCAGGTGGTCCGCGTTGACTCGGTAGACGAGGCTCTTGAACCGGGGGTCGTTCGAGCGGCGAACCTGATCGAAGACGTCGTGGTCCCGATCGGCCGCCAGGGCGCCCAGTCCAGGCGCTTCCACGAGCTTGGAGAGAAGGTCGACGAGGTAGACGTTCACGTCCTCGTCGTACCGATCCACGTTGGACTCGAACCCGCAGTGGATCCGGGAACGCAGCAGGGCGTCCAGGACGAAGTAGGCCGTCCGCTCCCGCTCGCCGTCAGGCTGTCCCAGATCCAGATAGGAAGAGTCCATGAGATCCTCTCCGTGACTCGGCTCGCTCCTACATCCTTGCAAGCCGGATGCCAGAACCTGGAGTGTCGGTGACGATCAACGTTCCTCCATTCTAGCAAGATCCGCCCACGTTCCGCCGGACCGCACCCGTCTTCCGCGTTGCGCAACGCCGCGGTCCGCCCGCGATCTGCAAAGGTGGACAGCACCGTCACGAACCCCGAGATTGGGTGAAGGAGGATCCCATGTCGCTCCGCATCGGCTTCGCCCAGACCCGTCCGCGCTTCGGCGACGTGACCGGCAACCTCGAGCGGGCGGGGCAGGGGATCGATCGAGCTGCGCCCTTCGACGTCCTCGTGCTGCCGGAACTCTTCTCCACCGGCTACCTCTTCCGTGACCGGGAAGAGATCGCCTCGCTGGCCGAGGGGGAGGACGGCCCCACACTGGAGTTCCTGCGCGCGGCGGCCCGCCGGCATCGCGGCTGGCTGTGCGCCGGGTTCGCCGAGCGCCGGGGGGATCGTCTCTTCAACTCCGCCGCGCTGGTGGGGCCGGGCGGATCCGCGTCGATCTACCGGAAGATCCACCTCTTCGATCGCGAGACCACGATGTTCGACCCGGGCGATCGTCCGTTCCGGGCGGAGACGATCCGAACGGAGTCCGGCGACGTGCGCGTGGGCGTCCTCGTCTGCTTCGACTGGTTCTTCCCCGAGTCCGCCCGCAGCCTCGCTCTGGACGGGGCCGAGCTGCTCCTGCATCCGTCCAACCTCGTGCTCTCCCACTGCCAGGAAGCGATGAAGACGCGCTGCCTGGAGAACTCCGTTTTCGCGGTCACGGCGAACCGCGTCGGCGAGGACGATCGCGGCGACGGACTGCGCCTGGCCTTCACCGGCGCCAGCCAGGTGACCGCGCCGCGCGGCCGCATCGTCCACCGGGCATCGCCGGACGCGGAGTGCGCGCACGTGGAGGCCGTCGACTCGGCCGAGGCGAGGTCCAAGCGGATCACCGAGCGAAACGACCTCCTCGCGGATCGTCGGCCGGAGTTGTACCGCGGCGCGTGAACTCACCGTGACACCCGGTGTCGCCTTCCGGAACCGCGCTCAAGTCGTGGTTCCGCGAAGCGTTCGGGGAACTCACGCGCGAGCGGCGTCGACCGAGGGCGACGGTCCGGAGGAGGCCGCGTCTGCGGACCGGCGATGCCTGGCGAAGCGAAACGCCAGGAGGACGCCGCTGCGGGCACTCGATGCGCGCAACCTCGGCGCGCGGAACTTCTGGCCCGCCCCTTGCTCAAAGAGAGTTCGAACGTTCACGGGATCGCGGGGGAGGGCGATGGCCAGGCCTTTCCCCGACTGGAATCCGGCCGGGAGTGCTCCGAGAGGAAAGCCCTCGGTTCGGGCCGCGTAGCCGGGGAGATGCGCGGTTCGGACGGGGCGCTCCCGGCCCTTTGTCTCTCGCTCGAAGCGGTCGGTCGGGAGGCGGGGGTGGGCCCTTAGGCGGCTTCCGCCTGCTGACTGAGGGAGGCGACCAGCGTGGAGCGCAGCGAGTCCCGGTCCAGGTTCCGCGTCAGCCGCCCCGCCCGCGCATAGGAAACGGTCCCCGTCTCCTCGGAGACCACCACCACCTCGCAGTCGGACTCCTCGGTGATGCCGATGGCCGCGCGGTGGCGCGTCCCGAGCGTCCGCGAGAGCCGCGAGTCCTGGGTGAGCGGCAGGATGCAACCGGCTGCCAGGATCTGGTCCCGCTGAACCACGACGGCCCCGTCGTGCAGGGGGCTGCGCGTGTTGAAGATGGAGAGGATGAGCTCCTCGCTCATCTGCGCGTACAGCGGCGTTCCGGTCTCGATGACGCCCTTCAGCCCGGCGTGACCCAGGATGAGGATGAGGGCTCCCGTGCGCGTGTCGGACATCTCGAAGACGGAGTCCACGAGCACGTCCACGGACTCGGTCTCCTCACCGCGCGTCACGAACGGACGGACGAGCGGATTCTGTCCCAGCGTGGAGAGCGCGCGCCGGAGCTCGGGCTGGAAGACGATCAGGAAGCCGATGAGCCAGATCGTCTTGAGGCTGCCGATGATCCAGTTGAGGCCGTGCAGCCCCAGGAACTCGGCCAGGAAGCCCGCCCCGATGATGATCAGCAGGCCGAGGAACATGGTCACCGCGCGCGTCGACCGGATGAACATGTAGAGCTTGTAGAACAGGACCGTCACAATCCCGACGTCCAGGATGTCGAGCAGCCAGTGGTTGCCGAGGAAGGACATCATCGCGACGCGGCTCCTTCCGATCCCAGGACGGCCTCGGTGACCAGGACGGCGCGACGGTTCTCGCGGACGTCGTGCACGCGGACGATGCCGGCTCCCCCGAGGACGGCGAGCGTGGTGGAGGCGATGGTTCCGGCCAGGCGATCCTCCGAGTCGTGGGCGTCGTAGCGGGCCAGGAACGACTTGCGCGATGCCCCGACGAGCACCGGCCGCCCCAGCGCGAGGTACTCCGGCAGGCGGCGCAGGATCTCCAGGTTGTGGTCGGCGGTCTTGGCGAACCCGAGACCCGGATCCACGGCGATGCGCGACTCCGGCACGCCGGCGCGGACGGCCCGGTCCACGGCCTCTTCGAGGAAGTGCACGCTCTCCGCGACGACATCGCGGTAGTCGGTCATCGACTGCATCGTGCGGGCGTCGCCACGCATGTGCATGAGCACGAGCGCCGCCCCCCGGGCGGCCACCACGTCTGCGATCTCGGGATCGTGCGCGAGACCGCTGACGTCGTTGATCACGGTGGCGCCGGCCTCCAGCGCCCGGTCCGCGACGTCGGCCTTCATGGTGTCGACGGAGATGGGGACGTCCAGCTCGGGCAGCCGCTCCAGGACGGGCCGGAGCCGCTTCCACTCCTCGTCGGCGGAGATGGGATCCGCGCCCGGACGCGTGCTCTCCGCCCCCAGGTCCAGGGCGTCGGCGCCGTCCGCCACGAACCGCTCGGCGCGCGCGACCGCGGCCAGCGGCGTGGGATCCTCGCCCCCGTCGTGGAAGGAGTCGGGCGTGACGTTGAGCACCGCCAGCAGGCGGGTGCGTCGGCCCGGCTCCCGCGAGGGGAGCCAGGCGTCGAGGTCTCCGAGATCCATGTCCGGCCGCTGGATCGACTCCGCTCGAGACGAGGTGGACACGGAACTCAAGGGAGCGAACCTCCGCCGATCAGCCGGCACTCTCTCCGGAGGAAGAAGACGACGGCGACGAGGAGTCGGAGTCTTCGGGCTCCTTCACCTCTTCGCGCGCGGGGGGCATTTCGGGCAGCGGGGAGCGCTCGGCCAGCAGGCGAGCTTGCTCGTCGTCCAGCGTCTCGCGCTCCAGGAGCGCCATGGCCAGCGAGTCCAGGACGTCGCGATTGTCGGAGAGGATCTCCAGCGCCCGCTTCTTGCCGGCCTCCACGAAGCCGCGGACCTCCTCGTCGATGGCCTCGGCCGTTTCCTCGCTGACGTGGCGGCGCTGCGTGATCTCCCGGCCGAGGAAGACCTCCTCGCTGGGCGCGCCGAGCGAGATGGGACCGAGCCGCTCGCTCATGCCCCACTCGCAGACCATCTTCTGGGCGAGGTTCGTGGCCATGTCGATGTCGCCCTTCGCGCCGACCGTCGGCTCCGCGAAGACGATCTCCTCCGCGACGCGGCCGCCCATGGCGACGGCGATGCGGGCCTCGCAGTACTTCCGCGTGGGGTTGTGGCGCTCGTCGCTGGGAAGCTGCCAGGTGGTGCCCAGCGATCGTCCGCGCGGGACGATGGTCACCTTCTCCAGCGGATCGGCCTCGGGGACCTTCATGGCCACGAGCGCGTGCCCGGCCTCGTGGTACGCGATGACCTCCTTCTCCTTCTCGGAGAGGATGAGGCTCTTGCGCTCCGCGCCGATGGCCACCTTGTCCTTGGCGTCCAGCAGGTCGATCATCAGGACCTTGTCGCGGTTACGACGCGCGGCGAGCAGCGCCGCCTCGTTCATGACGTTGGCCAGATCCGCGCCGGAGAACCCGGGCGTGCCGCGCGCGATCTTCTCCAGATCCGCGCCCTCCTCCAGCGGGATGGGGCGCGCGTGCACCTTCAGGATGCCGAGCCGGCCGCGCACGTCGGGCATGTCCACGACGATCTGCCGGTCGAAGCGGCCCGGGCGCAGCAACGCGGGGTCCAGCACGTCGGGGCGGTTCGTGGCCGCCACGAGGATGACGCCGTCCGACGAGTCGAAGCCGTCCATCTCCACGAGGAGCTGGTTCAGCGTCTGTTCGCGTTCGTCGTGGCCGCCGCCGAGACCGGCGCCGCGATGACGACCCACCGCGTCGATCTCGTCGATGAAGATGATGCACGGTGCGTTCTTGCGACCCTGCTCGAAGAGGTCGCGCACGCGACTGGCGCCGACGCCGACGAACATCTCCACGAAGTCCGAACCGGACATCGAGAAGAAGGGAACGCCGGCCTCGCCCGCGACGGCCTTGGCCAGCAGCGTCTTGCCGGTGCCCGGGGAGCCGAGCAGCAGCGCGCCCTTCGGGATCTTCCCGCCGAGCTTCTGGAACTTGGCCGGCTCGCGCAGGAACTCGATGATCTCCTGCAGCTCCTGCTTGGCCTCGTTGGCGCCGGCGACGTCCTCGAACGTGATTTTCGGACGATCCCCGCCGGTGAGCAGCCGCGCGCGGCTCTTGCCGAACGTGAACGCCCGGTTCCCGCCCGACTGCATCTGCCGCATGATGAAGATCCAGATGCCGAGGATGAGCAGGATCGGCAGCCACGCGAGGAGCAGCTGCGTCCAGCGCGTGCCCGGCACGTCCGCGCTGATCTTGGCGGTGGCGTTCTTTTCCAGGATCCGGTCGGTCAGCCCTTCCTCGTTGGGAGGCAGGATGACCTTGAAGCGCGTGTACGCCTGGTTGACGCCCTGGAACTCCGTCATCGCCGGCGCCAGCAGCTCGCCGTGGACCTCCTGCTCGACGATGCGGATGTCCTTGATGTTGCCGTCGTCCACCTGCTCCAGGAACTCGGTGTAGACGATCTGCACCTCGCGGCCCTGATCGTTGTAGACGGTATGGAAGACGACCAGGAACAGCAGGATCAGGACGGCCCAGAAGGCCATCGTCTTGGTGGCGCGACCGTAGCGCGGCGGATCCTTGCGGCGACCCGGATCTCCCGGGTCCTGCTGGCGGCGGTCGTCCGGATCCCGGCGATCGTTCATTCCTGTTCATCCTCGCTCGCGGCGGTCGTGTCGTCCCCCACCTTCGGGAGGTCGGTCACGTCCAGCACCGTGATGTAGGGCAGGTTGCGGAAGCGCTGGGCGAAGTCCAGACCGTAGCCGACGACGAACTCGTCGGGAATCTCGAACCCCACCCAATCGATGGGCACCTCCACCAAGCGCCGCTCCTTCTTGTCCAGGAGCGACACGATCTTCAGCGACGCGGGGCTCCGAGCCAGGAGCAGTTCGCGGATGTATTCCAGAGTGAGCCCGGTGTCCACGATATCCTCCACGATCAACACGTGGCGGCCCTCGATGTTCAGCCCCAGGTCCGAGAGGATCCGTACCACCCCCGAGGATTCCGTGTGGTCCTCGTAGGAGGAGACGACCATGAAGTCCATCTCGCACTCCACGTCCATCGCCCGGACGAGGTCCGCGAGGAAGATGAAGCCGCCCTTCAGGATGTTCACCAGGATGGGACACTTGTCCCGGTACTCGGCGGACAGTTCCCGGCCCAGATCGCGCACCTTCTCCTGGAGCTTGGCCTCCGGGATGAGGACGGTTCCGACGGGGGCCACGGTATCGGAGTTCATCGCGGTCGGCTCTCCTCGAACCAGGGGGCTCCCCCGGTCAGCTCCAGGCGCAATGCCTTTCGGGTTTCTTCGGTGATCCGGGCCCGCGCGTCCACCCGGAATCCGGGGATCCACACGATCCCGCCCCCATCCACCACGAGGGGGAGCGAGTCTCGCAGGTGGGCCGGAACCTTCCGGTCCACGAGCAGATCCTGCAGCTTGCGCGTCCCGCCGAGTCCGAGCGGACGGTAGCGATCGCCCGGACGACGGCTCCGCACCCGGAGCGATCCGTCGAGGCGATCCGCATCCACCCAGGCGACGCGGGGACCCGATTCCTCCGCGGGGTTCCGCGGACGGGTCACCTCCACCACGATCCGGGCCCGCGATCCGGGAACCTCGATGCTGCCGGGAACCGGAAGGTCGCGCGCGATCGGCGGATCCGGCTCCGCGTCGGAACGCCGGATTCGGACCGTCCGCTCATGCACGACAAGGTGAATTCCGCCGGGAGCGTCGATGGAAAGCCGATCGCCGAGGCGCCAGGCCCGGGCGCAGGATTCCAGGGCTTCGAACCCGGCCCGAGCCGGATCTCCGCCCACCCGTTCGATCGCGAGGCGCAGGACCGTCGTGAGGACGATCGGATCATAGGGTCGCCCCTCCGGGCCATCAAGGGTCAATTCCCCGTCGCGCTCGTGCCGCGTCCAGGCGTCCAGGAACCGCGCCGCCTCGGCGTCCGAACGATCGTTCAAAGCGGCCAGCAGATCGAGCGATCGGCCGACGCTGGTCGGGAGCGACGGGTTCTCGCGGAGAAGCGCCGGAACGACGTCGGCGCGGACGCGGGAGCGCAGGTTGGAGCCGTCCGTGTTCGTCGGATCCTCGCGCCAGGCGATGTCCCGCGCCCGGAGGAAGTCGCGCAGATCCGCCGCCCGGCAGTCGAAGAGCGGACGGATGACGCCGTCGTCCCGGCGCGCGCGCGGCTGAGACAGCCCGGCCGGGCCCGCGCCGCGCAGCATCGCCAGGAGGAGGCTCTCCAGGCGGTCGTCCGCGTGGTGCCCCACGGCGATGGCCGCGTCGTCCGCGGACGCGTTGCGGTGCAGGAAACGGTAGCGCTCCTCGCGCGCGATCGCCTCCACGTTCGACGCGGGGGCACCGCCCGTCCGCTCGACCCGCTCGATCGTCAGCGGCACTTCCCAGGCATCGGCCAGTTCCCGCACGAAGGCGGCATCGTCCGCGGAGTCGGGACGCAGTGCGTGGTCCAGATGGGCGGCGCGGACGCCGAGGCGAAGCTCGTCGGCCAGGTCCAGAAGGATCCGGAGCAGGGCGACGGAGTCGGCGCCGCCCGATACGGCCACGAGGACCGGGCCGCCGGCGGGGAGGAGCCGGCGGCGGGCGAAGGTGTCGCGGACGGTGGAAAGAACCTGGCTCATCAGCTCTCGGCGTTCGCCTCTCACGAAGCGTTCGGCGACTCGGGCCGGGGCGAGCGACTCGGGCGACCTTCCGCGATCGAGTCGATCACCTTCTGCACCTCTTCCTTGGCGGCGTTCAGTCGTTGCAGGTGATCGCGCAGGACTTCGGACGATGCCAGGTCATAGAGCTGGTGGCTCACGGCTCGAACCAGCTCTTCGGCCTCGGCCAAGTCCTTGATCCTACGTTTCCGGCGCGACCCTCGGTGGGACAAGGGCTGCTCACGCTCGCGCAGCAGCGCCTCGGCCTTGCCAACGGAGAGCTCTCCCGCGAGGACCTGCTCCGACAGCTCCGGATCTCGAGTGTCCACGAACGCCGCCTTGTAGATCGTGACGTGGTTGACGCCGTATCGTTTGCCGACCGCCATGATCGCGTCGCGACCGGTTCCGTAGCGTCGGCGGCTGCCCTCGGGAGGGGCGGGCGCGACGAGGCCGGAGCGCACGAGGTACATCGCCTTTTGAGACTTGGAGAGGTGACGTCTCAGGAGGTTGGCGGAGGTTGCGAGGCGTTCCGCCTCCTCGCGCGTGCCGTCGAACGTCCTCGTCTCGGCCTCGATCCCGAGCCGCCGGCAGGCGCGGTAACGGTTCCTTCCGTCCAGGATCTTCCCCTCGAAGAGCAGGATCCTCTCCTTCTGACCGTTGACCCGGATGTCCTCGACCAGCGCCTCGAACTCGGCGTCGTCCATCATGGGGAATCGGTCCGCAAACTCGTGCGGAGGGATCGAGTCGGACGTTGGCATTTCCGCAGGCTCCTGGAAGTGAATTATCGAATCAATAATATAGGCTAGCCGCCGTCCTGAGTCAACGGCGTAAACAAGTTTACGTCGTCGTCCCGGTTGGAGTGGGTGGTTCCTTTCCGACGGCGGACGGACCCCAGCGGTTCCGCGGTTGTGCAGCATCGATGCGGACACGCTGCGGGCCGCAATCGCCACGTTGTCACCCGGCATCACCATCCCGGTGCCCTCTGGAAGCCGTTCGCCCTTCCTCGACGCACGAGTTCCCAGGCGACGACATTCCGGTGGCTCGGGGGCCGTGAGGGAGAGAGAACCGACTCTTCTCGTCCACCAGGCCTCGGCGCCGCTCGCGGCGCTCCCCGGGACTCGCGCACACCTTGAAGCGGTCCAAGCTCTTCACCCCGATACCGACCCGCGACGTGCAGCTTTCGGCGGCGTGGATGCCCACGAAGAGTGAAGGCCGAGCCACGCTCGAACCAAGACCCGGCATCAACCGGCGCTGGAATCACTGAGCAATCCAAAGGAATCGGGTCGACGAATCCGATCGATTTTTATACTATGGATAGGTCGGCCGAGCACAGAGAAAGGCGTGTCTCGGGACGCCTCGGGGAGCGGAACTCCGGGGCGATCGGGGAGGGTGCCCCGCCCGCCGTCCAGGGCGAGCGGGGCGAGTTCCGCAGCATCGTGAGCGAGCAGCCACACTGAACGGCGGAACCGGGAAAACGTAAGTCTCCCGGCGCCGCAGAGCAAGGAGCGGTCATGACTCCAAGAACGGCGCGGCTCGTCCGCCGGCGGGGGCGTCGCCTCCGTAGGCTCGCCGGCGCCCTCCTTCTTCTGGTGTTCGTCCTCTTTCTCCTGGCGACCACTTTCCGGACCGTCGATACGCGTCCGACCTACGTCGTCACCATCGGCCCGATCCTGGATGCGCGCTGGTTCGATGATTCCACGCAGGCGTGGCGGTCGTTTGACACGAACACGTCGGGCGGTGGGTCCAAGCGGCCGACGCTTCTTGCGCATCCGAAGCGTGTCGAGACGGATGAGTTCATCCTCGAGTTCCGCCACGAAGGTGTCGGCGACTAGATCCGCGTCGCGGGCCGAGGGCAAGGGGAGACGGCGCATCGGCCGCTCTCCCCTTCTTTTCGTCCCTGGGGCCAGGCCCTCGCGACCGCCGTGCGTCGGCTCGCGGGTGCGAGGGGAGCCGGGCGCCGCCCCGGACCTCGCAAGCGCTGTCGCCTGCGAACGGCGGCTGCGGTTCGCGCACTCGATCCGCGATCCCCGCGGGCTCTTTCTACGATGGCGATACGGAAGCCACTCATCGCCGCCGTTTCCCGGACACCCGCCGGAGGTCGACAGCCCATGTCACGATTCCGCCCGCTCGCTCTCGCTGCCGCTGCTCTCGGTCTGGCCACTGTGGCCAATGCGCTCCCGCAGGTCAGCGTCGTGCTGCCGGAGGGTTCCCTGGCCAACGACGCCGTCAGCTACGGCCCCGACGGCCGGATCTACTGCACGTACTTCCTGTTCGGCCAGTCCGAGCGCCAGGTCCTGCGCACGACTCCGGGCGGTGAGAGCGAGGTGTTCACGTCGTTCGGGACGCTGGCCGGACCGCTCGGGACGGCGTTCGACGCGGCGGGCAATCTCTACATCGCCAATCTCACGCGCGACCGCGTCCATCACGTCACGCCGGACGGGACGCGGACGGTGTTCTCCGCCGATGCCTCGCTCGACGGCCCGGCGGATCTGGAGTTCCACCCGTCCGGAAACGGCGATCTCTACGTGGCGACGAACGTGGCGTCGACGATCGTGATCTTGCACCCGGACCAGACCGCCGAGTTGTTCTACGACGGGCCGCTCGTCAGCCAGCCCCACGCGCTCACGTTCGACGAGGCGGGGAACCTGTACGTCGGGAACGGGGATTCGTCCGTCACGAAGATCGCGCCGGACGGGACGGCGACGGCGTTCGCGACGGCGCCCGGCGTCGGCTACCTGCACTGCGCCGGCGGTCGGCTCTTCGCGTGCGTCCTCTCGCTGCACCAGGTCTTCGAGATCTCCCTGGCCGACGGATCGGTCTCGTGGCTGGCCGGCTCGGGCGAGCCGGGCTTCGAGGCGGGCCCGGCCGACATCGCCAAGCTCCACAGTCCCAACGGCATCACGTCCACGCCGACGGGAGAGACGCTGTTCGTCTCGAGCGGCTTCGCCAACGGGCTCTTCCGCATCGACCTGGACACGGCCGTCTCCGCGCCCCGGCCGACCGGGGCGACGGCCCCCGGAGTGCGGCTCGGCGCTCCGTCGCCGAATCCATTCCGGGATTCCACCCGCCTCTCCTTCGAACTGCCGGCCGCCGGCCGGGTCGACGTGAGCATCCACGACGTTGGCGGACGAAGGGTCCGTCGACTCGGTGGGAGCGAACGGCCGCGCGGGACCCACGTCGTGACGTGGGACGGCCGCAACGACGCCGGGGAGCGCGTGGCGGGCGGGACGTACTTCGTCCGCCTCCGCACGGGGTCCGACACCGCATCGCGTACGCTCGTCCTGACGAGATAGCGGGCCGTCCCGGCGATGGCTAGGTTCGGAGGATGAGCGATCCTCTTGTCGCGCTGGCGCTGCTGCGTCTCGGCGTGTTCCTGGCTGCGGCCGTCTACAGCTTCGCCCTGTTCCTGGGGGGCGGCCGTCAGCGGCCGCACCTCCTCTTCGGGTTGCACCTTCTCACGTGCGTGGGCGGGCTGGCGCCCCGGTTCCCGGGCGTCCGCTCCCTCCTCGGGCTCGGCCCCGCGGAGCAGGCGCTCGTGGATCTGTTCTTCCTGGTGGCCGGCGGCGTGCTGCTGATCGCGTTCTTCGCGCACACGTTCGAGCTGCCGCGCCGCCGCCTGCACGACATCGTCTCCGTGCCGACGGCGCTGCTGCCGGCGCTCGTGGCCGGCGCGCAGGGGGCCATCTACGCCGTGCTGGCGTACGTGCTCGTCCTGCTCGCCGGGACCGTCGTCCGCCGGAAGCCCGGCGCGCTCTCCGCCTTCCTCGGCGTCGGCGTGATGACGATCGGGATCCTCGCGGCGCGTTTCGGCGCTCCGGGCGGGCCATACCTCAACGCGGTCGGGCTCGTCGTCTTCATCTTCGCCGTGGCCATCTCGACGAGCCGTCAGCTTCGCGCGCAGAACCGCCGTCACGAAGCGACGAGTCTCGCGCTGGCCCGGCAGGAGGCGGACCTCCTCAAGCGGGTCATCCAGCCGCACTTCCTCATGAACACGCTGCTCTCGACGCTCTCGTGGATGCGCCGGGATCCGGGAACCGCGGCCCGCCTCGTGGAAGCGCTGGGCGACGAGTTTCGGGCGGTGAGCTCGGTGTCGGGCGCCGCCGACATCCCGCTCGAGACGGAGACGGAACTCTGCCGCAACCACCTGCGACTGATGGGGTATCGGACGGACGCGCAGTACCGACTGGAAACCGGAGCGATGCCCCGCGGCTGTCGCGTGCCGCCGCTCGTGCTGCACACGCTCGTGGAGAACGGGCTCACCCACGCGTTCGCGCCGGGGGAGGGCGGCGTCTTCCGCCTCGACGGATGGGAGGAGCGAGGCGTCGTGGTCCTGCGGCTCCGCAACGACGGATCCCGCCTGCGGCGACGCTCCGGCGCCGCGACGTCGAGCGAGGAGGAGGGGCTCGGGCTGCGCTACGTCCGGGCGAGACTGGCCGCCGTCGACGGCACGCTGGAGTGCGGGCAGGAGGGACCGCAGTGGGTGGCCGTGATCCGGTTGCCGCGCGCGTCGTCCATCCGGGCCGCCGCGCGCGGTCGGATCGGGCTCCGGGAGGTGCCGGTCTCATGAGGGTTCTGATCGTCGAGGACGAGCCGCCCATCGCGGAGTACGTCGCAGGTCTCACCCGGGAGTGCCTCGGGGGCCGGCTCACGTCGCTGCGCCAGTGCCACGAGCTGGAGCGGGCGGCCGACGAGCTTCGCCGCGTTCCCGTCGATGTCTGCCTGCTGGACCTCAACCTCAACGGCGACGACGGCTACGAGCTCCTCCGCGAGGCGTCGGCGGGCTCGTTCCACACCATCGTGATCTCCGCCAGCCCGGAGCGGGCCGTGGAGGCGTTCCGGTACGGGGTCGCGGACTTCGTGCCCAAGCCGTTCGGCCGGGACCGGCTGGCCGAGGCGTTCGCCCGCCTCGACGCTCCGCGCCCGGGAGCGACCCTGACCCGGTACGTGACGGCGCGCCGGGACGGAGGGCTCCGCGTGCTGCCGCTGGCGCGCATCACGCACTTCCGGGCCGCCGATCACTACGTGGAGGCGCACCTCGAGGACGGTCGCTTCGAGCTGCTCGACAAGACGATGGCGCGCCTCGAGCGGACGCTGCCGCCGCAGTTCGTGCGCGTGCATCGATCGGTCGTGCTGGACGTGGAGCGCGTGGAGTGGTTCGGCCACGTGGGCGGCGGTCGCTACGAGGTTCGGCTGCACGACGGGACCGCGCTCCCGCTGAGCCGCGATGCGGCGCGCGGGCTGCGGGAGCGGACCGAGGGCGATCCGTCCTGATTCGCGGGGAGCGGGCCTTGCGCACCTCCCCGTCGAGCCTACGTGCCCAGCGACAGCATCGTCTCGCCGAACGGCAGGATCTTCAGCGGCCGCCGGCAGCGCACGGATACCGCCCAGGCCTTCACGAACCCGACGTCCTGCGCCCGCTCGTCGACGAGACGCAGGAAGAAGTCCCCGCCGCCGTGGCAGCCGAGGAAGTCGGAGAACGACGTCTCCTCCCAGTCGTGGAGCGCATCGCACTCGCGATCGACGCGGAAGAAGTACGCACCGTCGAGCCGCAGCGGGCATCCCCAGGTGGGCGGATCGTCCGGCGCGGTGCGGGCCAGGTAGAGCGGGACGAGGACGTCGACCTCGAAGCGGCCGTCCAGGTTTTCGTCGTAGCAGAGCCGTGCCTGCAGATCGCCGGGGCTCGGATGGAACGCCTCGATCTCCAGGATCAGATCGACGAACGCGCCCGCGCCGGGGCCGAGACGCAGCGGGCCCAGCAGGATGCCGTCCGCGTCGTTGTCGGGGATCGGGGCGGGCGTGGCGGACTGGACGCGTTCGTAGCCCAGGCCGGGATCGAACGGTCTCCACGAAGGCTCCGGCCGGCCGTCGAATCCGGACGTGACGAGCGCGACGGCGAGGATCGCAGCGGGGATCGTCAGGCTCCTCATGGCTTCCTCCTTGGATCGGTTGGGAGGATCGCGCGGCGAGGAGCGCCGCGCGGGGAGCGGCCGCCTCTCCTCCCGGGCGCGGCCTCATCGTCCAGTGCGCTCCCGTTCCCGCCCGGGAACAATGTCGCCGGACCGTCCGCCGGCTGACGGACGACAGGCGTCGGAGAACGAGCACCCGGAGGGCCTCAGAGGGGCGGCTCGAGCAGCGGACTCTCGGCGAGGTAGATGAGCAGCATGTCGGGGGACACGGAGCAGTCCCGCGGGGGGTTGATGATCTCCTCCCCGTCCGGCGTGCGCACGCCGATCACCAGCCCGCCCCGCTCGGAGAGCCGCATCCGCGTCAGGAGTTCGCGGTAGGGCAGTGCCCGATCCGGCGGATCCGGAATGCGTCCGATGTAGACGTTGTAGTCGCCCGAGGTCATGAAGCGGCTCATCGTGGTGGCCGTCCCGTGGTAGCGCAGCGCGTGGGCGATGAGCGAGTACCCGAGGTTCCGCGTCTCGATCACCTCGTCGGCGCCGGCGGTGTGCGCGTGGTCGACGTTCTCCGAATCCAGGATCTCGACCACGATGTAGAGCGGCGCGATCCGGTGCTGGATCTTCTTGAGGTTGCGCGTCAGGAACGAACGGATCGTGAACGTCGTGAGGATCGTGCGCGCGTCGGCGTTCTGGGGCGTCAGATCGCGCGCCCCCGACACGACGACCGCGAGGGCGTGCGTCAGGCGGACCTTGTCGAGCTCGCTCTCCTTGGTGGGATCGCCCTCCACCCAGAGGAACTCGGGCGGGAGGTCGCGCGGCCGATCGTGATCGTCCATCACGACCACGCGCGTCTCGTCCAGGTCCAGCTCCTGGCGCAGCGCGTGGAGCAGGATGTGCGTGCTCTCGTCGAAGCCGAAGACGATGACGTGGTTCACGTAGTCGCTCATGCGAAACTGCTCCTCCCGGATGCTGAGCATTCCGGACACGAGGCTCGATCCCACGATACCGGCGAACAGCGCCAGCGTGAACATTCCCGAGACCATCATCACGCCGGCCACGATCCGCCCCAGCAGCGTGACGGGGACGAGATCGCCGTAGCCGACCGTCGTCAGCGTGACGAGCGCCCACCAGACCCCGTCCAGGATGCTGTGGACCGAGGGATTGTGCCGGACCTCCACGAGGTAGAGGCTGATTCCGCCCAGCAGCGTCGCCGCGATCAGCACGCTGAACGCGAACGAGAACAGCAGGCCGTTCTCCTCGAACGCCTGGATCACGATGGCGAACGGATTCCGGTAGCGGAAGACGCGCGTGGTCCGGAGCAGACGGAGCAGTCGCAGCGCGCGCAGTCCGCGCAGCCCGGGGAAGAGGGCGAGCACCGCCACGATGTCGACGAGGACCATCGGCCGCAGCAGGTACTTCGCACGGGCCAGCGCATGCGCGCGCACGCGGCCCAGCGGCTCCCGGTGGAACACGGCCAGCGACCGGGGCCGGTGCGTGGCGATCCGGAGGAGGATCTCGACGGCGAAGATCCCCAGGACGATCCGGTCCAGGAGACCGAAGACCTCCAGCGCCGGGCCGTCCTCCGGCAGCATCGGCTCCACGGCGAGCATCGCGATCGACAGGACGATCAGCGCCCAGATGGCGCCCTGGACGATCCGGTAGATCCGCGTCGACGGCTCGTGGAAGGCGGCGTGCAGGCTCGCGACGAGGCTCACGCGTGGCCCTCGCCCGTCTCGGCGGGTTCGGGCTCGGGGACGGCGGCGGGCGCCTGATCGGAGCTCTCCAGCAGTCCGCCGACGAAGAGGCTGGCGTTCTTCACGTAGAACACGGTCCGCAGTTCCCGGCCGAGCTCCAGCAGGCGGTCCGCGTACGAGTCGAAGGCGCCCTCGTCCCTGGGCACGTCGAGTCCCAGGAAGACGACGTCGGCCTCCGCGCTCTGCTCACGGATCATCGCCCGCACCGACCGCTCCTCCGACCGGAGCATCACGCGCGACCTCGCGCTGATTCGGATCTCGGCCAGGAGCTGCGCGAGCTGGCGCTCGGTCTCGGCCTTCATGAGCTCGTTGGACGCCACGCTCAGTACGGTCACCTCCGCGTCGCCCCACTCGCGGTTGCGGGTGAGCAGGTGCGCGAGCAGCAGCATGAGGTCTCCGTTGCGCTGGAGCCCGCCCCACCAGATGTGGATCTGTCGGCGTTCGCCGTCGCGGGGGATGAGGCCCGGCTGCACGCGGCCGATGACGACCGACTTCTTGAGTCGCTCCAGCCGTCGCACCACCTGGAACAGCTCCAGCAGGCGCCCGCGCTCGCGCGGCCAGCCGACGACGATCGTGTTGCTGTCCAGGCCGGCGATGCCGTTCGCCTGCGAGACGTCCGTGATGCCGGCGATCACGTCCCGGACGATGTCCACCTCGGCGAAGGCGGTGAGGTGCTCGCGGTCCAGCGCGCGCCGGATGCGCTCCTCCCGCTCCAGCGACCGCTCGGCGTCTTCCAGGATGTCGCCGACCAGCAGCTCGCACACCGTCACCACGCCGCGCCCCTGGCTGAACCAGATGGCGAAGCGCACGAGGTCCAGCCGGCGCTCCACGTCCTCCGCGAAGACGAGCACGTGCGGCCGCCAGTTGCGCGCGCTCATCGGACGATGCGCGAGCTGCTCCAGCGACCAGCGGATCAGCGACTCGTACATCCCGCGCCGGGCATCGCCCCAGCGCTCGCGGCGTTCCCGGCGCGCGAGCCAGAGCCAGAGCGCGGCCTCCACCACGAACGCCGCGAGGGACGCGATGGGGTTGATGAGGAACATGACCACGAGGCAGCCGATCGCGCCCAGCAGGCTCAACGGCCACGGCACGCGCAGCTTCGGCCGCCAGGACGGATCGCCGGAGAGGGACTCGAACGCTGCGACGAGGTTCACCATGCCGTAGACCGTGAGAAAGACCATCGCCACGACCGGCGCCACCGCGTTCAGATCGCCGAGCAGGACGGCGGCCAGCGCGATGAGGACCGTGAGGCCGAGCGCCAGGACCGGCTCCTTCCGCCCGGCGACGGAGCGGGCGAGCCACGCGGGCGCGAGACGATCGGCCGCCATGGCCTGCAGCGTGCGCGGGGCGCCCAGCATCGACCCGACCGCGGACGAGAAGATGGCTCCCCACAGGCCGGGCAGGACCAGCAGCAGTCCGAGCGGCGCGACGCGCGCCCAGATGAGTGGGTCCTGGATCAGGGCTTCCGGGCTGGCCACGCGCGAGAGCAGGACCGGGACCACCGCGTAGACGACCAGGCCGACCAGGACGGCGGAGAGCGCGCCCAGCGGGATGGCGCGGATCGGGTCGCGGAGATCGCCCGAAAGGCCGAGGCCGGCCATGATCCCGGTCACGGCCGGGAAGAACACCGCGAACACGGTCCAGAACCCCGGCGTCTCGATCGTCGGGTCGAACGGCGCGACGATTCCCGTGCCGCGCATCGCGCCCCAGCCCAGCGCCGCCAGCGACAGCCCGATGAGGCCGAGCACCGGAAGCTGCGCGCGGAGCGCGAGGTCGGCGCCGCGCATCGCCAGGGCGCCCACCGCGGCCACGATCAAGAACGCGACGAGCTGCACCGGCGTGCCGGCCCAGAGGATGCGGAGCGATTCCGCGAGACCGAACGCGTAGAGCGTGACGGACAGCGCCTGCGACAGGAACAGAGGCAGGCCGATGGCGCCGCCGAGCTCCAGGCCGAGGCTGCGCGAGATGATGTAGTACGCGCCGCCTGCGCCCACGCGGATGTTCGTGGCGATGGCGGAGAACGAGAGCGTGGTGATCAGTGTGATGCCGTTGGCGAGCGCGACGATGAGCAGCGTGCGCTCCAGCCCCACCTGCCCGACGACCCAGCCGATGCGCAGGTAGAGGATCACGCCCAGGATGGTGAGGATGGTGGGCGTGAAGACGCCCAGGAACGTGCCCAGCTTCCCGTCCGACGGGCGACGCCCGCGGGAGAACCGCCGCCACCAGCTGGAGCCGTTTCCCTGCGTCATGAGATCCGTCCCCGTCGCACGGCTCCGCTCCGATGGCCGGTGGGCCGACGGCACGTCGCCGGATCGCGCTCCCCGGAGCGCTCGTGAATGGCGCCAGATTAGCCGGAATCCACCCCGGATGGGGAGGTCGCAATCTCGACGGTGGCCTATCCTCCGCGGGATCCTGACGATGGAGTTGCCAAGTGCTCTACCACTGCGGGACGCTTCGGGGTTCGGGCACCGCGCCGGATGAAACGACGGGTCCGCCTGGGCGATGGACGTACTCCGCGCACCGGAGGCACGACGGTGCCTGCTTGCACTTCGTCTTGCGGGGCTGGTGCCTTGTGGGAAGCGAGCAGGGGCTGGTGTTGGTGCCCCGCGGGTTCGTGCATGGGAAGCCATCCGGGAGCACTCACTTTACGATCTGTTCGGAGAGCGCGGCTTGCCTCGGAATCGGTCTTGGCGACGACGCGTTTCACGATCTCCCGGAGCCGCGGACTCGCGCGATGACCGGGACCGAGGTTCGTTGGGTGCGGGAGCTTCATGATCAGTTGACGGAGCGCTCCGACCCGGCCGAGCGAGCTGAGGTGTTGGCTCGCAGGTTCGCCGATCTCCGATGCGACGCGAAGGGGGATGAGGGTCGACGGAGTCCTGCCCTTCGCGCGGCGGAGCTGCTGTCGGCCCGACCGCAATCCAGCATCGCCTCCATCGCGAACACGATCGGCGCGAACCGATCCGCGCTCTCGCGCGCGTTCAGCAGTTTCTTCGAGTGCTCGATGCAGCGCTATCGGTTGGTGTGTCGGGTCGCGAGCGCCGCGGACAGCATCGCGCTGAGTCAACGATCCCTCGCCGACATCGCGCTGGACCTCGGGTTCTGCGATCAGCCCCACCTGAATCGGTCGTTTCGTGCGGTACTGGGCCGCTCTCCCGGCACACTGGTGACCGGCCTCGACGCGCTTTCCCAGTTGTAAGCCCGATGGCGGTGCACTCCTGCCGCACTCGACGTGTGCCACCGTGCAACATCGATCCAAGACGCCCCCGACGCGGTGTCCGTACGCTACCCGAGCGTTGCGTTCCTGTCGTTCTCTGCCGGCAGCCGGAGGCGTCGATGGCACAGAGGAACATCCATCCGGGTGATGCGCCGAGCGTCGGGGCATGCATGACCTCGCGCTTCGTTCTCGATCACATCCCCCGAGGAGCGACGATTCTCGATGTGGGGTGCGGGGAAGGCGATCTCACGAAGTTGCTGGTTGCCGGCGGGCTGGAAGTTCTCGGGGTCGATCCCGACCCGGAGGCCGTTGCGGCGTCCCGCGCTCGTGGGCTACGGGTCTGCATGTGCAGCCTCGAGCAGTTCGCGAACCGAGGCGGTTCCTTCGATGCCGTGCTGCTCTCTCGCAGCCTGCACCACATGCCGAGTGTGCATCGTGCTCTGGAAGCAGCTCGCTCTCTGCTTCGTCCGGGCGGAACGCTGCTGCTGGAGGAGTTCGCCTTCGAACGGATCGATCAAGGAACCGCTCTCTGGTACTACGGATTGCAGGACCTCCTTGCAGGCTCGGAATCGCCCGGCGCCGATTCCCCGTCCGACCTCCGAGATCCTCTTCGACGCTGGCACGACCAGCACGATCCCGGCTCGCCGCCACACCCTTCGTCGGTCATGCGAAGCGCGGCCCGCGAACTCTTCGACATTCACACGGAGCAGGATGCGCCGTACCTCTTTCGGAGCCTCGGGCACCGTTTCGCGGCGTGGTGTGGCGACGGTGCCGGCGAGAGAGTGCTGGAGTGGGAACGACGACTCATCGAGGCCGAGGTCATCCGGGCGATGGGCTGGCGCGCGGTGGCGCAGCGGACCTAAGGGATGGACGCCGGGCCTCGGCGCCTACCGGGTCGCGTGGCGGATCGCCTCCGCCATGGCGTCCACGGCCGGCTGTTTCGCTTCAACGCGCCTCGTCATCACGAGGCTGGAGGACGGCAGCACGGGGAGGCCCTCGGCGGCACTCAAGATACGCATCGTGGGGTCGACGGTGCTGTTGGCGAGGACTCCGACGGCGAGCCCCGCGTTGATCGCCGCTTTGACGCCGGCCACGCTCTCGCTGGAGTACGCGATTCGGTAGTCGATACCGGCGCTGCTCAACGCCCGAATCGCCTCGTCTCGCCACCAGCACGCCCGGTCGAAGAGGGCGACGGGAAGAGGCCGGATCGTCGATGCGACCGAGCCAGGGAGATCGACCCAAACCGTCTGCTCCTCGCGGAGGACCTCCCCCCGCCAGTCCCCGCGTTCGCCGGCGTGGATGGCGAGGTCGAGTTCGCCCCTCTTTAGGGCCTCGGGGAAACGGGTTGAGAAGCCACAGACGATCTCCACCTCGACGAGGGGATGGCGCTGGGCGAACCCGGCGAGCACCGAGGTCAGCAGGCCGCCGCCGTAGTCGTCCGGGATCCCCACGCGGACCTTCCCCCGAACCGGATCCCGGACCAGGTCGGCGGCGGCCTGGTCGAGCGCAGCGACGATCGGGCCGGCGGAGGCCAGGAGCCTCTCTCCCTGGGTGGTGAGGGCCATGCCCCGCGGCTCGCGGGTAAAGAGCCGCGAGCCCAGGGCGTCCTCCAGCTGCCTGATCTGCACGCTGATCGCGGACTGGGTGCGATGCAGCGCCTTCGCGGCGCGCGTGACGCTGCCCGTGTCGGCGATCGCGAGGAACGTGCGCAGCGCAACGGTGTCCAGTCGTGGAACCGAGTGTTCGTTTGTGTGCATGGGTAAGATGATATCTATGAATTGGACCGATGTCAAACGTGGTGCCATCTTTCCCGCATGGGAAATGACCACGCGCAGACATCGCGGATCGGGCTGGGCTCTTGGCCGGCCAGGCTCCGGGGCAAACTCGGCCCAGGATTGCTGATCGCCGGGGCAATCGCCTTTGCTGCGGCGGAGCCGGGGAGGGCCGGACAGGCCCTGGTGTTCTCCGGGCGCAGCCTGCTCGCCGCCTCCCCCGCGATCGCCTTCGGCATCCTGCTCTCGGCGTCGATCACCGCCAGTGGATCGATGGCCGCCATCGCGGCCGTCTTTCGCGGCCACCCCCTCAGGATGATCTTGCTGGCTGCGTTCGTCGGTGCGGTGGCCCCCGTATGTGGTGTCACGGTTCTGCCTCTCGTGGCCGGTCTCCTCGTGGCCGGCGTGCCCCTCGCGCCAATCATGGCCTTCTGGCTCTCTTCGCCGGTCACGGACCCGGGCATGCTGGCGGTCACTGCCCGCACGCTCGGGCTGTCCTTCGCCATCGGCAAGGCCGGCGCGGCCTTCGGGGCGGGGATCATCGGGGGCGGCGTGGCGTGGCTCCTCACCCGCACGCGTTTGATTCGGGATCCGGCCCGTCTGGAGATCGCGAAGCGGCTTGCCGATTCTTCGTGCTCTTGCGGGGGCTCCGATCGGATCGCGTGGAGATTCTGGCAGGAGCCCGAGCGTCGCTCTCTCTTCGCTGCTCGCGCGCTGTCTCTCGCGAAGCTCATCTCGCTTTGGCTCTTCGTGGCCTTCATCGCCGAGCACTTTCTCCGGGATCTCCTGCCACCGGGGCTGCTCGGCAGTGTCGTCGGAAGGGACCAGGCCGCGGCAGTCCCGCTCGCGGCTCTGGTCGGCGCCCCGATCTACCTGGACGGCTACGCCGCCCTTCCTCTGGTTCGCGGCCTCATGGACGCAGGAATGGGACCGGGGGCCGCCATGTCCTTCCTCGTGGCGGGCGGGATCATCAGCGCCTGGGCTGCGGTGCCGGTTCTCACTCTGGTACGCCCGCGGGTCTTCGCCCTCTACGTCGCGCTGGCTACCGTGAGCGCGATGCTGGCCGGATGGATGTTCGGCGCCATCGTGCGGTAGCGAGGGACCGCGCAGGAACTCGCCCGGGCTACCGCAAGCGGTGACACGGGACGGACGGAAACGAAAACGAAAGGAGTGCGGAATGAGGAGTCTGGCTGTTGGCATCGTGATCGTGGCGTCGCTGGCCCTGCTGGTCTGGCGGGCGAGTGATTCGGCTGCGGCGAACTCGCTGTCGTCGATCCGGGCGGCCGCCGTTGGAGACCGAAGCGGAGACTATGTGAGGACTCTGGCAGAGGGAATCGGGCCGCGGCTCACCGGATCCCTTCGGCTCGAGCGGGCGACGGATTGGGCCCGTCAGGAAATGGAACGCATCGGCCTCGAGGGAGTCAGGCTCGAGGAGTGGGGGGAGGTCCCGGTGACGTTCGAACGTGGCCCCTCCCGCGGAGTGCTCCTGGGCGAGGAGCCCAGGCCGCTCCGGTTCCTTGTCGATGCCTGGAGCGCGGGGACGGCGGGCCCCCTTCGTGGGCGGGTCGTTGGCGCGCCGGAGACGCTCGAGGACTGGGACCGGAATCGTGCGGACCTCAGGGGAAGCTGGGTGCTCGTCGAGACCTCGCTTCCGGGGCCGGCACAGGAGCTGGGAGCGAGCTACGGCATCGCGGGGTTCGTTCAGCGCCCCCGCGGAGACGACCTCATGGCTTGCGGCGTCATGCCGGCCCGCCGATCCGATCTCCCCACCCTCCCAGTCGTTCAGTTGTCGAACGATGACTTCGCCGCGGTCTGGGAACGGGTGCGCCGCGGCCCGCCCCCGGAACTCGAGTTCGACCTGGTGCACGAGTTCGGTGATCCTCGGACGGCTCACAACGTCATCGGAGACATCGTGGGGTCCGACAAGCCGGACGAGTTCGTGATCCTGAGCGCGCACCTAGACTCCTGGGACGTCGGCCAGGGGGCGGCGGACAACGCCGCCGGTGTCGCCGTCGTACTCGAAGCGGCCCGGAGAATCGTGGCCTCGGGCCAGGTGCCCCGGCGAACGATCCGGATCGCGCTCTGGACCGGCGAGGAGCAGGGGCTCCTGGGAGCCCGCGCCTACGTGAAGGACCGTCGATCGGAGATGTCAGCGGTGTCGGTCGTGCTCAACGTCGACGCCGGCGCGAACCCGATCACCGGAGCATCCGTGCCCGCGGCCTACGTCGAACCCATCCGCGAAGCCTTCGCCGCGGTCGACGGCTTTGTGACCCGGGAGGTGCCGCCGCCGGCTCTTTCCCCATCGGCTTCGGCAGCGTCGTGCTTGCCCGATGCCGCCTGCAAACCGGCCACGTGCCCGCCGACGACGGCGTGCGGGCCGAACGGGGGCGACTCGGCGAACGCGGCGTGTGCTCCGGCTGGCGGCTGCCAGACGACAACGAGCTGTGGAAAAGGATCGGGCGCGGCCTGCAGCAGTGATCACGTAGCCTTCCTCGAGGCCGGCGTGCCGGCGCTCTCGTTCGAGCAGTCCGGTCCCCTCGACTACGAGAGGTCGCACCACACGCCGCACGACACGATGGATGCCGTGGTGGACGAGTACCTGCGAAGGTCGGCGGAGACCCTCGCCATCGGTGCGCTCCATCTTGCGAACCGGGATGAGCTGGTGCCGCGGGAGCGGAAGGGAGCGGGCGGGGCAAGTTCCACCCGCCCGGTCTTCATGCGTTGAACTACGGATGTACGTCGGGCAAGCGCCGCACGCGGGACGCGGCGATCGCGGCTGCGAGCAGGGTGGCTCCGCCGGAGAGAAGTCCAACGACTTGGTATCCCGCGGTGTTGAAGATCGGTCCCATCAAGGCAGATCCCAGCGCTGCGCCGGCCATCACCGCAGCTGAGTTCAGCGCAAGCGCCAGTCCGCGTAGCTCCTTGGGGGCACATCCCGCGATGCTCGTCAGCGAAGTGAACGTGAAGACCTGCAAGATGCCCCACGCGAACATGCACAGCGAGACGCTCCCGTTATCGAGCAACAGGCGAGGCATTGCGACAAGGAGCACGCCAAGCGCACTCGTCGACACAGTGAGCACACGCAGACGTCCCAGTCGGTCAATGACCCAGGTGTTGAGTGTGCCCGCGAGAAACCCGACTCCGTAGATTCCCACGAATCCGCCAATCGTCGATGGCGGTGAGCCCAGCTTGGCCACAAGAGCGAGGCCGAGAAAGGTGTAGGCACCGTAGAATCCGACGAAGATGAGAATCGTGGTGAGGAAGAGCCAGTGGAGTCTGTGCTTGGCAATCGCGTGGAGTCGGTCGCGGGACCACAGGCTCGAGCGATTCGAAGGCGTCAGCTCCTGCGTGCGCCGGGCAAGGAGTCGCGATGTCGTCAAGACGCGGACGGTCGCCCAGGAGAGCAGGAACAGAGAGAGGGAGAGTCTCCATCCGAGCCACTCCTGCAGTCCAGCCATCGCGGGAACCCCGATGAGGGTCGCCGCGGCCCAGCCCACGTTGATGTGGCCAAGAGATCGTGCTCGTCTCTTCTCGCTGGTGGCGTCGGACACGATGGCGTAGGCCGCGGGTTGCAGGAGTCCGGCGCCGCTGCCGCAAAGCGTCCACCCCAGGCAGAACATCGCCCAACCCGGGGTCGCCACGACGAGCGCGATGCCGAGGACGTGCAAGGTCATCCCCCCGTGAAAGAACCGGCGACGATCGTAGCGATCCATCACCATCGATGCAGAAAGCGCAGTGGCGCCGAGGGAGAGTCCGTAAAGGGCCCCCGGGAGACCGAGTAGATGTGGGGGTGCGTTGAGGTCCTTGCTCATCTCGAAGAGTGCCGGGGAGAGGGACAGAAAGAACGCACCCACCGTGAACATGGAAAGGGCGAATCCGATGATCAGCCGCCATCCAAGGGCGACGATCTGGACAGGAGCGGTCACGAACGCCTCCGAAGTAGGGTCCATGAGCGCTTGTAGAGGGGGGGCAGTTGTCGCGTCGCGCTGAGATCGGACGTCACTGGGGAGGGTGTTGATGGTGTCCGAAATCGGCGCGTTCGAGAGTCCAGGATGTGATAGAAGCGCGAGATGGGTGCACTCACGGACAGGAGGCGGAATCGTGTCTTTCACAATGCGCTTCTCAGGCAGGACAAGCGCTATGATGGACGCGTGTTCATTGCCGTTAGGACGACGGGAATCTATTGCCGAACGATCTGCCCGGCTCGAAAGGCGAAGTTCGAGAATTGCGCCTTCTATCGCTCCGCGACGGAAGCCGAACTTGAGGGTTACCGGCCGTGCAAGCGATGTCGACCCGATGCAATCCCCAACTCGCCGGCTTGGATCGGAACTCAGGCAACGGTAAACCGAGCCATGAGGTTGATCGATACGGGGGCCCTGAACGAAGGGTCCGTGGAAGACCTCTCTGCTCGGCTGGGAGTTTCGAGCCGGCACTTGCGCCGCTTGTTCGAGGAGCACCTGGGCGCGACGCCGCATCAGGTCGCCCAGACGAAGCGCCTTCACAAGGCTCGGAGATTGCTGGCGGAAACGAGGTTGCCGATCATCGATGTGGCGCTTCGAGCGGGCTTCGGCAGCGTGCGACGCTTCAATGCTTGCTTCAAGGAGCAGTACGCTCTGAGTCCGGGCCAATGGCGAAGGGACAGGCAGCGGGCGTCCGGACGACCCGCCCGATTGAGAGCGTGAACCGGGCGGTCGCGTGTCGGGCAGGCGTCAGCGGGCAAGCGCCGGTGCGTGGTGCCGCCATCGTGAAGACGGCCCAGCAAGCTCAAGGAGCTCAAAACACAACGGCCCGCAAGCCAATCACTTGCGGGCCAAAGGGTTGGTAGCGGTGCAGGGACTCGAACCCCGGACACGCGGATTATGATTCCGCTGCTCTAACCAGCTGAGCTACACCGCCCCAAGCCGTCCACCGGGCCGTTCCGCCCGGTGCCGCGACCCCGAGGGACTCGGAATCGGACGCGAAACAGTACGGACGCGGGGCAGGAGTGTCAAGACAGGCGGGGGAGCCGCGCCGCGGAGCTTCCGTCGTGGTTCGGAAGACGCCACCATCCCCTATCCCGACTCTCCCGGGCCGTCCCAGATCCGGGGTCGGGGGCACGGGGCCGGGGTCCGGACGCGGCCACCACCCGTATTGTCGGTGCCAGGGCAACGGTGCGGGCCGGAGCCGGGAAACGCCCGAAACGGGAGGTTCAGGGGGTTTCGGCGCGCCGCAGGGCGACGCGGACTCCGGGGGCGACGTCTCGAGACCTCGATCGGCCGCCCAACGTGGAACCCACTTTCCGAACGGTTGTACGGAACGTCAACGACCCCACCCCGGTTTCCTCCATGAAGGTCCGGGGGAGCGACGCGAACGGCGGAAGGAGGCGGACGGGCGGCGGCTCTCGCCCTCTGGCGCGTCCCGCGGACCGCTGCTAGACTCCCGGGCCGCCTCACCCCTCCGGAAAGGGAAGACCGTGCCGGTCACACCATCCGCCTCTCGCGGCCCGCGAGCGGCCGCCACCTTCGCGCTCCTCGCCGTCCTGGGCCTCCTGGCCTCGTGCGGGACGCGGGAGAACAACCAGCTCGGCGTGTCGCTCATCGAGGAGCAGGGCGAGCGCAAGGCGGTCCGTCTCGTGGAGGTGACCGCCCCCGACAGCTCCCGGGAGTACCAGCTGGACGCCTCGCCGGAGGGAGCCGGCGGCCTGGGCACGATCCTCGTCGGAGCGCGCCCCGGCTTCCGCGCCACGTCGCTGGTCCGCTTCTCGGCCGAGGGGCTGCCCGCGGCGGGAGCCGTCGTGGACAGCGCGTCGCTGGAGCTGTCCTACGGAACGGCGCTCGGTGACACGTCTCCCTTCCGGATGCTGCTCTACGCGGTGATCTCGGACTGGGACGAGGGGTCGACCGACCCGGACTCGCTGCCCACGCTGGCGGCCGCGCCGTTCGACTCCGTGGATGTGCCCTTCCCGCCGGACGAAGTAGATACGGTTCGCGTCGCACTCGGGGCGATCGTGCAGGGCTGGGTCGATGACGCGGCGAACAACTTCGGCGTCGCCATCGTGCCGGCCGAGGGCCAGGACTCCGAGGTGGAGTTCGGCAGCCGCGACTCGATCGATCCGCCGCGACTTCTCGTCCACACCACGGCCGACGGCGAGGTGCAGACGAGCACGCTGGCGCCCAGCGCGGACACCTTCGCGCTGGCGAAGACGCCGGACTTCGTCCCGGTGATCGGCACGCCGGGCCGGCTGGCCATCGCCCGGGGAATCCCGGCGCGCTTCCTGGCGGCCTATTCCTGGGAGGACCTGGGCGACCGGGCGACGATCCACCGCGCGGAGCTGACGCTCCACCTGGACGCGGACGCATCGCGGCTCAACTCGTTCTCCATCGGGGTGCAGCGCGTGCTGTCGCAGCCGTGGGCCGCCGACTCCACCGACGTGGACAGCGTCCTCTTCGGCGTCACCACCGTCTCCGCCGACACGGACTCGGTGAACCTGCAGGTCACCACCATCGTGGAGGAGATGCTGGAGGAGCCCAACGACGGCTTCCAGATCCGGGCCGTGGAGGAGCGCACGGATACGGACACCGCGCTGTTCCACGGGCCGGACAGCGAGGACCCCGCCAAGACCCCGACCCTGCGGATCTGGTACACGCCCGACGATTCGGAGGTGGCGCCGTGATCCGTCGCATCGCCCTTCCGGCCCTGCTGCTGCTGATCGCGGCGTCGTCCGCGTTCGGCGCGTCGCGCTACTCCGTCCGCGGACTGGGGGAGCCCATCGTCTCCGACCGCGCCGACGTTCGCGCGCTGGGCGGGGCGTCCGCGGCCACGACCGTCCGCTCGCTCTCCGGGAATCCGGCGACGCTGCCGTTCGGAACGTCGGCCGGGTTCTTCGGGAGCTGGGAGACGGAGTGGACGCGCTCGGAGGAGACGCTTCCGGACTCGTCGCCCTTCGCCAAGGAGTACACCGGCTTCGTGCCGAACCTGGGGCTGGTGTTTCCGCTGCCGCGCAACGTGGCGCTGGGCCTCGGGCTGCTGGTGGATCGCCGCGCCGACGGCCTCATCGAGCAGACGGCGGAGACGCCCGACGGCGTGCCCTACGAGCAGTCGCTGGAGACGGAGGGCAACGAGATCCGGTTTCCCGCGCTCCTCGCGTGGAACGCCGGCCCGGTCGCGGTGGGAACCGGGCTGGACTTCACGCTGATCAACTCGAAGTTCCGCTGGCGGAACGATTTCGACGAGAGCGGCTTCCGCGACAGCAACGACACGGACACGATCAGCCTGTGGAGCCTGGGCTGGCGCGTCGGGGCGCGCGCTCCGATCGGGGATCGCCTCGCGGTGGGCGCGTGGGCGTCGATTCCGTCCGCGGCCGACGGCACGCGCACGTTCGAGAACGACGACAACGACGACTCCGACGACCTCGATGTCGACGTGGAGATGGATCTTCCCGTGCGCATCGCGGGCGGCGTGGAGGCTCGTCCGATCGATCGCCTTCGCCTGGTGGCCGACTGGGTGCACGAGTCCTGGTCGGACGTCACGTCGATCCGGGACGGTCAGGAGTTCGAGGACGTGGACCGGATCTCCGTCGGCGCGGAGTGGCGGCTCTCGCGCGGCGATCGCCCCTGGCCGATGCGCGTCGGCTACCGCACGGAGACGCTGAACACGCTGGACGCGTTCGGGCAGGAGGTCCGCGAGCACGCCTTCACGCTGGGCAGCGGATTCCGCTTCGCGGGCGGTCGCGGTCAGCTGGACGGGTACCTGGAGTACGTCCGGCGGGGCGAGGAGGGCGTGACGGAGTACGCGGAGCAGGCGGTGCGCTTCGGCTTCACGCTCACCGGGTTCGAGACCTGGTCGCGGCCCACGAAGCCCGAGGCCGAAGAGGACTGGTAGACACGGGAAGGGAGGGGACCCCCGAAGATCCCCTCCCCCAGGCCGGTGCCCCGGACCGGCCTCCCCGACGTCGGGCTACTCGCCCGAGTCGACCGCTCCCGCGATGCGCAGCGGGATTCCCCACGCCACGTTGTCGTACGGCGCCACGTCGTCGTAGAGCGTGCCCTCGGAGAGGACGTCCACCACGACGTGCCGCGGACCGCCGCGCTCGCCGGTGATCCAGCGGCCGCTGAACGTGCCGTCATCGTTGTTCGTGAGCTCCGTGCGTGCGCGCGCGTGCCGGCGATGCAGGAAGACGGAGTCCGTCGCGTCGCCCGTGTCGACGGTGACGATCACTTCGGTGCCCGCGGGCAGCGTCAGCAGATCGTTCACGCGCACCAGGTCCGTCACGTTCGTGATCGTCTTGTCCACGTCGCCCGCCTGGACGCGCACGGAACGGATGCTGCGCGTCGTGGCGTCGGACTCGATCAGCACACCGGACAGCGCCACGAGCTTCCAGCCGCGGTGCCGGCGGTCGCGCTCGCGCGTCCGCTCGAAGAAGAGCGAGCGCACGCCGGTGTCGTCGAACTCCTTGGTCAGGTGCAGGAGATCGTCCTCCTCGCAGACCCACAGATGCAGGAGCCCGGTGGCGTCGGCGGTGAACGTGACGGACGCGGTCGGGATCTCGCCGTCCGGATTCTCGATGACGATCTCCGTCGTCCGGTCGAGGCTGAGCAGCTCGCGCCGCCACGCGTGCGTGTTGATCGGGGCGAGCGCGGGACCGCCCTCGCCGTCGTCGAACCAGCGCACGTCCGGATCGGCCAGCTCGGATTCCTCCTCGAAGAGGACGACCTGGATCGCCTCCTCATCGGAAGCGACCTCGGAGGAGCCCGAAACGGGCGAGCTGTCGGAGTCGAAGCAGCCGGCGAGCGCCACGGAGGACCCGGCGATCGCGAGCGTCGTGAGGGTTCGAAGGGAACGCATGGTCTGGGTCTCCTCGGGTTGTGCGCCGGCCGGGAAGGTTGGCCCGGACCCCGCGGGAGCGAGGCCGGCAGGAAACACTCTCCGCCTTCGGGAGTCCGGGCCTGTCTGCCCGTCTCCTCACGCAGGCGCTGTGCCAACCGGCCGGCGGATCGCTAGTAGACGACGCGGCAATCGCTTGCGGCCGTCGCGGCGGGAGGGCGACGCGGGAGGGCGCGGGGCCGGTGACCGTCCGGGAGCAGCAAGGTGTCCCGTGCGGGACACCCTAGGTCAGTTCCCGTCGGTGGGGGCGGGGCCGGCCGGCGGGCCGGCGGGCGGGGCCTGGAGGAGCCGCGCGCCGGCCTCGTTCCATCCGGCCTCCAGCTCGCCGGCGGTCCACCGCGTGTGTTCGAAGAGTGCGTCGCGGAAGTCCTTCCCCGCCACGACGTCCCGGAGCAGTCGTTCCACGACTTCCGGGCCGTGGGAGAAGGCGAGGTGGTCCAGCAGGCTCCGCGCCAGCAGCGCCCCGTCCGGCGTGACGTAGGTGGCGGGATCGTTGAGGCGATCCAGCGTCGGCGGACCCGTGCGCCGCAGCAGCGCGACGTACTCCTCCTGGAGCTCGGGCGTGCCCGGGAACACCGCGGCGTGCACGACGCCCTCCACGAACCACCTCGGGGCGGTGGTCGTCACCGGGGCCAGCTGCATCAGCCCGACGTAACGGAGCGAGTGGCGGAAACCGCGCTCCCGCGGAACGCCGGCGCTCCGTCCCGGCATCTCCAGATACAGCAGGTCCGTGCCCCGGATGGATCCGGTGACGAGCACCGGGAGCTGCTCCCCGGCGGCCTGCTCCAGTGTGGCGTGGTCCGGATAGACGTGGACGCGCAGCGGCCGCGGCTCCAGCCCCGACCCGCGGGCCACGCGGCCCGCGAAGTCGTCCAGGGCGCGGGCCAGCGATGCGCCGTCGGCGGAGTCCGCGGGGCTCGTGCGAAGGGTGACGGATCCGGTGTGGATCGTCGGCCAGTCGTCGAGCGGGACCGGTGCGGAGGCGGGCGCCAGGGCATCGCCTCGGAAGAGCGTGGCGAACAGCAGTGTGATGAAGACCCACGGTGCGGCCCCGGCGACGGTCGCGGCGGGGACGGACGCGCCCCAGGATCGCAGCCCGCGGATCGTCCAGATTGCGGCCAGCGCCACGAACGGGTTCGTGAGGGCCAGGATCGTCTTGAGGGGGCCGGCGCCGGACGTGAGGAGCGCGCCGAGGTTCAGCGGCGCGTCCGGCACGCCGCCGGCGAGCACGATGACGGCCTTCACCCCGAAGGACATCGCGATCCAGAGCGACGAGTACGCCAGGAGCGAGATCACGAGCGGATAGGGTGATCGTCCGCGGAGGATCCGCAGCGCGATCCAGGCGATCGCGGCGGCGAACGGCATCCACAGCAGCGGCAGCAGGACGGAGCCGGTGAGAAACGCGCGCCGGAAGTCGCGCTCCAGCTCCGACTGGGTGACCACCGTGCTCTCCAGCAGCGCGGGGACCAGCTCCGGAACCACGACGTCCAGCGCCGCCCTCACGTAGAGGAAGATCGACGCGACGAGCAGCAGCGTCGGAAGGACAAACGTGGGGCGGGCGTCGATGCCCGCGTACAGACGGGAGGGCCTCAGCAGATCGCGAACGCGCGCCCGGGGGGGCGCGGCGTCGGCGTCGCTCAAGCCGGAACCTCCCGCAGCTCCTTCGTCACGGGCGTGAGGATCTCCGGTCCGTTCTTCGTGACGAGCACCGTGTCCTCGATGCGCACGCCGCCCTCGCCCGGCACGTACACGCCCGGCTCGATCGTGACGATCATCCCCGGCTCCAGCACCAGCTCGGACGCGTCGTTCAGCCCGCCGCCGTCGTGGACGTCGAGGCCGATGGAGTGGCCGAGCCCGTGGATGAAGCGGCCCTTGAACTCCGTGCCGTCGATGATGCCCGCCGCGTGGCGATGCACGTCGCGCGCGACGCTGCCGGCGGTCGTCCGCTCCAGCGCGCCGAGCTGCGCCTCCATCACCACGTCGAACATCCGGCGCTGCGACTCGCTGGCCTCGCCGAACAGGTACATGCGCGTGATGTCGGAGCAGTAGTGGTCCTTCTTCGTGCCGAAGTCGATGAGGATCATGTCGCCCCGCTGCAGCGGAACGTCGCCCGGCGAGTAGTGCGGCTGCGATCCGTTCGCGCCGAAGCAGACGATCGTGGGGAAGGCGACGGTCCCGCCGCGCTCCTGGATGGCACCGGCGATCCGCGCCGACAGTTCGCGCTCCGTCATCCCCTCGCGCAGCATCGACGGGATCTCGGCGGCCACGTCCGACGTGACGGCGCAGGCCGCGCGGATCAGCTCCACCTCGCGGTCGTCCTTCACCAGGCGTGCCCGCACGATAGCCTCGGCCACGTCCACCAGCTCCGCCTCGGGGGCGAGCTCCTGCAGCAGGCGCACGCGGTTCCACGGAATGGCGGGCGCGTTCAGCCCGATCCTCTTCGCGTCGGCCAGGAGCGTCTTCAGGATCTCGGTCTGCGCGGGTGCCGTGGCGTACGGCACCAGCTCGGAGTCCGGCGCGGTCCGGGCGGACTCCTCCTCCATCGTGGAGACGACGATCTTCGGCTGCTCGCCCCGCCTCAGTACGACGGCGCAGCCGGCGTAGCCGCCGCGCGTGACGCCGGTGACGTAGCGGAACGTGCTGTCCAGGAACGCGGAACCCCCGTTCTGGAGGACGACGGTGTCGACGGAGTCGTCGCCCAGGCAGGCGAAGATGCGGTCACTGCGGGACTTCAAGGCGGCCTCCTCGGTTCCGGGATCGGCCGGGGAGCGTATCAGCGGGGCGTGGGAGCGGGCAAGGGGGCGAGCGTCAGGGGAGGCGCTGCTCCCACCGGCGATGCGTCTCTGCCATCGTGTCGGCGCCGAACTTCTGCAGGAAGGCGTCGGCGAGCTCGAAGCAGACGACCGCCTCGGCGATGATGGCCGCGGCCGGCAGTGCGCAGATGTCGCTCCGCTCGTAGGACGACTCCTCGGCCTCCTTGGTCCGGAGGTCGAAGGAGCGCAGCCGCTTGCGCAGCGTGGAGATCGGCTTCTTGGCGCCCCGCACCACCAGCGTCTCGCCGTTCGTCATGCCGCCCTCGAGGCCGCCGGCGCGGTTGGACGATCGTTTCACGCCGCGCGCGACGTCGCCCGCCGCGGCCTCGTCGTAGAGGATCTCGTCGTGGACCTCGGAACCGCGGCGGCCGGCGACGCCGAACCCCATCCCGATCTCGACCCCCTTCACCGCCTGGATCCCCATGACGGCCCCGGCGAGGCGGGCGTCCAGCTTGTCCTCGCGCCGGAAGCAGGAGCCGAGGCCGAGGGGCAGGCCGGTCACGCGCACCTCGAAGACTCCGCCCACCGTGTCGCCCGCGTACTTCGCGTCGTCGACCGCCTGCTTCATCGCCGCTTCCGCGGCCGCGTCCGGACAGTAGACCTCGCTGGCGTCGCGTCGCTTCACCAGATCGGCCAGCGGGAGGTCCTCCGGCACGTCGGCGTCCACGCCGCCCAGGTGCACCACGAACCCCGCCGCCTCGATCCCGAACTCGCGCAGCAGTCCCTTGGCGATGGCGCCCCCCGCGGTGCGGGCGGCGGTCTCGCGGGCGCTGGCCCGCTCCAGCACGGGGCGACAGTCGTCGGTCTCCCACTTGTAGGCGCCCGCCAGGTCCGCGTGGCCCGGCCGCGGTCGATGCACGGCCGGCGCCTCGTCGATGCGGTGGTCGCGGTTGGCGATGCGGATCACGAGCGGCGAGCCGATCGTCTTCCCGCGCAGGACCCCGGTCAGCGGCTCGATGACGTCGGTCTCGATCTTCTGGCGTCCGCCGCGGCCGTAGCCGCCCTGCCGCATCTTCAACAGGTCGTTCGCCAGCGTCACCGGGATCTCGAAGCCCGCCGGCAGTCCGTCGATCTGGGTGACGAGGCAGGCGCCGTGGCTTTCCCCGGCGGTGGAGTACGTGAGTCGGCTCACGCGCCGGCTCCCGCGCGGTCGGCCGACCGCACCGCCTCGACGAACGCGCGGATGAGGTTCGCGTCCTTCACCCCCGGGGATTCCTCCACGCCGGTGGACACGTCGACGCCGAAGGGGCGCACGTCGCGGACGGCATCGCCCACGTTCTCCGGCGTGAGTCCGCCAGCCAGGATGAGGTTGCCCAGCTCCCGGGCGCCGCGGGCCAGCTCCCAATCGAACGTTCGTCCGGTGCCGCCCGCCAGTTCCGGCGACCACGCGTCCAGGAGGAACGTCGCCTCCGCGGAGTCGCGGATCTCCTGCAGAACGCCGGGATCCCGGGCGCGGAAGGCCCGCAGGATCCGGGTGCCGACCAGTTCCCGCACGATGGGGTCCTCGAAGCCGTGGATCTGGACCCGGTCGATCTCGGCCGACTGGACGACCGCCGCGATCTCGGAGGGCGTTTCATCGACGAAGACGCCGATCCTCAGGATCCAGGGCGGCAAATCGCGCAGGAGGTCGCGCGCCTGCTCCGGGGTCACCCGCCGGGGGCTCTCCGCGAAGACCAGGCCGATGGCGTCCACGCCGGCCTCGGCCGCCGCCCGGACGTCCTCCGCCCGCGTCAAGCCGCAGATCTTGATCCACGTCCGTCGCGACATCAGAAGGGTCTCCTCGGGGGGATCGGAAGCGTAGGCACTTCCTCTATCCCTGTCAAACTTCGGTAGTTGCGGCCTCCGGGTTGATGCCCGGACCGCTCAAACCTCGGCCCGGACCTGCCGATGGCGAAGAAGCCACAAGAACGGCGTGAACCTCCGAGGGAGCCCTTGACCAAGCTCGCACGCATCCTGCTGGTGGAGTCCGAGGACGAAGCCCGCCGCAATCTGCTCTGGCACTTCGAGCGGGCCGGTCACGAGGTGATCTGTGTCGGCGAGCTGGACCACGCGCGTGTCCTGGTCGCCGAGGGCTTCGGCCCCGACGTCGTGGTGAGCGGCCACGGATCCCGCCAGGACGACGAGGCGCTCCGGACCCTGCTGCCGGCCTCCATCCATCTCCGGATCGCGACGGGCATCGCACCGGCCGCCACCCGGGTGGAGGACGATCCCGCCGAGTGCTCGGGGGACCCGGACCAGCTGCTCGAGCGGATCGAGGAGGTCCTCCTCGAACACCAGCCGGCGCCCGATCCCGACGAGGCCGCCCGCTGCATGGACCTGGCCCGCCGTCTCACGGCCTCGCTGCCGCAGACCCCCGGCGCCGACCAGCGCATCGAGGTGCTTGCGGATGGGTTCGAGTCGTTCTTCGGCGTGCGCGGCACGCTGGTGATCCGCCGCGGTCCGGCCCGGGACGACTGGATCGAGGTGCGACAGGGCATCGAGCGCGCGCTGGCCGTGCGCATCTCGGAGGAGATCGGGTTGCGCACGCTGCACCGCGGATTGCGCCCCTTTCTCATCGGGATCGAGGTCGAGGAGACCGTGCACCAGGTCGCCTGCGTCTGCGTCCAGACGGGCGACGTGGAGACCGACCTGGCGCTGGCGCTGGAGACCGCTCCCGTGGAACCGAAGTATCGTGAGGCGCTGATGAACCTCGTGGGCGGAGCGCTCCGATCGGCGATGACCGAGGAGATCCTGCAGGGGACGCGGGCGCACCTGGACGCGCAGGTCTCCAGCACGGAGAGCCTCCTGAACATGTCGCGCGAGTTCACCGGTCTCGCGCATCGCGGTCAGCTCTGCCAGTCGATCCTGCAGTCGCTGCACCGCGAGCTGGACATGACCCGCTCCGCCCTCTTCCTGCCGCGCGACGAGGGCAAGGGCCTGTTCGACCTGGAAAGCAGCCTGGGGCTTCCGCCCGCGGCGCTGGAGCGCATCGGCCTGTCGGGCTTCCACGGCGTCGGCGCCGAGTGCCTGACCTCCGACGGAGTCCGCTCGCTGTCGTCGTTCTCGCCCGAGGGCGCGGCGGCCCGCGAGCTGCAGATCCTGGGCGATGCGGGACTGCGCTGGGCCGCCCCGCTCACGATGGGCAGCCGCCCGCTGGGCATCCTCTTCTTCGGGGCGCCGCACGACGCGCAGGAGCTGGGCACCAACGATCGACAGGTGCTCCGCGCGCTGCGGGAGGCGGCCGCCGTCGCCCTGCGCAATCTCGGCCGCGTGGAAGGTCTGCGGGACGTCGCGGTGCGGACGGTGAAAGGTCTCCTGGCGGCCGTGGACCTCCGGTTTCCGGAAGACCGCGGCCATTCGGAGCGTGTCGCGCGGCTGTCGGTCCGCATCGGACGGGCGGTCGGCCTCGGCGCGTCGGAGCTGCGGGACCTGGCGTTCTGCGCGCTCCTCCACGACGTCGGCAAGGTGGTCGGCTCGCTGGGTGCCGGCCCGGACGGCGAGGACGATGGAGAGGATCGCGTGCGCCGGGCGCACCCGGTCGTGGGATCGCGGATCCTCTCCCGGGCCAAACCCGCCACCGCCGTCATCCAGGCGGTGGAGCAGCATCACGAGCGATGGGACGGCCTCGGCTTTCCGTACGGCCTGCGCGCGGGTGGCATCCACTTGTTTGCTCGGGTGCTTTCCATCGCCAACGCTTACGATCGCATGCTCCACGATCCCGACGAGCCTCTCGAGGAAGCGGAGGCCATGCGACGGCTGGAACGCGGCGCGGGACTCCTGTGGGATCCGGGCCTCGTGGCCACCTTCACGGGAGAGATCGGTCGCAGCCCCGTGACCGCGGAAGAGGCGGCCGGCGATGCGTGGCTGGAGGAGATCCTGGCCGCTCCCTAGGCTTTCGGCTTGGATTCCTTCCTGTTACAATCCGCCGCTGACTTCTCTCTCCGCATCGGGAGCCCGCATGTCCGAATCGCTCGACCCCTCCGGCGACCTCGTCGCCCTGCGCGACGAGATCCTCGACGCCTGCTTCGACGCCAATCCGGACCTGGCCCGTGACGCCGGGCTGCACGCCTGGGACGGCCGCATCGCCGATCGCGGGGCCGGGCGCCTGGCCCATCGCTGCACCGAGCTGGATCGCTTCCTGGAACGGCTCTCCGGATTGCCGCCGGAGGCACCGGGCTCGGCCGAAGCGTTCGAGCGGCGCGTGCTGGCGTATCTCTGTCGCCGGGAGCGGCATGCCATCTCCGGGATGCGTCGCTGGAACCGGGATCCCGTGGCGTACCTGGAGGAGATTGGACTGACGGGGTACCTCACGCGCGACTACGCGCCGATCCACGACCGTGCGGCGGCGCTCTGCCGGCATCTCCAGGGAGTGGGGCGCCTGCTCGACGAGGCGCGCGACAACCTGGACGCGCACCTGGATCCCACCGTGCTGAACTCCGCCGCGCAGAACTTCTCCGCGTGGGCCGACTTCGTCGAGGGTGAGCTGGGCGATGCGCTGGAGGGTGCGGACGGAGGCGACGCGGAGCTGCGTCGGGCGCTCGTGGCGGCGCGCGCCCAGGCCGCGCGGGCCGTGCGACGGTTCGTCGGGGATCTGCACGGGCTTCGCGCGGGGGCGCGCGCCGGATCGTTCGCCATCGGTGAGGACGGGCTCCGCGCCATGCTCTCCGAGTTCGAGGCGGTCGACGTGCCGCTCGAGCGCATCCTGGAGCTGGGTCGGGAGGATCTGGAGCGGAACCTGGAGGAGCTCCGGGCGGTCGCCTCGGAGCTGGAACCCGGCGCTCCCGTGGCCGACGTGGTCGCTCGCGTGAAATCGGACCATCCGGGCCGCGACGGCGTGCTGGACGCCACGCGGGAGGTGCTGGACGAGCTGCGGACGTTCATCGTGGACCGCGATCTGGTCGGCATCCCGTCGGACACGCCGTGCCACGTGAAGCCCACGCCGCCTTACCTGGCGTGGGCCTTCGCCATGATGGACGGATCGCCCGCCCTGGCCGAGGAGGAGCAAGCCGGCCTCTACTACGTCACGGCTCCGCGCCCGGAGTGGGACGACGCTCGCGCCGAGGAGTGGCTCACGGAGTTCTCGTTGCCCAGCCTCGCCGTGACCGCCATCCACGAGGCGTGGCCCGGGCACTTCCTCCACGGCCTGCACATCCGCCGCAACCCGTCGCCCGCCGTGCGGATCGCGCACTCGTACGTGTCCGCGGAGGCGTGGGCGCACTACTGCGAGCAGCTGATGGTGGAGGAGGGCTTCCGCGCCGACGATCCCCGGATTCGGCTGCTCCAGCGCACCGATGCCCTGACCCGCAACGTCCGCCTCGTGGCGGCCATCGGCATGCACGCGGAAGGGATGACGGTGGACCAGGCGGAGGTGCTGTTCCGCGAGAAGGCGTTCCTGGCCGGTGCCGCGGCGCGCAACGAGGCCGAGCGGGGCACGTTCGATCCGGGCTACCTGAACTACACGCTGGGCAAGCTCATGCTGCTGCGGCTCCGCGAGGACGTCCGGAAGGCCCGGGGAGCGGACTTCTCGCTTCGGGCCTTCCACGACGACTTCCTCTACTGGGCGATGGCCCCCGTCCCATTCGTCCGCGAGCAGCTCCTGGGACCGGGGGCGGGTCCGCCTCTCTAGGCGCTTCAAGTTCTTCCGGGGGCCGGCCGATACGGGGAGAAGCCGGTTTCCGGGAGGAGTGCGTGGCGCGGATTCTCGTCGTCGACGACGTGAAGTTCATCTCACAGATGCTGGCGGGGATCTTCGAGGGCCACGGCCATCTCGTGAAGGTGGCGACGAACGGCACCGAGGCCCTCTCCGTCGCGCGATCGTTCAGCCCCGAGCTGATCCTGATGGACGTGGCCATGCCCGACCTAGACGGAGTGGAGGTGGCCCGCACGCTACGCTCCGAGCCGGCGACGAACCACATTCCCATCATGATGGTGACGTCGCGCAACGATTCGGAGACGCTGGTCCGCGCCCAGCAAGCCGGCGTGGACGACTACATCCTGAAGCCGTTCGAGACGCCCCGCCTCCTCGAGAAGGCGACGGAGCTCCTCGGCGGCTTCCCGATGAACTTCGACATCTCCGTGGTGGAGAATGCGGCCGTCGTCCGGGCGCTCACGCCGGAGCTGAGCGGAACCGCGACGGACCAGCTGGTCCCCGCGCTGGAGGCCGCGGCCGGCGCCACGGCCGGCAGCATCGTGCTGGACCTGTCGAAGGTGACGCGCATGGAACCCCGCGCGACCTCCGTCCTGATCGACTTCCTCCTGGCGTTCCGGCGATCGTCCGGGCAGCTGGAGGTGGTCCGGCCCGGGAAGGAGGCCGGCGGTCGGGCGCTGGCCGGGCGCATCGCCGAGCACGCGGAAGCGCACGAGACGCTGGAGGCTGCGTACCGGGCGGCCGGGATCTCGCCGGACGCGCCGGCCGAGTCGTTGCGCCTGGGTCGCAAGGCGTCCCCCCGGGATGCGGCGACCCCGCCCGAAGGCGCCGCCCCGGGAGGGACGGCGCCGAAGGAGAAGGCCGAGCCCGCGCCCAAGGCCGCGCGATCGGTGCCCACGCGGGGAGTCGTGGTGGAGAGTCACGCCAAGGCCGTCATCATCCGGGTGACCCGCGCCCACCTGGACGAGGAGTTCTTCGAGGCACTGGCGGGTCAGATCGCCGAGTCGGCGTCGAACAACCTGCTGCTCGAGTTCCAGCAGCTCGAATCGCTCGGGTCGACGGACCTGTGGGAGCTGGCGGCCCTCGCCGAGAAGGCCACCGCGGCCGGTCGCAGCCTGCGACTGGTGAATCCCGTCCCGGAGGTGGCCGCCTCGCTGGAGAAGGCGAACCTCGGACCGCTGATCCTGAGGACGAAGCAGGCCGCTTCCTGAGCTAGAAGAGCGCCTTCTTGATCTCGACGGAGAGGATCTCGTCCTCCACGCGGATCTGATCGACCACGTCCATCCCCTTCGTGACGCGACCGAACACCGTGTAGCGACCGTCCAGGTGGCGCTGCGCCGAGTGCGTGACGAACCACTGCGAGCCGCCGGTGTCCTTGCCCGCGTGCGCCATGCCGACGACGCCGCGCTCGTACCGGACGGGGTTGTACTCGCAGCGCAGGACGTAGCCCGGATCCCCCCAGCCGTTGCCGATGGGGCAGCCCGTCTGCATCACGAAGTCCGGTACCACGCGGTGGACGAGGCGACCGTTGTAGAACTCCTTGCGCGCCAGCTCCACGAAGTTCTGCACGGTGCGCGGAGCCTCCCGGTGCAGCAGCTCGATCTCGAACTCGCCGCGCGTCGTCGTCACGATCGCGTTGTAGCGGCCGGGGCGCGACTTCAGGAATGCATCGTCCAGCGGGTCCGGATCGCCGGGCAGCGCCGCCATCGTGTCGACGTCGGGCTTCGGCTCGCCCATCTTCTCCAGCGACGCGGCGGCCGCGCTCCGCACGTGCGGATCCGGGTCCGAGAGGTAGCGCTTCGCCAGATCCTTCGCGTCCTGCGTCCGGAACGCGCCGATCCCGTCCGCGAGCGCCAGCCGCACCTCGCGGTCGTTCGCGTAGGGGCTCACCTCCGGCACCGTCGCCAGGACCTTCGGGGTCTCGAGTCGATGCACCTGCGCCTGCGGCTCCAGCAGCGGGTCCATCTGGCAGAGCGCGTGGATTACCGCGGCCGTGAATACCGGGTGCACCGCCGACGGCAGCAGGTCGATGAGGTCCGGGCGCGGCCACGGCTCCGCTCCCTGGAACGCGCCGCAGTGGTACGCGCCGGAGATCCGCTCGATGAGCGGGGCGGTGTCCTGGATCATGCGTCCGCGCAGGTAGAACATGACGGCCGTCCGCCACTGCGTCATCTCCTCGGCGTCGACCATCCGGAGGGACGCGGCGGCGAACGAGGCGGCGGCCTTGTCCTTGACGTAGAGGCTGGCGTCGTCGAGCCGCAGGAAGTGCTCCTGCATCGACGAGTAGCGGTTCTCCTGTCCGACCGCCATCGGCTGCATGGCCGCGCCGCGCACCTCGGGCTCGTCGTCGTCGCTGAGCGGGATGAGGACGTCGTCCCGCTCGAGGCCTTCGGGGATCCACTCCAGGCCGGCGGCCGTGGCGGCGCGGACGTGCACGTTCTCGTCCTTCGCCAGCGTGGCGATGGCCGGGAGCGCCTCCAGCCGGCCGGTCCGGCCCAGCGCCCGGCCGACCTCGGCGCGCGTCCGCCAGTCCGGGTCCGAGACGAGGGCGGCCAGCGCGTCCACCGCGGTGGAGTCCTGCTGCGTCCCGATGGACTTGGCGGCGGCGCGCCGCACGCCGTCGTCGGGATCCTGGAGCAGGGCGTGGAGTCCCGCGGACAGCTCCGCGGCCTCCAGGCGGCCGACGGCCCACGCGGCCGCCTCGCGCACGCGGGCCTCGGAGTCCGAGAGCAGACCGCGAAGGTCGGACGCCGCGACGGCGTCGCCGGTCCGGGCGAGGGCCACCGCCGCCTCCGCGCGGACCGTCGCATCGTCGTCGCCGAGGAACGGGAGCACCGCCTCCGCCGCGCCCTCGCCCTCCAGCTTGCCCAGCGCCAGGATCGCCTCGATGCGCTCCTCCGCGGCCGCGTTGGACCCGGCGATCCGCACGAGCGCGTCGCGGGCTTGCGCGTCCCCGATCTGCCCCAGCGCGAAGAGGACCTCCCGTCGGACGTCAGCCTCGGGGTCCGACAGGCGGGCCAGGAGCGGCTCCAGGCCCTCCGAACGGCCGAGGCGCCCCAACGCGCGGGCCGCCGCCGCGCGCGTCTCCGCGTCGTCGTCGGTCAGCAGCGCGACGAGCCGTCCCTCGCCGAGGGAGCGGCGATCCTCCAGGTGGCTGATCTCCCGTAGCTCGTCGATGTCGCGGCCGGCATCGGCCGCCGGGACGACGAGGAGGAGCGAGGCGAGGATCGTCAGCGCGCCGGCGCGCGCAGGGGTCCGGGGCGTGGGACGTCGCATCCTGGTCAGGCCTCCTGCGGGGGAGAGGGGAGCGATCAGATCGAGGTGTCGTCGTCCGGTGCGGGCTCCGCCAGGAGTTCCTTCACGTCGCGCTCGAAGACGATCTTCGGCTGCAGTCCGACGTAGCGCTTGCGGATCTTGCCCTGACGGTCCACCAGGAACGCGGTCGGGATGGTCTTGATTCCGCCGTACGCGTACACCGTCTTGGCGTCCGCCATGGCCAGCGGGTAGTCCACACGCGTCTTCGAGAGGAACCGCTTCACGGCATCCACGCCCGTGACGCCGCCCCGGTCCCGATCGACCGAGATGCCGACGAGCTCGAAGCCGTTGTCCTTGTGCGCGGCGTAGAGCTCGTTGAGGTGCGGGATCCCGCGCACGCACGGTCCGCACCAAGTGGCCCAGAAGTCGATGAGCACGACCTTGCCGTGATGTTCCGACAGGCGGTAGTCCCCGCCGGCCACGTTCGCCAGCGTGAAGTCCGGCGCGGACTGCAGCTGGGCCTGCGGCGAGTCCGCCGCCGGGGTCGCCTCGGCCGCCGGAGGCGGCGTGGCGGCCTGCGCCCGGTCCTGGGTCGCGGACGTTTCGGAGCCGCCGCAGCCGAGGAAGGCCAGTCCGGCCAGTCCGAGGGTCCAGCCGAGCGAGCGGGAGAGTCGATGCGTCATGCGAAGCTCCAGGTTGGTGGCGGCGTCCCTAGGCGGGGCCGACGCCGGTCAGGCGCGAGGCGACTCGCGGAAGGATTTCCAGTACCTCTGTGATGTCGGTCTCCGTCGTGGGGGTTCCCAGCGAAATCCGGAGCGAGCCGGACGCTTCCTCGACGCTGCGGCCCATCGCCCGGAGCACATGGGAAGGCTCGGCGGCTCCCGCCTGGCAGGCCGCTCCCGTGGAGACGGCCACTCCCTCCAGATCCAGCGCGATGAGCATCGCCTCGCCGTTGCGACCGGGGAACGAGACATTCGACGTGTTGGGGAGCCGGTCCGCTCCCTCGCCGTTCACGCGAAGCTCGGGGAACGCGTCCCTCAGCCCTCGCTCCAGCCGGTCCCGCAGGGCAGCCAGCCGGGGCGCCTCCCCGGGGAGCTCCGCCGCGGCAAGTTCCGCCGCCTTCCCGAACCCCACGATGCCCGGAAGGTTCTCCGTGCCGGGCCTCCGGCGCCCCTCCTGGCCGCCTCCGGTCTGCATCGGCGGGAGGGCGATTCCCGGGGCCGCCACCAGCGCCCCGATGCCCTTCGGGCCGTAGATCTTGTGCGCGGACAGCGAGAGGAGATCCACCGGAAGCCCGTCGAGGCGGAGCGGCGCCTTCCCGAAGCGCTGGACGCCGTCGGTGTGGAACGGGACGCCCTTCTCGCGGCAGATCGTCCCCAGCGCCTCCAGGTCGGCCAGGACGCCGGTCTCGTTGTTGGCCCCCATGATCGTGACCAGCACGGTGTCGGGCCGGATCGCGCGGCGCAGATCGTCCGGATCCACCCGGCCCTCGGCATCGACCGGCAGGATCGTGAAGCGGGCGCCCTCCGCCTGGAGCGCGTCGGCAGTGTGCAGGACGGCCTCGTGCTCCGTGGCCGCCGTGACGATGTGGCCCTCCGGGTGCTTCCGGAAGAACCCGCGCAGCGCGAGGTTGTCCGCCTCGGTCCCGCCCGACGTGAAGACGACGTTCCCCGGGGCCGTCGCGATCGCCTCCGCCACGCGGGCGCGAGCCTCCTCCCGCGCGGCACGGGCCTCCCGGCCGAAGGCGTGCTGGCTGGAGGGGTTGCCCGGCGGCCCGGCCAGACAGGCCGTCATCGCCTCCAGCACCTCGGCGCGGACCGGCGTGGTGGCGTTGTAGTCCAGGTAGATGCGGCGCAAGGCGTCCTCCTCCGTGAGGCCCGGCCGGGAGGGTGCCACGACGGCGGGGAGGAGTCCAGTCGGGCGCCCGCTTGCCGAACGAGGGCACCTCGAGGATGCCACTTTGCGCTTTTCGAGAGGCCTGCCGATGTTGTAGGATTTTCGCTGGGAGAGAAGCGCTCAACGCAACCAGGTCGGCCCCTGTGAACGTTCCCGCCGTCAGCCACGCCATCGAGTTTCTCGCGGACTGCGGTCTGCCGGCGGTGCGCCTCCACGCGGCCCGCTCACTCGGAAGCCCTCGCAAGTTCGGTCCCGTGGCACGTCTCCGCGAGGAGGCGGAGCGGGACATGTTCGCGCGCGACGTGCGCGAGCTCTTCCTGGTCTCCTACGCGGAGGCGCTTCGCCAGAACCGGCTGCGCGGACCCGCCGCCGCCGTGCTGGGCCCGGTGCTGGCCAGCAACTGCGAAGTCGTCCTGGATGCGCTGGTGGCCCGCGGCTGCCTGGAGCCCACGCCGTCGCTCTCCCACGTCCTGGACAGCATGCTGGACCGCGCGCACCGGCGCGGCTTCTTCCTGGAACCGCACGACTGGGAGCAGCGCCGCCGTCTGAAGGAGGGGAGCTGCGAGTCGCAGTTCCTCCAGGTCACCGCCGCCTACCTGCGCTACTTGCTGCTGTACGGGCGGGGCAAGGACCCCCGGGTGCGCAGTGCGTTCGACTGGCTGGTGAGCCAGCAGGATCCGGACGGCGCGTTCCGGCCGGAGCCCCCGTGCCCCGGCGCGGAGGAGACCGGCAGCTACGTGCTCACGCGTCGCGTCGCGCTGGCGTTCGCGGAGCTGCCCTCCACGTCGCTCAAGCGATGGGGCGCCGCGAGGCGCAAGCTGGCCGCTGCGTGGTCGGACCGCGTGCTTCCGTACTGCGATGCTCCGGATGCCGTGCTCACGGAGGTCATCGTGGCCCCGGATCCGCTGGCGCCCGGCAGCACGGACAGCCCGTCGCTGCGGGTGCCGGAGTCGCTGCGCAGTCGCATCCTGTACTTCCCGCTGGAGGATCTGTGGCTGGCGCTGGCCATCGGCGCGTCGCCCGATCATCCGCACCTGGCCCGCTGGATCGGGTGGCTGCGCGAGAGCCAGCTGGCCGATGGTTCCTGGCGCCTGCAGGATCCGTCGCTGCGGGAACGCCTGCTGCTCTCGGATCCCAACGGCCGCCTGCGCGCCGAGGCGCTGCACCTCACCGACGAGTGGATCACGCTGCGCGCCGCGCAGATCCTCCGCCTCGCGGTCAGCCGCAAGGCCCCCGTCAGCGCGGACGCCGAACGGGTCGTGGCCTAGCGCGCGTCGCCGGCCGCCCGTCCCCTTCGCCGCCGCTCATCGCAACCCTCCCGCCTCCGACCGATCCGTGGCACACTCCGCGCAGCTCCACTTGCGCGAGGTGTCCCATGGCCCTTCGATCCTTCGTCTTCTTCCACCGCGGCGGCGAGAGCTTCGCCGTGGACGTGCGTCACGTGCGGCGCGTCGTGCGCAATCCCGCGCTGCGTCGCCTGCCCGCGGCGCCGGCGTTCGTGGCGGGCGGCTCCCGCCTGGACGATCGTCTGGAGGTGATGGTCGATCCCGCGATGCTGTTCGGCGGGGTGGTCACGGACGAGACGGAGACGCCCACCGCCGACGTCGTGGCCACCGCGGCCGACGTGTTCGGGGCCGACTCGCCGGACACGTACTCGCGCGCGGTCCTGGTGGAGGTGGACGGCAAGCCGCTGGGGCTCCTGGCGGACCAGGTCGAGGACGTGGCCGAGGTGGAGGAGGCCGAGCTCCGTCCGCCGCCGCCGTTTGTCGGCGGGGAGCGGCGCGATGCCGTCGTCAGCGTGCTGGCGCGCGGACGCCGCGACGTGCTGGTGCTGGATCTGGATCGCCTGCTGACCGGGGCGGAACTCTCCGAGATCCCGGTCTCCGACTGACCCGTGAACGTCCGCCGCTGGCTCGGCGCGGGGCTCGTCCTGGCGGGCGCCGGGATCGCGGCCGCGCTGGACGATCCGGTCCGAAGCGGATCCCCCCTGGCGATCGCGGCGACGCTGGCCACCGCCGGCTGGCTCCTGGCGATGCCGCGCTCCGGATCGCCCATGGTGCGCGCTTCCCGCTCGGACATCGCGCTGGTGTTCGCCGTCTCGGCGGCGGCGCGCCTCCTCCTGCTGCTCCCCGACGTGCCGCCCTCCGACGATCTGTACCGCTACCTCTGGGACGGGCGCACGGGCGCGGCCGGGATCAATCCGTTCGTCCATCCGCCCGACGCCGACGCGTTGACCTCGCTGCGCGACGATGTCGTCTGGCCGAACGTGAACCACCCCGAGGTCTCCACCATCTACCCGCCGACGGCGCAGCTCTACTTCCGGGTGCTGGAGGCGACCGGCGGATCGCCGCGCGCGCCGCGGGCGGGCGCGCTGCTCGGCGATCTCGTCACGGTGGGATTGCTGGTCGCGCTGCTGCGGCGCCGGGGCGAGTCGCCCGCGTGGGCGCTCGCGTTCGGCTGGTGTCCGCTGGCGATGTGGGAGAGCGCGGCCGGCGGCCACGTCGACGCGCTCGGCGTCACGCTGCTGGCGGCCGCGCTCCTGGCGCTGCACCGGACCGGGGCGCCGGCGGCCGCGCTCGGCGGCGTGCTGGTCGGGCTGTCCGCGCTGGCCAAGCCCGTCGCTCCGTTTGTCGTTCCTGCGCTGCTCTTCGCGCGGCCGGGCCGGGAGCGCATCGTGCTGCTGGCCGGCGGCGCCGCCGCGATGCTGCTCTGGATCCCGTACCTGGACGCGGGCGAGCGGCTGTTCACCGGCTTCCTCACCTACGCGCGCCACTGGCACTTCAACGATGCGGTCTACTCGCACCTCGTGCGGCTCGGGGGAGAACCCGCCGCGCTCCGGACGGCGCTGGCCGCGCTCTCCGTCGCGCTCGCGTTCGGCATCGGCTTCCTCGGACGACGCCGACCGCTAGCGGCCGGGGCGCTGGCCGTCGCGGCGGCGCTGTTCCTCTCGCCGACCGTGCATCCCTGGTACGTCGTCTGGGTGGCGATGCTGCTGCCGTTCGCCGGCCGATGGTTCAAGGCGCTCGCGGCGCTCGTCGCGCTGGTGCCGATGGCCTACGTGGCCGCGTGGAGCGAGCGGACCGGAGGCGGCTGGTCGCTGCCGGGGTGGATTCCGATCGTGGTGTGGGGAGTCCCGCTGCTGCTGTTCGCGGCGGCGGCCGCCTCGGCGGGGCGCGACCGTGAAGCGCCCGACGCCTAGCCGCGTCGCCGCCCCGCCCACGCCGAGCGGAAGATCGTGGCCAGGATCTTGTGGGAGGCGCGGATCGTGCCCCGGATCGTTCCGGTGATCTTCGACTTGCCGACGCGCTTGCGGTAGCGGACCGGCACCTCGACGCAGCGCAGTCCGAGCTGCGCGGCCTTCACCTGCATCTCCACCGTCCAGCCGAAGTCGCGGTCCTCCATGCCGATCCGCGCCAGCGCATCGGCGCGGACGGCGCGGAACGGCCCGAGGTCCGTGAAGCGCACGCCCCAGAACCAACGGATGAGCCGCGTGGCCAGCCAGTTGCCGAACAGCGCCTGCGGCAGCATGGCGCCCGGCTCGCGCGCGCCGGTCATGCGACTGCCGATCACGAGATCCGCTCGATCCTCCAGGATGGGGGCGAGGACCTGCGGAAGCTCGTCGGGATGATCGGAGAAGTCGGCGTCCACGAACGCGACGACGTCCGGATCGTCCACGTGGGCCAGGCCCGTCAGGCACGCCTGCCCGTAGCCGCGACGCGGCTCGTGGATCACGCGCGCGCCGTGCTCCGCCGCCACGCGCGCCGTCCCGTCGGTGGAGCCGTTGTCGACGAGGACGATCTCGTGGAGGAGCTCGCGCGGCAGCGCGTCGAGCACGAGCGGCAGGCTCCGTTCCTCGTTCAGGGCGGGGATCACCAGCGAGACGCGCGGCGACGTCAAGGTCCGGAACGCCTCGGCCGCGGCAGCGGGAAGCCCAGCGACAGCGCGCCGACGTAGAGGTAGCCGAACAGGAACAGCAGCACGAACGGCACGGCGCCCAGCAGCATGTTCTGCACGGTGAACACGAGGATGCCGGTGAAGTACGCGGCCATCGCCAGCTCCAGCCACGCCGTGCCGGACCGCATCCCACGGTAGACCTTATCCCGCACGCTGCCCTTGCGCCCCTGGATGTCGTACTTGGGCGTGCGATGGAACGGCGTCTGGAAGCCGAGCAGCCCCTCCAGGATCGCCCGCGTGTTGTTCACGCTCAGCCCGATGGCCACCGACATCACCGCGGGGAAGTACCGGAGCTGCTTGCGCCAGTCGCGCTGCGCCCCCTGCATCGCCACGGCGTAGAAGATGACGACGGAGATCGTCGCGAAGAAGAAGAGGGGTAGCTCCACCGCCAGCCTCTCCAGGTCGCCCGACGCGAAGCGGATGAGCACCGCCGGATACGCGAACAGCGACAGGAGCAGCACCAGCACGTAGGTCATGTTGTGGCTGAGGTGCACGGACGACTCGATCTTCTTCAGCAGCGGCAGGCGCGACCTCCAGATCCGCGGGACGATCTTCTTGGCCACCTGCACGGAACCCTTCACCCAGCGGAACTGCTGGTTCTTGAACGCGCGCATGTCCACCGGCAGCTCGCTGGGACACGTGACGTCGGCGAGGTAGAGGAACTTCCAGCCGGCCATCTGCGCGCGGTAGGAAAGGTCCAGGTCCTCCGTGAGCGTGTCGTGCTCCCAGCCGCCCGCCTCCTCGATGCATCGCTTGCGCCAGATGCCCGCCGTTCCGTTGAAGTTGAAGAACAGGTCGTTCTTCGCGCGGGCCTCGTGTTCCACCACGAAGTGTCCGTCCAACGAGATCGACTGGATGCGCGAGAGCAGCGAGTACTCCGGATTCAAGTGATCCCAGCGCACCTGGACCATCCCCACCTCTGGATCGCCGAAGCACGGGACGATCTCCCGGAGCAGTTCCGGTCGCGGGACGAAGTCCGCGTCGAAGATGAGGAGCAGCTCGCCCTTCGCGCGATGCATCCCGTACTCCAGAGCCCCCGCCTTGTAGCCGATGCGGTCCGGACGGCGCACGTGAACGATGTCCACGCCCTCCGCGCGCAGGCGCTCCACTTCCTCCGCGGCCGCCTCCACCGTGGCGTCCGTGGAGTCGTCCAGCACCTGGATCTCCAGCAGCTCGCGCGGATAATCCAGCGCCGCGACCGATCGGATCAGGCGCCGGATCACGTACTGCTCGTTGTAGACGGGGAGCTGGACCGTCACGTGCGGCAGCGTCTCCGGCGGCGTGGTGACCACCGGGATCTTCCGGGCGCGGCGGTACAGGAACAGGATCCAGAGGCGCCGGATCCCGAGCAGGGCGAAGACGGACCACAGGCCGAAATAGACCGCGATCAGGGCCTTGTGCCCACTCGTGAGGATGATGGTCTCGGAACCCATGGTCTCCGGCGGCCGTTCCGGCGGGCGAGAGGATGAGGTTTCGGCGACGCCCGCCGATGCCGCGCGAACGATAGGAGTGCCCCCAGGGCCTGTCAAGGCGGGCGCTCCCGCCCTCCCTACGCGCTCGCGGGCCGGACGTGACGTCCGGCGCAGTGCCGCGCGGCCCGCCATTCTTGACCGCGGCGGGGGCGCCGAGTACGGTCCATCGACTTCCATTCCGGCGCCGAAATTGTCTCGCTCCCCGTGAATCGTTTCCGGCGCCGCGATCATCCCAAGAGGCGTCGAATGTCGGCACCGGACGATGCAGCCCTGGTGCAGCGAGCGAAGGCGGGCGACGAGGACGCCTTCGCGGAGCTGGTGGAACGTCACCAGTCCCGCGTGTACCACCACGCGCTGCGCCTCATGGGAAGCGCCGAGGACGCCGAGGAGGTGCTGCAGGACACGTTCCTGCAGGTCTTCCGGAACCTGGACCGCTTCGAGGAGCGCTCGCGCTTCTCCACCTGGATCTACCGCATCGCCACCAACGAGGCCCTCATGCGGCTTCGCAAGGCGCGGCGGAAAAGGGAAGTGTTCCTGGAGGACACGCCCGGCGGGGAGCAGTTCGGGGAGGAGATCCGGGACTTCGCGCGCAACGCCCTGGACCACGTCCAGGACGCGCAGATCCGGGAGGCTCTCACCCGGACGCTCGCGGAGCTGCCCGAGGAGTACCGCGTCGTCTTCACGATGCGCGACATCGACGGGCTGACGAACGCGGAGGTGGCGGAGGTGCTGGACATCTCCGTGCCCGCGGTCAAGTCGAGGCTCCACCGGAGCCGCCTCTTCCTCCGGGATCGCCTGTCCAAGGTGTTCCGGGAGAAGACGGCGGCTCCCCGCGGAGAGGAAGAGGCCGGATGAGCGACTGCCAGGGCGACGATTGCCGGAAGGTCCGGGAGCTCCTCACCGAGTACCTTGACGAGGAACTGCAGGAAGTCGTCCTCCGGGAGGTGAACGCTCACCTGGAGGGATGTCCGGACTGCCACCTCCACGTGGACAGCGTGAAGAAGGTGATCCGGCTCTACCGGGCGGCCACCGAGACGGACGTCCCGGTGGACATCCGGATTCGACTTCAGGACGTGATCCGCCGGGCCCGGTCCGAGGATTGCCAGGAATAGCTCCGCCCAGGGAACGATGGGACGGGGTGAGGGTTTAGACCAGACAGCACACAGGAGAGAGGTACCCCATGAGCAACGCGATGGCCGTCACCGATTCCAGCTTCGAGACGGAGGTCCTGACCGGGGCCGGACCGGTGGTGGTGGATTTCTGGGCCGAATGGTGCGGCCCCTGCAAGCTGATCGCGCCGGTTCTGGACGAGCTGGCCTCCGAGTACGACGGCAAGGTGAAGGTGACCAAGCTGAACGTGGACGAGAATCCGTCCACCTCGGCCAAGTTCGGGGTCCGTTCCATCCCCACGCTGCTCTTCTTCAAGGACGGGCAGATCGTGGACCAGGTGATCGGGGCGGTCTCCAAGTCCGATCTGAAGAAGCGGTTCGACGCGGCCCTCTAGCCGCCGACGGTCGGCTCCGAAAATCCTGGAAGGGAGGAAGCGCGCGCTTCCTCCCTTTCGTGCGATGATGGTGGGCGGTTTAGGCGATGTTCCCTCCGGAAAGGATCCCCATGCGTTCCCTCGGCATTCCTTGCGCGGTTTCGCTGCTGGCGGTGCTCTTCGCCGCCCAGTCCTCGTTCGCGGACGCGATCCTTCGGGATCGGATCACCCTGGATGCCACGGATCCGGCGGCGGTGAAGGTCGGGCACTCGCTGGACTGGACCGCCGACGTGCAGGGCACGCCCCGCACGGAACTGACGTTCCACCTGGCCCGCGGCGTGGACGTGACGGCCGTCCGGTCCGAGGGGGCCGCGCTCACCGTGACGTCGGCCGAGGTCTCGGGCACGTCGCTCCTGGCCTGGACCGTTCAGCTGCCGGTGCCCATCCCGCAGGGCGACTCGCGCGGCCTGGAGATCGACACCGAGATCCGTGACGCCGGCGTGGCCGGAATCCACCTCTCCGCCGACGGCGGAGCGCTGCTGCCCGGTTCGGGCTGGTACCCGGCCGTGCGCGCGGAGGGAGACGAGCTGCTCGCGCACGCCACGTCGTTCCAGCTCCCCGAAGGATTCCAGGGCGTCGCCGCCGGCACTCCCGCCACGGGCGGGCTCAGCGGGACGGAGGTCGCCGGTCGACCGTTCGCGGCCTGGGGCAAGTGGACCCGCAGCGAGTTCTCGGCGGGAGGCGTGGACTTCGTCGCGTACCGGACCGGCGGGAAGACCGGCGCGCCGGCCCGGATGGAATCGGTGGCCTCGATCATCGAGGCGCTGCAGCTCCCGCTCGGCGAGGCCGAGGGCCGCGGACCCTGGATCCTGGCCGACGTGGGGAACCAGATGCTGGGCGGCGGTCAGCGCGCGCTCCTACTGGACGAGGCCCACTGGCTGAACGGCCAGCCGCTGCGCACCCGAGACCTCGCCGGGGCGGTGGCCGCCTCGTTCTGGACCGAGTCGATGCGCTTCTCCGGACCGTACGCATCGCTCTTCTCCCGCGCCCTCCCGATGTTCCTCGGCGACGTGGCCGCCATCGCGCTGGACCGCTCGGACGAGCGCTGGCGCACGGAGGCCAAGCTGGCCGGCGCGCGCCGCGCCGCGTTCCTGGCCGATCGCCCGAAGGACCGGAAGCTGGAGGGGCTGATCCCGGCCGCCGACGGCGCGAAGCACGTGCTGGAGACGCGCGGGGCGCTCGTGTGGCACATGACGGCCGATGCCGTCGCCAGCCTCACGCACTTCATCAGCTTCCTGGGCGACTTCCGGGAGGGCTTCCACGGCTCCAACGTGGATGCCGAGGTGTTCGGCAACGAGGTCGGCCGGAAGTTCCCCAACCAGCACGACTTCATCGCGCCGTTCCTGGACGGCACCGATCTGCCGGACTTCGCCATCTCGTCGCACGGGGAGAGCGAGAAGGACCAGGCCCGCGACCGCTACCGCGTGGAGGTGGAGAACCGCGGTGCCGTGGCGGCTTCCATCGAGGTGGGCACGTTCACCAAGGACGACAAGCTGATCCGCACGTTCCGGCTGATGGTGGAGCCCGGACAGAAGCGCGCGGTGCTCTTCCGGGATCGCGGACGCGTCGCTCGCGTGGCGCTGGATCCGCGGAAGCTCGTCCTGCAGTCGGACGTCAGCGGCGAGTCCATCGACGTCTCGGCCGGGCGCACCCTGGACGACACGCCGTTCATTCCGGCCTTCCGGTTCTCCCGCGGCGAGCACGAGTTCCGCCACGTGACCGGACTGGACATCCCGCTCACCGGCGCCCGCATCGAGAACTTCACCGGCCACGTGCAGTGGTACGAGACGCACCACGGTCCCAGCGGCCTGCTGATGTTCGGCGAGGGACGCGTCGTCATCGAGCCGCCGGCGCCGCAGGCGGATTCGTTCCGGCAGCAAATGGGCCGCGCGGCCCTCTCGTTCGACAGCCCGCAGATGTGGGTCCGCTTCCCGGTGAGCACGTGGCAGACGATCGGGCCCGTCATCGAGGCGGCGGACACGCCCGAGGAACAGCCGAAGGATCACATCGCGCGATTCATGTACTCCCACTCCTTCCCGACGTACTATCACGAGGATCAGCTCGCTCAGGTTCCGCCCGACGGCGGCGAGCTCATCATCCTGAGCCTGGGCGGAACGGAGCGACGCGGCTGGGTGCGTGTGCCCAACGCGGACGGCACCGTGTTCTCGCGCCTCTGGGATCAGCTGCGGGGAGAGACGTTGTGGGAGGACCAGCGCTGATTCGTCCGGGGGCCGTCGCCCTCCATCTGCTCCTCGTCGTCTTCCTCGTCGGCGCTCCCGCGCTGGCCCTGGCCGAGGCGGGCTTCCGAAACCACCGGGTGCCCGCCCTGGCCGCCCCGTTCCCGCCGGCCGATGCGGATCCCGCCGCGCCCGTGGACGTGGATCCGGACCACTGCGAACTCCTGGACGGCGGCATCCGGCTGATCCGGCCCGAGGTCGCGCGCCCGGGGCCGGACTTCGAGTTCCGGGACCGCGACGGAACGCTCCACACGCCGGAGTCGCTGCGCGGCCGCGTCGTGTGGCTGGACCTCTGGGCGACGTACTGCGCCACCTGCCAGGCCGAGTTCCCGTTCGTGCAGCGGATGCACGAGCGCTTCGAGCCGCGCGGCCTGACCATCCTGGCCGTGTGTCGCGATTCCAAGTCGAAGGCCGTGGCGCGCGCGATCCGCAAGGACTGGATCGGCTTCCCGATCGTCGATGCCACGCGGCATGACGACTTTCCGTTCCCGTATCACGCCTTCCCGACGAACGTCCTCCTGGACCGGCAGGGCCGCATCCGCGGCTACTGGCAGGGGCATCGCCCGCCCGAGGCGATGGAGGGTGCGCTGCGTCGTCTCCTGGCCGAGCCGGCGGAGGGCGCGATGGACCGAGTGGCCTCGCTGGGCTTCCCGCCGCTGGCGCTGCCCTTCCTGGCCACGTCGTCGTCGGTGGTGCAGGCGCGCCTCGAGGTGCCGCGCGCGGCCGTGGCACCGGGCGACTTCTTCCAGGCGGTGCTGACCCTCGACGTCGATCCGGGGTGGAACCTCTCCGCCGGCGCCGACGGCGTGGGCGACACGCCGCTGGCGCTGCGGTTGGAGTCGGGCGAGGCCATCGCCGCGATCCATCACTCGGTGCCGGGATCGTCGTTCCTGGAGACGCCGTGGGGAGAGAGGGAGGTCCACGCGGGCCGCGTGCAGCTTCCCGTGTGGGGCGTCCTAGCGCCCGACGCCATCGACGGCGAGGCCGACATCACCGCGGTGGCCACGGTGCAGGCGTGCGACCGCACGCGCTGCCTGGATCCCGAGGAGATCACCGTCACCGGATCCCTCTGGGTCTCGCGCGAGGCGGAGACCGCGCCGTGAAGGCCGCCCGCCCGGGCGACGCCACGGCCCGCACGCGGGGCCTTCTCCTCATCGCGTTCCTCGCGCTGCTCGTCCTCGTCATCAACGGTTCGCAGTGGATCGTCCTGCGGCGCGTCACTCACTCCGTCGAGGCGGAGCTGGGACTGCGTCTCGTGACGGTCGCGCAGGCGGCCGTGGACCTGGCGGAGCCGGACCTGCTCCTGGCGGCCGACGTCGCCTCCGATTCGTTCGTCCGCCTGCAGCTGGAGGAGCTGCTCCGCCGTCACGACCTGGCCGACGTGTTCCTGCTGGACCCCGACGGCATCCTCCTCTTCGATCTCGACGGCGGACCGGTCGGCGAGTCGAATCCGTTCCTCGCGCTGGACTTCGAGGCTTTCTCCAGGGCGGTCGCGGGCGTGCCGGCCGCATCGCGCTTCGTCGACGTGGAGGGCGCGCTGCTGAAGGCCGCCTACGCGCCGGTCCGCCTCGACGACGCCGACCCCGACGCGCCGGTGGAGGCGGTGCTCGGCGTGACGGCCGGCGGCGACTTCCACCAGCGACTCCCGGAGCTGCGCCGTCGCCTCGTGGGCATCTCGCTGGGGAGCGGCGTGCTCGTCGTGCTCCTGGGCGTCCTCTTCCTGCGGATGCTGCATCGCCTCGCCCGCACCGAGAGTGCGCTGGCGCGCTCCGAGACGCTGGGCGCGATGGGCATGATGGCGGCGGGCGTGGCGCACGAGGTGCGCAACCCGCTGGCGATCATCGCGGGAACGGCGCAACGACTCAAGCGACGCTACGGCGAGTCGGCCGACGATCCGCTCTTCGATTCCATCCCGGAGGAGGTGGAGCGCCTCAACGGCATCCTGGAGGGGTACCTCCGCTTCGCGCGCGACGAGCCGCTGGCGTTCTCGGACGTGGACCTGAGCGATCTCGTCCGGCGATGCGCCTCGCTGGTCCGCGAGGAGTTCGCCGCGCAGGGTGTGCGGGTGACCGCCGAGGACGTCGACGATCCGAGCGCGATCCGCGCCGATCCGCATCGGCTGCAGCAGGTGCTGCTGAACCTCCTGCTCAATGCCGCCCAGGCGATGCCCGACGGAGGGGAAGTGCGGATGAGCGTCCGGGGTGAGGGCGACGGCTTCCGCGTGACGGTGGAGGACGAGGGCTCCGGCTTCGACGCGAAGGCGCTGCGCGACGCGTTCCAGCCCTTCTTCACCACCAAGGAGCAGGGTTCCGGACTGGGACTGGCCATGGCCCGGAGAATCGTGGAAGGTCACGGCGGGCGCATCGAGGCGGCCAACCGTCCCGCGGGCGGCGCCGTCGTGACGGTGACGCTGCCAAGGACGCCGGCCGCGGAGGGAGACGGATGGCATCCATCCTCGTCGTAGACGACGAGCCCAAGCTGACCGCGCTGCTGGAGGGGGAACTGACCGACTCCGGTCACGAGGTCACCGCCGCAAATGCCGGCGACGAGGCGTTGCGTCTCCTCGCGGCCAAGCGCTTCGACGTGGTGGTGACGGACCTCCGACTCGGCGCCGTCGACGGGCTGGCGGTGCTGCGCGCGGCCAAGGAGGCCGATCCGTCGATCGTCGTGCTGATGATGACGGCGTACGCCACCGTGCCCACCGCGGTGGCGGCCATGCGCGAGGGCGCCGCGGACTACCTCGAGAAGCCCGTGCACTTCGACAAGCTGCGTCTCGTGCTGGACCGCGCGCTGGAATCGCGCCGGCTCGCGCTGGAGAACCGCATGCTGCGCACGCGCGTGCGCACGGGCGACGTCGGGGCGACGGAGATGGTGCGAGGCGAGAGCCCACCGATGCGGCAGGTCGTGGAGCTGATCGAGAAGGTGGCGCCGTCCGAGGCGACGGTCCTCCTGACCGGCGAGAGCGGCACGGGCAAGGAGGTCGCCGCGCGCGCACTGCACGAGCTGTCGGCGCGCCGCGACCACGCGATGATCGCGGTCAACTGCGCCGCGCTGGCGGAGACGCTGCTGGAGTCCGAGCTGTTCGGCCACGAGAAGGGCGCGTTCACCGGCGCCGTGGAGCGCAAGCTCGGCTGGTTCGAAGCGGCGAAGGGCGGGACGATCTTCCTGGACGAGATCGCGGAGACGAAGCCGTCGACGCAGGCGAAGCTGCTGCGCGTCCTGGAGGACCGTCGCTTCCACCGGCTGGGCGGGTCGGAGATCATCGAGGCGGACGTGCGAGTGATCGCCGCGACGAACCGCGACCTCGCCACGGAGATCGACGCCGGTCGCTTCCGCGAGGACCTGTTCTACCGGCTCAACGTGTTCCCCATTCAGCTGCCGCCGCTGCGCGACCGGCTCGAGGACCTGGGCGACTACATCGCGCACTTCTTCGAGCGATGCCGCTACGACGGCCCCGGCCTGGACGCCGCGGCCCGGCAGGCGCTGATGGACTACGACTGGCCGGGCAACCTGCGGGAGCTGAGGAACGTCGTGGAGCGGGCGGTGATCCTGGCCGGGAACGGTGCGGTGACGCGGGCCGAGATCCACATCCCGGAGCGGCGTCGCCAGGCGGAGCCCGCGGGAGCGGGCCCGGAGGCCACGCTGTCGGAGACGGAGGAGCGGATGATCCGCGACGCCCTGGAGCGCGCCGGCGGCAACAAGTCGAAGGCGGCCCGGCTGCTCGGGATCACGCGCCGGACGCTGTACGGGCGCCTGGAGCGCTACGGGATCGACACGGACGGCTAGGCGGGGCGTGCCCGCGGCGGAACAGGAGTGTCCCGCACGGGACACCCGGCCGATCGGTCCGGTTTGGGCAGGTTTGGCGAGGACGGAAGCGGTTGCGGGCCAGGGACTTGCGGAGGCGAGGGTCCGGGAGCGGCTGGCACGGGACCTGCACGGATCCCGGTCATCGTCGGCCCGGCCGAAGTCCCCGGCCGGGAAACCGAAGGGCGCGCGGCGCCGAAGGAAGGACGTCATGCGAAAGGTCCACGCACTCCGCCCCGGATGGTTCCTGATCCTCCTCTGCCTCCTCGCGGCGCCGACGGCGCGCGCGCAGGGCGGCGGCGACCGGATCGAGGACGCGCTGCGCGAGACGGACGAGATGCTGGACCGGGCGGCCGAGGTCGTCCGGGAGAGTGACAGCGCCCGTGCGCGCGACGCGCTGCAGCTCGCGCGCAACGTCCAGGACAACGCCTGGGGACGCTTCCGCGACGGTCGCCGCGTGCAGGCGGGGCTGCTCACGCGCGAGGCGCGGGAGATCGGCCAGCGCGCGGTCCGGCTGGCCCGCGAGGACGCCACGCTGCGCGAGCGCGCGCGGCGGGAAGGGGAGCGGGCGCGCCGGGCCTTCGAGCACGCGCGCGACTCGCTGGGCGACGTGGACGGACCGGCGCGCACGCTGCTGGAACAGGCCCGTTCTCTCGCGGAGCAGGGCCGCGTGAAGTTCGGGGAGCAGCGCTACGAGGCGGCGGTTCGCCTGTTCGTGTCCTCGCAGCGGCTCACCCGGCAGGCGCTCGGCGCCACCGACCTCGACGGCCTGTCGCGGGCGGGACGCGAGGTGGAGCGCACCGATGCGCTGATCGACCGCGTGCGCGGCGACGTGCAGGAGTCCGGTCTCGACGAGGCGATCCGTCTCCTGGAGCAGGCGATGCAGCTCCAGCGTCGCGCGCACGAGACGCTGGACGGCGCCCGCCCCGCGCCCGCGCTGGCCGCCACGCAGGAAGCGCGGCAGCTGGCCAACCGGGCGCGCATTCTGGCGCACGGTCCCGTGGAACCCGAGCAGGTGGAGCGGGCGCTCGCGGAGACGGACCGCCGGCTGGCGCAGGCGCGCGAGGTCCTCTCCGAGCTGGACGCCCCCACCGCCGATGCGTTGCTGGAGCGCGCGCTCGATCACCAGCGCCGCGCCCGCGGCCGCCTGGACGACGGGGACCTGCGCGGGGCGCTCGCCGAAACCCGCGTGGCCCGCAGCCTGGCCAAGCGCGCGCTGCGCCTCGCGGAGGACGGAGGCGACGCGTGAGTCTGCGCATCGGCCCGGCACTGCTCTCCCTCACGCTGCTTGCGGCGCCCGCACCCGTCGTGGCGGAACCCGCCGAACCGCCGTCCGCCGAGGCGGCCGAGTTCGAGCCGGCGCTGGAGGAACTGCAGGCGCATCTCGCGGCCGCCTCCCTCGACGACGTGGTGAGGGAGGAGGTCGAAGCGCTCGCGGAGATCGCCGAGGAGATGTACGTGGAGGGCGACGCGGAGATCGCGTGGGCGCTGCTGGGCGAGGCGCGCGCGCTCGCGGCGGTCGACGGCGCGTGAAGCGGATCTCCGCGGCCGTGCCGGCGGCCCTGCTGCTGCTGGCCGGAGCGGTCTCGGCGGAGACCACCTGGCAACCTTACGTCGGCGCGGATTTCGAGCACTTCGGGCAGGAGTATCGCCTCACCGAGGACCAGGACACCGTCGCGGTCATCAACGACTACGGCACCGTGATCGGGCTGCGCGCGTTCACGCCGTCGCGCGATCCGTCGCACTGGAACGTCGACCTGGAGGGGCAGCTCGGCCGGGAGACGCGCCGCGTGCGCCTGGACCTGGACGGACGATGGCAGCGCGGGAACCACACGCTGGAGATCGACCAGGAGGCGTCGTGGCGATCCTTCCGTGACGACGGCGACTACTCCATCTCCTCGGACTCGGTGGAGGAGCGGATCCTCGTCGGCTGGGATCGGCGCTTCGCCGAGCGCTGGCGGCTGCGGGTCCGCAACGTGGTGGACGCGGTCTGGTACGCATCGCCCGACGCCTACAACCTGAACGCCACCACCTGGGAGCCGCGCGGTGAACTCCGGCTGAGACTCCGCGACTTCGACGAGGTCCGCCTGGGCGGCCGGTGGGCGACGCGCACCGTGCCCGACTCCACGTCGCTCGGCTACGACCGCGCCACGGCGGAGGCCGGGCTGAGCTTCCTCTTCGGGTGGGCGACCGTCGTGGATGCCGGCGTGGAGGTGGAGCGCCGCGTCTACGACGACGTCTCCGTGCGCGACAGCTTCTGGGAGACGCGCGGCGACGCCCGTCTTGAGTTCCCGGCCGGGGACCACGCCACCTGCCGGCTCCTGCACGAGAACCTCTTCGTCCGCCACGACGATCCGGACGAGCTGGACTACGACCGCGACTGGACCCGCACCGGCTTCCAGGTGGAGCTCCACGCGTCGCGCGACTGGGACCTGTCGCTGATGCCGCTGCTGGCGGTACTGCGCAGCGACAGCGCGCCGGCCGAGGAGTACTCGGAGTCGGCGCTGGAGGTCGGCCTCGACGTGCGCATCGGGCGGACGACGTGGATCAGCCTGACCGACGAGATCGGCTGGCGCGACTACGAGGTCACGGCCGTCGAGTTGCCGGACGACGTCACGGACCTCACGGCCGTCGACGACGACCTGGCCGCCGCGGATTCCGACTACGGATACCATCGCCTGACGCTGCTGCTCTCCAGCGACGTCTCGCCGAGGATCTCGCTGAACCTCTTCGCGAACTGGCAGCCCGAGGACCATCGCCAGAACCGCCACGACGCCGAGACCCGGATCCTCTCCGGGGGCATGGAGTACCGCTTCTAGCGCCTGCCCCTTGACGGGATCGCGGCGGGCGGCTTTTCTCTCTTTCTTCCGGTCCGAAGGTCCCCTCGAGGAGGAAACACATGTCCTGCGTCGCTTCCCGCAGTCGCGCCCTGGCCCTGGCCGTCGTGTTCTCCGCGTCCGTGATGAGCGGCTGCGCCACGGTCGGGAAGATCAACCTCATCTCCGAGCCGCAGGAACTGGCGATGGGCGCGGAGTTCGCCGAGCAGCTCAAGACGGAGCTCACGTTCATCGAGGATCCCGAGGTGGTCGGCTACATCAACGACCTCGGCCAGTCGCTGGCGCGCGTCTCCAAGCGGAACGACATCCCGTACACGTTCCACGTCGTCGACACGGACGACGTCAACGCGTTCGCGGTGCCGGGCGGCTACCTCTACGTGAACCGCGGACTGATCGAGGCGGCCGAGAACGAGAGCGAGCTGGCGGGCGTGCTCGGGCACGAGATCGGCCACGTCGTGGGGCGGCACAGCGCGCGGCAGATGACGCAGCAGCTCGGCCTCGCCACGCTGGCCTCGCTGGCGCTGGGGGAGGATCCCGGCATGCTGGCCCAGATCACCGCGCAGATCGTCGCCACCGGAGCGATCACCAGCTACAGCCGGGACATGGAGTCCGAGGCCGATGCGTACGGCGTGCAGGAACTCTACGACGCCGGCATCGACCCGAAGGGCCTCGCCTCGTTCTTCGACAAGCTGGGCGAGATGCGCGGCGGCCGGGAGTCGTCGTCGATCGAGAAGTTCTTCTCCACGCACCCGGAGCCGGATCACCGGGCGGGCGACGTCCGGGCGATGATCTCCGATCTGCCGCCGAAGTCGGGACTGCGCGCGGACTCGGCGCGTTTCCAGGCGGTCAAGGCGAAGGTGAAGGCCGGGGCATAGCCCAAGGCCGAACCGCGCCCTTCCGCCGCGCTCCGGTCCGGACCGAGAAAGGCCCCCCAGGGGGAACCGGGGGGCCTCCGCGGTCGGCACCCGGGGGGTGGTGGGTGCACGACCGACTTCCTGGCGGCGGCGCTACTTCGACTCGCGCATCGACTCCAGCTCCTCGCGCAACTCGTCCAGCTCACGGCGGAGCGTCTCCAGCGTCTCGTCCAGCTCCCCGCGGTCGAAGCGATGCACGTCGACGGAGTGGCGCAGGTGATCCAGGTCGGGCAGGAAGCGGTGCACGTCCCCGTCCGCCAGCCCGAACATCGTGGACTCCCGCACCTCCAGCTCCACCGTGCCCTTCTTCTCCTTGCCGTCGCGCGTCCACACCACCTCGACGCTCTCCGGCTCCTCGAACCTCCGGATCACGCGACGCAGATCGTCGGGACCCTCCACCGGCTCCCCGGCGACGCTCGTGATGACGTCGCCCGCCTTCAGCCCCAGTTTCTCGGCGGGGCTGTCCTCCACGATCTCGGCCACCAGCGCGCCGCCGCCCTCCACGCCGAAGTACTCGGCCAGGTCGCCGGACACCGGCTGCGCCATCACGCCGAAGTAGCCGCGCTCTCCGGCGAAGCGGAGCTCCCGGGCCCACGCCCGGCCCTGCTTGCCCAGTTCGCGCGGTCCGCGTCGCCCGAACGACTCCATCGCCCAGAAGCGGTCGGGCGCCTCGCCCAGCTCCACCTTCGCGGTGCGCGCGTCGCCGTCGCGCAGGTAGCGGATCTCCGCCGTCTCGCCGGCGGCGTGGCCCCGGATCGCCTTGCGCACGTCGCCCGGCGAGCTCAGCGTCTCCCCGTCGATGGCGGTGAGGATGTCGCCCGGCTTCAGTCCCGCGTCCGCGGCGGGGCTGTCCTCCTCCACCTGGCGGATGAGCACTCCGTCCTCCTCGGCGCGGTCCAGCGCCTCCGCGAGCCCCTCGTCGATCCGCTGCAGGTGCACGCCCAGGTAGCCCGCCGCGTCGTCCGCGTGCGCGCTGCCCGTGACTCCCACGACGATCGCCGCCAGCAGCGGCATGGCCAGTCTCTTCATCGGCTCTCTCCGGGTTCGGGACGTCGCCCGCGCGGCCTCGCGGAAGCGGGGCGGCCGGGCGCTGTCTTCGGTCTGCCCCGTGAACCCGATCCGGCGGGGAAGGTTCGCGCCGGCGGGGTTACACTGCCACGATGCCCGCCCACCTGATTCCCACGGCGATCCTCATTGCCCAGTGCACGGGACCGTTCTGCGGCCCCGACAGCGACTTCGAGCACCCGGCGGCCGGTCTGCTCGGTGAGTCGGCGGCGCCGGTGACCGCCGCGACGGAGGACGGCGCCGTCCTCCTGGCCTGGGAGTTCCGGGGCGAGGGCGAGGCGGACATCGTCTTCTCGCGGCGTGAGCCGGGTCCGGACGGCGGCTGGTCCACGCCCGTCCGCCTGGACACGGACGGCTGGGGGGAGGCGAGGTCGCTGGAGCCGCGCATCGTGGCGACGTCGTCGGAGGTCGTCGTCGTGCTGTGGCAAGACGATCGCGGCGGCGCGGACCACTTGTACCATCGCCGCAGCACGGACGGCGGACGAACGTGGGACGCGGAGGATCGTCCGCTGCCGGGTGGCGAGAACGGCGGTCTCCGTTCGATGGCGTCCATGGCGGCCGACGCGGAAGGGCGGATCCACGTCGTCTGGGAGGACCTGCGCGACGGCCGGCGTGACCTCTGGACCGTCCGCTCCACCGACCACGGCGTCTCGTGGGAGCCGGAGCTTCGCGTGGACGAAGATCCGCCGGGAACCGGCGTCTCCTACCATCCGCAGCTGCTTGCCTGGGACGACGGCTCGGCGCTCGTCGCCTGGTGGGACGAGCGCGACGGTCGCGCCGACGTCTACGTCCGCCGGCGCGCGGCCGACGGAAGCTGGGCCGGTCCGGAGATGCGCATCGATCCCGGCGAGCCCGGCGCGCACAACAGCCGGGACGTGGTGCTGGACGCGCATGGCGACGTGGTCTCGGTGACGTGGGAGGAGTCCGCGCCGGGGCTTTCGGGAAACGTGGTCTCCCGCACGTCGATCGACCGCGGCGCCACGTGGGCAGCGATCCAGGCGGCCGGCGCGGGCGAGGATCCCGTCGTCGTCGCGCGATCCCCCGCCGGGCCGCTCCTGGCCTGGGCCGAGCCGCCCCCGCCGGGTCGCGGCGAGAAGACGTCCATCGGCGGACGCATCGTGGATCTCCCGCCGCCCACGCGGATGCCGGTGCGGGCCGCGAACGGCCGGCGCGCTTCGCTGGAGGGTCTGGAGCGGCTGGCCGGCCGCTGGTGCGATCGCTCGGAGACGACGGCGTTCTTCGCGCGCGGGGGCTCCGCTGCGGGGCGAGGCCTCGTGGACCTGTACGCGGTGTCGCTGGATGCGCCCGATCTGCTGCCCCGGCGCGTCGCCCTGCTGCGGTTCGGCGCGGAGCTGATGACGACGGACATCGACGTGCGCGCGCGGTCGCTGGCCGGCGCGGTCACGCCCGACGGCGCGGTGCACCTGGTCTGGGTGACGAGCTACGGGGAACGGGACGACCTGGGGGCCATTCGACTGGCCCCCTGAGGATCAGCCGCCCAGCAGCGCTCCGCCGATGCAGGCGAGCAGCGATCCCACGATCCAGACGAACAGCACCACGCCGAGGATGAGGACCACGGGCAGGCCGACGGTCACCGCCGCGATGATCCCGAGGATCAGCAGCGGGAGCACGATGACGGCGAACAGGAGTCCGCCGACGATCTGGAACGGCAGCAGGATCAGCTTGAAGAGGCCCGCCACCAGCGCGAACGCCAGCTTGAGGGGCCAGAGCAGCAGCAGGAAGACGAACTCCAGGAAGGAGCCCAGCAGGATCAATCCCAGGATGATCCCGGCGAGAACGGCAAGCTCGAGCATGGTTCACCCCCCCGGGCGCACTTGCGCCCATGGGTGTCCTACGGGGCGGGGCCGCCCCGGGTTGCGCTTTTCCTCGCGGATCGCCCGCCGGATCGATAGATTGCGATCAGGAGGCGCCATGAGCGACTTTTCCACCGATCGGTCGGTGCTGAAGGCGGAGATCCGGGACGAGGTGGCCGTCCTCACGCTCTCCCGGCCGGAGTCGATGAACTCGATCTCGCCGGACCTGGCCCGCGCCCTCGCGGACACGTTGGCCGGCCTCCCGGACGACGGCAGCGTGCGGGCCCTCCTGCTCACCGGGGAGGGACGGGCGTTCTGCTCCGGCGGAGACATCCGGGCGATGTCGGCCGCCCTCGACGGCGATCCTCACCAGTTCTTCGATGAACTGACCAAGCACCTGCACGCCATCACCCGGTCGCTCCTGCGCGCGGACGTCCCCACCATCGCGGCGGTGAACGGCGTGGCCGCAGGCTTCGGCTTCGGGCTGGCCCTCTCCTGCGACGTCGTGATCGCGTCCGAGCGGGCCACGTTCTCGATGGCGCACGGCCAGGTGGCGCAGATCCCCGACGGGGGCGGCTGGTACCTGCTGCCCCGGGTCATCGGCCGGAAGAGGGCGATGCACCTCTACCTGTCTCGGCGCACCCTGGACGCGAGGACCGCGGAGCGATGGGGCATCGTGGCGGAGATCCTGCCGAACCCGAGCTTCCGCGAGGTCGCGTTCGATCACGCGCGCGACCTGGCCCGCGGCCCCACGGCGGCCTACCGCGCGGCCAAGCTGCGGATGGATCGCGGCTGGTCCCAGCCCTTCGACGAGTACCTGGAGGATCAGCGCGCCGCCATCGCCCGCCTGGGCGAGTCCGAGGACTTCCGCGAGGGAGTGCGGGCGTTCCTGGAGCGTCGCGCGCCGGAGTTCCGCGGGCGCTGATCAGCCGGCCGCGTCGTCCAGGGCTCGGCCCAGCCGGTTCAGCCCCTCGCGCAGGATTTCCTCCGGGGCCGACACGCCGATCCGCACCCAGCCGGGCCTCCCGAAGTGCTCTCCCGCCGCCAGGGCCACGCCCTGCTCGCGCCGCAGACGATCGGTGAACGCGAGCGTGTCGGGCGCGGCGTGCAGTCGAAGGAAGGAAATGAGCCCGCCGGCGGGCGGCGGCCCGGAGACGTCGGAGCGCTCGGAGCGCCACTCGTCCAGGATGCGTCGTCCGGCGTCGGCCTTCCGCTTCGCGCGACGGATCCAGTGGTCGTTGTTCGCCAGCACGAGCCGCCCGAACTCCTGCGACGGCGCGGACGCGTTCACCGCCAGCCAGTACGAGAGTTCACGGCACGGCGCCAGCCGGTCCGGATGCGCGAGCACCCAGCCCAGCCGCAGCCCGCCGAATCCCTGCACCTTGGTCAGGCTGCCCGTCGTCACGAAGCGCGGCGAGAGCAGGAATGCGGGGCGGCCGTCCACGAACGGCAGGTACACCTCGTCGAGCAGGACGACGAAGTCGTGCTCGTCCGCCAGGTCGGCGAGGCCCGTGAGGAACTCCTCCGGCAGGTCCGCGCCCGTCGGGTTGTGCAGCCGGCTCAGCGCCACGAGGTCCAGCGATCCGGATCGCGCGGCCGCCTCCACGTCGTCCAGCCGCGGGCACCAGCCCGCCTCCGGGTCGCGGGGGAGCGGGAGGACGTTCGCCGCGTGGAGCGTCGGGAGCGTGCGCAGCGCGCCGTACGTCGGCGTCTCCACCAGCACGTCGCGGCCCGGTCGGGAGAGGGCGCGCAGCGCCGTGAAGTTGGCGAGGCTGGCCCCGTCCGAGACCAGGACGTGGTCCCGGTCCGTGTCGTGCGCGCGGGCGATGGCCTCCCGCAGCGCCGGGAAGCCGCCCTCGTCGCCCACCGAACTGAACGGCGGGAGCTGCGGATCCGCCGGGAACGGCAGCTCGGACGCCGCCGGAGCCGCGGTGCCGCTCCCGCCCAGCGGGAAGGCGGCCGGCTCCAGGTCGCGCTTGGCCCAGTGCATGAAGTCGAAGCGGGGAACGCCCACGGTCACCTCCGGGGGCGGATTCTACCCGGACGGGGGGATCGCGGAACGGACAAAGGACGGCGGGGAGTTGCTGATTCTGGGTCGTGTCGTACATTCCCCCCGGGGGCGGGGCCGCGGCCCCGCAGCATCCAATCCCGCCATCCAAGGAGCCGCTCGAGTGACCGTCAAGATCACGTTCTGCCAGGCCTGAAACTACGACCCCATTGCCGCCAGTCTGGCGGAAGCCCTTCAGCAGGAGTTCGGCGCGGACGTCACGCAGATTCCCAGTTCCGGGGGCGTGTTCGACGTCGACGTGGACGGGACGCTGGTCTACTCCAAGCACCAGACCGGCCGGCACATCCGCGACAACCAGGAAGTGATCGACCTCATCCGGCAGATGCAGGACTCCTAGCGGTCGCCCGGGTCCACCTGATCGATTCCGGGAGCGCTAGCGCTCCACCGTGATCCCCAGCCGGTACGTCCAGGCGTCGTCGCCGCGATCCAGCCGGCGGGCGATGTCCAGGCGCGCCTGGCCCGTGCCGCCGGGGATGCCCAGCACGTTGTACTGCAGTCCGAGCCCGGCGCTGAACAACCACTCGGGATCGTCGAGGTCGATGACGGTGCCGAGCGCGTCCTGCGTCTCGAAGATGCCGGCCGCATCGAAGAACGGGACCGGCTGGATCCGGAAGCGCCAGAGGTACGGCACGTAGCGGAGCGGGTTCGTGCCCAGCGTGTAGTCCAGCGACGCGGCCACCGCGGTACGGGCCGGGATCTCGTTGATAGCGTAGCCGCGCAGGCGCTGGGTGCCGCCGACGAACGGGAGCGCCTGGCGCGGCGCCTCACCCGTGACGCGACCGCCCCAGAGCTTGGTGCGGAGCTCGTCGCCGAACCAAAGCGGCCGGCGGGCGACGATCTTCCCGGACATCGTCTCGTACTCGAAGTCCCCGCCCAGCCCCCGCCCGGCGAAGGCGCCGCGCAGCTCCGCGGCCAGCGCGCCGCGCGCGGGATCGCCCACGCCGAGGCTGAACTGCATCCGCCGGGAATCCCCGTCGTCGATGGGAGGATTCAGGCGGAACTCCTGTCCCTCGTCGAAGATCGTGAAGTCGGTCTCGTTGGGGAGCGACTCCTGCTCCTCGTTCACGTAGGTGGCGGCCACGCGAAACGGACCGGGGGCCAGCGCCACTCCGGCGGACAGTCCCTCGCCGCGGAAGTAGTCGTCGTGGTCGCGCCCCACGGTCAGCGCGAAGAGCGAGTTGCCCGGAACGCCGCCCGCGCCGTAGCTGAAGACGTCGCGAAAGTGCGCGACTTCCAGGGTGGGCGCCGCCGGAACACGATCGAAGGCCACGCGGAGCCCGCCGCGCCACGTGGGTTCCTCGGCCGCCCAGCCGTAGCCCAGCCGGCCGAAGGCGGTGGCGCGCGGCGATGTCGGCGTCGTGATCGAGGCGTCGCCCATGAGATTGAGCCCCTCCACGCGGTTGTAGCGCACGCCGCCGATCGTGAACTCCCGCCGCCAGCCGGACGGGACGTCCGGGTTGCGCTCCCCGACGTCCTCGCCGGACTCCCACGCGCGGATCAGACTGTCGACCTCGGCGTCGGAGATGGAGAGCTCGTCGAGCAGGAAGGTGTCGTCCGTCTCCAGGGAGAGCTCGCCGAGGTACTCGCCGAGCTGCTCGTCGTCCGACTGCGTGGTGTCGGGGGGCGCGGCCACGACGCTGTCCGGCGGGGCGACCGGGTCCGCGCGGGCCGGCGACGCCGCCAGTCCCGCGATCAGCAGACAAAGCCCCGCGCCCGCCCCGGCGATCCGCCTCGAGAATCTCGCGGCCGGGAAGCCGCGCACACGGCGCCTCGTCATCGCGAATCCCCCCTCTCCGGCAGCTCCGCCGCCGCGTCGTCGTTGATGGCGTGGTCCTGGAACGTGAGCGCCATCTCCACGCGGTCGGGGATGTCCTCGTCCAGCCAGCGCAGGTAACCCATCCGCAGGTCGATGCGCACCAGGAAGCGCTTCCACACCCAGACGTCGCCGATGCGTTCCCGCTCGCGGACGAACGGGCCCACGCGCTTCACGAACATCGGCAGCGGCACGCGGTCGCCGAAATCGAACTCCTCGCGCAGGATGCGGAACGCGGAGCTGTCGATCCAGATGCGGCCGCGCGGTGCGATCTCGAAGTCCGACTTCGGCTCCAGATCCACCTCGTAGATGACGCGGTTCCCCACGATCTTCCGCGAGACGATCTCGAAGTCGTACCGGTCGCGATCTTCCAGGTAGAACGGGAGCTCGTCCAGGTCCTCGAAGGAGATGTGCACCGCGCCGCCGTCGTCGGGCTCCCACTCGCTCCGCTCGCCGGAGGGATTGAGCGCGTAGGTGGCCTTCTTCAGCGGGATCACGCGGGATTGGTCCGGGCGGCGGAAGAAGTAGCGATCCGCGGACTCCATCACCAGGCGACGCTTCGCGGCGGCGTCCTCGCCGCCCACGTAGAGGATCGACCGGGTGAGGAGCGTGAAGTCGTGGCGGTCGATGGCGCCGCGCACCGAATCCTCGTGGGCGATGCAGCGGTCGACGATCTCGCGGATGCCGATGCGGTTCGCGCGCACCCGGGTGGGCGTGGCCTGGAACAGCGCCGGGAGCTTCGCGGTGTCCTCCACGGCGAAGATGAAGAGCTGAGGCTCCTCCGTGCTGTCGGCGGGGGCGGATCCGGCGGCCGGCGGATCGGCGGCCGGGGCGGCCGCGGGAAGCAGCAGGGCGATCAGGACGACGAACAGGGGCCGGACGGTCATCGTGGGGGTTCCTCCTTTCCCGTTCGTTGTACGCAAGCCGCGGGCCAGGGCTGCGGCGCCGCTGGGGCCGTCTCCGGGCGCGGCCGGCCGATCGTCCGCGTCGATTCGACCCGGAGGGTGTGGCCTCCCGGCACGGGCCCCGGGCGCCCCGCCGGACGGCGGCATCGTCCGTCCGGCGCGGTCTTCCGGCCCGGCGTGGACCCGGCCCGCCGGATTCGGTATTCTCTCCGGTTCGGCTGCCCCGGAAATTCCTCCCGAGAGCGTGCGATGTCCACCGACAAGATGACGATCCTGTTCACCAGCGACCTGCACGGTCGCGTCGGCGACCGCGATCCGCTGTCCGGCCGGCCGGTTCCGGGCGGGGCGGCCCGCGCGGCCACGCTGATCGCCGAGGCCCGGCGGCGGGATCCGCACGCGCTCTACCTGGACCTGGGCGACGTCTTCCAGGGATCGCCCATGTCGACGCTGGCGGCGCGCCGCCATGCGGATCGTCCGCACCCGATGGTCCGCGTGCTGAACCGCATGGGCTGCGCCGGGATGGTGGTGGGCAACCACGACTTCAACTTCGGGCTGCCGTTCCTCCGTTCCGTGCGCCGCAGCGCGGACTTCCCGCTGGTGGGGGCGAACGTGCTGACCGCCGAGGGGAAGCCGTTCTTCCACGCCGTGCTGAAGCTGAAGCACGGCGAGCGGCGCATCGCCATTCTGGGGCTCACCACGCCGCAGGTGCCGCGCTTCGAGGAGCCGTGGAACATCGAGGGGCTCACGTTCGAGGACTCGGTGGTCGCGGCCCGGCGCTGGGTGGAGAAGCTCCGGCCCCAGGCCGACGCCATCGTGATTGCGGCGCACATGGGCTGGGAAGGCGTCTCGGACGGGAGCCTGGAGCATCCGGAGCCGGCGGAGAACGCCGTCGGCCGGATCGCCGACGAGGTGGAGGGAATCGACGCCATCCTGATGGCGCACACTCACCGCTTCGACGAGCGCTGGGGCAAGACCGGCGCGCTCGCCGTGCAGGCGGCCTCGGGCGGCCTGGGGGTCGGCGTGCTGGAACTGAAGTGGGCGGAGGGGAAGGCGCGCCCGGACGCATCGTTCGACCTGCTCCGCGCCACGCCGGACGTGACACCGGATCCGCTCGTGCTGGAGATCGTGCGGTCCGCGGAGCGGGAGGCGGAGTCCGTCATCGACGAGGTGGTGGGGCACGCCGCCGCGCCGTTCCGCGTGGAGGACGCGCGCTACCGCGACAACGCCGTCCTGTCGCTCTTCCACCGGGCGCACTTCCACGCGGTGGAGACGGATCTCTCCTCCACCGCGCTGTTCCGCGCCTCCGAGGGGCTGGACGAGGGGCCGGTCCGTGTGCGCGACCTGTTCCGCCTCTATCCCTACGAGAACGATCTCACCGTGCTGGAGCTCACCGTGGACGACGTCCGCGCGTACCTCGAGGAGATCGCCCGCGCGTACCTGGGGCCGGGCGAGGACGGATCGCCCCCGCCGCTGCACCCGGACGTGCTGCTCTACAACCACGACTCCCTGGCCGGGTGCGAGTACGCGCTGGATCCCGGACGTCCGGTGGGAAGCCGGCTGGTGCACTTCTCCCTGGGCGGGGGAGAGCCGCCGGGCGACCGCAAGGTGACACTGGCGGTGACCAGCTACCGCGCGCAGGGCGGCGGTGGCTACGCGGCGCTGCGGCGGGCTCGCGTGGTGGAGCGGACGGGGCGCGACGTGCGGGAACTCTTGGCGGAGTACTTCCGCGAGCACGGAACCGTCTCCCCCGAGACGTTCGACAACTGGTCCGTGCAGGGCGCGCCGGCGACGGCCCCCGCCTAGAGACGCGGATTCCTAGGGACTCAGTCCGTCCACTTGTCCGGCACGTCCACGGGCGCGTAGCGGTCCACGTACGCCATGGCATCGGCCGGCGTCCGGGCCACGTGGATCAGGTCGCGGTGCTCCGGCTTGGCGAAGTTCCCCTCCACGAGCTGATCCAGGAAGGCCAGGAACGGCGTCCAGAAGCCGTTCACGTCCAGCAGGCAGATGGGCCGCGAGTGGAGGCCGAGCTGGCGCATCGTCAGGTTCTCCGCGATCTCCTCCAGCGTCCCGAAGCCGCCCGGCAGCGCCATGAAGACGTCGGAGTCGCGGATCATCGTGATCCGACGCTCCTGCAGGTTGGCCGTGACCACGACCTCGTCGGAGTGCTTGTAGGTGAGGCCGCGCTCGTCGAAGATCTTGGGAATGACGGAGAGGACCCGGCCGCCGGACTCCTTCACCGCATCGGCGAGGGCGTTCATGGGGCCGGTGTTGCCGCCGCCGTAGACCAGGGCGTTCTTCCGCTCGCCGATGAGCGTGCCGAGCGCCTTGGCGGCCTCGAAGTAGACCGGATCCACGCGATCCGAGGACGAACAGTAGACGCAGACGTTCATGACGGCTCCCGTTGGGGTGTCGGGGGGGACACCGGTGCCAAGGATACAACAGGGAATCGGATTCGCCCATGACCCCCTCCAGTCCGGGAACCCCGGAGCGGGAGAATCCGCAACTCCTGCCCAGGATCGGGGGAGAAACGCCCCGCCGCGGCGGGAACCGTCGGCCGCCGGCGTCCGGGTGGTAAACGGTCCGGGCGGAGCCGGCGTCCCATCGGGCGAACGGCAGGCATGGAGGAGCGGTCCTTGAAGAGTCCCCTGAGAGCTCCTGCGGACACCGGTGGCGCCACCGTGGTCCCGCTGGTCCCGCCGGAGCTGGTGGAGCGGGCGAAGGACGGCGACCGGAACGCGTTCGAGACGCTCTACCGGATGAACGTGGGGCGCGTGTACGCGCTCTGCCTGCGGATGACGGCGGACGAGACGAAGGCCGAGGAGGCCACCCAGGAGGCATTCGTGAAGGCGTGGAATCGACTGCATCAGTTCCAGGGACGGAGCGCGTTCTCGTCTTGGATGCATCGCCTCGCCGCGAACGTCGTCCTGGACGCCAAGCGCGCGGAGAAGCGCCGGGCGGGCGATCCCTGGCCGGAGGACGATGCGGCCGACGTGCCGTTCGCGCGCGCCGCCTCCGTGGACGAGCGGCTGGACCTGGAGCACGCCATCGCGTCGCTGCCGGACGGCGCGCGCACCGCGTTCGTGCTGCACGACGTGGAAGGATACAAGCACCGCGAGATCGCGGAGATGACGGGCACGGCGGAGGGAACCTGGAAGGCCCAGCTCCACCGCGCCCGCAGGCTCCTGCGGGAGGCGCTGGAGAGATGACGGAACGGGACCCGCTGCAGGAAGCGACGAGGAAGCTGCCGCGCGACATCGAGCCGGACCGCGATCTCTGGCCGGACATCGAGGCGCGGCTGGAGGAGCGGGAGCGGCCGGAGACGATCGACGTGGCCGACGTGGAACGGCGCGGCTGGCGGCGCGGGCTGCGGGACGCGGCCATCTTCGTCGGGCTGTTCTTGGCCGGGTGGGCCGTGGCCCAGCTGGAGCCGGAGTGGCGCGGCAAGGAACAGGTGGCGACCGCACCCGGCGATGCGGCGACGGAGAGCACGGAACCGCCGACCGCCGTCACGCCGGACGAGCTGGATGCCGAGTACGCGGCCGCCTCGCGCGAGCTCTTCGAGGACCTGGAGCGACGCGAACTGGATCCGGAGACGGTCGAGGTGATCCGACGGAACCTCGACACCATCGACACCGCCGTGCAGGAGATCCGCGAGGCGCTGGAACTGCAGCCGGACGACCCGCGACTCCAACGGCAACTGACCACCGAGATTCGTCGGCGGGGCGACGTCCTGAGACGGGCCGCCGAGATCCGCGAATCGATCTGAGGAGGACGAGGATGAAGACAGGACGATGGGTCGCGGTGGCACTGCTGCTGCTGGCGGCTCCCGCGGCGGCCGACGACATCGACGAGACGGTCGGGGCGGATCCCAAGGGCAACGTCTGGATCGAGAACGTGGCGGGAAGCGTGACGGTGACGGCGTGGGACCGCGCCGAGGTGCAGGTGAAGGGCTCGTACGAGCGGCGGGTGCGGGAGGTGGAGATCGACGCGGACGGCGAGGGCGACGTCTCCATCGAGGTGGTGGTCCCGGATCACATGCGGGGCGGCGGCTACGAGGCCGACCTGGAGATCCGCGTGCCGAAGGGCGCCAGCGTGGAGGTGGAGACCGTGAGCGCCTCCATCGACGTGGAGGGTGTGGAGGGATCGCTGGAGCTGGAGTCCGTCAGCGGTGCCGTGGACGTGCGGGGACCGTCGGCCGGCGTGGAGGCGGGGACGGTGAGCGGAAGCATCGAGGTGCGCGGCGACATCGCGTGGGTGGAGGCGGAGTCGGTGAGCGGGTCGGTGGAGATCACGGACACGAAGGACCAGGTGGAGGCCTCCACCACCAGCGGCCGCATCGAGATCCGCGGCGGCGACTACGACCAGGTCTCCTGCGAGTCGGTGTCCGGCCGCATCCTCTTCGAGGGCGGGCTGCGCAAGGATGCCCAGGTGGACGTGGAGAGCTTCTCGGGCACCGTCGTGCTGCGGCTGCCGGCCGACCTCGACGCGGACATCGAAGCCGAGACCTTCAGCGGAAGCATCGACTCGGACTTCGGCGACCCGCGCCGGGAGCGGTTCGGCCCGGGCGAGTGGCTGAGCACCACGGTGGGCAAGGGCTCGGCCCGCATCGACGTGAGCTCGTTCAGCTCGTCGATCCGGCTGGAGAAGCGGTAGGGGCCGCTTCCCGAGGGGAGCGGCGGCTTCTGCGTGGTACGCTGGAGGTTCAGTGTTCGGAGCAAGCCTCATGCGACCTTGGATCTTTGCGCTTCTGACCTTCCTGGTGGCGGCCGGGACCGTCCGTTCGGCCACGCTGCGCGTGCCTTCGGAGTACGCGACCATTCAGGCCGGACTGGATGCGGCGGCGAGTGGGGATACGGTGCTGGTGGCCCCGGGAACGTACACCGACGTCAAGATCAGAAACTTCTCGTTTCCCGTGGCGTCCGCGGCGTTCCTCAAGGGTGGAGTGACTCTGGCCTCAGAGGCCGGCGCGGTCACCACCACGATTGACGTCTCGGGGGCGATGGTGCCCGGCGGGGGCGGTGTCGTGTTCGGCTTGGTGTTCGCGTCAGAGGAGGAGCCGGGCCACGTCGAGGGCTTCACGTTTCTCGGCGGAGCGACGACGGAGGCGGCGGTCACGCATGAGTACACGCCCGGCTTGAGTCTCGTGGACTGCGAGTTTCGGGATCTCGGTGGTCTTCCCTACAGCAACGGCGGCGCGGTGCGGACCTTCCAGGCTCCGCTCATCGTTCAGGGGTGTTCGTTTCACAACTGCGACGCGGTACTAGGGGGCGGAGCCATCTGGTCCTACCGCGGGGACTTGTCGATCGATGGAAGTGAGTTCGTGGACTGCGAAAGGGCTGTCGGTGCGGTGGGTGAGGCGGCACTGGAGTCGAGTTTCGTTGAGATTCGAGACTCGGTCTTTCGAAACAACACGTCCGCGGGCAACGGAGCGTCGGTCAGCGTCCGGGACTTCAGCGGTGACATCTTGATCACGAACTGCTGGTTCGAGGGCGATCAAGGGAATGGTGGGTCCGGGGCGTCGGTCGTCGTGTCGAGCGATTTTGATCACTCCGGAGCCGTGCTCCTCCAGGACTCGGTGTTCCTCAACAACCGCATGGGCACGGGCGGGACCCGAGCCGGAGCGGCTCAGATCAGCAGCCGGCTGGGGGTGAGTGTCGTCGGCTGTACCTTCGTTGGGAACGGCATGGAGTACGCTGCGGGACCCGGATCCTCGCTCTTGCTGAGGGGAGCCGGGGGGACCGTGTTTTCCGTCGAGCGGTGTGTGATCGCCGGGTCGATCGGGGGCCTGGGGGCCGTCTCCGTATCGGAGAGCAGTACGCTCCTGTCGGAGTGCAACGTGCTCTGGCAGAACGAGGGCGGCTCCGGAGACCTCATCACCGGCGGCACGAACTTCGAGATCGATCCGCAGTTCTGCAACGCTGAAGATGGAGATCTTCGGCTCGCCGCATCGTCCCCCTGTCTTCCCGAGAACAACTTCCCCGAGTGCGCGGAGCGGATCGGGGCGCTGGGGATCGGATGTTCGTCCACGGGGTTTATCCCGGTCGGCTTGCGAAGCCTACCGGGCGGCGTGCTCCTGACCGCGGATGGTGCGACCGTGCCTGCTCCCTGGCTGCTGGCCTGGGCGGAAGGGACATCGCACGAGATCGGTGCGCCGCCGTCTCCGGTGCTTCCGGTCCCGGGCTCCCGCTACTGGTTCCAGTCCTGGGCGCACGGCGGCCCCGAGAATCAGACGGTCGTCGCGGCCCCGGAGTACGTGGAGTACACGGCGCTCTTCGACGAGGAGCATCGGCTCACGCTGGAAGTGTTGGAGGGCGAAGGATCCGCCGGAACGTCGGACTGGGTTCCCGACGGCGAGTCCCGCCAGATCCTGGCCGTTCCGGACCCGGGGTGGCAGTTCGTGCGTTGGGAGGGAAGCGGTCCGGGCTCCCACACAGGACCGTCCAATCCGGCGATCGTGACGCTGAACAATCCTATCGTGCAGCGGGCGATCTTCGAGACGCAGTTCCTTCCGCTGACAATGGACGTGTCCGGGGGCGGTACGGCGATCCCGGAGACGGGTCCTCAGGCCCGCCGGACGCTGGTACCCATCGAAGCGTTCCCGGACGAGGGCTGGGTGTTTCTGCATTGGGTCGGGGAAGGGCTGGGGGCCCACAGCGGACCCGAGAACCCGACCGCCGTCTTCATGCACGAGGCGATCCGCCAGACGGCGGTGTTCGTGGACGCGGATCCGCTCCTGGCGATGGACGTGGTCGGTGGCGGTTGGGTGACGCCGACGACCGGGCCGCAGGACGTGTTCTCCGATGTGGAAATCGAGGCGACGCCGGAGCTGGGGTGGGAGTTCGCGTACTGGCTGGGAACGGGAGTCGGCTCATACTCGGGCTCCAACAACCCGGCGACGGTCACCATGAACGAACCGATCACCCAGACGGCCACGTTCGTGGTGGGCGAGCTGCCCCTGACGATGCTGGCGGAGGAGGGCGGGACGGTGACGCCGGAGAGCGGAGACGTGACCTCGTTTGCGGAGATTGAGATCGAGGCCGTCCCGGATCCGGGCCACCGCTTCGTCCAGTGGAAGGGCGAGGGCGACGGCTCCTACACCGGCATGGACAACCCCGCCACCGTGACGCTGAACGGCCCGATCATCCAGGTGGCTCACTTTGAACCGGCGGCGTACAGCGTCACGCTGTCCCTCAGCGACACGGACCCCCATGTCCACACCGGCGGCCCGATCGGCCTGGGGAACTTGCACCTCTGGGTGACCTGCGGGTCCACCGAGCACGGTCTCCAGTCGGTCCGCCTGGAGACGACCGGCAGCCTTCAACCGCTGGCCTTCCTGCCGGCTCCGGGCGCATCGGCCAGCGGAGCGGGCACGGTCCTCGCCGGCATCGACGGCTGTCCCGACGGCCCGGTGCGGCTGGGTTCGTTCCTGGTGAATGCGCCCGGCGAGGGATCCCTGTGTCTGGACGTGGCGGGAGCCGTCTCCGGTCTGACGGTGACCGACTGTCAGGGGGCCACGTACTCCTGGCCGGAGAATGTCGGCTTCGTGGGGGTGCACACGGGCGGTGGTCAGCCCTGCGGCGGGGGATCGGGCTGCGAGGCGATCGATCCGTTCGCGGCTCCGGTGGGCGCTCCGGACATCGGTACGCCTCCGTCGGCCACCCGGTTGGCCGGCATCTTCCCGAATCCGTTCAGCGGCGAGACGACCGTCCACCTCGACGTGGAGCGTCTGATGACCGTCCGGGTTTCCGTCTTCGACGTGGCGGGTCGGCAGATCCGGACGCTGGAGGACCGGTCGGTCCCGGCCGGGCGGCACTCGGTCCAATGGGACGGCCGGGACGCTTCCGGGCGCTCTGCGGCGGCCGGGATCTACTTCGTCCGCCTGCACGGAGAGGGTGTGGATGAAACCGGGAAAGTGACCCTGCTCCGGAGCCGCCCCTGAGGCCCCCTAGAGGCAGAAGAGAGCTTCCCTCAATCCGTCCAACCCGGGGAGCCAGAAACGGAACGGTCGCTCTAGGGCGGCCGTTTTCCTGTTGGGGTGGGGCGCAGGCGGCGTGTAAGGGCCGTGTGCGGCGTTCTGGGCGAGTGGGCTGCCAGGCCCCCGATCTCCCGTTAACCGAACCTCTCGGACCTGGCGGCCAACCCTCTCGAATCGCTCTCCCTCACTCGGATAGAGCTGCGTGGTTGACGCGAGAGTCCAACTCGGTTGGGCGGCGAGTTGGACGGACTTCGTGAACTCCTGAGGGCGGTCCCGAGAGGCCCCTCGGCGTCCCCTCCTTGCCGCGTGCCGCTCCGTGGTACCCTGGAAGGTCAGCATTCGGAGCGTGCCTCATGCGGTCTTGGATCATTGCAGCTCTCACCTCCTTAGCCATCACCGGATCAGTGCACGCCGCGACGCTGCTCGTGCCCTCCGAGTACCCGACCGTCCAGGGGGCCATCGACGCGGCCGCCGCTGGCGACAGTGTCCTGGTTGGGCCGGGCACCTGGACCGGCAGCACCCGAGTTGTGGATGTCTGTGGTGACATGTTGCCGAGGCACGCGGTGGCGTTTCTGAAGCCAGGGATCTCGCTGATCTCGGTAGCCGGTCCCGCGTTGACCGAACTGAGTGGAGCTACGACCGATGCTGCACCAGTGTATACGGTCTACTTGGGGTCCGGGGCGGGGGCGGCGTGTCTCGTCCAAGGCTTTCTCATCACCGGCAATGGTCAAGGAGTTGTGGCTGGGTGTACGGACGTGGCGCTGGAGCTCCAAGACTGTCGCATCGAGTTCAACGCAGGCAACGGCGTTTCCGTGGCAGACGCCCGAGTCACCCTCGCTGGGTGCCTTGTCGCGAGGTCAGGTGAAGCTAGCAGTCTAGACGGTGGATTGTTCGCGAGTCCAGGAAGTAGCGTCACGGCGGTGGAGACACGATTCGAGGACAATGCCACGGGCGGCGTTGTTGCACTAGGTGCGTCGGTCTTCCTGTCGGCCTGCTCATTCGGCGGTCACCCTTCGAACGGATCCGTACTCGCCGTTGGCCCGACGGTCGAGATTGTTGAGTGTTCATTTGAGGCTGACGGAAGAACGGGCTACGCACAGCACGGCGGCGCCGTGTTCGTTCGGGGCGCAATTGGTAGGCTTGAGTCGTGCACGTTCTACGCGGACAGCGTCTCTGCAGGCCAGGGGGGCGGAGCTTACTTGGTAGATTCCGACTTTGTCGTGGCAGGAAACACGTTCTACGAGTGCTTCGCCGCAGGGACAGGTGGGGCCTTGGTGATTGCGGGGGGGCGTGCAGTGGTGTCGAACAACGTAGTTGTCCGATGTTCCTCGGGAGCTCTAGCGGCGACTTCAGGTGCCGTGATTGAGCCAGGGTCTGGGTGCAATCTCCTGTGGGAGAACGTGGAGAACTACTACGGGTGGGACGTCGATGCGATGGCCACAGACATCGTCGCGGACCCACTGTTCTGCGACGGAGAGGGCGGGGATCTTACGTTGGAGCCCGGGTCGCCGGCAGCTGGTCAGAACTCCCTGACCTGCGGCCAGATCGGCGCGTTCCCCGTAGGCTGCGGGACGGTTTCTGTAACCCCCACGACCTTCTCCCGCATCAAGGCGGCCTACCGGGACGGGGGGCGGCCGTGAGGCGGGCGGTCCTGGTGGTGGGGGCCGCTGTGGCCTTGCTCTGGGTTGGATCGGGCCGGGCAGCAACCCTGCTCGTACCGGAAGAGTACGCGACGATTCAGGCGGCGATTGATGCCGCCGCAGAGGCAGACAGCATCGTCGTCGGCCCTGGGGTTTGGAGCGCGGACATCCGCGAAGTCCAGGTGTGCAGTAACACGTTGTTGAGGCAGGTCGTGGCGTGCTTGAGGCCGGGGTTGACCATCGTCGCCGCTTCTGGTCCAACAGCCACGGTGCTGGACGGTGGAACGTACGGCGCCATCACCGTTCTGATGTCGAATGTGGGTGGCGCCCCCACACGTCTGGAAGGATTCACGATCACGGGGGGCGGGACGGGAGTCACGCACACTTGTGCCGACTCACAGCTGATCTTGGCTAACTGCGTGATTGCGGACAACCGTGTCCGTGCGATTGAATTGGGGGAGTCCGACCTCGTCTTGGAGGACTGTGTAGTAGCGGACAACGGCTACGACCAGGGGCCCGTTCCTACTCCCGCGCTCTTCGCGCAGGGCGGAACCCTGGCGATCTCGGGAACGCGTTTCGAAGGCAACGCCCGCGGAGCCATCTTTGCGGACGGACTGGAGTCGCTGTCGGTTCACGATTCGCAGTTCGTGGACCACCCGGAGGGACGTGCGATCTTTGCGATCCGGATCCCCAGAGTTCTGGTGGAGCGGACGTTGTTTCTGCGAAACCGAGTTACGGGACGAAGGGGCGGGGCGATCGGTTTGGCCCTCACGGATGCGACGGTGGAGTTTTGCACGTTCGCCTACGATAGCTCGATCTCCAGTCTGGCAGGAGCAGTTTCCGTGGGTGTGGACGCGGTGGCGACGTTGAGCGGCAACACGTTCTATCGGTGCTACGCGCCGTACTGGGGTTCCGCGGTCACGGTGGACGGGTCGGCCGCGTTCTCGAACAACGTCGTGGTGGAGTGCGAAGGCGCGGCGCTCTCGCTGTCCTCTGCGGGCAGGGTCTTCGAAGGGCGAAGCGGTTGCAATGTTCTGTGGAACGAGGTCAACTACTTCCAGTGGCCTGAGGCAGCAGCTGCCACCGACTTGTTCGTGGATCCGCAGTTCTGCAATCCCGAGGCAGGGGACTTCACGGTTGCAGAGTCCTCCCCGTGTCTGCCCGAAAGCCATTTCGACCATTGCGGCGCTCTCATCGGTGCCTTCGGAACCGGGTGTCCGGCTACGGGCATCGTGCCGCTGGGATTCAGGACCGTCCCGGACGACCTCACAATCCTGCTGGACGATGAGCCCAATCCGTCACCGTGGCTGGTGAGCTGGCCGGAAGGGTCCATTCATGAGATCGGCGTTCCGCCGTCGCCCATCCTCCCGACTCCGGAGACCCGCTACACATTCCAGTCCTGGAGCGATGGCGGAGCGGAGGTCCACTCGATCGTGACGCCGCAAGCCTACACCGAGTACGTTGCCGCGTTCGCAGCCGAGTACTTCCTCACCGTGGAAACGTCCGGGGGAGGAACCGTGGGGACCTCCGGATGGGTGCCGCGCGGAGAGTCCCGGGAGGTCTTCGCGGTGCCGGACTCGGCGTGGGCGTTTGTGCACTGGGTCGGAGCCGGGGAAGGATCGTACTCGGGCACGGAGAACCCGGTGACCGTGACGCTGGAGAACCCGATCTCGCAAACTGCCGTGTTCCGCAACGACGCTCCAACACTGACGATGGTCGCGCTGGAGGGCGGGACGATCACTCCCGAGACCGGCCGCCGGACGCTGTACTCCGTGGTTCCGATCGAGGCGTTTCCTGCGGAGGGATGGGCCTTCTCCCACTGGATCGGCCAGGGACAGGGTTCGTACTCGGGACCGGAAAACCCGACCTCGGTGATGATGAACAGCGCGATCACCCAGACGGCCGTCTTCGTGGACGCGACGCCGCTCCTCACGATGAACGTGGTGGGCGGGGGCTCCACCGAGCCGCCGACGGGTCCGCAGAGCGTGTTCCAGCCCATCCAGATCCTGGCGATTCCGGATCTCGGATGGGAGTTTCAGAACTGGACCGGGACTGGCAGCGGCTCGTACTCCGGGATCAACAACCCGGCCGTCATCCAGATGAACGGTCCGATCACGCAGACCGCAAACTTCGTCGTGGGCGAGCTCCCGCTGACGATGCTGGCGGAGCAGGGCGGCACGGTGACGCCGGAGAGCGGCGACGTGACCTCCTTCACCGACGTGGAGATCGAAGCGATCCCGGATCCCGGCTACCGCTTCGTCCAGTGGAAGGGCGAGGGCGACGGCTCCTACACCGGCACGGGCAACCCCGCCATCGTCACCCTGAACGGTCCTATCACCCAGGTGGCCCACTTCGAGCCGGCCTCCTTCAGCGCCACGCTCTCCCTCAGCGCCACGGACCCCTACGTCCACACCGGTGGCGCGATCGGCCTGGGGAACGTGAACCTCTGGGTGACCTGCGGCTCCACTGAGCGCGGCCTCCAGTCCATCGCCCTGAGGACGGCCGGATCCCTCCAGCCTCTCGCGTTCCTCCCGGCTCCGGGAGTTTCGGCCACGGGTACCAGCACGGTCCTCGCGAGCATCGACGGCTGCCCGGACGGTCCCGTGCGGCTGGGCTCGTTCCTGGTCAACGCGCCGGGTGAGGGCTCGCTCTGCCTGGATGCCTCGGGAGCCGTCACCGGCCTGACGATCACGGACTGCGAGGGGGCCACGTACTCCTGGCCGGACAACGTCGGGTTCGTGGGCGTCCACACGGGCGGCGGCTCACCCTGCGGCGGCGGCACGGGCTGCGAGGAGATCGGACCGTTCGCGGCTCCGGTGGGCGCTCCGGATGTCGCGGCACCTCCGTCGGCCACGCGGCTGGCCGGCATCTTCCCGAACCCCTTCGGCTCGGGCACTACCATCCACTTCGATGTTCAGCGGTCGATGGACGTTCGGCTGACGGCCTTCGACGTGTCCGGCCGGCAGGTCCGCGTGCTTCGAGAGGGAAACGTTCCAGCGGGTCGGCATGCGGCCGGGTGGGATGGCCGGGATTCCGGCGGCCGGGCCGTTGCGGGCGGCGTCTACTTCGTCCGCCTGACGGGGGACGGGGTGGAGCAGGTGGAGAAGGTGACCGTGGTGCGGGGGCGGCCGTGAGGCGGGGGCTTCTAGTGGCAGCGGGGCTACTGCTGCCCGCCGTCGTTCAGGCGGCCACGCTGCGGGTGCCGGAGGAGTACGGGACGATTCAGGCGGCTGTGGATGTGTCGGCGGCCGGCGACACCGTTCTTGTCGGGCCCGGCGAGTGGACGAGTACAAGCCAGCGCTTCTTTCGAGTCAATGGTGTTGGGCAGATCGGCGAGTCCGTTCTCTTCACGAAACCCGGGATCGTGGTGATTGGAAGGGAGGGGGCCTCGGCGACAATGCTCGGGAGCCCTACGGTGCCTGCGATTTCGGGTACGGTCGTGCACGCCAATGACGGCGGCGCAACGACGACGCTGCAGGGATTGACGATCGTCGGGGGAGAGTACAACGCGATCACTGGCGGTTCCGAAACCGAAAGCGGCACATCGAATCTGCTGACGGTTGAGGAATGTACGGTCGTTGCCAGCCAGGGGCTCGCTACAATCTTCTACCGAGGACAGTTGAGGTTCAGCCGATCTGAGATTACGGGGAGCGATGGATCCGGCCTCGTTGGCGCCGTCTACGGTTGGAACACCACGTTGGAGATCGTCGACTGCGAGGTGTCGTCGAACCTTGGCCAAGCCATTGAGGTGGAGAACTCGGATGTGCCAGGGAGCGTGAAGCTGGTGCGGAGCACCTTCAGAGATCAAACAGGGAGGGCCGTTCGCATCGAGGATGCGGGGTACGTTGAGGTGACGGAGTGCTGGTTCGACAGCAACGCGGGCGGCGGGCTGGCTCTCACAGATATCGGTTCAGGAGCCGTGCACCGAAACACCTTCAGCAACAACAGTTCTAGCAGTGGGGCGGGTCTGTGGATGGTGTTCGCTCCCGTCGAGGCTCGATGGAACACCTTCTACAACTGCAGTTCATCGATCACGGGCAATGCGATCCAGATTTCGGGCGAAGATGGAGGAGTGTCGAACAATATCATTGCGCACTGCGGGGGTGGGCAAGGCGCAGTGGTACTGTTTGGAGGACCCAGCAACTCCACAACCGGCTGCAATCTTTTCTGGGAGAACGAAGGCGGAGACTACTTCCTCGACTGGAGCCCGCCATCAACAGACATCGTGGCCGATCCGCAGTTCTGTGACGTCACGGACAACGACTTCCACGTGGCCGCCTCGTCCATTTGCCTGCCGGAGAACAACTTCGCCGAGTGCGCGGAGTTGATCGGTGCCTTCGGGGCCGGGTGCCCCTCGACAGGGGTCTACCCGGTCGGATTCCGCACGACACCGGACGATCTCCCGGTCATCGTGGACGGCGTGGTTCGCCAGACGCCGTGGGTCGAGACGTGGCCGGTCGGATCCGTGCACGAGATCAGTGTGCCGGTCTCGCCGATCCTGCCGATTCCCGAAGCGCGCTACACGTTCCAGTCGTGGTCGGACGGTGGGGCGGAGACGCACGAGATCACGGTTGCGGACTCGTTCCGGGAGTTCACCGCGTCGTTCCTGGCCGAGTACTACGTGGCCGCCGAGGCCGAGGAGGGCGGCACGGCCGGCCCGTCCGCGTGGGTGATCCGGGACGAGCCGCACGAGGTTCTGGCCGTTCCGGACTCGGCGTGGACCTTCGTTCGCTGGATCGGGGAAGGGGAAGGTGCGAACTCCAGTACGGACAACCCGACGATCGTTCGACCCACCGGTCCCATCGTGCAGACGGCTCGCTTCCACAACGAGGCGCCCCTGCTGACGATGGACGTGATCGGAGGGGGCAGCGTGTTTCCGGAGACCTCACGGCAGACCCTCCTCACCGACGTCACGATTGCCGCGGTACCGGCACTCGGGTGGGAGTTCGCATACTGGCTGGGAACGGGAGTCGGCTCCTACTCCGGCGGCAACAACCCGGCCACCGTCACCATGAACGAACCGATCACGCAGACGGCCACGTTCGTGGTGGGCGAGCTGCCCCTGACGATGCTGGCGGAGCAGGGCGGGACGGTGACGCCGGAGGGCGGCGACGTGACCTCCTTCACCGACGTGGAGATCGAAGCGATCCCGGATCCGGGGCACCGCTTCGTCCAGTGGAAAGGCGAAGGCGACGGCTCCTACACCGGCCCGGACAACCCGGCCACCGTGACGCTGAACGGCCCGATTACCCAGGTGGCTCACTTTGAACCGGCGGCGTACAGCGTCACGCTGTCCCTCAGCGACACGGACCCCCACGTTCACACCGGCGGGGCCGTCGGTCTGGGGAACTTGCACCTCTGGGTGACCTGCGGGTCCACCGAGCACGGTCTCCAGTCGGTCCGCCTGGAGACGACCGGCAGCGTTCAGCCGCTCGCGTTCCTGCCGGCTCCGGGCGCATCGGCCAGCGGAGCGGGCACGGTCCTCGCCGGCATCGACGGCTGTCCCGACGGCCCGGTGCGGCTGGGTTCGTTCCTGGTGAATGCGCCCGGCGAGGGATCCCTGTGTCTGGACGCGGCGGGAGCCGTCTCCGGTCTCACAGTGACGGACTGTCGAGGGGCCAGGTACTCCTGGCCGGAGAACGTCGGGTTCGTGGGGGTGCACACGGGCGGCGGGCAACCCTGCGGCGGGGGATCGGGCTGTGAGGCGATCGATGCGTTCGCGGCTCCGGTGGGCGCGCCGGATGTCGCGGCGCCTCCGTCGGCCACCCGGCTGGCCGGCATCTTCCCGAATCCGTTCGGTGACGGCACCACGATCGAGTTCGAGGTGGCGCGGCCGATGGAGGTTCGGCTAGCGGTGTTCGACGTGTCCGGGCGGCAGGTGAAGGTCCTGCGGGACGGCAACGTCCCGTCGGGTCGTCACTCCGTCGGCTGGGACGGTCGGGACTCCGGGGGCCAGGCCGTTGCGGGCGGCGTGTACTTCGTCCGGCTGACGGCGGACGGCGTGGAGCGGACGGAGAAGGTGACCGTGGTGAGGGGGCGGCCGTGAGGCGGGGGCTTCTGGTCGTAACGGGGCTACTTCTGCCCTCCGTCGTCCAGGCGGCGACGCTGCGGGTGCCGAGTCAGTTCACCACAATCCAAGATGCACTGGACGCGAGCGCGAACGGCGACACCGTGCTTGTCGCTCCGGGGACCTACAACGACGTCGAGGTTAGGTCGCCATTCGGGACAGTTGCTGCAGTTGGCTTCGTTCCTCCGGGTGTCGCCCTGATCTCTGAGGCGGGCGCGGAGGCGACCGTCCTTGACATGTCGCTTGCTGAGGGCGCAGCACCAAATGTTTGTGGACTGCGCGTGGACGACGTCCCAGTCGGACAGCCCACGCTCATTCAGGGCTTCACCATCACGGGCGCTCCTCCCACCGGAGGGTCTGGAATGGTGATCCGCCTCTCAGAGGACGTGTCCGTTGTGGACTGCCGCTTCGTGGTCGATGTCCCACTGGGTCAAACAGACGTCCTAAGAGGTGGCACGGACTGGTTCCTCTCATCGGGGCGCGTGGAGGGCTGTGAGTTCCTCGCCTGCGAGGGGCAGTTCGGCGCAGGCATCGACCAAACCGAGGGCACAATCACGATCGTACAGTCCGTGTTTCGAGGCTGCGCCAACGAGGCGGTCCGGTCCGGGAGTTCCGGGGGGAACACCTTTGTTGAGGACTGCACGTTTGAGCTCAACGAGTCCGGGGAAGGAGCCGCCGTAACAATCGGGACTGGCACGGTGAGGAACTCACGCTTCCTGAACAACCAAGGAATCGGACTTGGCGCGGCACTCCAAGGAGCAAGGGTTCAGGTCACTGAGTGTCTGTTCGACGGGAACGAAGTGGAGGGTGTAGGCGCAGCAATCGCGGTCGTCGACTTTGGCAACGTGATTGAGAACAACACCATCGTCCGAAACCGTAAGGTAGGAGGGGGTGTGGGGGTTGGCTCCGCAGTCTACATCGGAAGATCCAACCAAGCCGCCTTCCGCCGTAACATCATCGCCTACTCGAGCGGAGGACCGGCACTCGAACAGCACCGAGACGCAATGGCTGTCGTAGGCGCGTGCAACGTCTTCTACGCAAACCAAGACGGAGACGCACAAGGCTACACCCTTCGAGAATCAGACCGCGTAGTAGACCCACAGTTCTGCGATGTCGCAGGAGCAGACTGGACCCTCAGACCAGAAAGCCCATGCCTGCCAGAAAACTCCCAAGGCTGCGACCGAATCGGCGCCCTTGGTGTCGGCTGCGGGACCGTCTCCGTGGAGCCGATGTCCTTCGGCCGGATCAAGAGCCAGTACCGCGGGAGCGAGCGGCCATGAGACGGAGTCTCCCCCTGCTGGTTCTGCTCCTTTCCAGCGTTGCTCAGGCGGCCACCCACCATGTCCCCGGCCAGTACGCAACCATCCAAGAGGCGATCGACGCAGCGGTCGTGGGCGACAGCGTGCTTGTGGCGCCAGGGACGTACACCGGTCAGGATCGAACGGGCTGGGTGTGCGCCAACTGGCTCACGCAGAACGTCGTGGCAGACCTCAAGCCGGGGCTGGTCCTCATCGGAACGGGTGGGCCGGAGGTGACGATTCTGAATGGTGTGACCACGAGCACGTACGGAATCCGCACGCTTCGACTCGTGACACAAGATGGGCCGCCAACATCGGTCGAAGGATTTACGATCACCGGGGAGCGTATTGGCGTGTCGATCGGATGCACTGACAGCGAGGTGACGCTGCGCGACTGCTGGATTGTCGACAATCCGAATGCGGGAATCATGGTGTCAGGTGCTTCTGTGGAGCTGGATAGATGCTATATCGGGCGGAACGGTGGGCAGGCATTCGTGGGCGCTGCGCATGTGAGCTTTGACGGCCGTCTCCGGGTGTCAGGTTCGCGGTTCGAAGAGAACACGTGGGGGGGGTGACAACGATCAAGCCCGCGGCGCAAGTGGTTCTTGAGGACTGTGAGTTCCTGAATCACAAAGATGCGCGGGCGGTCATCGTGAGGGGCTGCCCTGATGTCCAGATCCGAAACAGCCTGTTCCTTGGAAACAAGACGACGGACAACGGAGGGGATGGCCCCGGGGTTCGACTTGAGGAGTCGTCGGGAGTCGTAGAGTTCTGCACGTTCGCTCATGACAGTGCCATGAGCGCCAACGGAGCGGCGATTCATGTTGGGGGAACGGCGTCGGCCGTTGAGATTCGGAACAATACGTTCTTTCGGTGCTACAGCCCCGGTGTGGGAGGCGCGGTGACCTGGGCGGGGCTGAGCGGAAGCGTTCACGGGAACGTGATCACGGAATGCAGCGCCGGGGCGTTGACGTACGCGGGTGGTAGTCTAACCGGGGGGTGCAATATGCTCTGGGCGAACACCTCCAACTACTACCAGTGGCCGGCGGAAGCGATGGTGGGAGACCTCGAGATGGACCCATTGCTGTGCGACCCCGAGAGCCTGGATCTGAGCGTAGAGGCCGGCTCACCGGCTGCGGCCCCGCCCGGCTTCTGTGATCCAATGGGCGCCCACGGCGTCGGGTGCGGGCCGGGAGTCAACTCTCCGGAGGGCATCGAGACACGGTCCTTCGGGCGGGTCAAAGCGGCGTACCGAGACGGGGAGCGGCCGTGAGGCGGGGGCTTGTGGTGGTGGCGAGTGTCCTTTGGGCGGTATCAGCTCAGGCGGCCACGCTGCGGGTGCCGGAGGAGTACGGGACGATTCAGGCGGCCATGGATGCGTCGGTCGCCGGCGATAGCGTGCTGGTCGGGCCGGGGATCTGGCGAGACGTCGAGACTCGGACGATCTCGATCAACGGATTGCCGACAACTCTGTGCGCGGCGCTGTTTTGGCGAGACGGCGTGAGCATTGTTGGAGTTCTCGGGCCGGACCACACGGTCATCCTGACGGAGTGTGATGAGTCGCAGAGCACGAGTGTCGCGGTTCGGGCTGATCAGCCCGTCGGAGCACAGGTCTCAATCGCGGGGCTAACGCTGGCCGGGGCGAACGCAGACCAGATCCTCGTGAACAACGCGAGCGGTGGCATCCTCTCGATCGAGAACTGTGTTCTGCGCGACGGTGGACTGGCCGTACTGACCCGCGGGTCGACGACGCTGACCGACGTTCTGTTCGCAGAGAACGGAAGCGGGACCAAGACAGCATGCGGAATCGACATCGGACTTGCTTCGCTGAAGCTCGATCGTTGCCGGGTCGAGCTGAACGAAGGGCCGTTCCTGAGGTTCGTTGAAGGGCCGGCCCTGGAGGTGGCCGATTGCACCTTTGCCAACAACCGCGAAGGCCCGGTTCTCCAGGTGCTGGGAGCAGCCCGGCAGCCCGACGTCTCGATCGTGCGCAACTGGTTCGGCAACAACTTCGCGTACGACGACGCGATCGCTCTGTGCTTGGATATGCAGGGGTGCCGAGGCGACGTCGCGAGCAACGTGTTCTGCAGGAACGGTCCGAACGGGAAGGGTGGTCCAGTCATCGCGACGAGGAACTTCGCGGGAACTGGGCCGTCAGTGCGGCGGAACACCTTCTGGGCATCGAATCTCGGCGAGGGCGCCGCCGTGATCAGCCGGGTCGTTGGCCCGGGAGCGCTTCGCGCCAATGTCTTCGCTGGTTCCACCGGAGGATCGGCAACGATCCATGGGAGCCAAGCCCAGGATGGGTGCAATCTGTTCTGGGACAATGAGAGCCCGGACTTCTTCAACTATACCCGCAGGCCGACGGACATCGTTGCTGATCCTCAGTTCTGCGACCCCGACGGTGAGAGTTTCGTCGTGGCCGCAAGTTCGCCGTGTCTCCCTGAGAACAACTTCAGCGAGTGCGGTCCCATCGGGTTCGGACCTGCCGCGTGTCAGTCCACTGGACAGATTCCGCACGTCGTGACAACCCAGCCTCAGGGACTGGCTGTCGTTGTCGATGGCGTGGTAGCCACGGCGCCAGATCTAGCGGTCTGGACACAGGGGACGGAGCACACCATCGAGGTGCCAACGCCTCAGGCGGGGGATCCGGGTACGAGGTTCGCGTATCTCGATTGGTCGGACGGCGGTGACAGGGCCCACACGGTCCTGGCCTCAACACACCTCGTCGAGTACTCGGCGACGTTCAGCGCAGAGCACCAGTTGCAAACAGCGGCCCACGGCAGTGGAAGCGCAGCAGGCGACGGCTGGTTCGCTGAGGGCGAGTTGGCGGAGGTGGAGGCCGTCCCGGCGCTCGGGTTCGCGTTTGTCGGCTGGACCGGGACCGGCAGCGGCTCCTACTCCGGCGGCAACAACCCGGCGACGGTCACCATGAACGAACCGATCACGCAGACGGCCACGTTCGTGGTGGGCGAGCTGCCGCTGACGATGCTGGCGGAGGAGGGCGGGGCGGTGACGCCGGAGAGCGGTGACGTGACGTCCTTCACCGACGTGGAGATCGAAGCGATCCCGGATCCCGGCTACCGCTTCGTCCAGTGGAAGGGGCAAGGCGACGGCTCCTACACCGGCACGGACAACCCCGCCGCCGTAACCCTCAGCGGTCCCATCACCCAGGTGGCCCACTTCGAGCCGGCCGCCTTCAGCGCCACGCTCTCCCTCAGCGACACGGACCCCTACGTTCACACCGGCGGCCCCATCGGTCTGGGCAACGTGCACCTGTGGGTGACCTGCGGGACCACCGAGCACGGTTTCCAGTCCATCGCCTTGAAGACGGCCGGATCCCTCCACCCTCTCGCGTTCCTCCCGGCTCCGGGTGTTTCGGCCAGTGGAGCGGGCACGGTCCTCGCCAGCATCGACGGTTGCCCCGACGGTCCCGTCCGGCTGGGTTCGTTCCTGGTGAATGCGCCCGGCGAGGGATCCCTGTGTCTGGACGCGGCGGGAGCCGTCTCCGGTCTCACAGTGACCGACTGTCGAGGGGCCACGTACTCCTGGCCGGAGAACGTCGGCTTCGTGGGTGTGAACACGGACGGCGGGCAACCGTGCGGGGGCGGATCGGGCTGCGACGAGATCGGTCCGTTCGCGGCTCCGGTGGGGGCCCCGGACGTTCCGCCGGCTCCGTCGATGACGCGGCTGGCCGGCATCTTTCCGAGTCCATTCAGCGGCGAGACGACGGTCCGCTTCGAAGCGGCTCGGCCGATGGAGATCCGGATCTCCGTCTTCGACGTGTCCGGGCGGCAGGTGAAGCGGCTCCGACACGGCAGCGTCCCGGCGGGCCGACACTCCGTCGACTGGGACGGCCGGGACGCCTCAGGAACGTCGGCGGCGGCCGGGATCTACTTCGTCCGGCTTCAGGGTGATGGCGTGGACGAGACCGGAAAGGTGACGCTCTTGCGGGAGCGTCCCTAGGTCCCACCTCACCGCCGGAAGTCCCGTCACTTCACCCGGACGATCTTTCCTCCGGACTCGACTCCGTCGATCCTCGCCCGGTAGAAGAGCACGCCGGACGCTGCGCTCGACGCGCCGGCGGCATCCCATGTCACGCGGTGCACGCCCGTCGGCCTGGACTCGTCCAGAACCCGATCGACGAGGACTCCGCGGACGTCGTAGATCGCCAGCTCGACGTGGCTCGTCCGGTCCAGCGACACCGAGAACTCCAGCGACCCGGACATGGGATTCGGCCAGGCCGCCACGGGGCCACGGCCCGACGCCTCCACCTCGGGGGAGCCCACCGGCGGCGTCGTGTCGAAGCGAAGGATCGCCACCACGTCGTCCCCGATCTCGTGCTGAAACCCCGTCGTGCCGGCGGTATCCACCCAGGCCGTCACGAAGAAGGACACGCTCTGGTCGGCTCGGCGGTTCGACAGCTCGACATTGAGCTCCGCACCGTCGGACCAGAGCCGGAAGAAGACGGCCTGCGGATCGGGCTGAAGGTCGCCGTCGAGGTCCACGGGATCCAGGGTCCGCAGGACGATGCTCTCGCTTCCCGCATGCCTCAGGTCGACGTACTGGGCGAACTCGTTCCATGCGAAGGACCCCGATCCCCAGAGGGAGAGGATGTCCCCGTCGTCGTTGATGCGGGATCCGCCGAACGGTCCCGCCGCCAGCAGGGTTCCCAGGACCGTGTCGCCCGCGCGCCGGATCTTCGTGCCGTTCAGGAGCAGCGCCGAGATCCCGCTACCGTCGTCGAAGAACCCCGCGACCCACTGACCGCTGTCGTTCACGTCGCCCGAGGAGAAGCCCTCGAACGTCGAGATCCCGTTGCCGCCCAGAATGAAGGGAATCACCACGCCGGCCCGAAGCGGGGCCCCGGCCGCGATGACGCCCGCGCGGTCGAACGTCAGGGCCTCGTGCGAGCCGCTGTCCGGGAGATTGACGATGCCGATCGAGTGCGCCCCGTCACGGGAGAAGCGGAACGTGGAGGTCCTCGGGTTTCCGATCGGCCAGGGGACGTCCGGAATGACGTCGTCCCGGTGGAGGTAGGGCGTGGGTGTCGTTCCCGTCCAGACGCCGTAGGCCGTGGGGGGACTGACGAAGCCGCCCGCCCACACCGGACCGCTGGACGGGACGTCCACGGTCCGGAAGTTCGGTCCGAGCCAGCTGCTTCCGGGAACGGGGGGATAGGGATCTCCACCGCCGACGAGCCTCAGATCGTCCCGCCAGAGCTCACGGTCTCCGCCGCTCGCCTGCACGTAGAGCACGGAACCGTCGTCGCCCAGCTTGGGGCGTCCCTCGAACGTGGTCGGTCCGGTGGCGGTGCGCAGGATGGATGGAGTTCCGCCGAGGGGAGCTCCCCACAGGCGATGCTTTCCGTCGGTCGTGACCACGTGGACGACGTACCCTCCGAGCGAGTTCGTGTCATATCCGTGAATCGTCTCGACGGTCCGGTTCGTGCCGGCGAGGGGGCCGCCGGTGTGCACGAGCGCGGTGGCGATCTCGCTGGAGCTCGATGGTGTCGACGTGACCAGGACCAGGGCGAGAGCTGCGGCCAGCGGAACGGGAATCCCGGATCTCACGAGGACCCTCCCAGTCTCGGAATGAGTCATGGCGGGGCCGGAGAGGGCCGGATGTCTCCGACCCTCGGTCGTCTTCTTCGACCCGAGGATGCGGCTTGGGACCGACTCAGGTCAACCGATCGCCCTGACAAGAGCCCAGCCCCTTAGCCGCCCCCCCGGCTGGCAAGAGCCGCCCGGACGCTCCGGCGTGCTACCCTTGAGGCTCGGTATTCGGAGCGAGCCGCATGCGACCCTGGACCTTTGCGCTTCTGACTCTTCTCCTGGTAGCTGGTTCCGCCCATGCGTCTACACTGCGGGTGCCCTCGGAGTACGGGACGATCCAGGTGGCGATCGACGCAGCTGTGACAGGGGATAGTGTCCTGGTTGCTCCCGGGACCTACACGGGGCAGGACCACACGGGGCTTGTCTGCAACTACGTGCTGACTCAACACGTCGTGGCGGATCTGAAGCCCGGGATCACCCTGATCAGCTCGGGTGGGCCTGAAGCCACCATCCTGGATGGCGGGCCCGTTGATCCCTATAGCGTTTACACCGTCCGCCTGATCAACGAGGCGGGGCCGCCGACGCATATTGAGGGGTTCACGATCACAGGCGGTTTCATTGGGGTGTCGATCGGATGCGCGGCGACGGAAGTGGTCATTAGGAACTGCATCGTCGAGGGGAATCAGAGCACCGCGCTGGGCGTGGCCAATACGGCGGTCCGGATCGAGGATTGCGAAATCCGAAACAACGTCGGGGGGACGCAGGGAGCCCTCAATGTGCGGGGTGGGGCCGACCTGCATGTTGAGCGCACGCGCTTTGACAACAATCGATGGGGAGCGACGGAGGTCTCCGGCGCGGCGTCGGCCACGTTCATCGATTGTGAGTTCATCAATCAGACCGAGGCCCGGGCGATCGCGATCGGGAGAACGGATGATTTTCTGATCCGAGGCTGTGTCTTCCTGAACAACTCGACCCCCGATCGAGGTACCGCCATCACTGCCGTGAATGCCGTTGGCGTGATCGAGTTCAATACTTTCGCGTACAACATCTCTGAGAGCACTGGGGGAGCGATCGAGGTTGGCGGCTCCGACACGAACGTCCAGATTCGGAACAACACGTTCTACCGGTGTGCGGCATCCACCGCGGGAGCTGTCTCCTGGGGAGCCAGCTCCAGGGGGGCTGTCGAGCGCAATGTCGTCATGGACTGCAGTAGCCCGGCCCTGCGGGGAGCTCCGGTGAGGGCCGGGTGCAACGTCGTTTGGGGAATGGAGGCGCCTTATGGTCCCACCTGGCCGGAGGAGTTCATCGCTAACGACTACGAAGTGGATCCGCAGTTCTGCGAGCTCGGTGGCACCGAGTTCCGCGTATCGGCCTCGTCCATCTGCCTGCCGGAGAACAACTTCGCCGAGTGCACGGAGTTGATCGGCGCTTTCGGGGCCGGGTGCCCCTCGACGGGTGTCTATCCGGTCGCAGTCCGCACGACACCGGACGATCTCCCGGTCATCGTGGACGGCGTGGTTCGCCAGACGCCGTGGGTCGAGACATGGCCGGTCGGATCCGTGCACGAGATCAGCGTGCCGGCCTCACCGATCCTGCCGATTCCCGGAGCGCGCTACACGTTCCAGTCGTGGTCGGACGGTGGGGCGGAGACGCACGAGATCACGGTTGCGGACTCGTTCCGGGAGTTCACCGCGTCGTTCCTGGCCGAGTACTACGTGGCCGCCGAGGCCGAGGAGGGCGGCACGGCCGGCCCGTCCGCGTGGGTGATCCGGGACGAGCCGCACGAGGTTCTGGCCGTTCCGGACTCGGCGTGGACCTTCGTTCGCTGGATCGGGGAAGGGGAAGGTTCGAACTCCAGTACGGACAACCCGACGATCGTTCGACCCACCGGTCCCATCGTGCAGACGGCTCGCTTCCACAACGAGGCGCCCCTGCTGACGATGGAGTCGGTGGGAGCAGGCAGTGTGTCTCCGGAGACCTCACGGCAGACCCTCCTCACCGACGTCACGATTGCCGCGGTACCGGCACTCGGGTGGGAGTTCGCGTACTGGCTGGGAACGGGAGTCGGCTCATACTCGGGCTCCAACAACCCGGCGACGGTCACCATGAACGAACCGATCACGCAGACGGCCACGTTCGTCGTGGGCGAGCTGCCCCTGACGATGCTGGCGGAGGAGGGCGGGACTGTGACGCCGGAGGGCGGCGACGTGACCTCCTTCACCGACGTGGAGATCGAAGCAATCCCGGATCCAGGCCACCGATTCGTCCAGTGGAAGGGCGAGGGCGACGGCTCCTACACCGGCCCGGACAACCCCGCCACCGTGACGCTGAACGGTCCCATCACCCAGGTGGCTCACTTTGAACCTGCGGCCTTCAGCGTCACGCTCTCCCTCAGCGACACGGACCCCTACGTCTACACCGGCAGCGCGATCGGTCTGGGCAACGTGCACCTTTGGGTGACCTGCGGATCCACCGAGCGCGGCCTCCAGTCCATCGCCCTGAAGACGGCCGGATCCCTGCAGCCGCTCGCGTTCCTGCCGGCTCCGGGTGTTTCGGCCAGTGGAGCGGGCACGGTCCTCGCCGGCATCGACGGTTGCCCCGACGGTCCCGTCCGGCTGGGTTCGTTCCTGGTGAATGCGCCCGGCGAGGGATCCCTGTGTCTGGACGCGGCGGGAGCCGTCTCCGGTCTCACAGTGACGGACTGTCGAGGGGCCAGGCACTCCTGGCCGGAGAACGTCGGCTTCGTGGGCGTGCACACGGGCGGCGGGCAGCCGTGCGGCGGTGGGACAGGCTGCGAGGAGATCGGTCCGTTCGCGGCTCCGGTGGGGGCCCCGGACATCGGTGCGCCTCCGTCGGCCACGCGCCTCGCCGGGATCTTCCCGAATCCGTTCGGTGACGGCACCACGATCGAGTTCGAGGTGGCGCGGCCGATGGACGTTCGGCTGGCGGTGTTCGACGTGTCCGGGCGGCAGGTGAAGGCCCTGCGGGACGGCAGTGTCCCGTCGGGACATCACTCCGTCGGCTGGGACGGTCGGGACTCCGGCGGCCTGGTGGTATCGGCGGGGATCTACTTCGTCCGGCTGACGGGCGACGGCCTGGAGCAGACGGAGAAGGTGACCGTGGTGAGGGGGCGGCCGTGAGAGTGGCTCTTGCGCTCCTCGCGGCCCTTCTGCCGATGGTCGTTCAGGCGGCCACGCTACGCGTGCCCGAGGACTCCGGGACGATCCAGGCGGCCGTGGATGCATCGGCATCCGGCGACACCGTCCTTGTGGCCCCCGGGACCTATCGGAGCGAGCTCCATGTCGTGCAAACGTGCGGAATCGTCCGCTCGATCAGCAGCGTCCTTGTCGCGAAACCGGGGGTGGTCGTGCGCAGTTCCAGGGGCGCCGCGGCGACGGTTCTTGAGGGCGTTTCCGACGGCACGACGGTGGTAAAGACCGTGCTTCTGGCCAACGTGGAGGGCGCCCCGGCCATCCTGGAAGGATTTACAATCACGGGGTCCGGAGTCGGCGTCTCCGTGCATTGTTCGTCTTCGGGAGTGGAGCTTCGCGACTGCCGGATCGTTGGGAATCCGGACGAGGGCCTGGTCTCCGTCCAAGCGAACACGTCGGTGGTGCGGTGCACGTTCAAGGGAAACGGTGGCTCCAACGGAGCCATCGCCGCCTCGGGCGGAGGGCTGATGGTGCGGGCCTCAGACTTCGTCGCAAACCTCAACGGAGCGATGTGGCTCTGGGAGCTGGCGCACGCCACCGTGGAGACGTGCGGTTTCTACCAGCACACGGGCGCCCGGGCTGTGCTTGTCGGTGGCGTCGAGGACTTCGACGTCATCGAGTCCGTGTTTCTTTCGAATCACGCGTCCGAGTCCGGTGCAGCCGTACGAGTCGACGCATCGATCGGTTCGATTGAAAACTGCCTCTTCGCGGACTGCGCTACGTCGGATGCGGTGGGTGGGGCGATCCAGGCCATCGGTTCGTCCGACCTCCAGCTGCGTGGCAACACGTTCTATCAATGCCGTTCGGCGCTGGTGGGGGGAGCGGTGGTGTGGGCGATCCAATCCGGCTCCGTGTCCAACAACGTACTCGTTGACTGCGGAGCTGGCGCGCTTGCGGCCGGACAGTCGGCAGCGATGACGGAGTCAGGCTGCAACTTGGTGTGGCAAGCCGACGATCCCTACTTCCAGTGGCCGGAATCCGCCCAAGCCGGGGACTTGTTGGTGGACCCGCAACTCTGCGATCCTGAGGCGGGGGATTTCACTCTGCACTCAACCTCCCCCGCCGCCGCCCAGAACTCCCCCAGCTGCGGCCAGATCGGCGCCCTTGGCGTCGGTTGCGGGACCGTCTCCGTGGAGCCGATGTCCTTCGGCCGGATCAAGAGCCGGTACCGCAGGAGCGACCGGCCATGAGACGGAGCCTCCCCCTGCTGGCTCTGCTCCTTTCGAGCGTTGCACAGGCGGCCACCCACCACGTGCCCGGGCAGTACGCAACCATCCAGGGCGCGATCGATGCGGCGGTGGCGGGCGATAGTGTTCTCGTAGCGCCCGGAATCTATACCGGTCAGGACCGAACGGGCTGGGTGTGCGCCAACTGGCTCACGCAGAACGTCGTGGCGGACCTCAAGCCGGGGCTGGTCCTCTTGGGAACGGGTGGGCCGGAGGTGACGATTCTGAGCGGTGTGACCACGAGCACGTACGGCGTGCGGACGCTGCGCCTGACGACCCAGGACGGTCCACCAACGCGCGTAGAAGGGTTCACGATCACGGGGGACAAGATCGGAATCGCGATTGGATGCACTGACAGTGAAGTCACGATCCGCAACTGTCATATCACGAATAACCCGAACATGGGCCTGGAGATCTCGACCGCGGCTGTCACCGTGGAGGACTGCCTGTTCGCCGAGAACGATGGCCAGGGGGCCTCGGGTGCACTGAGGGTCGGATTCGGGGGCGTCGTTCGAGTCTTCCGAACGCACTTCGAGGACAACATGAGAGGCGGTGTGACTGCAGCGAGTCCTACGGCGCAGGTCATCCTCGAGGAGTGTGAGTTTGTGAATCACAAAGGGTCCCGAGCGGTCATTGTGATGGGGTGCCCCGACGTACAGATCCGAAACAGCCTGTTCCTTGGAAACAAGACGACGGACAACGGAGGGGATGGCCCCGGGGTGCGACTTGAAGAGTCGTCGGGCGTCGTAGAGTTCTGCACCTTCGCCTATGACAGTGCGATGAGTGCCAACGGAGCGGCGATTCATGTTGGGGGAACGGCGTCGGCCGTTGAGATTCGGAACAATACGTTCTTTCGGTGCTACAGCCCCGGTGTGGGAGGCGCGGTGACCTGGGCGGGGCTGAGCGGAAGCGTTCACGGGAACGTGATCACGGAATGCAGCGCCGGGGCATTGGCCTTCTTCGGCGGCAGTACAGCCGGGGGGTGCAATATGCTCTGGGCGAACACCTCCGACTACTACCAGTGGCCGGCGGAAGCGATGGTGGGAGACCTTGAGATGGACCCATTGCTGTGCGACCCCGAGAGCCTGGATCTGAGCGTAGAGTCCGGTTCGCCGGCCGCGGCCCCGCCCGGCTTCTGTGATCCCATGGGCGCCCACGGCGTCGGGTGCGGGCCGGGAGTCAACTCTCCGGAGGGCATCGAGACACGGTCCTTCGGCCGGATCAAGTCGGCCTACCGAGAACCGGGGCAGCGCTGAGCTTCCCCGTTCGTCGGTCGGGGCGGGGCCCACCCGTCGCCCCGCGCCCTTTCGATTCGCCCCCCAAGCAAGAAGGACCCCGGCCGAAGCCGGAGCCCTTCGCTTCTTCGATCGGAAGTCGATCCCTACTTCACGACCTCCAGCAGCTCCACGTCGAACAGCAGCGTGGCGTTCGGCGGAATGACGCCGCCCGCGCCCCGCGCGCCGTAGCCCAGCTCCGGCGGGATGATGAGCAGGCGCTTCTCGCCCGGCTTCATGTCCGCGAAGGCGACGTCCCAGCCCTTGATCACGCGGCCCACGCCGATCGGGGTCTCGAACGGCTGACCGCGATCCACGCTGGAATCGAACTTGGTGCCGTCCGTGAGGTAGCCGGTGTAGTGCGCGCGGATGGTGTCGCCCTTGGCCGGCGTCTCGCCGGAACCCTCGGCCTTCACGACCCACTTGAGTCCGTCCTCGCCCTCCACCGCGTCGGCCAGGTTCACGCCCAGCTTCTCCGCCATCGCGTCCATCTGATTCGCCTCCCGTTCCGCTTTCTGGCGCTTCATGCGCTCGATGACCTCGCCCCGCTTCTCCCACTCGGCGTTCCAGTCGAAGGCCTCGGCCTTCTCGCCGGTGCGGACGATGGTGACCTTCTCCAGGATGATGTCGACCACGGGCAGGGAGTTCTGCGGTCCCTTCATGTCCACCTCGGCCATCGCGTTGATGACGTCCTGGCCGGCGACCACCTGTCCGAAGATCGAGTGCTTGTCGTCCAGCCACGGAGTGGGGACGTGCGTGATGAAAAACTGGCTGCCGTTCGTGTTGGGACCGGAGTTGGCCATCGACAGCATGCCGGGCTGGTCGTGGCGCAGGTCCGGATGGAACTCGTCGGTGAACGAGTAGCCCGGTCCGCCGCGTCCGTTCTCCAGCGGATCGCCGCCCTGGACCATGAAGTCCTTGATGACGCGGTGGAACTTGATCCCGTCGTAGATGGGGCGCGTGACCATCTCGCCCGTCTTCGGATCCTTCCACTCCTTCTCGCCGGTGGCGAGGCCCACGAAGTTGGCCACCGTCACCGGAGTCTCCTCGTGGAACAGGCGGCAGGTCACGTCGCCCATGGAGGTCTCGAAGACGGCGTACATTCCGGGTTCCTTCGTGGGGTCCGTCACGGCATCGTCCTGGGCTCGGGCGCTGGAGGCGGCGACGCCCGTGATCACCGCGGCGGCGATCGGCAGGACGAGGCGGCGAGTCAACGCGAGATGAAACATGGCATTCCTCGGGTTGGGCGGGGCTGGCCGGCCGGCCGATCCCGCGGCTCGAAGGGCGATCATTCTAGGGCCTGAGCGCGGAGGGCGCTACGCTTCGATCACGATCTCCCGGCCTTCGGTGACGTGACCGATGATCGCCGCGGCCGGGGTTCCGCGCTGCTGCAGGTCGGCCACGAGGCCGTCGGCCGCGGGCGGCGGCAGCGCGATGAGCAGGCCGCCGGACGTCTGGGCGTCCGCCAGCAGGAGCCGGTCCACGTCCGGGAGCTCGTCGGCCCACCGGCAGCGATCCATCGTCTCCAGGAGGTTCTTGCGGGTGCCCCCCGGGACGGCTCCGGCGGAGGCGAACTCCCTCGCCCGGCCGAGAAGGGGCACCCCGCCCACCGACAGGCGCGCGCCCGCCGACGAGGCGTCGAGCATCTCCGACAGGTGGCCCAGCAGGCCGAAGCCGGTAACGTCCGTCGCCGCGTGCGGCGCGTGGTCCATCATGGCGGCGGCGGCGTCCCGGTTCAGCGTGCCCATGACGCGCACCGCCTCCTCCAGCTCCGCGTCGCCCGCCTTGCCCTGCTTGAGGGCGGTGGTGAGGATGCCGCTGCCGATCGGCTTGGTGAGCACCAGCGCGTCGCCCGGCTTGGCTCCGCCCTTGGTGACGTAGCGCTGCGGATGCACCCGGCCGATGACCGCAAGCCCGTACTTGGGCTCGGGATCGTCGACCGTGTGTCCGCCGATGACGGCGACGCCGGCCTCGGCCGCCTTGCTCGCGCCGCCGCGCAGGATGTCGCCCAGCAGGTCCAGCGGCAGCTCCGGCGATGCCGCCGGGAAGGCCACGATGTTCAGCGCCGCGAACGGCTCGCCGCCCATGGCGTACACGTCCGACAACGAGTTCGCCGCGGCGATCTCGCCGAACGGGACCGGGTCGTCCACCACCGGCGTGAAGAAGTCCACCGTGAAAACGATCGCCAGATCGTCGGAGACACGGTAGACGCCGGCATCGTCCGGGAGGGCGGTGCCCACCAGGACTTCAGGCGACGCGAAGTGCGGCAGCTTGCGCAGGACCTGCGCTTGGAGATCGGCCGAGCCGATCTTCGACGCTCAACCCGCGCAGTGCGAGAAGGCCGTCAGATTGACCTTGGACATTCCTACTCCACTTCGGACTCGACCGGCACCGGCGGTTCCTCCCGGCTCTCGGGAGTGGTGCCGATCGGAAGATCGCGCATGAGCGTGGAGGGATCCGGCAGCGCCGGGATCGACACGGTTCCCTCGCTGCCGCCGCGGATCAGGACGCCGTCGCGCGGCAGGACCGCGTCCCCGCGCTCCGGATTCTCCATCAGCAGCTCCGCCGTGCCCGCCGGTCCGCGCCGGAAGCCGATCCGCTCCCGGAACCCCGGCCGCAGCACGATTTCCCAGGGCCGCACGCCTTCGGCGGTGCGCACCCCCAGGACCTCGACGGAGCGGGCTCCCCGGTTGAACAGCTCGAGGCCGTCGTCGTTCCAGATCACCTCGACGTTTCCGGACGTCATCCGGCCCGGGCAGAGCGGCAGGGACGTCTCCGCGGGGAGGACGCAGTCGGCCAGCGCCAGGAATCGCTCATCGAACGCAAGGAGCAGCCCGGAGGCGTAGATCGTGCGGCGGGCCCGCTGCAGCTCCACCAGGATCCGGCGCCCCAGGTAGCGCCGCAGCAGCGGTTCGGCCGCCAGCGGATCGCGACCGGCCAGCTCCCGGGCCCAGCGACGGGCGCGGGTGCGCCAGGACGGATGGCCGGCCTCCCAGATCTGCTCGTCGCGCCGCACGCGGCACTCGTCGTCCCAGAGCGACTGCGGGCGGAGCAGGATGCGCAGCCGTCCCGTGGCCTCGCGGTCCAGGAGGCGGCTGGATTCCACGCAGCCCCTCAGGGCGCGCGGCTCGTCGTAGAGGATCTCGAGGCCGCCGGCGAAGACCTTCAGCGTGCCGGCGATCCAGGTGCCGTCGTCCAGCTGCGCCTGGACGCGGTCGCCTTCCAGCAGTCGCAGCGGCGAGGCGGACCATTCGCCGCGCGGAAACACGGGTCCCGTTCTCATCGATTCCTCCTCCCGGCCCATCCCGTGAGCCCGCCGCCCGCGCGGCGAGCCCGTCCCGCCGGATCTTCGACCCGTCCGCCGTCGCCTGTCAACGCGGCTCACGGAATCCTGGTATGCTGCCGCCCATGGCGACCCACCCCTCGTACGAGTCCCCTTGAGAATCCCGTTTCCGAGGCCGGCGATCCGCCTCGTCCCGGCGCTGCTGCTGCCGGCGCTGGCCGCCTGCACGGCCCTGCCGCCGCCCGCCCGCGACGCCGTGGACGCCGACTCGCCCTACCGCGAGCCGACGGACTTCTCCGCGCGCGATCTGGACGTCCACGTCTCGGACGAGGAGATCGTGCGGGACGCGTCGGGGCGCACGGCGCTGCGCCTGCGGTTCTCGTTCGTGTCGCATCGCGGCTACGTGTCCGAGGACGACGTTCATCGTTCCAGCGGCCTGCTCTGGCTCCCGGCGGACGATGCCGGGCAGCCCCGGTTCGCCCAGGCCGTCGCGCTGGTGACGGAGCAGCCGCCCGGGTTCTCGCTGTCGCGCTTCCCGCTCCACGACGAGTACGGCCTGCGCACGGCCACGGAGCTGGGCGTGCCGTCGGCGGTGGTGGACCTGCGCGGGCCGGTCGTCTCGGACCTGCGCTCCTTCGGCAACCCGGACGACGCCGCGGGCGGGTCGTTCACGAGCGAGGATCAGTTCGCCTACTCGATGCTGCGCTCCTACCAGGAGTCCGGCGACGTGGAGCTGCTGTGGGAGGAGCGGATCTCCCGGGCGTGGATGCGCTCGCTCTCCGCCGTCTCGCAGCTCGTGCGCGACCGCACCGGCGACGACGGGATGCGCTTCCTCGTGGCCGGGCAGGACTGGGGCGCCGCCGGAGCCGTGCGCGCCGCCGCCCTGGACGATCGCATCCACGGGGTCGTGGCGGCGGGCCGTCCGTACGACTGGATGGACCACCACTTCGTGACGTGGCGCCGCTGGGAGCGTCGCTCCGCCCACTTCCCGCTGGGGGAGATCCAGCCGTCCATCTGGTCCAGCTCGCGCGACGTGCTCTCGTTCCTGTCCTCCACGTGGGGGAATCCGGATCCGGGCTGCCCCACGTGCGCCGGGAACGGCCGGCGCTGGCGCAACGGTTACGACGTGTCGCAGCTCCGCTCCGAGGGGCGGCTGCCGGTGGGACTGTTCTACGTGGTGGGCGACTCGGATCCGGATCTCCCCATCGACGGGCTGGCGCGCGCGTCCGCCCCGGCCGAGGTGCTGGCCGAGCTGCCGGGGACGCCGGGCTTCCACGGCCCGTTCGCGGAGGAGCGCCTCGGCCTTCCGGTGGACGACGTGTGCGTGCTGCCGGACGCGCCGTCCACGCTGTCCCACCCGGAGGCGGCGTCGGCCGTGCGCGGGTGGACCCAGCACCTGGCCGGCTACCGCGACCTGCCCTGGATCCGCATCGAGGAGACCTTCCGCGACGGCGACCTGCTGGTGGTGGTGCGCGTGGGCGAGGGGAACGCTCCGGTCACCGGCGTGACGCTCCGCTTCGTGGAGACGGGCGCCGTGGATCCGTTCGACTTCAAGGCGCCGCTCCGCCGACGCGTCCCCCAGCCGATGGGCTGGCGCGACGTGTCGCTCCTCTACTCCGGACCGGAACGCGATCTACGGAGCCGGTGGGAGGCGCGGCTGCCCTGGATGACGGGGGCCAACCAGGCCTACTGGGTGCGGGTGGAGACCCGGGTGGGGGAGACGGTCATGGGGCACTCGCTGCCCATCCGACCGCTCTGGCACCGGGGAGATCCGGCGGCGGGCCCGGCGCGTCCTTGACGTTCGCGTCGTTTTTCGCATTTTCACGAACGTTCGGCCGGTCAGAATGCGCAACCGATCGCGCGCATCGGACAACGGCACAAACCGTTGCAGGAAGGCGGGTTCGGAATCTTCCCGGCGGGAAGGAAACCGCTTGAGAATGGTCCGGGGCAGTCGGTAAGGTTAGTCTGTCCGGGGCATCGCCCCTCGCCGCTTTTCGCGTTCCCACAAGGCGGAGCATTGAAGCCCAGAGTCGGGGTCGTCCAGTTCAGCGCCACGTGCGTGGAGGGGAACGAACAGCCTCTCGCCCGCGGCGTCACCTTCGAGATTGCGCGTCGCCTGACCTCGGGCGGGGGAGTGGAGGCCAACGCCATCCTCCTCGCCAAGGGAGACCATTCGGTGTCCACGTCGGTGGGCGGGATGGACGTTCCCGCGTTCCCGGACGGAGCGTCGGACTTTTCCGTGCCCGGCTTCGGCGCCCACTACGAATCGGACTACATCGTCCTCGGCCGCTTCCAGGTGGCCGACGGCCTGCTGTTCTTCTACCGCGTCTACGAGGTGGAGAGCGGTCGCCTCATCCGCGACGGCTGCATCACGGGACTGCGCAGCTCCGTGTTCCGCCTGCTCGACGACGTCGCCGGCATCGTGCGCGACTGCATCGGCCAGGGCATGGAGGACGAGAGCGAGCCGGAGTTCAATCCGGTGTTCGAGGACGTGAAGTTCGAGGCGTTCGTGGAGTACTGCCTCGCGCGCGGCGAGGAGCGGCCCGCGAACGTGCAGGATCACCTGGAGCGCGCGCTGGAACTGGAGCCGCGCTTCCGGCTCGCGCTGGTGGACTACCTCTCGCTCTGCTACGAGGTCGATGATCTCTGCCGCTCGCTGCACTTCCTGGAGGCGTACCTGGAGGCGGAGCCGGCGGACCACGAACTGCTGATCGGCGCGGCCAACCTCTGCCTCGCGTTCCACAAGCTGGACGAGGGGCTGGCGTTCGCCCGCCGCTGCCTGGAGAGCCGGCCCGCCGACGTGGAGCCGCACGTGCTGATGGCGCGCTTCCTCTTCGCGCGGGAGCAGGTCAAGGAGGCGGGCGTGCACCTGGACGCCGCGCTCCGTTCCCCGGACGACTCGCCGGAGGGACGCTACGCGCTGGGTCGCTACTTCCTGGACCTCGGGGACTTCTACCGCGCGCGCGACTTCTTCGAGCAGTGCCTGGACGTGGACGGCAGCTACATCGTCGCGCTGCGCGACCTGCAGTGCTGCTACTACGAGCTGGGCGACTTCCCGGACGCCATCCGCGCCTGCGAGGCGCTGCTGGAGGCGGACCCGGCCGACGCGGGCAGCTACTACAACCTGGGCCTCGTCTACCAGCGGCTGGGTCGGTCGCACCTGGCGTCCAAGTACTTCGAGGAGTCGGTGCGGCAGGATCCCGGCTTCTTCAAGGCGATCTACATGCTGGGCGAGTACCACTTCGTGAACGATCGCTGCCGCGAGGCGCTAGCCCGATTCGAGGAGGCGCACCGCGTCATCCCGTCGTCCGCGGAGACGCTGGGCCGCATCGGCGATTGCCACCACGAGCTCGGACGATCGGCCGAGGCGTTCCGCTACTACGTGTGGGCGCGACGCGAGGATCCCCACTACGAGAACGCGCGCTACGAGATGCTCCAGGGCGTCGCCCTCACGGAAGAGGGCAAGCTGGAGGAAGCGCACGCGCTGCTGCTGAAGGCCACGGAGCTGGACGATGCGCTCCCGGACGCCTGGAACGAGCTGGCCTGGACGCTGCTGCAGCGCGGCAAGTCCGAGGAGGCGCTCCAGATCATCCGCCGCGCCGTGGAGCTGGAGCCGGATCAGCCCGCGCTCCAGGCCAACCTCCTGCAGGTGGCGGCCCGGCTGCCGCTGGGCGTGCGGCTCTCCCGCTGGGCCCGCAAGCTGGTCCGGCAGACGAAGGCTCGCCTCAAGGAGTTGCAGGCCGAAGGGGAACCCCTCCCCGAGACGACCCGCCGCCGGGTGCGTCGCTTCCCCGGGACCTTGACCTGGTACGGCCTCCGGGGGTAACCCTGGACCCGAACCTCCGGGTCCGGATCTCGCACCGCATCGTCTCCGGGGCGCCCCATGCCCCGCCAGGCTCCGGATCCTTCCTCCAGCGCAGGAGTTCCGATGGCGCCCCCGCGTGAAGTGATGCCCGTCGACGTGCTCTTCGTCGGCGCGGGCCCGGCCAGCCTGGCCGGGGCCTACCACCTCCTCACCCTCATCGAGCGCCACAACGAGCAGGCGGAAGCGAACGGGGAGGAACCCATCCCCGAGCTCGAGATCGCGATCCTCGAAAAGGGTAAGGCGATGGGGGCGCACGCCATCTCCGGCGCCGTGCTGGATCCGCGCGCGCTGGCGGAGCTGATGCCGGACTTCCGCGAGCAGGGCTTCCCCGCGGAGTCGGAGGTGACGGGCGAGGAGGTCCTCTTCCTGACGGAGAAGGGCAGCTTCAAGCTGCCGATCACGCCGCCGCCGCTCCAGAACCACGGCAACTTCGTGCTGAGCCTGTCGAAGTTCGTGCGATGGCTGGGCGAGAAGGTGGAGGAGAAGGGCGCCTTCATCATTCCGGAGCTGGGCGGCCGTGAGCTCCTGTTCGAGGGCGATCGCGTGAACGGCGTGCGCTGCTCGGACAAGGGCCTGGACAAGGAAGGGAACCCCAAGGGGAACCACCAGCCCGGCGCCGACCTTGAGGCGCGCGTCACCGTCTTCGGCGAGGGGCCGCGCGGATCGCTCACGAAGGAGATCATCGCCAGGTACGGCCTGGACGCGCAGTCCGAGCCGCAGGTGTACGCCACCGGCGTGAAGGAGACGTGGAAGCTGAAGCCCGGGACGTTCGCCAAGGGACACGTCGTCCACACGATGGGCTTCCCGCTGGACGCCGGCACGTACGGCGGCAGCTTCGCCTACGGCCAGGCGGACGACATCCTCTCGCTGGGGTTCGTGACCGGCCTGGACTACTGGCATCCGGAGACCAGCCCGCACGGCGAGATGCAGCGGCTCAAGGAGCACCCGCTGGTGTCCCGCTGGCTGGAGGGCGCGGAGATCGTCTCCTACGGGGCCAAGGCGATCCCCGTGGGCGGCTGGTTCTCACGGCCCAAGCCCAGCTTCGACGGCGGGCTTCTCGTCGGCGACAGCGGCGGCTTCCTGAACGCGATGCGCCTCAAGGGCATCCACTTGGCGATGAAGTCCGGGATGCTGGCCGCGGAGACGATCTTCGAGGGGCTGAAGAAGGACGATCTGTCGACGGCACAGCTCGGCACGTACGACGCGCGGATCGAGTCGTCCTGGATCAAGGACGAGATGTGGAAGGTGCGAAACTTCCACCAGGCGATGGGCAACCTGTACACGGGCATGGCGCGCGCCGGCCTGCAGATCGCGCTGGGCGGCGCGGACCTGCTGGGCGGCCGGCTGAAGTCCGAGCCGGGTCACACGAAGATGAAGAAGCTCTCGGAGCTGTCCGTCACGGAGCGCGATCGTCCGAAGCCGAAGATCGACAACGAGAAGATCTTCGATCGTCTGACGAACGTGTTCCAGTCCGGCACGATCCACGAGGAAGATCAGCCGTGCCACCTGCAGGTGGCCGACACGGACATCTGCCGGACGCGGTGCGCCGAGGAGTACGGCAACCCGTGCCAGCACTTCTGCCCGGCCGCGGTCTACGAGATGGTGGACGCGGCGGACGGGAAGAAGGACCTGCACATCAACGCGTCCAACTGCGTGCACTGCAAGACGTGCGACATCATGGATCCGTACCAGATCATCACCTGGGTGACGCCCGAAGGCGGCGGCGGTCCGGCCTACAAGGACCTCTAGGCCGGTGGAGATCGATCCCGCGGAGCTCTCGGCGCCGGAGCGCTACAAGCTGCTGATCGGCTGCATCGTCCCGCGGCCGATCGCGCTGGTATCCACGGCGTCGCCGGACGGGGTTCCCAACCTCGCGCCGTACTCGTTCTTCAACGGCGTCGGCTCCGATCCCATGTCGCTGCTCTTCTGTCCGGCCAACCGCGGCGACGGCGGGGAGAAGGACTCGCTGCGCAATGCGAAGCCGGCCGACGAGGGCGGCACCGGCGTCTTCACCGTCAACGCGTCGGTGGAGGCGTACGAGCGGAAGATGGCGGGCGCGGCCGAGGGACTGGCCTACGAGGAGAGCGAGTTCGACCTCGTGGGGCTGACACCGGCGCCGGGCACGCGCGTAGTCGCTCCCCGCGTGGCCGAGAGCCCCTGGGCGTTCGAGTGCGAGACGATGCAGGTGATCCGGCTGAACCCGGGCGTGTCGGGCGGCGGGAACGTCGTGCTGGGGCGGGTGGTGCACGTCCACCTGCGCGACGACCTGGTGGACGATCGGCTGCGCGTGGATCCGGAGGCGCTGCAGGCCGTCGGGCGCATGGGCGGCTTCGCGTACGTCCGCACGCGGGACCGCTTCGAGCTGCGGCCGGGGCGCGCCGCGCTGGAGGACGACGGGGACTAGTGCCCCGTGCTCTCGTAACGCTTCACTCCCTGCGAGAAGACGAACATCGCCAGCCCGATCGTCACGATCGCCATCGCCGGCGTCAGCCACACGTAGGGGTAGAACTCGCGGATCCGCAGGAAGGCCGTGGCCGGATAGAACGCCGCGAACGAGAACGGCACGATCCACGAGAGCAGCGCGCGCACGGCCGGATGGTAGATAGTGACCGGATATCGCGCGAAGCGGATGAGGTTGTACACCGGCGGCGCGATGCCGAGGCGGTCCGCGAACCAGAAGGACACGCCGGTGAGCGCGAGAAACACGCCCAGGTAGATCGCGGCGGCGGAGAGCGCCAGGACGGGCAGCGCCACCACGTCCCACGCCTGGAAGGACAGGCCCAGCCGCGCGCCGGCCACGCCCAGCAGTACCGCCCCCACGATGATCTCGTTCAGCGCCGCGATGTTGAAGCTCTCGAAGAGCACCTGGAAGACGGGATGGATCGGCCGGAGCAGCACGCGGTCGAAGCGCCCCTCCACGAGGTGGCGCTCGCTGAACGTCCAGAGGTTCATGCTGACCAGGTTGAAGATGCCCAGCGGGATCATGGAGAAGCCGTGGATGAGGATCAGCTGGTCCAGCGACCAGCCGGCCAGGTCCCGGATGCGCGTGTAGAGCACGCCCAGGAAGACCAGGTGCACGGCGAGCGACCCGAACACGAAGAGACTGTCGACGAGGAAGTCCGCGCGGTAGACGAGGCGCGCCTTCAGGAACTGCGAGAAGTACGCCAGGAGGATGGAAGCGTGCCGCCGCATCTAGCCTCCCTGGATCGTCATGCGGCGGATCGCCCGCCGCCAGAGCAGCGCGCCCAGCGCCAGCAGGGACCCGGCCCAGAACGCCTGGAGGAGCATCGCCGAGACCAGCTCCGGTCCCTGCTTCAGTCCCATGAAGATGGTGACCGGCGTGTAGGTGACCGCCGCGAACGGCAGCGCCTCCACGATCGTCCGGGAGACGCCGGGGAAGAACGACAGCGGGATCAGCGCGCCGGTCAGCAGCTCCAGGACGATGTGCTTCGCCCGGATCAGGCCGATGATGCTCTTGAGCTGCAGCGCAAACGTTCCCACGATGAAGTTGATGGCGGTGTTCACGAGGAACGCCAGGAAGAACGAGATCGCGGCGGCCGCGCCGGCCGTGACGCTCGCGGGCGCGCCCACGCCGAACAGCGGCACGATCACGACGGAGATCGGCAGCGTGAACAGCGTCAGGCGGAAGCCCGCCTCGCCCAGCGCGCCGAAGAACGTCATCGTCTGGAAGTCGATCGGCTTGAGGAGATTCTGCGCGATGTGCCCCTCCGTGACCTGCGTGCCGATCTCCCGGTCCACGTTGTTGAACGTGAGACTGCGCCCGATCCACGCGACGGCGATGTACGTGACGATGTTCTCCGCCGTGAAGCCGCCGATCACCGCGCCGTCCGGCAGCGCCGCGTACACCGCGCGGAACAGGAACGTGTTGCCCGCCACGAACACCAGGTAGCTGATGATCCCCGTGTAGTAGCGCAGCCGGTACGCCAGCATCTTCAGGAACGTGATGCGCGTGAACTGGAGGTAGAGGGGCAGTGCGGCCGTCACGGGGCGGCTTCCTCGCGCATCGCGGCGCCGTCCAGCGACACCTCGCCGCGGTAGACCTTCCGCACCACCTCCTCGATGGGCGGCTCCAGCACGGAGAGATCGTGGACGGGCGCACCCGTCACCACGCGGCGGACCACCTCGGCCACGGGGATCCGGTCCTTGGCGAACTCGCCCTCGAAGCGCCCGACGTCGCGGCGCTCCCAGCGCACGTCCAGCCCCTCGGTAGCCGCCTCCAGCGCCGCCTCGCCGCCCTCGCCGCGGATCTCCACCCGCAGCCGGGCGACGTTCCCCGCCAAGCGCTGCAGCCCGGCGATGCCGCCGTCGTAGAGCAGCGTCCCCTCGTCGATGAGGACGACGCGGCGGCACAGCTCCTCGATGTCGTCGAGGTCGTGCGTGGTGAGGACCACCGTGGTCCCGAGCTCCGCATTCACGCGCTTCAGGAAGCGGCGGATGTTCTCCTTGCTGACCACGTCCAGCCCGATCGTCGGTTCGTCCAGGAACAGCACCGCGGGCCGATGCAGCAGCGCGGCGGCCAGGTCGCATCGCATCCGCTGCCCCAGGGAAAGCGTCCGCACCGGCTGGCGGAGGAACTTGCCCAGCTCCAGCAGCTCGTCGAACGTGTCCATCTGCTCGCGGTAGACGGCCTCGTCCACCTCGTAGATCCGCTGCAGCAGCCGGAAGCTCTCCACCACCGCGATGTCCCACCAGAGCTGCGTCCGCTGCCCGAACACCGCGCCGATCGTCTTCGTGTAGGCGCGCCGGTCCCGCCACGGCACGAAGCCGTTCACGGTGATCTCGCCCGAGCTCGGCGTGAGGATTCCCGTCAGCATCTTGATGGTGGTGGACTTGCCCGCGCCGTTCGCGCCGATGTAGCCCACCATCTCGCCGGCCTCCAGCGTGAACGACACGCGGTCCACGGCGGTCAGCATCTCGGTGCGGCGGTCCACCAGGTCGCGCAGCGCGCCCGCGATGCCCTCGCGCCGCTGCGCGACGCGGTACACCTTCGTGAGGTCCTGCGTGCGGATGGCGGTCACGGTCGAACCCCGGGGGGCGGCGGAGGATTGGTCAGCGAGAGGGCGTGCAGGTCCACGGAGAACTCGGGGAAGCGGGTGTCGCGGACGGAGAGGACCGGCGCGCCGGGGATCGTACCCGGAAGCACCGCGCTCAGCATCCCGCTTCTGCCGCCGGCGGCCACGCGCCCGGCCAGGTCGCGCACGTCGTCCGTGGTGCCGACGAGGAAGAACGTCTTCTCCCCCCAGAGCGAGGCCATCTCCGTGGGCAGCCAGAAGAGCTGCGTGGCCACGACGTCCTCCGGCCGCGAGCGGATGGCCGCCGCCAGCGCCCCGGAGTGCGCCCGCTTGGCGGAGAGCAGATCCAGCGACCGCACGCTCCACGCCACCGACACGATGAGGAGCGGTGCGGCGATCAGGATCGTCCGGCGGCGCGCCGCGACGGCCGTCGCCAGCGTGGCCGCCAGCACCGGCGCCGCCACCAGCAGCATGCGCGGGCCGGGGTGGATTCCGGTGACGGAGCGCGCCGGGACCAGGATCAGGAACAGCGCGATGAAAATCCAGATCGCCGCGTCGGCGGATCGTCCGGGGCGCTGCCCGGCGGCGAACGCCAGCACCGGCGCCGCCAGCATCCACGGCACGAAGATGGCCGCGCTGTTGGAGTGAATCAGCGCGAGGGCGGAGTCGCCGCCGGACGGGAACGCGCGGTAGGCGATGGCCCCGACGGCGGCCAGCGCCGCCGCGCCGATCCCGCGGAGCGGGCCCTGTCCGCGCCCCGGCCGGAAGCGCGTGGCGGCGAGAAGTCCCAGCGGGAGCAGCACGGCGGTGGGGTAGCGCCCGGCCGGGCCGGTGCCCAGGAGCAGTCCCTCCACGGCGTCCAGCGTGGCGGCGAACGGGATCGCCCGGTTCACTTCCAGGTGCGCACCCGTCAGGGAGCCGGTGGCCAGGACCTGGAAGATCCCCAGCAGCGCCACGCCGGGGACGGCGCCCAGCGCGAGCCGGACGAGCGGGCCGAAGCCGTCCCGCCGCAGCAGCGCGACGAGCATCGTGGCGGCGAGGAGGAGCGCCAGCTCCTCGCGCAGGAGGATCGCGGCGCCGAGGAGGAGGCCGGCGGTCAGCGGACGGCGGGACTCGAATGCGAGCATCGCCCCGGCCGCCAGTGCCAGAGTCGGCGTGTGCTCCCAGAACGTCGACGCGTAGAAGAGGAGGGGCGTGGCGAACGCCAGCGTGCCCGCGGCCAGCCGTGCGGCCAGGACCGTCCCGCCGCGCCGGCGGGCGATCGCGCCGGTCAGGAACGTGGCGGCGCCTGCGCCCAGCGCCGGGAGGATCGCCAGCCCCGCGAACCCGAACAGCGCCGCGAACGGGACCGTGAGCAGCACGAACGGCGACTGGTACTGCGAGAGGAGGCGGCCGTCGTCCGCAACGACCGCGTACCGCTCGTTGCCCTCCAGCGGCAGTGCGTAGTGCCGGCGCTCCGGATCGAGCGCGGCGCCGGGATCGTCCAGGTGGAGGCGGCCCTGCTGGAGCGCGCGCAGCGCCAGCGCCTTCCCGCCGTTGTCGAGGGTCCAGTAGGTGTCGGGTGGGCCCAGCGAGGCGTGCAGGACGAGACCGGCCACGACCACCGCCGCCGCGAGGACGATCGTCCAGGGGTCTCGCTGGCCTCGCGTCATCGCCGCCTCCGGGGAAGCGGACAGGGTAGTGCAAGGCGACGGATCGCGGCGTCCGTTTTCGGCTCCGGCTCCCGGTTCCCGCTCCGCCTTCGCGGCGCGTCGCCCGCGTGCTAGGCTGCGCGCGGCATCCGACCCTGGAGGTACCCGTGCGCCGAGACGACATCGTCCGCTTCCTGGACGAGCTGCTGGACGTCCACTCCATCCGGGACTACGGCCCGCAGGGGCTGCAGGTGGAAGGCAAGGAGGAGGTGACCAAGGTGGCCGTCGGGGTCACGGCCTCGCAGGAGCTCTTCCGGCGCGCGGTGGACGCCGGCGCGGACCTCGTCATCTGCCACCACGGGATGCTGTGGGACTTCGATCCGCGCGTGGTGAAGGGGCCGCTCAAGGCGAGGCTGGAGCTGCTGCTGCGCCACGGGATCACGCTGCTGGGCTACCACCTCGTCCTGGACGCGCACGAGGAGCACGGCAACAACGCGCTGATCGCGCGCGAGCTGGGTCTCGTGGACGTGGAGCCGTTCGGCGAGTCGCAGGGCGCGCTGCTCGGACGCCGGGGCCGTTTTGCGGAGCCGGTGCCGCGGGCTGCGCTGGGCGATCGGCTGGCCGCGGTCTTCGGCGGCGATCCGCTCGTGTTCCCGTTCGGTCCCGATCCCGTGCGGACGATCGGCATCATCTCGGGCGGCGCCGTGAACGACGTGGCCCAGGCCATCGAGGCGGGGCTGGACGCGTACGTCACCGGCGAGGCGAAGGAGTTCGTGCAGGAGACCACGCGCGAGGCCGGCATCACCTACGTGGCGGCCGGTCACTACCGCACGGAAACGTTCGGGGTGAAGTCTTTGGGGGAACGCCTGGAGAAGGAGTTTGGGCTGCCCTGGGAGTTCATCGACGTGCCGAACCCCGTCTGACGAGCGCCCGGGCGCGGGACCGGCGCCGCTCTCCGACGCCGGTCCGCGAGCTTCCTAGCCGTCGCGTGCCGGATAGAACTTCTCGCCCAGGTTGCGCTCGTCGTCGACGCCCAGCTCCATCGCCTTCTCGAAGTGCATCCGACCCTCTTCCAGGTCGAACTGCGTCAGCATGAACGACAGCGCGTAGTGCGCCTCGCCGTAGTCGGGATCCAGCTCCACGGCCTTCCGGTACCAGTTCGTGCCGCCCTCCAGATCGAACGCGACGTTGAACGTGGCGTAGGCGAGCACGCGGTACGCCGGCGCGAACTCCGGGTGCTTCAGGATGAAGGTCTCCATCGCCGGCTTGGCCGACATGTAGTCCCGCTGTCCCATCACCGAGGTGAAGCTCTGCCGGAACGCGAGCTCGAAGAGCTTCTTGTCCGCCTCGGAGTCCAGCTGCGCCAGCGCGCGATCCATCTCCTGCTGGCTGCCGATGCCCGTCGGCTTCAGCGGCAGCGGCTCGCCGGGCTCGGTGCCCGTCGGCGGGTGGCCGGGCGGAAGGTCGGAGGTGACGCGAGTGTCCTTGCTGGACATCGCGGCGCCCTGGTCCTGGACGGCCTCGGAGGCCCTCTCCGCCCCGGGCAGGGCACTCTTCTCCCCGCCGGTGCAGCCCGTCAGGAGGGCACAAGTGATGATCAGAAAAGCGCTTGCCGGTCGTCGGGTGTTCTGCATCGTTTCCATCTCCTCTCTGGACCGCGAAGGGTAGGCGCCCGCCCCAAAAATCGCAAGACATGGCAAAACCCGTTCAGGTGCTGCCGCCTCCCGCCGATAGCTCCTCTAGACAGGGTCAGAGGACCCGGGAGGAGACCCATGAAGGTGGTGTTCGCCCAGCCGGACTTCCCGTTCGCGAAGCGCACGACGCCGCTGGTGAAGCGCGTGGCGGCCAAGCTGGACATGGAGCGGATGCTCTCGAGCGTCATGATCGACGTGATCGATCAGGGATCGGGAGCGGGGCGGAGTCCGGGCGACGCCATCGAGGTTTACTCCAACGGAGGCGTGCACCTGCACCTCCGCATCGACCACTTCCTGAAGCCGAAGTACCACACCGATCCGCGCAAGCGCTCCAACGAGCTGCCGACGCGCGCGTTCGATGCGAGCTCCACCCAGGAAGTGCTTTACCGCCTGCTGCTCCAGTGGCGCGACGTCCAGGAGTGGGGCATCCCCGAGAACCAGGACGACGAGTTCCTGTGCGTGTGGAACGTGCACGTGGCCGGGCGGCTGGATCGCCTGGACGCGCCCTGCGCCTCCAAGATCGCGCACTGGGAGGAGTTCCTGCGGGTCTTCGCCAAGGGCGAGTACGTCTCCCCGTTCCTCGTCCTCTTCGAGATGCTGTGGAAGTGCGACGATCTCGGGAAGTGGGGCCTCGGCGACGTGCTCTACCGGATCCGGTCCGCGCGCGAGTACCGCCCGCTGAACGTCGAACGAAAGACCGCCCGCAGCTGACCGTCGCCCGACCCCGACGAGCTTGCCGCCTCCCGCGGGCGGACCTATGCTGACCCTCTCGTCCGGGGAGGGATGATGCGTTCGATTCAATGGATCTTCCTGCCGATCGTGCTGGCGGTCGGGTGCGCCCGCGCCGACCGTGCCGCGGAGGCCGCGGCCGACGCGGAGCCGAAGCCCGCCGCCGTCGCGGAGGGCGTGGCCATCGCCGATCCGGGCGAGGCGATGGGCTGGCGGGAGCTGGCCGTGCGCGTGCGCGGCAAGACGCCGGCCGAGCGCTTCGTCTCCGCGTCGGCGCTGTTCCTGGGCACTCCCTACTTCAACGGACCGCTGGGTGAGGGCGACGGCGCGGACGTGGATCCGGATCCCCGCGTGGACTTCCGGCGCGTGGACTGCGTGACGTACCTGGAGCAGGCGCTGGCGCTGGCCCTGGTGGATCCGCGCGGCAACGACGCGGACTACCTGACGATGCTGGACCGCATCCGCTACGAGGCGGGGACCGTGGACTACGTCCACCGCAATCACTACATGGTCCGCGACTGGGTCCCGGCCAACGCGTGGCTGCTCCGCGACGTGACGGCCGAGGTCGGCGGCGACGCCGTCCGTACGCTCACGAGAACCATCGACCGGGAGACGTTCCTCCGCGACGCCGGCGCCACGCCGCGTCCCGGCGTCGACGATGCCCGGCCGATCGAGCAGGGGGTGATCCCGGGCGAGGCTCTGGCCGCCGTGCAGGCTCGGGTCCTCCCCGGCGACCTCATCCTCTGGGTCGGCGAGGTGGAGGGGATCTTCTCGCTGCACACGGGACTGGCGGTCCGGGACGAGGCGGGCACGCTCCTCTTCCGGCACGGATCGTCGAAGGCGGAGCGCGTGCTGGACGAGTCGTTCACGGGGTACGCGGAGAGGCGGGCGAAGTTCGTGCCGTACTTCGTCGTGCTTCGCCTGCACGATGCCGTGACGGCGGGAGGCGACCTTGGCTGACGCCTCGCTGATCCTGTTCGAGGACGATCGCGCGGGCTGGTTCGAGCCGGTGGCGCTGACGCGCTCGGTCGCGCGGCTGCGGGTCGGCGTATGGACGCACCACGAGCGCTGGGCGCGGCTCTTCCCGGAGCGCGACGCGGGCGTGGTGGTGCGCGGCGCGCTGGCCGAGGTGGAGCGGGAGGCCGGCGGCTGGGAGGCCGTGAACGACGTGCCGGCGGCTGACACGCTGTTCGTCGCGGCGGCGCTGGGACGCCACGAGGCCTGGATCGAGGCCGTGCGCTCGCTGGCCCCGGGCCGCGCGCTGCTGGCGGGCGGCCGGTTGGTGGCGATGCGGGCCGACGCGGATGCCGCGCCGCGGATCGGGGCGGCGCTGGCCGAGTGGATCGGCGAGGGCCTGATGCCGACGGCCGACGGAGACGCGGCGGACTTCGTCCGGGAGCTGGGCCTGGAGCCCCGCGAGCTCGACGCCGAGGTGCCGACCACCCTCGTCGACCTGATGGCCGCCAACGCGGACGCGATCGAGGCGGACTTCGCCGCGTACGAGCCCCTCATGGCCCCGCCCGATCCGGCGGAGTTCCCCGGCGTGCACTTCCTCGCTCCGGAGCGCATCCGCCTGGCCGAAGGGGTTCGCCTGGATCCCGGCGTCGTCCTGGATGCGCGCGAGGGGCCGATCCTGCTCGGGCCGCGCAGCGAGGTGCACGCCGCGAGCGTGATCGTCGGGCCGGTGGCCGTCGGGGCGGACGGACGCATCAAGCCGATGAGTCGTCTTTCCGACGGCGTGTCGCTGGGGCCGGTCACGCGGGTCGGCGGCGAACTGGACGCGACCATCGTCCAGGGCTTCAGCAACAAGCAGCACGACGGCTTCCTTGGGCACTCCTACCTGGGCTGCTGGGTGAACCTCGGGGCGGCCACGGACACGAGCGATCTCAAGAACGACTACGGTCCGGTGCGCATCGTCCTGGCCGGCCGCACCGTGGACACGGGGCGGCGCGGAGTGGGGAGTCTCCTCGGCGACCACGTAAAGACCGCGATCCACACGCGCCTCAACACCGGGACGGTGATCGGCCCGTGCTGCAACGTGTTCGGGGCCGGAGTCCCGCCCCGCGCCGTGCCCGCGTTCTCGTGGGGCGGCGGCGACGAGTGGACCGCGTACCGCGCCGACAAGGCGGTGCAGGTGGCCGCGATCGTGATGGATCGCCGGGGCCGCCGTCTGGGCCCGGCCGAGGAAGCCCTGCTGCGGCGCATCGCGGCGGAGCGAGTGACGCAGGGCTAGATCGTCCGCCGCCCGGCGGCTCCCCCGCCGGACGAACCCTTTCCGGCGGCTCCCGCCCCTCGCGACGGCCCCGGGAATCTGCTAAAATCCTACGATTCCGGCCGGATCCAGGAGTGCCTCTCCACCCCCCCAGTTCGGGGTCCGGACGCCACCGCCGCACACCATCTGACGGATGAAGAAGAGGGGTCCCTGTATGCCGATGCACCACCGTGGGCGGACGTACGTCCTGCCCATCCTGGCGATGATCCTGGCGATCGCGCTGCCGACGTCTCCCGCCGGCGCCCAGATCTTCGATTTCGAGAACATGGTCCTGCTCGGTCGCCACGACAACTACGAGGGCTACAACGACGTCTGGGGCTGGGTCGGTACGAACGGCCGCGAATACGTCGTGCAGGGAACCACCACGGGCACCGCCTGGTGGGACATCGAGGATCCGACGAATGCCGTGCAGATGGCGTTCATTCCGGGCGCGTTCAGCACCTGGCGCGACATGTTCGTGATCGGTGACTACTGCTACGTCGGGACCGAGGGCGGCGGCGGCGGCATCCAGATCGTCGACATCTCGGACCCCACGACGCCGACGCTCGTGGACACGTACCTCACGACGGTCTCCACCAGTCACAACATCTTCGGTGATCCCGCGCGCAACCTGCTCTACGTGGTGGGCGGCAACGCCGGAGTGGGCGGCCTCCAGATCCTCGACGTCTCCAATCCGGTCGCGCCGGTGGAGATCGGATCGTGGCAGGGCCAGTACATCCACGACATGTCGACCGAGGGGAACCTGGCCTACATCTCGATGATCAACGTCGGCCGGTTCCGCATGCTGGACCTCACGGATCCCACGTCGCCGGGCAGTTTCGGGCGCGTCTTCGGGGATCCCAGCTCCCACGCCTGCTGGCCGATCGGGGACGGCGTGCATGTCGCGCTGACGCAGGAGACCTCGGGCGGTCACGTGAAGATCGTGTCCGTCGCCGAGCCGGACACCATCCGCCTCGTGGACGAGGATGCGCCGGCGCCCGGTGAGTCCGCGCACAACGTCCACGTCCAGGGCGACCAGATGTTCATCTCGTGGTACACGCGCGGCACCCGCGTCTACGATGTGAGCGACCCCACGGCCATCGTCGAGACGGGCTACTTCGATACGTTCCCGGACGCGAACGGCGGTCTCTTCGACGGCAACTGGGGCGTGTATCCGCACCTGCCCAGCGGTGTGATCGCCGCGAACGACGGGACCTACGGGCTCTTCCTGCTTCGCTACGACGAGGATGCCGCGACGCTGGACGGCACCGTTTCGTCGTCGGTCGGCGGGCTGCTGGAGAACGCCCAGGTCCGGCTGCTCACGACCGGCCAGTCGATCGACACGGACGCCACCGGCTTCTACAAGTTCTCGGCCACGCCGGGGTCCTGGGACATCGAGGTGTCGGCGTTCGGACACGAGACGGACACGACGAACGTGGTCGTGGGAGCGGGCGGTACCGTCACGACGAACATCGTCCTGACGAAGCTGCCGTCCGGTGACCTCGCCGGGACCGTGACGGATCAGCTGACCGACCTGCCGATCGCGGGTGTGCAGCTGTCCCTGCCCGGCACGCCGCTCAGCGTCGTGACGGACGGCTCCGGGGCGTACTCGTTCCCGGGCGTGCCGACCTCGCCGTCGCCGAACTACGAGCTGCTGCTCACCGCGGCGGGCTACGGTCAGCCGGGCGCCATCCCTGTCAGCCTGGTCACCGGCAACGTCACCACGCGCGACATCGCGCTGCCGCCGGCGGCCGTGTACGTCGACTTCTCGGACGTGACCGGGTGGAGCATCGTCAACGATCCGGCCACGTCGTCCGGCTTCTGGGAGTTCGGAGAGCCGGCCGGCACCTACTCCAACGGCATCATCTTCCAGCCGGAGCTGGACAACTCCCCGGATCCGGAGGACCAGGCGGCCGTCACGGGCAACAGCCCGGGCAGCCTGGGCGGCGACGACGTGGACGGCGGCGCCACGCGCCTCTTCTCGCCCACGTACGACCTCTCCTCCATGGTGGAGCCGCACGTGGCGTTCTATCGCTGGTACGCGGTGAACGACGTCCAGGACGCCTGGCAGGTCCACGTGACCACGAACGGCGGCGGCAGCTGGACGCTCATCGACAGCACGACGGATCACGAACCGTTCTGGAGCGGCATCGACGTCGACCTGACGCCGGTCACGGGCGCGGCGCCGTCGGTCCAGTTCCGCTTCACCGCCGAGGATCCGAGCCCCGGCCAGCTCGTGGAGGCCGCGCTGGACGACTTCGTCCTGTACGACGCCGCCTTCGTGGGCGCGACGGGCGTGACGCTCCCCGAGCGCACGCAGCGCCTGGAGCTGGCGCAGAACTTCCCCAATCCCTTCCCGGCGAACACGAAGATCCGCTTCGTGGTGCCGCGCGAGGAGCACGTTCGGCTGTCCGTTTTCGACGTGACGGGCCGACGCGTGGCCACGCTCGTCGATGCGCGCCTGGAAGCTGGCGTGCACGAGGAGGACTGGGACGGTCGCTCGCTGGACGGCAGCCGCGTGGCCGCCGGCGTGTACTTCTACGAGCTGCGCACGCCCAGCGAGATCCAGACGCGAAAGATGACCCGAATCCGCTGACGAGATCGACGCGAGGGGGCGGTCCCCGCCGCCCCCTCCTTCTTCAACCCCGGAGTTCCCCATGCGCCTGACGCCCCGCCGGTCGGTCCTGCTCCTGGCGATGCTTCTTCTGGCGGTTCCCGCCTTTGCCGGGCCGACGAACAACGTGATTCTCCGCGGTCACCTCGACGAGTACGCCGAGTACAACGACATCTGGGGCTACACCGCGCCCAACGGCGACGAGTACGTCCTGCTCGGCACCACCGTCGGGCTGTCGGTCGTGAACGTCGTGGATCCGGACAACCCGTACGAGACCGGGTTCATTCCCGGGCCCACGTCCATCTGGCGCGACATCAAGACGTACTCGCACTACGCGTACGTCGTGAACGACCAGGGCGGCGGCGGCATGCGGATCGTGGATCTGGACGATCCGGAGAATCCGGTGCTGGTCGGCACCTACACGGGCGGCGGGCACTCGCAGGCGCACAACATCTACATCGACGTGCCGACGGCGCGCGCGTATCTGGCCGGCAACAACGGGTCCGGCGGCTTCATCATGCTGGACCTGACGTTCCCGGAGACGCCGACGGAGATCACGCGCTGGGATACGGCCTACTTCCACGACATCATGGTGCAGGACGGCGTCGCCTACGGTAGCGCCATCAACGTGGACCGCCTGTACGTTCTGGACGTCTCCAACCCGGCCAGCATCGCCACGCTGGGGACGGCCGAGGGCTACCCGGCGGCCTTCACCCACAACGCGTGGGTGACCGGCGACAACGCGTACGTGATGACCACGGACGAGACCAGCTCCTCCTCAACGCGCATGTGGGATCTCTCGACGCTGCCCAATCTCGTGCAGACGGACTCCTATCGTCCGAACACCACGACGATCCCCCACAACGCCCACATCGACGGCGATCTGGCGATCATCTCGTACTACACGCTGGGCGTGAAGATCGTGGACATCTCCGATCCGTTCCATCTCGTCGAGGTGGCGGCGTTCGACTCGTATCCGGCCAACGACGGCGGCAGCTTCGACGGCTGCTGGGGCGCCTATCCATTCTTCCAGACGAATCCGGATCTCATCGCCATCGCCGACATCAACACCGGTCTCTACCTCATGGAGTACAAGGGGCCGCTGGGGACCGTCGCCGGTGACGTGACCGAGAACGGCGGCGGCGGTCCCATCGCCGACGCGACGGTGCGCGTCGTCCAGACCGGCGTGCAGACGAAGACCGACGGTTCGGGCGCGTACACCATCCAGGACGTCGCCGGTTTGGTCGACCTCGAGGTGAGCGCGTACGGGTACGCCACCGAGGTCGTGCCCGCGACGATCAACACCGGCGTCACCACGACGCTGGACGTCGCGCTGGACCTGCTGCCCTCCGGTTCCGTGTCGGGCACCGTTTCGTTCGGCGGCAGCCCGATTCCGAACGCCGCGATCGAGATCCTGACCACGCCGCTCTCGGACGTCTCGGACGGCTCCGGTGACTACGCCTTCGCGGCGGTGCCGGCCGGCACCTACACGATGCGCGTGTCGGCGTTCGGATACCGGCCGCTCGAGACGCCGGTGACCGTCGGGGCCGGCGGCGCGGTGGACCTGGACGTGGAGCTCAGCGTCGCCCTCGCCGCGAACAACTTCGAGATCGGCACCACGGGCTGGAGCGTCTCCACCACGGCCAGCAGTGGCGCGTGGGAGGTGGCCGACCCGCAGGGCACGTTCGACGGGGCGACGCCGGTCCAGCCGGAGAATGACCACTCCCCGTCGCCGGGTGCGCTGTGCTGGGTGACCGGAGCCACGGCGGGCGGCTCGCTCGGCTCCAACGACATCGACAACGGGTCTACCGTCCTCACGTCGCCCAGCTTCCCGCTGGCGAGCGCGGAGGATCCCTACGTCTCGTACTGGAAGTGGTACTCCACCGGCGTGGGGAACCCGAACCTGGACGACTGGATCGTGGAGATGTCCACGGACGGCGGCGGCACCTGGCCCATCGAGCTGGAGAACACGCAGGAGTCCACGAACGCGTGGGTGCTGGTGGAGTTCCGCCTGAAGGACTACACCACGCCGACGAACCTGACGAAGTTCCGGTTCACCGCACGCGACATCGACACGGGCGGTATCGTCGAGGCGGCGTTGGACGACTTCATGGTCTACGACGGCGTGGAGCAGGGCGGCGCCGTGGACGCGCCGGTCATCGGCGGCGGTTCGGCCGGCCGCGTGGAGCTGAGCCGCTCCTACCCCAACCCGTTCCGCAGCGGACAGTCGGCCTTCGTGGATCTGGCGCTTCCCCGCGGCTCCGACGTGGAGGCGGTCCTCGTCGACGTGACGGGGCGCCGCGTCGCCACGCTGGCGGCCGGTCCGCTCGACGCGGGCGTGCATCGCCTGGAGTGGGACGGACGTTCCGCGAAGGGCCGGGAGATGCCGGCCGGCGTGTACTTCGTGCGCGTGGAGACGGAGGAAGGTGTGCTGTCGCGGAAGGTGCTGCGTCTGCGCTGACGCGTCGCGCTTGCGGGCGCACCGCCCGGGTGCGAGATTCGAGGCCCGGTTCTTCGGAACCGGGCCCATTCTCTTTTCCGCCCGTTTGCGGGAGCGTGCCGTGGTTCGACTGCTTGCCGTCGCCTGGTTCTCCTGGCTCCCCTGGTTCGGCGCCGAGGCCCCGACCGGGCCCACGCTCTTCCCCGACCCGGTCCGGCGCGGCGATGTGCTGCGCTACATCGTGGCGGGGGCGGAGCGGGAGGAGCCGCGCGCGGGCTCGCCGACGATGCATCGGCGCGAGGTGGGCGACACGCTCGTCGTGCAGGGGACGGCCGTCCTGGACGATCGTCGCTGGATCCGGGGCGAGGGGTGGGTGGAAGCCTCCCGTGTGGATCGATTCCCCGAGCCGCTGGAGGACGATCCCGTGCCGGGTCGTGAACGCATGGCGAGCGGTCGCGTGCTCCCGTGGGACTGGCGGCCGCCGGATCTGGTGCAGCTGCCGGACTCCGTGAAGGCGCCCGGTTTCGAGGGCAAGTCGATGCGGATGCGCCGGGAGGCGGCGGAGGCCTTCGTCCGGATGGTCGGGGCGGCGCGCGCGGACGGCGTGGAGTTCGCCGCGTTCTCCGCGTTCCGTGACGGCGAGTACCAGGCCCGCCTCTATTCCCACGCCACCACGCGGGATCCCTTCCAGCGTGCGTCCGCGGCTCCCGGGCGCAGCGAGCACCAACTCGGCACCACCGTCGACGTGTCGACGCTCACGGTGCCGCCCGCCGATCCGGCGCTGGAGCGAACCCCCGCCGGACGATGGATCGAGGCGCGGGCGAACGAGTTCGGCTTCGTGGTGAGCTTCTCGCGGGATCGTCACGAGGAGCGCGGGGTCGCGTTCGAACCCTGGCACCTGCGCTGGGTGGGCGGGTTCACGACCGACGACGACGACTGGTGACGGTGCCGGTGCCGGGCCGACGAGGGGCGGGAGAAACTTCTCCCGCCCCTTCTTTTTGTCTTGCCCAAGGATATGAAAAGCGTATATATCCATAACCTATGAAAACAGAGATCAATCATATTGTGGCCCGGGTGGACCGGATCGGCGATCGCCGGGACCGGTACCGTCGGAACCTGCGCAAGCATCGGCTCACGCCGCCGCTGCTGCTGGTGCTGCGCCTCCTGGAGAGTCATCCGGGCCTGACGATGGTCGATCTCGCGCGCCGGCTCGGCGTGTCGGTCCCGACGATGCAGAGCCGCATCGAGCGCCTGCACGAGCTGGGACTGATCCGACGCCAGCGGAGCCGCTCGGACCGGAGGAAGGTCCCGACGGAGCTCACCGCCCGGGGGCGAGGGACGCTCCGGCGGGTGCCGCTCGCCGGAGCCGGTCGGCTGCTGGACGCGCTCGAGAAGGGGGAGGTGACTCCCCGGCGGCTGCGCCGGCTCGCGGACGAGCTGGCGGCCGTGGAGGACCTCCTGTTTCCCGAGGAGGTCCGCAAGGAGGGAAGCCGGCGTCCGTCGCTCTGGCGGCGCTGACAGTTCACCCGGAGCCGCTCGTGGATGTGCGGTGGGTTGTGACGTCCCGGATCGGGGTCCCCGAAGGCCTCCGCTTCTGGGAGAGTTGGCTCCGGGCTTCTCCAGGGGTAACCGGGGTTCGGCCCTTCGGCGAGGGGTGCGAGCGTTGCCGACCCGGGCCTCGGTACCCCGGACAAGGGAGGCGCGGGCGGTTTGCCCGTTCGCGCGGCGCATCGCCCCGGAGTCGGAGGCTCCTCCCGGCTCCCGGCTCCCGGCTCCCGGCTCCCGGCTCCCGGCTCCCGGCTCCCGGCTCCCGGCTCCCGGCTCCCGGCTCCCGGCTCCCGGCTCCCGGCTCCCGGCTCCCGGCTCCCGGCTCCCGGCTCCCGGCTCCCGGCTCCCGGCTCATCCTCTGGCCGGCGACTCTAGCTCGAGATTAAGAAATGAAGCGGAATCCCGTATGCCTTGAGTTCCGCGCATTCCAGCGGCTAGACTGCCCGGAATGTCGATCCTGCTTCGAGAACCCCCGCCAATGCGAGGATCCTGCATGTTCCGCATTCCCCTCGGTTCGAGCGTCCCCCGCGCTCGGCACCTGATCGCCGGTTTCATCCTGATGACGGTGGCTGGAAGTGCGGCCGATGGCGCTTCCATCCGTCCCGACGGCCTCCTGGAGGTCGACGGGAAAGCCATGTTCCCGATCGGTCTCGTCGAGCTCGGGACCTACGCCTACGAGGACTGGAACGAGAGAATCCAGTCCACGGGCGCCAACGTGGTCTGGGACATCGAGATCGCCTACGCCGATTCCACGCCGTCGTGCGGCGAGGTGTTCGCCGCGGCCGAAGAGGGCAACTACTACCTGCTCATCGGCTCCGGAGACACGTGGAACTGGGACGACCTGTCCACGCCGGAACTGGAAGTGGACCAGCACATGTACGAGCCGCACGAGCTGGACGCGATGCTCGAGTGTGCAGGGACCAACGCCGACCGCATCCTCGGGTTCGCCAACCGCGACGAGCCGGTGTGGACGCTCTCCCGCAACCAGATCGGCGACATCGACGCCGAGCACATCCACGCCACGTACGGCCAGATGCATGCGGCGCGCTCCCAGACGCTCGTGGCGATGAACTTCGCTCCGGCGCACCTGTCGCAGAACCTGGATACGTGGAAGGACGACGTCCGCAGCTTCCGGGACGCCACTGACATCATGATGTTCGCGGGCTACCCGTATCCGCAGGGGGCGGGGACCTGCGGCGAGTACAACGTCCTCGGCTACCCCGAGTGCACGATGGATCGCCTGCTGGTCGGCGCCGACATCTTCCTGTCGGAGCTCAACCACCCGGGTCAGCCGCTCTGGATGGTCATCCAGGGATTCAAGAACATCCCGCTCAAGGAAGCGCGCTGGCAGGCGTACGGCAGCCTGATCCACGGCGCCACCGGCCTTTACTGGGCGGGCTGGACGTGGACGCACTGGCTCGGCGGCGGGGAGAGCACGTGGCCGGTGACCCAGCAGGTGATGTCCGAGGTCTCCGAGTTGCAGCCCTGGCTCACGGGCACGGACGTGCCCGGGGTCGTCTCGGACAATCCGGACATCGAGGTGCGCGCCCTGGAGTATGACCAGTCGGTCATCGTCATGGCGATCTCCCGGAACGGCTACACCGGCCCCGCCACGATCACGCTGGTGGAGCCGGGTCGCAAGCGGGTGCAGGTCCTGAACGAGGGCCGCCACGTGAGCGCGAACAACCAGGATCGCATCTCCGACCACTTCGAGCCGTACGAGGCGCACGTCTACCGGTACAGCGCGCTGCGCGGGTTCGGGAACTCCCGAAACCCGTCCGTGGACGCGCCGGACGTGAACGGAGCGGTCCGGCCCTTCTCCATGTCGGCCTTCCCCAGCCCGTCCAGCGGCCGGACGACGGTCCGCTTCGCCCTGCCGCAGGCGGCCGTCGCGTCGTTCACGGTCTACGACGCCGCCGGTCGGCGCGTGGCGATGGTCGGGCGCGGCAACTACGCAGCGGGCACCGGCGATCTGGTCTGGAACGGCCGGGACCTGTCGGGTCGTCCGGTGGCGCCGGGCGTCTACTTCGTCCGGGGCCGCACGTCCCACGGCGAGGAGGCCAGCGCTCGGGTGCTGATCCAGCGCTGACGCCGTCGGCCGACGACGATGGAAATCGGGCCGCTCCCTCCGGGGGAGCGGCCCGTCTCTTTTCCGGGTCCTTCTCCTTCCGGCGATGCCGGGATCAGGCGCTGGCGGTGGCCGCCTTCGCCGCCTCGATGATGGCATCGAAGTCCGGCAGGTCTCCGGCGTCGTACAGGTACTCCGCGTGCGTGATCTCGCCGCCCGGGGACACCACGAACGCCGCCCGCGACAGGAGACGGAGCTCCTTCATGAGGACGCCCCACGCCGCCCCGAACGTCGCTTCACGGTGGTCCGTGGTCAGCGTGACGCCGTCCACGCCCTCGGTGGCGCACCAGCTCTTCAGCCGGAAGGGCAGATCCATGGAGACGAAGAAGACGGGGACGTCCGGCAGATCCGCGGCGGCCCGCTTGGCGAACTCCCGGATCTCGGTGGAGCACACACCCGTGTCCACGGACGGGACGCTGAGGACCACGCGCGTCTTGCCGTGCGTGTCCTGCAGCGAGACCGGCGCCAGGCCGGCGTCCAGCACGGTAAAGTCGGGGGCCGGCATTCCGGCCTTCAGCTCGGGACCGACCAGGGTGGCGATGGTGGGACCGAACTTGGCAGCTTCCGGCCGCTCGATGGACATGAGGCAGGCCTCCTGGGTTGGGACATCGGGTGGGTGAGGCGCGGCCGGCCCGGTGGCCGACCGCCTTCCCCGGCAAGATTGCGCGGCGCCCGGGGCCGGTCAAGGGCCGCCCGGCCGGTGAGCCGGTGAGCCGGTGGGCCGATGGGCCGATGGGCCGATGGGCCGATGGGCCGATGGGCCGATGGGCCGATGGGCCGATGGGCCGATGGGCCGATGGGCGGAGCACCCTGGAAGTTTCCGATCCGGAATCGCAAGAAAAAATCCGCCGGCCGCGGAACCCCGGGACCGGGTCGGGGTATATCCCCACGAGGGCGCCAGGGATCCGGTCCCGGGAGCCCTCACCTCCGAGAGGAGACCCACAGGGACAGCATGGGGACGGCAGAGCGCCGCGAGCCGGATCACCCCCCCGGCCGCGGCGCTTCTGCGTTATGGTGCCCCGAACCGAACGCCGGAGCGGATCGTGAGCGGTCTCCTCGAGCGCATCGCCCAGGGCGCCCTCGTGGGCGACGGCGCGATGGGCACGATGCTCTATTCCAAGGGCATCTACATCAACCGATGTTTTGATGAGCTGAACCTCGTGGCCCCGGACGTCGTCCGGGAAGTCCACCGGGCCTACGTCGCGGCCGGCGCCGACTTCGTCGAGACCAACACCTTCGGGGCCAACGCGTTCAAGCTGGAGCCGCACGGCCTGAGCGACGAGCTGGAGCGGATCAACGTGGAGGGCGCCCGCCTGGCCCGCGCGGAGGCCGGGGGAGAGGTCCTGGTGGCCGGCTCCATCGGGCCTTTGGGCGTGCCGCTGGAGCCGCTCGGTCGGCTGGCCTTCGAGGAGGCGCGCGACGCGTTCCGCCGGCAGGCCCAGGCGCTGGCCGAGGGCGGCGTGGATTTCTTCATCATCGAGACGATCCGCCGCCTGGAGGAGATGCGGGAGGCCATTCGGGCCGTCCGCGACGTGGGCGACCACCCCGTCATCGCGCTGATGAGCGTGGCCGACGCGGATCAGTCGGCGCTGGGCGATTCCCCCGACAAGATCGCGGCCGGGCTGGACGAGTGGGGGGCCGACGTCGTCGGGCTGAACTGCTCCGTCGGACCGCAGCCGATGCTCAATGCCATCGAGCGGATGGCCTCCGTCACGGAGCGCCCGCTCTGCGTGATGCCGAACGCCGGGATGCCGCGCCTCGTCGAGGGGCGCTACATGTACCTCTCCTCGCCCGAGTACTTCGGGAAGTACGCGCAGCGGTTCCTCCGGACCGGGGTGCGGGTGATCGGCGGATGCTGCGGAACGACGCCCGAACACGTCCGGGCCATCCGCTCCGCCGTCCGTTCGGTCCGGGTGGAGTCCCGCGTCTTCGTCCGTGAGCCGCTGCCCGCCCGCCTGTCCGGAGAGACGGCGTCGCCGGTCGCGCGCGAGGAGAAGTCCTCGCTGGCGGCGAAGCTGGCCGCCGGCCAGTTCGTCTGCTCGGTGGAAATCTCGCCGCCCAAGAGCCCCGATCCCACAAAGGCGCTCGACCGCATCGCCCGCCTGCACGCCGCGGGCGTCGACGCCATCAACATCCCGGACGGCCCCCGCGCATCCGCCCGGATGAGCTCCTCGGCGCTGGCGGTGCTCGCCACACGTGACGTCGGTATCGAGGTGATCCTGCACTACTGCTGCCGCGACCGGAACCTTCTGGGGATGCAGTCCGACCTGCTGGGGGCCGGCGCGCTGGGCATCCGCAACGTCCTCATCGTCACGGGCGATCCGCCGAAGCTGGGCGACTACCCCGACGCCACCGCCGTCTTCGACGTGGACTCCATCGGGCTGATGCAGATCGCGAACCGGTTGAACCACGGCCAGGATCTCGTCGGCAACCCGATCGATCGGCCGACCGCGCTGCATCTGGGCGTCGGGGCGAACCCCGCGGCGATGAACCTCGACGAGGAGATCCGCCGTTTCGAGTACAAGGTGGAGGCCGGCGCCGAGTTCGTGATGACGCAGCCGGTCTACGACCCCGCCGTGTTCGAGCGGTTCGTCCGCCGCACGGAGCACTGCCGCATCCCCATCCTGGTGGGGATCCTGCCGCTTCGCAGCTACCGCAACGCCGAGTTCCTCACGAACGAGGTGCCCGGCATGGCGGTGCCGGAGCCGATCCTGCAGCGTATGGCCGACGCCGAGAGCGACGACCACGGCCGCGAGGTGGGGGTGGAGGTGGCCAAGGAGGTCCTGCAGGAGGCCATCCCGATGTCGCACGGCGTGTACGTGATGCCGCCGTTCGGGAGCGTGAAGGCGGCCCTGCAGGTGCTGGACGCGATCCCGCCGGAGCTTCGCCGGCCGAACGTGCCGGCGGAGTAGGGGGGCCGAAGCCCCCCGCGCTCCTACTGCTGCACCATCCTCAGAATCGACTCGGGTGCGAAGACCTCGCGGGCGAGGCCCTGCACCGCCTCGTATTTCACCTCGCGCAGTCGATCCACCGCCCCCGTCACGCTGCGGTAGCCCGATCCGTTGCCCTCCGCTTCCGCCAGACGGAACGCGAGCAGTGCGTTGTCCTGGGAGGAAAGCACCGCGCCGTTGACGAGCTGCTGCACGGCATCGTCGAACTCCTGGCGCTCGAATCCCTCCGTGGAGTAGCGGGCGAGGTCCTCGTCGAACATCGCCAGGATCTCGTCGAAGCGCTCGCGCTTGACGTCGTTCTCCACGAGCCACGTGCCGGCTCCCAGCTGCTCCCAGAACCGGATCCAGCTCCGGTAGGAAACGCCCTCCTCGTAAACGTACTTGTAGAAGTGGTCGTTGCCGGCCAGCCGGCTGAGCACGCGGGAGGTCTCCCAGGCCTCGTCCCCCCACGACGCGCCCGGGCGGCCCCAGTTCACGGTCCAGTAGTCCTTGCCGAGATCCAGGACCTGCCGGTCCGACGACGGGTCCCACGCGACCTTCGGGGTGGACGGGTCGATGGCGAACGGCTCGCGGTCCGCGCCGCTCACGTCGGCCCAGCGCGTGGCCACCCACTCCGCCACGGCGCCGGGGTCCACGTCGCCCACGATGGAGACGACGACGCGGTCCGGAGTCCACTGGTCGCGGTGGAACGCCTCCAGGTCCTCCGCGCCGATCGCGGCCAGCGACGTCTCGTCCCCGAACGTCGGTCGCCCGTACGGATGTCCCGCGTAGGCGGTCGAGTAGAACTCCTGCTTGATGTACTCCAGGTTGTTCTCGGGCAGGAGCTTCGCACGGGTGATTAGATCGTCGCGGAGCTTCTCCACCTCGTCCGCCGGGAACGTCGGGAAGAACATCGTCTCCTTGAGACACGCGAGCGCCGTCTCCCACTCCTCGGTCAGCGCCGTGTAGTGGTGGCCCGCCGCGTCGCGGTGGTGGATGTGACGCGACGTGTTCGCGCGGCTGCCGACGGACTTGTGGGCGCTGGCCCGCACGCTGCGGGAGGCGAGCAGGCGATTGAACGCCTCGCGTCCCCAGCGTCGGGTGCGTCGCATCCCCAGCTCCGACACGAAGACGTTGATGCCTTCGTGTCCGGCCGGCTCCACCCACTGGCCGCCGAGCACGCGCCCCGTGACGCCGACGATCGGCGATGCGGACGTCGGCCGCACGAGGAGACGCATCCCGTTGTCGAAGACGTACTTCGTGACGCCGTCCGCCTCTTCGGCCTTGCGGTAGGAGAGGGCCTCGGCCTCCGCCGGCAGCAGCCCGCCGGGGACGGCCAGGTCCGGCACCGGAGCGGCGGACGGCGCCGCGGGCGTCACGCGCTCCTTCGTGCCGTCGCGGTCGTTCCAGTCGTCGGGGAGGAGACTGCAGGTCACGAGACGACGCTCGCCGAACCAGCGCTCCTTGGCCGCCTGCACGTCCGCGGGCGTCAGCGTCCGGTAGCGATCGGTGAGGGCGCGCGCCTCCTCCAGTCCGCGTCGGCTGACCAGGAAGCCGAACCGCCCCGCGCGATCGGCCGCCTCCGCCCGCTGCGACGCCTCGGCGAACAGGAGCGCCCGCCGCGCCTGCTCGAAGACCTCGGCCGGGAGCTCCGTCACGTCGAAGTCCAGGAGGAATGCCGGGGCGAACTCCGCCACCTCCTCATGGTGCTCCGGCTCGCAGCGCGCCAGCACGTAGAAGTCGCCGCCGTCGCGCTTGGGGTAGTGCTCCACGTTCACGTCGACGACCCACTTGCGCTGCTCGATGAGGTACTGCGGCAGCCCGAACGAGCGATCGTCCAGGAGCTCGGCGAGCATCTCCAGTGCGGGCGTATCCTCGTGGCCGCCGCCCGGCGTGCGCACGCCGGTCAGCAGCAGCGCCGTGGACGCCTGCGGACGATGGTCCACGCGGCGGCGCGGCCCGAGCTGGTCCGGCTCGGCCAGTCCCAGCTCGAAGGACTCCGGTCCGCGTTCCAGCGCGCCCCACTCCTGCTCGATCCACTCCACCATCTGGGCGGAGTCGAAGTCGCCCGCCACGGAGAGGATCATGTGGTTCGGCGAGAAGCGGTCCTTGTAGTACTGGTAGGTCTTGTTCATGTCGAGTTCGAGGATCGCCTTCTCCGTCCCGATCACGGAGCGCCGGTACGGGTGGACCTCGTAGGCCGTCTCCGCCCACGCCTCGTAGATCAGCTGGTCCGGCTGCTCCCGTCCGCGCGACATCTCCTGGAGCACGACGCGCTTCTCGTCCTCGAACCACTGCTCCTCGAACTGAAGGTCCAGGAGCGCCTCCCGGAACGTCGCCAGCGCCTCGGGGAACACCTGCTTGGGCACCTCGAAACCGAACTGGATCTCGTCGTCCCAGGTCCAGCCGCCCGACTCCCGCCCGAGCACGCTCATCCGCTTGCGGAACTCCGTCGGCTTCAGGTTGGGCGTGCCGCCCTTGAACACCAGGTGCTCGATGTAGTGGAGCGAGCCCTGGTAGTACTCGTCCTCCGTGCGGCCGCCCGTGGTGACGTAGCAGCTGAGCGCGATCACGGGATGCGCGTCGGACGGGGCCAGGAGCAGCGTGAGGCCGTTGTCGAGGACGACCGTCTCGAACGGGGCGTCCTCGGCGACGGCGGGCGGGGCGAAGAGCATCGCGGCCAGGAGCGCGACGGCGGACAGGCGGACGAACGTCATGCTTCCTCCCTCGGAGTTGGGCGGGCGAGGGGAGGATGCTAGCCGGAAAGGGGGCCCGTCCGCTACCCGCCCGTGATGCCGCCGGGCGGGGATGGATCGTTGCGGTGCCGCGGCGGCCCGCCTAGATTCGGGGCGATGACGATCGAGATCGCACTCCTTCTCCTCCTGATCGCGGCGATGGCCTTCTTCTTCCTGACGGAGAAGGTCCCGATCGAGCTGACCGCGTTCCTGGGGCTCGTCATCCTGGCGCTCGGCGGCTTCGTGCCCGCCTCGGAGGCCTTCGCCGGCTTCTCGTCGTCCGCCGTCATCACGATGCTCTCCATGTTCTTCCTGAGCGCGGCGTTCGTGAACACGGGCATCGCGGACGTCATCGGGGCGAAGGTCGAGGCGCTGATGGGCGCGCGCGAGATGCTGCTGATCACGGCGGTCGTGACGGTGGCGGGCCTCCTGTCGTCCTTCATGAACAACGTGGCCGCCACCGCGGTGCTGCTGCCGGCCGTCGCCAGCATCGCGCGCCGCACGGGCGTCTCGCCGTCGCGGCTGTTCCTGCCGCTCTCGTTCGGAACGGTGCTCGGCGGCACGATCACCGTCGTCGGAACGCCGCCGAACATCCTCGCCAACGAGCTCCTGGAGCAGCGCGGGGAGATGCCCTTCGGGCTGTTCGAGTTCACGCCGATCGGGCTGCTGATCCTGGCCGCGGGCATCCTCTACCTGGCGACGGTCGGCGCGCGGCTCCTGCCCGACCGGCCGGGCCCGACCGCGGTCTCGCGCCGGACGGACCTGATCCAGGTCTACCAGCTCCACGAGAACCTCTTCTCCATCCGGATCCCGCGCGGATCGAAGGTGGCCGGCCGCACGCTCCGCGACACCGCCCTGGGCCACGCGCTGGGCGTCCAGGTGGTCGGCATCCTGCGCGAGGGGCAGCGTCGCCTGGCGCCGGACGCGCAGACGCTCCTCCTGGAGGACGACGTGTTGCTCGTGCAGGGCAGCGCCACCAGCGTCCGGGAGATGTTCCGCGTGCGCGGCGCGGAGTTCGCCGAGGCGGCCGATGACCTCCTGGACGAGGCGTCCGGCGGCGTCAGCGGCATCGTGGCGTCGGTCCGCGCGGACTCGCCGGTGGCGGGGCGCACGGTGCGGAACCTCCGCTTCCGCGAGCGGTTCGGGGCGATCGTCGTGGCGATGCGCCGCGACGGCAACGTGCTGCGCGGCGACCTGGGCGGCCTGTCGCTGCAGGAGGGCGACGAGCTCATCGCGCTCGGCTCGCGCGAGCAGATCGACAACGAGGGACTCCGCCGCTACTTCGACGTGGACGCGATGCGGAGCGACACGTTCCGGGCGCTGCGCGGTCACATCTACGTGCTTCGCGTGCCGGAAGGATCGGGGCTGGACGGCACCACGCTCGCGGAGAGCCGCATGGGTGAGCTGGTGGGGCTGACGGTGTCCGGCGTCCAGCGGGGCTCCGAGTGGCTGCTGGGTCTCGTCCCCGACGAACGGATCCGGGCGGGCGACCGGTTGCTCGTGTCGGGCGAGCCGGGCCGGATCCGCGCGCTGCTGGAGCTGGGCGACGTGGAGATGCAGCAGGAGGTCGCCGAGTCGCACCTGGAGTCCGAGACGACGGGCGTGCTGGAGGCGACGCTGGCGCCGCGGTCGCGCGCGGCGGGCTGCACGCTGGCCGAGCTGGACTTCCGCGAGCGGCACGGCCTGCACGTCCTGGCCGTGTGGCGCGAGGGACGACTCATTCACGAGGATCTGGGCGACGTGCGACTCCGGTTCGGCGATGCGCTGCTGCTGCACGGCCCGCGCGCCCGTCTCCGCCTGTTCCCCCGCGATCCCGACTTCGTGGCGCTGGGCGCCCCGCCCGATCCCGATCGCGCGACCAAGACCCGAAAGGCGCCGTACGCGCTGGCGGCGTTCCTGCTGATGATCGGGTTCGTGGTGACGGGCTACCAGCCGATCCACGTGGCCGCGTTCACGGCCGCCACCTTCGTGATCCTCACCCGCACCATCTCGATGGAGGACGCCTACCGGGCCGTCCAGTGGCGCGCGATCTTCGTCGTGGCGGCGCTGCTGCCGGTGGGGCTGGCGCTGGAGCGCACGGGAGCGGCCACGCTGCTCGCCCGCACCGTCCTGGACGTGGCCGGCCCCGGCGGACCGTACGCGGTCCTCGCGGGGCTCGTCGTGCTCTCGTCGCTGCTCAGTCAGAGCCTCGACGGCGGCCCGGCGGTCGTTCTGCTGTCGCCGGTGGCCCTGACGGTCGCCGGCGAGCTGGGGGTCGATCCGGCGCCGGTGATGATGGGCGTGGCCCTGGGCGCCTCGGCCGCCTTCATCACGCCGTTCAGCCACAAGGCCCACCTGCTGGTCATGGGCGCCGGCGCGTACCGGGTGCGGGACTACGTCCGGGTGGGGACCCCGCTGACCCTCCTGGTCATCGTCCTCATCGTCCTGCTGGTCCCGCTCCTCTTCCCGTTCACCGGCTGACCGCAGGCGCTTGCCCCCACCGGGGGCGTCCCCTATCATTCCTCCTCCCGAAACCCGGAGTCCTGAATGAAGGTGGGAATCGTGGGACTGCCGTCCAGCGGCAAGTCCACGCTTTTCAACGCGTTGACGCGAGGCCAGGCCGAGACCGGGCGTTTCGGCTCCGGGCGCGCCGAGGTGAACCGTGGGCGGACGCTGGTCCCGGACGAGCGCCTGGACTGGCTGGCCGACCACTACTCCCCCAAGAAGAAGTCCCCGGCGTCGGTGGACTTCCTGGACGTGCCGGGGCTCTCGCCCGGATCCGTGGAAAAGGGCACCGCGGCGCTCCTCGCGGACCTGCGCACGGTGGACGCGCTGCTCCACGTCGTGCGCGTGTTCGACAGCCCGGCGGTGGCGCACCCCGATGGTTCCGTGAATCCCGCGCGCGACGCCGGGAACCTGGACACCGAGCTGATCCTCGCGGACCTCGGCGTCGTGGAGAAGCGGCTGGAGCGCATCGCCTCGGATCTGGGCAAGGGCATGGACAAGGCCCGGCTCACGAAGGAGAAGGAACTCCTGGACTCCGTGAAGGAGGCGCTGGAGGACGGTCGGCCGGCGCGGGCGATGGACCTGGACGAGGACGCGCAGCACGCGCTCCGCGGCTACGCGCTCCTGACGCTCAAGCCGATGATCCTCGTGGGCAACGTCGGCGAGGACGAGCCGATCGGCGGGGACTCGGACGCGGGGCTGCGGGAGTGGGCGGAGGAGGTCTCGCTGGCCTACCTGCCGGTCGCCGCGCAGATCGAGTCCGAGATCGCCCAGATGGACGACGAGGAGGCGCAGGCGTTCCTGGCGGACCTCGGGCTGGAGGAGCCCAGCCGGGACCGCGTGATCCGAGCCGCCTTCGACGCGCTGTCCCTGATCCAGTTCTTCACGTTCGGCGAGGACGAGTGCAAGGCGTGGACGCTGCCGCGCCGGTCGCCCGCCGTGGAGGCCGCCGGAAAGATCCACTCCGACATTGCCCGCGGGTTCATCCGCGCGGAGGTCGTCGCCTTCGACACGTTCCGGGAGCTCGGTTCCTGGAACGCGGCCAAGGACGGCGGCAAGCATCGGCTGGAGGGGAAGGAATACGTCGTGCAGGACGGGGACTGCGTCATCTTCCGGTTCAACGTCTGATGCGGGGCGCGCTCCTCGCCGGATTCGTCGTCGCCCTGGCCTACGGCGCGCTGGAGATCGCGTTCTTCGCCCATCGCAACCAGCTGCTCCCGTGGGAGGCCGTCCACTTCCCGCTCTTCCTTCTGTTCGCGGCGCTGCACTTCGCAGTCGCGCTGATCGCCGTCGTCGGGGCGGCGGCCGTCGGCCTGGGACGATGGTTCCCGTCGATGCTGCCGTTCGTGCCGGTCGCCGCGCTGGTGGCGGTGCACACGGTCTCCTGGTTCCGCGAACGCTACTACGCCCTGCCGCGGGATCTCATGGGGACGCTCGGTTCGCTGGGCCTGGCGCTGCTGCCGTTCGCGGTGGCCGCGCTCCTGGGCCTCGCGCTGCGCAAGGCGCCGAAGCGGGCGGGCGTAGTGGCCGCGGTCCTTGCCGTCGGCCTGCTGGTCTGGGGCGGCATTCGGACGATGTCCGTGCAGCCGATGGGAGCCGTCGATCTTCCGGAGCCGCGGCCGGAGGGGGATCGGCTTACGGCCACGGAGACCGGGCAGCGCGTGTTCGTCCTCGGGTTCGACGGAGCGGCCTGGTCCGAGGTGGATCGCCTCATGGCCGAGGGGCGCATGCCGAACCTGAAGGCGCTGGCCGATCGCGGCCGGACGTTCGAGCTGGAGACGTTCCGGCCCACGTTTTCGCCGGTCATCTGGACGTCGGTGGCCACCGGGAAGGACCGGTTCGCGCACGGCATCCACGACGTCATCCAAACGCATCTGCCGGGCGGCACCCGGCTCCACCGGTCGATGGAGCGCACCGCGTTCCTCACGAAGACGGCCGGCGTGTTCTTCCGCGCCCTGGACCGGGCGCGCGCGCTGCGGCTCACCGCGTACCGCAGCGAGCAGGTCCGCGCCACCGGGGTCTTCGAGGCAGCCAGCGAGGCCGGGCTCTCCGCCTCGCGGATCTCCTGGTACGTCACCTGGCCGGCGCGTCCGGTGACCGGCGTGACAGTGTCGGACCGCTTCCACCTGCTGGATCCGGACGGCCCGGAACTCACCGGCGTCGTGTACCCGGAGGCGCTGACCGGACCGCTCACGCCCCACGTCGTCTCCGCGGAGGACATCGCCCTGGACGACGTCCTGCGCTTCGTGGACACGGACGGTCTGGACGAGGCGGGCCGGCTGGGCTGGGCGGAGGAGCACTCGGATTTCGTGCGGGAGATGAAGCTGCTGATGGCGCGCGACCGGACGACGGCCGCCGTCGCGCGCGACCTGCTCTCCCGGGACCGCGACTGGCGGCTCTACGGCGTCTACCTCCGGTCGGTGGACCTCACGCACCATCTCACCTGGGAGCTGCGGCGCGAGGGCGGGGACCCCGCGGAGGATCCGCGGCGGCGGATGCTCCCCACCATCGAGCGCTACCACGAGTTCATGGACGGGATGGTCGGCGGGATCCTGGAGCAGGTCCCGGACGACGCCACCGTGATCCTGCTCTCGGACCACGGCTTCGAGGACCGGTTCGCGCACTCGCGCGCGCCTGACGGCATCGCCATCCTGGCGGGCGGCCCGGTGACGCCGTCGGCCGAGCGGGGGCGCATCAGCGTCTTCGACGTGGCGCCCACCGCTGCCGCGCTGCTGGGGCTGCCCGTGGCGGCCGATCTGGAGGGGCGCGCTCGCACCGACCTCCTGGATCCCGCGTTCCTGGCGGCCCACCCCGTCCGGCCCATCTCCACCTGGGAGCGGGTGGGAGCCCGGGACGCCGATGATTCCGGGGGGGCGGACCGTGCCATCGAGGACGCCGAGATCGAGCGGCTCCGGGCGCTCGGCTACCTCCGCTAGACTGCCTCAACTCCCTGACCGGCAACCATTTGGCGGCCTCGGGCCGCCTTTTTCCCTTGGGAACACCGGTCCCCTGGCCGATCACATAGTTCGGAAACCTTGCTGATGGCTTACCGCCCGTCCCCCGCCGGCGGACACTGGACAAGGACTGGATGAACCCTCCTTCGCGTGGTTTCGACGTGGACCGCTTCCGCCGGGGAGCGGCAACCGCCTCCGCCCCCCCGTCCGGAGTCCTCCGGGCGGAACCCGTTCAGCGGGAGCGGCGCGCCCAGTCGATCCTGGACCGGATCGACACGCTGCCCTCGCTGCCCGGCGTCGTGATGCAGGTCCTGCAGCTGGCCAACGACGAGCAGGCCGGCGCCAACGACTTCGAGAAGATCATCAGCCGGGACCAGGGCCTCGCCGCCCGCGTCCTGAAGCTCGTGAACTCTCCGTTCTTCGCGATGCGTCGCCGCATCGAGTCCATTCCGCAGGCCATCGTGGCGCTGGGGATGAAGTCGTTGCGGAGCGTCGTTCTGGCGTCCCGCTCGTCCGGACTCCTGAACCGGCAGCTCGGGCCGTACGGACTGGACGACTCCGGTCTCTGGCAACACTCCACGTCGTGCGCCACGATCGCCGGCCGCCTCGTGAAGCGGGTGGGCGGCGACGCCGAGGAGGAGCAGGCGGCGTTCGCGGCCGGACTGCTCCACGACGTCGGGAAGATCGTGCTGGCGCCGCTGATCGCGGCCGAGGCGCCCGTCGCGTTCGACCAGGCGCTGCGCGCGCATCCGGGCGACGTTCTGGCCGCGGAGCGCGCCGTTCTCGGCACGACCCACCCGGAGGTCGGCGGCCGGATGGGGCGAAAGTGGGATCTGCCCGATCGCCTCGTCCACGTGATCGAGACGCACCACGATCCGCCGGGCGGCGAGCCCGATCGCGTCGCCCTGGCCGTGATGCTGGCCGATGATCTCGTGAACGGGATCGGTGTGGGACGCAAGGACGACGGCACCGAGCCGTCGCCGCATCGCCAGGAGTGCCTGGACGCGCTGGGCCTCGCCGACCAGGGCGACAAGCTCGTCGAGGAGACGCGCGCGATCGTCGAGGAACTGGAGCCCGTGTTCCGGGAGCTCGCGAGCGGATGACCGAAGCCTCCGACTTCGTGCGCGAGCTGCACGACAGCCTCGAGACCGAGGACGTTCGCCGCTGCCTCGACGCGGCGGCCTCCGTCCGGAACACGCCGTACTCCGTTCTCCTGGCCGGCACCGAGGAGTACTCCGTCTACCTGGGACACGCGTGCGGCGACGAGCAGCTCGTGAGCGACGAGGCCGCGCGGGCGCTGGGTCAGCTCCTGGGCGAGGTCACCGACCGACTGGAGCCGATCCACGCGGACATCGGCACACCCGAGGCCCCCGTGAGGGCGGCGTCCACGCTGAAGTTCCGCGGCGAGTCCTACGGGCTCTTCCTCCTCCACGGCGCCGAGCCGGAAGACGTGGAGTGGTGGCGCGACATCGTCGATGCGCTCTCCGGCGAGCTCGTGAAGGTGCAGCTCTACGAGTCGGCCAACCACGAGTCGTCCGCCGCGTTCAACAAGCTGGACGCACTGCACGAGGCGGGGCAGCTGCTGCGCTACGTCGACCTGGAGACGCTGCTGGCCAAGCTCCTCGAGCTGTCGATCCGGATCATGCGCGCCGAGGTGGGCGCCATCCTCCTGGGCGATGAGAAGGAGTGGAGCACGGGCATCGAGTGGGGGCTCTCCGAGGAGTGGTTGAAGTCGCTCCGCACGGACGAGGGTCGCGGCTCCGCGGAGGCGCTGCTGAGCGCGGACCGGATGGTGCACGAGACGGCCGAGGCGGGCGGCGGCTGGATCGACACGCGGGAGCTGGATGTCCATGTCGACTCGTTCGCGTTCGTCCCTCTGACGGGGAAGAACCGCACACTGGGCGGCATCCTGGTGATGGCGGCCGGCGGCGGAGTGCTGCGGCCGGAGGATGCGGAGGTGCTTCGGACCATCGCGGCGCTGTGCGGCACCGCGGTGGAGAACGCGCAGCTCTACGAGTCCACGCGGCAGAACGAACGCCTCACCGCGGAGATGAACCTGGCGGCGCAGCTCCAGTCCTCCCTTCAGCCCGAGCCGTTCCTCTCGTACCCGGAGGCGGAGATCGCCGGCTGGTGCATGACGGCGTCGGAGACGGGCGGCGACTTCTACGACTACTTCGACCTCGGCGACGACCAGGTCGGGATCGTCGTGGCCGATGCCACCGGGCACGGCATGGGCGCCGCGTTGCTGGCGTTCATCGCGCGGGCGACCCTTCGGGCGCTGCTCACGCACTCGCAGGATCTGGAGCACGTCATGCGGACGATGAACGACCTGGTGGAGGCCGACTGCGAGGACCATCGCTTCCTCACCTGCTTCTTCGGGATCCTGGACCGGAAGACGCGCGTGCTCCGCTACGCCTCGGCCGGCCACGATCCCCCGCTGGTCCAGCGCGAGCCCGGCGAAGCGCCGATCCTCCTCACGACGAAGGACTTGCCGCTGGGGATGTTCCCGGGCACCGCGTTCCACGTGCACGAGTTCTCCCTGCAGCCGGGCGATCTCCTGGTGGTGGGCACGGACGGCATCTGGGAGGCGCGGACCGCCGACGGGACGTTCTACGGAAAGGAACGCTACGAGCGGCTCGTGGCGGAGATGCGCGGGCGGCCGCTGTCCGAGGCTGGCGACCGGCTGCGCCGCGACATCCTGGACTTCCACGGCGAGGACGAACGCCTGGACGACATCACCGCCGTGATGCTCTCCTTGACCGCGTCCGGCTGAATCCTCCTCCGGGGAAGCGGCATCCCACGGGGAAGCCACCCAGGACCGCCCCACGGAGAGACCTCATGAACGCCCCCGAGACCATCACCTCGCTGCCCGAGCTGGACCACGTCCTGCGGGAGTCGTCCCGCCGTCCGGTCGTCATCTTCAAGCACAGCACCCGCTGCGGGATCTCGGCCCACGCGTTTCAGGCCTACCGGGACTGGGTGGCGGGTCGGGCCGAGGGGCCGCTCTACACCGTGATCGAGGTCCGGGAGGCGCGTCCCGTCTCCGACGCCCTGGCGAAGCGGACCGGCGTGCGCCACGAGTCGCCACAGGCGTTCGTGATCCGGGACGGCGACGTCGTCTGGGCGGGGAGCCACTGGGACATCTCCGACGACGCCCTGGACCGGGCCGTCGATCAGGCCGGCTCCATCGAGTGAGCGGAGCCGGCGTCTCCACGATCGTCCTGGCGGCCGGCGCGTCCTCAAGGCTGGGTTCGCCCAAGGCGATGGTGAACCTCGGCGGCCGATCCGCCCTGCGACGCGTGCTGGATTCCCTGGCGGAAGCGGGCGTCACGTCGGGTGCGGTCGTGGTGGCTTCTCCGCACGAGGATCGTCTGCGGGCCGAGGTGGATCCGTCGCCGCTCGCGTGGGTGACCAATCCGCATCCGGAGGCCGGCCGCACCGGATCGCTCCAGTCGGGCTGGAGCGTCGTCCCCGCGGGGAACGTCGTGCTCCTGTGGCCGGTGGATCGTCCACTGGCCCGCGCCGGGACGGTGAGCGCGCTCCTGTCCGCCGATCGTCCGGATGCGGACTTCTGGGTGCTCCGTCCCCGGACGCCCGCCGGGAGCGGTCATCCCGTGCTGCTGTCGCCGTCCTTGCGCGGACGGGTGATGGCCGCGGCCCCCGACGAGAATCTGCGCCGGATCCTGTCCGCGGACGGCGTGCGCCGCTTCGAGGTGGACGTGGACGACGAGGGCATCCACGCCAACCTGGACACAGCGGCCGACGTTCGTGCAGCGGGCGGGGAGCCCGGCTAGGGCGTGCGCGCCGGCCGCCGGCTCAGCCCGATGCGGGAGAGCTGCGCCTCGGACTTCGCATCGTTCATCTGCCAGTAGGGAAGACGCTCCACCGCCACGAGCTGGCCGCGGTAGCCGTCGCTGCGGGTCCACTGGACGATGCGGTGCGGGGACTCCGCCTCCACGTGGATCGTCCACCGCCGCGGGATCTCCCCGTCGATCCGGACCTCCCGCGTTTCCACCCGGAACGTGCCGGCCGGCACCTCCACCGTGGTCGGCTGCGCCGCGCGCGACAGCGTGGCGGTCTCCCACGCCAGCGGTCGATGCCGCATGCGCACGATCTCCGCGCCGCGCAGGAGCGGCGCCGTCCGCGCCTCCCCCGGTTCGAGACCCGGCGTCGCGAAGCCGCGGGCCCAGAGGAACAGTCCGTCCTCCAGGAGGGAGTCGCGCGGCCACTCCAGCCGCGTGTCCTGATCGCCCTCGCCGTCGAAGTAGCTGTGCGAGATCGACCGGATAAGGTCCCCGCGCGGCAGGAGCTCGTGGAAGACGTGGCCGCACCACTCCTGGCTGGAGAACGTCACCTTCGCGGGCCAGCCGGGCGCCCGGCCGTCGCGTTCCGTGAGTCCCCAGAACGCCGACGTCATCAGCTGGTAGTCGTAGAGGCCGGTGGGGAAGTCCTGCGCGAGGTTCAGCTTCATCACCGGAAACTCGTCCGACGCCGGATGTCGTCCGGGATCGGCCTTCACGCGCGCCTCGTCCGAGAACGTCTCCGTCACGAAGATCGCGACCGCGGTGCCCGTCCGGACCTCGCCGTAGCGGGGAAACTCCAGGTCGTAGGTGGCGACCTCCGCCCGTCCGTCGCCCCAGTGGGACCAGAACGCATCGCCGAACGTGGGAGAGGCGGCCGGGGCGGGAGCTGCGGCCCAGAGGCCGGCGGCGAGAACGACGGTGACGAGGCGAATCATGAGCGCACTCCGGGAGCCGGGGAGACCGGGAAACGGCGCGGGACTCGCGCCCTGGACGTTGACCGATGCGGGCGCAGGCGGCACCCTCTGAGGGAAACCCGTGATGACGGAGGACGTTCCGTGCCCCACTCCCGACCGGTCCACCTCGCCGCGCTGTGCGGCAGCCTGCGCGGGCCCCGCAGTTCCACGCTGCGGTCGATGCTCGTCGCCGTCCGGGAAATGGAGGCGTCCGGCGCCACGGTGGACGTGGTGGACCTGGCCGCGCTGGATCTCCCGTTCTGCCAGGGGCCCGCGGACCGGGACGACCATCCCGGAAGCGCTCAGCTCCGCGAGCGCGTGGCCCGGGCCGATGCCCTGCTGCTGGGCACGCCCGAGTACCACAACAGCTTCAGCGGGGTCCTGAAGAACGCGCTGGACCTGCTGGGCGCCGACGAGCTGCGGGGCAAGCTGTTCGGGCTGCTGGGGGTGGGCGGTGGCGTGCAGGGCGCCGTGAACGCGCTGGGGCATCTCCGCTACGTCGTGCGCGGGGTGGGGGGCTGGAGCCTGCCGGCGCAGGTCAGCATCGCCCACGCGGCCGACGCTTTCGACGGCGACCGCATCCGCGATCCGCGGCTGGAGGAACGGCTGCGCGCCTTCGGGCGGGAGCTGGTCCGGTTCGCGCGGCTGCACGCGCTGGAGCCCAAGCTGGAGGCGGGGTTGCTCCGCATCATCGACGACGATCCCGAGCCCGGCGAGACCCCGGGCGACGACTAGAGCGCCTCCAGGAACCACGCCACGATCACGTCGGGCAGGGCGGTGTCCAGATCGAAGAGCGGGACGCCGTGGCGGACGCCCTTGTACAGGATCAGCCGGGACTGCTCGTGCGGGGACGACCGGTAGAGGCGCTCGGCCATCTTCGCGGAGTCCGCATCGCCCTCCGCCCCGATCCCCAGGAACGGGATGTCGGTCCGGTTCGCCTCGAACGCCTGGATCTCCGTCTCCTCGATCCACGGCGCGCTGGACGACAGGAACGCCAGCGCCCGCACGGCGGGCTGCCGTGCGGCGAGCAGGAGCCCCTGGCTGCCGCCGCAGCTGGCGCCGAGCACGCCGATCCGCTCCCCGTTCACGTCCGGCATGGACGCCAGGAACTCGAACGCGCGGTCCACGTCGTCCGTGTAATGCGGCCAGAGCCGGTCTCCCTGCTGCCGGAAGCTGCGGTTCGACTCGTTGACGCTCTCCCCGAACCCCCGGAAGTCCAGCGTTAGAACGTGGAGCCCGGCGTCGGACATCGCGGCGGCCAGATCGTCCCAGGACGTCCGGTCGCGGTTGCACTGGTGCAGGAGAAGGACGCCCGGGCCCGGCTCGGCGGCCCCGTAGTACGTGCCCCGCAGGAGCAATCCGTCGGTGGAGATGACGTCCACGGCCACCGGATCGGCGGCGGCGGGCAGGGCGGTCAGGGCGAGCAGTCCGCCCGCCAGCAGCAGGCGAAGGGCGTGGAACCGTCTCAAGCTCCGTTCCTCCGAAAAATCGCCTCCCGGTTGCGCGTTCCGGAACGGGTCCGCGCAGGACCGGAAGAAGGGAGCGGGGGGCTCCGCGAGCCTACCCGACTCCCGGAATCGGCGCGAGCCGAAGCCGTCGATCCGCGCGGTCCCGGAGGATCGGATTTCAGGGAGACGTGAGTCCGGGAAGGAACGACGGCGATGGAGCGGGAGGCGGTCCCCCGGGGCCGCCTCCTTCGCGTCTACGGGATGTCCTCGATCCCCAGCGACTCCGCGAGGCCGGCGAAGTCCGTGAGCCCGAAGTGCTCGCGCAGCAGGACGTCCATCGTTGCCAGCTTCGTGCGCATCTCCCGGATGCGGCGGAGTTCCTCCTCGCCCAGCTTCGCCTGTTCCAGGTCGGCGGCCGACCGCGACACCTCTTCCAGCGCCGGCATCACGTGGTCCGCCACATCGGTGAGCACGCCGCGGGCGTTGCCCGAGAGGATGCCGGAGAGGCCGGTCGGCTTGCGCCGGATCTGGAAGCCCAGCTCGTCGATGACGAACTGCCGGAGCTCGTTCGCGGCATCGCCCACGCCGCCCTTGCGGATTCCCAGGAAGCGGTGCAGTTCGCCGTCGGACTCGGTGAGCGTGAGCTGAATCGCGGCGTCGGCCAGGTCGGCGCAGTCCAGGGAGCCGGCCCGGTCGCCCTGCAGGAGCAGCGTCGTGGCGCCGGCGGCCGCGGCCATCTGCCCCAGCACGACGATCGCGTCGCGGACCTGAGTCTCCGTCGCCAGGCGGAGCAGATCCTCCACGGAGTCCAGGATGAGCCGGGCGGGTCGGTTCTCGCGGAACCGCTCCCAGACGTCGTTGAGGATCTCCTCCAGCGTGATCCCCAGCGGCAGGCGATGCAGCACCTCGAGCCGCTCCAGCGAGTCCTGCGGCGCCCCCGCCAGCTGGACACTGGACGGGAAGTCTGCGCCGTCGGCCCGGAGGCTCAGCAGCAGCGCCCGCTCGCCGCCCTTGAGGGCCGTCGCCGCGAAGTGTCCGGCCAGGATCGTCTTGCCGGTGCCGGGACCGCCCTGGAGCAGGGCCATCGACCCGTGGCGAAGACCGCCGCCGAGCATCCGGTCCAGCGCCACCAGCCCCACCGGCTGCCGGTCGCGGCGGCTCCTTTCCGCGCCGGTCGAGACGTCGGCCGGGCGCAGCGTGGGGAAGACGCGCAGATCGTGCCCCAGGCGAAACGGATGCCGTCCGGAGATGTGCGGCTGCCCGCGCGTCTTGCGGACCTCCACCGTGCGCAGGTTCTCCGCGCCGGGCGCGGCCGGCGTGTTGTAGACGCGCAGCGACGCGTCCACCAGGTACTCCTCGAACGCGATCGTCCGGTCGTCCATGCGCTCGAGTTCCTTCACGAGGATCGAGTTGATGCCGCGCAGCTTGATCGTGTTGAGGAGGTCGGCCAGAGTCTCGCGGAGCTGGACCTCGTCGTGCGCGACGCGCTTGAAGTGCGTGATGCTGTCGATGACCAGCCGCCGCACGCCGAGCTGCTCGATCAGGGAGTCGATGAGGTCGCTGCGGCCCGCGAATCCGTCCAGGATCCGCTGCGGCGGCGTCCACACCACGCGGAGCTTGCCCTGCTCCTCGAGCGCGGCCAGGTCCACGCCGTAGCCCATCGCCTCCCGGTAGATCTGCCGCGGGAACTCCTCGAACGTGATGATCAGCCCGGGCTCGTCCCACTGGACGATGCCCTCGTAGACGATGCGGATCGCCAGCGTCGTCTTGCCGCTGCCGGGCGGCCCCTCCACCAGGAGGCTGTTGCCGCGCACCAGCCCGCCCGCGAGCAGATGGTCCAGCCCGGCGACGCCGGTCGGCATGAGCTCGTCGTGCGTCAGGTCGTCGGGCGTCATGGAATCTCCGTTCCGCAGTAGCGGCAGGTGGACCACGCCGGATTGACGGGGGCCAGGCAGCCCTGGCAGTAGACCTTCTTCCACTCCCGCTCGACCGTCTTGCCGCAGGTGGGGCACGCGTCCCAGCCCGGATCCAGCGCGGTACCGCAACCGGTGCAGCTCTCGCGCAGTACGTTCTGGCAGAACGGACAGACCGAGAACTCCACCGAGATCACGCGCTGGCAGCCGCCGCAGAGCTGTTCGCGCCCCTCGGCCGACAGGACGACACGCTGCACCTCCTGCACGGTCGTCTCGTGGTCCAGCACGGCCCGGCGCGCGAAGTCGCTCATCAGGATCATGCCGCTGCGCTGCGCCGCGTGGCGGATGGCGTAGGGCGAGGCCCGGTCGAGGATCAGCCGGTGCAGCGATTCCTCCAGCCGGAAGTACTCGAACACCGCGAAGCGTCCCTGGTAGCCGGTCTCCGCGCACGCGGAGCATCCCCGGCCCCGCGCGATCCGCGACTCCGACGGGTAACCCAGCATCGCCCGCTCGGACTCGTTGGCCTCGTAGGTCTCCTTGCACTCCGGGCAGATGCGGCGCAGCAGGCGCTGGGCCAGCACGCCGCGGAGCGTCGCCGTGATCAGGTGCGGAGGCGTTCCCATCTCCAGGAGTCGCGTCACCGCCTGGCACGCGTCGTTCGTGTGGATCGTGGAGAGGACCTTGTGGCCGGTGAGGGCGGCCCGGCAAGCGATCTCCGTCGTCGCGAGGTCGCGGATCTCGCCCACGAGAACCACGTCGGGATCCTGGCGCAGCATCGCGCGCAGTCCCTCCGTGAAGCCCAGGCCGGACTCCTCGCGGATCTGCACCTGGGTCACGCCCGGAAGCTGGACCTCGATGGGGTCCTCCAGCGTGATGACGTTGATGTGCTCACGGTCGACCGCCTTCAGCGTCGCGTAGAGGGTCGTGGTCTTGCCGCTGCCCGTGGGCCCCGTCACCAGGAAGAAGCCCTGCGGCGCGTCGAGCATCTCGGCGTGCGCCTCGCGGATCGCCGGCGGCATGTGCAGGTTGTCGAGGTCCAGCAGCTCGGTCTTCCGGCGCAGCAAGCGGATCACCACGTTCTCGCCGAACTGCGACGGCAGCGTGGACACGCGCAGGTCCAGCGCCTCTCCGGCCACGTCCGCACCGATCCGTCCGTCCTGCGGGATGCGATGCTCGGCGATGTCGAGATTGGCGAGCACCTTCACCCGGGACGTCACTGCCGCCCGCGACTCCACGGGAATCCTCGCCATCGTGTGCAGGATCCCGTCGATGCGGAACTGGACGTTCAGCGCATCCTCGCCCGGACGCAGGTGGATGTCCGTCGCGTCCCGGCGCACCGCGGCCTCGAGGATGCCGTCCACCAGCTCCGGCGCCGGCGCGTGCATCCGCTTCACGGACAGGATTCCGGGGCCGGACTTTTCCCGCGCCGGTCGCGACGCGATACGCGCGCGGGGATCGTCGTCGGCGGCGGGGTCCGGGAGATCGGCCCAGATCTCCTCCAGCCGCTCGCGGAGGTCGGTCTCCAGCGCCGCACGCGGAAGGATCGGCCGATGCAGGGCCATGCCGAGCGCATCGAACGTCGCCGAGTCCGACGGATCCGCCATCGCGACCAGGAGGCCCTGATCCGTCTCGCGGATCGGCAGGGCTTCGTGGCGGCGGGCGGCGACTTTCGGGAGCTTGAGGGCGGTGCTGCGGTCGACGTCCTCGCGCGTCAGGTCCACCGACGGGCAGAAGAAGTGGTTCTCCAGCACCTGGAGCAGCCGGTTGCGGGTGAAGACCTCTTCAGCGAGGAGGATCCGGTCCAGGCCGATGCCCTCGGCCCCGGCCCGGTCCCGGAGAGCCTCGACCCTCTCGAGCGGCAGGAGGTCTCGCTGGGTGAGCAGGTCGACGAGCACGACGCTCTGACGGCCGGCGGTCAAGGCAGACACGGGGCGCACATCTCCGGATCCGGGTGAATCGTCTTGGAGCCGGACGGAGATGCGGAGCAGGCGTTGCGGATTCCGGCTTCCCTTCGCATCGGCGGAGGGAAGCCCTCAGTTGAGTCTAGTAAGCCTGGGCAAAGAGGACCTCGGTGGAGGTCTCCTTGCCGCTCAGCAGGCACTTCCCGGGGGCATCGGGCTGGTCGAACGGGATGCAGCGGACGGTGGCCTTGGTCTCCTGCTGGATCCTCTCCTCGGCCTCGTCGCCCGGCTCGAAGTACGCGCGCACGAAGCCGCCCTCCTTCTCCAGGATCGACTTCATCTCGTCGTAGGACGACGCGCGTCGCGTGTTCTGCTCCCGGAACGCCTTCGCCCGGTCGAAGAGCGTCTGCTGCATCGTCTCCAGCCTGGCGCGCAGCCAGGCGGCGGACAGATCGCCCAGGTTGACGATCTCCTTTTCGCGGTCCAGGCGATTCTTCAGGACCAGCGTCTCGCCGTCCACGTCGCGGGGTCCCACCTCCAGGCGGAACGGTACGCCGTGCTGCTCCCAGTGGAAGTGCTTCTCGCCCGGGCGGGCGTCGCGCCAGTCCACCACGATCTTCTGGTGCGTCACCGGGTCGAAGAAGTAGCTCGCCTGATCGCCCGCCGACTTGCGCCGGGCCGCGGCCGCCACCTCCTCCTCGCCGACGATCGCCTTCATCGCCCGCTCCACGAACGCGCGCACCTTCTCCTTGTCCTCGTCGGAGCGGAAGATCGGCACGATGACCGTCACCACCGGCGCGACGCGGGGCGGCAGCACCAGTCCCTCGTCGTCGGAGTGCGCCATGATCAGCGCCCCGATGAGTCGTGTGGACACGCCCCAGCTCGTCGTCCAGCAGTGGTGCTGCTTCTGGTCGCGGCCGAGGTACTGGATGTCGAACGCTTTCGCGAAGTTCTGGCCCAGGTTGTGGCTGGTGCCGCACTGCAGCGCCTTGCCGTCCTGCATCAGCCCCTCGATGGTGTACGTCACGTCGGCGCCGGGGAACTTTTCGCGCTCCGTCTTGCGCCCCTGGATCACGGGGAGCGCCAGCGCCTCCTCCGCGAACGACGCGTAGACGTCGAGCATGCGGATCGTCTCCTCCTCCGCCTCCTCGTACGTCTCGTGCGCGGTGTGGCCCTCCTGCCAGAGGAACTCCGCGGTGCGCAGGAACAGGCGCGTGCGCATCTCCCAGCGCATCACGTTGGCCCACTGGTTGATGAGCACCGGCAGGTCCCGGTACGACTGGATCCACTGCGAGTACATCTCGCCGATCACGGTCTCCGACGTGGGCCGGATGATCAGCGGCTCCTCCAGCGGCGACGCCGGGGCCAGCTGGCCGTCCGCGCCCTTCTCCAGACGGGAGTGCGTGACGACGGCGCACTCCATCGCGAACCCCTCCACGTGCTGCGCCTCCCGCGTGAGGAAGCTCTGCGGGATCAGCAGGGGGAAGTACGCGTTGACGTGCCCCGTCTCCTTGAAGCGGCGATCCAGATCGCGCTGGATGGCCTCCCACACGGCGAACCCGTCCGGACGGATCACCATGCACCCGCGGACCGGACTGTAGTCCGCCAGCTGGGAGGCCTTGATCACGTCCAGATACCACTGCGCGTAGTCGTCCGCGCGGGTCTTGATGTTCTTCGCCATGAGTTTCCTCTCTGAGGCTCGGGTGGCCGGGGAGGATAGCAGGGTGGCGGTCGGGGGGCCAGGGGGGCTCAGTCCGTCCGGTACCCCGTGATCGTGGCCACGCCGTTGCAGGTCGATCCGTCCTCCGCGAACGTGCGCGTGAAGACGCCGTCGCCCGACACGTTGCAGCCCTCCCGGACGATGCGGTAGGTAGCCGAAGTGCTGAACTCCCCGTCCGAGCTGTCCTCCGTCCAGGTGAGCTCGCCGTCGTCGCCCTCGGTGAGCGCGAACGGACCGAAGCCGCGGTAGCGGATCCTCAGCGTCGAGCCCTCGGAGTCGATGCGGGCCGTCGCGGTCTCCACACTCAGGCACTCCGGCCGATCGTCCAGGCTGTCCTGGTCCCAGGTGAGCTGGTAGAGGCCGATCGGGTCGTCCGGGCAGGTCTCGCCGTCGCTGCAGCCGAGAGCGGCCAGAAGCAGCAGGAGGGCGATGGACAGGAGCAGCGACGAGCGGCGCATGGGCGGTCTCCGGACGGTTCCGGCGCATCCCAGCACGATCGGGGCGGGGCCGTCAACGCCGGCGCTCCCGGCTGTCTCCGGTCATCCGCGTCCGGCTGGAAGTTCGCCCGGCCCCGTTGCTACGCTGGAGCGAGCTTCTTCGCCTCGCCGTCCCGATCGCTCCGCGAAGGGAGCCGCCATGCGCACTGCCCACTCGTTCTTTCTCATGTTGTCCGGACTTCTTCTCTCCGGCGCGCTCGCCGCCACGTGGGTGGTCGATCCGGGAGGCGGCGGGGACGCCGTCACCATCCAGGGCGCCGTGGACCTGGCCGCCGCCGGCGACGAGATCGTGGTGAAGGCGGGCGTTTACGAAGAGCAGGTCAACCTGAGCCACGGGCTGCGCATCGTCGGGGAGTCCGGCGCCGCCGCCACGACGATCACGGCGGGCGAGGTCCGGAGCTACGCGATCCGCGGCCCATCCGCCACGGATGTCGAAATCGAGGGCCTCACGCTGACCGGTGGCATCGCTACCTACGGCTACTGCCACACGATTGCGATGGTCCACGTGGCGGGCAATCTGCGGATGATCGACTGCGTCGTGGAGAACAACGTCACGATCCGGGCGGCGGTCAACGCGTTCTTCGTCGAGACCCACAGGACGCAGTTCCGGAACAACACGGCCACGTCCGGGGCCGGCTGCGGCGCGACCGATGCGGGACACGAGGCGGGCTGCATCGCAGCCGAGTACGTCATCGCCCGCGACTGCGTCTTCGCGTCGAACGTATCCCCAGACAACCCCGTCGCCGATTTCCAATGGGCAGAGTTCATCGGGTGTACGTTTCGGGACCATCGCTCCTACTGGTACGACCCCGGGCTCTTCATGACGGCCTACGCGGGGCCCGGGACCTTGTCCCTGGAAGGCAACCTGTTTCTCGACAATGACGCCGCATTGGTCGGCTACGGGGAGTTCGTTCAGGTGACGGCCACTGGCAACACGTTTGCTCGGAACGACGGCCTGTTTCCTTCCGTCCACCCACTCCTCGACGGATCTCTCTTCACCAACAACGTCTTCAGCGGGGCGGACGTCGGGTTCGGGGTTCCGGAGGGTGCCATCGTTGCGGCGTTCTGCAACGATTCCTGGGGCAACGGCACGAACTGGGGGCCCGGCGTGGATCCGCTGGCCAACTTCTCCCTGGAGCCGAAGTTCTGCGCGCCGGGATCAGACAACTTCACTGTGGCGTCCAACTCGCCGTTGCTGGCGAGCAACAATCCCTGCGGCTCGCAGATTGGCGCGTTCGGCCAGGGGTGCGGCCCCATCTCCGTGGAGCCGACGAGCTGGGGCAAGGTGAAGAGCCTCTACCGCGGGAACTGAGGGCGGACCGGCGGCTGGATCAGCTGCCCGCCGCCGCCTCGTCCACCAGCCAGATCGTCCGCTCCGCTCCGCGCACGCGACCTGCCGGCGGAGGGTCGTCGGAGAACGCGGCGGAAATCGCCTCGCGCTTCTCCTTCCCGGTCACCAGGAACACGACGGTCCTCGTCGCGGCCAGCGCCGGGTACGTCACCGTGAGCCGGCGTGGCGGGAACACGCCCTTCGGTGCGGACGTGGCGGTGAACCAGCGCTCCGTCTCCTCCAGCGCGCCCGATCCCGGAAACAGCGACGCGGTGTGGCCGTCCGCGCCCATCCCCAGCACGATCACGTCCGGTCCGTCCGCGTCCGCCTCGGCCATCGCCTCCTTCAGGCCCGTCTCCGCGCGCTGCGCCGCCGTGTCCAGGTTGCCGGCCTCGCCCTCCAGGCGCAGCACGTGCTCGGGCCGGGCGCGGATGGCGTCCAGGATCGTCTCCCTCGCCATCCGGTAGTTGCTGGCCTCGTCGGCGGCCGGCACGGCGCGCTCGTCGCCGAAGAAGAAGCGGACCTTGCCCCAGGGCAGCGACCGCTTCGCCAGCTCGCGGTGCATCGCGGCCGGCGTGCGGCCGCCGGCGAGTCCCAGGAGGAAGAGGTCGCGCGCGCTCAGCGCCGACTTCGCCTCGCGTTCCACCAGGTCGGCGGCGGCGATCGCTACGGCGGCCGCGTCGGGCAGGACGATGCGGGTCGGCTCGCTCACGACGATCCCTCCCCGGCTGCGATGCGCGCCGTGCGTTCCCACTCGGGAGCCCCCCGCACGAAGTGGCACGCGGCGGCCGCCGGTCCCCAGGATCCGGCCGGATAGTCGTGCAGCGTCGGGTCGCCCTGCCGCTCCAGCACCGGCGTCCAGAACCGCCACGACGCCTCCACCTCGTCCGAGTGGACGAACAGGGTCTGGTCGCCCTCCAGCACGTCGTGGAGGAGCGTCTGGTACGCGTCGGGGATCTCCTGGTAGCGGTCGCGGTAGCGGAACGAGAGCGGGATGGTGTCCAGCGTGAAGGGATCGCCCGGCTCCTTCACGTCGAAGTGGAGCTCGAACGCCTCGTCCGGCTGCAGCGTCAGGAACAGCACGTTGGAGTGGAACACGCAGCTCCCCAGGTTCTGGAACATGTGGACGGGCGGCTGGCGGAACGTGATGGCGATGCGCGTGAGCCGCTGCGCCAGCCGTTTGCCGGTGCGGATGAAGAACGGAACGCCTTGCCATCGCCAGTTGTTGATGGAGAGGCGCGCGGACACGTACGTCTCCGTCCTGGAATCGGCCGGCACGCCCGGCTCCTCCAGGTATCCCGCGAGCGGCGTACCATCGGCCTCGCCCGGAGCGTACCGACCCAGCACGACGTCGTCCGGCTCCAGCGGCGACAGCGACCGGAGCACCTTCACCTTCTCCTGCCGGATCGACTCCGCGTCGATGGCCACCGGCTCGCCCATGGCGATGAGCGTGACGAGCTGCGTGAGATGGTTCTGCACCATGTCGCGCAGCGCGCCCGACTGGTCGTAGTAGCCGGCCCGCTCCTCCACGCCCAGCTCCTCGCCCACGAGGATCTGCACGCTCTCCACGTGGTTGCGGTTCCACAGCGCCTCGAACACCGGGTTGGCGAGGCGGAAGACGAGGAGGTTCTGGACCGTTTCCTTCCCCAGATAGTGGTCGATGCGGTAGATCTGCGACTCCGCGAAGTGCTCGTGGAGCGCGTCGTTGAGAGCGCGCGCGCTGCCCAGGTCGCGGCCGAAGGGCTTCTCCACCACCAGGCGCACCCAGCCCTCACTGCCCGAGAGGCCCGCCTCGCCGAGTGCGGCCGCCGTCGGCGCGAAGAGCGACGGCGGAAGGCTCAGGTAGAACGTGCGGTTCGGCGGACAGCCGTGCGTCCGTTCCAGCTCCTCCAGCTTGTTCCGCAGCGACTCCGCGTCGGCGGTGTCGCCGTTCGCTTGCTCGTGGTAGTGGACGAGATCATCGTTCCAGGCGGCCTGCACGCTCTCGTCCAGCCCGGCCTCGGCGATGGCGTCGCGGCAGAGCTTGCGCAGCACGTCATCGTTCCACTCCGGACGACGTCCCACGCCGACGATGAGCTGCGGGTCCGGCAGCGCGCCGCGCGCCTTGAGTCGGGCGAGCGCGGGGATCAGCTTGCGCGCGGCCAGATCGCCCGTGGCCCCGTAGATCACGAACGTGCCGGGTTCCACCTGCGAGGCGCTCACGAGCCGGCCTTCTTGATGGCGTGGCCGCCGAACTTGTTGCGCATGGCGGCGAGGATCCGGTCCGCGTACGAGTTCTCCACGCGGGAACGGAGCCGCGCCAGCAGCGCATCGGTGATGACGGGCGCCGGGATGTCCAGGTCGATGGCTTCCTGCACGGTCCATCGTCCCTCGCCCGAGTCCGACACCCACGGGGCAATGCCGCCGAGGTCGGCGTCCTCCTCCAGCGCCTCCGCGGTGAGGTCCAGCAGCCAGGAGCGCACGACGCTGCCGTGTCGCCACAGCTCCGAGACCTGCGCCAGGTCCAGGCCGAACTCCTTCTTGGCCTCCAGGATGGCGAAGCCCTCGGCGTACGCCTGCATCATCCCGTACTCGATGCCGTTGTGGACCATCTTCACGTAGTGGCCCGAACCGACCGGCCCCACGTGCGCCCAGCCGCGATCCTTCGCCGGGGCCAGCGCTTCCAGCGCGGGGCGGATCCTGGCGATCGCCTTGTCCTCGCCGCCGACCATGAGGCAGTAGCCCTCCTTCAGCCCCCAGATCCCGCCGGACGTTCCCGCGTCGCAGAAGGCGATGCCCTTCTCCGCGAGCATCGCGCCGCGCCGCATCGTCTCGTGGTAGTTGCTGTTGCCGCCGTCCACGACGAGGTCGCCGGACTCCAGCTCGTCGGCGAGCGCCGCGATCGTCTGCTCGGTGGGATCGCCGGAGGGAACCATCACCCACACGACGCGCGGAGCCGGCAGCCGGGCGATGAGCTCCCCGAGCGATCCCGCGCCCTCCGCTCCGTCCTCCACCGCGGCGCTCACCGCCTCCGCGCTCCGGTCGTGCGCGACCACGCGGTGGCCGCCGCCCAGGAGCCGCCGAGTCATGTTGGCGCCCATCCGTCCCAGTCCGATCATTCCGAGTTCCATGGGAGTCCTTTCGGTCGATTCAGCGAAGCGCCGCCCGGCACGCGTCCAGTGCTTCGCGCGCCCGGCGCCGATCGGCATCGTCCGGAGGGGACGACGCCTCGTGGATCTTCACGGCCTGGGCCAGCAGCGGCTCCGCCTCCTCCGGTCGCCCCGAGTCCAGCAGGAAGCGGCCGAGCCAGTACCAGCAGCCGACGGTTCTGGGATGATCGTCTCCGATGGAGCTTCGCGCCAGGGCCAGCGCCTCGCGGTACGAGTTCTCGGCGGCCTCGAGGTGCCCGGCGTTCTCCTCCAGCTGGGCCAGCTTCAGCGTCGTGAGGGCAACGTAGGGATGCTCCGGGCCGAGGGTCCGTCGGCTCATCTCCAGCGCCTCGTGCACCGAGGCGGCCGCCTCCTCCTTGCGGCCCAGCCGGCTCAGCACGACGCCCCGGTTGTGCAGGCCCATGCCGATGGCCGCGTGGCCGTCGGGGTAGAGCTGCCGGTACATCTCCAGCGCCTCGTCGCAGTAGGGGAGGGCGGCCTCGTAGTCCTCCTTCTGGAGGTGCACGCCGCCGAGATGCGTCACGCACTGGGCCAGGACCGGATGCGGCGGCGTCAGCAGCCGGCGCTGGATGGCCAGCGCCTCCTCCAGTGCGACCTGCGCCTCGTCCAGCCGGCCCTGGTGCGTGTACAGGTAGCCCAGGCTCATCCGGCAGTCCGCATACTCCTCGGACTCCCGGCCGACCGTGGCCAGCAGGATCTCGGACGCCTCGTCCAGCAAGCGTTCCGCGCCGTCCAGATCGCCGGCCACGCGGACGTTCGGCGCCAGGGAGAGGAGCGAACCGGCGAGCTCCTCGGACGTCTCGCCGGTGACCTCCCGGACGATGTCCACCGCCCGTCGCCCGACCTCGATCGACCGGTCGTACTCGCCGCGGTCGTGCGTGAGATTGCCCAGCGCCTGCAGCGTGAACGCGACCTCCACGCTGCGCGCGCCGTGCGTCTCCTCCCGCACCGCCAGCGATCGCTCCAGCATCTCCAGCGCGCGGTCGTAGAGGCCCAGACCGTGGTAGACCACGCCGAGCTCGTGGAGCAGCCGCCCGCGAATCCGGGGGGAGTCCTTCAACTCCTCGTCCACGCGCGCCGCGCCGCGGTCCAGGATCTCCCGCGCCGTGACCGTGTTGCCCTTCGTCTCGCTCGGGTCCGAGAGCTGGAAGAGCTCCGCCAGGAAGTTCGACACGGCGGCCGCCGTCTCGGCCTCGGTCCTCGCGCGATCGGCCTCCTCGCGTGCCACGTGCTCCGCCGCGACGGCCCGGTTGCGCTCGCGCGCCAGGAAGAACGAGAACGCCACGAGCAGCGCGAACAGCAGCCCCAGGCCTGCCACGCCGGTCCGGTGCCGGCTGACGAACTTGCCCGTGCGGTACGCCCACGTGTCCTTGCGCGCGGTGACCGTAAGGCCGCGCAGGTGGCGGTCGATGTCCTCCTCGAACCCGTCGACCGTGCCGTAGCGCCGATCCGGCTCCTTGCGCAGCGCCATCAGGACGATGTTGTCCAGGTCGCCCTGCAGCCGGCGTCGCCGTCGCTCGGCCGCCGGACCGTCGGGCACGGCGCGACTCGGCGGCGGCGGGTCGGTCTCGCGCAGCACGCGCTGGATCTCCCGGTAGCGATGCGTCTCGAAGTGGTACGGGAGCTTCCCGGTGAGCAGCTCGTAGAGCACGACGCCCAGCGAGTAGACGTCCGTTCGAATGTCGACGTTGCGCGATCCCTCGGCCTGCTCGGGACTCATGTACTCCGGCGTGCCGATGAGGTGGCCCTCCTGCGTGAGCGCGGGCTGATCCGTGTCGGAGGCGTCCGTCGCCTTGGCGATGCCGAAGTCGATGATCTTCGGCTGCGGCTTCCCGTCCTCGCCGCGCGCGATCAGCACGTTCGAAGGCTTGAGATCGCGGTGCATGATGCCCTTGCGGTGCGCGTGCTGCACCGCGCGGCAGACGAGGCGGAACAGCCGGAGCCTCTGCTCCACGTCCAGTTCGTGCTGCGCGCAGTAGTCCGTGATGGGCAGCCCGTCCACCTTCTCCATCACGAAGTACGGACGGCCGCTCGCATCCGCACCGGCGTCCAGTACCCGCGCGATGCCGGGATGCTCCATGCGCGCCAGCGCCTGCCGCTCCGACTCGAAGCGCGCCACGACGCGGTCCGTGTCGAAGCCGCGGCGGATCAGCTTCACCGCCACGTTGCGGCGGATCGGCTCCGTCTGGCGGGCGTCGTAGACCACGCCCATGCCGCCCTGCCCCAGCACGCCGAGGATCTCGTACGGTCCGATCCGGTCCGGGAGCGGGGGCGGAACCGTGCCCTCCGGGAAGCTGGAGAGCGTCCGCTCGATGGGGGTCTGGAGCGCGCCCTCCTCCAGGATCTCCGGCGCGGACGTATCGTGCGGGAGGAAGGACTCCACCTCCTCCCGCAGGCCGGCGTCGTCGCCGCAGGCATCGTCCAGGTAGCGTCGGCGCTCGTCGCCGGAGAGCTGGCGGGCGGCGAGCAGGATCTCCTTCACCCGCGTGTACCGCCCGGGGTCCATCAGGTCTCGCGGAGCTCGCGTCCGAGCCACATGCGGGCCATCGCCCAGTCTCCGTCCACCGTGCGCTTGGAGACGTCGAGGACGTGCGCGATCTCCTGGATCTTCAGCCCGCCGAACACCTTCAGCTCCACGACGCGGGCGGCGCGGGCATCGACCTGCGCGAACTTGTTCAGCGCGTCGTGCAGCGCGATCACCTCGAAGTCGCGCTCGTGGGCCGGCCCGAAGGCCTCGTCCAGGGTGACGCGCTGCAGCCCGCCGCCCCGCTTGGCGGCGGAGTGCCGCCGCGCGTGGTCGACGAGGATCTGCCGCATCGCCCGGGCCGCGATCCCCATGAAGTGCGCGCGGTCCTGCCACTGCACCTTCGCGTCATCCACGAGCTTCACGTACGCCTCGTGGACGAGGGCCGTCGGCTGGAGCGTGTGGCCGGATCGCTCGCGACGCATGAGGTTCTGCGCCAGGTTGCGCAGCTCCGGATACATCGCCTCCAGCAGCCGGTGCGTCACCTCGGAGCGGTCGGCTCCGTCGGCGTCCAGCTCCAGCAGGATGCGCGTGAAGTCGTCGGGCGAGGCGGGCATGGCGGGCTCCGGTTCGCGGGTGGGAGCGCAGACTACCACAGCGTTTCGTTTCGCTCCCGCTCTCCCGGAGGTCCGGCGGCCGGCCGGGCGATCAACCCCTCCTCCTCGAGTCCCCGGATCAGGTCGAACCGGTGCAGCTTCTTGTTCAGGCCGCGGCGCGTCAGCCCCAGCCGCTGCGCGGCGCGCCCCTGGTGGCCGCCCTCGACCCGCATCGCCAGCAGGATCTCGTCGATCTCGAAGGCGCGCACGCGGGCGGCGAGATCCTCGCCGGCATCGCCGGATCCTGGGCGAGACGGCCGATGCGGCTGCGGGGCGGCCGCGCGCAGCGCCGCCTCGTCGATGCGACCCGGCGGATCGCCCAGAAGCGCGGCGGCCCGCAGCCGGCCGATCAGCTCCCGAACGTTGCCGGGCCACGGAGCGGCGGCCAGGCGGGTCCGCGCGGCGCGGGTCACGCGGACGGGACCGCAGCCCTCGCGCTCCAAACGCGCGGCGGCCAGCTCCGTGATGCGCGGCAGGTCCTCGCGCCGCCGGCGGAGCGGCGGCACCTCCACCCGCAGCGCTCCGATGCGGTACCAGAGATCCGGCAGGAGGACGTCGGCGTCGGGGAGCGGTTCGTGGTTCGTCGCGAAGACGAGGCGCGCCCGGAGCGGCAGCACGACCGTTCCGCCGACCGGCCGCACCTCACGGCGGTCCAGCACGTGCAGCAGCGCCGCCTGCAGCGCGCGCGGCGCCTTGTCGATCTCGTCCAGGAAGACCGTGCCGCGCCCGGCCGCGCGCAGCAGGCCGTCGCGGTCCGTCTCGGCTCCGGTGAACGCCCCGCGTACGTGACCGAACAGCTCGGATTCGAGCAGGGTCGCCGGCAGGGACGCGCAGTTCACGGCGAAGAACGGAGCGTCCGGCTCCGGCCCGTGACGATGGGCCAGCTCGGCGAACGCCGTCTTCCCGGCGCCGGTCTCGCCGTGGAGGAGGAGCGGCGCGCGCACGGGCGCAAAGCGTCGCGCGCGCTCCAGTGCGGCGCGGAATCGGGGCGACGCCCACTCCACCGCCTCGATCGGCGGCAGCGGGGGCGCGCGGTGGACGGGAACCGCTCGCATGACACCTCCGGGGGGAGGCGACAGCCTAACGGCGGAGTCTACGGGCGCGGAGGGAAACCCGGCCGGCATCGGGGCAGTCTCGCACTTTGGTGTCAGGACTCATGCATCGAGTGCGCGCTTGAGGACACTCGGGTCAGAAGAGCGACAGATTGCCGCCGGGCGGGACCTCATCGTCCGTGCCGGTGGCCGGCGCGAGGCACTCGGGATCGTCGTAGTCGGGGGAGTTCACCCGGCGGCTCACGGCCACCTTCTCCAGCAGTTCGGCGGGGAGCGGCGTTAGCAGCGCGCGCAGGCTCTCCGGATCGTCATGGTCGCGGGCCAGCCACGCCTCGCGTCGATCCTCCGGCAGGATCACCGGCATGCGGTCGTGGACCTCCGCCACCAGCTCGTTCGGTTCGGACGTGACGATGGTGCAGGAGTGGAGCCACTCGCCCGACGGCGCGCGCCAGCGCGACCAGAGTCCGGCGAACGTGAACACGCCGCCCTTCCGGAGCCGGATGTGGTACGGCGTCTTCGGCCGGCCGCGCCCGGCGGGTGCCCACTCGTAGAAGCCGTCGGCGGGGATGAGGCACCGGTGCCGCCGGAAGGCGTCGCGGAACGCGGGCTTCTCGGCCAGCGTTTCGCTGCGGGCGTTGATCATCCGCCCGCCGATGGACGGATCCTTCGCCCAGTGGGGCACGAGGCCCCACTGCATCGTCTCCAGCCGGAGGCCGTCGTCCTCGCGCAGCGCGGCCACCGGCTGCGTCGGGGCGACGTTCCAGCGCGGGACGAGCTCCTCCGGCACGGCGTCCAGCGGAAGGCCGAGTTCCCGCGCTAGGTCGTAGCGCGTCGTGGTGAGGGAGTAGCGACCGCACATGGCGGCCTAGACGACCTCGTCGATCTTGGCGGCCAGGATGAAGTCGCTCTCGGTGAGGCCGTCGATCTTGTGGGTCCAGATCTTCACGCCGACCTTGCCCCAGGCCAGGTAGAGGTCCGGGTGATGTCCCTGCTGCTCCGCCAGCTGGCCGATGCGGTTCGTGGCGGCGAGGGCCTGCAGGAAGTCCGGGAACCTGTACTCCTTCCAGAGATGATGACCTTCCACTACGGCCCAGCCCTCCACCTGCCGCAGGTACTCGTCGATCCGGTCCCCGTTGAGCGGCGGGACGCCGCCCTTGCAGGGGATGCATTCCTTCCGGGCCAGCTCGGTTCCGGACATCGCGTTCCTCCCGTGTCGGTTCGGGTCAATCTACCACGCGTCCGGCCCACGGGTTCCGGACGTGCGGCTCACCCCTCCGGCCGGGAACCAGCTCTGTGCCAAAGAATCATTAAGTCTTGGATCAGTTAGCTAGTTTTGTGCTAACTCTGGGCTGTCGCACGACCGAATGTACTACCTGGATCCTTCAACCAGGACAGTTCGCCCATGCCGACACCTGCTTCGATCCATCCGATCCATGAGCCGAGCGGGGACCTCGTCATCACCGAGGTCCGGGTCCGCGCCCACCACGGACGCCCCGACGACATCCTGAAGGCGTTCGCCACGATCACGCTGAACGACTGCTTCGCCGTCCACAACCTGAAGGTGATCGATCGGGAGGACGGGCTGTTCGTGTCCATGCCCGCCCGGAAGAACCGGGACGGGGGCTTCTCGGACATCGCGCATCCCATCAACAAGCCCTTCCGCGACTACATGGAGAGCGTCGTGCTGACGGAGTACCAGCGGGTGGTCCGCGCCGAGATCAGCGAGGGCGAGGAGTCCCGCTAGCGTCGGGCCCGACGGCGGCTCGTGTCACCAGACGTCCGGGCGCCGGGAGTCTGCAAGGACCCCGGCGGCTTGACGTCTCCGGCCGGTCCGCCTAGGAATCTCCCACGGGAGGAGATTCCATGGACGCCTTCGAGTACGACCGACCTTCAGGCGACGCCGAGCTCGAACGCCACGCCGGGATCATGGCGTGGTCGTTCCGCTTCCCCGAGGACCGCATCGGCGAGTCGTTCCGCCGGGTCGGGACGGAGCACGTCCGCGTGCTGCGCAAGGACGGTCGCACCATCGGCGGCCTCACGCTCTATCCCCTCGGCCAGTACGTCGGCGGACGACCGGTCCCGATGACCGGCGTCAACCTCGTCGGCATCGATCCCGCGCACCGCGGCGGCGGCGCCGCGACGTTCCTCATGGAATCCGCGGTGCGAGAGATGGCGCAGGGCGAGGCGCCGCTCTCCGCGCTTTACCCGGCCAAGCAGACGCTCTACCGGCGGGCCGGCTTCGAGCTGGCCGGAACGCGGTGGGAGCATCGCGCACGGTTGGCCGATCTCGGGGCGGGCGCGCGAACCGGATCGCTGCGCGAGGTCCGTCCCGACGACCTCGACGACGTGAAACGCCTCTACCGCCGCCGCATGGAGTCCGCCACCGGTCCGCTGGACCGGCCGCCGTTCTTCTGGCGCCGCATCGTCGATCCGCTGGGCGATCGCAAGGTGCGCACGTTCCTCATCGACGGCGCGGACGGACCCGAGGGCTACTTCGTCCTGGAGACGAAGGAAGGCGAGGGCTTCCACCACGATCTCGCGCTGGGGGATCTCGTCGTCCTGACGCCGGACGCCGCACGCAAGGCACTCCGCTTCCTGGGCGATCACGCGTCCATGGCGAAGAACGTCTCCTGGTTCGGCGATGCGAACGATCCGCTGTTCCACGCCGTCCCGGAGCAGACGTGGGAGACACGGGCGGCGTTCCGCTGGATGGTGCGCCTCCTCGACGTCCCGCGCGCGCTGACCGCCCGCGGCGTTCCGACGGGACTGCGCGCCGCGGTCGACCTGCACGTGGACGATCCGCTGCTGGAGGAGAACGCGGGTGCCTGGCGCGTGGAGGTGGCCGACGGCCGCACGACGGTGGAACGCGGCGGAACCGGTGCGGCTCGCGTGGACGTGCGGGGCCTGGCCTCGCTGTACACCGGCTACGTCTCCGCCCGGCAGCTCCTCGCCACGGGCCTGCTCCGGGCCGATGCGGACACGGTCGCGGCGCTGGAGCAGGTGTTTCCCCCCGGGAATCCCTGGATGCCCGACATGTTCTAGTCGCGCGGCTTCGGCTTCGGCATCGACGCCGTTGACGGCGGTCGCTGCTGCGGCGAGTAGTAGAACGACAGCCCGCGCACGTCCTCGTCCACGTCGAGGCGATGATGCATCGGCGGGAAGGCGCGCTGCCGGCACTCCATCCGCTCGCAGAGCCGGCAGCTGACGCCGACGGGCACCGCGGACCTCCCCTGGAGATCCATGCCGTCCGCGTAGACCATCTCCCGCGCGTGCTTGACGATGCAGCCCAGCTCGATGGCCAGGCGGCTCTGGCGAACGTGATGGCCGCCGCCCGCCTTGCGGACCGTGCGGGCGATGGAGAAGTAGCGCGTGCCGTCGGGCATCTCCGAGATCTGAGTGCGGATGAAGCCCGGCGTGAGGAACGCCGCGTGCACGCTCCACAGCGGACACGCTCCGCTGTACCGCGCGAACGGAATGCCGGATCCGGAGAACCGCTTGGAGATGTTCCCCGCGATGTCCACGCGCACCAGGTGGAACGGGATGCCCGCGTCGGCCGGGTCGTTCAGCGTCGTCAGCCGGTGGCAGGTCTGCTCGAAGCTGGAGCGGAAGCGGTGCTCCAGCAGCTCCACGTCGTAGCGGAACTCGCGGGCCGCCTCCAGGAAGGCGCGGTAGGGCATGAGCACCGCGCTCGCGAAGTAGTTGGCCAGCGCCACGCGGTAGAGGCGCGCGGAGTCGCGGGACTCGAAGCCGGTCCGGCGCGCCAGGGCGTCGATGGCGTCGCGGGCGAGCAGGAGTCCCGCCTGGTGTGCCAGCTGGAACGTCAGGCTGGACGGGGGCAACGCCTCCGACAGCAGGAGTTCCCGCGTCTCGGGCAGGTGGCGCCGCACCGCCCCGCCCAGTTCCTGGCTGGGGACGATGCGCACCGTCGTGTTCGCGTCGCGGTCCAGCGCCTCGGCCAGCCTGGAGAAGCGGCCGCCCTGGATCTCGGAGAGTCCGGCGCGCGCGCGCAGGGCATCGGCGGCGCCCTCCAGCTCGGGGAAGTGGTTGCCCTGCTCCTGCAGCGCATCGGACACCTCCTCCGCGGGAAGCCGGGCCGTCTCCAGCCCGAACAGCGTCTCCCCGTCGGAGAGGCGCGCCGCCATCGTCTGGGCGTCCTCGCGCGTGCTCCGGTACTTCCGGTACAGGTCGATGAGGGAGCGCGCGACGGACGGCGTGTTCGCGAGGAGATCGCGCAGGTCGGCGTCCTTCACGTCTCGCCCGGCGAACAGCGGATCGGAGAACGCCTCCTTCAGGTCCGCCACGAGCCGGGCCTCGTCGTCCTCGGCGAAGGACTTCAGGTCCAGCTGGAAGATCTCGGCCAGTTTCAGGAGGAGCGGCACCGTCAGCGCCCGTTGGTTGCGCTCCAGCAGGTTGAGGTAGCTGCCGGAGATCTCCAGGCGCCGGGCCAGCTCCGCCTGCGTCCAGCCCTGTTCCTTGCGCAGTCTTCGGATCTTGTTGCCGAGATAGGCCTGCTTCGACACGCGATCCCTCCTCCGGGTCTCCACCGGATTGACAGTTTGTGGGTCTGTAAAGAATCGACAACGACAGCGCTACACATGAGCCGTTGTGTCTGAAACCCCCGTTTCTCTACTCTGGGTTCATCGCCGTGAAGTTTCCACGGTCCAAGATCCGGCTTCCCGCTTGCGCATCGAGAGGATCCCATGACCCAGACCACGCTTCCGCATGACCCCGATCGTTCGCCGTCGCGAGGGGGGATCGACCTCCTGGGTGTCCTTCGCGATGGCTACGCCGACATCCTGACCCCGGAGGCCCTCCGGTTCGCCGCCGCCCTGGAACGTCGCTTCCGGGACCGCCGCCGCGAGCTGCTGGAGGCGCGCGTGCAGTACCAGCGCCGCCTCGACGACGGGGAGTCGCCCGACTTCCGTGCCGATACGTGGGAGGTCCGGCACAGCGACTGGCAGGTGGCCGAGCTGCCGGCCGACCTCGTCGACCGCCGCGTCGAGATCACGGGGCCCGTCGACCGGAAGATGATCATCAACGCGCTGAACTCCGGCGCGAACGTCTTCATGGCCGACTTCGAGGACTCCAGCGCGCCGTCCTGGGCGAACATGGTCGAGGGGCAGATCCACCTGCGCGATGCGGTTCGCCGTACCATCGAGTACGTGCATCCGGCGACGGGCAAGGAGTACCGGCTGAACGACGATCCGGCGGTCCTGATCGTCCGTCCGCGCGGCTGGCACCTGTCGGAGAAGCACGTGCGCGTGGACGGCGAGATCGTCTCCGCCTCGATCTTCGACTTCGCGATGTACTTCTTCCACAACGCGAAGGAACTCGTCGCGCGGGGCACGGGACCCTACTTCTACCTCGCCAAGCTGGAGAACCACCTCGAGGCGCGACTCTGGAACGACGTCTTCGTGGCGGCACAGAGGATGCTGGATCTTCCGGTGGGAACGATTCGCGCCACCGTCCTCATCGAGACGATCACCGCCGTGTTCGAGATGGACGAGATCCTGTTCGAGCTGAAGGACCACGCCGCCGGCCTCAACTGCGGACGGTGGGACTACATCTTCTCCTATATCAAGCGATTCCGGGAGCGGCCGGACTTCGTCCTGCCGGATCGCGACCAGGTGGGAATGACGCAGCACTTCCTGCGTTCCTACAGCGAGCTGCTCATCAACACGTGCCACAAGCGCGGCGCCCACGCGATGGGCGGGATGGCCGCGCAGATCCCCATCAAGCGCGATGCGGACCTGAACGCGAGGGCGATCGCCAAGGTGCGCGAGGACAAGCGACGCGAGGCGTGCGCCGGCCACGACGGCACCTGGGTGGCGCATCCGGGGCTCGTCGCCGTGGCGCGCGAGGAGATGGACGCGGTCCTGGACGGGCCGAACCAGCTCGACAACCCGCGCTCCGACATCTGGGTCACGACGGCCGACCTGCTGGAGGTGCCGAAGGGGACGATCACGGAGGCGGGGCTTCGCCAGAACGTGAACGTCGGCCTGCTGTACCTGGAGGCGTGGCTGCGCGGCTCCGGCTGCGTGCCCCTCTACGACCTGATGGAGGACGCCGCCACCGCCGAGATCTCCCGCGCGCAGGTGTGGCAGTGGATCCGCCACCGCGCGTCGCTGGAGGACGGTCGTCCCGTGGACCTGTTCCTCGTGAAGCGCGTCCTGCAGGAAGAGCTGAAGTCCATCCGCGAGACCGTCGGCGAGGAGGCCTGGGACGGAGGCCGCTTCGACCTCGCCGCCAAGATCTTCGAATCGCTCGTCACCTCCCGGGAACTCGAAGAGTTCCTCACCCTTGCCGCCTACGACCACCTGGAGTCCTGAGGAGTTCCCCATGCAGACCCACGGAAACGGACACGCCGCCAACGGCAACGGAAACGGAAACGGAAGCGCGCCGCATCGCCGTCTGATGGAACGCGATGAGCGCTGGATCGGCATCCGCCGCGACTACACCTGGGAAGAGGTCCACAAGCTGCGCGGCACGCTCGTCCCGCGGCATACGTTGGCCGAGGTGGGCGCGGAGCGGCTCTGGGACCTCCTCCGCAGCGAGGACTACATCAACGCGCTGGGAGCGCTGACCGGCAACCAGGCCGTGCAGCAGGTGAAGGCCGGCCTCCAGGCGATCTACCTCTCCGGCTGGCAGGTGGCGGCCGATGCGAATCTGGCCGGTCACATGTACCCGGACCAGAGCCTGTATCCGGCCAACTCCGTTCCGATGGTCGTGAAGCGGATCAACCAGGCGCTGCAGCGCGCGGACCAGATCGACCACATGGAGGGCCGCACGGACACGCACTGGTTCGCTCCGATCGTGGCGGACGCGGAGGCCGGCTTCGGCGGCCCGCTGAACGCCTTCGAGCTGATGAAAGGGATGATCGAGGCGGGCGCGGCCGGCGTGCACTTCGAGGACCAGCTCGCGTCCGAGAAGAAGTGCGGCCACCTTGGCGGCAAGGTGCTCGTGCCGACGTCGCACTTCATTCGCACGCTGAACGCGGCGCGCCTGGCGGCGGACGTCTGCGACACGCCGACGCTGATCGTGGCGCGCACGGATGCGCAGGCCGCGAACCTGATCACGAGCGACGTCGACGAGCGCGACCACGCCTTCCTCACCGGCGAGCGCACGCCGGAGGGCTTCTTCATGGTGAAGAACGGGCTGGAGTCGGCGATCGCGCGAGCGCTCTCGTACGCGCCGTACGCCGACCTGCTCTGGTGCGAAACGAGCACGCCGGACCTGGACGATGCGAAGCGGTTCGCCGAAGCCGTGCACGCGCAGTTCCCGGGCAAGATGCTCGCCTACAACTGCTCGCCCTCGTTCAACTGGAAGGCCAAGCTGGACGACGCCACCATCGCGAAGTTCCAGCGGGAGCTGGGCGCGATGGGCTACAAGTTCCAGTTCGTAACGCTGGCCGGCTTCCACGCGCTGAACCACGGCATGTTCCAGCTGGCGCGCGGCTACGCCGAGTCCGGGATGACGGCCTACTCGGCGCTGCAGGAGGCGGAGTTCGCGGCCGAGTCGCAGGGCTACACGGCCACGAAGCATCAGCGCGAGGTGGGCACGGGCTACTTCGACGCGGTCTCGCAGGCGGTGTCCGGCGGCCGGTCGTCGACGACGGCCATGAAGGGCTCCACCGAGGAAGCGCAGTTCTAGGCGCTTCCCGTCCGACGAGGCACGGAGGGCCGTCCCGCACGCCGGGGCGGCCCTTTCTCGTGTGGGCTCCGGAGGGAGACGACGCGCCGCGGGCCGGTTAGAATGCGGCGTTTCCGCCCGGAGGATCGATGGAGAAGGTCACTCGCCCCCTCGAGTCGATGCTGCTCGGCCTGTTCGCGCTGTCGGTCGTGCAGCTGGGCGCCGTCGACCACGGACCGTCCTGGGGATTCCTGCTGGCGGCCGTGCTGGCGGCCGGCGCCGCCTGGCGCGGCCCCGATGCTCGCCTGCCGGGAAACCTCGCGGCCGCATCGGGCCTGCTGCTCCTGGTGACGACGCCCTTCCCGGCGGCGATCGCTCCCGCCGCGCTGCTCCTCGGACTGGCGATGGTCCCGTCGGCCGATCGCTGGAGCCGTCCGGCGGACGTCGTGTTCGCGCTGGCCGGAGCCATCGCCTCGATGGCGCTCGTTGGCCCGGCCGGCGGCGCGGATCGGCTCGCCGCCGGCGCGCTGATCGGCCTGGAGATGATGCGCACGCTGCGGCCGCCGCCGAGGAGGATCCTGCGCTGGGGGGCGGAGGGCGCCGCCGTCACGCTGGCCGTCATCGCCGTGATGTCGCAGCCGGTGGCGCCACGCACGCTCGACTCCCTGGCGGACCTGGAGCTGGAACCGCTCGTCGTGGCCGAGCGATGGGAGCCGTTCCGCCGCACGGACGTCGTCACCGGACCGCGCGGGGACAAGGATCTCTGGACGATGGTCGACGGGGCCGGGCCGGTGCCGGCCGAGGCGGGCATCGGGCCGTTCGAGACGACGCGCCGCCACGCGCTGCTGGACGTCCTCCACCGGGCCGCGCGAGGGAGCGGCGTGGAACGGGGCTACGGGCTGCCGCCCGCGGACGATCCGGCGCCGGCCGCTCCGGGATTTGCCGTGCTCGCCTCCACCCATCTCGTCCGGGGCGGCCAGCCGGTCGCGTCCGTCGATGCGCCGAGGGCGCTCTCCCGCGCCGCGTTCGTGAACGCCTGGGAACGGCTCGGCCCCGACGGACGGCTGGCGTGGATCGCCCACGACGAAGCGATCTTCCTGCGCGGCCTCTACGTCGTCGCGGGACTGACCGAGGCGGAGGGCCGGCCGCTCCCATCCGCGGGCTGGGCGGTGCGCCTGCGCGAGGATGCCGACGAGGGGACGCCGTACCGTTGGATGGCGATCGTCTGCCGCGGGCAGCCGGGCCGGGACACGTTCCGCCTGCTGTCGTCGCTGGAGGAGGCGGAGGTCGGACGTCTCCTGTTCGGTCCCGGCGTCGCCACGAAGGACCGCTTCCGCGTCTTCGACATCGCCGGCGGCTTCGAGCGCGTGCCCGAGCGCGCGGTCTTCGGTTTCGGCCGGCGGCTCGGGATCGTCGTGGAGCCGTCGGTGGTGCCGGCCGGCGACGGACGGTTCTTCCGCCTCAGCGCCTCGATGTTGCGCTCCGAACAGGGGGTGGCGCTGGCGCTGACGCTGCTGGGCCTGTGGATCGGACTGTTCTCGGTGTCCGCGCGGCGCCCCTCCGCCGTGGAGGAAGCGGGCACGGCCCCTCCGGTGCCGGTTCGGCTCGGGGCCGCCGCCCTGCCGTCGGCGGCCGTCGGCTACGCGGCCGCCGTTGCGGTGCGCGGTGCCGTCACGCAGTCCGGAGCGCTGTTCCCGGACCTGGCGATCGCGCTTCTCGCGGGAGCGCTGGCCGCCGCCGTCGGTCGCGCCCTTCCGGCGCGCCGGTCGCTGGCGTGGATCGGCGCGGGAATCGGCGCGCTCGCGGTCGCCGGCCTCCTCCTCTTCCCGGAGCCGGATCCGCGCGTCGCCGGAGCCTCGCTTCCCGCTCTGGGCGTCGTCGTGCTCGGCGTCCTTGCGGCGGTCTGGGTCGGTCGCGGAGCGGCCGTCGACGACGACACCCGGGCCGACGATCTCCGGCGAGGGTCGGCGCGCGCCGCCGGCACCGCGTTCGCCATCGGGGTGACGCTGGCGGAGCTTCCCGGCCTGGCCCCGGATCCCTTCGGCGTACCGCTCTGGATCGCGGCGTTGCTCTTCCCGGCGGGCGCAGGTCTGGCACGGTGGGCGTCGTCCGCTCAGAGAAACCAGCGGATGTAGCTCACCATCACCACGTTCAGCAGGACGTGCGCCAGCCCCAGTCCGACGACGTTCCGCGTGCGCAGCGCGATGGAATCGCCCAGGAGCCCCAGCACCACGAACAGCCCGATGGCCAGCGGGAGTCCGAACGCGTTTTCCAGCACTCGGATCTCGTGGGTGTGGCCCAGCAGCCAGAACACGTTCTGCATGAGGATGGCGAACCCCAGCCCCGACGTGCGCACGAGCGACAGCAGGATGAACCCGCGCGTGGCGACGTCCGTGCCGGCCGCGATGAGGAACATGGTGAACGCCGTCTGCAGCGCCTTGGGACCGGCCAGCAGCTTGATGGGATGCTGCTGGATCAGCGGATCGTTCGTGGTGAAGGCGAAGGCCACCAGCGCGATGGAGTAGAGGCCGCACGACCAGCCCAGGGAGCGCAGCAGTCCGCGCGACGACAGCCCCAGATCCGCCGGCGACATTCCGAGGCGCCGCGACGCCCACACGTACGGGATCACGATCATCCCGATCGTCTGCCAGACGGCCATCACCGTCGTCCGGTCCACCGGATGTCCCGGCAGCGGGAACTGGAGCCCCACCGGCAGCCACGTGATCAGGATCCCCGTCAGGAAGATGCCGAGGATGCCCAGCGTGGCGGGCAGCGACCGGGAAGCGGCGGGGGTCACGTGCATCGGCGGTCCGTCCGGCGGGAGAGGGCGGGGCCCAGTTCGGGCTCCTCGAACGTGAACCCCGCGCGGCGCAGCGCGTTCGACTCGGCGCGCTGGCTGGCCAGCACCGTGGAACGCGCCATCTCCCCTCCGACCCCGCGGAGCAGCCAGGCGGGTGCCGCGAACGGGGCGGGACGTCCCACCGCGCCGGCGAGCGTCCGCGTGAACTGCGCGTTCGTGGCGGCGTCCGCCACGACGTTGACCGGCCCCTCCACGGCCTCGGACTCCAGCGCGAAGCGAATCGCCCGCACCACGTCGGAGCGCGTGACCCAGCTCATCCACTGGCGACCGTCGCCGAGCCGCGCGCCCAGGCCGAGGCGGAAGGGGGGAAGCATCGCCGGCAGCGGTCCGCCGTCGGCCGACAGCACCAGGCCCAGGCGAACGTGGACGGTTCGGATGCCCGCGTCCCGCGCCGGCTGCGCGGCGGCCTCCCAGTCCACGACGAGCCGCGCCAGGAAGTCGTCGCCCGCCGACGAGACCTCGTCCAGCGGCTCGTCGCCGCGGCTGCCGTAGTAGCCCACGGCCGAGGCCACGACGAACACTCTCGGGGGGCGGGGCGCCGCCGCGATCGCCCGCGCCAGCGCGTCGGTGGAGTCGATGCGGCTGGAGCGGAACTCGCGTTTGCGCTCGGACGTCCACGGCCACACGCCGATGCTGCGTCCGCCCAGGTGAACGACCGCGTCGAACCCGTCCAGATCGCCGGAGGGACGAGCGGGGGGACGCCACTCGCGCTCCGATTCGTCGCGTGCGTTGCGCCGGACGAGCCGGACCACGGAGTGCGAGTCGGAGCGGAGCGACTCCTGAAGCGCCGTTCCGACGAGCCCGCTGCTGCCGCCGATGAGGACCCTCAATGCGCTCTCCTTCGGAGGTTGGCCTGGGGCGGCCGTCAGGGTACCGTTCCGCGACGCAACTGCCCAGGGGGGGAAGATGGAGTCCGTGCAGGTCCCGGGAGGCTGGCTGCTCCGCGTCCCGGCCGGGGACGCGCTGCCCGACGCGCTGGTGGAGTTCTGCCGCGACCGGGGGATCCGGTCGGCCACGGCGGAGGGACTCGGCGCGCTGGCCGACGTGGAACTTGGATTCTACGACCTGGAGACGCGCGACTACGACCGCACGACGCTCTCCGGCTCCTGGGAACTGCTCCACCTCTTCGCCACCGTGGCGGAGTGGGACGGCGATCTCTTCGCACACACGCACGTCGTCCTTTCGGGGGCGGACTTCGTCGCGCGCGGCGGGCACCTGTTTCGCGGCATCGTCTCCGTGACGGCCGAGATCCGGCTCTGGACGGTCGACCGGCCGCTGCATCGCCGGATGCACGACGAGTTCCGCCTCCACTTCCTCGACCTGGAGCGCGCGTGAGCTTCTGCCCGGGCTGCGGTGCCCGCCTCGGCGATGGGGATCGATTCTGCGCGGGCTGCGGCCGGCCGGCAGCCGCCGATCCCGACGCCACACGGCCCTCCGGATCTCCGTCCGATCCCGACGCGACCCAGCCGACGCCCCGCCCCGGCGACGACCGCACGGCGCCGTCGCCGCCACCCGCGTCCCGTCGGCCCGTCTCCTCGCGTGCGCCGATCAGTTCCGCGCCGTCGTCCGAGGACGGCGTGTACGCGCCCGGCGCCCTCATCGCCGATCGCTACCGCATCGTCGGACTGCTGGGGAAGGGCGGCATGGGAGAGGTGTACCGGGCCGACGACCTCACGCTGGGCCAGTCGGTGGCGCTGAAGTTCCTGCCCGACTCCGTGGCCGGCAACGCGGATCGCCGGCAGCGCTTCCACGCGGAGGTGCGCACGGCCCGCGAGGTCTCGCACCCCAACGTCTGTCGCGTGTACGACATCGGCGATGTGGACGGTCGTGTCTACCTGTCGATGGAGTACATCGACGGCGAGGATCTCTCGTCGCTGCTCCGCCGCATCGGCCGATTGCCGCAGGAGAAGGCGGTGGAGATGGCGCGGCAGCTCTGCGCCGGCCTCGCCGCCCTCCACGATCGCGGTCTGCTGCACCGCGACCTGAAGCCCGCCAACGTGATGGTGGACGGCCGCGGCCGCGTGCGGCTGACGGACTTCGGGCTGGCCGGACTCGCCTCGGAGATGAAGGGCGCGGAGGTCCGCGCCGGGACGCCGGCCTACATGGCGCCGGAGCAGCTCGCGGGAGAGCACGTCGACCAGAAGAGCGATCTCTACGCGCTGGGTCTCGTCCTCTACGAGATGTTCACCGGCAGGCGCGCGTTCGAGGCCGAGACGATCGCCGAGCTGTCCAAGCTGCACCGGGAGTCCACGGCGCCCAGCGCTTCCACGATCCTGCCCGACCTGGATCCCGCGGTGGAGCGCATCCTGGAGCGATGCCTGGATCGGGATCCCGACCGTCGGCCGTCGTCGGCGATCGCGGTGGCGGCGGCGCTGCCCGGCGGCGATCCGCTGGCGGCCGCCCTGGCCGCGGGCGAGATCCCCTCCATCGAGCTGGTGGCCTCCACCGGCGAGACCGGTCGCGTGCGGCCGCTCATCGGGGTCCTGGGCATCGTGTGCGCGATCGTGGGGCTGCTCGTCGCCGGGCTCGTGAACCAGCGCGAGCGGCTGTGGCAGTGGGATCCCCTCGAGAAGTCGCCGCAGGTGCTGGAGGATCGCGCGCGCGATCTGCTGGCCCAAAGCGGATGGCCGGAGGGCCGCTACGAGTCGCACGGCTGGAGCCTGCACGGCGAGGCGCTCCGCTGGATGGCCGCCCGGGACTCCAGCGCGGTTCGCTGGGAGCCGGCGCGGGAGCTGGATCCGCCGGCCGTGATGTTCTGGTACCGGCGGAGTCCCGAGGCGCTGATCCCCTGGAGCGATCAGCGTACGCGGTCCCGCATCGATCCTCCGGCGACGGTGGCCGGCATGTCCTGGGTGCTGCTGGACTCGCGCGGAAGACTCCGCGAGCTGCGGGGCGTGCCGTCGCGCGACGTGGAGGCCGCGCCGGAAGAGTCGACGCCGTGTGACTGGACGCCGTTGCTGGAGGCGGCGGGATTCGATCCGGCGACGCTGGAGCCGGCGGAGCCGTCCGCCTACCCGTGGCGCTTCTCGGACGAGCAGGCGGCGTGGGTGCGCCCGCCCGTCGGCGAGGACGATCCGCAGTGGCGCGTGGAGGGCTTCGCGCTGCACGGCCGGCCGGTCGAGTTCCGCGTGCTCGGACCGTGGTCGCAGGTCCCCGGCGAGCCGCAGGGGCGGAACGAGGGCGGCGCGCTGGCGGTCGAGCTGTTGCTGATCCTCCTGCTCCTGGCGATCCTCGGGGCTGGCGTCACGCTCGCGGTCCGCAACGTGAAGCTCGGCCGCGGCGACCGAGCGGGCGCGCGGCGGCTGTCGCTGTTCGTGGGCGGATCCTCGTTCGTCGTGTGGCTGATGGAGGGTCAGCACACCAGCAGCCCGTCCGGGGAGATCAACTACTTCTTCAGCTTCGTCGGTCAGGTGCTCACCGTGATGGCGCTGTTCCTCATGCTCTACCTCGCGCTGGAACCCTACGTGCGCCGGACGTGGCCCGATCGCATCGTGAGCTGGAGCCGGCTGCTCACCGGGCGGTGGCGCGATCCGCTGATCGGGCGGGACATCGTCATGGGGGCGATCTTCTTCCTCGCGTTCGCGCTGCTGGACGCCGCCCGCGTCCTGGGCCGCGACGCGCTCGGCATCCCTCCGGCCAGCCCGAAACTCCCGGATGCCGACGTCCTGCTGGGCACCAGCGCCCTGATCGGCGAGCTGTTCTCGCAGATCGTGAACTCGTCGTTCAACGCGATGTTCTTCCTGCTGTTGCTGCTGTTCCTTCGCATCGTGTTCCGGCGTCCGAAGGTCGCCATCGTGGCGTACGTGGCGCTGTTCGGATTCTTCGTCACGTTCCAGGGCGGAAGCGGCGACTTCGGGTCGATGGACCGGATCCTGGTCGCCGCCACCGGACTGACGCTGGGCGTGCTGTTCCTCGTGGCGATGCTTCGCTTCGGGCTGCTGGCGTTCATGGTGGCGTTCTTCTTCGACCAGATCGGGTCCGTCTTCCCGGTGACGCTGGACTTCTCGAACTGGTACTCGGGGGCGTCCATCACCGCCATCGTGGCCGTCCTGGGGCTGACCGTGTACGGCTTCTGGATCGGCGTGTCCGGGCGGGGGCTGCTCCAGAGCGCGCTGGACGATCAGTCCAGGTAGCCCAGCGCGCGCAGGATCTCCTCCGTCTCCGCGTCCATCTCGGCGGGTACCGCTCCGTCCTTCGCTTCCGCCATCTCTCCGCGCCACTGTTCCAGCGCCGCGAGGCTCATGGAGCGGACGAGCTCGGGGTACTCCGCAGCCAGGTCGTGCGTCTCGCCCGGATCCTCCGTCAGGTCGTAGAGAAGGACCACCGGATCCTCCTCGCGGGAATAGTCCCGGAGGATCAGCTTCCATCCGTCCTCGACGAGCGCCAGGTCGCCCACCGGATCGCCCGGGTCCTTCGACAGCCGGGTCTGGTGCTCGATGAGGTGGAGGAACCGCGGAGCCGCGTCCGCCTCGGGGTCCGCCGACGCCGCGACGAGAGGATTGCCCTCCGCGCCTTCCAGCGGCGGGAGGCCCAGCGCCTCGAGGAGCGTGGGGCCGACATCGAGGAGGCTGGCCGGACCGTCGTGGACGCCCGGAGCCGGAACGCCGGGTCCCTGGAGGAGCATCGGAACGCGGACCTGCTCCGGCCACAGGTTCCAGCCGTGGCCGACGTCGCCGTGCTCGCGGAACTCCTCTCCGTGATCGGCCACCATCAGCACCGTCGTCAGCTCGCGCAGCCCCAGGTCCTCGAGAAGCCGCATCGTCCGCCCGAAGTAGTGGTCCGCGACGGCCACGTCGCGCCCGTACGACTGCCACCAGCGCCGCATGCGTGCCCCCTCCAGGCGCTCGCGCTCCATGCCGGGCAGGAGGGAGAACGGTGATGCCGGCTCGTAGGCGCCGTGCGGATCGTTCACGTGCGCATACACGAACACGGGAACCTCGGCAAGCGGGGGCCACGCGTCCTCCAGCCAGGAGTGGATCCATCGGCTCGTTCCGGACGCCATGGTGCGCGACCGGGCCTGCCCCGCCTCGTTGCGGTGCTTCGCCACGAAGTCGCGGAAGAGCTCGTTCACCTCGACGACGACGTCGTAGCCGCGGTCCAGCCCGGCGGAGCGGCCCGCATTCGGATTGGAGATCAGGGCGATGGTGACGTAGCCCGCGCGCTGCATCGACTCGGCGAGGGTGGGGAGCTCGGCCCGGATCGCCTGGCGTTCCAGGTACGCACCGTGCGCGGGGGAGGGGAGGGACGTCATCACGGACGCCATCGCCGGACGCGTCCAGGAGGTCGTGGAGAACACGTCGCTGAACTGCACGCCGCGGCGCGCCAGTCGATCGAGGTGGGGCGACGTGCGACCGGGGAATCCGTAGGCGCCCAGGACGTCGCCGCGCAGCGTGTCGATCGTCCAGAGGAGAACGTGTCCCCGCTCGCCGACCGGGCCCGTCAGGAGCGGAGCCCCCCACACGAACCGGGAGCGCGACGGTCCGACGGCGCGCAGCTCCACGCGCACGGATTGCCCCGCCCAGGTGGACAGATCGGCCTCGCGGGGAGTCCACGACTCCGCCTCGGCGACGTTCCATCGGGCGACGCTCTCCGTCCGTCCGCCCGCATGGACCCGCACCTCGAACGCTTCCCCCTCGCCGCCCGGACCGAGCCGGGCCGTGAACGTCAGGAGCTTGCCCGGAAGCGGGACCCGGACATCGGCGAACATCGACGTGCCGCCGTGGATCGCGATCGCGTCCCGGTTCACGCCGTCGAGCACGGCGCGGAAACGAAGCTCCCCGCGCGCGGCCGCACCGACGCTCTCGATCCCCCGCACCGCGAAGCTCCGTTCGGGCGCGTCCGGCTGCCACACCGCCGCCAACAGCACGCGGTCGAACGGTTCCTCGCTCTCCCCGGCCAGCCGGAGCCCGTCGGCCCGGAGCCGGAGCGGACCGTCCCGCGGGACCGGGACGTCGTAGATGCGCGGGTGAGACGACCGCGGCGCCGCCATCTCCCGCTCCAGGTCCTCTCCCGGTCTCGCCAGCGCCAGTCGAACGCGCGACACGCCCTGGCACTCGAGGTCCAGGTTCACCTCCGCCAGCAGATCGGCCGCCAGCTGCAGGCCGCCCGGGCTGCTCAGCAGCGCCACGCTCCCCTCGCCGTCCGCCGCGTAGGCCGCGCCGGGAACCTCGTCCGCCCGCCCCTGGATCCATCGCCAGCCGGAGGCCGTGGCCAGCAGGTCCCGATCCGTCGCCTCGGACCTCCGCCAGACCGCCTCGGCGGCCTCGCCGGGAGTGAGGTCGGGGATGAGGTGCACCACGCCGGGCGGGGTTTCCGGAGAAGGGGAGCAGGCGGCGGCGAGGAGAACGAGGGGGAGAAGCAGCCGGAGGGGCGGCCTCATGCGCGGCGCCTCAGCAGGAAGAGCGTCAGGTCGTCCGTGCGCGGGCGATCGCCCAGGTAGCGGTCCACCTCCGCCTCGATGCGCTCGGCGCAGTCGTCGGCGGAGAGGGCGTGGCACTCCGTGAGGATGGCCTCGAAGCGATGGTCGCCGAACTGCTCCTCGCCGCGCTCCGCCTCGCTGACACCGTCGGAGTAGATGACCAGCGTGGAGCCCGGAGGGAAGTCCACGGTCTCGCTGCCGAACGTCACGGTGGGCAGGTCCACGAGACCCACCGGCATCCCGGTCGAGCCGAGCGACTCGCACGTCCCGTCGGCCTTGAGGAGGAACGCGGGCGGGTGCCCCGCGTTGACGTACTCCAGCCGGTGGTTCTGCGGATCGATCTCCGCGATGAACAGCGTGAGATAGTGCTCCGGCTGCGTCGTCCGCAGGACGTGCCGGTCCAGCCGCGCCACCAGGTCGGGCAGCGTCACGTCGAACGGCCGGAGCGTGCGCATGGACGCCAGCACGTCGGACATGAGCAGAGCCGCGCCGATGCCCTTCCCGGAGACATCGCCCAGGCAGAACTGCAGCCGTCCGTGGTGCTCTCCGGCGTCGTACAGGTCGCCGCCGACGGCCTCGCAAGTCGTCTGCGTGGCCATGATCTCGTAGCCCTCGATCTCCGGCAGCTTCTGCGGCAGGAGCCGCTGCTGGATGCGCGCCGCGGTCTTCAGCTCCTCCTCCAGACGCTCGCGCTCCCGGGCGATCTCCAGCAGCCGAGCGTTGGCCACCTTGGCGCCCAGCATCTGGCCGAGCAGCGTCAGCACGCGAAGGTCGTCCTCCTGGTACGTGGTCACCGGATCGGACGTGTCCACGTAGATGAGGCCCAGCATCTCCTCGTGGTGCACCAGCGGCACCGCCATCGCGGAGCGCAGGTCCTGCGCCACCACCGACTGCTGGTTCATGAACCGCTCGTCGGCCTGCGCGTCCGACGTGAGGATGGCCGCGCCCTCGTCCAGCACCATGCGCACCATCGTGCGGCTGAGCATGAGCCGGGAGATGGCGCGGTCACCGTGCATGCGCGCGGCGCGCTGCACCGGGTCCCCTTCGGGCTTTTCCCGGACGAGGAGGAGGATGCGATCGGCGGGGATCGTCTTCTCCACCAGCTCCAGGATCCGGTCGAACGTGCCCTCCTCCGACTCCGGCACCACCAGAAGCTGTCCGGCCTCGGTCAGCAGGCGGAAGACCGCGGGGTCCGCCACGCCGCGCTGGTTCGCCGCGCTGGACACCTCTTCCCGCGAGAGGAAGACGCTCTTGGAGATGTCCTGGTCGTCCGACAGGAGCGGCGCCACGGTCGACGGCTCGCGGGCGGCGTCGGAGATCATCAGCATGACGCTGCCGAACTCCACGGTGTCGCCGGGCTGCGCCGTGGCCTCTCCCTCCACGCCGTTGCCGTTGATGCGCGTGCCGTTCAGGCTGCCGAGGTCCGCCACGATGATGCGGTCGGCCTCGAGCCGCAGGCGCGCATGGTGGCGCGAGACCGTCTGGCTGGGCAGCACGAGGTCGTTGTCGGAGCCACGCCCGACGCTGGCTTCCTCGCCCGTCAGCTCGTGCTGGAGGCGGACGCCGTGATGCTCGCCGATGAGCCACAGGTAGGCCAAGATTTCCTCTCCAGGGTGAACCGCTCCGGATCCTACCGCAACCGATCGCGGGGAGCCACCGGCCTCAGTCGTTCCCGCCTGCGCGCGCCTCGGCCTCGATCTCCACGACCAGGTCGGGATGGATCAGTCGGGAGACCTCCACCATCGTGGTGGCGGGCCGGATCTCCCCGAAGAACTCGCCGTGGACGCGGGCCACGTCCTCCCACCGGTCGATGTCGGTGACGAACATGCGGGTCCGCACCACGTCCTCCAGACCGAACCCCGCCTCGGCGAGGGCGGACCGGATGATCTCCAGCGTGCGTCGGGTCTGGGCCGCCGCGTCGCCCGGCGCGAACGCGTTCCCCTCGTCGTCCAGCGCGACGGTTCCGGCCACCCAGGCCGACGATCCCACGCGGATCGCCCGGGAGTACCCGGCGATCGACTCCCAAGGCGCGCCGCTGGAGACCCGCTGCCGCGCGGTCCCGCTCAAGAATCCGTGCCCTCGTACTGCTGCCGGAGCTTCTGCACGACGTTCGGATCCGCGAGCGTCGTGGTGTCGCCCAGCGCGCGACCCTCCGCGACGTCGCGGAGCAGGCGCCGCATGATCTTTCCGCTCCGCGTCTTCGGCAGCTCCGCGGTGAAGAAGATGTCGTCCGGGCGGGCGATGGCTCCGATCTTCTCGGCCACGTGTGCGCGGAGCTCGTCGCGGAGGTCGTGGCCGCCGTGCAGGTCGGCCCGCAGCGTCACGAACGCCGCGATTCCCTGTCCCTTGATCTCGTGCGGCTTGCCGACGACCGCGGCCTCCGCCACGCCGGCGTGATCCACCAGTGCCGATTCCACTTCCATCGTGGAGATGTTGTGGCCCGACACCAGCATGACGTCGTCCACGCGCCCGAGCAGCCAGAAGTCGCCGTCCTCGTCGCGCTTGCAGCCGTCGCCGGGGAAGTACATCCCGTCGAAGCGGGACCAGTAGACCTCCTTGTACCGCACCGGATCGCCGTAGATCGTCCGCAGCATGGAGGGCCAGGGCTTCTTCAGCACCAGGAAGCCGCCACCGCCCGGCGGCACGCTGTTGCCTTCCTCGTCCACCACGTCCGCGTGCACGCCCGGGAGCGGTTTCGTGGCGGAGCCGGGCTTCGTGGCCGTGAGGCCGGGGAGCGGCGCGATCATGATGGCGCCCGTCTCGGTCTGCCACCACGTATCGACGACCGGGCAGCGCTCCTTGCCGATGACCTCGTGGTACCACATCCACGCCTCGGGATTGATCGGCTCCCCGACCGACCCCAGCAGCCGCAGCGAAGACAGGTCGTAGCGATCGGGATACTCGCGGCCCCAGCGCATGAACGTCCGGATGGCGGTGGGAGCGGTGTAGAACAGCGTCACGCGATACTTCTCGACGATGTCCCAGAAACGGTCCTTGCCGGGGTGGTCCGGCGCGCCCTCGTACATCACGCAGGTGGCGCCGTTGGCCAGCGGACCGTAGACGATGTAGCTGTGTCCGGTGACCCAGCCGATGTCCGCCGTGCACCAGTAGACGTCGGTGTCCTTGGCATCGAAGACCCAGTGGAACGTGCGCGCCACGCCCATCAAGTAGCCGGCCGTCGTGTGGGCGATGCCCTTCGGCTTCCCGGTGGTGCCTGACGTGTAGAGGATGTAAAGCAGGTCCTCGGAGTCCATCGGCTCCGGATCGCAGTGCCGCGACGTCTCGTCCAGGAGGTCGTGCCACCAGTGGTCGCGGCCGTCCTTCATGTGGACGCGCGTCGCCTCGCCGACGCGTCGCACGACGACGACACTCTCCACGTCCGGGCACTGCTTGAGCGCCTCGTCGACGTTGGCCTTGAGCGGGACCACCCCGCCCTTGCGCCAGCCGCCGTCCGCCGTGATCACCAGCTTCGACTTCGAGTCCTGCACGCGCTCGGCGATGGAGTCCGGGCTGAAACCGCCGAAGATGACCGAGTGCGCCGCCCCGATCCGGGCGCAGGCCAGCATCGCGATGGGCAGTTCCGGCACCATGCCCAGGTAGATCGTGACACGGTCGCCCTTCTTCACGCCCAGGTTCTTCAGCAGGTTCGCGGCCCGGCAGACCTCGCGGTGCAGGTCGCCGTACGTGAGCACGCGCTCGTCCCCGGGTTCGCCCTCCCAGACGAGGGCCGCCTTGTTGCGTCGCTCCGCCAGGTGGCGGTCGATGCAGTTGGCGGAGACGTTCATCCGGCCGCCGACGAACCACTTCGCGAAGGGGCAGTCCCACTCCAGGACCTTGTCCCACTTCCGGATCCAGTCGAACTTCTCCGCGTACTCGCCCCAGAACCGCTCCAGATCCTGACCCTCCTCGTAGATCGCCGGGTCGTTCACGTTGGCCCGGGCCCGGAACTCCTCCGCTGGCGGGAAGCGGCGATCCTCGGAGAGCAGGCTGGCGATCGTCGGTTCGTTCACGGGGCACCTCCGGAGTGGTGAGCGCGGGAATCGGTTTCGGGCAGTCTAGCGGCGCGGCGAGCGGAGGGCAAAAGAAGGAGGCGCCCCGCCTGGGCGGAGCGCCTCCGAGAACCTCCGGTGCCGGTGTCTTCTAGAAGAAGACCGACATCGAGACGACTTCCACCCACGGCTGATCGTCGCCGGAGCTTCCGCTGCCGCCCAGCGGGTTCTCGCCGAAGATGCCCGGCTCGAACGTGGCGGAGAGCTCGAAGTGGTTGTCGCCCTCGCCGTCGCCGTTCTCATCCGCACCGAATCCGCGGTGATAGCGGATGCCGCTCCGGTAGCGCATGTCCATGTTGACGGTCTCGAACGTCTGCGTCTCCGAGTCGTCGACGGTGTTGCTGGTCACCTCGTCCTTGGTCTTCTCGTAGGTGCCGACCGCCGCGAACTCGAGAACCCAATGGTCCGTAATGTCGACGGAGACGCCAGCGCCGCACATCGGCATCATCGTGCTGGTGATCTCTTCCTTCACGTTCTCGAAGAACACGTCGTCGTTCGTCTCCAGCTCGATCTTCTGGGACATGATGCCCACCGACGTGCCGACTCGGGCGCGATCGCCCAGGGCGACGGTGCCGCCGAAGTCGACGGTCCAGCCGCTGACGGTGGCCTCGTCCTTCGGAGCCGGGCCCGGATCGCCGTCCGGGATGTCCTGGGTGAAGTCGCCGTTGTAGTTGTAGTAGCCGACCTGGATCCGCGGATCCCAGTGGCGGTACCGGTCGAAGTCTCCCTGGAGGGCGAAGGCGAAGCCGCCGTTGTCACCATCCCCGAAGTCCTCTTCCTCCTGGCTTCCCGTCGTGAAGTTGAAGGCCACGTCCACGTTGCGGAGGAACGAGTCGAGGTTGAACCCCGCCGACGTTCCGAACGTGAGGTAGCTGGACTCCTCGCGGTTGGTCACCGTGTCGCCACCGCCCAGCGGATCGGTCTCCTGGACGACCTCGTCGAAGCCACGGGCCAGCGAAAAACCGAGCACGAAGTCATCATTGACGTCCCAGGCGCCGACGGCCTGGATCTGGTCGTCCGGATTCACGGCCACGCCGAAGCCCGCCAGCGAGCGAAGGTCGTTGCCGTCCCGGATCGCGGCCCCCACGCGGCGAGCGTGCGGATCCAGGTAGGAGGCCACCGGAGCGTAGTTCCGGGGGTCGCCGACGGAGCAGCCGATGGTGAAGCTGTCGGTCAGACGGTCGCCGACGTAGCCGGCGAACGCCTGCTCGTCGTCTTCCCCGTCCCGGCTTCCGGTCGTGAAGTCCGACTGCTTCGCCCAGACCAGGTGGGCATAGCCGGAGTAGTTCGCGGCCCGGTGGGGGAACGCCCCGATGTCGGTGACGTCCTCGAGAATGAAAAGTCCTTGCCACGTATCAACCTGGGAGGCCTGAGCGGTTCCGGCCCCCAGGCCGACGATGGCGGCGGCACATGCCGAGAGCATCGCCCTGCGCAGCAGCATGGGTTCCTCCAGACAGTCCGGGGGCACGGCCCCGCGGATCTCCGCGGGGAACGACCTCCCGAGTGGGACGGCCGGAGTGTTTTCCGGCCTCGCCGGGCTGTCAACCCGGTTTCTGCCCCTCTAGGGGCCCCTGGGACGGGTGACGGAGGCTCCCGCCCTTGGCCGGCGGGCCCTTCCGCGGGCCGGAGACCCACGAAAAAAGGGAGGGCCCGTGGGCCCTCCCCGTGGATCGATGGCTCGCGAAGCGCGGGCTACATCGTGGCGGCGGCCTCCTCGGCCGGCTCTTCCGTCTTCTCCTCGGTGGTCTCCTCGTCGGCCGCGACGATGTACTCGGCCTGGAAACCGGCGTTCGTGATGGCCTCGCCGATCGACTTCGTGCAGACCGGGCCGCTCGTGACGATGACGCACTCGCCGTTCTCCAGGGACACCGTGCACTCCTTGATGGAGTCGTACTCGAGCTTGGCCACGGCCGCCTCGATCTGGCCCACGCAGCCGCCGCAGGTCATGCCGGCGACCTTGTAGGTCAGCGTGGCGCCGTCCTTGGACTCGCAGGCGGCGACGGACTTGCCGTCCGCGCCCTTGGCGCCGCAGCCGGCGCCGGCCGTCTGGGCCGAAGCCTTGGCGCCGCAGGAGCCCGCTCCGGCGACGGCGGCGTCCGCGGACTTGGCCTCGCCGGAGCAACCCGCACCGGCGGTGGCGGCGTCGGCGCCCTTGGCGCCGCAGGAACCGGCGCCGGCCGTCTGGGCCGAGGCCTTGGAGGCGCAGGAGCCGGCGCCCGCGACGGCGGCATCAGCGGCCTTGGAGGCGCACGTCTTGCCGTTGCCTTCCTTGCCGGAGCTGGCGACGGCCGCATCCGCGCTCTTGGAAGCACAGGCGGAGGCGGACTTAGCGGCGGCCTGCTTCTCACAGGCGAACGCGAACGAAGCGGTCAGGATGGGCAGCGCGACGGCCAGGCCCAGGATCGAGAGCGTGCGGTTCAGGCGCATGAGTCAGGATCTCCTTGGGTGAGTCGGTCGACGGTGGACCAGGGCGCACTCCGCCCGTTGGTCTTGATACCCGCGGGCCTCGCGCAGGTTCACGCCGGACCGCAAAATTCTGCTTTCAGGAGTTTTCGATCCGGAGTTCCGGACCGAGGCCCCGGACGTTCGGCCCGTGGCGGCTTCTCCTGACCCCAGTTTCGGCCGGGCGACGCCCGAGACGCAACCCCCGGCCGGACCCGTCTCCCCGATTTTTCCCGTCGTTTACAACATCGGCGGAGGGGGACGGCTTCCCCACGATTCTCGCGTCGGGGGCCCGGTTGGGGTATCTTGAGCCCGATTCGACCGATCACCCGAAAAGCACGGAAGATCCCCATGAGCCAACCACTGCACGGACCGCGCCCTCTCCCGCGGGACGAGGACCGGCCGCCGCGCCAGCTGGTGCGCCTGACGGTCAACGGCACGCCCCGCGAGGTGGCCGCCCGTCCCTATGACGTCCTCCTGGACACCCTCCGCGAAGATCTGGGACTCACCGGAACCACCCGCGGCTGCGACATGGGCACCTGCGGCTGCTGCACCGTCCACGTCGACGGGGAGCCGCAGCTGGCCTGCCTCACGCTCACCGTCCTCGCCGAAGGGCGCGAGATCCGGACGATCGAGGATCTGGCGCCCTCCGGGGCGGACCTGCATCCGGTCCAGCGGGCGTTCGCCACGCTGGGCGGGTCGCAGTGCGGCTTCTGCACGCCGGGCTTCATCATGACCGTGACGCGCCTCCTCGAGCGGCACCCGGATCCGGACGACGATCAGATCCGCCGCGCCATCTCGGGCAATCTGTGCCGCTGCACCGGCTACAACAAGATCGTGGAATCGGTGCGCGAAGCGGCGGCGGAGCTGCGCGGAACGCGTCGCCTGCCGCGGCCGGAGGAAGAGGACGTCCCGACTCCCGTGGGCGTCTACGACAAGCCGAGGGTGGGGGAGGACGCCAGGTGAGCGAACGATCCCCGCACGGCGTCGGTGCGCGCGTCCCTCTGGTGGACGCCTACTCCAAGGTCACCGGCAGCGCCGTCTACACGGACGACATGAAGCTGCCGGGAATGCTGACGGGGAAGATCCTCCGCTCGCACCTCCCGCACGCGAAGATCCTCTCCATCGACACGTCGGCGGCGGAGGCGATGCCGGGCGTGAAGGCCGTCGTCACGGGACGGTCGGACATGGCGAAGTTCGGCGTGCTGCCCATCTCCAAGGACGAGGTGGCGCTGGCCGTGGACCGCGTGAAGTACGTCGGCGACTGCGTGGCCGGCGTCGCCGCGGTCGACGAGGAGACGGCGCTCGCCGCGCTGGACGCCATCCAGGTGGAGTACGAACCGCTCCGAGTGTTCAACAAACCGGAGGAGTCGCTCGAGGAGATCGAGCCGGAGCTGAAGATCAACCCGGAGACGCGTCACCCGTCCAACCTGCACAAGCAGGTGAACCAGGACTTCGGCGACGTGGACGGTGCGCTGAACGGATCGGAGCACGTGGCGTCCGGCGACTTCCGCTTCATCGGCGTCACGCACGCGTTCACGGAGCCGCACTGCACCATCGCCCAGTGGGAGCCCACCGGACGCCTCACGCTCTGGTCCGCCACGCAGGTGCCGCACTATCTGCACCGCGACCTGGCGGCGGTGATGGAGCTCCCAATGCACAAGGTGCGCGTCATCCGGCCGATGGTCGGCGGCGCGTTCGGCGGCAAGTCCGATCCGTTCCCGCACGAGATGATAGCGTCGCTGCTCAGCCGCAAGACAGGCCGCCCGGTGAAGATCCTCTTCGACCGGGAAGAGGTGTTCCTCACCAACCACGGGCGCCATCCCACCAAGACGTCGATGGCGGTGAGCTGCGATGCGGACGGCAAGCTGACGGCGCTGGACATCGACGCGCTCATCGACGGTGGCGCGTGGGGCAGCTTCGGCGTGGTGACCACGTACTACAACGGCGTGCTCTCCGTCGGCCCGTACGACCTGCCGAACTTCCGCTACCAGGGTCGTCGCGTGTACACGAACAAGCCGCCGTGCGGAGCGATGCGCGGTCACGGCGCGGTGAACAGCCGCTTCGCGTTCGAGGTGCTCATCGACGAGCTGGCGGAGAAGTGCCGGATGGATCCCGCGGAGTTCCGCCTCCGCAACCTGCTCGGTTCCCACACCACCACGCTGAACGGCTTCCGCATCACCTCGAACGGGACGGAGGAGTGCATCCGCCGCGTGCTGGAGGCCTCGGACTGGAAGAGCAAGCGCGGCCGCCTTCCCTACGGCGAGGGCATCGGCATCGCGTGCGGCTTCTACATCTCCGGATCGGCCCTGCGGATCAACTGGAACAAGGTGCCGCAGTCCACGGCGCACCTGAAGATCGACATGGACGGGGGCGTCACCGTGCACTGCCTGGCCGCGGAGATCGGCCAGGGGTCGGACACCATGCTGGCGCAGTGCGTCGCCGAGGTGCTGGGGCTGCCGCTGAGCTGGATCCGCGTGCACGCCCGCGACACGGACACGGACCCCATCGACCTGGGCAGCTACAGCTCGCGCGTGACGTTCATGGCCGGCAACGCGGCGCGGCAGGCGGCCGAGGTGATCCGCGGCAAGCTGTGCGCGGCGGCGTCGCGGCTGACCGGCAAGCCGGCCGACGGTTTCGACACGCGGCACGGCGAGGTGGTCTACCTGCCGGAGCCCGACGTGCGCGTGCATTACCTGGACGCGGTCCTGGAGGCCATCGCCGGCAAGGGCGCCCTCATCTCGAAGGGCTGTTACCACGACGCCCCCAAGATGGGCGGCACGCACAAGGGCGCGGCCGCGGGGCTGTCGCCCACGTACAGCTTCCAGGCGTACGTGACGCAGACGAAGGTGGATCCGGATACCGGGTTCGTGAAGCCGGTGAAGGTGTGGGCCGCGCACGATTGCGGCAAGGCGCTGAACCCGCTGGCGGTGGAGATGCAGATCGAGGGATGCCTGCACATGGGCCTCGGCCAGGCGATGATGGAGTCGTTCGGCTACAACCGCATGAGCGTCGGCAACCCGAACCTGCTGGACTACAAGATCCCGGGCCCGGTGGAGATGCCGCCCGTGGAGGTCCACATCGTGGAGTCGAACGATCCGGAGGGACCGTTCGGCGCCAAGGAGGCGGGCGAGGGACCGCTGCTCCCCATCCTGCCGAGCCTGGCCAACGCGGTGACGGACGCCGTCGGAGTGCGCTTCTACGAGCTCCCGCTCTCGCCCGATCGGGTGCTGACCGCCCTGGAGAAGAAGGCGCGGCGCGAGTCGAAGGAATCGACGTCGCGTCCGGCCGAGGAGGTGGCCCGATGATCCTCGCCCCGTTCCGACTCCACCGGCCCAAGACGCTGGACGAGGCCGTCGGTCTGGCCCGCGAGCACGACGCGGACTTCCTCGCCGGCGGCACCGACCTCCTGCAGAACTACAAGAACCGCCTGAACGCGCGGCCGCACGTCATCGCGCTGGAGGACGTGGAGGAGCTGCGCGGCGTCACCGCGAACCGCATCGGGGCGATGGAGCGGCTCAGCGTGCTGTCGGATCACGCGGTCGTGCGCGAGCGCTGGCCCGGACTCGCGGAGGCGATCACCCACGTGGCGTCGCCGCTGATCCGCAACCAGGGCACGCTGGGCGGCAACCTGCTGGTGGAGACGCGCTGCTACTACTTCAACCAGACGCCGTTCTGGCGGACCACGAAGGGCTCCTGCATGAAGGCGGAGTCCGACGAGTGCCTCGTGGTGCCGCAGAAGGAAGTCTGCTACGCGGCCTACTCCGGCGATCTGGCTCCCCTCCTCGGATGCCTGGACGCCGTCCTGGAGCTGGTGTCCGCGGACGGCCGCCGCGACGTGAAGGTGACGGAGTTCTACTCCGGCGACGGCATCGCGAAGAACGTGCTGAAGCCCGGAGAGATCATCGCGGGCGTGCGGATCCCCGAGGAGTCCGGCGGGCTCCGCGCGGGATACCGCAAGCTGCGCTCGCGCGACACGATGGACTACCCGGAGATGGGGTGCGCCGCGGCGCTGTCCCTGGACGACGCCGGCCGCGTCGTGACGCTGCGTGCGGCCACCACCGCGGTCGACGTGGTCCCGCACTTCGAGGACTTCACCGCGGAGCACGCCGGCGCCTCCCTGGAGGACGTGATCGAGCCGGTCGCGTCGGTGCTGGAGAAGCGCGCCGCCCCCAAGAAGAACACCGCCATGCCGGTCGGCTACCGCAAGAAGATGGTTCGCGTCTACGCGCAGCGCCTGCTGCGCGATCTTGCGGCCGGACGCACGGAAGGAAGGATCAACCCCGCTTGATCGGATCGCGCACGCGGAGCGTTCTCGCCGCCGCGGTCCTGGGCACCGCGGCTCTGGCGGGCTGCGCGGAGCTCGGTGAGCCCGTCGTCGTGACGATCGGTCCGCGGGCGGTCACCGCGCGCGAGATCCGCGAGTGGAACGCGGATCGCGCCGCGCAGGATCGGCTTCCGCTGTCCTCGCGCGAGGATCGGAACCGCTGCGTCCAGGCCTTCGTCGATGCTTCCCTGCTGGTGGAGTACGCGGAGGGACTCTTGACGGCGCCGGACTCCGACCTCCCCGATCGCATCCACCGGGCGCGCGAGGAAGCCCGCGTGGAGCGTCTCCAGATCCTGCTGGGCAGCGAGGCATCGCCGGACTCGGTCGCCGTGGCCGATGCCTATCGGACGATGTCCACGACGCATCGCGTCCAGATCGTCCGCTTCGGGACGGAGGCGGAGGCGGCCGCGGCCCGGAGCCGGATCGAGCAGGGCGAGCCGTTCGAGGACTTTCTGGATCCCAGCGACGCCCGTTCCGAGTACTGGGCAACGTGGTCCCCGCTGCCCGACGTGGTGGGTGACGCGCTTCCGGAGCTGGAGATCGGGGAGATGCACGGGCCGGAGCGGAACCGCGGCGCCTGGTTTCTGCTGCGCATCATCGAGCGTCGCGACATCGATCCGGGGCCGTTCGGCGAGGCGCGGTCCATGGTCCTGCGGGGGCTCCAGGTCCGCGCCAACATCGAGCGGGCGAAGGAGCTGCTGGTCACGCTGCGGGAGAAGGCGGGGATCCGGATCGAGCCGGAGGCCGTCGACCGGCTGGCCGCTGCGACGCGGCGCGCGATTCTGGCGGCCGACGCCACCGAGGACGATCAGGACTGGGCGGTCCCTCGCCTGGAGCCCGACGAGTCGGATCGGCCCGCGGCCACGTGGAACGGGGGAACATTCACGCTGACGGACTACGCGACGATGGTCGCGGGGGTCGCGCGCGGACAGCGACCGCGTGCCCCCGTCCTGGATCAGCGGATCCAGGAGGTCCTGGAGACCGCGCTCGACGAGATCCTCCTGTCGCAGGAGGCCGAACGTCGTCGACTGGGCGAGGACTTCTGGGTACAGAGGCTGGAGCGGCGCCGTCGGGAGGAGATCCTGGTGACGGCGGCGATGGAGGACATCGTGGATCGCGCTCCGCAGGCGGCCGTCAGCGACTCCCTCCTGACGCTGCTCCGCGAGAGCCAGCCGCAGATCTTCCGCCGCGACGACCGCGCGCGCATCCTTCGCTTCGATCTGCCGACGCGGGACGCGGCGCTCCGCGAGATCGAGGCGATCCGTCGTGCCGGCAGCGGGCAGGCGCGGCTTCGCGAGATCGTGGAGAGTCCGCGGCCGCTCGGCGCGAACTTCCACCTGCTGGACCTCGAGCGACGCAGCACGCCGGACCTTCCGCTGCGTCAGGAGATCTTCGAGGGCGGTCCCGGCTCCATCTCCGGCCCCCACGAACTCCTGGGATCCTGGGTCGCGATCGTCTGCCTGGACGTGGAGCCCGGTCGCGAACTCTCCACGGAAGAGATGCAGGAACTCCTCGGAACGCGGGGCAGCGGACCCGGCGCGGGAGCCGTCGCCGAGTGGCTGGCCGATCGGCGCCGGCAGGTCGGCGTCGAGGTGGACCCCGAGGCCCTGGACACGCTGGCTCCCGGCGCCTAGACGCCGCCGGGGCCGCCCCTTCGCCCGGTCCGGTATGGTATCCTCGTTCGCTCGACTTCTCACTCTGGAGTGGAATGCCCCATGGCCGACCGCCGGAAACTCGTGATCCTGGGCGTGGACGGAGCGGATTTCCTCTACTACCAGCGCTGGATCTCGAAGGGACTCACGCCCAACTTCGCGCGGCTGGCCGAGCGCGGCCGGATGGGGATCCTCCAGTCCACCTATCCGCCGGTGACCGCGCCGGCCTGGATCTCCTTCATGACCGGCCAGCAGCCCGGCTCGCACGGCGTCGTGGGATTCACGTCGTCCGAGGGGGGCGGCTACGCCCGGAAGGTCGTGAACAGCGGCTCCTATCAGGCGCCGACGCTGTGGGAGGTTGCGGGCGAGCAGGGCAGGCAGTGCATCATCGTGAACGTGCCGCTGACCTGGCCGGTGCGGCCCGTGAACGGGATCCTCGTCTCCGGGATGCTGACCCCCGAGGACGTGGACTACACGCATCCCAAGGAGTTCGCGCCGGAGCTGAAGCTCCTGCAGCCGGACTACGAGATCGACCTGTACTGGCAGAACTACAAGCATCGCGGCCACGATCTCGTCCGGGACCAGCTCAAGCAGACGCGCGCGCGCGCGGAGCTGTGCACCAAGCTGATGCAGTCCAAGCCGTGGGACCTGTTCATGGTGGTCTTCACCGGCTCGGATCGACTGCAGCACTGCTTGCACGAGCACGTGATGAAGATCGACGACGACGACGCGGTCCGGCAGGACTCGCTGACGGCGGCGGTGCGCGACTACTTCGTCCGCCTGGACGAGCACATCGGCGACCTCATCGAGGCGGCGGGCGACGACGCGGACTTCGTCGTGATCTCGGACCACGGCTTCGGCCCGATGGAGCGCCACGTCTTCTTCAGCAAGTGGCTGGCCGAGGAGGGGCTCCTCACGCTGCGGGCGCCGTCCAAGGGCGCCACGCGCATGGCGTTCAAGAAGGCGCTGAACGCGGTCGGCGTGGGGCGCTCCACGCTGGCGAAGGTCGGCCGCGCGGTGGGGATGGGCGCCTCCATCGACAAGAAGGTGGAGAAGCTCAATCCGTACGTCGGGGGCATCGACTGGGACCGGACGAAGGTGCACTACTACCCGACGAACGGTTTCTTTGTGAACCTGAAGGGCCGGGAGATGTTCGGCACCGTGGAGCCGGGCGAGGAGTACGAGGCCGTCGTCGAGGACCTGATGAAGCGACTCAAGGCGATGAAGAACCCGCTCGACGGCACGCCGTTGCTTCCGCTGGTCAAGCGTCGCGAGGAGATCTTCGAGGGGCCCAAGGCCGACACCCTGCCCGACGTCTTCGTGGAGTTCCTGGACCAGCCGTTCGAGGCGTTCATGCAAGAGTACGACGTGCCGGAGGTCTTCGTGAAGCCGGAGTGGGGCAACGGCACGCATCGCCGGAACGGCCTGTTCATCGGCGCAGGGCCCTCGTTCGCGAACGGCGACGAGGTGAAGGACCTGGAGATCTTCGATGTGGCCCCCAACATCCTGCATGCGCTGGGCTGTCCCATTCCCACCCACATGGACGGTCGCTTCCGGCCGGACCTCTTTGCGGCCGGCGGGCAGGAGGCCGCGCGCTTCGAGTCGTTCGACGGCGCCGAGGACGGCAAGTACGGGATCTCGGCCGACGAGGAGAAGGATCTCGAGGAGAAGCTGCGGGGCCTGGGGTACCTTTGACCCCAACCGCCGGAACCGCGACGGCCGGCGAAGGGTAGATTCCCGAGACGATGCGCGCGCCGCGCGAACTCCCAGGACCTGAACTCCGGATGTGCCCCGTGAGCCGAAACCGCTCCCTCGTCCGCCTCCCGCTGCGGGTGGCGGCGACCCTCCTGCTGCTCCTGCCCTGCCTCGCCCTCGCCCAGAACCGGGACGATGATCTTCCCGTGGATCCCGCGGTCCGTTCCGGCCGCCTGGACAACGGCCTCACCTGGATCGTCCGCGAGAATGGCCGCCCCGAGGCCCGCGCCGAGCTGCGCCTCGTGGTGGACGCGGGCTCGGTGGACGAGGACGACGACCAGAGGGGCTTCGCCCATTTCGTGGAGCACATGCTCTTCAACGGGACGGAACGATACGCGGGCAACGACCTCATCGACTACTTCGAGTCGATCGGGGCCAGGTTCGGCGCGGACCTCAACGCGTACACCAGCTTCGACGAGACGGTGTACATGCTCACGATTCCCACGGACGGCGACGGTCTGCTGCGGGAGGGCGTGCGCATCCTGGAGCAGTTCGCGCACGCCGCCACGATGGACGGCGAGGAGATCGAGCGGGAACGCGGCGTCGTCCTGGACGAGTGGCGAGGCCGGCTGGGCGCCGGCAGTCGGATCCGCGACCAGCAGCTGCCGATCCTGCTGAAGGGATCGCGCTACGCGGAGCGGCTGCCCATCGGCGATCCGGAGATCCTGCGCTCCGGCGAGGCCGACGCGATCCGTCGTTACTACCAGGACTGGTACCGCCCGGAGCGGATGGCGGTGATCGCGGTCGGTGACTTCGACGCGGACGAGGTCATCGCCTGGATCGAGGAGGACTTCGGGGCGATCCCGGCCACGCCGGACCTTCGCGCCTCGCGGGAGTGGGACGTGCCGGCGCACGGCGACACGCTGTTCGCCCTGGCCGACGACGATGAGCTGCGCGGCACGCGCGTGTCCGTGAGCCGTCGCCGCGATGCTCCGCAGGAACCGCAGACGTACGGCGCCTACCGGCAGGGTCTGGTGGAGCGGCTGGCGGCGGGGATGTTCTCGGCCCGGCTGCAGGAGATCGTCCGCAGCGAGGATCCACCGTTTCTCTCGGCCGGAAGGTCGGGCTCCACGTTCGGCCGCCTCGCCCGGCTCACGGATCTGTGGGCGGCGGTGCCGGAGGGCCGGGAGGCCGACGGACTGCGTGCCGTGCTGCTGGAGGAGAAGCGCGTGCTCCGGCACGGCTTCACGGACACGGAGCTGGAGCGGGCGCGGCAGGGCATGCAGGCCGGCATCGAGGCGACGTGGGCGGAGCGCGCGAAGACGCCGAGCGCGGCCTACGTCTCGGAGTACACGCGCCATTTCCTGAACGACGAGCCGATCCCGGGCATCGACGTGGAGGTGGAGATCTGGCGACGGGAGCTGCCCGGCATCACCGCGGCGGAGTGCCTGGAGGCGTTCGCGGAGGGGAGCGACGCGGACGGCGTCGTGGTGGCCGCGTCCCGCCCGTCGGGCGACGGTCTCACGGGCGACGCGGAACTGCTGGCCGTGCTCCGCGAAGTGGCCTCGGTCGATCCCGAACCGTGGGTGGACGAGACGCTGGACGCCCCGCTGATCGAGAGGCCGCGGCCGGCCGGTCGCGTGGTGGAGCGCTCGGAGCGCGAGGAGATCGGCGTCACGGAGCTGACCTTGTCCAACGGCATTCGCGTGTTCCTTCGTCCCACCGATTTCAACGACGACACGATCCTCTTCGACCTGGTGGCGTTGGGCGGGCTCTCCCTCGCGGACGCCGAGATGCTGCCGTCGGCGTCGTCGGCGGTGTCGCTCATTTCCGAGTCCGGCTTCGGCGGGCGCAGCGCCATCGAGCTGTCGAAGCTGCTCACCGGGAGAGTCGCGTCCGCGTCGCCGTACTTCGGGAGCCGGCGCCACGGGATCTCCGGATCGTCCACGGTGTCGGACCTGCCGGTCGCGCTGGAGCTGGCCGTGCTGAAGATGACGGAACCCGACCTGGATCCGGCCGCGGTGGATCGCTACTTCACGCGGCTGGAAAGCGGGCTGGCCCACCGCGACTCCGATCCGCGCGTCCGTTACCAGGACCGCCTCGCGGAGATCAACACTAGGGACCATCCCCGCGCCCGGCCGATGACGCTGGAACGGCTGAAGGAGATCGATCCGGAAGCGGGACTGCGCTTCTACCGCGACGCGTTCGACGATGCCTCGGACTTCACGCTGTTCATGGTCGGCAACCTGGACCTGGCCGTGGTGATCCCCGCGCTCGAGCGGACGATCGGCTCGCTGCCCGACGTCGACGGACCCGCTTCCACCTGGGTGGACCGCGAGGTCCGGTTCCCCGAGGAGTCCGTGCGGGAGACGGTGCGGGCCGGGAAGGAGCCGCGCGCCTTCACCACGATCACGCTCCACTCCTACGGCGGGGACGACCCCTTCGAGTGGCATCGCCTGCGGACGGCCACGTCCATCCTGGAACGTCGGCTGCGGGAGCGGCTGCGCGAGGAGCAGGGGGCGACGTACGGGGTCGGGGTCGGGTATTCTTGGTCTCTGATCGGCCCCGCGCGCGGAACCGTCTCGGTCCGCTTCGGATCCGATCCGGCCGATGCCCGGGCGATGGGAGACGACGTGTTCCGGGCCATCGCCGAGCTCCAGGCCGACGGCCCCACGGCGGAGGAGCTGGCGAAGGAGCAGGAGATCCAGCTCCGCGAGCTGGAGACCAGCCGGGAGCACAACGGCTACTGGCTGGGCAGCCTGTTCGCGCAGTGGGCCATCGGCCGGCCGCTGGAGGAGATCGACATCCGGCGGCAGCGCGTCCTGGACCTGAGTGTCGAGGAACTCCACCGCGTGTTCCGCGACCACTTCCACCGGGACCGAAGCACTTGGGTCGACTGGCTCCCCGCGGAGGGGAACGCCGAATCCTAGGGAGAACCGGCATGCAGCTTCGCCTCGCCACCGCCGTCGCCGGACTCATCGCCCTGGCCGCCGCGCCCGGGAGCGCCGCCCCGCACCTGGAGGCGGAGGAAGTCTTCGGGAACGAGGCCGTCTGCGCCCACGAGGTCCTGCCGCGGACTTCCGCGCCGGCGCCGGCGTCGCCCGGCCGATCCCGTCCTCGCCCGCGCCGCGACCCGGACCTGCGGTACGTGACGTGGTCGGGGCTCGCGGTGGACCCGCTCTCCGAAGTCGTGGAATTCGACGTGCGCCACCCCGACGTCGGGCTCATCGTGCGGGCGGAGGCGGTCGGTGACACGGAGGCGTGGCTCTCGGTGGAGCTCATCGGCCCCGACGGCGCCGTGCTTTCCGCCCACGATCTGGACGATGCGCCGGTGGCCGCGGAGATCCGGCCCGGACGCGGCACTGCGCAGGTGCCCAGCACCGACCGCCCGGAGTCCAGGCTGCGGCGCGGCACCTACGGCGTGAGGGTGCGCGCGCTGCCGCCGCCCGGTCACACCGGCGGCGACGTGTCGGCGGTGGTCGACGTGATCGCCACGTTCCGCTCCGAGGTGGCGGTACGCCTGGACCACCGCATCGATCTGAACTTCGTCTACCTGCCCGGCTCCACGCTCTCCGCGGAGATCGCCACGACGAACCCGCACTTCGACCGCCTGCTGCAGCTGGTGGACGACGTGCTCGCGCCGGCGGGGCTTCGCGTGGGCGAGATCACGCACCTGGATCTGGATCGTCCGGAGTTCAGCGTCGTGGCCACGTGGGAGGAGGCGGGGGAGATGTTCCTCACCAGCGCCGACTTTCCGGATCGTCGCGCGCTGAACGTCTACTGCCTGGAAGGATTCGAGGCGCCGCTCAACCCGGTGGTGGGGCTGTCGGGCGGGATTCCGGGCCCGGCCTTCAACGGCACGCGCGACTCCGGCATCGCGATGCGGATGGAGCCGTTCCTGCGCTGCCCGGACTGCCTGGAGGCGTACGGCTCGCTGTTCGCGCACGAGATCGGCCACTACATCGGGCTGTACCACACCACGGAGGCGGACCGGGAGCGCTGGGATCCCATCTCCGACACGCCCGAGTGCGACGAGCCGTCGCTGAACACGTGTCCGGACTACGACTACGTGATGTTTCCCGTCATCCACTCCCGCAACCGCATCTGGAGCGACGTCCAGGTGGGGGTGGGCCTCACGCATCCTCTCGTGAAGACGGTTCCCGTGGTGTCCGGACCGCGCACGCCCGGCCGATCCGGCCGGGCCGCGGAGCTGGGCGCCTCGCCGAATCCCTTCCGCGAGTCGGTGCGGATCCAGTGGGCGGCGCCCGCCGCCCTTGCCGCCGAGGTCACCGTGCACGACGTGACGGGACGTCGGGTCCGGACCCTTTCGGGGGCCTCGGGATTGACCTGGGACGGTCGCGACGAGCGCGGCGTGGCGGTCGGACCGGGTCAGTACTTCGTGCGGGTGAGAGACGAGTCCGGAGTGCGGACCGGCCGCGTGGTGAGGAGACCATGAGATCCATCGTCCTGATGCTGGCGCTGTTCACGGCGGTCGGATGCGCCGCCCCCGGCGGCGATGCGCGCGAGGGCGGCGCCGCCGCTCCCGCGGCCGAACGCATCGCGCGATCCTTCCTGGCACGCCCCGACGGGCAGGACTGGCTGGAGACGGTCCCGCGCGCGGAGGTGGGTGATCGATTTCTCGTGCACTTCCAGCCGCGGCTGCGCGCGCCGGCCGAAGGACCCTGGACGCTGACCGTCGCGCAGGACGGAGCGCCGGCGGTGCTGCGCGAGCGCGGAGTGCGCGTGGACGGCGCCACCGGCCGGATCACGATGCTGTTCCAGACCGCGCAGGTGCCGGACGGCGAGTACGTCATCCGGCTGGAGCTGGAGGAGGGCGGGATGGCGTCCGGGCCGCCGCAGCAGTCGTTCCGGTTCGCGGTGGTGACGTCGCCGTCCTAGGAGCGACCCGCTCGCGCTAGCCGAGTCCGGGCGGGGCGTGCTCGGCCCAGCGGATCCCGGCGAGCACGGCGCCCACCGTCGCGCGGTCGCCCGCCAGGCCGCCCTCGAACCGGACCACCACCGGCGGATCGCCGGCGATGCGGATCTCGTCGTAGGGATCGTCGAGGCCGTGCACCATCGTCAGGTCGAGCGTGGCGCGGATCTTGCCGTCCGCGTCGCGCGCCCGCACGATCTGGTGCACGCCCGCCACGCGTCCCTTGGGAACAGGCTGTCCGGACTTGCGCTGGATCACCGCGGTGAGGCGCTCGTCGCCGACGTCGGCCCGGATCGGCAGATGGTTCACCAGGAACACCAACGAATCCTTGAGCCCCACGTGCCCCACCGTGCCGTCCTTGGCCCGCGCGCGGAACTCGGCGCGCGTGATGCCGGCGCCCGTCTTCTGCTGGAGCGCCTTCCGCCGGCGCGCCGTGTTCACGCGACGCGTCACGCGGACGGACTTGAGGCCGACCAGCACGTTGGCCAGCGCGGCCGGCAGGAGATCCATGACGAAGCCGGGATTCACGCCGGTGGAGAGGAGGGGCACGCCGGCCTCGGCGGCCGCGTCATCGAGCTTGCGGGCGCGGCGGGGCCATCGCCAGCGGGCGGCGATCATCTCCTCGCACGTGCTGACGACAGGGAGCCGGCGCTCCAGCAGCGGATGGATCTGCTCGACGGCCATGGGGAAGCGCGACGCGGCCAGGTGCACCGCCACGTCGATGCGCGCGGGCAGACGATCCAGCGAGGGCAGGATGCGGAGGCGGCCGGCGTCGGTCGTGCCCAGCACGTCCGAGACGCTTCGCCCGGCGAGGTCGGGTGCGGGATCCACCACCGCGGCCAGTCGGAGGTCCGGCGCGGCCAGGATCTCCCGTGCCGTCGCGCGGCCGATGGGGCCGAAGCCGATGAGGGCCGTTCGCAGCGTTCGCATGGGAGGAATCTAGCTCGTCGGGGCGTTTCGCTCCACCGCTTGAATCACCTGGGCCAGACGGGCCCAGTCCCGCCGCTGGCGAGACTCCCCCCGGGCCTTGAGCGTGGCCTCGCTGGGGAAGTAGAGCGGGTAGACCGCCACGCCGTTCCGCTCCAGGAACGAACCGACGTCGTAGTTCAGGATGAACTGGCGCAGCGCGCTCCAGTCGGGCCAGGCCCACTGGAGTGCCTGAACGGCGGTGTGGCCCAGCGGCACCACGACGGTGGGCCGCAGGTGGTTCAGCAGGCTCTGCAGGTGCGTGGAGCAGTGGCGCACCTCGCGGGCGGACGGCCGCTTGGGACGATCGCCTTCCTGCTTGGGCAGGCAGAGGATGGCCGGCGTGTAGAACATCGTGTCCTGGTCGATCCCGCTCGTCTCCACGTAGCTGCGCAGGATCTCCAGGGACGGATCCGCGTCGAGGCCGCGCGGCCCCTTCTCCGCGGTGGAGCGGTCCGGCTGCTCACCGAGCAGGAGGACGTGCACGCTGGCCGGATCCGGCATCGGATCGGGCGGCGGGACGACGATCCCGTGCTCCGCATGGCACTTCGTGCACTGCGACACCCGGGAAAAGAAGCGTTCCACGTCCTCGCGCTTGGAGCTCATGCGTCTTCCCTTCCCCGATCCGCCTTCGTCTCGTGGCGCATGGCCTCGATCTCCGCGCGCAACCAGTCCGGACAGTCGTTGGCGAGGACCCTCTCCCACACCGCCTTCGCCTCCACCCGTCGATCCGTCTCCTGGAGGAACTGACCGTAGAGGGCCAGGAGTTCGGGGCGATCCCGGTGCTTTGCGATCGCCTCCAGGAAGAGCTCCTCGGCCCGCACGCGGAATCCCGCCGCGTGCAGGGAGTAGCCGAAGCGGCCCGCCAGCACGGCCGTCTCCATGCCTTCCTCGAAGACGCGCTCGTAGTGCGGCGCCGCCTCCGCCGGCCGGTTCGCCTCGAAGAGGAGGTTGGCCAGCGCGATCCGCGCGACGACGTACTCCGCGTTGATGTCGAGCGCGGCCCGCATCTGCGTGATCGCGTCGTCGTTGCGGCCGCACGCGTGGAGCAGGAGTCCGTACTGGTAGACCAGGTCCGCATAACGCGGCTGCCGGGCCACCGCCTGCTCGGCGTGGTGGAGGGCCTGCTGCGGATCGCCCTTCAGCGACAGCTCGTAGCCGAGCTGCAGGTGCGGTCGGTACCAGTCGGGTCGAAGATCGACGGCCTCGCGCAGCAGCTCCAGGGCGACGTCCGTGGCGCCCAGCCGGCTGGCCGCCTCCGCCCGCTCCACCAGGAACAGGGCGCGGTCGCCGCGGTAGAGCGCGGCCAGCGCCTGCAGCCTCTCCGCCTCGTCGCCGCGGCCCGTCAGGCTTTCGAGCTGCGCGGCGCGGAGGAGCAGTTCCGACAGGCCCGGACACAGGCGCATCGGGTGGCCGATGCCGCGAAGCCGCGTGATCCAGGGCTCGCCGTCCGCCGTGAGGCCCGCGGCCTCCAGCAGCGAGGTGACGCCCGGGAAGAGACGCTCCGCAGTGTCCTGCGCGGACTTCACGTCGACCGGACCGCCGCGGCCGGCGGCCAGCGTCAGCGCGAAGAACGCGTTGGCCGGGCTGTCGCCCTCCCAGTTCGGCGACGGCTCGCGACCCTCGACGAGCGCGCACACGACCTCGAGCAGCGGATCCCGTTCCTCGCGCGCGGCGTCTTCGTCCTCGGCGCGGCCCAGGAGCGTGTGGACGAACACCAGGTTGCGCTGCGCCTCCGCGTACCGCGGGTTCCGGCGCAGCGCCTCCTCGAAGAACCCGACGGCGGCGGCGAACCGCCCCTCGTGCACCTCGAGGAGTCCCCGAAGATTCCACAGGTCCGGCCACTCCGGATGATGACCGAGGTCCGCACCGAGCGTCGCCGCGAGGGCCTCGCTCTGCTGCGCGTCGAGCAGGATTCCGGGCTTGGCTGGATCGATCATCTCAGACCCTCGTCATTTCCCACTTGCCGTTCACCTTCCGGAAGTTGTCCAGACGGAAGACGACGTCCGTGACCGTCGGCTCGCGACGGACCTCCTTCTCCACCTGCTCGAGCAGCACCAGGTTCTCCGCCGCCTGCTCCGGACGCGCGCGCTCCCACGCTTCCCCGTCGCTCTTCTCCGGGGGGCGCATCTTCTGGAACTCCCCATGGAAGTAGACGACGCGACCCACGGCGCCGTAGCGCAGCGCGTCCACGTCCACCCAGGAGCGGCTCAGGATCTGCCGCACGTAGGCGTTGATGCGAAAGTCTTCGACGGACATCGGCGATTCCCGGCTTTCGAGCCCTTCCCTGAACAGAATTACGGGCGTCACCCTTTCACACTTGAGAGGCGAGTCCGTGAACGACCCTGGCCAGGGGTTGCAGATTGTTGCCAGTGGCCCGTGGATTCCGACACGAGGGCGAACCCAGCGCCCCCATTTCCCGCGGATCTGCTAGAATCGAGGCGTCCACGGCAATCCGCTCCGTCCAGGCACCCCGAAGACAGCAACTCCGACGAGGCGATTCTTGAAGAGGTCGGCCCTTCCCGCCCGTGCATCCGTGCGTCCGCATGGCATCGTTGTCGCAGTCCTGATGCTGGCCCTGGCCGTGTCCGGCCTGGCGAGCCCGGCGTCCGCGCAGGGGCCGACGGCCTCGCTCGTCCGCATCCACGCCGTCGATCGGGCCACCGGCGAGCCCGTTCCCTGGGCCAACGTCGTCCGCACGGACCTATCGGGCGGTGTCCTGGCCGACGGCGAGGGGGTCGCGCGTCTGGAGGCCTGGTCCGAGACCGTCACCTTCCAGGTGGTGCACGTCTCCTACGAGACCTCCGAGGAGATCACGGTCTCCCTGGCGCCGGACGCGCCGGTGGACATCGACGTGGCGCTCACGCCGCGCGTGCACGAAGTGGAGCCGGTCCGGATCACGGCGGACGTGCACGACGACCGGGACGAGATCACCCGGGGCGTCACCCGTCTGTCGATGGAGGACGTCGCGCCGCTCCCGAACCCCAGCGACGATGTGTTCCGCGTGGTGCAGGTGCTGCCCGGTGTGGCCACCGGCGACGTGGGCAACCGGTTCCACCTGCGCGGCGGCGGCGTGGACCAGATGCTGGTGCGCCTGGACGGCATGGAGTTGCGGGAGTTCTTCCACGGCCGCGACTTCGGCGGGATCGCCAGCGTGGTGCCGATGGGCGTCATCGACCAGATGGCCGTGTACCCGGCCGGGTTTCCGGCGGAGTTGGGCGGTCGGCTGTCGGGCGCCATCGACCTGGAGCTCCGCAGTCGCGGCGAGGCGGGCCTGCACGGTCGCGTGGCGGCCGACGCCACCTCCGCGCGGCTCCTCATGGAGCACCACTCCGAGGGGACCGGCCTCTTGGTCTCCGCCCGCGAGGGGTACCTGGACCGTGTGCTGGGCGCCTTCCAGGACGAGGCCGTGGTGCAGCCGGCGTACCGGGACTTCCTGATCCACGCCGCGCATCGCCCGGATGCCACCCGCTCCGTCTCCTTCAACTGGCTGCGCAGCGAGGACCGCGCGTTCTACGAGGACGACGTGGCCGCCCACTTCATCGACGCGGAGTACGTGGACGATTCCGTCTGGTCCACGTTCCGCATGGTCCCCGTCTCCCGGCTCGCCGTCACCGGCACCGTGCACGCCGCGCGCTCCCGCGAGGATCGCTCCTTCCGGGAGGTGGGGCACGGCGACCAGGAGACCACGCGCTACGGCGCGCGGCTGCAGACCCGCTGGATCCTTCCGGGACGCCACCAGCTGGTGGTGGGCGCGGACGCCGAGCGCGAGATGGGCACCTGGTCCTTCCGCGGCGACGAGGTGGTCACCGTGATCCAGGACGATCGCGTTCGTTCCGTGGCCGAGTACGCCTCCTCACAGGACTTCGACCGCCTGCAGGGATCGGCCTGGATCCAGGACGAGTGGGAAGCGCATCCGCGGCTCACCGTGCACGCCGGGATGCGCGCCACCTGGTACGAGAAGGGCGAGCCGCCCGTGCCCGGGCCGCGCCTGTCCGTGGCCTGGCGCGGACCGGTGGACGCCACGCTGCGCGGCTACTGGGGCCTCTACGATCAGGCGCCGCCCCCCGCCCCCACCGGCGAATCCGGGTCCCGACTGCTCACGGACCGTCGCCAGCGCGCGGAGCATCGCGGCGTGGGGCTGGAGCGCCGGTTCGGCAACGTCCGGGTGGGCCTGGACGCCTACGAGAAAGTGTTCGAGCGCCTGGACGGCGTGGTGGCCCGCAGCGTGGACGGCGATTGGGAGCGCCACGTGGTCACGCACGGGAAGTCCCACGGCGTGGAGGCGTTCCTCCAGCGGACCGGCGCGCACACGAACCTGTGGTTCGCCTACGCGCTCGGCCGCTCCCAGTGGTCCGACGGCACCAGCACCTTCACCCGCGACTTCGACCGGCTGCACTCCCTGTCCATGGCCAACACGGTCCGCCTGGGCCGGAACTGGGACGTGGGAATGACCTACGCGTTCCACACCGGCACGCCGTACACGCAGGAGAGCTGGAGCCGCGAGGGCGCCTCCGACTGGGTGCTCACCGAGGGCCTGCCCAACGCGGAGCGCCTGCCGGCCTACCACCGCGTCGACCTGCGCGTTCGCCGGCACTTCCGGTTCGACACGTGGCAGCTCTCCGTCTACGCGGAGGCGCTGAACCTCACGAACCATCCGAACGTGCTCTGGTACGCGTGGCGCAAGTACGACGAGGAAGGCCCGCTCAGCGATCCGGAGCGCGTGACGCGCACCGGCGTGCCCGGGATTCCCTCCGTGGGCATGGAAGTCCGCTTCTAGGCCGCCTCCTCCCTCAGCCGGCTCCACACGCGGCCGACCTCCCTCCAGTCCGCGCGCTGCACCGCCTCCGGACGCGTGACCCGCGCGCGCAGCGTCACGTGGTAGAGCGGATGCACCCACCGTTCCCCGATGCACCGCGGATGGCCGACGGACTCCGGAAAGCGCAGCTCCGCCGCGCCCGGTTCCCCGTCCAGGGCCAGGCGCACCGACCGGAGCGCCGCGCGCCCCAAGGGCAGGATGAGCCGGGGTTCCGCCAGCCGGACAAGCTCCCGGACGTGCGGCACGCACTCCTTCAGGCAGACCGAGGCCGGCACCGCCGTCTCCAGCGACCTCGATCCGGCCCGGCAGAGCACGGCGGCCCCCATCAGCACGACCCGCTCCGGGATGTCCGCCTCCCGCAGCAGTTCCCGGAGGAAGACCGTGCCCGGATCCTCATTGCCGAGGCCGAACCGGCCGCCCTCCGCCAGCGTGGTCCGCGCCGGACGCTCCACCACGATCAGCACCTCCGGCGCATCCCCCGGGCGGGCGAAGCGCACCGGCGTGCGGCGCTCCGGACCGAAGCATCGCTCGCAGAGCGCCACCTCCGACTCCAGCGCGGCGAGTTCCTGCCTCACCAATAGGGGAACCCCGGGTCCGAACGATCCTCGTCGATGCCGGGGCAGGACGACTCCTCCGGCCAGTCCGGAGCTTCCGCGCGGCGGGGTCCGGGTGACGAGGCGAGGCCGCGGCGCGGCCCCGACGCGGCGCGCGCACTCCCGGCCGTCCTTCCCGCGCGGCGGACGACGGCCCCCCGGGCGGGCGACGCCTTCTGACGATGTGGTCCCAACGAACTCCTCCTGCGGCGATGCGGACTGTCCACCGGCGGCGGCGGCGAGCGTCACTCCGGGGAGACGGGCTCCCCGGAAACGGCCGCCACGGCCGGGATCCGCGCGTCTCGCGGACCGACTCCGAGACGCTGCAGGAGGTGTGCCACTACGAGGAGGTGAGGATCTCCTCGATCTGCGTGAGGACGACGTCGTCCAGCTTCACGCCGGCCGCCTTCACGTTCTCGATCACCTGCTCAGGGCGGCTGGCCCCGATGATCGCCGAGGCGACGTTCTCCTTGCGGAGCGTCCACGCCAGCGCCAGCGCCGGCAGTGACATCCCCAGCTCCGCCGCCACGGCACCCAGGCGATCGACCTTGTCCAGGTTGGAGTCCGTCATGCGCGGCCGCAGGAACCGGCCGAACGTGTCGTGCGAGGCGCGGGTGCCGTCCGGCACCTTCCCGCCGGAGTACTTGCCGGTCAGCATCCCCTCGGCGAGCGGGCTGAACACCACCTGGCCGATGCCGTGCTGCTCGCAGAAGGGGAGGACGGACTCCTCCAGGCTGCGCTCCAGCATGTTGTAGGGCGGCTGGTTGGAGATCGGCGGCGCCGCGCTCATCGCCTTGGTCACTCGCAGCGCATCGGCGATGGCGCTCGCGTCCCAGCAGGACACGCCCCAGTAGAGGATCTTCCCCTGGCGGACGAGGTCGTCCATGGCGCGGACGATCTCCTCCATCGGGACGTCGGGGTCGAAGCGGTGGCATTGGTAGAGATCGACGTACTCCGTCCGCAGCCGGGAGAGGCTCTTGTGGATCGACTCGAACAGGTGCTTGCGGGAGAGGCCGCGGTCGTTCGGGTCGTCCGACATGGGGAAGTACGCCTTCGTGGCGATGACCAGCTCGGAGCGGAGCCGCGGCGAGAGAACGTGCCCCAGCACCGTTTCGGCGGCGCCCGCGTTGTAGACGTCGGCGGTGTCGTAGAAGAAGACGCCCTCGTCCAGGGCGGTGTGGATGCACTTCGTCGCGGTGTCGTCGTCCACGCCGGCCCCGTAGGTCAGCCAGCTCCCCAGGGAGATCTCGCTGACGAGGAGGCCGGAGCGGCCGACGCGCCGGTGGGGAAGGATCGTTCGGGACACGGGAACCTCCCGGTTGGGCGATCGGCGGACCGTCGCCGTCGGTGCAGGTGGCGCAGTTCCCCGGCAGTGTGCCATGCTGGGGCCATGGAGACCACCACCGCCGAGATTCTGGAACTGACCGCCGGGCCCATCGTGGCCGGCGGGCGAAGTCTGTGCCGCCACGAGGGGAAGGTGATCCTGGTGGCGGGCGCGCTGCCGGGCGAGCAGATCCGCGTGCAGGTCACGCGCAGCGAGAAACGATTCTCCGAGGCGACGGCCATCGAGGTCCTGCAGCCGCACGAGCGGCGACGGGAATCGCCCTGCCCGCACGCGCAGGAGTGCGGCGGCTGCGACTGGCAGTTCGCGGAGCGCGACCTGCAGCTCACGATGAAGCGGGACATCGTCCTGGACGCGTTCCGTCGCATCGCGGAGCTGGAGGTGGAGGAGCTGCTGGAGGGTCCCGTGGCGGTCGGCGACGAGTTCCGCACGCGGCACCGCATCCGGCTGACGTGGGATCCCGCGGGGCGGCCGGGGCTGCTGCGCCGCGGCACGCACGAGGTCGTGCCCATCGAGACGTGCCTGCAGATGCCCGAGGCGTTCGATACGGAGGTGCTGCCCTGGCTGCGGATGTCGCCGCCGTGGAAGAAGGGCACCGTCCGGATCGATGACGAGAATCAGGCCGTCGTGCTGTTCGAGACGGGGACGCCCGCGTCAGAGAAGGACCGGAAGCGGTACGGGAAGATCACCAAGGCGATGGAGCGACCGAAGGAGATCATCGGGCTCCTGGCGGACTCCATTCCGCTGACCGGCGACCGGACGCTGCACTTCCGGGTGGGGGAGGGGACGTTCCGCGCGGACGCCACCAGCTTCTTCCAGGGCAGCCGGCCGGGCACGGTACAGCTCGTGGAGACCGTGGCCGAGATGATCGGCGACGACCGGGACGGCACGCTGCTGGACCTGTACGCGGGGGTCGGGCTGTTCGCCGTGTCCGTGGGCCGAGGGTTCCGGCGCGTCGTGGCCAGCGAGGCCGACGGACGCGCGGTGAAGCATCTGAAGCACAACCTCAAGAAGAACGCGGTGCGCGGCGAGGCCCGGGCCGAGCGCGCGGAGGCGTCCCTCACGCAGGTCCCGGCCGATGGTCCGGAGACGGTCATCCTGGATCCGCCGCGGGTGGGCCTCACCAAGGAGGCGCGCCGCGGGCTGGTGCAGCGCGAGCCGCGGAGAATCCTCGCGGTGAGCTGCGATCCGGCCACCGGGGCGAGGGACGTGGGCGTGCTGGTGCGTGCCGGTTACCGGCTGGAGCGGCTGGTGGCCGTGGACCTCTTCCCGACGATGGCGCACGTGGAGACGGTGGCGCTGCTGGCGAGGTAGGCGGGCGGGGCCTTGCTCTTCCAGGCGACGTGCAGGACGCCGCTGGCCTCCGTGAGGCCCATCCGGATTGCTTCCTCCGGCGACGCCAGATCCCCGACCGTCACGATCCCCACGTGGAAGCCCTCCTCCTTCAGCCGATCCGAGTAGTCCGGACCGTAGCGGCGCACGTGGTCCTCCTGCCCGAACCGCCGGAGCCGCTCGGCGGGGTCGCGCACGGACGGATCCTCGACCGTGCGTGCGGCCGTGATCGGCACGGGCAGCATCGCCCAGCCGTCGTCCTTCAGCACGCGACGGAACTCGCGCATCGCCCGGCGATCCTCCTCGACGTGTTCCAGGACGTGGCTGCACCACACCACGTCGAACGTCCGGTCCGCGAACCCCAGCCGGGTCACGTCCATCCGGACCTGCGCGCGCGGATCCCGGAGATCGACGGACACGAAACCGGAGCCGAGCCGGCGGCGGAGCGGTCGTTCCAGGCACGGTTCGGGCGCGACGTGCAGCATCGTCGTGTTCCGCGCCGAAAGCAGATCCGTGCGCGTCCGGACGAAGTGCCACATCAGGCGATGGCGCTCCAGGGCGCCGCACGGGCACTGCGCATCGGGCCGCGGCACGAGGCCGAACCGGGCGAAGCGTCGGTAGGAGCGTCGGCAGACGGGGCAGAATCGACCGCGGCCCCGGTACAGGATGCGGCGGGCCCAGCCGCGGCCGAGCCGGGCCGGGGCCTTCAACGGTTCCGGAAGTCCCGAGAGCGCCGAACGGACCCGGGTGGACAGCCGGATTCCCCTCTGCATGGCAGAGACCTCGAGGGGAGAAGTCGGGGCGAAACGGGCCGGGGCGGAACGCCCTCGACCCGCACGCCGCCGAGTCTACGTAGCCCGCGCGGCGGTGCGCAAGACCGCCCCGCAAGCGTCCCCGGAAGGGCGGACTGATCGACGTCAGGCCGCACTCCCTCCTAGAGGATCAACCCCCCCGAAGCCTCGATCCGCTGCCCGGTGATCCACTGCGTCTCGCCCGACAGGAGCGCCGCGATGACGCCGCCGATGTCGTCCGGCCGGCCCACGCGGCCCATCGCGGTCTGCGCCGCGAGGCCCTGCTGGAGTTCCTCGCTGTCGCGGACGGCGCCCCCGCCGAAGTCCGTGGCCACGGCGCCCGGCGCCAGTGAGTTCACCGAGATGTTGCGCGCGCCCAGCTCCTTGGCCAGGTAGCGCGTGAGCGTCTCCAGCGCGCCCTTGGCCGATCCGTACACGGAGTAGCCCGGGAACGCGAACCGCGTGAGGCCGGTGGACACGTTCAGGATGCGGCCGCCGTCCTCCATCAGCGGCAGCATCCGCTGGGTCAGGAAGAACGGCCCCTTGAAGTGGACGTTGAGGAGCGAGTCGAACTGCTCCTCCGTGGTGTCGGCGACGGTGGCGTAGTCGCCGTGGCCGGCGTTGTTCACGAGGAAGTCGAAGGTCCGGCGGCCCCAGGTCTCGCCGAGCTTCGCGCCCACTTCCTCGGCGAACGCGGGGAAGCGGGAGACGTCGCCCACGTCCAGCGACAGCGCGGCGCCCTTTCCGCCCCGCCGGGCGATCTCGGCGACCACCTCGTCCGCCTCGGCCCGGCCGGTGCGGTACGTGACGATGGAGTCGATTCCGTTCTCGGCCAGGTGGATCGCGGCGTTGCGGCCCAGGCCCCGGCTTCCGCCGGTGATGAGTGCGATCTTGCGGCTCATGGTCCCCTCCGGGGTTTCGCGTGCGGTGAACTGAACCGAACGTAGCGGCGCGAGCCGCCCGCCGCCTGTCCGATCCTCCGGTAGACGTGCCCGATCCTCCGGATCTGGGGAGTCCGGGGTGCATCAAGAGGCTGATTTGTGTAGATTCCGTGGACGAAAACTCCGGAGGAGCCGATGTCCAGTCCCAGCCTCATCCAGCGGATCGTCCGCCACGCCGATGCGCAGGGCGCGCCCGAGACGCCCACCGCCACCGGGATCCCCGGCTTCACGTACGTCCGGGCCCGTCGCCCCACGTCCATCCAGCCCAGCCTCTACCGGCCGCTGTTCTGTGTGGTGCTGCAGGGCCGCAAGGAGTCCGGGGAGGGCGAGCAGCGCGTGAGCTTCGGGGCGGGCGACTCGCTGATCGTGAGCCTGGATCTGCCGACGGTGTCGCGCGTGACGGAGGCCAGCGAGGAGAAGCCCTACGTGGGGCTGGCGCTGGAGGTGGACTTCCGGGAGGTGCGCGCCCTGGCCGATGACATCGGCGAGTGCGAGGCGCCGTCGTCCCCGTGCCAGGGAGCGCTGGCCACCGGCTGCGCCGATGCCGCCCTGTTCGACGCGATGGGGCGCCTGTTCGGCCTAGTGGAGCGGCCGGCGGACCGGAGCGTGCTGCTGCCGCTGGTGACGCGGGAGATCCACTACCGGATGCTCCAGGCCGGCCACGGGACGATGCTGCGCAGCCTGACCGAGCGGAGCAGCCACGCCAGCCGCATCGCCCGGGCCATCGCCCGCATCCGTCAGGACTTCCCGGCCGCGGTCAGCGTGGAGGACCTGGCCCGTGCCGCCGGCATGAGCCCGTCCACCTTCCACGAGCACTTTAAGGCCGCCACCAACACTACGCCGCTCCAGTTCCAGAAGGACCTCCGGCTCCTGGAGGCCCGGCAGCTCCTCCAGGGCGGGGGGAGCACGGTCTCCGCCGTGGCCTACGACGTGGGCTACGAGAGCCCCAACCAGTTCAGCCGGGAGTACGCCCGGAAGTTCGGGAATCCGCCCAGGGTGGACCTGGCGGCGGTCTGAGGGCCTTCTGCGCCGATCCCGTTGACGCGGCGGCCTCCTGCCCGTACCTTCTCCCCCGTCAGCTCACCTCAAGACCGGAGAGCACCCTCGGCCAGTCCGGCCGGGAAAGCACCTCGGAGCTCTCTTTTCGATTCGGGACCGAACACCTCGCCAAACCACATCTTCCCAGCAGCGGCACCCGGCGAGGCATCGCCGAAGCAGGCCGGCTCCACGCTCCGAGCGTCGGATGTCGCCCGCAGTCGCCGCCCGGGGCCCGGCCTCGCCGCCGGCGGACGAGCCGAATCGAACGACGAACAGGTGACAGGATTCCGGGAGGCCCATCGGCCGACCGGCTCGGCGCCCGAGTACCGGGTGTCGACCCACGCGGGGGTTTCCCGCGAACATGAGGATCGGATTGAGTCACGGATGATGCAGCTTTCGCGCACCACGCCGCGCTCCGACGATTCGAACCAGTAAGGAGTACGGCTATGCGTACGACCGGAACCGTGAAGTGGTTCAACGACGACAAGGGCTTCGGATTCATCACGCGGGACGACGGCGAGAAGGATGTCTTCTGCCATCACTCCGCCATCCAGGCCGAGGGATTCAAGACCCTTGCCGAGGGCGCGAAGGTCGAGTTCGATGTGGTGCAGGGGCAGAAGGGCCCGGCCGCTGAGAACGTCGTGACCGTCAGCTAGTTCGGGTTCGGGGCCCCGTCGGAGAGATCCGGCGGGGCCTCCGTTCAACGTCGGGGATCGGGAGGAGTCCGGGATGGAGCGAAGCGTGCGATCGGTCATCACGGGGACGGGCAGCTACGTTCCCACCCGCCGCATCCGCAACGAGGACTTCGCGGATCGACGGTTCTACGGAGCCGACGGCCAGCCGCTGGATCGGCCGACCGAGGAGATCGTCCGGAAGTTCGAGGAAATCACCGGGATCACCGAGCGCCGCTGGGTGACCGACGACCTCGTCACCTCCGACATCGCCGCGAGTGCCGCCGAGGCGGCGCTGGAGTCCGCGGGCACGGATCCCGAGACCCTCGATCACATCATCGTGGCCCACAACTTCGGCGACGTCCGCGTGGACAACCGCGCGTGCGACTTCGTCCCCAGCCTGGCCGCGCGCGTGAAGGCGCTCCTCAAGGTCAAGAATCCGCGCGCCGTCTGCTACGACGTGCCGTTCGGCTGTCCCGGCTGGCTGCAGGGCGTCATCCAGGCCGAGTCCTTCCTCACGGCCGGACACGGGAAGCGCGCGCTCGTGATCGGCGCGGAGACGCTGTCCCGCGTGTCCGACCCGCACGACCGCGACAGCATGATCTACGCGGACGGGGCGGGCGCCATCGTCATGGAGGCGGTGGAGACGGACCAGCCGGTGGGCTTCCTGCACCACACCGCGCGCTCCGACACGCTGGAGCACGCGCATCTCCTCAGCATGGGGCGGTCCTACAAGCCGGACCACGAGGACCGCGGCCTCTACCTCAAGATGCAGGGGCACAAGCTCTACGAGTACGCGCTCCGCACCGTGCCCAAGGTCATCCAGGAAGCGCTGGAGGCCGCCGGCGCCGCGCTCACCGACGTGAAGCGCGTCCTCCTCCACCAGGCCAACGCCAAGATGGACGACGCCATCGTGAAGCGCGTCTGCAAGCGCTTCGGCGTGAAGGGGCTCTCCGAGGACACGGTGCCGATGACGGTGTCGTGGCTGGGCAACAGCTCCGTGGCCACCCTGCCGACGCTGCTGGACCTGATGCAGCGCGGGAGCCTGCCGTGCGCGCCGCTGGCGGCGGGGGACCTGGTGATGTTCGCGTCGGTGGGGGCGGGGATGAATGCGAATGCGGCGGTGTATCGGGTGCCGTGAGTTCTGGCTGTGGGGCGCGGTTACGCCTCTTGTCGCGAATAGAAAGAATCGAGGTCGAGAATCGCCCGTCTAATTGACCGGTAATCGTCGGGTGGAACGTCCATGTATCCACCTTCGGGGCCATCGCCGGAAGGAAGGAGCCCACCAGGGCCCTTCCCAGTGTTGATGAGGTCGACGTAGCAGCCATAGTCCAGCTTGTAGACATTGTAGCGGACGCCTGGTTGGTCATGAGTCGAGACGTTCTTCTTCAACACATGCAGCACGCGCGCGTCGTACAGAGACTCGATGAGCGGGTCGCTGGAACCAGCTCGCAGAAGAAACGCACGGGCCCTTCGATGCCCGATCACCTCGTCGATGATCCAGTGGAGCAGTTCGTGTGCTGGTCTGTTGGTACTTACCGTCTTGTCCTTGTCCCGTTGATACCAATCACGAGCTGCGGCGCGAATGTGCTCGACTGAGATTGGGTCCGCCAACGCTCGCTGGGCAGCTAGCGCCAGTACGTTGATTCCGTCCCGCGGCACTCCCTCAGACGTCCTAACGAACTCCTCGAATGCTCGGTCCTGAGTGAAAGTAGCTCGACGCAGCTCGCTTGCCTTCTTCGGGACCTGCGTCTCAAGGTCAGTTCCAGACGTCACGGCACGGACGTGCCTGCCAACGAGATCTTCAAAGAAGGTCTTTGCGCGGTCCGCATCGTTGTCGAAGACCATGAAGTCATCCAGGTTGACGTCTGCAGCCGCGTCAGCTCCGACCTCGATTCCAACGTAGTCGCCGTCCAAGCCTCTGAGTTGGAAAGAGGATCGTTGCTCGATTGCCGCGATCTTGATTGTGATTCCCGTCGTGGGAAACAATGATCGTCGAAACAAGTCGGCCAAGTACGGCTGAAGTTCCTGCGGCAGGCTACTCCACTCATCCAAGAGTATCCACAGTCGCTTGTCCTTCAGGACGGAGGCGATACCGCGGAACGCAGAGCCCACGGACCCGAAGTTGACACTGTACCGTTCCTTCCCGGAGCGTGTGACTCGCGAGCCGGACTCTCTCTTGGTCTGGTCACCCGTGCCGATCGAAATCTCCGCCGACGGTGCAATCCCAAGGCCGATGCTCGCGTCGGCGCGACTCGCACTGGCGTCGGTCTGGGTGCTGCTCTCCTCCGTCTCTATCTGGCCTACGACACGGACTTCCGTGATGGCCTCAGCAAGCGCGTCGAGGGCTGGGCCTGACAGTGCGAGATTGAATGTCTCGGGGTTCTGTACAAACTGCTCGTACAGTGACTCGTGGATGGAGTTGAGCGTGTCGATCAGCAAGCACGTGGCGCGTTCGGTAAGTGGGCGTGTGGAATCGCCGTACATTCCGCCACTCGAGCCGATGTTTCTGAGGTCAACGTACACGGCCAAGTCGCGGCTTCGCTCCCTGGCGTTGGCCAGGTACGCGAGTGCGTGAGTCTTGCCAGTGCCCCTTCGGCCGTACACGATCTGGTGGTCGTGGCTAGACAGGAGCGTGAACAAGGAGCCCACGTCCACAAAAGTGTGCGTCAATTGTTGTCGGGCAGTGGTCTCAGCTCTCTTGGACAGGCGCAGGAGTGCCTCATTGATTGCGCTGGCCATGTGGGCCTCCAGCAGTGCTTGAGCTCGAATAGTGAGGCAGGACGCCTCAATGCTGTTGTGGAGGATGCCATTGCTACCGATCTTTGGCAATACTCGGAGAGCTTCGTGCGCGGAGCCGCGGGCCTAGGCCCCGACCACATCGCCCAACCCCGGCACCCCCACCCAACCCCGATGCACCTTCCGCAACCGCTCCGCCAGCGCCTCCGCCGCCTTCGGCTCCCCGTGCGTCACGAACGTCGATCCCGGCGGCACGTCGCACGTGGAGTACCACCGCACCAGCTCGTCCGCATCCGCGTGGCCTGACAGGCCGTTCAGCACCACCGTCCGCGCCTTCACCGGCACGTGCTGGCCGTGGATCTTCAGCATCCCCTTCCCGCGGAGCAGGTCGCGGCCGCGCGTGCCCTCGGCCTGGTAGCCAACCAGGCACACCAGGTTCTTCTCGCTGCCCAGGCGGCTCTTCAGGTGGTGGAGGATGCGGCCGCCGGTCAGCATGCCGCTGCCGGCGATGACGATGCGCGGACCGGGCAGGCGGTTCAGGCGCTTGGAGTCCTCCGTCTCGCGCACCAGCTCCACGTTGTCCGGGAAGAGCTTCTCCCGTCCGTCCTCGAAGACGTCCGCGTCCAGGTTCGTCTCGTCCAGGTGCTTGGAGTAGATGCTCGTCGCGTCGATGGCCATGGGGCTGTCGATGTGGATGGGCACCTCGGGGATGCGGCCGGCCTTCATGAGGCGACGCAGCAGCAGCGTCACCACCTGGCTCCGGCCCAGGGCGAACGCGGGAATGAGCACGGTGCCGCCGCGGTCGAAGGTGTCGTTCAGCGGCCCGGCCAGCTGGTCCTCCACCGGCCGATGATCGTGGGTGCGGTCGCCGTACGTGGACTCGATCACCAGGACGTCGCTCTCGGGCCGGGGCTTCGGATCCACGTGCAGGGGGTAGCCGTAGCGGCCGATGTCCCCCGAGAAGAGGAGGCGCTTGCCCGCGCGCTCCAGCTCCACCTCGATCATCGCCGAACCCAGCAGGTGCCCCGTGTTGGTCCAGCGCGCCCGCACGCCGGGCGCCACGTCCTTCCACTCGTCGAAGCGCACCGTCTTCAGGTGCCGGCACGCGCGCTCCGCGTCGTGCGAGTCGAAGAGCGGCTTGGCCGGGCGATGCCGGGAGAACTTCTTCCGGTTCGCGTACTCGGCGTCCTCTTCCTGCAGCCGACCCGCATCGGCCAGGACCACCTTGGCCAGCGCGACGCTGGCCGACGTGGCGAAGACGGGACCGTCGAAGCCGAGCCTCACGAGCCGCGGCAGGTAGCCGGAGTGATCCAGATGCGCGTGCGTCAGCAGCACCGCGTCTACGCTGCCCGGCTTGAACGACGGCGGCTCCCAGTTCTTCAGCCGCAGCCGCTTGAGACCCTGGAAGAGGCCGCAGTCCACCAGAATCCGGGTCTGTCCCGCAGTAAGAACGTACCGGGAGCCGGTCACGGTGCCGGCGGCGCCGTCGAACGTGAGAGAGGCCTTCTGGTCCGCTTGGGAGGCGCTCACGGGCGTTTCCTGTCGAAAAGGGGGAGGAGGCTCACCGGAGGACCGGTTTCACTCAATGCAAGACTCCCGCCGGCCGATGCCCCGAGGAAGAGGCCCCGGGACGCCGCCCGGCCACGACGTCGAACGTCGTCGAAAGCGGGGCGGCTGGCAAGTCCGGGAACCATGACGCCGGCGCGATCGCGGTCGGGGATGGGGGATCCCCTGACCGGCGAGCGCTCGCCCGCGGGCCGCTTGCAACGAGGCCCCACCGGCTGCCGCCGGCGGGGCCTTCGTAATTCCGGTGGGCGGCCGGGGCCGCCTCGGCCGATGCCTACCGTACGCGCGAGATCTTCACCGCGCGCGTCCCGTCCTCCGTGGTCAGTCGCGCGAAGTACACGCCGGCGGCCACCGTCAGTCCCGAGGCGTCGCGGCCGTCCCACGTGACCGAGTGCCGGCCCGCCTCGCGCGGACCGTTCGTGAGCACGGCCACGCGCCGGCCCGTGACGTCCAGCACGTCCACCCGCGCCGACGACGCGCGCGGCAGGGCGAACGCGATCTCCGCGTTGCCGCGGCTGGGATTGGGCGACGGCGCCGAGAGCTGCAGCCCGCGGCCCGCATCGGCCAGCGGCGCGTCCGTGACCGCGCCCAGCGCCGCGTCGACGTCCAGCGTGAAGGACGACCGGCCGTGGGTTCCGGCCACCAGCGTGCGCGAGTCGTCGTGAAGCTCGATGTCCACGACGACCGACAGCGGCAGCCCCACCCCGATCTTCGCCCAGACGCCGCCCAGATCCGGCGAGACGTAGACGCCGGTGTCCGTTCCGACGAAGAGCCGGTTCGTGTCCGCCGGATCCACGACGATGTCGTTCACCGGGGCGTCCGGCAGGTTGCCGGAGATGTCGGTCCAGCTGGCGCCGTGGTTCGTGGTGCGGAAGACGTGCGGGAGCGGATCGTCGATGCGGTAGCCCGAGAACGTCACGTAGCCGACGGCGTCGTCGAACGGATCGACCGCCACGCGCGTGACGTAGCGGAGCGGCAGTCCGGCATCGATCTCCGTCCACGACGAACCGGAGTCGGTGGTGACGTGCACGTTGCCGTCGTCCGAGCCGGCGTAGATCGTGGCCGGATCGGACGGGGCCACGGCCAGCGTCGTCAGCGTGCCGATGGTGAGATTGCCCGTGCCGGGACCGTCAGTGAGGTCCGGCGAGATGGGGTCCCAGTTGAAGCCGGAGTCCGTCGTCCGGTAAACGCGGTACGTGCCCACGTAGAGCTGGAAGCGGTTCGTGGGATCCATGACCATCGGCATGTGCCAGTTCGTCCGCTCGATGCCGCCGAAGTACTCCAGGATGGAGAAGCTGGAGCCGTTCGTGGAGCGCGCGAAGTAACCGTACTGCGCCTCGCCGTAGATGATGTTGGAATCCGTGGGATCCACGATGACGGTGAAGCCGTCGCCGCCGATCAGGATGTCCCAGTCGTCCAGCGCGCCGGTGAGCGTGCGCAGCGTGGAGTTGTCCTGCGTGCCGCCGTAGATGCGCTCCGGGAGCTGCGGGTCCACGGTGATGGCGTAGAACTGCGAAATGGGCAGGTCCGGGCTCTTGATCCAGGTGGACGCCGCGTTGGTGGAGCGGAAGACGCCGCCGTCGTTGCCGGTGAGGATGCGCGCGGAGTTGTTCGGGTCCACCCACAGGTCGTGGAAGTCCACGTGCTGCGAGCCCGTGATGGTGGACCAGTTGCTGCCGCCGTTGGTCGATCGCTTGAGGTCCACACCCAGCACGAAGATCGTGTTGGCGTTGTTGGGATCCACGCGGATCTGCCCGAAGTACCAGCCGAACGAGGAGTACGGGTTGCCCAGGCCGCTGCCCGTGGTCACCGACCAGGTGAAGCCGCGGTCCGTGCTCCGGTAGACGTCGTCCAGGAACGTGCCGGACCCGCCGCTGAAGCGCGAGTACACCGCGTACAGCGTGGTGGGCTGCGACGGCGCCACCGCGAGGCCGATGCGCGCCACGTCCGCGCCGGTGGGCACGCCGTTCGTCATCTGCGCCCAGCTCGTTCCGCCGTCCGTCGATCGCCACATGCGGCTGGTCAGTCCGTCCACGTTGCGGAAGCCCGGCCCGCGCAGCCGCTCCCACATGGCCGCGTAGACGTAGCTGCCGTCGCTGGGATCCACGGCCACGTCGATGGCCGACGTGGAGTCCGACACGAACAGCGTCTGCGCCCAGCTTCCCCCGCCGTCGGTGGAGCGGTAGATGCCGCGGTGCGGGCCCGGCGTGAAGAGCGAACCGGAGCCGGCCACGTGGATGATGTCCGGATCCTGCTGGTCCCACGCGATCTTGCCGATGCGCAGCGTCTCCGACAGCCCGACGACCTCCCACGAGTCGCCGCCGTCGGTGGTGCGCAGCATGCCGATGCCGTCGTAGGAGTCGCCGCTGGCGTTGGCCTCCCCGGTGCCCACCAGCAGCGTGTTCGCCTGCGTGGGGTGATGCGCCATCGCCCCGATGGACAGCCCCCCGAACTCGTCGAGCAGCGTCTCCCACGTCTGCCCGTCGTCGGTGGTGCGGAGCACGCCGCCGTCCGCCGCACCCACCCAGTAGCGGGCGGAGTTAAACGGATCGGTGGCGATGGCCGTGATGCGCCCGCCGACGTTCGTGGGGCCGGCCTCCTGCCACGCCACGCCGGCCGAGCGGAGTCCCTCGTGGTGGACGGGCATCGCCCTCGCCTGGTCCAGCGCCTCCCGGAATCGTTCCGCCGGGAAATCGTGATGGGGGAACGCGCGCTGGGCGTGGAAGAACTCGTTGGGCTGCTTGGGCGGCTTGGACTCCTGGCGCGGGAACAGCGCAACGGCCAGGAACGTCGCGGCCGCGGCGGCCAGAAGCGGAGGTGCGAGACGCGGGACGCGGGGCATGGGAGTCGGCTCCGGTTGGGGGCGACGGAGGGGGAGTCCCGAAAGTATAGCAGCGCCGGGGCTCAGCCGCCGCGCCGACGGCGCACGGCGGGCGCCATGATGCCCGCGATCACGAGGGCTCCGCCCAGGACGTGCAGCGGGCCGATGCGCTCGCCCAGGAGGACCGCGGCGCCCAGCACCCCGAAGAACGGCACCAGCCCCAGCCCCGGCATCGACCGGTTCACGCCCAGGATCCGGACCGAAAGGTAGTACGTGACGAAGCCCGTGGCCGTGGCCAGGAGTCCCAGGTAGACCACGTTCCCGAGCGCGGCGGGCGACCATTCCCACGGCTTCGGCGCGCCGTCGACCAGGAGGACCACCGGCGTCAGCAGCACCACGCCGAGGGCCGACGGCAGCAGCACGCCCGACACGGCCGGGACGTGCCCGGCCAGACGGCGGCCCAGCACGGTGTAGGCGGCCCACAGCGCGGCGCCCGCCACGAAGTAGAGATCGCCCAGGATGCGGTCCGAGTCGCCGGACGCCGCTCGGATGGCGCCCCACCCGGTGAGCACCACGCCGATCCCGGCCAGCAGGGCCGCCGTGAGCTCGCGGCGGCTGGGCCGCTCCCGGTACGCGATCCCGGAGAGGACCATCGCCAGCGGGCCGACGAGGCCCGGCGTGATCACGGCGCCGTCGCCGGCCGGGGCCAGGCGCACGCCCGACATGAAGACGACGTTGTAGCCGATGATCCCGGTCAGGCTCATCCCCAGGAGCACGAGGAAGTCGCCGCGCGTCAGTGTTGGGCGCCGTCCGCGCTCCAGCCACGCCCGCACGGGCCAGAGCGCCAGCGCCGCCACGACGAACCGTCCCCAGGTGACGGTGAGCGGCGGCAGGTCCGGCGCCGCGACCCGGGCGGTCAGCCACGCACCGGCCCAGGTGACGGCCGTCACCACGAGCAGCACGTAGCCGAACCAGCGGGAGCCGGTCATGGAGCCTCCGGGCGGACGGGGTCGACGGGGACGACGGAGCACGGCATCCTGACGGTGCCGCCGCCGCGTCGGCCCCGTCAACGACGATTCCGGGGGGACTCCCGTGTGCACCGCGACCTGGCTCCATCGGCCGGGGGGATACGACCTGCTCTTCAACCGCGACGAGCTGAAGTCGCGGGCGGAGGCCGATCCTCCGCGCCGGCAGGAAGGCGACGGCACGGCGTGGCTGGCGCCGGTGGACGGCGACTTCGGCGGCACGTGGATCGCGACCAACGCGTTCGGCGTGACGGTGGCGCTGCTGAACGGCTACCACCGCGCCGACGCGGAGGCCGCGGAGCGACGGAGCCGCGGGCTGCTGGTGCTGGACCTGGCGCCGGCCCGCGACGCGGACGACGTGTTCCGCCGGCTGGACGAGGCGGATCCCGCGCGGCACCGCACGTTCCGGTTGATCGTGCTGTCGCCCGACGCGCCGGTGCGGCTGGCCGAGTGGGACGGGCACCGGCTCCGCGTGGATCCGGACGCCACGTCGCGCCGCCCGCTCGTCTCGTCGTCCTTCGACGAGGGTCGCGTGGGGGAGGCGCGCCGGGCCGAGTACCATCGGCGGTTTGGGGAGGCGCCTCCCACGGTGGAATCGCTGCGCGCCTTCCACGCCGCCACCACCGGCGGGCCCAGCGCGTACTCCGTGAGCATGGAACGTCCGGAGGCACAGACCCGCAGCTTCACGCACGTGACGGTGGGTCCGGACCGCGTGGGCATGCGCTACCTTCCCGGGAGGCCCGATCTGGCGGCCTCTCCGGAAAGCGCCTTGCAACTCCCGCGTCAGCCGTTACCATCGCGCGCTTTCCCGCCTCCGGAGGAATCGTGACCGAGCCCGCGCCCGACCCCATCGGCCAGGCGACCGTTCGCCGCTCGATCGACCGCGAGCACGACGTGCTGGTCACGGTCGGCGACTTCGCCCCGCTCTTCGCCGCGTACCTGGATCACGTGCGCCGCTGGGAGTCCGAGCCGGACGGCCTCTCGCAGACGCTGATGCGCCAGGGACTGGGCGCGGCCGTGCTGCATCTCTCCACGCGGCCGCGCGGAGAGGCGATGGGCTGGACGATCCACGTGCACCAGCCGCCCACGAACCTCTTCCTCACGGCGGACTCCGCCGAGGCCACGGTCACGGGACGCGTCTACACCGAGGGCGTGAAGCCGTCGGACTCCAGCCGCATGTACGTGCAGATCTCGCGGCACGGCGGCCCGCCCACGCAGAGCATGGTGGAGGTGCACGGCCTCGACGTGCTCGAGATGTTCGAGCAGTACTACGCGCAGTCGGAGCAGACGCCGGCGCGCTTCTTCGAGGTGACGGACGAGCAGTTCGTCATGCTGCTGAGCCTGCCCGAGGCCGATCCGGCGTTCGTGAAGGAGCTGACGCGGGAGCGCGCCCTGGATCTCCTGCAGGCGGACCTGCGTCCGCTGGGCGAGACCACCTACACGTTCCAGTGCGGCTGCAACTCCGACCGGATGATGGAGGTCGTGCGCGGACTCTTCGCCGCCAACCCGGACGAGCTGTTCCGGGGCGAGAGCGGGGTGGAGGTCTACTGCCCGCGCTGCGGCCGTCGCTGGTGGGTGGACCGGGAGGCCTTCGAGGACGTGCCTGACGGGGAATCGCCCGGCGGAGGCGACGTCTAGAACGTGCGGTGCGCCAGGAACTGCACCTGGCCCGCGCCCACCTCCACGCCCTCGAACGTCAGCGACTCGATCACGTTCCCCGATCCGTCGTAGCAGACGAGCTCCACGTCGTGGACGCCGGGCTCCACGAGAAGCCGCGCCACCTGGATCGTGCGGGGCAGCGTGAGCCAGCTTCGCGTGTCGGCCTTCTCCATGGCCGCGGTCAGGAAGTTGACGAGGCCGCCGGCGACCTTCCCCTCCGCGTCCTTGGCCGCCTTGCTGACCGCGTACTTGGAGAGCGCCCGGACGATGGACTTGAGCAGGATGCCCCCCATGCGATCGTCCAGGCCGCGGCGGGCGATGGCTTCCAGGTCCTGGGCGAGTTCCGTGGTCACCGTCTCCCCGCCGACGCTCAGCTCCGCGAACGCCGGAGGGCCGGGCACGGGCGGCGCGAACCTGGGGAGCGCGAAGCGGATGACGTACGCCAGGTCCTGCTTCCGGTAGGGACGCGGGTGGTGGTAGCGGTAGCTCAGCGACTCCGCGAGGCCGAGGTGCTCGGACTTGTCGTCGTCATCGTCCTTGAAGATGGGGATCACGGCTTCCTGCTGCAGCTTCGCCGGGATGAACCCCTCCTCCCAGAAGACGATGATCTCGCCGCGGGAGAGGATCTCGTCGGTGGAGTAGGGATCGGCGTCGGGGTAGCGCGCGGCCAGACGCTCCACGTCGTTGACGTCGCCCTGCACCGCCGCCAGACGGCGCAGGTCCCGGCGTAGAGAAGCGGGCGCCGGCACGCCGTACGCGGATTCGTAGTGCGCGTAGGCGCTGTCCGCGAGCCGCATCGACACCCAGGCGTCGTTCAGCTCCCCGTCCGCCTCGTAGAGCATCGCGGTGAGGTACTGCCCGAACGCGTCGGTCCGGTACGTGGGCGGATCGTCCTCCGCCTCCACGTACACGCTCAGCCGATGATTCAGCTTGCGCGCCTCCACGAGCGCCCCGTCGTACTGCCCCAGGTCGATGTAGTTCAGCGCGCGGTAGTAGTGGATGAGGACGCGCTCCCACATCTCGCCGTCGTAGGGGATCGTCTCGTCGGAGGAGACGAGCGCCAGCACCTCCTTGGAGATGGACTTGGTCCAGAGCTCCTCCACGAGTTGCTCCGCCTGCTCGAACGTCTGGTTGGAGCCCTCGTAGTCCCCGAGGTAGCGGAGCACGAGACCCAGCTCCATGAGGTAGGGAAGGCCGTCCCCGCCCGGCTTCTCCTTTTCCAGGAACGCCTCGGCCGCCGCGAAGTCGCCCGCCAGCAGCGGATCGCGCACCTTCAGCGCCTTCTGGGAATAGGACGCACAGCCGCTTCCCACCGCCAGCACGACGAGAAGCGGGACGACCCGGAGGAGTCCCGTGCGGGGCGACATGGATCCCGCTTACCCGGAGTACCGGCCCTTGCCGATGAACTTCTTGATCTTGTGGTCGCCGATCCAGACCTTCTCGTTGGACTCCGCGTTGATGAGCTCCAGGTCGGTCTGGTAGAAGGACACCTTCTGGCCGCCCTCCTCGTCGAGGATCTGGTTGATGGTGCCCATCATCACGTAGTCGGCGCCCAGCTCCTTCCCGAACTGCTTGAGCGTCTCGGCCGTCACGTTGCCCTGCATGGACTCGCGCTCCGCCCGGATGTCGCCGCGGTCGCCGGCGTCGGCCACCACGCGCACGCGGCCGTCGTTGATGAACGCGCGCTCGATGTCGTGGATGAACGTGTCCACCGGGATGTGCTCCAGCGACTTGTTGCGGATCACGCCGACGATGACCACCGGGCGGTCCGAGGAGGACGAGTCCGTCTGGTGGCGCATGAGCCACGGCGAATTGAGGCAGTTCAGGATCATCTCCTGGGCCACCAGCCGGGAGTCCGTGTCGTTCCACTTGCCGGACAGGTCGGTGGTGGTGTCCGCCTCGATGCGGGTGACGGTCTTGCCGCCGCAGCCGAGGCCGGCGGCGAGGACGAGCGAGAGGAGGGGGATCAGGAGGACGTTGCGGCGGTTCATGATCGACACCTCGTGGGCTGGCGGTTCCGGATGGTCGGATCGCGGAGGACGGGGCCGACGATACCTCGCAACCCCCCGTCCGGGTAGGGAGTTCCGAGCCCGTCCCCGCCCCGGGATCGGCGCTTGCGTCGGGCCCCGGATCGGGGTCAGAATGTCCGACTCTCCTGTCCGTCTGCGGAGGAAGCGCCCCCGTGTCATCGTCGCCCGCCTCGCCCGCCACCGCCGTTCCCGCTCGCGAGGAGATCGAGCCCCGGTACCGCTGGCGGCTCGAGGATCTCTTCGCCACCCCGGAGGACTGGGAACGGGCGTACGCCGTCCTGGAGAAGTCGGTGGAGGCCGTGGCCAGGCGGCGGGAGGACTTCGGTCCCGGGATCACGCCGGCCGCGGCGGATCTGGCCGCCCTCCTCGAGGAGGACTCCCGGCTCGGCGAGGAGCTGGACCGGGTCTACGTCTACGCCAACCTGCGGAAGGACGGCGACACGCGGAACAGCGCGTCGCAGGCCATGGCCGAGCGGGCGTCGCGGCTGGTCACGCGCGCCTCCGAGGCCACGTCCTGGATCGAGCCGAGCATCCTCGCGCTTCCGCTGGAGGCGCTGGAGGCGCTCAGGGCCGCCCCGGAGCTGGAAGGCTGGCGGCACTCCCTGCGGGATCTCATCCGCCGCCGCCAGCACACGCTCTCGCTGCGCGAGGAGGAGCTCCTGGCGATGGCGGGCGACGTCACGCGCACGCCGCGTGTCGTCTACGGGATGCTGAACGACGCGGACCTCACCTTCGATCCGGTACGGGACGAGGAAGGGCGCGAGGTGGAGCTGACCAAGGGGCGCTACTCCCGCTTCATGGAGTCGCTGGACCGTCGCGTGCGCCACGACGCCTGGAGCAGCCTGACCCGGGGATACGAGTCCCACCGGAACACGGTCGCGTCGCTCCTGGCCTCGTCCGTCCAGAAGGACGTCTTCTATGCCCGCGCCCGCGGCTACGACTCCAGCCTCCAGGCGGCGCTCTACCGCAACGACATCCCGCTCGAGGTGTTCCACACGCTGCTCGGCACCGTGAACGAACGCCGCGACGTGATGCATCGCTACGCCGCGCTGCGCAAGCGGATCCTCGGCCTGGACGAGCTGCAGGTCTACGACCTCTACGTGCCGCTCTCCACCTCGCCGCCCCCGCACTACGAGTACGAGGAAGCGCGCGACATGCTGGTGACCGGCCTCACGCCGCTGGGCGACGAGTACGTGGAGGTGTTGCGCCGCGGCCTGGCGGGCGACTGGGTGGACGTGTTCGAGTGCCGCGGCAAGCGATCGGGCGCGTACTCCTGGGGCGCATACGGGGTGCATCCCTTCGTGCTGATGAACTGGCAGGGCACGCTGGACCACGTGTTCACGCTCGCGCACGAGATGGGCCACGCGCTGCACTCGCACTGGACGAACGCGAACCAGCCCTACCGCTACTCGCACTACCCCATCTTCCTGGCCGAGGTGGCGTCCACCACGAACGAGGCGCTCCTCATGGACCACCTGCTGAAGGTCACGGAAGACCCGGACCTGAAGCTGGCGCTGCTGAACCAGTATGCGGACCAGATCCGCGGCACCGTGGTCACCCAGGTCATGTTCGCGGAGTTCGAGCATCGCCTGCACGAGATGGCCGAGGCGGGCCGACCACTCACCTCGGAGTCCATCAGCGAGGTCTACGCGGAGATCTACCGCCGGATCCTGGGGCCGGAGCTGGCCTTCGAGGACCGCGCGGCCCTGGGCTGGGCCCGGATTCCGCACTTCTACACGGCCTACTACGTGTACCAGTACGCCACGGGGTACGCGGCCGCCATCGCCTTCGCCCGCCGGATCCTGGGCGGTGGCGAGGCGGAGCGAAAGGAGTACCTTGGGTTCCTGGCCGCCGGGAGCTCCGATTATCCCATTCCCGTCCTCCAGAAGGCGGGGGTGGATCTGACCACGCCGCAACCCATCAACGACACGCTCGATCTGTTCGAGTCGCTGCTCACCGACATCGAGAGCCACATCGCCGAACACGGCACGTCGAACGGCCACGGACGAAGCTGAGCCGAAAAAGAGGGAACCTTGACCGCTGATACCGAAGCCACGCAGCCGATCCGGAAGAAGGACCTGGAAGACGTCGAGAACGAGTGGAACTCCCGGATCCAGTCGAGTCCGCGGGAGCTGAGCTGGTTCTTCGGCATGGCCCACCAGATGTGCCAGGTGAAGGCGCAGGTGAAGGCCGTGGAGCTGATGCTCCTGCTCGCCGAAGGACTCGCCTCGGACGACGCCTGGGAGGAATCGTTCGACGTCATCCAGGAACTGCTGACGCTCGTTCCGCGCAACCGCGAGGCGCGAGAGAAGGCCGTGGAGATGGTCCGCGAGCGCTACGCGGACCGCGCCGACCTGGACGAGGTCGTCGGCACGTTCGAGGTGGTGGAGGCGGAGAATCCCGCGCGCGGTTTCGGCTCGCTGCGCGACTGGCTCCGCTTCGAGAAGGGCGCGGGCTTCTGGCTGTTCGGCCGGGGGCTGGGCAAGGTGGCCGAGGTCAACCTGGGCCTGCAGAAGGTGAAGATCCACTTCGAGAAGGCGGCGCCTCTGGTGGTGCGCGCCGACGAGGCGAAGCGGCTCCTCACGTTCCTCCCCGACGACCACTTCATGATGCGGCGCCTGGAGGATGCGGAAGGCGTGGCCAAGGAGGCCAAGGAGGACCCCGGCACCTTCATGCAGGCGCTGCTGACGGCGTTCGGCCGCCCGCTGACCTCCGCGGAGATCAAGGAGTGCATGGTGGGCGTGATCGACGGCGGTCGATGGACCTCCTGGTGGAACCGTGCGCGCCAGCATCCGCAGGTGCTTCCCGCCAAGGACCAGCGCAACGCGTTCCTCTGGAGCGACTCCGCGGAGTCGGCGGAGCAGCTCCTCCTGGAGGAGTTCAAGGCGGCCCCGTTCGAGAGCAAGCTGGAGCTGGCCCGCAAGCACGCCAAGCGCGGCGGTGCCGTGAAGCAGGGCATCCTGGAGGGGCTTCGCGCCGAGATCGACCGGGTGGGTCCCGCGGGCGGCGCGGCCGCCGTGGAAGCGGCCTGCCTGTACGAGGATCTCGGCGGGAAGCTGGGCGATGCGCCGGTGGACGTCGAGGCGGAGCTGGTGGGAGTGGACGCCGCGTCCGTGATCACCGACGTCTCGGAGCGTCGCTTCCGGGAGAAGCTCTACAAGCGCCTCCGCAAGCTCCGCAAGGAGGACTGGGCCGGCGTCTTCCGGGACGCGTTCCTGGCCGAGTCCGATCTGCGCCTCATGAGCTGGCTCTACGAGACGCTGCTGGAGAAGGGGCCCGAGGGCGCCGCCGCCAAGCTCGTCGCCGAGTCGGTGAGCTCGCCGCGGCAGACGCCGCGCCCGTTCGTCTGGGTGACGAAGAACTGCGGGCAGCGCGAGGAGTTGAGCCGTCGGGCCAACCACGCGCTTCTGTCGAAGGTCATCGACGCGCTGGACGCTCCGGAGTTCAAGGAGATGCGCGCTCCGCTGCGGGAGCAGTTCGAGGAGGGCGGTCTGGCGTTCCAGGTGTTCGACGGCTCGGACCGTGACGGGGTGGATCACCTGCTGAACCAGATCGACTCCGCGCACATGCTGGAGGACCACCGCAAGACGGCCATCCGGCGCGCGATCTTCCGGAAGTACCCGGACATCCGCAAGCGCGACGACGATGCGGTCTTCGCCACGGCCGAGGCCATCGAGGAGAAGCGCAAGGAGTTCGAGACCCTGGTGAAGAAGGAGATCCCGGAGAACGCCGAGGCCATCCGCGTGGCGCGCGAGTACGGTGATCTTCGCGAGAACTTCGAGTACCACGCCGCCCGCCAGAAGCACGAGGTGCTCAACGCGCGGGCCGCCCGCCTGCACGACGATCTGCGCAAGGCGCGCGCCGTGGATCCGACGAACGTGAAGACCGAGCGGGTCGGCATCGGGACGAGTTGCCGCCTGGTGCCGGAGTCCGGCGGGGAGCCGCGCCCGGTCACCATCCTCGGGCCGTGGGACTCGGACCCGGACGCCGGCGTCTACTCCTACCAGTCGGAATTCGCGAAGGCGATCATGGGCTCCGACGAGGGAGACACGGTGACCCTCGACGGAGAGACGTTCCGCGTGGACGGGATCCGCGTGTGGCAGCAGCCGCAGGGGGCGTCGAGCCGGTCGATGGAGTAGTCGGCGTCACTTCGTGGCGCCGACTGCACTTGGATCTTCTGGCGCCCGCCGGGGTTTCTCGCGCGGAACCACGGATCCTTCACGGGATGTTGTCGATCCTTCGGGCGTTCGATGTGCCGGGCGCCCGAAAATGAAGTACAATGGGCGTCCGTCGGGTCCGGAGCGTCAAGCGTCCCGCCCCAGACGCCGATCTGACCGATAGAGAACGTGTCCTTTGCTCCGCTCCTGCCCCCCGGTTGCGGCGGACACGTGGCCATCCCGACAACCCGATCCGCAGCCCGGAGTGTGCTCGATGCTTTCGTTCGCCAAATTCCGTTTCCCCCGGCACCTGGCGAGCCTGGGGGTCCTTCTTCTCGCCGTGCCCGTGGCCCAGGCCGCGGACCGCGGGGAGGCCACGACCGAGCTCCTGAACTGGTTCCAGGAGAGGGCCGAGTTCTACGAGGCCAACCCCGAACTCCGCGAGGAGAAGGGGAGCGGCTGGAAGCCGTACAACCGGCACAAGTGGTTCACCGAGAAGCGCATGACGGACGGAGAGCTCCCGGCTCCGGACGCCCGCTGGGCGGCCTGGGAGGAGCGGCAGCGCCGCATCGCCGCGATGCCCCGCAGCACGGACACCTGGTTCAACCTGGGTCCGTCCAACCTGGCCGGTCGCATGCTCTCCCTCGCGTTCGACCCGACGGACTCGGACATCGTCTACGCGGGCTCCGCGGGCGGCGGTCTGTGGAAGTCGTTCGACAACGGCGTGAGCTGGACGCCCATCACCGATGAGCTCCCGTCGCTGGCCATCGGCGGCGTGGGAGTGGCGGCGTCCGATCCGAACGTCGTCGTGATCGCCACCGGCGAGGGCACGTTCAACATCGACCGCATCGGCGGCGTGGGCATCCTGCGGTCCACGGACGCGGGCGCCACGTGGCAGACCACGAACGTCTCCTTCGCGGAGTCGTCCGGTCACGGTTTCCACTCGCTCGACGTGCATCCCACGTCCGGGACGATGCTGGCCGGCTCCACCAGCGGCCTCTACCGCTCCACCGACGACGGCGCCACGTGGTCCATCGTCCTGAGCGGCGGCCAGTACTACGACGCCAAGTGGCACCCGACAGATCCGAACCGCGTCTACACCGTGCGCAAGGATTCGGGCATCCGCGTCTCCACGGACGACGGCGTCTCCTGGGGATCCGTGGTGGGACCGTCGGGCGGGACCATCGGCAAGACGAAGATCGCCGTTTCCCCGGATGAGCCGGACTGGGTCTACGCAGCCTACGTGAACGACAGCTCGTCGCAGTTCCTGGGCCTCTACCGGTCGACCGACGCGGGGGCCACGTGGTCGCTGCGGACGAACACGCCGAACATCGTGAACTCGCAGGGCTGGTACAACCTGTCGCTGGCCGTGGATCCCAACGACGCCACGCGCGTCATCGCGGGCGGCGTTCAGCTCTACCGCTCCACCGACGCCGGCCTGACGCTGAGCGGCATCGGCGGCGGCGTGCACGTCGATCACCACGTCGCCATGTGGGAGCCCGGCTCCGACAGCGCCGTGTGGGTCGGCTCCGACGGCGGCATGTGGCGCTCCGCGGCCGACGGCGACGCCTTCGTGGATCGCAACGCCGGCCTCATCACGTATCAGTTCTACGACATCTGCGTGAACCGGAACCCGGACACGCCGTTCTACGTCATGGGCGGCACGCAGGACAACGGGACGGACAAGTACGGCGGCGTCACCACCACCTGGACCCAGGGCCTCGGCGGCGACGGCATGGTCTGCAACATCAACGAGGTGACCGGTCTCACGGTGTTCGCCGAGACGCAGTTCGGGATCCACTACAAGAACACCAGCTCCGGCGACGGCACCTGGCTGAACCGCAACTCCGGGATCACCGGGAGCGGACAGTGGGTGACGCCCGTGGCCAACGACCCGAACTTCGGGAAGCGCTGCTACACCGAGACCAGCTCGGGGATCTTCCGTTCGCTGAACGGGATGAACTCCTGGGAGCTGGTGGCGGGCCACCGCGCCACGTGGATCGACATCAGCCGCGTGGACGGGAACATCATCTGGACGACGCACGGCTCGTCCGGCACGCGCTACTCCACGGACGACGGCGCCACGTGGTCGCTCGCGTCCGGCTTCGGCTTCTCCACCGGCAACCCCACCAAGGTCATCGCCCACCCGACGGCTGCGAACACGGCCATCGTCACGTTCTCGAGCTACGGCAACGTGGCGCGGCTGGCGATGACCACGAACCTGGGCTCGTCCTGGACGAACGTGACGGGCGACCTGCCGCTGCAGCCGGTGAACGCCATCGCCATCGATCCGGACAGCCCGGACGACTGGTACATCGGGACGGACACCGGCGTCTGGAAGAGCGACAACGGCGGGGTCAACTGGCTCCCGCTGGGCGGCGCCAGCTTCCCGAACACCGTGGTGGACGATCTGGAGATCTCCCACCCGAACCGGAAGCTCGTGGCCGGCACGCACGGTCGCGGCGCGTGGGAGCTGGACATCCCGCTCCCCGCCACGGACGTGGCGATCGCCGAGGGCGGCGTTTCCGGGCGCCTGATGCTGGATCGTCCGTATCCGAACCCGGCCGCCGATCAGGTGACGCTGCGGTTCGCGGCGCGGGCCGAGGGCCCGGTGTCCCTGGCCGTCTACGACATCCAGGGTCGACGGGTGACGGAGCTGGCGGATCTGACCGCCGGAGACGGCATCGTCCGCTCCACCACCTGGTTCCCGGATCGCCGGGCCAACGGCGTCTACTTCGCCGTCCTGCGGGCGGGAAGCGAGCAGATCAGCCGGAAGATCGTCGTTCTGCGCTGATCCTGCTTCGCAACGGAATGACCGTGGACGCCCCGGGACTTCGGTCCCGGGGCGTTTTCCTTGGGAGGTCGGCGACCGGGGCGGACGGGCCTTCCTCGGGGACGGGCCCTGGGCGGCCGGTTTGGTTCGGCGGCGCCCGGCGTGCTACCGTGGGCGGGCCGGCTCGCCGCCCCCCGCGGGCCCCTCACCTTCATCCCCGGGAGAATCATGCGAAACCATCCCGTGTCGTCCCCGGCACTCCGGCGAGCCCTGCGCTCCCTTCCCGTGGCGGCGGCCCTTCTCGGCCTTCTGGCCGGTTCGGCCCCGGCCGCGGAACCCGCGGAGCAGCGCATGCTCGACTGGTTCGAGCAAATGGACTCGTACTTCGCCGCGAACCCCGACCTCCAGACCACGCCCGGCAGCGGCTGGAAGCCGTTCAACCGCATCAAGTGGGAGTACCAGCGCCAGATCCGCGGGACCGGGCAGCTGCCCGCGCTCGACGCCCGCTGGAACGCGATGCTGGAGAAGCGGCGCCGCGAGGCCGATGCCGGTCCCGGCTCGCGGAACACCTGGTTCGCGCTGGGTCCGGACAACTTCGGCGGCCGGATGCTGGCCATCGACTTCCATCCGACCGGCAATCCGGTTTACGCCGGTGCGGCCGACGGCGGCGTGTGGCGCACCACCGACAACGGCGCGAGCTGGGATCCGCTCTCGGACGACCTGATGTCGCTGGCGATCGGCGGTCTCGCCGTCAGTCCCGTCGATCCGAACATCATCGTGATCGGGACGGGCGAGGGCACGCCCAACATCGACGCGGTCAAGAGCATCGGCATCCTGCGCTCCACCGACGCCGGCGCCACCTGGATCCCCACGGACTACTCGCTGGCGCTCGGCAACGGGTCCGGATTCCACGTGGTCCGCGCCGGGCCCAACGGGACCTTTCTGGCCGGCTCGGACGAGGCGCTGCTCCGCTCCTCGGACGGTGGCGCTACGTGGACGGAGATCATCACCCCGGGCGAGATCTACGACATCAAGTGGAAGCCCGGAACCACGGACACGGTCTACCTGGTCAAGGGCAACGGCCCCATCGGGAACAACGTGAAGATCTCCACGGACGACGGTCTGACCTGGACGAAGGCCGGCGGCGGCGCGGGCGGACAGCCCAACACCGCGACCATCGGCAAGTCCAAGATCGCCATCTGCCAGAACAGCCCCGACGTGATCTACGCGCTCTTCGGAACGCCGGGCTCCCAGAACAGCGCGCTCACCGGTCTCTACCGCTCGACGAACGGCGGGACGAACTGGACGCTCCAGAACAGCGATCCTTCGCTGCTGGGCGGTCAGATCTGGTACAACCTCGCGCTCGCCGTCGACCCGAACAATCCCGATCTCGTCATCGCCGGCGGGCAGAGCCTGCGCCGCTCCACGAACGGCGGCGTGTCGTTCTCCAACGCCGGGAGCGGCGTGCACGTGGACCATCACGATCTGGCCTACGTGCCGGGCACGACGAACTCCGTGTGGGTGGCGACGGACGGCGGCATGTACCGATCCGACACGGACGGCGCCAACGGGACGTTCCTGGACCGGAACAACGGTCTGCAGACGTTCCAGTTCTATGACATCTGCGTGAACAACGGTCCCACGTCCTACTACGTGATGGGCGGAACGCAGGACAACGGCACGGACAAGTGGTCCGGCACCACGACGTGGTCCAACGGCCTCGGCGCGGACGGCATGGTCTGCAACATCGACGCCGTGACCGGGACCGTCGTGTACGCGGAGACGCAGTTCGGCGGTCATCGCCGCAACACGAACTCCGGAGTGGGCGGCTGGTCGACGATCACGTCAGGGCTCACCGGAGACTCGCAGTGGGTGGCCCCGCGGGACCTGGACGCGCAGAACACGAACCACCTCTACACGTCGACGGACGACGGCATCTTCCGTTCCACGAACGGGTTCAGCTGGACGAACGTGGCGTCCCACGTGGCCACATGGATCTCGATGAGCCCGGTGGACAGCGACGTCACGTGGACCGTGGCGGGCCTCCCGTACGTGACCACGAACGACGGATCGACGTGGACGCAGTCGAACGCCTACGGCTTCACGACCGGCGGTGCGCTGAAGATTCTCGCCCACCCCACGAATGCGAACGCGGCGTTCGTCTGCTTCTCCGGGTACAACAACACGATCGCCAAGGTCGCGCTGACGACGGACCTGGGCGGTACCTGGACGGACGTCTCCGGCGACTTCCCGGCGCTTCCGGTGAACGGCCTGGCGGTCAACCCGTCCGACACCACGCAGTGGTTCGCCGCGACGGATCTGGGCGTGTGGTACACGGAGAACGGCGGCGTGAACTGGACGCCGTTCGGGACGGGCCTCCCCAACGCCCGCATCGACGACGTGGAGATCCAGAACTCCCTGCAGAAGCTGGTGGCCGGGACGCACGGCCGCGGCGCCTGGGAGATCGACATCCCGGCGTCGGGGCTGGTGGACGCGCCGGTGGAGGTCGCGGAAGCGCGCAACCTCATGCTGGACGCACCGTTCCCGAACCCGGTCCGGGACCGGACGATGCTGCGGTTCGCGGCGAAGTCCGAGGGCCCGGTGACGCTCTCGATCTACGACGTCCAGGGCCGCCTGGTGACCCCGGTGACGGAGCTGGCGCGGGGCGACGGTTTCGTGAAGACGGCACCCTGGTTCACGAACGACGTTCCGTCGGGCGTATACTTCGCGGTGCTGAAGTCGGCCGAGGAGTCCGTGTCGCGGAAGGTCGTGGTCGCGAAGTAGGGGACTCCGGCCTCCTGCATTTCAGCCCCGGGGCGCAGAGGCCGCTCCGGGGCTTCCTCGTTTCCGACCCTTCGGCCGACGACGGACCGGAGCCCTGGATCCGCTTTTCGGGGGCTCTCCGTCCGGTTCTGCGGACTTTCGGAGGGCGGACGTGATAGTCTCGGAGTCGACCATCCCCCCCCCGACATCTCGTCCCTTTCACCTCTCCGGGAGGAACATGAATCCCATCCGATCGTCGGCTGCCCTGTCGTGCGCGGCCGTCCTGACCGTGAGCCTCGCGGCGCTGCTCCTGGTCGTTCCGGGCGGGGCGTCCGCGCTGAGTCCGTCCGAAGAGCGGGCCGCGGACTGGCTCACCCGCATGGACGATTACTTCGAGTCGAATCCGGAACTGAAGACCACGCCCGGCAGCGGCTACAAGCCGTTCAGCCGGATCAAGTGGGAGTACGAGCGCCAGAAACTCGGCACCGGCGAGCTGCCGGCCCCGGACGCGCGCTGGAATGCGATGTTGGAGAAGCGGGCCCGCGAGGAGGCCCTGGGCCCCGCGCCGCGGAACACCTGGTTCGCGCTGGGTCCGGACAACTTCGGCGGCCGGATGCTGGCCATCGACTTCCACCCGTCGGGCAGCCCCGTCTATGTCGGCGCGGCCAACGGCGGCGTGTGGAGCACCACCGACAACGGCGCCAGCTGGACGCCGCTCTCCGACAACCTCATGTCGCTGGCCGTCGGTGGCCTCGCCGTCTCCAAGACCAACCCGGACATCATCGTGATCGGGACGGGCGAGGGCACGAACAACATCGACCGCGTCGGCGGAGTCGGCGTGCTGCGCTCCACCGACGCCGGCGCCACCTGGATCACGACGGACTACTCGTTCAACCTGGGCTCCACGTCCGGCACGCACGTCGTGACGGCGGGCCCGAACGGTACGTTCCTCATGGGTAACCGGGACGGGCTCTACCGCTCGTCCGACGACGGCGCCACGTGGCAGGAGATCATCACTCCGGGCGAGATCTACGACATCAAGTGGAAGCCCGGAACCACGGACACGGTCTACCTGGTCAAGGGCAACGGCCCCATCGGGAACAACGTGAAGATCTCCACGGACGACGGTCTCACCTGGACGAAGGCGGGCGGCGGCGCGGGCGGTCAGCCCAACACCGCGACCATCGGCAAGTCCAAGATCGCCCTGTCCGCGGCCGATCCCGACGTGATCTACGCGCTCTTCGGGAATCCGGCGGGCAGCGGGATCACCGGCCTCTACAAGTCGACGAACGGCGGCACGAACTGGACCGCCCAGAACACCAGCTCCGGCCTGCTGGGCGGGCAGACCTGGTACAACCTGATCCTCGCGTGCGATCCGAGCGATCCGGACGTCGTCATCGCGGGCGCGGTCAGCCTGCTTCGCTCGCAGAACAGCGGAGTGTCCTGGACGAACGTCGGCTCCGGCGTGCACGTGGATCATCACGCGTGCGAGTACCTGCCCGGTTCCAGCAGCGTCGTCTGGCTGGGCAACGACGGCGGCATGTACCGCTCCGACAGCGACGGCGCAAACTTCTCGTGGTTGGACCGGAACAACGGCTTGCAGACGTACCAGTTCTACGACATCTGCGTGAACAACGGCCCCACGTCCTACTACGTGATGGGCGGAACGCAGGACAACGGCACGGACAAGTGGTCCGGCACCACGACGTGGTCCAACGGCCTCGGCGCGGACGGCATGGTCTGCAACATCGACGTGGTGGGCGGCACCACGGTCTACGCGACGATCCAGAACGGCGGCCACCGGAAGAACACGAACTCCGGGAGCGGCGGCTGGTCCACCATCACGTCGGGCCTGTTCGGGAGCGGGTCGTGGGTGACGCCACGCGACCTGGACGCCCAGGACACGAACCACCTCTTCACGTCCACGGGCAGCGGGATCTTCCGCTCCACGAACGGGTCGAGCTGGACGAACGTGGCCGCCCACACGGCGCGCTGGATCTCCATCAGCCCGGTGGACGGCGACATCTGCTGGACGGTGACGGGAATCCCGTACCTCACCACGGATGACGGCGGGAGCTGGGCGCAGACCAGCGCGTTCCCGTTCACCACGGGCGGTTCCACCAAGATCCTCGCGCACCCGACCGATGCCAACTCGGCGTTCGTGACCTTCGGCGGGTTCAGCAACACGGTGGCCAAGGTGGCGCTCACCACGGACCTCGGCGTCACGTGGGCGGACGTCTCCGGGGACTTCCCGGCACTTCCGGCCAACGGCATCGCGGTGAACCCGTCCGACACCACGCAGTGGTTCGTCGGGACGGACCTGGGCGTGTGGTACTCGGAGAACGGCGGCACCAACTGGAACCCGCTCGGTACGGGCCTCCCGAACTCCGTCATCGACGATCTGGAGATCCAGAACTCCCTGCAGAAGCTGGTCGTGGGGACGCACGGCCGCGGCGCGTGGGAGATCGACATCCCGACGTCGGGTCAGGTGGATGCTCCGGTGGAGGTTTCGCAGGCGCGCAACCTGATGCTGGACGCTCCGTACCCGAACCCGGTCCGGGATCGGACGATGCTGCGGTTTGCGGCGAAGTCCGAGGGGCCGGTGACGCTGACGATCTACGACGTGCAGGGCCGCCTGGTCACTCCGGTGACGGAGATGGCTCGGGGCGACGGATTCGTGAAGACGGCTCCGTGGTTCACGGATGACGTTCCCTCGGGCGTGTACTTCGCGGTGCTGAGGTCAGCCGAGGAGTCCGTGTCGCGGAAGGTCGTGGTCGCCAGGTAGCGTCTTCCGCCCGGAGCGGCTCCCGCCAGGGCCCCGGAGTGATTCGTCCGCTCCGGGGCCTTCTCTTGCCCGGCCCGGCCCGGCCGGTCGGATCGCCGGACGCCGGAGGAGGCCCGGCGCGCCGTCTGGCGGGCGGCCGGGAAACGAGGCGGCGATCGTGGTAATCTGAGGGCCGCTCGAATCCCCCTCAGGATCCCCGCAGCCCGGAGAATGACGTTGAGGAACGCCCTGATCACCACGGCCCGGCTCATCGCCCTGGCCGGCCTGGCCCTCTCGCTCGCAGGCGGTCCCCCGGCCGCCTTCGCCGCCGATCCCACCGAGACCCGGCTTCTCGAGTGGTTCGATCGCATGGACGCCCAGTTCGACGCGAATCCCGAGATGCGGGAGATGCCCGGCAGCGGCTGGAAGCCGTTCAACCGGACGAAGTGGGAGTACCAGCGCCTGACCGTCGGCGGGGCCTCCCTGCCCACGCCGGAGCAGCGCTGGGAAGCTCTGGAGCACCTCCGCGCGCGGCAGCTCCCCCAGCGGAACACGTGGTTCGCGCTGGGCCCGGACAACTTCGCCGGTCGCATGCTGGCCATCGACTTCCACCCTTCGGGCAGCCCGGTCTACGCGGGTTCGGCCGACGGCGGCCTGTGGCGGACCAGCGACGGCGGCGCGTCGTGGGAGCCGCTGACGGACGATCTGATGCGGATCGCGGTCGGCGGCGTGGCCGTCAGCAAGACGGATCCCAATATCATCGTCATCGGAACGGGGGAGGCCACGCCGGGGATCTCCACCATCGGCGGCATCGGCATCCTCCGCTCCACCGACGCCGGCGCCACGTGGCTGACCACGGACGTGTCGGTGAACCTCGGCTCCAGCACCGGCCATCACTTCGTGGAGGCGGGGCCCAACGGCACGTTCCTGGCGGGCCAGCAGGACGGTCTGTTCCGGTCCACGGACGACGGTGCCACCTGGACCGAGGTCATCACCTCCGGCGACTTCTACGACGCCAAGTGGCGTCCGGGGTCCGCGGACACGGTCTACACCGTGAAGGGCAACGCCGGCATCGGGAACAACGTGAAGATCTCGACGGACGACGGCGTCACGTGGACGAAGGCGGGCGGCGGCGCGGGCGGTCAGCCCAACACCGCGACCATCGGCAAGTCCAAGATCGCGGTGTGCGACGCCAATCCGGACGTGGTCTACGCGTTCTTCGGCGATCCGAACGGGAACGGCGTGACGGGGCTCTACAAGTCCACGAACGCCGGGACCAACTGGAGCGCCCAGAACACTTCGTTCGGCCTGGTGGGCGGGCAGACCTGGTACAACCTCATCCTCGGCTGTGATCCCAACAACGAGTCGCGGGTGGTGGTCGGCGGGGTCAGCCTGCTCCGCTCCACGAACGACGGCGTCTCGTTCACGAACGTGGGCTCGGGCGTCCACGTGGACAACCATGCGGTTCGCTGGAATCCCGTGAACGACGAAGAGGTCTGGCTGGGCTGCGACGGCGGCATCTACCGGTCGCAGAACGACGGCTCCAACTTCACGTGGGTGGATCTGAACAACGGACTGCAGACGTACCAGTTCTACGACATCTGCGTGAACAACGGCCCCACGTCCTACTACGTGATGGGCGGCACGCAGGACAACGGTACGGACAAGTGGTCCGGCACCACGACGTGGTCCAACGGTCTCGGCGCGGACGGCATGGTCTGCAACATCGACGCGGTGGGCGGCACCACGGTCTACGCGACGATCCAGAACGGCGGCCACCGGAAGAACACGAACTCCGGCACGGGCGGCTGGTCGACGATCACGTCGGGCATCTTCGGAAGCGGCGCCTGGGTGACGCCGCGCGACCTGGACGCCCAGGACACGAACCACCTCTTCACGTCCACGGGCAGCGGGATCTTCCGCTCCACGAACGGGTCGAGCTGGACGAACGTGGCCAGCCATACGGCGCGCTGGATCTCCATCAGCCCGGTGGACGGCGACGTCTGCTGGACCGTGACCGGAACACCGTACCTCACCACCGACGACGGCGGAACGTGGGCGCAGACGAGTCCCTACGGGTTCACCACCGGCGGCGCGTTGAAGGTCCACGCGCACCCCACGGACGTGAACTCGGCGTTCGTCACGTTCAGCGGCTTCACGAACACGGTGGCCAAGGTGGCGCTGACGACGGATCTCGGCGCCACGTGGACGGACGTGTCCGGGGACTTCCCGCCGCTGCCGGTGAACAGCCTCGTCGTGAATCCTTCCGACATCACGCAGTGGTTCGCCGCGACGGACCTGGGCGTGTGGTACACGGAGAACGGCGGCGCGAACTGGAACGCGCTCGGCACCGGCCTGCCCAACTCGGTGGTCCTGGACGTCGAGATCCAGGACTCTCTCCAGAAGCTGGTGGCCGGAACGTTCGGTCGCGGCGCGTGGGAGATCGACATCCCGACCTCGGGAACGGTGGACGCTCCGGTGGAGGTCTCTCAGGCGCGCAACCTGATGCTGGACGCTCCGTACCCGAACCCGGTCCGGGACCGGACGATGCTTCGGTTCGCGGCGAAGTCCGAGGGTCCGGTGACGCTGACGATCTACGACGTGCAGGGTCGCCTGGTCACTCCGGTGACGGAAATGGCTCGGGGCGACGGTTTCGTGAAGACGGCTCCGTGGTTCACGGATGACGTTCCTTCGGGTGTGTACTTCGCGGTGCTGAAGTCGGCCGAGGAGTCGGTGTCGCGGAAGGTCGTGGTCGCCAGGTAGCGCCTCGCCCGGAGCGGCTCCCGCCAGGGAACGGCTCCCCGCAGAAAGCCCGGCCCCGGAGTGGTGCGTCCGCTCCGGGGCCTTCTCTTGTCCGGCTCCCCTGGGAGCGGCGTGGGCCGCGTGCTATCCTCCGGACCCCGCACTTCGGTGTGTCCCCTGCCAGGAGGAACTCTTGAACCCCGCCCCTCCTTTCGTTCGTCGTTCCACGCTCGCCTTTGCGCTCGCCGGCCTGTTCGCCTTCGGATCGCTCCCCGTCGTCGCCGACGAGGCGGAGCTCCACGACGACTGGTTCGACCGGATGGACGCCCACTTCGCCGCGAATCCCGAGCTGCGGACCACGCCGGGCAGCGGATGGAAGCCGTACCAGCGGCTCCGCTGGGAGCACGAGCGCGTGCTCGTGTCGGGCGAGCGTCCGTCGCCCGATGCGCGGCTGCGCGGTCTGGCGGAGCTGCGGGCCCAGTCCGCGGGCGTGCAGCCCCGCTTCTCCTGGTTCGCCCTGGGGCCGGACAACTTCTCCGGCAGGATCCTCGCCATGGACTTCCATCCGTCCGGCAGCCCGATGTACGTCGGTGCGTGCGACGGCGGCGTCTGGCGATCGTCCGACGACGGTGCCAGCTGGGAACCGCTGACCGATGATCTCCTGTCGCTGGCCATCGGCGGGCTCGCGGTCAGCAAGACCGACCCGAACATCCTCGTGATCGGGACCGGGGAGGGGACCCCCAACGTCGCGGCCATCGGCGGCATCGGCATCCTGCGGTCCACCGACGCCGGCGCCACCTGGAATCCCACGAACGTGACGTACGCGCTCGGCACCGGCCTGCAATTCCACCACGTGGAGGCCGGTCCCTCGGGGACGTTCCTTGCCGGATCGACGGACGGGCTCTGGCGATCGTCCGACGACGGCGCGACGTGGACGGAGATCCTGGACGTCGGCGACTTCTACGACGTGAAGTGGCGCCCCGGGTCGGCGGACACGGTCTACTGCGTGAAGGGCAACGCCTCGATCGGGAACAACGTCAAGATCTCCACCGACGACGGTCTCACGTGGACGAAGGCGGGCGGCGCCGCCGGGGGGCAGCCCGCCAGTGGGTTCATCGGGAAGTCCAAGCTTGCGGTCTCCGCCGCCGACCCCGACGTGGTCTACGCGCTGTTCGCGAACAGCGCCGGCACCGGCCTCACGGGCCTCTACCGCACCACGGATGCCGGCACCACGTGGACGCCCCAGAATACCAACGGCGGCCTCCTGGGCGGACAGGTCTGGTACAACCTCGCGCTCACCGCGGATCCCAACAACGCGGACTGGGTGCTGGCCGGCGGCGTGAACCTGCTCCGGTCCACGAACGGGGGCGTGAACTTCTCCAACGTGGATGCCGGTGTGCACGTCGATCATCACGTGCTGCGGTACGTGCCGGGATCCACTTCGTCCGTCTGGGTGGGCAACGACGGAGGCGTGTACCGCTCCGACTCCGACGGCGGCAACTTCACCTGGCTCGACTACAACAACGGGCTGCAGACGTACCAGTTCTACGACATCTGCGTGAACAACGGCCCCGCGCCCTACTACATCATGGGCGGCACGCAGGACAACGGCACCGATCGCTGGACGGGCACGACGAACTGGTCCGAGGGGCTGGGCGCGGACGGCATGGTCTGCAACATCGACTACGTCCTCGGCACGATCGTCTACGCGACGATTCAGCAGGGCGGCCACCGCAAGAACCTCACCGCGGGCAGCGGCGTGTGGATGCCGATCATGAACGGGATCACCGGGTTCGGGTCGTGGGTGACGCCGCGCGACCTCGATCCCAACGACGGGAATCACCTGTACACGTCCTCCACGGACGGGATCTTCCGCACGACGGACGGCGGCGCCAACTGGACGAACGTGGCGCCCCACACCGCACGCTGGATCTCCATCAGTCCGGTCGACGGCGACGTGATCTGGACCGTCGGCGGCGGTCGTCCGTGGCTGACCACCGACGACGGCGCCACGTGGGCGCAGACCGCCGCCTACGGTTTCGCCGAGGGCAACGGCGGCGAGTGGAAGGTGCACGCGCATCCCACCGACGTGGCCACTGCCTGGGTCGTCTTCTCCAGCTTCAGCCCCACGCTGGCCAAGGTGGCGCTCACCACGGACTCGGGCGCGAGCTGGACGAACGTCAGCGGCGATCTGCCCGGCCTGCCCGTGAACGGGTTCGTCGCGAACCCGTCGAATCCGGCGCAGTGGTTCGCGGCGACGGACGTCGGCGTGTGGTACACGGAGGACGGTGGCGCGGACTGGATCCCGTTCGGGACCGGCCTGCCCAACGCCGTCGGCATCGACGTGGAGATCCAGGACGAGCTGCAGAAGCTGGTCCTCGGATCGTTCGGCCGCGGCGCGTGGGAGATCGACATCCCGACCGCAGGCCAGGTCGACGCCCCGGAGATGGCGGCCGGTCCGCTGCACCTCATGCTGGACGCGCCGTACCCCAACCCGGTCGCCGACCGGGCGATGTTCCGCTTCGCGGCGCGGTCGGAGGGGACGGTGTCGCTGGAAGTGTTCGACGTCCGGGGGCGCCGCGTGGCGTCGGTCTCGGAGCAGTCCCGGGGCGACGGCATCGTGAAGACGGCGCCCTGGTTCGTCGACGACGTGCCGTCCGGCGTCTACTTCGCCGTGCTCCGTGCGGGGGAGGAGTCGGTCTCGCGCAAGGTGGTCGTGGCGCGGTAGGGAGGAAGCGCTTGTCCGGCATCCCGAAGCGACTGCGCCTCGTCCTGGCGACGGCGGCGATGCTCCTGGCCGCCGGTTCGTGCGGGCCGGCCGCGCCTCCTCCGGGGATCCTGCTGATCACGGTGGACACCCTGCGCGCCGATCACCTGGCGGCCTGGGGGCGTCCCGGCGCGTTCACCCCGAACCTGGATGCGCTGATCGCCGAGTCCACGGCCTTTCCGGTGGCCATCGCGCCGCGCAGCCAGACCTGGCCGACGCTGGCGTCCGTGCTGACCGCGCGGGAGCCCGTCGTGCACGCGGTGCGGCGCAACGGGCAGCCGATGGCCGAGGACATCCCGACGCTCGCGGAGCACCTCGGGGCGCGCGGCTACGAGTGCGCGGCCTTTCTTTCCAACTCCGGCCAGGCCGGCTGGCGCGGGTTCGATCCGGTGGCGGACTGGCGCGATCAGGACCGGCGCGTGCTGGACGGCGCCAAGGGCTGGCTCCGCGCCAAGGGCAGCGCGCCGTTCTTCCTCTGGGTGCACTTCTTCGGACCGCACCGGCCGTTCGACGCCGACGCCCCGTGGACGGAACGGTTCGATCCCGGCTACGCGGGTCCGATCGACGGCAGCATCGAGCAGATGCGGTCGATCACGCTGGGAGATCTCTCGCCCACGCCGGCCGACGTCCGGCACATGATCGCCCGCTACGACGCCGAGATCGCGCAACTCGACCGTCGCGTCGGCGAGCTGCTCCGGCACCTGGAGCGCCTCGGGCTGGCGGGGAACACCGTCGTGGCGTTCACGTCCGATCACGGGGAGGAACTCTACGAACGGCACCGCTACTGGAGCCACTCCGCCTCGATCTACGACACGGTGCTGCACGTGCCGCTGTCGTTCCGGGCGCCGGGCCGGATCCCGGCGGGACAGCTTCGGCCGGGGCTGGCCGCCTCCATCGACGTGGCCCCGACGCTCCTGGCGTTGGCCGGCCGGGAGCCGATGGGGTCCGACGGCGTCGATCTGGCCGCCGTGTTCGCGGGCGGCGCGCCGCTCCCGGCGGGGCGGGTCGTCTACTCCGAACTGGAGGACCTCGTCGTCTCGGCGCGCACGCAGCGCTGGCGCTACCTGCACAATCCGGAGGGCAACGGCTTCCCGATGGAGGGCGGGGAGACCGGGCTCGTCTTTCCCTACGGCGAGGTGGAGCTCTACGATCACGCGACCGATCCGGGGGAGAAGCGCGACCGGTCGGGTGTGGAGCCGGAGCGCGTCGACGAGTTCCTCGACGCTACGGAAGAGTGGATGCGCGGCCACGACTGGGAAGGAGCCAGCCGCCGGCACCGGGATTCCCACGTCCCCGACGCGATCCGCGAGTCGCTGGAGGCCATCGGCTACCTGAATTGAAGGTTGCCATCCCCTTGCCGTCGCTTACCATGTCGCGTCGTACCCCGATCGACTTGCCGCTCCGGAGGCTTCGTGACCGTACGCTTCAAGGACAGGACCGGGCGGCGCCCCGTCCGCCCGAATCGTCGTCGATCGTCCGGCGGCCGCTCCCGCGGCCGCGGCTGGATCGGCGCGGTGGTCCTGGGCGCGGCCGCGCTGCTGGGCTTCCAGGCGCTCACGCGCGAGGCCTCGTCCGGAAACGCGGTGGACCGTCCCGCCCCCGAGGTGGTGCGCTGCGCGCTCCGCCCTCTGGACCTCGACCCTCTGCCCTGCGAGTCCGTGCTGCTGATGGAGCCGGAGACCGGCACCGTCCTCTACGAGCAGAACGCGGACGAGCGCCGCGGTCCGGCCTCGCTGGTCAAGATGATGCTGCAGCTCATCGTCTTCGAGGCGATCGAGGGCGGTGAGCTGTCGATGGCCGACAGCGTCTCGACGTCGGCCAACGCCTCCACGATGGGCGGCTCACAGGTGTTCCTCCGGGAGCACGAGGTGCAGACCGTGGAGGCGATGCTGGACGCCGTCATCATCGCCTCCGCCAACGACGCCTCCATGGCCCTGGCCGAGCACATCGCCGGCTCGGAGGAGGCCTTCGTGGAGCGGATGAACGCCCGCGCCAGGGAGCTCGGCTGCCGGGGAACCACGTTCGCGAACGTCCACGGCCTGGACCTGCGCGGCCAGAATCGCAACGTCACCACGGCGCGCGACCTCGGGATCATGGCGGCGGCGCTGGTGAAGTACCCGCACGCGCTGGAGGTGTCGTCCACGTGGCGGAAGCCCTTCCGCGGCGGCGAGTTCTGGCTCGACAACACGAACAAGCTGCTGCGCGACTTCGACGGATTGGACGGCCTGAAGACCGGATGGACGCCCCGGGCCGGCGGCTGCTTCGTGGGAACGGCGGAGCGGGACGGGGTCCGGCTGGTGGCGGTGGTTCTGGCGGCGCCGTCGGGGCGCGGCCGCTTCCGGGTCACGGGCGAGCTCCTGGAGGCCGGGTTCGCGGCCAAGCCGCGGTGGCGCGAGGTGGCGGCGCCCGGGCAGATCGTCCCGCTGGGAGAGAACGTCCGCGTGAAGGACGAGCATCTCTTCGCCTCGGCGGAGGTGTGGGGCAGCCTCCGGATCCTGGTGGAGGAGGGGCGCGAGGGATCGTGGCGTCTGCGACCGCCTCCCGAGGAGGAGATCGACCGGCTGCGGGAGGGGGACTCCCTGGGCAACCTGGACTACCGGATCGGCGGACGCACGCTGGCCACGCTCCCCGCGAGGGTTCCGGAGGCGGGATAGCCCGTCCGCTCGGCCCGGTCGCGCTCGCCCCGCGGGCCCGGAGACGGTAAGCTAGCAGGTCCATCGTTCCCGGCCCCGAGGGCTTCCCATGACCCTTTCCTCCTCCTCGCCGATGCCGTCCCGCCTGCAGATCCGACCCGACATGCCCATCTGCCAGCAGGATCTCCCGCTGGACTGGTACCAGGACGAGTTCCGTCCGTACGCCGAGGAGTACCTGGCGCTGCCGGATCGCCTGCCGGAGACGGTGTTCCCCTGGATGGACCGCTATGTCCTGCCGGCGCTGGACCACTTCGGCCCGCAGCTCGCGCTCCTGGCCCACTACTACATGGGCGGCGAGATCGTGAAGCTGGTGGAGCGCTACGGCGGCCGCATCGGCGACTCGTACGAGCTGGCGCTGCAGACGCGGGAACGGCCCGAGGCGAAGGTCTTCGTGGAGTCCGCCGTGCACTTCATGGCGGAGTCCATCGCCATCCTCGCCGCGGAGGACCAGTCGGTCTGGATCACGAACCCGAAGTCGGGCTGCACGATGGAGATGCTGGCGAAGGAGTGGATGGTGGAGCCGGCCTTCGAGGAATTGCAGTCGCGCTATGGTGACGATCTCCTGGTCGTGTCCTACATGAACACGTCGGGCCGCGTGAAGGCGCTGGCGGGTCGCACCGGCGGATCGGTATGCACCAGCTCCAACGCCGACGCGGTGCTCCGCTGGGCGCTCGATCAGGGCAAGCGCATCTTCTTCGTGCCGGATCGCCATCTCGGCGAGGTCACGGCCGCGCGGGCCGGGATGTCGCAGGACGATCTCTTCCTCTGGGGCGGCGGCGATGCCGGAGCGCGGCAGACGGTCGCGGATCTCTCCCCGGCGGACCGGGATCGCCTGGACCGGTCGCGCATGGTCCTGTGGGGCAGCTACTGCGGCGTGCACACGGTGTTCCTCCCGGAGCACGCCGAGTACTGGCGCGGGCGCGGCTACCGCGTGCTCGTGCATCCGGAGTGTCCCAAGGAGGTCGTCGATGCGGCGGACGGCGCCGGTTCCACGAAGTACCTGTGGAACGCGGTGATGGACGCGCGCCCGGGCGACCGCCTGGCCATCGCCACGGAGGGCCACTTCGTCCGGAACGCGCGCGATCAGGCCGCGCTGCGCGACGTGGAGGTCGTCAATCTTGCCGACGTTCCCGGGCAGGACGATCGCCGCGGCTGCGGCTGCGCCACGATGTCCCGCAACGACCCGCCGCACCTCGTCGCCATCCTGGATCTGCTGCGTCGCGGCGAGGCGCCCGATCTCAATCGCGTGCTGCCCGGCGATGCCGTGAACGAGACCACGGGTTCCCGCGAGAGGCTGTCGGACCGGGAGCGGGAGGACATCGTCCGGTACGCGCGCGCATCGCTGGAGACGATGATCGAGGTGACGCGGCGCGCGGGCTGAGGCCGATGCGCCCCCGAGGGGTTCCCGGGGGCGCCGTCGATCCGGGTCGCCCTAGGCCTTGATCACGTTGTGGGCCTCCGGCCGGCCGGCCGGTCCCTGCTCCACCTCGAACGTCACCAGCTCGCCCTCGTGGAGCGTGCGGAAGCCGTCCATCCGGATGGCGGTGTGGTGCACGAACACGTCGTCACCGGACTCCGGCGCGATGAAGCCGAACCCCTTGGCGTCACTGAACCACTTGACCGTTCCCTGCGGCATGCGAGAACCCCCGTTCCTTCGGGTTGTGCCGTTGGCGGGAAGCGCCCCGGGAGATCCCCGGGGGCGTCGACGGGAAGAGCTGCGAGACCGGTCCGGATGCACGAACGGCCGCCCGGGTCGTCCCGGAGGCGGCCGTGAAAGCAGCGGAGGATGCGGAGAACTCGAACCGATCACCCATCCCGATCAAGTTAAGATCGGAGGCCGCGGGTCGTCAAGATCGCCCCGTACCCGGGGATTGACCGCTCGTCCCGGGTGGCCGAGTCTGGCCGCCGGGAGGAAGGGATGCCGGGAACCGTGACGCGATCCGCCTGGTCCGCAACGCTTCGGCGGGCGCTCTCGCCCTGCCGCCGCCGCCGCTACTACGAGATCGCGCTGCGCGCCGCCGGAGTGGCCGAGGATCCGCCTCCCCGGGCCGCCTGGGCCCGCGTGCTCGCCGAGGCGCGCTCCTTCGCCGCGGAGGTGGAGGCGCTCGTCCGGGCCCGGATCGCCGCGGACCTCGTCCAGGGGCGGCAGGGACGCCCCGACGGGCTGGACCCCGAGGACGTTCTGCCGGAGCTTCGCCGCCGCTGGACCCGGGTGCGGGAGCGCTGGCCGGCCGACGTGGAATCGCCCGTCCCGCCCCGGCCGGGCCGGCCGCCGCTGCTGGAGCTGCTGGGCGAGGAGCCCGCCGACCCGGAGACGCTGCGCCGCGAGGCCGAGGCCGCCCCGCGCGCGCTGGCGGAGTGGGCGCGGAGTTCGTGGCGGGAGGCGATCCTCGACGCGGACCCGCAGGACCTGCTCTGGGTCGGCGGTCCCGACGCCGCGGAGGAGCCCGCCTCGTTCGTCGACCTGGACGGCGTCGTGGTTCGCGAGCGGCCGCTCGTGGCGCTGCGCGAGGGTGCCGGCGTCGTGACGCTCGACGTGCGGACCGCGGCCGACGACAATCGCGCGGACGATCTGCGGGCGCTGTCGCACCTGCTGTGGGCGACGCAGGTCGCGGGCGCGCCGCCCGCCGCGACCCGCGCGGTCGTGCTGCGGCTGCCGGACGGTGCTGAACACGAGCGCCGCGGCGACGCCGTCGATCTGGAGGAGGTGGCCCGACGCATCGCGGCGGAGGGCCGGGAGCTGGGCGAGCTGCGCGCGTCGATGCGGACCGCGGCCGCGGAGGAGGACTTCCCGCGGCTCGATCAGGCGGCCGAGTGCGGGCCGTGCCGGTTCCGTCGTCTCTGTCCGGGAGCGCCCCGCTAGGGGACCGACACCTGCGCCGTCACCGCCCGATGATCCGAGCCCCAGTCCGGAGCGACCTCGGCGGCGTGCACGGTGACGTCGCCCGACCGGAGGATCACGTCGATGCGGCGCGCCGGTTCGGAGGACGGGAACGTGAACGCGCTCGCGGCCGCCTCGGGCTCTCCGGCCACGTCGATCCATCCCGCCTCGCGCAGGATCGTCGCCGGGGCGGACGTCGGCACGGCGTTCACGTCGCCGAGCACCAGGGACACGCCCCGGTCCGCGAGCGCCTCCGCGACGGCGGCGGCCTGCTGCACGCGGATATCCTCGTCGGGCTCCAGGTGATGGAAGTGCGTCGCGGCCACGCGCACCGGTGAACCGTCGTCGCGTGGGACCGCGACCTCCGTGAACGCGCGCGGCAAGCGGAGTCCCGCGGGCGGCAGGGTGACGGTCCGAGCCTCGGCGATGCCGCCACGCACCAGCACGGCATTGCCCCAGTCCCCCCCGACCGACGGTCCGAAGACTGCGCTGAGTCCGGTTCGCTCGCGGGCCAGTTCGTAGAGGTCGGCGCTTCCGTTCACGACCCAGCCCCGGCTCACCTCCTGGAGCGCCACGACGGTGGGGCCGCCTTCCATCAACCGGTCCAGCATGCGGTCCAGCGCGAAGCCGCCCTTCTCGTCGAAGCCGTTGTGCAGGTTGAAGGAGACGACGCGCATCGGCATCTCCACGTTCGACTCCAGCGGCGGGGACGGCGCGCGCAGCAACGGGAGCAGCGCGATGGCGGCGGCCACCGGCGCGGCCGACGCGATGCGCACCGGAGTGGCGCGAGAGGCCGGATCGTCCCCGCGGGGCACCCTCACCCAGGCCGACAGCCCCAGGAGCGCGCCGGCCAGCAGGAACAGGCCGCGGCGCCCGACGGGCAGCGGCAGGTCGTAGCCGGCGTAATGCCCGAACAGGAGCAGCAGGAACAGCAGACTCCCGATCCCGAACGCCGCGCCGCCGCCGGCCGCGGTGGTGGGCGGCCGGCGCATGGCGGCGGCGAGCAGCGTGGCCGCGGCCACCTGCACGATCGGCGTGCGCAGGGTGGCCGGAGCGGACTCGGCGGCGATCGCGGCGAGGAGCGCCACCGTGGAGAGCAGCACCGCCGAGCGCGACGTGGCGGCGCCCCGCGCCAGCAGCCAGCCGAGCGCCAGGCCCCCGCCGACCCACACGCCGGACACCTCGGTGACCGTTCCCGCGTGGGCGGAGAACCGCGCGACGTTCCCCAGCAGTTCCAGGTGGAGGAACAGGTACGGTCCCCACGCGAACAGCGACGTTCCGTGGTCGTCGCGGCCCTCGGTCGCGCGGGAGCGGAGCGTCAGCAGCGCGAGGGAGACGGCCGCAAGGACGAGCGCCAGCGTGCCGAGATCGCCGACCCGTCCGCCCCAGTGGAGGTCGCGCGTCCCGGCCAGTGCGTGGAGGGCCGTGTCCAGGAGCGCGCCGGGCAGGATGCCGTCCACCACGTCCCGGAAGCGCCGGGATCCCGCCACCAGCATCGTCAGGAAGACGACGACCCCGGCCGCCGCCAGCCCGAGGGACACCAGGGGATCGCCCGGCCAGAACTGGAAGAGGCCGCGCAGGATCCCGAGCAGGAGCACGGTTCGGGCGATCCCGAACGCACGGGGCAGGGGAGACATCGTGGCGGGCAGGGCGAACGACAGGGCGAAGAGCGCCGCGGCCCAGCCGCCCAGCTCCAGCGACGGGACGCCGAAGCGGTCGCGGACGCCGTAGACGAGCAGGGGGAACAGGGCGCGCAGGCACTGGAGCCCGAGCACCGTCCCGAGGACGAGGGTCAGCCGGCCGATCACGAGCGCTCTCCCGAGGGCGTCGCGGGGCACTCTAGCGCGCCGGAGCGCGATTGGCGATCGGGGAACCGCCCGCCGGATCCATCGCCCACTTGACTCCGGCGGTCACTTGATCTATATATCGAGATATCTAGATTGATAAGGAGATCGCTTGGACCCTCGCCTGCGCGCCCTGAAGGCCACCGCCGACCCCACCCGCCTGAGAATCCTCCGGATCCTCAGGGAGGGGCCGTTCGCCGTCCGGGAGCTCACGGGCATCCTGGGCGTGGGGCAGTCCACCGTGTCCCGCCACCTGCGGATCCTCGCCGAGGCGGGACTGGCCGGGGTCCGGCGAGCCGGAACGTGGGCCTGGTACTCGCTGCCGGAGGGCGACGTGGACGCGTTCCCGGACGGCCTGCTGCGCCTCCTGGCGGACGGGGAGCCCCCGCTCAACGGAGACCGGGAGGCCGTGGACCGCGTCCTCGCGGAGCGCCGCGCCGCCACGTCGGAGCTGTTCCGGCAGCGCGCCGCGGAGTGGGACCGGGTCCGCGAGGACCTGCTGGTTCCGTCCCCGCACCTCGACACCCTGGTCGGCCGCCTGGCGGGGTCCTCGGTGGTGGTGGACCTCGGCACCGGAACCGGCGCGCTGCTCGAGCGCCTCGCCGGAACGGACCGCCGCGTGATCGGCGTCGATGCCTCGACGGAGATGCTCGACGTCGCGCGGGACCGCGTCCACGTCATCGGCACGGAACGAGCGGAACTGCGGCTGGGCACGCTGGAGCACCTGCCGCTGCGCGACGCGGAGGCCGACGCGATGGTGGCGCACATGGTCCTGCACCACGTCGCCGATCCGCCCGGCGTGCTTCGCGAGATCCGTCGCGGACTGGCGCCCGGCGGCCGCCTGCTCATCGTCGATCTCGAGGACGGTGGCGAACCGTCGTTCTGGGAGTCGCTGGGCGCGCAGTGGCCGGGCTTCCGTCCCGAAGAACTCCGCGGCTGGCTGACCCGCGCCGGCTTCCGCGACGTCCGCTTCGAGTTCGCGTCCCCGGTCGATGGCCGGGCGGATCGTCCCAAGTCGTTCCTGCTGGAGGCGTCGTGCGCCTCCTGATCCTTCGTTTCATCCGCTTGTTCCCGTAGGAATCACCCACCGTTCGAGGAGGAAGTCCGTGGAGACCACGACGAAGCCCGCCTACAAGGTCAAGGACATGGCCCTGGCCGATTGGGGTCGCAAGGAGATCGAACTCGCGCAGAACGAGATGCCGGGCCTCATGGCCTTGCGCGAGAAGTACGGCACGGAGAAGCCGCTCAAGGGCGCGCGCATCGCCGGCTGCCTGCACATGACGATCCAGACCGCCGTGCTCATCGAGACGCTGCGCGAGCTGGGCGCCGAGGTGCAGTGGTCGAGCTGCAACATCTTCTCCACGCAGGATCACGCCGCGGCCGCCATCGCCGCGGCTGGTGTTCCCGTCTACGCCTGGAAGGGCGAGACGGACGAGGAGTACGACTGGTGCATCGAGCAGACGCTCGTGTTCCCGGACGGCCAGCCGCTCAACATGATCCTGGACGACGGCGGCGACCTCACCGTGATGGTCCACGACAAGTATCCGGAGTACTTCGAGAACATCCTCGGGATCACCGAGGAGACCACCACCGGCGTGCATCGCCTCTACCAGATGCATGCGCGCGGCGAGCTGAAGGCGCCGGCCATCAACGTCAACGACTCGGTGACCAAGTCCAAGTTCGACAACCTGTACGGCTGCCGCGAGTCGCTGGCCGACGGCATCAAGCGCGCCACCGACATCATGGTCGCCGGCAAGGTCGTCGTGGTCGCGGGCTACGGCGACGTCGGCAAGGGCTGCGCCCACTCCATGCGGAGCCTCGGCGGCCGCGTCCTCGTGACGGAGATCGATCCCATCATCGCGCTGCAGGCGGCGATGGAGGGCTACGAGGTCGTGACGATGGAGGAGGCCGCGCCGCAGGGCGACATCTTCGTGACGGCCACCGGCTGCTGCGACGTCATCAAGGGCGAGCACATGACGCAGATGAAGGAGGATGCCATCGTCTGCAACATCGGCCACTTCGACTCGGAGATCGAGATCGCGTGGCTGACGAACCCGGCCAACGGCGCGACCCGTACGGAGATCAAGCCGCAGGTCGATCGCTGGACGATGCCGAACGGCCGGCACATCCTCGTGCTCGCCGAGGGCCGTCTCGTGAACCTCGGCTGCGCCACGGGTCACCCGTCGTTCGTGATGAGCAACTCGTTCACGAACCAGGTGCTCGGCCAGATCGAGCTGTGGAAGAAGCACAGCGAGTACCCGACGGGCGTGTACACGCTGCCGAAGCAGCTGGACGAGGAAGTGGCGCGCCTGCACCTGGACAAGCTCGGCGTCAAGCTGACGAAGCTGACCCAGAAGCAGGCCGACTACCTCGGCATCCCGATGAACGGTCCGTTCAAGCCGGAGTTCTACCGCTACTAGTCGAGCGCGCAGACTCGACGGGGGACGCCCTTCGGGGCACGGCGGCCCGCGGGGAGACCCGCGGGCCGTTTTGTTTCCTTGTCTGGGTGCCGGATCAGCGGGCGTCGCCCGCCTCGTTGAGCGCCCAGTCGTAGTCCGTCGCCTTCCAGCGAACGTCGTCCGGGGCGCGGTCGGGGAAGCCCGGCAGGTAGGGCTGCACGTAGGCGGGCACCGATCCCGCGGCCGCGTCGAAGTCCTCCCGGTACCAGTCGAAGATCTTCGAGAGGCGCAGCCTTCCATCGTCCTCCACGAAGTTGCTGCGATCGTCCTCAAGGAAGGTCCGCGTGCGCTCCTCCAGCTGTTCGTCCAGCGCCTCCGGGGTGAACGCGCCGATCCGGAGCGGCGGGCAGCTCACGGCCGCGCAGTTCAGCGCGAAGTGGATCCGCGGCTCCGCGAAGCGCTTCCGGATGATCTCGTTCTCGATCTCGTTCAGCGTCAGCTCCTCGCCCTCCACCGTGATGCGATCCTTCTCCCACGGCGAGGAGAGGAGTCCGCCGAGATCCTTGATGCTCTTCACCGGGTAGCCCTCCAGCACCAGGTCGAGCGTGACGGCGTTGTAGAGGTTGATCCAGAACGCGAGCCGCGCCGCCTCGGACTTCAGCGCCGAAACGCGGACGTCGCTCATGCGGGTCAGGTACGCGTCCAGGGCCGCGATGTCGCCGGCGTTCTCCTTCCACGCCGCGTAGCGGACGCCGTCCTCCGTGACGTAGCGCTGGAGCAGAGCATCGAGGTCCGCGTGCGTCGGCGCGGAGCTTGACGCTCCCGCGAACGCCGAGGCGGGCAGCAGGGCGATGACGCCGAGCACGGCGGCGAGGGTTCGCGTCATGGGGTTTCTCCTTCCGCGGGGGAGCGCGAGGCGCCGGCGGTGGCGCCCCGGAGATGGTACACGTGCAGGCCCTCCGGGTTCGGTACGGGGACGACCTCCCGGAAGTGACCGCTCCATTCCGGATCCGGGGGCGAGTCCGCCACCCAGAGGAGATCCTCGCCGGGCCGGGGAGGAGCATCGCCCGGGCGGAAGAGCGGATCGTCGGGCAAGTGCACCTCCGCCGATCGTCCGAGCGAGCGGGCCAGCCCGCACAGCAGTCCGTAGTCCCGCCCGACGAGGCGGATCGAACCGGGCGACACGCCCTCGGGCCAGCGGAGGTCCGGCGGCGTCCACGCGTACTCCGCGAACCGCTCCGACCACAGTCGCGTGGGGGAGACGGCCGCCTCGCGCTCGCCTACGTGCCCCGCGTACGTGCGGTCCATGGCCTCCGGCAGGCGACCCGCTCCCGTCGCCAGACCGAGCAGCAGCAGCGAGAGCAGCGTCGAGGTGACGACGGCCGGGGCCGGACGACGGAGGGCCGGCGTCGAGGCGGCGGCTGCGGCGGCGAGCGCCAGCGCCGGCAGGAACCAGTTGCCCTTCGCCTGGCCCAACCCCGCGAACGCCGCGTGGAACGCCAGCCAGCCGATCGCCGCGACGCGAGCCACGCCGCCTCGCCGGAGTCCGGCCGCGCCCAGCAGGATCAGCGCGGGCCCCGCCAGCAGGATCGCCTCGCCCGTCGCCACCAGCAATCCCACCGCCGCCGACGTACCCGGCGCGAACGTTCCCAGCCGGCGAACGCCTTCCCACGTGTCCGGACGCTGGGACGCCGCGAGGACGAGTCCTCCCGCCAGCAGCATCGCCAGGGCCACCGTCCGTCGTCGCCCCGGGCCGCGGCCCCGCAGCAGCGCCACGAACGCCACCGGCAGCAGGAGCGCGCCCGTGAGCTTGGAGAACGCGGCCACCAGCGCGCCGGCGGCGAGGCGCATCGTCCCGCGCTCCGTCGATGAGGTGGCGCCGTCGGCCAGGAGGAGGGCGCCGAGCAGCAGGAAGGCGTCCGGGTGGGCGACGGTTCCCGTGTACCCCAGCCAGGGCGATGCCGCGAGCGCGGCCGCGATCCAGCCGGCCCGCTCCGTCGTGGCGCCGCCTCGCCGCGCGATCCGGCCGAGCAGGAGGATCGAGCCGGTGGCGGCCAGAAGGCCGGGGAGCCGGATGGCCAGGGCCCCGTCGCCCAGCAGCGAGGTGGCGAGCCGGATCGCGCCGAGCGAGACTAGGGAGTACCCGGCGTCCAGGACGTGCCAGGACCAGTACCAGTAGACCAGCTCGTCCCGCCCGGGCCGGGCCGCCGCGGCCAGGAAGACGCGCACCGCCGTGAGCCCCGCGATCAGGACGAGCGGGACCGCTGCGCGTCGCGTCATCCGCTGTCTCCTTGCGTGCATGGTATGATCCTCCGGGGCCGAGCGCCCCGCACCAGAAAACCCCGAAGTCCCCGGAAGGACCCATGGAATTCCGCCATCCCGTCTTCGTCGTGGGAGCGCCGCGCACCGGCACCACCCTGGCGAAGGAGATCCTCAACCGGCATCCGGAGATCCACCTCTTCGACGAGGTCCACTTCTTCGAGCGAATCTGGGACGAGCGCGACAAGATCGGGGACCTGGGGAGTCCCCACTCCCAGGCGGACGCGATTCGCCGGATCCGGGACATCGTCCGGGACTACGGCTCGGATCAACCCGTGAACGACGTGCTGACGGTGGAGGAATACCGCCGTCGGCTGATCGCCGCGGGGCGGCGCTACCGGAACCTCCTGCGGATCCTGCTGCAGGCCGGCGCGGAGCGGATGGGCGCATCCATCTGGGGGGACTCCAGTCCGCAGGACATCCTCTACCTGGACAAGATCCTGGACTGGTACCCCGACGCGCGCATCGTCGTGCTGGTGCGGGATCCGCGCGCGTTCCTGAACTCCTGCAAGAACTACTTCCGCCGCGGCGAGGCCGGCTACCGGGAGCGCTACAATCCGCTCCCGCAGTCGATGCTCTGGCGCAGCTACATGACCGCGCTGCTGGAGGCGGAGACCCGGCCCTGGGCCGGCCAGGTGATGCGGCTTTCGTACGAGGGGCTCGTGGACGCGCCGGAGGAGACGGTCCGTCGTCTTGCGGAACACGTCGGAGTGGAGTTCGATCCCGTGATGCTGGACGTCGGCACGACGAACTCGTCGTTCGCGGCGGAGGGGCAGGAGTCGCGCGGGATCGTGTCGTCGTCGCGGGAACGGTGGCGCGAAGGGCTCACGTCCACCGAGGTCTGGGTGGGGGAGAAGGTCTTCGGGGAGCTCCGCGGGAAGCTTGGCTACGCGGCTCCGGGCGCGGACGGTTCTCCGGCGCCGAAGCCGTCGTTGCCCGAACTGCTCCGCATCGCGGCGGTGCTGCCGTCCCGGCTGTGGTCGATGGTCTTCCACTCCCACAAGCCGTTCACGCTGGCGAAGTTCCGTCGCGTGCTGGGGCTGTTCCGGGGCTGACGCTAGGCCATCGCCTCCTCGCCGTAGATCCGGTGACGCGGACGATCGGCCAGGATCTCCGACTTGCCCCAGTCCGTGACGCTGCGGAACGCTTCGGAGCGGATGAAGGTCATGAAGGCATCCCGGTCTTCCCACTCGCTGTGGATCAGGTAGCTCTGCGGCGTGTTCACGTCCTTGTAGAGCCTCGTCCGGACGTGGCCCGAGCCCTCCGTGAAGGCGCCCAGGACCGCGTTGAACCGGTCCTCGAACTCCCGTTCCTTGCCGGGGCGGATCTCGTAGTTCATCCCGATGGTGACCATGGCTTCCCCTTTCGAGTGCGGAGGTCAGGATTCTATGATCCAGGGATCGTCGCCGCCAGAGGGCGGCCTGAGGTCGATTTCACATGAAGCCAGAGGAATCTAGCACTTAGATGAATCCAGTGGCCGTCGCCCGCCCGACGCCCATGCGGTATCATGACAGGGCCCCGCCCGAAGTCCACCGGAGATCCATGCTGCGCCGCTTCCCGTTCCTTCCCATCCTGGCGGGCCTCCTGACCGCCGGCTGCGCCGACGAGTCCGTCGCCCCGCCGGACGACGGCGAGGCGGACCCGGCTCCGTTCCGCGCCGCCGAGACCTGCGGTTCCTGTCACCCCAACCATCTCGCGGAGTGGAAGGCGTCCATGCACGCCTTCGGCGGCGTGGATCCGGTACTGCTGGAATCCGTGGAGCGCGCCCGGTTGGAGGTGGGCGAGGCCGCCGCGAACGAGTGCATCGAGTGCCACTCTCCCGCGCTGGTCCGCCAGGAGCGCTACCTGGCCTCGCTGGGCCCGGACGCCGATCCCATCGTCGAGGATCTGAGCGAGGACGGCGTCAACTGCGACGTCTGCCACAGCATCGACATCGTGCCGCCACTGGGGGACATCTCCTTCCTCCACGACGTGGACCCCACGGGCCCCAAGCTGGCCGGCATCGAGGATCCGATTCCGAACAGCTTCCACGAGTCGCGGGCGGACGCCTCCTTCCGGACGTCCGCGCAGTGCCGGAGCTGCCACCAGATCTTCCTGGACGACGGGACCGCGCTGGAGAACACGTTCCTGGAGTGGGAGAACTCCATCCTCTCGGGCCAGGGCATCGAGTGCCAGGACTGCCACATGCCGTCCTACACCGGGACCGCCGCCATCGGCGGGCCGGAGCGCATCGTTCACCGGCACACGTTCGTCGGCGTGGACTACGCCACCGAGCCGTTCCGCGGCATCGACCGGGACGCGCAGATCGCGGAGGTGGCCAACCTGCTCGCCAACTCCGTCACGATGACCACGGACGTGCCGGCGTCGGTGGGAGAGGGGGAGACGCTCACGCTCCGCTTCCCCGTCACGAACGACCGAACCGGACACGCCATCCCGTCCGGCACCAGCTTCTCGCGCGAGATGTGGCTGGAGGTGGAGGTGCGCGATGCCGCGGACGACGTCGTCTACCGGAGCGGCTGGCTGGAGGCCGATGACTCGCTGACGGAAAGCGATCCCGATCTCGTGAAGTTCGGATCGAAGCTGTACGACTCGGACGGGCAGCCGACGGTCTTCCTCTGGCGCGCCGCCTCGATCGACGAGAGCGGCCTGCTGCAGTACGGCGACACGCGCGTGGCGGAGTACACGTTCGACGTGCCGCCGGGCACGCCGGGTCCGCTCGCGGTGAACGCCACGCTCTGGTTCCGCTCCTTCCCGCCGGCGAAGCTGGCGGAGCTGGACCTGGAGCGGCTCCTCCCGCTGGTGCGTTTCGAGATGGCTTCGGAGCTCGCGTCGGTCGACGTCCTGCCGCCCTCGCCCTAGCGGGGCAGCCGGCTCTCCCAGCGTCGAGCGTCGGACTCGCGCCCCGCCTGCCGCAGCAATCCCACCAGCTCCCGGATCAGATCCGCGTTGCGCGGCTCCGCCATCAGCTTTCGCTCCACTCCGCGGATCTCCCAGTCGAGGTCGTTGACCTCGGCGTGTCGCGCGCGCAGCCGGGCGGCCTCCTCCGCGCGGCCGGTGCGCTGCAGCACCATCGCGAGGTTGTGATACGGAGCGGGCAGATGCGGCGCCACGCGGATCGCCACGCGGAAGTCCTCCTCGGCCCCTCCCAGGTCACGCTCCCGCAGCCGGGCCGTGCCGCGCTGCAGTCTCGCCTGCGCATCGTCCGGGCGATGCTCCAGGTACTCGTCCAGCCACGGCAGTCCTTCCTCGTGGCGTCCCGCCATCACCAGCGCGCGCCCCAGCGATCCCTTGAGCAGGAGATCGTCCGGGGCCCGCTCCACCGCGGCCGCGAACGCTTCGGCCGACGCCTCCGGCCGGGAGGCCGCCAGCAGCGCCTCGCCGAGCATCGCGTGCGCCTCGGCGCGTTCCGGCGCGACGTCCGCGTAGGCGCGCGCCTGCTCGACGGCGTCGCCGAGCCGGCCCAGCTCCTGCGAGAGGATCGCGGCCTGGCGGCGGACGTCGGGACTCTCGGGCGCCAGCTCCAGCGCGCGCTGCATCGCGGCGTCGGCCTTGGGGATCCGGGAGAGCGGTCGGGCGATGCGGACCAGCAGGACCAGCGTCGCCGGATCGTCGGGGTTGCGCTGCGCCTCGGCCTCGATCACCGGCCACGCCTCGGCCGGCCGGCCGGACTCCAGCAGCTCCTGCGCGCGCAGGTATTCGGTCGACCTCTCGTCGCCTCGCTGCGCGCAGGCGGCGGCGAGGATCAGCAGGAGCGGAAGAAGGAGAGGAGCGGAAGGCGCGCGCATGCGGGCGACGGTAGCAGGTCGTCCGACGGCGCGGAACCTAGAACGCCCGGAAGAACCGGTGCGACGTGCCGTCGGGGCCCACGCGGATGCGGACCGGAGCGAGGCAGCGCGGACATCGGCCTTCGTAGAAGGAGCGATCGTGGCTCCGGTAGATGCGCGTGTACGTGTTGCAGCACTCGAAGCGCACGCCCAGGTAGGGGCGTGAGACGCCGCGCGGCTCCTCCCGTCCGCTCCGCAGGGCGGCCCACGCGGCCCGACGCTTTTCGCCGCGGTTCACGGGTCGGCCTCTAGAACGTGGTGAGGCGGCGAGGCATCTCGGCCGCCAGGTCCTCGAAGACCGTCGCCAGCCCGACGGAAAGCGCGTCGGACGGACGCGTCTCCCGCACGCGGTTCACGCTCCACAGGACCGATCCCGTGCGCACGTCGACCAGCTGGGCCTGGAAGCCGATCTGTCCCGGCTTGGCCAGGAACCAGAAGCCGGGCGTGCCGGGCTGCCACTGGTAGACCTGCGCGCGGAGGATCCCGTCGACGCCGTGTTCCGCCACGGCCTCGAGGTACTCGTCCTCCAGCAGCGAGTCGGGATCGGCGGGCGGACCCTCCAGCTCCGCGAGGAGACGGTCGTAGTCCATGACCTCGTAGGACCGCAGGAGCTCCGTCGCGTACAGGCGGGCGAACGTCCGCCCCTCCGCGTCCGCATTGGGGAGGTTCGGCGGCAGACTGACCGGCAGCACGACGATCCGGGCCTCCGCGTCCGGCGAGTGACGATGGGCCACCGCCAGGTGCTCCGGCGGCGCGCAGCCCACGCAGCCCGACGAGGTCAGGAGGCAGGCGAGCAGCAGGCAGACCGTGAACGTTCTCATGGAATCTCCGGGTTCTTTGGTCATCCTTTGGCAGTTTCGACCGATCCGGAGGGAATCTTGAGCCCTGACCCCCCGGCTTGCACGTTCCGCTCGGGTTTTCTTGCCGATGGCTTCATCCGTCGACGGTTCCTGCCGAGACACTACCAGGACCCGGCCGCCCCGGGCATACCGTCGAGGTGGAACGTGGAGCACGTCGATTTCCTGGTGATCGGAAGCGGTCCTGCGGGCCAGAAGGGGGCCATTCAGGCCGCCAAGCTGGGCAAGAGCGTCGCCCTGGTGGAGAAGCGGACCCAGGTGGGCGGCGTCACGGTCCACACGGGCACCATCCCCAGCAAGACGCTGCGCGAGGCCGTGCTCTACCTGTCCGGCTGGCGCCAGCGGCGCTTCTACGGCCAGGGCTACCGGCTGAAGAGCCGTATCGGCATGGCGGATCTCACGGAGCGCCTCGAGATCACCATCGGCCACGAGATCGAGATCATCCGCGACAAGCTGTTCCGCAACGGCGTGGACCTCATCGACGGGGAGGCGGCGTTCGTGGAGCCGCACGTCGTCGAGGTGCGGTCCGCCGCCGGCGACGTCCGGCGGATCCGAGCCGGGAAGATCCTCGTCTGCACTGGCACGCGTCCGGTCCGTCCGCCGGAAATCCCGTTCGACGACCGCCGGGTGCTGGACAGCGACGGCATCCTCCGCCTGGAGGAGCTGCCCCGGCGGCTCACCATCGTCGGGGCGGGGGTGATCGGCGTGGAGTACGCGACGATCTTCGCCGCGCTCGACGTGAAGGTGGCGCTGGTGGATCGGCGCGACCGCATGATGGGCTTCCTGGACCGGGAGATCACCGACGCGCTGGAGTACCTGCTCCGGGACCGCGGCGTCGTGCTGCGCCTGGGCGAGAGCGTCGCCGAGGTGGTGCCCGAGGAACGCCACGTGATCACGCGCCTCCGGAGCGGCAAGCAGCTCATCTCGGACGTCGTGCTGTTCGCGGCGGGACGCACGGGGTGCACCGATCGCCTGAACGTGCAGGCGGCCGGGCTGGAGACCGACGACTGCGGGCGCCTCACGATCGACGACCGGCACCGGACGTCGCAGCCGCACATCTACGCGGCGGGTGACGTCGTCGGCTTCCCGTCGCTGGCCTCCACCGCGATGGAGCAGGGCCGGCAGGCGGCCTGCGACGCCTTCGGCGAGGACACGACCTCCACGCCCGAGCATTTCCCCTACGGCATCTACGCGGTGCCGGAGATCAGCACCGTCGGGGCGACGGAGCAGCAACTGCAGGAGCAGGGCAAACCGTACGAGGTGGGCGTGGCGCGGCTGCGCGAGACCGCGCGCGGCCAGATTCTCGGCCTGGATCACGGCCTCCTGAAGCTGCTCTTCTGCGCGAACTCGAGGCGCCTTCTGGGGGTTCACATCCTGGGAGAGGGCGCCACGGAGCTCATCCACATCGGCCAGGCGGCGCTGGTGCTCGGCGGGACCCTGGAGTACTTCGTCGAGAACGTGTTCAACTACCCCACGCTCGCCGAGGCCTACAAGGTGGCCGCGCTGGACGCGTGGAACCGCCTGCCGCGGGTTTCCCGCGGCGTGCCGGAGGCCGACCTGATGCAGGACGTGCCGGCGCTGTCCGGCGGCGCGCGGGCGCCCGGAGCGCGGCCCGCGCCCGCTCCGGCGACGGCCCCCCCATCGACGACGGCCGGGACTTCCCCCTCCGCCTGAGAGGAAGCCCGCCGTCGAGGCACCGGGGAACACGGTCGTTCGCGGAAGGACGACCCCCCGGCGCCGCCTTCTCCTTCGATACGGGAGCCGGGTCCGTCAGCTCCCCTTCTGCATGTCGAACAGGTGCTGGTGCGCCACCAGCTCCCGGTCGAGGTCCTCCGAGATGATCTTGAGGTCCGACTTGCTGAGTTCGAGGACTTCCAGGGAGCGCCGCGGCAGGCCGACCAGCGAGATCCCGACGGACGACATGTCCTTCACCGAGCACACCACGTTGGCGACGGCCACGCAGTGGAGCATTCCCTGGTGCGGCCCCGAGTACTGCTCCGGGGAGTGGTGGTGGCGCATCGCCACGCGCGCGATCTCCGGCAGCTTCCAGGACTTGGCCACCCGCTCCCCGAGCTCCGTGTGGTCCCACGGCACAAACTTCCGCTCGAACTCCACGAGGGTCTTGGAGTCGTTCAGCGAGACCATGACCTGGCGGAACGTGTCGTGGAGCTGCTGGTCGAACAGGATGATGCCGAGGTCGTGCAGCAGTCCGGAAAGAAACGCGTTGTCGAAGCCTTCCACCTTCGTGCGGGCGGCGATCATCCGCGCGGCCACGCCGGTGGCCACCATGTGACGCCAGAGTCCCGCGCGATCGTAGTGGTTGATCCGTTCCTTGGAGCGGAACATCGTGCTGACGGTCGCCGTGACGGCGAGATCGCGGATCTGGTTGAAGCCGAGGTAGGCGACGGCCTGGTTCAGGTTCTCGATCTCGGTGCGCAGACCGAACGCCGCGGAGTTCACGCAGCGGAGCACGCGGGCGCTCAGCGCCGGGTCGGACTCCACGGCGGCACGGAGATCGGCCGCTCCGGATTCCGGGTCTGCGGCCACCTCCATGACCCGAAGCGCCACGGCCGGGATCGTCGAGACGTCGCGGATGTTGCCGGCCACCACGTCGAGGGAGGGGCCGGCCGGTTCCGAGGACGAGGGGGTCGAGATCGTCTCGGGCGTCGGCTTCATCGAACTCTCCTGGGGCAGGCCGAAGCGGCCAGTTACGCCCCGTATCGTCCGCGCGGCGCGGGAACTTGAATCGACGAGCCGGATCGGCCTCGAACGGGCCGTTTGAAGCCCTTGTGGTGGCTATCCGGCCTCCGGGGGGCTTCCGCGGGATCGAGCGATCCTAGCGAATCGTAAGGGGGAGGGGCCGGAACGGAAACGGGCGACGGACCCTGCGGCCCGTCGCCCGTGGCGTTCCCGTGGTCCCCGGAATCTAGATGGCGGCCAGTACCGACGAGGCGACGCCCAGCGGCACGGACACCTTCACGGCCTCGTCGGGGGTGTCGACGAGGATCCGGATCTTCCCGTCGCGCTTCTCGATGAGGACGATCTCGTCCCTCGTCCGGACGTCCACGTAGACGCCGTCGGGCGACCGGCCGATCGAGCGCAGCGCCTCGCGGGCCATGCCGATGGCTTCCCGCGCCTCGGGACCCATCTCCTCCCGGACGCCGTCGATGGTCACCTCGGGCAGGCAGTGCATGGCGACGGGGATCAGGGCGCCGGGGACCTTCACCTCCACCGACGTGCCGCACTCGCTCTTCTCCTGCACGGCCAGCTCGATGGTTCCGGCGCGGTAGATGCTGTTGCCCACCAGGACGATCGGCGCGGCCAGCAGGATCGGGAGTCCGAACAGGATGGCGAACAGGCGCTTGCCGTTGTCGCGCTTCATGGTCGTCCCCTAGCTCGACGGGCTCTGATCGATCCAGATCCGGACCGTCGAGCCGTCGTCGTTCACGGTGATGAGCTCCTCGTTCTCGTACTCGGCCAGCGCCTCGATGGCGGCCATGAGGTTCAGCTCGTCGTCCTCGCCCGAGATCAGCGCGGTCAGGACGGGCACCGGGACCTTGATCCGGACGTGCTCCGGATCGCGGCCGCGCGTCTCGTCCACGTCGATGTGGATGTACTCGCCGTCCTTGCGGATCTTCACGTTCTCACGGCGGTTCTCCACCGTCACGTACTCGCCGTCCTTCGCGTCCTTCACGGCGCGCAGGATCTTGACGATGTCCTCGGAATCGAAGTCCGCATCGTCGATGCGGATCCGGCCGTGGCTCATCTCCTCGGCCTCGATCATCGGGATCACCGTGGCCACGACGTTCATCGGCAGGTTGATACGGACGCGATCCTCGTCGTCGTCCACCGCGACGTGCAGCCACTGCTCGTCGGCCACGGCCAGCACCGGCAGGGCCAGCAGCAGGAGCGCGGCGGTCATCAGCTTCTTCATGGGACACCCCCTCTGCGGTCTCTCCTCGGTCCGGGCGGGCCGAGCCATGGGAGTGGTACGGGGCGTGGCCCGCGGAGGTTGCATCCCGCGGGTGTAAAAGGCGCAACCGCCCGGGAATCAGCGGCTTGGGGCGGCCGAGTCCGGATCCGGAGCGGGCGCCTCGCCCAGGTCCGCGGCCAGGATCTCCCGGACCCGGGCGCAGAGCGCCTCCGGGTCGTCGCCCGGCTCCAGGGGGTCGTGGATGGTGAGGTGGACCGTGGAGGGGCCCAGCCGCGAGTTCCCCACCCGCTTCAGCTCGAACGCGCCGACCTGGCTCACCGGCACCACCGGCACCCCCAGTTCCACGGCCATCCGGAAGACGCCGGTACGGAACTTGCCCAGGCGGCCGGTGCGGGTCCGCGTCCCTTCCGGAAACCAGATGAGGCTGGTGCCGCGGGCCAGCGCCTCGCCGATGCGTTGGCGCATCACCTCGAAGCCGCCCTTCTGCACGCGGCTCGGCACCGGCACGTTCCCCATCGTCTTCATGAGCTGCCCGTAGATGGGCACGGAGAAGTGCGACTCCAGCTCGATGCCGCGCACGTACGTGTTCAGCGCGGCGACGTAGAAGAACGGATCGAAGATGTTGACGTGGTTGCCGGCGTACAGCGCGATGCGGCCGGGATCCCACGTGGCCGACCTGGTCACCCGGAGCCGCGCCCCGGTGAGCCGCACGATGTTGCGGCACATGAGCCGCACGAAGGGATCGGCGCGGCGCGAGCCGAACAGCTTGCCCAGCACGACGGCGAAGGACACCGCCGGCACGAAGTGCAGGATCGACAGCGTCCAGAAGAACGCGGAGCGAAGGCCGAGCCAGGCGCTCTTCACGGCAGCGGCGTCAGGGCGGCGTCGGCGGACGCGAAGCGGTCGCGGATCTGGTCGGCGAGGACGTTGCGCTTGATCTTCATCGACGCGGTGCGCGGGAAATCGTCCGCCCAGGAGAGGACGGCGCTGACCCGCTTGAAGTCCAGGAGCGCGCGGTTGCGCGCGGCCACGTCGGTCAGCAACGCGGAGCGGTCGTCCGGGGCGTCGGCCCGGGGCCGGGCGACAAGGACCAGCCGCTCGTCGCGGCCGCCCGTCGGCCAGAGGTAGTGCGCCGCGAAGATGACGAACTCCTCCGCGTCGATGCCCTGGAACGCCGTCTCGATGTCCTCCGGATAGACGTTCTTCCCGCCCTCGGTGACGATCATGTTCTTGCGGCGGCCGAAGATTTGCAGGTGGCCGTCGGACAGGCGGCCGAGGTCGCCGGTGTGCAGCCAGCCGTCCACGATCGTCTCCGCGGTGAGCTCCGGATCGTCCAGGTAGCCGCGCATCACCATCGCGCTCCGCACGGCCACCTCGCCGACTCCCTCGTCGTCCGGATCCTCGATCCGCACCTCGATGCCGGGGAGCGGCTGCCCCACGGTGTCGGGCCGCGGCGGATCCAGCCGGTCCAGCGAGATGGCGGTGCCCGCCTCGGTGAGGCCGTACCCGTTGGCCACGGGAATGCCCAGCTCGTGGAAGAAGCGCAGCGTTCCCGGGTCGGAGTAGGCGCCGCCGACGAACATCGCCTCCAGCTCGCCGCCGAAGGCGTCGTGCACGGGCGCCAGCAGCTTGCGCGCGATCTTCGGGTTCGGTCGTCCGCCGGAGAGCAGGCGGTTCAGTTCCCGGAGCCGGTGGAACATGAAGCGACGCGGCGCGGGCAGTTCCGCGAACCGCTTCTCCAGTCCGGTCTGCAGGTTCTTGAGCACCATCGGCACGAGCGCGAGGTGCGTGATCCGGTAGCGCGGGAACGCCGCCCGCACGAACTCCGGACGCAGCGTGCGGAGATGGACGACCGCCGCCCCACACGTGTACGGCCCGATGAACCCCACCATGAAGTCGATGGCGTGGTTCGTGGGCAGGATGGAGAGGTAGCGGTGCCCCGGGCGCAGCGGGTGCAGCTGCACCAGCGCATCGAGCTGCGCGAGGTAGTTCCCGTGCGTGAGCTGGCAGCCCTTCGGCCGCCCGCCGGTGCCGGAGGAGTAGACGATGCACGCCACGTCGTCGCGGGTGCGCGGTCGCGGAGCGCCGGGGTCGTCCTCGGCCGTGCACTCCTCCCACCGGTGCACGAACCCGTTCGGCGGCGGCGTGAGCTCCGCGTTCGGCGGCGCGTCCACCACGATGACGTGCTCGCACGGGAGGCGGTCGAAGGCGTCGGCCGACTCGACGTTGCGCCAGAGGAACCACTCCACCACCAGGAAGCGCGGCTTCCCGTGCGTGAGGAGGGCGGCGTGCTCCGGCCCGGAGAGCTTGAAGTCCAGCGGCAGGAGCGTGCCGCCCCGATGGAAGAACGCGTAGGCGGCCAGGTGCCACTTGGACTGGTTCGTCAGGATGACGGCCGCGCGGTCCCCGGCCTCGAAGCCCTGCCGGTCCAGCCAGCCGGCGAGCGAGTGGGCGCGCTCGGCGAAATCCGAGTAGGTGAAGCGGGCGTTCTCCTTGTCGCGGTTCGCCTCGATGAGGCAGGTCTCGCTCGACCAGCGGGAGACCGATCCGTGCAGGAGCTCTCCGAGGCAGTCCGCGGCGGGGAGGGACGGGGCCTTCGCGCTCACAGTCGGGCGTGGATCCGGTCCGCGAGCGTACGGAAGTCCGTGACGCCCTGCATCTCGTAGTCCGGGAGCTCCACGTCGAAGTGGTTCTCCAGGCGGGTCAGCAGCTCCAGCGCCTTGAGGCTGTCGATGCCGAGCGCGGCGAAGAAGTCCGCGTCCGGGGAGAGCGTGGCGCGGTCCACCTGGAAGTGGGCGGCGGCCAGCTCCAGGATCTCGTCGAGCGTCATCTCGGCGGTCTTCATGAGGCTCCTCACGGAAGGTACGGCATCACGTCTTCGCTCTCGACGAAGCGCTTCAGCCCCGCTTCCACGGCGGGGCGCGTCATCAGCTCGCAGAACAGGTCGATCTCCTCGGCCAGCTCCGCATGCGGGATCGGCTTGAGGAAACGCTTGGCGGCGGCGGAAGTTCCGCGATCGAACTTGGCGACCTGAGCGGCCGTCGCGCGCGCCGCGTCCAGCGATCGGCCTTCGGCGGCCAGCTGCGAGACCAGTCCCACCTCGTGGGCGCGCCTGGCGTTGAGACTCCTTCCGGTCAACAGCAGGTCCCGCACGACGGCGTTGCCGAGGTCGCGGCGGAGGCGCGGGATGCCGCCGAAGCCTGGTACCAGGCCGAGGCGGAGCTCCGGGAAGCAGAAGCGGCTCATCTTGTCCGCGATGATCAGGTCGCAGGCCAGCGCCAGCTCGAAGCCGCCGCCGAACACCATGCCGTGCACCGCCGCGATGGTCGTGAGCGGCGACTCGTCCAGGCGGTTCAGCACGGCGTGGATCCGCTCCAGGAACTCCCGCACGCCCGCCACGCGATCTCTCGTGTCCAGCTCCTGCATGCCGGAGTAGAGCTCCCGCAGATCCGCCCCGGCGCAGAATCCGGAGGGCAGGGAGCTGTGGAGCACGAGGGCGGCGGCCTCCCGTTCCAGGTCGGGGAGGGCGGCCACCAGCTTCTCCAGGTCCGCCAGCGCCACGGTCCCGATCTCGTTGGCGGGCTCGCGGTGGAGTTCCACCTCCACCGTGGCCCCGACCACGTTCCAGGAGAGCGCCGCGCCGTCGAAGGTCCTCATGCGGACACCTGCTCGGCCGCGTAGAGCGCGTCGATGCGCTCCGCCAGCCGTTCCGCGATGGCGTCGCGGCGGAGCTTTCCGTTCGCGGTGATCAGGCCGGACTCGATCGTGAACGGTTCCTTCACCACGATGGACCCGCGCACCTTCTTGTAGTGCGGCGCATCCGCGTTGAACGACTCCAGCGCGTCCGTCACGTCGCCCTCGTCCACGTCGCCGGTGACCACGACGGCGAGGTGCGGCCGACCGTTCCCGATCAGCACGACCTGCTGGCTGCCCGGAAGCAGGGCGGCCAGCTTCTCCTCCAGCGGCTCCGGCGCCACGTTGTGGCCGGAGGACGGCACGATGAGGTTCTTCACGCGTCCCAGGATCCGCCAGTTGCCGTTCTCGTCGGCCTCGCCCTGGTCACCGGTGCGGAACCAGCCGTCGACGAACGCGGACGAGGTGGCCTCGGGGCGGTTCCAGTAGCCGCCGAAGACGTTGGGCCCGCGCACGAGCAGCTCGCCGTCCTCGCCCAGCTTCATCTCCACGTCCGGGATCGCTGTGCCCACGCGGCCCGGGACGATGGCGCCCGGCGTGTCCATCGTGCAGATCGCGGTGGTCTCCGTGAGGCCGTAGACTTGCAGCACTGGAATGCCGATGGCGTGGAAGAAGAGCTGCGTGTCGCGCGAGAGGGGAGCGGAGCCGCAGATCAGCGCGCGCAGGTCCGCCCCGATGCGCCGCCGCACGGACGGGAACACGAAGCGGCGGGCCAGTCCCAGCGCGAGGCGGGACTTCGCCGACAGGGTCTCACCATCGGCCTCCCGCTTCGCCGCGCGCATGCCCGCGTTCCAGATCCGGCCCACCGGACCGCCGCGACGCCGGATCGCCTTCTCCACGCCGTCGCGCACGCGGTCCAGCAGCACCGGCACGTTCTGGAAGTAGTGCGGCCGCGCCAACGCCAGGTCCTCCACGATCGTGCTGAGGTCCGTGTTCAGCGTCAGCTCGCTGCGCCGCAGCAGGCAGAGCAGCATCAGGATCCAGGAGCCGGCGAAGCAGAACGGCAAGTAGTGGAAGACGCGCTCCGGCCCGGTGTGTCCGTCCATGAGGACGTCGAGGCGCTGCATCGTGGCGTCGAGCATGAACTCGAGGTTCCGTCCGTTCAGCACGACGCCCTTCGGCTCGCCCGACGTGCCGGAGGTGTAGATGATGGTGACCGGATCCTCGGGAGAGAGGTCCGCGGCCGGGTCCTCCAGCGGGTCGGTGGCCAGCGCGTCGGCCAGCGTGCGCACGGGGATCTCCGGCGCTCCGGCCTCGCGCAACGCATCGGACTGCTCCGTGCCCTCGCAGATCAGCAGCTTCGGCTGCGCGTCCCGAAGGATGCCGGCCAGCTCGGCCGCGCGCTGGCGTGCGTAGAGCGGCACCACGACGATGCCCTCGGCCAGCAGCGCGATGTCGGCGGCCACCCAGGCGGTGGAGTTGGCGCCCAGCAGCCCGCACCGGTCGCCCGCCTGCAGCCCTTGCGTCCGCAGGAACGCGCGCACGCGCGACACGGAGTCCAGGAGCTGCGAGCCGCGGACGGACGCGAGTCCGCCGTCCCGGGCCTCGTGGAGGAGCAGATCGCCCGAGCCCTCCTCGAGCGACCGGAGGATGCGCGCGACGAAGCTCATCGCGTCTCCGCGACGGGATCCGCCTCGGCGGCGGTCCGGCGGGGCGCCGCAGCCTCGTCGGCCGGATCGTCGAATCGGCGCACGAGGTCCGACAGCTCCTCGGAGAGGGGCGGCAGGTACTCGCGCCAGTCCACGACGCCGCTCCGCACGGGGAAGGCGGGGAAGCGGCGCGCGGTCTCCTCCTCCAGAAACACGCCCATGCGGGCCATGCGCTTGAGGTTGCGGACGACGCACCGGCCGATGCCGTCACGCAGCGCATCGCCGTCCTCCCACAGCACGTCGAGCGTGTCGCGCAGGTTCGCCTCCAGCTCCGGCTCGTCCACGGTCATGAGCAGGTCCTCGTGGCCGCGGTCGATGAGGAGGTTGCGGATGCGCTCGTCCATCGTGATTCCCGCCGACGGCACCAGCGCCGGCATCGACGTGACGATGGCGTGGAAGCGCGACGAGACCAGCAGGTCCGACTGGCGGAGGATGCTGACGAGCTCGTACATGTTCCAGTCCGCCGAGCTGAAGACGGGCACGCCGCCCAGCCGGTGGGACAGCCGCTCGCACGCCTCCACGTCGAGGCGCTCCATCGCCACCAGGACGGGGAACACGTTCCGGCTCTTGCGGAAGTCCTCCACTGCGCCGGCGATCGCGCTCAGGTACCGGTCGTACGCGCGGACCACGGACGGCCCCGAGCGATGGAAGTAGACCGAGCGGTAGTGCGCGTCCTTGAACGCGCCGGTGGTCAGGCGGGCGACGGCCTTGGGCAGCGAGGCCTTCACGGGCCACCAGAACGGGTTGATGGGGCAGAGCCCCAGCACGCGATCGGTGCCGTTCCAGCCGTGTTCCCGCAGCACGCGCTCGCCGAACGTCGGCGGCTTCGGCTCGAAGGTCCAGGCCGTGTCGGTGCCGGCCTCCACGGGGACGCGCAGTCTGCGCAGGATCCGCCCCGACTCCTCGTTGCGCGTGATCACCAGGGACGATCCGCAGTAGCGTCGCACCATGCGCTGGAGCGTCTCCGACATGTCACCCGCCTCGGCGCCGTACCCCACGGAGAGACCGTTGCGGGCCGCGGCGATGCCGAGCGACCCGATCATCATCGTGGTGAGGGCGTCCGCGAAGCGGCTCTTGAACATCGAGCCCTCGCAGGCGATGACGCCGTGGTGGCGCGGCACCTCCCGCGCGAGGAACGGCGGGAAGATGTCCGGCAGCTTCACCTGCATGGCGTCGCCGAAGTAGCCGTCCGTCAGGTCGAAGTCCTGGGTCAGGACCGAGAGTTCCACCTGTTCCGGGCCCAGCACGTGGCGGACCTGCCGCAGCATCTCCTCGACGCGGACGTCGGAGCCGGTGTTGCGGGCGCCGTTGTAGCCGGCGAACAGCAGCTTCAGCGGTTGTCCCGATCGCCAGTCCATCGCGTTGCCGGCGGCGTGGTCGCGCCGCGCTCGCTCGATCAGAAGGGACGTCCATCCCTGCAGCAGCAGATCGCTCACCGGGGGGCCTTCCTCTCCTCGGAGTGGCCGTTCGTGGAGGCCGCCGCCGCGAGATCGTCGACGGTTTCCGGAGACCGGGCCCGTCGCTCCGCGGCCGCTCCGCTCTGCGCCGGCCACTCGCGGACCGGATAGCGGAACCCGTGCCGCCGCGCGAAGTCCAGCAGCGGCACGCAGTAGGCCGTGAACGGGGCCGGCTCCGCCCCGACCTCGTCCACGACCCTCTGGTTGGCGAACACCGTGTCGTACGTCAGGTACGGGAAGAACACCTCGATCAGGCGCGCGCCTCCGCGCACCGCTCCGCGCCCGATGCGTCCCGCGGCCGACACCAGCCCGCCGAACGGGCGCTCCAGCCCCGGCAGGTACATCGGCGGCCGACGACCCGACGCGGCGGCGAGATGGTCGGTGATCTCCCGGTAGGTGCGCGAACCCTCGCCGGCGGACAGGTGGTACGTGTCCCACTTCGGCTGCTCGCGCAGGTGCAGCGTGACGATGCTCTTGGCCACCCAGTTCGCCGGAACAATGTCGATGCGGTCCAGCGGACGGAGCGGCAGGAACGGAAGCGACGCCAGGATGGAGAACGCCCGCACCATGTCGAACTGCGTCGTCTCTGCGAAGCGACTGTCGCCCAGCACGATCGACGGGCGGAAGATGGTCTTCGGCACGTCGGGCAGGAGCGAGCGGACGAGATGCTCCGCGAACTTCTTGGTGCGGCCGTAGGCGTCGTAGTCGCGGCGATTCCAGTCCACCGCGTTCTCCTCGGTGACCACCTCGTGCGAGCGCTCGCCCGCGACCGAGACCGTGCTCACCTGGCTGAAGCGTCGCAGGCCGTTGCGGTCCCGTGCGTCACGCCCGAGCTGCACCACCGCCAGCGTGCCCTTCAGGTTCACGTTCAGGCAGGAGCGCTCGGACGTCCGGTTCAGCGACGCGGCGCAGTGGAGCACGGAGCTCGTGGAGTCCACGAGCCGGGCGTAGTCGGCCGGTTCCAGGCCCAGCGACGGCGCGGAGAGATCGCCGGTGAAGATCTGCACGCGGCGGTCCAGGTGCTCCTCGAACTCGTCGAAACCGAGGTGCATCTGCATCGACTTCCACAGCCGGTGCCGCGCGTCGTCCTCGGACTTCGCCCGCACGAGCAGGTTCAGCGGCTCCCCCTGGGAGAGGAGATCCGCGGCCAGGTAGGAGCCCAGATAGCCGGTCGAGCCGGTCAGGAACGTGGCCACTTCGACTCCGTGGTGTGGGCGGGGGCGGGCCGCGCGGTCCCGCGGGTCGGAACGTTCGGGCGCGCGGACTCCCGCGGCCGGGATTCGTCGCCCGGGCGACGCCCCTCGATGAGGGGGTAGCTCCAGCGGCGCAACGCGGGAATGTGCACGTTGACCCAGTAGTCGTACCAGTCGAGCGACCGAACGTCCCAGCCGAACGCGGCGCGCTCCTCTTCGGGCAGCGCCGCGCTCAGGAGCTCCACCTCGCTCGCCTCGAACACGGGCTCGTTGTCGAGGAGGAACGGCTCGTACAGGTCGATGAGGTCCTGCGTGCGGCGCAGCGTCTTCTCCGCGCGCGCCAGCGGACGCTTCCCGCCGGCCAGCCGCGCGCTGAACCGGTTGATGGCACGCACCGCCTTCAGCTGCACGGGCACGGAGAGGCGCTGGTAGCGCTCGCGCGAGACCGGGATGGCCTCCAGACGCTCCAGCAGCCGTCCCTTGAACTCGGGGATCTGCCGGTAGTGCTTCCGGTGGGCCAGCGCCGTCAGTTCCACCGCCCGGCGCAGGTTCAGCGGATTGCTCCCGGACGTGGCCAGCTGGACGACGGCCGGATGGGTGCGGTCCGCGAGCGCGGCGGCCACCAGTGTCATGCCGCGGCAGACGGCGTCCACCGGGATCACGTCGAGCGCCTTGCGCTCGTTCACGGGGAGTTGGCGAAACGGCGTGCCGAGCAGGTAGGAGAGCGGCGCCGACGTGTTGATCCCCTCGTTCCAGCCGCGCCACGGGAACTCCAGCGACGACTCGACGATGGACGGGCGGACGACCGCCACCGGAAGGTCCGCGCCGCGCGTCGCGATGAGCGCCTCGCCCAGACCCTTCGTGAACGTGTAGATGTTGGGCCAGCCCAGCTCGCGCGCGCGGGCCAGGCCGCTCTCGATCGATGCGCGACGGATGGGGCGCCGCTTGCCGTCCCGCGTCGCGCTCTCCGACAGCTCCGCGATCATCGCGTGGAGCGCCTCCCGCTCGGCCTCCGGCTCCAGCGTGGAGCCGTTGGGCGTCTCGAACGGCTCCAGCCTCTCCGGCACGCGTCCCTCGCGGGCGCCCGCCACGAAGCAGGTGGAGACGTGCAGGAGGCCGGCGTGGTCGCAGCCGCGGACGAAGTCCAGGAGATGGATCATCCCCTCGACGTTCACGGCCAGCGCATCACGCAGGTCCGGGTTGAACTCCGTGAGTCCGGCGCAGCTCACGACCAGATCCGTCTCCGCGGCCAGACGGCTGGCGTCCGCTTCGGACAGGCCGAGCCCGGGCCGGGTGACGTCGCCCGACACGGCGTCCACGCGATCCATCGCCTCCGGCCGGGCGTCCTGGCCGGCAGCGTCGCGGAGGACGTCGAAGACGGGACACTCCTCCAGGAGGCGCGCGAGCCGCGCGGCGGCGCTCTCCTCTTCCTTCGGACGCAGCAGCATCGTGACGCGTCCGATCTCCGGTAGCTCCCGGAGCAGGGAGGCCAGCCACACCTTGCCGATGAATCCGGAGCCGCCCACCAGGAGGACGTTGCGCCCGCGCAGAGCGTGGCGCACGGACAGCCGATCGCGTGGCGCGCCGCTGCCGGCGTTGGCGAGGACGGCGTAGTCGCGCGGCGCCGGACGGACGGACTGCGGCTGCGCTTCCGGAAGGATGCGTCCCGTGGCGAGGCCGTCGCGGTACTCCAGCCGCCTCGCGACGAACCGCTCCACGCCGAGGTGGCGGGCCAGCGGCCGGACGACGTGATCCAGCGCGCGGCTCTCCAGCACGACCTGCTTGCCGTCGTCCAGGGCGCGGCGCACGCGCTCCACCCCCTCGGGGCGAAGGCGGGGTCGCAGCGAGACGTCGAAGAAGGTCTCACCCAGCGCCTCCATGCGGTCCCAGCTCCTTCCGCGCAGCGGCCGCGGCAGACGCGGACCCTCGCGCAGGAGGAACGGGGCCAGCCCACCCAGGGCGCGGCCCAGCAGATCGTTCTCCACGGAGATCCGCACCGTCTGGGCGACGGGCACTCCGGAGAGACGCAGGTCTCGGCGGTCGTGGTTCAAGTTTCCGCTCCCGGGGTCACGGTCGGAGAGTCCGGCGGGAAGTCTCTCCGGAACGGCGAACATTGTGGGCCAGGATGAAGCCCCGATCAAGAAAAGCAGGGGCCGGGCGTGAATCGGCCGTCCCGGATCGGGGCCGGGCCGACGGGAAAGGTGGCCACGAAGCGGCCCGGCGTCAACCGGAGGCCGTCTCGTACTCCTTGAGGCGGTTGTAGAGGGTCTTGAGGCTCACGCCGAGGACCTTGGCGGCCTCCCGCTTGTTGCCGTCGTGGGCCTCCAGGGTGGCCAGGATGATGGCCCGCTCCGACTCGGACAGAGAGGTCCCCACGGAGAAGGTGAGCCGGTTTCCGTCGTCCTCCACCAGCGGGCGGCGCTCCAGCGGGAGGTGCTCCTCCCCGATTTCCTCGCCGCTCATGATGAAGGCGCGCTCCACGACGTTCTTCAGCTCCCGCACGTTTCCCGGCCAGCCGTGGCTCCGGAGCACGTCCAGCGCGTCCGGCTCCAGGCACTTCTCCGTCCCGGACCGGCGGTTGAGCTGATCGAGGAAGCCCTGGGCCAGCAGCCGGACGTCGTCCCCGCGCCGTCTCAGCGGCGGGAGCTGGATGGGGAAGACGTTCAGGCGATAGAGGAGGTCCTCGCGGAGGCGTCCCTCGGCGACCGCTCGGTCCGGATCGCGGTTCGTGGCCGAGATGACGCGCACGTCGACGGACTTGGCCCGGGTGCCGCCGATTCGGGTGACCTCACCGGTCTCCAGTACGCGCAGCAGCTTCACCTGCAGCTCCAGCGGCATCTCCGTGATCTCGTCCAGGAACAGCGTCCCCTGGTCCGCGCGCTCGAAGATGCCCGGATGGCGGCCCTCCGCACCGGTGAAGCTGCCCCGCTCGTGCCCGAAGATCTCGGACTCGATGAGGTTCGGCGGCATCGCGCCGCAGTTGATCGGCAGGAAGGCGCGGCTGGCCCGGTGGCTCAGGCGATGGATCGTGCGCGCGGCCACCTCCTTGCCGGTCCCGGTCTCGCCGGTGATGAGCACGGTGGTGTCCGTGGGCGCCACCCGCTCGATCTGATCGTAGATGGCCTGCATGGAGGGCGATCCGCCCAGGATGTCGCCGAACCGGCCCAGGTTCCGGAGCTCGTCGCGCAGCGCCCCGATCTCCCGGCGCAGCTCCAGGTTCTTCTGCACGTTGGCCAGGATCCGGCGCAGGCGGGTCAGGTCCACCGGCTTCGTCAGGTAGTCGATGGCGCCGCCGCGCATCGCCTCCACGGCCGAGTTGATCGATCCCTGGCCCGTCATGATGATGACCTCGGCCTCGGGGTAGGTCTTGAGATCGTCGAGGAACTCCAGACCGGTGCCGTCGGGCAGGTACAGGTCGATGACGACCAGGTCCGGCGGCGGCTCTCCCAGGAACGTTCGCGCCTGCTCGAGGGACTCCGCCGTGCGCACGGCGTAGCCCTCCCCCTCGAACCACTCGGCGAGGGCGCGCAGGCTTCCGGCGTCGTCGTCGATCAGGAGTGCGTGCGGCACTCGGCGTTCTCCGTCTGAGAGGGGGTGTCCGCTTCGGTCAGCAGCGGCAGCCGGGCTTCCACCACGGTGCCGCCGATCTCGCCGGCGGCCAGGCGCAGCGTCCCGCCGTGCTCCTCCACGATGCGGCGCGCCACGTAGAGCCCGAGGCCCGAGTGACCTTCCTTGGAGGTCACGTGGCGGTCCCAGATGCGGTCGCCCAGCTCGATGGGCGGGCCCGCGCCTTCGTCCGCCACGAGGGCCAGGATCTCCGACTTCGCGCGCCGCGCCCGCACCGTCAGCGTGCCGCCCTGGGGCATCGCCTCCAGCGCGTTCACGACCACGGAGAGGAAGGTGTGCTCCAGCCCCGAGTCCACCGAGCGCGTCGGCAGGGCGACGTCCGGGAACTCCGTCCGGACGCGGACGTTGCGGATCAGCGCCTGCTGCCGGAGCAGTCGCAGGAGGTGGGGCAGGCGATCGCACAGGTTCACGACTTCCACCCGACCCGGTCCCGGATCCGGCAGGCTGAGCAGTCCGGGGCAGGCGTCGCCGAGACGGCGCAGCTCGCGGCGGACTTCCTCCACGTTCTCCAGCTGCTTCCAGCGCAGCTCCGGCGCCGGATCGTCCTGGGCCAGCGAGCGCCCGAGGAGGTCCAGCACGAGCGTGGCGGTGTTCAGGGGCGCCTTCAGGTCATGAATGAGCGCCATCTGCAGCAAGCGCCGCAGTCGGGAGAGGTCCGAGACCCGAAGGTCCCGGAAGAGCTGGTCGACTTCGCCCGGGTGTTGGGTTGCCTCTCGCATGATTCCTCGGTCTGGACGGGGCGCGGCGATCATCCATCCGCCGGATCGCGGCGTCCGTCGAACGCTGGGGGTCCCGGCCCGACGGGCCGAGCGAACAGGCACTTTCCCTGCAAGGACCTGGCCCATCCCGGACCTCCCCCGGCCCGGAATCGTCGTCCGCGCCTCTGCGAGCCCTGAAACTGCTGAATTCTGTCGCCAGGGGCAAGGGCCCCGACGGCGCTCCTTGTAGATTTTGCAAGATTTCGTTGAAATTCTTGCAAAAGATGACTGAATCGTCACCCTCCGGACCGGTCGATTTCGGCTCGGGGCCGGATCGAAAGCAGTCCGGAGTGCCCGTGCCGGGGCCCTTGAAGCCGAAATCGTCCGGCCGCCGAACGAAGGTTCGGTGGATGGTCCAAGCCTTGCTCCTGCATTGGGGGGTCGTCCCCCAACCGTAACGCTGGAGGCAGTCGTGACCCGACTCCGATTCGAGTGGAACAGCTGGAGCACCGGTCCCGTGACGGGAGCCATCGTTCTGGGCAGCTGGGCTCTCGTCGGCCTGTTCGTGGGACTCATGCTGAGCCTCTTCGGGATCTCCTTCGGTGCCTTCGCGCTGACCGCCGCCAAGGCGCTCTTCACCACGGCCATCGCCTTGCTGACGTTCGCGCTGGCGGCGGGAGTGGTGGTGGAGCGGGCCGGAATCGGAGCGTCGTCCGAGCTGGATCGGGCGCATCCCCGTTCCGCGGGCCTGCCTCGGTAGGAGATCCCTAGGACGGAGCCCGCTCGCCGCACTCGGCGAGGAGTTCCTCCAGGCGCGCCGTCTCGACGGGCTTCGTCAGATGGTGCCGGAATCCCGCCTCCTGCGCGGCGCGGATCGTGTCTTCGTCCCCGAAACCCGTCAGGGCGATCATGGGGATCTCCGCCGTCTCCGAGTCCTCGCCCAGGCGCCGGGCCACCTCGAATCCGTCCATGCCCGGCAGGCCGATGTCGCAGATGACGACGTCCGGCAGGTAGCGGTGCGTCAGCTCGATGCCCTTCGGCCCGTCGTAGGCCACCTTCACCTCGTTGCCGCACAGGTCCAGCAGCCGCTTGAGCGCATCGGCGGAGTCCTTGTGGTCGTCGATGACCACGATGCGTCGCTGGACCTGGCCGGCCGGGGCCACCCGCTCCGGCTCCGGGAGCACCGGCGCCGTCTGGAGCGGCAACCGGAACAGGAACTCCGCCCCCCGGTCGCGGCCCTCGCTGCGGACCTCCACGCGACCGTTCTGCGCCTCGATGATTCCCTTCACGATGGGAAGGCCCAGTCCCAGCCCGCCGGTCATCCGGTCGCGCGCCAGCTCCGTCTGGACGAACGGCTCGAAGACGCGGGCCAGATCCTCCATCTCGATGCCGCACCCCGTGTCGCGCACGGAGACGACGGCCTCGTTCCGCTCCCCGTCCTCCTCCAGCCGCACGAAGACGGAGTCGCCGGCGTCCGAGAACTTGCGGGCGTTGGCCAGCAGATTGGCCAGGACCTGTCGCAGTCGATGCGGATCGGCGAAGACCCGCAGCGGTGAAGCCGGCAGCCTCGCCGAGACGGTGAGGCCGCTGCCCTCGAAGCGGGCGCGGACGGACTCCACGGCCTCCATCACCAGCTCGCGCAGGTCCACGGACGCGGGCCGCAGCGACAGCTTGTCCGCGCTGAGCTGCGAGACCTGGAGCAGGTCGTCCACGAGCCGCGCGAGCTGATCCACCTGGCGGTCGATGATGCGGCGCATGCGGATCTCGTCGTCGTCCGCGGCGCCGAAGTCGTCCGAGGGGCCGGTCGACGAGGGCGCGCCGGAGCGGACCCGCTGACGGCTGGCCGCGGTCAGCACCTGCATCGCCGTCCGGATGGACCCCAGCGGGTTGCGGAGCTCGTGCCCCAGCAGGTGGATGAAGTTGTCCTTGGCCTCGTTCGTGGCGTTGGCCTCCTCCCGCGCGGCCCGCTCCGCCTCGTAGAGCATCGCGTTGTCCATGGCGATGGCGGCCTGCGCGGCGAGACTTGCGGCGATCTCCTCCTCCCGCTCCGAGAAGACGCCGGTGGCGGAATGCACGAACTGGAGCGCACCCCATTCGTGGCCGGACCGGGAGACCACCGGGACCGCGAGGTAGCTGGCCACCTCCACGGGGCTGCCCGGCGGCGTGTGCAGCGGGAGCGTGCCGCCGTGCCGCGGATCCTGCCGCACGTCGTGCAGGCGGATCGGGCGGGGATGGGGGAAGAGCGGCGTGAGACGTCGCCCGCGGGACGGCTGGTCCAGGTGCGCGAAGATCGACCGCTCGCCGGAGATGGTGTGGCGCGTGCGGCGCTCGCCGGCGTCGTCCTCGGAGGTGTAGACGAGGCAGCCGGCCTGCGCCCCGATCAGCTCCGTGGCGGCGTCGGTCACGGCCTGCACCACCTTGGAGAGGTCCAGCTCCGCCGACACGAGACGGCCCAGCGTCTGCGTGCGTCGCAGCACGGCCTCGGTCCGCCGACGCTCGAAGACCTCGTTCTGGAGGTTCGTCATGCTCTCCTCCAGCTCGCGGGTCCGCTCCTTCACCGCGCCGGACAGCGACCGGGCGCGCAGCATCGCCGTGTCACCGAAGCGGACGGTGAGCGTGAGCAGGAGCGCGATCAGGAACGCCGTGCCCAGCGCCACCTCCGGCAGCGGCGTCTCCAGCGCAGCGAGCAGCTCCGACGTGGGCGCGATCACCAGCTCCCAGTCGATGGCGCCCGGCATCTCCACCGGGAAGCGGCTGGCCCAGGGGCCGGGGTTCTCCGGATCCAGGTTTCCGGCGCGGAACACGGGGCGGCCCTGGCAAAGGAAGACGATCTCGTAGCCGTAGGAGACGTGGCGGGAGAAGCCGCCGAGCGCCTCCTCCGTGGAGAAGACGCCGGAGAGGTAGGCCTCCGGGTGGTTCTCCGATTTCAACGGGACGACGACCCGGAACGCCCTCCCCTCGCCGATGAAGTCGAAGGGGCCCACCAGCACGGACTCCCCGGTGTCGCGCACGAGTTCCAGTGCGCGCTCTCGCCGGAACGCGTTCTGCAGCGTCGGCGCGAGCGGACGAGAGCCGTCGTCCGGCGTGGCCACGATTCGCGGCACGAACTCCGCATCGATCCACTCGATGGACTCGAAGCCGCGGAACGCGCCGACCGTGAGCTGCGCATCGCGGCGCCAGTCCGCGGGCGAGTTCCATCGGTTCTCCATGCCGTGCTCCACCAGGCGGGTGAGCGCCAGCACCGAGGATTCCGACGCGGAGACGATCTCGCTGCGCACCGCGACCGCGCTGGCCTCCACCATGCGACGGATCTGGTCGTTCTCCTGGGAGCGCAGCGCGCCCCAGAAGAGAAGGCCGGCCACCGCGGCGCTGGACCCGACGAGGACCGCGCGCCACCACGATCGCTCTTCGCGCACGCTGGCCTCCACTTCCAGCGCGAACGTTACGAGCCCCGCCCCGAGGATCGTGAGGCCGAGCGCCGTGTGGATGGCCATGCGGTTGTGCTCGCCCCAGCCGAACGCCTGCGTCACGTCGGTGGCGTAGCCCAGGAGCGCCACGACGCCCAGCGTGAAGACGCCCGCGCCGAGCAGGGTGCCCGCGTAGACGAAGCGGCGCGTCGCCAGCAGCGCGAATGCGGCCAGGGCGAAGGCCATCGCGGTGTTCGGCGCCATCGGGCCGCGGCGCTCCGGGAGCACGGTCGGCGGACCGGACGGCACCGCCGCCGTGGTCTCCTCCGTGATTCCCGCCAGGTCGACGTCGGAGAGCGGCGCGGGCGGATCGGCCGCCAGCGACACGAACCCGACGACGGCCGCCACCAGGGCCAGAGCGGCCGCCGTGTTGGCGGCCGGGCGGACGCCGCGCTTCAGGGCGACGAGCCCCGCGCCGGAGACGAGGAAGGTGACCGCCGTGAGCGGCGGCATCACCGGCAGCCAGGACTTCACGTTCGTCAGGGCGGTGACGTCGAGCTGCCAGCCGACCAGGACCACGAGGCCCAGCAGGCTGATCAGGGCTCCCGCGACCAGCGGGGCCGCCTCGACGAAGGCTCGGATGATGGGGACCGCGAACAAGCGCTCTCTCCCGGCGGGCAGGGGCGATCCGGGCATGATACCCTCCGGCGCCGGCAGATACAGCCCCCGCGGCGACGGAACGCCCGGGCACCGGCGCGAAGGGGCCCGATCGCCTTGATCGATCGACTTGAGATTCTCGTCAGTCGCCTGCGGCACGTCGTGAGCCGGAACCGGTGGAGCGCCCGCCTGCTGGGCACCGGGCCGGTCATCGGGAAGGCGGACGAGCCCGGCCTCGTCCTGATCCAGCTCGACGGCGTGGGCGACGAGGTGTTCCGTCGCGCGTTGGAGGACGGCAAGATGCCGTTCCTGCGGCATCTCCTCGAGGACGAGGGCCACTCGCGGCATCCCCTTTACTCCGGGATGGCCAGCAACACGCCCTGCTTCCAGGCCGAGTTCTTCTACGGCGTGAAGAGCGCCGTGCCCGGCTTCGGGTTCCTTCATCCGGACCTGGACCGCGTGGCCGTGATGTCCCATCCCGCCGCGGCGTCCGCCCTGGAGCGACGCTTGAAGGAGCAGGGGCACCGGGGGCTGCTGGAGGGCGGCTCCGCCTGGTCCGACATCCTTTCGGGCGGGGCGGCGGAGTCCCACTTCGTCTCCGCTACGGCCGGCCTGGACGTGCTGCTGCGAGCGCTGCAGCCGGCGCGCTGGATCGGGCTGGTGCTGTGGCACGGCTGGAGCGTGGTGCGGGTCGGGGCGAACCTCGTCGCGGAGACGGCGCTGGCGCTGACGGACTTCGTCCGCGGCACGCTGGTCGGTCGCCATCTCGTGCAGGAGCTCCGGTTCATTCCGGAACGTCTGCTGGTCACGGCACTGCTTCGCGAGATCGTGACGGCGGGCGCGTGCGTCGATGCGGATCGGGGTCTGCCGGTCGTCCACCTGAACCTGCTGGGCTACGACGAGCACGCGCACCGGCGCGGTCCGGACTCCAAGTTCGCCGCGTGGACGCTGCGCGGCCTCGATCGCACGGTGAAGCGCGTGTGGTGGGCCGCGCACCGTTCCCGCAACCGCGACTACCAGGTTTGGATCTACTCGGACCACGGTCAGGAACCGGTGACGGCGTATACGCGCCTCCACGGCGAGGACGTCGGCGACGCGATCCGTCGTCTTTGGAACGAGGGCCGCGACGCCCCGACATCGCCGCGCCCCTCGTCCTCGCCCGATGCGCGACCGGAGCGGAGCGGTCGTCCGCGGTGGATCGCCCAGGAGCTGCCGGACTGGATGACGACCGCCGCGCCGCCGCCGGTGGACGATGCGGTGGAGCGCGCGCCGGAGGGCGAGCTGCAGGTCGTCCACAAGGGGCCGATCGGTCACGTCTACTTCCCGAGTCCGGTGGCCGCCGGCGTGCGCAACGCGTTCGGGCTGCGCGTGGCGAACGAGGCGCACGTTCCGCTGGTGCTGGCGCCGGACGGCGACGGCGCGCTGGCCTGGACCTCCGACGGCCGACGGCGTCGACTGCCGCAGGACGCGGCCGCCGTCTTCGGGGCGGACCACCCGCACCTCGAGCGCGTGACGCGGGACACGCTCCGCCTGGTGCGTCACGAGTGGGCGGGCGACCTGACGCTGATGACGTGGAAGCCGGACGGAGCGCTCTCGTTCAAGCTGGAGAACGGGGCCCACGGCGGTCCCGGTCCGCGGGAGACCACATCGTTCTTCGTCGTGCCGCCGGAGACGACGCCGCGCGTGCCGGACGACCGGACGCTGCGTCCCGCCGAGCTCCGCGACCTGGCGCTGGAGCTGCTGGATCCCGACCAGGCGCACCTGCCCGCCCGCCCCGAGGATCATCGGCCGCGGCGGAGCGGGAAGGCGGTGCGTCTCCGCCTGATGACGTACAACGTGCACGGCTGCCGCGGTATGGACGGGCGATTCTCCGTGGAGCGCATCTCGCGCGTGATCGCACGCATGCGTCCGGACATCGTCTGCCTGCAGGAGGTGGACTGCGTGCGGCCGAGGTCCGGCGGCGTGGACCAGGCGCACGAGATCGCGGCGCGCCTGGAGAACGACTACGACTTCCACGGCGTGCGCGAGGTGGACGACGGCACCTTCGGCGACGCCGTGCTGGCGGCGCATCCGGTCACCCGCGTCCGCTCCGGGCCCCTGCCGGCGCTGGACACGCGGCTGAACCTGGAGGAGCGCGGGGCGCTCTGGGTGGAGGTCGACATCGACGGGCATCCGGTGCAGGTGATCAACACGCACCTGAGCATCCTGGAGCGCGAGCGGCGCCTGCAGGTGGACGCGCTGATCGGGGAGTGGCTGGAGGAGATCGACGGACCGCTCGTGGTGGCGGGCGACTTCAACGCAACGAGCGACTCCTACACCGGTCGACGTCTCTCATCGCGTCTGTGCGACGTCGCGCTCGAGCGGCCGACGCGGGAACGCCGCCGCCTGCGAACGTGGTCGGGGCGGGTTCCGCTGCGACGCATCGACCACGTGTTCGTCAGCGACCAGTTCCGCGTGCTGGGAGCGGAGGTGCCGCGCACGCGACTCTCGCGGGCGGCGTCGGATCACCTGCCGCTCGTGGTCGATCTGGAGTGGGAGCCCGCGGACGGGCGCTAGGCGTCGGGCTCGTCCGTCTTCAGCGACAGGAAGTTGAGCGCGAGCAGCGAGAGCAGGACGTAGGCGGAGAACCAGTAGAAGCCGCGCTCCAGCGTCGCGTCCAGGCCGTCGGTGGCGCGGGCCGAGAGGAACGCGACGAACACGGCCACCACGAAGACGTCGTTCATCGCCCACTTGGAGATCGCGCGCGCGAAGTGGTCGGCCCATCGCCTGGGGCCCGCGGCGCGCACGGCCAGCGCCCCGATGAGCGTGAGCCCCTTCACGATCGGGACGATGACGCCGAAGAGCAGGATCAGCCCGGCGACGAAGTCGTTGCCGGACTCGTGGAGGCTCTCCACGGTCTGCAGGATGCTGCGCGTGTCCTCGAAGAGCTTGATGGTGCGGCCCATCATCTCGAAGGCGGCCGTGATGGTGATCAGCGGTTCGCGGATCCCGGGCACGAAGCACGCGTACGAGGCGATCAGCAGGACGACCGCGATGACGTTGCGCGTCCTCACGAAAGCGAGAGGTTCTGCTTGAGGCGTTCGGCCCAGGGACTGCGCGGGTCGATGGCCAGGTAGGCGCGCGCGTGGCGGCGCGCCTCCTCCGCGCGGTTGCTGGCGTGGTAGGCCTCGGCCAGGTTGTAGTGCGCGTCCGCGAAGTCGGGGGCCAGCTCCAGTGCGCGTCGCCCGGCCTCCACGGCATCGTCCCACTCCTCGAACTGCGCGTGCACGGACGCGAGGTTGTTCCACGCCTCGGCGAAGTCCGGATCCACCTCCACCGCCTGCTGGAAGCGGGAAAGGGCTTCCTCCCACCGCCCCAGCGAGTAGAGGACGTTGCCCAGGTTGAACGCCGCCTCCGACGACGGGCCGCCCACCATCAACGCCTTCCGGTAAGCGCGCGCCGCCTCCTCGGGGCGCTCGCCCTCCTCGTACTCCAGCGCGATCTCGAACCACTCGTCGGCCGATCGCCGCACCGCGTCGGCCGCCGGCTCGGCCCGGACCGGGGCCGGCACCGGCTCCGACGGACGTCCACCCGGCACGACGGAGAGGCCGGGGAACGGCACCACGTTGGACGGCAGCTCGGGCTCCTCGGGCGTCGTCTCGGGGGCGGGCTCCGCGGGCGCGGCCGGCTCGAACAGGCGAAGCTGTCCCGTGGTCTCGGACACGGTGCCGCCGAGGCGGACCAGCAGACCGTCCTCGCCCTCCAGCCGATCGAGGCGGGCGAGGGCGCTCTCCGTCTCCGGGAACCACGCCTGAAGGATGCGAAGGCTCTCGCGGATCGTCTCCACCGCGACCCCGTGATCCGAAAGCTCGGCCAGCCGCTTCAGCTCCGCGACCTGCCGGAAGTCGAAGTAGTCGATGCGATGTTCCGTGGACGCGGGCTGGATGAGACCGCGGCGGATCCACGCGCGGATTCGCCGGCGCGGCAGCTTCAGGATCCGGGCGAGCTGCGTGGTGGTGTAGGAGCGATCGGCGGGAGCGGCCGCCTCCAGTCCCAGACGCGCCAGGAACGCGCGCTCGCCGATGACCTCGATGTCGCGGCCGCCGCTGCGCAGCCGGTGCGCCCGCGCCAGGTTCTCGGCCACGCGGCCGTCGTCCCGCACGGGCCACGCGTCCTCGCCCACCACGACGAGGCTCGTGTCGTCGCCGGTGACGGGGACGGGCACCGCGCCCGCGCCCACCGCCAGCTCCGCCGCCTCGTCCCGGGTGACGGCGGTGAACTGCCCGGCGAAAGCGATCCGCCGACCCTTCATCCCGTCCTCTGCCCGTCGCTTCGCCACGTCACCCCTCCGTCCGTGCGCGCATTCTACCCCCGGACGAGCCGGACGAAAACCGGCGCGCGCAGCTGACCGTCGGCGGTGCGCTCCAGGAACTTCACCTCGCAGAAGACCCCGGGCTCCACCCAGAGCGTCGGATCGGGTCCGGCCGCGATCGGGATGACGGGCGCGTCGATGACGCGGGGCCGCAGTTCCGCGTTCAGCTCCGCGCGGACCGCGTCGTGCAGCCCGGAGCCGACGCGGCCGGCCGGAACCAGCTCACCGCCCGCCTCCAGGCCGATCACGAGGCTCCGCAGGTCGTGGTCGCCGTCGGGGAGGAAGCCCAGGATCGCCGCGTAGGCGTGCTGGGTTCGCTTGATCTTGAGCCAGGAGTCCGACCGCTTGCCCGGCAGGTAGCGGCTGGCCAGCCGCTTCCCGACGACGCCCTCCAGCTCCTGCCGCGTCGCCTCCTCGAACGTGGCGATGCCCGCCCCGACGATCCCGTCCGAGAAGACGATCCGGGACTCCCCGGCCGCGGTGAGCGGAGCCAGCAGCTCGCGAAGCGCCTCCTTCCGGTCCGAGAGCGGCCACTCCGTGACGGGCTCGCCGTCCTTCCACAGCAGGTCGAAGGCGACGTACACCGCGGGCAGCGAGCGGGCCAGCGCGGCGAAGCGCTTCGCGTCGCGCGCCTGCTCGCGGCGCAGCATGCCGGGGAAGCTCGGCTTCCCGTCGACGAGGACCGTGATCTCCCCGTCCACGATCGTCCCGGCCGGGAGCTCGGCCAGCGCCGTCAGCTCCGGGTAGCGCTCGTGCACGGGGTTCCGGTTGCGGTTGATCAGCCGGAAGTCGTCGTCGACGAAGGCGAGGGCGCGCGTTCCGTCCCACTTGATCTCGAAGATCCAGTCGTCGTCGTCGAACGGCTCGCCGATCTTCGCGAGCATGGGAGGGACGAAGTCGGGGAGCGCCATGCGGACGGCGGCCTAGCCGGCCTTGCGCTTGCGCTTGGCCTTCGCCTTGGAGGGCGTCATCTTCGTCTTCACCTTGGACGACGCCTTCCGCGCGGGCGCCGCCTTCTTGGCGCCCTCCACGCTGGCCTTCAGCGCCTCCATGAGGTTGATGACCTTCGGCTCCTCCGGATCCGGCGCCGCCACGATCTCCTGCCCCTCGATCTTCATCTCGATGAGCGAGCGGAGCTCGTTGACGTAGTCGTCCTTGTACTCGGAGAAGTCGAACTCCTCCAGCTTGGACGCATCGACCAGCGTCTTCGTGAGCTTCTTCTCTTCCTTGGTGAGCCTGGTGCTCTCCACCTCGTCGGAGAACTCGGACGCGTCCTTCACCTTCTCCGCGTAGGTCAGGACCGACATGCCCAGCAGGTCCTCCACCGGCCGGATCGCCACCATCTGCTCGCGGCCGCCCAGGATCGCCGAGCCCAGCGCGTAGAGCTCGTCCGTCTCCATCGCCTCCCGGAGCAGCGCGTACGGCTTCTGGCCGGCGGGACCGTCGGGAGTGAGGTAGTACATGCGGCCGGAGAAGTACTTGGGATCCAGCGACGACGCCGGCACGAAGCCGACGATGTCCACAGACTTCTCGCTCTTCTTGCGCAGCGCCTGCACCTCGGACGGGTCGATGACGACGTACTGGTCCTTCGTGTGCTCGAAGCCCGAGACGATGTCGTCGCTCGCCACCTCGCCGTGCTCCGGACAGATCTTCTTGTACCGGATGCGGTTGTTGCAGTCCTTGTGGAGCTGGTTCAGGCGGATCTCGGCCGACGTCCGGTTCGCGGTGAAGCCGCGGACGGGGACGGACACCAGGCTGAGGCGAAGGAAGCCTCGGAAGGACGAACGGGGCGGCATGCCGGGCTCCTTTCTCTGCGGGCGGGTGAGCCGGGCCGGGGGGGAAGTCTGCCCCCGCGCGGGTCCGGGCGATAGTCCATTCTAGAAGGTCCGGGCGCAACGTGCCGAGCGGGACTCCGGCATCGGCTCGTAAATTGTTGTCAATCAGCGGCTTGGGGCATGGGCCGGATCGGGCGGTCGCGTCCGGGCCGATGACGATCGGCGGGCGGGTCGCGTAGGATGGAGGATCGTCGGCCGCGTGGTCGACGTCACCCGGAGGGGCCCGTGGCGGGACGCAGGAAGGTGAAGACGCCGGAGCAGCTCGCGGAGTACCGGCGCAAGCGCGACTTCGGCCGGACGCCGGAGCCGAGCGGCGAGCCGGCCCCGGGAGCCGAGGGCCAGGGCGCCGCGTTCGTGATCCATCGCCACGAGGCCCGCAACCTCCACTACGACCTGCGTCTGGAGATGGACGGCGTCCTCAAGAGCTGGGCCGTGCCCCGCGGCTTCTCCTGGGTCCCGGCCGACAAGCATCTGGCCGTCCAGACCGAGGACCACCCGATCGAGTACCTGGAGTTCGACGGCGTGATCCCCAAGGGGGAGTACGGTGCGGGAACGATGGTGATCTGGGACCGCGGCACCTACTTCGAGACGCGGGGCGATCCGCGCGACGGCCTGGCCGAGGGCGAGCTGAAGATCGTCTTCGACGGAGCGCGTCTGCGCGGCGAGTGGCACGTGGTGAAGACGCGCGGCGAGAAGGACTGGCTGCTGTTCAAGTCGCGCGATCGCTACGCCCGCGAGGAGGGCCAGCCGCTCTTCCCGATCGACCTGACGCGGCGGGAGAGATCGTCCGCCGGGGCTGCTCCCCGGGCGATGCGGGCCGGCGCCGACGCGGAGCCGTTCGCGGATCCGGACTGGCTCTTCGAGCTCGACTTCGAGGGGAAGCGAGCCTTCGCCCGTCTGGACGGCGACGAGGTTCGCTTCACGGACGCGAAGGGTCGCGCGCTGAAGGCGAAGCTGGACGGAATCGCGGACGAGGTGCGGGAGCTGCGCGCGGAGGTGGCGACGCTGGACGGCGTGCTGGTCGCCGCGGACGACACCGGCCGCCCCGACGCGAAGAAGCTGGCCGCCGCGCTCCGCTCCGGCAACACGGGCGATGTGGCGTTCTACGTGTTCGACCTGCTGCGGTTCGATCACTGGGACCTGTCCGACGTTCCGCTGCTGGAACGGAAGGAGGCGCTGGCGTCCGTTTTGCCGCCGGGCGAACGCCTGCTCTACGTGGATCACGTGCGCGGCCGCGGCGACGAGCTGCTGCAGGTGGTGGAGCAGGGCGGGCTGCCGGGCGCGATCGCCAAGCGGGCGAGGTCCCCCTACGCGGCGGGAACCTCCGAGGACTGGGTTCGCGTGGCCGCGCCGAAGCGCAGGAAGCCCACGAACCGGCATGTGCAGGAGTCGCTGGGCGCGGTCCGTCGCCGGACGCGCACGAAGCTCTCCAATCTCGACAAGGTGTACTGGCCCGAGGAGGGGATCACCAAGGGCCAGCTCCTGGACTACTACGACGCGATGGCGGACCGGATCCTTCCGTACCTGCGCGATCGGCCGTGCCACATGCTCCGCTACCCGGACGGGATCGAGGGGAAGTTCTTCTACCAGAAGAACGTCACGGGTCGGATCCCCGACTGGGTGCCCACGCAGCACATCAAGACGGCGGACGGCGAGGAGGTCCGCTACGTCGTCTGCCAGGATCGCGACACGCTGCTGCACCTCATCAACCTGGGCAGCATCGACCTGCATCCGTGGCTGTCGCGCTGCGACGACCCGGAGTCGCCGGACGTCTCGGTCATCGACCTTGATCCGAGCACGTCGGACTTCGGGAAGGTGATCCGGATCGCGCAGACGGTCGGCAAGATCCTGCGCGGCGCGGGGCTGCGCCCGCTGCTGAAGACGTCGGGCAAGACGGGACTGCACATCTACCTGCCGCTGGAGCGCGACTACTCTTACGAGCAGAGCCGGATGTTCTGCGAGGCGGTGGCGCGGATGACGGTGCAGGAGCACCGCGACATCGCGACGGTGGAGCGCGCCGTCTCCCGCCGCGAGACGAAGGTCTACGTGGACTACGGACAGAACCGGCGCGAGCAGACACTCGTGCCGCCGTACGTGGTGCGGCCGGTGCCCGGCGCGCAGGTGTCCACGCCGCTGGACTGGGACGAGCTCCGCTCGGACCTGCACCCGTCCAGCTTCGACCTCTTCAACGTTCCGGAGCGAGTGGAGGCGAAGGGCGATCTGTTCGCGGGCGTCCTGAACGACGCGCAGCGGCTGGAGGAGGCGATCGCGGCGCTGGCGGAGCGGTAGGCCGCGTGCGAGCCAACGCCGACGCGAGCGGGAGCTACCGGTACAGGGCCTTCACGGCGCCCCAGCTGGACGCGGCAACGGACACCGGGCTCGACAGCTGCGCACTCCAGAGCAACCACTCCGCATCGCACACGCCGTCGTTGAGCGGCTGCGGCGGGCACAGCGGCGACGAGGCCGGACCGTAGTAGAAGGAGTGGGTGGTTCGGTCGCTGGGGTAGCAGTACCCGCATGCCTGCGGGCCGGTGGGTCCGGCGGCGGGACGGTCCGTCCCCCACGTCGACACGCCACTCCCGGACCCGGGCGCCGCCGGGTTCTCGAACAGAACGGCGGTTGGTCCTGTGAGGGGCAGGTTCCACAGCGTGACGTTCGGGCCGCTGGCCGGCAGGAACGGTTGGGCGGCGAGGATGTCGATGGGGCAGCCATCGTCGTCCACATGGGCCAGGAAGATCGTTCCCGTGTCGCCGTATCCGTACGATGGGGCTCCCGTCCAGGCGTAGAGGGTCGTGGAGACCAGCGTCTGATACGAACCGTCCCCGCACTCCGGATCAATCACCATCCCGATGACGTCCGTGAAGTCCCAGTCGTCCCAGATCCAGATCCAGCCGGTGCACGCGTTGAAGTAGCTCAGTGAGCAGCTGCTTCCGGCGGCCCAAGTCTCGCTGCCGGGCCGATCCGCAAGGCGGGCGGTGGTTCGCTCGAGCCCGACGGCGTCGGGGGGAATCAGCAGAAGCAGCGAGGTCACGATGAAGGCGACACGCAGCATGGCGGAGATCCTCCCGAGAACCGATGGGATGTGGCCGGCGAATGAGTTTCAAGGCCAGGATCGAGCCTAGTCCGGCGCGGACTCGGGGTCAATCGAGGGGACTCGAGTGGACGGATCGCATCTTTCGGGCCTCCCGGACTCCGGGTGTGCTCCCCGGACGTGCCGTCCCCTCGCCGCACGTGACATCGTGGTCCGATCGACCTAGGATCCAGTTCCGCCACGCCCCCGGGAGGTCCCCTTGATCCAGGTCGATTCTCTCCGCAAGCAGTACGGCGACCTGGTCGCCGTGGACGGCATCTCCTTCCAGGCGACGGCCGGCGCCGTCTTCGGTCTGCTGGGCCCCAACGGCGCCGGGAAGTCGACGACGCTCGGCTGCATCTCCGGCCTGCTGAAGCCCACGGCCGGACGCATCTCCGTCCTCGGCCACGACGTGGTGAGCGACGCGCGCGAGTCCAAGCGGGCGCTGGGCGTTGTGCCGCAGGAGCTGGCGATCTACGAGGACCTCTCCGCGCGCGACAATCTCCTCTACTGGGGCGGCGCGTACGGACTCACCGGCCCGGACGCGCAGCGCCGCGTGCAGGAGGTCCTGGAGCGCGTGGGGCTCGCCGATCGCGCGAAGGAGCCGGTGAAGGGCTACTCCGGCGGCATGAAGCGCCGTCTCAACTTCGCCTGCGGGATCGTCCACGCGCCGAAGGTGCTCCTCCTGGACGAGCCTACCGTTGGCGTGGATCCGCAGAGCCGGGTTCGCCTCCTGGACCTCGTGCGGCAGCTGGCCGCCGACGGCGTCTGCGTCCTCTACACCACGCACTACATGGAGGAGGCGGAGTCGCTCTGCGACTCGCTGGCCATCGTGGATCACGGGCGGATTGTCGTGTCGGGAACGCTGGAGGAGCTGCGCGCGGAGATCGGCGAGCGCGACCTGCTTCGTCTCTCCGGCGAGTTCGATCCGGCCGCGGTGCGCGAGAGCGTCGGCCGCCTGGAGGGCGTCGAGGTGGTGCAGGCGGAGGCCGAAGCGCTCACGCTGGCGGCCCCGCGCGCGTCGTCGCGCCTGCCGGAGCTGCTGGACGCGGTGCAGGCGGGCGGCGGCGCCATCCGCGAGACGACGCTGACCCGCCCGAACCTGGAGAGCCTCTTCATCAAGCTCACCGGCAAGGAACTCCGCGAGTGAGCTTCCTGCTGGCCACGGCCGCGAAGGACTGGAAGCGGCAGCGCCGCGATCCGGCCGCGCTGCTGCTCTGGATCGGGATCCCGCTCCTGGTTGGCGGCCTCATGACGATGCTGGCCGGCGGCCGCGAGGGTCCCCGTCCGCAGGCGCACGTTCTCATCGTGGACCGGGACGACTCCTTCCTCAGCAACTTCCTCGTCGGCGCGCTCAGCCAGGAGGGCGCGGGCGACTTCGTGCGGGCGGAGCGCGTGACCGAGGAGGACGGCCGCGAGCGGATCGCGGACGGCGACGGCACGGCGCTGCTCGTGATCCCCGACGGGTTCGCGGCGGCGGTGCTGCGCGAGGAACCGTGCGCGCTGGAACTCGTCACGAACCCCACGCAGCGCGTGCTTCCCGGCATCGTCGAGGAGACGCTGTCGATGTTCGCGGAAGTCGTGTTCTACCTGCACCGCTTCCTGGGAGACGATCTGCGGGAGATGGCCGATGGGCCGGGGGAGGGCCGGCGCACGTTCGCGGACGAGCGCATTGCGGAGCTGTCCGTGCGCATCAACCGGCTGGTGGAAGGCCTGGACGGGACGCTCTTCCCGCCCGTGATCGAGGTGGTCTACGGCGATCCGGAGTCCGACGTGGACGAGACGGTCGAGGACGCGGCGGGCGCACGGGCCGACTCGGCCCTCGCCCTGGCGGAGGAGGCGGGGCGGACCAAGGAGGAGGAAGACGAGCCGGCGCGCGGCATCGCCCTGCTGTTCCTGCCCGGACTCCTCTTCATGTCGATGCTGTTCATGGCGCAGGGACTCTCCGCGGATCTCTGGCAGGAGCGCGAGCAGCGCACGCTCCGCCGCGTCGTCACGTCGCCGGCCACGGCGCACTCGTTCCTGGGCGGGAAGATCCTGTTCGGCATGCTGCTCATGGGCGGCGTGGCCGCGATCGCGCTGGGCGCGGGGTTCGCCTACTACGGTCTGCCGTTCCTCCGCTTCCCGGTCGCGGTGGCGTGGAGCGCGGTCTCCGGAGGTTTCCTGCTGGTGCTCCTCATGCTGATCCAGCTGGTCTCGCCCACGCAGCGTGCCGGCAGCGTCTTCGCGATGGTCCTCATCTTCCCGCTGATGATGCTCGGCGGATCGTTCTTCCCGTTCGAGGCGATGCCCGACTGGATGGTGCGCGTCGGCCGCCTCACGCCGAACGGCTGGGCGCTGACCCGGCTCGTCGAGCTGCTGCGCGGCGACGCGGAGCCCGGCGCGCTGCTCGCGTCCCTCGGCGGCCTGGCAGCGGTGGGCGGCGCGCTCTTCCTTCTCGCGGGTGCCCGGCTGCGCACCGCCTTCGTGAGGGGATGACGATGCTCCGCGACGTTCTCTTCGTCGGCCGGCACGATCTCCGTCAGGCGCTTCGCGCGCGCGAGACGCTGATGTGGGTCTTCGTGATGCCGATCCTCTTCTTCTGGTTCATCGGTTCGGTCACGGGCGGGTTCGCCGTGCGTCCGTCGGAGGATCGGCCGGATCCGATGATCCTGGAGGTGCCGGAGGACGCGGGCTTCCTGGCTCGGTCGCTGGAACGCCGCCTCGCGGACCAGTTCTACGAGGCGATCCCCGCCGACACGACCGGCCGCGTGCATCGTCGCCTGACGATCCCGCCGGCTTTCACGGACTCCGTCCTGGCCGGCGTGCCGTCACAGGTCCGCTACCGGTACGGCAACACCGGCCTGGGCGGCGACTACGAGCGCCTCCGGGTGGGGCGCGCCGTCTATACCGTGCTGGCCGACTACCTCGTGGCGGCGCGCGACTCCGCCGGAGCCACGTCGGAGGCGATGCTCCGCGTGGAGGAGATGCCGCGCGCGATGACCGTGGACGTGAAGGCGGCCGGCCGCCGGAAGGTGCCGCCGGTCGGGTTCGCGCAGGCGGTGCCGGGGATCATGGTGATGTTCACGCTGCTCGTGATGACGACGGCCGGAGCCGTGCTGCTCGTGATCGAACGGCGGCAGGGGCTGCTGCGTCGGCTGGCGTCCGCGCCGATCGATCGCGGATCCATCGTGGCGGGGAAGTGGATCGGGCGACTGGCCATCGGCCTGGTGCAGATCGCGTTCGCGATGCTGGCCGGCAGCGTGCTGTTCAAGATGGACTGGGGGAGCGACCTGCCCGCGGTCTTCGGCGTGATGTTCGTCTACGCGGCGCTGATGGCCTCCGTCGGGTTGCTGCTCGGGAGCGTCGCGCGCACGGAGGGGCAGGCGGTCGCCATCGGCGTGATCTCGTCCAATGTGCTCGGAGCGCTGGGCGGCTGCTGGTGGCCGATCGAGATCACGCCGCCCTGGATGCAGAAGCTGGCGCTGTTCCTTCCCACCGGCTGGGCGATGGACGCCCTCCACAAGCTGGTGGCCTTCGGTGCGGGGCCGGGGAGCGTGCTGCCGCACGTGATCGGGATGGCGATCGCCACCGCCGTTCTCATCGCCGCGGCCTCCCGGCTCTTCCGTTTCGAGTAGGGCGTCAGTCCAGGACGACGATCTCCACGTCGGCCAGCCCTTCCCGCAGGAAGTCCAGCCGCGCGGCCGCCGCGCGGGAGAGATCGAGGACGCGTCCCTTCACGAACGGGCCGCGGTCGTTCACCGTCACCTCCACGGCGCGACCGTTGTCACGGTTTGTGACGCGGAGCTTCGTGCCGAACGGCAGCGAGCGATGCGCGGCGGTCAGGCGGGACCGGTCGTAGGGCTGGCCGCTCGCGGTTGTGCGTCCGTGCAGGCTGTCGTGGTAGTACGACGCCACGCCGCGCAGGACGACGGCCGGCTCGGCCGGGGCCGGAGCGGACGACGATGCGACGGGCTGGGCCCGGTAGCGGGGAGCCGCCGCGCAGGCGGAGAGGAGCGACGCGGCGAGGAGAGTGGCCGGAAGCCACCGGAGCGAGCGGATCAGAACCACCCCGAGGACTGCATGTTCATCATCGCGAACCGGATGCCGGCGAACGCCTGCCGGACGAGCGGAGAGATGTTGTACAGCGCCGTCACGGCGACGATGGAGATCAGCGCAGCGAGCAGCGCCCACTCCACCGTGTCCTGTCCGGTCGTTTCGCGAAGGAGTCGTTTCCAGAGATGCATGGGTGCCTCGAGCGGGGGCAAGCTGGGAGGTGAGGCCGGAGGCGGGCGCCCGACGTGGGCCGGACGCCCGTCCGATCCTCTGCTAGTTGATGCGCTTCTTGACCTCGGCGGACTTCCGGTTGTTGCGGACGGTGAAGTACGCGATACCGAGAACGACCGCCACGGCCACGAGGATCAGATCGAGATTCATCTTGTTGACTCTCCGGTGAGGGGCGATTCGGGAAACTAGCCGGTGCTGCTGCCGAGCACCTTGAACAGGTCCATCATTCCGGGCGCCAGCAGGACCGTCAGCAGCGCCGGGAAGATACAGAACACGAGCGGGAACACCATCTTGACGGGCGTCTTGCGCGCGGCCTCCTCGGCCCGCTGGCGACGGCGCGTGCGCAGCGAGTGCGCGTGCGTGCGGAGCGCCTGGGCGACGCTGGTACCGAACTTATCGCTCTGGACGAGCACCGCCACGAGGCCGCGGATGTCGTCGATGCCGGTCCGCAGCGCCAGGTTGCGCAGCGCCTGCGTCCGCGACGACCCCGTCGACATCTCCAGGTTCACGAGGCGCAGCTCGTCCGACAGCGCCGGCGAGTGCATGCCGCTCTCCCGGGTCACGCTCATGAGCGCGGCGTTGAGTCCCTGGCCGGCTTCCACGCAGATGACCAGCAGGTCCAGTGCGTCCGGCAGGGCCAGGGTGATCTCCTCGCGCCGGCGGTTCTGCTTGAGGCGGACCAGCATCCACGGACCCATGTAGCCGAGCAGCGTGAGGACGCCCGTGCTCAGCAGGATGTCGTTGCGGAGCAGTTCGGTCCACGTCGTCAGCGCGTAGAGCGAGCCGAGCCCGAGCACCACGGTCGAGAGGATGCGAAGACCGGTGAAGACCTTGGGTCCGTCCGGATGGCGGTAGCCGGCCGACGCCAGCTCCCAGCGGAGCACCTCGGAGCCCGCCTGGTGCGGAAGCAGCATGCCCAGCAGCTTCAGCGGCCGGAGCAGCAGTGGGATCGGCTTCCCTGCGAAGACGTCCTCCATCCGCTGCTCGTCGAACTCGAGGTGGCCGCGGATCTGACGCAGACGATCGGCGATCTTGCCGTCGCCGTTGCGGATCCGGTAGATGCCGAACGCGAGCAGCAGGACCGTCACGCCGGCCAGGATCGGGAAGAGATAGAGGATCATTGGCCTACACCTTGATCTGGGCGATGCGCCGCATGATGAGGAACCCGACGAGCTGGAGGACACCGGCGCCGACGAGCAGGTAGCGGCCCATCGGATCCTTGACCATCCCCTTCAGGTAGTCGGGAGCGGAGGCGAGGATGAACGCGGCGAGCGCGATGGGGAGGATCGCCAGGATCATCCCGGAGAGGCGCGCCTGGGCGGTGAGCGCACGGACGTCGCCGAGGATCCGCAGCCGCTCGCGGATCACGTTGGCGGTCTGCTCGAGGATCTCGGTCAGGTTGCCGCCCGTGTCGCGCTGCAGCAGGATCGCGATCACGAACAGGTGGAGCTCCTTGCTGTCCACGCGGCGCGCCAGGTTGCGCAGGGCGTCGCGGGGATCGTTTCCGAGTCGGGTCTCCTCGAAGAGGATCGTGAACTCGCGGGCGACCGGATCGGGGCACTCGTCGGAGACCACCTGGACCGCGCCGCTGAAGGCCAGGCCGCTGCGCAGCGCGCCGGTGAGGATGTCGAGCGCGTCGGGGAAGATCTTCTCGAACTTCGTGACGCGGCTCTTCTTCTTCCGGACCGCCCACAGGAACGGGGCGGAGCCGAAGAGCAGGGCCATCGGCACGGCCAGCCAGGGCAGCTTCAGGCCGCTCGCGGCCACCAGCGTTCCGCCGACCGTGAGCAGCGCGACGAGCAGCAGGAACGCACCGGGACGGATCTTGGCGTCGCCCTGGATGAGCAGGAGCTGGATCGACTCCGCCAGCGGGATGCGGCGGAGCAGCAGATCCAGCGCCGGGATGGTGCTGAGCTTGAAGTCCCGCTCGACGTCGACGGCCGCGCGGGCGGCGCCCGCCTCTCCGGCGCCCGACAGCTTGTCGAGACGACGGCGAAGGCGACGCGCTTCCGTGTCGCCGAAGGCGCGCCAGGCGCCGAATGCGGCGAGCAGGATGGCGAGCGAGACGCCGACGCTCAGGACGATGAGAATTCTGGGGTCCATGGGGGGCGCCTCCCTAGTCCATCCGCGTTTCGAAGAAGATGTCCGGATTCAGGTCCACTCCGCTCGCGAAGAGGCGATCGGCGAACTTCGGCCGGATGCCCGAGGCCTCGTAGTGCCCGACCACGCGACCGTCCTCGCTGATGCCCTGCTTCTTGAAGCGGAAGATCTCCTGCATCGCGACCACGTCACGCTCCATGCCGACGATCTCGCTGACGCCGACGAGGCGGCGGGAACCGTCGACCATGCGGGTCACGTGGACGATGACGTCGAGTCCCGCCGAGATCTGCTCGCGCATGGCCGTCGTCGGGAGCTGCACGCCGGACAGCAGCATCAGCGTCTCCAGGCGATGGAGCGCATCGCGCGTGCTGTTCGCGTGAATCGTCGTCATGGAGCCGTCGTGACCGGTGTTCATGGCCTGGAGCATGTCCAGCACTTCGTCGCCGCGGACCTCGCCGACGACGATCCGGTCCGGACGCATCCGGAGCGCGTTCTTCACGAGCTCGCGCTGCGTGATCATCCCGCGCCCCTCGATGTTGGCCGGGCGCGTCTCCAGGCGGACGACGTGCGGCTGCAAGAGCTGGAGCTCCGCCGCGTCCTCGATGGTGATGATGCGCTCGTTCTCGGGGATCGAGGCGGACAGCGCGTTCAGCAGCGTCGTCTTGCCGGAGCCGGTTCCGCCGACCACAAGGACGTTGAGGCGGGCCTTCACCACGGCCTGCAGCAGCGTCACCATGCCGGGGCTGATGGAGTTGTTCTCCAGCAGGTCGTCCATGCCCAGCGTCCGCACGCCGAAGCGCCGGATGGAGAGCGTGGGACCGTCCAGCGCCAGCGGCGGGATGATCGCGTTGACGCGGGAGCCGTCGGGCAGGCGGGCGTCGACCATCGGCGACGACTCGTCCACGCGTCGGCCGACGCGGGAGACGATGCGGTCGATGAACTTCATCAGGTGCTCGTCGTCGTCGAACTCGACGTCCGTCTTCTCCAGGCGCCCGAACCGCTCGATGTACACGGAGCCGTGCCCGTTCACCAGGATGTCCGCCACGTCGGGGTCATGGAGCAGAGGCTCGATGGGCCCGAGGCCGAACGTCTCGTTGAGGACTTCCTGCTCCAGCTCCTCGCGCTGCGCGTCCGTGAGGGGGATGCCTTCCTCCTGGACGATGTCGCCGACGATCCGCCGGATCTGTTCCAGCAGCACCGCCTCGTCGACGCCGTCGAGCGAGGCCAGGTTCAGCCGCTCGATCATGCGACGGTGCACGCGGGCCTTCAGGCCCTGGTGCCGGTCGGACACGCTCTTGGCGGGACGATCCGCCGTCGCGGCCCCGGTGCGGCCGTTCGACCGTCCGTTGCCGTTCCCGTTTCCGTTGCCGGCGGGCGAGGCGGGACCCGTCCCCTGTTTCCTGAATCGATCGCGAAGAGACATGGAAGATCCCCTAGGAGTTCATGGGCTGGGCGGCGTCCGAGGCGTCGTCGTCCGTGCGGGCGACGGCGCCGGAGCGCACCTGCTGAAGGGCCTCGCCCAGCTCACGGTAGCTGCGGGAGAGACGGGAACGGGGCGAGTCGAGGAGCACCGGATTGCCGGAGTCGATCGCGGCGCTCATGGGGCGATAGTCGTTGGGCAGGCACCAGAAGGACTCCGTGCCCACCGTGTTCTCCAGATCCCGGAGACCGACGCGGCCGTTCTCCTGGAAGCGGTTCACCACGAGGCGAACGCGGTCGCGCGGGATCTCCAGCCGGTCCAGGAGGTCCAGGTAGCGTCGCGTGTTCCGGATCGTCGGGACGTCGAGGGACGTGACCACGAGCACGTCGTCCGAGAGATCGAGCAGCTCGATCGTGCGCTCGTCGATGTTGCGGCCCACGTCGGCCACGACCACGTCGAACATCGTGTTCAGCAGGCCGAACAGCTCCGGCACGTGGTTGCGCAGGATCAGGTCCGACTCCTCCGGCTTGTCGGAGACGGTGAGAAGACGGACCCCGGAGCGGTGCCGCTCGAGCATCGTCTCCAGCTTCCCCTCATCCAGCGTGCCGTCCTCCACCGCGCGCGCGAAGGAGTGCTCGGGGTGCAGATCCAGCATGAGGGCCAGATCGCCCACCTGCAGGTTGAAGTCCACGAGACAGACGCGCGTGCCGGGATCGGTGGCGAGGCTGAGGGCCAGATTGGTGGCGACGGAGCTGGCGCCCACGCCGCCCTTCGCCGGATAGACCGAGACGAGACGCCCGCGGCGTCGACCGCCGGCGGCCGAGGCGGTGCGCGCCTTGCAGATGCGCTCCACCGCGCGGTCCAGCTCGGGCATGTCGAGCGGCATCGTCAAGAACTCCTGCGCGCCGGCCCGCATGCAGCCCAGGATCAGCTGGGGCGACGTGTCCTGCGAGAGCAGCACGATGCTCAGCGTCGGCAGCTCCTCGTGGAGGCGTTCCACCGCCTCGACCGTCTTCGTGGCGTCGGAGTCCATCTCCAGCAGGACGACATCGGGCTGGAGGCCGCGCACCAGGCGCAGGCCGGACTTCAGGTCCTCGCTCTCGCCGATGACCCGATGCCCCTCGTCCGAGAGGTGGCGCTTCGTGGTCAGGCGAGCCAGCTCGTCGCGACTGACCAGGACGAACCGCAGGGCTTCATGATGTCGGGCGTCAGACATGGGGTTCTCCTATTCGACGAGGACGATGCCTTTGACGAGGCCGGATCCGATGCCGCCGCCGGTGCAGGGACCGCCGGTGGCGCTGGTCTCGAGGAATCGCCCGGTGACCTCGCCGCCGGGTCCGGTCTCCTCGATGAAGAAGGCGCCGATCTTGGTGATCGTGACGTAGTTGCGTCCGGAGCTCGGCGGCAGCGTCGGGTCGAACAGCGGCACCAGGCCGATGCGCGGGCTGCGGGCGAACGCCGAGTTGATGACCGACTGGGAGGAGCCGTCCCACGTGGCCGACGGGTCCATGGCGATCATCTCGTCCATGCCGTGCGCCGTGGGGCCCACCATGTTGCCCGGCTCCAGCTGCAGTCGGTCGCCCACTTCCATCGTGTAGGGCGAGCAGTTGGCGATCCACTCGCGGTACCAGTTGGCGCCCGTCAGCGGTGATCCCTGGCCCGTGTCGAGCGGCGGGTAGTTCACCGGGTAGAAGATGCCGGGTGTGATGGTGTGCTGCGGGTTGCCGACCTTCAGCGTGATGCGCGCCCCCACGTCGTTCGGAGCGACGTAGCCCGTCGCGTCGGGGTCGTAGATCTCGCCGTCGTCGTACTCGCCGTCGCCGTCCGCATCGTCCCAGCGATCGGGAATCGCCCAGGGACGGAGGCAACGCGATCCGCACACGTCGAACGCCTGGGCCGCCGCCACCGCGGTGATGTCGGCCTGGTTCAACGCCGCCGGGTTGGCCAGTCGGCGGAAGAAGAGCCGGAGCGGATCGCCACCGGCCGCGGTCCGATGCGCCGTGACGCGGATGATGTCGGCGGCCGGGAACTCGATGTCGGCGGCCGTGATGACCACCGACGAGCGGCCGGCGTCGAGCACGGCCTCGTTGTGTCCGGCGAAGGCGATCGCCCGCTCGACCGCCAGGTCCTGGTCTCCCTCGACGAGGCCGGAGGCTCCGGCGAGCGCGGCCGCGTCGGCCGCGCTCTGGAGCTGGTTCCGCGTGGCGAGCATCATCGCGCCATCCATGGAGATCGCCGCGATCGCGCCGATTCCGAGCAGGGCGACGGCCACCATGATGAGGGCGCTCCCCTTCTCGCTTCGCAGCGTGGCCATGAGGTCGAATCGGCCTTTCAGGGTGCGGGTGCGTCTCATCGTTGCATCTCCTCGTGGTGGGGTGCGCGACCTACTGGAGGCCGCCGTTGGAGGTGGAGTTCACGCCGGTGCGGTCCGTCGGCAGCGGCACTTCGGTGCCGGGCGGCAGCGCGCGCACGATGCGCGGCGTGACGACGAGCATCAGCTCGCTGACGTTCGTGGCCTTCTGGCTGCTCCGGAACAGGTAGCCGAGCAGCGGGATGTCGCCGAGGACCGGGATCTTCGACTCGAACTCCGTCTCCTCCTCCATGATCAGGCCGCCGATCACCAGGATCTCCTCGTTGCGGAGCTCGACGGTGGTCGTCGCCTTGCGGGAGCGGAGCGCGGGGATCCGGAACCCGGAGATGTCGATGCCGTTGCCGAAGTCCAGGCTGGAGACCTCGGGGGCCACCTTCAGGTTGATGACGCCGTCGTCCACGATCGTCGGGACGAACTCGACCTTCACGCCGAACTCCTTCCACTCGATCGTGACGGTGGATCCGCCGGTGGAGCCGGAGCTGGCCACCGGGACCGGGATCTCGCCGCCGGAGAGGAACGCGGCCTTCTCGCCGGAGGCGGCCACCACGTTCGGCTCGGCCAGCACGCGGATGACGCCGTTGGACTTCAGCGCGCGGAGCATGGTGGAGACGTCCTCCATGCCGTGCGTCCAGCGGAACGCCACGTCGGCGCCCTCGGTGGGCACGCCGCCGAAGAGGGAGAGCGGCACGCTCGGGGTGGCGACGTCGCCGCCGTAGGTCCCGGCCGTGACGTCATCCTCGCGGCGATCGGACTCGAACAGGATGTCCATGCCGTACTCGCGCGCCTTCGTGTGGTTGATCTCGGCCAGCTGCACGGAGAGCTCGATCTTCTGCTCGCTGTGCTGCCCGCGGACGACGACGTCGAACGGCGTGGAGCGGTCTTCCTTGTCCCAGACGATGAGCGTCGTCATGCCGATGGACTTGCCGTTGATCAGGATCTCGCGCGGACCGGCCACCACGACGTCGGCGATGTCGGAGTTCGCGATCGAGACCGTCTTCACGCTGCCCGGCAGGCTGTGGGTGATCGACTGTCCCACCGGGACGTTCAGCTTCTCGTTGGCGGCCAGTGCCCGTGAAGGAAGGAGCAGAGCCGCCACTCCCGCCACCGCCACGGCGATCAGCCATGCTCGGGGGTCGGTGAGTCGCGAGGTCGAGCGGTTCATCGAGGGCTCCTATCTGCGGGGCGGCAGGTTCGGGATCGATGGGCCGGGAGCGGCGCTCGCCCCCGGCCCGTGTCTGGTCGGTCCTACTTCTTCTCCGGGGACTCCTGCTTCGAGATGGAGCCGTTCCGGATGATCGTGTACGTCTCGGGCTCGGGCTCCGGCTTCTTCGTCGTCGAGGACGAACGGGTCCGGCTCGAGCGCGTCGTCGTGTACAGATCCAGGACCTTTTTCGTATCGGTCGGCTTCGTCTCGACGATCACCTGATCGACCGGGTTCCGCAGGACCAGGTTCACCTCGCCCTGGTGCATGCCCAGCGAGAGGCTCTCGGCGCCCTCCTGGGTGACCAGCAGCGTCACGGTCTGGACCGTGATCTGGTGGTTGCGGCGCGTCTCGGTCTTGGAACCGGAGGCCAGGACCTCCACGTTCTGCAGGATCGTCTTCGTCACGGCGACGTTGGAGCCCTTCGCGTTGTCGATCGTCACGAGGACGTCGACGCGGTCGCCGGGAAGGATGAAGCCGTTCACGCCGGTGATCTCGTTGACGCTCAGCGAGATCGCCCGCATCTCGTCCGGGATCCGGAGCGAGAGGCCGCCGCCGACGGCGGACAGCTTGGACGCCAGGACCGGCTCGCCCTCCATGAGGAACACCTTCGTGCTGTGGGTGAGCACGCTGTCCACGGTGGAGTAGAAGCCCGTGGGCAGGGACTCCTTCGGGTACTCGACGACCTTCACGTGCGTGTCCTCGAGCTCGGTTCCGAAGGTCATGTCCTGCGTGGCGACCACGACCGGTACCGTCTTCGGCGCCTCGGCCGCGTGCACGGTCGGGACGTTCTTGAGGTACCAGTACAGGCCGGCGCCACAGCCGGCGGCGAGTACGAAGGCGACGGCGAGGATCGCCATCCCCTTCCGGTCGGTCGAGCTCATGCGATCCCGCAACGCGGTCACGCCGCCTCGATCACTGGTGTCCTTGCGACTCATTGGAGGGCCCCCTGGTGGTCCGGTGACTTAGAACGACTCGTGCCGCATGACGGCGGTGGCCGTGAGCGGGATGGTTCCGGAGAAGGTGCCCAGGATGTTTCCCGGGATCACCACGAAGTCCGTCGTCACGGTGACGGTGACGCGACGCTCGACATCGGCGGGATCGGGACCGACGACGGTCACGGAGCTGGCCGTCACGCGTCCGGCCGCGCAAACCTCGTTCACGCGGGTGGTGACGGCCGTGACGTCCGGATCGGTCACAACGGCGACGCGAGCCCCCTCCCGGGCGGCGGACGTGATGATGTTGTTCGTCATCCAGGCGCGGCCGAACTCGGTGATGCCGAAGACGAGCGCCAGCAGAAGCGGGAGAACGAGGGCGAACTCCACCACGGCCTGTCCGCGCTGGTTCCGCAAGGTCGCAGGGAGTCTCATCATCACATCCATCCGAAGTATCCGAGCGTGAGCATCGAGCCGACGCCGATCGCGATCCCGTACGGGAGCGTGGCGAGCGCGGCCGGGGTGTCGTCCACCTCCGCGGAGGCGTACTTCCGGCCGAGCACCGGCAATCCGATGAAGAACGGGCTGAGCATGCGGGCCGCCGAGGTGCCGGGGCGCAGCAACCAGAGCAGGGCCAGCAGGCCGCCCGTGACGGAAGACACAAGCATGGCCAGCGCGCCGACCGCCGGGCCCGAAAGGGCCCCGACGGCGGCGGCCAGCTTCACATCGCCCATTCCCAGCGGACGGAATCCCCGGAGGATCAGCAGTGCGAAGGGAGCCGCGAAGGCCCCCGAGATTCCGAGAAGGAGTCCGCTCCAGCCCAGGTACAGGCACCAGAGCGTGACCCCGACCGCCATGGCCGGGAACGTGAGCACGTTGGGAATCCGACGGGACCGCGCATCGGTGATCATCGCGACGGCGAGGATGCCGCCGGCGACCACGATGCTTGCGGTGGGTGGGATCGGGATGTTCATCACATCTCCTGGGTGTCGGATTCCGGGGCTCGGGAACGTTGACTAGGTCAGCGCGTTCTGGACGTTGACGTAGATCGCATCCACCAGCGGGCCGATCGCGCGGATGGCCACGATGGCGACGATGGAGATGAACGAAGCGAGGAGCGCGTACTCGATCATGTCCTGCCCGGTCTCGTCGTTGAAGAAGCGGCGAATCGTGTTCATGTGAGAGGTCCTTTCGGTTGGGTAGGTACTACATCGACGCATCGGAGCCCCTGCTCCAGCGATGCGTGCTCGGAATCGGCCCGTCTTTCCCGGGCTCGGGTGTTCCGATGGCAAGATCCTATCGGACCGTGTGCGTCGTTTTCAATCAGGGCAGGATTGATCGGGCGACGATTACAATTGGACAGGTTTGACCGGTTCCGGGCGGGCTTCGGCGTTCCTGGGGCCGCTCGACAGGCGCCGCGACGCTGAATGGTCAAACGTTCAGCAGGGTGTTCAGCCGCGCATCAAGGTGGGGAACCGTGGGAAACCATGGCGGAACGTTCGGCATCGCTTGCGCATCTCGACCGGGATTGCCGCGCACGGAAGGCGTCAGGACGACCGGCGTGTGCCGGCGCTGAACGGGGCTTGGCGGCTGGCTGGACGCTAAGCGGGCAGTTCCCGGAACTCGATGATGTCGCCGAGCTGCGTTCCGGTTTCGGCCAGGCGGCGGGCCGGCAGCTCCAGAACCCCATCGGCCCGCCACGAGATTCGCGACAGCCGGTTGGGAGGGAGCCCCTCGTGGAGGGTCACGACCTTCCCTCGGCCGTCCAGGAACGCGACGTCGATGGGGAAGCGCATGCCGAACATGTGGATCCACTTGCAGGGAACGATGTAGAGGCCCTCGCCGGCCTCCAGGCCGTCGCGGCCCAGCAGGCCCCGACGGCGGGTCTCGCTGGTTCCGGCCCAGAGCATCCGGTCGCAGACGACCGATTCCCGGGTGAGATTCACGGCTTGGAGGATGACGTCTTCCACGGGCGACCTACGGAGTGAGCAGGCCGGCCTCCGTGAGGAACGCTTCCAGCAGGAGGTCCAGCGCGGCTTCCACGTCCTCTTCCATCGACGCCGGGGAGGCGATTCCAAAGGTCGACGTGAACCAGACCGAACCGCGGGCAAGGACCTCGGGGGAGCGGAGAAGGGAGACGTCCTCCCGCAGCTCCAGCGAGGCGTGGTAGGCGACGGCCCCGTAGGGCGTCTCCGTGGCGTCGAACGACACCGCCATCGCCGAGCCCTGCTCCGCCTCGTCGCCCGCGTCCAGGACCAGGTAGCCCGCCCGCCCGAGCTCGAGGCTGAGCCGCCGGTGGACCGCCTCCTCGTCCCAGCCCGCCTCCACCACCGGATCGGCGAGGTAGTCCACGCGGACGTGCATCCGCTCCAGCCCCCGCAGGACGGGCGCCGGCGTCGCGGAGGACCCGGTCGGGAAGAGGAGGAGGATCAGGAGTAGCGACCAGCAACGCATGTTCGGGCTCCGGAGTTCGGCCCGCCGCGCGGCGGGCGGGTATCGGCGGAGATTGTAACATGACCTCGGTGACATTTTCAAAGTGGCCGATCCGGGGCGATCGTGAACGGCGGCCGACGGAATCGGGGGAAGACTTGCCGATCTTCGGCGATTCCTGCGCCGACGCCTTCCGTATAGGATCGGACGCGAACGACGACGAGGAGAGGCCGCCGTGCCGCTGGGGTTCATCCTGCAACCGACCTACCGCATCGAGCGGGGAATCCCCGTCGTGCACGTGTGGGGTGTGCTGGAGGACGGAAGCCCGTTCCTGCTCCGCGACGACCGCGATCGTCCGACGTTCTGGATCCGCGACCGCGACGTGGAGGCGGCGCGACGGCATGGGGCGCGCGTGGCACCCGACGCTCCGACCGCGGAGGATCTGGACGGAGAGCCGGTCCGCGCGATCGTCCTGCCGGTGCCGCCCGACGTCCCCCCGCTCCGGCGACGTCTCTCCCGGGCGGGGATCCGCACGTACGAGGCCGACGTCCGCTTCGCGGTGCGATACCTGCTGCGGCGCGGGATCCGCGGCTCGCTCCGCCTCGAGGGAGAGGGCCGCCCCGTCGACGGCGTGACCGTGTTCGAGAATCCCGAGGTGTCGCCGGCGTCGTTTGCGCCCGGGCTGTCCGTCCTGTCGATCGACATCGAGACCGATCCCGACGCCTCCCACGTCCTGTCCGTGGCGCTGGTCGGAGCAGGGCGGAGCGACGTCCTGCTGCTCACGCCGGACGGGAAGGAAGCACCGGACGGCGCCGTGCCCTGCGCCACCGAGGCCGATCTCCTGCACGAGACCGTCGCCCGCGTCCGGGAGACTGACCCGGACGTGCTGACCGGCTGGAACGTCGTCGATTTCGATCTGGAGGTCCTGGCCCGCCGTTCCGAGGCCGTCGACGTTCCTCTCCGGCTTGGCCGCAGCGACGAGCCGATCCGGCTGCGGCCGTCGGGCGCCCCGGGCGCCACGTACGAGGCGACGGTACCCGGCCGCGTCGTGCTGGACGGGATCCAGCTCGTGCGGGGCGCGTTCCTCCGCTATCCGAGCTACGCACTGGACGCCGTCGCGCGCGAGGTCCTGGGCGAGGGCAAGACCATGAGCGGACCCGGGCGGGCCGAGGAGATTCTCGACGCCTTCCACCACGACCGCGCCCGGTTCACGGAGTACAACCGTCGTGACGCGGAGCTGGTACTGGAGATCCTCGGGAAGCTGAGTCTCGTGGAGCTGGCCGTGGAGCGGAGCCGTCTCACCGGCCTGCCGCCGAACCGCGTGGCCGCGAGCATCGCGTCCTTCGACTTCCTCTACCTCACGGAGCTGAACCGGCGGGGCATCGTGGCGCCGTCGGTGGAGGACGCCGCCCTGCCGATGCCGCAGTCGGGCGGCCACGTGCTGGAGCCGGAAGCGGGTCTCTGGGACAACGTGCTCGTGCTGGACTTCCGCAGCCTCTATCCCAGCATCATCCGGACGTTCCAGATCGACCCCCTGGGCTACGCCCGCGCGGACGAGGACGACGATCCGATCCGCGCGCCCAACGGTGCGCCGTTCCGCCGCGAGCCCGGGATCCTGCCGCGGATGCTGGACGAGCTGTTCCCGCGGCGCGAGCAGGCGATCGCCGCCGGCGACCGGACGGCCAGCCAGGCGATCAAGATCCTCATGAACTCGTTCTACGGCGTCCTCGGGACGTCGGCCTGCCGGTTCGCGCATCCGGACCTGGCGAACGCCATCACGGGGTTCGGCCGTGAGATCCTCCTGGAGACGAAGCGTCGGATCGAGGCGAAAGGGGTGAGGGTCCTGTACGGGGACACCGACAGCCTGTTCGTGCTGGCCGGCCGTGAGGAGGCGAGGGCGGCCCTCGATCTCGGCGAGGAACTCGTCCGCTCGCTGAACGACGAGCTGGCGGCGTGGATCACGGAGGAGTGGAGAGTGGAGAGCCGGCTGCAGCTTCAGTTCGAGCGGCTCTACCGGAGGCTCTTCCTTCCGTCCGTGCGCGCGGGACAGGGCGGGGCCCGGAAGCGGTACGCGGGACTCGTGGAGCAGGACGGTGAGCCGAGCGTCGTCTTCACGGGGATGGAGATCGTCCGGCGGGACTGGACCGATCTGGCGAAGCGCGTCCAGAAGGAGCTGTACGAGCGTCTCTTCGCGGATCGTCCGGTGGACGACTACCTGAGCGACATCGTGGAGCAGGTCCGCGCCGGCCGCCTGGACGATCTGCTCGTCTACCGGAAGGGACTGAGGAAGAAGCTCGATCGCTACACGGCGAACACGCCGCCGCACGTCGCGGCCGCCCGGAAGATGAAAGGGCCGCCCGGGGCCGTGGTGGAGTACGTGATCACGGTCGACGGTCCGGAGCCGGTGGAGGAGAGCGCCGCGCCGCTGGACCGCGAGCATTACGTGCAGAAGCAGGTCCGCCCCGTCGCGGAGCCGGTCCTGGAGATCCTGGGCCGCACGTTCGACGCGGCCGTCGGGGACGATCGGCAGATGGAGCTGTTCTGAGCGGAGGAGGAGAGAACTTGGCCGGCCGAAGGATCTTCATCGGGGACGTGCACGGGTGCGCGGAGGAGCTCCGGTTGCTGCTGGATCGCCTGGAGGCGGATCCGGAGCGCGACGAGATCGCGTTCACCGGGGATCTCGCCATGCGCGGCCCGCAGCCGTTGCGCGCGCTCCGCCTCGTGCGCGACGTCGCCCGCCACGTCGTCCTCGGCAACCACGACCTGCATCTGCTCGGGGTGGCGGCGGGAGAGAGGTCGGCCCGCAACGGCGACGGGACGGATCGCGTGCTGGACGCCTCGGACGCCGACGAGCTGCTGGACTGGCTGCGTCGCCGGCCGCTCGCGGTGGAGTGGGACGATCTCCTGCTCGTGCACGCGGGCGTCCCGCCCGGGGTCCACGAGCTGAGGCCGCTCTCGGAACCGCTGGAGCGGGAGATCGCGGCGGGGCGCATCCCCTGGGACGATCCGACGCTCGCGTTCCTGACCCGGGTGCGGGAGTGCGACGGGCGGGGCCGCCTGCCCGGCCGTCACGCCGACGCGGCCGAGCTGCGGCCGTGGGACGGCTGGTACTCGGGCGAACGAACGGTGGTGTTCGGTCACTGGGCGGCGCGTGGTCGGGTGGAGGGGGAGAGGGTGCGCGGCCTGGACAGCGGCTGCCTGTGGGGCGGCGCGCTCACCGCCTGGATCGCGGAAGAGGACCGGTTCGTCTCCGTCCCGGCCCTCTCCACGTACCGTCAGCCGGACCCGGCCTAGGGCCGTGCCTCCAGGACCAGGTTGAACGGCGTCGCGGCGGCGCGGCGGCACGATCCGAATCCGCCCTCCCGCGCCACGTCCGCCAGCGCAGCCTCTCCGGCCTGGGCGCCCAGCGCGCGCCGGCCCGGCTGGCTCAGCGCGTTCGGCGTGCACACGCCGGTGGAGAACGCGTAGTACACGCGTCCCACCGGATTGAGGTTGTCCTCCAGCCGGTCGCCGGCCATCGGCTCCACGATCATCCAGGTGCCGTCGTCGGCCAGGACCTCGCGGACGCGGCGGGCGGCACCGGCCGGATCACCCATGTCGTGGAGCGCGTCGAACATGCAGACCAGGTCCCAGCCGGACGCCGGGAAGTCCTGCGCCGTCCCCACCTCGAACGTCACGTTCGTGAGGCCGCGCTCCCGGGCCATCGCCCGCGCCACAAGAACCGACGGCTCGTGCGGGTCGTAGCCGACGAACGTGGATGCGGGGAATGCGGCGGCCAGGATCATCGTGGAGGCACCGTGCCCGCAGCCGACGTCGGCCACGGTCGCTCCGCGCTCCAGCTTCTCCTGCACGCCGTCCAGCGCGGGAATCCACGCGTCCACGAGGTTCGCCTGGTAGGATGGACGGAAGAAGCGTTCGGTCCCGCAGAACAGGCAGGAGTGGTGATCTCCCCAGGAGATGCCCTCGCCGGTCCGGAAGGCGTCGGCCAGCTTCGCCTCGTCGTGGTAGAGCGTGGCGGCCGCGGAGAATCCTCCCGTCATCAGCAGCGGGCTCTGCCGATCCACGAAGATCATCCGCTGCTCCGGGCTCAAGAAGAACCGCCCGGTCGTGTCGTCATAGGAGACGTAGCCCGAGGCGGCCTGGTTCGCGAGCCACTCGCGGACGTAGCGTTCGTGAGTACCGGTGGCGTCGGCCAGCTCGGCGGCCGTGACGGGACCGCGCTCGTCGAGGGCGTCGTAGAGGCCCAGCTTGTCGCCGGTGATCACGAGGGCGCCCGACGCGGCCGCGCCAAGATCCCCCACCATCTTCATCGCCAGTTCGTGCAGGCGGGTCTCGTCCACCGCGAGCGTCTGCGTACTCATCGTCGTTCTCCTGGTTGGGCGGCGGGGCCGCGTCTCGTTGACCAGGAGTACGCGGGGCACGGCGGCGAACCGCCACGCCCCGTCAGTCGACGTAGCCGAGCGCCCGGAGCTCCTCGGTGATCTCGCCCGGGATCTCGATCGACTCGAGCTGCGGCATCGCGGCGGCGTAGGCGTCCAGGCGATCGGCCAGGACGGAGTCCAGCGCCGCCACGGGACCCGACGGCAGGTCGGCCGGCGCGCGGCCCTCCAGCAGATTGCGCCGCTCGCCGGGATCGCGGTGGAGGTCGAACAGCTCGTACATCGCCTTCACCGCGTCCCACTGCAGCTTGTGCCGGTCCGACCGGACGAAGAACCTGCGGTAGCCGGCCGCGACGAACGATCCGGTGGCGAAGCGATCGTCGTCGTCTGGAGCGGAGGGCGACGCGAGCGCGAGCGACAGGTCCCGGCCGTGCGTGTCCATCGCCGGACTCTCGCAGAGCGAGAGCAGCGTGGGGACGAGGTCGGTCAGCTCCACCGGCGCGGACTCCACCCGTCCGGCGGTCACGACGCCCGGCAGGTGGACGAGGAGCGGGACGCGCACCAGGTGGTCGTCCAGCCAGACCTCGTGGGCGAAGCTGTTCCGCTCGCCGAAGCCCTCGCCGTGGTCCGAGACCACGAGGAGAAGCGTCGGCCGCTCGCCCGCGCCCTCGCGGAGGCGATCCAGGAACCGGCCGACCAGCGTGTCCACGTGGCGGACGGCGCGGTCGTAGCGGTTCCGGTAGTAGCCGGCCCGGCGATGCGGCGGCAGGGCGACCGACGCGGGAATCCCGCCGTCGCCCACGAAGCGGCTTTCCAGGAACTCGAACTCGCGGTCGTCATCGGGCGCGGGATCGTCGTAGAGGCCGCGGTCCAGTGCAGCCGGGTACTTCGTGTAGGGAGCGTGCGGCGTCATGAGGATGACGTGGGCGAACCAGGGGCCGGTGCGGTCCTCGACCCAGGCGGCCGCATCGTCCAGCACGCGCTCGTCGTGCTCGTTGGACCGCGTGAGCAGCGAGTCGTAGCCGGCGGGGAAGCGGCCGACGCCGCGCGCCAGCGACTTGTGGGACGAGAACAGCGCGGTGTCGTAGCCGAGTTCCCCCAGCCGCTCGGCGAGGGTGGGGACGTCGTCGGGGATCGCGTGTCCCCATTCCAGCACGCGATGTCCGTACGGGCGCAGCCCGGTCACGATCGTCGTGTGGGAGGGTGGGCTCCAGGACGACGGCGCGATCGCCTGGCGGAACACGGCCCCCTCGGCCGCGATCCGGTCGAGGTGCGGCGAGGTGGACCTCGGCGATCCGTATCCGGAGAGCCGATCGGCGCGGAGCGTGTCGATGACCAGGAGCAGGACGTTCGGCCCGTCGGTCGCGGGACGCGGACCGCAGCCGAGGACCATCGGCAGGAGCGCGACGATCCAGCGAACGCGGGAGAGGCTCACTCCGGGAGCCAGGGATCCACGGCCTGCCACGGGAGGCGGATGAGCTCCGCGATCGTGGCGATGAAGCGTCCGTCCTCGCCCGCGCGTTCCGGATTGTAGAACTCCCACACGATCCGTCCCTCCGGATCCACCTCGAACGCTCGGCCGCCGTCGGTTTCGGTGATCACCGTGTTGCCGTTCGGCAGACGCTGCACGGCGCCACACGTCTTCGACGTGAAGGGAGTGGCCTCGTTGCCGCGGTACTCCCACACCGTCTCCTCGCCGTCGGGAGTGAGCGCCAGCTCCAGCACGACGGACTCCGACGTGTGCCGCAGGTTGTCGAAGAAGAGGAGGTTCCCGTTCTCCAGGATCTTCGGGTCGTGCTGTCCCTGCGGCGGACTCTTCCGCGCCCACACGAGCGCGTTCTGCTCCAGGTCCCAGACCGCCAGCACGCCGAGCGCGTTCATCGACGTGAGGACGTTGCCCGCCCGGAACTCCGGCATCGTCCCGGCGATGCTCCCGTCCAGCACGCAGAGCGTGTTCGTATGGAAGATGTCGCCGGTCTCCTTGCGTCCGCCGAACATGGACTCGGACCAGGGCGAGTTCACGAACGCCTCGTAGACGGAGTGACGGCTCTTCTCGTTCCCGTCCGCGTCGAGCACGCTGATGAAATCCTCCAGCGTGAACTCCTCCTCGTGAATCTCAGGAATGATCCGCGGTTCGCGCGTCAGAACGAGGATGTCGCCGTTCTCCAGCACCTCCAGGTCGTGGTGCGCGTGGTTCGCCTTCGCCCACAGGAGGTTCGAATCCTTGTCCAGCTTCACCAGCCCGATCCCCTCGAAGATGACGAGGAGGTCCCCGTTCTCGAAGAGGTGCGCCCGTCGCCACCACGAGGCGCCCAGACGATCGGCGTCCGGCGAGTCCGGCCAGATCTCGTCGAAGGGAAGACGCCAGCGGTGGAGGACCTCTCCTTCCATGTCGATCAGGAGCGCCTCCTCGGCGTGGCCGGACGTGTAGAAGTTCACGCCGTCCCAGGCGAACTCCGGGGCGTAGGCGGTGACGCCGGAGCCGTCCGATTCGGTGACCCCGCCCAGATACCCGATGGAGCGGAGCTTCTCCAGCTGCTCGCGCTGCTCGGCGGAGAGCGAGGCTTCACGTTCCTGGGGGAGCGTTCGCCAGCGGCCCCGCCCGGGGTCGGCGAACTCCTCGTCCTCCGGATCGGCGGCCAGGGAATCGGGGTCCGGCTTGCGCGGCACGAAGGCCTCGCTGGACGGAGCGGCGGCGATCCACACGGCGAGCGCGACGGCGCAGCCGCCCAGGGCGGCCAGAACGGTCTTCGACGTCAAGATGCGCAAGTCCTTGCTTGAAGGGGGGTTCTGCGGCGTCGCGGAGTGGAACACCGAGTGTAGCACCGAAGATCCGGGACCGGCAATCCGGCCCCGGCCGGGGACGTGGCGGGATCCCCCCGGCGACGCGTACTGGAAGGACAAGGAGGTGCCGCATGGCCACGATGGAGATCATCCGGGAGAAGTTCGAGCGCGGGGTCCGAGCGATGGAGAAGAGCGAGCGCATGGGACGGGGAACGGCCGTCACGCGCGCCCGCCTCGTCGACGGACTGCGTTGCGAGATCCGGGACGGGGACTGGACCCTCACTGCCGACATGCCCGACAAGGCCGGCGGCGGGGACGCGGGCCCGAACCCCGGCGTCTACGGCCGGACCGCGCTGGCCACGTGCGTGACGATGGCCTACGCGATGTGGGCGGCCCGCCGCGGCGTGGAGCTGCGTCGCCTCGACGTGGAGATCCAGGCCGACTACGACGCGCGCGGCGAGTACGGCGTGACGGACGATCCGCCCGGCTACCTCGCGGTGCGCTACGTCGTGACGGTGGAGTCCGACGCCCCCGACGAGGAGATCCGCCGCGTCCTCGACGAGGGCGACCGGCACTGCGCGTACGTCCACATCTTCCGCGAGCCGCAGAACGTGCGGCGCGTCCTCACGATCAACGGCAAGGAGGTCGACTGATGCAGCCCGCCCTGATGCGTCGCGTGCAGCGCTACGGCTGGGACAAGGCATCGTCCGTGTACGAGGACGCCTGGCGCGAGTCCCTCGCCCCGGCGCAGCGACGGCTCCTCGACGAGGCCGATCTTCGTCCCGGCGAGCGTGTCCTGGACGTCGCGTGCGGGACCGGACTCGTCACGTTCCCGGCGGCCGCGGCCGTCGGGCCGGGGGGGCGCGTCACGGGCCTCGACCTCTCGAAGCAGATGGTGGAGCGGGCGACGGTGGAGGCCCGTCGCCGTCGCCTGGACAACGTGGAGTTCCGGCGCGTGGGCGCGGAGTCGATCGACGAACCGGAGAGCTCGTACGACGTGGCGCTCTGTGCGCTGGGACTCATGTACTTCCCGGACCCGGTGGAGGCGCTGCGCCGCATGGCGAACGCGGTCCGCCCGGGCGGCCGCATCGTGGCGGCCGTGTGGGGCGAGCGGCGCAACTGCGGCTGGGCGGAGATCTTCCCGATCGTGGACGCGCGCGTGGAGACCGACGTGTGCCCGCTCTTCTTCCGGCTGGGAACGGGCGAGACGCTCCGCCACGAGATGGAGCAGGCCGGTCTGAAGGACGTGAATCTCACCCGGATTCTGGCGCCGCTGCCGTACGCCACGGAGGACGATGCCCTGGCGGCCGCCTTCGCCGGCGGGCCGGTGGCGCTGGCCTACGACCGCTTCGACGACGACACGCGCGCGTCGGCGCACGGTGAGTACCTGCGTTCCATCGCGGGCTTCCGCGGCCCGGACGGCTACCGGATTCCGGGCGAGTTCGTCGTGGCGACGGCGCAGGTGCGCTAGGCGGCCGGACCCGCGGGCGCGCGCAGGCACGCGGCCAGATCCTCGGCGAGGCGGGGGGCCTCCTCCTCGGGCAACGCCGCGACGGTGATGCGGACCGCGGGCGCGGAGGCGAGGCGGAAGCGTTCTCCGGCCGCGACCGCCCAGCCGCGTTCCGCCAGCCCGGTGACCACGGGCGTCTCCTCCGGGACGGGCACCCACACGTTCAGTCCGGAAACGCCCCGGGCCGCGACGCCGTGCTTCTCGAGGCATCGGATCAGCGCCCGCCGCCGTCGCTCGTAGGTGCGGCGGGCGGCGCGCAGCGCGCTCCGCACGTCGGCCGACATCCACAGTTCCGCCGCCGTGCGCTGCAGCAGGTGGCTGACCCAGCGCGCTCCGAGCCGCTGTTGCGCCTCCACGCGCGACATCGTGTCGGCGTCGCCGGTGAACACGGCGACGCGCAGGTCCGGACCGAGCGACTTGGAGACGGACTGCACCCGGATCCAGGGAGCCGTGTCGTCGGAGCGAAGCGGGGGAGGCGACGCTCCGGCGATGTCGCCCGCGTGATCGTCTTCCAGGACGATCGTCTCCCGGTGGCGATTCAGCACCGCGCGCAGTTCTTTCCCGCGCTCGGCGGAGACGGCCGCGCCGGTCGGGTTCTGCGCGCGCGGCGTGACCACGACCGCCCGCGCGCCTCGATCCAGCGCGTCCGACAGGGCATCGGGGCGCAGGCCTTCGTCGTCCACCGGCACGCCGACGAGACGGAGTCCCAGTCCCGCCAGCAGGTCGAACACGCCGAAGTAGCCGGGATCCTCCACGATCACTCGATCGCCCGGGCGGCACGCCACGCGGGCCACTCGTTCCAGAGCGTCCAAGGCGCCCGCCGCCACGCCGACCGCGTTCCCCGGCAGGCCGTCCGCTCGGAACCTTCTGCCGGCCGCCCGCAGCAGGCGGTCGTGGTGGGGCGCGTCCCCGTACAGCCGATGCCCGGCGTCCACGCGCCGCAGCGCGGCGCCGAGGTCCGGCAGCCGCTCGGGATCCGGGTTTCCGGAGGCGAGGTCCGTGAGGTGGGAGGGGGCCGAAGCCGGAGCGCGGTCGACGAGGATTCGCCGGGCGGACACGAACGTTCCGCGCCGCCCCTCCGTGACCAGGAGGCCGCGATCGCGCAGGCGCCCGTATGCCGCCGCGACCGTCGCGGGGCTGCGGCCGAGCTGGCCCGCCAGCTCGCGGACGGCCGGCAGCCGATCGCCGGCGGCCAGCGCCCCGGTCTCGATCGACCGCTCAATGTCGTCGGCGATGTTGACGGCGCCCTCGCCGCCTGTCACAATACGATCTGGTACAGACATAATTTATGTTCTAGCACATAAGACCGAGGTTGTCCACCGTGAACCCGCCCGCCTCCGACCGCACGCGCCTCCATCGCCACTCCGACCGCGCCGTCCCCGATCCCGACCGCGCCCGCGCCATCGCCCGGGAGGCGCTGACCTGCCACCTGTCGTTCCTGCGCGACGGGGCTCCGGTGGTGCTGCCGATGATCCACACGCTGCTGGACGATCAGCTCTACTTCCACGGAGCGAAGAGCAACTTCATGCTCCGCTCCGCGGTGGACACCCCGATCTGCTGCGCCGTCACGCTCGTGGACGGCATCGTGCTGGCGCGGTCCGCCTTCCACCACTCGATGAACTACCGGTCGCTCGTCGTCTTCGGCGAGGGGCGCGAGGTGACGGACGCCGCCGAGAAGCGTCGGGCGCTGGAGGCGTTGATGGAGCACGTCGCGCGCGGGCGCCTGCAGGAGCTGCCGCCCATCCCGGACGATCATCTCCGCAAGACGATGGTCCTGGCGCTGCCGCTGGCGGAGTTCTCCGTGAAGGTCCGGTCCGGTCCGGCCGGATTCGCGGAGCGCGAGGAGGATCCGGCGCTGTGGGCGGGCGTGCTGCCGCTCCGCCTGGCGGCGGGCGACGTCATCGTGGACGAGATGGTGCCGGACGACATCCCGGTCCCGCCTTCCGTCCGGGGCTGGTCGAGGGGCTAGAAGAAAGGGCCGGCCCCGAAGGACCGGCCCGGCTCGACGCGGGATCAGCGTCCGCGGCGTCCTCGGTCCGGACGCGCCTCCTTCATCGCGTCGAGAACCTTCCGCTGATCGTCGTTGAGTTCCTCGCGGATCGCGTCGTGGACGGCGTCGCGCTCGCCCCGCTGCTTCTCCACGAGTTCCGAGATCCGGGCCGCCTGGGCGGCGTCCAGCTTGAGCACCGCGGTCAGGAACTCCACGCGTTCTGCGCTGGAGACGCGCGGCTCGCCCCGCGGCTCTCCACGCTTCCCGTCTACGTCCCGGGAGCGCATCTTGCGCGGCCCGCGTCCCTCGCGGCGTCCCTCCCCTCGACCGTCCGGCCGCTCCCGGCGATGCTCGTCGAGATAGGTGATGAGATCCGCGGTCTGCTCCAGGGACAGCGCCGGAGCCACGGCCTCCAGGAAGCGCGCGCCGGGTCGGACCCGCTCCTCCCCGGATCCCCACGCGTCCAGCGCGCTCCCGACCGCCTCGCGCTGGTCGTCGTTCAGGTCCAGCGCCTCATCCAGCGCATCGAGGCTCGGCGCCGGCGGCCGCCCGCCGGGACCCGGCTGCGCGACGACGCTCCGTCCGTCGGCCAGGGTGAGGGACAGCGCCAGCAGCGACGCAACGACCATTCCGGTGCTCCAGCGGGCCCTGCGGTTCTTCGCCTTCATCGTTTCCTCCTTGTTCGTTCCGGCCTTCGTCAACCAGAACGCGCGGAGGTCCCGGTCCCTGCGCGGACCCGGCGAAGATCTCGTGCGCGTTCGAGGATCCACGCGCCCAGCGCGGCACCGAGGCCGCCGAGGGCGACATCCGTCACGTCCGCGACGCGCGCGGGGAGGAGGATCTGGCCCGCCTCGACGACTCCGGCCGCCGCCAGGCCGAAGATCAGCGCGGACCGGATCGGCCGCGATCCGCCCCGGAGCGCGACGAGGAAGCCGGCGGGCAGGTACACGAGCGCCTGCATGACGGCGTCGGCCAGTGCGTAGATGTTCGTCCGGAGGAAGTAGTGGATGAACGGGAGCAGCTGCAGCCACGAGAAGTCCTCCGGATCCGGCCACGCGAATCTTCCCGGCGAGAGGCCCTCCAGGAGCGCGGCCGCCAGCCAGATCAGCAGCGCGGGACCGGCCCATCTCCGCGCCTCGCGTCCGGCCGCTCGAGCCACGAGCCCCGCGCCGACGGCGCCGCCCAGCCCAGCCCACAGTACCGTGGTGGCGTCGGGCGTGCGGCTGCGGATGAAGAGCTGCGATGCCTCGGCCGCGATCGCCAGCACGACGACGCTCGCGACGGCGAGCCCGGTCCGGGGACGGAGCGCGAACGCCGCCGTCCCGCCGATCAGCATCCAGGCCAGCACGGCCTCCGCCGCCTCGCCCGGACGATCCTCCGGAGTGGGGCCCCGCAGCGGCGGACCGAACGGGACGAGCCGCGTCGCCTTCACGGACGCCTTGAACGCGCCGACGTCCAGGCTCACGTCGAAGGGCTCCACCGCGTGGAGGAGGACGCCGCCCGCCACAGCGATCGCCAGCGCCTGCGCGGGGCGGGTCGCCACCAGGGACCGGACCAGGTCGCCCGCGCGCCCGCCGACGTGGGTGCGGACGCTCGCGCCGAGCCACGCGCCGAGCGCGCCGCCCGTCGTGTTCGTGACGAGGTCCGTGGACGAGGTGGTGCGCGTGGAGGAGAAGAGCTGGAGGAACTCCACCGTCAGGCTGGCCGCGAGCGCGGAGCCGGCCCCGAGGAGCATCGCCCGGCCGCTCCCGCCGCCCCGGCGGCGGATCTCCCAGCCGACCAGGAAGCCCCACGGCAGGAAGAGGAGGACGTTGGCCACGGCGTCCGGCAGCGACGGCAGCCCGCCGTCCGGCGCTCGCCACGGCACGGAGTGCGCGTCCCGCCATTCGCGAACGACGCCCTCCCAAGAGGGGGAGAGGTCGAAGGGCAGCGTGGTCCCGTAGAGGATGAAGAGGCCCCACAGGACGAGGAGGCGCAGGGCGACGGATCGGCGAGCGGACATGCCCATATCTTCCGGGAACGATCGCCGCCCCGCAAGGAACGGAAGGCTCGCGCGTTGGGGAGGATGGAGACGACGGACCGGGTTCGCGTTGCGGGGATCCCCGCCGCGGTCTAGCGTCTCCCGGGCCGGGCGAGGAGGATCGCGTTGACCGAACCGACCGACGACGACCTGATGGCCCGCGGAGCCTCGGGAGACGACGACGCCTTCCGGTTGCTGGTCCGCCGCTGGGAGCGGCCGGTCTTCTCGTTCCTGGACCGGATGCTGGGATCGCCCGAGGAGGCGCAGGATCTGGCCCAGGAGACGTTCCTCCGGGTCTGCCGGAATGCATCGCGCTACCGGAGGGACGGGAGGTTCAAGAGCTGGCTCTTCCGGATCGCCGGCAACCTGGCCCGCAGCCGGCTCCGGCGCCGGAAGCTCGTGAGCTGGATCCCGTTCGATGCGGCGCGGCACGATCCGCCCGCGGCGGACCGGACCGACGCCGGCCTGGCGATGGAAGAGGAAGCGGCCCGCGTGCGAGGCGCGCTGGCCGGGCTGCCGGACCGGCAGCGGGAGGCGATCGTGCTGCGGCATTACCAGGAGATGAGCCACCGCGAGATCGCCGACCAGCTGGGCACCACGGTCTCGGCGGTCGAGTCGCTGCTGCACCGGGCGACGGTGATGCTGCGAAAGGAACTGGCGGAAGGAGGAGCCCCATGAACGAGCAAGAACGGGAACTGTCGCGGCGGCTCGGCGCGGACCCGGACCGGGATCCGCTGCGCCCCGTGTGGCCCGCGGTCCACGCGCGGCTCCGGCCCGCGCGCCGGCCCGCCGGTCTGCGCTTCGTCCTGGCGACGGGGCTCGCGGCCTGCGTCGGGCTCTGGGTCGGCGTGAGCGTGCCCGCGGGCGATGATTCCACGGAGGCGGTGTCCGCCGCGTCCACCGGGAGCCTCTGGACCGAACTCGGCGCGTCGTGGCTGACCGAGGGGCAGGGTGCGCTGGGCGACGTCTACGTCGCCGAGACGGGAGGGACCTCGTGAGCCGCGTCTGGTTCGTCGTGCTGGCGCTGTCCATCGGCCTGAACCTCGGCCTGCTGGGCGGACGGTTCCTGCGCGACCGCGATCGTCCGCCGATGCCGCTCGGGCGGGGGCCGGAGATGCGCGGCGAGGCGATGCCGGATCCGGAGGCGATGGTTCGCCGGCACGTCGGGCGGATGCAGGAGCAGCTGGATCTCAGTTCGGAGCAGCGGGATCGCCTGGAATCGCTGATGGCCGAGACCCTGCCGCAGATGACCGAACGGCGGCGGAACCTGGCCGACGCGCGCAGCGCCCTCGTAGACGCCTACTCCGGGGAGACCCTGGACGAGCCGGCGTTCCGCGATGCCGCGGATCGTCTGCGGGCGGCGCAGGGTGCCCTGGACTCGCTCACCACGGAGCTGATGCTGCGCGAGTCCGAGATCCTCACGCCGGAGCAGCGCGAGCGGAACAGCCGGCTGCTCCCCTGGAAGCGGGGGCCCATGGGGCGGCGCGGCGGCGGTCCGCGTCGATAGTCCGGCGCGCCCGGTGCCGGCCTCGTCCCGGAAGGCCGGGGACTCGTCCCGGGGCCCTACGCGGGCCGGGAGGATTCGCCTATCGTGCGCGGCAACGGGAGGGCCGCGCGTGAAGCTGATGATCTCCGGAATCCTCGTGCTGGCGGCCACCGGAGCCGCCGCGTTTCCCCTGCACTTCGTCGACGAGTCCCGCGAGCGGCTTCCGTTCGCCGTCGTGGGCAGCCGCAGCATGGACGTCGCCCTGCTCGACCTGGACGGGGACGGCGACCTCGACGTCGCCGTCGCGAGCGAGTTCGGCCAGAACTACGTCCTGACCAACGACGGCGCGGGCCGCTTCGCGCTGGACCCCGGCGCGCTTCCGCAGGGGCGCGTCCACGACAGCGAGGACATCGCCGCCGCGGACTTCGATCGCGACGGAACGGTCGACCTCGTGTTCGTCGCCGAGGACGACGAGGTCAACGAGCACTACACCGGACCCGCGAACGCGCGCATCGACCGGACGGATGCGTTCCCGGTCCGCGGCACCTCCAACGGCGTCACGTTCGCCGATCTGGACGGCGATGACGACGTCGACCTCATCGTCGGCAACGCCGGGCCGAACTTCTGGCTGGAGAACGTCGGCGGAACGTTCCGCGACGCCACCCGGGGACGTCTTCCCGCGAGCGAGCGCGTGACCCAGGACGTGGAGCTGGCGGACGTGGACGGAGACGGCGACCTGGACCTGATCGCCGGCAACGAGGACGGCAACGAGCTGCTGGTGAACCAGGGAACCGGCGTCTTCGTCGATGCGTCCGAGCAGCTTCCCGCCCCGGCGTGGACCGAGGAGACGCGGGAGGCCGATTTCGCGGACGTGGACGGCGACGGCGACGCGGACCTCTACTTCGCGAACGTCGGCTGGCGCGACGGCGCCGTCGCGCGGGACCGTCTCCTCCTCAACGACGGCACCGGCCGCTTCTCCGACGCGACGGACCGCCTTCCGGACGAGGAGATGTTCACGCTGGACGCGGACTTCCGCGACCTGGACCGCGACGGTGACCTGGATCTCGTCCTGGCCGACCTGGGCGGGGGCGGCGTGAGGATCCGCGAGAACGACGGGACCGGCCGCTTCACCGACGTCACGGCCGAGGTGCTGCCGGAGGGCTTCGGTGGCCCGGCCATCGACGTGGAGGTGGGCGATGTCACCGGCGACGGCGTTCCGGATCTCTACGTGGGCATGCACATGGGACCGGATCGGCTGCTCGTGGGCGTGCCGGCGGGCGGCGAGTCGTGAGCCGCGTCTCGCGGGACGAGATCATCGAGGCGTTGCACCGCGCGCTGGAGGAGGACCCCGGCGTCGTCGCCGCGATCCTCGGCGGGAGCTGGGCGACGGACCGCGTGGACGAGTACTCGGACGTCGATCTGGTGGCCGTCGCCGAGGACGATCGCGTGGAGGCGACGATCGAGCTCGTGCGCGACGCGCTCGCGAAACTGTCGCCCATCGCGGCCGCGTACCGCATGCCCGAGCCGACGTTCCACGGCCACTCGCAGATCTTCCTTACGCTCGCCGACGCCGATCCGCACCACTTCGTGGACGCCGTCGTCATGAAGCGATCCGCGCCGGACAAGCTGCTGGAGCCGGAGCGCCACGGCCGCGCGCGCGTGCTGTTCGATCCCGAGGCACTGATGACGCCGGTGCCGCTGGACCGCGACAAGCATCGGGCGAAGATGCAGGCGCGACTGGATACGCTGCGCGATTCCTTCGCGATGTTCCAGCCGCTCGTGATCCGGGCGATCGCCCGGGGGCACGCGGCAGAGGCGATGCACTGGTACATGGCGTTCACGCTGCGCCCGCTCGTCGACGTGCTGCGGATGCGGCACTGCCCCGACCGGTTCGACTTCGGGCTGCGTTACCTGGACCGTGATCTCCCGCCCGAGCTCCGCGCCGAGCTGGAACGGCTGGCGTACCCTGGGGACCCCGCCGCGCTCGGCCGCTACCGGGAGGCGGCGGCCGAGCGGGTGGAGGAGGAGCTGGCCGCGGTTGCGCGCGGCGAGTGGTCGCTGGCCTAGTTCCCGCCCGCGGCGCCCGTGCGAAGCGTGTCGAGCCGCTGCCGCGCGTGATCGTTCTCCGGATCCATCTCCAGCACCTTCTCGTAGCAGACGATCGCCTCGTCCGTCTGACCGGCCTTCGCGTACGCCTCGGCCAGGCTGTCCCAGGTGTTGGGCGAGTCGGGGAACAGCGTGGCGTTCGTGCGGAACACCGTGACGGCGCCCGGAGCATCGTCCTCCAGGATCCGGTAGCCGAACGCGTTGAGTCCCGCCTCGCCGAAATCGTACGCGCCGTGTCCGTAGTACAGGTCCCGCAGCTCCGCGTAGTGCGTCATCGTCCGGTCGATGCCGTCGGCCTCGTACTTCTCCGTCAAGCTCTCCAGCAACGTCTGCGGACGCGGTCGCCCGCGGTGGCACGTTCCGCACCACATGTTCACGCGCGATCCGCTCGGCTCGATGTTCTTCAGATGGCCGTTGATCGACTCGAGCATGCGCAGCATCTCGCGCGCCGTCTCCTTCGTCGGCTTCTCGTCCGATGCGAGGTCGTACGTGGACAGCGGCGCGTCGTCCTCGCCGACGTGGCAGTAGTTGCACCGGACGCCCAGCGTGCGGGAGAAGCCGGTCATCACGGCGCGCAGCGTGGACGCCGACGTGTCCTCCGGCATCACCTGGAGGTTCTCGGCCTTCTCGGGCCAGACGAACGGCGACTGGGCGGCGGCCGGGGCGGGCACCGTGACGAGCAGCGCGACGGCGACGAGCGAAACGATCCGGATCATGGCTCACCTTTCGGGAGAGGAGGCTCAGGGGATCCTCCGGATCGTGATCCGGATCGGGGCCGCGCGACAGCGTCGAGGGACGAGCCGGTCCCCGCGCGCCGTCGGCGGTCGGATCCAACCATCGGCCGGGGACGATCGTCCCAGAGGGGACTCTCACCGGGAGGCTCCCTTGATCCGTCCGCTCGCGTCCGCTGTCTGCCTCGTTCTCCTCGGATCGGCCGCGTCCGCCGCCGACCTCGCCCGGGACTACCTCTCCGCCGCGCTCCAGGGCGACCTCAGCGAGGTCGGCCCGAAGCTCCTGGCCTCCGGTCCCACCGACGCCGCCGAGACGAAGCTCCGGGACCGCTACGAGGCGCGCTTCGAGCGGGGAGAGGAGGAGGCGCTCCCGGCGGGCGTGACGCCGCTCCAGGCCGACCTGATCCGCGCGTACCGCGCATACTGGAACGAGGCGCTGCGCGCGGGGTGGGACGCCGACGCCGGTCGCCCGCGGGTCGAGGCGGCGGTCCGCGAGGTCCTCGAGCGGCACGACGTGCCCTTCGAGTCGGACGACGTGCTCGGCGCGATGAAGCGGGCGGTGGAGGCGGAAGGGGCCCACGTGCAGGGCGGGATCACGCGGCCGCACTTCGACCTGCTGATGTGGCGGAGCCAGGAGGATCGCCCGTACGAGGTGGAGCTGACGGACGGCGTGCAGGCGGTGGACGTCGCCTTCATCGGGGATTTCCTCTCGTACGGCTGGTCGCACTGGGCCACGTTCGGGCGCGCGTATCCGGGTGGCTGGGCCGAACCGGATCGCCTCGTCTGCCTGGCCGAGGACTACGACCTGGAGTCGGAGAAGTTCCGCGTGAGCTACCTGAAGCACGAGGCGCGGCACTTCGCGGACTACGAGATCTACCCGGAACTGATGCAGACCGACCTGGAGTACCGCGGCAAGCTGACGGAACTCATCTACGCGCAGGAGTCGCTGGACGGCGTCCTGGACCACTTCGCGCGGGCGGGGGAGTTCAACGCGCAGTCCCCGCACGCCTGGGCGAATCGCTGCGTCATCCGTGACCTTGCCGAAGAACTGTTCGGGGAGGACGTCCCGGACCGCGAGGACGGGCGATGGAGTGAGGCCGGTCGGGAGTCCGTGGCCGAGGCGGCCCGGCGCCTGCTGGACCGTCACGACGAGCGGCTCCGGGAGGCGGGAGCGGCCACGGTCCGGGCGGTGATCGGGCCGGAAGCGGCCGGCTCGCCCTAGGCGCGTCCCTTTGAACCCTTCGCCCGTTCCCGTCGTCCTACCGGGCGAACCCCAGCCAAGGAGCCCGGCCATGACCCTGCGCATCCCTCTGGCGGCCCTGGCCGTCCTCGCGATCCTCCCCCTCTCCGCGTCGGCCCAGGACTGGAAGGTCGTCGAGGACGACGAGTGGTGCGACCGGAACCGCTCCGCGGACTGGTGCGAGGTGCGGGAGCTGACGTTCGATCCGGGCGACGAGGCGATCCGCGTGGATAGCGGCGGCAACGGGGGCATCCGAGTGGAGGGCTGGGACCGGGACGACGTGCAGGTGCGGGTCCGGGTGACGGTGTCCCGGGCGGACGACGAGGAGGAGGCCAGGGAGCTGGCCGACGCGGTGGAGATCCTCACGAAGGGCCGCATCGAGCCGCGCGGCCCGCGGACGCGGGGGCGCGGTCCGCACTGGTCCGTCAGCTTCCGGCTGATGGTGCCGCGCGAGTCCGACCTGGACCTGGAGTCCAACAACGGCGGGATCTCGGTCGAGGACGTGACCGGCGAGCTCGACCTGAAGACGGACAACGGCGGCCTCTCGCTGGAGGACGTGTCCGGCGAGGTCCGGGCTCGCACCACCAACGGCGGTATCGTCGCGATGTTCCGCAAGGACGCGCAAATCGGGGAGGGGATCACGCTCTCCACGACGAATGGCGGCATCGAGCTGGAGCTTCCCGAGGGCATCGACGGCGACCTGCGCGCGAGCACCGTGAACGGGGCGATCCGGTCGGACTTCGAAGCGGACCGGACCGATCGCCGTCGCCGTCCGTCGCGCATCCGGGCGACGCTGGGCGAGGGCGGCCCCGAGATCGACCTGGAGACGGTGAACGGCGGCATCCGGATCCGGGAGCGCTGATCGCGCTCCGGGAATGCGGTGGACAGGCGGGAAGGGCCCGTCGATACTGACGGCCCGGGCCGCGACCTCTCCGGCGCGGCCGAATTTCTCGCCTCTGACTCGGAGCCGGAATGCCTAGCTCCCCCGCCGTGAGCGAAGAACTGTCCCCGCACCGATTCCGCTGGGATCGGGTCCGGAAGGGACACTTCCTCGCGATCGCGGCCCTTCACGTCGCGTGCGTGTTCGCCTTCTTCCACTTCTCGTGGTCCGCCCTGGCGGTCACGGTCTTTCTGCTCTGGCTTACCGCCAGCCTGGGTCTCTCCGGCGGCTACCACCGTCTGCTGACGCACCGCGCGTTCGAGACGTCGCGCTTCGGCCGCTTCCTCTTCGCGATGCTCGGGGCGATGTGCTGGCAGGGCGGTCCCATCTGGTGGGTGGGCACGCACCGGATCCACCACTCCGAGGCGGACCACGAAGGTGATCCGCATAGTCCGCACCACGGCTTCGTCTGGGGGCACATGCTCTGGTGCCTCGTGGAGGATCCGTTCGACCGCGACGTCACGCAGGCCGCGAAGGACCTGAAGAAGGCGCCGGAGCTCGTGTGGCTGGATCGCTGGTTCATGATCCCCAACATCCTGCTGGGCGTCGGGCTGTTCCTCGTGGGTGGATGGTCGTGGCTCCTGTGGGGCTTCGCCGTGCGCACCGTCTTCTGCTACCACGCCACGTGGTTCGTGAACTCCGCGTCGCACCTCTGGGGGTACCGCAACTTCGAGACGAAGGAGGAGTCGCGGAACAACTGGTGGGTGGCGCTGATCTCCTGGGGCGAGGGGTGGCACAACAACCACCATGCGCACCAGCGATCGGCCAAGTACGGCGTGCGATGGTTCGAGGTCGACGTGACGTGGTGGGCGCTCCGCGTGCTCGGCTGGGTCGGCCTTGTACGCAACCTGCAGGTGCCGCGCCTCGACGCGAAGTAGGCGGTGAGCGAGTCCCGGGATCCGCTGGAACGCCACCGCGAGGAGATCCGCGCGCTGGACGCGGAGATCCTGAGACTCGTCGCCCGACGGGCCGGTGTGGCCCGCGAGATCGGGCAGCGCAAGCGGGACGCCCGCATTCCTCTCCGTGACTTCGACGTCGAGTCCCGCGTCATCGACCGCCTGCGTCGCCGGGCCGAGGAACTCGGCCTGCCGGGGGACGTCGGCTGCGACCTCGCGCTCTTCCTGATCGACAAGGCGGTGGAGCTGCAGGGCCCCATCGTGGACAGCGTCTACGACGGCGATCGTCGTCGCGTGCTCGTGATCGGCGGCCTCGGCGGGATGGGACGCTGGATCTCCCGCTTCCTCAACGTGCAGGGACACACGGTCCGCGTGCTGGATCCGCGCGACGGGGAGTCGCTGTTCCCGCGAGCCGCGTCGCTGGACGAAGGACTGGCCTGGGCGGAGCTCACCGTCCTCGCCGTCCCCATCGGGGCGTGCGGCGACGTGCTGCGTCGGATCGGCGCGCTGCGGCCGACCGGCGTCGTGGCGGAGATGTGCAGCGTGAAGTCGCACCTGCTCGACGTGCTGGCGGAGCTGCGCGCGCAGGGCGTGCGTGTCGTCTCCTTCCATCCGATGTTCGGCCCCGCGGTGCGCCTGCTCAGCGGGAAGCAGATCGTCCTGTGCCGCGGCGGCGCCCGGGAGGACGAGCGAGTGGTGGAGGAGCTCTTCGCCGCGACGAGCGCGCGGCTGGTCGAGGTGCCGCTGGCGGATCACGATCGCGCCATGGCCGCCGTGCTCGGCCTTGCCCACCTCGTGAACCTCGGCTTCGCCCGCTCGCTCGAGCGGTTCGGGATCCCGTGGGCGGACCTGGAGGACGTGGCCGGCGTGACGTTCCGCCAGCAGACGGCGACCACGCGCGAGGTGGCGTCCGAGAATCCGCGTCTCTACTACGAGATCCAGGAGAGGAACCCACACACCGACGAGGCGCTGCGCACGCTCATCGCCGCGCTGGAAGAGCTGCGGTCCTCGGTGGAGGCGTCGGACGAGGCGGCGTTCTCCGCGATCATGGAGGCCGGGCGGCGCTACTTCGAGGATGCCGCCGAATGAGCGGGTCGCGTGGCCTCGATGCGGTGCGGGAGGCACTGGTGGGCTTCGCGGGCGATCCCATCGATCTGGTCGTGGGCGCCCCCTGCTTCGATCCGCCTTCCGCGCTGCGCACCGCGCTGGCGTCCGCAGCGTCGGGAGAGACCTGGCGCTACTCGGCCGTCGGCGGATCGCCCGATCTGCGGCGGGCGCTGGGCGAGGTTCGCGGAGCGCCCTCGTCGCGGATCTTCGTGGGGCACGGCGGGAAGGGCTCCCTTCTCGCGCTGTTCGGCGTACTGGTGCGCCCGGGCGACGAGGTCGTCGTCCCGACGCCGGCGTACGAGGCGTACCGCCGGATGCCGGAGCGCTGGGGCGCGCGCTTCGTGGCCGTCCCGCGAATGGGGCCGAACTTCCGCTTCGAGGCGGAGCCGATCCTGCGGGCGATGACCGACCGCACGCGTGCCGTCGTCCTGTCCACGCCCTGCAATCCGACCGGCGCGGTCCTGTCGGACGAGGTCCGCGACGCGGTCGCGGAAGCGGCGCGCGCGCGAGGGGCGCGGCTCGTCCTGGATCTGGCCTACGACCGGTTCCGCTTCGACGGCTCCGCCCCCGTCGGCATGTCTCCCGTGCCCGGTGACAGCACGATCGTCGAACTGCACAGCGCCTCGAAGAACCTCGGCGTCGCCGGCTGGCGGATCGGCTGGGTGGTGGCGGACGAGGAGCTCGTCCGTCGGCTCGCCGCCTTCCAGAGCGAGCACCTGAATCCGCCGAGCACGGTGACCCAGGCGGCGCTGGAGTCCATCGGCCGCGTGCCGGAGTCGTTCTACGCGTCGGCCCGCGCGGCCGTCCTCGAGCGATGCGATGCGGTCTGCGCGGTCTTCCGCGACCTCGGCCGCCCGGTGGCTCGCCCCGCGGGCGGTTTCTACGCGTTCGCCGAGATGGGGGAAGCGGCGACGGAGGAGCGATGCATCCGTCTCGCGCGGGATGCCGGAGTGGGTCTCACGCCCGGCTCCGACTTCGGCGCGCCGGGATGGGTGCGCGCGGCCGTGACGGGACTGGAGCCCGGGCACGCCGACGAACTCGGGCGTCGCCTGCACATGTTCCTCGGCTGAGGGTCTACCGCAGCCAGCGCTTCGTCTCGGGCAGCTCGCGGAGTTCCGGGCGCTTCCGGATGGCCGCCTTGAGCTCGGCCAGCCCTTCCTCCGATCGCCCGCCGGCCAGGAGCGCCAGCCCCAGGTGCGCCCGCACCTCCGCGTCGCGCGTGGCCTCCAGCGCGCGGCGGAGCGGCTCGATCGCGTCGTCCGGCCGCCCGGCGCGGATCGCCGCCCAGCCGAACGTGTCCAGCACGACGGGATCGTCCGGCGCCAGCGCGCGTGCCTGCCCGGCGAACTCCAGCGCCGCCTGCGGATCCAGGGAGGCATCGGCCAGGATCCAGGCGAGGTTGTTCAGCGTGTCGACGTCGTCCGGTAGAAGCGGGAGCGATTCGCGGAGCATCGCGACGGCCTCGGGCTGTCGCCCGGTGCGCGACAGCGTCAGTGCCTCCTCGTTGACCACGGCGGAGTAGTACTGCCGTCCGATCTCGTCCGAGGGGTCCAGTTCCAGCACGCGCCGCAACGACTCCCGGGCCCGTGCGCCGTCGCCGGAACGCATCGCGGCGGTGGCCTGGTCCCGTCGGACCTCGAGATCGTCCGGTAGGGCGGCGACCAGCTCGTCGGCGACGGCCAGCGCCTTTTCCCAGTGCTGCGCGCGCAGCCGGATCTTCAGGATCTTCTTCAGGATCGCCACGTTGCCCGGGTCCATCGACCGGAGCCGCGCGATGAAGGCGTCGGCCTCCTCCTCCGTCCCGGACAGCACGACGGTGGGGAGCTGCTCCAGCTCGCGGAAGATCCCGAGACCGTCCCGCGGATCCAGGCGGTCGAAGTCCCAGAGCTCCTCGTCCGCGTCGGCGTCCCCGCCGGCGCCCACGTAGCCGAGTCCCTCCAGCCGCTCCAGCATCTCGTCGGTCACGCCGGCGGGGACGGCGTTCAGTCGTCCGCCCCGGTCGAAGTGGTCCTCCAGTCGCGCGCGCAGGTCCTCCACGCGGTCCGGCCGCTCGGCGGCGAGGTTGTTCGTCTCGCCGGGATCCGTCGACAGGTCGAAGAGCTCGGGGCGCGGCGACTCGATGAACTTCCACGACCCGACGCGCACGCTGCGCGTGGCGGCCCAGCCGAAGTTCAGCCGCGGGAACATCGCCTCCGCGAACACCGCCTCCGGCTCCTCCTCACCGCGGGCCAGCGGCAGGGCGGATCTGGCGTCGAGTCCCTCCGGCGCCGGCAGGCCCGCCGCGTCGAGGAGCGTCGGCATCACGGCGACGATCGACACCGGGTCTTCGACGCGCTCTCCTGCCGGGACGCCCGGGCCGCGCAGGATCCAGGGAACCCGCATGACGGACTCGTAGAGGAAGAAGCCGTGCGTGTTCTCGCCGTGGTCGCCCAGCGACTCGCCGTGGTCGGCGACGACGGCGACCAGCGTTTCGTCCTCCAGCTCGGCCAGGAGCTGCGCGATCGCGCGGTCCACGGCCGCGATCTCCGCGTCGTAGGGCGACAGCCCGGGGTGGCGCGCCGTCACGTCGGCGGGCGGGGCGTACGGCGCGTGCGGATCGAAGAAGTGGACCCAGGCGAACCACGGCTCCCCCGAACGGGCCGCGTCCCGGATCCAGGGCAGGGCCGGTTCCAGCACCTCCGAGGCGACGCGCTGGTCCGAGTCGAGGCGCGTGATCACCTCGGCGCCGAGATCGCCCTCGACGAAGTCGTCGTCGTAGAGGTCGAAGCCCTGATCCGTGCCGAAGACCGCATCCAGCGGAACGGCGGCCAGGAACGCCGCGGTGCGCCACCCCTCGTCGGCCAGGATCTCCGCCAGCGTGACGGCCTCGTCCGGCAGGCGACCGGCGCCGTTGTCGCGCACGCCGTGACGATCGGGGTAGAGGCCCGTGATCACCGAGGCGTGGGACGGAAGCGTCACCGGAGCGGGGGCCGTGGCCTGCAGAAAGACCGCTCCGTCCTCGGCCAGCCGATCCATCGTGGGAGTGGCGGCCCGGCCCGCGCCGTACGCGCCGATGCGGTCGGCCCGGCACGTGTCGATCGTGATGAGGAGGATCGACTCCGGGCGGCGGCCCGAGTCGCACGCCGACGTCGCGGTCGTGAGCATCAGGGCGCCCGCAAGGACGAGGCGCGGGTTCTTCACGAGGTTCCTCCGCTCCGGGGACGGGATCGGCGATCCATTGTGGCATCTGCGGTCACGGTGCGCGACGGGAACCGGAGTTCACGGCGTTTTTACGTAAAAGACCGACCGTGAGCTTCATCGCTCCCGAACCCTGCGGCGTTGCGTCCCGTCCTTCCGAGAGAGCGGAACCGCCCGTCGCTTCGGCCGATCCGTGCACGTCCCCGAGGGCGGGGCGTTCACGGACGATGCCGGGGCGTCGGTCCCGGTCCCGGTTGACGTTGCTCATGGGTGTTTCAATGTTGGAGGGGAACACCGTCTCGAGGCGCCCCTGTCCCACGCGACTTCCCCTTCGTCCGTCGCGTGAACCGTGCCCGCGAGACCCCGCACTTTCCCGGCTTCGCGCGAGATTCGAGGGGACACTGGCTTGTCGGCCCAGCAGGTCCTGACCTGGGTGACGGAGGCGGACGCCGATCCGTCCGGTCGGCTGACGGCGTATCGCCGTCTGCTGCTTCTTCATGTCGTGGCCGAGATGACGCTCTCGTTCCTGCGGTGGCGGGACACCGGGCTCATGTCGCCCGTGCTGCCGGTCATGCTGACGATCGCCGTCAGTGCCTCGGCGATGTCCTTCGTGCCGAGGCTGCAGCGCTTCGCCGCTCCCGTGGCGGCCGGGCTGATGCTGTTCTCCATCGTCCGGTTCTTTCCGAACCTCGCCAACCACACCTTCTTCCTGCTGCTCGCGCTGGCGCCGTTCGTGGCCTGGAACCTGGACGACTCCCAGGAACGTCGGCTGGCGCTGGGCACGCTGCGGTGGACGGCGGCCATCGTCCTCTTCTCCACCGGCGTCCAGAAGGTGCTCCACGGGACCTACTTCCACGGGGAGTTCCTGGCGTTCCAGATCGCGCACGGAGAGCGCTTCGCGGACTTCTTCCGGCTCGTGATCCCGGCCGAGGAGATGGCCCGCCTGAAGGGATTGGGTCTGGCCGCGGGGGCCCTGCCTCCGGCGGAGGGCTTCCGCGCGTACGTGACGCAGCCGCCCGGTCCCGGCGCCGGACCGTACCGGCTGGAGTCGCCGCTGGCTCTCTTCGCGGTCAACGCCGTGTGGGTGTTCGAACTCGTGGCGCCCGCGTTCCTGCTCTGGCGCCGGACGAGAGCCGTCGCGGCCGTGGCCATCGGCCTCTTCCTGGTCGTGATCGAGCTGGGGGCGCTGGAGCTGATGTTCGGCGTGCTGTTCACCGCCACCGTCCTGCTCTTCTTCCGGCGGAACGTGATGGGCTGGATGCTGCCCGTCTACGGAGCCGTCTACGTCTACTTCATCGGTGTGCACCTGGAGATCTTCCCGCGATGGTTCCTGTTCAACTGAGTCCCCGCACCAAGGCCCGGGCCTGGCTGATGGCGCTGGCCGCGCTGACGGTCTGGCCGGTCCTCCATTTCTCCCTCGTGGAGCGGTTCGAGCTGAATCCGTGGAAGTTCTTCGGGTTCGCGATGTACTGTCGGCCCACGCTGCCCGTCCGCACCACGATCGAGGTGATCGAGGACGGGCGATCCGTTGCGGTCCGCATCGACCAAATGCCAGGGCCCGTGCGGGGTGCGCTGCGCGACTTTTCCCGGAACCGGAGCGTGCTCGGCACGTTCCGCGAGCCGGAGCCCGTGGCCGACTGGATCTTCCGGATTCGCCCCCAGGCCGATGAAGTCAGGATCGAGGTCCGCCATGCCCGGATCGATCCGGAGACCGGGCTCATCGTGGAGGACCGGTATCCCTACGCCTACCGACGGGACTCCGGGCAGACTTCCTGACCCACGTCATCCGGAGCGGAAAACCGGAGGACCGGGCTTGCCCCCTCCGGAGCCCCTCCTTACTGTGTGGATAGCGGAGTCAAGAGTCCGCTAATTGGAGCCCGGTCGCGGCTCGACCTCTCGAGAACGTCGAGCCTCCTGGAGTTGCGTTCGGTCCTGCGCCCGGGTTCTTCGTTCCGATCCTCTCGGAACGGGCGAGGCCGGGGTGGTGGCGGGCTGCCCCGGCCTTCGTGTGCCCGGTGAGATCGCTCGAGCGCCCGGCCTCCGATCCTCGTTCTCCTCCGAACGCCGAAGACGCCGCAAGAGAAAGAGGCCCACCCCGGAAAGGGACGGGCCTCGGAGCTGTGAGCGTCGAACCGATCGGCTGGCTAGACCGCGGCCGCCTCGCCCAGCATTTTGTCGACCTCGGCGCACGTCGTCCGGACCGCTTCCACCGACGTGTCCAGGCCGGCCTTCTCTTCGTCCGTGAGATGCGTCTCCACGATCTTCTCCACGCCGTTCTTGCCGAGCACCACGGGCACGCCGACGAAGAGACCGTTCACGCCGTACTCGCCCTCCAGCAACGCGCACGCCGGAAGGATCCGCTTCTGGTCGAAGAGGATGGCCTCGGCCATCTCCAGCGCCGAGAGCGCCGGGGACACGAACGCCGATCCCGTACCCAGCAGGCCGACGACCTCGCCGCCCGCCTTGCGCGTGCGGTTCTCGATGGCCTCGAGCTCCGCGGCCGGCACGAACTGCTCCACCGGCATGCCCGCGATGCGGCAGCAGCTGCGGACGGGGACCATCGTGTCGCCGTGGCCGCCCAGCACCAGCGCCTCCACGTTGCTGACGCTGACGCCCGCGGCCTGCGCCACGAAGTAGCGGTAGCGTGCCGAGTCCAGGACGCCGGCCATGCCGACGAGCTTGTTCTTGGGCGGGTTCAGCTTCCGGTGCAGCGTGTAGACGATGGCGTCCAGCGGGTTGGCGATGGAGATAACCATCGCGTCCGGGCAGTACGTCTTGATGCCCTCCGCCACCGCGCTGGTGACCTTGAGGTTGATGGAGAGCAGTTCCTCGCGGCTGGGCATCGTGCCGTCCGGTCGCGCCTTGCGCGGCACGCCCGCGGTGTTGATGACCAGGTCGCAGCCGGCCAGGACGTCGTAGTCGCGTCCGGCCTCGATGGCGACGTCGCTGGCGATCAGCGGCGTGGCCTCCAGAATGTCCAGGGCCTTGCCCTTGGCCACCGACTGCTTCCGCGTGGTCTCCTGCTTCTCCGGCGGATCGTTGGGATTGACGAAGGGGGCGGGATCCGTGACGGCCACGGTCTTCGCCAGGCCGCGGCGCACCAGCTCCTGGACCAGCACCCCGCCGATGTTTCCGCCGCCGATGACTCCGATCTTGTTGACCACGACCTGCTCCTTTCTCCCGTGTTCTGTCCGCGGACGCCTGTCCGGGCCGACCCGGACAATCTACCGGCTTCCCGCTCCCCGGACGAGTTCGTGCCAGGAGCCGGCCGGGAGGTCCCCGAAGGGCTCCGTCGTCCCGTCCGGCCAGTGGACGATGACGTCCGTCACGCCGTCGGCCGACCCCAGCCCGACGTGGACCCGCGGATCACTGGCGGCAAGGTAGCTCTGCCCCGAGATCACGTCCCGGCGCCGCGGCTGTCCGTCGATGGAGTACGTAACCCAGGCGCCCAGGGCGGCCGCGCCCTGCGGGGTCTTCACGTCGAAGCCGATCCAGGCGCCGCGCTCCGGATGGACGTTCCGGAGCATCTGGACCGGTCCGTCCCGGTTGACCACGAGGACGTCCATGCCGCCGTCGTCGTCCACGTCGCCGAAGATGGCCGCGCGGCTCGTGAACGCCTCGGGGCCGGTGCCGCCCATCGGCTCCACCTCCACGAGGACGTCCTCCTCCGTGCCGCGGAACAGGAGGTTCGGCTCCTCGTACGGATCGCCCTCGGGGCGCTCGCCGGTCGGCATGGCGACGCGGCCGTTCGCGAAGTAGACGTCACGGTGGCCGTCGTTGTCGAAGTCGCGGAAGCCGACCCCGAAGCGCGTGTACTTGCGCGTCCGGAATCCCAGGCCGATGGCCACCGAACGATCGAAGAAGAAGCCGGTCCCGTCGTTGTCGTAGTAGGAGTCCGTCTCGTTCGCGAAGTTCACGACGAAGAGGTCGCGGTCCCCGTCCTCGTCCCAGTCCACCGCCGCGACGCCCATGCCGGCCTTCGCGTAGCCGTCCTCGTCGCAGGCGCAGCCCCGCAGCAGCGCGTCCTCGGTGAAGACCAGATCGCCCTCGTTCACCCACAGGTGATCGAACAGCTTGTCGTTGGCCACGAAGATGTCCGGGCGATCGTCGCCGGTCACGTCCGCCACGACCACGCCGAGCCCGTTCCCGAACGACGAGTGGATCCCGGACGACTCCGAAACGTCGGTGAACGTGCCGTCGCCGTCGTTGCGATAGAGCGTGTCGCGCGAGGGCGACTGGTAGTGCGTGGGCACGCAGTAGTCCGGTTCTCCGGCCACGTTGAAGCAGTCGATCTCCGTCTCCACGCTCCAGGTCACGTAGTTCGTGACGAAGAGGTCCAGGTCGCCGTCCCCGTCCAGGTCCGCGAACGACGCGCTGGTTCCCCAACCCGGATCGCCCACGCCGGCCGTCTCCGTCACGTCCGTGAAACGGCCGTCGCCCTCGTTGCGGAACAGGGCGTTGGCCCCGTAGTTCGTGACGTAGAGGTCCTCGTCGCCGTCCCCGTCGTAGTCGCCCACCGCGACGCCCATGCCGTAGCCGCGATCGTCCGCGCCGCTGCCGTCCGTGACGTCTTCGAACGTCCCGTCCCCCCGGTTGAGGTAGAGGCGATTCCGGCCGCGATCGCCTCCCGGCTCGCGCAGCGAACCGCACTGCACGAGGTACGCGTCCAGGTCTCCGTCGCCGTCGAGGTCGGCGAGCGCGCCGCCGCCGCCCACCGTCTCCGGGAAGTACGGCCGCGTCGGATCGGCGCCGGTGTCGTGCCGGAAGTCGATCCCGCACGACGCGGTCACGTTCTCGAACCACGGGACGGGCTCGGCCTGCGCGGCGGCGTCGCCCGCCGTCGAGCCCAGGGCGATCGCCGCGGCGATGCGGATGGTTGCGTGCTTCATGGACGGGTGCCTCCCAGCCGGTCCAGCGCGGACCGGGCCTGCGTGTTCTGCGGCTCCACGTCGAGGACCCGCCGGTAGTGCTCCTTCGCCTCCTCGTCCAACCCCAGTGAGGCGGCCAGGGATCCCGCCGCCAGCCGGGAGCCCGGATCGCCCGGATCGCGCGCGACGGCCCCCCGGTAGGCGTCCAGTGCCGCCTCTGGTCGGCCGGCGCGCTCCAGGACCTGCCCGAGCTGGACGTAACCCGCCGGAAGATGGGGATTCAGCTCCACGGCGAGTTCCGCGTAGCGGAGCGCATCCGGGATCCGACCCAGGGCCACGTGAACGGCGCTGAGGTTGCGGGCCGCGATCTCGTCGTCGGGGAAGATGGCAAGCTGGTTCTCCAGCGTGCGTCGCGCGTCCTCGGCGCGGCCCGCCAGGTGGTACGCGCGCGCCAGCGTGGCCAGCACGCCGCGATCCTGCGGAGCGATGCCGCGCAGCTCCTCCAGGATGGCGACGGCTTCCTCCGCTCGGCCGGTCTCCAGCAGGATCGACGTGTCCTGCGTACGGGCCAGCGTGGACACCCGGTACTCGTCGATCTCCATGCGGCGGATGTCGCGCCAGAGCGGCCGACCGCGCCGGCCCAGCGCCAGCTCCTCCCGCGCGCGGTCCAGTTCTCCCAGCGCCCGGTAGGCCGTTCCGAGCAGGTAGTGGATGTACGGCAGGAACTGCGCGCGATGGAGATCGGCCCGCGTGGACTCCAGGAGCGCGACGGCCTCCCGCGGTTCGTCACGCTGGAGATGGACGCGCGCCAGCCCGACGGCCCCGGCCGGATGCTTCGGCTGGCGCCGCATCGCCTCCCGGAACGAGGCCTCCGCCGCGTCGAAGTCGCCCTGCGAGTACTGGTACTGCCCGCGTCGCCAGTAGCTCGGACCGTAGTCGGGATCCCGGACGATGGAACTGTCCAGGCGGGCGGTCGCGGCCGGGAAGTCACCGGCGTCCGCGGCGGCCAGCGCGGAGTGGTACCACCAGCGCGGTTCGTCCGGGGCCAGCGCGATCGCCTGGTCGTAGGCGACGCGGGCCGGCTCCGACAGGCCGTTCGCGTCGTAGGCCATCGCCAGCGCGCCGCGCGCCGCGCTGTCGTCCGGATTCCGGCGGGCGGCCTCCAGCAGCGTCGCCAGCAGGTCCGCCACGCGCTCCTCCAGGATGGCGTCGCCCGGGCCCGGCGGGGGATCCACGGAGGGTCCGCCGCCGCACCCGATCAGGCCCGCAAGGAGCGCGAAGGGGAGGAAACGGCGGAGTCGAGGGGGAAGAAGGCTCATGGCCGCGAACCTATCACGCGTTCTCCGGAGTCCACCACCGCGCGCGTCGCAGGCGGCAAGTTTCCGCAAAGGTCGATCCGGGCGCCTCCCGATGGGTCGGGGGAGGGGGAAGCCATGCCCAAGCCCGGTCTCACCGCCTGTCTGATCGTTCGTGACGAGATCGCGAACCTGGAGGAGCTGCTCCCGACGCTGCTCCACGAACTCGACGACGTCGTCGTCGTGGACACCGGCTCCGTCGACGGGACCGCGGCGCTCGCCGAGGGACTCGGCGCCCGCGTCTACGAGCGCGCCTGGGACGATCACTTCTCCCATGCGCGCAACCGCGGTCTCGAGGAGGTGCGGACCACGCACGCGCTGTGGATCGACGCCGACGACCGCATCGCCGCGTCGGACCTCCGGCGGATCCGCGACGCGGTCCTTCGCCATCCGGATGTCGCGTGGTGTCTGCGGCTGGAGAGCGACAGTCCCAACCCCGCCCTGGCCGCGACGTGCGAGCAGCTTCGCGTCTTTCCGGTGCGGCCGGAACATCGCTTCACCGGCCGCGTGCACGAGCAGATCCGCCCGGCGCTGGAGGCGTCCGGGACGGAGGTCCGGCTGCTGGACGTTCCGGTGCGCCATCTCGGCTACGTCGACCGGGATCAGCTGACCGAGAAGTGCCGCCGCAATCTGCGTCTCTGCCGGCAGGAGTGGGAGGAGGGCGGCCGCACCGTCGCCGGGACCTACCACTACGTGAAGGCCGCCGCGTTGTGCGGCGAGAACGACGAGGCGTCGCGCGCGGCGAGGGAGCTCGTGGACGGGCCGGTTTCGCCGGGCACGGAGGACATCGTCCAGAACCTGCGCGTCACGCTGGGCCGTCTGGAAGAGGATCGGGACCGGCCGGACGAGGCCGAGCGCCGCTACCGCGAGGCGGTCGACGCGGTGCCGCAGGATCCGTTCGCGCGGCTGCACCTGGGAGAGTTCCTGCGCAAGGGCGGCCGTCTCGAGGAGGCGATCGAGCAGCTGAGCGCGGCGCGGGGGCTGCCGCCGTACGGGAAGCGCGTGCCGGTGCCGGAAGCGGGACTTCGCCGCGCGATCCGGGAGGAACTGGGACTCGCGCTCCGGTCGGCGGGTCGCCCGGCGGAGGCGGCCGACGTCTTCGGCGAGGCGGTCCGCGCCGATCCGGGCGACGTGCCGATGCGGCTGCACCGCGCCCGCGCGCTGGCGGCGGCCGGGGCCGCGAACGATGCGCGCCGCATGTTCCTGGCTCTGCTGGGCCAGCTGGACGCCCGCCTGAAGCGGCAGGGTCCCGACGGACGGGTGCTGGCCTACATGGGTGAGTGCTACGCGGGGCTGGCCGAGCCCGATGCCGCGCGCCTGGCGTTCGAGCAGGCGCTGCGCTTCTCGCCGGGACTGGAGTTGGCGATCGCCGGCCGGGACCGGCTGGATCGCGCCGGCTGACTCAGACCATCGACGGGCCGAAGCCGGGCGACTCCGAGAGGAGGGCGCCGAGGCGGGTCAGCGCTCCGCGCAGCACCTCACGGTCGTCCACCGCGCCCAGGCACACTCGCACTGCGGCCGGGCCGGGCGTGTCGTCCACCCGGAACACCTCCGACGGCGTCACCCCGATGCCGCGACCGCGCGCCGCGGCCGCGAACGTCGCACTGGTCCAGGGCGGTGGAAGCTCCAGCCACACGTAGAGTCCGTCCGGATGCGCGCGGTACCGGTGACCGCCCAGCGCGCGTCGGGCGATCTCCTGCCGGCGACGCGCCTCGGCCCGCTTGCGTTCCACGGTGCGCTCCGCGGTGCCGTCGGCGATCCACTGCCGCGTGATCTCGACGCAGAGCGGCGGCACCACCCACACCGACGCCCACACGGCCGGCGCGACCCGCGGCCGCTGCCCGGGAGGGGTCACCAGGAACGCCACGCGAAGTCCACCCGCGACGGACTTGGACGTGCCCGCCACGAAAAACGTCCGTTCCGGCGCCAGCGAGGCGATGGCCGGCGGCGGATCGGGAACCAGGCGACGGTGCACGTCGTCCTCGAGGATCCGCAGCTCGTATCGGCGGGCGATGTCCACCAGCGCGCGGCGCCGTTCCTCGGACAGCACCGACGTCGTCGGGTTCTGCAGCGTCGGACTGAGGTAGATCGCCTTGGGACGTCGCTGGCGGCACGCCGCCTCCACGGCGTCGGGCAGGATTCCCTCGCGGTCCATCGCCACGGGGGAGAGCTTCAGGTGCAGCAGCCCGGCGACGCCCTTGACGCCCGGGTAGGTGAGCTCCTCGGTGAGCACGGTGTCCCCCGGCGCCGCCACGGTGCCCATCACCGCCGTCAGCGCATGCTGCGCGCCGGCGCAGACGACGACGTCGTCCGCCGAGGCCGGGACCCCGAACGTCCTCGCCCACTCCGCGCCCGTCTCCCGGTGGGCCCGCGTTCCCTCGCTGGGCTGGTAGCGCAGCAGTCCCGACACGTCCGGACGATCCGCCAGCCGCCGGAGCGCGGGCGCCAGATCGGGATCGAGTGAGTGGAGGGGGAAGTTCATGCTGAGGTCGACGAAGTCCGTCGGGGAGGCCTCCGTCATCATGCCCGGCTCGGGACGGCCCGGATCCCGCACGAATGTCCCCCGTCCGATCTCCCCGCGCACGAGTCCCCGGCTCTCCGCCTCGCCGTAGGCGCGGGTGACCGTCCCCACCGCCAGCCCCAGGGCGTCGGCCAGCTCCCGGTGCGGCGGGAGACGATCGCCCGGGCGCAGCTGTCCCGCACGAATGTCCCGCCCGATCGCGTCGGCGATGGCGGTGTACAGGCTCTTCTGGTCCGGCTCCAGCCGAGGCGTCCAAATTGTCATAGAGACAAGAATGGCGTGGCGGGTCAAATGTGTCAATGCGTATCTTGAGTGTACTAGTCCATGTCCTGCTCCAGGGAGGATCGCCATGCACCCCATCTCGCATTCCGCGCTGCTGTCCGGGAGCCGGAGCGTCCTGCCGATCCTGCTCGGGGTCGTGCCGTTCGGGCTCGTGACGGGGGCGGGAACCGTCGCCATCGGCGTGTCGGCGCCGGGCGCCATCCTGATGTCTCTCCTCGTGTTCGCGGGCACCGCGCAGCTGGTGGCCGTCGAGCTGCTGGGCAGCAGCGCCCCGTTCCTCGTGGTCGTCGCCACCGCCCTCATCGTGAACCTCCGCTTCCTCATGTACGGCGCCTCGCTGGCGACGCACTTCCCTCGTCTCCCGGCGGGATGGAGGTCGGGGCTGGCGTACCTGCTCAGCGATCAGGCGTATGTCGTGTCCGTGGCGCGGTTCCGCGACGCCCTGCCCGAGCGCGAGCGGCCGTGGTTCTACCTCGGCGCCGGTCTCACGCTCTGGTCCACCTGGCAGGTCTCGTTCGCGATCGGTGCGCTGGCCGGCGCGCAGGTTCCCGCCGCCTGGTCGCTGGAGTTCGCGGTCCCGCTGACGCTGCTGGCCCTGCTACCGGGTGGTCTCGCCGAGCGGTCGTCGCTCGTGGCGGGACTCGTGACCGCGGTCGCCGTGCTCTTCGCCGATGCGCTGCCGCTGCGGCTCGGGCTCGTCGTCGCGATCCTCGTCGGCGTGGGCGCCGGGATGCTGGTGCCCGCCGCGCGGGAGAAGCTCGCGTGAGCGCCGTGGCCGGCGCGGGCTGGTTCTGGCCCGCGGTGCTGCTGATCGCCGCCGGGACGTTCTTCTTCCGCGCCGTGTTCCTGCACGGACTGGTCGGCCGGGAGCTGTCCCCGCCCGTCGCACGCGCGCTGAAGCTCGTCCCGACCGCGGCGCTCTCCGCGCTGATCGTCACCACGGTCGCGGCCGGCGGATCGTCGGGCGACGGAGCGTCGATGGCGCCCCGCCTGCTCGCCGCCGCGATCGCCCTCGCCGTGGCGCTGTGGCGCCGCAACATGTTCCTGACCATCGCGGTCGGCATGGCCGCGCTCTGGATCCTCCAGCGCACCCTTTCCTGAGGAGGCCCGACGTGACGCACGAGATCCACCAGGTCGATGCGTTCAGCGACGCGCCGTTCCGGGGCAACCCGGCGGCCGTCGTCCCGCTCGACGCGCCGGCCGACGCGGACTGGATGCAGGCCGTCGCCCTGGAAATGAATCTGTCGGAGACGGCGTTCCTGGTGCCGGAGGCCGACGGTCGCCTGAACCTCCGCTGGTTCACGCCGCGTCGGGAGGTCCCGCTGTGCGGCCACGCCACGCTCGCATCGGCTCACGTGCTCTGGGAGACCGGTCGCCTCTCTCCGGACGACGACGCCGTGTTCACGTCGCACAGCGGGGAACTCCGCGCCCGCCGCCGGGGCGACGAGATCACGCTGGACTTCCCCGCGCAGCCGACGGAGCCGGGCACGCCTCCGGAGTCCATCGCCCGCGCGATGGGCGATGCTTCCTGGGCCGAAGCGCGCCGCGTGCCGCGGTCGCTGGGCGAGGAGAACTGGATGCTCCGGCTGGACGCCGAGGACGACGTCCGGAACCTGCGGCCGGATCTCGGTCCGATCCGGGGGCCGGGCTCGCCGGGACTCATCGTCACGGCGCCGGGCCGCCGCCACGACTTCGTCTCGCGCTACTTCGTGCCGTGGGCGGGCATCGACGAGGATCCCGTGACCGGCTCCGTACACTGCGTGCTGGCGCCGTACTGGAGTGATCGTCTGGGGAAGGCGGAGATGGAGGCGTTCCAGGCGTCCGAGCGCGGCGGGGAAATCCGGTGCCGCGTGGACGGGGACCGCGTGTTCCTGACCGGCCGTGCCGTGACCACGCTCCGGGGCGAGTTGCTCTGCTGAGGCTCGGGGTCAGGACTTCCGGCTGAGGCGGCGCAGTTCCTCGTCGTCGGGATGGATGCGCAGCGCCGCATCGAACACCGAGTCGGCCTCGGCGTCGCGGGAGAGACCGCGCAGCGCCTCGCCCAGCGCCTGGAGTCCGTCGCGGTGGTGCGGATCCAGCGCCAGAACCTCGCGGGCCGCGGCCTCCGCGGCCTTCAGCGACCGCATGCGCACCAGGATCGAGGCGCGGCGGGCGAGGTAGTCCGGCTGCCGCGGCGCGCGGCGGAGGCACTCCTCGATGGCGTCCAGCGCGGTCTGCGGATCGCCGGCGTTCTCGTAGAGCACCGCGAGCTGGTAGAACGCTCCGGCGCCGCCAGGATCGACCTCGGTCGCGCGGACGAAGTCGGCCAGCGCGGCGCGCGTGTTCATCGAGCGGAGTTCCGTCTCGCCCCGTCCGGTGAGGGCCTGCGCGAGCAGCGACCGGATCGTCGGCGACTCCGGATGCAGGCGAAGCGCCTCCTCCAGTGCGGCCATTCCCTCGTCGCCGCGCTGGGCGCGGAACGCCACGCGGGCGCGGTTCTCCAGGATGGCCGCCTGCCGCGCGCGGTCCAGCGCATCGCCCAGGCCGGGCGGGACGTTGCGGAGGATCTGGTCCGTGCCGCCCATCGCCTGGTTGAGTCCCTCGAACAGCTCGGGAATCGTCTCCCGGTACAGGAGCTTCGGCGCTTCGAACTCCAGGTAGAGGTTGTCGTCGTCGTTCGCGGGGAAGTCGTCGATGAAGCGATCCATCGCGTCGCCGGCGATCAGGCAGCGGGACAGCAGCGTGAGTACGTCCGGCGTGTCCATGTCCGCGAACAGGGAGCCGATCGCGTCCGTGCCGCCTCGGCGCAGGAGCTCCTGCACGTCGATGCCGAAGCGGTCGTCGCCCGCCACGATCACGAGATCGCCCCAGCCCGCCATCCAGAGGGTGACCGTCTCGAAGTGCTCGTCCACCGCGGCCAGCACCGAACGCAGCGCGTCCGGCGTCAGCGAGTAGCCCTGGATCCAGGAGACGAGAATCCCGCCCGGCTCCAGCTTGTCCTTCGCCATCCCGAAGAACTCCGACGACATGAGCGCGCTGATGCCGGCGTTCCAGACGTTGGACGGCTGCGACACGATGACGTCGTACGTGCGGCCGGAGAGCTGCAGGTGGTTGCGGCCGTCACCCACCACCATCGTGAAGCGCGGATCGTCCAGGATGCCGCCGTTCGCCTCCTCGAAGAGCCTCGCGGCCGCCACGACGCTGCCGGAGATCTCCACGCACTCCAGCGTCTTCACGTCGGGGTGCCGGCCGGACGCCGCGGCGGTGATCCCGCTACCCAGCCCGATGACGAGCACGTCCTCCGGATCGTCGTGGAGGATGGGGCCCAGTCCGCCGACGAAGATCTGCGTTCCCATGTCGCCGGTGTTGCTGGCCTCGGTGACGCCGTTCATCTGCATCGTGAGCTCGTCGCCCCACTTGCGCACGGTGATCGTCGACGTGATGCCCTCGTCCAGGAACACGAGCTCGCGCTTCTCCTCGGCGAGCTCCGTCTGTCCGAACCGGCGCAGGTCGATGGCGATGGCGAAGCCGCCGCGGGTGAGCGCCGCGCGGTTCCAGTCCGGCAGCGCCGTGATGAGCAGCGCACACACGGCTGCCAGTCCCATCGCGATGACCGGTCCGCGCTTCCCGCCGCGGGAGAAGAGGAGCGCGCACGTGGCGACGACCTGGAGCGTCGCGCCGATGAGGAGTCCGCCGCGCAGGCCGACCGTGGGAATCAGCAGGAAGCCCGCGGCCCACGAGCCGAGGATCGCTCCGAACGTGTTCGACGCGTAGACGTCACCGACCGATCGGCCCGCGCCGCCCGCGCGCCGGTCGATGCCGACGGCCAGCGGGAACGCCGCGCCGGAGAGGATCGTGGGCGGGAGGAGCGGAAGCCCCGCGAGGAGGAACCGAACCAGCAGCCCTTCGCCCCACGTGCCGGAGCCGCGGGTGGAGAGCGCCACGAACAGGTCCGGGAGCCGGTCGAAGAGCGGCAGCGTGAGCAGGGCCAGCAGCCCGATGGCGGCCGGCGCCGCGATGAACAGACGCTGAGCGCGCTCCAGGCCGCCGCGGAGCACCCGTCCCGCCACCGCGCTTCCCAGCGCGATCCCCAGCAGGAACACCGTCAGCACGATGGCGAACGCGTACGTGGTGGTGCCGAGCGCCAGCGACAGCGTCCGCGTCCACAGGATCTCGAAGGCGAGCGCGGAAAAGCCGAGGATGCCGGCCGCGGCCAGCAGCAGCGGCCGGGGCAGCGGGCGGAAACCGGCCGCGGAGCCGGCGTCGTCCTCCGGTCCGGACACGACCGGACGATCGTTCTCGGGCCGGGACAGGACGATGGCGGTCACCGCGACGGCGACGTTCAGCGCCACGCCGAACGCGAGCGTCCCGGAGAGCCCCAGCGCGGCCAGCAGGACGAAGCTCGCGAGCGCCGTCCCCGTCACGGCCCCCAGCGTGTTCACCGCGTAGAGGTGCGCCACCCGCGACTGGACCCGCATGGGCATGCGCTCGGCGTGCCCCACCAGGACCGGGAGCGTGGCGCCCATGAGGAACGTCGGCGGCAGGAGGAGGATCGCGCTGACGAGGAAGCGAAGGCCTGAGAGCGCCGCGAAGGAGCCGGACAGCTCCGGGTAGACCGCCTCGTAGAGCGGATGGAGCGCGCGGAGCAGCAGCGGGAGCAGGGCCGCGTAGACGGCCAGACCGGCTTCCAGCAATCCGTACGTCCGCAGCGGATTGCGCATCCGCTCGATCCGTCGCCCGGCCCAGAGGCCGCCGAGCGCCAGTCCGCCCATGAACGCCGCCAGGACCGTGGAAACGGCCAGGACCGTCGCCCCGAAGACGTGGATGAACAGGCGGACCCAGACCACCTGGTAGATCAGCCCCACGGAGCCGGACGCGAAGAACAGGATCAGGGCGGCGCGGGATCGGGCGGAATCGGTCAACGGGGGCCTCGGACGGCGTCGGTCGGAAGGACGGTCGGCCAGTATAACAAGGCCGTCCGGATCTGGCCCGGGCGTCAGAAAGCTCAAACATCGCCCGATTCTGCCGAAGAAACCGACAGGAGCCGGACCGGCCCCGGGAGGCGAGCTTCGTGAAGGCAACGGGAGAGGGAACGTCGGCCGCGATCCTGACGGGAGCGGCGCTGGGCGCCGTCGTCGGGGGACTGGAGGCGGCGCTGGTGCCGCTGGGGACGCTCGGCCGGATCCCGTGGATCGTGGCGGTCGATGCCCTGCTGGGCGTCGTCCTGGCGCTGACGGTCCGCGCGATCCTCGGCCGGCGGGCGACGCCGGAGCGCGTGGCGGCGGGCGTCTCCCTCCCGCCGCTCTTCCTCGGCGCGGCCCTCCTCGTGAACCGGGTCCTTCTGCGCGACGTCCACCACCTGGAGCCGATCAGCCTGGCGATGGACGTCGTGGCGCTGGCGGCGGCCGCCGTCGCCGCGATCGGGGTGGGGTGGGGGCTCGGGCGGCTCCGGCCTCAGCTCTGGCGACCGACGACGTCGCGTCTGGCGATGCCGCTCACGGCGGTGCTGATCGTGACGGCGGCGGTCCCGTTCCTGCGATCACGCCCCGGCGCGCCGGACCCCGATCGTCCGCCCGTGATCGTCCTCTCCATCGACACGCTGCGCCCGGACCGACTGGGGGACGGCGGCCATCCGCTCGGAACGTCGCCGGAACTGGATCGGCTCTGCCGGGAGGCGCGCACGTTCTCCCACGCGTTCGCGGTGTCGCCGGGATCCGGCGCGTCGCACGCCGCGCTGATGACGTCGCGCTATCCGATCTCCAACGGCGTGCACACGAACTTCTCCGTACTGGACGACTCGGTGACGACGCTCGCGGAGCGTCTGGCGGACCGCGGCTACCGCACCGGCGGGTTCGTCACGAACATCTTCCTGGGCAACCGCTTCGGTTTCCCGCAGGGCTTCGACGCGTACGTGCAGACCGGCGGCGTGGAGCGCATGGAGCACGCGAGTCCCGCGCTGCTGCTGCGGAGTCTCGCGATGATGCGCATCGTCGACCGGATCCGCGGACGTCTGGATCCCACGCGGGATCCCAGCTTCGAGGCGGCGCTGCGCTGGATGCGCGAGTCGGACGAGCCGACCTTCCTCTTCGTGCACCTGATGGACGTCCACTCGCCGTACGTGCCACCCCGGGAGTGGGGTCTGCGCTTCGGGGCGGAGCAGGCCGGAGACGACGCCTGGGCAGGCGACGCCAACGCCTGGGGCTGGCGACGTTCGGAAGAGAGCTACACGGCGGAGGTGGCCGCGGCCGATGCGAAGATCGGGCGGCTGCGGCGAGCCCTGGACGAGGCCGGCTGGCTGGACGACGGGATCCTCGTGCTCACGTCGGACCACGGCGAGAACCTGGCCGACCACGAGCCGCACTTTTCGCACGGCGGCACGCTCTACGACGCCACGATCCGGATCCTGTTCGCGATCCGGGCGCCGGGGGTGACGCCCGGCCTGGACGATCGGCTCGTGGAGAATGTGGATCTCGTGCCCACGCTGGAGCATCTGCTGGACGCGGATCCGGACGACGAGTGGGAGGGCCGCAACCTCCTGATCCCCGGCCCCGACCGGGAGCGGATCATCACCCAGATCGAGAACGACTTCGCCGTGCGCAGCCGGAACCGGAAGGTCGTCCTGCGGGCCGAGGGGGAGCCGCTTCACCTGCTCCTGGACGCCGATCCGGCCGAGAAGGCGCCGCGGACGGCCGTGGGGCCGTCCCTGGCCTGGGCGGAGGAGGAACTGAGGGTCTGGATGGAGAAGCACCGGACGCACCTCTATTCCCGCGAGGACGGGCAGGTGGCGTCCGAGACGCTCTCCCCCGAGACCGTGGAGACGCTCCGCACCCTCGGCTATCTGGACTGAGGCGCCGTCCTCCCGCGCTTCCCGCCTTTCCCTCCCGGACCGGTGCCGGTATCTTCCCCGGGCTTCGCGCGCCCGCCTCCATCCCGCCCCCGATCCCGCCTCCGGAAGGTGCCGCTTGATCGAATCGATCCGCAACGTGGCCATCGTGGCCCACGTCGACCACGGGAAGACCACGCTGGTCGACCGCCTCCTCCAGGAGACCGGGACGCTCGGCGATCGCGCCGCCGCGCCCGAGCGGGTCATGGACTCGAACGACCTGGAGCGTGAGCGCGGCATCACCATCCTGGCCAAGAACACGGCGCTGCGCTGGAACGACCTCACGATCAACATCGTGGACACGCCGGGGCACGCGGACTTCGGCGGCGAGGTGGAGCGCATCCTCTCGATGGTGGACTCCGTCCTGCTTCTGGTGGACGCGGTGGACGGCCCCATGCCGCAGACGCGCTTCGTCACGCGCAAGGCGTTCCAGCACGGGCTGCGTCCTATCGTGGTGATCAACAAGATCGATCGCGACGGCGCGCGGCCGCACTGGGTGCTGGACCAGACCTTCGACCTGTTCGACCGGCTGGGGGCCAGCGACGAGCAGCTGGACTTCCCGGTGGTGTACACGTCGGCCATCCAGGGCTGGGCGTCGATGGAAGCCGACACTCCGGGCAAGGATCTGTCGCCGCTCTTCGAGACGATCCGCGATCACGTGCCCCCGCCGGCCGTGGACGAGGAGGGGCCGCTGCAGCTGCAGGTGAGCTCGCTGGACTATTCCACGTTCACCGGCGCCATCGGCATCGGGCGGATCCGGCGAGGCCGACTTCGCCGGAACACGTCGGTGAAGGTCGTGCAGCCGGACGGGAACGTGCGCAACGAGAAGGTGCTGCAGGTGCTGGGCTTCCGCGGGCTGGAGCGCGTGGAGGTGGATTCGGCCGGCGCCGGCGACATCGTGGCGTTCACCGGGATCGAGCGGCCGCGAATCTCCGACACGCTCTGCGACCTGGAGCAGCCCGAGGCGCTCCCGCCGCTCACCGTCGACGAGCCCACGGTCAGCATGACGTTCGAGGCCAATACGTCGCCGTTCGCGGGGCGAGACGGCAAGTACGTCACGTCGCGGCAGGTTCGGGACCGGCTGATGGTGGAGACGATCCACAACGTCGCGCTGCGCGTGGACGAGACGGACAACGTCGACCGGCTGCGGGTGTCCGGCCGCGGCGAGCTGCACCTGGCGATCCTCATCGAGAACATGCGCCGGGAGGGTTACGAGCTGGCGGTGTCGCGGCCGCAGGTGATCATGCGCACGATCGACGGCGAGCGGCAGGAGCCGTGGGAGCAGCTCACGGTCGACGTGGAGGAGCGGCACCAGGGCGGCGTGATGGAGACGCTGGGCACGCGCGGCGGCCAGCTCGAGAACATGACGCCGGACGGGAAGGGGCGGGTCCGCCTGGACTACCGCATTCCCACGCGCGGCCTCATCGGCTTCCAGACCATCTTCCGCACCGTGACGAACGGGACCGGCATCCTGCACCACGTGTTCGATCGCTACGCGAAGGCGCGTCCGGAGGAGATCGGCCGCCGGCCCAACGGCGTCATGGTGGCGATGGCCTCCGGCAAGGCGCTCTCCTATGCGCTCTTCAACCTGCAGGAACGCGGGCGGCTGTTCATCGGCCCGGGCGACGACATCTACGAGGGACAGATCGTGGGGATCCACGCCCGCGACAACGACCTCACGGTGAACCCGATGAAGGGGAAGAAGCTCACCAACATGCGCGCCTCCGGCAAGGACGACGCCGTCCTGCTGACGCCGCCGGTGAAGTACACGCTGGAGGAAGCCATGGAATTCCTCGACGACGACGAGCTCCTGGAGATCACGCCGGGCTTCATTCGCCTTCGCAAGCGCCACCTCACCGAGAACGCCCGCGTGCTGGCGGCGAAGGCGGCGGCCGGGAAGATGTAGCGCCTCCCGGGCATCGACGGGCGGCGCCGGCATCGGCTACGCTTTCCGTCCACCCGCATCGCCGGAGTCGCGTTGAACCGGATCCTGCTCGTGGCGCTCTTCTCCCTCTCGGGAGTCAGCGCCCTCCTCTACCAGTTCGTCTGGATCCGGCAGCTCTCCCACCTGCTCGGCGGGACCAGCCTGGCCATCAGCACCGTGCTCGCCGCGTTCATGGGCGGGCTGGCGCTGGGCAGCCGCTACTTCGGCGACCGCACGGACCGGTCCGATCGCCCGCTGCTCCTCTACGCCCGTCTCGAGATCGGGATCGCGGTGCTGGGCGCGGCGGTGCTGCCGTTCCTGCTGGCGATCCGCCCCGTCTACGCGGAGCTGGCCGGCTCGCTGCCCGATGCTCTCGTGCCGCTGTTGCGCGTCGGTGTCGCGGGGATCGCCGTCCTCCCGTCGACGTTCCTCATGGGCGGGACGCTCCCGGTGCTCGGTCGCGTCCTGATCTCCGACCGGCATCGGCTGGGGCGGGGGCTCGGACTCCTCTACGCCGCGAACACGGCGGGGGCAGTGCTCGGCGCGTTCCTCGCCGGTTTCGTGCTGGTGGAGGCGCTCGGTCTCGTCGGCTGCACGATCGTGGCGGCGACGGGGAACGTCGTCATCGGGCTGGCGGCGCTGGGGATCGAACGGGCGGGCGGCGCGCGCGAGGTGAGCGCAACCGCGACCGACGCGCCGCGGGCGGATGCATCCGAAGCCGCGACGCGGACCGACGGCGCTCCGGAGCTGGCTCCCCGTCTGCTGCTGGCGGTGTTCGCGCTGAGCGGCTTCGCCGCGCTCGGTTACGAGATCCACTGGACGCGCGCGCTCCAGCACTTCCTGGGCAACTCCACCTACGCCTACAGCGCGATGCTGACGACGTTCCTCTTCGGGCTGGCGGCCGGCGGCTGGGTCGGCGGACGCGTGGCCGATGCTTCCCGGAATCGCGCCGCGTGGCTGGGCCGCGCTCAGCTCGCCGTCGGCGTCTCGGTGGCGCTCACGGTCCCCGCCATCTGGGCCGGCCTGCCGCGCCTGGAGGGCGAGGCGTTCCTCCTGCCGGAGCGCGTCGGGTGGTCGACGTTCCTCGCGCGGCGGTTTCTCGTCGCGTTCGCGGTCATGGCGATCCCGACGTTCCTCCTGGGTACGACGTTCCCGCTCGTGAGTCGCATCGGCATCCGGGAGATGAAGCGGCTGGGGCACGGCGTCGGCCTGCTCAACTTCGCGAATACGCTGGGTGCCATCGCCGGATCGCTGGCCGCCGGCTTCGTCGTGCTGCCGCTGCTCGGCCCGAAGGGCGGGCTGCTGGCCACGTCGCTCGTGAGCGCGGGGATCGGGGCCGTCGTGCTGCGTTCGCGGGCCGGCGCGGGACCTTCGCGGATCGTGGCGCCGGTGCTCGTGCTGCTGCTCGCCGCCTCACTCTGGCCGCTCTCTCGTTCCGGTGGTTCGCTGCGCGCGGACACGCAGGATCCCGGCGACCGCGTGCTGCTGGACCGCGAGGATCCCATCGCCTCCACGCGCGTCTACACGAAGCCGGGCGGGGAGATGCACATCGCCGTGGACGGCCACCGGATCGGCGGAACGGGCGAGGGGCTGCTCCGCAAGGAGCGCGTGCTGGCGCACCTGCCGATGGTCCTCGTGGAGGAGCCGCGCGAGGTGCTGGCGGTGGGGCTCGGCAGCGGGATCACGCTCGGCTCCCTGGCGCTGCACGAGGAGGTGGAGCGGCTCACCTGCGTGGAGATCGTCCCGTCGGTGGCCGACGGCGCGCGCCTGTTCGCCGCGCACAACCACGACGTCCTGAACGATCCGCGGCTGGACCTGGTGGTGGAGGACGGCGTGCAGTTCCTCCTCACCACGGATCGTCGTTTCGACGTCATCAGCAGCGACTCCAAGCTGAATCCGCACTACGTCGGGAACGCGCCGCTGCTGGCCCGTGACTACTACGACCTCTGCCGCAGCCGGCTGACGGACGACGGGGTCCTGGTCCAGTGGCTCCCGATCCATCTGCCCGCGCCGATCCTGCAGATGGTGCTGAAGAGCTTCGCGGAGGCGTTCGAGCACCACGCGATCTACTGGCACTACCCGTACAACCTCATCCAGGTCGGAAGTCCGGCGCCGGTCACGTTCCACCTCGACCGCGTGCGGGAGCTGGCCGCGCGCGACGCTGTCGGCGAGGAGATGACGGCGTTGCAGCTCCAGGACGCCGAGGCGCTGGCGTCGCTGTTGATCGCCGCGGACGAGCGAGTGGAGACCACGATCGGGGAGGCCCCGGTGAACCGGTGGCTTCGCCCGCGGCTGGAGTTCGTCGTGATCCGGGAGCACCTGCGCAAGCCGACGCCGGCGCACGAGGACGACAACCTCCGCTGGCTGGATCGGTGCCGCGATCCGCGCGCGCCACGGATCACCGGGGACGTGGACCGCGCCAAGCTCGATCGCTACATCTTTTCTTCCGGGAAGCTGCTGCAGGGATACGCGGCCGGGGGAGGCATCGGCGACGTGCGAACGGGACGGGCCGCGTTCCGGGAAGGACTGGACGCCAACCCTGAGGACTGGCGCCTGGCGCGCATCCTGAAGGTCCTGGACGCGCGGGCAGGTCAGTCCCCGCCCAGCGAGTAGGGGGCGCGGGGGATCTCCTTCCACTCGGGATCGCCCTCGATCACGTGGACGAACCGTCCGGCGGGCACGTTCGTGAACGTCTGCGTCTCTCCCGTCACCGGCCAGAAGACCTCCAGCGTATCCACGACCGCGGCGGCGCCCACGCCGACGTGCATCCGCAGCGGAGACGAGCCGAAACTGCCGCCGGTGGAGACGTGGCGGAACACCTGCCGCCGTTCGCCATCGTCCTCGAAGGACGCGCGGATCCGCGCTCCCACGCCGGCACGGTTCGACCGCCGGCCCTCTACCTTCACCGTGAGCGATCGGCCGCCGGTGCCCGGGTTCTCGAACAGGACGTTGTGGAAGCCGTCGCCCTGGTACGCGCCCCCGAGCTGCTCGAAGAGATCCAGGTCGCCGTCGTCGTCGAGGTCGGCGAACGCGACGCCGTGTCCCTTCTGGATGTGCCCCACCTTGGCTGCGTACGTGGCGTCGCCGAAGCGGAGGTCTCCCAGGTTTTCGAACAGCAGGTTCGGGACCACGTTCGCGTAGTTCGGGGATCCGGTGCCCAGGTAGAGTTCGGGTCGGCCGTCGTTCGTGAGGTCGCCGAAGTTCGCGCCCATCGTCAGCATGGGAACCGTCAGTCCCGAGTCCTCCGTGACGTTGCGCAGACCGCCCCGACCGTCGCCCTTCGCGAGCAGGCACGGCTCCCAGTCCCCGCCGCCGTCCAGCATCCAGCGGACGATCTCCGACGCGCCGCCGGAGTAGGACGACACGAACAGGTCCAGCGCGCCGTCGTTGTCCGCGTCGAAGAACCACGTGGGGAAGCTCAGGAACGGACCGTCCACGCCGCGCTCTCCGGCGACGTCGCGGAACGTCCCGTCGCCCTCGTTCACATAGAGGCGGTTCGCGCCGGAGTAGTTGGAGACGTAGAGATCGGGATCCCGATCACCGTCGAGGTCGCCCCACGCCACGCCCTTCGCGAAGCGGAGGTTCGTGACGCCAGCTTCCTCCGCGACGTCCGTGAACGTGCCGTCGCCCTCGTTGCGGAAGAGCTGGGAAGGGGCCCGCAGGCCGGCCACGGCCTCGTAGCCGATCGCCCGCAGCCGCGTGGCGTCGAACTCGTGGGAGGACTCGTTCCCCACGTAGAGGTCCAGGTCGCCGTCGAGATCGTAGTCCGCCCACCCGGCCGCCTGCGTGGGGAAGTGCACGTCGCCCAGCCCCGCCGCGAACGTCACGTCCAGGAACGTGCCGCCGTCGTTGCGGAGGAGGGAATGCGGGTGCCGCCCGGCGTTGCCCAGCCACGCGCCTCGCAGGATCAGCACGTCGGCATCGCCGTCGTTGTCGTAGTCCGCGTGGTTCACGTTCAGGCCGGACAGGATCCCGTCCAGGTTCGCGGCGGACGATCGATTCTCGAACGTGCCGTCCCCCCGGTTGTGGAAGAAGAGCGCCGGTCCGGCGGGATCCCACGTGGTGGTGAACACGTCGAGGCGACCGTCTCCGTCGAAGTCCTCGATGGCGACGCCGCCCGCCAGGTTGAACGCGTCCAGCCCGGCGGAGCGGGCGACGTTGCGGAACCGCGGCATCTTGGACGACGACGCGAACGCGGACGCCGGCAGGCGAACGTCGGCGGGCGCGCCGTCCGGCCACGTGCCCAGCGTCTGGTGCGCGACGTTGAGAAGCCAGATCGCGGTCGGCCGCAGCCGATCGTCCGGCTCGGTCGCGTCCAGCACCTCCTGCAGGTAGGGGATCGCGCGCGTCGAACCCTCGGTGCGCCGATGCTGCCCGCCCTTGCTGATGGGAACCAGGCAGCCTTCCTCGGGATTCGCCGTCACGCAGTTCTCGTTCTCTCCCAGCCGCAGCCAGGCCAGCCCCAGCTGGAGCGTGATGAGATGGACGTGCGCCGGCGTCAGTCGATCGGCGGCCGCGGGAAGGAGTTCGTACGCCGCCTCGAACTGGCGGATCGCGTCGCGCGTCCGGCCGAGGCGAAGCTCCGCGTTTCCCAGCTCGTAGCGCGCGCGGACCTGCACGGCCGGGTCCACGTCGGCCGTCAGCCCGTCCACGCGGACCCGGAAGCGCTTCGCCTGGACGTCGCCCGTGAAGGGGTTCTCCTCCGCGGAGCGTCGCCGGATCTGCTCCAGGAACGTGACCATCCGCGCGTGGCTGGCCTGCCCGTCGAAGGCGGGGCGGGGCGGCACGGGGGGAGCGGCCTCCCGATCGGTGCAACCGGGCGCCAGGAGGGGCAGGAGGGCGGCGAGGAGGCCGATGCGGCGGGGAATCCGGGGGAACGGCACGGAGGACTCCGGGAAACGGCGGGGTTCCTCCCCCGCGCGGGCGGGATGGTACACTATCGGCGCAGCACTCGAAAGACACGGTGTGTCCCCAACCGTCGAGGTCCTGGTGTCGTTTCCCCCGGCACGTGTTCTTCGAATCCCGCCCCTCGCCGGCGGAGTCCTCCTCGTCGGTCTGTCGGCGTTCGCCGCGGCCGCGGCGCCCTGGTTCCATGAGATCTCCGTTGAGGCCGGCGTGGTCGTCGACGTGCCCGAGGCGGCGTACGGCGAGGAGTGGAAGGTCCCCGACGTGATGACGGCGGGCGGCGCCTTCCTGGACTACGATCGCGACGGCGATCTGGACATCCTGCTGACCAATGTCATCGCCCGCTTCGAGGACTCCGGGTTCCTGCCGGAGACCGGCGTGCGGCTGTTCCGGCAGGACGCACCGGCGCGCTTCAGTGACGTGACGGCGGAATCGGGCGTGGGACATCTCGGCTACGGCGTCGGCGTCGGCGTGGGCGACTACGACAACGACGGCTTCCCGGATCTCTACTTCGCGAACTACGGACAGGACTACCTGTACCGGAACCTCGGGGATGGACGGTTCGAGGACGTCACCGTCGCCGCGCGGATTCCGATCGACGGCTGGTCCTGTTCCACCGCGTTCCTCGATTACGACGGGGACGGATTCCTCGACGTCTTCGTGACGCAGTACGTGCACTACGATCCCGCCAAGCAGTGCACCGACGGCGGCGGCCGGCGCCAGTTCTGCGGACCGCGCGCCTTCCCGCCCGCCCTGGACTTCCTGCTGCGCAACCGCGGCGACGGCACGTTCGAGGACGTCAGCGAGTCGGCCGGCATCCGGGTCGACTCGGCGGCGGGGCTTGGCGTCCTCTCGTTCGACATCGACGAGGACGGGCTGCAGGACGTCTACGTCACGAACGACTCCTACGCGAACCATCTCTGGATCAACCAGGGCGACGGGACGTTCTACGACGACGCCATCGTCATGGGCGCTGCCGTGAACGAGCATGGCAAGCCGGAGGCCGGCATGGGCGTGGTGGCCGCGGACTTCGACGAGGACGCGGACTTCGACCTGTTCATGACCCACCTTCGCAAGGAGAGCAACACGTTCTACCGGAACGTCGGCGCGGGCCTCGGCTTCGAGGACGAGACCGGCGCCACCGGGCTGGGCAACGCCAGCATGCCGTTCACCGGATTCGGCGTGGTAGCGGCCGACCTGGAACTCGACGGCGACCTCGACATCGTCGTGGCGAACGGATCCGTGAACCGGGGCGACCCGCTGCCGGGAGCAGAGTCGCTGCCGGAGCCGTGGCTCTGGCTGGCCGAGCCCAACCAGCTCTTCCTGAACGAGGGCGACGGCCGATTCCTCACGGCCGGCGACGACGTGGCGGGTGAGGTCACCTCCCGCGTGGAGATGACGCGCGGACTCTCGGCGGGCGACATCGACGGCGACGGCGACCTGGACCTTCTGCTCGTGAACGCCCAGGCCCCGACCCGCCTCTACCGCAACGATGCGCCGCGGCAGGGGCACTGGGTGGAGATCCGCGTCGTCGATCCGGCGATCGGCGGACGGGACGCGCTGGGAGCCGTCGTGACGGTGTCGGCCTCGGGGGTGTCCCGGATGCGACCGATCGCGCGGTCGAACAGCTACCTCTCGGCCCAGGAGCCGACGGCGCACTTCGGGCTGGGCAGCGCGGATCACGTGGACGACGTGCGCGTCCGCTGGCCGGACGGGACGTGGGAGCGATTCCCGGGCGGCCCGGCCGATCGTCGATGGACGATCACCCGCGGCACGGGGGAGGGACTGTGATGCGCCGGTGGATGCTGACCCTCGCGGTGGCGATCTGCACCGTGGCCGGGTGCGACGGATCGGGGGATCCGGACCGTCGCGAGGTCCCCACGCGCGTCGCCGCGCCGCCGCCGACCGCCGCCGACGTCCCCACGCCGTCGCTGGACGGGATGGAGCCGCGCGTTCGCGCCATCATCGTCGACACGCGCCGGCAGGTGATCGAATCGCTGGATCGCGGCGACGTGTGGGGGAAGTACGGCATGGTGCTGCAGGCGCACGCGCTCGGTGACGACGCCCGGCGCGCCTATGAGCAGGCCACGGCGCTGGCGCCGTACGACTTCCGCTGGGCGTACCTGCGCGCCGAGGTGCTGCGCGAGCAGGAGTTCGAGGGGATCGACCTGGCCACGGTGGAGGACGCCTACGCCGCCGCCTGCGAGCTCGATCCCGACTACGCGCCGCTCCACGCCCGGCTCGGCGAGGTGCGGTCCCAGCGCGGCGACTACGAGGGAGCGTGCGACGCTTACCGGAGAGCGCTGGAGCTCGACGACTCCCAGATTCCGGCCCGGTGCGGTCTGGCCCGCGCGCTGCTGACGCTGGGCGAGACGGAGGCGGCGCTGGAGGAGATCCGCACCGCGGAGGCGATGCGCCCCGACGACTGGGAAGTGCAGATGCTGCTGGCGCGGGCGTGGGGCAAGGCGGGCGAGCGGGAGCGCGCGCGCGAGGCCGCCAACCGGGCGCGCGGCCTGCCGCAGCAGATCGACTTCCGGGACCCGGTCGGATCGTCCGTCCTGAACTACGCCGTCAGTGCCACCGCGTGCTTCAAGCGCGCCCAGGCCCTCTACCAGGAAGCGCAGTACGAAGAAGCCCTGCTCAACCTCCGCGTCGTGCAGGAGGTCCGGCCGGAGCACGCCGCGGTGTACGAACGCATCGGCTGGTGCCAGCTCCGCCTGGAACGGTTCCCCGCCGCGGCCAAGTCGTTCCGGCGGGCGCTGGAGCGGGACGACACGCTGGCGCAGGCCCACACCGGGCTGGCGATCGCCCTCACCGAGCTGGGGGAGATCGACGAGGCCCGGCGGCACGAGCTGCTCGCGCAGGGCGGCGCCGACCACTAGCGACCGACCTCCTCCGCGCGCGGGTCCCCGGTTCGGGACGAACGTGCTAGCATCGGCCGGATGAACCTCGACCGGATTCTTGTCGCGATCCTTCTCGTCGCATCGCTGGCGCCGCCCGCCTTCGCCGGCGGATCGCGGCCCGAGCGGCCGAACGTGATCCTCGTGCTGGCCGATGACCTCGGGGTCGGCGACCTGGCGTGCTACACGCCCGCGTGCGCGATTCCGACGCCGAGCATCGACCGGATGGCGGAGGAAGGCGTGCGCTTCACCGACGCCCACTCTCCGGCCTCCGTGTGCACGCCGACGCGCTACGCGATCCAAACCGGTCGCTACGGCTGGCGCACCCGGCTCCAGCGCGGAGTGCTGGCGCTCTTCGATCCGCCGCTGATCGAGCCGGAGCGGGTGACGCTGCCGGAGCTACTCCGGGACGCCGGCTACGCCACGGGGGCGTTCGGCAAGTGGCACCTCGGACTGGATTTCGCCACGACGGACGGCGGGATCGCCCGCATGGACGGCGACCGCGCGCCGGACGACGTCGACCTGAAGGCGCCGGTGCTCGGCGGACCGCTGGAACACGGCTACGACGTCTACTTCGGTGCGCAGCAGCGCCTGCTGGGCGCGTTCCTCGAGGACCGCCACGTCGTTGGGGAACCGCGGGCGCTGCTCCCGGGCCGCGGCTACAAGATCCGCGGCTGGAAGGAGGCGGATCGGGGGCCGGCCCAGTGGGAGCGCGTCCGGCGATTCGTCCGGGAGCAGGCCGAGGTCGATCGTCCGTTCTTCGTCTACTACGCCGTGCAGTATCCGCATCTGCCCTACTCGCCGGCCGACTCGCTGGCCGGTCGGCCGGTGGCGGGGGTCAGCGGGATGGGCGGCCGGGCCGATCTCGTCGTCGAGCTCGACGTGACGATCGGGGCGCTGATGGATCTCCTCGAGGAGCTGGACCTGTCGCGCGAGACGTGGCTGGTGCTGGCCAGCGACAACGGTGGCACGCGGCACATCTACGACGAGGAGGCGGCCGAGGCGCACGACCCGGCCGGCGGGTATCGCGGAAGGAAGGGCGAGATCTGGGAGGCCGGCCACCGCATTCCGCTGATCGTGCGGTGGGGAGACGGCTCGGACGACTCGCCGGCACCGCCCGGCCGCGTGACGGATCACCTGGTCGGGCTGCAGGATCTCTATCGCACCGTGGCCGACGCGATCGTCGGAACCGTGCCCGACGGCGAGGGCGAGGACTCCGTCAGCTTCCTGCCCGTGATGATCGGGACGGAGGCTCCGGACCGCCCGCCGCTGGTACTGCACTCCGTGAGCGGTCGGTTCGCGCTACGCGACGGCCGCTGGAAGCTCGTGATGCCGGAGCCGGGAACCGACGATCCCGTGGAGCTCTACGACCTGCAGGAGGATCCGTTCGAGGAGCACGACCGCGCCGCCGAGCAACCGGAAGCCGTGGAGCGCCTGCGCGCGATCCTGGAGGCGGAACGCGGATGAGCCGACGGGTTGCGGCCGCACTCGCGACGCTCCACTTCCTCGCCCTCGGGTGCTCGCCCGGCGGGGACCGTGATTCCCCGTTCGAGGAACGTCGGTCGATCGTCCTCATCGTCATCGACACGCTGCGGGCGGACCATCTCTCCCTGCACGGCTACCATCTTCCCACGAGCCCCGGGCTGGACCGGCTCGGGGAGACGTCGGTCGTCTTCGACCACTGCCTGGCCTCGTGTTCCTGGACCAAGCCCAGCACCGCCACGATCCTCACCGGCCTCGACCCCACGCGACACGGCGCGCACGGGATGCGAGGCGTGTCGGACGAGGCCGTGCTGCTTGCGGAGAAGCTGGCGGAGCGCGGATTCCGGACGGCGGCCTTCTCTGGCAATCCGTACGTCTCGGAACAGTTCGGGATGGCGCAGGGCTTCGACACGTTCCGGGAGTCGGGCGTGAACGCGCCGCGCGACTACCCGGACGTTCAGGTCCTGCTGGACGAGGCACGGGCCTGGCTGGCGGAAGCGTCGGCCGAACCGTACTTCCTGTACCTCCACGTCATGAACGTGCATGGACCGTACCGCGCGCCGCGCGAGTACCGGGACCGGTTCCTGGACGGACCGGAGGGCGGGGACCTTCCCTTCCAGGGCGAGCTGTGGACCGCGGTCTCCGGTCCGGGGCGGAGGGAACGCCCCGAGGTTCCCGCGGCCGATCTGGCCGATCTGGTGGCGCAGTACGACGGCGCCATCGCCTACACCGACGAGTGCCTGACCCGGTTCCTGGACGAGATGCGCGGAACCGGGGCGCTCGACGACGCCGTCCTCGTCGTCACGTCGGATCATGGCGAAGAGCTGATGGATCACGGCGGCCTCGGGCATCGCCGGACGCTCTACGGAGAGGTGGTCAACGTCCCGCTCATCATCCACGACGGCGCCAACGCGGGACGCATCGCGACACCCGTCGGGCTCGTCGACGTGGCCGCGACGATCCTGGAACTCGCGGCGGGCGAAGAGGAACCGTTCGGCGACGGTCTCTCGCTCGTGCCGCTGATGGAGGGGGCCCCGCCGCCGGCGCGGATCGTGCCGCTGATGGCGCACCTTCAGGAGGGACCGTCGGGAACGGCGCGGCTCGTGCAGGACTGGCCCTGGCGTCGCCTGGACATCCGGCGCGAGTACACCGGGCGCTCGCGCCTCGCCGAGCTCTACGACGTGACGACCGATCCGGGCGAGCTTCACGATCGGTCCGGCGAGGAGCCCGAGACGCTGGACCGTCTGCGCGCGATCGAGGAGGCGGCGCTGGCGGCGCTGGAGGGCCGCGCCCTCGATGCCGGCGCCGACGTGGCGGCCGACGACGAGCTGCGGGAGCGGCTGAACGCGCTGGGCTACACGGGCAACTAGAGGAATCCCAGCCCGAACACGACGCTCCAGACGATCGCGCGCAGACGGTTGGCGCGCAGCAGCCGCTCGATCGCGCCGAGATTCTTCCCCGAGGCCAGCCGCCGATGCTCCGGCACCGCGAGCCCGAACGTGATCGCGAATCCGGCCGCCACCAGGATCATCGTCACGATCGAGAGGGCCGTGGGCGAGGTGACGAGCGCGGCTGCTGCCAGCGCTGCCTGCCCCAGCATCAGCGGCACGACGAACCAGGAGATCGCGCGCGTGTAGGTCGCGTGCCAGGCGGGAAACGTCCCGGCCTCGCTCCAGCGGAACGACGGGTAGACGATCGCCTGCACGACCCACACCACCAGCGCCAGCCCGAAGTCCACCAGGTGGCGCAGCAGCGCGATGTCCGGCGGGTCTTCCGGGCTCATCGATGGTCCTCCTGCAGGAAGGGCCGGGGAGCTTCGCTCCCCGGCCCCGTGGTGTTCCCTCGCGAGAGGGGAGCTACATCTCCCACGTCTCGACGACGACCATCTGGACTCCGTCGACTTCCTTCGTGACGCCGACCACGTGGATCGGCTTCTCGCTCTGCCGCTCCTCGTAGACCGCCGTGCCGTCCACGCCCTCGAGGAGGTAGACGGTGCCGTCCGCGGTCTTCATCGCCGCCGAGCAGGAGCTGCCGATGCCGAACGTGCAGTGGCCGCAGCCGGTGGTGCCGTCCAGCGTCACCTTGTCGCCCGACATCGCGGCGGCCGCGTCGGCCATCTTGTCACCGGCCTTGTCGGCCATGTCGTGGGCCGCGTCCGCGGCATCGTCGATCATGTCGTGCGCGGCGTCGGCGGCATCCGACGCCGCATCGCCCGCCTTTTCCATCGCGTCGCCGGCGGCCTCGCCGACCGCGTCCGCGGCTTCCTGTACGTCGTTGCCGCCCTCGCCGGCGCAACCGAACGCAAAGGCGCCCATCGCCAACATCGCCAGCAGGACGGAAATCTTCCTCATCATCTCAACCTCCTCGGTTCGTCCCGGTGCCGGAGCGGGGTTCCGGATCCGCCTCCCGCGGTTCCGGATCCCCCGTTCGTTCCAGGGCCGCCCGTTCGGCGGCCCGGCGGATCCCCCGCAGCATGGACCGAAAGACGAATCCGTGGAAGGGAAGAACGGCCCCCCAGTAGAGGAGCCCGCCCAGCCCGCGCGGCCGGAACCGGGCGGTCTGCTCCAGCCGGGACTCGTCGCCGGACGGCGCAATCCGGAACTCCAGCTCCGCAATTCCCGGGAGGCGCATCTCCGCCCGGAGGCGCAGGAGCTCGGGCGCCCGGACGTCGGCCACGCGCCAGAAGTCCAGGACGTCGCCGTAGTGCACTTGGTCGGCGCGGCGGCGGCCGCGGGACAGCCCCGGCCCTCCCAGCGACCGGTCCAGCGCCCCGCGTAGCTTCCAGAGCCAGGTGCCGGAGTACCAGCCCTGCCGACCGCCGATGCGGCAGACTGTGCCGAACGTCACTTCGGGCGGGGCCGCGACCTCCACCCCGCGCCGGTCCCTGAACGTCTGTCCGCCCGCCCAGTCCGGATCGCCCGGGACGGGCCCCGCGTCCAGCCACGTCGTCGGCCGACGATCCTCCTCGGTGCGCGCGTCCGCGGCCTCGATCGCCTCGCGGATCGTCATCCGGCGGTGCGGCATCAGCTCGTGCGCGCGGTCGTCCCGGCACAGCACGGGGTTGCGCAGCCCCTCGGCCAGCGGGCGGGCGATGCGCCTCCCCACCGGCGTGACGTGGTGGATCCAGAGCGCGCTGAGCTTCGGGGTGAGGACGGGCACGGGCAGGATCCATCGCCGCGGCAGGCCGCGCACCTCCGCCATCACCTGCAGGATGTCCCGGTAGGAGAGGACGTCCGGGCCGCCGATGTCCAGCGTGAGACCCGCGGTCTCGGGCACGTCGAGCGCCGCGACGAGGTAGTGCAGTGCGTCCCGGATGGCGACGGGCTGCGCCGGGGTTCCGACCCAGCGCGGCGTGATCATCACCGGGAGCCGCTCCACGAGGTAGCGCAGGATCTCGAACGAGGCCGACCCCGAGCCGATGATCATCGCGGCGCGCAGCACCGTCAGCTTCGCGCGGCCGGAGGCGAGCACGTGCTCCACCTCGCGCCGCGACCGGAGATGCTCGCTGAGGTGCTCGCCCATCTCGCCGAGGCCGCCGAGGTAGACGATCCTCTCCACGCCCGCGGCGTCGGTCGCCCGCACGAACGACTCCGCCAGCCGGCGGTCCTGTTCCCGGTACTCCTCTCCCGCCACGATCATGGAATGGACGAGGTAGTAGGCCGCCCGGCACCCGCGCAGCGCCGACGTCATCGCCGCGGCGTCCGCCACGTCGGCCTGCACGATCTCCACGCGCGGGTCCGCGGTCCAGGGTCGGTTCTGCAGCTTGCGCGGGTCCCGGGTGGCGCAGCGGACGCGCCATCCCTCTTCCAGGAGCCGGGGCACCAGGCGGCCGCCGACGTATCCGGTGGCGCCCGTCACCAGGACGATGGAACCGGCGGGACGGTCCCCCGTCAGGATCCGCTCCGGAGCGCTTCGGCGCGCCGGCACGTGGCGTCCGCCTCCGCCCGCGCCGTGTCGTCCGACCAGTCGCCGCTGGGCGTCGTCCAGCCCGACAGCTCGCGCGCCGCCACGTCGACGAGGGCCGCCACGTGATCGGCCTGGTCGTTGAGGCAGGGGATGAAGCGGTACTCCTTGCCGCCGGCTTCCAGGAAGACGTGCCGGTTCTCCCGCCCGATCTCGTCGATGGTCTCCAGGCAGTCGGCGGAGAAGCCGGGGCAGATCACGTCGACGCTGCCGGTTCCGGACTTCGCCAGCTCCTCCAGCGTCTCGTCCGTGTAGGGACGCAGCCACTCCTCCTTCCCGAAGAGCGACTGGAAGGAGAGGATCCACCGGTCGCGCGGGAGTTCCAGCTCCTCGGCGACGAGGCGCGCGGTCTTGTGGCACTGGCAGTGGTACGGATCGCCGTCGTGCAGGTAGCGCACCGGCATCCCGTGGAAGGACATCACGAGCTTGTCCGGCGGCCCGCCGTTCTCCCACGTCCGGCGGATGCTGTCGGCCAGCGCGCGGACGTAGCCCGGGTGATCCGTGTAGTGCTGCACCAGCCGCAGGCCGGGCACCCAGCGCCACTTCTTCAGGACGTCGGCCACCGCGTCGAACGTGGAGCCGGTGGTCACCGCGGAGTACTGCGGGTAGGCCGGGAACACGAGGATCCGGCGACACTTCTTCTGCCGCAGCTCCTCCAGCCCCGCCTCGATGGAAGGGTTGCCGTAGCGCATGCCCACCGCCACGTGCAGCGGCTCCCCGATCCGCTCACGGAGAGCTTCCTCCATCCGCGCCGCCTGCCGCCGGCTGATGGTCAGCAGGGGCGATCCCTCGTCGGTCCAGACCTTCCGGTAGAGCTCTGCGGAGTTCTTCGGGCGGGTGTTGAGGATGATCCCGTTGAGGATGAGCCACCACTGCCAGCGGGGGACCTCCACCACGCGCGGATCCCAGAGGAACTCCTTCAGGTAGCGCCGGAGCGCCGGCGTCGTCGGGGCATCGGGGGTCCCGAGATTCGCGAGCAGGATCCCGATGGCGGGAACCTCGGCGTGATCGTGGTTCTTCTCTCCGACGAACTGCATGCGCCTCCCCGCGGGCCTGGGTGGATGGGGCCGGCCCAGGGTAGCCCGCCGCCGTCCGGTTGGGTAGGCCGATGGAGCCGGACGTCGCGGCAGCCGGGATCGGCCCCCGGTGCTAGGATGCCCCCCCATGGCGAACCCGACCCATCCCCTGAAGCGGCTGCTGCGCTACGCCCGGGACCACCGCCCGGAGGCGGCGGCCGCCACGACGTACTCCATCCTGAACAAGGTCTTCGACCTGGCGCCGCCGCTGCTCATCGGGGCGGCTGTGGACGTGGTGGTGCAGAGGGAGGACTCCCTGCTGGCCGGCCTCGGCATCGTCGCGCCGGACCGGCAGCTCCTGGTGCTCGGCGTGTTGACGCTCCTCATCTGGGGCCTGGAGTCCGTCTTCGAGTACGCGTACGCGGTGAAGTGGCGCAACCTCGCCCAGGCGATCCAGCACGAACTGCGCCGCGACGTGTACGGCCACTTGCAGCGCCTGGACCTGGCCTACTTCGAGGACCGGAGCACGGGCGGCCTCATGTCGATTCTCAACGACGACGTGAACCAGCTGGAGCGGTTCCTGGACGGCGGCGCGAACGACCTGCTGCAGGTGGGCACGACCGTCGTCGTCATCGGGGCGATCTTCTTCACGCTGGCGCCGGAGGTGGCGGCGTTCGCGTTCCTGCCGATGCCGTTCGTGCTGTGGGGCTCCTTCGCGTTCCAGAAGCGCCTCGCGCCGCGCTACGCCGACGTGCGGGAGCGCGTCGGATTCCTGAACGGTCTCCTGGCGAACAACCTCGGCGGCATCGCCACGATCAAGAGCTTCACGGCGGAGGAGCACGAGGCGCGTCGCGTCTCCGCGGAGAGCGACCGCTACCGCCGGAGCAACCGGCGGGCGATCGGCCTGAGCTCCGCGTTCTCGCCGCTGATCCGTATGGTGATCGTGCTGGGGTTCGTGTTCACACTGCTGCTGGGCGGACGCGCGGTGTTCGCCGGTGAGCTGGCGGTGGGAGCGTACAGCGTCATGATCTTCCTGACGCAGCGGCTGCTCTGGCCGCTCACGCGCCTGGGCCAGACGGTGGATCTCTACCAGCGGGCGATGGCCTCCACGAACCGCGCGCTCGACCTGCTGGACACGCGCATCCACGTGCGCAGCGGGGACACGCCGATGCCGCGCGAGTCCGTGCAGGGCGAGATCCGGCTGGACACCGTCACGTTCGCCTACCGGGAGCGGGAGCCCGTGCTGCGCGGGCTGTCGCTCACGATCCCGGCCCGTGAGACGGTGGCCGTCGTGGGCGCCACCGGCTCCGGCAAGACGTCGCTCATCAAGCTGCTGCTCCGCTTCTACGAACCGCAGGTCGGGGCGATCCGGATCGACGGCGTCGACCTGCGAGAGATCCGGCTGCCGGATCTGCGGCACGCGATCGGCCTGGTGAGCCAGGACGTCTTCCTCTTCGACGGCACCGTGCGGGAGAACGTCGCGTACGGGACCTTCGATGCCACGGAGGATCAGGTGCGCGAGGCGGCGCGCGTGGCCGAGGCGGCCGAGTTCATCGAGGACCTGCCGCGCGGCTACGAGACGATCGTGGGGGAGCGGGGGCAAAAGCTCTCCGGCGGCCAGCGGCAGCGGCTGGCGATCGCGCGGGCCGTGCTGAAGGATCCGCCGATCCTCGTCCTGGACGAGGCCACGTCGTCCGTGGACAACGAGACGGAGGCCGCCATCCAAAGGTCGCTGGCGCATGTGGCGGTGGGGCGCACCACGCTGATCATCGCGCACCGCCTCTCCACCATCCGCCACGCGCATCGCATCCACGTGATGGATGCGGGACGCATCGTGGAGTCGGGGACGCACGAGGAGTTGCTGGAGCGGGGCGGGCTGTACGCATCGCTCTGGCGCGTGCAGACGGGGGACTCCGCTCCGGAGCTCTAGGCGTCGCCCTCGCCGGCGATCTCGCGCCGGAGCCACGCCTTGGCCAGCCGCAGGTCCCGCGCGACGGTGGAGCGCGACACGTTCATCGTCTCCGCGATGGTCTCCCACTCCAGTCCGCCGAAGTAGTGGAGCTCCGCGATCCGGGCGACGCGGGCGTCCTTCGCCTCCAGCCGCTGCAACGCCTCGTCGATGGCGATGACGTCCACGGGGGCGGGGCCGGCGACCCGCTCGGCGGGATCCATCGACTCGCGCTTCCAGTCGCCGCCGCGCCGCGCCGATCCCTTCCGGCGCGCGTGATCCAGCAGCACGCGCCGCATCGCCCGGGCGGCCACGGCGTAGAAATGGTTCCGGTCGTTCCAGTCCACGCCCGCGTCCACCAGGCGCGCGTACGCCTCGTGGAGGACGGCGGTCGGCTGGAGCGTGTGCCCCGCCCGCTCCGAGGAGAACAGCCGCCCCGCGATCTCGCGAAGCTCCTCGTAGACGAGCGGGACCAGCCGCTCCAGCGCCTCCTCGCGGCCGTCCCTCCACTCGTGGAGCAGCCGCGTGATCGTCCGCGGGTTCGCCATCGCCGTCTCCGATCCGGGAAGCCCGGATCGTATCACGGCGAGCGCGTCCCGGCCGTCAGCGCGCCACGACCACCTTCCGGCTGACGCGCTCGGACCCCGCCGACAGCACCGCGAAGTAGACGCCGGCCGGCGCGCCGTCGGGCACCCACGCGGCCTGGCGGATCACGCCGTCTCCGCGCGCCAGCTCCGCGACGACGTTCACGCGCCGTCCGGCCACGTCGAAGATCTCGAGCGTGACGGGAGCGTCCGTTCGAGCGGCGAAGCGCAGCACGGATCGATCGCGGACCGGGTTGGGCGACGGCGGATCCAGCATCAGCGCGGAGGACCGCGCCACCTGCGGCTCGCCGGCCGAGGTGGGGTCGGCCTCCAGCTCGATCTCCCACGCCCCGCGCCCGTACGTTCCGGCCACGAGCTTGCGGGCGTTGAGGCGCAGCTCCAGGTCCACGACGACCACGTTGGGAAGACTCGCGCCGAACGGGGCCCAGTTCACGCCGCCGTTCGTGCTTCTCCAGACGCCGATGTCCGAACCGACGTACCAGTGGTCCGGGTAGACGGGATCCACGAGGAACGTGTTTGCCGGCTGGTCCGGGAAGTCGCCGGTGACGTCCTGCCACGACGCTCCGAGATCCGTCGTCCGGAGGATCTTCGGCTGGCCGGTGCCGTAGCCGCCGCTCGTGACGAACGCGGTCTGCGGATCCAGCGGATGCGCATCGATCTTGGTTTCCAGCCCCGTGGTGGGGAAGCCGGCGGACGACGTCCACGTGGCACCGGCGTCCGTCGTGACCCAGACCCCCTGGAAGTTGGACACCGTCCACACGTAGTTGTGGTCCGGCGGATGGATGGAGATCCAGCGCGCCACGTGCGGCGAGACGCTGTTCCACTGGTTGCCGCCGTCCGTCGTCTTGAAGATCCCGGCGAACACTCCGGCGTACAGGTGGCGCGGATTCACCTGCGACTGGTCCGTGGGCGTCACCCAGATTCCCGGGTTGGCGCTCAGTCCGGTCTGGATGCTCCGCCAGCTGCTGGCACCGTTGGTGGACTTGATCTGGTTCCCGAACTGCCACTCCGCGTAGATGATGTTCGAGAAGTTGGGGCTGATGTTGCAGACCATGCCGTCCGCGACGAACGTGGATTCGAACCAGGTGTCTCCGGTGTCCCGGGCCGGAAGGCCGTTGTCCTGCGTGCCGCCCAGCGTGAAGACGTCGTCCGCCTGCGCGACGCAGATGTCGTAGTACTGGTAGGAGACGATGCCCTCGCGGCGCGAGGCCCAGGTGGCGCCGTCGTCGGTGGACTTCCAGACGCCGCCGTCCGTGCCGACCCACAGCTCGCCGGTCGCGGGATGGGACTCCAGGGCATGATGGTCCCAGTGCGGGACCGTAGCCGTACCGAACGGGGCGCCGGACTGGTTCGTGAACGTGGTGCCGCCGTCGTCCGAGACGTACAGGTTGACGCCCGCCGTGATCACGCGATCCGCGTCGGCCGGGTCCACGGCCAGCGCGAGGTTGTACCAGCCCTGGGCCCCGGTCATGTTGATGGAGTTGTTCCGAACGTTCCACGTGGCGCCGTCATCCGTGCTGCGGTAGATGCCCAGCGTGGACCAGGAACTCGTGGCGTTGACGTAGTGGACGTAGATCACGCTGGGGTCCGCGGGCGACACGCCCAGCTTGCTCTTGCCGATCAGGCTGCCGCTCGGCTGACCCGTGCCGGCGATGGCGAACGTCAGGCCGTCGTCCGTGGAGACCTTCACGCCGTTCCCGTTCTGGCCGTTCACGAACGGGTCCTTGCCCTTCGTGATGTAGACGCGCGAGGCATCGCCCGGCTTCCACTTCACGTCGAAGAAGTTTCCGGTGATCTGGACCTCGGTCCAGGTGTCGCCCTCGTCGGTCGACCGCCAGAGGCCGTCGTTGGCGCCGGCGAGGATCGTGCCCGTCGTCGGGTTCTCGCGGATCACGTTGAAGCCGTGGGTGCCGGACACGGGGTAGGAGAGGGACGTGGTCCCCCACGTGTCCCCGCCGTCCGTCGACTTCAACAGGCCGATGCCGAGGTTGGTGCCGCCGGTGGGGTTGAACCCGGCGCCCGAACCCTCGCCCGTGCCCATCAGGACGATATCCGGATTCGAGGAGAGCACGCACACCGCCCCGACCGTGGTGGTCGGCAGCGTGTCCGTCTTCGGGGTCCAGCTGTCGCCGCCGTCCGTGGTCTTCCAGAGGCCGCCGGAGGCCGAGCCCACGTACACGATCGCCGGATCGGTGGGGTGGAAGCCTACGGAGACGGTCCGTCCGGACATCTGGGCCGGTCCGATGTTGAACCAGGCGGGCGATCCGGCCCGCAGCGAGCGGCGCTGGTTCGCCGTCCGCCAGGCGCGGACGCGTTCCTGTGCCGGGGTTGTGCCCTCGGCGGAGCGCCGGGTCTCCCCGAACCAGAGCAGACGCTGCAGCGGTTTCCAGCCGCTGCTCCGCATCTCCTTCAGGTCGGGACGGGACTCGTACAGCGTGGTCAGGCGCCCCGGGCCGGACTCCCGGTCCAGCTCCATCAGGGGGTGGGGCGTCTCGGCGGAAGCGAACGTGGCGGACAGCGCGACCGCCAGGGCGGCGGCTGGGAAGCGAAGCGTCATGAAGCCCTCCAGGGATGCGGACTGCCTCCAGTATGGGCCCTCCCGGGGCGACCCGCTTTCGTGGGATTGCGATCCGGTCCGGATCGGGGGTCTGAGGCTCGGGGGCGGGGATGGGTCGACGGCGGCCCGGCGTTCCTCTCAGTCGGACGACGCGGGTCGTACCGCGTTCGCCCTCCCCGGGCGACGGAACGCCACGACGAGCGCGTAGGCCGCGGCGGAGGCGGCCAGCCCGAAGACGTTCGCGTCCAGACCGTAGGGGAGGGTCGCTTCCGCCCGGACGAGGCCGGCGGTGACGGATCCTCCGACGAGGATGGACGTGGTGGCGGCGGCGGCGCTCCGGGGGACGGGTAGCAGGATCGCCAGCACGGGCACGAACAGGCCGGAGACCATGAACGCGTAGGAGAGCAGCATCAGGTCCAGAACGCTGGTCATCCGGGCGGCGAGCAGGAGGGCGACGGCGCCGAGGATCGCGGTGGTGATCTGGGCGAGCCGCAGCGTCGAGGGTCGTCCGTCCCGCCGTCCCAGCAGGTCCGAGACCACGTTGCCGGAGCACGCCATCAGGCAACTGTCGGCGGTGGAGAGGATCGCGGAGAAGTAGGCGGACATCACCAGTCCCATCGCGCCGGCGGGGAGCACCGTGCGGAGCAGCATCGGCAGGCCGGTCTCCGGATCCATCTGCGCGGGATCGGTCACGTCGAGGAAGTGGAACATGCCCTGTTCCGCCCCGGTCCGGGCCAGCAGTCCGAGGGTCACGCCCATCAGCGCCATGACCGGCCACTCCAGCAGGCCCGCGACGTACCACGCGCGCTGCGCGGTCTTCTCGTCGCGGCAGGCGTACATGCGCTGGTAGAGCGTCATCCCGACGAACCAGATCGGAACGATCGTGACTCCCCAGTTGAGCAGCGTGATTCCGGAGATGTTCGTGAAGGAGAGGAGTTCGGGGCGTACGGTCTCCCTCACCGCCTCCCATCCTCCGACCGCGTGCAGGGACATCGGAATGCCGACGAAGATGAGACCGATCATCAGGATCGCCCACTGGATGGTGTCGGTGTAGATCACGGCCTTCAGCCCGCCGAGCACCGTGTACACGACCGCGACGACGCCCATCACCAGCAGGGCGGTCCCGATCGAGACGGAGGGGAAGGTGCCGTGCGCCAGCTTGGCGCCGGCGAGAATCTGGGAGCTCGTGAAGCCGATGTAGCCGATGGCGGAGACGACCCCGGCGGCGATGGCCGTGCTGCGGCCGAAGTGGTGGCCGAAGACCTCGGGGAACGTGAAGGCGCGGTCGAAGGCACGGGTGCGCTTCACCTTCGGGATCAGGAACACGGCGCTCAGCCAGGCGCCGACGAGCCCCGTGAACAGCATCCAGGAGCCCGACAGGCCCATGACGAAGCCGAGTCCTCCCAGTCCGATCGAGAATCCGCCGCCGACGTCCGTGGCCACGACGGACATGCCCACGTGCACGCTGCCCATGCCGCGCCCCGCCACGTAGTAGTCGTCCGCTCCCTCGTTGCGGCGGAGGAACCAGGCGCCCACGCCCAGCATGCCGACCAGGTACACGACGAAGATCCCGGCATCGATCGGAGACATCACGGCTCCCTAGGGTTGGACGGAACGGGGGATCTCGCGCGGGATCCGCACGAGGACCTCGTAGTTCAGCGAGCGGGTGAGGTCCCCGAACCAGCCCACGGAGATCTCGCGGTGCCCCTGGCGGCCGATGAGCACCACCTCGTCGCCGACCTCCACGTCGGGGATCTCGGTCACGTCGAGCGTCGTGCAGTTCATGTTGACGACCCCCACGACCGGCGCGCGAACGCCGCGCACGAGGACGAAGCCGAGGTTGCTGAGCACGCGCGGGAACCCGTGGCTGTACCCAACCGGAATGGTGGCGATGCGCTGCTCCCGCGTCGTCAGGTAGGACGTCCCGTAGCCGATGAACTGACCGGGCGGAACCGTCTGCACGCTCATCACCGAGGAGATCCACCGGATGATCCGCTGCAGCGGATCCGGCTCGTCGGGAAGGGCGGGGCCGGACCTCTCGATGAGGTAGCGCATCCGCGTCTCCTGGCTGGGCCAGAATCCGTACTGCGCGATGCCGACCCGCACGAGGTCCATGTGGGTCTCCGGGTACGTGATCGTGGCGGCCGATCCCGCCGTGTGAAGCAATCGGGGCCGGACGCCGAGCTCGCGCAGCCGGGCGATCCTCTTGTGGAACGTGCGGATCTGCTTCCGGACTCGCAGGTAGTTTGCCTCGCTCTCGGCGCCCGCATAGTGGGTGAATGCGCCTTCCACGTCGAAGTGGCTCGCGTGGGTCCGGAGATCGTCCGCGACCCGCTCCAGCTCGTCCGGTCGGAGTCCGGTCCGGTTCATTCCGGTCTCGATCTCCAGGTGCACTTTCGCCGCGCGCCCGAGCGAGGCCGCGACGTCCCGGGCCCGGCCAAGCCGCTCCCGGTCGAACACCGCGAAGTGGACCCCGGTCTGCACGGCCCACTCCATCTCGTCCCCGGTGAGATCCCCCAGGATGAGGATGTCGGAGTCGTCACGCGCGACGTCGGCCACTTCTCGAGCCTCACTGGCGCTGTACACCGTGAAGTGATCGATCCCGCACGACTCCGCGAGCGGAATGACCTGCGGGACGCCATGCCCGTACGCGTTCCCCTTCACCACGGAACTGAGGCGCGTCCCCGTGTTCAGGAGGGACCGGAGGACCTGGATGTTGTGCCGGTACTTCTCGGCGCTGATCGTCAGCCGCGAGCCGGTGATCACGATCCGTCTCCCGGCAACGAGCGCGCGATCCGGTCGAGGAGACTCACGCCGGGCTCGAGGAGGGAATCCGGGAAGTCGTACTCGGGATGGTGCAGGGGCGGTGTGTCGGTTCCGGAGCCGAGTCCGAAGAGGGCGCCGCGGTAGCGCGCCGTGAAGTGGCCGAAGTCCTCCGACCACCGGAACGGTACGTCCGGCCGAAGGACGTCGAGTCCTTCGCTCCGCGCCGACGCCTCGATCACGCGATTGACCTCGGCGTCCGACCGGGTGAGCGGAAACGCCTCGTGCCACTCCAGGCGGACCTGCAGTCCGTCTCCCTCGGCGAGTTCAGTCGCTCTCCGGCCGAGGTCGGAGCGGAACCGGCTCATCGCCTCCTCGTTGTCCGCGCGGAACGTCGCGAAGACGACGGCGCGCCCCGGAGACGTTCCGAACGCCGGCGCGCCCAGCCGGGCGTGCGTCACCGTCAGCGCCTCCGTGGACGGCCCGGTGCGGTGGGACGTGGTCCACTGCCGCAGATCCAGGATCAGCTGCGCGAGGGCAGGGGCCGGGCTGCGACCGAGTTCGGGCTGGCTGGCGTGGCTCTCGTGTCCTTCGAGGTGCACGGCCGCCCCGATGGACGTCCATGCGAAGACATCGTCCCGGAGGACGACCGTTCCCTTTGGGAATCCCGGAAGATTGTGGAGGGCGATCGCGACGTCCACGGCCCGCCCGCGGAACGCGGGGTCCGCGAGAACGGCCTCCGCTCCCTCGCCCGTCTCCTCCGCCGGCTGGAACAGCAGGTGAACGTCGCCGACCGGGGGACGCGATGCGGAGAGTCGCCCGGCCAGGCCCAGCAGGAGTGCCATGTGTCCGTCGTGGCCGCACTTGTGCGACGTCCCGGGGCGGGCGGAACCCCAGGCGACGTCGATCGTCTCGTCGATGGGAAGCGCGTCGAGCTCCGCGCGGAACAGGATCGACGGACCGGGGGTCTCGCCCCGGAAGGACGCCATTACTCCCTGACCGCCGATGTCGCTGATCAGCGCATCCGGGGAGAGGGTGGAGAGTCTCTCCCGCAGGAACGCCGCGGTTCTCGCTTCCTGGCCGGACGGATCCGCGAGTCGATGCAGCTCGCGGCGGAGTTCCGCAAGTTCCGGGGTCATCGGGTTTCCGGAACCGCCAGCGTGGACTCCCGCACCAGGGTCCGGACCTCGCGATCCGGAGCCGGCTCCTCGGACACGATCTCGTGCCGCATGTAGCGGCTGTTCATCGCCCGCAGCAGGGCGGAGTAGTCCGGGCGGAACCGGATCGTGTCTCCGACTCCCAGGTTCTCCTCGTTCTGTCCGAGATAGACGACGGTCAGGTCCGAGGATCCTCCGACGATCTCGTGGTCGGGGATCTCGGGGGTCAGGCCGCCGACATCCGTGTCCAGGTGTCCCAGGGAGACCAGTGCTCGGTAGCCTCTCTCCCCGGGCGCGGTGTCGCGACCGTCGGCGGTCCCGAACGGAATGATCTCGTCCGAAGTCTCGCCGAGCGGAACGAGGTTCTTCTCCTTGATCTCCACGATCTCCGCCTCGATCCGGACGACGTTGTGCAGCTTCTCCAGGAGCCCGCCGCGGATCAGGTCCGTGCCCAGGAACGCCGCCTCTCCGATCCGGTAGTGGTTGATGCCGTCCGGCACGTTGCCCCGCTGCAGGGCCGCGAGGAGGACGCTCGTGCCGGCGGAGACGAGCGGGAAGCGTCGTCCGAACTCGTGCTCCAGGAGACGCGAGAAGAGAGGAAGGGGAGAGAGCTGCTCGATCGTGGGAACGGTGCCGGAAAGGCAACCGAGGTTGGCGCCGATGCCGACGACGTCGATGTGGTCGAGCGCGAGCGCGCGCTGCGCGAACGGGACCAGCGCGGAGGGAAGCACGCCTTCGCGGAGTTCCCCCAGCTCGACCATGATGACGGCGCGGTGCCGGATCCCGTGGGCCGCGGCGGCGGCATTCAGTGCCCTCAGGACTTCCAGCTCGGAGTTGAGACTCACGTCGGCCGACGCCACGACCTCCTCCGCCTGGGAGATGTTGGGCGGGCGGAGGTACCAGCGACGCGTTCCGGGCATGACCTCGTCCACGGCGCGGAGATTGTCCAGTCGCGTGTCGCCGACCGACCGGATCCCCAGTCGATGCAGCAACTCCAGCGACGGACGATGTCCGCAGAGGACCTTCGTGACCAGGGTCCACGTGGCCTGCGTCTCGCGCATCGTGGAGGCCAGGTTGCGAAGGTTCCTTGCCAGCTTCGGTCGATCGATCAGGATGCGGTTCATGAGGAGTGCCTCATCTCCGCGTACTTCGTCTCGAAGCCCAGTCGCTCGTACAGGCGCCTCGCGGGATTGTCGTACTCCACGTGCAGAGCGACCTGTCCCGGTGCCTCTTCCACCGCGGTACGGCAGAGCCGGCCGCCGATTCCCGAGCCGCGCGTGTCCGGGTCCACCGCCAGGTAGAGCAGCAGGTTCTCCGGCACGAAGCCGCTCATCCCCGTGTCCAGCATGACCAGGGCACCGCGGACCTCTTCCTCCTCGAGGGCGAGGAGTACGAACCCGGGTCCGTTGCCCTCTTCGCCGATGGCGTGCCGGATCCCGCGTCGGATGTCCCGGGGTTCGTCCTCGAAGGGGACCAGGGATCGATGAAGGAAGGACACGAGGTCCTCCTCGTCGACGATCTCCGCCAGCTGCTCCGGAGTGCGGACGACCTCGATGCGGATGGATCGGGGAGACGGTTCGGTCGTGTCGTTCATGAATCGGTCCTCCAGGGGAGCGGCGCGGATCCTGCCCGAGCGGACCCTGCTCCCCGGAATTCCCGCGGAGCCGGACGAATCCAGGGACGATGCGTTCGATGTCAAATCATTCGCATTCAAACGATTGGTAGACTAATGTTCAGGGGCGCGCCTGTCAAGCCGCGATCGGGTAAGATGAGCGGGCGTTCAGGGGGAGTCGAGTGACCGATTCAGCTAAACCTCAGCCGAGAAACGACTTGCGGGTCTTTCGGGCGATCCGGAAGATGCTGCGGGCCATCGAACTCCACTCGCGCCGGCTCTCCAGCGGCTTCGGAGTGACGAGTCCGCAGCTCGTCTGCCTGGTGACGCTGGGGGAGGAGGGGCCCCTCTCCAACTCGGCGCTCGCCGCGCGGGTGTACCTCAGCCCGAGCACCGTCGTGGGGATCGTCGATCGGCTGGAAGAGAAGGGTCTCGTCCGCCGGGAGAGAAGCAAGTCCGATCGCCGCGTCGTGGAGGTCTCCGCCACGGACGAGGGGATCGCGCTGATCCGGGCGGCGCCGTCGCTGCTGCAGGAGCGACTGGCCGACGCGATGAACGCGCTGCCCGATGCGGAGCAGCGGCGCATCGCCGACGCGCTGGAGAGAGTCGTCAAGCTGATGGGGGCGGACGACGTGGATGCGTCCCCGATTCTGGAGACCGGTCCCATCGCTCCCCCGGCCGCGGAATCCGCGGAGCGGCCAGGGAAGGGTCGCGCCGCGTCATGAGGATCGGGATCGTCTCGGACTCGCACGACCGCGTGGAAGTCCTCCGCTCGGCCGTGGACTTCCTCGCGGACCGGTGCGACGTCCTGCTCCACGCCGGCGATCTCTCCGCTCCGTTCATCGTGCCGATGCTGGCGGCGTTCCCGGGCCCGGTGCACGTCGTCTTCGGGAACAACGACGCCGACCGGTTCCGGATGCAGACGCAGGCGGCGCGCTTCGCGAACCTGACGCTGCACGGCGAGACCTTCCTGGGCGACGTCGGCGGGGTCCGGACCGCGATGCAGCACTTCCCGGAACTGGCCGGGCCGCTGGCGGAGTCGGGACGCTTCGATCTCGTGGTCTTCGGTCACGACCACGTTCCCGCATGCGATCGCGCCGGCGAGACCGACGTGGTGAACCCCGGCTCGCTTCTCGGCTACCAGCCGTCCGCGGCCCGCTTCGTGGACCCGACGCTGGCGCTGCGCGAGGAAAGCGGCACGATCCGGTTCGCCCGCTTCACCGACGGCCGGTTCCGCGCGAACGACGCGGAACGGATTCCTTGAGCGACGATCGCTGGAGTGAGGTTCGACGCCTGTTTGAGGCGGCGTCGGCGCTCCCGGCGCAGCGGCGCGAGGAGTTCCTCCGGCGCGAGGAGTTCCTCCGGCGCGAGACGGACGACCAGGACCTGCGGCGCGAGGTGCAGGAGCTCCTCGAGGACGCCGGCGGCGACGCAGGAGTCCGGCGTCCCTCCGCGGCGGATCGGCGCGTACGACATCGACCACTTCCGGGTCCAGAAGTCGGTCCCTCAACCAAGGGGCTTGGCTACTGGACCTTCGCGCTCCTACTCCGGCTTGCTTCTCCCACGCCGGTCATCCAGCTCCGCCATGCTGGCCCGAAAGAGCTTCGTCATCTCCCGGTACCGCACGCGCAGCACGCCGCCGCTCAGATCGCCCAGAATCGTCCGTCCTGCGGAGTCGAAGCCGCTCCGGTCCGGGTCCGCGGGACGGATGAGAAAGCCGTGGTTGGCAAGATCGCTCGAGATGATGGCCCGCACCATCTGGGTGACGTCCAGGATGAGTCGGCTTGCCGCTCGGCCTCCAGTCAGTTCCGCGGTGGTCCCCCACGCCGGATCCGTGTCACCTCCCGCGTCGGTCCAGGGGGTTGTCCACGTCGGGCGGCCGTCCCACGGTCGCTCGATGTTCGACACCTCCAGCTCGAGGCTTCGACTCGGTGTGCTTCCGGGCAGCGTGAAGTCCAGCTCCGCCGAAGTGATGAACTCACCCTGCAACCCGGAAAGCGATCCCACCGTGACCAATACCCGGGACTCGCCCTCCTCACTGGCGATGACGATTGCGTCCGAAACAGAAAACGTCGCCTCGGCCGCGAATGAGGGAACCGCCGCCATCACGATGATCGCCAGACTCCAAACACGTTTCATCTTGAGACCTCCCGGTAATGATTCTTGATCTTTCCCCAGCTGCTTGCCTCCACACTCACCGCACCGCATCCGACCCCGAACGCTCCGATCTGAGGGCCGCAGTTTCCGACCAGCGGAACCACGGCCGGAGACTGGGAGTGGACGGTGAAGTCCAGGCTCTCCGGATCGCAGAACCGAGGGTCCGCCTCGATATCTGTGGCTTGGGCGTTCTCCGGCCAGGTGATGTAGTTGGATTCGTTGTTCCAGAAGAGATTGCACCCGGAGTCCGTCATCGATCCGTCCGCCGTGAGCGCGCCGGCTGAGCACTCGGCGACAATGTTGTTGTGGACCGCCCCGCTATTGACGAGCCAAGTGATGGCGCCGCCCGCCACCGGTGCCTCACACCGATAGAACGTGTTGTTCCGGATCGTCACGTTCGACGGATCCTCAAGGATGTACATCGCGCCGCCCACGGCTGTGGTTGTGTTGTACGCGAAGGTGCAGCGCTCGACGACGCCGGATGACCCTGCGATTGCGAGTGCCGTCCCACGGCGGGCGCTAGAGTTATTGTAGAACAGGCAGTTCCGGAACAAGAAGCTGTCTGTGTTCTCAACGTACGCGACGCCGGCCATCGAGTGGTTCACGAACTCGCAGTCGATCACCGTCAATGAGCCACCCCGCAGCGACACTAGCGCCTCATCCAGGTTTCCTTCGAAGCGGGTTCGCTCAATGCGAAGGTGCCCATTGCTGGTGTCCACCCGAACCGCATCCTCGTCGCCGTTCCCTTCCACTCGACAGTCAAGAAGATTCAAGGTCGCCTCGCCCACGCCTACTGCGTGACTCTGATTCCCGAGGAACCAGCAGTTGGACGCGGTCACCTCGCTGGTCGTGCAGGTGACCATCATGCCCACGAACTCACCGGTCACTGTAAACCCCTCGACTTTCGTCGGAGGGCCGTCCTGATTCGTCAGGCGCACGGTCCGGGGCCCGTACGGAGCTACTGGACCGCCATCCAACACAGTCGCTCCTGGTCCGTGCGTGCTCTTGAGCACGATTCCAGGCTTCAGGTCAGCCACCACTTGCTGGGTCCGAACGAGGGCGCAAACCGGTCCAACATGCAACTGTCCCATGTAAGTTCCAGGCGCCACAAGGACGCTGTCCCCAGCCACCGAGGCGTCAATCGCAGCCTGGATCGTCGCGTAGTCGGCCGGGACGTGACGGGTCGCCGCGCACGCGTGGGAAGGGGCCAGGGCCGGGGCGGCCAGGAGCGCCGCCATCGTCCCCCATCTGACGAGCGATTGTCTCATGACTACCTCAGCACGGTGATCTTTCGAGTTTTGCGGTAGTCTCCGATCTCCGCCCGTACGAAGAAGACGCCGGGGCTCACCCTGCTGCCATCGGAGGAGGTCAGGTCCCACACGAATCGATGCCAGCCCGCTCCGGGCTGGCCCTGAATGAGGGAGGCGACATGCCGCCCGGTGACATCGTAGATGTCCAAGTGTACCACTTCCGCCGCACGTTCCGCAGGGACGTCCAGCGCAACCGGTACCCGGCCATGGGACGGGTTCGGCCGGGGGCCATGGAGCGCCAGGTCTGCCGGATGTGCTTTCGGTAGGGAGGCTCCACCCGGATCTCCGAATGCCCCGGGGCCTGCGTCGCGCTGCATTACCGCCAAACGGCCCGTCTCAGCTTCCGGCCCGACGGCGGAACAGGAACTGCTGCAGGTCGGATCTGAAGGAGCAGGGCTGTCGACCCAGAGGTCTTGATTAGTTCGGATCTTGTTGTAGTTGTTGATGTCGGCCTCCTCGATTTCGATGCCCGACGCGTCCAACCACCGATTCACCTGCGCCGAATCCGACCGCCCAGCGATCTCGTTCCCCCACAACCGGTAGTTGATGGCTCCCGGATCGGGTGACAGTTCCAGCCTGTTCTCGCCCGCCAATGCGTCGTTGACGGATCCGAACTTCAGGCCATGAGCCCCGTCGTAGGGCCCGGTCAATGAGTTCACGTTAAGCGAGTCGTTCTCGACGAAGTTGTTCCGGAAGAACCGATTCACGCCGTTGGCGGCGTCGATCGTTGGTTTGTAGCGCTTGTGCTGCACTCCGACCACATTTCCGAGGATGCAATTGCAGTTCACCGAGAGGTCCGAGCTGCCGACCGACCGGATCCCGCGGTTCCAACCCACCCCTGAGTGACCTGCATCGACCCCGTCTCGGAGGGGGTCTGACGAACCACGATCGGGTAAGATCAGGGGCCCCAGGGGGATCGAGGGACGGATGCCGCTACCGAGGATGGACTTGACGACGGGCACCCACGACGTGGACGCGTCCCCGATTCTGGAGACCGGTCCCATCGCTCCCCCGGCCGCGGAGTCCGCGGAGCGGCCAGGGAAGGGTCGCGCCGCGTCATGAGGATCGGGATCGTCTCGGACTCGCACGACCGCGTGGAGGTCCTCCGCTCGGCCGTGGACTTCCTCTCGGACCGGTGCGACGTCCTGCTCCACGCCGGCGATCTCTCCGCTCCGTTCATCGTGCCGATGCTGGCGGAGTTCCCCGGCCCGGTGCACGTCGTCTTCGGGAACAACGACGCGGACCGCTTCCGGATGCAGATGCAGGCGGCGCGCTTCGCGAACCTGACGCTGCACGGCGAGACCTTCCTGGGCGACGTCGGCGGGGTCCGGACCGCGATGCAGCACTTCCCGGAACTGGCCGGGCCGCTGGCGGAGTCCGGACGCTTCGATCTGGTGGTCTTCGGGCATGACCATGTCCCCGCGTGCGATCGAACCGGCGAGACCGACGTGGTGAACCCCGGCTCGCTCCTCGGCTACCAGCCGGCCGCGGCCCGCTTCGTGGACCCGACGCTGGCGCTGCGCGAGGAAGACGGCACGATCCGGTTCGCCCGCTTCACCGACGGCCGGTTCCGCGCGAACGACGCGGAACGGATTCCTTGAGCGACGATCGCTGGAGCGAGGTCAGGCGCCTGTTTGAGGCCGCGTCCTCGTTGCCGCCCGAGCAGCGCGCCGAGTTTCTCCGGCGCGAGACGGACGACCAGGACCTGCGGCGCGAGGTGCAGGAGCTCCTCGAGGACGCCGGCGGCGACGCAGGAGTCCGGCGTCCCTCCGCGGCGGATCGGCGCGTACGACATCGACCACTTCCGGGTCCAGAAGTCGGTCCCTCAACCAAGGGGCTTGGCTACTGGACCTTCGCGCTCCTACTCCGGCTTGCTTCTCCCACGCCGGTCATCCAGCTCCGCCATGCTGGCCCGAAAGAGCTTCGTCATCTCCCGGTACCGCACGCGCAGCACGCCGCCGCTCAGATCGCCCAGAATCGTCCGTCCTGCGGAGTCGAAGCCGCTCCGGTCCGGGTCCGCGGGACGGATGAGAAAGCCGTGGTTGGCAAGATCGCTCGAGATGATGGCCCGCACCATCTGGGTGACGTCCAGGATGAGTCGGCTTGCCGCTCGGCCTCCAGTCAGTTCCGCGGTGGTCCCCCACGCCGGATCCGTGTCACCTCCCGCGTCGGTCCAGGGGGTTGTCCACGTCGGGCGGCCGTCCCACGGTCGCTCGATGTTCGACACCTCCAGCTCGAGGCTTCGACTCGGTGTGCTTCCGGGCAGCGTGAAGTCCAGCTCCGCCGAAGTGATGAACTCACCCTGCAACCCGGAAAGCGATCCCACCGTGACCAATACCCGGGACTCGCCCTCCTCACTGGCGATGACGATTGCGTCCGAAACAGAAAACGTCGCCTCGGCCGCGAATGAGGGAACCGCCGCCATCACGATGATCGCCAGACTCCAAACACGTTTCATCTTGAGACCTCCCGGTAATGATTCTTGATCTTTCCCCAGCTGCTTGCCTCCACACTCACCGCACCGCATCCGACCCCGAACGCTCCGATCTGAGGGCCGCAGTTTCCGACCAGCGGAACCACGGCCGGAGACTGGGAGTGGACGGTGAAGTCCAGGCTCTCCGGATCGCAGAACCGAGGGTCCGCCTCGATATCTGTGGCTTGGGCGTTCTCCGGCCAGGTGATGTAGTTGGATTCGTTGTTCCAGAAGAGATTGCACCCGGAGTCCGTCATCGATCCGTCCGCCGTGAGCGCGCCGGCTGAGCACTCGGCGACAATGTTGTTGTGGACCGCCCCGCTATTGACGAGCCAAGTGATGGCGCCGCCCGCCACCGGTGCCTCACACCGATAGAACGTGTTGTTCCGGATCGTCACGTTCGACGGATCCTCAAGGATGTACATCGCGCCGCCCACGGCTGTGGTTGTGTTGTACGCGAAGGTGCAGCGCTCGACGACACCGGATGACCCTGCGATTGCGAGTGCCGTCCCACGGCGGGCGCTAGAGTTATTGTAGAACAGGCAGTTCCGGAACAAGAAGCTGTCTGTGTTCTCAACGTACGCGACGCCGGCCATCGAGTGGTTCACGAACTCGCAGTCGATCACCGTCAATGAGCCACCCCGCAGCGACACTAGCGCCTCATCCAGGTTTCCTTCGAAGCGGGTTCGCTCAACACGAAGAACGCCGCCGCCGAAGGAGACTCTCACAGCCTCTCCTGTGTTCCCCTCCACTTGGCAGTCGAGGAGATTCACTGTCGCTTCGCTGACCACAACCCCAAAAGCGTCGGTGCCCCAGATTCGACAATCTGAGATCGTGACCTCGCTGCTCGTGCATCCGACAGCGACGCCGACAAGCCCACTTGTGATCGAGAATCCCTCGACCTTTGTCGGCGGGCCATCTTGACTGACGAGGCGCACAGTCCGGGGGCCAAAGGGCGCCATCGGCCCACCATCCAGAATAGTTACCTGCTGGCCGCCCGTACTCTTCAATACGATGCCCGGCTTCAGCTCCGCAACGACGTGCTCGGTCACAACATTCGCACACACCGGCCCCGTGTGTGGCTGCCCCGTGTAGGTCCCGGGCGCCACGAGGACACTGTCCCCAGCCACGGACGCATCGATCGCAGCCTGGATCGTCGCGTAGTCGGCCGGGACGTGACGGGTCGCCGCGCACGCGTGGGAAGGGGCCAGGGTCGGGGCGGCCAGGAGCGCCGCCATCGTCCCCCATCTGACGAGCGATTGTCTCATGACTACCTCAGCACGGTGATCTTTCGAGTTTTGCGGTAGTCTCCGATCTCCGCCCGTACGAAGAAGACGCCGGGGCTCACCCTGCTGCCATCGGAGGAGGTCAGGTCCCACACGAATCGATGCCAGCCCGCTCCGGGCTGGCCCTGAATGAGGGAGGCGACATGCCGCCCGGTGACATCGTAGATGTCCAAGTGTACCACTTCCGCCGCACGTTCCGCAGGGACGTCCAGCGCAACCGTTACCCGGCCATGGGACGGGTTCGGCCGGGGGCCATGGAGCGCCAGGTCTGCCGGATGTGCTTTCGGTAGGGAGGCTCCACCCGGATCTCCGAATGCCCCGGGGCCTGCGTCGCGCTGCATTGCCGCCAAACGGCCCGTCTCAGCTTCCGGCCCGACGGCGGAACAGGAACTGCTGCAGGTCGGATCTGAAGGAGCAGGGCTGTCGACCCAGAGGTCTTGATTAGTTCGGATCTTGTTGTAGTTGTTGATGTCGGCCTCCTCGATTTCGATGCCCGACGCGTCCAACCACCGATTCACCTGCGCCGAATCCGACCGCCCAGCGATCTCGTTCCCCCACAACCGGTAGTTGATGGCTCCCGGATCGGGTGACAGTTCCAGCCTGTTCTCGCCCGCCAATGCGTCGTTGACGGATCCGAACTTCAGGCCATGAGCCCCGTCGTAGGGCCCGGTCAATGAGTTCACGTTAAGCGAGTCGTTCTCGACGAAGTTGTTCCGGAAGAACCGATTCACGCCGTTGGCGGCGTCGATCGTTGGTTTGTAGCGCTTGTGCTGCACTCCGACCACATTTCCGAGGATGCAATTGCAGTTCACCGAGAGGTCCGAGCTGCCGACCGCCCGAATCCCCCGGTTCCAACCCTGAATGTTGCAGTCTTCGATGACCGTGGCTGCCTCGTGGCAGCTCCAACTCACTCGGATGCCGTCCGACGTTCCCACTGGGGGTCCGAGAATCTCGCAGTCCTTGATCGTGACCGTTCCGTTCCCGGAAACCGGTGTGCCGAGGCAGTGGGACTGAACGCCGTCGATGAAGATCCCGTTGACCGTCTGCCCCTCGATGGTGTTGCGCTCCATCACGGTGAAGGATCCGGTCACCCTGACGCCGTTCTTGGCCCCGGACGTTTGACTTGCTCCGGGCCTGAATACAGAGTCGCGAATGATCGCGTCGGACTTGAAATCCGTGATCGCGTCCTCAGCGTAGGTGTGGAACTCTGAGTTCTCCACGCGAACCGTATCAGCGTACATAGTCTCAACCGGGTAGTGCGCGTAGCCCAGATTCGCGTACTCCAAGACGAGATTGTTGGCACCGTCGGCCCATGCATTCCCGCGAGCGAGAATCCCGTGCCAGTTGTCACCCCTCAGGAGGTCGTTGTCCGTTGAGTGGAACGTCACGGGGTTGCCGCTCGTCCCGATTGCTCGCAATGAGCCGTCCACAATGATCTCGATCAAGTTTTCATGCAGGTATCCGTTCGCTGCGTCAGAGTCGGCCTCCATGACGACCTCGGTCGCCCCGCCCAAACGCCATTCCTCGTCCTTCGGAATGCGCGTGTCCCGATCAAGGTAGACATCTGACGAGTCTGAGTTCGCGAACGAGCAGTTGAAGATCGTTCCGCTCAAGGAGTCCACGGACACGGCGTGTACCGCGTAGGAGAAGTCGGCGTAGCGGATGGACGAAAGAGATGACGGATCGGAGTCGATCGTCCGGACTCCATGGAAGTCGCCGGCCGCTGCCGAAGCGTCCAGATCGTCCAGGAATCGCTCGATGCTCGCATCCCGCGAAGACGTGAAACGAACCGGCTCGAGAGCGGTCCCACTCACGTCGAGGCTTCCGTTGGGGGCGATGAGCTCGACCCGCTGCTGGGTTCGACCACTGGAGAAGCGATCGAACGGGCCGAAGGCAATCTGAGATCCGGCAGCAATTGACAGCTTAGCGGTCGGCTCCACGTACAGGTCGCCGGTCAGCTGGATGCGTCCCTCCCAGGTCATGTCTCCACGAAGAGTGTCCGCCTCGGCCGGCGCGGGGCCCGAGTCGAAGCGGATACTGACGATAAGCGACTCCTTCGTCGCACTGGACCAATGAATGTCATAGAAGGAGATCCCGCTGTACACCTCTTGGGGCTTGAGCCGCTCCTGCCCGCCGAGCGGGTCATCGTCGATTACGTAGAGGTTCGTGTTCGGATTCGTAAACGGACTCAGGACATTGCTCCTACCTTGGCTTCCCGGACCCGCGACGAAGAGGTCCGTGGGTGTGACCCCCCAACGACCGTCACTGGTCGCCACGGGGTTCCTCTGCATCTCATCCCGGCCGTTCTCTGCGTCGGGATCGCCGGTGGTCGTGTCGTATCGACCCTGCGCCAGCTCGGGGACCGCCAGGGGAGCCCGTGGCGAGCTGTCGTCCCAGCCGATGTCGGAGGCGGGATAGCGCCTCCAGTTCAGATGTGTGACAAGGAGTCCCTCCGGCCCCGCTTGTCCTCCACACGCCGCGCCCGGTTTGGCAGCAAGATAGGCGGAGCCGGCGGTCGAACGGCACTCCAAAAGGAACTGTTGATCCGGATCAGAAGTGTTGATTACCGCGGACGCCTCATCACCGTAAACGGCGGCGTTCCGCAGTACGATCATGGTGTCCGCACCGGAGACCATCGAACTGATTTCCGGCGGATCGATCCAACCGGCGATCCACCGGTTGAAGCCCGAGACGATTATGGATCGCCCACCCTCCCGGATGGGTACAGTGCCTTCCATAAGGCCAAATGGACCCATCGTATCGATATGGCCACCAACCTGCGCGCTCTCCACGGCCTTAAAAACCCTGTGCCCGTGCTCATGTGCCAGAATGCGGAGGGCCGCCCAGCGATCCACGAGCCTCACCGTGTCATTCGTGTCCGTGAGATGGGTCTTCCACGTGTTCATACTTCCGCCGAAGTGTCCCACGGAGATAGTAGTCTGCGCGGCCCCCTCGCCCACGGTATACTGCTTGTCGGCGTTCAACATCTGGGCGACGCCCTGGAAACTCTGGTTCGTCAGAGAAACAGTCCCGTTGGTAGGGGATCGGTAGTAGATCCAGATCGCATCAATGAAATCGTCCTTGTGCAAATCGTAGTTGAGTGCAGCGAGGTCGAGGTCTTCGATAACCTGGTCTACGACCAATTCATTGGCTACGCCAACCCGTTCCTTAGGATCTGAGTAGAGGCTCCAAAGGGTCGCCAGGGTCGAATCAACGGTGACCACCTGCGGATAGACATCGCCCTTCAACAGATGCTTGCCTCCCGACATGGTGTAGTAGAGATGGGAGACACTTCCCTCGATGGCTGGTGTGTTCGTATTCTCGATAAGGCTGTCGGCCCAGGCCGGCGGGCTACTCCCGTCAGGCCACCCCACGTTGCTCGACGTGTCGCAATGGACGTCGTCATCGCCGTCCGGGAACTTGGCGAAAACCAACAGGACCCCCAACGTGTCGGCGTAGCTGACGGCGTGCTGCGATGTGACTGACAACGCCGGTAGCTGCTGCATGCCGCAGGCGTCTTCGGCCGCGGCGTTACTTTGAGCCGCAAGCCAATATGGATGCGGCGGCAAGAACGGGCAGGCAGGTACGTTCGGCACTCGACGTGCGGCAGTTCATCGGTTCCCCCTGAGCAAAGACAGAAGGCGTTGTCGGGCTGCGGCGACGCAGCCCGGCGCAGTCTGGGGAGTGTTCGGCACACAATCCAACGAGAACGGCGAACGGGCGCTCGAGCCAATGAATCGCGGCACCGAGCAACGTGAACGACGTTAGGCCGTCGGGCATGCCTTGTCAACAAGGCTCGCCTAGCCGCGCGCGGCGTAGCGCAAGTTGCATCCGCGAAGATGAGATCTGTCAGCGTGGGCCACTTTGCGCGAACCGGTCCAGGAGCCGGTGAGCACCTAGCATCGTCTTGACGGAGCGGGTTGCGCCCCGAAGGAGCCCGCTCATCGAGATCCGTCCGCAGTCGGCCGACCCCTGGGTGACCAGCATCGACCCCGTCTCGGAGGGGGTCTGACGAACCACGATCGGGTAAGATCAGGGGCCCCAGGGGGATCGAGGGACGGATGCCGCTACCGAGGATGGACTTGACGACGGGCACCCACGACGTGGACGCGTCCCCGATTCTGGAGACCGGTCCCATCGCTCCCCCGGCCGCGGAATCCGCGGAGCGGCCAGGGAAGGGTCGCGCCGCGTCATGAGGATCGGGATCGTCTCGGACTCGCACGACCGCGTGGAGGTCCTCCGCTCGGCCGTGGACTTCCTCGCGGACCGGTGCGACGTCCTGCTCCACGCCGGCGATCTCTCCGCTCCGTTTATCGTGCCGATGCTGGCGGAGTTCCCGGGCCCGGTGCACGTCGTCTTCGGGAACAACGACGCCGACCGGTTCCGGATGCAGGCCCAGGCCGCGCGCTTCGGGAACCTGACGCTGCACGGCGAGGCGTTCCTGGACGACGTCGGCGGGGTCCGGACCGCGATGCAGCACTTCCCGGAACTGGCCGGGCCGCTGGCGGAGTCGGGACGCTTCGATCTCGTGGTCTTCGGTCACGACCACGTTCCCGCGTGCGATCGCGCCGGCGAGACCGACGTGGTGAACCCCGGCTCGCTTCTCGGCTACCAGCCGTCCGCGGCCCGCTTCGTGGACCCGACGCTGGCGCTGCGCGAGGAAAGCGGCACGATCCGGTTCGCCCGCTTCACCGACGGCCGGTTCCGCGCGAACGACGCGGAACGGATTCCTTGAGCGACGATCGCTGGAGTGAGGTTCGACGCCTGTTTGAGGCGGCGTCGGCGCTCCCGGCGCAGCGGCGCGAGGAGTTTCTCCGGCGCGAGACGGACGACGAGGACCTCCGGCGCGAGGTGATCGAGCTCCTCGAGGACGCCGGCGGCGACGACCCCATCCGCGACGCGGTGCGTGAGGCCGCCCGGGAGGCGGCGCAGGAGTCCGGCGTCCCTCCGCGGCGGATCGGTGCGTACGACATCGACGGGGAACTCGGCCGCGGCGGCATGGGCACCGTCTACCTCGCCCACCGCGACGACGGAACGTTCCGCCAGGAGGTGGCGCTGAAGACGCTGCGCCCCCTGGACGACGCGTCGCGCGCGCGGTTCGCGGCCGAACGTCGCATCCTCGCGGGCCTGGAGCACCCCGGCATCGCCCGCCTCATCGACGGCGGCGAGACGGACACGGGCATCCCGTACCTCGTCATGGAGCGCGTGAACGGGGAGCCGCTTCACGCGTGGTGCGATGCCCGGCGGGCGACGCTCGCGCAGCGCGTCGCGCTGTTCCGGGACGTGTGCGAGGCCGTCGGCCACGCGCATCGGCGGCTGGTCGTCCACCGGGATCTGAAGCCGGGCAACATCCTCGTCGACACCGAGGGGCACCCCAAGCTCGTCGACTTCGGCATCGCGAAGCTCATCGAACCAACCGCCGGGGACGACGTCACCGTCACGCAGTTCGGCGCGCGGCCGCTCACGCCGGACTACGCCAGCCCGGAGCAGGTGCGCGGCGAACCGCTCGGCACCGCCACCGACGTCTACTCCGCCGGGGTCGTGCTCTACGAACTGCTCGCGGGACGCCGTCCCTACACCGTCGATTCGTCCAGCGCACTGTCGGTGGAGCGCGTGGTGACGCGCGAGGAGCCGCCGCCTCCCAGCGTCGCGGCGGCGGGGGAGGAGGCCGGCGCGATCGCGGAGGCGCGGTCCACCCGGCCCGAGCGTCTGGCCCGGGACCTTCGCGGCGACCTGGACGCCATCGTCCTGACGGCGTTGCGCAAAGAACCGGAGCGCCGCTATCCCACCATCGACGCGCTGGCCGAGGATCTGCGTCGCTGGTCGGAGGGGCTGCCCGTCAGCGCGCAGCCGGAGGCGTGGAGCTACCGCGCGCGCAAGTTCCTCGCCCGCAACCGGACGGCCAGCGTATTCGCGTCGGTGGCGATCGCGGCGCTCCTGGTCGCCACCGGAGTCAGCCTCCACTTCGCGGCGCGCGAGTCCGCCCAGCGCGACGTGGCCGAGCGGCGCTTCCAGGACGTGCGCGAGCTGGCGACCACGTTCCTGGAGGACGTGGACGATGCGCTGGCGCGCGAGGGGAAAATCGCGGCGCGGGAGCTCATCGCCTCCACGGGGGCGGAGTACCTGGACCGGCTGGCGGCCGAGGCCGGAGACGATCCGGACCTCCAGCGGGACCTGGCGCGCGGTCGGCTGCGCGTGGCGCGGATCCAGGGCGATCCCTTCGCGACGAACGCGGGCGAGACCGGCGAGGCGCTGGCCAACGCGCGGCTCGCGCGCGAGTGGGCGCAGGCCGCCGTCCGGGCCGATCCCGATCATCTCGACGACGCCATGCTGCTCGCGCACGCGTGGCAGGTGGAGGCGCAGCTCCTGGAGGCCACCGGCGCGCGCGACGAGGCGTTCGACGTGTACGAGCGAGCCCTGGAACTCCGCCGCGAGCTCGGGGGGCGCGGTGTGCCCGCCGAAGCCTCCCCGCGGCTCGACAACGTGCTGTCCAGTCAGGCCCAGACGCTGGAGAACGCCGGCCGTCTGGCGGAGGCGAAGGAGGCGTGGGACGCCGCGGAAACATCGCTGGCCGACGTCGCGGGTGACGTCGATCCCGACGGACTGCAGAGGTTCTCCGTCCGCGTCAGCCGGGCGCAGACGCAGCAGCGGAGCGGCGATTTCGAGGCGGCGGCGCGGGAGCTGGAGTCCGCGCTGGCGTCGGTGGCGGCGGACGCGGAGCGCCGGGTCGCCTGGCGGCCCGGCATCGGCAAGGCGCTCGTGAACCTCGGGCGCGTATACGACGTGCTCGGCCGCAAGGAAGAGGCCGAAGACGTGCTGCAGCGATCGCGGAAGCTCTACGAGGCCCAGATGGACGCGGACCCGGGCGACGTGGGAGCCGTGCGGGCCCTGTCCACCGTGCACCACTTTCTCGGCCGCCTGCACGAGGGCGAAGGCCGGCCGGGGCAGGCGCTGGCCGACTTCGAGGAGATGCTCCGATTGCGCCGGATCTCCTCGGAGCGCGATCCGTCGTCCCGGTCGTATCGCCGCGACGTCGCGGTCGCCCTGGACCTCAAGGGAACCGCGCTGCGTCAGCTCGGGCGCGGGGAGGAGGCGCTGGCGCTGCACCTGGAGGCAAACCAGGTGTTCGAGGAACTCGCCCGCGACGAGGCGACGAACGCCGATGCGCGTCGCAGCGTCGCGGTCTCGCACTACTTCCTGGGCCAGCTCCAGGGGACGCTGGCGGGCGAGGCGGAAGGAGCGGGGGACATCGAACTCGCGCGGCGGCGATGGACCGAGGCGGAGGCGTCGTTCGGCGCGGCGATCGACGAGATGACCGCGCTTCGCGAGGACGGACTGCTGCCGCCCGGCGACGAGGGCGTGATCGAGATGCTGGAAGGGGAACGGGAGAAGGCGGCGGCTCGCCGCGGCGACTAGGGGTCGGGAAGGTCCCAGCCGACGCCCGGTCGTCCGGTCGGCCGCAGGACGCCTTGCTCCAGCAACACGGCGCCCGTCGTCGGATCGTCCAGCAGGTCGATGTGTCCGTCGAGGTCGGCGTACATCACGTTGGGTCGGGCCAGCGCGAAGTGCAGCCCGGCCGCGATTCCGTAGGCGCACTCGTCCATGCACCCCACCATCACCTCCATGCCCGCCGCGCGCGCCACCGAGTTCACGCGAAGCGCCTCCTCGATGCCGCCCACCTTCATCAGCTTCACGTTGACCATGTCGGCCAGCCCGTCCCTCGCGATGCGGAAGGCGTCGCGCACGCTCATCAGGCTCTCGTCCGCCATGATCGGGATCGGCGTGCTGCGCGCCGCCGAGCCCAGCGCGTCCGGCTCGGAGCGCGGCGTCGGTTGCTCCAGCAGCTCCACCCCGGCGGTCCGCGTCCGCTCCACGAACGCGATGGTCCCGGGCACGTCGTAGCCCTGGTTCGCGTCGAACCGGATCTCCACCTCCTCGCCCAGCGCCTCGCGCACGCGGTGGACCCGCTCCACGTCCTCGTCGACGCTGAGCCCCCCCTTGAGCTTCAGGCATCGGAACCCCTCCGCGAACCGTCGCTGCGCGGCCTCCACGGTCTCGGCCACGGGGAGGATGCCGAGCGTGATCGACGTGGGGACGGAGTCGCGGTCGCCGCCGAGCAGCCGATGGAGCGACAGTCCGGCCACGCGACCGAGCAGGTCGTGCAGGGCGATGTCGACGGCGGCGAGCGTGGACGGACGATCGGCCAGCGGACCGCGCAACCGCTCCAGCAGCCGGGCGCGGGCCAGCCCGTCCTCCCCGTGCAGGGCCGGCTCCACGATTTCCAGGACGGCCTCGAGGACCAGCTCCGGCGTCTCGCCGGTGACGGCGAGGTCCGGCGCCGCGATGCCGCCCGCGACCACTCCCTCTTCGGTCTCGATGCGCAGGAACACGTTGGCGGCGTGGGAGACCGTCTCGTACGCGATTTCGTACGGCTCGGCCAGCGGCATCTCCACCGCCCAGGCGTCCGTCCGGACGATGCGCATCAGTAGCGCCGCTCGTGGATCTCGTCGAGGGACAGCCGCTTCAGCTGCTCCACCAGCTCCACGAGGTTCCCGATCATGACTTCCCAGATGCGCTCCCCCTTCTCGGCGGTCGCCTTCGTGGGATCGCCGAGCACGCCCTGCGGGGAGATCCGCTGCGTGCGGCCGAACCACTCCACGGACCGGTGCCCGGAGAAGTCGAGGAAGTCCGTCTTGAAACGCGGCGCGAACGGCTTCGCCCGCGACATGTCGACGAGGTGCGGGCGGAGCGCCAGCGTCGTGCTGGTCTCCGTCTCCCCGGCGTGGACGTCGCCCTGCGTCTCCACCAGGCGGGAGATCGCATCGTCCGACGTTTCGCCGGTGTCGACGCAGGTGAAGATGTGCGCGTCCCGGTTGATCATCTGCGCGGCGAACTGCAGCGTCGCGGCGTTGCCGCCGTGTCCGTTCACGATGATCAGCTTGACGATGCCGTTGCGCGCGGCCTCCATGCCGATCTCGTAGACGAAGCGGCCGAGCGCCTCGTTCGAGACCGACACCGTGCCCGGAAAGTCGTCGTGGTGGTAGGAGACGCCGTAGGGAATGAGCGGAAGCACGATGGGCTTGGGATCGCTGCATCGCTCGGCCACCTGGAGCGAGAGGTGCTCCGCGTCGTAGGAGTCGGTGTCGAGCGGGGAGTGGGGTCCGTGCTGCTCGAGCGCACCCACCGGGAGCAGTGCGAGGTCCACTTCCCGCAGTCGCCGCTTGGCCTCCGGCCACGTGAGCTCCCCGAGGATCCACGGTCGCTTCCGCGGCGCGGCGTCCGCCGCGGGGGCGGGGGAGTCGGGGCGCTCGAGTCGATAGGGTCGGTCCAGCTTCGGGTCCTTCGGGTCGAGGTTCATCCAGATTCTCCCGTGCCGCTCCACGCAGCCGGTGGCGTGCTGAAGAAAGATGTCCAGCAGGGGGCGACGAAGATCGAGCGGAACGGCATCGACCGGAGATCTCTCCGAGTCGAAGCGGACCTGCTCGATCTCCGGGTGCCGGCGGGCGCTCCGGCCGGCCTCGATCACGCCCTGTTCCGCCAGCAGGGCGCTCATGTGGGCGCTCCCGGCGGCTTCCTGCTTCAGCGAACGATGCTGGAGGGACGCGAGGCACTTCCGGATCTGATCCCGGGAGTACCCGCACGCGCCGGGGTCCGCACCGATCGCGGTCAGCATCCCGACGATGCGGTGGCACTTCTCGCAGTGTCCGCAGGGAAGCGCCTTCTCTCCCTCCAGGTGCGCCGCGTGGCAGGACATCTGCAGCCGCAGGGACTCCGGGTACCGCTCGGCCAGGATCCGCTCGATCAGGAGCTCGGAGAGGGGACGCAGGATCGAGAACTGGGCGAGACCGAAGCCCTTCTTCCGGAAGTGGCGCGTCATCGCGTTGTCGAACCATCGGCTCTGGTCGTACAGGCCGTCGTAGTGCGTCAGCCCCTCCCGCGAGATCCGGGACGACGTGTCGTACTCGTCGCCGATGATCAACCGCCCGAGGCCGCGCTTGCGCATCACCGGCAGGGCGCCGACCAGGAAGACCGCGACGGTCCAGAGCCGGATGGGATACATGTCCGCCCGGAGCCGCGCGAAGTCCTCCCGGATGAACGGGAGGAGGCGAAGGAACCAGGCGAAGACGCGGTCGCTGTTCGTCCAGACGCGGGCCGTCTCGGGCAGCGTCTCCTTCATGGAACGGTAGGCGTTGAGCGCCGTGTACCAGTGCCGACCGGATTCGTTGACGAAGATCGGATGCGGGTTCAGGCCGAGTTCCCCGAGCAGCGCCTGGCTCAGCAGGCTGTCCTTTCCTCCGGACGAGAGCACGGCCGGCCGGCCGCGATCCGTGGCCCAGCGGGGGAAGGCCGAAGGCACGTCCGCGTCGAACGTGAGGCGCGCGCGGCAGTAGCGCTCGAGGCGATGCGGCTCCATGGAGGCGGCGGGGCCGACTAGGAACGGGTTGTCCGGCGTGAGCTTGTTGGCCCAGATCTCCCGCGCGGTGTTCTCGGCCATGGACCGCAGGAAGCGGCGGTCCGCGTCGTCCAGCGGTCCGCGGAACCGGATCTCGTCTGCGAACAGCCCGTAGTTGAGCGCCACCTGGGCCGAGACGAACGTGGCGAGGTTGAGGTCCGCCTCCGCAGACGGATCGAAGACGGGCTCCTCCCAGCGGTAGATCAGCTCCGTCTGGTGCGACTGATCGCCCTGCACGACGACGTAAGGGCAGACGCAACGCTTCGGTTCCAGCCGCACCGGCCCGATCTCGATCCGGTCGAACGCGCGCAGGAACGCCGGGGCCTCGGTCATCGCGCCGACTCCCCGGCCGCGAGCCCGTGGGAAGCGATGACCTTGGCGAGGCGGCTCCCGCCGTCGCGCAGCACGTCGAAGGCCGGCAGCCCCGTCTCCTGCGTGATGCCGTCGCACGCTCCGTCGATCTCGTCCGGCGCGAGTCCTTCGTGGTTCACCGTCACCGCCACGACCGGCTTGCCGCCGATGAGCTCCACCGCGCGGACCTGATCGACCAGCGGGTGGATGGGGTAGCCCGGAAAGCCGTCGTACTCCGGTCGGGCGGGGGCGTGCTGCAGGACCACCACGTGGGGCCTCGCGGCGGCGAGGATCTCGAAGCCGCCGGGATACGCCGGGTTCATCAGCGAGCCCTGCCCCTCGATGACGAGCGCCTGCGGCCGCCGCTCGTTCCACGCCCGCCACACCGCGTGCTCGATCTCGCCCGACACGAAGTCGTTCACGAGACAGTCCATGATGACGCCGTACTCCGCGCCCTGGAGCCACGCGGTCTGTCCCGTGCCGACGAGCAGCGTCGAGTGGCCGGCCGCGGCGAGCGCGTCGACCAGGATCCACGCGGTCGTCCGCTTGCCCAGCGCGGAGTCCGTCCCCAGCACGGCGATGCGGAACGAGTCCACTTCCTCGATGATTCCGGAGAAGAAGCGCAGTTGGCTGCGCTCGGGCGGGCGGCGGATGTCGCGCAGCACCACGCCGCGGGCTTCGGCCGCCGCCACCAGCGCGGGATCGTCGCTCAGGAAGTCGTGGAGGCCGCTGTCCACGTGGAGTCCGCGTTCCACGGCGTTGCGGATGTCGGCGCGGGCCTCGGCCGGGAGACGCCCGCCGTCGGGGGCCAGCCCCACGACGAGATGCGTGAGCGGCGTTCCGGCCCGGACGCCCGCCTCGATCGCCTCGTCCAGGCCGGCGACCAGGGGGATCCCGCGGGGCTTGCCGTCCAGAATCTCTCCCGCGTCCCGGCCGGCCAGCGTCGAGTCGATGACGCAGAGCACGCGGTAGCGCCGGGTTCGTCTCACGAGACCGTGTGCGGTCTTGCCGTTCGTGGACGCGAACGCGCCCTCGCAGTAGACCGCCGCCGTTCCGTCGAAACCTGCGTTCATCACCTTCTCCCGGTGAGGACGGCAACGTACCGGTCATTGCCGAGGGGGTCGCTGCGATGGGCGTCGATCAGGGCGATCAACCCCGCAGTGGAGGCGGGCAGCGCCGACAGACCCTCCTTTTCGCGGAGGAGCCGGCTGATCTCCCGCATGCGCTTGTCGCTGGCGTCCGCGGCGATGCCTTCCGTGCTGCGCACCGCCGCGAGTGCGGAATCCCCGTCGCTGGAGTGCCAGTTGATGAGGGGCTCGTTCGTGGCCGTCTCGCGGATCGCGGCCGGGACGAGGTCCTCGCACGTCTCGGTGCCCCTGCGGAACGAGTGGACGATCGGATTCTTCCCGTAGGACGAACCGGCGATCATCCGCGGGATGCGCGACGTCTTCCCGCGCCTGTAAAGGCTCACGAACCCGCGGTGGATGCCGGCCAGCGTCGTGCCGTTCGAGACCGGGACGGCGACCGCCGCCGGAGCGTCGCGAAGCTGGTCGTAGATCTCGTAGGCGATCTCGCCGTAGCTCTTCAGCTGCAGCGGCGTGTTCGATCCGCCGGGATTCGCATCGTAGACCTCCTCCGACTCCGCGAGCGCGCGGGAGGCGTCGACCGCCCGCTCGTAGTCCTCGCCTTCGCGGAGGATCGTGGCGCCGAGGCCCTCCATCTCGCTGATCCGTCGCGTGTGATAACCCTTCGGCACGCAGATCAGGCAGCGGAGTCCCGCGCAGCGGGCGGCCAGCGCGATGGCCACGCCGTAGTTCCCGCACGTGGCGGCGGTCATCGCGTCGTAGCCGCGCCGGAGCGCATCGGACGCCTGGGCGAACGCGATGCGGTCCTTCTGGGTTCCAGTGGCGTTGCCGCCCTCGAACTTCAGGTAGAGCTGCCGGATCCCGACCTCGCGCTCCAGGTTTCGCGACCGCGCAAGCGTCGTGTCGCCGATCTCCGAGTCGAAGATGTCTTCGAGCGCCTCCAGGCGTTCCTCGACGTCGCGCTTGTCGTCCGCGGCGACATCCCTCGCGGTCGCCAGTTCGCCGGGCAGGTCCCACGGATCGGCCGGATCGAGAACCGGGGGGATGGTGTAGGGTGCTTCCGGGGCTTGCTTCATCGTGCTCCGTCTCCCGCTCCGCTGCGGTAGTCTTCCTTTCGGAGTCCGTACTGCTTCATCTTGTCGAACACGGCTCGTTCGCTCAGTCCGGCGAGGCGCGCCGTGTCGCCGATCCGCCCCGCGCTGTCCCGGAGCGCGCGATCGAGGTAGGCCCTCTCGAAGCTCCGAACGAGATCCTGGCGTGCTTCCGGGAGTGTCCGCGCCAGGAGGTTCTCGTCGTCGCCGAACGTCGCCGTGTGCTGCGTCGCCCGCCCGTTGCCGCCGGGGCCCCGCGCTGGCGACATCGGCGGCAGATCCTCGAGGCCGATCGTCTTGCCGGCGCAGAGGAGCACCGCCCGCTCCACTACGTTGATCAGCTCCCGCACGTTGCCCGGCCAGTCGTAGCCGACGAGGGCGTCCATGGCTTCCGGGGACACGGACTGCACCGGGCTGCTCAGCTGGTTCCGGAATCGCTCCACCTGCTCGTGCACGAGACCCGGGATGTCCTCCCGTCGTTCCCGCAGCGCGGGAACGGTCAGCGTCATGACGCCGAGGCGATAGTAGAGGTCCGGCCGGAACCGTCCCGCGTTCATCTCCTCGTCCAGGTCGCGGTTCGTGGCGGCCATGATGCGGACGTTCGTCGGGATCTCCTCCTCGCCGCCGACGCGCTTGATCCTCCGCTCCTGCAGCACGCGCAGGAGACGGACCTGCACGTGCGGCGGCATCTCGGCCACCTCGTCCAGGAAGAGCGTGCCGCCGTCGGCCAGCTCGAAGTGACCTCGATGCGCGCGATGCGCGCCGGTGAACGCGCCTTCCTCGTGGCCGAAGAGCTCGCTCTCCAGCAAGGCCTCCGGAATGGCGCCGCAGTTCACGGCGAGGAACGGGCCGCCGGCCCGCGGCCCTTCCTCGTGGATCGTGCGCGCGAGCCACTCCTTCCCGACGCCCGTCTCGCCGAGCAGCAGCAGCGACGTGTCCGTGCGCGCGACGCGTCCCGCGAGGTCGACGAGGCGCTGCATCGCCGGGCTCGACGAACGGACCGTGGCGAGCCGATCCGGCGGCGCGGCGAGCGAGTCCTTCCACCGTGCGAGCTTCTGCTCCCGGACCCGGCCGACCAGCGGGCGGAGCTCGGCGCTCAGCGCACGATCCGTCAGGCCGAGGTGAATGACGGAGAGGGCTCCCGCGGCCAGGATCCCGGCTTGCGCCTTCGGCTCTCCGCCGCGCCAGGCCACCAGCACCTCGGGCTGTTCGGGGAGCTGGCGGAACGCGGACACGGACTGGCCGACGGGGCGGGACAGCAGCTCCCGATCCACGACGATGAGGTCGACCGGCTCCGAGGACAGGCGTTCCCAGATCCGCTCCCCGGACTCCATCTCCGATACGTGCACGGAGTCCAGGCGACCGAGCGCGGCCCCGACCTTCGCCCGGTCCGCCTCGTCCGTCAGCCAGAGGAGCGCTCTCAGCAACAAATCGGAAGCTCCTTTCTGAAGTACCGGCAATGTACATCCGAAGTCTTCGGAAGTCATCTGCAGATTTGTGGGGCCGTCGGCAGCAATGCGATCTGAACTCGCCCACTTCAAATCTAATCAAAGCAATGACTTGCATCGCTTCTTCTCCGCCGGCGGTACGAATGGCCCTGCGGTTGCAGAGGGTCACGGCACTCCCGGCGTACAGAGAGTGCGGTCCGGGACGATTCCCAACCCCGGCAGCTCGCCGAAGGTGAAGCACCCATGTCGAGATCCCAGAAGCGCACCCACGAGTGGAACGAAGATCGCGTGACCGGCGGACGGCGCGAGGCGGCCGAGTGGCGCCTCTCCGACGAGGACGACTGGACCGAGGAAGTCGACGACGTCGAGGACGACGATGACGACGACGACTGGGACGCGGATGCGCAGGAGGACGACTGGGAAGACCTCGGCCGGGACGACGGACTCGATCTCTACGGCGACTCCGACGCCTTCCGGCTCGTGAGCTGACGTGTCGGCCCCGGTGGTCTCCGGTCCGGAAGGGTCGGAGCGCGTCGCCTCGACGAGGCCCCGCCTTCGGGTGGGGCCCACCGAGGTCGGGCGAGGTGTCTTCCTGCTGGATCCCGTCCCGGAAGGCGATCCGGTGCTGGAGTTCCGGGGCTCCGTTCTCGACTTCGCCGGAACGCTGGTCAAGGGCGAGCGTGAGTGCGACGCGCTTCAGATCGGGCCGGATCTCTATCTCGACCTCGAGGATCCCGGCCGGCTCGTGAACCACTCCTGCGATCCCAACGTCGGAGTGCGGGACGCGACCCGTCTCGTGGCGTTGCGGGATCTGCGGGCCGGGGAAGAGATCCGCTTCGACTACTCCACGACGATGCAGGAGGACCACTGGACGCTGGAACCCTGCCGGTGCGGGGCGCCGTCGTGTCGCGGGGCGATCCGAGACTTCCGGCATCTACCGCCGGACACGAAGCTCTCGCTCATCGGGAGAAACGTCGTCCCCGCCTTCATCGTCACGGCGGAGCTGGACGTCGGCCGACTGACGACGGACCTTGCGGGGCGCGTCCAACGGGGCTCGGAGCGGTCGATCAGTAGTCCGCGGACCAGTCCAGTTCCACGCCGGAGTGGCTCTGCCGGCTGGTGATCGTCTCCAGCTTCAGGTGGCGCGTGAGCCAGTACTCCAGGCGCAGCGCGGAATCTCCCGTGCGCTCCAGGCTCTGGTCCACCTGCAGCAGCGCGCGGGGGCTGAGGTACTTCCCCACCGTCAGCGAGACCTGATCGGCCGCGGGCCCCGCCGCGTCCAGGCGGACGACGTCCAGGCCGAGGCGCTGACCGAGCTCGCGCTCCACCTCCGGCATCGCGAACATCCGCAGTGCCGTGGCCGTCTGCTTCTCCAGGAAGCCGGTCTCGGCGCCATCGAGGTCGGAGCTCTCCCGCCCGAAGATCACGTGGGCGAGGATGTCGGCCTCCTCCATCGGCGGTTCGGACGACAGGTCCAGTCGCGGCGCCGACGATCGGCCCGTGATCCGGACGAACGCCGTCGCGTCGCCCTTCCGGTGCGACATCGTCAGGTCCAGGTCGGGATCGATCTCCTCGCCGCCGTAGAACACGGCCCGCCCGCCGTCGACGTCGAAGCGCGTGCCGAGAAAGCTGAGCGAACCGGACGTCGCCTGCAGCTCTCCCTCCACGCGCGGCACGCCGTTCACGAGGACGAGGCTCAGGTCGCCGGTCATGTTCAGGTCCAGACCGCGGCCGCGCAGCGCCAGTGAGCCCGGAATCGAGATGTCGATGCCGAGATCCAGCGCCTCGATCGGCGCGGCGACGACGGAGTCGGCCCGGGCGAGGGCGGGCGGCGGCTCCTCCCACAGGAGCGCATCGCCCGTGGATGCGTGAAGCTCCCGCTCCGGCTCCGGCAGCTTGAAGTTGCCGCGTACCAGCACGAGTCGCCCGCTGGCGCGCGGGGCCGACAGCGTGCCGCCCAGCTCTACGCGTCCCTGCCCGCGGGCGCGGTCGCCCTTGGCGTTCGAGGCGACGACGTCGTCCGCCTGGAGCCAGCCGGACAGGTCGGCGTCCTCCGGTGAGCCGCTCACGTGCACGTCGCAGCCGATGCGCCCCTCCAGGTGCGTTCCCGGCGAGAGGAACGGCCCCAGGTCGCGCAGCGGGAAGTCGTTCTGGCGCACCCGGACGTCCAGCGATGGGCCGAAGTCCGGCGCCGCGCTGGCGGCCAGCTTGAACCCGGGAACGTCGGCCTGCGCGTCGATCGCCGTCACGCCGTCCCGGCTCCAGCGGAGCGTTGCGTTGAGTCCGGGATTCGTGAGCCCCGCGTCGACGTCGATGACGTGATCGCCGAGTCGCGAGCCGTCGGGGAAACGCACGACTCCGCGGAACGATCCCGTGGGGGCCGCGGTGGAGCCGGCCAGCTTCAGCCGACCGGACGCCAGGCCGACGCGACTCTCGCCCTCCGGCGCGAACCACACCGCACCGTCCTCCGTGACGGGGCGCAGGGGAACCCGCAGGTCGTCCAGCGTGACGTCGACGGCCGCGTCCCCGTCGATCGCCCGGACGGTGCGCGCCGCGAGATCGACGGCGAACGGGACACGCATCGTCCCGCGCACGGGCACGCGGGAACCGTCGCGGATCTCCAGATCTCCGGCGATTCCCGCCGGACCTGCGGCCGCGACGACGTGCGTGGAGGTGGGCGACTCGGCGGGCGGGAAGCGATCCGCCGTGAGCTGCGCCTCGAGGGAGTCGGGCCGCAGTGCCCGGATCGTTCCGGTCAGGCGTTCCGGCCACGGCGTCGAGGGACCCGGCGGAGGCGGGACCTGCAGGTCGAGCTCCACCCGGAGGTCCGCGGCGTCCGGGCCCACGCCGCCGTCGGCGCTCAGGCTTCCCATCGTGCCCTGGAGATCCAACCCGCGCACCATCCAGCGTCCCTCTGGTTCGGCCCGGAGCGAGAACGGAGCTCGGGTCCTCAGGTCGTCGTCCTTCCAGCGGATCGCCAGCGTGTCGGCGGCGACGTTCCAGCCGTCCCGGCGCGTGATGCCCGCGACGAGCGCCAGTCCCGCCGGCTCCGAATCGACCCGCACCGAACCCAGCAGCGCCAGCGAGTCCGGCGTGTCCGGGGACTCGAACGGGCGAACCTCCACGTCGACGGTCCGGATCGGCACGCCGCGCACCACCAGGGAGTCGACGCTGCGGACGGCCAGTCGATGCAGTCCGGACCGGGTCAGCTCCGCGTCGAGCGCGAGACCGTCGGCGCGCCAGTCCACGCCGCCTCCCCGGGCCGCCGCCTGCACCGCGGCGGACGGTTCCTGGACGGTGCCGGTCAGCGCGATCGTGGCGGCGAGCGCCGCGGTCAGGTCCGGGGGAATCGCCGCCACCCTCTCGCGCAGCGGATCGAGCGAGTCCAGGTCGATGCGGATCGTGCCGCGCAGCGAGTCCGCGATCTCGCCGCTCCCGCGGATCTGCACGCCGAAGCCGGCGACGTCCAGCGAGTCCGCCACGATGCTGTCCCCGCGTCGAGCGGCGTCGAGCGTCGCGCGGTCCAGCCAGCGCGTGGAGGAGAGGTCCAGCGCGGCACGACCGTCGGTGCCGCGTCCCGAGGCGGTCACGCGCCCGCGCACCGTCTCCGTGCCCGCGAGATCCACGCCCTCCGGCGGCCGATCCAGCAACCGCCGGGGACCCGGGAGGACGAAGTCCGCGTCCAGCGTCCACGTGGAATCCGGGTTCGCGCGCGCGCGCGCCTTCAGCGCCGGGCGATCGCCGACGTTCCACGACCGCGCGGCCGTGCGCGCGAACTCCTCCGGAAGGAAACGTTCCAGCAAGGCCGGAAACGTCGGCCACGACGCATCGAGCCGGACGTCCGCTCCGTCCGCTCCGGCCGACCCGTCGAGCGCGAGGTTTCCCCCGTCGCCGCGGATCCGCAGCCCCGTCCACGCGACCCCGCCCTCTGCGTCGAGGGCGATGCGGCCGCGCGGCCCGTCCGGCACCGCTCCCTTCTTCGTACCGAGGAACCACGGTCCCGTCTCGATCACCTCCGGCGAGGCTCCCGTGCGCGTGCCGTCCGCGGCGATCCAGATCCCGGCCGCGCGCGCCGCGACGTCGAAGTCCACGGGGCCCCGCGCGTCGCCGACCGTGCGGATGTCGATGGAATCCACGCGAGCCTCGCCGGTTCCGTAGGCGCCCGTCACGCGCACGTCGAGATCGAGACGATCGTCCGCCGCGGTCACGCGTCCCTTGGCCTCCAGTTCCTCCACGCTCCAGGTCAGGTCCGACAGGCTCCACGCATCGGCCGACGCGAGGACCCGCGTCGTCGCGCGGCCGACGAGTTCCACCGACGACGTGAGCTCCACGCGGAGATCCAGTTCCGGCTCCGGCGGGAGGGCGACGTGTCCCGTCCCGTCCAGTCGCACGTCGCTGCCGGGGGGCAGTCCGGTCACGAAGCCGGGAACGCCCGGGACCGTCGACAGCCGTTCCGGCCGGACGAGCTCCAACTTCACGCCGAGGTCCGTCGCCCGTCGCCGCCCCGACTCCTCGGAACCCAGCCGGGCGGAGACCGCGGCGCGCGCCCCGAACGACTCCGCGCCGTCGACCGAGAGCTGCAGGCGCTGCGAGGCATCGACGGTGGCGGCGAGCTGCAGTGCGCGGCCGTCGCTCAGGACGATCGGCAGCACGCCGTCGCCTTGCGGCGGGGAGGTCTGGGCGCGGAGCGAACCCGGTCCCACGGAGAGGCCCCACGCGGGAAGGTCCGCCTCCACCTCGCGCAGGTCGAGGCGCGGCGGGCGATCGAGCCCCGCGTCGAACGACCCGACGAGTCGTGCGCGGACGGGATCCGTGTCCGGCTGCACGAGCAGCCCCTCCACCTCCACCCGGATCGAGTCGCAGCGCAGGCCGCGCACCGGCGGTCGGCCGCCGTCCTTGTCCTCTTTTTCGGCGTTCCCCGCGCGGTCGCGCTCCAGCTTCGCCCGGAGGCGGGGCACGTCGCCCCGCGCGCCGAGCAGCGTCAGCTCCCGGAGGTGCGGATCCCGGCGGAGCAGCGAGCTCCACTCCACCTCCACGGCGAGGCGGCGCGCGGCGACGAGCGTGTCGGCGCCGTCGGTCCAGACGAAGTCGTCCAGCTCCAGTCGATCCGGCTGCGGCCACGCGATCCGGCCCGCGGACCAGTGTCCCGGCAGCAGCGGATCGGCCTGGGCCAGCGCGGTGCGGAGCGCCTGTTCCCGCACCGGCGCCACGAACCGCAGCGCCAGCACGAGGAGCGTCAGCGGGAGCACGACCGCGATCAGGAAGAGGAGCCCGGCGCGGCCCCACGTCGAGGACGGAAGTGCGGCCATCAGTACGGGTGCCCCACGGAGAAGTGAACGACGTGGTCGGGTTCGCCCATCGCGTCGCTCAGGAGGAATCCCCAGTCGACGCGGATCGGACCGACGGGCGATCGCACCATCACGGCCGGTCCGGCCGCCCATTCCAGCCCCTCGGGCCGGACGTCTTCGGCGTTGCGCCACACCTCGGCGCCGTCGAGGAACGCCGCACCTTCCAGGCGGCCGAAGATGGGGAAGCGCAGCTCCACCGACGTCTCCAGCTTGGCCTCGCCGCCCAGCGGTTCCCCGTCGCCGTCGCGCGGGCCGAGCCGCCGCCGGCCGTACCCGCGCATCGACCGGCTGCCGCCCGCGTAGAGCCGTCGGCTGGCCAGGACGCTCTCGCTGTCGCCGAACGGAAGGGCGAGGCCGTACAGCGCGCGCGAGGCGATCACGATGGAGAAGGGGAGCGGCTGGTACCGGCTGATCTGCGCCTCCACCCGGCCGTAGTGTTCCACCGAACCAACCCCCGGCGGCGTGGCCTCGCCGGCCAGCCGCAGCAGCCAGCCGCGCGAGGGATCGAGGGGATCGTCCGAGGTGTCCGTGACCCAGGTGCCCGGAATGATCGTGAGGAACCCCAGCGGATCTCCGTCGTCCAGGGGATCGTCGGCCAGGCCGTCGACGTCGACGTGCGAGAACGCGGCCCCCAGGCTGGCGCGGCTGACGCGCCCGAAACGCCGGCTCACGGTGAAGTCGATGCGCTGATCCACGGCCCGGTAGGACTCCTCGTTCTCCCGGCGGATCGATCCGCCCAGCACGCCGCGCAGCGGGGAACCGCCGAGCCTCGGCCAGATGATCTCGGAGCGGACGGTCTGCAGGAAGCGCGAGGCCCGCAGCGCGATCCGGAACCCGCGCCCGCCGCCCAGCAGGTTCCGATGCCGCCACTCCGCCGAGCCTCGGAGCTGCTCGTCGCTGAAGTAGCCGAGGCTGGAGGTGAACGTTCGCGGCTTCCGCGCGCGCACGTCCGGGGCGATGCGCAGCCGACCCTCGCCGGCCCGTTCCACATCCACGCGCACGGAGCGGAACAGGTCGAGGTCGCGGAGGTTTTCCTCCGTTTCCCGCAGCGCGTCCGATCGGACGGGGTCTCCCGGCCGGAGCGGCACCGTGGAACGGGTCAGCGGGACGAGGTCGTCCGGGGCGCCGCGAACCTCCACCGCTTCCAGGACAAAGAGGTCGCCGGGCTCCGCGGTCATCATGATGACGGCCAGGGAGTCCTCGGTGCGGACGTCGGCTGCCACGTCGCCGAACAGGTGGCCCGCCTCGCGCAGGCGGCCGCGCAGCCGGAGCCGCGCCGCCTCGACATCGGCGTCCCGGAACACCTGCTCCGGTCGAAGCGGAAGGTCGTCCGACTCGACGCCGGCCGGCATTCCCGTGACGACGACGTCCTTCACGCGGGTGGGGGTACCGGCGGTGATGCGCAGTGTGACGTGGGCCGCCTCGCCGCGGTCCGCGAGCCGCACGTCGGGAGCGATGGTCGCATCGGGGTAGCCGCGCCGCGCGAGGAAGAGGCGGGCGCGGCGGAGGTCCTCTTCCAGGATCTCCGGGAAGTACAGCGCGCGGACGTCGGGCCGGAGCCAGCGGGGCTTCCCGGTCAGCGCCAGTCCCTTCCGGAGCGATCCGTCCAGGTTCTCCGGCGCTCCCTCGATGTTGAGGCGAGTGACCGGCCGACCCTTGGCGGCGGCGCCCACCACGCGTTCTCCGGCGGACGCGGTCGCCGCGGCCAAGAGCAGGACGACCGGAAGCCAGCTACGCAGCATGAACAAGGACGCCTCTCTGGGATGCGGTCCGGAGCGCGCCATGATGACACAACCCCGGGCTCCCCGGTCACCCGGATCGCGTCGCCAGTTCGCCGCGGGCCTCGTCCGAGAGGGTCGCCCCGCCCTGGAACTCATCGTCGAACCTCCGGATTCCGAGCGTCTCTCGCGTGGCATCGATCCGCGCGGCGAAGGCGGCGGCCGGTACGGGAGCCGCGATGGATCCCGTGGCGCGGCGCAGCGCATCGGCCGCACCGAGACGTCGCGCGGCGCGGGTAGGATCGGGATCCGGGAGTTCCAGCTCCAGCCGCTCCAGGACGTCGGCCTCGCCGAGGCGATCGCCCATCGCCCGGCGAAGGTCGAAGCTGCGGCGCAGAAGCTCGGTTGCGGTGGCATCGTCGCCGTGCCGGGCCGCGATGGTTCCCGCCAGCGCCAGCGCGACCGCTTCGCCCCACGCGCTGCCGACGCCGCGCCACGCGGCCAGCGACTCGTCCACGAGGGGGGCGGCCCGCGCGGCCTCCCGCTCGTCGAGGTGGCAGCCGGCGAGAATGTCGTTGCCGAACGCCAGGATCGACGGGTTCGTGGAGCGGCTCCAGATCCGTCCCTCGCGGTCGGTCAGGGCGATGGCCGCCGCGGCTCCGCGGGCGCGCCGCTCGGCATCGGTTCGGTGGACGAGGAGCCAGGCGACGAACGGCTCGCCACCGGACCTTTCGCCCAGTTCGCGCGCCCGCTCGAGCTGTGCGAACGCCTCGTCCAGCTTCCCCCGGCTCGTGAGCGCCCAGCCCAGGTTCGTGCAGGTGAAGGCCACGCCCCCGACGTCGCCGATGGCCTCCCGGCGTTGCAGGCTCTCGCGCAGGCGGCGCTCGGCCACAGGAAGATCGCCGCGGTAGAGTGCCTCCCAGCCGAGATTGTGGAGTGCGAGGGCCTCGCTCCGCGTGTCCCCCCTTTGCCGGGCCAGCTCCAGTCCCTCCCGCGAACGATCGCGCGCGACGTCCAGATCGGAGACCTCGCACGCGACCCAGCCCAGATGCAGAAGGATCGCGTTGCGCTGTGCGTCGTCGGAGCCGGCCTCGGCGAGGCGCGCGGCTTCCTCCAGGTGCCGCCGCGCCGCCCGGTTGTCCCCGAGGTTGCTTTCCAGGACGCTGAGACCCATGAGGGCGCGGGTCCGGGCGTCCGGTTCGGCCTCCGGCACCGCGTCCAGCGCGCGTTCCAGCCAGCGACGTCCCTCGGCCAGCTCGCCGTGCATGAGCCAGAAGCGGTAGAGCGATCCGGCCAGCCGGACCGAACCCGGCGGGTCGGCCGACAGCAGGTGCTCCAGTGCCGCGCGAAGGTTGTCGTGCTCCCGGCGCAGGCGATCGTCCCAGACGCCGGGGTTCTCTCCCGTGAGCTCCGGGGCGGCCCGCTCGGCCAGCTCCAGCGACTCGCGCGCGTGCGCGTCGCGCGCGGACGCCTCCTCGCCGGTGCGGGCCAGCTCCTCCACGCCGAACATGCGGATCGTCTCCAGCAGGTGGAACCGTGTGCCGCCGTCGGGATCGGTGGTCGTCCGCAGGAAGCTGTGGTCCACCAGGACCTCCAGCGCATCGAAGAGCGTTTCCTCCGGGAACGTGGAGGCCAGCGCGCGCTGCAGTGTCTCGCGCGACGCGCCGTGGAAGACGGCGGTGCGGCGGAACACGCGCTGCACGTCGGGCTCCAGCAGATCGTGGCTCCAGGCGATGGCCTGTCGGAGCGTCTGGTGCCGGGCCGGGCGATCGCGGTCGGGCGCCTTCAGGAGATCCAGTCGCGAGCTCACGCGCTCCAGCAGCTCGGCCGGCGAGAAGATCCGGCTGCGAGCGGCCGCCAGCTCGATGGCCAGCGGCAGTCCGTCGAGTCGCTCGCACAGCCGAGCCACGTCGGCCTCGTTGTCCTCGTCCAGGCGGAAGGTCGGCCGCACCGCGCGGGCGCGCGCCGCGAAGAGCCGGACGCCGGCGTTCGCCCGACGCTCCTCGGACGACGCATCGGCGGGAAGGGTGGGCAGCGGCGCCACGGGGTACTCGTGCTCGCCGGAGAGGCGCAGCGGCACGCGGCTGGTGGTCAGCACCTTCAGTCCCGGGCAGGTGCCGAGCAGCTCGGAGACGAGCGGCGCCGCCGCCACGACGCGCTCGAAGTTGTCCAGGACCAGGAGGATCTCGCGCGAGCCGATCCGCACCCGCAGCGCATCGAGCAGCGGCTCTCCGCCGTTCGGCGTGACGTCCAGCGCGGAGGTCAGCGCGGACGGAACGAGAGCGGGATCGTGCAGCGGCGCCAGCGTGATGAGCCAGATGCCGTCGGGAAAGCGGTCGCCCAGCCCGCGCGCCGTCTCCTGGGCCAGACGCGTCTTCCCGGTGCCGGCCGGCCCCGTGAGCGTCACCAGCCGGGCGCCGGACAGAAGCGTGGCCAGCTCGTCGCGCTCGCGCTCCCGCCCCACGAAGCTGTCGATCGGCGCGGGCAGCGGCGGCGCGGGCGTCACGGCGTCGGCCGCGCCGGCGGGGGGGGCGGCGGCCGGAGCGCGCAGGGCGGCCAGGCCGGAGAGCAGCTCCGAGGCGGAGGCGATGCGCTCCGCGGGATCCTTCACCAGCAGGCGCCGCACGAGATCGTCGATCGCATCCGGGACGTCGGCCGACGTCGACGGCCGGTCCGCCTCCTGCTCCAGGATCGCGGCCCGGACCTCCTGCGGCGTCGTGCCGCGGAACGGCCGTCGTCCGGTCAGCATCTCGTACAGCACGACGCCCAGCGACCAGAGGTCCGTGCGCGCGTCGACGGGCTCGCCCATCGCTTGCTCCGGCGACATGTAGGAGACGGTGCCGCCGAGCGCGCGCCCGTCGCCGCGCGGGTCGCCGAGCCGGGCCACGCCGAAGTCGAGGATCTTGATCTCGCCCACCGCCGAACGGATCAGGTTCGACGGCTTCACGTCGCAGTGGACGATGCCGGCGTCGTGGGCGCAGCGCAGCCCCTCGGCGGTCTGAGCCGCGACGTCCAGCGCCTCGTCCACCTGCAGCGGGCCGGAGCGAAGTCGATCGTCCAGCGTCTCCGTCCCGTAGAAGGCCATCGCCAGGTAGAGGCGTCCGTCCGGGGTCGTGCCGACGTCGTGCACCGTGCAGAGGTTGCGATGGTCCAGCGCGGACGCCGCGCGCGCCTCCGCGAAGAACCGGCGCCGCGCGGCCTCGTCGCCGCTGGCCTCCGACGTCAGGAACTTGAGCGCCACGTAGCGGTCCAGTCGCGTGTCGCGCGCCTGGTAGACCACGCCCATCCCGCCCCGGCCGATCTCCCGCAGGATGCGGAACGGTCCCACCTGTTCCGGCGGCGCGACGAACGCATCGCCCGCGGACGGCCCGCCGAGCGCCGACGCGGGAGCGCCCGCCACCGCCGCCAGCCCGCCGACGAAGGCATCCAGGATGCCGCCGCTCCGCTCGTGGGCGTCCAGCAGGGCGACCACCTCGGCCCGGACGGCGTCGTCCGCACCGCACTCCTTCCGGAGCCACGCGTCACGCTGCGCGCGCGGGACGTCCAGCACCCGGTCGAACAGCGCCTCCACCCGCCGCCGATCGGCCGTCACGCTCCGTCCTCCGGATCCCGGTCGGGGTAGAGGTCGCGGTAGAGCCAGGCGCGGGCCTTCACCCAGTCGCGCTGGACGCTCTTGGACGATACGCCGAGCAGCGCTGCGATCTCCCGGTCCGTCAGTCCGGCGAAGAACTTGTACTCCACCACCTGTCGCTGGCGCGGTTCCAGCCGCTCCAGCGCCTGGTCCAGCGCCAGGAACTCGTCCAGGCGCTGGCTGGCACCCAGCGCGGCCAGCGAGACGGACGTGCGGTCCCAGTCGCCGCCGCGCTTGGCGGCGTTCCGGCGTCTCGCGTGATCCACCAGGACCTGCCGCATCGCCCGGGCCGCGACGCCGAAGAAGTGCGCCCGCCCCTCCCAGTCCAGGTTCGCGTGGTCGGCCAGACGCTCGTAGGCCTCGTGGACCAGCGCCGTGGCCTCCAGGGAGACGTTGCCGTGCTCCCGGCGGAGTTGCGCCCGGGCCAGGACGCGCAGCTCGCCGTAGACCACCTCCACCAGGCGGTCGAACGCGCCCCGGTCGCCGCCCCGGACGTTTCCGAGCAGCCGAGTGACTTCTCCGGAGGGGGTGTCCACTTGGCGACCCCGTTTGCGCAGGGGAGAGGGAAGGGAGCTGGGCGATCGACGCCGCAGACCCTCGAAGGACTCGAGCGCGGACATGATGCCAGCCGCCGACGGGTCGATCAACGCGGAGGAAGAGAGATGTCGACCAACGAATCGCGTCGGCCCCTGCGGACCTGGATCGCGGGCACGGCCGTCACCGGACTCGGACCCGTCCTGGCCCAGGGTCTGGCCGCCATGATGCGGGGCGCGGAGGAGCCGATCTCGGCGGGCCTCTGGACCGCCTCGGCCCTGATCACGGGCCTTCTGATCACCCTGGCCGCCCGCCGCGGCGGTTTCGCCGCCCGTCTGGCCGGCACCGTGGTCGGCGTGGCCGCGACCCTCGTCGCGCTGGTGCTGCACGGAGTGAGCGGGGCCGCCCTCGTTCCGGTGATCGTGGCGTTGACGCAGGCCGTCGTCATCACGGAGATCTCGCGTCGCCTGCCCGTGCGGCTCGACGCGACGCGGGGACGCGGAGTCCGCATCGCGGCGTGGGGCGGTCTGGCCGTCCTGGCCGTCGCCCAGATGGCCCGCCTCTCCACGTTCATGGCCGATCCGGAGGCCGACTTCTGGATCACGACGGGCGATCCGTTCTGGGCGAAACACCAGTGCATGTCGGCGTACGTGTACGCGGCCGATCTGCATCGCCAGGGAGAGGAGAACGTCTACCACGCGGAGCACTATCCGGGTCTTACCCGCGAGGCGGAGCCCCATCCCACCGTCGCCCACCTCGACGGCTTCGTGGAGGATCCGTTCCAGTACCCGCCGCCGTTCCTGCTGCTGCCGGCGCTGGGCCTGCAGCTCACGAACGACTTCCTCGTGATCCGCACGGTGTGGTTCGCGCTGAGCGTGGCGCTCTTCATCGGCGTGGGCGTGGCGCTGGCGCGCTGGATCGGCGGGGACGTCGGTCGGCGGGCGATGCTACTGCTGCCGCTCATCGCCCTGGCCCCGGCCACGCAGTTCAACTTCCAGTACGGCCAGTTCCACTTCGCCGCGATCCTGCTCGCCGTGGCCGGAATGCTCGCCTTCGCGCGGCGGCGCACGGTCGGGGGCGGAGCGCTGCTCGCCGCCGCCATCGCCGCGAAGCTGTTCCCGGCACTGCTTCTCGTGCCGCTGGCGATGCGTCGACAGTGGAAGGCGCTCGGCGCCACGGCCGCGTTCACAGCGCTGTACGCGGGCGTCACGTGGCTCGCGCTCGGTAGCCAGCCGTTCGTCGCGTTCGCGGAGTACCACTGGCCGCGGCTCTCCAGCGGCGAGGCGTTCGCGTTCGCCGAGGCGTGGCCCGAGGTCGAGTTTGCGCTGGCCACCGCGAACCAGTCGCCGCAGGGGATCGTCCAGAAGCTGGCCGTGCTGGGCGTGGAGGTTCCCGAGGCCGGCCGGAAGATCCTGACCGCCGGGTTCTCGCTCCTCATCCTCGCGATGGCGATCGTGGCCGGACGACGCTCCGGCTCGCCGCTCCGCTCCGCGCAGATCTGGATCGCGCTGCTGGCGATGGCGTCGCTGCGCAGCCCGGGCGCCTGGGGCGACTACGTCCCGGTGAGCGCGCTGTGGCTGCTGACGCTGCTCACCGGCGAGCTGGCGTCCGGCCGCGTTCCGCGGATCGCGCTGGGTCTCTGCTGGGGCCTGCTCTTCGTCCTGCCGGGCGTGCTGCCCACTCCGGTGCTGCCGCCGCCCGCCGTGTCCATCCCGCTGTCGATCGTCGGCTTCGCCGCGATGCTCGGCCTTTCCGCCTGGGTGACGGCGCGCCGCGCGCCGTCCGCCGCCTGATTCCGAGAGGAGTGATTCCCATGACCCCGCAGATCCTACCCATCGAACCCGGCCCCGACGCCCGCCGCGACGCGCTGGCGGAGCGACTCCTCGGCTCGCTGGCCGGAGCCTTCGATCTCTTCGCCGTCTACCTGGGTGACCGGCTGGGGCTGTACCGCGTCCTCGCGGACGACGGTCCCATGACGTCGGCCGAACTGGCCGAGCGCACCGGCACGGACGAGCGCTACGTGCGCGAATGGCTGGAGCAGCAGGCGACGTCCGGTCTCCTCACCGTGGTCGATGCGTCCCGCTCGCCGGAGGAACGACGCTTCGACCTGCCGGCCGGTCACGACGAAGTGCTGGCCGATCCGGAGAGCCTGGACTTCCTGGCGCCGATGGCGCAGGTGTTCGTCGGAGCGGTGAAGCCGCTGGATCGCCTGGTCCACGTGTTCCGTCACGGCGGCGGCATCCCGTTCGAGGACTACGGTGACGACATGCGCGACGGACAGGCGCGCGTGAACCGCGCCTCGTTCCTGAAGCTGATCGGCCGGGAGTGGATCCCGGCGATGCCCGGCGTGCACGATCGCCTCACCTCCGGCCCGGCCCGCGTCGCGGACATCGGCTGCGGCGGCGGCTGGTCGTCCATCGGGATCGCGCAGGCGTATCCGGCCGTCCGCGTGGATGCGTACGATCTGGACGAGGCGTCCGTCGGGCTGGCGCGGAGCAACGTGCGCCGGTACGGCCTGGAGGACCGCATCGGCGTGGAGCATCGCGACGCAGGCGACCCGACCCTGAGCGGTCGCTACGAGCTGGTCACCGCGTTCGAGTGCCTGCACGACATGTCGGATCCGGTGTCGGCGCTGCGGACGATGCGGCGGCTCGTGAAGGACGACGGTGCGGTGCTCGTCGTGGACGAGCGCGTGTCGGAGTCGTTCGAGGCCCCGGGCGACGTGGACGCCATCATGTACGGCTGGAGCATCCTGCACTGCCTGCCGGTGGGCCGGTCCGACTCGCCGTCGACGTGCACCGGAACGGTGATGCGCCCCGACACTCTGCGCGCCTTCGCCCGCGAGGCCGGCTTCCGGGACGTGGAGGTGCTGGACGTGGAGAACCTGTTCTTCCGGTTCTATCGCCTGATTCCCTAGACCGGAACGCAGGAGCAAAGGGAAGGGCGGGCGACCCGGAGTCGCCCGCCCGATTCCCCTTTCGGCCGCGGCGAAGGACTACGCTTCCAGCACCCTGGACGCGCGGTCCATGTGCCACGCCACGTCGACGCCGTTGGGACAGGCCGCGTTGGCGCCGCGGAAGTCCACCCGGGCCAGGTTGCGCGCCGACGCCGGCAGCTTCCCGAAGAGCTCCCGCGCCTTCGTCTTCTCGCCGTAGACGTCGTGGTACATGAGATAGCGCATCGTCGCGCCGATCTGCACCGGCGCGGACACGGCGGCGCCGCACAGGTGGTCGCAACCGTCGCACGCGAACGGACGCGTGGCCGACGCGTACTGCTCCAGCGCCTCCCGGTCCACGGAGCCCAGCTCGGTGCGGTCGCACGCCGCCGCGATGTTCTGCTTCAGCTTCTCGAACGTGTCCATGTGGGACACGGCCGCCGCGATGCGCTGGTCGGCCCAGACCGCCTTGAGCACGGCCTGGTGCTTCGTCCACTTGCCCGTGCCCTCGAACTTCTTCCACGCCTCCTCGAAGGAGGCCTCCGAGCCCTGCGTCTTCATCGCGATGAGGCCGACGTTCGCCTCCACGCACGCGTCGATGGCGGCGTTGAGTTCCTCGTCACCGTACTTCCGGAAGTTGTACCGGAACATCACGGCCTCGACCCACGGCGTCTCCGCGGCCTGGTGCAGCAGCTCCGCCACGTTCTCGTGGTGGCAGGAGAACCCGAAGTGCAGAATCTTGCCCTCCGCCTTCAGCTTCTCCACCGTGGCCTTCAGCTCGTCGTTGAGGAAGGAGCCGTCCTGCAGCGCGTGCAGGAAGTACAGGTCGACGTAGTCGGTCTTCATCTTCTCGAGGCTGGTGTTCACCGTCTCCTCGAAGCCCTCCGGATCGTGCCGGTCACTCTTGCTGGTGATCCAGAGGTCCTTGCGGTTCTGCGCCTTCGTGTGGAACGAGCCCACCGCGATCTCGCAGCTGCCGTTGGAGTAGCAGTCGGCCGCGTCGATGTAGTTCACGCCGAACCGGTACGCCTCGGCCAGCTTGGGATCGAACCGCGTGTCCAGCTGCATCCCGCCGCCCATGAGGAGGATGGGAACGGACTTGCCGGTCTTGCCCAGCGTGCGCCGCGGAACCTGCGGCAGCGCCTCGTCCGTGGCGCCGGGAGCGGCCGCGTTCTCCGCGGCGTCCTCCGCGCGCGCGGAGCCGACCGCACCGGTGACGCCCAGGGCGCCCGCCGCCATGCCGAGCTTCAGGAGCCTTCGTCGACTGATCTCGCGTTCCTTGTCGCTCACGTGGCCTTCCCTCCTTGGGCGTTGCGGTTGAGGAGAAGCGACCGGTCCTCGGACCGCGTTTCCCCGACGGCGGTGACGTAGACGGCGGCGCTATCCACGACGGGGCACTCCCGCTCGCAGATCCCGCAGCCGATGCAGAGCTCCGGGCGCATGTAGGGACGGTTCAGCGTCACCTTCGTGCCGTCCCAGCGCGTGATCTCCTCGTCGTACGTGCCGATGGCCTTCGGGCTCACCGGGCACACCTCTTCGCACACGACGCACGGCGTTTCCATCGCCCACGGGAGGCATCGCCCGCGGTCGAAGAAGGCCGTTCCCAGCTTGATGGGCCCCTGCTCCGTGTACTCGCCCAGGCCCAGCTTGCGCTCCGGCGAGATCTTCTGGATGGCGCCGGTGGGGCAGACCTCCGAGCAGAGCGTACAGTTGAGCTGGCACGCCCCCACCTGGAAATCCATGACCGGCGTCCACAGTCCCTCGAAACCGCCCTGGGCGAGGGTGGATGGCTGGAGCACGTTCGTCGGGCAGACGTTGATGCACTGGTCGCACTTGATGCATCGCTCGAGGAACTCGCCCTCCTCCACCGTGCCCGGCGGGCGGATCGCCTTCTCGGAGAACGCGCGCGCGTTCACGGCGGCCGATAGCCGGACGAACGGCGCCGCCAGCACGCCGCCGATCACGGAGAACACCCAGCGCCGTCGCGGCATGGCGGGGGCCGCCTTCTCCGTGTCCCACCGCTTGGAGATGACCTTCCGCCCCCGCAGCGTGGCCGTGCCTTCCTTGATGCGGCCGAGGAGTCTGTCCTTCTCTCCCGTGATCCGGTCCTTCCAGGTGGGCGGGGCCAGCCGGAACGAGAGCGCGTCCTCCGGACAGTCGTCGATGCAGTTGAAGCAGACGAAGCACTCGCTCTTGCGCAGCGCGGCCTGCGGATCGGCGGCGCCCTCGCAGTGCTTGAGGCAGAGGTCGCAGTCCGTGCACTTCGTCAGGTCCCGATCGATCCGCCAGAGCGAGAAGCGCGACAGCACGCCCAGGAACGCGCCCAGCGGGCAAAGCACGCGGCAGAAGAAGCGCGGGATCACGAGGTTCATTCCGACGAGACCGAGGATCATCAGCCCCACGAACCACGCGCCGGCGAAGACGCGCTGCTCCGGGGCGCCCGGCGCCGAGGAGAAGATCCGGAGCGCCCCGGCGTCCAGACCCTGGCGACCGGCGTAGTCGGCGACCATGGAGGCGGAGAGGTCCACGGCGGGCGCCACCGCGACCGTCATCGTCCGGACGAGGAGGCAGATGGGATCCAGCAGACCGATCTGCAGCACGCCGAACGCGGCCATCACGAGCATCATCGTCAGGATGACGTACTTGATCTGGAACGCGCCGCGGTAGCGGTTCCGGTCGATGTTGTCCTTGTTGGCGCGCGTGTTGAAGATCCACCCGAAGAACTGGTGCAGCGTTCCGTACGGACACATCCAGTTGCAGAAGACGCGGCCCAGCAGGAGCGTGGGAATCAGGACGAAGAGTCCGCGCCAGAGCCATCGGTAGACGGTGCCGGTGGAGAGCGCCGTGGCGAACCCGACGAGCGGATCCACCTCCAGGAAGAGCGACACGGGATAGCCGCCGAGGCGGCTGAACCACGTGACCCACAGGAGGAAGATGAACAGCCCGAAGAACGTCGCCTGGGAGACGATGCGGACGGTCGTGATCCGGAAGACGCGCAGGTACCACGGAGATCCGTCCTTGTTCGGACGGAACATCGGAAAACGCGGATCGCTGCCCTGGCTTCCCGTCATCCGACCCGGACCTCCTTCAGCCCCTGCTGCGACCACTCAGGATTGCCGAGCCCCTTCTCCGCCGCCATCGCCAGGTAGGCGGGCTTCTCCAGTCCCTTGCGCTCCAGCAGCTCGTCCCAGCCGTAGGAGTCCGCAGCCAGCGAGTCCGTGGACGCCACGACGGTGTTGCCCTCGCGGACGTCGCCGAGACTGCCGCCGGTGGGGCCGCTGCGGAACATGACGCGGGTGGCGTCCAGCACCACGAACGTCGGCCTCATCATGAGCGCCAGGTCCGTGATGATCCCGTGGATGTCCTGGTGGAACTGGTTCCTTCGGCCGCCAAGGAGGCCGTACCAGTTCTTCGTGGTCATGGACGCCGCGCAGAGGTTGTGGTCCTTCACCGGCGACACGCCGATCACCTTGTTCACGTTCCGGAACGGCTCCCAGAAGAACGGCCACTCGCCGATCCACTTGGCGCCCGGAACCTCCAGCGTCTCGAAGGCGGCGGGGTGCGGCAGGTAGACGCGCGCTCCCGCATCGACGGCGGCCTGACGGATGCCGGTGCGCTGGAAGCAGCTCTCCGGCGCCTCGATGGGGTTGTCGCAGACGCGGATCTCGGCCGGGTTCGCCTCGCGCACGACATGGATCAGCGCCTTCAGCACGTCAGGGTTCGTGGTGGCGCCGAGAATGGCCGCGCGCTCGAAGGCGACGTTCGGCTTGATGAGGACGATGTCGCCGCGCTGCACGAAGCGGCCGATCCCGCCGATCTGGTCGATCGCGCCGCGCACCATCGCCTCCGTGTCCTGGAGGCCGCCGCGCGCGACGCCGAGCGCGGGCTGGACGGCGGATCCGTCCACCACGAAGCCGCCGTCCGGAAGACGGAGCAGCCGCTTCTGTGGCTTGCCGAGTTCTCCGGTGGGATCCTTGAGCGAGAGCGGCCAGTGGGGCGGGGCCAGGGCGGTCCACCCGGCGCTGGCGGACAGCGCGGTGACGAGTCCGGCGCGGCGCAGGAACGCGCGGCGGTCGATGCGCGATTCGCCGTCGCCTTCGGGCGATCCGGATCCGGTCGGCGGGGGATCCTGGGTCACGGTGCGCTCTCCGTCGTCTGGCGAACCGCGGACTCCAGTCGCTCCAGCGCCTGCTCCGCGGTCGCTCGATCCGGTGCTCCGCGGACGCCGATCGTCCAGGAGCCGACGGCCTTCGCCCCCGACACCGTGCGGATGTAGCGATCTTCCACCCACTCTAAGCCCATCGACGTGCCCGCCGCCGCCCCGTAGCCAAGAAAACCCTCGTGAAACGCGGCCGCAAGGGCATCGGCCTCCTGCGCGGATTCTTTCCGGGTCACGAACCACTCGGTCTCGTCGGGAAGCATCGCCGAGTAGACGTCGCGGGCGAATCCGAACGAGAACGCGTTCTCGGCGGCGTAGGACACATCTCCGGGCGAAACGCCGAGCTGCCCGACGAAGAGCGCGTAGGCCCACGGCAGCTCCTCGCCCTCCATGCCGGCGTTCAGCCGGTCGCGCAGGAGTTCGAGCTGCGCGACGACCGCCGCCGACTCGTCGGAGCCGATCGCCCGGACGTAGTAGGAGCCGCGAGTCAGGTACAGCGCGTTCCGGTAGAGGAGGGTCGTGCCGCCGCCGGCCGTCTCGGGCTCCGCGTCGCCCGGGCGCTCGCCCGCCGCGGCGCCGAGCGCGTTCGCGGTCTCGGCGAGATCGTAGACCTCCACGTCGATGATCCCGTTGCCGCCCTCCTGGACGAGCGACAGGAACCAGAGCCGCTCGAATCCGAACGACTTGTAGTAGTCCTCGCGGCCGTTGATCTTCTCGTAGAGGTTCTCGTAGCCGAACGTCGACAGGCGTTCCTCCCGCCATCCGTCGCCGGCCAGATCCGTCGGCAGAGGGCCGCGGTCCACGTCGGGCGATGCATCGGCCGTCTCGACGGCTCCTTCGGCCTCGCCGCCGTACCGGACGCGCGCCAGCCCCACCGGCTCCGCCCCGGGCAGCTCGTCCGGGGAACGCTCCGGCAGCGTCCACGTGGATTCGGGGATCGGCGGGGTATCGAAGAGGGCGGGATCGGGGCGTCCGCCGCGCCAGGCCACCCACGCCACGACCGCGACGAGCACGGCCAGGGCGCCGAGGCCGAGGCGAAACTCCACGGGAGAGTATCGGGGCCGATGGTGGCGTCGACCGCCCTGGACGAGGACGCGGTCCTCGCGGGCCACCTTCTTTCGTGCCGGGCTGGCCATGGTCCTCCCGAGCGGTCGGGGAGAATCGCAGTCTACCAGATGCGTGCCGTGCCGTCGGGGCGCCGCGATCGCATCGCCGGACGCTCTGGCAACCCCCGGGAGCATCGCCGGATCCGGCCCCGAAACCCGGATCGTCCGGGAGTTTACGAAATCTTTCCAACTGGCCGATGCCCTGGCGCGCCGATGGGCGTATTCTTGGGGACTCGTTTTCGGAGGAGTTTCCCTTGCCCCTGCCGTTCCGGTCCCGCGCTCTCGGGTCCGTGTTGCTGCCCCTTGCCGCCTCGGCGTCGCTGGCGCTCCCGGCGGCGGCCCAGGACTCGCCGCGCCCGCTCACGCGCGATCTCGATCAGGCGCTGACCGATGCCCTGCACGGCCTGGCCGGCCAGCCGCTCACGCTGGAGGAGGCCCGCGAGCGCGCGCTGGGCCACGCCGTTGACGTGCTGACGGCGGAGGCGGAACTGGACGCGGCCGAGGGAGCGCTCACGCGCGAGCGCGGCGTGTACGAACCGGTCCTCTTCGCGGACCTGGACGTCGGCTCGGAGGACACGCCGACCGCGTCCCCGTTCAGCGGCGCCGACGTCCTGGAGACGCGGACCCGCTCCGGCGATCTCGGCGCGCGGCTGCGCCTGCCGCTGGGCACGGAACTGGAGGCCCGCCTCTCGGCCGTGCGCCTGGAGACGAACTCCGAGTTCGCCGCCCTGGAACCGGAAGTGTCCGCGCGGGGAGAGCTGTCGCTGCGCCAGCCGCTGCTCCGCGGCTTCGGGCCGGCGGCCGACGTGGACGTGAACGCGGCCCGCGACCGTCGGGAGGCCGCGTCCGCCCGCTTCGACGATGCGCAGCTCGCCGTGCTGGCCGACGTCGTCACCACCTACTGGGACCTGTACGCTGCCGAGCGGGATCTCGCCGTACAGCGCATCATCGTGGAGCGCGCCACCGTGTTCCTGGACGAAGCGCAGCGCCGCGCCGACGCGGGGCTCGTGGGGCCGGCGGAGGTGGCCACGGCGCGCGTGTTCCTCGCGGACCAGCAGCTGGACGAGCTGGACAAGGAGGAACGCCTGGACGAGGTCTCGGACCGTCTCGTGACGCTGCTGGGTGGAGACGCCCCGGCCGAGCGCTGGCACGCGACCAGCGAACCCTCGGAGGTCCGCACCGTCATTCCGGACGAGGACTTCCTGCTGGAGCGTGCCCTGGAGCACAACGCGGAGCTGCGCGCCGCCCGAGCGGAGCTGGACGCGGCCGCGGCCTCGGCCCGGGCCGCGCGCTGGGACCTGCTTCCGCGCCTCGACGTCGTCGGATCCGTGGCCGGCAACGGGCTGTCGGGCGAGGCGCAGCCGGTGGACTTCGCCGGAGAGACGCTGCTGGCCGACGAGGACGGCGGCGTGGGCGACGCGGTCAGCGAGGCGCTGGGCGGGGACTTTCCGGGCTGGAGCCTCGGGCTGCGGATGGAGCTGCCGCTCCTCTTCCGGGCGGGCCGCGGCGAGCGGAACCGCGCCGAGGCGGAGCGGATCCGCGCGGAGCTGAACGTGACGGCCGTCGAACGATCGCTGCGCGAGGACGTCCGCTCCCGCCACCGCGAGCTGAGCCACGGACTGCGCCGGTTGGCACTCGCGCGCAGCAGCGTCGACGCTTCGATGGAGCAGGTGCGCATCGGCCTGATCGAGTACGAGAACGGCCGCACGACGGCGTTCGAGCTGGTGCGCCTCGGCGCGGACCTCGCATCGTCACAGGAACGATACTCCGACGCACTCGTCCGGACGGCCAAGGCGGCGGCCGAGCTGGAGCGACTGGCGCCCGGCCCGGACCCCCTTCCTCTCACGAAGGAGACCCGATGAATCCCCTCCGTTTCCTTCGCGTGGCGAGCGCGGTGACCCTTTCCTTCGCGGCGGCGCTGGCGTTCGCGGGCTGCGGCGGTGATGAGGCGGGCGGCGGTCCCGGCGGCGGCTTCGAGCGTCCGCCGACGGCGGTGGAGGTGGCCACCGTGCAGTCCGGTCCCGTGGCCGACGAGTTCTCTACGGTCGGGACCATCGAGGCGTCCGAGGCGGTGACCATCGTTTCCGAGGTGGACGGGATCGTGCGCGAGCTGCCGTTCCGCGAGGGCGACGAGATCGGGCGCGGGGCGCTCATCGCCCGCCTGGAGGACGACGAGCGCGTGGCGGAGCTGCTCCGGGCGGAGGCGGTGCTGGAGCAGCGCAAGTCCAGCTGGGAACGCGTCCGGAACGTGGTGGAGCAGGGCGCCGGCGCCGCGCAGGACCTGGACGACGCGCGCGCCGCGCTGCAGGTCGCCAAGGCCGACGTGGACCTCGCGAAGGCGCGCCTGGCCAAGACGCGGATCGTCGCGCCGTTCTCCGGCGTCGTCGGACCGCGCGACCCCAGCCCCGGCGCATTCCTCCGCGCGGGCGCCCCCATCGTGGAGCTGGCGCGCGTGTCGGAGATGGAGGTCACGTTCTCCGTGCCGGAACGCTATGCCGCCGAACTGAATCGTGACGCGGAGGTGACCGTGTCGACGCCGGCCTGGCCGGGTTACCGTGTGACGGGACGCGTTCACGTCGTGGACCCGAACGTGGATCCTCGCACGCGCGCCGTTCGCGTCATCGCCCGCCTGCCGAACCCGGACCGTCGCTTCCTGCCGGGCATGTCCGCGAACGTGTCGGCGGTCCTCGCACAGCGCGCGTCCGCCGTGACCATTCCCGCGGAGGCCGTCTTCGCGGAGGGTGATCAGTTCCTGGCCTACGCCGTCCAGGACGACGGAACCGTCCTGCCCGTCCCGGTGAAGCTGGGCACGCGCCTGGCCGGCGCGGTGGAGGTGCTGGAGGGTCTGGAGCCGGGCGGGAAGGTCGTGCGTGCGGGCCATCAAAAGCTCTATCCCGGGGCCAAGGTGATGGCGGTGAACAGCCAGGAGCTGGCGGGCGATGCGGCCCCGGCCGGCGACGGCTCGGCCGACGGCGCCGCTCCGGAGGGTGCGGCCCCGGCGGACGCCGCCGCGGACCCCGCGGGCGACGAGGACTCCCAGGCTTCGAGTGAGGACGCATCGTGAAGCTCTCCGAGATCTCCATCCGCCGTCCCGTCCTCGCGACGGTGATGAGCCTGGTCATCCTGCTCTTCGGGCTGGTGTCGTTCACGCGGCTCCCGGTCCGCGAGTATCCGGACATCGATCCGCCGATCGTCTCCATCACCACGTTCTACCGGGGCGCCAGTCCTTCCGTGGTGGAGACCGAGATCACGGACGTTCTGGAGGAGCAGCTCGCCACGATCGAGGGCGTGCGCACGATCCAGTCGTCCAGCCAGGAGCAGGGCTCCGTCATCACGGTGGAGTTCGAGCTGAAGCGCGACGTGGACGAGGCCGCCAACGACGTGCGCGACCGCGTCTCCCGCGTCGGCGACGGGCTGCCCGCGGAGGCCGACGATCCCATCGTCAGCAAGGTGGACACGAACGCGCAGCCGATGTTCTGGATCGCGTTCTCCTCGGATCGCCACTCCGAGCTTGCGCTGTCCGAGATGGCCGAGCTCTCGCTGAAGGATCGCCTGCAGCGGTTGCCCGGCGTGGCCAACGTCTTCATCGGGGCGGAGCGGCGCTACGCGATGCGCGTCTGGCTGGAACCGCAGCGCATGGCGGCGTACGGCCTGACCACCGCGGACGTCGAGCGGGCGATCCGCCTGGCCAACGCGGAGATTCCCGGCGGCCGGGTGGAGGGACAGGAGCGCGAGTTCTCCGTTCGGACCCGCGGAGAGCTTGCCTCCCCGGACGAGTTCCGCCAGGTCATCGTCTCGCAGGACGGTACGGACCTTGTCCGGCTGGGCGACATCGCCCAGGTGGAAGTGGGGCCCGAGGACGAGCGGACCATCGCCCGCTTCAACGGTCGTCCGGCGGTGGGGCTCGGCATCATCAAGCAGAAGCAGGCCAGCACGGTGGAGGTGGCGGCCGAGGTCCGCAACCTCATTCCCGAGCTGTCCGGAATGCTGGAGCCCGGGATGCGCCTGGACATCGCCTACGATTCCTCGCAGTTCATCGAGGCGTCCATCGCGCAGGTGAAGGAGACGATCTTCATCGCCATGCTGCTGGTGGTGCTCGTCGTCCTGGCGTTCCTGAAGAGCTTCCGCGCCACGATCATCCCGGCGCTGGCCATTCCCGTGTCGCTGATCGGCGCGTTCATCGCCTTGTTCTTCCTCGGCTTCACGATCAACATCCTCACGCTGCTGGCGCTCGTGCTCTCCGTGGGCATGGTCGTGGACGATGCGATCGTGATGTTGGAGAACGTGTATCGTCACATCGAGATGGGGAAGAGTCGGCGCCGCGCCGCCTTCGACGGGGCGAAGGAGATCGGCTTCGCCATCATCGCGACGACGCTGGCGCTGGTGGCGGTGTTCGTGCCGGTGGCGTTCCTCACCGGAAACGTCGGGCGGCTGTTCAACGAGTTCGCGGTGGCCCTGGCGTTCGCCATCCTCGTCTCCACGTTCGTGGCGCTGTCGCTCACGCCGATGATCTGCTCGCGGATCCTCCGTCCGCTGCACGGCGGCAACCGGAGCTGGGCCACGCGCAGCTTCGACTCGTTCTTCCTCTGGCTGGAGAACACGTACGAGAAGGTCGTCAGCGGGGCCGTTGCGCGGCCGCCCGTCACGCTGGGCATCGCGCTCGTCGTCGTGCTGCTGGCGGGCTACACCTTCACGCAGCTTCCACGGGAGTTGGTCCCCACCGAGGATCGCGGCACGGCGTTCGGCATCGTGATCGCGCCGGAGGGCGCCACGCTGGAGTACACGGACCGGTACATGCGGCAGCTCGAGGACATCCTCCTGCCGATGGAGGAGCGCCGCGGCCTGTTCACCGCCACCGGTCTCGGCTTCGGCGGGCCCGGGCGCGTGACGAACGGTTTCGTCTTCTTCGGATTGAAGCCGCGCGAGGAGCGCGAGCGGTCGCAGCAGGAGATCGTCGGTTCGCTGTTCCCGCAGACGTTCTCCATCCCCGGCGTGCTGGCGTTCCTGATCAATCCGCCCAGTCTCGGCGGGGAGTTCAGCAGCAGTCCCGTGGAGTACGTGCTCCAGGCCGACACCTACGCGGAACTCGGCGGAGCCGTGGGCACGTTCATGCAGAAGGCCGGGGAACTCGGCTACCTCATCAACCTGGACAGCGACCTGCGGATGAACAAGCCGCAGCTGGACATCACCATCGATCGGGAGCGGGCGGCGCAGCTCGGCGTCTCGGTGACCGACGTGGGGAGCACGCTGGAGACGCTGCTGGGCGGCCGCGTGGTTTCGGATTTCAAGCGCGGGTCCAAGCAGTACGACGTCATCGTGCAGCTTCGCCCGGGCGAGCGGGCCACGCCCGACGTGATCCAGGAAGTCTACCTGCGCGGAGACGGTGGCCTCGTGCAGCTCGCCAACGTCGTGAACGTGCGCGAGACGGTGGCGCCCAAGGAGCTGAACCACTTCAATCGAAACCGCTCCGCCACCATCACGGCGAACCTAGCGCCGGGCGTTGCGCTGGGACAGGCGCTCAGCGATCTCGACGCCATCGTGGACGAGCACCTTCCGCCGACGATCCGACGCGAGTTCTCCGGCCAGTCGCGCGAGTTCCGCGAGTCCAGCCAGAAGCTCTACCTGCTCTTCCTGTTCTCCGTGGTGTTCATCTACCTGGTGCTGGCGGCGCAGTTCGAGAGCTTCATCCATCCGCTCACGATCCTGCTCTCCGTGCCGCTGGCCGTCGTGGGCGCGCTGTTCTCGCTGTGGATCTTCGGGCAGAGCCTCAACATCTACTCGCAGATCGGCCTGATCCTGCTGGTCGGACTCGTGACGAAGAACTCGATCCTCATCGTGGAGTTCGCGAACCAGCTCCGCCGCCAGGGGAAGAGCATCCGGGACGCCGTCGTGCAGGCGTCGCGCATCCGGCTCCGTCCCATCCTGATGACGTCGTTCGCCACGATCTTCGGCGTGCTGCCCATCGCCCTCGGCCTGGGCGCGGGCGGGGAGGCGCGGATGCCGCTGGGCATCGCGGTGGTGGGAGGGATGTTCTTCTCGACGTTCCTGACGCTCGTGATCGTCCCGGTCGTCTACCTGCTGCTGGCGCGCTTCAGTCCGGTCCACCACGAGGTGGCCGAGGACGACGTCGTCGAGGCATCGCCCCCGGGAGAGGCATCGCCGACGCCGGCGGGCTAGCGCGTTGCGGGCGGCCCGCCGTCCACCCACTCCTTCAGCGCCTTCTCCGACGCTTCCCGGCCGATCGGGATCGCCTCGCGAAAGCGATGGAAGTCCTCCAGCTTGAGGTTGTGCGGGAGTTCGGGGCGGATCAGGAGGTCCGGCGGATGGGCCTCCACGCACGCCTTCTGGAGCGCGGACGTGGGGATGTCGAACGCCTTCAGGAGCAGGTCCACCGTCACGGAACGCTCCTGGCGACGGAGACGACGGATCAGCTTCTTGAAGAAGTTCGTGTCCTCCATGAACCGGATGCGGCGATCCGGCGGCGTCGACACGTCGATCGCGATGACCGGCAAATCCGACCTCTCGCGCGCGAGGTCCACGGGCAGGTTCGAGAGCAGGCCGCCGTCCACCAGATCGCGGCCGAAGTGATGGACCGGGCTCAGGAGTCCCGGCATGGCGGACGATGCCCGGAGCGCCGGTAGGAGCGGTCCCTCGTCCAGCACGACGAGCTCGCCCGTCTGCACGTCCACGCTGGTCACGGCGAGCGGGATCTTCAGGTCCTCGAAGCGGTCCGGCACGTGGGGTCCCAGGACTCGCTCCAGCCCCTCGGTGCTGAACAGTCCGCCGCGCTCCCCGAACCGGAAGCTCTGCAGCACGCCGCGACCGCGCAGGAACTGGCCGACGTCCTTCGCGCCGAGCCCCGCGGCCACCAGCGCCCCGAAGATCCCGCCCAGCGAGCAGCCGAACACGGCCCCCGCCTCAAGCGGCATCTCCTCGAAGGCCTGGAGAAATCCGTAGTGGGCGAATCCACGCGCTCCGCCCCCGCCGAGGACGAGGGCGACCTGCCGATCCTGCGCCAAGCCGTCACCTCCGGGAACGGGAACGCGCCGGAAAGGGTATCATGGGCGCCCTCGCCCTGCGATCCGAACCCTGACCGGGAGACGTCCATGTCCGCGTTCCGCCGACTCATGAGTGACCCCCTCCACGCCGACGTCGGTCTGCTGATCGTCCGCATCGGCGTCGGCCTGTCGATGATGGTCCTGCACGGCTGGGGCAAGATCGCCGGCGGGCCGGAGCGCTGGGCGGGGATCGGCGGCAGCATGGCCAACCTGGGGATCACGTTCGCGCCCACGTTCTGGGGCTTCATGGCCGCGTTCTCGGAGTTCTTCGCGTCCGCCCTGCTGATCCTCGGCCTCTTCTTCCGACCCGCCGCCGCGATGCTTGCCTTCACGATGCTCGTGGCCGCGCTCCATCATCTGTCCATCCCGGCCGGCGAGCCCGGCTCAGGCTGGAACGGTGCGTCGCACGCGCTGGAACTCCTGGTCGTGTACCTGGCGCTGGCCTTCACCGGGCCCGGCCGCTACGCCCTCATCCCGCGCACCGGCGGCTCCGAAGTCCTCCGGTGACGGATCGCTGGCGCCGCCTCGAGGCGCTCCTGGACGAGGCGCTGGATCTCGGTCCCGGGGAGCGGGACGCGTGGCTTGAGCGACAGGATCCGGAACTCCGCGAGGAGCTTTCGGCGCTGCTCGCCGCTCACGACCAGGCAGACTCGTTCCTGGAGATGCCCGCCGCGGAGGCGGCGGCCGACCTCGTGGTGGAGGAGGCCGAGGAGGATCTGTCGGGTCAGGTCATCGGGCCGTACCGGCTGCTGGGGGAGCTGGGCCAGGGCGGGATGGGCACTGTCTACCTGGCGCGCCGCGACGACGTGGACAAGGACGTCGCGCTGAAGCTGCTCCCGCGCGAGTACTCGTCCGAGAGCACGGTGCGCCGTTTCCTGGCCGAACGCCGGGTGCTGGCGCGGCTGGAGCATCCCCACATCGCCCGCCTGCTGGACGCCGGACTGACGTCCGCCGGACTCCCGTACTTCGCGATGGAGCGTGTCGACGGCGAACGCATCGACGAATGGTGTCGCGCGCGCTCGCTGGACGTGCCCGCGAGACTCCGTCTCTTCACCGACGTCTGTCGGGCGGTGGAGCACGCGCACCGCAACGCGGTGATCCACCGGGATCTGAAACCGTCGAACGTGCTGGTGGACCGGTCCGGCCAGGTGAAGCTCCTGGACTTCGGCATCGCGAAGGTGCTGGAGGAGGGCGATGCGGAGAGCGACGCCACCGGCACACATTTCCTCACGCCGCAGTACGCCTCGCCCGAGCAGTATCGAGGCGAGGCGGTGGACACCGCGACCGACGTCTACTCGCTCGGCGTGCTGCTCTATGGATTGCTCACGGGCCGCCCGCCCTTCGACGTGGCGTCCAAGTCGCTGTTCGAGGCGGGGAAGCTCGTGCTGGAGACCGACGCGCCCGCTCCGTCGACCGCGGCGGACGACCGCCATCGCGCCCGGCTGCGCGGCGATCTGGACAGCATCGTCCTGGAGGCGATGCGGAAGGAGCCGGCGCGGCGCTACTCCTCGGTGGCGGCGCTTCGCGAGGACGTGGAGCGGCATCTCGCCGGGGAGCCCGTGCGCGCCCGGGGCGACTCCCTCGGCTACCGGACCGGGCGCTTCCTGCGCCGGAACTGGATCGCCGTCGGAGCCGCGGCCGCGCTGCTCGTGGCGGCGGCGGGCGCCGGCGTCTACCACACGCGCCAGGTGGCGGAGGAGCGTGATCGCGCCCAACTCGAGGCCGCGAAGGCGGGGCGCGTCACGGACTTCCTGCTGGATCTCCTCACCGCGACCGACCCCGACGTCGCCGCGGGCGAGGACTTCACTGCCACGGAACTGCTGGACCGCGGCGCGGAGGAGATCCACGCGCAGCTCGACGAGGAACCGGAGGTCAAGGCCACCATCCTGGATACGCTGGGCGAGGTGTTCCGCAAACGCGGCGACTTCGATCGCGCGCGGCCGCTGCTGGAGGAATCGCTGGCGATGCGCCGCGAGATCCACGGGGAGAAACACGTCGATGTCGTGGAGAGCCTGATCCATCTCTCGAACCTGCACGCCGACCAGACGCTCTGGCCGCAGGCGGCCGAGATGGCGCAGCAGGCGTACGACCTCAGCGCCGAGATCCGCGGCGCGGACCACCCGGAGACGGTATTCCGGCTGCACAACCTCGGCATCTTCGTCCTGCGGACGGGCGATCTGGCCCGCGCCGAGGAGATCCTCCAGCGCTCCCTCCGCGAGCGGCGCTCGCTGCTGGGCGAGAACCACTCCGGCACCGCGCACGCGTACGGGGTCGTGGCCAACCTCCTGCGCGACCAGGCCCGCTACGACGAGGCCGCCGACATGTACGCCCGGGCCAAGGAGGTCACGCGCAACGTCTACGGCGAGGAGCATCCGCGCTACGCGAGCGTCGTGAACAACCTGTCGCGGCTGCGACATCGCCAGGGTCGGTGGCAGGAGGCGGAGGAGGGCTACCGCGAGGCGCTTCGCGTGCGCGAGATCGTGTACGGGAAGGACAACCCGCTCATCGAACCGTCGCTGGGGAGCCTCGCCAGTCTGCTCACGCAGATGGAGCGCTACGAGGAGGCGGACTCGCTGCACCGCGTCGTGATGGAGATCACGCGGAAGAACTTCGGGGAGAGCGAGCGGCTCGCCATCGCCTACCGGAGCGTCGGGCGGATGCAGCTCGACGTGGGTGACGTCTCCGCGGCCGAGTCGCTGCTGGTCCGCGCCATCGAGATGATGGAAACGGCGATCGGGAAGGAGCACGTGGAGTGGGGCCGATGCGCCGAGGAGCTGGCGCAGCTGAGGCGTCGCCAGGGGCGCCCGGAGGAGGCGGCCGCGCTGTTCCAGGCCTCCATCGACGCGCACCGCTCGACGCTGCCGGAGGATCATCCCTGGATCGCCGGGATCCATATCGACCTCGCGGGGGTCCTCCGCGAGCTGGGGCAAGGGGAGGTCGCGCGCGAGAACCTCGCGGCGGCGCGGCGCATCCTGGAGGCCGAGGACGACGACGATCGCGCGCATCGCCTGAGCGTGGCCGGCCTCCTCACCGAGGAGGCGAGACTGTACGCGGCCGAGGGCCGTCGCGCGGAGGCCGCAGCCGCGCTGGACCGGGTCATCGAGGCGCTGGAGGCCGACCTTCCACCGGGGCACTCCCGGCTGGCCGCGATCCGCGAGGAGCGGCGCGCGCTCGATCAGGCGGGGTGAAGCCAGCGATAGAGGATGGCCTTCGCCTTCGTCCAGTCGCGGCGCACCGTGCGCTCGTGCACGTCGAGGACGCGGGCCGTCTCCGCCTCCGTCAGCCCGGCGAAGAAGCGGCACTCCACGGTTCGCCCGAGGCGCGGGTTCAGTTCCGTCAGGCGGGCCAGCGCGTCGTTGACGGCGAGGATCTCGTCGGCCTGATCGTCGATGCGCAGCACCGTGTCCTCCAGCTCCACGCGCTTCCGGTCGCCGCCGCGCTTCTGGGCGGACCGGGCGCGGGCGAGATCCACGAGGACGTTGCGCATCGCCAGGCTGTAAACGGCCAGGAAGTGATCGCGGCTGTTGAGCTCCAGGCGCGTCTGGTCCACGAGCTTGAGGTAGGCCTCGTGCACGAGCCCCGAGGTATCGATCGTGGCGATGTCGCCCCGCCGGCGCAGGTGGCCGCGGGCCATCTTCCGGAGATTCTGGTACACGAGCGGAACCAGCTCCTCCAGGGCGTCGCGGCGGCCGGCGGCCAGCTCCCGCAGCAGCGTGGTCACTTCGCTGCGCGGATCGGGCTCGGGGCGGGGTTCCTGGGTCAAACTCGATCTCCACGGCGGCGGACGATCCTCCAGGGTATCACGGAGATCCGGCCACCGCCGTTCGAGGCGCGGGCGAATCCTCCCGAAACCGGCTCGAGGGACCGTTCAGGGGCGAATCTCGGTAGATTTTGACGCGGCCGCTTCCGCCCGACTACGATCGGCTCACGGCTCCCCCCGCAGGCCGACGACATCCCAGGCGCCGCATCGACGGAACTGCGGGACTCCTCAACCCTAGGAGCTCCGTACGATGGAACGTCTCGTACGCCCCCTGTTCTCCTGCCTCGCTCTCACCGCCGCCGGCCTCCTGATCGTTTCCAGCGCCCAGGCGCAGATCGCCACGGCCCTCATCCGGGAAGGCGACGCGTTCCCGGACGCGGGCGCCGGTCACGTCGTCGGCGGCCTGAACAACACCGCCGTCAACCACGCGGACGGCTACGCCGTGGCGTTCAGTTCCAGTGACGGCGCCGCCACGCTCAGCCACATCTGGGGCAACGCCATCGGCGGTCCCGGCGCGCTCATGCGCACCGAAGGCACCTTCGGTCCCCTGGAGCAGACCAGCTTCGAGTCCTTCTACGGGATGGCGAACGACGGGTCGCTGTGTTACAGCGCGTCCGGCGTCGGCGGTCCCGTGGGCGGCTTCGATTCCGTCTGGAAGAACGACACGCCGGTGGCCGTGGAGGGCGATCCCTTCCCGCACCTTCCGAACCAGTGGTGGCGCTTCGCCAGTCGACCGGGCATCTCCGCGGACGGGATGCCGTACTTCGTCGGCGGCCTCACCAGCACGCAGGGCGGCTCCACCGAGAATCGCGGTCTGTTCTTCGGGATGACCGGCACGCCGCTGCTGCTCGGCGGGGACCTGGTCACGGACCTGCCGGATCCGCTGTCGACGTCCGGTGCCGTCTCCTTCGACTTCCGCTTCTCGGAGCTGGCCAGCTCCTACATCACCGAGGTCGACATGGACGGATCCACGACCACGGACGGTGCCGTGGTCGTGAACGGCCAGGGCCTCAAGGTGGCCGGGGCGCTGGTCCGCGAGGGCTTCCTGCTTCCGCCGGCGGCCGGCGGGATCGGTGGCGAGAACTGGGACAACTTCGACTTCATGGGCATCAACGAGGCCGGGGACTGGTTCTTCACCGGCGACACCGACGGAGACGCCGCTACCGACGAGATCCTCGTGAAGAACGGGATGGTCATCCATCGTGAGGGTGACATGATCGACGGGCAGACCGTGTCCGGGTCGATGGAAGGCGCCTACATGAACGCCGACGGTGACGTCGGCTACATCTGGGACATCGGCGGCGGCTCCATCGAGGCGATGTTCCTGAACGATCGCCTGATCCTGGCCGAGGGCGACGAGGTGGACTACACCGGCGACGGCATGGTCGACGCCGGAGCCGTCCTCTCGCAGTTCACGGGGATCAGCTCGCTCACCATCAGTGACCGCGACAACACCGGCCGCGTGCAGATGTACTTCGTGGCCGACGTGGACACCGCGGGCACGTCTTCCACCTCGGACGACTTCGAGGGCTTCTTCTGCATCGACGTCGATGTCGAACCGACCTCGGTCGTTCTGTCGAGCCTCCGGGCCGGGCCGTCGCTGCGCTCGCGCGGCGTCACGCTGACCTGGGCGACGAGCGCCGAGTACAACCACGCGGGTTTCCACGTGTACCGCAGCCGTCAGGTGAACGGCGAGTACACGCGCGTGAACGACGATCTCGTCACCGGCACCAGTCCGTACGGCTACACGGACACCGGCGTTCGGGCCGGGACGACCTACTACTACAAGGTCGGTGCGGTGGAGTTCGGCGGACACGAGGAGCTCTACGGTCCGGTCGAGGTGACGACGCCGCAGTGGATGGTCCGCTCGGTGCTGTCGCCCGCCCGTCCGAACCCGTTCCGCAAGACGACGGACATCCACTTCACCCTGTCGCGCGACTCGCGGGTGCGGCTGGAGATCTTTGACGTGGCCGGCCGCCTCGTCCGAACCCTGGTCGATGATTCCCGTCCGGCGGGCGAGCACTCGACCCCGTGGGACGGCCGCACGCAGCTGGGCGCCACGGCGACGGCGGGCGTCTACTTCTATCGTCTCACCGCGGACGACGTGTCCGAGACGAAGAAGATCGTCCGGGTGGATCACAACTAGCCGGACCGTCGCGGATCCGCTCCGCGGTACCGTCCCACGCGGCCCGGGGGCTCCGGCTCCCGGGCCGTTCGTCGTTCAGGGGAGGGCGGGGAGGTAGCGCTCGCGCAGCACCGTCGTGTGGTGGCGCTCGTGTCCGGCGATGATCCAGGCCAGCGCGCGCACGGAGAACTCCACGTCGCTCGCGATTCCTCGCCGGGGCCACTCGTCCTCGGCCAGGGACGCGAAGAAGCGCTGCGTCGATCGGCGGACGCCATCGAAGTCCCGCACGAGTTCGGCCAGACGATGCCGGTCGAAGCGGCCCGCCACGACCCACTCGTCCTGGTCCATCCCCGGGTAGGCGCCGCGATCGGCGCGCGCGAACGCGAGCGCGCGGGTGCAGAACACCCGCTCCGCGTCGATCACGTGCCCGAGCACCTCGTTCACGGACCACTTGCCCTCGGCGTAACGGAACGGGCCGGCGTCGTCGGTCCACTCGGCCAGCAGACCGATGAGCGACGCGCGCTGCGATTCCAGCGTGTCGAGAATGGAGCCCGCGGGGACCTTGCCCACGTAGCCCGCGTAGAACGGCTGATACTCGTCGCGGCCCGGCGGCCGCTCCAGGAACTCGCTCATCGGTCACCTCCGGACCGCAGCATACCCCCATCGGCGTCGAGGTGCGCCCGGATCCGGACCGCCAACTCCGGGCGACGCGGGTCGTGAACCGGAGGCGACGGGCCGGCCGGAGTCGGGGGTCTTCGGGCCGTTTCGGGCCGATCGGACCGGGCGCGCTTCTTGCGGACGGAAGAGTCATCTCCCCGCAAGGAGGCGTGAATGAGAACCGTTCGAGGAATCATCGTCGGTGCGTGGATTGCGGCGGCGGCTGGGATCGGCGCGGCGCCGCAGACCGGGGCGGATCCGGTGGGAGGAGCGTCGTGGATCTGCCCGGCCGCCCTGCTGGGGCTGTTCACGGGAGGGCCCTCGCAGTGGGGCATCTGGTCGGGGGCCTGGATCGGCGCGGGCTGCTGAAGGCGGGCGGGAAGACGGGCGCGGGACGACCCGGCTGCTCCCGGGGACGGGTCCGGTGGCGGCGGGCACCGGTCTCGGGCTAGAGTTTGCGGACGACTTTGGGGGCATCCTCTCCCCATCCGCGCCCACGCCCGACCCCGGGCTTCACTCCGTCGGAGTTCCCATGAGAATCCGTGTGCTCTCTCGTCGTCCGATCGGGGCGGCGTTCGTCGCCATCGTCTCGTTCTTCGCCGTCGCTTCCACGCCGGCGGACGCACCGTTGCTCGGCTCGTTCGGCATCGACCTGTCGGGCCGTGACCTGGGCGTGCGCCCGCAGGACGACTTCTTCCTGTACGCGGGGGGGACCTGGCTGGAGGAGTTCGAGATCCCCGGGGACCTGGCCGGCTACGGCATGTTCACGCGCCTGTTCCTGGATTCGGAGGAGCAGATCCGCAAGATCATCGAGGAGGCGGCGGAGTCCGGGGCGCCGGTGGGCTCCACGGAGCAGAAAGTGGGGGACCTGTTCGCGGACTTCACGGATCTGGACGCCATCGAGGCGGCCGGACTGGAGCCGCTCGCCGCGGACTTCGAACGCATCGCGGCGGCGGAGTCCCACGAGGACGTCGCCGTCCTGTTCGCGGAGTTCGGCCGGACGGGAGGGACGTCGCCCTTCGGCTTCTACGTGGACATCGACGCCAAGGATCCGGGTCGCTATCTCACCACGTTCACGCAGAGCGGGCTGGGGCTGCCGGACCGGGACTACTACCTGAACGGGGAGAACGAGCGCTTCCGAAACGCGTGCGAGGTCTACCGGCGCTACCTGCAGGAGATGCTCACGCTGGCCGGCGTGGCGGATCCGCAGGGGAGCGCGGAGCGGATCTTCGAACTGGAGACACGGCTGGCCAGGGCGCACTGGAACCAGGAGGACTCGCGCGACATCGAGAAAACCTACAACCCGATGTCGCCGCGGGCGCTGATGGACACCGCGCCGCACTTCCCGTGGGAGACGTACCTGAGGACGGCGGGTCTGGACGGGGAGGACACGCTGCTGGTCCTGGAGCCGTCGGCCTACCAGGAAATGGCGGAAGCCTTCGCGGACACTCCGGTCGAGGTGTGGCAGGACTATTTGCGTTACCGGCTGCTCCGGAACAACTCCCAGTTCCTGCCGAAGGAGGTGGACGACACGCACTTCCGCTTCGTGTCGGAGGCGCTGAGCGGCACCCAGGAGCAGCGCGAGCGCTGGAAGCGCGGCGTGCAGTTCGTGAACGGCGCGCTGGGCGAGGCGGTCGGTCAGCTCTACGTGGCGGAGCACTTCCCCCCGGAGTCCAAGAAGGCCATGGAGGAGCTGGTGGACAACCTGCTCCTGGCCATGGGCGAGCGGATCGACGGGCTGGACTGGATGTCGGCGGAGACCAAGGCGGCCGCCCACGAGAAGCTGTCCAAGTTCAACGTGAAGATCGGCTATCCGGACCGGTGGAGGGACTACTCGGGGCTGGAGGTTCGCCGCGGAGATCTGCTGGAGAACGCCCGGCGCGCGATGGCCTTCAACCACGAGTACCAGCTGAACAAGCTGGGCGGGCCGGTGAACCGCGACGAGTGGCTGCTCAGTCCGCAGGTGGTGAACGCGTACTACAACCCCAGCCTGAACGAGATCGTCTTCCCGGCCGCCATCCTGCAGCCGCCCTTCTTCGATCCGCAGGCGGATCCGGCGGTGAACTACGGCGCCATCGGCGGGGTGATCGGCCACGAGATCGGCCACGGCTTCGACGATCAGGGCCGCAAGATGGACGGCGACGGCATCCTGCGGGACTGGTGGTCGGCCGAGGACGCCGAGCGCTTCCAGGAGAAGTCGGATCGGCTGGTGGAGATGTACGACGAGTTCTGTCCGCTGGAAGGCATGTGCGTGAACGGCCAGCTGACGCTGGGCGAGAACATCGGTGACGTCGGGGGTCTGGAGATCGCGTACCATGCGTACCGCCTCAGCCTCGACGGCCGCGAGCCGCCGGTCCTGGAGGGGATTACCGGGGACCAGCGCTTCTTCCTGGGCTGGGCGCAGATCTGGCGCGGCAAGTACCGCGACGAGTTCATCGCCAACATCCTCTCCTCGGATCCGCACAGCCCGGTGGAGTTCCGGGTGAATGGGGCGCTCCGCAACATCGACGCGTTCTACGCGGCGTGGGACGTGGAGCCGGGCGACGAGATGTACCTGCCGCCGGCGGAGCGCGTCCGGATCTGGTAGCGGATCCCGGCCGGGGGGCCGGACGGAATCAGGGAGCGGGGCGGAGGCCGGGCCTTCGCCCCGTTCTGCTGCCGGCCCTTGAGCGCTCCGCGGCGGACGCTTACAGTGGGGCCTCCTGACCCCGCCACCCTCCGGAAAGAGAGAGTCCCCATGCTTCGGTTCCGCTGCGCTCCGCTCGTTGTGCTGCTGTCGCTGCTGGCCGTCCCCGCGCTCGCCGAGACGGCGGAGAAGGTCCTGCGAGACGCGATGGCGCGCCACGACGAGCGCCTGGAAGGCATCCGCGACTACACGATCGTCCAGTCGGCGATGGGCTTCGACGTGACCACCGAGTACGTCGTGACCGAGATCGACGGGCACCGCGTTCCGCAGTCCAAGGGGGCGATGGAGCACGGGGGCGACGACGCGGGGATGATCTACACGCACTTCGACCGGATGGCCGCGGACGCCAAGCTGGCCGGCAAGGACGACGTCGACGGCGTGGGGTGCTGGAAGATCGAGATCGAGAACCTGCAGGACCTCGACGCCGTGCCGGACGTGGGCGACGGGGAGACGGAGATGAGCCCGGAGAAGGGCACGTTCTGGATCGGCCGCGATGACCTTCTGCTCCACCGGTTTCACGTGGACGGCACCATGACCAGGGAAGGCAGCACGAACCCCATCGCCATCGACGTGCGGATGTCGGACTACCGGACGGTGGACGGGCTGACCTACCCGTTCCGCACCACCATGTCGATGAGCGGCGCGCAGGCCGGTCTCACGTCCGAGGAGGTGGCGGAGGCGAAGCGCTCGCTGGCCGAGATGAAGGCGAGGATGGCGGAGATGCCGGCCGAGCAGCGCAAGATGATGGAGCAGATGATGGGCGGCCAGCTGGGGCAGCTGGAGAAGATGGTCGGCGGCGAGGCGATGTCGACGGAGCTCGTCGTCAAGGAAGTGAAGGTCAACACCGGCGGCTGATCGCCGTCCGGCGAACCGGGGAGACGCCGTGTCGGACCCGACCCCCGCCTCCGGCGAGGACATCCTCAAGCGACTTCTCGGCCGTCTCGGCGGAGACGAGACGGAGCTGGAGATCTACCGTGTCGCCCGGTCCAAGCCGGCCGGGGAGGAGCGCGACGCCTACTTGCAGGAGGCGTGCGGCCGCGACGATTCGCTGCGGGAGCGCGTGCAGACGTTGCTGGATCACCCCGTGGCGGGGGAGCGGTCCGAGCGGCCGGAACGCGTCGGCCCCTACCGGATCCTGGAGCGCATCGGCGAAGGCGGGATGGGCGAGGTCTACTCGGCCGAGCAGGTCGAGCCCGTGCGCCGGCGCGTCGCGCTCAAGGTCATCAAGCTCGGCATGGACACGCGCGAGATCATCGCGCGGTTCGACTCCGAGCGGCAGGCGCTGGCGCTGATGAACCACCCGGGCATCGCCCGGATGCTCGATGCCGGAAGCACGCCCGACGGCCGACCCTACTTCGTCATGGAGCACGTGGCCGGCATCCCGGTCACTACCTACTGCGACCGTCGGGCGATGTCGCTGGACGCGCGCCTGGAGCTGTTCGGCCGGGTCTGCGCGGCGGTCCAGCACGCGCACCAGAAGGGCGTGATCCACCGCGACCTCAAGCCGTCGAACATCCTGGTGACGGAGGAGGGCGGCGAGCCGGTGCCGAAGGTCATCGACTTCGGGATCGCCAAAGCGACGGGACCCCGGCTGACCGAAGCCACGCTCTTCACCGAGGTCGGCCGGCTCATCGGAACGCCGGAGTACATGAGTCCGGAGCAGGCGGAGGGCTCCTCCCTCGATGTCGACACGCGCGCGGACGTCTACTCGCTCGGCGTCATCCTGTACGAGCTCGTGTGCGGGCTGCGCCCGTTCGACCTGCGTCGTCCGGGGCTGGGGCCGCTGGAGATCCGCCGGATCCTCCTCGAGACGGAGCCGGCGTCGCCCAGCACGCGCTTCGACCGCTCGGGCGAGCGGGCGGACGAGATCGCGGAGTCGCGGGACACCACGTCGGCGGCACTGCGCCGGACGATCCGCGGCGAGCTGGACGCAGTGATCCTGCAGGCGATGCAGAAGGACCGGTCGAGGCGCTACGCCACGGCGGAAGCGCTGGCGCAGGACGTCGCCCACTTCCGATCCGGACATCCCGTGTCGGCGCGCCCGGACACGCTTCTCTACCGAGTGCGGAAGCTGGCGCGCCGTCACCGGCTGGCGTCGTCCGTCGCGGCGGCGTTCCTGCTCGTGATCGTCGGCTTCGGCGCGATGATGGCGGTGCAGGCGCGGCTCGTCGCGAAGGAGCGCGACCGCGCGAACCGCGAGGCGCAGGTGTCCCAGGAGGTGGCGGACTTCCTGGCCGGCATCTTCGAGGTGGCGGATCCGGAGCAGGCTCGCGGCGAGACCGTCACGGCGCGCGAGGTGCTGGACGCCGGCGCCCGGGAGATCGACGAGCGCATGCCGGAGCCCACGCCGGTGCGCGCCCGCCTGAAGCAGGTGATGGGCGGCGTCTACCAGAACCTGGGCCTCTACCCGGAAGCCATCGAGCTGATGCAGGACGCGCTGGACACCAGCCGCGACGTGAACGGCCCCGATCATCCCGAGACGTTGCGCGCCATGAACGACCTGGGAAGCCTCTACTTCTCGATGGATCGCCTGGACGAGGCCGAGGCGGTGCTCGCGGAGACGCTGGAGCGGAAGCGCGCCGTCTTCGATCCGCACTCCTGGGAGGTGATGGCCACCGTCGGCAACCTGGCCAACGTCTACTACCTGCGGGGCGACCTGGAGAAGGCGGGGCCGATGTACCGGGAGGCCATCGACATCCGCATCGGCGTGGGCGGGCCGGACGACGAGCAGGCGCTGATGACGATGATCAACCTCGCGAACGTGGAGAACCGGCTCGGTCGGCCGGACGAGGGGGCGACGCTGCTGGCCCGCGCCAACGAGGGACTCACCGCCCTTCGCGGCGAGGACGATCCGGTCGTGCTGGGCGTGCGCTACCTCGCGGCCACGGCGAAGGGAAGCCGCGGCGACTTCGAGGGTGCTCGGGACGGTCTGGAGGACGTGCTGCGAGCGCGCGAGCGGGTGCTCGGCGAGGACCACCCGGACACCATCTGGACCCGCGCGTCGCTGGCCAGCACCTACGAGCAACTGGGGGATCGAGAGCGCGCGGAGGAGATCCATCGCGACGTCGTCGAGCGTCGGCGGCGCGTGCTCGGCGACGAGCACACCGACGTCGCACGGGCGCGAGGGACGCTGGCGGAGCTGCTCCTGGAGGAGGACGGGCGCGCCGGGGAGGCGAAGGAGCTGCTGGAGGCGGCGCTGGCCACGTACCGGACGACGCTGGGCGAACGTCATACGTCCACGCAGGAGGCGCGCCTCATGCTGGCGATGCTGGCCGAACGTCGCGCGGATCGCGGCGAGGTGGAGAAGCATTTGCGCGTCGCCGTGAACCACGGGCTCGACGTGGCGCACGTGGAGACGTACCTGCCGTCTTGGAGCGAGTGGGCCGCTTCGCTGGAGGGGTCCGGCGATGCGCTGCGGGGAGATCCCTAGGCGACGTCCCGGCGCGTTCCCGGCAGGATCGCCGGCACGAGGGCCGCGAGCAGCGCCAGGACGGCCAGCCAGTGCAGCACGGCCACGGGGCTCGACGCCAGCAACGCTTCGGAGCGAAGCGCCCGCGTGTGGACCGGCGATGCCGCCATCACGGACAGCACGCCCAGGCCGATCGCGCCGTCCAGGCACCATCGACCGCGCCGATCCAGTGACTCGTGCAATCCGGCGAACGCGGCTCCCGCGAGCAGGAGGAGCGGCGTGGCGCCCGGGACGTAGTACCGACTCTGCGGCAGGTGCATCTCCTTCCAGAGGAGCGCGGCCACCACGAGGAACCAGAGCGGCACGAGGAAGCGGAGCGGTCCGTCGGCCGATGCGGTGTCGCTTCGGCCACGGACGACGGGGAGCAGCGCACCGGCCAGGATCCCGATCCACGCGATCCACGGATGCAGGATCTGCTGCTTTCCGAGGAAGAGGATCGCGGCGACCGGGATCAGGAGCAACCACAGCACGGGGCGGGCCGCGGTGGGGCCCTGCGTCCGTGCCCGGAGCCTGGCGACGACCGGCGGGAGGAGCAGCAGCAGGGAGGCCCATCGCCAGGGGATCAGCAGCTTCCCCACGAGGATCTCCAGGCCGCGGTCCTCCGGAAAGAACGCGCGCCCGAATCCGCCGGCCGCCGAGTTCGCCGCGCGCCGCTCGCTCATCGTCCGCCAGAACTCCAGCATCCCGGCGAAGCGGTTCCACGCGTCCTCGTGCAGGTAGGGATTCGTCGCCAGGAAGACGATCACGGCCGCGCCGCCGAACACGAGTCCGGACGCGACGACCGGGGCCGCCGCTCCCACGGCTCCGGCCGGCGCTCGCCGGACCCGGACGATCAGCACGAGGATCATCGCCAGTCCCAGGACGACGGCGAGAGGGGCGGCATTGAGCTTGGTCCCGACGGCGAGCCCGAGCAGTACGCCGGAGGCGATCGTCCACGGCAGCGCGATCCTCCACCGGGCCTCGCCCGACAGTTCGCGGAGTCCGGCCACACCGGCCGCCACGGCGAACAGCCCCAGCGTCTGGCAGTAGACGTCGGTGAGGACGTGGCGCGCGACGTGCAGCCAGAACGGCGAAACGGCCAGCAGCAACGCCGCGACCGTTCCCGCGCGCAACCCGAAGAGCATCGTGCCGAGGAGGAACATCGCGGCGGTGCCGAGAACCGCAAACGCGGCGGAGGCGCGTCGGCCGGCCAGCAGGACGTCGTCGGGCGCGGGTTCGTTGCCGGTCCGCTCCCAGCGGATTCGCTGCACGTCCAGCGCGATGGCGATCAGGTACTTGCCGACCTGGGGGTTCACGTACCCCCAGGATGAGGCCATCGACTGCCAGTACGCGTGGTCCCACTCCCCGTCGCGGAAGAGCGGCCAGGTCTTTCCCGAGACGTGGATCCACTGCGCCTCATCGGACGTGATCGCATCCTCCGCCAGGCCGCGAAACGAGGCGATGGACGATACCGCCACGACCAGCAGGACAGCCGCAAGGAATCTGGATCGCTGGGTCAAGCCGTCGCCTCCGGGTCCGTGCGCCGCAATGTAGCACAGGACCCGGCGACGGCCGACGCCCTACGCGAACGGTCTCTCGTCGGCGCTCTGTCCGTAGGTCGACGGTACCGCCACGTCGAGAAGGCGGAGGTACACCGTCAGCTGACCGCGATGATGGTAGAGGTGATTCAGCAGGATGCCACGGATGACGCCTGCCTTCGGGATGTTCATGACCTCCTCGGTCCCCTTCAGCACGCGCCACGGCGACCCGATCCGTTCGTCGTCCATGGCGGACAGGATCTCGCGCGCGTTCCCCATCGACTCGTCGAGCTTGGCGAGGATCTCCGCCTTCGAATCGGGCTGGCGCTCCTCCGTGAACTCCGGCAGCGGCAGCTCGTCGGCCTGCGCCATCTGCGCGACGTTGGGGCAAGCGGCGATGTGGAGCCCGAGCTGCCCCACGGACATCGACCGGGCGTGCGGCTTCCACGCCAGCCGATCCTCCGGGATGCGGTCCAGCAGCGCGCGGGTGGCATCGAGTTCCTGCTCCAGCTCGGCCAGGTACGTCTGGGCCAGGGTGGGGCCGGTGGTCGTGCTCATGGGTTCCTCCAGGATGGGCCCCGTCGGGGCGGGTGAGTGTTCGCAGATAGTACGATATCGGACTTCCTGCGCGATGGACAAAACCCGCCCGTGCGCCCGGTGGATGGCCGGATCCGGACTCTGAATCAGACGGACTCGCGATGGTGGCGGAGACCGAGGCTGATGACGCGGCGGACGAGCTGCGCGTACTTCACGCCGGCCGCATCGGCGGACTCCGCGAAGTCCTCGTCCAGCGCGAGGTCCGGGTTGGGGTTCGGCTCGATGAGGAAGACGCGGCCGTCGTCCGTGAGCCGGAAGTCCATCCGGGCGTAGCCGTTCATGTTCAGGATGCGGTAGACGCGGCGGCAGAGGCGCACCATGCGCGTCAGCGTCTCCGACGGGATCCCCTTCGCCCGCCCCGTCTCGATGCCGCGCCGGTCCTGGTAATCGGAGTCCCACTTGGCCTTCTCGGTCGCGATGGCGTGCGAGCCTTCCGCCAGGTCCCCGAAGTTCATCTCCCAGGCCGGGAAAGCCTCCACCCGACGGTTGCCGAGGAGTCCGACGTACACCTCGCGGCCCGGAATGAACTCCTCCACCAGCGCCCCAGTTCCAAGCCCGTCGTGCATGTACTCCACGCGCTCGCGCAGGGCGTCATCGTTCTCCACGACCGACTTCTGCGAGATGCCGACGGATCCGTGCATGCGCGACGACTTCACGATGAGCGGGAAGTCCAGACGCTTCGGCCGACGCGCCTTCTGCCCGCGCGCGATGACCGTGAAGTCCGGCACGGGGATGCGGTGGTGCCGGAGGACCTTCTTCGTGAGCGGCTTGTCGTCCACCAGCAGCAGGCTGGCGGGGTTGCAGCCGGTAAACGGCTGCCGCATGAGCTGCAGGTAGCCCAGCACGAACGGGACGTAGACGCCCTCGCCGCGGAACTCCTCCAGCAGGTTGAACACGACGTGAGGCTTCCAGGCCTGAAGGAGGTCGCGGATCTCCGGCAGCTCCGTGACCGCGCCGAGGATCCTCACCTCGTGCCCCAGTTCCTCCAGCGCGGAGAGGACGTCGTACTCCGTGCGCCAGGGCGCCATCTCCTTCTGCGACAGGCCGTCCAGCGACTCGGGGGGGCGGAAGTCCTGGTGCGTGAGGAGGACGACGCGCATCAGATCGCCAGCCGGTGGACGGAACTGTGCAGGAAGTTCGTCGTCTGCATCGTCAGCATCACGGCCGTCTCCAGCTTGACGGTCTCCGCCGGGCGATCCACGCGCAGGTCCAGTTCCTTGCAGCGCGCGATGATCTCCTTGAGCGGCATGTTGATGGTGTACGGGTACTCGCCCGTCCACGCCGCCACGACGCGTCGGAGCTCCGGCGCGAAACGGCGCAGCAGCGGTGCCGCGCGCGGCAGCCGCGAGCCCTTCCCCGGTTCAGCGAACAGACGACGCAGATCGCGGTCGAAGAAGTCGGGGTACTCGCGACTGTAGCGCGCCTGCTTGTCGGCGTAGTGCTCGCGTAGGGTGTGCTTGAGTCTGGAGATCGGGCCGATGCGGCGACGGGAGCGCACCTTTGGCGGCTGCGATCCGATGTCCTGCATCAGCTCCTCCACGTAGAGGAGCTTCTTGAGCGCCGGCCAGTCGCGGTAGCGTCGCCGCCACTGTGAGCGCGGGCGCAGCCACACCGCAAACGTCTCCGCGAAGTCTTCACATGGATGGCTCTGCGCGTACCACCAGTCCAGGTGCTGGACGTAGCGCCGGCTGAACGGCTTGGGGTTGTAGAACTCCGGGTACGGCTTGCTCGCCCGGCCGAACACCTTGATCCACCTCGGCCGACGTCCGAGGCGATGCGCGAGCTCGTAAGCGTGTCCGGCCTCGTGGCGGAGCAGCTGCATGCACCAGGAGCGCGATCCTCCCTCCACCTCCAGCATCATGCGGTCCTCCAGCTTCATGAGCCGGGGGTGCGCCAGGTAGAACGGGATCGCGATGCCGGGCGTCTCGTCCGGGCAGAACCACTCGTCGGAGATCCAGCAGGGCGGCTTGAAGCGGAGACCGCGGGAGTCCAGTTCCTCGTGGAGCTGGGCCACACGCGCCTCCAGCGGCGAACCCTCGATCCCGAGGTCGAGGTCGCAGAAGCGCACGTCGAGCAGCTTCTCGTCCGGAAGCGATTCCCAGCGGAATTTGCGGGGGCGACGCGGCATGGCTCCTCCGAAGGGAGCCATCGTAGCGCAGCGGGAGCGCGCGGGCCACCACGGGAGCGGCGACCCGCGCGGGCTTGCCTACTGCCGGACCCAGTGCGGGCGGAAGTCGTTCGTCGCCACGGCGACGAGGTTCCGCATCATCCTGCCGTGCACCGTGTCCGTGTCGGTCGAGCCGGAACCGGAGATGCCGCCCGAGGACACGCTCACTCCGGCCACCTTCCGCTGGTCGCGCGCGTTCGTCGTCCAGACGGTCGCTCCGGACCGGGTGTCGTACATCTTGGCGGTGAGCTGCGCCTCCAGTCCCGCCGACGCGTTCACGGAACGCAGCGACGAGTCGATGGAGAGCGACGGCTTCACTTCCTGTGCCTCCAGCACGCCGACGACGAGAACGTCCACGTCGAACTGCTGGCCGATGGCCTTCACCGTCTCCGGGTCCCACTCGTACCCGGCCACCGCATCCATTACGCGCTTCTCGTCGCCGAGTTCGAGGATGGGGGTTCCGGGCTGGGCCGCCTGGATCGCGGCCATGAATTCCCGGCTGGCCTCGCGGTGCAGCGTCGCCTGACCGACCGGAGTGAACTCCACCATTCCGACGGATCCGTAGCGAGCCAGATCCATCCGGGGGGGAACGAGAACCTTCGTCGAGGAGCACCCCACGAGCAGCGTCGCGGCAATCGTGACGAGCGCGAGGGAACTGTTGCCGATCCTGTGCATGCTTGACCCTCCTGAGTCCGCTTGCGTATCGGCCCCCGGTGGAGCGCGCTTGATCGTGCGGTGCGCGCCGCGCGCGCCGTGCCGCGTCCGCTCAAGCCGGCCTGCGCCGGGAGCCGATATCAGGAGGGAGCCCCCGGGAGGTTTGGACGATGCACCGACCCGCTCCCGCCCCGCTCGCCGTGCTGGCCGTGTTGCTCCTGGCCGGCTGTTCCTCTCGCGTCGTGGTGACGTCCGGCCCGGATCCGGCGCCGGGAGGCGCCCCGGTGCACGGAGCCCTCGGGCCCGTCGCCTCGTTGAAGATCCCGCCCGGACACTTCCCGCCGCCGGGACAGTGTCGGATCTGGATTCCGGGCCAGCCGCCCGGCCATCAGCCGACGGCCTCCGCCTGCCACGAGCTCCACGGCGACATTCCGCCGGGCGCCTGGGTTCTCTACCGGCCCTGGAACTCGGACAAGAAGGTCATCGAGGTGACCGCCTACGACGATGCGGCCGCTGACGTCGTGGCGTGGGTCGGCTACTTCGATGCGCGCAACGGGCGTCTGCTTACGGGAGGCGGCTAGCCGTCCGGCGACGCCGACTCGAGCCACTCGCGGACTCGCTCACGGTCGCCCGCCGATCGAACGCCGCTGGGTGCCACACCCAGTTCGCGTCGGAACGTGTTCGTCAGGTGGGCGTGGCTGGAGAATCCGGTCTCGTACGCGATCCGGGACAGGTCCTGCCGTCCGGCCAGCACGGCGCGCAGGGCCTCCCGGAGCCGCAACTGGCGCCGGTAGTCCGCCAGGCCGATGCCCGTCTGCTCGCGGAAGATCCGGGACAGTCTCCAGCGTGAACATCCGGCCTCGCGGGCCAGATCCTCCAGCCGGAGACGACGTTGCAGGTCGGCGCCGAGTCGCCGCTGGACGTCCGGGATCACCCGCGCCACCTGTCGCCGGGCCGAATCCGCCGGGCTCTCCTCCGCGCGGAGGAGGTCGCCGAGGAGGCGATGCACGAACGCGTAGACGGCCTCGTCGACCTCCAGCGGATCTTCCGGGCGTGACTGCAGCCACCGGGTGAGGGACAGGAACGTCTGGTACGCGTGGACGGAGAGCGGCGCGTGAAGGGTGCGGAACGGCCGCTCCGGATCCGTCGAGCCGGCCTGCAGATCGGCGAGGGCCCTCTCGAGAAACTCGGCGGAGAGCACGAACGTGGTGGCGCGCACGCGATCCCCCGTGGGGTGGGAGATCCGCGATTCCGCGTCCCGATTGTGCATCATGGCACGCGTGGGATCCCCGACGGACGTCGCCCCGCCCATCGTTCGGGTGTACGTGCCCTCACGGAGCAGGACGAATGAGGGACAGGTCGAGAAGTCCACCCGATCGGCTTCGTGCTCCTCGCGGTCCCAGCGCGCGTCCGAGAGCCAGAGGTCAGAACTCTGCCAGGTGAAGCGCCGCTCAAGCCGCTGGGCCCGGTCGGCGGCTCGCCCTCCGTAGTAGCGAGCCAGGTCGGAAGTCAGCTTCATGGTGCGTCCCGGGTGAGTGCTGGCGACAACGCGGTGAAAGCGAGCCCCCCGCGGGAAGGGATACGGTGAAGACACCCTGTCCCGAGAAGGAGGTGCTGCCATGACCGTCTTGCGTCGAGCGGCCATTCTCACCACTCTAGCAATCGTCTCGACCCTCGTCCAAGGGGCCCCGGCGCGGGCCGAGTCGCCGCTTTCCGGCCTGCCGAATCTCGAGGCGTTCTACCGCGCGTACCCGAAACTGCAAGAGACCGGGGGCGGGGGCTGGAATCCCGCCAATCGCATCCACTGGTTCCTGGAGACCCGCCAAGCACCTCAGGGGGTGTCGGCCGCCGAGGTCCGGCTCGCCGCCTTCGCCGAGCGCCAGGCCCGCTCGCAGGCCCGTGGCAGCGGACCCGGCTGGTTCTCCGTCGGACCGACGGAGAACTCCGGCCGGGTTAACGCGCTGGACTTCGACCCGACCGACGCGTCGGTCGTCTACGCGGGGACGGGCGGTGGCGTGTGGAAGTCCACCGACGGAGGAGGCAGCTGGCTTCCGATGAGCGAGAGCATCCCGGTCAACGAGATCGGCGCGCTTCGCGTCCTGCCGTGGGCTTCCCAGACCGTGCTGATCGGCACCGGAGTGGGGTCGGGCGCCACGTTCTCCTTCTCGCAGGGCGGCGCCGGGGCCGGTCCGTTCGGGATCGGCATCCTCAAGTCCACCGACGCCGGGACGACCTGGAACGCGACCGGACTCTCGACGTCGCTGGGTGGATCCAGTGGGTTCAACGCCATCGAGGCCAATCCGCTCACCGGAACGATCCTGGCCGCCGCCAACAACGGCGTGTTCCGGTCGACCGACGACGGTGACACCTGGACCCAGGTGCACACCGGCGGAAACTTCTGGGACGTGAAATGGAAGCCCGGCGATGCCGCGCGTGTCTACGTCACGAAGGGCCGTGATCCGTTCCTCAACACGCAGACGAACAACGGCGTGGAGGTTTCCACCGACGACGGTCTCACATTCTCTCCGGCCGGGACCGGGCAGCCGGCCGGGACCAACCTCTCCCACATCCGGCTCGGAGTGACGCCTTCGAATCCTTCCGTCATCTACGCGCACTACGGCGAGATCGTCACGAACGCCACCCTCGGCATCTACCGCAGCACCGACGACGGCGCCACCTGGGCGGTGCGGAACAACACCCTCAACATGTCCACGGCGCAGAGCTGGTACAACAACATCCTGGCCGTCGATCCGGTTGATCCCGACGTCGTGATTGCCGGAGGGGTCTCTCTCCATCGCAGCACCGATGGCGGTGTCACGTTCACCGCGATTCCCTCGGGGGCACTCGGGACCGCGACCGTTCCTCACGTCGACTACCACGCTCTCGTTCGCGAGCCGGGGTCGCTGACCAACTACTGGGTCGGGACGGACGGCGGTCCGTGGCGTTCGACGGATGGCGGGGTGACCTGGCAAGAGAGACGTTCTTCTCTTGCAACGTTTCAACTCTACGACATCTGCGTTTCGCAGGTCGACAGTGCCTACGTGCTGGCCGGTTCGCAGGACAGCGGCTTCTTCGAGCGGAGCTCGGGAGTCTGGAACAACTCGAGGGTCGGGGACGGAATGATGTGCCACATCCACCCGACAATCGCGGATCGCTACTACGCGGAGGCCCAGAACGGCGCGCTGTTCAAGACGATCAACGGCGGCCAGACGTGGCGCTCGATCACCTTCGGCATCACCGGGTTTCCCATCTGGGTCAACGCGTTCGAGATGGATCCGAATCGCTTCCGAACGATCTTCACTGCTCGGAACAACGGAATCTGGCGATCTCTCGACGCGGGCGACACCTGGGTGAACGTCGCCCCGCATCCGGCGCGCTGGATCTCGGTGAGTCCCGTCGACGGCGACGTCGTCTGGACGCTCTCCAACTTCGCGGGCGTCTGGCGATCGACGGACGGCGGCGACACCTGGGCCGCATCGCCCTCGTGGCCGGCTCCGGGGATGGAGACCAAGATTGAGGCGCATCCGACCGACCCGGCCGCTGCGCTCGTCACCGCGGGCGGCTACGGGACGGGAGGACCCCACGTCCTGCTGACCACGGACGGGGGAACCTCGTGGCAGGACGTGACGGGAGACCTCCCCGACCAGCCCGCCAACACGCTGCTCGTGGATCCACTTTTCCCGTCCCATTGGTACGTCGGCAGCGATACCGGGGTCTGGTCCACCACCGACGCAGGCGCCACCTGGTTCCCGTTCGGGAGCGGTCTCGCCGCCGCCGTTGTCACGGATCTGGAGCTGCAGTTCGCCACGCGGAAGCTGATGGCCGGGACATTCGGGCGCGGTGTGTGGGAGACCACGCTGGCCAACCCCACCGACGTGTCCGCTCCGTCCCCGGCTCAAGCAAGCCTGATGCTGGATCGGCCGTTCCCTACCCCTTCCTCCGACATCGTACGGTTTCGCTGGGGAGCCCGGGGTTCGGTTTCCGCCTCACTCACCGTGTACGACGTCCACGGCCGGCGGATTCTTGAAGTCGACGCCGTCGCCGCCGCAAACGGCCAGGTGCGGACAGCGAACTGGCTCCTCGACGACGTGAGTTCCGGGGTCTACTTCGCCGTCGTTGAGTCAGGCGGCCGTCGTCTCGCTCGAAAGGTGGTCGTGGCACGGTAGCCGCGCGTGACACCTCCCCGGGCGTCGCGTACGATGACCTCCGTTCATCGTGCGGGACGTCGGGGGAGGGCGGGGATGGCCAGGGCGAAGGCCAAGGCAAAGAGCAAGGCGAAGGGCGGAGCCCGTCGGGCCGATGCGGCCTCGATGGCTCGACAGCAGCGCGAGATCTCGGTCAGCGAGTTCTTCACGAAGAACCGCCACCTCCTGGGCTTCGACAGCCCGACCAAGGCGCTGCTCACCACGATCAAGGAAGCCGTCGACAACTCGCTCGACGCGTGCGAGGAGGCCGAGATCCTGCCGGATCTCCTGGTGGAGATCCGCCCCGTCGCGGAGAACCGCTACCGCGTGATCGTGGAGGACAACGGCCCCGGCATCGTGAAGCAGCAGGTGCCGAAGATCTTCGGCAAGCTGCTCTACGGCTCCAAGTTCCATCGCCTGCGGCAGAGTCGCGGGCAGCAGGGCATCGGCATCTCGGCCGCCGGGATGTACGGCCAGCTCACCACCGGCAAGCCGATCCTGATCGAGAGCCGCGTGGGGAGGAGGAAGCCCGCTCACCGCTTCGAGCTCGTCATCGACACGCTCCGCAACGAGCCCGTCGTGAAGAAGGACCAGGAGATCGACTGGGGCGATCGCCCGCACGGGACGCGCGTGGAAATCGAGCTGGAGGGCGTGCACAAGGGCGGCCGACACGGTCCGGAGGCGTACCTGCGGCAGACGGCGCTGGCCAACCCGCACGTGCGCCTCACCTACGTGGATCCCAAGGGCGAGAAGTCCACGTGGGAACGGGCGTCGGAGGCGCTCCCGGAGCCGGCGATGGAGATCCGGCCGCATCCCTACGGCGTGGAGGTGGGCCTCCTGTTGCGGATGGCCAAGGACACGAAGTCCCGGCAGCTGCGCGCCTTTTTCAAGGAAGAGTTCAGCCGCGTGGGACCCAAGGCGGCGTCGGCCATCGTGGAGGGCGCGGGGCTCTCGCCCACCACATCGCCCAAGCGGCTCAGCGCCGAGGCGGCGGAGAAGCTGGTGGCGTCGATCCGCGCGACGAGGATCCCCGCGCCGCCGATGGACTGCCTGTCGCCCATCGGGTCGGAGCGGCTGGAGGCCAGCCTGCGCGAGCAGGTGGAGGCCGACTTCGTGACCGCCGTGACTCGCAGTCCGTCGGTGTACCGCGGCAATCCGTTCCAGGTGGAGGTGGGCCTGGCCTACGGCGGCGACCAGCCGGCCGACGAACTGGCCACGCTCTACCGGTTCGCCAACCGCGTTCCGCTCCAGTACCAGCAAGGGGCGTGCGCCGTCACGAAGGCGGTCCTGCAGACGAACTGGCGGGCGTACGGCCTGGCCCAGAGCCGCGGGGCGTTGCCGGCGGCGCCCATGATCCTGCTCGTCCACGTGGCCAGCGTCTGGGTGCCGTTCACCAGCGAGAGCAAGGAGGCTGTGGCCAGCTACGACGAGGTCCTGAAGGAGCTGAAGCTCGCGCTGCAGGATGCCGGTCGGCAGCTCGGCCGTTTCATCCGGCGCGGTCAGCGCGAGCGCGACGCCGCCCGCAAGCGCGCCTACATCGAGAAGTACATCCCGCACATCGGCATCGCCCTGCGCGAGATCCTGGACCTCTCGGAGAAGCAGGAGACCCGCGTCGTGGAGACGCTCACGGGCACGCTCGAACGCAGCCGGAAGATGTAGGAGGGACCATGGCGACTCGGAAGACGCGGGCCAAGGCCGGAGCGAAGAAGCGCGCGGCCAAGAAGACCACGAAGACGACCGTGAGGAAGAAGGCGACCAAGACCGCCGCCAAGAAGAAGGCGGCGAAGAAGGCGACCAAGGCTACCGCGAAGAAGAAGGCGACCAAGACGACGGCGAAGAAGAAGGCGGCCAAGCGCGCGACGAAGACGACCGTGACGTCGCGTCCCCTCTCCGTCGGGCATCGATCGGTGGTGAAGCGGATCCGCTCCGAGGCGGAGGACGTGCACGGCAAGATCCTCAAGTCCAGGGCACCGTCGCTGCGCTTCCCGGTGCGGAGCCTGCAGAACGTCATCTACCGCCCCACCGACGGCTTCTTCCGCATGAAGGGGAAGAAGAAGGAGCGGACGCTCACGGTGGGGACCGTCAAGACGTTCGCGCAGACGCTCCGCATGATGTCGCTGTCGAAGGATCTCGTGGAGACGGACGATATCGCCACGAAGCGAGAGGCCTACTACGTCTCGAAGAACTGGGACGAGTGCCGCTTCAACGAGCAGCCCGAAAGCGACACGGTCATGGAAGACGTGGAAGCGCTGTTCGGAGTGAACCGGGAGCAGCTCGGATTCATTCCGGAGGAGAAGGGCGGCGACGTGGCCGGCCAGCTCGTGGTCATCGATCACGACCGGGAGACGGGCGAGGAGCTCCGCATCGACTGCACGCGCTTCGGAAGCGGCGCGTACTCCATTCCCATCTCGGTGGAGGACCTTCGGTTCGAGACGGACGCCAAGTTCATCCTGGCGATCGAGACGGCGGGTATGTTCCAGCGGCTGGTCAAGCACACGTACTGGCGCACGGCGCAGTGCATCCTGGTCTCGCTGGGCGGCGTGCCCACGCGCGCCTGCCGCCGCTTCATCCGCCGCCTGGCCGACGACTGCCGTCTTCCGGTCTACGTCTTCGTCGACGGCGATCCGTACGGCTACTCCAACATCTACCGGACGCTGAAGGTGGGGAGCGGCAACGCGGCGCACCTGAACGAGTTCTTCTGCGTGCCGCAGGCGAAGTTCCTCGGCGTCACCCCGCAGGACATCACGGAGTACGAGCTGCCGACGCATCCCCTGAAGGACGTCGACGTGAAGCGGGCGAAGGACGCTCTCAAGAACGACCCCTTCGTCCAGCACTACAAGCCGTGGCAGAAGGCGCTGACCCAGCTCGTCAAGATGGGCGTGCGTGTGGAGCAGCAGGCGCTCGCCAAGCACGGGCTGAACTACGTGATCGATGAGTACCTGCCCCGGAAGCTGGCCGATCCCAAGCAGTTCCTTCCGTAGCGCCAATGGGGCCGGTGGCCGCGCAGGATCGGGCCCGGCTCCGCGGGGCCAAGTCCCGATGTAAACTTTCGGCAAACCGGCGGGCCGTGCGCCGGGGACTCTCGATCCCGATCGGCCGATCGTGCTAGCTTCCTCCTCCGGCCCGGACCGACCTTTCCGAACAGGAGTGAAGGCATGAACTGGACGAAGTTGCTGCAGGAAGAGATGGACGAGGCCTACCGCGCCACCGAGGGCCTCCTGGCCATGGTGGAGGACTCGGACCTGGACTGGAAGCCGGCCACCGGCGACAACTGGATGACGATGGGGCAGCTGCTCCAGCACATCACCTTCGCGTGCGGCGCCAGCTTCAAGGGCTTTGCCACCGGCGACTGGGGCGTGCCGGCCGAGGAGATGGAGAACATGTCGCCCGAGGACATGCTCCCGCCGGCCGACAAGCTGCCGACGACGCCGAGCGTGCAGGCGGCGAAGGACGCCCTGGCCGAGGACAAGGCGCTGGCGCTCAAGGTCCTGCAGGATGTCGGGGAAGAGCGGCTGGCCAGCGACCCTACGCCGGCCCCGTGGGATCCACGCCCGGTGGCTCTCGGGCACCGGCTGCTGGGGATGGTCGCCCACCTGGCCAACCACAAGGCCCAACTCTTCTACTACCTGAAGCTCATGGGCAGGCCGGTCAATACCATGCACTTTTACGGCATGGGGGCGCCCAGCCAGGCCGAGTAGTCCGGCCGGCGGAGGCGGAAGTCCATGGGGGGGCGTCACTTCGGTGGCGTCCCCTTTCTGGTTCGGGCGCGCCCGCCCGTCCATCACAAATAGACAGAACATGGACAAAACATTGACACATATGGGACGAACTGGTAGATTCACCTCCGTCGGCCGGAAGCCACCGGCCGCGTCTTCTTACCTCCGGGGTCGTCACTGCCCCGAACGCTTGCGGAGGAACTACCCATGAAGCGCATCCTGACCCTCCCGGTGGCCGCGCTGGCGCTGACGCTGACCGGCTGCGGGGACGACGCCTCTCTGACGGCGCCCGAGTCCGCGAACGACGATCTCAACCGCGGCGGTGCCGCCACCGGCCTCGCCACGGTCGTGCACGGCGTCCCCGGCCTCGTCGTCGACGTATACGTGAACGGCGCCCTGCAGCTGCCGTCCTTCGTCCCCGGCACCGTCACCGATCCGCTGGAGCTGCCGGAGGGTGACTACGATCTGTCCATCGTGCCCGAGGGCGGCATCTTCCCGGACGACGAGGTCCTGACGGCCTCCACCTTCCTGCCGGCCGGCGCGAACGCCTCCATCGTCGCGCACCTGCTGGAGGACGGCACGCCGAACATCTCCGTCTTCGTCAACGACACCTCGCCCACGCGCGGCATCCGCAGCCGGGTCGTGCTCCGGCACCTGGCCGAGGCTCCCACCGTGGACGTGCGCATGTTCCGGCGCCTTCTGCCCTGGTGGCCGTGGCTGACCGTGCGTGAGGTCTCCAACCTGGACGAGGCCCAGGCCGACATTTTCCCGGGTCTGCTCCGGGCCAAGCTCTACCCGACCGGCTCCCGCGACGCCGTGTTCAGCACGGACTACGTGCCGTTCTTCCCGAACGAGAGCACGATCGTGTACGCCATCGGCTCCCTCGGGGACGGAACGTTCGACGTCCTCGTGCAGAAGATCCCGCTCTCGCGCGGCTACAGCAGCGAGGCGTTGCGCGACGGCACGGACGCCATCCCGGCCGATCTGCCGATCGAGCGCTACGACGAGATCGCGGTGGAGCGCAGTCTCCGCCCGGAGACCGCCGAGGTCGACGCGCGCTAAGACTCCTGCTTGAGGAGTCCCTTCGGGGGTCGTCGTTCGCGGCGGCCCCCCTTCTTCGTGCCCCGCTGGCGGAGCTACGGCGCTCCCGTCAGCTCCGCGAAGCCGGGATCCTCGCGCAGCGGAGCGAGGTCCGGATCCGTGACGGCGCGCTGCGCGAGGGAAGCGTCGCGCTCCACGGCCGACCGCAGCCGGTTCATCGCCTCCTCCAGGCGGCCGCCGCGACTCAGGTAGCACGCCGCGTGGAAGTAGGGTTCGCCCTCGTCCGGCGCCGCGGCGATGGCCTCGTCGCCGGCCGTGATCGCCGCCTCGAAGTCTCCGGCATCCACGGCGATGTATCCCATCTGGATCAGCGCGTTGACCTTCCAGAGATCGAAGATGCGGCGCAGCTCCGCGATCGGCGCGGCGTGGTCGTCCACGCGCAGGTCGCAGTAGCGGTCGTTGAAGCCGGCGTACCCCGCTCCCTTCTTCACCACGAGGATCGCGGCCGACTGCTGTCCGCGCGAGTCCCCGCCCGCGGCCTGGCCCGCCTCCAGCGCGCGCATCAGCTTCTCGCCCAGCATTCCGTCCGTCTCCTCGAACGCCGTCGCCATCGCCCGAACGGTCTCCTCGGAGACGAGGATGTTCCCCTGCGCGGTGAAGTTCTCGCCGACGACGTGCCCCGCCCACGGCTGGCACTCCTCGCCCGTGAAAGACGCCGCGCGTCCCGCTGCGTCGACGACGCCGAGCTGCCGCTGCGCGCGGCCGGGATCGGCACCGGTGAGTTCGGCGACCACGTCCTCCACCGACGCGCCCTCGGCCAGCATCGCCAGGCCGCGCGGGCCGTACGTGGTGTTGGCGAAGGACTGCGTGGCCACGGCACCCACGCCGGCCTTCGCCCACGGCACCACGGCGCCCACCGCGAAGAACTTGGACTGCACCGCCACCCCGACCTCCCCGGTGACGGGGTCCGCCCCGACGATCGAGAAGGTGGCCACCGGCTCGGCGGCGCGGCCGGAGTGGGGAAGGAGGAGGGATAGGGCGACGACGACGGCAGTGCCGGCGAAAGCGGCGGAACGGACGATTCTCATGCGGGATCTCCTTTCCACCGGACAGAACCCCGGCGAACGGTCCGGTGTCAACGCCCTCGAACTCTGCGGCCTCGCCCCGAAACCCGGCCGCGACCGTTGAAGTCCGGATCACCTTGGGGTACGGATTGAGGCTTCTTGTCCTGCACGAACGAGGGAGCCATGGCCAGGAAGCGCTCCAGGAAATCCCGCCGCCCCGTCGAGGCCGCCGGTCGGCGTCCGTCCGGAACCCGCAGCGCCGCGCGCTGGCTTCCGCCGCTCGCGATCGTCCTGGCGCTGGCGGCGGCGGCCACGCTGGTCGTCCGGCTCGGGCCGTCGTCCTCGCCTTCCCCGCCGGCGCCCGAGCCCCAGCCCGATGCTTCCGCCACGGCGGTTCCGGCCGGCTCCGCCCCGTTCCTCGACGTGACCGCGCAGGTCGGTCCGGACTTCGTCCACGTGAACTCCGCCCGCGGGGAGTATCGCCTGTGGGAGATCATGGGCGGCGGCGCCGGCTTCCTGGACTTCGACGGCGACGGGGACCTGGACCTCTATCTCGTGCAGTCGGACGATGCGGGAGGCGAGGGCTCGCGGCTCTACCGCAACGACGACGGCACCTTCGTGGACGCCACCTCGTCGGCGAACGCGGGCGTTCCCGGCATCGGCATGGGGTGCGCGGCGGCGGACTGGGACCGCGACGGCGACCCGGATCTGTACGTCACGCGCGTGGGCGAGGACGTCGCCCTGCGCAACGACGGCGGCCGCTTCGTGGACGTGACCGCGACGGCCGGCCTGGGGACGCCGGGTTACTCCAGCTCCGCCGCGTTCCTGGACTTCGACCGGGACGGCTTCCCGGATCTCTACGTGACGCGCTACGTATCCGGCCACGAGGGGCGCTGCCAGACCGCGACCGGCACGCGTGAGTACTGCAACCCCACCGCGCTGGATCCCACGGCCGACGTTCTCTACCGCAACCGCGGGGACGGCACGTTCGAGGACGTCTCGGCACCTGCCGGCATCGCGGCGGAACGCGGCTACGGACTGGCGCTCCTGGCCACCGACTTCGACGACGACGGCTGGGTGGACGTGTACGTCGCCAACGACCAGTCGCCCGCGTTCCTGTGGCACAACCGCGGCGACGGCACGTTCGAGGAGACCGCGCTGCTGGCCGGCTGCGCGTTCAACGGCGACGGCGAGGCGATCGCCGGGATGGGCACCGCCGCGAACGACCTGGACGGGGACGGGGACCTGGATCTCTTCGTCACGAACATCCGCGAGGAGTCCAACCTCTTCCTGCAGAACGACGGCGGGATGTTCACGGACGCCGGCTGGGCCTGGGGCGCGCTGGAGTGGATGCAGCCGCACACCGGATTCGGGACGGCGATGTTCGACGCCGATCGCGACGGCCGCCTGGACCTCTTCATCGCCAACGGTTCGGTCATCGCGCTGCCGTCCCCCGAGGATCCCGCGCGACCCTACGCCCAGTCGGACCAGTACCTCTCCCGCGACGCCGACGGCCGGTTCGTGGACCGCAGCAAGAACTTTCCGCCCGGCGTCCTCGCGCCCGCGGTGTCGCGAGCCGTCGCGCCGGGCGACTTCGACAACGACGGCGATCTGGACCTGCTGGTGGGCCGGAACGGCGAGGCGCCGCAGCTGCTGCGCAACGAGGCCGACGCCGGTCACTGGCTCGGGATCGTTCCGGTGGAGGGGGAGTCCGCCGTGCCCGTGCTGAACGCGCGCGTGATCGTGGAGGCGGGCGGCCGACGCTTCACCGGCGAAGTGCGGCCGCAGCAGAGCTACCTGGCCAGCGGCGATCCGCGCGTGCACGTGGGGCTGGGCGATCTCTCCGGCACGGACCGGATCGTCGTGCGCTGGCCGGACGGTCGCCGCGAGAGCTGGCCCGGCGGCGAGGTGAACCGGTACGTGACGCTCCGCCGCGGGGAAGGATCGCCGGAGTGAGCGGGAAGGGCCGGACCGGCGCCGCGCTCGTCGTCATCGTCCTGAGTGCCGTGGTCCTCGTCTGGGCCTGGCTCTCGCCCGCGGACTCCGTTCCGCGCGCCGCGTTCTCCCGCGACGCCGACGGATTGCTGGTGGGGACCTTCGAGTCCGGGGAGGTGGCGGCGTTCCTGTCCCGGCACGGCCTGGTTGCGCCGGCGGGCGGGGTTCCGCCGGCCGAGGCCGGCATCGCCGAAACGCTGGAGTCCGCGTTCGCGGAGCTGAAGGAAGCCCCCGGTTCGCGCAGCGTCGGCCGGGTGGGGCAGATCCTCGACTACCTCTACGTCGATGACGCCGCGCGCGCCTGCTACGCGCGCGCCGGCGGGGAGGACCCGCGCGAGCCGCGGTGGCCGCACCTGCTGGGGCGACTGGAGGCGCGATCGGGACGCCCCGAGGCGGCCGAGCGCTGGTTCCGCGCCGCGCTGGCCCTTCGCCCGGATCCGGCCACGCAGCAGCGCCTCGCCGATCTGCTCGCCCGACAGGGGCGGACCGAGGAAGCCGATGCGCTGCTGCGCGACGTCCTCCAGCGAAACCCCGGCGCGGGGTTCGCTGCGCTGGAGCTGGCCCGTCTGCGGATGACCGAAGGAGCGTGGCCGGACGCCGATGCCCTGGCGGATCGCGTGCTGGCCGCGGATCCGAACAGCGGCGCCGCGCACGCGGTGAAGGCCCGGACCGCCGCCGCGCTGGGCCGGGAGGAAGAGGCCGCCCGCCACGCAAGGCAGGCCGGCCCCGCGCGCCGGCTGGATCAGATGCTTCCGGACTCCCACGTGGCGGAACTCGTTCCCGTCTCGGGCGCGCTGCTGAACCGGCGTCGCCAGGCCCAGCAGCAGTTCGATCGTGGCGATCTGGAGGGGATGATCCGCACGCTCTCCGAGGTGGTGGAGCGGGACTCCTCCGATGCGGGATCGCTGGCCACGCTGATCACGACGCTGGAAGCGGTGGGAAGACCCGCGGACGGCGATGCTACCCGCGACGCCGCGCTCCGCCGGCATCCGGCCGACCCGAAGGTCCACGAGGCGATCGGCCGCGTGGCGGCGTCCCGGCAGGACTGGACCGCGGCCCTCCGTCACACGGGGCAGGCGCTGGAGTTCGATCCGGACCTGGCCGCCGCACACTCCACGCGGGCCGTCGTCCTCGTGAACCTGAACCGCTACGATGAGGCGCTCCGCCACGCGCGGCGCGCCCGGGAGCTGGACCCCGGCGACGCCAAGGCGGCGCAGCTGGTGGAACGTCTGACGCGCCGCTAGGAACACGGCACGGGGAGGAAGCGATGAGCCGGGACGAACCGAACGAGGACCGCGCGGCCGCGACGTTCCGGCAGCTCTGCCGGCTGCTCGGGACGTGGAAGGGAGCCGGTCGCGGCGACTTTCCCACCATCGACGCGTTCCGCTACGAGGAGACGTCCGCGTTTCACACGCGCGGCGGCGAGGTGTCCATCGCCCTGGAGCAGCAGACCTGGGTGATCCACGACGACGGGACCCGCGAGCCCAGCCACTGGGAGGTGGCCATCCTCCAGGTGAAGGAGGACGGCCGCATCGACCTGCTCAACGCGCAGAACTCCGGCCGGGTGGAGGTGCTCACCGGTGAGCTGGCGGAGTCGGCCGACGGCTGGACGCTGGAGCTGGAGTCCGTGGTGCACGGCCACGATCCGCGCATGGTCTCCACGCGCCGACGCTTCCGGCTGGCGGGCGACCGCCTGAGCTACGAGGTGGAGATGGCCACGACCGCCGTGCCGCAGCGGCAGTGGCACCTGGCCGCGGAGCTTGAGCGGACGAACGGCTGACGTCAGGGCGCGGCCCGCGACTGCGCCGGGGACGGATTCCTGCGATACGCCGACGGCGTCCGCCCCGTGTACTTCTTGAACGCCTGATTGAACGAGGCCTTGTTGTTGAACCCCGCCTCGAAGCCGATCGCCAGCACGGTGAGGTTCGCCATCTCCGGATCGGCCAGCAGCCGCTGCGCCTCCTCCACGCGGTAGCGGTTCACGAGCTCCAGGAACGTGGAGTCGCTCTCGCGGTTGATCGCCTGGGAGACGTGGTGAAGCGATGCGCGCAGCGCGCGTGCCACGTCGGAGAGCTTGAGCCCGCCGTTGCGGTAGAGGCGATCCCGTTCCATCAGCTCCCGGACTCCCTCCATCAGCTCCCGCGAACGGTCCGGGGAGAGCGCGGCCTTGGCGTACTTCGGCCTGGCCGATTCCTCGTCCGGCGACTCGCGCCGGGCCTGCGCCGGCAACCACCGCACGTGGGCGAACGTCTCGGGCTGGTCGATGGCCGAGAACCCGAGCACCTGCCAGAACCCGGCGATGCAGATCAGCCACACCGTGTCGACCTCGGCGGTGTACTGGTTCCAGATGAGCAGCGCGAGGAAGACGAAGAAGTAACCCGCCGCGTACAGCGAGAACGCGCGCGCGATGCGACGGAGCGAGGCCAGGCTGCGGAGCACCGCGTTGTCGGAGGAGAGCCGGGCCAGGTCTCCTTCGCGCGCCTTCAGCAGCCGCTCGGCCACGAACGCGTACCCGAAGTTCTGCAGCACGTTCAGGAAGAGGAGCAGGTACGTCTTCAGATCGATCGGGGTGTGGCCGCCCCACTGCTTCCCGGCGTGGTACGTCGCCTTGATCTCGGACGGCGTGAAGTACCAGGGCCATACCAGGGCGACGCAGCAGGCGAACGGAACCGCGTGGAGGAGCCAGACCGGGCGCGGCCGGAGCTCCGGACCGACGAGCCGCCGGACGTAGAGCAGGAACGTCGGGCCGATGAGGAAGATGAGGGGAAACGTGGCGCCGCTGAGGAACGGGACCCGGGCGAGGAGCTGCGTGATGTCCAGGAAGAGCTCGCTGAGATGGAGCGTGATCAGGAGGACCAGGACGGCGAGCAGGCGATTGGCCACGCGGTCGCCCCGGGAGCGGAGCCAGAACACCCCGGCCAGAGAGGCCCCCTGGACCGCCCCCACCAGGATCATCGCCCCGAACACGCCCGTCCCGCCCAGCTCGATCCCCTGCATCTTGCGCCTCCGTCACGGGTTGCGGCCGCGAGGACCATCGTCAACTTCCCGCGGGAAATCGTCCATCCCCATCGGGATTGACCGGTTCCCGGGGCATTCGGGCGAGGTTTCCGCGGGGTGACGCCACGCTGACGTCATCCGCCCCGGTGAGGGCGGACGACCCCAATCAGGAGGCACTCCCTTGAAGAAGCCCGCTCGTCTGCCGCGCGCCCTGCGGATGGTGGTCCTGTCCGGTCTGGTCGCTACGGTCCTGACCTCGGCCGCGGCCGCCCAGACCGTCGAAACGCTCATCTCCGGCATCCCCTCCAACGGGGACGTCGCCGTGGATCCCCAGGGGAACTGCTACGTCTCCGCGGAAAGGACCGATGCCGTGATCCGGAAGATCACTCCGGAGGGAGTGGCCTCCGTGTTCGCCACGGGGATGGGCCAGAGCCTGGGGATGGCGTTCAACGCCGCCGGCGACACGCTGTACGTGGTCCGGTCGTCGCTGGCGGGGCCGATCCGGAAGGTGGCCCCGGACGGAACGCACACGCTGCTGGCCAACGGCTTCAACCAGCCCACGGGCCTGGCGGTGGGGCCCAGCGGCGACGTCTACGTCACGGACGCCGCGTCCGTCACCCGCGTGGCGCCGGACGGGACCAAGACGGTCCTGACCTCCGATCCCGTCCTGAACCGCCCGCACGGCGTGGCGGTGGACGAGAACGAGACCGTCTGGGTGGCCAGCGCCCACGACGGCAACATCTACCGGCTGGACCAGGACGGCCCCGTCACCGTGACGTGGTTCACGCACGTGGACGGGTTGCAGCAGGCCTGGGCGTGCGGATACATGCACTACCACGACGGCGCGCTCTACATCACCAACGGCGACAACAAGACCCACCGCATCCCCACGGCCACCGGCGAGGTGCAGGACTGGGCCGGCAACGGCAACTGGGGATGGGTGGACGGCGACGCGATCAGCTCCGAGTTCATGGCGCCCAACGGGATCTACGTGACGCCGGACGGACGCGTGTTCCTGTCGGAGTACGGCGTGCAGCGGATCCGCATCATCGAGCCGCCGGCCACGTCCGTGGGCGCCGCGGCCGGGGACGATCGCGCCGCGCTGGCCGCCGGACGACCCAATCCCTTTGCGGCGCGGACCGTGATCGACTTCTCACTCCCGAGTTCCGGAGAGGTTCGCGTGGACGTGTACGACGTGGCGGGCCGTCGCGTGCGGACGCTGCTCCGGTCCGAGCGAGGCGCCGGGACGCATCAGGTGGCGTGGGACGGACGTGACGATGCCGGGAGCCGGATGGCGGCCGGGGTGTACCTGTACCGCCTGGAGGCGGAGGGGGTGTCGGAGACGCGGCGGGTGACGCTGCTGCGGTAGGGGCGTCGGCTGCGGCGGGCGATGGGCGAGGCGATGCATCCCGGGGCCTTCGCCTCGTCCGCTCCGGAGTCCTGCCCGCGGAGACCGTGCCGATGTGAGGGAGATGGATGGGGAGGTGAGCGGAGTCTACCAGTCGTCCATGCGGAGACGGCGGAGGCGGTCGCCCAGGCCTTTGCGCGAGACGCCGAGGATGGCGGCCGCATCGGTCTTGTTGCCGGCGGACTTCCGGAGCGCCAGCTCGATCTCGCGTCGCTCCACTTCCTCGATCGCGTGGGGCAGCATCTTCGGGCCCGCCTTGTCCAGCACCTCGGTGACTTCCCGCGGCAGATGATCAAGAGTGATCTCCGTGCCGCGTCGGGCGAAGAAGGCGGCCGCCTCCACGACGTTCTTGAGCTCGCGGACGTTGCCCGGCCACGGGTAGGTCATCAGGGCCAGGCGGGCTTCCCGGTTCAGTTGGAGGCGTCCCGTGCCGAACCGCTCCGTGGTCTGCTCCAGGTAAGCTTCGGCCAAAGCTTCGATGTCCTCCGGCCGATGCCGGAGCGCAGGGATCTCGATTCGCACTGCCGAGAGCCGGAAGTAGAGATCGGGTAGGAAGTCGCGTGACTTGGCGAGGGCTCCCAGGTCACGATTGGACGCGCAGAGGATCCGTGCCTCGAAGCGTCGAGGCGTCGTGTCGCCCACCGGCATGAACGTGCGATCCTCGAGCACGCGCAGCAGCTTCACCTGGAACTCCTGGCTGCTCTTGTCGATCTCGTCCAGGAAAACGATCCCGGTACCGGCTGCTTCCAGGTGACCGATGCGGTCGCGATCCGCGCCGGTGAAGGCACCCCGTCGGTGTCCGAAGAGCTCGCTCTCCAGAAGGGTGGTCGAAAGGGCTGCGCAGTTCAGCGGCGCGAATGGCCGATCCGCCCAGCTTCCGGAAGCGTGGATGGTGCGAGCCACGATCTCCTTGCCGCACCCGGTAGGGCCCTCGATCAGGACGGCGTTGTCGAACTCACCGAGTTCGCGCGCCTGCTCCATTACGGTCTTCATGGGGGCGCTTGCGGCTACGACGGGAAAGGATGAAGAGCTTCGAGGGCTGAGAGGAGGCAGTTGTGACTTCGTCTTGGCCCGTTCCCGAAGAGAGTGGACCCTGTCCATGGCCGATGATGCGTCGAGCTCGGTGAAGATCCGGAGGGCCTCAAGGATATGCCAGTCGACATGAGCCGAGTCCAAGCCATGAGCCAAAGAGACGTGAGCGCATGCTTCGTGAGCTTCTGCGAGTTCGAAGGGGGCCTCGATTCTCCGGAAGAGGCGAATCGCCTTATCGAACAGCGACAAGGATCCCTTGCAGTCTCCCATTGCTGACCGGACCTGGGCGAGTACAACCATTGCGGAGGCTTGCTCTCGCAAGTCACTGGCCGCGGTCGCTAGATCCAGTGAGCGGGCGACAGAGGAATTCGCTCGACTGAATCGTCCCAGCGTCGCGAGAGCCCTTGCCATGCGCCACTCGATCTCGTAGACGAGATCTCCATCTGAGGCAATTCGTGTCGCCTTAGTGAGGGCTTGCTCCAGTATGGGGATCACGGCCTCAACGTCGTTTCCCTCAGCGAACAGAACGTCAGCCCGTTCTTCAAGAGCCAGAACCTCCGCTCGTGCGAAGCTGGAGTCGGTTGCGAGTTGTTCTGCGCGATCCGCTAGTGAGCTAGCTTGCTGCAGATCCCCTTGGCGGCGGCGGAGGCGGCACTCAAGCACTGAAAGCAGGGCCAAGCTTGTGTTGTCGATCTCGCTCGCGAAGAAGTGGCGGGCGCGATCGATGTCCTGCTGAGCTGCGTGCCACTCTCCGAGGTAGAAACTGGTCAGTGCCCGGTTGGAGAGGTCACGAGCCGCTCTGTAGGAGAAGCCGTTCTCCTCGTTGAACCTCAGAGCCTCGGAGTGCAGCGAGGAAGCCCTCCGCAGAAATCCCATCTGGTGCGCGATGAGTCCGAGAGCGGACGTGCACGGAGCGACCAAACTGATGTCCGTGGCGCGGCGAGCTGCCGACAGGGCATCGTGGAGAATGGATTCTGCCTTTCGGAGGTCTCTCGTTGACTGAAGAGCGGCGCCTTGCCAACGCAAAGCGTGAGCAAGCTCCAGATGGTGGTTCGTGGGCGCGAGCCAACTAGCTGCTGCTTGGCAGTCCCTAAGGGCCCGCGAGTTGTTGCCAAGGAAGAAGTCGGCCTGCCCCAAGAGGCTCAGCGATATCGCGTGTTCCACGGTGCGAGGCGTACGTGGTCGCCAGTTGGCCAACGCACGCTTCGCCATGGACGGTCTTGAGATCGCTAGGAATCCTCTCGCGATCTCCAACGCGCGCTCAAGTGAGTCGATTGAATCGGTGAGGACCTCTGCCTCGTACTGCCGGAACACGGTCCCGAAGCGGTCTTGAGACACGCGACGGACCTCTCTCGGACCGGCCGTGGCCGAAGTCGCCTCGAGTAGAGCTAGGTCAACAGCCAAGGGAACCTCCACGCCCACCGAAGCAGAACTCGAACCACTCTGGACTCAAGGCTGTCTTCTTGGATCGTAGCCGTGGACTCGCCTCGAGAGCTGACCTCCTGGGGACCCGAGTCCACGATTCCGTATGGATTGTAGGGATCCCCCTCCAGCACCGTCGGATGCAGCGGCTCAATCTCCGGGATCCAGGCCGCACCGACCCCGGAAGGTGCCAGCAGGCAGAAGGCAACTGCCAAGACCAAGATCGAGCGAATCACAACGTCATCCCCTTTCCGGGGGGCAATGTCGGGCGGATGCCAGTAGCCCCCTAGACATTGCTATCGGCATAGCAGGCAGGTGGGGCAAGGGCTGGGCGAGGGCGGATCTGCGCTCGGCCCGACGCCGCACCGATCCCAACGGTTGCGTGGGACAGCAGACAATCTGTTTCAATGTTCGCAGTGTGCACAACGTGCGCAGCTGGCGTCAAGGGACTTGGCACTGCCGCCTCCGTCCAAGCCGACGCTGGAGACGGCCGGCGTGCTAGGTCGGGTCGGAGTGGAATCGAGTTGTCGCGGTCCGGGGTGCCAGAGGTGCGTGCCGGTGACGGGTTTCCGCCGGAAACAGCGTCCTCCCTCGCCTGATCGATCCCCTGCGTGTGGATTCCGGGTGCGTCTCCCCGGGGTCCGGGTCCAGGCACGCAACGGCCGATGACTCTCGAGAGAGAGGCACCTAAAATGGGGTGCGCCGAAGTTGTCCTTGGAGCGGGGGATCCTCCAGGACGAAACACATCGTGACGTAGCCCCGAAAACCCCGAAAAAAGGCTATAGAACCCCTATCTAGGACCCCGACGTCCTAGTGTGTAACGTACAGTGTCACATCCACCCGGCAGGTCCCCCAGTCCAAGGAGTTCGAGATGTCGAAGTCGATGAAGTCGCTCAAGTCTTTTGCTATCGCCATCTTCGTGACGGTTTCTCTTGCGTTTGCCCCTGCTTTCGCCGAAGGTGGTGACACCGATAGTGGCGGGGGAGAACCGTGGGATCCTGCGGCCTACTCTCCGCCCACCGAGGAAGAAGTGACCCAGGACGAGGGTGGAGGTTGGCTCCAGACCCTCCGGTCCTGGTTTGAGGGTCTGACGTGGGACGAAGCGTCGCCGACGAACTAGCGCAGGAGCTGAAGGAATCCGCGGAGCTGTCCCTGCAGGCCCTGGCCCGCAAGGACGCCATCCGGGATCTCCGTGAGGCCCTGAACATGGAGCCGGATCTCTCGGACGAGATGTCCGGAGAGATCCGGCTTCTGCTTGCCTACGCGCTGAATCGCAACGGCGATTACGTCGATGTGCAATCGGCGTTGGGGCGCACGTTGCAATCGAAGGATCCCCGGGTGAAGGGCACCGCGCAGGTTCGCCTCTCGGACGCCCTCCACAACCTGGGCGACGCGGAGCGTGCGGCGGAGTTCGCCCGCTCCGCCTCCGTGATCCTGGCCCGCGAGGATCTGGCCGGCACGTCCGAGGCCTTCATCGCCCTGGGCCACGCCGAAGATGCCCTGGGCCGCACGGCGGCGGCCGAGCGGGCCTACGGCGACGCCTTCACGTTCGGGCGCCTGGCCGACAGTCCCCGCCACGTGGTCTGTGCCCTGGGCGAGCTGGCCTTCCTGCGCCAGAAGCTGGGGACCTTCCACGAGGCCAAGAAGAGCACGCTGGAGGCCGTCGATCTGTGCGATCGGCACGGCCTGACCGCGCTGGGGGCCACCGGGGCGCTCAGCCTCGGCATCTCGCAGTACTACCTGGCCGAGTGGGACGACGCCTGGGTCACCGCGCAGAACGCGCTGCGCCGCCAGGCCTCCATCGCCAACCACCGCGGCGTGGCCATGGTCCACCTGCTGCTGCTGCGGATCGCCTACCGGAGCGGTCGGGACTGGAAGACCGCGCTGAAGCGGGCGGAGAGGGCGGTGGAGAAGACCACCTTCCGGCAGGCGCCGCTTTCCCTCCTGGAGTACCGCGGGGAGATCGCGCTGGCCGAGGGGCAGTACGAGGACGCCGCCCAGGACTTCGAGGAGCTGATCCGGCGGGTCCGGCCCGAGACGCCCAATTCCTCGTTCATCTACGAGCGGGCCTGGCAGCTCGGCGCCATCGCCCTGGAGCTGCACGGCGGCGTGGCGGAGGCCGAGGACGGCGCCCGCAGGTCGCTGGAGGGCGCGCTGGCCGCCGACAATCATCCCATGGCGGCGCTGGCCCGCACGGCGCTGGCGCGGGTGCTGCACCGCACCGGCCGGACCGCCGAGGCCGACCGCGAGATCCGGACGGCCATGGAGGTCTTCCGCCGCTGCGGCATGCGCTACGAGCTGTTGCAGGCCTGCGAGCTGGCGGCCGCCATCCTGCCGGAGGCGGAGCGCGCCGCCTGTCGCAGCACCGCCGAGTCCGTCCGGGCGACGCTGGGCCGACCCACTCCCGAATCGGCGGAGGCGATCCCCGTCGTCCCCCTGCCTTCCGAGGCGCCCACCTTCATCGCTCGGGATCCGTACAGCCGACGGATCGTGGAGTTGGGTCGGGAGTTGGGCTCGTTCGAGGGGCCCGTGCTCATCCAGGGCGAGAGCGGCGTGGGCAAGATGCTCTTCGCCCGCCTGGTCCACTCCGGCGCCGCCCGACGCGATCGTCCGGTCCGGATCCTGGACTGCGCGGGCTGGTCCGCGAACGGCCCGGACGCCGACGTGGCGGCCTTGCTGCGGGCGGAGGCGGGCGGCACCGTCGTGCTGCGGCACGTCGATCAGGCTCCGCGAGAGCTCCAGTCGCGCCTCGTCGCCGCGCTGGACGCGGTGGGGGATCGGCCGGACGCCGAGCCGGTTCGCGTCCTGACCACGATCAGCGGCGATCCGGGCCGGCAGGTGGAGTCCGGCGCGCTGCTCAAACCGCTGCTCTACCGCGTCACCGGTTTCACCGTGGAGATCCCGGAGCTCCACGAGCGCCCCGACGACATCGATGCGCTGACCGACTGGTTCGTCGACGGGCCGGAGGTGACCGCCTCCGCGCGCGCCGCGCTGCGGGACCACGACTGGCCCGGCAACGTCCGGGAGCTGCGCGAGGCCCTGCGCGCCGCCCGCTTCTCGGCGGGCGACGGTCCCATCGACCGGAAGCACCTGCCGGTACGCATCGGCGGAAAGGACCGGTCCGAGGCGCCCGCCGAGCGCGTGCTGCAGACCACGCTCACGGGCGAGATTGAGGAGCTGGAGCGGCGGCGGATCCGCCATGCGCTCCTCGCCACGGAGAACAACAAGCGGCGCGCGGCCGAGAGGCTCGGCGTCTCGCGCAAGGGACTGATCGACCGGCTGAAACGCCTCGGCATGTGGCAGGAGTTCGGCCGGGGCTGAAGCACCGCGGGACCGGGGCGGGCGGCAGAGTATTCAAAACTGGGGGATCGGGGGCCCTCCCGGGCCGCCGACAGAAGCCGCCCGCCTCATCCTCCCCGCCTCTCGCTTCATCGTCCTTCCGGAATCGTCGTGGTAGGTTCGCCCCGGAGGCGAACAATGAAGGCGATCTGGCTGGAAGAGGGACGGGTGACGCTGCGCGACGACGCGCCGGAACCGGACGCGCCGGGCGAGGCGATCGTCCGGGTGACGCGCGCCGGCGTGTGCGCCACCGACCTGGAGCTCATCAAGGGCTACTACCCGTTCACGGGCGTCCTCGGCCACGAGTTCGTGGGCGTGGTGGAGCGCGGCCCGGACGACCTGCAGGGCCGGCGCGTCGTGGGAGAGATCAACGCCGTCTGCCGGGAGTGCTCCGCCTGCCGCGCCGGGCGATCCACCCACTGCGAGCGTCGCACGGTGCTCGGGATCGTGGGGCGACACGGCGCCTTCGCCACGCACCTCGCCCTCCCGCCCGAGAACCTCCACGTCCTTCCCGACGAGCTCGAGGACGATGCCGCCGTGTTCGCGGAGCCGCTGGCCGCCGCGCTGGCGATCCCGGATCAGGTGGAGATCCGTCCGTCGGACCGGGTGCTGGTGGTGGGGGACGGCCGCCTCGGCCAGCTCGTGGCACGGGTGCTCGCGCGCACCGGAGCCGACGTCCGCGCCGTGGGCGGCCGACACGAGAGGAAGCATCGCCTGCTGGAGGAGGCGGGCGTTTCGGTGACGGAGACCGTCCGTCCTGGGTCGTTCGACACGGCCGTGGAGTGCACCGGCAACGCGGACGGGTTCCGCATCGCCCGGGAGGCGCTCCGGCCGCGGGGAACCCTGGTGCTGAAGAGCACCTACGCGGGGCAGCTCACGTTCGATGCGTCGGCGGTGGTCGTGGACGAGATCCGCCTCGTCGGATCCCGGTGCGGCCCGTTCGCGCCGGCCGTCCGGCTCCTGGCCCGGGGCGAAGTGGATCCGCGTCCGCTCATCGACGAGCGGTTCCCGCTCCACCAGGCCGAGGAAGCGCTCGAGCACGCCGCCCGGCCCGGAGTTCTGAAGGTCCTCCTGGACGTCTGATCGTACTCCGCCTCGACGTCCGTCGTTCCGGGATCTATTCTCCGCCCCGAGTCCGATCCCGGAGGTGTCCCATGCGTGTCTCCGCCCTTCTTGCCGGAGCCTCGATGGTCCCGTGGCTTTTCGCGTCCGCCGGGGCGCAGGCCGCTGACGGCGCCGCCGCGCCCGCCTCCACGGCGCCGCCCGCCTGGCTGCCGGGTCCGCTGCCGGCGCCGCTGACGGAGATCCATGTCCTGGAGGGCGCGCTCTGGCAATGGCTCGCCCTGCTGGTCCTGGTGCTCGCGGCGTCGCTCGCGTCCTACATCGCCGGGACGATCATCATCCGTCTGCTCCTCGTTCTCGTCCGTCGTACCGCGACGCTCCTGGACGATCACCTCGTGGAGGACCTGGCCGGTCCGCTCCGGCTGGGGCTGGGCGTCTTCCTCTTCTTCGTCGGGATGCGCTTCCTCCGCCTGGCGGAGCCGCTGGAACAGGCGATGGACGTCGTCAGCAAGATCGGCGGCGTGGTCGCGGTCACGTGGCTGCTCATCCGCTTCTGCGACACGCTGGGCCGCGCACTGCAGGAGTCCTACCGGCGGAAGGACCAGGCCGCCAGCGACACACTGGTGCCCCTCGGGCGACGACTCACGAAAGCGTTCCTGATCACGGTGGCGCTGCTCGCCCTGCTCCAGAACCTCGGCTTCAACATCACCGGCATCGTGGCCGGCCTGGGCATCGGCGGTCTCGCGCTGGCGCTCGCGGCGCAGAAGACCGTGGAGAACTTCATCGGCGGCGTGATGGTCGTGGCCGATCGTCCGGTGGAGGTGGGGCACTTCTGCAAGGTGGGCGAGCACATCGGCACGGTGGAGGACATCGGGATCCGGTCCACGCGGATCCGCACGCTGGACCGCACGGTGGTCACGATCCCCAACGCCGAGTTCTCCTCCGTTCGCATCGAGAACTACGGCAAGCGCGACCGCATTCGGCTGCACGCGATCCTCGGCGTGGGCTACGACACGTCGCCCGACCAGATGCGCTACCTCCTGGTGGAGCTGCAGCGCATGCTCTACGCGCACCCGAAGCTCACGCAGGATCCTTGCCGCGTACGCTTCATCACGCTGAACGCGTTCTCCCTGGACATCGAGGTCTTCGCGTACGTGGAGACCCAGGAGTGGCCCGAGTTTCTCGAGGTTCGCGAGGACATCTACCTGCGCATCATGGACATCGTGGCGGAGAGCGGCACGTACTTCGCCTACCCGTCTCAGACGCTCTACCTGGGACGCGACGGCGGCAAGGACGGCGAGCGGACGGAGGCCTCGGAGGCGCAGGTGGCGAAGTGGCGGGAGGCGGGGGAGATGCCGCTGCCGAAGTTCCCGCGCGAGGCGATCCAGAGCCTGGACGACTCCCTCGAGTATCCGCCGAAGGGGTCGGTGCGGGTGGAGCCGCCGGCCTAGCGGAACAGGTGCTTCACGCGGGCCCAGGACCGAGGTTCGACGTAGTCGATTCCGGACAGATAGGCTGCGCTCCAGAGGAACCACTCCGCGTGGCAGATCCCGTCATCCAGGGGGGATCCCGGGCACAGCGGCGAAGTTGTCGTGCCATAGGTAAAGGAGTGCGTGACGCGCTCTGTGGGATAGCATAGGCCGCACGCTGCAGGCCCGGTCGGGCCCGCTGCCGGATGATCTGACGGCCAGACGATGGGCTGGGGCAACGGACTCTCGCTATGGGTGTAAGTCACCACGGCGCCATCGTTCAGCGGGATGCCTCCCCACTGGATCGTGTTGAATCCCGTCACCGGAAGCAGTGGCTGAGAAAAGATCAACCCGGCCGGACAGTCCGACGGATCCCGAACGTGCAGACTCGCGGTGCCGGTGAAGCCATAATCCGAAGGTGCTCCGCTCCACGCGTAGAGTGTCGTTGAGATCAGGTAGTCCAGATCCAGCGCGCAGGACTCCAGGACCATGCCGACCGTCTCGCCCGCTTCGAAGCCGGACCAGGTCCACAACCAGCCAGTGCAGGTGTTGTAGTAGGTCGTCGTACAGGTGAGCCCCGCCGCCCAGTCGTCCACGGAACGCTCATCCATCGCCACGGCCGATCGCTCCAGGGCGGAGGCCGAAGCCGTAGCGATCAGCACCAGGGGCAGCGCCCCGAACAGACTCTTCATGACCGGCCTCTCAGTGACGGAAGATGGTTGAAGTCGGCGCGCGACACGGTGCCCCCTGATCAGCGGTACAGCTCCTTCACCTTCGCCCAGGACGATGCTTCCACGTAGTCTCCGGCCCATCGGAACTGGGCGGCCCAGAACAGCCACTCGGCGTTGCAGACGCCGTCGTTGACGGGCTCGCCCGGGCAGAGCGGAGAAGCGGCGAGTCCGTAGTTGTAGGCGTGGGTGGCACGCGTGGTGGGATAGCAGGTACCGCAGGCGGTCGGTCCGGTGGGTCCGGCTGCGGGATGATCCGTCGGCCAGACGATCGGATCCGGATTCAGCGCGTCGGCGTGCTCGTAGGTCACCACCATCCCGTTCACGTCGTCCGGCACGCCCCAGTACACGTCGTTCGGTCCGTCGGCGGGGAGCAGCGGCTGCTGCGCGATCACGACCCCCGCGCAGTCGTTGGCGTCGCGTCGGTGCAGGCGAACCGTTCCGGTGAATCCGTAGCCGGAGGGCGCTCCGCTCCACGCGTAGAGCCTCGTGGCGATCAGTGTCTCGGGTTGCCAGGGTCCGGAGTAGCAGCCGTCGGTGAGCGTCATGCCGATCGTCTCGGTCGCCGCCCAGCCGGACCAGGTCCAAAGCCAGCCGGTGCACGTGTTGTAGAACGACATGGTGCACGTGAATCCCGCCGACCAGTCGGAGGGGGACCGATCGGAGAGCGGAACCGCGGTCTTCTCGAGCGCGGACGCCGACGTCGCGGCGAGGAGGATCAGGGAGCCGGTCAGGGAGCGAAGGGCCGTCACAGGCCATACCTCCAAGAGGATCCTGGGGAAGGGTGATTCGGAATGCTTCGATTGTAAGGGATCGACGACGGGCGTCTCAATGGCCGCGACGGCCGTTCCCTGTCGACCTCTCCCGGAACGTCCTCCGCGCCATTCCCATCGCCAGGAGCCCCACCAGGGCGTTCGCGGCCGCGATGCCGCCGAAGAGGCCGGCGATGCCCCACAGCCGCGATCCGGCCCACGCCAGCGGGATCGCCAGGACGAACAGTCTCGTGAAGATGAGCGTGGCCGAGTGGAACGGACGCCCGGAGGCGTTGAACGCGGAGCTGCCGATGTACATCGCCCCGAACAGTCCGAAGCTGGCCGGGACGATGAAGAGGTAGGAGCGCGTGGCCGCCACGACGTCGGGGTGGTCGTTGAAGAGGCGCGCGATCGGCTCCGCGAACGCGGCCAGCAGTCCCCAGAGGATCAGCCCGTACAGGAACGTCGCTTTCACCGAGAAGGTGAACGCGGCCCGCACCCGGTCGATGCGGCCGGCGCCCGCGTTTTGTCCCACGAACGGCGCGAGCGCGGACGCCAGCGCCGCCACGCCGATGAGCGCCAGCGCCTCCACGCGCGTTCCCACGCCGAAACCGGCCACGGTCTCCGGTCCGGCCTCCGCCACCATGCGGGTGAGGACGCCCGACCCCAGAGGCAGGAGGAGCTGCGTGCCGATGGCCGGCAGCGCGACGTGCAGGATCGAGCGGGCGGAGGCGAGGAACTCCCCGAGCTTCGGCCGCGCCCACAGGATCATCTTCTCCCGGTGATGCAGGATCCAGATCGCCGTCACGAACGTGACCGCGTACGCGACGACCGTCGTGAGGGCGGCGCCCATCAGTTCCAGCCGGGGAAACGGACCGATCCCGAGGATGAGGAGCGGATCCAGGACGAAGTTCACGAGTCCCGCCACCATCATGATGAGGCTCGGCGTGCGCGTGTCGCCGGTGGCCCGGATGGCGCTGTTGCCCACCATCGGAATCACGACGAATCCGACGCCCAGGTACCACGGCACCATGTACTGCCGGATGAGCGGCACCATCTCCGCCGATGCGCCGAGCGCACGGAACAGCGGCTCGATGCTCAGCAGTCCGGACGCCGCCACGAGGACGACGAGCCCGTTCGCCAGTAGCAGCGCGTCGGTGGTGAGCCGGCGGACCCTCTCGCGCTCCCCGGCGCCGATGAACCGCGAGACGACGGACGTCGTCCCCACGGCCATGCCCATCGACACGGCCATCACCAGGAGCGAGACGGGGAACGTGAAGCTCATCGCCGCCAGCTCGGCGGCGCCGAGGCGGCCCACCCAGAAGCTGTCGACGACGTTGAAGAGGATGACGGAGAGGAGACCCAGGACCATGGGGCCGGCGAGCCGCAGCAGCGTGCGGCCCACCGGCGCCTCGATCAGATCGGCCTTGGCCAAGCGGACACCCCGGAGGTCAGGAGACCTCGACGACCTCCAGGTGGAACTCCAGCGATTTGCCGGCCAGCGGATGGTTGAAGTCCAGCGTGACCTGGTCGTCCGTCACGCCGGTGACGAGCGCCTGGAACGGCTCGCCGTCCATCTCGCCCTGCAGCGTGGTGCCGGTCTGCAACCCCTCCACCGACGAGAACTCCGATCGGGGGAACGGCTGCACCGCGTCGGGATCGCGCGGGCCGAAGGCGTCCTCTGGGCCGAGCGTCACGGTCTTCTGCTCGCCGGCGTTCATCCCGGACAGGGCGCGCTCCAGTCCGGGGAGGAGTTCCTCCGAGCCCGGCTCGAAGGAAACGGGATCGTTGGGGTCGCTCTGGTCTGCAAGCTGACCGTCGACCTTGAGCTGGAAGTGGAAGCGGATCTGCGAAGGTTCGGCCACGAAAACCCCCTGGGCGACGGGCGCAAAAGAGACGGGCGATGCCCCCAGGGTACGGGGGAATCGCCGGCGGCGCCACCTTCGTTCCCGGGGACTACCGGGCGCCCGGGATGATGGTCAGCTCCACCCGCTCGCCGTCCCGCATCACGGTCACGGGCGTCTCCTCGTCGATCTCCACGGTCTCCAGCGCGTACGTGTAGTCGTAGATGTTCGCGATCGACGCGCCGTTGAACTCCACGATGACGTCGCCCTCCCGCAGTCCGGCCGTGTCCGCCGGACCGCCCTCGATCACGCCCGAGAGCCGGAGCCCGTCCACCTCGGTCGTGTAGTCCGGGATGGTCCCGGTGAAAGCCCGCACCGCGTCGCGGTCTCCGCCCTCCTGGCCCCGCGTAGGTGTCACCGTCGTGAACTCGGGCCGCTCCTCCATCGCCGCGACGGCGCGCGTGACGCGCAGACCCAGCTCCGTCACCCGCTCCAGGTCCTCGAAGTTGACCCGCTCGATGGTGTCGGTGGGACGGTGGTAGTCCTCGTGCGCGCCGGTGAAGAAGTTCAGCGTGGGGACGTCGGCCTGGTAGAAGACCATCGCGTCGGTCGGCAGGTAGGGATCCTCGCTCAGCTTCAGGTCGAACCCGACCGGCACGTTCGCCCTCTCCGCCACCTTCGGCCAGATGGGACTGGTGCCGGTGGCCTGCAGCGACAGCGAGTTGTCCTGGCACCGGCCGACCATGTCGAAGTTGAGGTAGGCGTGCAGCGCCTCGCCGTCGAAGTCCTCCGCCGAGCAGTAGGCGGTGCTGCCCACCAGCCCGATCTCCTCACCGCTCCAGAACGCCAGCACCAGCGGCCGCGGTGATCCCTCGGCCTTCATCGCCCGCGCGATCTCCAGCACCGCCGCGCACCCCGACGCGTTGTCGTCGGCGCCGTGGTGGATCTGTCCGCGCTCGTCCTTCTTGGCCAGCGAGTTGCCGCCGACTCCGTGGCCGAGATGGTCGTAGTGCGCGCCCAGCACCAGCGGCGTCGCGTCCGGATTCTCGCCGGCGATGAACCCGACGACGTTGTAGGCGGTCTCCTTGCGCCGGTTCACCTTGAGTGAGAGCGAGACGTTCACGCCCTCCATCACGAAGCCGGCGACGTGCGGGTTCGCGCCGTCCAACGCCGTCTGCGACTCGCCGAGATCCTTCCCGGCCGCCTCGAACAGGGCCTGCCCCACGTCGCCCGAGATGCTGCCGGCGAGGATTCCGGATCCCGCGACCGCCGTGTCGAAGCCCATCTCCACGGTCTCTCCGGCGTTCGGCGAGTTGGGGCCGGTGACCACGAGGATCGCCTTGGCGCCCTTCTCCCGGGCGTGCCGCGCCTTGTAGCGCAGACCGCTGTAGCGAACCAGCGCGGAGCGAACCTCGTCCTCGGCGTCCTCCGGAAAGTAGCGGAGCACTAGCACGATCCGATCCTTCACGTCGAGGCCGTGGTAGCTGTCGTAAGGGATGTCGGAGTCCTCGGGCGTCACCAGTCCGTACCCCGCGAACACGATCTCTCCCTCCACGTCGCCATCGTCGGAGAAGGAAAGCGCGGAGACCTGCTCCGTCCCGGTCCACGTCTCCTCGGCGAGCGTGATCGTCGAGCCGCCGTCCTTGCTGGCCGCGTTGAACTCGAACGACTGGCGGAAGTCGTCGGTGCCGGGCGGCGGCGCGGCTCCCAGCGCCTCCAGTTCCTGCACGAGGTACTCGGCGGCCATGCGCTCGCCCTCGCTGCCCGTGTGGCGCCCCTCCATCTGCGCGTCGGCCAGCGTCTCCACGTGGCGGCGCAACGCATCGTCCTCCGCGTTCGCCGCGAACGGCAGGAGCAGGGCGAGGGAGAGGGTCAGGACGGTGACACGTCTCATCGGGTTTCCTCCGCGGCGAGGGAGTGGTTCGTGCGGGGCGGTGCGGCCTGCAGCGCCTCCATCACGGCGTCGTGGTTCCAGCGGGCCAGGAAGATCTGCGCGCCGTCTCCGCCCTTGCGGCTGGACGTGAAGGCGATGCGGTCCCCGCCGTTGGACGGGACCGGCAGACCGTCAAAGCGGTCCGTCGTCGTGATGCGGAGAGGCTCCTTCTCGCCGGCCGCATCCACCACGTAGATCTCGAAGTTGGCGAAGCCGAGCTTGTTGGCGGCGAAGAGTACGTACTCGCCCGACGGGTGGAAGTAAGGCGCCCAGCTCATGCAGCCGAAGTCCGTCAGGCGTCGCACGTCGCTGCCGTCCAGCGCCATCGTGTAGAGGTCCGCGATGACGCCTTCCGGGTCGAAGCGTCGCCAGACGATGCGCTCCCCGCCCGGCGTGAAGAACGGACCGCCGTCGTAGCCGGGCTCGTGCGTGAGCCGGGTGGCCTCGCCGGAACCGTCGGCCGCCTGGATCCAGATCTCGCCGAAGAACGACGGGTTGCGATCGAGCTCGGCGGCGTCCTCCTCGGAGAGTTCTCCCTCGTACGCGTGCCGCATCGACGTGAAGGCGATCCACTTCCCGTCCGGCGAGTAGCTCCCCTCGGCGTCGTAGCCCCGGGCCGACGTCAGTCGGCGGTTCTCGCCGGTCGCCGGATCGTGCTCGAAGAGATCGAAATGTTCGTCGTAATCCCACGAGTAGCGCCGCTCCTGCCCCGACGCGCGGAAGTCCAGTTCCGCCTGCTGTAGCGCCTCGCTCTCCGGATCCAGATGCGTGGACGCGTAGAGGATCCGCTGGCCGTCGGGGTGGAAGAAGGCGCAGGTGGTCTTGCCCGTGCCGGGCGAGATCCGCCGCACGTCGCCGGTCTCCAGATCCATCGTGAAGATCTGGTAGAACGGATTCCCCTCCACGCGCTCGCTCTGGAAGACCAGCTTGGAGTCATCCGGCGACCAGTAGCCCTCGCCGGCGCGCCGACCGTCCAGCGTCAGCTGGCGCGTGCGGGAGAGGAACGTCGACTCGTCGGGGGCGGCGGCATCGTCCGCCGCGGGGACCGCCGCCGGGATCGCCAGGATCAGGACGGCGCCGGCGAGGGAAGGGAAGCGCATTCGGATTCCTCCGTTCGAAGGGGGCGGACAGTCTAGCGCATCCCACCGGTGCGTGGACCCCGTCGTCCGTCCCGCGTAGACTCCACCGACGCCCCCGCCCCGGCGCCCCGCGGAAGGGCTCCCGTGCCTCGACCCGTCCCGCCCCCGCTCTCCCACCAGGCCGCCGGCATGGCCGCGCTGCCACTCGCCGCGATCCATCGCATCCGGGCCTGGCTGCCGCGCCCGCGGGGCGGAAGCCCGCGCTGACCGCGGTCCTCAAGGTGCCCCCTGTCCCGCCCGATTCTCCCCGGGGAGAGACGGCCCGGCCGGCCGCTCGTGACACGCCGATTCCAGGGAGAGAATCCATGCGACTGCGTTCCCTTGCCGCCCTCACGGCCCTGCTGCTGATCGCGGGCTGCGCCATGGGCGGGTACCGAACCACGACGACCAACGGACACGAGAAGGTCTACCGCATGGAGGAGGGGGAGAAGACCCTCGTCTACGAAGTGGCGCCGGACGGCACGCTGACCGTGCACGACGAGACGGACCCGCGCGCGCAGCGGATGCTGGAGGCGCAGGCGCAGCAGGAGGCCATGGTCGCGGCCGAGGCGGAGCGCCAGGACCGCATCGCCTCCGCCCCGAAGCGCGAGGACGACGATCCGATCCGCGTCATCCTGCACGACACGGTCCTCAGCGAGGACCTGGCCAACGCGGAGCACACCGGAGGCGCGACGCACGCCCAGCTCCGTGCCCAGTTCGAGAACGATCCCATCCTGGCGATGGTGCCGCCGTCGGCCGCGCACGGGAACGAGCTGACGCAGGCGTTCCAGCTGCTGGCGGGACAGACACCCACGAGCGCAGGGCCGGCCGCCGACGTGGAGGTCGTGACCACCGCCACGCTGGAGCGCAAGGTCGGCATCAACCAGTCGACGAACAAGATCGGCGAGTACGTGGCCGTCGTCTTCGAGTCGAAGATCACGAGCAACTACCTGGACGCGGAGTACACCGTCATCGAGGAAGGCAACGTGTTCCGCAACGTCGAGGTGACCGAGCGTCTGGCGGCGAAGGTGAAGGACGTGATCAAGCAGAAGATCGGTCCGACGATTCCGGCCGACCGCGACCTCTAGTTCGGGACGAGCGACGCAGCGACCAGGCCCGGGGGCTTCGGCTCCCGGGCCTTCGTGCGTCCCGGGCGATCACTCCAGCGACTCGTCCCGCGCGGCCGCCTGGAGGAACGTCGAGATCAGGCTCATCACGATCGCGCCGAGGAACGCCCAGCCGAAACCGTCGACGTCGAAGCCGGGGACGAGAGTGGCACCCAGCGCGAAGAGGATCGCGTTGAGCACGAAGTAGAAGATCCCCAGCGTGATCAGCGTGATCGGCAGGGTGAGGAGGACGAGCACCGGCTTGAGGACGGCGTTCAGGAAACCCAACACGACGGCCGCGATCAGCAGGGACGCGATGGAGCCGATGTGCACGCCGGGCAGGATCCAGGCGGCCACGGCCAGGGCGGCCGAACCGATCAGCCAGTTGACGAGGAAACGCGGCACTACTTGTAGGCGACCAGTCGGAACGAAAAGAGGACCCGCGGCCGAACCAGGTAGGCCAGCCGAATCCGCGGCCCCCGCGGCACGAGGCGGAGAAGGTGCTCCAGGACTTGGAACGGCAGCGTGGGGATCGCCTTGGCTTGTCCCTGGGTGGCCACGTAAAGCTTGATGTCACGGAAGCCCACGTCGCGGAACAGGCGGGCGAGTTCTCCGATCGTGTACTCCTTCAAGTGGAAGCCGGTGGCCGACTCGTCGAAGTGTTTTGAGATGTCGTGAGGTCCGGTGGTTCGATTCGGCGTGACACAGAAGTACCGGCCACCAGGCTTGAGAGCGTCGTAGATGTTGCGAAGTTGCTCCAGGGCGTCGTCAGGATGGAGATGCTCCATCAGCTGCTGACTATAGGCAACGTCGACGCTGCCCGCGGGCACTGGGATGCTGGTTCCGTCCGAGATTACGAGTTCGAAGTTGCCGGGCGCCCCGTCTTGGTGAGCGACGGTCTCGGACACTTCGATGGCAATCGCGCGGTGGACGAGGCGCGCGACCTCGAACGTCACGAGGCAATCCCCGGCTCCGACCTCAAGAAAGACGTCGTTGGGCCCCACGGAAGGGCGGAGCCAGCGCAGTTGGCGCTCGACGATCTCCTGCTTCTGTTCCGGCGTATGCTTCTGGGTCAGAAGCGGGTGGTGAGGGATCTTCTGGAAGAGTTCCTCGTACAGGGTCGTGTAGAGATGCTTGCGATCCTGTCGAGATGCGGCTCGTAGCTGATCCGCCAGCCTGCGCTCGATCTCGTACTGCTCCCGGATCTGTTCCGGACTGCGTGTCGCCTCGAACTGGCTTGGACCAGACATCTTCGGCTCCCTCCCGGAGCGGCAGTATACCATATGCCGGCTCGCGGCCACCGACGGAGGCGTCGCCGCCCGGAGACCGGACGGCGACGGAATCGAGCGAACCGCCGATGCCTAGCGGATCGCCTCGACGCTCAGGAACTCGCCCTCCAGCATCGGACGGCTGGTGGTGCCGCGGTTGTAGGCGGCGAACACGCGGATCAGGTCGTCGCGGAGGGCCGCGCGCTGCGCCGGCTCCAGCGTGACCACGCGGCCGGCGAGCGGACCGTACGTCTCGAAGAAGAGGTCCACGATCCGGTCGACGGGGAACGGGTAGACCCAGTTCGTGTAGAGGCGACGCGTCGTCTTGATCTCGGCGACGCCGGCCAGGCGCTCCCGGACGATCTCCTCGACGCCCCACTGCGGCGGCGGGGGAATGTCGGCGGGGGCGGGCAGGTGCTGGCCGATGGTCCGGAACATCTCGCCGACGAAGCCCTCCGGCGTCCAGTTGCCCATGAGGATGCGGCCGCCCGGGCGGCAGACGCGCATCAGCTCCGCGGCGACCCGCTCGGGGCGCGGGGCGAACATGGCGCCGAAGATCGTGGCGACGACGTCGAAGGAGGCGTCCTCGTACGGCAGCGCCTCGGCGTCCCCCTCGTCGAACGTGGCGTTCAGGTTCTCCTCGGCGGCGCGGCGACGCGCGGCATCGACCCAGTTGGGCGAGATGTCCACGCCGACGGCCACGGCGCCGCGACGGGCGGCGGGGATGGCGAGCTGGCCGCTGCCGCAGGCCACGTCCAGGAAGCGCTGCCCGCGCTCGACGCCCCAGGCCTCCAGCAGGTCGATGGCACCGGGCTCCATGTAGCGGGCGAAGGCGGCGTAGTCGCCCGAGTTCCAGACGTTCTTCAGGCGGGTCTTCAGTTCGGCGAAGTCGAGCATCGTGGTCATCTTCGTCTCCAGGGTGGAAGTGGCTTGCCCTGGAGTACGCCAACCGCCGGGAGACCCGCCACGCGGGGCGGACTAGAGTGCGGCGGGGAGCCGGAGGAGCAGGAGGGCCATGCGGCGGGCCTGCGTGGCCAGCGTGCGCAGATCGGCGGTCTCGTCCTCCGTGTGACCGCCCTTCCCCATGAGGCCGACCCCGTCGATGGCCATCGTCACGAGGCCCGACGTGAAGGAGATGTCGGCGGCTCCGGCCCGGGCGGGATTCACCGGCTCCACCGGCCCCAACCCCAGGTCTCGGCTGGCGGTGTCGTACATCGCCAGCAGGCGACGGTTGCCGTCGGTGGGGGCCAGCGGCGGGTACGCGTCCCGGAACTCGATCCGGGCGCTGGTGCCCGGCCGATGCCGCGCGACGATGCGCTTCATGGCGGCCTGCGCCTCGTCGCGCTGGGCGGGGGACAGCGCCCGTAAATCCCCCGACGCCACAGCCGACTGCGCCACGACGTTGAACTTGCCGAACGCGTCGCCGCGGTGGCGGCCGGCATCGTACTCCACGTCGGTCCCGCCGACCACGAGGCCGGGGTTGAACGTGAGGTACGGCTCGGCGGAGAGCGAGTCGTGGAACTCGGTGAGGATCCGGGCGATCTCGTAGATCGCGCCGCTCCCGATCGACTCCGAGAAGAGCAGCATCGAGTGCGCGGGCGTTCCCTCCGCGTGCAGTTCCCAGGTGCTGGCGCCGCGCCGGGAGATGACGGCGGTCCGCGGCTCGCCGTCACCGTCCTCGAACCCGATGGCGACGTCCGCCCAGCGCGCCGCCTCGATCAGGTCGGCGCGGGCCTTCTCCAGCGGCGAACCGGCGTTCTCCTCGTCGCCGGTCAGGACGACGCGCCAGGAGAGGTCGTCCAGGTGGCCGGTGTCGTGGAGTGCGGCGAGGGCGAGCAGCATCACCACGATGCCGCCCTTCATGTCCGCGGAGCCGGGCGCGCGAGCGAGCGAGTCCGGGAGCGCTTCCCAGGTCTGGAACGGACTGTCCGGTTCGAAGACGGTGTCCAGGTGGCCGATGAGCAGAACGCGCGGCGAGTCGTCCCGTCCGTCGCGCTCGGCGAGCAGGTGGCCTGCCCGGTTCCACTCCGCGCCTTCCACCCAGCGGCAGCGGAAGCCGAGTTCCGCGAAGCGCGGCTCGAAGCGTCGTCCGACCTCGCGAACGCCGTCGAAGTTCATCGTCCCGCTGTTCACGTTGACGACGTCCTCCAGGAACGTCATCGCCCCGGGCACGTGCGGGTTCACCGCCTGCGTGACGCGGCGCTCCGCCTCCGTCAGCTCCGCGGCGGCGGGGGTGGCGAGGACGAGGGCGAGCAGGACGGCGATTCGGGAACCGCGCACGGGAACCTCCTTGCGATCCGGAATCGTACCGCGGGGATGCGGGCGTGCGCCAGGAGTCGCAGGATCAGAACGAGGCGCGGTACGCCTCACCGATCGCCTCGGCCAGGATGCGGTTCCCTTCGCCGTTGAAATGGCAGCAGCTGTCCACGTACAGCGTCTCGCGGGCCGACGTGAACGCGTCGCTCAGGTCGTGGAACGCGACGCCCTCTCCCTGGAGTCGCTCGCCGGCCTCGCGGAGCAGTGGGTAGCCCGCCTCGACGACCGGGCGATACGGACCCTCCGCGTCCCACGCGGTCTCCCGTTCGGTCGCGGACAGTGGCTTGGAGCCCGGGTCGTACTGGTTGGGTTGGAGGCAGTGCAGGTACTGGATCCCGTTCGCGTCGCAGAGGGCCTGCAGCTGGCGGGAGCAGCGGAGCCACACGTCGACGCACGCGGGGACGAGTTCCCCGGTCGGGAGGTGATCGCGCGCGGGACCGGCGACGAAGAACGGCACCTCGTCGACGGGCATCGCCTGCAGCTTCCACGCGCGTTCGGCGATGCTCTCCTCGAGGCGGCGGTCGCCGCGCTTCCAGAGCAGGCCCGCGATCGGCGACCAGGAGAAGAACGAGTCCCGGAACTCCGCGGCCGATCGGCGACGTTCCTCCTCCAGGAACTCGATGGAGCCCATCAGCCGGCGGACCTCGGGGTCGGGGCTGTCGAGCGCCACCATGCTCCAGTTCATGGGGAAGAGGGGATGCGCGCCCTGTGGGGCGTTGAGCGCGGCCGGCACCGCGATCTCGTTGAAGCCGTCCAGATTGATGAGCAGGTCCAGCTCGCCGCCCTGGGCCAGCAGCCATCCAAGCTGGATTAGCTGCTGCGGCTGGTGGTAGCCCGGCATGCCGAGCCAGACGAACTCCAGTTCGCGGTCCCTCAGGTCCGGATGCCGGGACAGCGCGCGCCTCAGGTGCTCGCCGTGGAACGTGCCCATCTGCCCGGACACGGACCCGCCCACCAGCCCGACGAGGAACTTCGTCCCGTCGCGCCGGCGCAGCAGCGAACGTTCGTCGAGAAAGCCGTCCTCGGACACGGGGATGGAGAATCCCTCGTCCGCGTCGGTCTTCGGACGGAAGACGTAGCCCAGGTACGGATGCAGCGCCATGTTCGGGTCCTGGAAGCCGAGACCCGCGGCCTCGCGCCCCGCCCTGCGGTCCGGCGCGACGACGTCGGCCTGCTCCTGCACGGCCGAGAAGGACGAACCCGCGAGCGGCCGGTAGGCCAGCAGCACGATGAGCTCCACCGCGCCGTACACCATGAGCAGCAGGACGATCCAGAACAGCAGATCCTTGCCCGGGGACGCGGCACGACGCATGGGTTTCCTCCGAAGCCGGCGGTTCTGGGCGGGAACCGGGGAGTCGTCCCCGGCACCGGAACGGCTTCAGGAGTAGGGCGTTCGGCGCGTTCGCGAAAGGCGGGATCCGGGAACGGTTTCCCGGGCGGGACGAGTCCGCCGGGCCGCGGGGTCAACGCGAGCGGATCAGGAGACGGCGGAGCGCGGCGGCGTGGCGGAGAGCTCGGCCTGGAAGCGGGCGAGGTCGTCGACGATGCGGGCGCCGACGCGGGTAAGCGTGGCCTCGTAGGAACGCGCGGCGCCGCCCCCGGCGAGCAGGATCGTGTCCGGCGGCATCAGTTCGCTCAGCTCGACGAGGCGCGCATCGACGTCGGCATCGCCCGCCGGGAAGACGAGGCTCAGTGCCACGGCGCGGGCCCCGACCGCCTGGACGGCCGCCGCGATCTCCGCGGGCGGCAGGTCCGCCCCCAGGTAGACCGGCGCCCACCCGATCTCCAGCGCGGCCGATGCCGCGAGCAGGGCGCCGAGTTCGTGCCGCTGTCCGGTGGGCGCGGTCAGGACGACGCGCGGAGCGTCGGGAGACGGTGCCTCGCGATCCGAGAGGCCGCCCAGGAAGGAGCGGACGATGGCGGTGGCCATGTGCTCGTGCGCGATGCGGAACGTGCCGCGACGCCAGCGATCGCCGATCTCCGTCAGCAGCGGTTCCAGGATCAGATTCCGGAGCATCGGCGGGCTCAGCGCCACGGAGGCATCCCGGAGCATGTGGCGCAGGGCCGTCCCGTCCATGGCCAGGATGGCCTCCAGGCCGCGCTCGACGTAGGCCTCCGGCTTGTCCGGGCCCGACACGGGGGCCGCACTCGGCGCCGGCGCCGCGGCGCCGTTGCGTGCGTCGTCCAGGACGAGGTCCTCCAGCTCGGGCACGGTCAGCGAGGCGACGTCGCTGATCCGCCGGCCGGAGTCCACGGCGCGCTTGAGGAGCCGGAGCTTGGCCAGGTCCTCGTCCGTGTAGAACCTCCGGCCGGACTCGGTTCGGTGCGGCTCCACGGCGCCGTAACGGCGTTCCCAGGCCCTCAGGAGGTCCTGGGGCAGCCCGGTGCGGCTGGAGGCCACTCCGATGGGATGGCGATGAGGCTCGGGCGTGGTGGATCCTGAGGTCATTGTTCGCATCCTGTCTAGTCTTTGTCTAGGTCCCCTAGGTTACCCGATCTCCTCCGGCTTCGCCAGGGGGATGTCCGGATTCGCACCGAAAATCCGAAGGAATCGAGCCGGGCGTACGGAGCGGCCTCCGGGAGGCCGCGGCGCGGGTGCCGCCGGGCGTACGGAGCGACGCCGACCGGTCAGCGCCAGACGTGGACCTGCAGGAAGACGTCGGCGTCCCCGGCCTTTGCGTCCGGGCCGATGCTGCTGGGGAGCAGGACGCGGACGCGCCCGTCCAGGGTCAGCCCGGCGTAGGGGGTGAGCTGCGCGCCGAACTGGATCCGGTGGGACTCGTCGTCGACGACCTCGCGGTCCGGGTCCGACCAGTCGTGGGCGACGAGGACGTTCACCCCGTTCCAGATCGACCAGTCCAGCTCCTGGTAGAACGCCGCCTGGTCCGTCTCCCTTCCGCTGGCGCGCTGGTACGTGCCCCAGTCCGCCTCCCACTGGTAGGTCAGCGGGACGGAGCGGCGGTAGTACCAAGGATTGAAGGAGCCCCAGAACGCGTAGCTGCTCGTGTCGCCGCCCTCCACGATCTCCCGGCGTCGCCAGAGGCCGCTGACGCCGGCCGACCATCCCAGGTCGCGCCAGCCGATGTTCAGGGCGGAGCCCCAGGCGTCGTCCACGTCGAACGGGTCCCAGGCGTCGGGCACGCGGGCGCGCGACGCCATGCGGAACCACGACGCCTGGACTACCGGGTAGTTCGGGGCGGCGCCGAACTCCACCCCCGACACGCGCGACTCCGGCAGCGCACCGTCCAGCTCGAAGTCGCGGCGCGTGCGCGTCGTGTGATCGTCCACGCGCAGGCCGAACGCCGGCACGAACCGGCCGACCTTGGCGTACGCCTGGTACGGCGCCTCGTGGAGGAGGAGGAACGCCTCCCGGAAATAGGGGGAGTGGTCGTCGTCGAAGGTGTCGGAGTAGCCGCTGCTGCGTCCGCGCACTCCCGGATTCACGAAAGCGGTGACGTGTTCCGCCGGATGCCAGCGCATCGGCACGTCCACCTGCATCGGAAAGATGAGGCTTCCCTCCAGCAGGGCGGCCATTCGCAGATCCACGCCGATCGCAAACGCGGGATCCGCGTTCACGTCCGCGTAGCGTCCCGGCCAGAGCGAGTAGAGCGACGGCGCGCCGGCGGGCGTTCCGTGTCCCCACCGGTCGGATGACGGCGTCGACCTGGCGCGCGCCTCTTCTGCGGTACTCGGTCCCAGCGGGAGGTCGTCCGTGTAGGTCGTGGCCCGGTCCCGTCGGCCGACGCCGGGGGCGTTGCGGTCCCAGTCCGCGGTGGGACGGGGGCTCGTGGCCACGGCCGCCAGAGTCGACTTGCCGTAGAAGACGCCGGCCGCGTTCCGCATGCCCCCGCCCGACGGATCCACGTGGCACGACACGCAGGAGAGCGTGCACTTCCGCTCCGAGAGCTGCGGGTCCGTCCACTCGTTGGGGGAGACGTGGCAGTTGTCGCAGGCGCGTCCCGCCCGCGATGCGTAGAGCGGCGTGGCCGGTGCGTCCGGAATCCGCGAGAGGGACACGACGAGCAGGAGCGCCGCCGGCAGCGGCCACACGAGGGCGAGACGTCGCAGGAGCGTTCCGCTCAGTCGCACGGCGCTTCCGATCCCTGGGCGATCCAGCGCGAGAGCGTGAGCCGGTCCACGCTGTTCAGCCGCGGCCACGCGCCGGGCGGCATCGAGTTCTCGTTGAGCGCGGTGGTGATGAGCGGTTCCAGGTTGTCCAGGAGGTCTTCGCAGTTGAGGTAGGGCGGGCTCGGGCCGCCGTCGTCGTGGCAGGCCGTGCACTCCCGCTGCACGATGGCGAAGACCTGATCGAAGGTGGGGTTCTCGGGGACGGCCTGAGGATCCACGACGCCCAGCGAGGCGTCGCCCGATGCGCATCCGCCCGGCAGCAGTGCCGCCAGCAGGAGCAACGCCACGCCGATGCTCCGCGATCGGGATTCCCGCATGTCGAACCCCCGTCTTCGCCCCGGACGCGAGGCGCGGTGGGGATGGTACGACCGTTCACGGGATCGGGAAAGCCGCGAGTCCCGTCAGCGGCGGGAACAGCTCGCCGAAGCGCTCGTCCCGGAAGGAAGGACGGTCTCGGTCTCCAGGCGATCGCCGTCCGGCGTGCGCATGATGCGGGTTCACTTATGGCGCGTCGTCCGTCCAGCCGACGAGCGTCGCGGAGACGCGCCAGACTCCGTGGCCGTTCTCGTCCTTCGGACGGACGTCCTCCACGCGGATCGCCACGTCGTGCTCGCCGGGCGGCATCGTCTCCGTCAGGTCGAGGATGACCGGCTCGACGACGTCCCCCGGGCACCAGCCGCTCCGGCTGAAGTCCGCCGACCAGCTCCCGTCGAACCAGCGGCGGCAGTACGGATTCACGTCCCGGAAGCTCCGGCAGTCGTCGCGCCACGGACGGAAGCGATGCACCTCCGATCCGTCCACGCGGATCACGTTGTCCTTGGAGACGAACTCGTCCGCGCCGCTGCCGTCCGTGCAGTGGCCGGACACGAGGTAGTGCAGCTCCACGTGGGAGGTCCCCTCCGGCACCGTGACGGCGGAGACCAGATCGCCCCGGTCCATCCGCTCGCGCGTGATGGCCTCGTACGCGACCGGCACGCACCAGTCCGGCGCGCCCCGGTCCTCGTCCAGCCATTCGTCCATCCAGGGCTGCCGCTCGCCCGGGTCGACCGGCTCGTAGGTCAGCGAGACGTCGATCTTCCAGGCGGGCGTGACCCACGTGTCCACGAACGCACGGATACGGACATCGCCGCGGAGCAGCGGCGCGAGCCGGGTGACGTCGACCTCGTGGGTGGTCCGGCCACCGTAGGCCGTGATGAACTTCACGATCTCGACGTCCGGCTCGCCGTCCCGCACCAGGACGACGTTCCCCGCGCGGTCCCACTTGTCGTGGACGGAGGCGGCGTCCTTGGGCACCGGATGGAGGGTGATCCGGGCGATGATGCGGCGGGCCGGTTCGAACTCCGGGAGCGTCACCGCGCGGGTCACCTCCCGGCCCTCGTCCGAGGCGGCCAGGGGCGGCGGAAGCCCGGCGGAATCCGGGGCGAACCGGACCGGGGTCCGGTGGAAGACGTGCACGGTCTGCGGATCGTCGGGACCGGCGGCCGGGGCGGGGGAGGCGCTCGCCGCGGCGAGCAGGGCCACGACGGCCCCGGCGGCGGCCGAACGGCGGAGGAACGTTCCCATGGCGAATTCCCGGCTGGAGGAGGACACGGGGGCGCCGCGCAGCATACCATTCGGCCAGGCGGGCCGGTTGACACCGTCGCCCGGTCCGGAGATACTTTGATCGGCCAGCGAACAAAGTGGCCGCCCCGCCGGCCCCGGCCGGGCCGACCCGCACGCCGCTCCGGAGATGAGCCATGCGTTGGATGTCCCGAAACGCCGTTCTCGGCCTCCTGTTCCTGCCCGCCCTCGGGTGCACGGACCGGGACTCCGGAATCTTGCTTCCGGCTCCCGCCAACGACGACCCGATCGTCTTCGATGACAACTTCGGCGCGGCCGTCCGGTTCGAGGCGTTCGCCGGATCGCGTCTGGACGCCCTGGTGGGCGTCGACGCCACGGTGGCGTACTCCGGCACGGCGTCTCTGAAGGTGAACGTCCCCGCCATCGGCGAGTACGCGGGCGGCGCGTTCCCCACCGACATCGCCCGGGACCTCACCGGCTACAACGCGCTGACGTTCTGGGCGCGCGCGAGTCGCGACGTCAACCTGAACACGATCGGCTACGGCAACGACAACACGGGCAACTCCCTCTACGAGGCGAGCTCCGACAACTTCGCGCTGACCACGAACTGGACGAAGTTCATCGTGCCGATCCCGAACCCGGATCGACTGGCCATCGAGAAGGGCCTCTTCTTCTTCGCCGAGGCCGACGAAACCACCGGCTACGAGCTTTGGTTCGACGAGATCCGGTTCGAGAACGTGACCGGCGTCTCCAACGAGCGTCCCATCCTGACGACGGACACGATCGACTCGTTCGTCGGGGCGCCGCTCTCGCTCGGCGGCCAGACGACGTTCGAGGTCGACGGCGAGGACCGGACCGTCGTCCACTCCGCCCGCTACTTCGAGATCTCCTCCTCGAACGAAGACGTGGCCACGGTCGACGCCGCCGGCATCGTCGAACTCGTCGGCACCGGTGACGCCGTGTTGACGGCATCGCTCAAGGGGATCCCGGCCACGGGCGAGGTCACGCTGAGCGTCTCCGGTGCGCCGACCGCCCCGGCGCCCGTTCCGTCCCAGGCGGCGGCCGACGTCGTCTCGCTGTTCTCCGGGCCCTACCCGGACGTGACGGTGGAGCGCTTCTCGACGGACTGGGACTGGGCGGACGTGCTGGACTTCTCCATCTCCGGCGATGCGGTGAAGGTCTTCCAGTTCCAACAGTTCTCCTGGAACGGCACGGCGATCGAGTTCACCGCGCCCACCGTCGACGTCTCGGACATGACCCACTTTCACATGGACGTCTGGGTCCCGAACGACACATCCTTGCGCGTCAAGCTGGTGGACTTCGGTCCCAACGGCGTCTTCGGCGGGGACGACGCCGAGCACGAACTCACGTTCAACGCCGGGTCCACGCCGCCGCTCACGTCGGGGGAGTGGGTCTCGCTGGACCTCCCGCTGACCGACTTCACCGGTCTCGTCACGACGTCCAACCTGGCGCAGCTCATCCTCTCCGGAGAGACGGCCACGCTGGCGACGCTGTTCGTGGACAACATCTACTTCTACCGGTAGGAGCGGAGATTGGCAGGACCGGAGAACGCTTCCGCAGCCAGCGATCGTCCGAGTTCGGGCGTGACCCGGGGCCCCAACGGGGTGACCGGTCCCCTTCGTGATCAGCTGCTGCGACTCATCTGGGAGCATCATCACATCTCCCGCGCGGAGATCGCGCGCCAGACGGGACTGTCGCGCTCCACCGTGTCCGACGTCGTCGGCCGGCTCATCAAGACGGAGCTCGTCGACGAGACGGGCGCCGGTCCTTCCAGCGGCGGGCGTCGGCCCATCGTGCTGGAGTTCCAGGACGAGGCGTGCGTCGTGCTCGGCGTGGAGATGGGTGCCGCGCACGTGGCCGTGGCCCTCACCGATCTGCGCGGCCGTGTCCTCGCCTGGGAGTCGCATGCGCACGCCGTACGCGACGATCCTCCCGGAACCCGCCGCCTGATCCGTCGTCTGTGCGACCAGGCGCTGGCGCGGACCTCGCACGGGACGGACCGGCTCGTGGGCATCGGCGTGGCCGTTCCGTGTCCGCTGGACCCCGCCGCCCCGGATCGGCTCTCCGAGGTCGTGCTGCCGGCGTGGAAGGGGCGCAGCGGACTGGCTCGCGTGTTCGAGCCGTACGGCGTGCCGTTCCTCGTCGACAACGACGCGAACCTCGGCGCTCTCGCAGAGAACTGGTGGGGCGCGGGGCGCGGCGTCGACGACTTCGCCTACGTGAAGATCGGAACCGGCGTCGGCTCGGGGCACGTCGTGGCGGGCGAGGTCTACCGCGGCGCCACCGGCGTGGCCGGGGAGATCGGCCATCTCGCCATCGATCCCAGCGGCGACCGGTGCATTTGCGGACTGCGCGGCTGCCTCGCCACGTTCGTCGGAGCCCCTGCGCTCGTTGCGCGGGCGCGCAAGCGTCTCGACGGATTCCCGGACAGCGTGCTGGCGTCGGGAACCATCACCATCGACTCCATCGAGGAGGCGGCGCTCGCCGGCGATCCGCTGGCGGTGGACGTCGCCCGGGAGGCGGCGGAGTACCTGGGCATCGCCATCGCCGGCTTGCTCAACCTAATGAACCCGTCCGCCGTGATCCTCGGCGGAGGTCTTTCCCGCCTGGGCGACCTCCTCCTGGAGCCGATGCGGGAGACCGTGCGTCGCCGGACGCTGGTCAGCTCGCTGGCCGCGTCCGAGATCCGCGCGGCGGAGCTGGGCCCCAAGGCGATCGCCATCGGGGCCGCGACGCTGATCCTGAAGACGGCGCTGGAAGACGTGGAGCGCTTCCCGGCCGTCACGCGCGGCGTCGAGGTGAGCGCGTGAGGTTGCGCTTCGCCGACGGTGTGCTCTGCGTGGTGGTCCTCCTCTTCGCGCTGGGCTTCGGGCGATGCGGCGGCGACGACGCGCAGGAGTTCGGCGTCGTCTGGCGCGACGAGTTCGACGGCCCGGCCGGCCAGCTTCCGAACCCGTCGAACTGGATCTTCGACATCGGGACGGACTGGGGCAACGCGCAGCTCGAGTACGACACGGATCGCCCGGAGAACGTGTCGCTGGACGGTGAGGGCAACCTGGCGATCACGGCGCGCGAGGAGACCTACCTGAACCGCTCGTACACCTCGGGTCGGATCAACACGCGCGGCCTGTTCGAGCGGCGCCAGGGACGCTTCGAGGCCCGCATCAAGCTGCCGGAGGGCCAGGGGATCTGGCCCGCCTTCTGGCTGCTGGGATCCAACTTTCCCTCGGTCGGATGGCCGGCGTGCGGCGAGATCGACATCATGGAGTACCGCGGCCAGGAGCCGGACGTCGTGCACGGAAGCCTGCACGGACCGGGCTACTCCGGGGGCGCCGCCCTCACGGACTCCTTCCGGCTGGCCTCCGGGGATTTCTCGGACGACTTCCACGTGTTCGCGGTGGAGTGGGACGAGAGCTCCATCACGTGGATCGTGGACGACGTCCGGTACCAGACGCTGCCCCGCTCCAACCTTCCCGCCGGAACGCCCTGGGTCTTCGACCAGCCGTTCTTCATCATCCTCAACGTGGCGGTCGGCGGAAACTACGTCGGGCCCCCGGACGACACCACACCGTTCCCGCAATCGATGCTTATCGACTACGTCCGTGTTCTCGGGGTCGGCTCCTAGGGTGCGCGCGCGGCGGAGACTTCGATTCGGACTGCTGTCCGTCGCCCTCGTGGCCGCCGGTTGTACCGGACCCGCCCCCGAGCTCCCCGAGGGCGTGCTGGTGATCTCCCAGGAACAGACCGCCTCCTGGATCCGCAACTTCAACCCGCTGACGCCCGCCGCCGCCGCGCGCTGGCCGACGCTCTGCGGCGTCTACGAGCCGCTCTACGTCTTCAACTCGCTGCGCGGCGAGGCTGTGCCGTGGCTCGCCACGGACACGGAGTGGCGGGACGACCGGCTCACGCTCCGGGTTACGCTCCGCGAAGGCGTGAAGTGGTCCGACGGCACGGCGTTCACGGCGGGCGACGTGGTGTTCACGTTCGACCTCATGAAGGAGAACGCAGGCCTGGATCGTCGCCGGCTGTGGCGGTTCCTCCAGTCGGTGGAGCGCGTCGGGGAGAACCAGGTGGACTTCCGCTTCCAGCACGTGTTCATCCCGGGGCGGGAGGACGTCCTGGCGCAGCTCATCGTGCCCGAGCACGTGTGGTCCGACGTGGACGATCCCGTCACGTTCCCCAACGAGAATCCGGTGGCGACGGGACCGTTCACTGAGGTCCGGCTGTTCCGCAACCAGGTCTTCGAGCTGGGCCGCAATCCGCACTACTGGCAGGAGGGCCGCCCGCGGGTGGAGGCGCTTCGCTTCCCCGCGTATCCGTCCAACGACCGCGCGAACCTGGCCCTCGTGTTCGACGAGGTGGACTGGGCCGCGAACTTCGTCCCGGCGATCGATCGGGTGTTCGTGGAGCGCGACCCGGAGCACCACGACTACTGGTTCCCCCTGACGGGCACGACCGTGTTTCTCTACGCGAACACGATGCGCGCCCCCTTCGATGACGTGCGCGTGCGGAAGGCGATCAGCTGCGCGATCGACCGGGACCTGCTCGTGGACGTGGCGTTGTTTCGTTACAGTCGGCCGTCCGACGCCACCGCCCTCAGTGATGCGTACACCGGCTGGCGTGATCCCGAGGTGGTGGCGAAGGGCGACTGGGTACGGTTCGATCGGGAGGCGGCCGGCGCGATGCTGGACGAGGCCGGCCTGCCGCTGGACGAGGACGGCTGGCGAACGGGTCCGGACGGCAAGCGGCTGCGCTATGACATCCTCACGGTCTCCGGCTGGTCCGACTGGGTTCGCGCGTCGCAGGTGATCGCCCGGAGCCTGCAGGCCGTCGGCATCGACGCCTCGGTGAAGACGTACGATTTCGGCGCGTGGTTCCAGCGCGTGCAGGAGGGCAACTTCGACCTGAGCCTGGGCTGGTCGTTCGAGGGGCCGACGCCGTACGTCTTCTACCGCGAGCTCATGTCCACGGACACGGTCCGGCCGCTCGGGAAGATCTCGGGCTCCAACTGGCACCGGTTCGGGAGCGAGGAGGCCGATCGCGTGATCGACGCGTTCGAGGTGGAGACCGATCCGGAGCGTCGCCGCGAGCAGGTGGCGGAGCTGCAGCGGATCTTCTCCCGCGAGGCGCCGGCCATCCCGCTCTACCCGAATCCCTCCTGGGCCGCCTACAACACGAAACGGTTCACCGGCTTCCCATCCCCGGAGAACCCCTACGCCGATCCGTCGCCGAACAAGATCGACCGCGCGGACTGCCTGCTGGTGCTGACGCAGGTGGAACCCCGGGAGGTCACGCCATGAAGTACATCCTCCGGAGGATCGGCTTCTACGCGCTGGCGGCCTGGACGGCCCTCACGCTGAACTTCTTCCTGCCGCGCCTCATGCCGGGCGATCCGGCCACCGCGCTCTTCGCGCGGCTGCAGGGGCAGCTGGGCCCCGAGGCGATGGAATCCCTGCGCGAGGCGTTCGGGCTGACGGACGATCCGCTGATCCTGCAGTACTTCACGTACCTGTCCCACGTGCTGCGCGGCGACCTCGGCATCTCCGTGGCGTACTTCCCCTCGCCCGTGGCCGACGTCATCGCCACGGGCTTCGTGTGGACGCTCCTGCTGGCGGGCGGGGCCGTCGTCATCGCGTTCGCGCTGGGGACGCTGCTCGGCATCGCGTCGGCGTGGTGGCGGCACGGCTGGATCGACCGCTTCCTGCCCGCCTCGTTCGCGTTCCTGGGAGCGTTCCCGTACTTCTGGCTCGCGATGGTGGCGCTCTACGTCCTCGGTTTCCAGCTCCGCTGGTTCCCGCTGGGGCACGCGTACGGCGATCACGTCACGCCGGGATGGAACGCGCCTTTCGTGCTGGACGTGCTGCGCCACGCCGCGCTGCCGCTGGGGACCGTCGTCCTCGCCACGATCGGCGGCTGGCTGCTGGCGATGCGCAACACGATGATCACCGTGCTCGGCTCCGACTTCGTGAACCTGGCGCGGGCCAAGGGGCTGGCGCCGTCGCGCGTCGTGTTCCGGTACGCCGCGCGGAACGCGCTCCTGCCCAGCGTCACCGGGTTCGGCATGGCGCTGGGCTTCGTGCTCGGAGGATCGCTGCTGACGGAGATCGTCTTCTCCTATCCCGGGCAGGGCTACCTGCTGGTGCAGGCCGTGCGGAACCAGGACTACGCGCTCATGCAGGGAATCTTCCTCGTGATCACGATGGCGGTGCTCGGCGCGAACCTCCTCGTGGATCTCGTCTACCTCTGGCTCGATCCCCGCACGCGGGACACGTCGGCGTGAGCGCGTCGGCCGAGCGCGGGCTGGCGCCCTGGGTCGAGGCGATCCGCAGCGATCGTCGCGCGCTGGCGGGCGCGATCCTGCTCGCCGGCTTCGCGCTGCTGGCCGCCCTCGGGCCGTGGCTCGCCGGCGATCCGCAGGCGCTCGTGGGCATCCCGCTCCAGCCGCCGTCGGCCGAGCATTGGCTGGGCACGACGGGGCAGGGGCAGGACGTCTTCGCGCAGATGGTGGCCGGAACGCGCGTCTCGCTCATCATCGGCTTCGCGGTCGGCATCACGGTCGTGCTGGTGGGAGCCGTCATCGGCGTGACCGCCGGATTCCTGGGCGGCCGCGCCGATGCGTTCCTGTCGCTCCTCTTCAACGTGTTTCTCGTGATCCCGGGCCTGCCGCTGGCCATCGTCATCGCCGCGTACCTCCCGTCCGGTCCTCTGACGCTCGGCTTCGTCCTCGTGGCCACCGGATGGGCCTGGAGCGCGCGCGTGCTCCGCGCGCAGACGCTGGCCACACGCCGCCGGGACTTCGTATCCGCCGCCATCGTGGCAGGGGAGTCGCGCTTCCGCATCGTGACGCGCGAGATCCTGCCGACGATGACGTCGCTCATCGTGTCGCAGATGATCGGCGCCACGATCTACGCGATCGGCGCGCAGGTGGGGCTGGAGTTCCTCGGGCTGGGCGACGTGTCGGCGGTGACCTGGGGAACCAACCTCTACTGGGCGCAGAACGACTCCGCGCTGCTGACCGGCGCCTGGTGGACGTTCGCTCCCACGGGACTCTGCGTGGCGCTGGTCGGCTTCGGCCTCACGCTGCTGAACTCCGGCTTCGATGAGATCACGAACCCGCGCCTCCGTCGGGAGCGCGCATGGCGTCAGTTCCTCCTGCGGCGCGGCGACCGGCCGGGCCGTTCCACTCCGGTGAGCGTCGATCGTGGCTGAGCCTCTCCTCTCCCTCCGCGACCTCTCGGTCGACTACGTGACCGACGACGGTCCCGTGCGCGCGTTGGACCGCGTCCGCCTGGATCTTCCACCCGGCGAGATCCTCGGCGTGGCGGGGGAGTCGGGCAGCGGCAAGACGACGCTGGCCCAGGCGGTCCTGCGGATCCTGCCGCCGCCCGCCGTGATCACGGGCGGGCAAGTGCACTTCGAGGGGCGGAACCTGCTCGAGCTGGACGAGGACGAGCTCCGCGCGCTGCGCTGGAACAAGATCTCGATGGTGTTCCAGAGCGCGATGAACTCGCTGAACCCCGTCATCCCGGTCGGCGAACAGATCATCGACACGCTGGAGGCGCACGGCGCGGAGACCGGAAGCGCGGCCCGCCGCCGCGCCGGCGAGCTCCTGGAGATGGTCGGGATTCCCGCGGCGCGGTTGCGCGACTACGCGCATCAGCTTTCGGGCGGGATGCGGCAGCGGGTGGGCATCGCGCTGGGCCTGGCGCTCCGTCCGTCACTCGTCATCCTGGACGAGCCGACGACGGCGCTCGACGTGATCGTGGAGCGGGACATCCTGGCCCGCATCCGGGAACTCCAGCGGGAGATCGGCTTCTCCGTGCTGTTCATCACGCACGATCTCGCGCGGATGCTGCAAGTCTCGGATCGAGTGGCGGTGTTCTACTCCGCGCGCCTGGTGGAGACCGGCACCGTCGAAGAGATCCGGGCGGATCCGCGGCACCCGTACACGAAGGGGCTGCTCAAGGCGTTCCCCCCGCTCGCGCCCGCGGGGGAGGATCCGGAGAGCATTCCGGGATCACCGCCGAGCCTGTCGGCTCCGCCCTCCGGCTGCCGGTTCCATCCCCGCTGTCCCCTGGCGGAAGATCACTGCCGCACCGACGTTCCCGAGCTGAGGGATCTCGGGAGACGTCGGGCGGCGGCGTGTCACTTCGCGGAGCCCGACTAGAGCACGACGTGCAGGTAGGTGCGGATCTCCCACTCGCTCCCGTTGTCTCCCGGGGCGAAGGGATCGCACACCTGCGACCCGTCGGGGCCGGAGACCTCGGCCGGGCAGTACCGCGGTGAGAACTCGTCCAGCGACCTCCACGTTCCCCGGATTCCCAGTCGCGTCTGATCGACGTCCAGCCAGCGCCATCGCGCCTGTCCCAGCGTGCGGGAGATGTCGCCCATCAGCTGCACGGGGAACGTGAGGTTGAAGTCGCGGTGGTAGTCGTAGGGGCCCCAGTCGTCGAACTTCGCGTCGGCCTCGAACGCCATCGGGCCGGTCACGAGCTTGCAGTTCGCTCCGAACCGCTCGATCAGGCGGGCGTCGTCGCCGTTCGGCTCGGCCTCGCCGATGAAGAAGCTGCCGGCGATCCGCGTGGCGGAGCTCACGCGCGAGACGATGCGGCTGTGGGCTTCCCACAGGTTGCGGGCCGGCGGCGCCCCCGGGAACGCGAACGTGGTCCGGCCGTCGCCGAGGATGCCGATCGCGGCGTCCTGCGTCGTCTTCATGTCCCGCACCACGACTCCCACGCTGGCCGCGAGCTTGGCGTCCTCCCGGATGTCGTTGTCCCACGCCCACATCCACGTCTCCGGCGTGGGGTCGTAGGAGATGATGAGCTCGCCGGCCGTCATCTCCCGGTTCGCGCGGACCGCGAACGGATCGTCGATGATGTTGCGCGGTCGCCCCGGCTCCGGGACGTCGGCGGGAATGGGATCCTCGATCGGCGTCTGCCACAGGAAGTTGGGAGACACCTGGAAGTCCCCGAGGTTGACCGCGAGTCCGCTCAGGACGTTCACCTGGTTGCCCGAACCGCTGTCCTTGAGCCGCCAGTTCGTGAACGTGATGGTGGGCGTCGGGCCGGCGTCGGCCACCAGGCCCATCTGCGCGAACTGCCCGTACCAGTTCCAGCGACCCTTCTGGTAGGTGAGCTTCACCTTGGCGCCGAACGTGTCGCTGTCGCGGACGCTGTCCTGCAGGATGCGGTAGCCGCCCGCGCCGTCCTCCTCGGCGATCTGGAACGTGTTGTCCACCTTCGTGTTGCCGGACCAGATGCCGCCCGCCTCCAGAGCCCAGTTGCCGTAGGTCGTGGCCACCTGGATCGTCGCCTTGCGGTTCTCCTGCTCGGGGATCGCCGAGGACGAGGTGACGGCCGACTGCTCGTCGATGTCCTCGGAGTAGATGGCCGTGACGTCGAAGCGGCCGATGTCCCGGCGATACTTCAGGAAGACGGAGGGGTTCGCGCCCCACCAGAGCTCCGGACCGGCGGCCACCGTCCAGTGGCGCAGCGCCTTCTTTCCCTGGACCTGGATCCCGATCGGCGCCTCGCCGTTGTAGATGTCGATGTTCTCGCCGTAGTACGCGTCCCGGTACAGGCCGAAGAAGTCCCCCTCGTAGCCCCAGTGCAGGTGACCCGTGCGGTAGAACCCCTCGAGCAGGAACCAGCGATCCTCCCAGCTCACGCTCGCGTTGTAGAGCTTGATCCGCTCCGTGTCGACTTCCTCCACCACGCCGATGGGCGTCTGCAGCGTGCGCTTGCGCCCGCGGTTCTCGTAGAAGATCTCGTCGATGGGGTTCGAGGCGACGTTGCCCAGCACGTTGACCGTGAAGTTGGCGGTCACCGACTCGCGCGGCCGGGCCTCGAACGTCGCGTAGACGGACTCCGTACGGTCGAAGCCCTGGAACGCGGGGAACTGGTTGGCCCCCACCACCTCGACCTCCGGCGTGCTGGTCCGCACGCCTCCGGTGCTGAAGGTCTCGAACTCCATGCGCAGCCCCGAGAGGCGGAGGCGGTTCGCCGTTTCGGCCAGGCGGGCGGACGTGTCTCCGCGCGCCTCCAGCGCCGCGCTGACCGGATCGATCGTGTCGAAGTGGCGGGCGATCGCGCCCAGGTCCGTCGACGAGGCGTAGGGGTCCAGCAGGAAAGCCCGACGCAGTGCGTAGTAGGCCGCACGGGGATAGACGGGGAAGAGGTTGCGGTCGTCCCGCGGACCCTTCGCCGCGATGCCCCACCACTCCTCGTTCATGTTGTTCTCGCCCTCGACGTAGTCGGGATAGCCGCCGTTGGGCCAGGACGCGTGCGTGTCGTGGATGCTGAGGCGGCTGTCCTGTCCGTACTTCCACCACCCGTCGGTCCACTGGAAGATCAGTCCGCCGATGGCGTTGCCCACGCGTCCTTTCCCGGCGGACTGCTCGTAGATCTCCTGCCACTGGCCCAGCAGGTAGCGCGCCTGGGAGACCTGGTCCTCGCGCAGCTCCCGGGCGTTGAACGCGTCGGCGCCGAACTCGGTGAACATCACCGGGATGCCCATCTCCTCCTCGACACGCTCGTAGAGGTCCCGCACGGAGATGCCGCGGTAGACGTTCGTCCCGAAGATATCGAGCGTGCTGCACTCCTCCGCGATCAGCTCCAGGTACTGGATGTCGCCGTTCGCCATGGACACCGGCCGCGAGTCCCGGGCCTGGATCGCCTCGGTGATCTCCCCGAACAGGGAGTAGAGGTAGCGGGCCCGCGCGGCATGCTGCTCGCCCTCCGGGAGCGCCTCGATCTCGAACGACGCCCACGAGAGGCCGTAGTTGTTCTCGTTGCCGAGGAGCCACATCAGGATCCCCTCGGTGTCCGCGTACATGTCGACATAGCCGAGCACCTCGGCCTTCACGGCCTCCCGCAGGCGCGGATCGGAGTAGTCCACCGACGGGATCCAGGCTCCGTCCAGCGTGAAGCCGTAGCGCGCGCAGGTGTGGTTGATGACCGTGTAGATCCCCCACCGCTCGTAGATGTAGTTCACCCAGCGCGGCGGAATCCCGACGTACACGCGGATCGCGTTGACCCCCATGTCCGCCAGCAGCGACATCTCGTTCTCGAGCGCCGCGATGATCACGTCCTCGGGCTCGTTCCATAGGTTGAACGAGTAGTTCTCGCCGATCGGGATGTAGCCCCAGTTCATTCCGAACACGAGGAAGTCCTCGCCGTTCACCTGGAGGCGACGTCCGGAGTCGTCGGAGACGACGCGCACGTCGGGTGCCTCGGCGGAAGCGGGCGCGGGGGCCAGACAGAGGACGAGGGCGAAGGCGACGGCGATCGTCGCGAGGGCGGGAAGGTTGCCCGGAACTCGGGCCGGACCCAGTCGGTTCACGACGATCTCCTCATCGGATCGGGGTGGCGGCGGCGTCGAGCGCATTGGCGGTCACGACGCTCCGGTACCAGTCGAAACTGTCCTTGGGGGTGCGGGTCAGGGATGCGTAGTCCATGTGCACGAGGCCGAAGCGGCGGTCGTACCCGTGCCCCCACTCGAAGTTGTCCAGGAGGGACCAGAGGAAGTAGCCGCGCAGGTCCACGCCTTCCTCCAGGGCGGCTTGCGCCGCCTCCAGGTGCTCCCGCACGTAGCGGATGCGGGCGACGTCCGGGATCGATCCGTCCGGGCCCGGCGCATCGTCGAAGGAGGCGCCGTTCTCCGTGATGTGGATCGGCCCGACCCGGTACTCCCGGTGCAGGCGGAGCAGCAGCTTGCGCAGGCCGTCCGGGTGGATCTCCCAGCCCATCGTGGTGCGCTCGTCCGGCGCGCCCTGCGGGACGGCCTCCGGGCGACCGTTCTCGTCGGCGCGCATCACCACGCGGCTGTAGTAGTTCACGCCCAGGAAATCCGTCGGGGCGGTGATGAGATCGAAGTCGCCGTCCTCCACGAACGGGAGCTCGCCGGCCGGCAGGTGGCCCCGGCGCCGGCGATCCTCCACGGCGTCCTCGGGATACTCGCCGCGCAGCAGCGGATCCAGGTACCAGCGATTGAAGAACCCGTCGAACCATCGGGCCGCGTCGACGTCCTCGGGCCGGCTCGAGGCGGCGTCCGCCGGCGTGAGGTTCAGGACGATGCCGACCTCCGCGTCGGGCGCCCGCTCGCGGATCCGAGCCACGGCCTTCCCGTGCGACACGAGCACGTGGTGGGCGACGTGCAGCGCCTCCGGCGCGTAGCGATGGCCCGGCGCGTGGTGGCCCTCCTCATGGCCCAGCGTCGCGATGCACCACGGCTCGTTGTGCGTGACCCAGAGGTCCACGCGGTCGCCCAGCCGTTCCGCCACGACGTCGGCGTAGCGCTCGAACGCGTCGACGATGGAGCGCGACGCCCAGCCGCCCCGGTCCTGCAGCGCCTGCGGAAGGTCCCAGTGGTAGAGGGTCACCATCGGCCGGATGTTCGCCGCCAGCAGCCCGTCCACCAGCGCGTCGTAGAAAGCGAGGCCTTCCTCGTTCACCTTGCCGCCGCCCGCCGGCAGCACGCGCGGCCACGCGACCGAGAACCGGTACGCGCCCACGCCCAGCCGGCGCAGCAGCTCCACGTCCTCCCGCCAGCGATGGTAGTGGTCGCACGCGACGGCCGGGGTGGAGCGGTCCTCGATCTTGCCCGGCATCGTGGCGAATCGATCCCAGATCGACTCCCCGCGTCCGCCCTCCTGCGTGGCTCCCTCGATCTGGGCGGCCGACGTGGCCACGCCCCAAAGGAAGTTCTCCGGGAAGGTCCGAAGCGACATCGTCAGCTCCCGGGCGCCGCGGCGCCCTCCGGATAGAGGTGGCAACGGACCCGCCGGGCTCCCACCGACCGCGGATCCGGATCCTGCGTCTCGCACTCGCTCCGGATGTCGGGGCAGCGCGACGCGAACGGACAGCCCCGCGGTCCGTTCGCCGTCGGCCGACCGCCGGAGCGGACCTCGGTCTCCACGGTGGAGGCGTCGGCGATGGCGGCCAGCAGCGCGCGGGTGTACGGATGGGCCGGATCGTCCACGACCTCCTTCGACGGTCCGTCCTCTACGATGCGGCCGCGGAAGAGCACCAGGATCCGGTCGGCGAGGTAGCCGGCGGAGGCCAGGTCGTGCGTGATGAGGAGGATGGAGACGCCGCGCTCGCGCTTGAGGTCGGCGAGCAGGTTGAGCACACCCATGCGGATGGAGACGTCGAGCATGGAGGTGGGCTCGTCCGCGACGAGGACGTCGGGCTCGACAGCGAGGGCCCGCGCGATCGCGACGCGCTGGCGTTGACCGCCGGAGAGATCGTCCGGGTGGCGATCCAGGAAGTCCTCGGCCGGTTCCAGTCCCACGGTGCGCAGCAGCTCGAGCGACCGGGCGCGCACGTCGTCGCCGTTCGCCTTGCCGTGCAGGCGAAGCGGGCGGGCGAGGTGGTGCGCGATGCTGTGGACCGGGTTCAGCGAGCCGAAGGGATCCTGGAAGACCATCTGCACGCGGGCGCGGTAGGCCCGCGAGGCGTGGCGCGGTTCGTCGGCCAGGACGTCGCGGCCGTCGAGCCGGATCTCGCCGGCGTCGGGCGCCTCGAGGCGGAGCGTCAGGCGCGCCAGCGTGCTCTTGCCGCTGCCGGACTCGCCGACCAGCGCCACCGCCTCGCCCTTCGCCAGGGAAAAGGTCACGTCCCGGGCCGCGACGACCGTCTCGGCCTTCGAGAGTGGGCCACCGCTTTGGTATTCCTTGCGGATTCCGCGCAACTCCAGCAGCGGCGTCGCGGTGGGGGACGGAGGCGCCAAGACGGTCTCCCGAACGGAAAAAGGACTTTGTTCGCGTACCGAACATAGTGTACGTTCGTAGGAGCCCTGTCAAGACAAGGCAGCGGTGGAGCGGCTCCGGGGGAGTCTGCCCCCCCGCGGATCAGTGGAACTCCGGACCGCCCGGTCGGCAAGGACCGATTGCCCGCCGGGCGGTACTCTCCCGAGGTGGCCGATGCACAACCGAGGTGGCTCCCTGCGCTCCCGCTCGCGGAGGCGCCGCGTGGCCGCGATGACGACCTCGCGATTCGCCACGACGACCGGAAGCGCCGGCGCCGCGATGCGTCCGGGATCCGATCTGTTCGTTCCCGTGGATGGAGTGGAGTCGGTGCATCTGGAGTCGCTCGAGAGTCGGCCGCCGTTCCTCCTCGCGCTCGCCGGAGACTCGGACGCGTGGCTCTTCGTCTCCTCGACGGGCGGTCTCACGGCCGGTCGCCGCGACGCGGATGGCGCGCTGTTCCCGTACGAGACGGTGGATCGCCTTCACGACTCCCCGGCGTACTCCGGTCCCGTCACAATGATCCGCGGCGCCGACGCGGAAGGCCTGCCGGCCACCTGGCGGCCGTTCGCGTCGCCGCCGGAGGCCGGCTCGCATCGCACGCTCTCCCGCGCCGTTCTGGGACATCGCGTCACGTTCGAGGAGCGGTCGTCCGGTCGGGAGCTGACGTTCCGGTACCGCTGGGCCACCAGCGGTACGTTCGGGATCCTCCGCACCTGCACGCTCACCAACGACTCGGACGCGCCGCGCACCCTTGAGATCCTGGACGGGGTGCGCAATGTCCTGCCCTGGGGGGCGCCGCTCGCGCTGCACCAGCAGACGAGCTGCCTCGTCGACGCGTACAAGCGATCCGAACTCGTGCCGGGCACGTCGATGGTCGTGTATTCACTGACCGCGGCGGTGACCGATCGCGCGGAGGCGGCCGAGGTGCTGCGCGCCAACACCGTCTGGAGCGTCGGGCTGCCCGACGCGCAGGTGACCCCGTCGTCGGCAGTCCTGGACGGTTTCCTGCGCGCCGGACGCACTCCCGGCGTTCCGGTGCTTTCCGGGCAGCGCGGTCATTACCTCGTCCAGTCGCGGGTTCGACTGGAGCCGGGACAGAGCGTCACGTGGCACCTCGTCGCCGACGTCGGACTCGACCACGCCGACGTGGCGGCCCTGCGGGATCGACTGCACGCGGGCGCACTGGACGCCGCCATCCTGGAGCGCGATCTGAAGGCGGCCGAGCTCCGCCTGCGCGCGGATCTGGCCGCCGCCGACGGGTTCCAGTTCACGGCCGACCGCATGGCGTCGGCGCATCACCTGGCCAACGTCCTCTACAACAACATGCGGGGCGGAGTCTTTCTCCGGGACCACGAGATCCCGCGCGACGAGCTGCGCGGCTTCCTGCAGCTCCGCAACCGTCCGGCCGCCGAGCGGCAGTCCGGGAGCGTCGATGCGCTGGAGGACCTCGTCGACGTGTCCGAACTGCGGAAACTCGCCGGCCGATCCGGCGATGCGGACTTCGAGCGGCTGACGCTGGAGTGCCTGCCGCTGCACTTCGGCCGTCGACACGGCGATCCCAGTCGTCCGTGGAACCGCTTCCGCGTCTCCGGGCGTCGCAAGGACGGATCGCCGCGTCTGGGTTACGAGGGGAACTGGCGCGACATCTTCCAGAACTGGGAGGCGCTGGGGCACAGCTTCCCGGCCTTCCTGCCCGGCTTCGTGGCGAAGTTCCTGAACGCCAGCACGCGCGAGGGCTACAACCCGTACCGAATCTCGCGCGACGGCATCGACTGGGAGACTCCGGATCCGTACGATCCGTGGAGTCACATCGGCTACTGGGGCGATCACCAGATCGTCTACCTGCTGCGTCTGCTGGAGGCGCTCCAGCGCTTCTCGCCCGCCACGCTCGACGAGATGCTGGACCGGGAGATCTTCTCGTTCGGGGACGTGCCGTACCGCCTGCGATCGCACGACGAGATGGTGCGCGATCCGTTCGAGACGATCGACTACGACCACGACCACGCGGCCGCGATCGAGGCGCGCGTGGATCGCGTGGGCACCGACGGCCGGCTCGCGGCGGACGCGGACGGCAACGTCCTGCACGTGAACCTGCTCGAGAAGCTGCTGATCCCGGTGCTGACCAAGCTGGCGGCCTTCGTTCCGGACGCCGGCCTGTGGCTGAACACGCAGCGCCCCGAGTGGAACGACGCCAACAACGCGCTGGCCGGCAAGGGGGCGTCCATCGTGACGACCGCGGCGCTGCGGCGGCACCTTCGCTTCCTGGCCGAGTGGCTCGGCGCGGCGGGGGACCGCGAGCTGCCGGTCACGCGCGCGCTGCGCGACTGGTTCACGGCCCAGGAGACGTTCCTGACGGACCGCGCCGAGTCCGTCGTGAGCTCGGCCGCCGACGACGCGGAACGTCGCGTCTGGCTGGACGCCGGCGGTCGCAGCTTCGAGGCGTACCGGAGCGCGATCCGCTCCGACGCCGCCGACGACCGCGCGACCCTTCCGCTTCGCGCGGTCGCGGACTTCGCCCGCCGGGCGGCCGATGTCCTGGACGCCACGCTCCGCCGCAGTCGGCGCGCGGACGGCCTGTTCCACGCCTACAACGTCCTCGAGTTCGGCGAGGGGACCGTCGGCGTGCAGTCGCTGGCGCCCATGCTGGAAGGGCAGGTGGCGGTCCTCGCGTCCGGCCACCTCGACCCCGACGAGGCCGCCGGCCTGGTGGACTGCATGTTCCGGAGCGACCTCTACCGTCCCGACCAGCGCTCCTTCATGCTCTATCCGCGGAAGGACCGCCCCGCGTTCCTGGATCGCAATCGAGTGCCGCAGGAGCGATGGACGGGCGTCGGGCTGCTGAAGCGGCTGGCCGACGAGGGCGACGAGTCGCTCCTGCGCATCGACGGAGCGGGAGCAGGGCGCTTCGCCGGGGACTTCCGCACGGCGGACGACGTGGGCGAGGCGCTGGATCGCCTGGCCGCCAACCCGGCGCTCGCGGACGACGTGTCCCGCGACCGGAACGCCGTGCTGGACCTGTTCCGGGAGACGTTCGACCACGCGTCGTTCACGGGCCGCTCCGGGACGATGTACGGCTACGAGGGTATCGGCTGCATCTACTGGCACATGGTCGCAAAGCTCCTGCTCGCCGTGCAGGAGCTGTCGCTGGCGGCCGACGAGGCCGGATCGCCCTCGCCGGAGCTGCGCGACGCCTACCGCCGGATCCGCGACGGCCTCGGCTTCCGCAAGACGGTCGACGAGTATGGAGCGTTCCCCACGGATCCCTACTCCCACACGCCGCTGCACGCGGGCGCGCAGCAGCCGGGGATGACCGGCCAGGTGAAGGAGGAGATCCTGATCCGGTTCGCGGAACTCGGAGTCCAGATCCGGGAAGGCGAGATCAGCTTCCGCCCGACGCTGCTGAACGAGAGCGAGTTCTTCGCGCAGGAGCGGTCGTGCGTGATGCTCGACCCCGAGGGGCACCCGACCTCGCTGGAAGTGCCTGCGTCCGGACTCGTGTTCGGTCTGTGCGGCGTGCCCGTCACGTACCGTCGCGGCGCCGAGGAGAATCGCGTGGTGATGGAGCTGAAGGACGGGACCGCGCGCGAGTGGGCGGGCCGCACCATCGATGCGGAGGGAAGCGCCCGCGTGTTCGCGCGTCGCGGCGACGTGCAGCGGATCCGCGTCGACCTGGCCGACTGACCTTGCGCCGCTGCCTCTAGCGGAGCAGCACCAGCCTCCGCGTTTCCACCGTGCTCCCGGTCCGGAGCTGATAGAAGTAGGTTCCCGCGGCCACCGGTCGACCGTCATCGTCCCGCCCGTCCCACGCGGCTCCGCCCGATCCGGCCGGCCGCTCCTCCGCCATCAGCGTGCGCACTCGCCGGCCCGTCACGTCGAACACCGCCAGCTCCGTCCACGCCGCGCGCTCCAGCGTGAAGTCCAGCCGCGTCGGCGGTCGGAATGGATTGGGAGAGGCCGCCGCCAGCAGTCGCGGGGACTGCGCGCCGACCGGAAGCTCCGGCGCGGAGACCACGGCGCCCTCGGGGATGAACGTGAACTCCTCCAGGACGACTTCCTGCGTCGTGGTGGGCGGCGTGTCGATGTACCAGAGGTTCAGGTGGACGCGGGGGATCTCCGGCCGCGGGATGTGCGGGCCCGTGTAGGTCCACTCCCGGACCATCGTCCCCGGGGACTCGTCCGCCGGTCCGCCGCGCCAGCATCGGTACTCCACCCGGTCCGCGAGCCACCGGAAGGCGTGCGTCACCAGCTCGTTCGCCTCGAACTCCAGATCGAAGCGGTGGATGTTGCCCGGATAGTCGAACGGCTGCGCCACGAACTGCGCGAACTGGTTGTTCACGTCGCCCCAGCGGCTGAGCTCCACGTCGATCTCGTTGAACGGATTCCACCACAGCTTGTCGAACTCGTAGCAGGGGCCGTACTCCCAGAGGAAGAGGCCGAAGACGACGTTGGGGTGCAGCGTGTCGATGTCGCCGAACGTGGTGAAGCGGTAGTCGCCGTAGCCCAGCGGATCCTCCAGCACGACCTCGGTGCTGCGCCACGCGCCCGACGTCTGCTTGACGGTGAGGTGGAGCCGGCCGTTGCCGTCCACCCACGTGCAGGACGAGCTGTCGCAGAACAGATTCGGTCCCGGCCCGTAGAACCCCGGGCCCTTCACGCGCCAGGTGCGCCCGCTGAAGTCGATCGTCCGCCCTCCGGGAAAGTCGTTCCACTGGTAGGTGGCCGCGGGTGTGGACTCGAAGCGGACCAGATCGTAGAAGACGTCCGGCGACGGATCGGTCGGGCTCTGCAGCACGCCCAGCAGGATGCGCGCGGAGACGGCCCCGGCCGGAGCCGGCGGCGTCTGCACGGAGAACTGCTGCTCCGCGTCGGTCGGCGTGGCGGCGGTCGCGGCGGCGTAGGACTCGTAGGAGATGAGGTTGCCGCCGGAGTCGCGCCATTCCACGTTCACGATCGCCTGGTTCGCTCCCACCAGCGGAGCGGACGACGAGTGCCAGACCCGCACGCCCACGTCCCACGTCTCCCCGGGCGACGTGTCCAGCGGCTGCCAGTACGCGGAGACGTCCCAGTTGCCGGAGTTCGGTCCGCTCACGCGCGCGGCGGCGCTTCCGTGCGGGGCGGATCCCGTGGCGCCCACGTTGCCGAACTGGTTCCAGCCGTCGAAGTTCCCGCCGCCGAAGCCGCTCAGCTCGAAGCTGGGGTTGGCCAGGATGCACTGGGATGCCGCGGGACCGGCGGTCAGGAGGGCGAGCGAAAGGACGCCGAGGGCGAACCGGGAGCGTGGCAAGGCGATGTCCTCCGATGAACGAGCGCGGGGGCGCTTCCATTCTACCGGACTTCCGCCCCGAGGGCCTCCTCGCCGCGCCGACTTGCCGTCGAATCGCACCCGGCCGAGATCCGGCGGCAGCCCGGCTGCGCGGGGGCCGGCTCGTCGTCCAGCTCCAGTGGCCGCAGCGCCGCCTCGCCGGCGAGTCCGGCCTCGGTGAGACTGTCGGAGAAGTACTCGTTCTGCGGATCGGGACTGAGGTTGGGCCGGGATCGGGGTCCGCTTGCGGATCGTGGGCGATCCCGGCCCGGCGCGGCCGTTCCCCTTGATGCGGGGTCCATTCGAGCCGATAGTCCTCTTTTGGTGGCGCCCCCCTGGCCAGCATCCGAGCCCCGCTCTCCCCCGGTGGAGTCTCCATGGAAGTCGCCAGTGCCCCGGCCGTCCGCCCCGCGCGGGGGAAGCGTCGCGCCTCCGCCGCCTTCGTGCCTCGCGCCGCCCTGTTCGGCGTGTTGCCGCTGCTCGCCGTGGCTGCGCTCGGTGCACCTTATTATCTACTGTCGTGGCAGGAGCGGCTCCGGTCGGATCTGCACGAGGTCCTGAAGCCGTCCGGGCTCGTCGGGCAGTCGGCGGGCCTGCTGGCGTTCGCCCTGTTCCTCTTCCTCTGGCTGTACCCGCTCCGCAAGCGTCTCTCGTCGATGGCGTTCCTCGGGACGGTCCCGCGCTGGCTCGATGCGCACATCGTAGCGGGCGTGCTGATGCCGCTGGCCGGTGCCGTCCACGCCGGCTTCCGGTTCACGGGGATCATCGGGCTCGGCTACTTTGCGATGCTCGTCGTCGCGGGAAGCGGCGTGATCGGGCGCTACCTCTATCTCCGCATTCCCCGTGCCCGCAGCGGCGCCGAGCTCTCCCGCGAGGAGGTGGCGGCGCGGCGACGCGGACTCGTCGGGGAGATCGTGGAAGCGAGCGGCGTGCCGGCGGAACGCGTCCGCGTGCTGCTCCGCCCGCCGGATCCCGGAACCGGTCGACGCTCCGTGCTCGGCACCCTGTGGGGCTGGCTCCTCGCGGACCGCGAGCGGCGCCGTGTCGTGCGGGCGCTGACGCGGGAGCTGGACTCGGTGTCGCCGGCGCAGCTCCGCACCATCGTCCGCCTGGCCCGGCAGGAGATCGCGCTCTCGCAGCAGGTTCGCCTCCTGGACGCCACCGCGCGCGTGTTCCGTCTCTGGCATGCGTTCCATCTTCCGTTCGCCGTGACGGCCTTCCTGGCCGTAACGATCCACGTCGTCGTGGCGATCGCGTTCGGGGCCACATGGCTCGGCTGATCCTGTCGCCGGAAGGGCTGACCGCGATCGGCTTCGTCCTTGTGACCATCGTCCTGGTCGTCCGCCACGTCCGCCGTTCCGCCTCCGCGCCGCCCCGATGTCCCGCGTGCGCGTCCGAGGTGGCGCCGGGAGCACTCCGCTGCCCGCGCTGCGACGTGCCGCTCCAGGCGTTCGAGATCGCCGGGGCGCAGACGGCCGATCCGGAAGCGGAGTCGGAGACGGCCGGGGAAGAGGGACGTCTTCACGCGGTCGTCCGCGCGGACGTCTGCGTCGGCTGTGCAGCGTGCATTCCCGTCTGTCCGGAGTCCGGGGCGCTTCGGATGGAGGGCAAGCTGGCCGTCGTCGACGTGGATCGTTGCACGGGACACGCGAAGTGCGTCGACGCCTGCCCGGTCGGCGGCATCGTCATGGGCACCGGCGACGACGTTCATCGCGTGACGGTTCCGGACGTGGGGACGGACTTCCAGACGAACGTCCCCGGCGTCTACCTGGCCGGCGAACTGGGAGGCCGCGGCCTGATCAAGAACGCGATCAACGAGGGACGGATCGCGGTGCAGGCGATCGCGCGGAGCCTGGCGGGGGAGGATCGCCCGTCCGCGTCGGCCGACGCGCTGGATCTGGCGATCGTCGGGTCGGGGCCGGCGGGGTTGAGCGCGGCGCTCAGTGCCAAGCGCGAGGGACTCCGCTTCGCGGTGCTGGAACAGGGCACCCTCGCCGACTCCATCCGGAAGTACCCGCGGCACAAGCTCCTCCTGGCGGAGCCCGTCGGCGTGCCGCTCTACGGCGAGCTCTGGGTGGCCGACGCGTCCAAGGAGACGTTGCTGTCCGTCTGGGAAGCGATGATCGCGGAGGAGGAACTGGACATCCGCTACGGCTGTCGCGTCGAGAGCGTTCGGCCGGGCGACGGGACGCTCGAGGTCGCGGGTGACGGGTTCGTGGTCTCGGCGCGTCGCGTGCTGCTGGCCAACGGCCGACGCGGGACGCCCCGGCGGCTCGGAGTGCCGGGGGAGGATCGGGAACGCGTCTTCTACGACGTCGCGGAGATGGCGGAGTTCCGGGAGCGGCGTGTTCTCGTGGTGGGCGGCGGCGACAGCGCGCTGGAGTCCGCAATCGGGGCGGCGGAGCAGCCCGGTGCTGAGGTCACGCTGAGCTACCGCGCCGCCGAGTTCTCCCGCGCGAAGGAGCGCAACGTCCGCAAGCTGGAGGAGGCCGAGGCGGCCGGTCGTCTGCGCGTGTACCGATCCAGCCAGGTGCAGTCGATCCTCCCGGACCGCGTCGTCCTGGCGACGTGCCACGGCGACGTGGAACTCCCGAACGACGACGTGATCGTCCGGATCGGCGGGGAACCGCCCACCCGCTTCCTGGAGAAGGTGGGGGTCCGCTCCGTCACGAAGCAGATTCCCCTGGCCGAAGCGAGCGCCGGTGTTCCGGGATAGGAGGAGCCTCGTGGCGATGATCATCGCGCTCGCGTCCGTCGGGGACGCCCGGGCCCAGATCTCGCCGGGGCCGCTCTCGGAGGCTCATCAGTCGCTCGAGGGAATGGGGAACTGTCTCCAGTGCCACGAGCTGGGCGAGCGGGAAACGACGACGCTGTGCCTCGACTGCCACGGGGAGATCGGCCGACTGCGCGAGGCCGGACGGGGACTGCATGCGCGCGAGGGAAGCGGCGACTGTGCGTCCTGCCATCCGGAGCACGGCGGCCGCGACTTCGACGTCGTCGGGTTCGAGGGCGGCCCCGGCGGGTTCGATCACGGGCGTGCGGGATGGCCGCTGGACGGCGCGCACGCGACCGTGGCCTGCGAGTCCTGCCACCGCGAGAGGTTCCTCGATCCGCCGATCGTGGTCGGGCGGCCGGAGGGTGCGGGACCCTCTCGCTGGGTGGGCCTCGCGAACGACTGCGCGTCGTGCCACGCCGATCCGCACCAGGGCCGTTTCGGGGCCGAGTGCCGCGACTGCCACGGCACCCGGGACTTCCGTGTCGTGGAGACGACGTCCTTCGACCATGGTCGGACCGACTATCCGCTGCGCGGAGCCCACCGCGAGGTCGCGTGCGATCGATGCCACAAGGAGTCGATCACCGCACCGCTGGAGTTCTCCCGCTGCACGTCGTGTCACGACGATCCCCACCGGGGCCTCGCCACGCTGGCCGGAGCATCGGTCGACTGCGAGGCGTGTCACACGGTCGGCGGGTTCCGTCCGTCGACGTTCGGAACCGCGAGGCACTCCTCGTGCGCGTTCCCACTGGAGGGGCGTCACGTGGCGGTGGACTGCGACGCTTGCCACCGACGGGACGGCGCCGCGTCGTTCGACTTCCGGCCCCCGGCGGCCCGCTGCGCGGACTGTCACGCGGACGCGCATCGCGGTGAACTGGGCGAGGCCGGATCCAGGTGCGAGACGTGCCACACCGTGAGCGGATTCGCGCCGTCCACGTTCTCGGCGGCCGACCACGGGCGGGCCGGCTTCCCGCTGGAAGGCGCGCACGGTCTCGCGGAGTGCCGGGCCTGCCATGGTCCGACGCCCGTCACGTTCGCCTTCGCCGCCACGACGTGCGTGAGCTGTCACGCCGATCCGCATCGGGGCCGCCTGGGGGCGGTCGATGCGGACTGCCGGCGTTGCCATTCCCTGGACGGATTCCACCCGGTGACGATGGATGCGGCCGCGCACGCGCGGTCCGGATTCGCCCTGGACGGCGCGCACGCGGCGGTCCCGTGCTTCGAGTGCCACCGGGCGATGCTGGACGCCCGTCCCGCATCCACGGTCCCGGCGTCCGCCAGCTGGCCGGATCTCTCCTTTCAGGAGAGCGGACGATGCGTGGACTGCCACGCCGATCCGCACGCGGGACAGTTCCGCGCCGGCGACGAGCTGCGGGACTGTGCCGCGTGCCACGACGTTCACGTCTTCACGCCCGCCTCGCGCTTCGACCACGAGTCGCAGACGCGGTTCCCGCTGCGCGGCGCTCACGAGCGCGTGGCCTGCGGCGCCTGTCATGCTCCCGCCACGGAAGGAGAGGCCGTCCGGTACGCCGGAACGCCGATGGAATGCGTGGCGTGCCACACCGTCACCCCCGGAGGAGAACGATGATGCACGGTCGAACGCTGGGGTGGTGGCTCCTGATTGCATTGCTCGTTTCGCCCGGCCCGGCGCCGGCCCAGCCGGGCGCCGTCAAGAACCCGCACGGGGACTTCCGCGGCGACTGTCATGTCTGCCACGACGCGCAGGGCTGGACGCCGGCGCGGATCCGATCGGAGTTCCGTCACGAGGACCACGGGATGCGCCTGGACGGCGCGCACGAGGGGACGCCGTGCCTGCTCTGCCACGCGAGCCTGGAGTTCTCCGACGCCGCGGGCTCGCAGTGCGTGGACTGCCATGACGACGTTCATCTGGGCGAGCTGGGGCTGGAGTGCGACCGGTGCCATACCACGCGGTCCTTCATCGACCGGTCGCAGACGCGCCGGTTGCACCGGGAGTCCCGCTTCCCGCTCACCGGAGCCCATGCGGCGGCCGATTGCTTCCAGTGTCACGGGCCGGCGGGCGGCGGCTCGATGAGCTTCGTGAACACGTCGACGCAGTGCGAGGCGTGCCATCTCGCGGACTACGAGGCCGCCGTGAACCCCGATCACTCGGCGTTCCCGCTCGACTGTGCCGGGTGCCACTCCACGGGGTCCTGGTCCGGCGGTTCGTTCGACCACGCATTGACCGGCTTCGCGCTGACGGGCGCGCACCGCACCATCGACTGCCAGCGGTGCCACGTGGGATTCCAGTTCACTGGCACGTCGGCCGACTGCTACTCGTGCCACCGGGACGACTACGACGGGACGACGGATCCGGGCCACGCAGCGGCGGGCTTCCCGACGGACTGCGCGGCCTGCCACGGTACGGACCGGTGGGAGGGCGCCGTCTTCGATCACGCGCTCACGGCGTTTCCGCTCACCGGCGCCCACGTGACGGTGGACTGTGCGCAGTGCCACGCGGGCTCGGTCTACTCCGGCACGCCGACGGACTGCTACGCGTGCCACCGCGTCGACTACGAGGGAACGACCGACCCCGTCCACATCGCCACGGGCTTCGGGACCGACTGCGCGGCCTGTCACGGGACGGATCGATGGGAAGGTGCCGTGTTCGATCACAGCACCTTCTTCCCGATCACGAGCGGCGCGCACGCCGGTATGGACTGCGCGGAGTGCCACGTGAATCCGACGAACTACGCGGCGTTCGAGTGCATCCTCTGTCACGAGCACTCGGACGAGGCGCAGGTCAACGCCGATCACTCGGAGGAGCCGGGCTACCAGTACCTGAGCTCGGCCTGCTACGAGTGTCATCCGGACGGTCGACATTGAGGGCGCGGATCGCGGCGACGTTCGCGATGTTCCTGCTGGCGTCGGTTGCCGGTAAGGCGGCGGCCGACGGGCTTGCCCGCGTCACCTACGTCACGGGATCGACCGCCTACGTCGACGCCGGCACCGGGGCGGGGCTCCGCGTGGGGGCCGTGGTGAACGTTCGGAGAAGCGGGCAGGAGCTGGGTGATCTCGTCGTGACGGCGGCTTCCTCCCGGCGGGCCTCGCTGGAGCTTAGGGGCGCGGAGTTCACCGTGCAGGTGGGCGATGCCGTTCGCTTCACGCCCGCCGATGCGCCGCCGGCGCCTCCCGCCGTGTCGACGTCCACGGCTTCCGGCTCCGACCCGCCGACGCGGCGGGACGCGCAGCGCCTGCGCGGGCGACTCGGGCTGCGGTACGTCGGCCTCATGAACCACGAGTCCGGCTCCGGTGGCTACTCGGAGCCCGGCCTCGACGCGCGCGTGAAGGGGGCGCTGGACGAGAACTGGTTCGTGCACGTGGACGTCCGCGCCCGTCGCACGCTTCGCACCGACGCGGACGATGACGGTCGCACACGCGTGTACCGGCTGAGCGGAGAGTGGCGATCCGGCGACACCGGTCCGCGCGTCGTGCTCGGCCGGCAGTTCTCCACCTCGCTCGCGTCCGTGAGCCTCTTCGACGGCGTGCGGGCTGAGTACCGCGGCCGTCGCTGGGCGGTCGGGGCGTTCAGCGGCACCGAGCCCGGACGCGCGGACTGGGAGTGGTCCACGGACGTGCGTCAGCACGGAGCCTTCACGGAGTGGAGCGGGACGCGCGGCGAGTCGTCGCGCTGGACGATGACGCTCGCGGCCGTGGGTTCCTACGAGGAGGGCGAGATCGACCGGGAGTTCGCGGCGCTACAGGGGCGATGGATCGGGCCGCGCGTCACCAGCTTCGTCGTCCAGGAAGTGGACCTCAACCGCGACTGGAAGCGTGACGCCGGGGAGGAGGCCGTCTCCTGGACCAGCGCGCAGGCGGGCGTGCAGGTTCGCCTGGACCGCGCCTGGACGGTGGACGGCGGGTTCGACTCGCGGCGCCGGGTCCGCACCTACCGGGACCGCGAGACGCCGGAGACCGCCTTCGACGATGAGCATCGGCGGGGGGCCTGGGGCGGGGTCACGTGGCGACCGAACTCCTCGTGGCGGACGGGACTGTCGGCGCGCCGCACCGACGGCGGATCGGCGGGCGAGGCGCGGCTGTTCACCTGGCGCGGACAGTTCCGGCTCGCGCGGCTCCGCTCGCTGAGCGCATCGGCCCGCACGACGTTCTACCGCAACGACCTCTACGACGGTCGACTGGAGTCCGGACGCCTGAGCCTCGCGGTGACGGATCGCGTGGACGCGGCGATCGGCGGGGGACATCGCGCGGAGGAGCATCGCGTGACCGCCGCCAAGACCGACTCGAACTGGATCTCCGCGGACGTGGACGTCGTCCTCTCCGGCGGATGGTACGCGGCCACGTCGGTGGAGCGGACCGGAGGCGACGGGGAGTCGGTGACGCAGGTGTACTCCAGCGTCGTCTGGCGCTTCTAGCCCGGGAAGCCCATCGTCTCCACCACCGCCCGGTAGCGCGGCTCGTCCTCGAGTCGCACGCTGCCCACCAGACGCGCGTAGGCCGGCAGGTGCGGCGCCAGCGGGGATCGCTCCAGGTAGGCGCGCTCCACGCAGTCGAGGGAGCGGCGGCACTTCGCCGAGCGCATCGTGGAAACAGCCGCGGGTCATCGGGGCCAGGTAGTGGTTCGCCACGAAGACCTCGCGGCCGTCGGCCGAGGGCAGCACTCCGGCCGCTCGGTCAGGGCGTGTACGGGGCCAGCGCTCTCCTCTCGTCAGCGCACGTGCAGGATCCGATGCGTCGCCTGGACCCCCGCACTGTCGAGCCGAAGGAGGTAGACTCCTGCGGAAACGGCGCGCCCGGCGTCGTCGCGCCCGTCCCACGGGATCGTGAAGTGGCCTTGCGGCATCGGCTGCTCGACGAGGCGGCGGACGGTCCGCCCGGTCACGTCGACGACGCGGAGCGCTGTGGCTCCCCCTTCCGACCAGTACCGGATCTGAGCGGCGGCCCGAAACGGATTCGGGGCGACCCGGATGCCGACGTCTCCCCCTCGGATGACGGTCGGATCCCAGGCCACGTCGAACACGGCCTCTCCCTCCTCTGCTGCCCGGTAACGGTATGCCAGGAAATCAACGTCCGCCGTGGAGTGGTTGGTGATCAGGACGCCGACGTCGTCGTAGCGCGCCCAGTCCACGACGACCGCTTCGAACGTGCCGTCGGGCCGGACACCGCCCTCGGCGATTCGCGCGTGCGTCCTTGGGTTCGTCGTGGCGTAGACGGTCACGGTGCGATGCCCGTGCATCTCCGGAGCCCCTTCGATTCGGATCCGGAGATCGCTGAGCGTCGCCGGACCGTGAAACTGCAGCGCGTTCGTTCCGACGACGTCCGCCCTCAGCTCCTCCGGGATTTCTGCCTCCACCGGCTCGGAGAGCGTGTGCTCGGCCTGGAAAGCGATACGGCCGAAGGACGCGTCCAAGGGGTAGTGGGCGCCGTCCGTCGCGGAACCCGCATGGTAGTTCCACTGCCAGAACTCAACGATGGCGCGGTCCAGGGTGACGCCGTGCCGGGTCCGCAGAAGGTCATCGAGCGCCGTCTGCCAGGGGACTCCGCAGTGATTCGGGATGAGGAGGCGAGCAAGATCCTCTCCGAATCGATGCTGGAGAAAGTGCCAGAACACGACCCCCGCGTATGTTCGCTCGAATGGGGTTTCTCCCCACAGCGTCGTCTGTGGGAAGCGGACGATTCGCCGCAGATCATCCGAGCGACGGTACTCCGGAACGGCGGCCCACTCCGCCCACCGCGCCGTCGACTCCCGAAGCCAGCGGTCAGGGTCCGCGCCTGCGCGACCCTGGAATGCATGGAACACCTCATGCGCGATCCCCGTGTCGAGGAACGGTCGCGCTATGCTGTTGCGGAGCTCGATGGCATTGAACGAACCATCAATACAGACGTCTTCCCCATTGTCCCAAGAATAGGTGCGGCCCGGTGAACTGGGGATATGGTAGAGCAGGAACTCGATCAGCGGGAGTCCGCCGCGCCCGACCTCCAGGTGTCCCCGCGGGCCGAGCATCCCCCATTGCTCGTGATAGAAGCTCCAAGCCTCCTCTGCCTCGGTTGCGACCACCGCAAGATAGTCGGCTTGCGAGTGGTGCGGAGAGCTGGGGTCGCTTGTGTAGCGGAACCGGAAGTGGTCCGTGTCCAGCGAATCTGAGAGGTGGTCCCGGAAGGCCGGTGGCCCGTCACGGAGGCAGCAGGGCCCTGCGGAGGCTTGGGCGGCCGTGGCGATCGCCAGGAGGACGACCACGGGAGTGACGGCTTCAAGACGGCGCATCGGGAGCCCTCCCAGGTGGAGGTGGAGTCTTCCCAGTATCGCGTGGGCATCGCCCGCCATCAAGCGGTCCGCCGCGATCGCCGAAGACGGCCTCCATCGGCCTTGCGTGTCCCCCGATCTCCGGAGATCGCGTTTCCGGGGCAACCCAGACTCCCGGAGGATGCCGATGCGCCCCGCCCGCCTGCCCGCCGCCGTCCGCGGCCTCGTTCCGTCGCTCGTCGCCCTGGCCCTGCTGGTCTCCGCCGCTCCGGCGTCGGGCGCCGGTCTCATCCTCGACGACTTCGAGTGGGCCGGATTCGACTTCGGAGTTCCCCCGGATTTCGACTTCATCTGCCAGGGCTCGATCCCCACGAACCACGCCGCGGCCGGTCGGCGCTGCATCAACCTGGACGCCGCGGCGGGCGGCTCCATCGACGCGGAGTCCTTCATGGGCGATCCGGACGATGCGGTCCTGGTGTTCATGACGAACCCCGGAGACTTCGGCACCGCGGAGTTCTGGTGGGAGCCCAGCGGCGTCGGGACGATGAACCTCCGGCAGGGCGGCGCGGACCGCATCGTGAGCCGGTTCCTGCAGACGCCCGACGGCGGCAACCTGACGATGATCCTTCGCGACGAGAACGGTTTCCAGGGAGCGGAGACGCTGGTGGGCACGCCCGGCACCGCCCTCGACTGGGAGATCGACTTCGCGGGATCGAACTTCTCGCACCTGGACCTGGGGAACATCCGTCGTGTCACGCTCTACTGCAGCGGCTCCGACGACGCCATCTTCGAGCTGGCCGACGTCCGCACGGTGCGCGCCTCCGCCATCTGGGCCGTGATCGACACGGCCTGGCCGGAGTTCGTCTATCCGGTCCCGTCGCCGCCGTGTGACTGGGAGATCCTGGACCCGCTGGGGCCGGGCGTGCTGCACCGCGTGGAGCTCTCGTTCGACAGCGTGATCAGTCAGGGAAGCGGCTTCGTGACGCCGGCCCGCCTGATGGCCGCGTCCGCCGGGCCTGCCGCCGAGGCGCAGTGCTTCTGGGAGGATCCCGGGACGCCGTTCGATGCGCCGCGCTACGTGCTGCGCGTGGCGTTCCAGGGAGAGACGGCGTTCTCGTTCATCCCGCTCGACCTGTCGGGGATGCTCCAGCCGGGCGAGTACTCCTTCTCCGCCGAGATTCCGGTCTCCCACATCCGGGGCGGCCGCGTCACCGACCACTCCCTCCAGCGCATCGTGGTGTCGCGCGCGGACGGTCAGGAGCTCCGCTTCGACAACGTGACGCTGGAGCGTCCCGCCTTCCGCGGCGGCGGCCCCGAGGCCTATCTGCTCTCCTTTACCGTCGATCTGGAGGGGAGCTGGGAGCCGGACGCGCCGCTCTTCGAGGTGCACCTGGAGCAGGACTGGGCCGATGGGGAACTGCCCACGGACGCGCCCGTCCTGCCCGCCCTCGTCGAGGGACCGGGACTGGCCGCGCACCCCAGCGTGACGCGATCGGGAACGGTGCTGCACCTGGCGCGCCCGGCCGATCATCCGACATCTCTTTTCATGACGGACGTCACCGGTCGGCAGGTCCGCCGGCTCGACGTTCCGGTCGGAGCCTCCCGCGTGGAGTGGGACGGCCGCGGCAGCGACGGTCGGCCGACCGCGTCCGGCGTGTACTTCGTCCGCCGCGCGGACGGTCCCGCCGGCGAGTCGACGCGCGTCGTGCGGATCCGCTGAGAAGCGCGGAATACGACACATTTCGCCTCCGAATCAGGCATTTGACCGAGGCGGATCAGGTGGTTGCCCGATGGGTGTGGAGGCCGTTTTGTCCGATCGTAGGGGCACGAAAGGAGGTGACCGAAATGAAACGGCTCACCATCAAGAAGCACCACGGCGGAACGGAAGCGGACACCGGCCTCTACCTGAACTGGAAGCGCCTCTCTTTCCATAGCCATGAAGAGGGTGAAAGCCTCCCCGGCGATTCGTCGGATGAGTACCTTTCGGTGCCCTGGTTCGCACTCCTCATCGCAGGACCGATCCTCGGCCTGACATACGTCATCTTCCTCCCGTTCCTGGGAATCGCGACGGTCCTGTGGCTGGGAGCCACCAAGCTCGCCGAGCTCGCCACCGCCGCCGCTCGGGCTTCGGTCCGAGTCCTGAGGCCGGGTTGGGAACCGGCGATGGCCTTCCTCAGCCGCTCCAAGCGCGCGGACGAGAAGGCGCAGGTCGATGAGTGGGCGGACGACGTCCGCAAGTCGCTCGACGAGGAGGAGGAAGGTCGCTGACCGCGGACCGGGGGTTCCAAGGTTCCCTGGCCCAACGGAGGTGCCTTCCATGGAGCCACCAGAGGAACCCGGCCGCCAGCGTAGGTTCCCGGGTCGGGCGGGGCTTGCCACCGCCCTGGTCTCCCTCCTCCTCGCGTCGTCGCCCTTCGCGGCGGAGCTGCCCGACGAAGTCCTGGAGTGCCTCGACTGCCATGAGGACCCGGACGCCGTCGCGGAGCTGGAGGACGGAACGGAGATGAGTCTCCACGTGGATGCGGAGGAGTTCGCGGCCTCCATCCACGGCGCCGATCTGCTCTGCACGGATTGCCACCAGGGCTACGACGACGATCATCCCTTCGACGGGCCGTTCGAGAGTCGTCGGTCCTACGTGCATACCCACTACGAAGTGTGCAAGGAGTGCCACTTCGACACGTACAACAAGAGCCTGGAGAGCGTTCACTACGAGCTTCTCAAGGCCTCGGTGGAGGAAGCGCCCGTCTGCACGGATTGCCACGGCGCCCACAACGTCGGCAATCCCCACGAGAAGAAGACGATGGTCTCTCGGAGCTGCGGCTCCTGCCACGGCGACGTCTTCGAGGAGTACTCCCACAGCGTCCACGGCGCGGCGCTCGTCTCCGACGACAACACCGACGTCCCCGCCTGCGCCGACTGCCACACCCACCATGAGATCGCGTCCCCGCACGAGACCCGCTTCCGGCTGCAGTCGCCGGAGACGTGCATCAGCTGTCACGGGGACGAGGAGCTCATGAAGCCGTACGGCATCTCCACCGACGTCGCGACCACGTACCTGGCCGACTTCCACGGCGTGACGGCCTCTCTCTCGAGGAACGTCGACGTGGACTCGTCGCAGGTCGTGGTGACGTGCGTGGACTGCCACGGATCGCACGGCATGATGTCGCCCGCCGCCGCCGGTCCCGAGGCGATGAAGGCCACCGTGGAGGCCGTGTGCGCCCGCTGCCACCAGGAAGCGGCGCAGGACTTCCCGGCCGCGTGGCTTTCGCACTACAAGCCGTCGCTGGATCACGCGCCCATCGTGTTCCTGGTGGACGTGTTCTACCGGATCCTCATTCCCTTCATCGTCCTGGGACTCGTGCTCCAGGTGCTCTTGCACCTGTACCGGGTCTCGGCCGGCCGCTGACGGCCGCGAGAGGAGACGATCATGAAAAAGGAAGATGCCGGGGAATTCGTCCAGCGCTTCTCCTGGTGGCAGAGGTTCCAGCACGGAACCGTCATCCTTCTGTTCGGCGTGCTGTTGCTCACGGGCATGCCGCAGAAGTGGCCGTACGTGGAGGCCAGCCGGTGGATGATCGACCAGGTGGGCGGAATCTTCATCGCCCGCTGGCTGCATCGCACGGCCGGACTGATCTTCGCGGGCATGGTGGCGGTCCACGTGTTCGGGGCCGTGTACTCGCTGGTCACCGGCCGCGTGAAGCCGACGATGTTCCTCACGGTCCAGGACTTCAAGGACGCGATTCAGCACCTGCGCTACTTCGTGGGGAAGGTCGCGGAGCCGCCGAAGTTCGGCCGGTATGACTACAAGCAGAAGTTCGAGTACTGGGGACTCATCTTCGGGGCCGCCATCATGGTGGCCAGCGGTGTGATCCTCCAGTTCCCGATGTTCGTGTCCCGGTTCCTGCCCGCGCAGCTCATCCCGGCCGCGAAGGTGATGCACAGCAACGAGGCGCTGCTGGCGTTCGCCATCGTGCTGGTGTGGCACATGTACAGCGCCCACCTGAATCCGGAGACGTTCCCGGCGGACACCAGCATCTTCACCGGGAAGATCCGGAAGGACCGGATGAAGCACGAGCACGCGCTGGAGTACGAAGAGCGGTTCGGGAAGAAGTGATCGTCGCGTGGATCCACGCGGGGCTTCCGGCCTACGCGTGGCAGGTCGTGCTGCACTCGACGGTGGCGGGATTCATCTTCTACACATGGGCCCGCCACCTGAGGCTGCCGTCCGGTCCGGCCAAGCGAACGGCGCTGACCGTTCTCCTGGTGCTGCCGCTGATCACCGCCGCCATTCCCGGGCGTGAGGACCTGGCCTTCCGGTCCGGTCTGGCGTGGATGGACAGCGGTCGTCTCCTCGCCATCCCGCTGGGCGGTCCCGTCCGGGTCGCGCACGTCGTCGCGCTGATCCTGGGCGCCACCGCGGTGCTGACCGTCCTGCAGGAACTCGTCCCGCCGCTGCAGCGTCGGCGGGCGTCGCTGGAATCCGCCCCGGACGACGTGGTCGAGCGATGCCGTCGCCTGCCCGGCTGGGAGAAGTGCGACGTGCTCGTCCGCCCGGGAGAGCGCGTCGGGTTCGCGACCGCCGGAACTCCCGGACGCGCGCGCGTCATCGTCACGCGGCCGGCGCTGGAGCGGCTGGAGCCGGAGCGGCTGGACGCCGCGCTGCGTCACGAGCACGCGCACTGGACCGGCGGCCGATGGATCACGTCGCACGTCCTCTTCCTCGTCCGCATTCTCCAGCTTCACAACCCCGTGGCGCTCTGGTCCTTCCGCGAGTACTGCCTGGAGGTGGAGATCCAGTGCGACGAGGAGGCGGTGCGCGACCGGGATCCCAGGCACCTGGCGCGCACGCTGCTGGAGACCTACGAGGCCACGCATCGCCGGGATCTGGCGGCGCGCGCGGCGCTGCGCCGTCGCGTGGATCTGCTGCTGGGCCGCCAGCCCGTCGAGGCCGATCCGCCTCCGCCCGCGACGGTGATCGTCGCGGCGCTCGTTCTCCTGGGGGTGCTGCCGTGGCTCGTGTAGAGGATCGGGGTCTGGAGGGGCTGGGCACGTTCCTGGTCACGCTGCTGATCGTGTTCGCGGTGCTGCGCTTCGCGCACGTGGCCACGCCGATGTTCTTCCCGCAGACGCATCCCGGGCCCATCGTGGTGGAGGAGGCGGCCGACGCGGCGGGAGTCGTGGACTTCGCACCGCTGCAGCCGGCCTACCGTCCGCGCTCGCTGGGGGAGGAGCCGCCGACCGTCGAGGCCGTCCGGCTTCCGTCGCCCTCGCTACGGATGGAGTGGACGGGCGAGCGCTTCCTGACGCTCGTGCAGAGCCGGGAGGCGAAGCCGGTTCCCGGAGACGCGGAGTCGCCGGAGGAGGTTCCGGCGGCGCGGATCTGGCGAGACGGAAACGTCACGCACGCGGCGCTGGAGCAGGACGGCGTGCAGGTTCGGCTGTCGACCGATCTGCCGCGAACGGACGTGCTCCGGCTGTTGCGGTCGATGCGGCCGGCGTAGCGGAGCGGGATCCCCGGCCTGCTTCGGAGAACAGAAGGACTCAAGCCACCGGGCTGGCGCTAGGTCCGTGGCCAGAGGAGTGGGAACGAGCTGCTCATGCGAGGGAGGGTGTCCAGCTTTCTGTGTAAGCGACCTTTCCTCTACGACGGGATCCTTCCCTCGAACACGATGCTGAAGTGGTTCAGGGCGGCGACCCAGTCCTTGATCGGCCGGCTCCACCGCTTCGAGATCCGGTGGATCGACAGGTACAGCACCTTCATCGCCGACTCCGGCGTCGGGAACGCGCCCCGCTGCCGCGTCACTCGCCGCAGCTGGGACTGCATCGACTCGATCGCGTTGGTGGTGTAGATCACCTTGCGGATCTCCGGCGGGTACGCGAAGAACGGCGTCACCTGATCCCACCGGTCCCGCCAGGACTTGCCGATCGTCGGGACGCGCGTCGTACTTCTCCGCGAACGCCTCCAGCTCCGCCCGGGCCGCGTCCGCCGTGGACGCCGTGTAGATCGCTCGCAGGTCCCGGGCCACGATCTTGCGCTCCTTCCAGCTCACGAACCGAAGCGAGTTCCGGACCATGTGGACGATGCACAGCTGGACCTGCGCCTTCGGGTACTCGCTCTCGATCGCGTCCGGGAAGCCGGTCAGGCCGTCCACGCACGCGATCAGGATGTCGCGAACGCCACGGCTCTTCAACTCCGCCAGGATCGACAGCCAGAACTTCGAGCCCTCCTTCTCGCCGATCCACAGGCCAAGCAGTTCCTTGTGGCCGTCCAGGTTCACGCCCAGCGCCAGGTACACCGCCCGCGTCTGGACCATGCCGTCCAGGCGCATCTTCACGTGCAGCGCGTCCAGGTACAGGATCGGGTAGATCGCGTCCAGCGGCCGGGACTGCCAGGCGCGCACGTCGTCGAGAACCGAATCGGTGACGTTGGAGATCAGCGCCGGCGACACCTCGGTGCCGTACATCTCCTTGAGGTGTCCCTGGATCTCGCGGGTCGTCATCCTTCGGCCGTACAGGGCAATCACCTTGTCGTCGAACCCCTCGAGCCGCTTCTGGCGCTTGCGGACGAGCTGCGGATCGAAGGACGCGTCCCGGTCCCGCGGAACGTCGATCTCCACGTCGCCGGTGTCGGTCCGGATCGTCTTGCCGGTCTTGCCGTTGCGCGAGGTGCCGCTGTTGCGGCCCTCGGAGGCGCGGGGCTCGTAGCCGAGGTGATCGGTCATCTCGCCTTCGAGCGCGCTCTCCACCAGCCGCTTGGTCAGCTCCTTGAGGATGCCGGTCTCGCCCAAGATCTCATCCGGGGACTTCCCCTTCACGAGCTCCGCCAGCATCTCGTCCAGTCGGTCGGGCTTCTTCTTCCTGGCCACGGTTCCCTCCTTGCGTGGGAGTATAGAACGTGGCCGCTTACACAGTTCGTTTTACACCCTTAGGCTTGCCGCGCCGCGCCGCACTCTGACCGGCGCAGCTCCTTCACGCGGGTCCGATCCCGCACTCCCATCCCAGAATGGAGCATGGGCTGCATCACCCCCCAGGCCAGTGCAATGGCCGGAGCTCTGCACACCCCCTGCATGGACGTGCTATACATGCTTCAGCAAGGCGGCCTGGGAGGAGAGCAAGTGCCGGATCACGGTCCACCAGAGCGGCCGCAAAGACACCCCAAGACGCCCAGCCCGACCGGTGCTTCAGGATCGGCTCAAGAGCCACCGAGCCTCCGTAGAGACCGTCCACTGCCCCGTCCGGATCATCCTGCTCAGGGCCCGGAAGAGCCAGACTTGGACGAATCGGATGGACCGAAGGGACCCGGCCCAACCGCTCCGGGGGCTCCACGTGAGGACCAGAACAGCGCTTCTCCGCCTCGGGCGGGTGCCGCCGAGCCCCAGCGGGGATCAGCCCCCCCCCCGCATCGTCGCCAGACCCGCCTACGCAAGCATCGCTATCGGACGACGAGACTGCTCCTCGTCAAATCCGCATGTGGGTCGTCAGGTACCACAACGTGCTACTGGCAACGGTCACGTTTCTAGCAGGCCTCCTTGTCGCGTCCTTCTATCATCGCAAGGCCAGCGAAGACCTAGACGCACTTTGTGCGGACCTGAATCCGGTTGTGGAGCACTTTACCCCCCCCTTGCGGAGTTTGCTCCGACAGAACCGATCCAACCCCCGTCTCTCCCGCCTCCGGACCTCAACATCGCAAACGAGGAAGAGGCGCGGTTCTTCTCGAGCGCGATGGAAGTCGCTCGCAACGCTTTCGATCTAGCCTCCAAGGGCAGTAATGACGAGGCTCTGCTCGAATACAACAGAGCTCTTGAGACCTATCCCAACTTGCCCAACGAGGTGCGATTCAATCGCGCCATCGTCCTCGACAAGCTCGACAGGGATCTCGCCGCCGTGGCGGCACTTGAAGACCTCGTCAGAGATCAGCCCGGCTTTGAGCCTGCATGGTTCCAGCTCGGCGTGATTGCTGGAGATCTTGGAGACTTCGCGACCGCGCAACGGGCCTTCAACGAGAGCCTCACCCTAAGGCCCGACAATCCGCCCGCACTCGCATCCAAGGCGCTCCTCTTCGCCAAGACAGGACGTCCCGATTCCGCGCTCGTCGCAGCACGCTCGTCCCTCGCCCTCAACTCTGCGAATCCGTTCGCTTGGCACATCGTCTCAGCGAGCCAGGACTTGGCCTCCGAAGGCGCGCTCGCGGCGATCGACTCTGCTCTGGCCTATTCGCCTCAGGATCCGCACTTTCATGTCTGGCGGGGGATGGTGCTCACTGCCAGAGAGCGACTCGACGAAGCAATGGATTCGTTTGATCGAGCGCTGTCCTACAGCCCCTGTAATCCAGGCGCACTTCTTGGGCGCGGCTTGATTCTCATGCTTTCAAACCCTCAGGACGCACTGATCGAACTCAATACTGCCCTAGACCGCGCTGATTCTGACGCGTCGCCCTGGCCCAACGGTCAATGGCCGAGCCAGAACGCCGCTCTCTATCTTCGGTCCAAGATCCAGCGACTACGGTAATCCCGCCCCCCCCCCCCCCCCGCATTTCCTTGCGGATTGCAACGTGCCCGAGCCGCCCACATTCCTGGCTTTGCACGGACTCTCCGTCTATGCTATAAGGCCCGATCTAGTCGGCGCTAACAGCTTGGCCCAGGCCGCGGACAGGTGAGCATGCATAGATCCAACTCCGAACTAGAAGCTGATCTAGGGCTTCTGGAGCAGCTTGATAGCTGCAGAGCCGTTGCCAAGAGTCTCCATGAAGAGGGACTCCAGTCGCTCGCATCTCACCTACGCGCATGGTTCAATGGCCATGACACTCACTCAGCTGTTGAGTGGGCCCCAATTGACACAGAGCCCGACGACTACATCAATCCTGCCCTCGCTCTTCGGGCGCTCTCAACAGCGCGCCCAGTACCGGCGGACATTGAACGGCATTTGCTTTCACGAATCGACGCCTTGACGCTCACCGAGCTGACGCCGCTCCCTACTCCTGGTCGTGCCAAGAATGTCCCTGTACTGCAAGCTGCTCGCGTTCTGGACGCTCTTGCAAACCGCAACGGCCACGGGCTCGGCCGGCCCGCGCTCTTGTGCCTCTATCGCTTGCTGCTTGAACTGAACACCGTGACCGCGCCTGACTGGACTGCGGGAAGCGCACGCGCCACGCAGAACGGACAGCCATCAGCTTTCATGACCGCTGAGGCGGCGAGGTCGACCGTAGCGCTCATCGAGGCCCTTCGGGCCAGCGCGTCTCAGTTCCGGACTCTAGCAACGTACTTCGGACGCCTGTCGCGAATGCACCGGAACCGGCACCTCCCAGAGGACTGGGTCGTGGCCGAATCCAGGAAGCTGTTCCTGACGGCCTACTGTTCTCTCGCCCAGGACGGGCGCCGATCGGCACTGCCCATCGACCTAGCTGCTCTGTTGGACCAAGACAAGGCGTGCAACGACCTGATCTCCGACGTTGCCAACGCACTTGAGCGCTCGCTGAGGACCATCGCCACGACAGTCCAAGACGCGCTTTCCGAGGTGGACGAGACAGCACGTTCTGTTCACTCGCACAAGCGTGCCGCTGACCCCTTTGCCGCGCGGTCCTTTGAGTATGCCCACCAAACAGCACGTGACGCTATCCACGCCTTTCACGAAGGCGCCAAGGCTGGGATCGAGCACCTGGTTGCTCTCCAGCAGGATGGCGAGCCAAGCACGTTCCTCGATCGAACACCGCTCGAGCTTGAGCTCGTTTCCACGCGTTTCGACTCGCTGGCTGACGGCCTCCGACGTCTGCTCGCCCCAACCGCGGCGACGGCAGCCAGGATGACCGACCGAGAGCTGGCCGCGGTTTCATCGGACGCAACGCAGCACTGGAACCCATCCGAGTTGGTTGCCGCGGCCTCCGCTCTCTTGTCCCTAGGTGGCGACTCGGACGATCCACGGCTGTCCGCGGCCCAGGAGGCTTTGGAGCAGAGCCTGAGCTTCGATGGCAGCTACCCGTCGCAGAAGACGATCGACACGAGCCCCTCTGGGTACAGTCTAACGGTCCTTGGATCTGATGTAGTTCGGTCCTTCGCTCTCCTCTTCACGAGGGCGGCGCACGGACCCTCTCTTCGCGTCGCCCGCTCGCTGCTTCGCCACTTTCAGCGGACGGCTGTTCAACAGCTCGCCAACCCACCGAAGCTCATTGGCTGGAGCCATGATCACCCTGGCGCCCCTCGCGCCGCCACCGCTTGGACGTCGTCTTTGGCGCTCGTCGCGCTTTCCTCATACATCGAGATGATCGAGGGCACACTGAACCGAACCGTATGCACGCACTTCTTGTCCCGTTCGGCCGAAGACCTTGAACAGGGTCCGTCGTTAGATGACTTGTTTGTGCCGGACTACGGACTTGCATGGTGCGCACCCGCTCGCACCGATGCGATAGAAGTTCAAGAAGCCCTCAAGAAGAGCGCTGGCGGAGCCCTCGAGGGGATCGTAGAGGAGAGGGGTGACTCACTCGCCTATTACTTGATTCGAATGCAAGCACATGTCTCAGGCCTCACCCCTCCTCCTGACATTCGGGGCTCCTGCTACTCCGCAGTCCTGTACGGTCCACCTGGAACTGGCAAGACCACGCTCCTTGAGGCATTGGCCGCATCATCCGGATGTTCGCTTGTCGAAGTCACCCCCAGCGACATCATGCTCTCCGGGCAGCACGACATTGAGCGGCGCGCTCGCGTCGTTTTCAAGGCACTTAGCCTACTCACAAGTACGGTCATTCTCTTGGACGAGTTTGACCCCGTTCTGCTCGCACGAAGACCCGGCCGAGAGCCATCCTCATTCTCCTTTCTCACTCCTGGCTTACTCCCCAAGCTGAAGCACTTGAATGCGGAGGCGCAGCGCCGACGCTGCGCCTTTGCTCTCCTAACCAATCACATTGGCCTCCTTGATGAGGCTGCCATTCGGACCGGTCGCTTCGACTACAAGATCGGCGTCTTCCCGCCGGACCTGCTCTCTCGAGCCGGGCAGCTCGCATCGGCCCTTGCCGACGCCGAGTCCGAACCGAACGCGATACCCGTGGACTGGGATCGCGCTGCCGCCGTCGTTCTTGCCTCAAGAGACGCGGGAATGCAGACACTCGCGACACCGGGGAACTTCCTTTCCTACAAGCGGCTAGCGAGCACCCTCGATCCGGACTCGATTCTTGCCCGTGTGCAAGAGGATGCTCAAGATGGCGCACGTGGGGGTTGGGCGCCCGGCCCCCCAGATGCCATTCCGCTTGAATTCCCGGAAGCAAGTAGCCCGTTCGCAGTCCAGGAGTTCCGACAGTGGGCCTGGATCCGAGAGTGGGATGAAAAGGCTGCCGACCGTGCACCCACTGAGTTCCAATGGAGCGATCTACTCAAGGCGTGCAAGAACGCACCTCATAGCTTGTTCCTCGACCTCCCTACTAACCCAAGGGGCTCATAGAATGGCCGGATTTGAAGATCATCCCGACCCAGTGAGCGACGCCGTAGACAAAGTGCTCGACAAGATCTTCTCTTTGGATCCGGTAGAAGTGTCCCCTCACTACGTCGTCAGTGCTCTCGCTCAAGCGCGGTTGACTACCCTCCCTAGCAAGCGCTCACTCGTACTTGAGCACCATGAGAGGAACCTCCCTGACTGGGTCGGTCGCCCAGAACTCCTCGGCCCCTATGAGAGGTCGCTTCTATCTACTGTAGTCTCTTCGCCTGGTGGCGCCATCGTGTTCAAAGCAGGTACGGGAAGTGGGAAGTCGAGTACATTTCGCTACCTTCGGAACCACCTCGCAGAACATAAGATCGGGGGCGAGTATGCCACCCCGATCGCGCTCTTGGACCTTCAGCAAGTGGACGATCGGCTCAAACATGGAAATGACGACGGTGGGCTAAGCAAGGCTGACCAGGTGAGCCTGCTGCTCCTCGCTGTCTCAGAGCGACTTGAAGTCGCGCTCGAGACAGGCGTGTCGCCAGACCTGTTCGGCAGCGTGATTGCCAAGGCGTTGGACAGCGAGACCTCTGCTGGCTCGACCATTGGCATCTTCGAAGTCGCAGCCAAGACCGCACGGGACCAGTTGCGCAGACTGCACAGCGACTGGGAGTCCCTTCGAGGGAAGTCGCTATCCGAAGCGCTGACGGAAGTTTCCAAGGGAATGGAGCCGCGTGAACGTTTAGGTCTCTGGCTCCTTATTGCCGCGGAGCTTGCGCGCCACGAAGCGGAACAGGATCGCTGCGTCGTAGCGGTCCTCGACAACATGGATCCGCTCCGGGCCAAGCTCCAAGACGACTTACTGCACGTTCTCGCAGCCTTGGCCAAGCAATCTCGGTGGGGCAGCCTCAAACTCGTACTTCCGGTTAGACTTACTACCTTTCGTCGGGTGATATCAGATGTCCACTTTCTCGCGTACGAGCATGAGTGCCCCGACATCGTGGAGCTAGTTCACATTCGTCTCATAACCTTTCTTCTTGCGCCCCATGGCCACCAAGTATTCAAGCAATGGTCTCCAAAGGTCCAGGGTTCCGTCCTCGCCCGACTCGTCGAGTTTTGGTGCCATCTCGCCGACCGTGGTGGCCACATGGCGGACATGCTCAGGGCCCTCTCAGGGACGAACCTGCGGAACGGCCTGACATACGCTCACCGCTGGTGCTTGAGCGATCGCCTTCGGTCCGGCCAGCTGGCTTCAGGCGTACTCGATGGCCTACAGGATTTCGTTGCAGACGTGATCGCACCGTACGTCCTCGAGACTAGCGCTGAAGCGGTGGGCCGTGCTATGGCCCAGAGGATTTCCGATGGTGAGATTCGACTGCTCCACCTTTCAAAGTCGCCGGACCTCCTTTCCGACCAGATCGTCGAAGGCCTTTGCCGATCAATCGCGGACATCTTGGACGAAACGCTGTCGACTCAGCACTACGAGAAGCGAACGCACGATCCACGGTCGACATTTCTTCACACTGCTACCAATAGCGTTCTCGGACTGCTGCAGCAGGAGACTGACACCACTGACGGCGTCGGGCTTCTCCGCTACCGCCTAGAAGTCTCAAACTTGCTCAACACGCTTCAACGCGGCCACGAGAACTCGCTCGACTTCTCAGAACTCTTTGGAGGCGTCGCGTCGCAACTGGAAGCCGACGCCGAAGGACCGCCTCCCGAGTTCGAGCGAGCGGCGCTCCGCTGGGCGGCTTGCGGAATTCGACTAGCAACCAAGCGCCCCATCACGACTGGGCAGTGGCGTATAGAGCGCCGGCAGCCTATCTCCCTTGAGGAATCACAGATCCAGGGATTCCTACACTCATATCAGACGCGGAACAGCCGGTACGTGGCAGAACGCTGCCTACTTGAGCCCGACGGACCATCTGCAGTGAACGTGTTCGGGGCTGATCGCGCGGACCTGTGCCCCGTCCCTCTCCATACGTTGTATCTACTGTTCCATACCGAAGGGGGGAGCATGGCTACACGCGATCTGCTCATGGGACTTCGGTCGTATGGGTATGATGACGACGACATCGATTTCGCGCTGTCCTGCATGGTTAACTCTGATACGCGACTGATTTACTCTGGGGTCACGGACGAGTTTGATGGGATTGCAGAGTGGTTCAAGACTAAGACTCGAGAGGTCTCCCTTTCCAGTGCGGGGCGCGCATACGTTACGACTCTCATGGCCGCTCCTTCCTACGTGCAATGGGCGCTTAGTACGAACGATACCGTGGCTACACGAGTGCGCGCCGACGACACCGATTCTATCCTTGGACGCCTGGAGGCGGCACTCCGCGGATTGAAGGTCGTCGTTGAAGAGGAGTTCGAGCAGTTGCGTCGCATGAGGCTGGCGGGCACAATAACGGGATGGTCGTTTCCTCCCGGAATGCCATGTGGAAACGCCTCAGCAGACGTCTTCTTTCGTTCACTTGGTTCCTTCGTGTCGGTGCTGTCGTACACTAAGCGAATCAACCGTGAGTGGGCCGACGCTCTGAGTACCGAGTTTATCGCGTTTGGCGAAAAGGTTCTGGGAGATGTCGCCGACACCTGTGGAATTGACACTCATCAACCGTGGGAAGAGGAACTCGCATTTGCGCGAAAGTGCTGAAGCACAGCACAGCAAAGGAGTGAGGGCGAGGCGGTTACCCAAATGAAGTGGGCCATCGAGCACCTCTGGCTCTGCATTTGGCGGAACGGACTCATGGCCGGCGTGCGATTTGTTTGGCGGCATGGCTGGTGGGACCTGGCCATAGCGCTGGCCGCACTCCTGGTTCCTTACGCACTCGGCGGCATCAACGACCAGGGCGGCTTTGATCACCAAGCCGCACTGCGAGGGGCTCGCTCGGGAGCGCTTGTCGTTCTGGCACTGCTCTTGGTAGTCGCGACTATCGCGATAGTGACTGCCCCGGGTCGTGTCTATCGGGGGCAGGTCTTGAGGATTCGAGAACTGAACGCAACCCTTGATGATTTGACTCGGCGGCGAGTTTGCGTGGGCACGGGCGAGTCGGGCTCTTACTACCAGAACGAGAGCGGGTTCGACTTGCTTCGCGTCTCAGTAGAGAATCTGTCTGGAGTTCCTATCCACGGTGTACGTGCGGTGATGAGTCACGTCACAGGGACGAAGGGCGCTACTTTGCCTCTACCGATCCCGCTCCCGCGCATGCACGACAACATTACTCCACCCGCCACCCGATTCGACTTGCTCCCAGGCGCCCCCGAGTTCTTGGATGTCGCCGTCCTAGCGAATCCGGCTGGGCCGGATCATCCGCGGGTGTTTGTCGCCGCGCATCGATTCGCGATTCCGCAGGGGCGACTAGAGGTTGCGACAAGCTTCGATGCTACGATCTCGATCTCTGCGGAGGACATGCCTCCCGTGGAACTCGGTGTGCGCTTCTCGATTCGGGCGCGCAAGGGTGAGAACTGGCGATTGAAGGTTTCCGTTTTGAGCCCAGTCGGGGGCCGGCTCAGCCGGTTGGGGAGCAGGCGTTGTGTACAGTGACCGTATTCGCCTGACACCAGCCTCCGACCGGGCGTCTTCGAGGCTGCCTTCTTCGGGTCCTCCTTTCTCGGCTTGATCCGCTTGAGACTATCACGGAAAGCCTTCAGCGGCGTGCGGTCGGCGGGTGTTGTAGGTCATGAGATGGGCGTCGAGGTTCTTCTGCATCTCGTCGAGCGACTCGTACCACTTCGTCCTCCCGACCACTCGGAAGTGCTCATCCAGGAGCGTGCGGTGCAGGCGCTCGACGAAGCCGTTCGACTGCGGCCGCCGTACGCGTGTGGTGCGGTGTTCGATCCCCTCGAGTTGCAGGAACAGCTCGTACGGATGCTGGTCCGGACGACCGCAGAACTCCCGACCGTTGTCGGAGATGATCGCCTTCACCGTCGCGTTCTCCGACTCGAAGAAGGGCAGCACGTCCTCGTTCAGCATGTGAACGGCGGTGATCGGGAGCTTCGAAGTGTAGAGCCGACCGAAGGCGTAGCGACTGTGGCAGTCGATCGCGGACTGCAGGTACACGCGACCGACACCCTTGAGCGTTCCCACGTGGAAGGTGTCGACGCCCACCAGGTCTCCGACTCCATCGGTCTCGATGTGTCGATCCCGGAACTCGGGCGAGAAGCGTTCGAGGAGACGGATCTGTTCCTCGCTCAGCTCGAGACGACGATCCGCGACCTCTTTCTCGAGACGGAGGAGCCGCTTCTCCTTCGTCAGGAGATCGTGACGCGTCCACACCCCGCGCACTCCGCTGGAACTGACCTGGACGCCGACCATCGCGAGTTCGTCGGCGACACGTTGGCATCCGTGGCTCGGGTGCTTGAGGCAGTGATCGAGGATCGCCTTCTCGATCTCCTCGGACACGCGATTGGGGTGGGGACCTCTCGGGCCGGGAAGGCGGTCGATCAGACCGTCCGCGCCGAAGGTCTGGTAGTTACGGCGGATCTCGTAGAACTGCTGGCGGGAGTACCCCATCACCTTGCAGGCCTTCGAGACGTTCTTCAGGTCGGAGGCGAGCTGTAGAAGGCTCAACTTGCGTCGTGCTACCTTGCTCCCGGTGGTCACGTCGTTCTCCTCTCGGTATCAGAAGTGAGCTCAGCACTCTTCTTCTAACCCGGTCGGAGGCGGCGTGGCCACCTACCGCCGTAAGGGCCGATCTGTCAGGTGATTACCGTCACTGCACACTCGATGGAACCAGAGTCCTGCTGGGAAACGGCCGCAACGTGTTCTGGAACAATGAAGGTGGCCACTCGAAGAACTGGACGCACGCCGCCAACGACCTTTTTCTCGATCCGGAGATCTGTGATCTGGAGGGCGAAGTCTGGGGAGTTGCATCGACCTCGCCCTGCATCGATCCCGGCGACGACAACTGTCCTCAGATCGGTGCCCACGGGGTGTCTTGCACCACGAGCCCCGTAGAGCCGATGTCCTGGGGACGAATCAAGAATGCATTTCGATCAAGGGAGTGAGATCATGTGGAACCTGCGCGGAGTGGCGCTGCTGGTGGGGGCGGTCCTCGGTCTGTCGACGGCGGCGGCCGGGGCGACGCGAACCCTGCAGGCCCAGCAAGTTCGCACCATCGTGAACGAGGAAGGCGTGGGCAGGGTGCTGGTGGATTTCGGCGCGCTGTCCGAGGTGAGTGGACAGTTCATCACGTCCGCCTACCTGGAGTTCGATCTACCTTCGCACCGTCGGCAAAGCGACCTGAACATTCAGGTCCTGACGCTCCAGAGGGCTGGCGAGACGGAGCGACTTCCTGGACCCAGCCCTGGACTCGACCCGGCGGCGACGTCGACGACACTCATTCCCAGTGGATCGAACTCTTGGCCGAGGACGCGGTCAGCGAGGTCCGGATCAACGTGACGCAAGCGGTTCGGGCCATCGTCGAAGGCGAGGATGCGTCGAACGGCTTCCTGTTGGCGGTCCGGGATGGAGACCGGGACGGTTTCACGCTCTCGGAGCGATCCCTGTTCGAGTCCATCTCGTCAGGACGTCTCGAGATCAAGACCGCCAACCCTCGGGCAGCGGGTCCGCTGGGGCGGGATCTTGTGGCGCGTCAAAACCGGTAGTTCCTAGGAGGCGCAACGATGTTCAGGGTTTCGCGACGCAACGACCCGCTGAGGGCCGTGGCTCTTGGCTTGGCGGCGCTTGGCATCGCCTGCGCCGCCGAGGCCAGAACCTGGGTCGTGCATCCCGACGGCTCAGGCGACGCCCCGACGCTTCAGGCGGCTGCGGATTCGAGTTCGCCCGGTGACACCGTCTTTGCGGCATCGGGTGTTCACCAGGGGCCCGTGACCCTCGCGTTCGACACCTTTCTGGTCGGGGAGGGGGCAGGCTCTTCCACCGTTGTGGGGAGCAGCGTGGATCCAAACGTCGTGCTCGCACTCGGAGGAGGTATCTCCGACCTCTCACTCGTTGGCGTTGAGCCTGCCTATGGGCACGTCGGAGGCGGGGCCCTGTCGATGGCCGGAGACATCGAGGTCGCGGATTGTGCCTTCTCCGGAGGCGACTTGGCCATCGACGGGGGCGGCGACGGGGCTTCCATCACCGGCTGCGCGTTCGACGGCGTTGCGGTCTGGCAGACGCTGGGCCCCGGTGGCGTGGAGATCGTGGACTGCGAGTTTCGCGACGTTCGGGCCTGGAACGCGTCGGTGGTTACGTTCCTGGCGCCTGGTGGCGGGGGGATCACGGCGACGGTCTCGGGCTGCCGGTTCTTTTCCTGTCGGGGCGAGGGTCCGGTCGTGGGGTGGAACCAAGCAGCAGAGGCATTCGGGCCCGTGAATGTGGAGGTTGTCGGGAATCTGTTCGACGAATGCCTGAGCTCGGCCATCGGCGCCACAAGCATCACCATCGTTGATCGGAATCGGTCGACGGGTGGACGTGGGACTCATGCGATCCTCATCGAAGGGAACACGATCGCCCGCTCCCTGGCGAAGGGACTTGGGGGCGATTTCCCGGCCGGAACCCAGATCGTTGGCAACGCCGTCACGGGCTGCACGGCCGGCGTGGATCTCCGGGACAGCGTCGGAATCGTCGTCTCCTGCAACAACGTGTGGGGAAACGCCGCCGGGAACTGGATCGACGGACCGGACCTGACGGGCGTGAACGGGAACATCTCGGAGTCTCCGTTCTACTGCGACGCGGCCGCGGACAACTACACTCTGGCGGCGAACTCTCCGATGCTGCCGGCGAACAACGACTGCGGAGTTCAGATCGGCGCTTTCGGGCAGGGATGTGGTCCTGTTTCGGTGGAGCCCGCGTCCTGGGGCAGGATCAAGGCGCTGTACCGGTCGGAGTAGCAGTTCCCGGCCGGAGCCGCCGACGCCTCACACGTCGTCCACGCTGACGATCTGCCGACGGATCGCCCAGCGGATCAGCTCCGCCCGCGAGTGCAGCCCCAGCTTCTCCATCAGGTGCGACCGGTGCGTCATCGCGGTCTTCATGCTGATGTGGAGGTACTTGGCGATCTCGCGGCTGGTCTTGCCCTCCGCCAGGAGCTTGAAGACCTGGCGCTCGCGCGGGGTGAGGCGATCCCAGTCGTCCTCCTCCAGCGAGCGTCCGCTGGCCACCAGGTCCACCACCTCCTCGGCCGCCACCGGATGCAGGTAGCGCTGGCCGGAGTGCACGGCGCGGATGGCCTCGCGGAGCTGCGAGGAGACGCTTCGCTTGGGCAGGTAGCCGCTCACGCCGATCTTCAGCGCGCGCTTGATGTACTCGGGGTTCTCGTACTGCGTGAGGATGATGATCTTCACGTCCGGGCGCCGCTGGCGGATCGCCTCGGCCGCCTCCAGACCGCCGAGGCCGCCGGGCAGGTTCACGTCCAGCAGCAGGACGTCGGGCTCCAGGCGCTCGGCCAGCTCGATGGCCTGCTGGCCGTCGCCCGCCTCGCCCAGGATCTCGAAGTCGCTCTCCTTCTCCAGGAGCGCGCGGACGCCCTCGCGCACCAGGTCGTGGTCGTCCACCATGACGATGCGGATCATGCCGGCACCTCCAGGAGGATGTGGGTTCCCTCGCCCGGCTCGGAGTCGAAGCGGATCGTACCGCCGACGAGGCCGGCGCGCTCGCGCAGGCCCGTGAGTCCCACGCCGGCCGACTTCGCTCCCGGATCGAACCCGACGCCGTCGTCCTCGACCGACAGCGTCAACGTTCCGTCCGAGACGAACAGCTCCACCGAGACGTGCTCCGCCGATGCGTGCCGGAGGATGTTCGTGATGATCTCCTGCAGGATGCGGAACACGGTGATGTCCACCTCGGGGGAGACGGTGACGTCGTTCTCGATCTCGAAGCTCACGTCCAGGCCGTGGCGCTCCAGGTGCTCGCGCGCGTAGGAGCGAATGGCCGTCGCCAGGCCCAGCTCGTCCAGGAGCGACGGGCGCAGGTCGCGGATCACGTCCCGCACCTCGCGGTGCGTCTCGGCCAGGATGCGCCGCGCGCGGTCCACCTCCGGGCCCTCCAGTCCGTCCAGCGCCAGCCCCATCGCGGTCAGGAGCTGCGCGGTCTTGTCGTGCAGCTCCCGGGCGATGCGCCGCCGCTCCTCCTCGGTGGCGCCCAGGAGCCGCTGCAGCAGCTCCTTCGTGGCGGCGGTGCGCTCCTGCACCTGTCGCTCCAGGTCCTCGTTCAGCGCCTTCAGGTCCGAGAGCGTTTCGGAGATCTTCCGCCGGGCGGCGTCGAGCGTGTCGGCCAGCGTCTCGATCTCGTGATCGCCCGCGACGTGGATCGCGTGGGAGAGATCGCCCGATCGCAGCCGCTGCGCCTGACCCGACAGTTTCGTCATCGGCGCCACGATGGACCGCGACAGCGACCAGCTCACGAGCAGCGCGGCGACCGTCAGCACCGCGGTCAGCGTCACCAGCGCGCGCCGGGCGCCGGCCACCGCGCGGAAGACCTCCTGCTCGTGCTGCCGGACGACGGCCGCCCACGGCGCGAAGTGAAGCGGCGCGGCCACGGAGACGGCGCGCTCGCCGCACAGGTCGCACGGCGCCGAGTCCAGCACCCGCTCCGTGTCCGCGCGGATGATCTCCCGGTAGTCCTCCACCGGGCCGACCGTGCGCAGGAGGTCGTCCGGGGCGGACGACGCCAGGACCCGGCCCGCCTCGTCGACGAGGATCACGTGCATGCCGCCGGGAGGGGCCAGGGAATGAAGGTGCTCGCTCAGCCAGGATCCGGCGGCGTCCATCTCGGCGACGAGGTGGTGCGATCGGCCGTCGCGCTCCAGCGGCCGGACCAGGGCCAGCACCGGAGACTCGCCCGAGTCGGAGCGCTGCGTGAGGCCGGTCACGGAGATGCGATCGGTCAGGATCGACGTGGGGACGGCCGCCGCGCCGGGAGGATCCGAGACGACGACCCGGCCCGCCGCATCGACCACCGAGACGCGGGCCCGGAACTCGGAGTGGAATCGGAAATCCCGGAGGAGGGCGGCCGGCGAGGCGGCCGCCAGGGGGTCCTCCCCGGCCAGGCGATCCAGGTGCTGGAGCTCGTCGGCCAGGACGGCATCGACGGAGCGGGCCACCGCCCGGGCCAGGACCGCGCGGTCCTCCACCAGTCCCTTCCGAACGTCCGAGAAGGAGAAGCCCAGGACGACCGCGGCCGCCAGCCAGGCGAGGATAAACCCTTCCAGGAGAACGCGATAGAGCCGTCGCCCCAACGTTCCGCGCTTCATGGCGATCGCCACCGGAGGGGGTCCGCGGGTCGGCCGGACTGCCGGCCCGGACCCTCTCCCGGTCCAATCTCCCCCCCCGATTGGGGTGAATCAAGGTGTCGAAAGCCCTTTTCTCGACTGAGGAATCATGTATTGTGGGACGTGGACACCGGACCCATCCAAGGGTGGATGGCCGGCGGAAGCGGCACGGCGTAAGGAACGCCCCCCGGAACTCCCGGGCCCGCCACCGCTTCGGACTCCGGAGGTGGATGAATGAAACTGCTGGTCCCGCTCGCGCTTCCCTTCCTGCTGCTCGCGGCCGTCCTGCTTGCGGTCTGGCCGACCGTGACCTACGGGGAGGGTGGAGCCGAGCACGCCTTCACGGGCGTGAAAAAGTGCAAGATGTGCCACAAGAAGCCGGAAGACGGAGAGCAGTTCCGACTCTGGAGCGAAGGCCCCCACGCCAAGGCTTTCGAGACGCTCGCCTCGGAGGAGGCCAAGGCCGAGGCCGCCAAGCACGGCATCGACGATCCCCAGAAGGCCAAGGAGTGCCTCGTCTGTCACGCGACGGCGTTCCCGGTCATGGACGATCTGGCCAACCAGAAGATCACCCTGGAGGAAGGCGTCTCCTGCGAGAGCTGCCACGGCGCCGGCGGGGACTACTACTCCAAGAAGACGATGCAGGCCATCACCGACGGCGAGATCGACGGCGCCACGGTCGGCCTGCTCGAGCCCACCGAGGCAGTCTGCCTGCAGTGCCACAAGGAAGAGGGCAACGCGTTCTTCAAGCCGTTCGACTTCGCGGAGCGCGTGAAGGAGATCGCTCACCCGATCCCGCCCCAGGAAGAGGCCGCCGAGTAAGTCATTGGACCGTCGCTGAACGGTCGCGGCCCAACGGGCGAGGTTCCTCCGGGAGCCTCGCCCTTCAACTTGAGGGACCGGTTTGCGCGGCCGATCCGGCGCGGGTCCGCTACAATGCGAGCCGAACTCCACCGGAGAGACGCGATTGCACGGGACGGGCGGCCTGGAAGCAGCGGTAGCGGACCTGGTGGTCCTGCTGGGCGCCTCCGGCTTCGTGCTCTTCGTCAGCGCGCGGTTCCGCATCAGCCCCATCGTGGCGCTGCTGCTCAGCGGCATGCTGATCGGACCGTCCGGCCTTCGCCTGCTGGACCGGCACTCCGTGGAGCGTTTCGCCGAGCTCGGCGTCGTCCTGCTGCTGTTCACCGTCGGCCTCGAGGTCTCCCTCGTCCGGTTGCGGAAGAACTGGCGCCCGTTCCTGCTGGGGGGCGGCGCGCAGGTCGCCCTCACGCTGGCGGTGGCCGCGGGGATCGCGATCGCGTTCGGGCTGCCGGCCAGCGACGCCGTCTTCCTGGGCTTCCTGGCCGCGCTCTCCTCCACCGCGATCGTGCTGAAGACGTACACGGACCGCCGCGAGCTGCCATCGCCGCAGGGGATGGTGTCGGCGTCGATCCTGCTCTTCCAGGACTTCTGCCTCGCCCCGATGCTGTTCCTGGTGCCGGTCCTGGCCGGCGTCGCGGACACCAGCGCCACCGGGATCGCGGTCCGCGTCGGCGGCGGTCTGCTGGTGGTCGGCGCCGCGTTCCTCGTGGCGAGAACCCTGATGCCGAGGCTGCTTCGCTGGATCGTGGGCGCGCGAACGCGCGAGCTCTTCGTCCTGGGAACGCTGGCGATGTGCCTGGCGATGGGGCTGGTGACCGCGCGCCTCGGCTTCTCGCTGGCGCTCGGGGCGTTCCTGGCCGGCCTCATCATCTCGGAGTCGGACTACAGCCACCAGGTGGTGGCGGAGATCCTGCCGCTCCGGGATGTCTTCAACAGCCTCTTCTTCATCTCCGTGGGGATGCTGCTGGATCTGTCCGAGGTCGGCCGGCACTGGGCCCTGACGATCGGGCTCGGCGTGGGGCTCCTGCTCGTGAAGGGGGCCATCGTCGCGCTGGTCACCGGTCTCCTCGGCTACCCCATCCGCACCGCGCTGATCGTGGGGATCTCGCTCGCCCAGATCGGGGAGTTCTCGCTGGTCCTCGCGGGAGTGGGGCTGGAGTTCCATCTGCTTGAGCCGCAGCTCTTCCAGGTCTTCCTGGGGGCCGCCATCCTGACGATGCTGGCGACGCCGTTCCTCATCGAGCTGGCGCCGCGGATGGCGGATCGGGCGCCGACGATTCCCGTGCCGCCGCAGCTCAAGCGGACGCCGACGGCGGCCGTGGAGGAGCCGGAGCCGGAGCGCTCCGGACATGTCGTCATCGTGGGCTACGGCCTCAACGGCCGGAATCTCTGCCGCGTGCTCTCCTCTACCGGCGTGCCGTTCGTGATCCTGGAGCTGAACGGCCTGTCCGTGCAGGAAGGACGTCGCGCCGGGCACCCGGTCCAGTACGGCGACGCCACCCGGCCCGAGATCCTGCGGTCGGTGGGCATCGAGCGGGCCAGCCAGCTCGTGGTCGGCATCGCCGATCAGGCCGCGTCGCGGCGCATCGTCAGCATCGCCCGGGAGATGAACCCGTCGCTGCACGTGCTGGTCCGCACCCGCGTCGTCAGCGAGGTCGACGAGCTGCGCGCGCTCGGTGCGGACGAGGTCATCCCCGAGGAGTTCGAGACGTCGGTGGCCATCTTCAGTCGCGTCCTGCAGCGTTACCACGTTCCGCACAACGTGATCCGCACGCAGCGCAAGCTCATCCGCGACGAGGGCTACGGGCTCTTCCGGTCGGAGCAGGGCGGCAGCTCGGGGTTCTCGTCCGATCGCGTGGCCGAGATCCTGGGCGAGGCGCTGACCGAGACGTTCCTGGTGCGGTCGGGATCGCCCGCCGTCGGCCGGACGCTGCGCGGCCTCGATCTGCGGAGCCGGTCCGGAGGAGCGTCCGTCATCGCCGTCGTGCGCGATGGAACCGCGGAGACGTCGCCGTCCCCGGATCTGGAACTCCAGCCCGGCGACAATCTCGTTCTCGTGGGGACGCACACGGCGCTGGGGAACGCCGTGCGGCTTCTCGGGCAGGAAGACGGCGAGGACGAGGGCGCATCGCCCGGGGCCGGCTAGGTCGTCCGACCCTCGCTTCCGCCCGCCCCGGCCGGGGCGCAGGCGCCTTCGCCGCCGCCCGGCGGGAGGCGATGCGCCTCGAGAAAGCGTATGCTGGAAGGGTCCCGCGTTCCCCGGAGGTCCCTTGCCCCGTCCCGCCGCCCTGCCGCTTCCCGAGGATCTGGTCGTCCGCGACGAGTCCGGCCGCCTCTCGCTGGACCGGACGCTGCTGTGGAGCAGCCCGTCGTTCCGCTTCACGCTGGACCGCTGGAACCGCGAGGAGCACTCCGACTGCCGCCTCGCCTCCATGGAGGCCTCGCTGCCCGGCATCGGGCTGGTGTTGGAGGGAGCGTTTCTGGAGGTGGACGGCGACCGCGTGGACGTGGTGGATCCGCTTCACGCGCACTTCTACAACCTCGGGATCATCGGGCGAAGCCGTTATCCGTGGGGAGGATCCCGGCGCGGGACGATGCTCTACGTCGCGCCCGAGGTCATGGCCGTCGCCGTGGAGGATGCGTGGGGATCGGTGGGCGATCCCGGCGCCCCGTTCCCGTTCCGCAGCGGCCGGCTGAGTCCGGCCGGCGTCCTGCGCTACCGGCGGCTCGTCGGGCGATGGAACGAGCTGGACGACCTGGAAGCGGAGGACGCGCTGTCCGGACTGCTGCGCGAACTGCTGGGCGTGCGGAGCAAGGACTCGCCGGCGGCGGCCGGACTGCGACGGCGCATCCCCGAAGTGCAGGCGTTCCTCAGCGCCTATCCCGACGCGACGCACCGACTCGAGAGCCTGGCCCGGCGCTTCCGTGCGTCCCCGTACCATCTCTCGCGCGTGTTTCGGGAGGAAGCGGGGACGACGCTGTCGCGGTACGTCGTGCGGTCGCGTCTGGCCCAAGCGCTGCCGCGGGTGCTGGACGGGGATCGTCTCACGGACATCGCCGCGGAGCTGGGCTTCTCCAGCCACAGCCACTTCACGACGGCGTTCCGGCGGGAGTTCGGGCGGGCGCCCAGCGCGTACCGCGGCTGATCACTCCCCGAAGCGGCTCGCCCAGTTCGTGAGGACCGCCACCTTCTGACGATCGGCCGACCGCTCCGGCGGGCGGGCCGTGAACGCGAACGTCTGCCCGTCGCGCGTGACCGCGAAGCCGTCGTAGCGCGATCCCCCCACCTGGACGTAGCGCGCCCGCCGGAAGAGCAGCTCCGGCGTCCCCAGCTTCACGCCGTCCGCCCGCGGTTCCACGGACACGGCCAGGATGGAGTCGGCCTGCGCGTAGTAGAGCTCCCGCCCGTCGCCGCGCCACTGCGGCCAGCTGCCCCCGCTGGTGGAGACGCGCCAGCTGGGTCCCGGCTCCGGATAGGTGCTGATGAAGATCTCCTCCTCGCCGGTCACGCTGGAGGCGTACGCGAAGAGCCGGTCGGTGGGGGAGGGGAACCCGCAGTACTCGCGGCGGACCTCCGTGGCCACCAGCGGCTGCGGCTCGGCGTCCTCCGCCTCCAGGTCCAGGATGAAGATCCCCAGATCGAACGCCTGCCGGTCCTGCACGACGGAGAGGAACAGGTAGCGATCGTCGGCCGAGATCGCGGGGACGGCGCCCTGCGCCACCACCCGGCCCGGCCCGACGCTGGTACTCGGGCGCACGCGGACGTCTCCCATCACGAGCTCGGGACCGCTCGTCCACCAGAACTCCGAGCCGTCGGAACTCCAGGCGCACCAGTCCTGCGACTCCTCGCCGGCCGTCACGCGACTGCGCGTCCCGCGCTCGACGTCGTACTGCCAGAGGTTGGACGTGTCCTCGTCGTCGAGGTTCAGCGTGAGCGTCCGCCCGTCCGGGGAGAACGTCGGGTACGGCCAGTGTTCCGCGGCGGGGCCCAGCTCCTTGAGGATCTGGCCGCGGCGGTCGGTCACGGCCACGACGGTCTGATTGAGGCTGCTGCCGAGGCGATAGGCGAAGGTCCCGTCGGCGGAGACCGTCGGGTGTCCCGCCTCGGGCACGACGAGGATCGGTTCGCCCGAGGCTTCCAGCGTGGCCTCGTCGACGCGGACCGCCCAGATCCCGCGGCCGGTGCCGGCGCGCACGTAGATCAGGTGGCCGGAGGGCGACCAGCGAAGACTCATGAGGTTGTGCCCCTCGACGCGGAGCACCGGCCGCCGCGTTCCGTCCGGCAGCACCGCGTCGATCCGGTCGTAGCCGCCGTTGGTGTGGTGGACGACGACGAACCAGCCACGCCCGCCCGGCACCGCGGCCAGCTCGTGGAAGTCGGACTCCCCCTCGGAGAGCTCGCAGAAGACGACCGGATCGCCGCCCTGGGCCGACACCGCCCACAGAGAGCCGCTGCCCGACGTGAACCGGATGCGATCGTCGTCGCCCCAGTGGATCCCGCCCACGTTGTCGATGTTGGAGTCGCCCGTCGTCGCGGCGACGCGCGTCGGCTGCCCGCCGGTCGGGCGGATGCGGTCCAGGCCGCCGGAGGATCCGTACACGATCCACTCGCCGTCCGGCGACCACGCCGGAGCGTTGGGACGCACGCCCTCGTCCAGCCGACGATCTTCGCCGGTCCGGAAGTCCCGGACGTGCAGGAAGCCTCCCGAGACGTAGGCCAGCGCCGAACCATCGGGGGAGAGGGACAGCTGCGTCACCTCCACGCCCTCGTCCTCGGCCATCACGAACGTGCGCGAGGGAAAATCCGTCTCGGGCGCGGACGGGCGAAGCGCGATCACGGCGACCGCCGCCAGCGCCGCGCCGGCGATCGCCGCGACCGCCGGGAGGATCCAGCGCGGCTTCGCGGGCTCCGGAGCGGCAGCCGGTGCCTCCGAGGATGCGGTCGGCTCGGGCTCCGCCAGTCCTTCCTGGTACTCCACGATGGCCAGCCGCGCGTCGGCGATATGCCGCAGGCGATGACGACGCTTCCGGCGCAGGCAGCGGTGCAGCATCCGGCGGATGCCGGGCGGCAGATCGGCCGGCAGCTTCGCGAAGTCCGGATCGACCTTCAGCACCGAGGCGATGGTGTCCGACAGGGTGTCGCTGGCGAAGAGCCGCTGCCCCGTCAGCATCTCGAACAGCACCACCCCGAACGACCAGACGTCGGCGCGCTCGTCGGCGGGGAGGCCGCGCGCCTGCTCGGGGCTCATGTACGCGGCGGTGCCCAGGAGCACGTGCGGCGCCGTGAGGTTGCCGGTGATGAGCGGCGAGGTGAAGACGGGCGACGTCATCGTGGGCGAGTCGGGTGCGGAGGCCGGACCCTCGGCCGACGATCCGCTGGCCTCGTCGGCCATCGCCTTCGCCAGACCGAAGTCCAGCACCTTCACGCGTCCGTCCTCGGTCAGCTTCACGTTGGCGGGCTTGAGGTCGCGGTGGACGATGCCCTTCGCGTGCGCCGCCTCCAGCGCATCGGCGATCTCCCGGGCGATGCGCAGCACCTCGTCCAGCGGCATCTTTCCCTCGGCCAGCCGCTCGTCCAGGGTCGGGCCCTCGATCAGCTCCAGCACCAGCGCGAAGGATCCGTCCAGCTCCTCCAGCCCGTGGATCGCCCCGATGTTCGGGTGGCTGAGCGACGCCAGGAGCTGGGCCTCCCGCCGGAAACGGGCCAGGCGCTCTGGGCTTCCGGCCAGCTCCTGGGGCAGCACCTTCAGTGCCACGTCGCGGCCGAGTTTCCCGTCGCGGGCGCGCCAGACCTGGCCCATGCCTCCCGCGCCGAGCTCGCCGGTGATGGAGTAGTGGGCGACCTTGCGGCCGATCAAGGGCACACCTCGGGGAGGGGGCGGGCGGGGGGCCGGAGGACGACCGACTGTAGCCGAGATCGGACCGCCCTGACCAGACGGGAGCCGACCGCAAGCTGGTGAAAGCGGCGAATCGTCCCGGAGGTCATGCTGGAGACGTCCACTCGTTCCCGGAGGCCCTGATGAAGTTCGCGACCGCTTGCCTGCTCGTCCTGCTCCTGGTTCCTGCGGCCCAGGCCCGTCCCTCCCTGGGACAGCTGGCCGAGGAGCCCTACCCCGTCGGTCCGGATCGGCTGGGGGAGTTCTTCCGTCAGAATCCGGAGTTGCGGAGTGAGCCCGGCAGCGGGTGGAAGCCGTACAACCGGATGATCTCGTTTCTCGGCCCGCGGACGGCGCCCGGTGAGAATGCGGCGCGACTCCGGTGGCAGGCGTGGGAGGACACGCGCGGGCGCTTGCGCGAAGGCGCGGGCCTTCGCTCCGCGTGGTTCTCCACCGGTCCGGTGAACTTCTCGGGCCGCGCCAACGGCGTCGCCATCGATCCCACGAACTCGTCCGTGGTCTACGTGTCGACGGCGGGCGGCGGACTCTGGAAGACGACGGACGGCGGCGACACCTGGCTACCCCTCACGGATGATCAGGCCTCGACGCACTGCGGCGCGGTCGCGGTCCTGCCGTGGGCCCCCGACGTCGTCCTGCTGGGACTCGGAGAGGGCACGTTGCCTGCCTTCGCGGACCTCAACTCGCCGTTCGGAGCAGGGCTGATCCGGTCGACCGACGGCGGCGCGACCTGGGCGCCGTCCGGACTCACCGCATCGGCCGGGACTCCCAACGGCTTCCACGTCATCGAGGCGAACGCGACGTCGCAGGTGATCCTGGCCGGGACGAGTTCCGGGCTCTTCCGCTCCACCGACGACGGACAGAGCTGGGTGCTGGTGGAGGGCGGAAACGCCGTGTTCGACGTGAAGTGGAAGCCGGGCGATCCCGCGACGGTCTTCATCGCGAAGGGACAGGACCCCTTCATCAATGCCGGTCCGGACCTCGGCGTGAAGATCTCCACGGACGGCGGTCTCACGTTCCAGCTGGCCGGTACCGGCCAGCCCACGTCGCTGGCGCTCGGCAAGACGAAGCTGGGCGTCACCGCGGCCGATCCGGACGTCATCTACGCGCACTACGTGAACACGGCCACGTTCAACACGGTCGGCGTCTACCGCTCCACGGACGGCGGCGCGACGTGGTCGCCGCGCAACACGACGCAGGTTATGACCGCCGGACAGGGCTGGTACAACCTCGTGTTGGCGGTGGATCCGGACGATCCGGAGTTCGTGAACAGCGGCGGCGTCCCGATGTTCCGGAGCACCGACGGCGGGGTCAGCTGGATGCAGTACACGAACACGATCTTCAGCCCCGCGTTCGGCGACTCGGTCAGCCCGCACCTGGACAACCACGCGATCGTCTACGACCCGAACTCGACCGACACGATCTGGCTGGCCACCGACGGCGGCGTGTGGAAGTCCACCGACGACGGGTTGACCTGGCGATCACGGCGGGAGGGCATGGTCACGTACCAGTACTATGACGTGTGCGTCGGGCAGACCGACAGCGCGTTCATGGTGGGCGGGACGCAGGACAACGGAATCCCGCGGCGACGGCTCGGGGTCTGGCGGGAGACCCCCATCATCTTCGACGGCATGGTCTGCAACGTGGACCCCACCGATCCGCGAGTCGTCTACGCGGAAACGCAGAACGGACTGCACTGGAAGTCCACGAACCGGGGCGGGAACTACCAGCAGATCATGACCGGCATCACCGGCACGGGCTTCTGGATCACGGCCCAGGACCACGATCCGCTGCAGCCGAATCGGCTCTACACGACGACGACCAACGGGATCTTCCGCACGACGGACGGGGGAGCGCTCTGGCAGAACGTGGGCGCGCAGACGGCGCGCTGGATCTCCATGAGCCGCGCCCAGTCCGGACTGGTCTGGACGCTCTCGAACTTCTCGGGCGTGTTCCACACCACGGACGACGGCGGCAGCTGGATTCCCTCGCCGAGCTTCCCCGCCACCGGCGGGACGGAGCAGAAGATCGCCGCCGACCCGCACGACCCGGCGACCGCCTACGTCGTGTACGGGAGCTACACGCCCGGCGTTTCCCACGTCGTGCGCACGACGGACTTCGGCGTCAGCTGGCACGACGTGACCGGCGACTTCCCCAACGTCCCGGCCAACACGTTCGTCGCGGATCCCGATCGGCCGTCGGAGTGGTACGTCGGCTCGGATCTGGGCGTGTGGCTCAGCACGAACGAGGGCGTGAACTGGACGCCGGTCGGTTCCGGATTTCCGAACTGCGCCGTCAGCGACCTCGAGATCAAGTCGCCGGCGAGGAAGCTCGTGGCGGCGACGTTCGGGCGCGGCGTATGGGAGATTGACCTTCCCGCCACCGCGGTGAACGCGCCGGAGGTCGACGTGGATCGCGCGCGGCGGCTGCTGCTGGACGATCCCGCCCCGAACCCGGTGCGTGGCGAGACGATGCTGCGGTTCGCCGCGCGCACGGATCGTCCCGTGACGCTGGACCTGTACGACGTGTCCGGTCGACGGGTGAAGAGGATCGAGCGGCTCGAGCGGGGCGACGGAATCGTCCGCGAGCGACAGTGGAGGGCCGCCGAAGTCCCGGCCGGCGTCTACTTCCTGGTTCTGCGAAGTGATGGGGAACAGCGGAGCCGGAAGATGATCGTGACCCGGTAGGGATGAGGCGGTGAGGGAGGGGCCCGGCCCCTCCCTCCTCCCGGTCTACTCTTTCCGCTCGCGCAGGTGGCGCCTCAGCGCGTCGAGGCGGTCGTGCCACCGTCGCTTGGCCTCCGCCGCGGCCTCGGCCGTGGGGAGGCCGCCGTGCTGCACCTGCACCGAGCTCTTCGCCCCCTTGTCCGTGAACCAGAGCTGCACGCGCGTGCCGTCCGGCCAGCTCATGCGGAGCGACTTCGGCGGCGTGGCCTTGCGGATCTCCGGCTCCACGTCCGTCAGCCACTTCCGCCGGCGGCCGACGTTGCGGACCTCGCGCCAGAGCGACTCCACCGGGACCGGGTACGTCCGGCTCTTGTTGGCGTCGAACGTGTCGGGTTTGCCGTCCTTCCGCCGCTGTCCCCTGGCGCGCAGGCCGCGGATGCGCTCGTAGCCGACGGTGATCGACTGCGCCCACCACATCGACGTGCCGTGCTCCTCGCGCACGAGCTTCGCGATGTCGCGGTGCGGGAGCTCCGTCGCCCCGACGGCGTCCAGGGCGACGGTCCACTGGCGCCACGTCCGCCCGGTCTTCGCCTTCACGGTGTCGTCGGCGATGCCGGCCAGCTTCGCGCACTCGTCGGCGGACGGCAGCGTCGGCCGGGACGTCTTCCGTTTGGAGACGAGGTGGCGGCGGGCGGTGGTGTAGGCCTCGCCGGTCTTCTTCATACGCTCGCGGACGCGGCGCTTGAGATCCTTCTGCTTCGGCATTCCATGCTCCTTCGGTCCGACCGCGAGACCCGCACCCCAGCCACGAACCTCCGGTCTCCGAAGGTCTGGAACACCGATCCGGGAGTCTGCCCCCCTTTGCCTCCGCGAGGGTCCCGGCATGGGGCGGGACCGGAGAGGTGCGGCGAGGACCGTCGCCGTGGAGGGAAGGTGACACGGGGAGGCGTCGGGGTCAACCGGGGGCGAATCCGCCCGGGCATGGACGAACCCCGCCGGGCCGTCCAGAATGCGGCTCATGGCCTCGTCCATCGAGAAGCGGGCTCGCTTCGACCTGATCCGCTACGCGAACTGCTGGGAGGACGCACGGGTCCTCCGCTCCGCGCTGCTCCCGGCCGGGGGCAAGCGGATCCTCTCCATCGGTTCGGGCGGCGACAACTCGTTCGCGCTGCTCGCCGACGGGGCCGCCGTCGTGGCCGCCGACCTCAGCATCGCCCAGCTGGCCCTGATCGAACTGAAGGCCGCCGCGATCCGTCGCCTGACGCGCCGTGAAGCCCTCGAGTTCCTCGGCGTGGAGGACAGCGACCGACGGGGTCTGCTGTTCGAGGCGGTGCGGGGCGATCTCTCCACCGACGCCCGCCAGTTCTGGGCGGAGCGCCGCGATCTCCTCGCAGCGGGCGTGATCCACGCCGGCAAGTTCGAGGGGTTCTTCCGCGTGTTCCATCGCCGGGTGCTCCCGTGGGTCCACGGGAAGCGTCGCGTGGAGGACCTTCTCGCGCGGAAACCGGAGGAGGAGCGGCACGACTTCTACGAGCGGCACTGGAACACGCGGCGCTGGCGGTGGATGTTCCGGCTGTTCTTCAGCCGCTTCGTGATGGGGCGGCTGGGACGGGACCCGGAGTTCTTCCGCTACGTGGAGGGATCCGTGGCCGATCGGATCCTCGAGAGGACGCGCTACGCGTTCACGGTCCTTCCCACCCACAACAATCCGTACCTGGAGTACGTCCTCACCGGGCGCTTCCGTCGCGCCCTGCCGCCGTACCTGGAGGAGGAGAACTGGGAGGCGATGCGGGACGGTCTCGACCGGCTCACGCTGTGGCCCGGCACCGTGGCCGATGCCGCGACCGCCGGCTCCGGGCGCTTCGACGGATTCAACCTCTCGGACATCTTCGAGTACCTGGATCCGGACCTCTGCCGCGAGACGTACGCGACGCTCCTCGACGCGGCGAATCCCGGCGCGCGCTTCGCGTACTGGAACATGCTGGTGCCGCGCAGCTGTCCGCCGGAGTTCCTCGATCGCGTGGAGTCGCTGACCGACCAGGCCGAGGTGCTGCTGCGCCGCGATCGCGCGTTCTTCTACCGCACGTTCGTGCTGGAGGTCGTGCGATGAACGACGGCGTCCTCCTGATGGCGGACGAGCGGCTGGGCGCCGCGATCCTGGCGGCCTACTTCCTGGTCGTCCTGATCGCCGCGGAGGCGTGGGCCCGCCTCGGCTCCCCGCGCCCGGAGCTGCCGCGCAAGCTCGTGCACATGGCCGGCGGTCTGGGCTGCCTGTTCTTCCCGCTGCTCGTGCGGTCGCCCTGGATCGTCCTGGCGATGTCGGGATCGCTGTCGATCCTGTTCGCGGCGGCGCAGCGCTGGGGATTCCTGCCGGGACTGCACGGCGTGGGACGCAGCAGTCGCGGGGCGGAGTACTATCCGCTCGCGATCTTCGCGGTCTTCCTGCTCGCGGACGGGCGGCTGTGGGTCTACTTCGCGTCCGTCCTCACGCTCGCGGTGGCTGACGGATTCGCGGCGCTCGTCGGCGGACGCTACGGCACCATCTCCTACCGCATCGAGGAGGGGCGCAAGAGCGTCGAGGGCTCGCTCGTCTTCCTCGTGCTCGCGTTCCTCGCGATCCACCTGCCGCTGCTCCTCCTCACCTCCGTCCCCCGCCCGGTCTGCGTGCTCGCCGCACTGCACGTCGCCGTGATCGTGACCGGGCTGGAGGCGATCGCGTTGCGCGGCACCGACAACCTCTGGGTGCCGATCGGCGTGGCGTACATCCTCCTGAAGATCACCGCGCAGCCGCTGGAGGAGGTGATCTACCAGAACGTGAGCCTGCTCCTCCTCACCGTCGCGATCGCCACGGCGTCGGCGCGCGTGCCGATGTTCCACGCCGGCGCCAGTCTCGTGTTCGTCCTGTACGCCTACGGCTGCTGGGCGCTGGGCGGCTGGCCCTGGGCGCTGCCGCTGCTCAGCGGGTTCGCCGCGTTCCTGCTGAGCTGGTACGCGCTGAGGCCGGAGGGCGGGGCGCAGGGCCGGATCGGCGTGCGGACCACCGAGCGTGCCGTGATCCCCGTGTTCGCGGTGCTGCTCGTGGCGAACACGCTGCACGTCCACCGCGAGCTCTACGGTCCGTTCCTCGCCGCCAACGCGACGCTGCTGGCGCTGGCGCTGGCGCGACGGATCGGCCGGCGGACGGGCGACGGTCCGGCGAAGGCGACGGCCCTGGCCGGGGGCGGCCTGCTCGCGGTCGCCGCGGTGGCCGGTCCGCCGTTCCTCGTGCAGACGGGAGTGTCTCCCGCGGCGCCGCTCTCGCTCGCGGCGCTGATCGTGCCGGCGACGTGGATCGGGGCGGCGCTGGATCGCGGCCGGAGCGATCCGGTGCCGCGCTGGCCTTGGGCGCGCGTGGTGCTCTGTCTCGCCGCGGCGGCAGGGCTGTTCGCGGGGCAGATCGCGGGGATCATCCCGCCGTGGAATCCGCTCCAGCGCTGGTAGGCGGACCGTCGTCCGCCGCCCGTTCGGGCGAGGGCGCCGCGTCCTCTTCGCCGTCGAGGATCCGCACCGTACCGGCCGCACCGTCCATCGCGACCCGCTGCCCGGTCCGCACCGCCGACGTCAGCCCCGGAATCCCGACGATTGTGGGGATGCCCATCTCGCGCGCGACGATGGCGGAGTGGGAGAGGATGCTGCCCCGCTCGATGAGAAGCCCTGACACCGCGGGGTACAGGGCCACCCAGCCGGGATCGGTGCGGCCGGCCACGAGGATCTCGCCGTTCAGCTCCGCGTCGCCGTCCAGGGTGAGGATCACCTTCACCGGACCGGTCACCGTTCCCGGGCAGCAGCCGATGCCTCGCAGCACGCCGTCCGCGGCGGCCGCAACGCCGGCGTCCCGAGGACGGAACCGGTTGCGATGGTAGACCATCCCCCAGGTCTCGAAGCGGTCGGCGGGCTCGTTCTCCGGCTCGGTGCGGTAGGCGTGGAACTCGGTGCGGCGCAGGTCCGCGAGCCCGCGCAGGTCGGTGGTGACCGCCGTCCCCTGCACGAAGTCCTGGACCTCGTCCAGGGTCAGGAAGAAGACGTCCTCCGCATCGTCCAGCTCGCCGGCCTCGACCAGGCGTCGGCCGAGCGCGCGGATCAGCTCGCGCAGCGTCCCGTAGATCCTCGTCCGGGCGAGCCGCAGGTTCTCGCGGTTCTTCACCCCGCGTCGGGCGGCCCGCAGCACGCGATCGAAGACGAAGCGGCGCACCGGGACCGGCGGCGGCAGCGTCGCGTACGCTCGCGCCTCGGCGTCGGCGCGGACGCGCCGCTCGCGTGCCTCCTGCGCCGCGACGTCGAACAGCGCGTCGTCGTCGGAGGCGAGGTAGTTGCGGATCATCCGGTACAGGAACGCCGGACGATCCTTCAGCGACGGCTCCTCCAGCTTGAGCTCGTCGGCGCAGCGGTAGCCGAAGTCCTCCAGGTACGCGGCCACCGCGGCCGCGAACTCGGGGAAGCGGCCGTCGTGCGGGAGGCGGACCGCCAGCTCCTCGGCGTCGCCCTCCAGGAGCGTCCGCCGCAGCTCGGGATCCTTGCGGGCCGTCGCCGCCAGGCCGACGAGGCGACGCGCCGGTTCCGTGCTGGCCAGGCCGCCCTCGCCGCAGAGCAGATCGTTCTGGAGGGTCCCCGCTTCGTCGCCGCACCACGACGTGCACAGCTTCTTCAGCGTGCCGTAGAAGATCATCACGTAGAAGTCGTTGATGATCGGCGCCTTCCACTCCGCGAGGAGGTCCTCCTCCATCTCCCGGTACACGTCCAGCAGCTCGTGCGGCGGCATCGTGTCGAAGTCCATCGACTCCCAGCGCTCGTGCAGGCGACGGAAGCGGGACTCGAAGTCGGCAACGATGGAGCGGATGCGCAGGAAGTTCGTCCCGGAGCGGAGCAGCAGGCGAACGAGCGCCGGGAGCTCGACGAGGTAGCGCCGCCGCCAGCCCACGTCGGCCTCGGGGGCGCCGTCCTCCAGCGACGTGCTCTCGCGCACGCCCATCATCGACTCCATGAACGCGCGGTTGTACTGGTAGCCCGGGAAGAGCTTCACCAGGCGGTGCCAGTTCATGAGGTTGTAGTACACCTGCCCGCGGATCAGCCCGAGCATGCTGCGGAACATCCCGCGGTGCGCGCGGATCACCGCGGGGGAGATCCCCATGACCTCGCAGAAGCAGTGGTACACGGTGCCGTACGCGTGCCGGATGAAGCTGAACGTCATCGGCGACGTGACGCCCGAGTAGCTCTCGATGATGTTCGAGTTGTCCCAGAGGATCCGGTGTCCGGCGGCGGGGCCCAGCTCCCCGACGGTCGTGATGGGCCGGGCCTGCAGGACGTGCAGCCGCCCCTCCGCGTCGAACGAGAACTCCACGTCCTGCGGGTGGTGGAACTCCCGCTCGATCGCCACCCCGGCCCGGGCCACACTGCGGACCTGGTCGTCGGTGAGGCTCGCGGCCTCGCGCTCCGCTTCCGGCACGGCTTCCTCGCGCAGACCCGAGCCGTCGGCCGCGCGGACGAGCCGCGTCGGCTTGGGGGCCAGCGTGGCCGAGACCTCCATCGTCTCGCGGTCCACCGTGAATGTGTCCGCGTCCAGCCCCGCGCTGACCAGCCCCTCGCCCGCGCCCCACAGCGAGCTGACCACCAGCTCGCCGGGATCGCCCGTGGCCGGACTCACCGTGAACAGCACGCCGGAGGTGCGCGCGTCGACCATCTCCTGCACGATGACGCCCAGGTCGATGTCGTCCGTGGGGAGACCGCGGTCCTTCCGGTAGGCCAGCGCGCGATCGTTGAACGCCGAGGCCCACACGCGACGGATCGCGTCGAGGAGCGCTTCGTCGCCCCGGACGAACAGGAAGCTGTCGTGGAGCCCCGCGAACGAGGCCTCCGCACTGTCCTCGGACGTCCCGGACGATCGCACCGCGACGACGGCCTCCGGGCCGAAGGCGTCGTGGCGGGCTCGCAGGATCTCCTCGCGCAGGTCGTCGGGGAGCGGGGTGGAGACGATCGCATCCCGGATCCGTCGCCCGACGGCCTCCACGGGCTCGCCGCCGGCGAGCGCCGCCGCGATCCCGGCGGTTTCGGGCACGGCCGCGCGCACGGCCGCGAACCCCTCGGTGGTGACCGCGAACCAGTTCGGCACGCGCGGGCCGCCGCGGCGCAGCCGGGCCAGGTTCACCGCCTTGGAGCCCACGAGCGGAACGTCGCCCGGTCTCACGCCGGCCGCGAACACGACGCGCCTCACGACAGGACGATCCCGTTGCGCTGCACGATGGCGGCGGCCAGGATGAGATCGAACGCGATGATGTAGAGACCCGCGTAGGTCTCCATCGCCCGGGCGGTCTTCGGCGAGGTCCGGAAGCGGAAGCGGAGGAAGCCGACGAGGCAGAGTGCGAACAGCAGTACCAGCGCCACGTAGAACCACGGGGCCAGGCGGAGATGGAACCCGACGAGGCTGACCAGTCCGGTGTCGACCACGCGCACGGCGAGCACCGCCCACGCCGCTCCGTACAGCCCCAGGATCTTGGTGTAGGAGTCCACGCCCTCGATCTCCTCCTCCGGCGAGCGGATCTTGCGGGAGATCTCCCAGTTGAACGTCACGAAGAAGCCCACCCAGGAGTAGAGCCAGTACCAGGCGGGAGCCTCCCACGGGAGGCGGCCGGTGGTGTAGCTGAAGATCATCAGCGCCATCAGCGGCATGATGAGCATGTGGGAGGCGGCGTAGAGGAGGAACCGTCGCTTCAGCCACTCCGACACGAAGAACTCCTTCAGCATCAGCAGCGAGAACCCCAGCACGATCAGCGTGCCGATGACCGCGGCCGGTCCGGCGATCGCCGCGCACGCGAGTTCCAGTCCGATCGCGATGGCCCCGGCGACCTTCAGGTGGCGCAGCGTGACGAGCCCGCGCGAGAGCACGCGGTGCGGGTAGTGGCGCAGGTCCTCCGCGGCGTCCTTGTGCTCGTCGAACACGCGGAGGTGGAAGAAGACGCAGAGCAGCGTGACGGCGGCCAGCAGCGAGCGGACGTCGTAGTGCATCGGCGCCTCGGGCGCGGTGAGCACCTTGGCGAGGAACTGCTGGGACGAGCCGTACGCCACGATGAGCAGCCCGTGGTGGAGCAGCGGGAAGCGTTCGGCCAGGTAGGCGCGGAAGCGGACCGGAAAGGGTGCGTCCGGCGCAGGGAGGGGGCGGGTCATCGGAAGTCTCCCCGTTCCAGGGCGCGGTGCAGCGCCGCGAAGTCGATCTTGCTGGCGTGGCGCGGGTCCACCGGCAGCGGTCGGTGCGTGACCCGCACCTCGTCCGCCGGCCGGTTCGCCGACGCCAGCCGACGTTCCACGTCGCGGCGCAGCTCGTCCGCGTCCGTACCGACCACCGCCTGCACCACCATGACGAGCTCCTGGTCGTCCGCGCCCTCCGGTCGGCCGACGGCGGCGATGCGGCGGATCCGCTCGTCGTCGCCGGTGGCGATCCGCTCGACGAGCTGCGGATGGATCCACTCCCCGCGCCGACGGATGGTGGAGTGCACGCGACCCGCCAGCCAGAACCGACCCGCCTCGTCGAACGCGCCGGTGTCGCCCATCCGGTGCCAGACCGTGCCGTCCGCGTCCCGGAGCTTGTTCTCGCGCTCGGCCGCCTCGTTGCGGAAGTAGCGTCGACAGACGTGGTCGCCGGTCACCAGCAGCTCGCCCACCTCGCCGGACGGGACGTCGGCGACGTCCTCCGCAAGCGGCCCGCGCACGATCGGCACCACGCGGGTCCGGACCTGCTGACTCGGTCGGCCGACACAGTAGCCGCGCGCGCCGCCGTCCGCGGCCAGCGCGAAGCGCTCCTCCGCGTCGAGGTGGGCCACGGGCTCGGCCTCGGTGGAACCGTACACCACCGTGACCTCCGTGTCCGGGAAGGCCGTCCGCCACGCCCGGAGCTGGCCGTCCGACACGGGGGCGCCGCCGCCCAGGATCCGTCGCAGGCGGGGTGCCCGGTCCGGGTGCCGGATCGCGTGCTCCGCCAGGCGGTCCAGGAAGGGGGGCGAGGCCGTGCAGGTCGTCACGCCGTGGCGGATCATCTGTCCGGCGACGACCCCGGCGTCCACGCCCGCCACGTCGCGGAAGTCCATCGCGGGGATCACCGTGGGGATCCCCAGGGCGAGGTTGTTGAGCGCGAACACCGGGAACATCGTCAGGTCCATGTCGCCCTCGGCGGGCGGGAACTCCGTGCGCAGCGCGTGATGCTGCGCCGCGAGGAATCCGTGCGTCCGGTCCGCGCCCTTCGGGAGACCGCTGGATCCCGTGGTGAACGTGACGAGCGCGGAGTCGTCGTCGGCGGCGTCGTGGACGTGACCCAGCCCCGGCCCGGACTCCAGTTCGGCCAGGGTGCGACGGGCGGGCCAGTGCAGGAAGCGTCGGCCGGTGGTGACGGTGACCGGCAGCCGACGGAGGTCGCGCTCGGCCCGGCGGAGCAGATGCGCCCGCGGCACGCCGAAGAAGGCGCGCGGCTGCGCGAACGCCGCGAAGCGCGCGATGCGGCGCGCTCCCACCCACGGATCGACGAACACGCACGTGAGCCCCGCCTGCAGCAGCCCGAGCAGCGCCGCGTACAGGTCCACGCTCATGGGGATCATGACGATCACGCGATCGCCGGGTTCCAGCCCGGTGCGTCGCGCACCGCCGGCGACGCGATCGGCGCGGTCGGCCAGCGCCCGGAAGGGGATGGGCTCCCGGTCCGGGGGCGCGAAGGCGATCCGGTCCCCGGCCGCGTCGGCGGACCGACGGAAGAGGGCGGCGACGTTCAAGCGGGCCCGCCCCCGGCGCGGTACAGGCGGTAGCGACGCATCACGCGCGAGTTCCCGCCGTCGATGCGGCTGGAGACGTTGTTGTCGTGCATCAGGCACAGGAGCAGCGGAACGTTGCGGGCCGCCGCCGCCTGGTACGCCAGCGACACCAGCGCGCCGCCGAGGCCGGCCCGGCGGTGCTCCGCGAGCACGCCCAGCGTCTTCACGTTGAGCGTGCCGGCCGGATCCTCCAGCGTGAACTGGAAGCCGGCGTCCGATCCGTCCGGCGCCACCGCGAACGTGACGCAGTCCGCGCGGATCAGCGGCCGGGCGTCGCGGTAGAGATCCAGGAACTCGTCCCGGGAGATCTCGGTGTAGAGTGGATTCCCCGCGAAGAGCACCCGCGACAGCTCGTACACCCGGCCGAGCTCCTCCTCGAACGCCGCCTCGCGCAGCGGGACGAAGGAGTACCCGCGGGCCTGGGCCGCCTCGCGCTTCGGGCGCAGTCCTTCGGCCGCGGCGGCCGTGCCGACGATCTCCTTCGAGTGGTACCCCTGCCACGCCGTGAACCCAGCCGCCGTCCACATTCCCTCGTAGGCCGGCGGATTCCACGGCTCCAGGAGGAACGGCGGATCCTCCCACGGGCCGACGTTCAACCGGTAGGAGTGCCAGGTGTCGCCCGAGATCGGTCCGATGACCTCGCCCGCGTCGCGTCGACGGAGATCGTCCGTGCCCGCGCGCAGCAACTCGGTGGCCGCATCCGCGTCCGTCGCCTCGAACGGGCCCAGCATCCCGAGCGGTCGACCGTCCGCATCCGTCAGCGCGGGGGAGAGGCGGGCCGCCACGAAGGCCACCGGTCCTCCCGTACGCTCCGCGACGAGGAACGTCGGCCGGAGGTGGGGACGATCCAGGTCCCGGAGCGCCGACGCTTCGGACGGCGGGGGAGGGCCGGGGAAGTCGTTGCGGACGCGAACTCTCAGTTCCGTGAGCGTTCGCGCGGCCGTCGCGGCGTCCCGGACGGCGACGACGGACAGCGGACTCATCCCCGCGCCAGCTTGCGGTGGGCCTTGACGAACTCGCCCGAGCAGAGCGCGCCGATGATGGAGAGCTCCCCGGCGAGCGCCAGACCGCCGCAGACCTCGGCGAACGCCGCGGCCTTCCCGGCCCCCGAGAACCCCAGCATCCGGAGGCAGGCGTTCTGGCTGGGGAGCCCCGTCCCGCCCCCCACCGTCCCCACCATCACGTTCGGCAGCGTGACCGAGCCGTAGAGGTCTCCCTCCGGCGTGGTCTCGAACCGGGTGATGCCCACCGCCGTCTCCGACACGCACGCCGCGTCCTGCCCGCACGCGATGTAGAGCGCCGCGAGACCGTTGGCGTAGTGCCCCTGGTGGCCGATGGCTCCCGCGAGCAGCCCGCCCACCACCGACATGCGCCAGTAGTCGAAGATGAGCTCCGGCGTGGTGTGCAGCTTCTCCTTCACCAGGTCGGCCGGGAGGATCACGTCCGCGCACACCTTGCGTCCGCGCACCGTCTGGAACGACTGGGCCGTGGCCTTCTTGTCCCCCGAGAAGTTGGACTCCACGAAGCTGTGCTGGGGTTTCACCGGAGTGTGCTCCTCGATGTAGCGACGCACCGCCTCGCCCGCGAACGTCACCATGTTCTGCCCGGACGCGTCGCCGGTCGACATCTCCAGCGCCGTGTAGATCCGGTTCCCGTCGAACGTGATCTCCAGGTCGAGGAGCTTGCCGTGCCTCGTCGTGGATTCCGCGACCCTCCGGATCTCCTCGTACTGCGAGGTCACCCACACCACGAACTCGGCGGCCTCGCGCAGGTCCCGGAACGCGAACCCCGGGGCGCGGCTCACGCCCTCGTTGAGGACGATGGAGGTGCAGCCGCCGACCGCGGTGAGCAGCTGCGCGCCGCGGCTGTAGGACGCCACGAGCGCCGCCTCGGTGGTGGCGAGCGGAACGTAGTAGTCGCCGCGAGCGAAGAGTCCGTTCACGCGGAGCGGGCCCGCCACGCCGACAGGCACCTTCACCGTGCCCACGAAGTTCTCGATGTTGCGCTCGTACGACTGCATCGTCTCCGCGGTGGGCGGATCGAGCAGCGCGTCCCGGACGTCGTCGTCCGCGGGGAGAGCCTCCCACCGCCGGGCGACGCTCTCCGGATCGATGCCGCGCGACTTGGGAACGTGCGCGGGCGGAGGATCGGCCCTCGGGGCGAGGCGCTTCGACAGTTCGGCGGCGGGCGCGCCGGCGAGGAGCTGCTCGATGCGGCGACGGAGACGATCGTGATTCGTACCCATGGCGGGACGGTAGCACGACAGGGAGGAGGAGGCGACGGGAGGTCTTCAGGGGGAGCGGCGCAGCTCGACGAGGCCGCCGGCCGGGAACGATCCGAACTCCTCCACGGTGCCGTCCGCCGGAACGCTCTCGGGACTCAACTCGAGCGCGGTCGCGAACGCGTCCTCCGCGTCGTCCGTCCGCCCGAGATCCAGCAGCCACTGGCCGCGCCGCCAGTGGATTGGGGCGAAGCGGGGGCTGCGCGCCTCCGCCTCGGCGAGAATCTCCAGCGCACCCTCCAGGTCGCCGGCCTCGGCGGTCAGTCGGGCGACGTGATACGGCCAGCGGGCGGCGTCCGGATCCAGTGCTCGGGCCTGCTCCAGGCAGGTTCGCGCGGCCTCGGCGAAGAGGTTGGCGTCGTAGGCGAGGCCGAGCTGGCCGCGCCGGTTCGCATCGGCGGGCGCGGCCACCGCCTCGTCGCGCAGGCGGGTCACCTTAGACGGCCGGTCGCAGCCGAACGCCAGGACCGGCAGGACGGCGAGACGAGGACGGGGGAGGAGGCGCATCGGGAGATCGTAGCGGCTCCGGGCCCGGCCGCAGAACCGCGCCGACCCGGGGAGAGGGAGAAACGAAAGAGGCGGCCCCTTCCGGAGCCGCCTCCCGTGCCGCGCGGCGGACGCACCGCCGTCAGGATGCTGCGATCGCTAGTTGCCGCTTCCGAACGGGAAGGAGACGGTGGCGCCCAGCAGGAAGAAGTCCGCATCGGAGAAGTGCGCGGCCGCCTCGGCGCCGAAGTACATCGAGTCGCTGTAGTGGTAGTCGATTCCGCCGCCCACGTAGATCCCGAGTTCCGTGTCGCTGGCGTCCGCGGAGAAGCCGTTCGACTCGGCCTCGACGCTGAAGAAATTCATCGCCAAGCCGCCGCGCGCGTAGGGCACCCACTCCGGGTTGGACGTGGTGAAGCTGTACTTCACGCCCGACTTCAGGGCGAAGTCCCGGATGCTGGTCTCCACCGTGTTGCCCAGGACGGTCTCGTCCTCGGACTTGCTCCACCAGTGGAAGCCCGCGTCCCAGCCCCAGCCCGGCGCGAACGTGGCGAGATCCACGCGGCCGCCCAGATAGAACGTGGTCCCGGCGTCGTTGTCGAGGAACGCGGGGCCCACGCCGATCGTGACGAGGTTCGGATTGAACACGAACTCCGCCTTGGAGGGGGTGGGGGTCAGCAGGAGCAGGAGCGACAGAGCGGCAAGGCGACGCATCGGCATTCCCTCAGGTTGAAGTGGGGCCGGTCGCTCGAGCAGGGGGACCTTGCCGCGCAGCCGACCCGGCCATCAATCGCCGGGCAGAGTAGCAGGGTTCGGGAGTTCCGGCTCCCCAAAATCCACCGCGCGACGGGTCGGCCAACGGGCTTCAGGGTCGTCACTTACGGCGCAGCCGGATCGGTTCGGCGTCGGCGCTGCCGCCTCCCCGGCGGCTTCGCGCGCGAGTATCTTGATTCAGGAATCCGAAACTCCCGAATCCCCCGGAGGAGCCCCATGAAGACGATCATCGAACCGTTCCGGATCAAGAGCGTCGAGCCGCTGCGGATGACGACCCGCGAGGAGCGCCAGGTCCTGCTCGAGCAGGCCCACTGGAACCTGTTCCGCGTGCCGGCCGAGGACATCCTCATCGACCTGCTCACGGACTCCGGAACCGGGGCGATGTCGTCGGAGCAGTGGTCGGCGCTGATGCGCGGCGACGAGTCCTACGCCGGCGCGAAGTCGTGGTACCGGTTTCGCGATCGCGTGCGCGACCTCACCGGGTTTCCTCACGTCATCCCGACGCACCAGGGGCGCGCGGCGGAGCGGATCCTCTTCTCGTGCCTGGACGTGAAGGACAAGGTGGTCGTGAGCAACACCTTCTTCGACACGACGCGCGCGAACGCCGAGTACCTGGGCGCCCGGGCCGTCGACGTCCCCATCGCGCCGGCGCTGAAGCCGGCCGAGACGCACCCGTTCAAGGGCAACCTGGATCTGGATCGTCTGGAAGCGGTGCTCGGCGGCGAGGGCGAGGTGGCGTGCGTCGTGGCCACCGTCACGAACAACTCCGGCGGCGGACAGCCGGTCAGCCTGGAGAACCTCCGCGGCGCCAGCGAGCTCTGCCGCAAGTACGGCGTACCGTTCTACCTGGACGCTTGCCGCTTCGCGGAGAACGCGTACTTCATCAAGCTACGAGAGCCCGGCTGCCAGGACCGGACGGTGGAGAGCATCGCGAAGGAGATGTTCTCGCTGGCCGATGGCGCCACGTTCAGCGCCAAGAAGGACGCGTTCGGCAACATCGGCGGATTCCTGGCCGGCCGCGACGACCGGCTGGCGCAGCAGGAGCAGGACCTCCTGATCCTCACCGAGGGCTTTCCCACGTACGGCGGTCTGGCCGGGCGGGATCTGGAAGCCATCGCCGTCGGCCTGTCCGAGATCCTGGACGAGCACTACCTGGAGTATCGTCTCGCCTCCACCGCGTACCTCGGTCGCGGTCTGGCGAGGGCGGGACTCCCCATCGTCGAGCCGCCGGGCGGCCACGCGGTGTACATCGATGCGGGCGCGTTTCTGCCGCACATTCCCCCGCGGGAGCTCCCGGCCCAGGCGCTGGCCTGTGCCTTCTACCTGGAGGGCGGCGTGCGCGGCGTGGAGATCGGCTCCCTGATGTTCGGCGGGGAGGATCCGGTGACGCACAGCGAGCGGCTGGCTCCGCTGGAGCTGCTTCGCCTCGCCATCCCGCGTCGCGTGTACACGCAGAGTCACATGGACTACGTGCTGGAAGTGGCGGCGGCCGTCGCGGCGCGCAAGGACGACGTGCAGGGGATGCGGATCGTGGAGGCGCCGAAGTACCTGCGGCACTTCACGGCGAGGCTGGAGCCGGTGGGGGTGGCGGCGAAGGTGTAGTGGGCCGGGCCTACCGGCCGGCCGCCAGCTTCCTCGCCACGTCCTTCGCCCAGCCGCGAACCACGCTCACTTCCCGGAACGCGGCCTCCCGGGGGCCGTACTTGAGCATCAGGATCCGGCCGTCGGGGGCCGGACTCATGGAAGCGAAGGCCGGCTCCCACGTGGCGACGCGGCGCGGCGGGGAGAGGTTCGTCTCCCCCGCCACCCGAACCGAGTGGACGTCCGACCCGGCCCGGAACCAGATCTCCAGCGGCCCTCCGTCGCCGGGGCGGTACCAGCACAGTCCCGCATTCCGGAATACCGAGGGGCCCCGGACCCCGTCCGAGGAGATCCGGCGCTCCGGTCCGAGTCGTCCGCCGCCCTGCCAGCGACGGACGTAGGCCTCCCACCGTCCCGAGGACTCGGAGAGGTAGGCCATCCAGCGACCGTCGGGGGAGATCTCCGGGACGGCGGCGTTCTCCAGCAGCATCTCGACCGGCGGCAGCCCCTCCGACTCGTGCGTCAGGTCGACGCGAAGGATGTCCATCGGGCCGTCTCCGAAGCGGGTCACCAGGAGCGATGCATCGTCATCGGCGAACGCGGAGACGGAGTAGCTGACGGTCGTCTCCGTGTCCTCGAGGACGAGGCGATCCGTGCCGTCCGCGATCGTGCGGACGTAGTGGTACGACCCGCGCGAGGTCCGGGCTCGATAGGCCACTCGCGAACCGTCGGTGGACCACGCGTTCGGCGTGCAGTCCTCCCCGGGGCGCTCGATCCACTTCTGCAGCACGGGGCGATCCGGCTCCGAGACGTAGGTGTCGAACACGCCGTCGGGGCCCGCCCGGACCGCCATCACGCGTCGTCCGTCGGCGGAGAGCATCGGCGCGAAGTCGACGTCCAGCAGGCGGTCCGACCATGGCTCCAGTTCACGGAGATGTCGATCCAGCCAGACGAGACGTCGCTCTCCTCCCACGAAGCCGCCGCCCACGTAGACGAGGGTGCCATCCTGGGCGAGATCGAACTCGCCGTCGTTCCAGGATCGCCAGATGCGAAGGTCGTCCACGAGCGCGGTGGGTCCGCCGGTCACCTCCAGCCGATCGAGATCGAACGGGACCGCCAGCAGCGTGGAGCCGCGGCTGACCAGCAGATGACCGGACGACAGCCAGCGCGGGACGGAGGCGTCCTCCAGCAGCCGTTTCACGTCGCCCGTCTCGAGATCCACCGAGACGATGTCGTTCCGGTAGCCGTCGTCCCCCCAGAACTCGACCGTGCCGAGGAAGTGCTTCCCGCCCGGCAGGATGGAGGCGGCGCTCGCGAGGGGGTGGACCGTGTCCTCGATGGCGACCCCCTCCGGGGCCACGAGCGGAGTGCGGGAGATCACGGCGCCGCCGTCCGCCGGGAGACGGAGGATTCCCTCCGACGCGGATGCGGTGATGAAGGTGTCGTCCTCCAGCCAGTGGAGCCCGGTCCACTCGAGATTCCAGGGTCGGAGCTCCAGCGGCGGGGCGCCGCCGTCGATCGGGACCTTCCATAGCACCGGTGCGCTGGTCTGCATGTCCTTCGGGGCGACGAAGGCCAGCCAGCGACTGTCGGGGGAGAATGCCAGGAAGAGGGCGCGTTGCGTTCCCGGAATGAGATGCGTCGAGTAGGAGTTCAGGGGGCGCACGTGCAGGCCCGGCCTGGAGTCCTTCTCGCCCCGCGGGGGCGACGCGATCACCACGTACCGGCCGTCCGGCGAGGGATAGAACCACCGGGCCTCGACGCCTTCCGGCGCGACCAGCGTGAGGTGGTCCGAGGAAGCGGAGTCGGCCGGGGACAACGGGGTGGCGAGATTCCAGGCCGCGATTCCGAGAACCGCGCCGAGGACGAGTGCGGCGACGAGTGCCGGCAGCGAGGGACGGGCGGCGGTCCCGCGCTCCGCAGTCGTCGAGTCCGATCCCGCCGCCCCGCGACCCTCGCGGATCCACTCCAGCTCCAGGCGGACGTCGCCCATGTCGCGGAGGCGTCGGCGCGGATCCTTCGTGAGGCATCGCTCCAGGAGCTCTCGCAGTCGCGGCGGTGCATCGTCCGGCACGCGCGACAGGTCGGGCTCCGTCTTCAGGATGGCCGCCACCGTGTCGCTGACCGTCTCGCCCAGGAAGAGACGCTCGCCGGTGAGCATCTCCCAGAGCACCACGCCGAAGCTCCAGATGTCCGAACGGCGGTCGACCGGCTTGCCGCGCGCCTGCTCCGGCGACATGTACGCCGCCGTGCCCAGGATGACGTTGGCGCCGGTGAGCGCGCCGGTGATGGGCGAGGTGAGGGTGGGCGACGTGAGCGTGGGGGAGTCCGGCCGCGCGGGAGCATCGCTGCCGGAGGCCGATGCCTCGGTCGACGGATCGGCCAGCGCCTTGGCCAGCCCGAAATCCAGGACCTTCACCCGATCGTCCGGCGAGACCTTCACGTTGGCGGGCTTGAGGTCGCGGTGGACCACGCCGCGGTCGTGCGCGTACTCCAGCGCTTCCGCCATCTGGTGCGCCAGCTCCACGGCCTCCTCGGTCGGGATGAGGCCCGCCGCCAGCCGGTCGAAGAGCGTGGGGCCTTCCACCAGTTCCAGGATCAGGGCGCGGTGGGAGTCCGCCTCTTCCAGTCCGTAGATGGCCGCGATGTTCGGGTGGTTGAGACTGGCCAGCACCTGTGCCTCGCGCCGGAAGCGGGCGAGGCGTTCCGGGCTCTGCTCGACGTCGGCCGGGAGCAGCTTGATGGCGACGTCGCGGCCCAGCTTGGAGTCCGCGGCGCGGTAGACCTCGCCCATGCCGCCCGCGCCCAGCGGGGCGGTGATGCGGTAGTGGGCGATCGTCTGACCGATCATGGGGGGCCTCCGGGGAAGACGGGCCGAGCCGGCGGCGGAGAATCGGGCCACTGTAGCCGGTCGGGGCGGAGCGCGCCAGAAGGGGGACGAAGCGGAGCCAAGCTGCCGCGACCGACCTCCCCCTGCGCCCCCGCCGTCCGCCGGTCGGGCTAGGATGGGGAAGACCGGCACGTGTGCCCCGTTTCCTCCGGAGGTTCCGTGATCCAGCTGCGTCGCCCGCCCGCTCCCGACCTGGCCGATCTGGTCGAGAGCGTCTGGGTGCAGGAAGCCGACGACGTGGACGATCGGCCGGGCTGCGTGCTCCCCACCGGCACCGTGGAACTGCTCGTCCACTACGGCGATCGCTTCGTGCACGTGGAGGAACACGGCGTGGAATCGCTGCCGCGCTGCTACCTCACCGGGCAGCGAACCCGCGCGGTTCATCCGGCGGCGCCCGGGCGGGTGGGCATCGTCATCGTGAGCCTGCATCCCTGGAGCGCCGACGTCCTCTTTCCCGGCGCCGGCACGATCGTCGACGGCTACGTCGACCTGGAGTTGCTGGCGCCCGCCGCGAACGTGTGCGAGTTGCAGCAGCGCCTCGCCGAGGCTTCCGGTGCGGACGATCGCGTGCGGGAGACGGAGGTCTTCCTGCGGAGACAGCGGGCGGATCGGGCGGCGGACCCGCGCATCGTCACGGCCGCGCGACGCCTGGCCGCGGTCGGGCCGGCGTCGGTGGAGACGCTGGCGGCCGATCTCGGGATCACGCGGCGGCATCTGGCCCGGACGTTCGGGCGCGGGGTGAGCCTGCGGCCGAAGCAGTTCGCCCGGATCCTGCGCTTCCAGCGCGCGCTTCGCGGGCGCCGCGCCGGGCGATCCTGGGCTGACGTCGCGCTGGACTGCGGCTACGCGGATCAGTCCCACCTGGTTCGTGACGTCCGCGAGTTCTCCGGGCGGACGCCCGGACAGATCGCGGCGGCACCCGTGCGTCCCTCGCACGTTTTCAACGGCGACGGCGCCTCGGCCTACTTCGACACCGTCTACCTCTAGGCGCGCCGGTCCCATTTCTTCAAGACCCGGAGCCGATTCGGAGCCACGCTGAGGGGGCCGCGCGGCCGCCGTCGCGCTTCGTCTTCCGCCCGATCCCCGAGGTGCTCCGTGAACCGATCTGTCGCCGCTCTCCTTGCCGCCGTCCTGCTGCTCTCCGCATCGCCCGCCGCGGCCGCGAACGGAACCGTGGAGGTGCCCGTGGACTCGGAGCGGTGGACGCTCCGCGGCGAGGAGCATCGTGTGGAGGAACACCTCGGCCGGCCGGCTCTCTTCCTGCGCAACGCGGACGCCGTGCTGGAGGACGTCGACTTCCGGGAGGGCGTCCTGGAGTTCGACGTGTGCCTGAACGGGGAGCGCGGATTCTCCGGGGCGATCTTCCACCGCGCGGCCGACGGCGAGCACGAGGAGTTCTACCTGCGGCCGCACCAGACCGGACAGCCGGACGCGTGCCAGTACCAGCCGGTCTACCAGCGGCGCGCGGCCTGGCAGCTCCTTCACGGACCGGGGTTCGGTGCCACGCTGGACCTGCCGGCGGATCGCTGGCTGTCCGTGCGCATCGTCGTCGCCGGCGGAAGCGCCGACGTCTACGTGGACAGCGAGGAGCCGGTCCTCTTCGTCGAGAAGCTGCTGCGTCGTCGTCCGGGCGGCGCGGTGGGGCTCTTCTCCGGCTTCGCCCCGGCTCACTTCTCGCGCTTCCGCTACCGGGAAGCGTCGGGGCTGGAGTTGAAGGGCAAGCCGGCGGAGAGAGTGCCGTTACCGGACGGAGTCGTGACGGAGTGGAAAGTGTCGTCCGCGTTCGCGGAGGAGAGCGTCAGGGATGCGGTCCGGCTCCCGGACGTGGGCGACCTCACCTGGAGCCGGTTGGCGGTCGGGCCGAGGGGCATCGCGAACCTGGCGGAGACGCGGCCGCAGGACGGGAACACCGTGTTCGCGGCCGTGACGCTGGAGGCGGACGAGGCCGTCGTCGCCTGGATGGACTTCGGCTTCAGCGATCGCGTGCGCGTGTTCCTCAACGGGGACGTCGTGTTTGCGGGCGACGACAAGTACCGCAGCCGGGACCATCGCTTCCTGGGGACCGTGGGTCTGTTCGACGCCGTGCCGCTTCGGCTGCGGGCGGGACGGAACGAGGTGTCGTTCGCGGTGTCGAAGGACTTCGGCGGGTTCGGAGTGACGGGGAGGCTGCGGGCAACGGAGGGGGTGAGCGTGGTGGCCGGTGGCCGTGAGTAGACCGCCGAGGGATCGGTCGACGCCTACTTCGACTCTCTGAGGTGTAGGGTCCCTAGCGCCCGGAGGGATTCGTTGCCATGTTGGCACAGGAAGGCGCGTCCGCCGGATTCTCGAAGCGAGCCCGCAAGTCCCCGGCGGGCCGACGCTGTTCCCCCGGTCTCATTCCTCCGGTTGCGCTGTCCCTCTCGCGGGAAGGAGGATGCCGATGCCAGTTTCAAGTCTGTGGAGACTCGCGCTCGGAGCCGCGCTTGCGGGAGGACCTGCGAGTGCGGGGGAACCCTGCGATAAGCCTGACGTGGAGATCTTGCCGAACGACCTAGTGGGTGGAGCGGTTCGGGACGATCTGGCGCGGGCCCAGACGATCTTGGTCGGTCGGACGGGAGTTTTCGCGCGCCTGGACGTGGAGCTCCTCGTCACCGAACTCACGAAGGAGCTCACCGTCGAGGTCTGGCCGGCCACAGGCGATCTCCCGGATGCTTCGTCACCATCCCTGTTCTCCAGGACCGTTGCTGCCGGAGACCTCGCCCCTGGTATCGCCTGGAACTCGTTCACCCTGGAGGAGGCGGAGCAGTTCGCTGTCGAGGTCGGGGATTCGCTGGCGATCGTCCTCCGGGCCACCGGGCTCCTCGGGTGGCAGTTCTCGGATACCGACGTGTATTCGGAAGGCCGGGCGTTGAGGCAGGCGGACGGCCCGTGGCAACCGGAGCCCGGGCGCGACCAGGGAGTTCGCACCTACGTCTGTGAAACGAGCACGATCATCGATCCGGAGACATGGGCCAAGGTGAAGAAGGCCTACCGATCCCAGTAGGATTGAGGTCGGCTCCTTGGCCTCCAACCGATCTCGGATTCCGCGCACCACGTCAGAGTCGTCGCGCAGCGTCCTCCGGTCCGCGCCGGAGGAGCAGCACGCGGACGTCCGGCGAGAGGGAATCCGCCCCAGGCCCCCTTACGGACAAGGCTCCCCATCCCCGCACCCCTGCGACACCCCCGCCGCCACCCCGATGGCATCCTGCACGCCCGCCTCTCCGCCCGAGCAGTCCCAGTCCGAGCGGATCCACCCGCCGGCCGACATGCCTCGTGCCCAGAGCGCCATGTCCAGGATGTCGACGGGGTCCGGATCGTCGCTGCAGGTTCCGGTGAGGTCCGAGCTGGTGAACTGGAGCGGCAGGTGGGCGATGGCGATGTTGCCGACGCAGTGCGAGGTCACGCGCGCATCCAGCTCGCCGAAGCCACCGATGCGGTCCCACTGGAAGCGGATCGTGCCGTCGGGGTCGGTGCGTCCGTCCTGCCGCTCGCCGCAGCAAGTGCAGAAGTTGTGCGTGTCCGGTCCCACCGGCACCAGCGTGACGGACGTGGAGCAATCGACCACCGGAACGTCGAAGGCGTCGCGCAGCGTGACGGACACCGTCAGGACGTCGCCCTGGTAGACCGAGGCGCCTCCCGGGTGGAAGCGGAACTGGCAGGGCGCCGTCTGGCCGCTGACCTCCGCGCCGCACCGCAGCGGATCGATGAACCCGGTGGGTCCCGGCGACCGCAGGCCGGCGTCGGCCGATGCGGCTCCCAGCGCGATCAGCAGGAGCGTGAAGCCCGGCACCGTCCGGTGCACCCGCGCCCTCATCGGTACGTGTCCTTGATGCGACCCCACGTGGAGGTCTCGATCTCACCCACGGGCGTGGCCGGATCCACGCAGTCGCCGGACGCGCACGGGTCCGATCCGTCCGAGGAGAATCCGAGGTGTCCGTTGGGGTGCGCGGTCGGCAGGGGATAGCCCGCGTCCACCGACACGTTGATGCCCTTCCCGGCCGACGGTCCCAGGCACAGGCTGCCGCCTCCGCCGAAGTCGATGGTCAGGAGGCTGCCCACGTAGTACGGCGGCGAGGGCGAACCCGGCATCACGAAGCGCAGGTTGTCGGGCGAGCTGTCGAAGAGGACCGTGGCGGCCGGCGATGCGTTGAAGGCCACGGCGTCCAGGTTGCCGGCCTCCGTCACGCCGAACTCGGCGGCGGCGATGCTGCCCACCTCGTCGCAGACGAGCCAGAGGTGCAGCTCCACGACGCCCGGCTCCGGCAGCGGGGCGGCGGTCTGGACGAAGGGGTCCGTGGCGCTGGCGCTGATCGCCCAGGCGTACGGCTCACCGTCCGCGTGGACGTACGGCGCAAGGGCGCCGAAGAGGAACAGGGCGAAAGCGGTCGGGGCGACCGATCTCCGCAACATCCTGGAGGCCTCCCGCAGGGGCGGAGGGGCTGGGCCACGACGGAATTGTAGCTCCGGCGAGGCAGCGGGGACAACTCGGTGGTCGGCTTGGTAGGGTCCGCCCACCGCCCCCATCAGGGTGAGTGCGAAGCCTCGCGGACCGGAGCCGACATGGCCACGATCGTGCTGTCCGATCTCCACGGAAACGTCCCGGCCCTGGAGGCCGTCTTGGACGACGTGGCCCGGCAGTCGCTTCCGGTCGACCGTTTCGTCGTGCTGGGCGATGCGCTCCCCGGTCCGATGCCCGTCGAGCTGCTCCACCGCCTGCGATCGCTCCCGGCCCCGACGATGTTCCTGCGCGGCAACGGGGAAGAGGACGTTCTCACGGCCTTCGATTCCGGGCCGCCCGCGCGCGTGCCGCCCACCTTCCACGAGATGCTCCGCTGGGTGGCGCACCGGCTTCCCGACGAGCTTCGCGATTTCGTGCGGACGTGGCCGCTGACACATCGCCTGGATCATCCCGTCCTGGGCCGGGTGCTCTTCTGTCACGCGACGCCCGCCGACGCCAACGTGGTCTTCACGCGGGCGACGCCGGAGGATCGCCTTCGCCCGATCTTCAAAACGGCCGATGCCGATCTGGTCGTCTGCGGGCACACGCATCTCCCGTTCGACCGACGGGTGGGCGAGACCCGGATCGTGAACGCGGGGAGTGTGGGCATGCCCTTCGGGCGACCGGGAGCCGACTGGCTGATCCTGGATGAGAACGGCGTTCACCCTCGCCACACGGACTACGACGTGCAGGCGACGACCGCCTCGTTCCTGGCGACCGGGTGCCCGGCGGCCGAGACGTTCGAGCTGAGGAACCCTCCGTCGGCCGAGGAGATGACGAATCGGCTGGAGGCCGTGGCGCTGCGGTCGTGACGAGTCCGGAGCTACGGCGCCACGATCTCGAACGTGGCCACCAGCTCCGTCATCTCCCCGCTCAGCATCTTCTCCACGGTGACGGTTTGCATCCCCGCGGAGGGGAACCAGAACAGGGGATCGTCATCGTCCACCGGCCATTCCCGCTGATTTCCCCACGCCGTGACCGGCGTGCCGTTCACCAGGAAGCGGAACGTCGCGAAGCGATCCACCGCCACGGGATCCGCCACCTGCCAGCGGAACTTGATTCCCACGCCCATGCGCTGCCGCGGCACGTGACTGTCGGCGCACGTGCACCATCGGCCGAGTTGATCGCTGATCAGGAGGATTCCGCCCGCCTCTCCGCCCGGATCTCCCGCGATCCGCTGGCCCGACGGGCCGGACGCCAGGGCGGGCGGGGGAAGGGTGTCCGCCGAGGATGCATCCTGGGGGGAACGGTCCGGGCCGGCCAGACACGCGGTCAGGGCGAGAGGAAGCGCGAGCGTCAGGACCTTCGTCAGGAATCGAGGCATGAAGCAACCCTCCGGAGAGGAGTGAACTCGACCCTTCGATGGTGCGGAGAAAGAGTAAGGACGTCAACTCCGTCCCGGCGGGCCGCCGTTCGTCCCGGGAGGTCGCGTTGCCGCTCGCCTTCGTCACGCATCCTTGCCACGTTCGTAGAGACCGTACCCCCTTCGATTCACCCCAGGAGGGACCCATGTCCAAGTCCTCCCCGATTCGGTCCGGCCGGCGCACCCGGCCGATCCTCCTCGCGGCCGCGGCGGCCGCCGCGATGGAGCCGTCCTTCGCGTCGCGACCCGCATCCGCCGCGCCCACGTACGAGATCGTCCCGCTCGGGACCCTCGGCGGCTCCTTCAGTCGCGCGAACTCCGTGAAGATGAGCGACGGGATCTTCGGCTACGCCACGACCGCGCAGAGCGTGAAGCGTCCCGTGGTGTGGCGGGAGGGCGGCATCCTGGATCTCGGGGCGCCTCCCGGGTTCGTGATCGGGGAGGCGGTGGCCGGCAATGCGGCCGGGCAGATCGCGGTGCTGGCCGAGAACACCTCGGTCCAGTCCTACACCACGTTCCTCTGGGAGGACGACGTCTGGACCGACATCGGTCTCCTGCCGGGCTACGCGGAGGCGATTCCCGAGGACATGGACTCCGCCGGCCGCATCGTCGGGCGGGCGTTCACGCTGGGACCCGGCGGCGGATCGGCCGCGTTCCTCTGGGACGACGGCGTCATGACGGATCTGGGCACGCTCGGCGGATCGGGCGCCCGCGCGTACGACGTCAACGAGGCCGGGCAGGTCGTCGGCTGGTCGCGGCAGCCCGAGGTGGGCGGCGTGTCGCTGAACCGCGCGTTCCTCTGGGAGAGCGGCACCATGACGTCGCGCGAACCGCTCCCGACGTACGAGCACAGTCAGGCCTTCGGCGTGAACGAGACGGGCGACGTCGTCGGCTCCTCGTGGGTGGTGACGTCGCCGCAGTTCTTCAGCGCGGACCGCGCCACCCTCTGGCGAGGCACCGGCGAGATCGTGGACCTGGGCCGCACGCCCGGTCCGGAGGCGTGCGTGTCGGGGCTCTTCGCCTACACGGACAACATCGCGCGCGCGGTCAACGCGCACGGGCAGGTCGTCGGGCACGCGCAGTGCGTGGCCAGCGGCGGCGCGCTGGCGGCGTTCCTCTGGGAGCACGGCGTCATGCACAACCTCAACGATCTGGTTCCCGCGGGCTCCGGATGGGACCTCGTGCAGGCGCTGGACATCAATGACGACGGGGACATCGTCGGGTGGGGGATCCGGCCGGACACGGGCACGCTGCAGGCGTTCCTGCTGGTGCCGGAGGTCCCGGTCGATGCGCCCGTGCCGGCGGCCGCCTCCCTCGTCCGGCTGTCCGCCTCGCCCAGTCCGGTGCGCGCGTCCGTGAACGTGTCATTCACGCTGCCGCGGACCGGCGCCGTGGATCTGGCGATCTACGACGTCGCCGGCCGACGCGTGGCCACGCTGGCCGACGGCTCCGCGCGCGAGGGACGGCACTCCCTCACCTGGGACGGAACGCGCGACCTGGCGCCGGGCGTCTACTTCCTTCGCCTGGAGGCCGCGGGGGAGAGCGTGACGCGCAAGCTGGTCCGCGTGAGGTAGCGGCCGCGGTGGGGCGACGGCCGACGGCGTCGCCTCACCGGCGCAGCCGCCACGCCCCCACGCCGATCAGTCCCGCCGACACCGCGCCCAGCCCGATCGTCCCCGCCGCCGGCACGCCCGTCAGCGGGAAGTAGATCCACCAGAGGTCGGGCACGCGCTTCGTCACCGCCGCCGTTCCGCCCAGCGGGCTGGCGTACGGATCGCCGTCGCGCTCGGGGCGGTAGCTCTCCATGCGCGGCTTCAGATCCCGGAAGTAGATCCACGCCTGCCGCGCCTGCACGTAGAGTTGCGAGTGCGGCGCGTGGAGATGGTACTGCCCGGCGCGCTGCCGCTCTCCCGTCTCCCGCATCCACTGGTTGTGCCAGAGGTAGTAGACCTCGTAGTTCATCGTCACGCCGGGGAGCTGCACCAGGACGGAGAGGATCGCCAGCGGCACCAAGACGATGCGCCTCGTGCGGCCGGGCTCCAGTCGGGGCAGGAGGCCGATCGCCAGGATGGGGACCACGGGGAGCAGGTGCCGCGGGCCCCAGGTCCAGTCGCCGTTCCACACGGTGAGGAAGCTCAGGAACGCCAGGTAGGCTCCCGCGAAGATCAACACCGCGGCCGCGATGCGTCGCTGCTCCCGCCACAGGTCGATCAGGCCGGCGAGCGCCAGCAGGAGGATCGGGCTGTACCAGAAGAACCCGCGCCCCGGACTCGCCAGCAACCCGACGAATCCCTCCCACTGCATCGCCAGGTAGCGATGCTCCGTCTGCACGTAGCCGGTGGCGAAGGGGGATCCCCACCGCACCTCGTTGTAAAGCAGCGCGACGATCACCATCGGGGCGGCGCCGGCGGCGAAGGCGACGAGGCCTCGCGCGCGACTCCGGCGGTCGTCTTCCGTCCGCGTCAGCAGAAACCAGGCAAGCGCCGGTCCCATGAGAAACGCGGACGGCCGCACCAGCAGCGCGAACCCGAACGCCGCTCCCGCCAGCACGTCCCGCCGCGTGCCGCCGCCCAGCAGCAGCCAGACGGCGATCGTCGCGGCCGCCATCTCCAGCGGCGCCTCGAACGTGAACTTGGCGTGCGGCCACGCCAGCGTGCCCAGCCCGAACAGGAGCGCCGTGCCGGTGGCGGCCGCGTCGGAGAAGCGCAGCCGTCGGCCGATGAGGATCAGCAGCGCGCCCGTGAGCGCCGTGGCCAGCGCGTTGATCAGGGGGACGAGGGGCGCGGCCCGGTCGCCGGCGATCGCCACCAGCGGCACCATCAGCAGCGACTGGCCGAGGCCGTAGACGGAGTAGTGCCGTCCGTCCGCGCCGGGGAACGATCCCACGATCCCGAACGGCGTCGGCATCCGCATCGGTTCCACGGCGGGCGATCCGTCCCGCACCAGGCTCTTCGCCACTTCCAGGCGCACGCCGGTGTCGATCGTCTCCACGCGCAGCGACGCGGTGCCGAGATAGACGCCGAACAGAAGCAGGAAGACGGCCAGCGGCCGACGCGAAGGGGACACGGTCATCCCGGGACGATGACACGCCGCGCGCGATGGCTCAAGCGGACGACTACTCCCCGGCGGCGAAGCGGAAACCGGACCGGGCGGCCAGCACCGGGAGGCGCGTGCCGGTCAGCGGCCCCTCTACGGCCTCGCCCAGCAGCGTCCACCGGCTGCCGGTCTCCGCGTCCACGATCCCGGCTCCCGGCTCGGCCTCGAACGTGAGGCGTCGGCCGTTCACGGTGCGGAGGAAGGTCGCGGCGGAACCGGTCACCGGCCCGGCGGCGCCGTCGGGCAGGCGGTAGGGCGACGCGCAGTCGGCGTCGCGCAGGAGGACCACCTCGCCCACGTTCTCCACCGGCGGCCCGGCCACCGGCACCGCTCCGGCATCGGCTTCCATGACCAGTTCCAGCGGGTTCGGGCAGGCCACTGTCATCCACTCCGGCGGCTCGCCGCGCAGGAGATCGGCGGCGCGCATCACGTCGAGCGGCGGAAGCGGCGCGGCCACCGGCTCCCGGAGCACCTCGGCGTCGGGCCGTGCGGCCCGCAGCGCCCCGAAGGAGATCGTGATCGTCGGGATCTCGCGCAGGCGACGTCCCGCGTGCGCGCCCGCCACGCACGTCCCGTCGTCCTGGCGCCACAGGCTCTCCGTGGCGGTGTCCCACAGGAGGGCGTTGCCCTGGAGGAGGAGGCCGGAGACCCGCAGCTCCAGCGGGTCCGCGTCCGGACCGGACAGGCGACGGTCCCACACGCGCGCGGTTCCGCACACGGAGCAGAACGTGACGGCCACCGGAGCATCGCCGGCCTCCGTGAGCGCGATCTCCCGGCGCAGCAGCCGCAGCAGCGGCCAAGCCCGAACCCCGTCGCCATCGTCGGGGCGGAACACGATCACGGGTTCGGCTTCGTCCAGGTCGGTCTCCGCGGCCGACGCGTACCCTGCGTTCGTGATGGGGACGAAGGCGTCCCGCGGCACGGACTCCGAGCGCGCCAACGTTTCCAGCGGCACTTCGGTCCGGTGGAAGTCCGTGCGCCAGCCGTCCGCGCGAAGCCGATCCGCGGTGGCGGGATGGTACCCGGAGAGCTGCACCCGCCGGGCGGGCGGCGCCGCGTCGTCGCACGCGGCCGCCGCGCCCAGGGTGAGGATCAGGAGCGCGGCGGCTCGTCGCACGGCATCGCGCTCCGGAGAGGCGGGTTACTCGCCCGCCGGCGCACCCGCGTCGCCCGCGCCCGGCAGGGCGCCGGCGGTGGGCGGCTGCATCTGCGCCGCGATCTCGTTGGCGCGCTCCACCAGCTCCGGCACTTCCGGATCGATGGCCTCCATCTTCTTCTGCACGTTCTCGCGGAACGTATCCAGCTCCTTGGCGATGGTCTCGTCCTGGACCGCGCCCGACTGCAGCATCTGCAGCTCGGCCTGCAGCGAGCTTCCCTGCTGCGCGATGGACTGCATCGTCTCCTGATCGCCCGACTGCTGGGCGGCCATCATGTCGGTCTGAAGCTGCTCGAGGCGGCCCTGCTTGTCCTTGAAGTCCGGATCGGTCTTCTCGATCACCGCCTCGACGTGCACGCGCAGCGTTTCCTGCTGCGCCAGGATCTCCGGATCGGCGAGCGCCTGGGTCTGGACGCTGTTGAGCCGCTCCTGGATCTGCTGGAACTCGGTGACCAGCGCCGACATCTCGCCGCCGTGCCCCGGGGGCATGCCGGAACCGGGGTTCTGGGTCGGCGGGGCGACCTCCGTGCTGATCTGCTCCGTGGCGGGACCGTCGCCGTCCGGCGCATCCCCGGAGTCGGCGCAGGCGCCCAGGAGAAGAGCAAGGGCGGCGGCGGCGACCGGGGTGGTCATGCGGATCATGGAATCTCTCCATCGTTGGAAGGGGCGCAGACCATACCACAAGGGGTCCTTCTTCACATTCCGAGGGTCGCCCTGCGGGGCCCGTGGAGGGTGCTTGGGCGCCCCTTGCCCCGCGACCTCCGCCCTGCGTAGGTTCAAGGTGCACCCGTTTCGCCCACCGCGGGGAGTTGTCGTGGCCTTCCGGATTCATCGCCAGGAGACGCCCACCGAGGCCGTTCGCCGCATCGCGACGGAGCAGGTGGACCGGTCCGTCGCCCGGGCGCGGAAGCCGGGCTCGGATCCCGGCGAGGCCGTTCACGACGTCCGCAAGCGGTGCAAGAAGCTCCGGGCGCTGCTTCGCCTGGTGCGGGATTCGATGGGCGAGGAGGCGCGGACCGCCGATGCGCGGATCCGGGACGCGGCCCGTCGGCTGTCGCCGGTGCGCGATGCGCGCGCGCAGCTGGAGGCGATGCGGGCGCTGCGCGGACTGGTCTACGTCCCGACCGGCCTCGTGCGTGAGATCGAGGCACGCCTGGCCGATCGGGCGGCGGGCGCGGATGCCCGCGCCGAGGATCTGCTGAAGGAGTTCCGTGCGGACCTGAAGGACTTCCGTCCCGGCATCCAGGGCTGGACACTGGCGGACGAAGACTTCCGTGCCGTTGCCGGAGGGATGCGACGCACCTATTCGCGCGCGCAGCGGGCGATGTCCGTGGCGGCGGAGCGCCCCACCACCGACGACTTCCACGAGTGGCGCAAGCGGATGAAGTACCACGGGCACCATCTCGCCCTGCTGCGCGATCTCTGGCCCGACGTGCTGCATCCGTGGCGGGATCAGGTGGATCAGCTGGCCGAGATCCTCGGCGACGAGCACGACCTGGCCGTGCTGGACCGCAACCTCGGCACCTTCACCGATCCGGCCGATGCGGAGCTGCTGAGCGGGCTCATCCTCGGACGTCGCGCCACGCTGCGTCGGCAGAGCTTCGAGCGGGGGGAGAGGTTGCTGGCGGAGCGTCCGCGGGCGCTGCTGGCGAGGCTGGACGCCTACTGGCGGGCGTGGCGATCGCCCACGCGCAACACGCCGGTGGTTCCCGTGCCGGAGCACGTCTTCGAACGTCGGAAGGCGGGCTAGGGGCCGGCGGACTCGTCCAGCCAGGTGTGCAGCAGCGTGCGCGCCTTGCGCCAGTCGCGCTTGACCGTGCGGTCCGTGACGCCCAGCGACGCCGCCGTCTCCTCCACCGACATGCCGCCGAAGAAGCGAAGCTCCACCACGCGCGCGAGCCGCTCGTCCAGCGCCTGCAAGCGGTTCAGCGCTTCGTCCAGGGCCAGCACCTCCAGTACACGCGGCTCCTCCCCGACGATCTCCGGGTTCAGCTCCAGCGCGGGCACGCCGCCGCCGCGCTTGTCCGCCATCTTGCGACGCGCCTGGTCCACCAGGATCTGCCGCATCGCGCGCGACGCGACGGAGAGGAAGTGGACGCGATCGTTCCAGGAGCCTTCCTTGGCGCCGGAGAGGCGCAGGTACGTCTCGTTGACCATCGCCGTGGTGCCGAGCGTGCCGGTCGGGCGACCGCGGAGGTGGGAGCGGGCGATGCGCCGGAGATCCTCGTAGACCAGCTCGTAGAGGCGATCCCTCGCCTGGGCGTTGCCGTCGCGGAGCTGGACCAGGAGCTGGGTGACGTCGGCGGGTGAGGTCAAGCGCGCCTCCGGCGGGGGAGAGGAAGTCCCAGTATAGCGCGACCCGCCGCGGGAGCGAGCGGAACCGCTAGCCGTTGCCCGCCGCCGCCAGCTTCTCCCGCGTCCGCCGCGTCACCTCGTCGTCCGGGCCCTTCGTCGCCTCGTACACGGCCAGCGCCTGCTCCAGCAGTTCGGCGGCCCGGGCCGCGCGTCCCTGCCGCCGATGGTTCTCGGCCAGCTCCACCAGCCGGTTCGCGTAGGTGGCGTGCTCCGACCCGAACGTCGCCTCGTAGAGCGGCAGCGCCTGCTCGCGCAGCTCGCCCGCCTCGCGCCATCGCCCCTGCGCCTCGCGGAGCTCGGCCTGCGTGAGCAGGACCGCGCCGTGGTAGATGTTGTCCTCACCGATGGCGACGGCCGACGTCGCGACCACGCGCTCGCAGAGCGGATCGGCCTCGTCCAGGCGACCCGCCTCGATGAGCATCGCCGCGAGGTTGTCGAGGGTCCAGATCGTCTTGGGATGATCCGGCCCCAGCTTCGTCTCGAAAACGTCGATGGCGCGGAGGAAGTGGCGCTCCGATTCCTCCCATTCCTGCAGGCGCTGATAGAAGAGGCCCGCCGTGTTGTCCTGCTCCGCGGCCTCCGGATTGTCCTCGCCCATCGTGGCGTGGGCCAGCTCCAGCGCCTTCCGCACGAGCGGTTCGGCTTCCTGCAGGCGTCCCAGTCGTGACAGCGCATCGGAGCGGTTCGCGTAGTAGGACGCGAGCGCGGGATGCAGCGTGTCGCCCGCCGCCTCGTGCACCTCGATCGCGTGTCCGAACAGCCGCGCCGCATCCTCGATGCGCCCCGCGTTCACGTAGAGCGCGGCCAGGTCGTTGGAGGCCAGCGCGACGGCCGCCGGGATCCTCGGATCGCCCGCCTCGCGGATCTCCAGCGCCTTCGCCATCGCCTGCTCGCACTCGTCGAACTCGCCCCGGTCGAAGAGCGTGCCGCCCAGCGCGCTCCAGGCCTCCGCCAGGTCCGGATCGTTCGGGGAGAGCGACCGCTCGAGGATGCGGATGACCTCCCGGTTCGTCTCGGCCGCCTCCTCCAGCCGGCCCAGGCGAAGCTGCTGCCAGCCGACCTCCGCCCGGGCGTGCGCATGCTCCACGCTTCCCTCGCCGAACAGCTTCCGGCGGTTCTCCGCGGCGGACTCCGCCAGGCGAAGTCCCTCCTCGAACTCGCCGAGCCAGCGGTAGGACGCGGCCATCGTGAGCTGCAGCGACGCGCGGACGTGCGGTTCCGTGTCCAGCTCCTCCTCGATGCGCGCCGCGCCCGCGTCCAGGATGTCGCGCGCGGAGACATCCTCGCCGAGGGACACGGCGGGGCTGGCGACCTCGAACAGCTCGGTGAGGAACTCCGAGACGCGGCGCTGCGTCTCGGCCTCGCGCACGCTCTCGGCCTCGGCCTGGACGGCGCGGGCCAGATGCCGTTCGGAGCGCGCGTACAACCAGCTGATCCAGCCCGAGAAGCCGAGGACCGCGACGAGCGCGGCCGTCGCCACGCCGACCGCGAGACGGTTGCGCCGGACGAACTTCCGCAGCTTGTAGCCGGTGGTCTGCGGCCGCGCCGACACCGGCATCGAGGCGAGGTAGCGCTCCAGGTCCAGACGAAGCTCCTCCACCGACGCGTAGCGATCGTCCGCATCCTCGCGCAGTGCCTTGTCGAGGACGAGGCGAAGATCCCCGAGCGTCGCGTCGGCGGGACTCGCCGGTTCCGAGTCGGCGGGCCGTCGTCCGGTGACGAGGAGATGCAGGAGCACGCCGAGCGCGTAGACGTCCGTGGCGGTCGACGTGGGATCGCCGCGAAGCTGCTCCGGGGCCGCGAACGCCGGTGTGAGGAATCGCTGCTGCGTGCGTGTGGCGTCGTCGCCCTCCTCCACGATCTTGGCGATCCCGAAGTCCAGGAGCTTGACGGTGCCGTCGCCTGTCACCAGGACGTTGCTCGGCTTGAGGTCGCGGTGGATGACGAGATTGCGGTGCGCGAAGTGCACCGCCCGGCACACCGCATCGAAGAGCCGGACGCGCTCCGCCGGGCTCAGCGCCTCGCGTTCGCAGAACTCGTCCAGCGGAACGCCGTCCACCACCTCCATCGCGAAGAACGGGGCGCCGGTCTCCGTGACGCCGCCGTCGTACAGCGAGGCGATGTTGGGATGACGCAGCCGCGCGAGGATCTGCCGTTCGTGGCGGAGTCGTTCCGCCTGCGCCGGTCGGACCACGTCGCCCGGCACCAGCTTGAGCGCCACGCGCTGCTCGAAGTCCCCGTCCGCGCGCTCCGCCAGCAGCACCTCGCCCATGCCGCCGCGTCCCAGGACGCCCAGCACGCGGTACGGCCCGATGCGCCGGCCCGCCGGCGTGGAGGCCGGCTCCTCCGCCTCGCCCTCGAACAGCGGATTGGCCAGCGAGCGGATGTCGCCGTCCAGCGGCCCAGCGGCCTTCGTGTGATCGGCGCGGAGCAACCGTTCCAGGTCCTCGCGAAGCTCGGCGTCCCCGCCGGAAATCGCGTCCAGGCGCGCGGCGCGCTCCTCCCGCGGGAGATCCAGCAGTTCGTCGAGGAGGGGCTCCAGCCGCTTCCAGCGATCCGGCTTCACGGCGCGTCGTCCTGCCAGGCCGCGGCCTCGTCCGGTCGGCCCCACTCCTCGTACAGCTCGCGCAGCGCGCGCCGCATCGTGCCGAGGTCGGGATGGTCCGCGCCCAGCGCGTCGGCCAGTCCGGCGTGCGCCACGAGCAGCTCGCGCTCCGCCTCCTCGTACCGGCCGAGCATCGTCAGGCTCTCGCCGTGGTGGCGCAGCATCTGGCAGCACAGGGCGTGCGTGGCGCCCATCGTGCGGGAGCATCGCTCCACCGCCTCCGAGGAGAGGCGCTCGGCGTCGTCCGCGCGTTCCCGCCGGCGGTACACGGCGGAGAGATTGCCCATCGTGAGGATGGTGTCGTCGTGATCGTCGCCCAGGATGCGGCGCTGGGTCTCCAACGTCACCAGGAACAGCTCCTCGGCGGCGGTCGGCTCACCCAGGTCCAGTCGCAGCAGTGCCAGGTTGTTGGCGCTGAGCAGCGTTCCGGGATGCTCGTCGCCCAGCACACGACGTCGGAGCTCCAGGACCTGCTCGTACACGGGCTTCGCGTCCATGGGCCGCCCCGATTCGCGGAGCACGCTGCCAAGCTGCGAGAGCGTGGCCAGCGTCTGCGGGTGCTCGTCGCCCAGGAGCTCGCGCGTGCCCTCCAGCGCGCCGCGCAGGTAGGTCTCCGCCTCGTCGTAACGGGCGAGATCGCGCATCAACGAGCCGAGGTTGTGCTGCATCGTCAGCGGGTACTCCGGGTCGATGTCGGGGACGGCGCGCGCCCGCTCGTACGCGTCGCGGTAGAGGCGCTCCGCCTCGTCCAGATCGCCGACGTAGTGAGACACGGTGCCCAGGTCGCCGAGCGCGGCCAGCGTCCGTTCGTGGTTCGGGCCGAGGACGCGCGTGCGCCCGTCCAGCACGCGGCGGATCAGCTCGCCGCACTCCTCGATCCGTCCCTGGCTCCAGCGCAGCTCGCCCAGCACGTGCACGACGTCCAGCGTGCCGGGATCGTCGGGGCCGTGCATCGACTCCTGCAGTTCCACCGCGCGCTCCAGGTGCGTCGACGCCTCGTCCAGACGGCCGAGCGCGTAGTAGGTCCGGCCGATCGTGGCGCGCACGTTCGCCTCCACCTCGGGCTGCTCCCGGAATCGTCCCTCCAGCCGCTCCGCCGCCGCGTCCAGGACCTCCTGCATCCCCACGTCGCGCCCCTGCGCATCCGGCGCCACCGCGGCGAGCAGATCCTCGTTCAGGAAGTCGTTCACCGCCCGGGCGACGGCTGCTTGCGTGCGTGCGCGTTCCGCCTCCTCCCGCGCCTTGAACAGGCCCGTCGCGGTCCCGATCAGTCCGGCGACGAGCGCCACGAACACCACGGCCGACGTGACCAGCAGGGACCGGTTCCTCCGGACGAACTTCCGAACGCGGTAGAGCGTGTCCGGCGGCCCGGCCTGTACGGGTTCGTGGCGGCGGTGCCGGCGCAGGTCCTCCGCCAGCTCGCTCACGGAGTCGTAGCGGCGCGCCGGGTCCTTCTCCATCGCCTTGCTGACGATCCAGTCGAGGTCGCCGGAGAGCGCGCGGATCCAGCCGCCGCGATCCGTCCCGCGTCGCGCCGCTCCCACCTCGCCCGCCTCCAGCGTCACCGTCACGAACCGGCTCGGCCGCGGCGTTTCGCCTTCGCGCACCTCGCGGAACAGCTCCGCCAGCGCGGCCGGGGCGGACGAGCTCCGGCGGAAGGGGAGCGCGCCGGTCAGCAGCTCGAACAGCAGCACCCCCAGCGAGTACACGTCCGAGCGAGTGTCGACGTCGGCCGGGTTGCCGCCGGCTTGCTCGGGACTCATGTACTCCGGCGTCCCGATCACGGCGCCGTCGGTGGTGAGGAGCGTGTCACCGTGCGCCGAACCCTCGGCCAGGCGGGCGATGCCGAAGTCGATGACCTTGGGCGAGGAACGATCGTCCGAGCGGACGACGAGGACGTTCGTCGGCTTCAGATCGCGGTGGATCACGCCCTTCTGGTGCGCGTGCTGGACCGCGTCGCAGATCTCCAGGAAGAGGTCCAGCCGCCGGGCCAGCGTCAGGCGCTCCTGGTCGCAGAACGTCGTGACCGGCGGACCGTCCACGTGCTCCATCGCGAAGAAGGGGCGGCCCGAGGCGGTGACGCCCGCGTCGTAGACCTGCGCGATGCCGGGGTGGTTCATGATGGCCAGCGACTGTCGCTCGATCTCGAACCGGGCGAGCGTCTCCGGCGTGGCGCACTCGGGGCGGATCACCTTCACCGCCACGCGCCGGCGGACCGGCTCCAGCTGCTCGGCCTCCCAGACCTGCCCCATCCCGCCCGCGCCGATCCGTCGGATCATGCGGTAGCCGGGGATCCGCTCGGGCGGCGCGTTCCGCTCCAGGTGCGACGCCAGCTCGTCGCCCAGGTCGCCGCGGACCGCGCCGCCCGTGCCGAAGACGTCGTCCTCGGCTGCGGCCAGCAGGCGCTCCAGACGGCCGCGATCCTCCGGATCGGGGCAGCGCTCGCGCACGAATGCGTCGCGCTCCTCCCTCGGAAGGTCCAGCGCCTCGTCCAGCAGCGCGTCGAGTCTGCTCCAGCGGTCGTCCGTCATGAGTCGGTCTCCGTCTGTTCCATTCTAGCCGGGGCGTGTCCGGTCGCGCGACGCCTCCCGTGGTTCTGGGGAGTTGCGCGACCGTCCACCGTAGCGGGCCGAGCCGCGGCGGAGCAAGGGGCGCGGCGGGCGCTCCGTACCGCGCGGTTCCGGATCTGCTATCCTCGTCTTCCCCTCTGGAACGCACCCTGGAGAAGTCCCTGATGCGTCGCCTTCCCTTCGTCGTCCTGCTCGCCGCCGTCTTCCTGAATCCGGGCCCCGCCCGGGCCGGAGGCGACATCACTCCGCCCACCGTCACCGCCGCCCGCGTCCTCTACGACCCGGCGAACCCGCTGGAGACGGCGCTCCTGGAGTTCGAGTTCAGCGAGACGGTGGACTGGTTCCAGGCCATCCTCTACTCGAACTACATCGACACGGCCTCCGGGGAGACCTCGTTCCAGGGATTCTGGTATCCGCCGAACCGCACGCAGGTCCGCTTCACCGACCAGTTCTTCGACTACGGGACCTGCTACGAGGTCCGCGTGATCAACGTGCGCGACGAGGCCGGCAACGTCATCGTCGACGACGGCATCGGGAACGTGTTCCGGTTCCACCTGCAGCAGGTGCTCGTGCGGGGCAACATGCGCGATCACATGAAGTCGCACGACGATCCGCCGCACGAGTTCGCGGTCGAAGGCGTTCGGCCGGGTTCCTTCCCGGCGGTTCCCACCTGTGACGTGCCGCTGGACGACGCCGACGCGGACTCCGTGTACACGCAGTTCGTCTTCTTCGACGTGCCGTGCTCCACCGCCGTCGGCGGGGCGGAGACGCGGGACGTGGAGTTCCGGTTCTCTCACCAGTGCTCGGAGCCGGAGCCGATCGGCAACCGGATCCTCACGCTGGACCTCGCCCTGAACCCCGACGGTCGCGACACGCTGGATCTCGACTGGGCCGATCAGGTCGTTACGGAGGTTCCCGTTGCGCGGCCCGTCGCCGGCGCCCGCCTGGAGTCCGTGTTCCCGAGTCCGTCGTCCACCGGCGCCTCCGTGGCGTTCTCCCTCTCGGCGCCGTCTCGCGTGGCGCTGGACGTGGTGGACGTGCAGGGCCGCGTCGTCCGCCGGCTGGCGGCGGGGCGGCGGCCGTCCGGAGCCCACCTCGTGGAGTGGGACGGGCGGGCGGACAGCGGGCGTTCCGTGGCTCCCGGGGTCTACTTCGTCCGCTTCGACGCCGGACACGGTCCGTCGGCGCGGCGCGTGGTGGTGACGCGGTAGCGTTCGGCCGGGCGTCCCCGATCCCGGCCGGATCACGGACGGCGACGGCTTCCCCGAAATGCTCGCCGGATCGCCCGGCTACGAGGGGCCGCTGGTGGCGGAGGGGCAGGCACCGCGGTACCTGGGCAACGGGGGCGAGGACCAGATGCTAAGCCCGGGGCTGCGCCGGACCGCTCGCTCTGCGGTATCCTGCGCGGACCCGTCCGCGGAGGCCCGTCATGTCGATCCCGAGCACCGACGACGATCGGCCCCGGACTCGCAGCTACGCGCGCATCGAGCGCGAGCGGCGGTTCCGGCTGGCCGGCCTGCCGGAGCCGGTAGATCCGACCGACTTCGAGCGGCTCCGCGATCGCTATCTTGAGGGGACCCAGCTCCGGCTCCGCCGGATCGAACGACCGGACGGCGACCTCATTCTGGTGAAGCTCGGGCAGAAGCGCCTCGATCCGCATCGCCCCGACAGCGATCGCCACCGGCAGATGACCACGTTCTACCTGCGCCCGCGGGACGAGGCGCCGCTGGCCGGACTGCCGGCCCGCGTGTCCGTGAAGCGTCGCTACCGGATCATCGAGCAGGACCGTACCTGGATGGTCGACGTGTACGAGGAGCCGCGGGCGGCGCGCGGGATCGTCGTGGCGGAGGTGGAGTGCCCCACCGACGAGGAACTGGACGCGATCGTCCGGCCGGCGTGGGCGGAGCGCGAGGTCACCGGAGATCCGTCCTACTCCGGGTGGGAGCTGGCCGCCCCGGAGGTGCCGGCGTGAGGACGATGCTCCTCGCGGCGGTGCTGCTGCTCGCGGTCGCGGCCGCGCCGGCCTCGGGGCCGATCCCGCTGGACGACGTCGGGAACGGACCGGCCGCCCGGCTGACCATGCGGTTCAAGGTGTCCTTTCTCCGCATCGACATCGCGGACGTGGAGGCGCTGCTGCCGGCCGACGCGGCGGCGAAGCTGGCGACCGTTGCGGCGGAGGGGGCGCGGGACGAGGACACCCGCCGCGAGATGGAGCGGATCGCCGTGGCGGCGGATCCGGTCGTCTTCCGCATGACGTTCGTGCGGGACGCCGGACTGGACCGCGTGCTGACGGGCAACCGGAGGAACCTCGAGGCCGCGCGCGACGCAGGGTTCCTGACCGCGGAGGAGTTCGACGCGGTCTGGGCCTCCATGCAGGAGGGCTTCTCGGTCGTCGGGGATCGCGGCGTCCGCAAGGGGGATTCCCTCCTGTACCGCGCCGACGCCGATCTCGTGTCGATGGAGGTGCGCGGCGCCGGCGGCGAAACCGTCCACCGCTTCGACCGGACGGGCGGGGTGTGGGGGAGAGCCGTTCGCGGCGCGTTCCTCTCGTCCCGGTCGCGGTTCTCCGAGGGCCTGTTCCGCTCCGTCCGCTCCGGCGATTGACCGCCCACCGGGACTCGACCGGTCCGATGCACGGGAATAGAATGGAAGCGTGAGATCTCGGCTCCGGAGGAAAGGAGAGTCCCATGCTTCGTTTCGCAGCGGTCGCGCTGGCCTGCCTGGCCCTGATCGGCCCCGCGTCGGCCGACGACTCCAGCAAGAACCACCGGCACTTCCTCGAGTTCTACGAGGGCGTGAACCAGGGGAACTTGGGCGTCATCGACGAGCTGGTGGCCGACGACTACGTCGAGCACGAGGTGTATCCCGGGCTGGACCCAGGCAAGGCCGGCCTTCGCCAGTTCTTCGAGGCGATGCTCGTCGCGTTCCCCGACCTGAAGTTCGACGTCCACTTCACGATGGAGGACGGCGATCTCCTCTCCGCCTACATGACGATGAGCGGGACGCAGAAGGGCGAGTTCATGGGCATGCCGGCCACCGGCCGCCGCTTCGAGACCCGCCTCATCGACATCGTCCGCATGCGGCACGGCAAGGCGGTCGAGCACTGGGGCGTCACCGACACCGGCATCATGATGGAGCAGATCCTCGTCGGCCCGGATGAGGCCCAGGACGAGTCCTAGGACGCAGGCCCATCGTCCGGCCGGGGGCCCGGGGGGCGGTCGTTCACGCGGCCGCCCCGAGTCCCGCGCTCACGCCCGCATCGCGGCCCGCATCAGGTCGCGGCACTCCACGCAGAACTTCCCCTCCTTCAGGTCCACGCCGTCCACGTAAGTGGAGCTGGCCATCACGCAGCGATCGTTGTGGCAGTGGAGCAGGTTGTACGTGTGACCGAGCTCGTGGATGGCCTCCTTCCGGAGGCGCTCGTACAGGAGGTCCTCGGAGGCCGGCAGGCCGTAGAGCGCGTTGTCGAGCCGGTACCAGCTGACCACCGCGGCGCGACCGTCCAGCTGCGCCTCGCCGAAGACCCACGTGAGCACGGGGATGAACAGGTCCACGGAGGTGACGCCCAGCACGCGCCCGTCGTCCTTCTCCAGCTCGGTGAGCAGCGCCTGCATCAGCAGTCGCGAGTCGTACTGGCCGCGCGACGGGTTGTAGGCGAGCTCCGGATCGAACCCGGGCCGGCGACGGCGCACCTCCAGATCGAACGTGCGCTCCAGATCGCGCGCCAGCCGGGGGAGCAGGCGGCCGTGCGTCCCGCAGTGGATGGGGACCAGGTGGAGGACCTCCGAGGCCACCGCGCGCCTCCTACGGCTTCCGGAGGCCGTACTTCTTGATCTTGTTGTAGACCGTGACCCGGTCGATCCGGAGCACCTCCGCGGCCTGGGTGATGTTCCAGCCCGTTCGGGTCAGGATCGCGGCGATGTGCCGCTTCTCCGCGTCGGCCAGCGAACCGCTCCCCTCCGGGGCCGATCCGCCGCCGAGGAGCGGAAGGTCTGCGGGTCGGATCGCCGGCGGCCGCCCGACGACCATCGCCCGCTCGATGGCGTTCGACAGCTCGCGCACGTTGCCCGGCCAGTCGTGCCTCTCCAGCAGGCGCATCGCCTCGGGCGCGATCTCGGTGATCTTCTTGTCCATCTCCCGCGCGAACCGCTCCACGAAGTGCTCCGCGAGCAGCACGATGTCGCCCCCGCGCTCGCGAAGCGGCGGCACGTCCAGGCGGAAGACGTTGATCCGGTAGAAGAAGTCCTCCCGGAAGCGCCCGTCGGAGACGGCCTGGTGCAGATCCTCGTTCGTGGCGCAGATGACCCGGAAGTCCGCGCGGATCGGACGCTCTCCGCCGATGCGCGTGAACTGCTTCGTCTCCAGGACGCGCAGCAGGTCCACCTGCATCCGTGGAGAAATGGCGCCCACCTCGTCGAGGAACAGCGTGCCCCCGTCGGCCAGCTCCAGCTTGCCCTTCCGCCGCGCCTGCGCGCCCGTGAACGCGCCCTTCTCGTGCCCGAACAGCTCGCTCTCCAGCAGCTCCTCGGGCAGCGCGCCGCAGTTGACCGGGACGATGGGGAAGTAGCGGCGCCGGCTGGATGCGTGGATCGCCCGCGCGACGAGCTCCTTGCCGGTCCCGCTCTCGCCCAGGATGAGCGCGGTGGCATCGGTCTCCGCGACGTGCCGCACGAGCTCCAGGACCTTCCGCATCGGCGGGCTCTCCCCGACGATGAGGTCGGAGGCGGTCAGCTCCTCGATGGTGCCGCGCAGGCGACGGTTCTCGCGCTCCAACCGGCGCGTCTCCAGCGCGCGCTGGACCAGGTGGCTCAGCTCGTCGGGGTCGATGGGCTTCGTCACGTAGTCGAACGCGCCCTGCTTGAGCGCCTGCACCGCGGTGTCCACCGTGGCGAACGCCGTGATCATGATGATCGCGAGCTTCGGGTTGATCTCGTGGATGCGCGCCTGCAGCTCCATCCCGTCCATGCCCGGCATCTTGATGTCGAGCAGGGCGACGTCGAACGACTCGTCCTGGAGCGTCTGCAGCGCCTCGGTCGCGTTCGCGGCGGTCCGAACCTCGTAGCCGTCCTTGTGGAACCAGCCGTCCAGCGAGTCGCGCACGGAGCGCTCGTCGTCGACGATCAGGATCCGGGCCTCCGAGGTCGGCGTGGCCGACGCGTTCGTCGTGTCGGTGTCCATCATGACTCCTCCCTCGCTTCCGGGCCGGCGTCCGGGGCGGGGCGCCGCGGCAGGGTGATGCGGAACGTCGTGCCACGTCCCACGCGGGTGTCGACGTCGACCTTGCCCTGGTGTCGCCGCACGATTCCGTACACGACCGAGAGCCCCAGGCCGACCCCGTTGACCTCGTCCTTCGTGGTGAAGAACGGTTCGAAGATGTGCGGGAGCGACGCGGAGTCGATGCCCGTGCCGCAGTCACCGATGTGGATGCGGACCTCGTCATCATCGCCTTCCGCGCGCACGGTGATCACGCGGGCGTCCTGCGCGGGCCCGCTCATCGACTCCACCGCGTTGACCAGCAAGGCCACCAGCGCCTGCTGGAGCTGGCCCGGGTCCGCCGTGATCACCGGGTTGCCTTCCAGTCTCGTCCGTTCCAGCGTGATGCCCTGGACCTGGAAGTGGTGGTGCACCAGCGTCAGCGCACGATCGAGGATGTCGTCCACGTCCAGCGTCGCCATCTCCGTGCCGTTGCGCCGGGCGAAGGAGAGAAGGTTGCGAACGATGTCGCCGCAGCGGCGGCACTCGTGCTGGAGCGTGTCCAGGTAGCCGTCCAGCTCCTCGCGGACGTCGGCGCCCAGCGCCTGGTCATGCAGCGTGCGCTGCGTGAGCTTCGCGTAGGTGAGCATCGCCGCGATGGGATTGTTGAGTTCGTGCGCCACGGTGGCGGAGAGCTTGCCGAGCGACGCCATCTTCTCCATCTGGAACACCTGGCGCTGCGCGCGGCGTAGCTCGTCGGTCTTGGCGACGACCTTCCGCTCCAGCCCTTCGGACCACTGCGCCAGCTCGCCGCGCGCGGTCTCCAGATCCACGGCCATGCGGTTGAAGGAGCGGGCCAGCGCCGAGAGCTCGTTCTGGCCGCGCACGTCGATGCGCGTCGTGAGGTCGCCCTTGGAGATCCGTCGCGTGACGGCGGCGAGATCGGCGATGGGCCGCTGTACGACGTGCCGCACGAAGACGACGACCACCGCGGCGACCAGCACGAAGAGGGCGGCGGTCGTGGCGGCGGAACGCCACGCGGCCGCGCGCAGCCGACGCTCCACCGGCGAGATCGACATCTCCAGATCCAGGACGCCCAGGACGGGCTTCTCGGACGGAGAAGGATGGCAGCCGGTCGTGGAGCAGGAGATCTCGTTCTCGATGACGGCGAGGTGGCGCAGGACCGGCCGTCCCTCCAGCGTCACCAGTCCGCTGCGGGAGAGGCGCCCGACCTCGGTGGTGTGGTCCGCTCGGTGGCAGGCCTCGCACAGGTCCGACTCGATGGCGATGTGCGCGCCGACTTCGGTGGAGTCGGCGGAGAGGCAGATCTCCCCGTCCTTGTCGTAGACGCGAAGTGCGTTGACCTCCCGATGCCCGCCGATGTCGCGGAGCGTCTCCTGCACGCGGTCGAGGCGGTTCAGCAGCATGCCGTCGCGCGTGGCGTGGAGGATCAGCTCCGAGGAGCGGGCGGTGGAGCCGTCGACGAACTCGAGGAGGTCGGCGCGGGTCACCCGGAAATGGACGACGGAGTAGACCGCGAGGACGGCGCCGATCGACGTCAGGAGGAGAAGCAGGAGCTGCGTGCCCAGCGATCGTCCGAAGCGCATCGCGATGCATCCGTGCGGGGCGGTCGACGGCGAGCTTCCGGGACGCCGCCCCGGCAACGCAACCTACCCGGGACCGTGGAGGAATTCAGCACTCCGTCGAGCGATTCAACGCGGAACCTGACGGATATCGCCAGTCCAATGCCCCAAGGCGCCGCCCAGACGGCGTTCCCTGCCGCATCGCCGGGTTGGCTTCTCCCTTGCTATGCGATCCGGTCGAACGGCGGTCCGGAGGATCGCCCCCACCGGGAGGCGGGGATGAGCAACGGACACCACACGATTCTCCCGCGCGGAGCCGAACCCTGCGTCTGGATGAGCGCCGGGCTGATCTCCTACCGGCTCTGCGATCGGGACTTCGACTGCGAGCACTGCCCCCTGGACGCCGCCCTGGGCGGCCGGCGGGGCGGCTCGGAACCCGGGCCGGTGGGACAGGGCGTGGCGGCGCCCTGGCAGTTCCCGCCGGACCGGGACTACTCGCCCGGCCACGTGTGGCGGCAACCGACGGACGACGGGGAAACCCGGCGCTTCGGTCTGGACGCCCTCGCGGCCGGGCTCTCCGCGCCCGTACGGACCGTGCGCTTTCCCGCGCCGGGGAGCGACCTCCGGGCGGGCGATTCCTTCTGCGAGCTTGAGACCGAGATCGGAACGCTGTCCGTCCGGGCGGAGCAGCCGATGCGAGGCGTGGCCGGCAATCCCGAGGTGGAGGAGCATCCCGCGCTCCTGGCCGAGGATCCGTACGGACGGGGCTGGCTGGTGGAGGCTCGCGGCGAGGCCGAACCGCGACGGGGGCCCGGTCCGTCCGAGGCACCCGGAAAGCGGGCCGAGCACGATCTCCGGCGCTTCCGGCGCGCGGTCGCGTTGCGTCTCCTCGTCGACCGCGACCTGGGGCCGATGCTGAACGACGGCGGGGAGCCCATCACGGATCTCCGCGGCATGCTCGGGTCGGCCGCCTACCGCTCCATCGTCGCCGAATTCGTCGGCGGGGGAGCGTAGAGAATGTCCACGTCCGTGTTGAATTCCTCGACGGCGCGCCGCCGCGTTCCTCAACGAGCCCGTCGTCGCGCTTCTCTCCGGCACCGCAAAGCCGCGTCCGGCGCGGGTTTCCCGCCCCGGATGACGCGCGTCGCCGGCGGCACGGACTGGATCGCTCCTTGCTGCACGGTACCTGCGTCGGGATCGAGCGGTCCCGACGGACCACGGAGGAGAGAGTCATGAAACGCACACGACCCTGGCGAACCGAGAGCCGAGGCGCCGCGCTGGCGGCGATCGCGGTGTTGGGCCTGCCGGTTCTCGCGGCGACGCTGATCGTCGCGCGGGCGGCCGCCCTGACGACCGTGATGGTCCTGCTGCTGGCGGCGGCCGCGGCGCTCGTGTTCAGCCCTCGGATGAGAAGCTGGGTGAATGCCCGGATCGAACCCGTACTTTTTCATAAGGGGCTCCGCCTCGGCACGGACGTCGCGATGTCGCCGGGCCATGCCTGGGCGCGGGGCCGCTCCGGTGAGGTGTTCGTGGGGGCGGACGACCTGATCCAGGCCGCGCTGGGCCCGGTGGAGGCGGTGGATGCGCCTCGCCCCGGCACCCACGTGCGTCGCGGGGATCCGCTCTTCACGCTGAAACGCGGCGATCGCCGCGTCGACGTCCGCTCGCCGCTCACCGGCGTCGTGCTGGATCCCAACCCCCTCCTTGCGGTGCGGCCGGGAACCGTGAACCACGACCCGTTCGGCAGCGGCTGGGCGGTTCGGATGAAGGCGGACGACGTTCCCGAGGAGCGCGACCGGCTGCTTCGCGGCGAGCCGGCGATGCGCTGGTTCCGCCGCGAGGTCGATCGCCTGATCGACGTGCTGCTGGCCGAGCACTCGCGCGTGCCCGGACTGGCGGACGGAGGAGCCGTGATCGGGAACCTGTACCAGGACATCGATGACGCCGCCTGGCGGCGACTGCAGGAGAGCTTCTTCACGTCGGACGACGAGCGGTCGTCCCGCGTCTAGGAGAAAGGGAAAGTCATGAACCGGCGGGACTTCTTCAAGGTGGCGGCGGTCTCGAGTGCGGGATGCCTCGTCGGGACCGCCGGCGAGGCGAGAGCGAGCACGGGAGACGAGGACGACAGCTACGCGGCCCTCGTGGATCTGACCCGGTGCGAGGGGTGCGGCAACTGCACGTACGTCTGCGCCGAGAAGCACGGGAACCCGGAGCCGAAGGACGTCGGCGAGCTGGATTCGCCCACGCCGGACCAGTGGGTCGTGGTGCAGGAGCACGACACGTCCAAGGGGACGGTCTACGTGCGGCGGCAGTGCATGCACTGCCTGCAGCCGGCCTGCGCGGCGGCCTGCCTGACCAAGGCGATGACGAAGACGGCGGAGGGACCGGTGACCTGGTCCGAGGACCGGTGCATGGGTTGCCGCTACTGCATGGTCTCCTGCCCGTTCGACGTCCCCCGGTTCGAGTACGACAGTCCCGTGCCGCGCATCTCGAAGTGCCGGATGTGCTGGGACCGCGTGAAGGACGGCGAGATGCCGGCCTGCGTGGAGGAATGCCCCGGCGAGGCCATCACGTTCGGGAAGCGCAGCGAGGTGCTGGAGATCGCGCGGTCGCGCATCTACACGAACCCGGACCTCTACGTGCCGGAGATCTACGGCGAGCACGAGGCCGGCGGTACCGGCTGGCTCTACATCTCGCCGGTGCCGTTCGAGGAGATCGGCTTCCGGACGGATCTGGAGAACGGGTCGTACCCCGAGCACACGCGGGCGTTCCTCACGTCGATCCCGCTGGTGGACACCCTGGGGCCGCTGCTCCTGCTGGGGCTGCGGCAGGCCGTGAGGAGCGGAAGAGCGGCGGCCGACCCGGACGCGCCGCTCGACGCCGAAGGAGGTGAAGCATGACCACCCACGAGGAAGCCGCGACGGTGCTCGCTCCGCGGGAGCGGGTGGGGTTCTGGAACCGGTTCCGCCGGATCCGCCCCTTCGATGCGATCTCGCTGGCGGCCATGCTGGCCAGCGTCGTGATCCTGACCTACCGGTTCACCTACGGGCTGGGCTCCGTCACGAACCTGGACCAGGCGTTCCCCTGGGGACTCTGGATCGGCTTCGACGTCATGGCGGGCGTGGCCTTCGCGGGCGGCGCCTACGTGCTCACGTTCATGGTCTACGTGCTCGGTATGGAACAGTACCGGCCGATCGTGCGCGTGACCGTGCTCAACGGTTTCCTGGCGTACGTCTTCTACAGCAGCGCGCTGCTCTTCGACCTGGGACGGCCGTGGAACGTGATCAACCCCATCATCGGGAACGGCTTCGGATTCACATCCGTGCTGTTCCTGGTGGCGTGGCACTTCCTGCTCTACACCATCGTGGAGCTGATCGAGTTCTCGCCGGCCATCGCGGAGTGGCTCGGCCGGCGACGGCTGCATCACATCCTCAAGGGAATGACGGTGGCGGCGGTCGTGTTCGGGATCACGCTGTCCAGCCTCCACCAGTCGGGACTGGGCGCGCTCTTCCTGATGGCGAAGCCGAAGATCCATCCGCTCTGGTACTCCGAGTTCATTCCCATCCTGTTCCTCGTCTCGAGCGTTTTCGCCGGCATGTCGATGGTGCTCTTCGAGGGCAGCATCTCGCACCGTGTCTTCCACGACCGGCTGTCGGACACCGTGAAGCGCACGCACGACCGCATCGTCTTCGGGCTGGCGCGGATCGCCGGCGCCACGATGTTCGTCTACCTGTTCCTGCAGGCGTTCGCGTTCGTGCACGAGCAGAACTGGAACCACTTCCAGGGCGGCTGGGGCACCTGGTACCTCACCGAGGTGGTCGTGCTCACCGCGCTGCCGATGGTGCTGTTCCTGCTCGGATCCGCGCGCCGCAACCGGCCGATCGTCCTGACGGGATCGGTGCTGGCGCTGCTGGGTGTGCTCTTGAACCGCCTCAATCTATCGATCATTGCGTTCAAGTGGTACGAGACGCCGCACTATGTTCCCAGCTGGCAGGAGATCGTGGTGAGTGCCGGCGTGATCTCGGCCGAGATCTGGATCTTCCGCTGGATCGTGCGCCGCATGCCGGTCCTGAGTGATTCCCCCGGGTGGGCCAAGTCGAAGCCCGCCCCGGCCGCTTCCGAGCGGGCCTGAGTCGGGAAGGAGGAAACGACGATGGAGTTCATGCCGACGAAGGGCATGGAGTACGCGATCATCCTCGTGTACCTGGCGCTGATCGGACCGTTCTGGTGGCTGCTCGTCCGGATGGGGCGATCCGGCCCGTCCCCCGCGGCGGTTCGCCCGGCGAGGGCGCCGGCCCGGTCGCCCGGCCCCGCGCCGACGTCCTGGTTCGCGCTGCCCGAAGGGCTCCACTTCCACCGCGGCCACACCTGGGTTCGTCCCGACGAGGACGGTCTCCTGCGGGTGGGAATGGACGACTTCGCGCAGCGCCTGCTGGGTCGCGCCGATGCACTCGACCTGCCGGAACCCGGTTCCCAGCTCTCGGGGGGCGGCGACGGCTGGCGGGCACGGATCGGGGCTGACACGGTCCGCGTGCTGTCGCCGGTGGAGGGCGTGGTGGCCGAGGTGAATGAGGACGCCGCCAGCTCGCCCGAACGCGTGAACGAGGATCCCTACGGCCGCGGATGGCTCCTGAAGATCCGCCCGCGCGACTCCGCCCGTGCGCTGGCCAACCTCATGCCGCAGTCCGTCGCCCGGACGTGGATGGAGGAGGCCGCCCGAGGCATCAGCGCACTGGCCGGCCCGCAGCTCGGAACGGTGCTGCAGGACGGCGGTCGACCGGTCTCCGGCTTCGTCCGCCAGGTGGGCGGGGAGCGCTGGACCGAACTTGCCGAGGAGCTATTGCTGAGCCGCAACTAGGTTGAAAGCAAACCTCGCGTTGTCAGGTCCGGGCCCCGGCGCTACGCTTCGGGGCCCGGGCGATGTCCGCCCGCGCGAGGTGCCCGCCGTGGAACACCAATCCTTCTCCGACGACCAACTCATCGAGCTGACCCGTTCCGCGGGCGAAGGCGATCTGCGCGCCTACGACTCCCTGGTGGAACGCCATCAGGACCGCGTGCTCACGAACTGCCGCCACCTCACCCGATCGGCCGACGCGGAGGACCTCGCTCAGGAGATCTTCGTGAAGGCGTACTTCGCCCTGGACCGGTTCGAGGGCAGGTCGGCGTTCGGGACGTGGATCCAGCGGATCAAGGTGAACCACTGCCTCAATCATCTGCGCCGCCAGCGCGACAAGACGTTCGTCGACGTGGCGGACCCGGTCGTCGAGGCCGAGCCCGAACTCGCGTGGGCGCCGCGCGCTCACCGGAACCTGGAGCGGGAGGATCGGCGGGAGGCGGTCCGGGCGGTCCTCGACTCGCTGCCGGAGTCGCTGCGCGTTCCGCTGCTCCTGCGCGACCTGGACGAGATGTCGTACCAGGAGATCGCCGACGAGATGGGGCTCGGGCTCTCCGCCGTGAAGATGCGCATCAAGCGCGGCCGCGAGCTGTTCCGCGAGCGCTTCGAGTCGCTGCGGAGCCGCGTGGAGGTGTGACGTGCCGGAGGACGTCGACGATCCCCAAGACGGCGAGGGGATCCACCCGGACGACATCGACCCCGGGGCGCCGGTGGAGGAGATCGCCGGGCTGCGGGAGGACGTGTCGCCCGGGCTTCTGCACGGGGTCCGTAACTCCATCCAGCGTCGGCTGGCGGCCGCGCAGTGGCTGGACCTGGCGGTGAACGGGGCGTTCGCGTTCCTGAAGGAGATCGGCGACCTGGTGTTCGGGCTGGTCGGCCCGCGGGCCGACGACGAGGAAGAAGGAGACAAGCATGAATGACGCTTTCGGGCTGCGGGACATCCTCCTGGACATCTACCGGAGCCTCGTCGACGGGGCGGCGGAGATGGTGCCGCGCGTCCTCACGGCCGTCGTCGTCGTGGCGATTGGGCTTCTCGTGGCGAAGCTCCTGGAGCGTCTGCTGCGGACCGCGTTTCTCCGTCTCCAGGTGGACAAGCTGCTGGACAAGATCGGCATCACGCAGACGCTGCGCGGATTCGGAGTCAAGGGATCGCTCAGCGTTTCCACGGCGCGCCTGGTCTACTGGTTGATCGTCATCCTCTTCGTGCGGAGCGCCGCGAACTCCGCCGGGTTCCACATCGTGGCGGAAGCGATCGCCTCGTTCTTCTCTTACCTGCCCAACCTCGTCGCCGCGTTCTTCGTGCTGATGCTGGGGAACGTCGTGGCGCAGTTCGCCGGCCGCGCCGTGGAGCAGGCCGGTCGGGATTCCGGCGTCGACTACGCGGCCACGCTCGGCCGGATCGTCGCGGCGGGGATCCTCTTCATCGTCACGATCATGGCGATTACGCAGCTCGGCATCGACACGGAGATGATCCGGACCGTCGTGATCATCGGGCTGTCGGGCGGTGTCCTGGGGCTGGCGCTCTCGTTCGGGCTGGGAGCGCGGGAGATCACGCGCAACCTGCTGGCGGGCTTCTACGCGCGCAAGCTGTTCCGGGTGGGCGATCCGCTGGAGGTGGCCGGAGTGCGCGGCCGGCTCACGGCCGTCACCGCCACGCAGACGCTGCTGCAGGAAGACGACGGCCGAACGGTGAGCATCGCCAATACGATGTTCCTGGAGCACGCCGCGCGGCAATAGCGGGCCCCCGAGAAAAGAACCCCCGGCCGGGGAACCGACCGGGGGTCCGTGGCGGCTCCGCCGGAACGGCGGACGACGCGACGACGGGGCTAGTGGGAGACCTTGGGCTCCGTCTTCTTCGCCTCGTCGATCCAGCCCTGGACGACGGTCGTGGACGGCGACGCGTTGGCCAGGTTCTTCGCGTCGTTCACTTCCTTCATCTTCTCGGCCAGGTTCTCCGCGTTGCGGTTGCGGAGCTCCTTCACCGTGTCCACGCCCGCGGCCTCGAGCAGCTCGGAGAACTGCGGGCCGATGCCCTTGATGCGCATCAGGTCGGCGTGGTTGGTCCACTTGAGGAGGAGCGTCTCGCTCACGCCCGTGCTCTCGGCTGCCTGCTGGCGACCCTTCTTGGATGCGCACATCTCCAGCAGGTCGTCCGTGGTCATGATCTTGGCGGCGGACAGCTTCTCCGCGTAGCTCGGGCCGATGCCCTCGATCTCGTCAATCTTCCGGGACATGTTCAGGTCTCCTTGGGAATCCGGTGGGGGTGATAGGGAGTGCTTGATTGGATCAGCCGACGAGCTTCTTCAGTTCCGGGACCTGTCCCAGGATCTTCCCGAGCAGGTCGCCGTCCAGGTTGCTCTTCAGGAATCCGGCGAACAGGCCGACGAAGTCATCGATCTTGCCGGACTCCAGGCCGCTCGAGCTCAGCGCGCCGATCAGGCCCGCCGCGCCGCCGAACTTGTCGCCCAGCGCGGAGCTGGCCAGCTTGGAGAGGCCGCCCATCAGGCCGCCCCCGCCGCCTCCGCCGCCGCCGGAGAGAAGGTTCGACGCCCCGGGCAGCGCCGAGAGCATCGAGCTGAAGTCGCCGTCGTCCACCTTGTCCTTCAGGAAACCGAGGACGGCGCCGGTGGCATCCTTCGTCTGGCTCTCCGACGCGCCGAGCTGCTGGCTCGCCATCTTGATGAAGCTCTGGATATCACTCATGGAGATGTCTCCTCCGGGGTTCGGACTTCGGGGCATCGCCCGAAGTCGGTCAGGATAGCATCGAAAGGGCAAGAGCCCATACGGCGATCGTGGCGACGAAGAGTCCCAGTGTGACTCCGGGAAAGAATCGAGTTGGCTCTGCGCTGGGAGCGGGTTCCGGGGCCGATCCCGCCTCCCGCTGCCGGCGGCTACCGATCCGCATCGGAGCCTCCCGCCTCAAGGGCCGAGGGGCCCGACGGGGCCGATCCGACCCAGCGCTCCAGCGTCCGTCCGGCGACGTCCCGGCCGCCGATGCCGAAGGCGACGGCCGCCGCGATCGCCGCGGCACCAAGCAGCAGGCCGAACGCCAGCTCGACGATCTCGTTGGCCAGCCCCATGCGGCGCAGGCCCATGGCCGTGAACAGCACCATGACCGCGATCCACGCGGCGCGGGCCAGCATCGCCGAGTGCGGCAGCGACGCCGACCGCAGGGTCGAGGCGGCCAGGTTGGCGAGCCACAGGCCGGCGCCCAGCACCAGCAGCCCCAGGAGGATCTCCCCGCCCTGGGCCAGTACGTCGCTGAGCAGCGCCGCCAGACGATCGAAGTTCAGGAGCTCCGCCGCCTCCATTGCAGCGAACAGGATCACGGTGACGAACACCAGCGTCCCCGCGATGGCGGACGGCGAGCGGCCGGTCGAGTCGGCGCGGCGCAGTCCGATGCGCTCCACCAGCCGGTCGAGGCCGGCGGCCTCCAGCAGCGTCGCGGCCAGTCCCGAGACCAGCTTGCCGATGGCCCACGCCAGGGCCAGCACGACGCCCGCCGCGAAGATCGTCGGCAGGGCCGCGAACGACATCTCCAGCATGCGCGACGCCGGTTCGGTGAGGGCGCGGAGCTGCAGCGCGTTCAGCGCGGAGATGAGCACCGGCACCAGGATCCACACGTACACGACGAGCCCGACGAGTCCGGAGAGCGTGCGCCCGCTCGCGGCGTCGGCGGAGAGCCCGAGGCGCGTCCCGACCCGGTCGAGGCCCGTCGCGGCCAGGAGGCTCGTGACGATCCGGCTCACGAGGCGGGCGAGGAACCAGCCCACCAGCCCGATGACGGCGGCCGCGCCGAGCTGCGGCAGGAACCGGAGCACCTGGTCCAGCAGGTTCTGCACGGGAACCAGGAGACCCTGGAGTCCCAGCGCGCCGACGATGGCGGGGAGGAACAGCAGGATGACGAGCCAGAAGACGGCCTCGCCCAGCGAGGCGGCGACGGACGGGCCGCCGGTGTCGGTGGAGAGCCGCTCGTCGACCTGACCGGCGCGCGCCGCGGTGGCGACCACGCGGCGCAGGATCGTGGCGAGGGCCCACGCCACGAGCGCTAGGATCGCGGCGCCGCCGAGCTGCGGCAGGAACTCGAAGACGCGATTGGCGAGGCCCGTGAGCGGCTCGGTCACCATCGTCAGGTTCAGGACCTGCAAAACGGCGACCAGGACCAGCAGCATCAGAAGGTAGAAGACCGTGCGGCTCACGCCGGCCGACAGGTCGGTGGCCTTGCCGCCGATCAGCCCGGCCAGGCGATCGTCCAGCGTGGTGCGCTGAAGGGCGACCCGGACGAGCCGCGTGACGAGGAGCGCCACCAGCCAGCCGATCACCAGCGTCCCCACGGCGGCGGCGATGGTGGGGATGGAATCCTGGAGGACGGGGCGGAGGTCCTGCCAGAGTTCGTTCATGATTTCCTCCTCGGGGGTTGGAAACCGGGGGGGACACGAGGTCCAAAGTGGATTCCGGTCCGCTTTTTCCGGACCCCGGTCACCCCCCGAAGACGATGGAACTAGTCGATCCGGCGCAGCTCCACGCGGCGGTTGCGGGCGCGTCCGTCCTCGGTGTCGTTGTCCGCCACCGGGCGCGTCTCGCCGTAACCGTGCGAGGTGAGCTGATCCGCGGGCACGCCGCGCTGGATCAGGTAGTCGCGCACGGCTGCAGCCCGGCGCGTCGAGAGGTCGAGGTTGTAGGCGTCGCGGCCGCGGGAGTCCGTGTGGCCTCCCACCTCGACGCGGATCTCCGGCCAGGCCATCAGCGAGGCGGCCACGCGGTCGAGCGTCGCGGTCGAGGTGTCCTTGAGGTCCGCGCGGTTGAACTCGAACTGCACGCCCTCGAGCACCAGCTCCGCCTTCTCCTCCTCGAAGAGGACCGCGCATCCCCGCTCGTCCACGCGGGTGCCGGCTTCCGTGTTGGGGCACTGGTCCAGGCCGTCGAACACGCCGTCACCGTCCGAGTCCGTCGGGCAGCCCCGGGCGTCCACGACGGCGCCGGCGGGCGTGCCGTCGCACTGGTCGATGCCGTCCGCGATGCCGTCGCTGTCGCTGTCGAGCGCGCAGCCGGTCGCGTCGATGCGGGCGCCGGCCGGCGTGTCCGGACAGGCATCCAGACCGTCGAAGACGCCGTCGCCGTCGGAGTCCGTCGGGCAACCCGACGCGTCGACGCGCGCCCCGGCGGGCGTGTCGGCGCAGGTGTCCAGGCCGTCGTAGACGCCGTCACCGTCGGCGTCGGTGGGGCAGCCGCGCGGATCGACGTGGGCGCCGAGGGGCGTCTGGGGGCAGTCGTCCTTCGCGTCCTTCACGCCGTCCTGGTCCGTGTCGCGGCCACCCCACACGTACGAGATCACGCCGATCGCGCCCCAGTGGGTCATCGCCTCGCCGATGAGGTCCTCCTCGTCCTCGAACGCGTGCGTGACGCGACCCTCCCAGCGGAAGATCGCGTTCGAGCCGAGCGGGATCCGCTGGCCCAGTCCGCCTCCGACGATCGGCCGGTCGATCGAGTCGCCCTCTTCGAAGGAGATGTGCTCCAGACCGCCGTGGCCGGTCAGGTAGAGCGGAGCGCCGTCCCAGAGTTCCGGCCCGTACAGCTCCAGGCCCGAACGGACGTCCCACGTGCCGGTCTCGCCCTCGGGGCGCGCGGTCTTGATCCAGGAGTGCGTCCCCTCGGCGAACCAGCCCCATCGGTCGCTCAGCAGAAACCCGAGCCGTCCGCCGAGAACGGGGGAGGAATCGTGAAGCGGCTGATCCTCGACGTTGGACAGTTCCTCGCTCTGCTTCACGGCGCCGAACACGACACCCAGCTCGCCGCGGTAGTCCGAGGCGCTCGCGGAGGCCGGAGCCATCATCAGAGCGACGCCCAGGGCGATCGCAGTGGTTCTCAGCATGGGAATGACCCTCCTTGCGGCCCGGGGTTGGATCGGCCGCTCCGGTGCTTCTGACCCGGCCCGGCGGGCGGAAGTCACATCGGGAGGCAGAGCTTCGTAAGCATCACAAAATCAATCGAATAGAGAGATTGCGATTCGCCCGGAAACGAGTACCGCCGCCGCTCCGAGGAGCGACGGCGGCGGCGGGCATCGGGAGGGGGGCCGGGTGGCTAGATGGCCACGCCGGTCCCGAAGCCCAGTCCGAGCTGCCCCGCCAGCTGGTTCAGTTCCGGCCCGGATCCGGGCAGGCAGGGCAGGATCCGGTGTCGGTTCTCCACGATCCACGGGTCCGCGCCCGCGACGCCGGTGAGCCGGCCGTCGAGGCCGAGGAGCTTCTCCCACTCCTCGCGCCGCTCGTGCGCGTAATCCTCGAACCGGTCGCGGTCGTCGTCGGCCAGCGCGTCGGCGACGCGGTTCGCCAGGTCGACGCCCTCCCGCATGCCGACGTTCATGCTCTGGATGCCGACCGGTCCCGTCAGGTGCAGCGCGTCGCCGGCCAGCCACACCCGGCCGCCGCCCGCTCCACTCGCGAGGCGGTTCTCGAAGCGCGCCAGCACCGACCAGTACACCTCGCCCGGCCACGACTGGAACCACGGCGCGCGCTCCGCCAGCAGTCGCGACAGCAGCTCCGGCGTGACGTGCGGGAAGTAGTCGCGCCCCACCTGCACCGCGAGCCGGCTCTTGTAGTGCATGTCGTAGGGCGTGCCCGGCTCGTCCCACACCTGGAAGCTCCAGCGGCAGCGGCCGTCGGGCAGCGGCCAGAGCACGTTCGTCGTGTTGCCGTCGATGGCCACGCACATCTCGTGCGGGTTGGGCTGTGGATCGCAGTCCAGCTCGAACACGGCGAACATCGCGGCCGGACTGACCTCGGGGAAGTCCAGGCGCATGCGGTTGCGGAGCCGGGAGCGATGTCCGTCGGCGCCGATCACGAACTTCGGCTCGCTGTACAGACGCTTCGTCACCGCGGTCTCGGTCCCGGCGACGGCGTACCCCGCCGACACCCGGTCCAGCTTCTCGATGTCCACCAGGAGACGATCCTTCTCGCGGTGGACCTCGCTGACGCGGTGGTGCCACTTCACGCGGATCCGGTCGTTGCGCAGCGCTCGTTCGAGGGTATCCTCCAGGTGGCTCTGGCGGACGACGAGCATGTACGGGAACTCGACGTCCAGATCGGCCAGCCGGAGCTCGGCGCGGCGCTCGCGGCCGTCGTAGAAGGCGATCGTGTCCACGCGCAGGCTCTGGTCGAATCGAAGGGGCGAGATCCCCAGGTTGTTCAGGAGCGAAAGGGTCGCGGGGTGCAGCGCGAGGCCGTAGCTGTGGGCGGCGCCGCCGATCTCCTCGTCCAGGATCTCCACGTCGACGTCGCGGTCGTGCAGTGCGAGGGCGGCGGTGAGGCCCACGGGCCCCGCGCCGGCCACCAGAACTTCGGACGGGTGTCGAGAGAACATGGGAGCCCTCCTTTTCCTCATTCTTCACGAACCGATGCAAACCGGGCGATGACGTGAGACAGTTTTGTTCATGGCCTTGGTCAGACGCCCGGTTCCGATAGGATGACGACGTGACGAAAAGCCACTCCGAGCCCCTTCGCTGGGGAGTCCTGTCGGCCGCCCGGATCCTCGGGAAGGTCGTGCCGTCGCTGCTGGCCACCGGAGGTCGCGTCGTGGTCGTCGGCGCGTCCCGGGCGGATCGGGCCGAGGCGGCGGCGGCCGAGCACGGAATCGAACGCGCGGCGGCCGGCTACGCCGCGGTGCTTCGCGATCCCGAGGTGGAGGCGGTCTACGTGCCGCTCGTCAACTCGATGCACCGCGAGTGGGCGCTGGCGGCGGCCGCGGCGGGCAAGCACTGCCTCTGCGAGAAGCCGCTGGCGATGAGCGCTGCCGATGCTCGCGAGATCCGCGACGCGTACCGCGCGGTCGGCAGGCGATGCGTCGAGGCGTTCATGTGGCGCCACCACCCCCAGGTGCCGCGCGCGCGCGAGCTGTTCGCACCCGGGAACCTGGGCGATCCGCGTCGCGTGCACGCTACGTTCTCCTTCCCGCTGGATCGCCCCGACGATTACCGCTGGGTGCGCTCGCTCGGCGGCGGCGCGCTCCTGGATCTCGGGGGCTACTGCGTGAATGCGGCCCGCTACTTCTTCCGGAGAGAGCCGGTCGCCGCGTCGGCTCGCGCGGTCGTCCGCCCGGGCGAGGAGGGAGTGGACGAGTCGGTGGCCGCCTGGCTGGACTTCGGCGACGGACGGCTGGCCACGTTCTCGGTCTCCTTCGCCTCGGGGTTCGCGCAGGGGATGGAGATCGTCGGGACGGAAGGCCGCGCGCGACTCGATCAGCCGTGGAACGCAATGGGGAAGCCCGTCCGGATTCCGTGGCAGCGCGGCTTCACGCACGGCGAGGAAGAAGTCCCGGGCACGAACCCCTACCGCGAGATGGCCGGTCACTTCACGCAGCGCGTGAGGGACCCGGACCTCCCCGATGAGCCGGCCGAGGACGGCGTGGCGCAGGCCGTCGTGTTGGATGCGCTGCGGAGCAGCTTCGAGCGGGGCGGCGAGCCGGCCGTCGTGGAGGGCTAACGGGCCTCCGCCCCTTCCTCGTCCAGCACGAGGCGGTACTGCTGGAGCCTTCCCTCGAAGCCCTGCGCCACCCACACGCGACCGTCCTCGGCCGCGGCCAGCGCCACCGGGTGGTAGAAGTCGCCGGGGCGATAGCCCACGCGCCCGAACTCCGCGACGTACTTGCGATCCGCATCGTAGATCAGGACCGAGTGGCGCAGGCGATCCAGCACGAGGATGTGTCCGCCCGCCCCCAGCGCCACGGAGACGGGGAAGGCCAGCTCCCCGCGCTTCGTTCCGGGCTCGCCGAATTCCCCCGCGGGGTCGCCGTCCGCGGTCAGGAGCAGCACGAGGCCGCGACCGGCGTGCGGCACGTACAGCGTTCCGTCCGGTCCCTCCGTCGGTCGTCCGAGGAGGTCGGAGCGCTCCCACTCCGGATCGCTCACCTGCCGACGCCACATCAGGGTTCCGTCCGCGGCGTCGTGCTTGGTCAGGAGACCGCTCTTGGAGAGCGTGACGTAGTTCCCGTCCTGCGAGATCAGCAGCCACTGCGGGCGCCAGGGATCGGCCGGCTTCTCCGGGGAGTAGGGGACCGGCTCCCCCAGGAAGTTCAGCCGCGCGATCGTGCGATCGTTCACGCCCTCCAGGTCCGTGCAGACGAACCCGCCCTCCGCGTCGAGGCAGCCGGACTGCGGCGCGCGAAGTCCGCTCGCGGGATCCGTGCGGAACCGGTGGAGCCCGCCCGCGTCGAACACGTCCAGTGCCCGGGCTCCGTCGTCCGTGATGCAGAGCTCTCCCGTCGTGCGGTCCCGCGTGATGGCCACGGGACGATCCAGCGGGGGATCCCCCAGCAGACGACGCTCGTAGTGGGCGACGGGCGCCGACGCCGCCTCCGCGAGAGCGAAGGAGAGGGCGACCGCCGCCGCGATCGCCCCTCCGCCGGCCCCGACCCGGATCATCGGGTTCGGATCTTGTCGGTGTGGCACTGGACGCACAGCCGACCGTTGGGATCCCCGGCCAGGAAGTATTCGTGCTCCGAGCCGTGCGGATCGTGGCACGCCACGCAGACCAGCGGCGATCCGTCGCGCGGATCCTCGATGTCCAGACCGACCGGGTGCGTCACGTGATCGTCGAACGGGTGGCAGGCCACGCAGCGCGACTCCGCCCGGCTGATCAGCTCGTCCGTGCCGGTCACGTGCGGGTCGTGGCAGACGTTGCAGGTGCCGTCGCCCTGCGGAACGTGCTGGAACTCCTCGGTCTGCATGGACTCCGCCTGCTCGGAGTGGCACTCCGCGCACGTGCGTTCCACCGGCTTCGGCAGGAGGCCGGCGTGGCGCGCCGTGTGCGGCTGGTGGCAGGCCGTGCAGGAGTCGCCCTCGCGGAGCGGAGCGTGGAGATGCTCCTCCTTCCATCCGTCCGCGAGGTCGTCGTGGCACTCCAGGCAGAGCGACCGCTCGCTGGACACCAGCGCCCCCGACCCCGGCGTGTGGCAGGCCGCGCAGTCGCCCTCTTCGTAGGGAGCGTGGGACACCTCGTGCATGAGCGCGACGCCGTTCGACGCGTGCGGATCGTGGCACGCCGAGCAGTCCGCTTCCTGAAGCGGAACGCCCTGATGCTTGCGCGTCATGGCGCCGCTGCTCGGGTTGTGGCAGTCGAAGCAGAGCGTGGGCACCGGAGCGTTGAGCGAGCCCGCCGTTTCCGTCCCGTGGGGATCGTGGCACTCGGAGCACTTGCCCTGCCGGAACGGGGCGTGCAGCGAGGACGACGACCGCAACGCATCGATCTCCGTGTGGCAGCGGAAGCAGAGCGAGGCGCCCTCGTCGTTCAAAAGACCGGCGTGCTCCGATCCGTGGCTGGCGTGGCAGAGCTGGCAGTCGCCGTCCCGGACCGGGGAGTGGGCCAGTTCCGCGTCCGGATAGAGATCCTCCGGATCGTGGCACTCGGCGCAGGCATCGGCCGTGCGCTCGGGCAGCAGTGCGTCGCCGCGGGCCACGTGCGGATTGTGGCAGGAGGCGCAGTCGCCCTCCGCGAATGGATCGTGACGCAGCCCCGGACGGGACGCGTCGGCCCAGGGAAGATCGTGGCACTCCTCGCAGATCGCCTGCTGGGACTCGCCCGCGTCCAGGGCGTCGTGGCAGGACGCGCAGTCCCCGTCCTCGAACGGCGGGTGCTGGCGGGAGGCGAGCAGTCCCTCCGTCTGGGCGTGATGCGGCTCGTGGCAGGACACGCAGTTCATCTCCGAGCCCGCGCGACCGAGATGCGTGGACGCGAAGTCGGCTGACTGGTCGTCGTGGCAGTCGAAGCAGAGTGCGGGCGAAGCCTGGGTCAGGAACGCCCGGTGGTCCCCGCCGTGCGCCTGATGGCAGTCGAGGCAGTCGCCCTCGGTGGGCGGATGCACGGACTCCTTGTTCCGCGTGTCCGCGACGTCCGCGTGGCACGACTGGCAGATCAGCGGCGACGGCGCGGCCAGCAGGGACGGCGAGTCCGAGCGATGCGGATCGTGGCACTCGGAGCATTGCCCCTCCACGACCGGATCGTGCGGGTGGGCGAACGCCGTGCGGTCCGCCACGTCGTCGTGGCAGTCCAGGCACATCGTCTGGGGGCTCTGCGTCAGCATCGCCGGCTGATCCCCGCCGTGCGGCTCGTGGCAAAGGAGGCAGTCGCCCTCCTCGGCCGGGGAGTGCACGCTGCCGCCGCCCGTGGAGCGCGTCACGTCGCCGTGGCAGTCCATGCACAGCGCGCCCGGCTCCCCGCGCAGGAGGTCGGCGTGGTCGGCGAAGTGCGCCTCGTGGCAGCTCAGGCAGTCTCCGGACGCCACGACCTCGTGCGGATGGTCCGAGGCGTTCAGCAGCTTGACCTTGAGATGGCACGACAGGCAGAGATCGCCGCTGGCCTGGCGGAGCAGTGCCGGCTGCTTCGTGTGATGCGGCTCATGGCAGACCGTGCAGTCCTGCCGCGCGACCGGCGAGTGGACGATCTGGCCCGCACGCTCGACCGCGGCGTAGTCGTCGTGGCAGGAGAGACACAGCTCGTTCACGCCGGAAGGCAGCAGCGCCGCGTGGTCCGAGCCGTGGGCATCGTGGCAGTCCGAGCACTGCCCGTCCGCGACGGGAGCATGCCCGTCGGGGTGGCTCATGGGATCGTGGCACCCGGCGCAGAGCTGATCCTCCCGGGAGAGGAGCAGCGACGAGTGCGCGCTGCCGTGCGGCTCGTGGCAGGTGAGGCAGTCGCCGTCGTCCACCGGCGAGTGCGCCACCGCGACGTCCGTCTCCGGGATGTCGTGGCAGTCCAGGCAGACCGCGGCGTCCGCGGTACTGACGATGGCGCCGGCGTCGTCCGTCTCGTGGCAGGAGTCGCATTCCATCTCCGCGACCGGGTCGTGCACGGAGCTGAGCAGGAGCGAAGGATCCGACGAGCGATGCGGATCGTGGCAGAACGTGCAGTCCGTGCCGGACAGGTCCGACGTCCCGTGCGCTTCCCGCAGACGACCGGCATCGTCGTGGCAGGAGAGGCAGTGGTCCAGTCGCGAGCTGGTCAGCAGGCCCGGGAAGTCCGTTCCGTGCGGCTCGTGGCAGGACGAGCATTTCCCGTCCTTCAGCGGGGCGTGGGCGTGCTCCCGCTCGAACGGCTCCGGGTCGTGGCAGGTGAAGCACAGCGCTTCCTCGCTCTCCTGGAGCAGGAGTCCCTCGTGGCCCGATCCGTGGGCGTCGTGACAGGACAGGCAGCTCCCGTCCTCCAGCGCGGCGTGCGGGTGCGACGTGGCCAGCGCGTCCTTCACGTCCTCGTGGCAGAGGAAGCACAGGTCGTCGCCGGGCGCGCGCAGGTTGAGCGCGCCGAGGATCCCGTGCGGCTTGTGGCACGCCTCGCAGTCGTTCTCCCGGAACGGCTCGTGTGCGTGCCGGCCGGGGGTGTCCTCCTTGACGTCGTCGTGGCAGTCGGTGCAGCTCTTCGCGTTGCGGGAGCGGAACCGGTCCGCCGCGTCGGCCTGCCGGCTCAGCGAACCGCCGATCAGCGCGGCCAGGGCCAGCAGCCCCAGCGTCATCGTCCACGTTGCCCGGGATCGCATCGTCGTCCTCGCTTCAGTGTCGGGCGGGGGTGGTGGAGTGCCCCTGCCACTCGTCGATCCAGAGGGCGATGATGTCCGTGGCGTCGTCCTCGACGACCACGTCCACCGACGCCTTCAGCTGCCGGACCGCTTCCACGACGGCCGTGTTCATGCGGTCCCTCTTCAGCGCGGCCTGCACCGTCCGTCCGCATTCCTCGAACGGGATCGTGCCCGCCTCCTCGGTCTCCGTGACCTTGGCGACCAGCCACTCCGTGCCGACCGCGACCGGACCGATCGGCCGATCCACGGCGACGGCGTCCGGGGGCAGGCCGAGATCCGCCGGCGTCACCCAGTCGTAGAGCGCGGGAGGATCGGCGTTCCAGATCTGCGGCGTGCGCGCGGCGAGCCACTGGAGGTCCGCGCCGGCGTCGAGGCTGGCGCGGAACGTATCGGCGGCCGGCTGCTCCGTGAACGTGACGCCGCGCGCCTTGAAGCGCGGCGGCCGCGCGAACTGCTCCGGGTGCGTCTCCCAGTACTCGCGGAGTTGCGCGCCCGAGGGCGCGAACGGGAAGTCCAGGATCTCGTTGAGGACCTTCTCGCGGATCTGCTCCCGCTCCAGCGCCTCCGCGGCGGCCAGGATGTCGGGGGTCCGGTCCAGGCCCAGCGAGCTGGCCTCGTGCCGGAGGATCAGTTCCGTGACCCACTCGTCCAGCAGCTTGTCGCGCGAAACGTGGGCGTCTTCCTTGCCTTCCAGTCCGTGGAAGTGATCGAAACGGAGCCGGCGGGAGAACTGCTTCACGGTGATCGTGCGCCAGGGCAGCGTGACCAGAACCTCCTCGCTGTTCTTCAGGCGCGCCTTCATGTCCACGTCGGCCGATGCGTAGTCCAGCGACTGCGCGAGATCCTCGTTCACCATGACGCCGTGCTTCTCGCGCAAGGTATTCACGTAGGCCTGGACATGCTCCATGACCGCTTCCCGCGTGGCCTTCGTCCGCATCTCCTCCGCCATCTTGTCGGATTGGCCGACCGTCTCGGTGCGGCTCTCCTCGAGACGAAGCAGGTGCCAGCCTCGCTCGGACTCCACCGGCGCGGAGACTTCGCCCGGCTGCAGCGACGTGACGGCCTCGCGGAACGACGGGATGTACAGGTCCTCCCGCGCCCAGCCGAGGTCGCCGCCGTTCTCCGCGGCGGTGCTGTCGCGCGAGTGGCGCAGCGCGAGGTCCGCGAAGGCGGCTCCGGCCGCGAGGCTGTCCCGGAGCGCGTCGGCCTGCGTCCGATCGTCGAGCAGGATGTGCGAGATGCGGTGCATCCGGTTGACCTGGGAAAGCGTGCTGTCCATGCGCGCCAGCGTCTCCTCGCGGACCCCGGCGCTCACGCTGTCCAGCAGCGCCATCATGCCGCGGTGTCGCTGCAGATCCCACACGAGGTTCTTCACCTCGGGCGCCTCGTGCGCGCCCATGCGGTAGCCCTCCTGTTCCAGGAGCCGATTCTCCACGAGCCGTTCCAGGAGGCCGTTCGGAGTCAGAGTCGGAATGTCCGCGTCTTCCGGGCGGGGTTGCGAGGCGAGCAGCTGCGCGAGATCGCGCGTGGTCACGGGTTCGTCCCCGACGCGAGCGAGGACGGCGTTCTCCCCGGAATCGGGAGTGGAAGCGAGGGCGCTGGAGCCGGCGGAAACGAGCAGGGCGCAGAGCAGGGCGAAGGTGCGGGCGGCGGGCTTCATGATCCGTTCTCCTCGGGGTACAGCGACCTCACGAGACGGTCCGCCCCGATCCGGAACCGTCGCGTCGCCGGAACGTGCTTCCTGGTTCCGAACATACCCACGCGGGCCTCGGGGACCAGGTACTCGGTGGCCCCGTCGACGACGCGGCCGGTGTCGCAGCGGACCTCCACGAGCGCGAAGTGCACCGGCCGTTCGCGCAGTTCCACGTCGTCGAAGTCTACGGTGTCGCCGTCGGTCAGTGGGGCGGTTCGCGACGGCTGGAAGGCAAGCGGGAAGCCCTCGAGCCTCGGCACGATCACGCGATCCGCACCCAGCTCGGTGGCGATCCAGTGTCGCGTGTCCGGCTCCAGGAGCAGGGGGTCCAGTCCCTGCTGCTGCAGCGCGAACGAGAGCGGCGCGGGATCGGGCACGGCCCATCGCCCGCGGACGACCAGCGAGCGGAGCAGGCAGTGCGTGGCGATGTCGCCGACGTTCCGGTCCAGTCCCACCGGACGCAGCGGAAGGACGGCCAGACGCGCCCCATCGGGTTCCGTCGCGCCACGTTCCCCGAGAGGGGGGATCGTCTCGAGGAGGCGGCCCACGATCCGGAGCACGGCTTCCTCGGGCTGATCGTGATCGCGCTTCGCCTCGACGACCTCCACCCAATCCAGCAGCCCGGACGACGTCGACAGCCCGCGCGCCAGCAGGACGAGATCGTCGGGGCCGACCGCGAACCGAGCCAGCACCAACACCTCCGCTCCGAAGTCGTCGCGCAGGTGCGCGAGGAAGGCGGTGTCGAGGTCACGCTCGGACCGGATCCGGTGCGCCCGCATCGGCCCCTCCAGCTCCGGATACGTCAGCACGTCCAGCCCGCGGTCGCGGAAGCGCTGCGCGAGGAGCGCGGCGCTGGCGCGCCGCATCGCTGCGGGGTCGTGCACGACGCCGGCGGCGCTGGAGGACGACACGAACGTCAGCAGGGCGACGCCCCCGGTTTCGGCGCCGGCGGGCGCGGCCAGGACGAGGCTCGCGAGGAGCGTCATCGTCCCGAACGGGCGGGGGAGGCGGGCGCGTGACGTCACAGCAGCGTCCCCAGCGCCTTGCGCACCGCCTTCACCGAGACGGAGTAGAGATCCGATGGTCCGCCGCCGAACAGGCGCTTCCACATCGAACTCCCCGTGACGTGCACCTGCGATCGCCAGACGAGGGCGCCGGTTTCCGTCTCCGTCAGCCCGAACACGCCCGTGATCTCCGGCCCGCGCCGGCGGTCGATCTGGCTGGTCCCGTACTCCTCGATCGTTCCGAAGAAGAGCGCTTCCACCTGGAGTTTCTGGCCCAGCTTCACGGCCTGCTCCGGGGTCAGCGGGCTGTCCGGGTTGAGGGACAGCGAGTGCATCGCCGCCAGTGTCTCGCGCGGGTCGACGATCTCGAGGATGTCGGCCTCCAGCAGCTCCATCAGGAAGATGGACTGCATGCGCTCGTCCGCGAGATGGTCCGAGGTGAGGTTCTGGAACGGAAGGACGGCGGCGCGCCGCATGTAGCCGAAGTCGACGTTCGGGTGGACGTAGCTCGACCGGGACGCGCCGCATCCGGAGAGGAACGCGAGCGTCGCGGCCGCCAGGAGCGCGGCGGCGACGTTGGGGTGGGGCCTGGAACTCGCGATCATCTCATTCCTCCCGGTGGGGGCGTCGTGACGATGCTTACCTCGTCCAGTTCACGTGGATCTGGCTGCTCACGGGGTTCGTCTCGATGCCGTCGACCTCGTAGCGTCGCAGCGTCACGCCGAACTCCGCGAGGAGCCCGACGCGGGGCCGCCATCGAACCCGCACGCCGCCTCCGTACTGCACGCTCTCCTCGCGCGAGTCGAGGAACGTGTCCCCCGACAGCGTGGTCTCCAGCGTCCGGTTGGGAAACGGCGTCCAGGAGATCCAGTTCCGGCTGGTCCACTCCGTGTCCGACCGGTCCTGGATCTGCGTGTTGCTGGCCAGCTGGACCAGCGGCACCGGCGTCCACAGGACGTCGAGGCCGGTGTCGGAGTAGTTCTGAAACCCGCTGCCCGCATCGACGTCGGCCCAGCGGTCGGTGCGGTGGACGGTCAGCGACGTCGTGCGAGTGGGCGAGCTGATGACGCGGTGCGTCACCGACCACGACCGCGAGCGGAGGTTCAACGAGGCGTCGTCGCGACGCCCGTGCGCGAGGCGCTGCGTCAGCCGGAATCCCGGCGCCGTGCGCCAGCTGCTCGACAGCGCGATGTCGTGGGTGGTCTGGTCGCGGCCCGCGCCCGAGTCGTCGGTGCGGGTCCAGGCGAGAGTGCCGTAGAGATCGTTCGTCTCGCGCCGCGTGATCGCCGCCCCGTAGGTGACCACGTCGGTGTTGCGTCGCGTGTCGCTGGACAGCGTGTGCACGTCCACGCGTCCGCTGAACCGGTACGGGCCGCGTCGATGCGTGGAGTGGACGCCGTGGTTGTGCTCCGTGGCGTCGCGCGCATCGTCCTCGAAGAAGCGCAGGCGCAGGGCGCCGTCGTAGCCGACGCGGGTCCTCTGCGAGACATCGTACGCGAGGCGGGTCTCCACGCGGTGGTCCTGCGAGTGATCGTCGGTCTCGGTCGCCTCCACCTCGACGCGGCTGAAGACCTCCAACTCCGTCACCGGCAGCACGGGAACGGACGGCCCCAGCTTCACGTTGACGAGCTTCAGATACCGGCCCGAGACGTCGTCCGCGAACGTCGCCTCGAAGCCCTGGAACAGGTTGCCCCACTCGCGGTACGCCACGGCGGCCCGAGCCGGCTCCAGCTCGTCCCACAGCCGCCCGTCCGGATCGTCCGTGACGAAGGCGCGCCACTGGAACAGCTCCGGATTCAGCAGTCGGCGATCGAGGTACACGATCGCCGACTCGAACGTCTGCGTCGTGCCGAAGTCCAGGATGAGGTTGCGGTAGTCACCGCCGAACTCACGTCCGACGACCGCGTCCGCACCCAAGTCGATGGACGTCGGGCTCTCGCGATCGCCGTCGGTGAGCAGCGGCTCGCGCAGGGGATCGTCTTCCAGCGGATCGAGCGTCTCCGGCGTGTCGTCGATGGCGTAGGACGCGAGCAGCGGTGTCAGCTGCAGTGCGGTCGATCCGTTGAGCCCGGTCTCCACCGTCTGGAAGAAGAACTGGGAGCGGGCGCGCACGAACGTGTCGAGTCGCTCGTCGACCATCTCCGGCGTGCCCGAGACGTCGACGGAGTGCCGGTAGATCGTCCGCCGGGTGCCGCGGTTGGTGAGGTCGTTGGTGCTGCCGCGCAGTCCGTACTCCAGGTCCCATCGGTCTCCCAGCGGCTGCTCGTACGTGGCCTGGCCCGTGGTCTGGGACTGCTCCCGGTTCTGGCCGATCAGCCCTCGGTCCTCGGAGCCGGTCCGCGTCACGCTGCTGGTCAAGCGTCCCCGCATCGGCAGCTCCGTGTTCAGCCAGCCGCCGACTTGGTGCCGCGTCGCCTCGGGGGCCAGCGCGGTCGTGCCCTCGTTGCGGAGCTCCAGGATGCTGCCCTCCAGCCCGACCTCCAGGGGGCCCTGACGCCAGTTCAGTGTCGCGTCGGGCTGGTAGGAGCGTCGTTCGGTTTCCTGGTCCGCGCCGGAGGCGTCGCCGCCGAAGGTCTCGCGGAGGATGCGGAAGCGCAGGCTGAGCGTGAGCGGCTCCACCGGCTGGATCACCTGCCGGGCGGTGGCCGACTCCCGCCGGAAGTACGAGGAGAACGTGCCGTCCGCGGACCGGGCCGTCTGGTGGGAGTCCCGGTAGTCGAGGGTCGTGTCCAGAGCCCCGGCCGTGACGAAGGTCACCGCCAGGGCGGGGAGACTGACCAGGACGATCGAAACGAGGCGGGGTGAGGAACGGTGCATCTTCAGGTCCCGGAAGGACGATCCAAAGCAGACTGTCTTGTCCGGAATATACCCATCCCGGGGTGCCGCGGCAGTAGGGTCGAGGGCCGAAATCGGTACGGAATCTCGCGGGATTTCCCGCTCCGGAGCGTCCGGGAGCGGGGGGGGAAGCCCTTGATGCCAGGAAAAGTGACCAATATCACAAGCCACACCCCAGAAACGATGAGTTCAGGTCCATGAACATGCTCGTGACATCTTGAAGCGGAATTCAGGACCATATAGTCTTCTATTGCTCGCTCGACGTACCGTTTCGGATCTCTACGGGGAGCGAAACCGGCCCAGTTGGCCCGGCCCCCGTACGGACCCCCGACGGCCGTCCTCAATCCCACGGGTTCTTCTTGGAGGCGTCCTAATGAAAGGGGCGAGAGTTCTCACGGCGGTGCTTCTGAGCGTCATTCTCGGCGCGACGGGAGCCTTCGCCTTCCACGACGAAGGCGTGGCCCGCTGCGCGGGCTGCCATACGATGCACAACAGTCAGGACGGGGGACTGGTCACCGATGCGGGTGGTCACTTCAACCTCTTGAAGGCCGCGAACGCCACGGACACCTGCCTGACCTGCCATGCCGGCTACGGGCAGTTCCTGGGCGGCACGGGCTACGGTCCGGGCGGCGACTTCTACTGGCTCACCAAGACGTTCGAGTGGAACTCGCACGGTCCGAAGATCTCCACCGGCGACAGCCACGGTCACAACGTGGTCTCCCCGGCGAACGGGATCCTGGCCGACGCGACCCTGATGAACGCGCCGGGCGGCACGTTCGACTCGGACGAGCTCACCTGCACCAGCTGCCACGATCCTCACGGCAACCAGAACTTCCGGCTGCTCTACGGGTCGGCGGTGGGCCCCTACTACCAGGGCGCCCGCTACAACTTCACGTCGGACGCTCCGCTCGCGGTCGGCAACAGCCGCCGGACGTTCACCGAGGACGGCTGGGAGACGGATTCCCACCACACCGTCTACAAGTCGGGCATGAGCAACTGGTGTGCGAACTGTCACACCGACTTCCACTCCGACAACACGACGGACTTCGTTCACGACGTGGATGAGGACATGAACGGCCAGGCGGCGATCTACAACGCGTACGTCAACACGGACGATCACGTGAGCGGCCAGCAGGCGACCGCCTACTGGGGCCTCGTGCCGTTCGAGGACGTCGACGTGGACCTGGGCACCGTGGATCCGGGCGACTACACGGCCGGCCCCGCGCCCAACGATCTCGTCATGTGCCTGAGCTGCCACCGCTCGCACGCCAGTGCCTTCCCGGACATCGGCCGCTGGGACTTCGGCGAGACGTTCATCGCCGACTCCCACCCGCAGCTGGGCGACATCGGCGCGACGCAGGATGACGTGGACAACAAGTACTACAACTACACGTTCATCCAGAATCAGCGTTCGCTGTGCAATAAGTGCCACGGCAAGGACTTCGGCGACGGTCCGTACCAGTAGAGCTCTCGCCCCGCGCGATCCATCATTCGTTCGCGCAGAGCGGCCCCCCTCGGGGGGCCGCTTCCTTGTTTCCCCGGCCCGCACGACTGCGCCCGGACCGACTTCCGCCTCGCCGCGATGATGATCGCCGGCCGATGCAGACCGCACGGCGGCCGGACCCACTCCTCCGTTCCCTCCCTGACGCAGCGCCGGCATTCCAGCCGGACGATCCTCATCGGCCCGGGGGGTGAGCCCCCCTCCCGTATCGCGTCGTCCTGAAGGTGTCGGAGGGGCGCGGGCGGGGAGCGCATCCGAAACCGGGCGACCGGCTGCGGAAGGGTCCCGCCCCCTTCCCGCGGGGATCGGGGAAGAGGCGGGGCCTGACGTCGGGGAAGGGGCGGAGCGCCTAGGCCGTCGGGGTTCGGCGAGGCGATCAGCGCGCGAGCCCCTCCAGGAGCCGGCGTGCATCCTCGCTCTGCGGGAAGGGAACGGGGGAGGCCAGTGCCTGCCGCAGGCGGTCCTCGGCGCTGCGCCGTGCGCCCAGCGCGGATTCCACGGCGCCCAGGTGGTAGAGGACGATCGGGTGGTCGGGGAGCTGCTCGGCGGCGCGACGCAGGACGTCGCGTGCGGTCTCCGTCTCGCCGAGCCGGTGGAGCACCCATCCGTACGTGTCGAGGATCATCCCGTTCTTCGGTTCCAGCGTGACGGCCCGCTGCGCCAGCTCCCGGGCTTCGGCCAGCTCCCCGGCCTCGGTCAGTCGATCCGCCAGGGCATTGAGCGCCAGCGCGTTGTCCGGATGGGACGCCACGCTCCGCCGGTACCGCTCGATGTCCCGGCGCAGGCAGTAATCCTCCGCCTCCGGGATCTCGCCGGCGAACTCGCGCCGCAGGAACCAGCGGGCGTTCCCGCTCTCAGGGTTCGCGCAGTAGGCGGCGTCCAGATCCTCGCGGCTGCCGTAGAAGACGTACCGCGCCAGGTGCTGCCCCACCGCCTGCTCGGCGTGGATTTCGGCGCGCATCGCCTCGTCCGCGCCGACGACGTGCACGGCCGCATCGGCCTGGAAGAACGGGAGCTGGAACTGCGGCGGGTGCGGCCGCACCGCGGACTGTTTGCTGAAGTAGTGCCGGTCGTCGTGGTTCAGGCGCGTCTCTCCGCCGATCATCCTCGCCATGGCGTCCTCGTCCAGCCACAGGAACGCGGCCAGCCGGTTCACGGTGTCGATCTGGTAGTGCTCCCGGGCGAACCAGTCCGCCAGCGCCTCCACGCGAGGCTCCACGCGGGCGGGATCCAGGCGGAACGGTTCCTCCGTGGCCATCAGGAACGCCTGGTCCGAGCCGTAGATGTACCAGAGCGTCGCGTGCGGGAAGACGTCCCGGAACGTGTTCAGGTGGATGCGCATCAGGTCTCCGCGCATGGACGTCAGCACCGGAACCCACTGCGCGAAGACGCCGCCCGGCTTCAGCTTGGACTTCGCGTCCTCGTAGAACTCGCGGGTGTAGAGGATCCAGCTGTCGTAGGCGCGCGGGTGGGTGGAGTCGCCGATGATGAGGTCGTAGCGGCGGTTCGTGGTCACCAGGTAGTTCCGGCCGTCGTCGTTGTGGAACTCGAAGCGCGGATCGTCGAAGAGATCGCCGTTCGCCTCGGCGAAGAGCTCGTTGATCTCCCGGACGTCCGGATTCAGGTCCACGACGTCCAGCGAGCGGACGTCGTCGGCCGCCAGCACGGAGCCGGCCGTGATGCCCGCCCCGAAGGCGATCACCAGCGCGTCCTTCGGCTCGTCCGACTCGTGGATCAGGCCCGGCAGGACCCCCAGCAGCTTGAAGAGCTGCGCGTGCCAGTAGCGGGTGGAGGCCTCCTCCACGCCGTTCAGGTAGAGGTCGCGGTAACTGCCCATCCGCGGATCGTCCTGGTCCAGCACGGTGACCGTGGCGGCCCGCCCCTCGCGGAGGAGATGGATCTCGGTGGAGGCGGCGCCCGTGCTCTGGGCGATCTTGGTCGCGTACCGGTCGATGATGTCCGGGAGCGGTCCCATCACGATCCAGGCCGCCGCGGCCGCGCCCGCCAGCGCCAGCCCGGCGCGCGCACCCGTCCCCCGACGTTCCGCGAACTGGGCGAGCGTCACGGCCAGGCAGATCCCCGCGAGCACGCCCAGCGTCCCCTGCACGCCGATCCACGGCACGAGCCAGTGGTTGGCCACGGCGGCCCCCGCCACTCCGCCCGCCGTGTTCATCGCATAGAGGCGGGCCGCGATGAGCGTGGTGCCGGCCCGGCGATCCCCGTCGGCGATGCGGATGGCGATGGGCAGGAGCGCGCCGATGAGGACCGTGGGGGCGATGATGAGGAGCAGGATCGGCAGCGGGTTGCGGGGTGCGGCGTCCTGCAACTGCTGGAAGTGCTCCGGCGGCACGATCCGGTCGGAGAGAAGAAGGTACGGGGTGGCCACGACGAGGATCGCGGCGCCCGCCGCCAGCCAGCCAAAGAGGAGTTCCGCGCGCCGACCGGCCCGGCGGAGCGAGCCGTAGAGCCACGTCCCGGCGATGGCGCTGAAGCCGGTGCCCAGGAGGAAGCCGGTCAGGACCAGCGGGAACACGGACACGCTGTTGCCCAGATAGAGAATGGCGATCCGCGTGAGCAGGACCTCGTAGGCCAGCGCCACGAAGCCGACGGCCATCACGGCGAGGGGAAGGTAGACCGGGAGGCGGCGCGGCGCGGGGCCGGCGTCGGCGGCAGGCTCGGCCGATGCCGGCGCGGAGGAGCGTCGGCGGACGGAGTGGGCCAGGAGCCCGGACAGCGCGGCCAGGACGTAGAGCCCGAACGCCACGTTCAGCGTGAACTGGACCCCGAACTCCAGCAGCAGATGGTACCCGGCCGCGAAGCAGCCGATCGCGGCGCCCAGCGTGTTCGTGGAGTAGAGATACCCGGTCCGGGCCGTCCCCTTCCCCGGCGCCCCCGCGATCGTCCCCGAGACGATGGCCGGGAACGTGGCGCCCATCAGCGTGGCCGGCAGGGCGAGGGCCGCCACCGTCACCAGGACGCGCACCAGCGTCAGCGCGCCCTGGTCCATGCTGGCCGCCATCGAGCGGAAGAGACCGTCGAAGGCCCCGAACAGCGCCGGCGAGAGGAGCACGTACGCGCCGATGAGGAGTTCCAGCCCGACGTAGGGCAGGAGAGAGGGCCGCCGGTGGCCGAAGAACCTTCCGCCGATCCAGCTCCCGAGGCCGAGGCCGCCCATGAAGACCGCGATGATGAGGGCCGCGGCCGCCATCGAGTTGCCCACGACGACGATGAGCATCCGGTTCCAAGTGACCTCCGCCGCCAGGCTGGCAGCGCCGGACGCGAAGAAGGCGAGATAGATCGGGATGGCGAAGAGGAGAGAACGACCTTTCATGGGAGTCCCTGCGGGTGTCGGGGAAAACCGGACCTGAGACTCCACAAGGTACCCGGATCGCGTCGGAGAGGGTGCCCCGGCGCGATCCGGAGAGCGTCGAAAGTTCTAGTCCGACGCGTGCGGGCAGTCCGGATCGTGCTCCACCACGGGGGGCGCGTGGGAGCAGCCCGGGTCGTGCGGGACGGCCGGAGCCGTCGGGGCGGGCACCGCCAGGGCGACCGCGTGCGTACGCTGCACCGCCTCGAAACCCAGCTCGGCGAAGCCGCTGATGATCGTTGCGTGGTTGCGCGCCACCGCGATCGCCTCCGGAGTGGCGCCGCGGACCGTCACCCGGAGGCCGTCATCCAGTTCGGTGATCTCCACGGTCAGATCGCCGTGGTGGCGGAACATCTCCTCGAAGGCGGGATCCCACCGGCGAACCGGGGCGCCCGACCCCATCCGCTCCTTCATGTAGGTCACGTGGCTCTTCAGCCACCCGGCGACCTCCGCGTCGGCCGACGTGGTACGGGCGACGTAGCCGTCGTCCGTGAGCTCCACCTCCCGCGAGATCTTCTCGTGAGAGCCGGCCAGGCGATGGATGAGGTCCCTCTGCTCGGGCGGCGGCGGACCGAACGCGGCCGCGGCGGACGCCAGGAGGAGAAGGAGGGCCGCGGAAGCGGCGACGGCGCGGTTCATGGGAACCTCCCGGTCAGCAGGGGCGGATCACGCGGTCCGCCGAGGTGAAGACGTGGATGGTGCCGGCCATGTCGCCCACCTCGCCGATGGCGAGCCGGTCGCGCAGGCCGTGATGGTCCAGGCAGGTGCCGCAGGTGGCGATGCGCGCGCCGCGCTTCTCGAGGTCGTATCCGTCGTGGCACTCCAGGCAGTCCGAATCGCTGATGTAGGCGGCTTCCCTCTCGGCTCCGGTGTCGTAGGCCGACGCCGCCGCGGGAAGGATGAGGAGAAGGGAAACGAGCAGCGGACCGGCCCGGGCGCGGGCGCGCCGATGCTCTGGACTCGAACCGCGGACCAACTTGTCACCTCCGGATCAGGGTGGGAAAGGGTGGAGGCGTCGGACCCCTAAGGCCCCGGATCGTCTCCCTGGGAACGAAGCAGGCCCCGCACGAACGTGGGGACGTTGTTGTCGACGAGCTGCTGGGGATCGGGATTCTCGTGGCCCAGGTCCCCCCACAGGTGGCAGCTCAGCACGCAGTCCATGACCAGGCCCACGAACGCGCGGGCCGAGAGCGTGGGATTCATCGGACGGAGCTCGCCGCGCTCGATGCCCCGGCGCAGCCGCTCCTCCAGGTACTGCACGAACGGGACGCGCCACGTGACGTAGGCGCCGCGCGCGGGAGCCTGCGTCATGGAAGCGGCCAGCAGGAGCCGGTGGGTGGCCGGATCCTCGCGACCGATCTGCAGGATCTTCAGGGCGATGGTCCGGAACGTCTCCTCCAGCGGGACGTCGGTCGGGAGCTGCTGGAGGAACGCGTCAATCTCGTGCCGATCGATCCGGGAGCGCAGCGTCTCCTCGAAGATGGCGTCCTTGCCGTCGAAGTGGCGGTAGAGGACCGCTTCCGTCACGCCGCAGGCGTCGGAGATGTCCCGGATGCGGGTGCCGTGGTAGCCGCGATCGGCGAACAGCTCGGCCGCGCGGTCCAGGATCTGGCGGCGTCGCTCCTCGGCCGGGCGCCGGGAGGCGCCGCCCGGTGGAGAGGTGGCCGACAGGTGGGGCGGGCGAGGATCCATGCTCTCCTCCTGGGTGAATAGCGGAGTAAGTAATCGCTTATTGAGTCGGCCGTCAAGAGGGGGCGCTCAATCGAAATCGGCTTCAGAGGCAGAAGGGGCGGTCTGGAGCCACAATCCGGTCGGTCGTGGACCGTCCGCGGACGGGAGGCGGCCGGGGGCACCTACGGTCCGGATTCGGGATCTGGCGGCGCCTTCCACGCTCGGGCCCTCTCCGGCTGATTCCAGTCGGAATAAAGGGAGAGGAGGTCCCCGGCGACGGCCCGCGTCCGGTCGGCCTCCGCCCCGAAGGTGGATTCGAGGAGCTCGTGGGCCCGGAGCAGCTGCTCCTCGGCCTGCGGGTACTGACCCAGGGCCGCGAGACAGGCCCCGCTCTTCTGGAGTAGTGCGCCGCGGTACCAGTGTCCCGGCGGCAGAACTGCCTCCATCCGAGCGATCGCGTCCTCCAGCAGCGGGGCCGCCCGCTCCGGTTCGCCGCGACGGCGGAGGAGATCCCCCAGGTTGCTCTGGACCGCGATTGTCCGGAAGTGATCCGGGCCCAGCGTCCGCCGGTTCCCGTTCAGCGCCTCCCGGAGCGGAGCCTCGGCATCTTCGTAGCGCTTCGCGTACGTCAGCATCGCGCCGAAGTTCCCCAGCGCGGTGATCGTGAGCGTGTGGTCCTCGCCCAGCGCTTGCCGCGCGCGATCGATGGCGTCCCGGAAGCGGCTCTCCGCTTCGTCCAGCCGTCCGGCCAGATCCAGCGATCCCGCGAGGTTGATCGCGGCCGCGATCGTGTCGGGATGCCGGTCGCCGCGCACGCGCTCCGAAGCCTCGAGCACTTCGCGCTGCACGTCGATGCAGGCGTCGAGGTCCGAGCGGTTCTGAAGGAGAAGGGCCAGGTTGTTGAGTGCCGTGAGCGTCGTCGGCGAGTCCGGGCCCAGCGCCCGGCGTGCGCGGTCCGCGCTCTCGCGCAGAAGCGGCTCGGCCTCGTCCCCGCGTCCCGCCTCATGCAGAGCGAGCCCCAGGTTCCCGATCGCCACGATCGTCTCGCGGTGATCCGATCCCAGGACCCGGCGATGCGCCTCGACCGCGCGACGCCTCACCTCCACGCCGCCGTCCATGTCGCCCTCGCGGCTCCGCTGCCGTCCGAGGTTCGTCAGCGCGGAGAGTGTCTCGAGCGCGCTGTCCCCGCCGGCGCGGCGCGCGCGCTCCAGCGCCGCACGCGCCAGGGGGGCGGCCTCCTCGATTCGCTCCTGCTTCTGGAGCAGGACGACGAGCGCGTTCAGCGCGTGGATCGTCCGCATGTCGTCAGGGCCGAAGCGTTCCTCGTGCTGCGCCAGGGCGGAGCGCAGGTGAGGCTCCGCCCGCTCCAGGAGTCCGAGCTCCCGGTACGTCTTCCCCAGCGTCCCGCGGAGCTGCGCGGCGGTCCGGGGATCGTCCGCCAGTTCACGGGCGATCGTGTCGGCGGCGCGAGCCAGCAGCTCCTCGTCCAGGAGGCGCAGCGCGGCGTCGGTGGGGTTCACGCCGCGGGTCACCGCATCGAAGTCGCGCAGGGCGGCGTCCACCTGGGCCTCCGTTCCGCCTTCTTCCTCCCGGGCGTGCCTCACTCGCTCCCGGACGTCGGACCAGAGCGCGCCGCCCAGGGTGTTCGGGTCCGCCGTCTCCAGCATGTCGGCCAGGAACTCCGCGACCCGCTCCGCCCGATCGCGCTCGGCCGCGATCCGGCGAGCCTGGATTGCCATCGTGGCGGCGAAGGCGAGGACCACCGCCAGCGTGGCGACCGCGATCCCGACGCCGAGCCGGTGGCGGCGCAGGAACTTCCGCGCCTGGTAGGCCGCACCCGGCGGAGCGGCCTCCACGGCGTCTCCCGCCAGGAAACGACGCAGATCCTCGGCCAGTTCCCGCGCCGACGAATAGCGCCGCTCCGGTTCCTTCGCCATCGCCCTTGCCGTGATCCAGTCGAGCTCGCCGCGTGTATCGGCCGCGCGCGCCTGCGGCGCTCTCGACGACGGCGGCGGCGGATCTTCCTCGCGAAGAATGCGAGGCAACCCCTCCGACCCGGCTCGCCGCAGCCGATCGTCTTCGAACGGCGGAGCGCCGGCCAGCAGCTCGTAGAGCACGGCGCCCAGAGAGTAGACGTCGGTGCCGACATCCAGGTCGACGGATCCGGCGGCCTGCTCCGGGCTCATGTACGCCGGAGTCCCGATGACCTGCCCCAGGACGGTCGCCTGCGGATCGTCCGTGAGCGGCTCGCGGATCGCCTTCGCGATCCCGAAGTCGATGACCTTGGGGATCGTCCGCCCGTCCACTTCCGTCATCAGGACGTTGGACGGCTTGATGTCGCGGTGCAGGATCCCCTTGCGGTGCGCGTGCTCCACCGCCTCGCAGACGAAGGCGAGCTGCGCGACCCGCGCGCGCACGTCGAGGCGGCGGGCGTCCGCGTCCTGCGTGATCGGCCGACCGTGGATCCGCTCCATCACGAAGTAGGGGCGCCCGGACTCCGTCCGCCCCGCGTCCAGGATCCGGGCGACGTTCGGGTGCTCCATCCGGGACAGAGCGTGTCGCTCCGCCTCGAAGCGGGCCAGCACCGCCCGGCTGTCCATGCCCGGCTTCAGGATCTTGAGGGCCACGACGCGGCGCACCGGCTCCGACTGCTCCGCCTCCCACACCTCGCCGAAGCCGCCCTCTCCCAGCTTGCCGACGATGCGGTACGGCCCGACGTTCGTGGCGGGTTTGACATCGGGATCCGCGAGCGGCACGTCAGGTACCGCGCCGCCCGTGTGCAGGCGATCATCATCGGACTCGTCGTGGGCAAGAAGCGACTCCACCTCGGCGCGCAGAGCCTCGTCCCCGCCGCAGGCATCGCGGAGCCACGTCGCTCGCTCCTCGGGAGATCGCTCGCGGGCCGCGAGCACCAGCTCCCGGATCCGGTCGAAGCGCTCCGTCACGCCGCAAACTCGCGGGCCAGCCACATCCGGGCGACGGCCCAGTCGCCGTTGACGGTCCGGCGGGACACTCCGAGCACTTCGGCAATCTCATCGCCCTTGAGTCCGGCGAACAGCTTCATCTCCGCGACGCGTGCCGCCCGCTCGCTCTCCGTCGCCAGCTTCGTCAGCGCATCGTCCAGCTCGATCATCTCCAGCTCGCGGTCCGCCACGCCGGGCAATGCCGACAGCGTGATGCGCTCACGCTTGCCGCCGCGCTTGGCGGCGTGCCGGTGACGCGCATGATCGACCAGCACCCGACGCATCGCCTGCGCCGCAATGCCGAGGAAGTGCGAGCGATCCTCCCAGTCGAACCGGTCCTGGCCGGCGAGCCGACCGTAGGCCTCGTGGACCAGGGCCGTGGGCTGCAGCGTGTGCCCGGCGCGCTCGCGTCGGAGCAGCGCTTCGGCGAGCTCGCGCAGCTCGGAGTAGAGAAGTTCGAAGGCGCGTGCCGTCACCTCCGGACGCGGAGCGGCCGCTCTCAGCGCGTGGAGAATGCTCGTAACTTCTTCTTTCCGATCAGGTTGCGTCATCGAATCAGAGTAGCACGAAAAGACGGCCCGCCCGCTTCCCAATCCGTGCGGTCCCTCCGCGTTACGGGATAGAGGCGCCGATGGGCGGCGCCGGAACTCCCGGAGGTATCCCGTGCACACGATCTTTCGCAGCCGGTCCCAGAGCCGCTCCCCCCGCGTTCTTCCCCTCGGCGTCGCGCTCGGCGCGGTCCTGCTCCTGGCCGCGTGCGGGGACGACGCCGCCGGCCCGTCGCCCGATCCGGATCCCGATCCCTCGGGGGACGCCGTGACGTTCTCCGGCCCCGGAGCGGCGCATCTTCCCGACGTGAACTTCCACGACGACGTCTCCTACGAGGACGGCGTCGGCAACTGGATCTGGGTCGACCAGCCGGGTGTGCGCGCCGCGGGCGACGTCACGATCCAGGTTTTCCCCAGTCCGGTCGATCCGGCCGCCGCCACCAGTGTGAGTCTCTTCCACGAAGGGGCGATCGGCTCCGCGTGGACCGTCATCGATCCGGCGGGTGTGCCTGGTGTGACGATTGACGGCTCCGGCGTCACGTTCCGGGACGTCGTCGTGGTCGACGCGTTCACGTCGCTGCCGGATGTCACAATCAACGGAACGCTGACCGTCCCCGTCGACGGGCTGCTGCCGCCTGCGGCCCCGGCCGGGCTTGGCGTGACCGCGCAGGACGGCAACCTGGAGATCACGTGGAACGATGTCGCCGGAGCGGACTCCTACACGGTGTACGTCGCCCGGGACGACGCGCTCACACCGCTGAACTGGGCCGGACTCACCGGGGGAGCGCGCTATGCGGACGCCTCCCGCCCGTTCACGTTTCCCGGCGGTCTGACGAACGGCCTCGAGCACTGGATCGTGGTCACGGCGTCCAACGCCGCGGGAGAGAGCGAGGCCTCCGCGACGGCCTCCGGAACTCCGGCGGGCGCACCGGCAGGACTCGGCTCGCTGACGCTTTCGGGCGACGGCGCGACGCTCTTGCCGTCCACCAGCTTCGCGCCGGACGCGGCGGGACCCGGAGGAGCGGTGCCGGGAGAGACGGCGCACTTCTGGTTCGACCACGCGAACACGGCCGGGCAGCTGTACGTACTCGTCGACGGATCCGATCCCGCGAAGGTCTTCTCGGTGCGGTTCGTCCAGGGCGATCGGACCTGGCAGGAGGCGGACTTCGGAGGCGTCTCGTCCGTGGCGAGGGTGGGGGATGCGTTCACGTTCACCGCGACGGCGCTGGGCGAGACCGGCGGCGGCACCACCCTCACGCTCGACGGAGCGGTGAACGCGACGCTGGTGGCGATGCCGGCGCCGACCGGCAGCCTGGCGCTGAGCGGGACCGGCACGGCGGAGACGCCGTCCACCACGTTCACGCCCACGTCCGCACGCGTCGAGTTCGGCGCGCTCTACCTGGAGGACGGGACGGGCATGGAGCTGGAGTTCTCGCTTGTCTCCGGAGCCTACAACTCGACGAACCGTGTGACGCTCCGGGCGGGGGGGACCGTCGTTTTCCAGAAGCAGAACACCCTGGATCCGGTGCCCGGATTCTCGATGTCGGGAACCGGGGCCGTCTTCACCGACGTGACTCTTCCGCGGGCGTTCGGGTCCACCGAGCTGGTGCTGAACGGGACCGTCGCGTTCTGATCGGCCCCCCTCTCCGCCGATCTTGCCGGCCGGGCCCTCGTAAGAGGGCCCGGTTTCGTCGTTTCCGGCATTTCGGGATCCATTTCAGAAGGTGGACAAAAAATAGATATGAACTGCACACAGACTGGACACGAAGAAAGGAAGGGGGTACATTCCCCGTAGCAGGTCAACCGATTCGGACCTGATCGGGGGATGCGCGGCCCAGGAGCCGCGGGTCCCCCACCAACCCTCGAAGGAGCAAGGACCCCATGCAGACTTCCTGGAATCCCTTCCGCTACGTGGCTCGCAGTCGTACGGCTCGTCTCTTCACCGCCCTCGCCGTGCTGGCGATCGTCGCCGGCTGCAGCGATGACGATGACGACAACCCGATGATGGCCTCTTCCACCACGGTCGTGGACGCCGCCGTCGCGGACGGTCGCTTCACCACGCTCGTGGGCGCGCTGCAGAGCACCGGCCTGGACGCCGTCCTGTCCGGCCCCGGTCCGTTCACCGTCTTCGCCCCGACGGATGCGGCGTTCGCGCTGCTGCCGGCCGGCGCGCTGGCGGCCGTCGATCTGGAAGACGTGCTCACCTACCACGTCGTCTCCGCGCGGCTGACCGCCGCCGACGTGCTCGGCGCCTCGTCCGCCACGACCGTCCTGGGTAGCGATGTCTCCATCGCCGTCGACGGCTCCACGGTCGTCCTGGACGGTCGCGTCCAGGTGACGCAGACCGACATCGAGACGGACAACGGCATCATCCACGTGCTGGACGCGGTCCTGGTTCCGGGCACGTTCCCGGGCACCGTGGTGGACGTGCTGGCCGCGTCGCCCCGCTTCTCCACGCTCGTGGGCGCGGTCGGGACGGCCGGTCTCGGCGGCACCCTCGCCGGCGGCACGTTCACGGTCTTCGCTCCGCCCAACTCGGCGTTCGCCGGCGTGGACCTCTCCGGTCTCACGCCGATGCAGCTGGGTGACGTGCTGACCTACCACGCCGTCGCCGGCGCGGTGGACGCGGCCACCGTCGTCACGCTGTCGACCGCCACTACGGTAGAGGGTTCCGACATCGCGATCGACACGACGTCCGGAGTCGTGCTCAACGGTTCGACCAACGTGACGTTCACCGACATCGTGACGGACGGCGGCATCGTCCACGTCATCGATGAGGTGCTGTCGATTCCGTAGTGCGTTCGGCGACTCGTTCCGGGGGGGACCCGCCGACGCAGCCCGGGGGCGAATGCCCCCGGGTTCTTTACGTTCCGCCCGTTCCGGCGCCGCGGGGCTCCGCGCAGTGGAAGCCGTCGAAGCGCTCGGTGACGCCGGCGACGGTTCTAGGCCTGGCCCTCCCAGAGCTCGCACCAGCCGGCGGGATGGAACGGACCGTCCAGGACGGTGCAGCCGCCGCACGGCGCGCCGCCGCGGGACGGCACCCAGAACGCGCAGTTGTCGCAGCGCTCCTCCGGGTTCTCGGTCTGGGCCACGTAGCCGGCCTCGGTCCGGAACTCCTTCTGCTTCTCCGTCAGGCCGGAGAGGTCGGCGCACGGATCGGACGGCGGAGCCGGCTCGCTCGACCCGGCCTCGGGGGCGTCGGCCTCGCGTCGGGCGCAGCCGGCCAGCGGCGCGATCGCGAAGACGGCGCCCATCGCACCCACACGCTTGAGGAAGTCACGGCGGCTCTCGGACGGTCGCATCTTGGGGATCTCCTGGAAGGGGGTAGGGCGGACCCGTTTCCGGCATACTAGCGCATCGGGCATCGCCCGCCACTCCTCCCGCCCTCCGGAGGTCTCATGCGACGACTCGGAGCCTTCTCGCCGCTGTGGCGGGAGTACCCCGACTATCGGACCTTCCCCGACTCCGCGCGCGTGAAGCGGGACATCGGGGGATCGGTGGACCAGAAGCACCTGGTGAACACGTGCGCCATTCGCCTCAGCCGCGCGCTGAACTACAACGGCGTTCCGCTGACCCGCGCCTCGTACATGGTGACGAAGCGCGGCGCCGACGGGAAGCGGTACGCGGTCCGCGTGCGGGAGATCCGCCGATGGCTGTTCAGCGTGCTGGGCAAGCCCGCCTTCGACCTGCGAAAGAAGGAGGGCGTTCCCTTCGACAAGCGGACGCTGGCGCCGTTCCGCGGGATCATCGGCTTCGACATCCGCTTCTCGGACGCCACCGGGCACCTGGACCTGTGGGACGGCCGTTACTTCTCCGCAGAGGGGAAGATGAGCCGGGACGCGTGGAGCGCATCGACGCGGATCTGGCTCTGGCCGACGACGGGCTAGGAGACCGCCCGGCCGCAGGATCGCCTCGCGGCGGCCGTCGCTGGTGCTAGAATCCCCCGACCCGTCACTTCCCCCCAGCCCGGACACTGGAATGACCGAGGGCTCCGCCCGCGCCAAGCGCATCTTCCTGTCGCTCATCGAGATGGAGCCCGAGCGGCGGGGCGCCTTCCTGGACCGCGAGTGTGCCGACGATCCCGCGCTGCGCGAGAACGTCGAGAATCTCCTGGCCGCCCACGTGGAAACCGAGGGGCTTCCGGTGCGCCCCGCATTCGAACGGTTCGAGGAGACGACGCCGGACCGGGTCGGCGCGTACCGCATCCTCGATAAGCTGGGGGAAGGCGGGTTCGGCCTCGTGTACCGGGCCGAGCAGGAGGAGCCCGTCCGGCGCGAGGTGGCGCTCAAGCTCCTCAAGCGCGGCATGGACTCGGAGCAGATCGTCGCCCGCTTCGATGCGGAGCGGCAGGCGCTGGCCGTCATGGACCATCCCGGCATCGCGACGGTGTTCGACGCGGGCACCACCGACGACGGTCGTCCTTACTTCGTGATGGAGCTGGTCCGCGGCGTGCCGCTCACGGATCATGTAGAACGGAACGGCCTCGACGTGGAACGTCGACTGCAGCTGTTCCTCGACGTCTGTGCGGCCGTGCAGCACGCGCACAACAAGGGAGTCATCCACCGCGACCTGAAGCCGTCGAACCTGCTCGTCGCGGAGACGGACGGGGAGGCGCTTCCGCGAGTCATCGACTTCGGGATCGCCAAGGCGGTGTCGCCGGACGGATCCGGCGAGGTACAGCTCACCCAGGCCGATCAATTCATGGGGACGCCCGCGTACATGAGCCCGGAGCAGGCGGTGGGCGCGGCCTCCGTCGACACGCGATCCGACGTGTACTCGCTGGGCGTCGTCCTCTACGAGATGCTGACCGGCGAGCTGCCGTTCGACCTGGAGAAGGCGGCGTCCTCCGGTCGTGCGGAGGTGGTGCGCGTGCTCCGGGAGGAGGAGCCGCCGCGACCGAGTACTCGCGTCACGGGCTCCGCAGCGGCCGATCGCCGGGAGCGCGCCAGCCGGCTGCGCGGGGACCTGGACTGGATCGTCATGCGGGCGCTGGAGAAGGAGCCGGAGCGACGCTACGAGACGGTGGGCGCGCTCGCCGCCGACGTCCGTCGGCATCTCGCGTTCGAGCCGGTCGTCGCGGGGCCGCCGAGCACCCGCTACCGCCTCTCCAAGTTCGTGCGCCGGAACCGCGCGGCCGTCGCGGCCGGCGTCGTCGTCCTGGTCGGCCTGGCGATCGGGCTGGCGGTCTCCATCCATGCTACGCAGCGCGCGACGGAAGCGGCGCGCGAGGCGCAGGCGATCAACGACTTCCTGGTGGACCTCATCTCCCAGGCCGACCCCTGGCAGTCCGGCGGCCAGGTCTCCGTGCGCACCGCGCTGGATCGTTCGCGAGGTGTCATTGACGAGTCGTTCCGGAACCAGCCGCGCGCCGCCGGCAACGTGCGCTTCGCCATCGCGGAGGCGTACCAGAAGCTCGGCGACTTCGAGGCCGCGGCCCGGACACTGGAGGAGTCGCTGAACCGTCTGCGCGGCGAGCTCGGCGAGGATGACGTGCTCGTGCTGGAGGCGGAGTTCGAGCAGGCGCTGATGCTCGTGGCGCAGGACAGCCTGGAGGTCGCGGCGCCCCGGCTGGAGGCCGTTCACGGGCGGATTCTCGACGTGCTGGGACCGGATCATGCCCTGGCGGGTCGCTCGTGGACGGGACAGGCGCAGCTGGCCACGCAGCTGGGCGATCTGGAGCAGGCGGACGACGCCTACCGCGAGGCGCTGACGCTGCTGGCGGATCATCCCGAGCTGGATCCGGTCACGTTCGAGCACGCGCTCAAGGGGCTGGGCTGGGTGGCGCTGCTGCAGGGCAACGTAGACCGGGCGGACTCCTGCTTCACGGCCGTGCGCGCGCTCCTGGACGACGATCTGGGTGCGCGGCATCCGCGCATCCTGGAGATCCGGGTCCTGCAGGGCTACGTGACGATGGACCGCCAGCGGACGGAGGCGGCGGACGAACTCTTCCGGGAGCTCATCGTCGATCTGGTGGACGTGCTCGGCGAGGAGCATCCGCTCACGATGGCGGCGCGCAGCAGCCACACGAGCATCCTCACGCGTCTCGAGAAGTACGAGGAGGCGACCGAGAGTTCCTACGCGGTCTGGAAGGCGTACGAGGCGGCGCAGGGAGAGACGCACTCGAACACGCTCATCACGAAGGCGGACTACGGAGAGAACCTCGCCACGATCGGCCGGACCGACGAGTCCAAGCGCATCCTGCACGAGGTCCTGGAGACGCGCCTGGAGCGGTTCGGCCCCGAGCATCGCGAGGTGGCGGTGACGTACGGGAAGCTCCACGTTCCCTACCTGGAGAGCGGGGATCGGGAGCAGGCGGTGGTCTACCTCGAGAAGGCGATCGAGCTGCAGCGGGAGGCCTCCGGCGGGGAGCTGACACCCGACCTCCGCACGAACCTCAACGCCGCGGCGTCCAGCTATGTGCGACTCGGTCGCTTCCAGGACGCCATCGACGCCACGCATGAGTACTACGCGAAGGACGTCGAGAACCTGGGCCCGGATCATCCGCGCCTGGCGGGATCGAACCGGGTCGTGGCGTGGGCGCTGGACGGGCTCGGGCGTCACGAGGCCGCGGACTCCGTCTGGACGGAGTGCCTCCGCCTTCGCGAGCTCGGCGGCGATGCGGCGGCGGCGGTGCGCGCTGAGGATCTGGCGAGGTCGGCGGGCACGCTCGTGGAGCTCGGTCGCCTCGACGAGGCGGAGGACCGGATGGAGCGCGCGCTCACGGAGTGGATCGACGCGGAAGGGAATGCGCAGGCGGAGGCGGAGCGGCGGGCGATCGCGCTGCTGGAGCGCTACCGTGCGGAGGGGCGAACGGAGCGGGCCGACGCCTGGGAGCGTCGGCTGAACGAGGCCATGGCACATCCCGGACCCGTGCCCGCGCCGACGATGCAGGAGACCGCTGGTTCGGCGACCGGCTAGGGCACCGCAGCAGAAAGGCCGCGCCGGTTGCCCGACGCGGCCCCCTCACTTCCCGGACGACGGCCGCGTCAGGTCTTCGACGCCTCGAAGATGCTGCCGATCGTCGTGTCCAGCGTTCCGTTGAACTCGTCGTCGGACTGCTGCGCGGTCAGGCCTTCCGTGAGCGCGCGGCTGAAGCTGGCGATCATGCCGTGGTTCCGGGCGAGGCGCGCGTTGGCCTCGTCGCGTGAGTAGCCGCCGGACAGTGCCACCACGCGCACGACGTTGGGGTGCTCGATGCACTCGCGGTAGTGGTTGTCCGTCTCGGGCAGCGTCAGCTTGAACATGATCTTCTCGTCGGCGTTCAGCCTGCCGAGCTGATCCAGCAGCTCCGCCTTGAGCATGTCCTCGGCCTCGGCCTTGGACGGCGAGTGGATGTCCACCTCGGGCTCGAGGATGGGAACCAGGCCCGCGCCGACGATGCGTCGGCCGATCTCGAACTGCTGGGCCACGTTGGCCTTGATGCCGGCCGGGTTCGCGGTCTTCACCACGGAGCGCATCTTCGTGCCGAAGACGCCCTTGGACTTGCCGCGCGCCAGGAGCGCATCCAGCTCCGGCATCGGCTTCATGAGCTGGGCGCCGTTCTCCTCGTCCGCCAGCCCCTTGTCCACCTTCAGGAACGGGACCACCTGCTTGCGGCTCCACAGAAACTCGGCCGAGCCCATGCCCTCGACGTCCCGGTCCATCGTCATCTCGAAGAGGATCGCGCCGAGGATGCGGTCGCCGCCAAAGCTGGGGCTGGTGATGATGCGCGTGCGCATCTCGTGGATGCGATCGAACATCTCCGCCTCGTTGGCGTACGCGTCCTCGCCGACGCCGTAGAGACGAAGGGCCTTCGGCGTGCTGCCGCCGCTCTGGTCGAGCGCCGCGATGAAGCCGTCGGCCGACTGCACCTTCTGGAGCTGCTGGTCGAATGACATGGAACCTGCCTCTCGGGTGGGGACCTCGGGACCGGGCCCGGGATGGGTTTCCGGAAACGCAAGGCGGGGATTGTGGCGCATCGCGGCGGGATGTTCAACCTTGAGGCCGCTCCCTCGCGGCCGTGGTAGAGTGGCCCGCATGATTCCCCCCGAGCCGCCCGACCCCGACCGAACCCTTCCCGTCGGGGAGGATCCCGCGCTTCCCGCGGCCGGCGCTTCGGGCGCCGCCGCCGACGATCCGACGCTCCCCGTGGGAGAGGCGGCGTCGCCGCTCCGTCCCGTCCCGACCGACGGCTCACTGCCCGAGCGGATCGGGAACTACGCCATCCGGGGGAAGCTGGGCGAGGGCGGCATGGGCGTCGTCTACGAGGCCGAGCAGCAGAGCCCGCGCCGGCGCGTCGCCCTGAAGGTCGTTCGCGGCGGGGGGCTGGTCACGGACCTGTCCGTGAAGCTGTTCCAGCGCGAGGCCGAGACGCTCGGCCGCCTCAAGCATCCCGGCATCGCCGCGATCCACGAGTCCGGGCGCACCGAGGACGGCCAGCACTACTTCGCCATGGAACTGGTGCGCGGCCGAGAGCTGGACGAGCACCTGGCCGGCCGCGGGGACCTGGACCGGGAGGAGATCCGCTACCGGCTGGAGCTCTTCCGCAAGATCGCCGACGCGGTGAACTACGCACACCAGCGCGGCGTGATCCACCGCGACCTCAAGCCGTCGAACGTCCTGGTGGACGAGCAGGGAGAGCCCAAGATCCTGGACTTCGGCCTCGCCCGCATCACCGACGCGGACCAGGACGCGGTGACCACCGTCACCGAGGTGGGACTGATCAAGGGAACGCTTCGGTACATGAGTCCGGAGCAGACGCGCGGCAACCCGGCCGACATCGACCTGCGCACCGACGTCTACTCCCTCGGCCTCATCCTCTACCAGATGCTGGCCGGGAGGCTTCCGTACGATGCGGGCGGCAAGAGCTCCATTGTGGAGGCGATCCGCGTCATCAGCCAGGAGCCGCCGGCGTCGTTCCGCGCAGTGGAGCGACTGGCGAAGCTGGCGGGCAGCGATCTGGAGACGATCGTCCGCAAGGCGCTGGAGAAGGAGCCGGAGGACCGGTACCAGAGCGCGGTCGCTTTCGGGAACGACCTGGAGCGATTCCTCACGAACCAGCCGATCCTGGCCCGCCCGCCCAGCACGTTGTACCAGATGCGCAAGCTGATCGCGCGCAATCGCCTGCCGACGGCGCTCGTCGTGGCCGCGGTCCTGATGCTGGTGGCGGTGGCGGCGACGATGGTCGTTCTGCACGACCGCGCGGAGCGGGCGCGTCGGGAAGCGGTGGCCGCGCGCGACGACGTGGAGGCGGTGGCGGACTTCCAGGCCCGGATGCTCAGCGATCTGGACGCGGAGACGATCGGCCGGAACCTCTTCGCGACGCTTCGCGCGCAGTCGGCGGGCACGTCGGAGGATCCGGCGGCCGTGACGCGGTTCTCCGACCGCCTGCAACGGATCAATCCCACCGACGTCGCGCTGGCGGTGCTGGACGGGGACATCCTCACGCGGGCCGAGGAGGCCGTGGCCGAGGAGTTCGCCGATCGTCCGGCGGTGCGGGCCCGCCTGGAGGAGTCGCTGGGCCGGACCGCGTTCGAGCTGGGGCTGTACGAGCGCGCGGTGCCGCTGCTGGAACGATCGGCCGACGCGCACCGGCGGGTCGGCGATCCGGCCCGGGAGACGATGTCCCTGGCCGCGCTCACCCGCGTGTACGTCTACGTCGCGGACTTCGAGCCCGCGGCGGACGTCCTGGCGCGCGCGAAGGCCGCGGCCTCGGTGCTGTCGCCGGACAGCGACGAGGTGCTGAAGCTCCTGGGGACGGAGGGACTGCTCCTCCAGGAGCGGCAGGAGTGGGCGGCTGCGGAGGAGGTGTTCGGGCGACTCGTGGAGCGCACGCGGCGGGTGAAGGGGGAGGACGACCCGCTCACCCTGGCCGCCCGCGAGGGCCAGGCCTACTCCTGGTCCTACCTGAGCCGGTACGACGAGGCGGAGGCGGTGTACACCGACATCGTCGCCAAGGCCCGGGAGCGGCTCGGCCCGGACGACATCACGACGATGAACTTCGTCAACAACGCGGGCCAGAACTACGTCCGGATGGGCCGCTTCGACGAGGCGCTGGAGCTCTACCGGGAGGGCCTGGAGGCGGGGCGACGGATCCAGGGCTCCGAGCACTCCGAGACGCACGTTTCCGTCGTGAACCTGGGGCGTCTCTACACGCGCACCGAGCGGTACGTCGAGGCGGAGGAGCTGGGCCGCGATGCGCTGCGCATCGCGGAGAACGCGCTGGCCCCCGGATCGGTTCCCTTCGCCATGTCGCACGCGCTGCTGGGCGAGGCGTTGCTCGGGCAGGGGCGGCCCGCGGAGGCCGAGCCGCACATCCGCGCGGCGTACGACATCTTCCTCCGGACGTTCGGGCCGGAGTCCGGAGGATCCATCGTCATGGCCCAGCACATGGTGAAGATCCTCGAGGCCGTCGGGCCGGCGAACGAGATTTCTGCGTGGAAGGAGCGCGCGGCGCCCGCGTCGTCCTGACCGCCCGACGTTCCGCGCAAGAAGAACGGCGCCGCCCCGATTGGGACGGCGCCGTCGTTTCGTTCCGGGCGCGGTGCGCCCGTCCGGCGAACTAGCGGTACAGGGACTTCACGCTGCCCCAGGATCCCTGCTCCACGGACACCGGCTCCTGCTTCTCGAAGAACGCGTCATCGTAGAACGGCGCGCCGCCGGGACCGCCCGGAAGGAAGTCGCCGGTGATGATCACGAAGCGGGCGAAGGAGGCGTCGGCCGGGGCCTCGCCGGTGATCGTCTGCAGCGTCCACACGTCCACCGGGGCGTCGGCGGCCGTGAAGGTTCCGTTGCTGATGAACGGGACGATCGCGGACTGCGTGGTGCCGTCGGCCTGGATCCACTCGATGTTCACGGCCGCCACCTGGCCGTTTGCCATCAGGTCGGCGCTGGAGTTCTTCATCCAGACGCCGCCGTTCCAGGTCTCGCCCGGAGCGGTCGGGAACTGCTGGAAGGCGCCGCTGCAGCAGCCGCCGAACATCTTCACCGACTGGTCGCCGGTGTTCGGAGCGTTGACCACGGAGTTCACCGTGAAGATGCCGCCGCCGAAGCTATCCCAGCCGTCGCCGGCGCCGTAGTACTCGACGCCCGGCGCCGTCGTCGGCGACTCGAAGCCGGGATTCGCCAGGACGTTCGCCGAAGCGGAACCGGCGACGATCAGGAGAGCAGGAAGTGCGAAACGAAGAACCGTCGCGAGTTTCATCGAAGTGTTCCTCCAGAAAGGTCGTTGAGTTGGCTGAGCGGGCGTCCCTCCCGACTCCACCGCCGGCAGGCGGGTGGGTCGCCCGGGCCGGGCTCCGTCCCTCAGCCCCACCATCATAACTATGTTCGGCAACTGAACAAAGTCGAAACTGGCCGAGGGTGGTCGATTTCTTGCCGCGGTCGGGGCCGATGGGTTGCCTGGAAGTTATGGAAGGACAAGGGTTTTGGGGGATCCGGGCCCATGTCGACGGGTCGAGGACGTCGTTCGGCGGCCGTCCCATGGTCCACACCCCTTGCGGCACCGGCGCGGTTTCCCATTTGGGGCCGCCGGCCCGGCCCGCTCACCGGTTCTGCGGCGTCGCGAGATCGAACGCGGTTCTCCCCGATGGCCGATCGGGGCTCTGCGCGCCCTCTCGGCGTGTTTCGGCCGCCCCCGTGGCCCCGGCACGCTCCTTGCGGTTCGACCTCGCATCCTCTCACTCCATCCGAAAGGAAGACCGTTGAGAACCGCGAGTGCTGCACGCCCCGCCTCCGTCACGCTCGTCGCGACGCTCCTCACGCTTCTGGCGACGGAGCTCGCCGCCGCCGCTCCACAGGACCTGTTCGTCACCAGTCGCAACCGCGACAAGATCGTCCGTTACGACGGAGAGACCGGAGCGTTCGTCGAGAACTTCGTGACGTTCGGAAGCGGAGGCCTGGATCGGACACAGGACCTCCTGTGGGGGCCCGACGGGCACCTCTACGTTTCCGGCTTCGGAAACACCGCCGTGCTCAAGTATCACGGTTCGACGGGAGAGTTCCTCGGCGAGTTTACCCACGGCTTCGATCTGTCCTCGCCGACCAAGATGACGTTGCGACCGGACGGGCATCTGTACGTGAGTCAGTGGGGAGGATCCCAGAAGGTCGTCCGGTTCGACATGTCGACGGGAGCGTACACCGGGGAGGCCACCGAGACGGCGCTGTCGGGAGCCTGCCAACAGGCCTGGGATTCGGAAGGCAACCTCTACGTTGCCTACTGGGGAACGATCGGTTCGGACGGAGGAGTTCGAAAGTTCTCCGCCACCGGCCAGGACCTGGGTGATTTCGATCAGGGCGGCGTCCTGCAAGGGCCGGTGAACCTCTGGTTCGACGGAGCGGACTTGCTGGTCCTCGACTGGACGACCGGGAGCGCCGAACGCCTCGACTCGGAAGGCCGGCACTCGGGGACGTTTCTCTCCGGCCTGACGAACGCCGAGGGCTTCACGTTCGGCCCGGACGGGTTTCTCTACGTCTGTGACTGGACCCAGAATCACGTGAAGAAGTTCACGCCCGACGGATCGCTCGTGGGCGTCTTCGCGTCGGGGAACAACCTCATCGCTCCCAACGCCTGCCTCTTCGGGCTGGCGGAGTCGGTCGGGGCGGCGGCGGATCCACCGGCGCGTTCCCGCGCCCGACTGCGCTTCGTCGCGCCGAACCCGTTTCGGGACGAAGTGGGAATCCACCTCTCGATGCCCGAGGCCGCTCCGGTTCGCGCGCGCGTGTTCGACGTCGCGGGGCGGGAGCTCGAGGAACTTCATTCCGGCCTTCTGGCGGCCGGAGATCACGTGCTGGGCTGGGACGGCTTCGGCGTCCCGGCCGGCGTGTACTGGTTGAAGCTGGAGACTCCCGGCCAGACGGTCTCCCGGAAACTGACGAGGTTGCAATGAAACGGCGAGACACTCTCGTGCGACTCCGCCGTGCCGCGGGGATCGGGCTGGCGATCCTGACCCTGATGACGTCACCGGCCCTGGCGCAGGTGGAACGAGCGGGGGATCCCAGGGCGTCCCCGGAGCGAAGGGCGGCGGACGCCGCGTTCCAGCGCGGCGAGTACGAAGAAGCGGGGCGACGGTACGAGCAGCTCGCGGCGGAGGACCCGGAGGACTGGCAGGCGGCGTTCCGCGCGGCGCTGTCGTGGCATCGCAGCGGGGACTACGAGCGATCGGCGGCGGCTCACAAGCGCGTCACCCGGTTTCCGGATGTGGCTCCGACTGCGTTCTACAACCTCGCCTGCGCGCTGGCGCAGCTGGGGCGGAGGGAGGAAGCGCTGGATGCCCTGGAAGGTGCCATCGATGCGGGGTTCTCGGACCTGGAGACGATCCGCCGGGACTCGGATCTGGAGTCCATCTCGGACCAACCTCGCTTCGAGTCGATCCTTACCGAGGCCGACGCGCCGGAGCTCCGATGGGATGCGCTGGACGCGCGCCTGGACCGCGAGGAGTCGCAGGGGTTCTCGGGAGTGGTGCTGGTCGAGCGCAACGGCGAGATCGTGCATCACGAGGGATACGGCCTGGCCGATCGGGAGAGCGGAACCCCGGTGGGGCCGGAGACCGTGTTCTCCATCGGATCGATCCCGATCGACTTCACCCACGTCGCGATCCTGCAACTCCTCGAACGTGGAGAACTGAGTCGCGAAGATCCGGTCTCACGCTACTTTCCGGAAGTTCCGGCCGACAAGCAGGCGATGACCATCGGGCATCTGCTCGAGAGTCGATCCGGCCTGCCGGACTTTCACGACCGCCCGGGAGACGCGGATCCGGATCTTTCCTGGATCGATCGGGACGAGGCCGTTCGAAGGATCCTGGGGGAGCGACTGCTCTTCGCGCCGGGAACTTCCACTCAGCACTCACACTCCGCGTGGGGCCTCCTGGCCGCGGTTGTCGAGATCGTCTCTGCGCAGAGCTACGCCGATTACCTGCGCGAGCACATCCTCGAGCCGGCCGGCATGACCGACACCGGCTTCAACGGCGATCCCATCGCCACGGATCGCGTGGCGTACGGCTACGGTGGAAGATCGGCCGGAGAGCGGAACGCGCCGCCCCACTGGGGGAGGACGTCCTGGCTCATCCTCGGCAGTGGCGGGCAGGTGTCGACGGCAATGGACCTCTACCGGTTCCAGCGGGCGTTGCGTGACGGGAAGTTGCTGGGAGAGGAGGGTCTGCGCAACTACTACGGCACGACGGACGGTGAAGGAATCGCGACCGCTGGAAACGTCCGTGGCTTCTGGTGTGCGTACTCGCAGGGCGCCTGGAGCAAGTTCATCGTCCTGAGCAACAACTCCAGCGGCGTGAATCTCCAACGGAAGGCGAAGTTGAACCGGTTGGCTCGGGATCTCTACTCTCTCGTCGACCCGATCGACGACGGATCCTCCCCTCCGGAGGGGGAGGAATGAGTTCGGCGGGAGGGGCGTGGCGCTCCTCCCCGGCCGTGCGCTAGACTCCGCCATCCCCGAGGCCGCACCTGGACCGGGCGAGCCTCCCCCCTGACCCCGTCCGGAGGACTTCGTGCGCCCGTTCGCCGTCGTCTGCTGTTTCTGCCTCCTTGCCTTCCTGTCCCCGCTGACCGCTCTCGCCCACGACGCGAAGACGGCGCCGGAGGCGCCGACGTCCGTGACCACTCCCGGCGGAGTCCTGCTGGAGAGCCTGCTACGCGCGACGCTCGAGCGGGTGGACGGAACCGAGGTGATCGTCAGCCGCGTGACGATGCCGCCCGGCGCCGAGCTGCCCAAGCACTGGCACCCGGGCGAGGAGTTTGCCTACGTGCTGGAGGGCACGGTCGCGCTCTGGCAGGAGGGCGAGGAGGAGTTCGTCGGCAAGGCCGGCGACGTCGTGAAGATCCCGCTCCGCAAGATCCATGCGGCCAGCACCAGCGAGGAGGGCGCCACCGTTCTCGTGTTCCGCGTGCATGAAGAGGGACAGCCGGAGCGGACGCTCGTCGACTGACCCGGGCTACACCAGCTCCGCGTCCGTCACGACTTCCACGAGCGACGGGCCTTCGTGCGCGAGGGCTCGTCGCAACGCCTCGTCCAGCTCCTCGCGACGCGTCACCCGGATTCCGAGCGCCCCGCACAGCTCCGCATACTTCGAGAAGTCCGGGTTGCGAAGATCCGTCTGCCACACGTCCCACCGGCCGGATCGCTGCTCCTTGGAGATCTTCCCAAGCTCCGAGTTGTTCAGCAGCACGTGCGTCACGTTCATGTTGTACTTCACGGCGGTCGTGAGCTCGCCCATGTACTGGCCGAACCCGCCGTCGCCGCTCACGGACACGACCTTTCGCCCCCGGAACCGATCGTCGTCCTCCTGCGTGGCGGCCCACGCTCCGAGCGCCGCGGGCAGCGAGAAGCCGATGGAGCCGAGGTAGCCGGACATCAGGAGCGCCTGCCGCGAACACTCGAAGTAGCGGCCGAAGGAATACGTGTTGTTGCCCACGTCCACCGCGAGGATGGCGTCGTCCGGCACCTGGCGCGTCATCGCCGCGAACACGGACGCCGAGTCCACGCCGCGCCCGCGCCCCTCCGCTTGCCGACGTTCCTTTTCCGCACGCCAGATCCGCCAGCGTTCGGCGATCTCCGGCCGTCGATCCTCCGCCGCCGGGTTGCGCACGGCTGACAGCAGCAGGTCGGCCGTCGCGGAGATCTCCCCCCACAACGGCACGTCGATGCGGTGGAAGCGGGCCAGGGCCATGGCGTCGAAGTCGATCTGGAGGATCGGCTTCTTCGGTGTGATCCCGGTGTGGTTGCTGAAGCTCGCCCCGAAGACGACGAGGAGATCACTCTCGTTCATGAACCAGCTGGCGATGGGCGTTCCGCTCCGGCCCAGCACGCCGCATCCGAGCGGATGCGAGTCGCTGACGAGCCCCTTGCCCTTGAAGGTCGTGAGCACCGGCGCACGCAGTCGTTCCGCCAGCTCCAGGATCTTCGGCATGTCATACCGTGCGCCGTGGCCCACGATGAACACGGTGCGCTTTGCCTCCTCGAGGCGCTTCACGGCGTCGGCCAGAAGATCGGCCGGCGGGGCGATCCGCCGATCCGCCATCCGACCCGCGGGATCTCCGGCCCGGGCACCGTCCGCCGGAAGATTCTGCACCTCGTCCGGGAAGACGAGGTGGGACACCCCCCGGTTCAGGATCGAGCTGCGAACGGCCAGGTTCATCAGCTCCGCGTGTCGGCTGCCGGGAAGCACGGTCTGGGACCACTGCGCCACCTTGCCGAACGCCGCCGACAGATCGACCTCCTGGAACGCGCCGGGGCCCAGCACCTGCGTGTCCACCTGTCCGGTGAGGGCCAGCGCCGGTGCGCGATCCACGTGCGCGTCCCAGAGCCCCGTGAGCAGGTTCGTCGCCCCGGGGCCGGCGATGGACAGACACGCCGCCGGCCGACCCGTGAGCTTGCCGTAGGCCGAGCATGCGAGCGAAGCCGCCCCCTCGTGCCGGATGCCGAGGTAGCCGAGCCGGCCCGCCTCCTCCTCCCGCCGCACCGCATCGGCGAGACCCAGGTTGGAGTGGCCCACCATCCCGAAGACCCAGCGCACGCCCCAGTTCGTCATCGTCCGGGCCATGAGATCCGACACCGTGTCGACGTGCGGCGGCTCGGTCGGGAAGGCGACGTAGATGCCGTCCTCGCGAACGTCGACCTCGAACGTGTCGATGCCGTCGTCGTAGCCGCCGGGCGGCTTCCCCGTGACCGGATGGAAATCCCAGCCATGCCACGGGCAACGCAACCACCCGTTCTCGATGGAGCCCTCCCCTAGCGGTCCGCCCTGGTGTGGGCAGCGGTTGTCGAGCGCGGCGTACGTGCCGTCGAAGTGGGACACGCACACCGTCACGTTGTGACGGGTGACCGGCTTGACCCGCCCCTCCGGAAGCTCATCCGGATCGAGGACTTTCTCCCAGACAATGTCGTGACGTTCGGGCATCGGATTCTCCTAGCGGGATTCCAGAAGGGACCGCACGACCGGCCACGCCGACTCGAAGGAGTCCGCGACCCGGCGCGCCTGGTCCGACTCACCGCCGCTCTGCAGCGCGTCGGCTGTCAGCACGGCGCCGAACCAGTCCTTCGTGTGCCAGTGCGCGCCGCCCGCGGGGCGAGGATGACCTTCGCGCTGCTCCGGGAACGGCCACGGATTCAGGTAGAAGTACGGCTGCGCGTAGCTGTCGTCTCCGGGGGAGAGCCCGAAGCCGATGGACCGGGCCGTTTCCGGGTCCGTGCCCGGCGGATCCAGCGTCACGAGCGTCGCGAGATCGAAGTGGTGCGGCCAGCAGCGGACCGGCGAGGCGCCCGGCGTTTCTCGCCGAACGATCTCCTGGAACCGGGACGCATTCGCGTAGTAGCGCGCCAGCTCCTCCAGCGCTTCCGTGTCCGGTGCGTCGAAGGGCGCTCCGTCGCCGGGCGGATGTTCGGGCAGATCGTACGTGGGGAGGGCGGGGGAGCGAGAGAGCTTCCCGTGGAGGCGCTCCAGCTCCTTCACGGTCCAGCCCAGCGCCTGCTCCAGCGTTCGTCCGGCGATGGACGTCGAGGCGGCGACCTCGCCGCCGCTCAGCACCTGCAAGGTGAGGTCATGGAGGCGGAGCGCCGTCCGCGTTCCCTGCGGCGTCGCCCGCCCGACGAGCCTTCGCGCGTCATCGTCCCAGGCCAGCGAGGTGTGGCTGAAGTCCGGCTCCGCCGGCACGAGTGCCTGGCCCACCGCGGCCGGCACCTGCGCGGCCCAGTGGGCGGACAGTCGGGCGGGAACGAACCGCTCGGCGGAGATCCTGCCCACAGGTTCCCAGGACGGAAGGATCGAATCGAAGGTCACGCGGGTCTCCCGGAGTCGGAGGACGGAGTGCATCGCTTGCCCCGTTGTAGCACGGGGAGCGGCCCTTCGTCGTACGCGGTCGACGCGCGAATGTGACGGAGCCGTCGTTGCCGTGATCGCTCGAGGTGCTTGACGAGGGTCGATGCGGCTCGCATGGTGAATGCCTGCAAGCGAGCCGCCGCCCGGCTTCGCGGCGCCGTCCGTCCCCCGGCCCCGGGGCCCACGCCAGGAGTTCGACTTGCGCGCCCTTGGACTCAGCCTGCTCCTGCTCTTCGCGCTCCTCTTCGTGCCGGCGCTCCGGGCCGGGGAGTCCGACGTTCCTCCCGCCGAGGTCTCGCTCCACCAGCCGCCGGACGCGCTGCTTGGCGGCGTCCAGCACGCCGTCTGCTACTCGGGTTACCGGAAGGGGCAGTTTCCGGACCGCGGTGCCGGCGCGGTGAATCCCGCGCCGGAGCAGATCTTGGAGGATCTTCGCATCCTGACCCGGGACGGGAACTTTCGCCTGATCCGCATGTACGGCGCCGGCGAGAAGACGGCCACGACGCTGCGACTCATCCGGAAGCACGATCTCGATCTGAAGGTGATGGTCGGAGCCTGGCTGGCTGCGGAGGTGAGCAACCCCGCCTGCCCCTGGCATCCGGAGCCCTATGCCGACGAGGTGCTGGAGGCGAACCGTCGGGGCAACGCGGTGGAAGTGCAGCGGGCGATCGGTCTCGCGAACGAGTTTCCGGAGATCGTCGCGGCGGTGTCGGTGGGCAACGAGGCGCTCGTTTCCTGGACCGATCATCTCGTTCCGCTGGAAACGCTGATCGGCTACGTGCGTCAGGTGAAGGCCGCGGTGACCCAGCCGGTGACCGTCGCGGAGAACTACGTCTGGTGGGCGGAGGAGGGGGAGCCGCTGGCCCGAGAACTGGACTTCGTGTCGGTGCACCTCTATCCGGTCTGGGAGGAGAGGGACATCGACGAGGGGCTCTCCTACAGCATCGAGAATCTTCGACGGGTTCGCGAGAGTCTGCCGGAGAGCCGTCTCGTGATCGCCGAGGCCGGCTGGGCATCGACCGCCAGCGAGTTCGGCGATCGCGCGAGCCAGACGAAGCAGAAGCGCTACTACGAGGAGATGTTCGCGTGGACGGCCGAGCGGAACGTCACGCTGTTCTTCTTCGAGGCGTTCGACGAGAGCTGGAAGGGCAACCCCGACAACCCGGCCGGCGCCGAGAAGCACTGGGGCCTCTTCACCGAGGAGCGTCGGCCGAAGCTCGTAGTGCAGGCGAGGTATCCGGACCTGGAACCGGCCGGCCCGGACGAGTAGCGTTACCCCAGCGCGACGTCGAGGATCATCATCACCACGAAGCCGGCGCACAGTCCCAGCGTGGCGGCATCGCCGTTGCCTCCCTGCTGGGACTCCGGCACCAGCTCCTCCACCACGACGAAGATCATCGCGCCGGCCGCGAACGCCAGTGCGTAAGGCAGCAGCGGCCGGGCGATGAGGACGAGAGCCGCGCCGAGCACGCCGGCCAGCGGCTCCACCAGCGCCGACGCCTGCCCGAACGCGAACGCCTTCCCGCGTCCCATTCCCTCGCGCCGCAGCGGCATCGCGACCGCCGTGCCTTCCGGGAAGTTCTGCAGGCCGATGCCGATCGCCAGGGCCACCGCGCCCGCCAGCGTGGCCGACGGGACGTCGGCCGCCACCGCCCCGAACGCGACGCCGATGGCGAGCCCCTCGGGGATGTTGTGCAGCGTGATCGCGGAGACGAGGAGCACGCTCCGCTGCCACCCGGAGGGAACTCCCTCGACCTCGCTCATCGGGAGCCCCGGATGGAGATGGGGGAGGATCATGTCGAGTCCGCGGAGAAGGAACGCGCCGAGCAGGAACCCCACCGCCGCCGGGATCCACGGGATCATGCCCAGTTCCTCGGACATGGCGATGGAGGGAGCCAGCAGCGACCAGAAGCTCGCCGCGATCATCACGCCCGCCGCAAAGCCGAGCATGACGTCCAGGGCGCGGCGCGAGGGTTGGCGAGCCAGGAACACGACCGCCGCGCCGAGGGCCGTGACGCTCCACGTGAACGTGGTGGCGATCAGTGCCTGAAGGACGGGACCGACTTCCTGGAACCAGACTGGGATCACGGCGGCACCGCGGAGTGGGGGCTGCCCCGACGCTACCCGTCGGCCCGGACGCGGGCCAGGGGATTGCCCGGGGCAGCCAGGCGGTCTACTCCGGCGGCGGCGCCACGATCATCCCGTAGGATGCGGCCTCGGCCACGACGCGCTGAAGGGTCTCCGGCGAGACGGAGCGCGCGGGACTGTCTGGCTCCTCCACCGGAACCCCGAAATCCAGGAAGAACCGCTCGAAGCCGCGCGGGCTGAACGCCGTCAGCCAGTCGCAGGGCCTGTCCCCGGAGTTCCGGAAGGTGTGCACCACGTGCGTGGGGATGCAGTAGGTGTCGCCGGCCTCGAGCCGGATCCACTCCCCGTCGGCCATGACCTCGAGGCTGCCGTCGAGGATCAAAAAGAACTCCGCGGCGTCGTCGTGGTGGTGGGGGGGCGGTCCCGGGACTCCGGGCTGGGTGGTGATTCGGAGCATGCCGTAGTCACCGATCGTCTCGAGCGGTCGGACCTGGTGCCCCAGCACCCAGTAGGTCTGGTGCGAGGAGCGGACGGCGGGTGCGTTCATCGGGTCGAGCCTCCGTGCGGTGGGTGGACGAGTGGGTTCGGGGGTTGACTTGATGAGACGAATGTCTCATGATGGTACGACCATGTCAAGAGAGGATCTCGGCTCCGGACGGAGCAACCAGAAGCTGCGCACCCGGCAAGACCTGCTGAACGCGGTGCGGGAACTGCTGGAGCGCGGGGAAACGCCCAGCGTCAACCGCGTGGCGGAGCTGGCGCGCGTGTCCCGCGCGACGGCCTACCGATTCTTTCCCAACGTGAAATCGATGCTGGCGGAGGTGACCCTGGACGCCGACGTGCTGACTCCGGACGACCTGTTTCCGGACGGGGAGGGATCGGCGGAGGATCGCGCGGCGCGGGCGGTGCGCTACGTGTTCGATTTCGCCGCGGACAACGAGGCGGCCTTCAGGATCTTCCTCTCCGCCGTGCTGGAGGAAGCACAGCGAGCCGGAGAGGACTCCTGCGCGTACCTTCGCGGCGGCCGGCGCCAGGGTCTCATCAAGCGCGCGCTGCAAGGCCGTCTGTCGGGGCTCACGCCCACGCGCCGGAAGCGGCTGGTCACGGCGCTCGCGCTCATGACCGGTATGGAGGCGGTGCTGGTGACGCGCGACGTCCTGGGGCTGGAGGCGAAGGAAGGGCGGGCGGCGGCGGAGTGGGCCACCCGCATCCTCGTGCGGGAGGCCCTGGACCCGAGGCGGGACTGACGGACAGGCTTCCCGCCGGGCTCCACCGGCGACTTCGGCGAGCGCCGCCGGACCGTCTACCGGAAGGCGGCCTTCAGCTTCCCGAAGGACATCGACTCGATGGAGACGGGACCCGCGAGGTCGATCTTGCGAAGCGTGTTGGGGTGGAACGTGCTCGAGCCGGGGTCCACGTCGTTCACGTACAGGCACGTGCCCGACGGGTCCACGCCGATGCTGTTGGGAAGGGAGTGCGTCGCGGTCGCGGCGGGACCATCGGCTCCACCCCGGGCGCCCGTGCCGGAGAAGGGGCTCAGGACCCCGGTCGGCGTCATCGCGTAGATGCGATGCTCGGCTCGAGCGGTCACGTAGATCGTCCCGTCCAGGAAGGCCAGGTTGACGGCGTTTCCGCCCGGAAGCACCGCCAGGCTGGAAACCCCGCCGGTGGAAGAGATGCGCAGGATCCGACCGTCGTCGAAGTTGCACGCGTAGAACTCTCCGGCATCGCCCCGGGTCAGTCCGTTGATCCCGTTGAAGAAGAAGCTGCTGGCGAACGTCGAGACGACGCCCTCCGGCGTGACGCGACGGATCGTGTTGCTGTTGTAGCTCGCCACATGGAGGTTGTCGGCGTCGTCGATTGCGATGGCGACCGGACCCGGAATGGACGCGAACGGGCTGACGGCTCCGGACCCGTCGATGCGGTAGACCATGTTGGCCGCGTATCCGGACCAGTAGAGGTTGCCTTCGGAGTCGAAGCGTCCTCCGGTGGCTCCGGGGATTCCGGTGGCGAAGACGCTCGACGATCCGTCCGGCGTGATCCGGACGATGGTCGAGCCGTCCGCCGGTCCGGAACCGAAGTCGCCCACGTAGATGTTGCCGGCGACGTCCACGGTGACGCCGCCGCTCCCGTTGAAACCGTCCGCGAACGTGGAGACGGAGGGCTCGGCGAGGGCACGCGGTGCGAGCCCCAGTCCGCTTCCGGCGGCCAAGAGAACGAGCGCAGTTCGGTGAAGTCTGATCAAGGGTGGCCTCCTCGCCATTGAGTGGGTGGAGTTCGGCGCATTGCGCCACTCAGGCGGAATAGCCACGGAGTCGCCGAAAGCTGACGGCGAGGAGTCCAGAAACGACTTGATCTGCGTATAGTGAGTTCCTGGAGGGACCATGACGAGCACCCGATCCTCTCTGCTTCGCAGACTGGGCACGTCCGGCGAGGACGCGGCCTGGGCGGAGTTTCATCGTCGGTACGGGGATCTGATCCTCCGGGCGGGGATGCGCCAGGGGCTCGACGTGATGGAGGCGGACGACGTCCGTCAGCGAGTCCTGCTCGTCCTCTTTCGACGGATGCCGTCGTTCCGCTACGACCGCGGCCGCGGACGCTTCCGGTCGTATCTGATGCGAGTCACCTACCGGGCCGCCCGCCGCCAGCTTCAGGCCCGCCGGGTGGAGTGCGGGCTCCTGGAGTCCGACTGGGTCGACGACGGGGCGGCGTTCTCGCGCTGGTGGGAGACGGAGTGGCGGATGCACCACGTCAGGCAGGCGCTGGACAGCGTGCGGTCGTCCTTCGATCCGCGCAATCTTCAGGTCTTCGAGCGACTGCTCGCGGGGGAGTCCCCGGAGTCGATCGCCAGGAACCTCGCGATGAAGCGCGCGACCGTCTACAAGGTGAAGGAACGGATCCTCAGGCGCGTGCGGGACCGCGTGGCGGACCAGGTGGCCGCGGAGGGCCGGATTGACGCCCCGTGACGAACGGCCCGTGTCCTGGGACGACGTGCTCCTGTCCCGCCTGGCTCGGCCGGTGATCGGCCGGTTCAGCGGGTTCGAGCTGATCCGCGAGATCGGGCGAGGCGCCCAGGGGATCGTGTTCCTGGCCCGGACCCGGGAGGGGGATCGCGTCGCTCTCAAGGTCCTCCGGAGCGACGGGACGCCCCGGGATCGGGCTCGGCTCGTGCGGGAGGCCGCCGTGCTGAGGGATCTCGACCATCCGGCGGTCCCCAAGGTCCGGGAGTTCCTCGATGACGGCCGGGGCGTGGCTCTCGTCACCGACCACGTCGAAGGCGTGCCTCTGGATTCCTGGGCGCGCGGAAAGAGCGCGCGGGAGCTCGCACGGTCGGCCCTCCGCGCGGCCGAGGCGCTGAGAGTCGTCCACGACGCCGGCGTTCTCCATCACGACATCAAGCCCGGCCATCTCCTCGTGGACCCGCCGGGGAACGTCCACCTCCTCGACTTCGGGGCCGCTCGAGCACGCGACGCGGTGCGACCGACCACCTTTGTCGGAACGCTTGCGTACGCGGCGCCGGAGCGCCTTCGGGCATCGTCGACGCGTCCGGGTCCGGAGGCCGATCTCTACTCGCTCGGGGTCAGTCTGTACGTGGCCGCCACGGGGGATCTCCCGCGGAGTGCCGCGTCGAAGGTGATCGGCTCGGAGAGCGCGAGTGGGGATCTGCGCTCCCGCCGCCATCGAGCGCCGGGCGTTCCCCACGATCCGGCCTGGGCGTCGATCGTGGCGCGCCTGCTCGAGGAACACCCGGAGGATCGGTATCGAAGCGCATCGGAACTGGCGGAGGATGTGCGGAGGTTCCTGGCCGGCGAAACCCCGCGCGCCCATTCCGCGCACCATCGGCTCCGAATCCGGCCGAGGATCCGTCGCTTCCGGCTCCGCCCGATGGCCGTCACGATGGCACTGGCCATCACGCTCGGCGGCGCCATCATTCGATCCGGCTCCGGCGAGGCGGAGGCCCGGAGCGACGCCCGGCGCCACGACGAACTTGCTCGGGCCCGCGCGACCGACTGGGACTGGGATGCTTCCCTGAGCCATGCCGTTCGGGCCCAGCGCTTGTACGCGCAGGTCTACGGGGCCGGCTCACGGCCGGCGCAGGAAATGGCGCTGCTTCAGGACCGCGTCCGGTCCTTTCGGGGTGATCCGGAGGCGGTTCCGCTCCTGGCGAGGCGCCTGGCCGAGATGAACGCCGGGACCCGCGGAGGGATCCGGGACTCGCTCAGGATTCACGCGGCGCTGTCCCACGCCCATTGCGTCTCCCCGCGTCCGGACCTGGACGCCGCGCTCGCCCACGCGGACTCCGCGGTGGCCGGCCTGCGCCGGCTCGGCCGGAACCGGGGCCTCCTGGCCGGAGCGCTGCACTCCAGGGGCGTCGTGCACCTGCGAGCCGGACGCCTGGGCGCCGCCGAGAAGGACCTGGGCGAGGCCGTCGAGCACTACCGCTCCGCCCCGGCGCCGCCGACCCGCGGCGAGATATCATGCCGCTTCAGCCTCGCCGCCTTGCTCGCGGAGCGCGGGGAGCACGAGTCCGCGATCTCGGGGTTCCGCTACCTGCTCGCGCTGGGGGCGGACGTTCCGGCGGACCTCCGATCGGATTCGCACTGGCTCCTGGGGCGGGTGCTGCGAGACGCGGACGATCCCGGGGGCGCACGCCGGGCGTTCCAGGATTCGATCCTGGAGTTCATCCGGGCGCGCACGGAGGAGACCGGCGACGAGGACCTGGGGCGCTGGATCGGAGAAGTCTGGGCCGAAGGGCCGACGGTCGACGGTCTTTGGAGCGTCCTGAACGTCGTGAGGATGCGGTTCCCGGAGCACGAGGCTCCGGTGCGGGAGGTCGTGATCGCCTGTCAGGAAGTCGCGGCGGAGGGCGAGGCCGCGCGAGGCGCCCGCGGTCGCTGAGGCTCGCGGGACGAAACCCGTTGCGGGGGTTCTTGCGTACGAGGAGAATGCTCGCGCAACGCATCTCCTCTCTCCTGGAGGCTCCGGGTGGCAATCCTCAAGATCATCGCGGCCATCTTTCTCCCGCCGTTGGCGGCCTGGATGCAGGTGGGGATCAGCACGCACTTCTGGATCAACCTGGCGCTGACGCTGATCGGCGGCCTGCCCGGCATCATCCACGCGTTCTGGCTGGTGCTGACGAAGAAGACGGCCTAGCCGATCCTCAGGGACCGCATCGAGATCGAGCCCATGTCGAACGCCTTCGCGAAGTGCGCGATACCCTCGTCGTCTTCCTTGAGGGCGATCGCGTAGATCAGCGGCAGGAAGTGATCGTGGGTGGGGTGGGCTTGCCTGGCGACGGACCCGAGCTTCTGGAAGTCCACGATGCCCTGCAGGTGGCCGGAGTCCAGGTGGTCCACCATCGTGGCCTCGAACTCCTGCGCCCAGTCGGGGGGCGTGCCGCCGGGGCGCAGCGCCCGGAGGTTGTGGACGAGATTCCCCGAGCCGATGATCAGCACGCCGCGGCGGCGCAGTTGCCGGAGCTCCCGGGCCAGTTCGAAGTGCCACTGCGGCGGCTTGGCGAAGTCGATGCTGAGCTGGAACGTGGGCACGTCGGCCTCGGGAAACATCGGGAGGAGCACCGACCACGTGCCGTGGTCCAGGCCCCAGTCGTGATCGGCCTCCACGTGCGTTTTGCGGACCAGCTCCACGGTGGCGGCCGCTGCATCCGGAGCTCCGGGGGCCGGGTACTGCTGGTCGAACAGCTCCTGCGGGAAGCCGCCGAAGTCGTGGATCGTCCTCGGTCGATCCATTGCGGTCACCTTCGTCACGCCCCGCGTGAGCCAGTGCGCGGAGACGGAGAGGATGGCGGTGGGCGGAGGGATCTCCGCGCCGACGGCCTTCCACTCGCGCGTGAACTCGTTGTCCTCCAGCGCGTTCATGGGACTGCCGTGCCCGATGAAGAGGGCGGGCATGCGGTCCGTCGTGGGCAGTTCGCTCAGCATTCCCGCCAGCGCCGGAAGCCTCATCGCCCCGGCCCCGACCAGGCCGCCGAGGCCGGCCTTCAGCATGTCGCGTCGATTCACGGTGTCCCTCCTGGATTCATCGTGGCCCGAGCCCTGCCGATCAGGAACCCGCCGACCTCTCCCAGGTTCACTCCCCCTCGCCGCCCTCCGGCGACGCGCGCCGGAACGAGCTTCCGCCGTTGCGGATTCCCGTCCAGCCATCCTCCCGTTCGTCCCCGGGCTGGACGTTCAGCGTGTTGAGCCACGTCGTTTCGAGGACCTCTCCCTCGGAGTACGTGTCCAGCAGCTGGCCGACCCAGGCGGTCATGGAGTAGGGGGAGAAGTCGACGTAGAAGACGATCTGGTCGCCGCGGGCCTGTCCCACGAGGGCGCGGGAGTAGGGCTGTCCGCCCGGGCCGCCGATGATCGTCGTGTAGGTGCCGGAGAGCCGGCCGTCCTCGTCCATGACGATCTCCATCCGCGACTCGCGCTGGTTGTGCCAGACGCCGGTGAAGTCGACGGCGGGATCGAGTTCGAAGGAGGACTGCGCGGCGGCGGGGTGGGGCAAGGTCATCAACAGGGTCGCGATCGGCGAAAGGAGCGCGGCGGGCATTCTCAAGGCGTTCGTCCTGGCGGCGGGGAGTGGCGAGGGGCTCGCCGGCAGTCTAGTGGTTCCCCGGTGGATCCGGCCACCACGCCCGAGGACGCCGCCTTCAAACCGTCGCCCCGCTGCGGTAGGCTGGTCCTTCCTGAACCACCGGAGCCTGCCGATGCACCGTGTCCTCCGCGTGTTGCTGCCGATGCTGGCCGCCGCCCCCGCTGCCGCCTGGGAGTGGGACGGCGCCGGCTGGGCGGACTATCGACCGTTCCTGGGCCCGATCGATGCGGCCGTGAAGACGAACCTGCAGGCCATCGTGGCGGCCGGGGAGGTGGCGGGCCGCGTGGAGGGCCGGATGGGACAGATCGGGGATTCAATCACGGAGTCCTCGGCCTACTTCCGGAACGCGACGCTGAACGGCGTGTCCGGCAACGAAACCGGCCACGACTACGTGCCCGTCCGGTCGTGGCTGTCGTACGAGGGCCTGCTCCCGCCCGACGCGAACTCGTTCTACCGGGATCACGGGAAGGGTCCCGACTACGGCAACCTCGGCGGCTGGCGAATCTCTCAGGCGATGGCGGCCGGCCATCCGGGCCATGGCGTGCTGACCGGCGACGGCGTCACGCCCGGCCAGTACTCTTGGGTGCTCCTCATGTTCGGCACGAACGACATCGACGACGGGAGCTGGAACGTCGCTGCGTGGAAGGAGGACTTCCGCGCGCTCGTGCAGGGCTACGCGGCGCTCGGGGTCGTGCCGGTCGTCAGCACGATCCCGCCGGAGCAGGCGCACGCGGGCGACGGCCTCGTGGAGGCGGCCAACCAGGCGATCGTGGAGCTGGCCGGAGAGGAGCTCATCGCTTGGGTGGACTTTCACGGTCTCGTCCTCCATCACCAGCCGGCGAACTGGGTGGGCACGCTCATCGGCAACGACGGCACGCACCCGACCGCGTCCACCGGCGGGCGAGGCTTCTCCCAGGCGGCGCAGACGTCCACGGACGGCTACGCGCTGCGGACGAAGCTCACCTACGACCTCGCGGAGAAGCTGAAGGCGATCGTCTGGGAGGACGGCGATCCGGACGCGGCGACGGACACTCCCGTGACCGCCGCAGGACGACCGGCCTTGCGGTGCTCGCCGAACCCGTTTCGGGGCGTCACGCGGATCGCCGGCGGGGGACCGGTGCGGATCCTGGACGTCAGCGGTCGCGTGGTGCGGCGGCTGGACGATGCGGGAGGTGAGGCGCTCTGGGACGGCGCGGACACGATCGGCCGACCGGTTCCGGCGGGCGTGTACTTCGTCGTGCGGACGACGGGGGGCCCGCATGGAATCGCGAAGGTCGTGCGGCTGCGCTGAGCACACGAACGCTCAGGGTGCGGACGACGGCGCCCGGAAGGTATGCACCCGGCCCACCTCCAGATCCACCGCCCGGGAGACTTCCCGCGCCCAGTGGATCTCCAGGCTGTCGATCCGGTCGGCCTCGCCGAGCCCGAAGAACAGATCCATCGAGCTCTGCGACTGGTACGTGGAGCCGCTGCGGACCTCCCCGGTCCAGCTTCGCTCTCCGGCGACGATCCGTGCGCGCGCGTTGAGCGCCGGCGCTCCGTTCGCGTCGAGGAGGCGGAGCGTCACCCAGTGGCCGTCGGACGACGTGTCGTTGCGCAGGAGCACGGGAGGCGAGTCGATGGCGGAGAGGACCAGATCCGGGTCGCCGTCTGCGTCGTAGTCGCCGACCGCCATCCCGCGGCCCGCGATGGGCTGCGAGAACCCCGAGCCCGCGGTGGCGCCGGCGTCCTGCAGGGCGCCGCCCACGTTCCGGAGCAGCAGCGGAAGCTGGCGGTAGCTCTCCTCGAACTCGGGGAAGTCGTCCACCTGCGGATAGATGTGTCCGTTCACGATGACGATGTCCCGGTCGCCGTCCCGGTCCGGATCGAAGAACGAGCACGCCCAGCTCAATGACTCGTACGTGAACTCCTTCAGGGACTGCTCGCGGCTGACGTCCTCGAAGAAGAGGCCGCCAAGGTTCCGGTACAGCGTGCAGGTGTCGCGCGCGAAGTTCGTCACGAGGAGATCCGGCAGGCCGTCGCCGTCGAAGTCGGCGGCGTCCACGCCCATGCCGGCCTGCGAGGCGCCGTCGCCGCTATAGCCGGCGCCGCACCAGCCGCCGATCTCCTGGAACGTGCCGTCGCCGACGTTCTCGTAGAGGTAGTTGGGATTGGAGTCGTTCGCGACGTACAGGTCCACGTCGCCGTCGAGGTCCAGGTCGGAGGCCACCACGCCCATCCCGTAGGCCTCGGCCTCGTCCACGAGTCCGGCCGTTTCCTCGGCCGCGGTGAACGTACCGTCGCCCGCATTCAAGTAGAACCGGTCCCGACCACCCGGCATCCCGAACGGCCCCACCATCACCTTCGCCTTCTTGCGCCAGCGGTTCGTGCGGCCGGCCGCCAGCACCTCGTCCGTCGTGGCATCGACGTAGTTCGACACGTAGAGGTCCGCGTCGCCGTCGCCGTCGGCATCGAAGAACGCGCAGGACGATGCCCAGCCGGGGTCGTCCACGCCCGCGCGCGCCGCGATCTCCTCGAACGTGCCGTCGCCCCGGTTCCGGTAGAGGCGGTTGGGCCCGAAGTTCGCGACGTAGATGTCGATCCGGCCGTCGCCGTCCACGTCGCCCGCGCACACGCCGCAGCTCCAGCCGTCGTCGGCGAGGCCGGCCGCCGCGGACACGTCCTCGAACGTGCCGTCGCCGAGGTTCCGGTAGAGCACGTTCGTGCCGCGGACCTCGACGCCGGACGGATCCTCCGCCAGCAGCCAGCCGTTGAGGACGTAGACGTCCAGGAGACCGTCCGCGTCGACATCCAGGAACGCGATCCCGCTCCCGACGGACTCCAGCAGATGGTCCTTGTCCGGGCCGCCGCCGTAGATCGTCGCGCGGAGGCCGGCCTCCTCGGCGACGTTCACGAAGTGCAGCGGAACCTCGGGAGGAGCGGCCAAGGCCGCCCCTCCCATCAGTCCGACGACCAGCGCGCAGAAGCGCGCCGAGCGGGCCAACGCGCTACTCTGGCTTCATCGCGGCCGCGAAGGCCTTCGCGAGTTCCATCCGGACGCCCTCGACCGCCGCGACGTCGGCGGCCCGGGCCGCGCGGGAGGCCAGATCCAGCAGGCCCTGCTTCTCCTTGCTGTCGATCCAGATGTAGTCCTCCTGTGTCTCTGCGTCGGTGTGGTGATGGTGTCCGGCCTTCAGCAGCTTCTGGCGAACGGCCTGGACGCGCTTGCCGCCCTCGTTGGCGATGGCCGTGATCTCCTCGGCGGCGTTCTTCCCGTGGTCGCCCACCGCTCCGTCGGCCGTCGCGGCGTCGAGGCTGGCCACGGCGAGACCGAAGTGGTGGTTCAGGATCCCCTCCACCAGGCGATCCTCGGTGAGGCGCATCTCGATGAGGGCCGTCGCGAGGTGCTCATAGGCGGCGGCGGACGCATCGTGCCGGTCGTCTCCGGCGAGGGCGATGACGGGAACCAGGAGGAGCAGGGCTCCGAGGGCGAGCAGGCGCTTCATGGCGCTCTCCTTTCGATCGGCGGAGGCCGATGACCCGACGGGGTCTCCGTCGGGGACGGCACGGCATGCGGCACCGCGCCGGCGGGTCCCCCCGAGAATAGAGGACTAGGAAGTCAGGAAGCAAGCGACGAGCCGGGGCCACCGGTTCGCTTGTCCGGGGGAATCCCGGGACGACGCTCAGTCGACGGCCGGGGCCTCGGCCGAACGCTCCACCGGGCGCACTCCAGCGCCGTCGCTTCTCATATGACGTAGACGTCGTCCTGCCTTTCTCGGCGGCTGGAGAAGCAGATCCGCTCTCCGTCGGGCGACCAGGCCGGCATGTGATCCCGGGCCGGGTGCCGGGCGACGTTGCGGGGCTCCTCGCCGGGAGCCTCCACGAAGAGGTCTCGCTCCTGGAAGCGGGTGGGCGGCGAACCGGTGGGCGCGTGGCGGGGAAGCCGGACAGGGGCGACTCTAGTCAATCCTGCCGGCGTTGGCCACGGACGCCGCCCCGATCGGGCGAAGCGCGCGCCTACTCCGTTCGCCAGATCGCCTTGATCCCGGTCCAGGAGCTCGGGTCGACGGGGGAGGGCGTCTCCGTCGCCGTGACCAGCACGTCGTCCACCGAGAGCAACCCGTCGAGGTCCGCGTCGAACGACGCCCCGATCAGGATCGATCCGATGCCTTCGGTGAACGTGCCCATCGACTCCGCGGTGAGGAGCGCGGCGCCGTCCAGGGTGACGTCGTAGGTACCCGAGCCGAGGTCGAACGTGAGGACGAGCGGAAGGGATGAACCCGTGGTGTAGGAGCCGACCGTGGTGCTGCCCCCCGAGTCGAGGTCGCCGTAGCCGACCACTCCCGACTGGTCGAAGCGCAGGTTCAGGAAACCGACGCTGCTGGTTCCGGCCTCGCGGATGTAGATCTGGTAGTCGTCCGCCGTGTGGAACCAGAGGTTCATCGAGAGGGTGAGGACCCCGCTGGAGATTCCCCATCCGTTGAGGAATTCGAAGCGAACGGACTCTGACGTCACCGAGCTGTCGTCCCCGATCTCCAGACTGGGGGTTCCCATGGGGGCGGAGCGGACGAAGGCGGGGGCTCCGCCCAAGGACACCGGCTGCCCGGCGACCGCTCCGCCGATGCCGATCAGGGCATCCAGCGGCTCGGCATCGAAGTCGGCGTCCAGGATCGTCGTGGTCCCGGCGGTCGCGGTGGCGGCGAAGGCGAGGAGAAGCAGTGCGCTCAGAGCGGGGGCGAGGCGGGACGGCATGATCGGCGGGGCTCCTTGGCGTTCGGGGGCGGGTGAGGGCAAGTCCCGACGATCGCAGTCGCGCGACGAGGGTGTCAACCGGGCCGGCCGTCCGGGGACGGGGGCCGTCCCGGATCTTCATTCGATGATCTTTGGAGATGCATCGCCGGGAGAGGTGAAGGCGACGAGCTCCGGCCACTACCGCTCCATCCGGATCGCCGATGACTGGGCCAGCGCCCGGGCCACGGCCCGCCCGAAGAGGCGGTTGCCGTCGACGTTGAAGTGACCGTCGTGGCGCCAGTACAGCTCCGAATGCGTGAGACCCTCCCGGCGGCGAAGCGTGTCCAACTCCTCTTCCACGGACACGATCGTCAGCGTCCGCAAAACCCCCGCGGACACGCCGGACCGCAGCGCCGCGAGGCTGCCGCCCGGCGAGGCCCGGGGCGGAACCGGCACCACGACGAGGCGGAAGCCGTATCGCCCGGCCGACCGTGCGAGGTCCCGGACGGTCTCATCCAGGGCGCCGGGAGCGGGAGGGGGCGAGGCGCGAAGCTCCACGCCGGCGTCGGTCGGGGCGAGGCGGTTGATCCGCAGCAGGACGTCGTGCGGGTTCAGGTGGTAGGACAGCGCGCGCACCGTGTACGACACGTCGAACGCGAACCGCAGCATCGCTCCCGGGCGATGCCGCTCGGCGTACTCGATCAGCGCCTCTCGCTGGGAACGGTCGAAGTAGAAGAGGATCGTCCCGTCGTGGCAGTCCGCGAAGCGCATCGGGCGGACGGCATCGGCCACGTCGTTCTCGTAGAAGGCCAGCAGCACGACGTCCGGGCGAAGCGCCTCCACGTGCGCTTCCAGCAGCGTGCGGTGCACGTTCGTCCCGGTGCCGGAGAGGCCCAGGTTCAGCACGGCGCCGCCGTCCAGTTCCCGCGCGAGGTGTCGGGTCCACGTGCTGTCCACCGGCACGTGGATCGCGGCGGTGAAGGAATCGCCCAGCGCCAGGATCACGGGGCCGTCGGCGGGCAACTCCGGCTCCACGTCGTGGAAGCCGAGCGAGTTCGTCCGCACCACGTTCCGGAACTCGAAGTTCCGCGTCACCACGTCCTCCGCATCCGGGCGGAAGCGGTAGCCGGTATCCATGTCCTCCACGTAGAGGCACGGTTGGTGGTCCCGCGTGACCCACGCCACGACGCGGTCGCGGCCGAGGCGCAGCAGCAGCTCCGCCGCCGCCAGCGCGAGGACTGCGCCGAGAACGACCGCCAGGACGGAAGAGAGACGCGCATTCATGGCCGCAGGGGATCATGCGGTCCCCGCACTGTCAACGGAGCCGGGTTGTCCGCCCCGCCGCGATCTGGGATGCTGTCCGGTGGAACGGAGGCGATGCATGCGGCGATCGGGCCGGGAGCGGCAGGGCGACGGATCGGACGAGCCGTTCGTTGCGAAACGGCGCCCCCCTTCGATCGTGCGGCTTCGCGCCCTCCTTGGCATCGCCCTGGTCCTGGGGGCGGTGCTGGGCGCCGGGCCGTCGCCCGGGGCGTCCCGGGCGGGGACGCCGGCCGCCGATGCCCCATCGCCCGGAACCCGCACGAACGTCATCGTCTTCCTGGCGGACGATCTCGGGTACAGCGACCTCGGCTGCTACGGCAGCGAGATCCGCACGCCGAACCTGGACGCCCTGGCCGAGAGCGGACTCCGCTTCACGGACTTCTACAACACGGGACGGTGCTCCCCGTCGCGCGCCGCGCTTCTCACCGGGTTCTATCCGCACCAGGTCGGCCTGAACGGCGTCATCAACGACGAGAACCTCGACGGAGGGACGCGGGCGCTGAGTCCGGACGTGCCGACCCTGGCGGAGGTGCTGCGCGAAGCCGGCTACCGGACTGCGATGGTGGGGAAGTGGCACCTCGGGCACGAGCGGCCGTTCTGGCCCCGCGACCGCGGGTTCGAGCGGTTCTACGGATCCCCGCGCGCCGGCGGCTTCTACTTCCGGCCGCCCGGGGACTCGCTCATCGTCCTGGACGACGACGAGGTGACGCTCGCGGAGGACTGGTACGCCACGGAAGCGTTCACGGAACACGCGGTCTCCTTCCTCCAGGAGGCCGATGATCTCAGGCGACCCTTCTTCCTCTACTTCGCGTTCATGGCGCCGCACACGCCGCTGCAGGCGCCGCCGGAACTCGTGGAGCCGTACCGTGGTCGTTACCTGCCCGGCTTCGAGCCGGTCCGCCGGGAGCGCTTCGGGCGAATGGTGCGGATGTCGCTGGCCTCGCCTCGCTGGCGCCTGCTCCCCGCCCGCGAGATCCACGAGTTCTGGAGCGGGCTGGACGAGTCGGGGCGCGCGGAAGTGGACGAGCGCATGGCGATCTACGCGGCGCAGGTGGAGGCGATGGACATCGCTGTCGGTCGCGTGCTGGAAGCCGTGCGGGACCTGGGCCGCGAGGAGGACACGCTGGTGCTCTTTCTCTCCGACAACGGCGCGTCGTCCCGCGGCGGACTCGCCGGGTTCACGCGCGGCGTCGGCGGCGCGGAGATCGGATCGCCGGAGTCGTTCGCCAGCTACGGCCTCGGCTGGGCGCGCGTGTCCAACACGCCGTTGCACGGATTCAAGAAGTGGATGGCGGAGGGCGGGATCGCGACGCCCTGCATCGTCCGGTGGCCGGCCGGCCTCGATCGTCCCGGCGACCTCGAACGTCAGCCGGCGCACATCATCGACGTGCTGCCCACCTGCCTGGCGGCGACTGGCGTGGGCTACCCGGCCGAGTTCCGCGGTCGGCCGACGTCGCCCCTCGAGGGCCGGAACCTCCTCCCCGCCTTCCGCGGAGAGGACGTCCCGCGGGACGGAATCTTCTGGGAGCATGTAGGCAACCGGGCCGTACGCCGCGGCCCGTGGAAGCTGGTGGCCCATCGCGGCGAGGACTGGCGCCTCTACGATCTCCGCGTCGACCGCACCGAGACGTTCGACATGTCGGGCGTGCATCGCGAGCGGGTGGAGGAGCTGTCGCTTGCGTACGAGGAGTGGGCGCGGCGCGTCGGGGTGCAGGAGGCGGAGGACTAGGAAGCGGTAGGCGGCTCCCGTCGTCACGGCGCGTGTCGCTCCCACCACGCCCGGGCGCGATCGCCGTCCCACGGTCGCTGGAAGTCGATGCGCTCCAGGCGGCGCGCGAGATCGTCGGCGTCGGCCGGCCGATCGGCCGGCTGCTTCGCCAGGCAGGCCAGCACGACCTCGTCCAGCTCGGGCGGGACGGGCAGTTCGGTGCGACAGGACGGCGGCACCGGCTCGGCGGAGACGTGCTCGGTCAGCATCGCCAGCGGGGTGCGGGCCGGGAAGACGAGCTCGCCCGTGAGCAGCCAGTACGCGACGCAGCCCAGCGAGTAGAGGTCGGAGCGGGGCTCGACCGGACTCTTCCCCGTGACCGCTTCCGGGTAGAGGTAGGCGGGCGTGCCGGCGATCGCTCCGTCCCGGGTGAGGTTCGGATCGGTCTCGTCCCCGGTCGGGCGACGCTGCACCAGCCCGAAGTCCAGCACCTTCACGAAATCGAAGTCGTTGCCGTAGCGGCAGACGAAGAGGTTCGCGGGCTTGATGTCGCGGTGAACCATGCCGGCCCGGTGCGCCTCGCTGAGCGAGTGGCAGGCCTGCCGGAGGATGTGGACCGCGCGCTCCGCGGGGACCGGCCCGTGCTGAAAGACCAGTTCCTGGAGGTCGACGCCGTCCAGCAACTCCATGACGTAGTAGAAAGAACCGTCGTCGGAGCGGCCGAAGTCGTAGACCTCCACCGTGTGCGGGGAACGCAGCCGCGCCGTGGCCTGCGCTTCCTGCTCGAAGCGGGCCAGCATGGCGGGGGCATCGTTCCCGAGCCGGTGCGGCGCGATCAGCTTGATCGCGGCGGGTCGCGCGAGCATCCCGTGGCTCGCCCGCCACACCTCGCCCATGCCGCCCGAGCCGATGCGCGACTCCAGACGGTATGCGCCGAGTCGCCGCGCCCGCGACACGTCGAGGCTGATCGAGTAGATCATCCGCGCGCCGAAGTACGCGAGGACGACCGCGAACGTCGGGCTGATCGTCACGCCGACGAGTTCGTCGAGCACGAGCGGATGATCGCCCATCCGATCGAAGACGATCAGGGACGCCGGGGAACTCAGGGCGCCCAGGATCGACGAGACGAGGAGGCGGCGCGGCGGCAGCGGGACCACCATCGGGAAGACGACGATGATCATCGACGTCCACGTGATCTCCGGCGCGCGGCCGAACAGGGCCAGTTCCGTGTGGTGCGACGAGAACGAGACGATCCAGCACAGGACGACCTCGTACGCCAGTCCGACGTTGAGCGCCGTCGAACTCGCGATCCGCGGGTTCCGCGCGACGACGATGACGAGCAGCGCCATGAGCGTCGCCAGGACGTGCTGGGGCTGGACCGGGCCGGTCACGTACTCGCGGAACAGCGTCGCGTTCAGGACGATCGCCACGAGCGACAGTGCTCCGAGCACGCCCGCGAGTCCGGCGATCCGCGTGCGGGCCTTGGCGAGCACGTCGGGGGGAAGTCCGGAGATGCCCGGCGGGGTGGAGCCGGGTTCCCGCTGGAGGATGGTGGGAAGGTCGTTCAATCGTCTTCCCTCGGCTTCGCCGCGTGGGGGGCTCTCAGCCTCCGAAGCGCCAGACGGAGGACACCACAGCGTAATGAAGCCAGGCGAACGTGTACACGTCGTCGACGTCCGCGCCCCCCTCCAGCGAGCGATAGCCCGCCGTGAGGCGGAACGCGTCCGTGACGTCGACGCCGATCTTCAGGGCGCCGTCGATGGCCCGGCCCGGCCCGCCGGCCAGCGCGTCCACGTCGGCCAGCAGGTGCCAGCCGTCCGCGAGCTCCACGTCCGCCGCCAGGTGCAGCAGGGGCACGAAGCCGACGTTCGTGTCCGTCGCGACGCGGTCACCCTGCGCGAGCTCGATCTCGGCGTCCCGGACCTTCGCCGTGAAACCGACCCAGCCGTGGATCCGTCCCCCGTCGGTGAAGCGGTAACGATAGGTGAGGCGCCACGAATCGAACCGGTAGGTCGCCCGGGTGGCCGTGTCGGCCGCGAACAGCTCCCCGCCGAAGCCGATCGACTCGGCGGGCGTTCCCGTCTCCCGGATCCGCAGCGGCGCCGCGAGTGCGCGCAGCGAGTGGCGCTCGTCGAGGTTCCAGGTCAGGAAGCCGCGTCCGGAGGGGTAGGGGCCTTGCCCGGCAAGATCCGACAGGGAGAAGCGGGTCCCCGTGGCGTCGTTCGGAATCCGGACGTCGTTCCTCGTCTGCCAGACGGCACCGCCCTCGAGTTCGAGTTCGAACTGCGGGGTCGCGCCGGCGTCGGCGGCGACGCAGAGACCGCACAGGAAGGCGATGCTGCCGGCGGCGTGGAGGAGGGGTCGGCTCGGGTTCATGCTCTCTTCCCGTACGGGCTTCGTGTGACGACGGTGGCCGCGGCCGTCCCCGGGGCGATCACCGACGATGAGCGATTCCATTCCGCTAGTGGCGCAGCTCGATCCGGAGATGGGGCTGGGCCGTCCGCGGCAGGACGCGATCGTACTCGCTCAGCACCATCGAGAGACGCGCCAGGACTCCGAAGTTGTTGAGCTCCGTCTTCTTCAGCCGGGGCGATCTTCTTGAGGAACTCCTTGCCGGGGTTCCCGCTGCGCGTGATCCGGTAGTCGGCGAAGCTGTTGGCGTCCGCCCAGTACCACTTCATCTGGTGGCAGTAGACGCTGATGCTGCCCCGGCCGCCCCCGTGCATCGCCAGGAAGTTGACGCCGCTCACGACCTGGTGAGCGAAGATCATCTCCGCGATCTTGAAGACTCCCTTGGTCTCGGCGGCGCCGACGTGCCCTTCGGCCGTTCCGACGACCTTCTTCGCCACACCCGCGACGTTGGGCGAGTCGGGAATCATGGCCAGGAGCGCCGGCGGCTCGAAATCGCTCTGATCCAGGCAGTTTTCCTTCACGTAGTGGAACTTCTTGCGGGGGGTCTTGCTCCCCACGCTGGTCAAGCCGACGGCCCAGATCTTGAAGCTCACGGACTCTCCCTCCGAGTGGTCGCGGTCCGCCCCAGGGAACGTCGTTCGCGGCGGGGCACGGAATGGATCGCGTCAGCTTAGGGAACGGCGGGGCGACGGTCAATCGACCGGCCGGTCCGGTCCCGTGCGCCGATCCGCGGGAGGATGCAGCTCGTGCGGCCCGCGGCGGCCAGATGTGCGGCTTCGTCGCTTCGATCTGGTCCGTCTCGGAGCCGGCCGCTTACACTGGAGGTTCACGCGTTTGAATCTCATCCGGGCGGAGCCAGATGCTGAAGTCCTTCGCTGCGATCTACACCACGCTCCGCACCCGGAGCGGCCAGCGGAACCTGCGTGTCCTCGCCCAGTTCGTGGGCACGCTGGTCGCGATGATCCTGGCGTACTCCGTCCTGTTCCACGTGCTGATGGTCCGGGAAGGACAGGACCACTCGTGGTTCACGGGGCTCTACTGGACGCTCACCGTGATGTCCACACTCGGGTTCGGGGACATCACGTTCTACAGCGATCTCGGACGGGCGTTCTCCGTGATCGTCCTGGGCTCCGGCATCCTCTTCCTCCTCGTGCTGCTTCCCTTCACGTTCATCGAGTTCTTCTACGGACCCTGGATCGAGGCGCAGGCGACCCGGCGCGCCCCGCGGGCCGTCGCTCCGCACGTGAAGGGCCACGTGCTGCTCACGAACCACGATGCGATGACGTCCGCCATCATCCGCCGGCTCGAGCAGTACGGCATGAGCTACGTGCTCGTGGTCCCCGATCTGGAGCAGGCGCTCTGGCTTCACGATACGGGGCTCAACGTCGTGTTCGGGGAACTGGACGATCCCCAGGCCTGGGAGCGGTTCGGCGTGCGGCGAGCGGCTCTCGTCCTCACGACCGCCACCGACTACAAGAACACGAACGTCGTCTTCACGGTGCGCGCCCTGTCCGAGGACGTTCCCATCATCGCGACCACGACGGATGCCAAGTCGGCCGACGTTCTGACGCGTGCGGGTTGCAACGAGGTGCTGCAGCTGGAGGAGATGATGGGGCGCGCGATCGCCCGGCGTACTCTCGGGGACGCGCTGGCCCACGTCATCGGCCGCTTCAATCGACTGCTCATCGCCGAGGCGGCCGCCCACGCGACCCCGCTCGTGGGCAAGACGCTCCGTACAAGCAAGCTGCGGGAGACGCTGGGCGTCAGCGTGGTGGGCGTGTGGGAGCGCGGGAGCTTCGCCGCCCCGCGGCCGGACACGGAGATCCACGACAGCACGATCCTGATCATCGCCGGCGAGCGGACGCACCTGGAGCGTTACAACGAGACGTTCTGCATCTACAACGCCGCCCAGGCGCCGGTGACGATCCTCGGAGGCGGCCGCGTCGGTCGGGCCACGGCGCGGATGCTGGCCGAGCGGAAGCTCGAGTACCGGATCGTGGAGCAGGTGCCGGGGCGCGTGGAGGACGAGGGGCGCGTGATCGTCGGCGACGCGGCCGATCTGGAAGTCCTGAAGAAGGCCGGCATCGAGAAGGCGCCGGCGGTCCTCGTCACGACCCACGACGATGACCTGAACATCTACCTCTCCGGCTATTGCCGCAGCCTGCGTCCCGACATCCAGGTGATCAGCCGTGCGACCCAGGAGCGGAGCGTGGCCACGCTTCATCGCGCGGGCGCCGACTTCGTGATGTCCTACGCCGGGACCGGCGCCAGCACCGTGATGAACTTCCTGCAGGGTCGTCGTGTCTTGATGATTGCGGAGGGACTCGGCCTGTTCCGGCTTCCCGTGCCCGAGGAGATGGCCGGCGTGGCCATCGCGGAGTCACGCATCCGGGAGCGGACGGGTTGCACCGTCGTCGGGATCGAGTCGGACGAGGGAATGGAGGTCGTCCCTGGCCCCGGAGCAATCCTCCGCCGGGGGGCGGACGTTCTCCTCATCGGCACGTCCGAAGCCGAGGAGGCCTTCCTGGAGCAGTGGAAGGATTCGAGCCGCGGGGAGCGCGCGTCGCGCGCGTGAGGTCGGCTTCTCATGCACGACCTCCACGGGCGGGTCGTGCTACGGAATCTGAGTTCAAGCCCGTCGGATCGGAACGGCATTGCCCGTCCGATCCTCAACGGCACGGCCGTCGATAGCGGTCCGGGGGACCCGTTCGCCACTCCAGAGTGTACACTGTCGCGATGCCGACGCACGGGCGCGAGTTCTATCTCAATCTCGACTTCGACGTCAGCCTGCGGCCGGGCGGAGGCGGTGAACGACGCGCGCTGGCCGCCCGCCGGGCGCGGGACCTGGCACCGGCCTTCCTGCTGGCGGCCGGTCGCGAGGACCGGCTGCTGCTGGAGGACCCCGTTCCGGAGGAGTTCCTCGACTCCCTGCGGGCGCGCGGATTCGAGCCGGCGTCGATCGGCGACGTTCACGCTCCGGATCCGGACCGCGAGTTCGTCCCCTACGGCTGGAACGAATCGACGGCCGCCTTCGCGAAGCGCTACACGCGCGTCCCCGACCATCCGGACCTGGCCGTGATCCGACGGGTCAACTCCCGCGTGTTCTCGGCCGAGCTGGAGCACGACCTCTTCGAGAACGGTCACGTGCTCGGGACGTTCGAGTCGTCGGCGGAGCTGGAGCGGGCGATGCGATCGGCCGACGCGCCGCACGGTTTCGTGGCGAAGGCGAACCACTCGAACGCGAGTCTCGGCAATCGCCGGCTGCGTTCGTCTCCGCCGACGCCGGAGGATCGACGGTTCCTCGACGGACTCCTCGAGGAAAGCGGGACGGTCGTGCTGGAGGCGTGGCAGGAGCGCGTCCGCGATCTCGTCGTCACGATGCAGGTCGAGCGGAGCGGTGAGGCGTCGTCCCTGCACGTGCACGAGATCGTCAACACGGCCGAGGGAGCGTTCCTGGGCGCGCTGTTCGGGGCCGGCGCGCGCCCGGACGAGACCGACGATCTACGGGAGGCGGGGCGCCGGGTGGCGGCTCGGCTGGCGGAGGCGGGTTGCTTCGGTCCCGCCTGCTTTGACGCGTACACGTGGACGGACGGGCGGCGGGCGCGGTTGCGGCCGCTCGTAGACCTCAACGTCCGGCTCGGAATGTCGCAACCGTTCCGGGAGGTCTCCCGTCGCCTCGGCGATGATCGCGTCTGCTACGGCCGGTTCTTCTCGGCGCGGCGGTTTCCGTTCGGGGGGGACCAGCAGACGTTCGAGGGGCGACTCGGTGATCGAGCCTTCGATGCGAACGAGCGTCGCGGCGTGCTCCTGGCCTCACCGCTGCAGCTCGGAGAGGGCGAAGACGCCCGAGTCGCGCGACGGTTCGCCGTCGTGTTCGTCGGAGAGAGCCGCGAGGAGGTGCTGGCGATGAATGCGTCGTTCCGCGACGAGTTCGATCGATGAAGCTGCGGCTCGCCGTCATCGTGGGGCCGACGGCCTCCGGCAAGACGTGGCTGGGCGTCCGCGTGGCGCATCGCCTCGGTTCGGAAATCGTGTCGGCCGATTCGCGGCAGGTCTACCGCGGCCTCGACATCGGTACGGGCAAGGATCTCGCGGAGTATTCGCGCGTGGATCCTCCGGTGCCTTACCACCTCACCGATGTGGCGGACGTCCGCGATGTCTACTCGCTCTTCCACTACCAGCGGGACTGCTACGCGACGCTGCGCGAGCTGGCGGGTCGGCCGCCGTTCGCCGGCGGGGAGTGTCCGTTGCTCCTCGTCGGCGGCACGGGGCTGTACGTGGAAGCGGTGCTGCGGCAGTACCGGTTCGCGCAGGTTCCGGAGGATCCGGAGCTGCGGCAGCGGCTGGGGCAGGAGAGCCGGGAAGCCCTGGACGAGCGATTGAAGCGGGAGGACCCGAAGCGGTGGGAGCGCACCGATCGCTCCACGCGCCGGCGGCTGGTTCGCGCGCTGGAGATCGTGGAGTGGAGCCGCGAGCATCCGGTCGAGGAGACGCCGCCTTTGGGCCTCGACCTGGTCTTCCAGGTGTTCTGCGTGACGATTCAGCGGGAGGGCCTCCAGGAGCGGATCCGCGAGCGACTGATCCGGCGGATCGAGGAGGGGATGGTGGACGAGGCCCGGCGCCTGCTCGACGAGGGGGTGCGGCGCGAGCGCCTCGACGAGCTGGGATTGGAGTACCGCGAGCTGGCGGCCCACCTGGCCGGAGAGAAGTCCCTGGAGCAGATGATCGACGACCTGGCCCGCGCGATCCGCCGGTTCGCGAAGCGGCAGGAGACGTGGTTCCGAGGGATGGAGCGGCGGGGGATCCCGGTCACGGTGGTCGGACCGGATGATGTGGACCGGATCGTCGAGGGGGGCTCGGCCGAGTAGATTTGCCCGACGATGGAAACGGCTAACGGACGACGGTCACCGCCTTCGAAGTCTGCTGGCCTCCCGACCTCGCGACGAGGTAGTAGACCCCAGGAAGCAGCGTCGTTCGTCCGCGTGTCGGGATCTCCACCGCGCCGCTCACGACCTGAGCGGCCCAGCGGGACCGTCCCCGGATGTCGTAGATCTCGCAGTCGACGGGAGCGCCGTGCGGCGCATCGACGGCGAACCGGACGACGCCGCCCCGCACCGGATGCCCCAGCAGGTCGATCGACGGGCGGGGGTGGACGATCGACGAGAGTGGAGCGTCGACCGCATCCGCAACGACGGGATCCCATCGTCCGACGAAACTGGAGGGTGCGCCTCCGGCCGCGTCAAACTGCCCACCGACGAACAGACTCGTTCCGAACGTCTCCAGGGAGAGCACCCTCGGCGTGTGGGTGGAGCCGCCGATCCCCGCCTCCAACGGAGACCAAGTGCCCGGAGTCCATGACGCGACGTTGGCGGCGGCCACGGTGTCCACGAGTGAGAACGTCCCGCCCGCGACCATCGCTCCGTCGAAGCTTGCGAGCGAGAGGATGGGCCCGTCGGCTCCGGTGCCCAGCCCATCGACGTTCCAGGCCGAGCCGTCCCACCGAGCCACGTGACCGGCCGCGAGGGGTGTGCCGTTGCTCACGGTGCGGAACTGCCCGCCGACGAAGAGATCGTCCTCCGTGGAGAGAAGCGTCCACACGCTTCCATCGGCGCCGGTCTGGAGAGACCGCCAAGTGGACCCGTTCCACCTGGCCACGTGAAGCGCCGTCTGGCCGCCGGCGGCTGAGAAGTCGCCTCCTGCGAAAAGCTCCGCCCCGTGGGTTTCCAGACAGATCACGGAGCCCGTGAACTCTCCGCCCGCGATGGTCCAGGCGCTTCCGTCCCACGCCTGGACCCCAAAGGAACCAGCGGCGTAGAGATCGCCGTTGTAGACTTTCAGCGCCGAGATCGTTCCCTCCGGAGAGTCGGGCACGGTCTGCCACACGGAGCCGGACCAGACCATCATGTTGATCCCCTGGACCGTCGTGCCGGCCGCGTAGAGCTGCGATTCGTACTCTGCCAGCGCGAAGACCCGCATCGGCACGCCGTGGGATCCCATTTTGACCCAGGCGTCGCCGTTCCAGGCGGCGATTCGGTAGGCCCTGAGCGGACCCGCATCGACGAAGTCACCGCCCACGACGAGAACGCCCTGGAAGATGGTCATTGCGTGAACCGTGCTGCCGAGGCCGTTCCCGGCGGGGGGAGCGGCGAAGTCGGTGGCCCAACTGCCGCCGGCGGGTTCCCGCGCCGGCCGTCCATCCGGATGCTGCGCCAGGAGTTGGGGTGTTGCATGGGTGAGGCAAGGAGCTGAGATCAAGAGAAGCGAGGCGACCACAAAGGTGTGCTGCGAGAGTCCCGGCATGGTGCTCTCCCTTCGGAGAGGATGAGTGGCGAAGATCCGAGTCGGTTGCCATCCCCTCTATACTCACGATTCGCATCGGCCGCTGGCGGACCTCCGGGTGGCTCGCGGTAGCCCCCGCGCCGCTCCGCCGTCTTCGATCCCGTGCCGTGTTGCTTTGAGAGGTCCGTTCGGTTAACACTCAGTCTCCGCGTCGACTCAAACAGGAGGTCCCGCTTGCCAGTCAGCCAGGAATCCCTTGAGAACTTCGCTCGGGCGAACACTCAGGACGCGTTCCTCGGCGTCGCGATTCCCAACGCGGCGGGGGGCATTGACGTCCACCTCGCGCTGGTGCGGCCGCGTAACGGGAGTGCCATCCCGCAGGATCGGTGGAGCAGGGTGGGAGGTCAGCGCCGGGAGCCGCTGCCCGGCGGAGGAGGGCATGCGCAGCTCGTGCAGTGGTCGGGAGGCGCTGCCCAGCAGATCCAAGCGGGACAGGCGGCCGGAAATGCGGCCGGGTTCTCGCTTGTGAAGACGGGACGCAACACGTTCGAAACGGGTACGTTCCGGTCCGGTTTCAACGGCCAGTACCAAGGGCAGAGGCCCGGGTTCGCCCGCGGAACCCCGGACGAGCGACGTACCTTGCGCGAGCAGGACGTGTGGGCCGTGCTGGGGGAGCTGACCGCCTACGTGCGGGGAGGTCGCGCTCGCCGCCACTCGATCTAGGAGCGATCCGAGGCGACGGGGCTGCGGGACCCGGGAGGTTCGGCCGGAACCCCTCCCGGGACGGCGCGGTACACCTCACCCATGCCGCCGACGCCGATCCTCTCGAGGATCGCCGATCTACCGTGGACGGTGGTTGAGGCATCGGTCCGCCTGTGTCAGGATCGAGGGCCCTCGACCGGACGCCGTCTGGCCGTTGGCTTGCCCGTGGGAAAGGACGCTCGGAGTGCTGCTCGAAACGTATGTCGCGTTCGTGATTGCTTCCGCGCTCCTCATCGTCGTCCCCGGCCCGAGTGTCCTGGTCGTCGTCTCCCACGCCACCTCCTGTGGGGAACGTCGATCCCTCTACACGATTCTGGGAGTGGCGACATCGCACGCCATGTTCTTCGCGGTCACGGCGGTGGGAGTGGCGGCCCTGCTGAGCGCGCTGGCTGATGCGCTTGCCTGGATGAAGCTCGCCGGGGCGGGGTACCTGATCTGGCTCGGTTGGCAGCAGTGGCGGGCGGATCCGAAGGCAGTGTCGCTTGCCGAGGAGGCCTCGAGTCGCACGTCGCTCTCTCTCTTCCTCCAGGGCTTCGCCGTCAACACGGCCAATCCGAAGGCGCTCGTGTTCTACGCGGCGTTCTTTCCGCCTTTCCTGAGTCCAGCCCACTCCGTGGCCGGCCAGCTGATCATCATGGGCAGCACATTCGTGGTGCTTCTCATCACCATTTCGTTTGCCTACGCGGCGTTGGCCGCGCGCGCTCGCGAGCACTTCAGCAATCCAGCTCAGGTGCGGGCGCAGAACCGGCTCACGGGGACGCTGCTCATCGGCGCGGGAGTGAGCCTGGCGGCCGTGCGCCATGAGTAGCGAGTCGGTCCCGTGAGCCGGAGCGGGCGCGCGGAAGCGGGGCCGGCGCGGCGGTGCTCACCGGCCCTTCACGGGCGATCGAGCGGAGTCCGTTGAGCGTTCGCAACTGAGGCGATGTCGCCGGGTACCGTCTTGATCCTGACGGTCACGTCTTCGCTTTCGCTGCGAAGTCTGCGGAGTCCGCCTTGTAGCTGCAACCGCTGGGTATCCCTGTCACTCCTTCCGTGCGGGAGGCGACCGCGGCTGGCTCCGTTCGGTCGTTCGCCATGAGGAGCCCGAGCAAGATGCCACTGCAATGGTCGCAGCAGAACGGCTACACTTGGACTCAGCGGTCTCCGAGAACCGCGAAGCCACAGGAGTTCGGCCAGACGCTCCGGGCACGGTTGAAGAGCGTCCTGGGGGCCGACGACTCCCATTCGAATCCAGGGACCGCGCGCCACCCGATCCTCGGCCGTCCGAGCGGGACCGAGTGGGGGCGTTGGGCCTACCGCCACGTGGATCATCACGCCAGGCTGTTCGGTGCCTGAGCCCTGCGGAGCACAGGGCAGGAAGCACCCGGACGGGTCGGAGGTGACGACTAGTTTGGAGCAGTCTTCGACGGAGACCGTCGTGATCGGGGCTGGACCCGCCGGCCTGGCGGTCGGCGCCTGCCTGCGGCAGGCGGGTGTCCCTTTTGCGATTCTAGAGCAACAGAAGGAGGTCGGCTCCGCGTGGCGAAGTCACTATGATCGCCTCCACCTGCACACGGACAAGGCACACTCCGAACTGCCCTTCGCACCCTATCCCAAGGATTATCCGAAGTATCCATCGAGGCTTCAGTTCGTGCGCTATCTGGAGGCCTATGCAGAGCGCTTTCGACTGACGCCCCAGTTCGGTCAGGCGGTCACATCGTTGACGTGGAGCGACGGGCACTGGGAGACGCAGACACAAGTTGCACGGTACCGTTCCACCAACGTAGTCGTGGCGACCGGAAACACGCGGGATCCGAAGGTCCCGTCCTGGCCGGGTCAGGAATCGTTTCCGGGGTTGGTGCTCCACAGCTCTCGGTATCGGAACGGCGAGCCCTATCGGGGGCAGCGCGTGCTGATCGTGGGGTGTGGGAACTCGGGTGGCGAGATCGCCATCGATCTCTGCGATCATGGCGCGCATCCTAGCATTGCCGTGCGCAGTCCCGTGAATGTGATCCCGCGCGAGCTCTTCGGGCTCCCCATCCTGAGCGTCGCCGTTGTGGCATCGATGCTTCCGGTCTCGATGGCGGATGCTCTGACCGCACCTGTGCTGCGCCTCATGTACGGCGATCTGACCGAGCTGGGGTTCCGCAAGCTCCCCTACGGGCCACTCGCACAGATCAAGCGAGATTCCCAGATCCCGTTGATCGACATCGGAGCGATCGATCTCGTCAAGGCCGGACGGGTGTGCGTGCGAGAAGGGGTCGAGCGATTCGTCGGGAATGAGGTTCGCTTCCGTGATGGGAAGCAGGAGCCGTACGACACCGTGATTCTGGCGACCGGCTACCGCCCCCGCGTCGACGACTTCCTGCGCGGCGTGGATGCCCTGCTGGACGAGGATGGCACGCCGATTCGCAGTGGCGTGGAGGCGGCACGAGGACTGTTCTTCTGCGGATTCCACGTGCCGGCAACGGGTGTGCTCCATGGAATCGCGAGGGAGGCGAAGCGCATCGCCGCCGACATCAGCCGGACGAGCGTCGGCAACAGGGACGGCCGCCGTCGGCCGGCGGGTCCTTCCCGCGGCTGACGGCCAGGGACACGATGCGACGCGGAAGGTGACGTGGCTCCGGTGACGCCCCAGAGCACCGGAGTCGCCTGCGGCGGAACGCCACACAGCCAAGCGGCCCCATGGATGAAGAATGGCCTGGTGCCTGGAGGCCGTCTCTGGAGTGGTGTTGTCCATAGCTGCGTTCCAGGGCGAGTCGGACTTGGAGTCGATGGGCTCCGCATTGCTTGCCTCGTCTCACCAGCACCTGCAGCCGTCGGCTACTTGTTTGTACGCGCTCTACGCTGATCGAACATGGATGACTAGAGTTCGGAGGGCGTCTTCGTTCGCGAAGCGGTAGGAACGGGGTCCCGGCGGGATGGAGCGACGGGGGTTCCGGTGACGGCGGTGGGGCCGGAGGACGTGGGGCGGATCGTCGAGCGGGTGGCAGGGCGCTTGGGCCCGCGGGGCCGGCGCACGGACGAAACCTGCGCCCCGCTCCGGTGTAGAGTAGCAAACGGAGGAGGTACGGATGCCACACCCACGCGCAGGCTGGAATCGCCGTGATCTCTTGAAGAGCGGCAGCGCCGCCGTCGGCGCCGCGGCGCTGGGGGCGTTTCCTTCCTTCGGCCGGTCCGGAGTGTCTCCGAAGGACGAGGAGGACGCCTCCGTCCGATCGATCAAGCGGGTGCTCGAAGCCCAGCCCGCCGTGGAGGGGGCCGGGGTGCACCTCCACCGCGCGTTCGGGTTCCGGGACACGGAGGACTACGATCCGTTCCTTCTCCTCGACGACTTCCGCAACGACGACCCGGCGCTCTACGCGGCCGGCTTCCCCTGGCATCCGCACCGGGGCATCGAGACGATCACCTACGTCCTGACGGGCACCGTGGAGCACGGGGACAGCCTGGGGAACCGCGGCCGGATGGGCGCCGGCGATGTGCAGTGGATGACCGCGGGCAGCGGAATCCTCCACCAGGAGATGCCGGAAGGCGACGCCCAGGGGAGGATGCACGGCTTCCAGCTGTGGGCGAACCTGCCGTCCTCGCTGAAGATGACGAAGCCGCGATACCAGGACGTGGAAGCCAAGGAGATCCCGGAGGTCACCGACGACGACGGCACGCACGTGCGCGTCGTCTGCGGAGACTTCTGGGGCAAGACCGGCCCGGTGGACGGCATCGCGGCCGAACCGCGCTACCTGGACATCCGGATCCCGCCCAACCGGCGGAAGCGCCTTCCGGTGAAGACGTCTCGGCACGCGTTCGCCTACATCTTCGAGGGAACCGGCAAGTTCCGCGACGCCTCGAAGCCGCGCCCGGTGCTCACGGAGCACGACGGCACGGAGATCTACACGTGGTCGGGCGAGATGGGAGACCGATCGCTCGTGCTGTTCGACCAAGGGGACGAGGTCGTGGTCCAGGCCGGCCCGCAGGGCATGCGGTTCCTGCTGGTCTCCGGCAAGCCGCTGGGCGAGCCGGTCGCGTGGCAGGGCCCGATCGTGATGAACACGCAGGCCGAGCTCCGGCAGGCGTACCAGGAACTGCGGGACGGGACGTTCATCAAGGAGCGCTAGGCGCGGGCGTCGGCTCCGGAGTCGATTCACAAGGGGGGACATCGGAATGGCAGGAGATCGCGTCTCGAAGCCGATCCTCGGGCTGGCGGTCGCGCTCGTGGTGCTCGGAATCGGCGCCTACGCGGCGAGCGGAGGGGAGAGCTGGACCGCGCTGATCCCGACGATCTTCGGGCTCCTGATCGGGATTGCGGGCTGGAGCGCGCGCAGTCCCGCGCGACGCTCCGCCGCCTCCGTGGTCGCAATCGTCCTGGCGCTTCTGGGACTCGCCGGCAGCTTCCAGGGGCTGATGTCGATGCCGGATCTCTTCCGGGGCGCGGCCATCGAACGCCCCATTGCGGTGGTCGCCCAATCCGTCATGGCCGTGCTGTGCGGGGCGTACCTGGTCTCGGAGGTCTTCCGGCGAGGGCTGGGCCCGGCTCGAGGCCGGGCTCCCGGGAACCGCGCGGACCGATGAGCGCCCTCTCTCCACCGAGATCGGACCGGAGTGGCTTCCCCAGATGAGCACATCGTCGATGAGCGCTCGTGCACGCCACGCCGTAGTTGGAGCACGGAACGGCGCCATGTCGAAGACGACGCCGTCGCCCGGGCTCGAGAAGTTGCTCATGTGCAGGGCCTGGCCGTATCCGGGAGGGCCCTCCGCGATCACCGCGGCGTCGAAGATGATGCCGTCGGATCCGGAGGCGGAGGATGGCGCCGACGCAGATCTTCTGAACGAAAGCTCGCGTGCAATCTCCCGGGAAACGGGTGCAGGGGGAGTTGCAAGCGTAGCAGGCCCGAGCGGCCGGCTCGAATGTGGAGCCGGCCCGCGTCGGGCTCTCGGTACACGCCCCTAGCTTCCGCCCGCTCGGGTGAATGTCTCGCCGTCGTAGACGAGGCGCTCCACTGCGCCCTCCGCCGGCTCGAACGCGATCACCTCGCCCCGGCCCGGCACCAGCTCGACGCGCATCGTCTCCGGCATCTCGAACGCCGTCGGCACGCAGTGCAGGTTGCCGAGGCGGACGTTCAGCTCACCCTCCGTCTCCGACACCACGACCGTGCCGTAGACCTCGCTCGTGTAGGTGCCCGCGTAGGCTGCGCGCGGACGCGACAGGTGCCACTCGCGCGCGGCCCGCTTCGCCGCCTCGGCCGCCATTTGCTCGCGGACCTGGGGCAGGCGCTTCACCGCCGCGTCGATCCGCGCATCGTGCGCGGACAGGTCCCGCCCGAGCCACCAGTCGTAGGCCCGACGCACGGACGCCACAAGAAGCTCGCCGCCGAGCGAACCCTCGTTCACGAAGAACGCCACGCCGATGCCGGCCTCGGGCATGAACGACAGCAGGCTGCGGAAGCCCGGGAAGCCGCCGCCGTGCGCAAGGACCGCGTGGCCGGCGTGCGATGCGTGCTCCCAGCCGAGTCCGTATCCGGTCGCCTCCCCGAAGATCGGGTCGCGCTCCGTGAACTCGGCGAGCTTCGCCTGCGTGCGGCGCACGACCTCCGCGTCCACGAGCTGGTCGCCGTCCAGTCGGCCCTCGTTCACCTGGAAGACGAGCCAGCGCGCGGCATCGTTCGCCGTGGTCATCATGCCACCGGCGGACTGCATCGTGTTGTCCCGCTTCTCTAGCGGAACGCGGATCACGCCGCCCGGATCCAGGCCGAAGTACGGAGCGGCCGCGGGCCAGCCCGCCTCCTTGCCGACGGAAACGTACGCGGTTGTCCGCGCGAGGCCGAGCGGCCCGAAGATCTCCGTCTGCAGCCGGTCCTGCCACGGAGTGCCGCTCTCGCGGTCGAGCAGCATCGTGTACACGTTGTATCCCACGTTCGTGTAGCGGTACGTGCCGAGCGGCGCCTCCGGCATCGGCGTGCTGCGCGGGATCAGTGACCACAGCGTCTCCGCATCGTGCTGGCCGGAGTACGCCACGCGGAAGCCGATGCCGCCGTTGTCGATGCCGGACGTGTGGCTGAGGAGGTTCGCGAGCTTCACCTCGTCCGGGCGCAGTTCCGCCGGCATGGATGCGCCGTCCAGGTGCGAGGCGAGCGACGACTGCAGGTCCATCTCCCCGCGTTCATCCAGCAGGGCCGCGAGCAGGCCGGTGAACGGCTTCGTGGCCGAGGCGATGTAGAACTGCGTGTCCGCCGTGGAGGGAAGGTTCGCCTCCCGGTCCGCTGTGCCCCAGCCGTTCGCCAGCACGATCTCGTTTCCCACCACGACCGCCATCGCCGCGCCGGGGACGACTTCGAGCCGGGCGAGCGCGTCGGTGGTCCAGGCGTCCGTCTCCGCGACGAATTCGGCCGCGTCTGAGGCGGGACGCGGGTCGGCGGAGGCCCCGACCGGCCGGAGCGGCGGGAGCACGAGCGGGAGGAGCAGGAAGAGCAGGGCGGGGCGGTTCGGACGCATCGAGGATCTCCGGTTCGGGTACGGTCCGAACGTAGCGCCGGAGGCGACGGGCTGTATTGAACGAATGCAACCGGGAGCGAGGCTTCCTTCGCGCTCAGGCCGAGAGGCGCCAGTCGCGCCCGTCCCTGGCCGCAAGCCCCAATCGGAAGGCGCCGGGAGGAGAGCCGAGGAAGCGGCGGAAGAGGCGGGTCATGTGGCTGAGATCCGCGAAGCCGTGCTCCAGCGCCACGCTGACGAGGGACCGGCGCGTGGCCAGCAGTTCCCGGGCCGCCGCGAGCACACGCGCACGCTGCCGGTAGTCGGTGGGGCTCACGCCGAAGTGGCGACGGAACGCCCGCGCGAACGACACAGGATGCAAGTCGACCGATGCCGCGATCCGGGCCACGGGTTGCGCCGGGGCGCCGGAGTGCAGCTGACGGGCCGCGGTCCGCAATGCCTCCGGAACTCCGGCGATGTTCCGCCGAGCCGCCGCCTCGAACGAAGGCAGCAGCGCCCGGAGTGACGTCCCTGCGGCCGCACCGTCCTCCCGGACCAGTGCGTGCGCGAGCCTCAGGGCCGCGATGGTGGTGGCATCGTCGTGGTGCCAGCGCCAGTCCGCCAGATCTCGGGGGCGGGCACCGAGTCGGCGGACCGCCCCGTCCGGCAGGATCGCCGACACGATCGTGGTGCCGCGCTCGCCGAACCGGTTGTGGTGCTCGAAGTCAGGAGCCTTGAGGGCCACGCTGCCGACCGTCGCGAGTTCCGAACGGTCGCCGTCGGCTTCCGTGAGTCGTCCCGCCACCACGATGCTGAGGCGCCGGCATCCGTCCGTGTGCGGTCGCATGCACGCATCGGGGTCGTAGGTGATTCGCTGAGCCTCGAACTCGAGCACAGTGGCCTCCCGGTGGGATGCCTTACGAGCGGCATCACGGTGGAGTTGCACTCCGCCGAGGCTCGTGCCGCGGTCCGGCGGTGTTCGCCAGCAGCCTCTTCCGGATTCTGGCGAGAGTCACCGGACCGGAAGCTGAGTCGCGATGACCCGCACGATCTCCGCCCGCGCCAGGGCGCGCTGTGCGAGGAGCCGCTCCTCCCCGGCCTCGGACAGCCACTCGAAGGCGCGGGTCACCGCTTGGCGCGTGCCGGTCTGATCGCGGCAGTTGCGCAGGAAGACGCACTGAACCTTCGAGACCTGATCCACGGCGAGGATTCCGAAGGGTGCGTCCACTGTGGTCACGTCGGGGCGGCCCAGCAAGGTCATCGCCTGCAGCTCCGTTACGCCCTTGTAGCACGCAATCAGATGGACGGGGCCCCCCTTGCCCTCCTCAATCTTCTGGGCGTCCAGGTGGTCGTGGTGGAACGGCCTTCCGACCTTCTCGCGAGCCGCAGCGGTGGCCATGGCGCCCGGGATGCCGTGCACACACACGAGAACGTCGGTCCCGTTCCAATCGACCCACAGCTTCTTCTCGCTTCCGATCCGGCTCGCGCCACCGCGTGTGCCGATCGCATCGGCCACCATCTCCTCGATCGCGTTCTTGCGCTCCTCGAACGGCATCCGACTCCAGACAAGGGCATCGCCGGTGTCAAACTTCCCCCGGCGCGTCTCGCGCCCGCCCAGCGTCACAAGCCTCCAGACCGCGTGGTGTGCCACCGTGTCCAGCAACGTGAGCACCTCGTCTCCGTCGTTTGCCACCTTCTCCCAGAGCTTCTGGGTCCCCCAGTAGTTGCGGAAGTTCTCGTGACGTTTCCGGTCGCGCTGGTTGCGGGGGAGATCGACGACGGGCAGGGCGATGGCGAAGACCTTGCCGCGTTGGCTGTCCACGGCCTCCCTGAGCTCGGCATGGCAGATTCCCACGCTGCCCGGTCCATCGCTCCCGGGCCAGCCGGGATCTCCATTGTACAGAATGAAGAGGATATCGGCTTCGCGGACCTGCTGCAGGGAGTGGTCCCAGGTCGTTTCGGTGGCGTCGGCGGTCTCGTCCTCGTTGATCCACACGTCGAACAGTGGCTCGCCGAATGGCTTGATTCCCTCGAGCTTGGCCTTCATTCGGCGACGCAGCTCGGACAGGGGCGCGCCGGCGCCATCAAGCTCGATCCGGGAATTGTTTCGGCTGGAAATCATGACCCGGATGCGCTCAGCCATCTTCATCCTCCGTGGGAGCCTGGGGAGTGCGTCCCAGTCGTACGGCGTGGTCTTGAATCGACCCGATCCAAATGCCTTCGTTCGCAGAGTGGCGGCCGCTCTTCCCGTTCAGTTTCCTCAGCCCGAACAGACTGTTCTTGGGATCATGTTTCTCCCCGGCATGATGGAGAGCGATGACGTTCCAGAAACCGTCGAACACCGGCGATCCTGAGCTGCCCTTCTTCGTCGGCGCGTGGTAGTGGACTCGAACCCGTGCTCGATCCGGAGGGTTGCCGTCAGGCTCCCCTTCGTGGTCGAGGAGGAAGTTGTCCTGAAGTGAGATGTGGAGCTCAGCGCTTCCCGGGTGCCCGATCACGTAGACACGCCCTTCTCTCTCCGGCAGGTCGCGCACGATCGGCAACGGCCGGACGCTCTGCGGCTGTCTGTCCAGACGAAGCAGCGCGTAGTCCAGTCCGTCGTCCAGCGGCGACTCGGCGACTACGTCCGCCACTCGGAACGGATTGTCGTAGTCCAGTTCCGAAGCCTCGAACCAGAGCTCCACCTTCCGCGCCGGCTCGGCGTCGTCCACTCCGCGTCGATTGGTCACGTGGTGGTTCGTCAGTGCCAGTACTTCGTCCCCGGGCTCGAGCCCGAAGTCACCCGCCCGCACCGCGAACGCAGTGCCGAACCGCTTCCCGAAGGGAAGCCGCACAGCCGCGACCGAGGACATTCGATCGAGTCCGGTGCGATACCACTGGATCGATACGGCGTCGGTGTCCCCCAGAACGCGCTCGACTTGACCGGGAGTCGGCTCGTCGGCGTGCTGCATCGCCCGGACGTGACTCGGCAGGACCTCGAGAACGCTGTCAGGTTGCTCGACCAAGCGAGCCTCGAGGATCTGAATCAGTCCGGCGCCCTTGGCGCCCTCGTTCTGTACTTCCCAGACTTCGCGCAACTGCCGCAGAGTGCTCGCACGGTTGAACGGTGTGAGTCTCTTGTCGCTGACGTACCGGTGGAGGGCTCTCTCGGCCTCTTCCCACTCTCCCAGTGAGATGTGCGCCTCGGCCAACGTCGCATTCCACCAGGCATCTCGGCTTTCGGGCGCGATCACGTTCAGGTTGCGCAGGACTTGCCTGGCGATCGCTTGGCTGTCGAGATGAGGAAACTCCGTGACGCCGCGCTTTCGAGCTGCATGCAGGACGGCGCTCAGGTTGATTCCGTGCCAGTAGTTGTTGGGGGACTGCTCGAACGGCACACGGTAGGCCGCGACGGCCTCGCGAATGGCCGCGCAGGCCGCATCCGTCGTCGTGTCGGCCGCATCCATGAAGATCTGCTTGGAGGCCCGACCCTTGAGGCCTATGACCTCAGCATACTCTTCGTTCTCCGGGGGTAGCGTGGCCAGCGTCGCATCAAGGAGGTGAAGCGCGAGCGTTGCCGCTCCCGTGTCGATGAGGCTCTGGGCGTAGAGACGACGCGTCTTCGGGTCGCCGGGATCGTAGCGCTCGATCTCCTCGGCGAGCATGGCCAGCCGCTCAAACTCGCGCTGCCCCCGGAGCTCGTCGAGAACGCCTCTCGCCTGCTCGAGAACCTCGGGGCTCGGACGCGAACGAAGACGCGTGGCAAGTGCGTCGGCCGTTGTGGCGGCGTCTCGAGATCCGATCCCGGCCTCCTCCATCGTCAGATTGCGATGTCCGTGACGTATCCCGTGACGTAGTCGGCCACCTTGTCTTCGACGACGGGCTGCACCGTCCGGAAGATGGACTCGTTCATGCTCAGTTTCGAACTCACGTGTTCCAGCGTGGCCTCCGAACCCGAGAACTTGAAGAAGAGCACCTGCGTGACGGAGCGCTTCGCGTTCAGTTCAAACGCGGCCAGGGAGACTCGGGGAGCCTTGCCTTCCGGCGCCTCGGCGTAGCTGACCTGGAACTGGTTTGCGCTCGCCCGGCGACTCTCACGGTCGAAAAGGGTGATCCACGGAGTGTCCTTGTCCATCTCCTGCAAGCCCTTCAAGACGGCCGTCACCATGGCCGCGGCTGCGACGGCCGGCCCCAGGGCGACCGTGAGCACCGGCATGATTGCCTTGTGGACTTCAATCGCGCTGCCGCCGACTTCCTGCTTGCTGAAGTCCTCGCCTTCGATGACCCACCCGATGTTCGCCAATACCTCGACATAGCGCTCGTACCACTTCCTGGGCTCGCCGGCCTGCCCACCGTGATCCTTGTTGGCGGCCAGCTGGGCCAGGAGGAAAGAGTTGGTGATCTGGGGTCGGAGATCCGCCGGTACACTCGACGCGAACTCCGCGATCTGAGAACCGACCGCTACGGTCTGCGCGCCATCCTCCTTGTAGGAGGGGGGAGGGGGTGCCTCCTGGTCGCGGGTCGACTCCAGGTGGATGCGCGGCGGCGGATCGAGGGTGATCGCCTGCAGGTGGGCCCGGGCTGCCTCCGGGCTCTGGGCCTTGTGCACTCCCATGATTCGACCCTCCTCGATTCGCTCCGGGTGAAAGAGTGACGGTCTGTCGAACTCCACGAGCAGGTCGCATTCTGCGCCATCGCGGGAGAAGTATCAAGCCAATGCCAGCTACGTAAACGATCATGCCAAATAGAAGTCACGAGGAAGTCCGGCGGTGGGCGGCCCACGGGCTCGGAACGCCGATGGCGGGTGGTCGGGGGAGAGTCTAGTTGCGCGCCCCCATCGTCCTCCGTGGCAGCTTCTCCCGGATCTCCGCCAGCTCGCTCTCCGAGAACTCGACGTTCCACGCCCCGAGATTGTCCCTCAGCCGGTCGATCCTCCGCATCCCCGGAATCATGAAGATGTCTTCTCCCTGAGCCAGCACCCAGGCCAGCGCCACTTGGGCCGGTGTGGCGCCCTTGCCGGCGGCGAGGTCCCGGATCAGCTCGACGAAGCGGGCGTTCTCGGCGAGCGCCTCCTCCGTGAACCGGGGATTCGTCCGCCTCCAGTCGCCCGCCTCCAGCGTGTCACGACTCGGAATGTCTCCCGTGAGGAAGCCGCACCCCAGCGGCGAGTAGGCGACGAACGCGATGCCCAGCTCGCGGCAGGTCTCCAGCACGCCGTCCTCTTCCACATCGCGGCTCCAGAGCGAGTACTCCGTCTGCAAGGCCGTGATGGGATGGACGGCGTGAGCCGCGCGGATCTGCTCCGCCGAGAACTCGCTGATCCCGACGAAGCGGACCTCCCTTCTCGCTTCAGGCTCTTCTCGCACGCTTCCTTGACGAACTCCGGACGGCCACTGCCGATCGCAGGCAACCTCGACACGTCCTTGGACACCCCCGGCCGGACTCGGCTCCGAGGTGCTGCTGGCGGCGGGGGGGGAACGGAACGTGCCGTCTACGCCTTCCGGGATCGCTTCCTAGCGGTAGAGAGCCCGGATCTGCCCCCAGGTCGCGCTCTCGATCGGCGTGCCGCAGTCGGGGTCGGCGTTCTCGTAGAGGAGGTCGCCGTCGTTGTCGAGACCCAGACCGTCCCCGTTCCAGTCCTCGCCGCCGGATTCGCTCGACACGAGGCACGGACCGGTGATGTTCACGTCGCTGCGACCGTAGTACGGCGGCAACGCCGCCTCCGGGGATGGCGCCGGATCATCGGCGTGACAGTCCGCGCACGTGGCTCCGAAGGAATCCGTGCCGACGTCCGCGGCAGCATGGTGAAGTCGAAGTCCGGCTCCCCACCCGAACGCGGTCCCGTTGTCGATCCCGTGGCACCCTCGACAGCTCTGCCCCTCCGCGTCTCCGCTGGCGTAGGTCAGCGGATTGTCCCCGGTGGAGTCGTGGCAAAGGTCGCACGAGTTCGTCATCTGACTGTTGCCCTGATGGAGATCGTGCAGCGGACCGCGAGAGATGAAGCCCGAGTGGCAGTCGTCACAGCCGGGGCTCCCACGGTAGCGCTCGTAGGCCCAGGCGTCGTCGAGCGCCGCGGCGAACAGAAGCGCGAGACCTGCGAGCCAGGCGGTGAGTCTTCTCGTTGAGTTCATGATGTGGCTCCGCGGGGAGGTGAGTCGGTCCCGAGGGGTCATTCTGCCCCATCGGCTCCCCTTTGGCGACTCTGGAGTCCTGAATCTGCGCACCCGGGCGAGGTGGGCGCTTCGCGCCGTGCTGCCGAGGGTCCCCTCCGTGCCTTGTCCGGCCGGGAGGCGATCACTGGGAACCGAGAAGGGCGGGCAAGCCGGCGCCTTTCCGCCGTTCGATCCTAGGAGCGGGGCAGAGTCTGAACCGAGCGGACGGGGGGCGCGGCGCAACGGGCCCTAGTTGCACAGAGCGGCACGCATTCTCGGTTCCTCTTCATCGGCGATGATCCAGACTCTTGTGGTGGCGTACGCGCTGCGTGCCGCGGCGGATCGAAAGAAAACGCCTCCTTCCTCCTGCAACAACCAATGCCTCTCGTACGCGCCCGTCCCAGGAACCACTTCACCCGCCTGATCAACTCGAGTCGGAGTCTTGACCGACCCTATCCGGATGACGATCTGCCCGGCGGCCTGTGGATCCACACGCCGCTTCTCCATCACGCTCACGCCGAGTCGGGCCAGCGACTGAGTCGGACATGGGGCCCGGAGGAAACCCTCCGGGCCCACTCAATGATAGCTCGGCGACCGTGAGGCTACCGATCAATGCAGTCGAGTCACCTTCCGCGTCTGACGGATGTCGTTGCCGATCAGCTGGACGAAGTAGATCCCGGGAGCCACGAGTCGACCCCAGCGATCGCGCCCGGACCACTCCAGACGGTAATGCCCCGGTACCAGCGATCGATCGACGAGCGTTCCAACGCGCCGACCGCCGACATCGTAGATCTCGACGCGGACGGCACCCGCTTGCTCCGGGGCGATCGTCAGTTCCAACTCGCTCACGCCACGGGTCGGGTTGGGAACCGGCCGCCCGAGCGTCGTCCTCAGCGGAAGAGTGGACAGCGCCGCGCCTGGCTCGCTCTCTGTCCCGTTGGTCCCGCCGTGAGCGTCCCCCGCGATCTCCAGAGGCGCCTTCGCCATCGAAGCGGACGAACCCGCGGCCGGAGGCTGGGAAGGAGCGCAGGGCTGCGGGTCCGGGTAGATCCTGAACCCCGTGATGTTGACCTCCGGGCCCGTGGCGATGTCCGTGGCGATGAGCGCCTCGACGTTGGCCTGAACGTCCTCCAGCGCGCCGTCGATGAACCAGAAGTTACTCCGGGCATCGAGAGTCCGTGTCGTGTCGGGATCGTTCTCCAGGATGAAGTCGGCGCCCCCCTGAGATCGGAGCTGGTTCAGGCCCTTCGTGCTGATCAGCGCCGCCCCGAGCTTCAGCTTCAGCGCGTTGTTCGTGCGGATCAGCGCCGACGCGCCCGAAGGCGATTCCAGTCGGTTCTCGAGGAGACGGACGGGAGGTCCTGTCGTCGTGGCCGGGCGACCGAACTCCACGGCGAGCTCGCTGTCCTTGACCACGTTGCACGTCACTTGAACGTCCACGCAGTCCTGGAAGTCGACTCCCGCCTCCGGCCAGCTCTCGACCCAGTTCTCCTCCAGCAGCACGTTTCGATAGGAGTCGCCACAAGCTCCGTGGACTCGGAGGCCGGTCGCCGGATCCGCTGCCGCTGCTCCCGGCCCCACGACCCAGTTCTCCCGGAGGATCTGACTTCGGTTCTGCGGCGGGCTCATCTGGCTCGCGCAGAATGCCTTGCTGCTCTGGATCCGGATCCCGGATCTCAGCTCGCCGTTGTCCGCAATGGGACCCAGTCGAATCTCGTTCAACTCCACCAGCACCTCGTCCGCGTTCTCGAGGACGAGGCACTCGTTCCCCACGGTGTCGGCGACCGCACCCCGCTCGATCGTGTTCTGCCGAATCGTCGCACCGTCTCCGGTGCCCTCGATGTGCACCCCCACGTCGAAGAAGTCGTGCACCCACGAGTTCGTCAGCGAAGATCCGTCCGGGTGGAACATGTGGATGGCGGTCGTGGCGAACTCGATCTCCGCTCGGTCCAGCGAGCTGGCCGATGTCTCCTCGTCCAGCAGGATGCCACCCCAGCTGTCGGACTCCGAAGTCGCAGCGAGCGCGGTGCGGAATCCCACGAATTCGCCGGATGGTCCGGCAGTCGTATGCAGGTCGCCCTGTACGATCAGATCGACACGTTCGGCGTGTCCGACCGGCGAATCGTCGACGGATCCCGAACCGTTGGAAGCGAAGACCTGTGTGGGGCCTGCCAGTTGCCAGGAGGCCGCATCCGGGGTGAAGAAGGGGGCCGCCGGCGTCGATCGCATCGCGGGGATCACGACGTCCTCGTTGTCCAGGAACACGTGTCGATCCAGTGCGATTCCCGAGAAGGTCATGTCCTTCAGCCCGGGCGCGATGCGATCTGCGATCCGCACGCCGTACTCCGCGTTCTCGATCGCGGCGCTCTCCATTCGGCTCACCGGAACGAGGGAGGCGAAGTAGCCGTAGGACGCGTCGTAGGAGCCACCGAGTTCGAAGAGCAAGCCGCCCCAGTGGTCGGCGCCGATCTGATCGTCTCCGGTGGATGTGAACGTGATGGGAGCAGAGCTGTCGCCCTCCGCTGACAGCGTGCCTCGTACGACGACCTCCACGAGGCTGGGATCCTTGCCGTGGTTGGTCCCAGTGGCGCCGTCGGACTGGGCCAGAACCGTCGTCCCGGGCTCGACGGTCAACTCCAGGCTCTCGCCCACGAGCACGTCCGACTGCAGAACGACCGTCCCGGTCCAGGTATGGGCCAGGGTCGCTCCGAACTTGACCGCCGTCCCCGTCGCTTCCACGGGGACCTGTGGATTCACCGTGGCGTTCGAGTGAATCACGAGTTGATCCGTGACCACTTCGATCGTATCCGGCCAGAACGTCACGTTCAGGTCGGCCGACTGGGCGGGGAGGAGGAAGAAGGGCAGCTCCGCCTCGAAAAGGCCGGAGCTGGAGGTCAGAGAGTCCACGACCAGCGGCAAGGCGCCGACGTTCTCGATGCTGAGACCCAGTCGACTGCCCTGCCCGGCCGCAGTGACCGGATAGTTCAGATTGGGATCCGCGACGACGATGGCCGGCGCGGAGACGACGATCATCACAACGGTCACGGAGTGGTCCACGCCGACGGTCTGATTGCGGAACGTGATCTGCCCGAAGACGGTGCCGGACAGATAGTCCGTGCTGGCCGTGATCTGGACGGGGATGCTCTCCTCCGCCGCCAGCTGTCCGGAACTCGGCTCTACCGCAAGCCAGGGCACGTTGATGTTCGTGACCTCCCAGTCCATCGGGGCGGATCCGGCCTGATCGTTCCGAACCGTAAGCGTGTCCACCGCACTGTCTCCGTTCACGACGTCCACGAAGACGAGGGTGCCGGCCGGACTCAGCGTCAGGACGGGGGGCAGGAGCGGGGTGGTCGCGGAGACGACGTTGGAGATGCCGGACACGTTTCGCAGCTCGTCCTGCACCTTGGCGGCGAAGTAATAGGTCGTGTTCGGCTCCAGGTTCGACACCGTGACCTGCTGCACGGTGAGCGGTGCCAGCGGCTCGGGTTCGTCCGGGACCTCCGTCGCCTGATCGAAGTTCGCCGCGTCGATGGGGGTCGTGGAGTAGCGCACGTCCAGGCAGCACGCTTGGCCGGTCAGGTCATCGTCGCCGGGCGTCGTGAACTCCACGGAAACGGTCCCTTCGGCGACCGAGGCCACGCTCAGGTCCACGATGTTCGCGGGCGCCACCGTGTCGGCCGGCGCATACCCGGCGACGGAGGCCCAGGCGTTCAGCCGTCCGCCGGTCACGTTCCGGGTCGCATAGCTGGGGAGCGGGTCTGCGTTGTCCAGGATCGCAGACCGAAGGTCATCGATGGAGATGGTGGGGTTCAAGGACTTGACGAGCAGCGCTGCGCCGCCCGTCATCGGCGCGGCAAAGGAAGTGCCGCTGCCACGAGAGTACTCGTCAAAGTCCCCGTCTCCCACATACGTCGTCGAGTGGAGCCGATGTCCCGGCGCCGCGATGTCCACGGTCGTCAGGCCCCAGTTGATCCCATACGTCACCTCCTCGAAGATATCACTCGTGGTCGACGCGTTGACGACCACCATCAAGGGGTCCGGATAGGCGGGGGGATACAGTGGGGTGACGTCCAGGTCGTAGGGCCCTCCGCACTCGTTGTTTCCCGCGGCGATGATGCACAGGACTCCGGCCGCCCCGGCGGCGCCGATCGCGGATTCCACCACCGCGATCCGGGCCCCGCAGTACGTCCAGGAGAGATTCACCACGTCGGCCCCGTTGGCCACCGCATAGTCGATCGCCAAAGCGTGATCCGCCCCGCTGTACGCGCGGAGCGCCATGACGCGGCTGTCCGGGGCGATCCCGGAGACACCCACCGCGTTGTCCTGTACCGCCACCGCAACGCCGGTGACGAACGTGCCGTGACCCGCTTGGGAGCTGCCTTGCACCGGGTTCGGGTCGTTGTCGTCGTTCGTGAAGTCCCACCCGTACAGATCGTCGATGAACCCGTTGCCGTCGGTGTCCGTACCGTCAAGCACCTCTCCGGGGTTCGTCCAGATCCGGCCGGCAAGGTCTTCGTGATCGAGGAGTACGCCCGTATCGATGACTGCGAGAACTCCGTCCGGGGAGCCGCGGGTGATGCACCACGCCTCGTCCGCGTCGGTATCGGCGTCCGGAATCGACTGAACTCCGCCCACGTCGATGGACTGTCCCGAGTTGCGATGCTCCCATTGATCAAGGTAGAACGGGTCGTTCGGAACGACGCCGACCGGAATGGCGTAGTAGTCGGGCTCGATCTCCAGGATGTCGGGGTGTGCCCCAAACTGCTGGAGCGCCTGATCGGTAGTGAGCTTGCCGATGTCCAGGATCTCGTAGTCGCTCGATGCGAGCTTCCGAGCCTTCGTCACCCCCAGGTCGTCGTAGATTGCCGTCAGGGCGGTCTTGCTCGCCGATTCTTTGAACCGAACGAGGACCCGCCCCTCGACCTGCTCCAACGCCCCGGCGGTTTCGATCGACAGCGCGGCGAGAAGGGCGAGAAAGATGGGGAGACCCCATCGACGGACGCTGAAGTGTTGCGGGTGTACAGGCGAGCACGAGGTTGGACTTCCCGCTGCCTTCGACTGAGCCATTGTGATACCCCCGCAGCCCGTGGCCGGAGTTCAATCCGGCCGGTTCATGGAGGGGGGCTGCGCAGTTCAGCGGCACACCGGAGGCAACGCCAGGATGACCCTCGGCTACGGATGAATGCTCTCGTGCAGCGTCGCCCGTGGTCTCTGCACAGGGTGTCCCGTGGAACGGGTGCGCAAACCCCGGGCGTGCGCCCGGGACTTCGCGGGCGCAGGACGAATAGTATACGTGAGTCGAGGCAAAGACAAGTGCGCGCGAGCAGGGCCCATAGGATCCAAATGTAATGCCCTGTGAAAGCGTTGTCCAGCGATCTGGCGCGTTTCGGTGGGGGAGGTAGGCTTCGCTGCAGGGTGGATCTCGGCGCCGCGAGGGCACGCGAGTTGGGAGGGGCGGTGGAACGGAGCCCAGGACCGCTGGCGGCGCTTGCACTCGTGCGTTGGATCGTCAACAATGGGGCGCGCGAGTCAGAGAGGCGGGAGAGCCAAGCATTCCAGGCACCGAAGAGTCTCTTGAGAAGTTCGCCCGCGCGAGGACGCAGGATGCGATCTCTCGGTAACGCGATTCCCATCGCGGCTGGGTCGATTGATGCTCAACACGGGATCCACGATGATTGAGGTTCACTTCATCCTCTACGTCCGAGACCAAGCGAGGAGCCGGGAGTTCTACGCTCGGGTGCTCGGAGTTGGACCCGTTCTGGATGTACCCGGCATGACCCAGTTCCGATTGTCGGGAGGCTCCCTCTTGGGTCTCATGCCCGAATCCGGAATCAAGCGCGTCCTTGGTGAATCGCTGCCTGATCCGAGCGTGGCATCCGGAGTGCCACGGTCCGAGTTGTACCTGATCGTTGAGAATCCAGAGGTGAACCATAGCCGTGCTCTTGCCGCAGGGGCGATCGAGCTGAGTCCTTTGACAGTTCGCGATTGGGGCGACATCGCCGCGTACAGTCTGGACCCGGACGGTCACGTCTTGGCCTTCGCTACGCAAGGTGTGGAGTCCACCGAGTCGTTGTAACCGTTGGGTGGCTCTGCCGCGCTGCCCTTGTGAGCGGCGAGCGCGGCGGCCCCCGTTCGTCAGCCTCAGCGAGGATCCTGAATCATGCCATTGCAATGGTCACAGCAGAACGGCTATGCCTGGACTCAGCAGTCTCCGAGGCCTGCCAAGCCACAGGCATTTAGCCAGGCGCTCCTGGCTCGTTTCCTGGAGAGTTCGTACGCGCAAGAGACCAGCCTGGCGGAGTTCGTTCGCGCACACCCCAACGCAATGACCCACGGCGTGTTGAATCAGCTTCATCGTCGGCACGTGATCTCCTGGGACCTGATCAAGCGATTCGTGGCGCGATGCGCCAGCGCCAACTTCGACCAGAACTTCACCCAGCTCACGCGGAACATCTTCCAGTTCTTTCATGTGGATCCGACCCAAGCGATTGCACTGGCGGCCGGGCAGCCGAAGGCGGCGGCCTGGAATCAGGTGGCCAATGGCATGTGCTGGGTCGACAGCAATGTGTTCGTGGGCCCGTCGGCGGGGAACGTCGGCGTGGGGATCGACCAGGCGGAAGAGCTCACCGATGCGGAGCGACGAGATCTTCTCGCCGGCGCCGCATGGCGAGGTGCGGCGATGGTCTGTGCTCAGATGGACGGGATCGCGGGAGCGTAGGGAAGTCGTGGCGCATAGCTCATGGGCAACCAGCGGTTGCGCGGGGCCGGACGTTTCGGTCATTCTGTCTGGGGCCTGTACGCGCGGCCGTCCGGAGGCGTCCGCGCGCTGTATACCTACGTCCAGGCGGTGCAGAGTGCAGCATGAACTGATCGATGATCTTCTCGCCGCGTCGGAGGCTGTGCGGTACGTGGCGGTCTACTGTGAGGGGGAGCTGCGGTCTTCGCAGCGCGGAAGTGTGGCGGGGGCGAGCAGCGGGGAATCGGACCGGTACGAGGAACTTCTCGTGAATCCAACCGTGCTTGGACTGACGCGGCGACGCGGAGATATCGATTGCGGCGGGCTTGAGTACGTTCTGATTCGGTACGGAAACTTCTTCCAGATCGTTCACCCGGTCCCGGATGGACATGTCTCGGTCGCGGTGGAACCGGATGCGGATCCGCTTGCGGTAGTCGATTTGGTGCGGACACACCTCGCGCGCAGGATCGGCCGGCCGGCCACCTAGCTGGCGGATGCAACCACCTCACCCCATCGTCCGTCTGCTTGCGCCCGGGGGGCCAAAGAGGCCCAGGCTGATGCGCCTCCGTTCGGCGCCCCATGGGGATGGGAGAGGAGATGGTGAAGGCTACCGGGTGCGTCTTTTCGAGGGAACGAGGCAACATCGCGGCGTTGTCCGCATGAAATCCGAAGATGCGTGAGCTCCGCTGAGTCCATCTTCCCAGGTCACGGCTGCAGCCGGCGGGAGGCGATGACGATGGAGGACCTTGAGGGCCGAGTCGTCGCCGTCTTCGGCGATGTGCCGCGCCCTCCGAACGAGGAGTTGCTCCATCCGGAGTGCCGAGACTCGGCGGCGGTCGTGCCGTTCGAGGAGTGGCGGACGTGGCAGGAGATTCCGACGGACGTTCTCTGTCGCAACTACGACGGTCTGAGTTTCTTCAGCCCGGCGGCCTTTCGTTTCTTTCTGCCTGCCTTTCTTCGGGCGACCCTGACGTTGTTCAAGACCTCGACGGAGTACGTGTCCGACGCGACCGTCTATGAGCTCAACCCACACTCCGACTACGCCCGTTCCCGCTACTCCCTCTTTACAAGGGCGGAGTGTCAGGTGATCGCGGCGTTCCTTGAGTTCATGGTGAGCAACCCGGAGCATGCGGACGCCGAGACCGCGGAAGCGGCACTCCTGGGATTCTGGGCCGCGGCGGCACGCGGTGCCGACTAGCCGCGAGCGGGGGTGCTCCGAGAGGAGCAGCTTTGCGGAAGGACTCGGCCGCTGTCGAGGTCCACGCCACCGTGCTGAGCTGGGAGCGAGCCTGCGAGAGGCATCGTACGCGCTGATCTTCCCCTCTCTCTCGATTGGAGGGGCTCGGCCACCTCAAGTGGTGTCCGCGGCGCCCCTACCTTGCGTTCTTGGGAGTGGGCGGCACGTCGCCGCCACGTCTGCCGCTCCGGAGGAAGCTCATGCAGCGAACCCGAAACTCCGGCCCGCCTCGACGGCCGGCCGTTCATCTGTCCAGCCGGCTGTGGTCGACGGCGGTCGTCGCGCTCCTGTCGCTCGCCCCGGCATCGAGTCCGGCCCAGGTCCCCGGTAACGTTCTTCTTCTTGACGGAGCCGGCGACTACGCCTGCACGGGGCTGACCCTCGACCCCATCGGCGGCCTCACCGTGGAGGCGTGGGTGTACGCCACCGCGAGCTCGGGGGTGGTCCTGAGCAACACCCTGTCTGGAGTGTCCTTCGAGTCCGTCGAACTGCAACCGGATCAGTTCATTCTCAACGGCTCGAACTCGTCGAGCACTCGCCGGCGTGTGTCTTTCGGGAACCCCCTCGACGGGTGGCGCCACATCGCGGGCGTGTGGGACGGCAGCACGGTCTACGGATACCTCGACGGCGTGCTCGTCGACTCCACGCAAGCGTCGTCCCCACCGTGGAGCACGAGCGAGCCGTTCTCGATCGGCGCGCGCAACAGCGTCGTGACGCCTCCGGTCGGTGCGGAGCTGAACGGAGGGATCGACGAACTGCGGGTCTGGAGCACGGCGCGGTCCCAGGAGCAGATCCTGTCCACGATGCACTTGTCGCTGGGCCCGGAATACTACGCCTCCGCCGACAGCGGGCTGTACTCGTACTGGGACTGGGATTCCCACATTCAGGGCAGTTGCCACGACGCTTCCGGCATGAACGGTGTGGAGAACCGGACCGCGATCGCCACGGGGGGCGATGCCGATGTCGTGTCGGGGGTGCTGGTCTCCTCGGGCGCGGTCTCCGTCCCACTGCGGGTGACTTCCGTCAAGGAGCTGACCGTGTACCCGAACCCGTTCCGGTCGACGGTGCGGATCGAGTTCGCAGGAGCCCGAGGCGGCCGCCCCGGAGCGATTGACGTCTTCTCGGTGACCGGGCGGCATGTGACGGCGCTCCCGGAGACCGACGGTTCCTCCTGGTCGTGGGATGGCCGGGATTCCGCGGGGCGCCCCGTCGCCCCGGGCGTGTACCTGCTTCGCCTGCGGGGCGGCGGCGCGGCCTCGACGAACCGACTCGTCCGCGTTCGGTAGGGGCTGGCGGATCCAAGCGGCCGGCCGATCGCCGGCACACGGAGCAGCGGCGCCCGGAAGGACCCGTGCCCGGCCGCATGCTAGAATGCCTCATGGCAAGAACGGAGGAGATTCGCGGACTGCTCGCCCGGATCCGCGACGGACAGTCCGACGCGTGGGATCGCCTCCTCGACATCGTGTACGGAGACCTGCGCCGTATGGCCCGCAACCACCTCCGCGGGCGCCGGACGGACACGCTCGGAACGACGGCCATGGTCAACGAGGCGTATCTGCGTCTCGCCGGATCTGGCGGTCCATGGCAGGACCGCGCCCACTTCTTCGCTGTCGCGTCCACGGCGATGCGCCAGATCCTGGTGAGCAGTGCCCGAAGGCGCCTGGCCAAGAAGAGGGGTGAGGGCGCGCGTCCGGTCGAACTGGAAGACCATCACCTCGCTAGGAGTCCGCGGGTCATCGAGCTGATCGCGCTTGACGACGCTCTGAAGAAGCTCGCCGCCGGCAACGAGCGGCTGGCCCGGGTCGTGGAGATGAAGTTTTTCGGGGATCTGGAATCCAAGGAGATCGCCGAGGTCATGGGCGTCACGGACCGGACCGTTCGTCGGGACTGGGAGAAGGCGCGGCTGCTTCTCTACGATCTGATGTCCTGATCGCGGGTCTGCGCGATGGACCCTCCGTGCGCTTGACTCTCGGCGCTCGGTGATTGACCCCGCCCATTCGTGCACGATCGTGGTCCGGGCGGCCCCGTCCCGGTCGAGCCTCGTCCGACTCCCTCCCTCGGACGCTTCGCGGCACCCCTGGATCGCCCTCCCACGTGTCCGCCGCGCCTGCGGATCGCGTTCTTCAGAGTAGAACCGATTCCCGGGGAGGCGGGCCCTTCCGGGCGATGCCACGTCGCGCCGCCCGCCCGTCTTCTCGGCAGACCCGCCTTCCGACCAGGAGCACATCGTGCCTCACCCGCCTCACGCAGTGGACCTCGCTCCGGACCGTCGCTCCCCATCGCCTCTCTCTTGCAGTGTGGCCGTGCTCGCGGTGCTCACCGTTCTCCTGCCCACGGTCGCCTACGGATGGACGCAGGTCTGGCTCTCGGAGGGGGGCGTCACCAACATGCAACTGGGCACCACCGCCTCCTCCGCCGGGGACATCAACGGCGACGGCTATTCCGATCTCCTCGTCGGGGCGCACAACTACGATCTCCCAGGTACGGGAAATGTGGGGTTCGTGGCCGTGTACCTGGGGTCTGCCGGTGGCCTTGCCACCGCATACGACTTCGGCACATCCGGCGCAACGGTGGGCGAGGAGCTGGGGCGCGGCCTGTCCGCGGCCGGCGACGTCAACGGCGACGGCTACGACGACATCCTGATCGGCCGCCCCGGCTGGGACAACGGACAGGCGAACGAGGGACGGGTGGAACTCTACTACGGGGGGCCGGCCTTTGGCGGCAACCCGGACTGGACGTTCGAGCCGGACGTGGTCGGCGCTAGGGCGGGGCATTCCATCGCCTACGCGGGCGACCTGAACGGTGACGGCTACTCGGACTTCGTCTTCGGCATGCCCCACAAGCCCGGGCAGTTCACGACGCTTTCCGGAGCGGCCCGCGTGTACCTGGGATCGGCTTCCGGGCCCGTGTTCGATGCGGAGGTGTCCATCCCGCAGACCTCCGCATTCTTCGGCTCGATGGTCGCCTCGGCCGGCGACGTGAACGCCGACGGCTACGACGACATCCTGATCTCCGCCCCCAACTGGGACGGAGCGGCCGGTGCCGACGCCGGATACGTGGGGCTCTGGATCGGCAGCTCGGGCGGCCTCGTGACGACGGTCGCCTGGTCCCGGGAAGGAGACGCCGCCGGCGAGTTCTTCGGAACGGACATGGATACGGCCGGAGACTTCGACGGCGACGGTTACGCGGACGTCGCCATCGGCTCGCCGCACGCTTCCACGGTGAATCCGAGCGAGGGCGCGCTGCATCTTTTCGCGGGAAGCGCGGGGCTGCTCCCGTCCACGCCCACCCGAACCATCCACACGTTTCAGGTAGGAGCGCAGCTCGGGCTGAGCGTCGCCTACCTCGGCGATGTGGACGGTGACGGCTTCGGAGACGTGGCGGTCGGCGCGCCGTTCACGTCGTCGGGGAACGGCGCAGCGTATGCGGTTCTGGGGAAGCCCGCGTTCGGGTTCACTCTTAAGGCCATCAACGGCGCCGCCTTCTCCGGCGAAAACCTGGGCTTCTGCGTGAGCGGCGCGGGGGACGTCGACGGCGACGGTTTTACCGATCTCTTCGTCGGCGCGGCGCGCTACACGAACGGGCAGTCGTTCGAAGGAGCCGCGCGCGTCTACAGCCTCAACTCGAAGACGATCGGTTTCAGCGGGAGTCTGGCCGGCGAGTCCGCGGGAATCAACCTCGGCTCCGTGATGGATTCGGCGGGCGACGTGAACGGGGACGGCTATGACGACCTCATCTACGGGATGCCGAACTGGGGCTCGGGTACGGGCGCGGCCCGGATCCTGTCCGGGGGCCCTGCCGGGGTCGACGGCACGGTGCTCTGGTTCGACACGGGCCTCGGGACCGGATACGGCGCCGAGGTAGCCGGGATCGGCGACGTGAACGGAGACGGGTACGCGGACGTGGCCGTCGCCCCGGCGGTCGGTCAGACGGAGATCTACTTCGGCGGCGCCATCGTGTCGAACACGCCGGACGTGCTCATTCCCGAGGCCGCTCCCACGGGCGTGGGTCGCTCGATCGACGGGGCCGGCGACGTGAACGGCGACGGCTACGCCGACTTGATCATTGGCTACCCGTTCGCCACGGGGACGGTGGCGGAGGCCGGCGTGGTTCGGGTCCATCTCGGGGGACCGGCCGGGCCGGATCCTACGCCGTATGTGGAGTGGGTAGGCGCACTGAACCCGGGTGAGACTCATCTCGGCCAGACCGTGATCGGTGCGGGGGACATCGACGGCAACGGCTACGACGACGTCGCATTCGGCTGCGACGAGGTGCTGACCCCGCGCGTTTGGTTCCCGCTTTCGACCGGTACGGGGTTCACGTCCAACAGCTGGGGCCTCATCGGTGACCCCGGGTTCGCACAGGAACTGGCGGCCCTGGGGGACGTGAACGGTGACGGCTATGCCGACTTCGGCGACGCACGGGTTCTCAGTCCCGACGTGGCGGTCTTCTGGGGCGGACCGTCCGGGCCGACGCTGCGGATCGATGCGTACGTCGCGGCCGCGACGACCGTCTCGATCAGTGGCGCGGGCGACATGAATGGCGATGGATTCTCGGACGTCGCGGTAGGGGAGTCGGGCGGCGAAGATGCTGCCCTTGTCCTCTGGGGAGGGGCGTCCGGCATCGCGTCGGCTTCGGCGCGGAGTCCGGGCTTGCCGGGGTTCGGTACCGTCCTGACAGGCCTGGGGGACGTGAATGGGGACGGGTTCGCCGATGTGGCGATCGCGGCCCCGCTCAACGACACGTTCGGCGTTGTCGGCTCCGGAGTCATCAGGACTTACGTAGGAGTCGATACGGGAACGCCGCACTTGCATCCCCTCGTGCGGAACGTGGACGGCACTCCTCTTGCCCTGGGGAGCCCGACCAACGATCCCACCGCCTTCCGGCTCGAGGCCCTGCAGCACTCGGCACGCGGCCGGTCCCGCGTGGCGATCGAGTACCAGGTGGCGGAGGTCGGTCACTCTTGGGGACCGCGCCAGCGGACCGGATGGATGGACTACGACCCGTTCGCGCCTCTCAACATGAGCGCCACCGTGGCCGGGCTGACCGAGGACACCCGCTACCGCTGGCGGATGCGCATCGTGGACCGGGATCCTCGACACGTGGGCACGCACTGGATCTCGAACAGCCCGTCCGTGGGGACTCTCTGGCAGCTACGCACGAGACCGGGCGCGACCGATGTACCTCCGGCCGGCCTGGATCGGCCGCACGCTCTCGCGCTCGCGCCGCCGTTTCCGAACCCCACTTCCGCGGGAACCATCGCCCGGTTCTCCCTGACGCGCGAGGGCCCCGTGGACCTGGCCGTGTACGACGTCACAGGGCGTCGGGTTCGGACCCTGCTGACGGGAAGGCGTCCGGCGGGCACGCAGGAGATCACCTGGGACGGGCGCAACGACTCCGGGCGCCCCACGGTCGGGGGCGTGTACTTCATCCGGCTCCAGGCGGAGGGAGTGGCGGCGAGCCGCAAGATCGTCCGGGCGCGTTAGACCGCCACGCGGACCCGGCTTCGGTGTTGCGGGTGGCCGGAGACCGACGGACAATCCACGGATGAAACGAATGACTCCAGATCCCCGAAGACGCCTCGAGCCGACCCCGAACGGTCCATGGGGCCGAGCCCCCGCGAGTGGCCGGTGAGCCGCGAAGACTGGGGCCGGCTGGAACCGCTGCTCGACCGGTTGCTGGATCTGCCGCCGGCCGAGCGGTTCGGTCGGGTGGATGAGATCGTCTCCGGAGACGAGGAGCTGGGCGAGCGGCTGCGGTCCATGCTCGCGGCGGCCGACCGCGGCGGCATCCTCGACGAGTCGGTCAGTGCGATCGCGGCGGGCGTCCTGCTGCCCGAAGACGGGGTCGACGCACCCTCCGCACGCCTCGAGCGGATCGGCCCGTACCGCGTTGTGCGCGAGCTGGGGCGAGGGGGGATGGGGGAGGTGCTCCTCGCGGAACGCGCGGACGGGGAGTTCGAGCAGCTCGTCGCGCTCAAGATCGTTCGGGCCGAGCTCAACCGCGAAGGGATCGTCGAGCGGTTCCGGCGCGAGCGTCGGATCCTCGCGCGACTCCGGCACCCGAACATCGCCCAGCTCTATGACGGAGGCGCAACCGGGGACGGCATCCCCTATTTCGCGATGGAGTACGTGGAGGGGGAGCCGATCACGGATTGGTGCGATGGGAGGCGCTTGAGCGTTCCGGAGCGCGCGGCGCTGTTCGAAGCGCTGTGCGGCGCGGTCCAGTACGCGCATCAGAGCCTCGTCATCCACCGGGACATCAAGCCGGGCAACGTGTTCGTGACGTCCGACGGTACGCCGAAGCTGCTCGATTTCGGAATCGGCAAGTTGCTGGATCCGTCCGATGACGATCCCACCTCCGCGACGGGGGCGTTCCTCACGCCCGCATTTGCGGCGCCGGAGCAGATTCGTGGAGAGCCCACGTCCACGACGGCCGACGTGTTCTCGCTGGGGGCGCTTCTCTACCTCCTCCTGACGGGGCACGCGCCGCACGGCGAGACCTCCTCGCGCGAGCGGCTGGCGACGGCGGCGCGACGCGAGGAAGAAGTGCCGCGGCCGAGCTCCCGCGCCGGGGTGGCAACGTCCCGGACCTCGGGCGATGAGATCGCCCGACTGCGCGGCGCGGCGGATGAGGACTTGCGGCGCAGCCTCCAGGGAGATCTGGACAACATCCTCCTGAAGGCGCTGGAAGCCAATCCGGCGGACCGCTACGCGACTGCGGAGGACCTGCGCGCGGACCTGGAGCGCTATCGCCTTTCGTTGCCCATTCGCGCGCGGGCCGCCGCGACCGGTTACCGACTCCGGAAGTTCGTTCATCGTCATCGCGTGGGAGTTGCGGGGGGCGTGGCCGTCGTTCTGGCGGTGGCGTCCGGTGTGGGCGGCGTGGCGTGGCAGGCCGGAGTGGCGGCCCGGGAGCGGGACCGAGCGGAGGCTGCGCTGGAGCGTGAACGCGTCCGGACCCGTGAGCTCCAGCAGGTGGCGGACTTCCAGGCAGATCAACTCAGCGACTCCGACGTGCAGGAGATCGGAGAGCGGCTTCGCGAGCACGTGCTGACCTATGCGAGGGAGTCCGGCACGAACGTCGCGGGCCTCGACGACCTGAATTTCACGAGCATCGCAGCCTCCACCTTGCGCGAGGACATGCGCCGGACGATCGAGCGGATCGACGAGAGCTTCTCGGATCAGCCCGCCGTCGTCGCGCAGCTTCTCCAGACCGTGGCGGTCGCGCTCCAGAACCTCGGCCTGCTCGAGGACTCCTTCGAGCCACAGCGTCGGGCTCTGGAGATCCGGCGCACGGAGCTCGGGGACAGCGACCCGGCCACGTTGGACTCCGTCAACAACATGGGATTCCAGCTCAGCTCCGAGGGGAAGTACGACGAGGCGGAGAAACTCTACCGGGAGGCTCTGGCCGGATTCCGGCGCGTGTTGGGCCCCGACGACCGACGGACCCTGGAAGCCGCCGGCAACCTGGCCTCGGTGCTGACGAAGCTGGGCCGACTGGAGGCGGCGGAGCCGCTCTCACGGGAGGCGGTCGAGGGAGCGCGGCGGGTGCTTGAGCCCGGGGACCCCGACGCGATCGCGTGGGTCACGAACCACGCCTCCCTCTTGCGTCGGATGGAACGACTCGAGGAGGCGGAGCCCTACTATCGCGAGGCGCTGGACGAAACGCGGGCGGCGCTCGGCGACGACCATCCGCATACATGGACCGCTCTGAACAACATGGGCTTCCTGCTGAAGGGGCAGGGGAGGCACGAGGAGGCGGAGCCGTACTATCGCCAGGCCCTGGAAGGCTATCGCCGGGTCCTGGGCGACGACCATCCGCAGGTACTGATCCCGACCAGCAATCTGGGAGGGCTGCTCCGGGACCTCGGGCGGTTCGAGGAAGCCGACGAACTCGGGACCCGGGCAGTGGACGGCCTCCGCGCGAGCCTGCCGGAAGGGCACTGGCACGTGGGAGTCGCGATGCGTCAGCATGGAGAGACGCTTCTGGCGATGGGGCGGTTTGCCGCCGCCGAAGCGCGATCCGTCGAGGCGCACCGGCTCCTGGAGGGGGCGCTTGGACCCGAGCATCAACGGACAGTCCAGGCCGTGAAGCAGATCGTCAGGGTGTACGAGGAGTGGAGCGAGGCGGAGTCGCCCGGGAACGACGTGGCCTCGAAGCTGGCGACGTGGCGCGCGCGACTCCCGCGGGAGCCGGACTGAGGCCACCGCGGGAAAGCAGCCCGGATCGTGGTCAATGACGTTGGGCGCTGCTCCGCTGCACGAGGCCCGGTCCCTGTCGCGGGCGGGTGCCTCTCCGCGGGCCTACGGCGCGTAAGCCGTCTCCAGCCTCGCCTTGCAAGGTCCCGTTGGATGGGGTCTACTCGCCGCGGTCACCCCAGCGGAGCCCCGTGTAGGGCAACCGGTAGCAAGAGGCGCCGAGGTGCACGACTTCCGTAGCGAACCGCGGTGGACGGAACGAATGAGCGCGGAGACGCGGTTCCTACGTCCGGCGTCAGCGCGGGCAGGTTCTCTCTCGGACGACCTGACAGATGTGGTTCTGAAGAGAGTCGTGTTCCTTTGCCTGACCCCGCCGGCTCTTGTCATCCTCGGAAACCTCCTCAATCTCCTCAACTCGTACGTGCTACAAAACACCTCCTTCGACTACACGCTTCTGGAGGGGCTCCACGATCTGGCCATCACGCTGGTCTCGCTCGCGGTGGCCTGGTTCGTGCACGGCCGTCGCGCGTCGCGGAGAACCCTCGTTCGTCTGGGCCTTTCCTACTGCGTGTTCGTCGCGGTGTGGTTCAGCGTCGCCGAGAGTCTCGTCGTGATGAGCTATCACTCCGAGCCCGTCAGGCTCGGGTTGTCGTACTTCACCTTCTCCCTCGTCTGGGTCGTCTTCTTTCCCGCGATCGTCCCCATGCGGACCCCCACGGCCATCGTCACGATCCTGCTCGCGGCCACGGGATCGCTTCTCGTTCGCTGGATCGCGCACGGCCTTGGTTGGGTTCAGTTCTCGGGGGCATCGCTGTCATTCGTGACGATCACGATGGTCTTCTCGGTGCTTCTTGGCGTCGCGGTGTCGGATGTCGTTTACAAGCTCGGAAGATCCGTCACGGAGGCGCGGAAGATGGGCAGCTACGTCCTGGAGCGGAGTCTCGGAGTGGCGGAATGGGAGAGGTTTGGGTGGCCAGTCACCGGATGCTCGCTCGTTCGGCTGCCGTGAAGTTCATCCGCCGCGACGCTCTGGCCGGCAGGGACGCGGGTGAGATCGCGAAGCTGAACCGCCGCTTCGAGCGTGAGGTTCAGGCGACCGCCACGTTGCATTCGCCTCACACGGTCGACATCTACGACTACGGAGTCACTCCGGGAGGAACGTTCTACTACGTGATGGAGCTCCTCGACGGAATCGATCTGGAGACGCTGGTTCGACGCTTCGGCCCGGCGCCGCCTGAGCGTGTCGTTCATCTGCTGATCCAGGCATGTCACTCGCTGCACGAAGCACATCGCCGACAGTTGATCCACCGCGACATCAAGCCGGCCAATCTGTTCGTCTGCCGGTACGGAGAGGACGTTGACTTCGTGAAGGTCCTCGATTTCGGACTCGTGAAGCTTGACGAAACCGGAGGCGACGTCCATCCGAGGCTCACTCGCGAAGGTGTCGTCCCCGGCACGCCCGCCTACATGCCCCCCGAAGTGATCACGGGCAGGCATCCGGTCGACAAGCGCTCCGACATCTACTCACTGGGCTGCGTGGCGTACTGGCTGCTCACGGGCCGGTTGGTGTTCGAAGCCAACAGTCCGATGGCAATGGTCACCGAGCATGCCGGGGCCGAACCGTGTCCGCCGTCGCGGCGCGCGGAACTGGAGATTCCGAGGGCGTTGGACGACGCGATCCTCGCGTGCCTCGCGAAGAGCCCGGGCGATCGACCGGACGGCGCGGCTGCGCTCGCTCGACGGCTGGAGAGCATTCATCTTGAGAGGACCTGGAACGACGAACGCGCCCAGGCCTGGTGGGAACTGCACGGTCCAACGCCCGCTGCGGGTTGATCGCCGGCCTCGCCCCGAGGAAGTGCTCCCTAGTACCGCCGAGTCATGTAGCGGATGGCGAACCCCAGGATGAGGCGCCAGGACTCGGCCACTTTCGGCGTCCACAGCGGATCATACTCCGAGGCGGTCTCCAGGATCGCCTCGAGCCACAGATCGTAGAGAGCAGGCGGGACGTCGAGGTGCGCCCGGTCATGCGTATGGGCACGCTCCGCGAGCTCCTGCAGGGCCTTCACGTCCCCGTCCGACGCATCAGCGACCAGTAGGAGGGAGCGGAGGAGCATCCGAGTCTGAACATCGAAGTTCGTGTCTTGGAATCGTCGGGCGACATCCTCTGATGAACCCATGAAGCGCTCATAGAAGGACGGGATGAATCTCGGGCTCTCGGCGCATCGCTCGAGGCTGGAGCGATAGATCTCTCTCGGCCGCAAGGTCACGGGTGGGAAGGCTCCAGCGGATTGGGGAAGCGAGATAGTAAGCGGATCGCGAGGCCAAAGCAATATGTTATGTTGCGTTCGTCATATGGGCGAGGGACGCGTCTCCGCAGTTCGGCCGGGGCGAGTCGCTCGGGAAGCTGGAAGGGTAAAGGACGCCCAATCAATGGTTTGGCCTGGAGGCGGTTCCGGGAGCCAGTAAGGCGGGTTCTCTCCGCCTCTCGGGATTGGTAGGATCAATGGGGAGGACTCCCGTCCCACAGTGATCGAATACCAAGGAGGTCCTTGAATGACGCTCTTGCTTCGAAGCTCAATCATCGCGATGCTGCTCAGCCTTGCCCCGTCGATCAGCATGGGAAACGCGATTCCGCTGATGCTCCGCGTCAGCACATCGGACCTCGATCCGTGGGCTCAGGATCTGGAGGTCTTCTCGGGAACGCGTCAGGTTCACATTTGGTTGCTGAACTATGATTGGGAGGAGATCGAGTTCGGCCTCGAATCCACCTTCGAGATCGTGGATGTCTTCCTCCCGAACGGGATCGTCAACGTTGGGACGATGACCGATGTGCACCTACTGCCGGCGGCCGGCCCGATTCTGCCGGGGAATGGGGTCGTTCTGACTGTCGCTGTCCGCGACCCCGATGGCGTCGGTGGATCGATCTGCATGCGGGAGTCCGTGGTGAACGGACGCGTGTGCGCGCGCATCGGTGGGACGTGGACCCACGCCTCGCACACCGGGCTGGACACGGATCCCAGTCAGTGCGAGGGCGAGTTTTCATCGGCTGCTTGTGCCACGTTGACGCCGGTGGAAACCGTTGGGTGGGGGCGTCTCAAGGCAGACTACCGCTAAGGACGAGAGTTCGCTCGGGTGGCCTACGGGCAGCGCCCTATCGGTGAGGCGATCGCGGACAGTCGCGACGCGACTTGTACGGAGCCTTCACGCGTCCCCAAGACCGGCTATCCACAGAGATGGGGATCGAAACGGTCAGCCGCGCGACGGGTAGCGCATGTCCGGATCAAAATCGGGCGGCGGTGGCCGGAGGAGCGCCGGATCGCCCTGGATCTCCTGGCACTGGGTCCTCCGGCAGCAACGCTCGGAAGACATGGCGCAGGGCGTTCGATCGTCACCTGGGTGCCCTCCTGCCGCGGCTGAACCTCCGCACATCGCGGTCTTGACATTGCATCGGCATTCCGTCTAAATTAGACACTATGAGTAGTTTCCTGGCAACCACTTCGATGGCCGCGGCGCTCATTCTCGCGTCAGGGTGTGGGACCAACGCCTTGGGGGCTTCTGACATGCAGCTCAAGCGGTTGACCACGGTGGTCTTCACCGACCATGTGGACGAATGCGTTGCGTTCTACTGCGAGCGCCTGGGGTTCGAGAGGACGATCACCGTGCCCTCGGACGAAGTGGACGGATCGGAGTCCCAGTTCGCCGCAATCCAGAGTGGTACCCATGAGCTGATGTTCCAGACCTTCGCAAGCGCCGAGCGAGACGCCCCGGGCGCCGTCGCGAGGAGCACCCCTCCAAGCTTCATGCTCTACGTTGAGGTGCCAGACCTCGACTCGGCCATCCAGGGAATGAACGGCTTGGCTCCCGTGATCTCCCGACGCACCACGTTCTACGGCTCCGAGGAGATCGCTTATCGAGATCCCTGTGGCACAGTGGTCGTGCTGGCGGAGTTTCCGCAGTCGTCAGCGGTGCCGTCGGAGGGATCTGCGGAAGAGACAGAGTGAGCGCAGGCCGGAGGCCGGGGCCTCGGGAGGCGTTGACGGATTCCGACCTCGTGGCGTTGGTCATCCTCTTGATCGAGCCCGCCCACGGTCATCACATTTGGAGTCGGCTGACGGAATGCAACGTCGAGGACTGGGCGGCAGTCTCCCGTGCCCAGGTCTACTACTCGCTCCGCAAGCTCGCCGAGAGGGGGCTGATTCGCCCTGCCGGTGATTCAGGACCTGCTCCTCGCCGGGATCGTCAGACGTGGCGAATCGCGGCGAAGGGACGGCGGGCATTGACCGCTTCTCTGTCCCGACCGACCTGGGCCAAGAAACGAGCCGTGCCGCCGTTCATGACCTGGGTGGCCCTCTCCGAGCTTGCCCGACCCTCGGCACGCGAACGGATCATCGCGGAGCGGCGGGCTTTCCTCGAATCCGAACTCAGCCGGGAGCACGACACTCTAGCCGATCTGCGGGCGCTCCCCCCCTCAGCCGAGGGGGCGCGGGTGGCGATTCTGATGGTCGACCATGTCATCGAGCAGTTGAGGCTCGAGCTCGGGTTGATGGACGGTTTGACGAACTTGTTCTCGGAGCCCCCGGATGGGTGATCGCCACGCTCGCTGGACGGGGCAGCGAGCGAGTCCCTCGAGGCGAGTTCAGGAGGCTACGTCAAGGGGTCCGAGAGTACGGAAAACTCGGATCTGTCCCGCGTGAGTCCGACAGTGTGCGAGAAGCCGGTTGAAGCAGCTTGTCGTGACTCGAAGGGCTGCACATACAGAAGGAGGCAACGATGGCTGCGAACGCGAAGAACACCACTGCAACCGTGATTCCGACCCTGAGATACGAGAATGCAGCGGGCGCCATGGAGTGGCTTTGCGAGGCGTTCGGGTTCGAGAAGCGTCTTGTGGTGCCGGCGGAAGACGGCACGATCGCTCACGCCCAGCTCACGTTCGGCAATGGAATGATCATGCTCGGCTCTGCTCGAGAGGGTGAGTTCGACAATCTCCAGAAGCCTCCCGGCGCTCTGGGTCGTGCTGTGTCCCAAAGCCCCTACATCGTCGTTGATGACCCGGACAAGCACTACGGGCGAGCCCTCGCCGCGGGCGCCGAGATCGTGGTGGAGATCAGGGACGAAGGCTACGGGGGGCGCGGCTACTCGTGCCGTGATCCGGAGGGGCACGTCTGGAACTTCGGGTCCTACGATCCGTGGGGCGTGGCACCGGGCGCGGAGGGTGGCTGATCGCCCGCCTCGTGCGATTGGTCGCTCGAGATGGTCGACTCCGTGTGGTTCAGAGCCGGTGCGTTGCTCATCTTCCAGAAGGCGTTGCCCGGCGGGCGGGGCGCTGAGTCCAGTGGAGAGATCACGGAGACGTCACTCTCGCCCCATCACCACCAAACGCAGAAGGGCCGGTAAGCCAAAGACCTACCGGCCCTTAGATTTGGTAGCGGGGGCAGGATTTGAACCTGCGACCTTTGGGTTATGAGGGCGTTCCGAGCCCTGAACCCAGGCTGCAGAGTCCGCCTATCCCACTTGTTTGCAGTCGCTTAGCGATCTTCTCGTTGGGCCGTCTTGGCCTGAGTTGGGTGGAGAACACGGACAGAACACGGACAACCTCGGCAGGAGGCCGCCGAACCTCCCGGGGCCTCCCGCGGAGTGAGCCCCCGGGCGCGTTCTGACACCTCCTATCGGCTGCTGACGGGAAGGACCGGTGGAGGTTGCTTCGATCAGGTCGACCGTGTCCGACAGTGGCGAGCCGACGATGTTCTCGACCTCACGGAGGATCTCCAGAAACTCTCACGGTTGCTGCCGCAAGGAGGCTCATCAGGGACGCACCTGCAGGAGGTGCCGGCGGAGGAGTTCCGCGAGAGACCGTGCGCGCCACGGTGTGAGAACTTGCGGGATCTCGTCGGTGAGGACGCGCCTTCGAGGTGGGAGGTAAGGGGGAGGCCGACGTCAGCTAGGCGGACCCCAGCTAGAGCGCGAGGTAGTGCCCGCGAGTCTCTCGGCCAGGGAGGGCGATCCGCCTAGCCCTTTGAGACACTGTGCGATGTGCGCGCTGGGATTCGCATGGCCTGGCGTCTCCTGTATCTGCGTACGCCGCGAAAAGAGGCCCGTTCAGTGGCAAAGGTCGGTCTATTCGTGGCCATCTCGTAGAATGTCTTGTCTCGGAAGTCGGAAGCGGACCGAGGTGGTCCGCGGGACAATGTCCACATGATTCTAGGCGGCCAGTCACGGCTGGCGCTGGCCAAAAGGGCGCACGGCGGGGGATGTCGTTTTGTGCGTCGGGGGTGCCGGGGGCATAGGAACGCTGGCAGGAGAATGACAAGCGAACGACCGGCGCGGACTTCACGCGACGCGGGGAGCCAAGAGATAGAAAACAACTTCGAGGTCGGGGGGACACATGTTCGGGGAACGACGAACCGCTGCACAGCTCATTGAGCGAGGTGTTACGCATCGGGCGAACGGCCGGTTCCTGGAGGCGCTTTCATGTTTCGATCAGGCACTGGATTCTGATCCGGAGTCAGTAGTCGCGTCGATGGCAAGGGCGAATACGCTGGTGGCATGTAAGCTGGAACGGGACGCAATCCTGGAGTACGACAAGGTGCTCGCTCGCGAGCCCGGCAACGCGAAGGCAAGCTACAACAAGGGCTGCGCGATGGTGAACCTGTTCCGCCTGCTGACGCCGCCGCCTCCTCCGAGTGCCCCTTTCAGTGAGGCGATCGAGTGCTTCGAATTGGCGGAGCGATACGGACATGAAAAGGCAGGAGCCGTGCTTCAGGTGTTGGAGAGCTTCGCGGCATTGGCGAACACCGGCGGCGGCGGATCGGCGCCGGAAGTGGTCAGCGGGACGCCGTCGCCGCGGGGAATCGAGCTGATCCCCGACGACTAGGAATTCGACGAGCGCACTACTTTCCGAGCTCCAAGAAAGAGATCGTACACGAGGTGAACCGGAGCCATGGCGGAGGTCTTTATTTCATACAGCCGGAACGACGGAGGCTTCGTCAGGGCCGTTCATGCTGAGTTGAAGCGTGCGGGCCGCGAGCCGTGGGTTGATTGGACCGGCATCCCGCCGACCGCCGCGTTCATGGAAGAGATCCGCTCAGCGATCGAAGCGAGCGACCATTTCGTCTTCGTCTTGAGCCCCGACTCGATCAAGTCCGAGGTCTGCAGGGTAGAGCTGGAACACGCGGTTGCGTGCGAGAAGCGGCTTGTACCGATTGTGTGCAGGGACGTCGCGCCGGCTGACGTCCCGGAGCCACTGCGCGATTTGAACTGGCTGTATCTTCGGCCCGAAGATGACTTCAAGCCGGCGGTCCAGCAATTGCTTGCAGCCATCGACCTCGACTTGGAGTGGATTCGATCGCATACGCGAGTCCTTCTGCGCGCGCTGGAGTGGGATCGCAACGGCCGCGATCGCAGTTTTCTGCTTCGCGGAGTCGATCTCCAGCGTGCCGTGAGCTGGATCGCGGAGTCCGGGGACAACCGGAGTCCGACCGAGCTTCAGCAACAATACGTCAACGCGAGTCAGGACGCGGAGCGGACGGAGATCGAACGGCTGAATCGCCTGCTGGAGGAAGCCCGCGAGCAGCGAAGGATCGCGGAATCGGAGCGCGGGAAGGCCAGAAGACAGCTGGCGGAGAGCCTGCTGGCTCAAGGGGACGCCCTGGGTCAGCTGCACCGCTGGCCAGAGGCATCCGACCTCTACTCACGCGCCTCATTGATCACCCGGGAGCTTGACGCGTCGCCTGTGATGGCGCAGATCGGTCTCTGGAACGCGCAGCGCCATTCTCCATCGGCCCTTTGTGAGATTCCGGCGCACAAGGGTCGAATCCTCGACGCCGCGTTCGCTGCGGATGAGGGACTCATCGTCTCTGCGGGCGCGGATGGCACGGTCCGATTCTGGGACTTCCTAATCGGTACTGAGCGATACCCTGCGCTGAGGCCGGAGGGAGGCCTGGGAAGGGCGCGCATTTGCCCATCGCAGGACACGATCCTGCTCTGGTCGGGCAACATCGATCGAGTTGAGCGCTGGAGCCTGAGCGAGCGATCCATCCGAGGTCACTGGACGACGTCGGACACGGTCACGGCGATTGCCATCGCGCCGAGTCGAGATGCGCTGCTGCTCGCCTCAGGGAGCGGTCAGCTCGAGCTTCACGAGGAAGCGGACGGTGCGGTGCGATGGCGGTCGCAGGCACATGCAAGCCTTGTGACTGCCGTTGCCTTCTCGCCATGTGGACGTTACGTCGTTTCGGGGAGCATGGGCCTCGGTCGCTTGAATGAGAAGACATTGAATCTCGCCGGAGGCGTCGTCGAGCCGACCCTTCGGCTCTGGGACAGTCGCACCGGGCTTCGAGTCCACGACTTCGATGATTATCGGGTGCCCGTGAATGACATTGCTTTCACGCCGCAAGGGAACTGGATGATCACCGCGGCAACTCCTCATGGCGGGATGCAGGGGGTCCTCGACGTCTGGGACTTCAAGTCGGAGTCACGCCTTCGCCGCATCGAGCAGGGCGTGTTCGGTCATCGCAACGCCGCGGTGTCTCCCGGCGGGAATGCAGTCCTGTCGACCGGAGGGACGCCGCACACGCTCTGGGAGTGGGACGTCCAAACCGGGTGGCCGCAGCGTGTCTACGACGCGGGTCCTCACGAGATCGATCAGCCTGCGCTCTCCGCGAAAGGCCACTTCGTGCTGGGTGTGGGTGACGGGGGGCGCATCGTCGTGTGGCCTCGAGAGGCGCGGGAGGAAAGCCGAACGCTCGGACGCGGTATTGGGTGCCTCCGAGCAGTGGCGTTTTCGCCGGATGGCCGCCTCGCCGCAACCGGGAGCGCGGTCTCGCTTGCGGAGGCAATGTCAGGTAGCCCGGTTGCGACCGCGCTCGCGCAAGGTAGGCTCCGGTGTCCGATTCACGTGTGGGACGTCGGAACCGGCTGCCTGGTCTGGCGGATGGAGGGACACGCGAGCAACGTGACGGCGCTGGCGTTCGGAGCGGATGGCGGAACGCTCCTCTCCGTAGGACTGGACCGACGGCTGAGCGTTTGGGATCTGGACACCGGTACTTGCAGGCGGCGGATCGACCTGCGCTATCGATGGGCGGCGACCGCGTCGCTTTGCACGGACAACCGCACTGCGTACATCGGGCTTCAGGACGGGGCGATTGAGCAGTGGGATCTCGAAGACGGCGTGTCCCTAGGCGAGATTGAGGCCCACTCGGATCTCGTTCAGGGAACGAGCTTGGTCGACAACGAACGACGACTAGTCTCGTTAGGGCGAGATGGGTTCGTGCGCTTCTGGAAAGCAGGCACGGGCGACCCCGATGGTGAACTGCAGGTCGGAGACGACATGACTGCACTTGCAGTGAACGATCACGGCACAGTTCTGCTCACGGGAGACCGACGCGGGAGGCTGCATGTGTGGAGCCTCGTTGAACACCAAGAACTCGGGTCCTTCCCCGGTCATGCCGAGGCTGTCGAGAGCGTCGCACTGTCGCCCGACGGCCTGATCGCAGCTTCCGGAGGTCGGGACAGTCGGGTGAAGCTCTGGAACGTCGAGACCGGACGTGAATTGCTGTCTTTTGACGAGCACGGGGCCGTGGCGCTCGCTCTCACCTTTTCACCCGACGGCGTGCGTCTTCTGACAGGGAGTGACGATCAATCCGCGATGCTGCTGGACTTCTCCCGTCCCCCGACGTACGCGTCGTTTAGAGATCGCCTGTCCGGGGTCGTCGACGGCAGGCTGGAGGACTCGGATGCAAAGGCCTTGGCAACCTGGGGGGAATGGCTGCTTTTCCGAGGGTTCCCGATGGACGCCCTGCGGCAGTTCGAGCGCGCACGGTCGGTAGATCCGAGTGTGGTGTCTGCCACCACGTTGGGCTTGTGCTTTTGGCGTGCAGGGAACCGAACGAAGGCCAGGGAGCTTCTCGAACCTGTTGCCGCCAGCGAGTCCAAGGAAAGTCAGCACTTGAGGATGATTGTCCGGTCGCTCACAGGTGGTCCGGGGCCGACCGACGAGGCCGATCAGGACGCAACTGCTGTTGGAAACCGATGTCCCCGGTGTGGACGTCGGAGCCTCACCGAGCGATCCGAGCGATGCGCGGTCTGCGGCGTCGCTCTGGCGGACTGGCTTGCGCGGCGGTCAATCGAAGTGATCGAGTCTCTGATGCAGATGGAAGGCGTTGCGTACGAGAAGATCAATGGGCCGACGGCAGCGGGGACGGCGACGAGACCACCGCCGGCCCCGCCCCCAGAAGCCGAGGTGCCCCCGCGGCCCGAGTCGGGAGAACCCGGGATTCCGGGTCGTCCCGTACTCTACGCGTTCCAGCACGTCACGCTGCGAGACGCGGCTTTCGAGAACCACCCGGAGCTCGTTCGCGAACTGGCCGGTCCTCGCTCCGTCCTCCCGCTCTTACACTTCCGATCGAAGGCTGAGCTCCATTGCGAACGGATGGGGTGGAAGGAGTTGGGCGGTCCGGAGGATGATGCGGCGTACGAAGCGCAGGCAGCGTTGTTCGAGGCGGTACGGATTCATAGGTACCAGGGAGACGGATTCACGGTGCATGTCGTGGCCATGCCGACACCCCAGTTCAACACCGAGGCGTATTTCGTTGCGATCGTCCACAGGGACGGGGAGCGGTCCGAGTACATGCGGCCGTCTCCGTCGACGCGTTACTTCACGCTGGAGAAGACGCGAATTGCGGATCGGCCATTGCTCTGTGAGTGGCATGCGGATGGAACCCGGGCGAATCACGGTGAGGGGCCGGAAGCGGATATCGATCTGTTTGTCGAGGCGGTTCTCGGTCATCTCCGACGGTGACGATCGTTCGTGCGCTTGTGGCGCGCGCTCGTGTGCTGGGGCATACCTCTCCCTACGTACGCCCTAGAGGTTTTGGGTAGCCGTGACCTGGAGTACGTCGAGCATCCGCGGCCGCCGCTCCTGCCACTGGATCCTGATCGAAGGGCACGAACTGGCTGTTCAGGTGGTTGTTGTAGAGTGTGAATAGCTTCCGACTCCTGTCGGCACGGCGTGGAGCACGTGGCTCCCGCCCGTTCCCGGGGGCTTCGGCCTGTAGCAATAGCAATGTCGCAGCTGGACACCTGTGAGTGTCAGGAGCAGATTGACGGGGGTCGGGCAGCTTGGCCCGTCAAGGGGTTCCGGGACGAGGAGCAGGTGTTCGCGTTCTGAGGTGAGGTCCATGGGTACATGCTATCTCTGCGAGCGTGAGGCTCCGCTTCGCGTGAGCCATGTCCTGCCCGCGTTCGCGACCCGTCACCTCGTGGAGACTTGCCCGACATACGTGAGGTCGAACAAGCTCATCAATCGCCGGGCGCAGGACGGGAAGAAGCTGGAGCTCCTCTGCGATGAGTGCGAGGGACTCCTGAGCGGGTGGGAGAAGGAGTTCGCCGAGTCTGTCTTCGTTCCGATCCACGAAGGGCCGGGTGGCGACACCATCGAGTATGGTCCCTGGGCGTGCAAGTTCGCGGCGTCGGTTTCCCTCAGGATCCTGGGCCTGTATGCAAGGGAGGGTGGACTCGACGAGAAGTGGGCGGAGGTCGTCGAGAGCACCGTTCGGTCCCTCAGGGCCTACCTTCTGGGCAGGGATCGGCATCCCGGGTCGCACGAGCAGCATCTCTTCGTTCTGAGTCCGACCGTTGGGCCAGGCACGTCGCCGTATCTGAATCGCTATCTGGCGAGAACGATCGGGATCGACTTTCTGTCGCACAAGAAGGCGTGCTGGACCTGGGGGAAGATGTGCCGTGTCGTTGTTCTGGGCTGTCTTCACGACCCCCAGGCGACGGCGATGGGGCAAACTCGAGTGAGAGTTCGGAAGGGAACGATCAGATCAAAAGGGACACCGGTGCCGCACCGCTTCTTCGGCTACATGAATCTGCGAGCTGACGAAGTGGGGAAGGGGATGCGCGAGTTGAGTGAGAGGCAGCGCGGAAAGATCGCGAAGGCGTACGATGAAGGAGCGGGGCTCCTGGAAGGAACGGCGCTCGGCGAGGCGATGGGATTGGACTTCATCAACACCGGAACCAGGGCAATCGACATCACGGAGCCGAAGCCCTGATCTCGACGCCACGTGGAGGTGGACGATGGCCCAGTGCTTCTTGAGCTACTGCACGAGAGACCGCGAGTTCGCCGAGGAGGTCCGCGCGTTGGTGGCGAGCTACGGCGTTTCGGTGTTCATGGCCGAGTCGTCGCTCTCTGCGGGTGATCGCTGGTCCGGGCGGATCCAAGACGAGCTTCGTGAGAGTTCGCACGTGATCTTCCTGGCCAGTGAAGAGGCGTGCCGTTCGCCGTACGTGCTCCAGGAGGTGGGCGGCGCCGTTACCTCAGAGAAGGAGCTCATTCCTGTCGTATGGGACGTGGATCCCGGTTCCCTTCCGGGGTGGGCTGCTGAATACCAGGCGCTGGACTTGCGGGATCTTGACCCCTCGGACATCCGAGATCGTTTGCGTGAAGTCGCGGAGGCGATCCCCACGACCCCGGGGTGGCTAACCGCCGTGATTGTCGCGGGCCTCGGACTAGTCTTCTGGGCGTTCCTTCGACCGGGGGCAGCGCAGGCGAACTCGGTCGAGGGTGAAGATCGGCCATCCTGTCCCAACTGCTCCACTCGCGAGAAGCCCTTCTACCTCAGGCCCATTCCAGAGGAGTTCAGCGAGATCGAAGGCGTCACACACGAGTGCCGAACCTGTGGATTCGCGGGTACCTACAGCCTCGAGACCGGATAGACTCGGGGACCGCGTGAGTGCTGCCGCCTGACCTTCGATCGTCGGAGGGCACGTGCCGGTCCTGTATGAGCTGCCGCCGTTTCTGAACGGAACGCTCGACCGCGAGACGTACGTGCGCTGGCTGCAGCGGAAGGCAGTAGCGCATGTTCGGCGGGATAGAAGGCGCTGGAGCAACGAAGCGTCGGTCGCCGCCTACAAGCGCGCGATTCACGACGCCGTTCTCCGTTCGCAGGGCCGTGACTTCTACACCGGAGAGCGACTAGATTGGTCCCTCCTGAGCCAGTATGACAACGATGCATCACGGGATGGGCGGGTAGCGTACAAGAAGCGCTTCGCGCTGCTGCCAACCGTCGATCACGTGGATCCGGACTCTCAGTCGATCGACTTCGAGATCTGTGGTTGGCGGACGAACGACTGCAAGAACGACCTGACGCTTGCGGAACTGAAGGCGTTCTGCCGAAGGATCCTGGAGGGGGGACGCTAGGGAAGCGGGGTGTGGTTGTCGATCGGGCTCCCAAGTCGGCAGCCGTGGAAGCAGGAGGGGGATATGGCCAGGCCAACGGTTGATTCGTTCAAGAAGGGCGACCTCGTACGCCACACCGAGAAGAGCTACGTCGGCCGAATCGAGGGATTCACGGAGATCACGAGCGTCCTAGAACATCCGTCGGACACGCGCGGCGTCCGCGTTGTGGTCGAAAAGCCGGGTGAGCCCAGCTCAATCAAAGTCGCGTCGCCGCGACTCCTCGAGAATCTCTCCGAACTTCCGATCGAAGAGCGCCATCGAGCGCTTCTCGAGTTCCGAGGCCTTCCGTGGAAGGGTGTCCGAGCGCGCCAGGCCGGCGATGAAGCCGCGTTTCACAGGATCACGCACTGCTGGTACTGCAAACGAGGGCTGGACAGTTTCGTGGATGTTGAGTGCCGAGCCTGTGGGGGCATTCTCTGCAGCTGCGGTGCGTGCTTCAGCGGGACTACGTTCTAGGGCGTCCGTTCCCTGATGCCAAGCACCCACTCGTCGAGGTCCCTGAGCCGATAGCGGACAAGCCTCCCGACTCTGCGGAAGGGTGGCCCTCGCCGTTGACTCCTCATCTGCTCGAGCGCGCGCGGCTTCAGCTTGAGGTACGCGGCAGCCTCGCGCGGCGTCAGCCACTCGGTCGGGGCGGCCGGATTGCCTCGAAGGTCGCGCACGATCTCGCGTGCGATGATCTTGGCGAAGTCCTCAAGGCCACGGCGATCGAGACTCCAGGAACTACTCGGCTCGGAGCGTGGGTTGAAGCCGCCTCCAGCTTGCGCAGCCGTTGGGGTTCCCGAATATGTCGAAGCTGTCCTGGCCGCCCGTGTGAGAGACGAGGTTCTCGTGCTTGCGCAGCCGCTGGGACATGATCCGGTGAACGTTCTGAAATGGGTTGCGCTCGCGGTAGTGGTTGAGGGCCTCGACATACTCGCGTTGGTGGCGCTTCGCGAACTCGAGAATGAACTCGTGGCTCGTGAAGTCGTCAGCGGGCATCTCGGCGATTGCTGCGGGGAACCGCAGGTAGAGAGCTTCGAGGTGCGCTTCCGGCATCGGTTCGTGCCTCCTTCCTGCTGACGAAGGTCGTCACTCCCTCGGCACTCCGTGAGCTCAAAGCCGAGCTCCATGGCCGCGGCGACGGTATTCGGCCTTCAAGGCCTCGATAACGCACATCAAGGCAATGAGTTGTGGGCGATCGGGCGAAACTGAGGGTGCCCGCCGCGTGGACGTTACCGTGACTGGCGGGTTCTCCTGCTTCCAGGACGGCGATCCTGGTGCTACAACAAGGCAAGTGTCCACTTGGGTTTCCGCCATCTAATCAGGACGAACGCCGCAGATCGAATGGGGCCGAGGAATGGTCTGGGCCTTGCTCGAGCGATCTGTTCCTCAGATCGACCGCGGAGCGCGTCCCGAAGGACTGTGTGCCCACTCGCTGGGGCCTCAGAGTCCGAGAGGGGCAATCGGCCACGCGAGAATCGACCGAGCTCGCACAGGGGCTGGGTAAGGCCGGCTGGGAGGGTCTGGCATGAGAACAGAGAAGATAACCCTTGCCCAGCTGGAGTCGTTCCTGCTGAAGGCGGCGGACATCCTGCGTGGCAAAATGGACGCCTCGGAGTTCAAAGAGTTCATCTTCGGCATGCTGTTCTTGAAGCGCCTGTCCGACGAGTTCGATCGCAAACGCGAGAAGCTCCGCAAGAACACCTTTGCACACCTCAAGGACCAGCCGGATCTCGTCTCTGAGTTGCTCGAAGACAAGACGTCCTACGGTGAGACCTTCTTTGTCCCCGTCAGAGCCCGCTGGCACGAGCCCTGGAAGGACGAGAACGGCGATCTCGTCCCGGCCCTGAAAGACCTCAAGCACGACATCGGAAACATGCTCAACAAGGCCATCGCGGCCATCGAAGACGAGAACGATTCACTGGCCGGGGTACTGAAGAACAACATCGACTTCAACGCGGTGAAGGGCAAGACCAAGATCCCGGACCAGAAGTGGAAAGACCTGCTCGACCATTTCAGCCAGCCCGGGTTCGTCCTCGTCAACGACAACTTCGAGTTCCCCGACCTGCTCGGGGCCGCCTACGAATACCTCATCAAGTTCTTTGCCGACAGCGCCGGTAAGAAGGGCGGCGAGTTCTATACGCCCGGCGAGGTGGTGCGCCTGCTAGTCCAGCTCACCCAGCCTGAGGCCGGCAACACCATCTACGACCCCACGGTCGGTTCGGGAGGCTTCCTCATCCAGGCCCACCAGTACGTGGAGGAGCAGGGCCAGAACGCCGACGATCTCGCCCTCTACGGCCAGGACTCCAACGGCACGGTCTGGTCCATCTGCATCATGAACATGATCCTCCACAACATCACCCGCTCCACTATCGAGAACGGGGACACGCTGGAGGACCCGCTTATCCTCGACAACGGGCAGATCCGCAAGTTCGACCGCGTGCTCGCCAACCCACCGTTCTCGCAGAACTACAGCCGCGCGAGCATGAAGTTCACGAGCCGCTTCCGCGAGTGGTGCCCTGAGAGCGGGAAGAAGGCGGACCTCATGTTCGTGCAGCACATGCTCGCCAGCCTCAAGTCCAACGGCCGGATGGCGACGATCATGCCGCACGGTGTCCTGTTCCGTGGTGGCAAAGAAAAGCTCATCCGCGAGCTCTTCATCAACGACGACTGCATCGAGGCCATCGTCAGCCTGCCGCCCGGCCTCTTCTACGGCACGGGCATCCCCGCCTGCGTGCTCGTCTGCAACAAGAGCAAGCCCGACGCACTCACGGACAAGGTCCTCTTCATCAACGCCGACCGCGAGTACGCCGAGGGCAAGAACCAGAACAAGCTTCGCCCGGAGGACATCGAGAAGATCGACTTCGTCTTCACTCACAAGCGCGAGCTGCCCAAGTACTCGCGCCTCGTGCCCAAGTCCGAGATCGTGGACACCCACGACTACAACCTCAACATCCGCCGCTACGTGGATAACACGCCCGCCCCCGATCCAGAGGACGTCCAGGCGCACCTCATCGGCGGAATCCCCGAGGCGGAGGTTGCCGCGCGCGCGGATGACTTCGCCAGGTTCTGCGTCACCCCGGATTCACTCTTCGAGCCCGAGCGGCCCGGCTACCTCGCCTTCCGCGAGTCCATCGATGCCAAGCCCGCCATCAAGTCAACGCTCGAAGCCGACCCGGCCCTGCTGGACACCGTTACCCGGCACCATGACGCCCTCGAATCCTGGTGGGCCGTCGCCCGCGACGATTTCGCCCAGCTACAGCACGCGGCCAACGGCGGCAAGAGGATGCCGGAGGTCCGCCACGAGCTGCTCACCACCCTCAAGGCCAAGCTCGTGCCTCTGGGCGTGCTCGATGAGTTCAAGAGTGCCGGCGTCTTCGTCAACTGGTGGCAGCAGATCCGCTACGACCTCAAGACCATTGTCTCCACCGGCTGGCACCACACGCTCATTCCCGATGAGTACCTCATCGCCGAGTACTTCCAGGCCGAGGCCGACGCCATCGAAGCGCTGGAGGCAAACATTGCCGAAGCCCAGGGGGAGCTGGCCGAGGCCGTCGAGACTGCGCAGGAGGTCAGCGGCTACGAGCCTGACGAGGACGAGAAGGTCACCGCCGCCGTGGTCAAGAGGGCCCTCAAGGCGCTCATCGACGACCTGAAGGACAGCGCCGGCGCTTCCGCCAAGAAGGAACTCAAGAACCTCACGGACCAAGACAAGGCCATCAAGGCGATCGAGAAGCGTATCAAGGACGCCAAAGCGGAACACAAGCAGAAGCAGGCAGAGCTCGAGTTCAAGGTCGAACTCAAGCGCCTCGGGGCCGACGACTTCAAGGCCGAGACGCACGCGCTGATCGCGCAGGCCGATGCTCGTCTCGCCGGGCTGGACCCGAAGAAGAAGGCCGACAAGAAGACCATCACCGCGCTCGGCAGAGACAAGGCGGCGCTGAACGCCCGTCTTGCCTCGGCCGATGCGGTGCTCGAGACGATCGGCGGGCAGATCAGCGAGGCCGACGCTCAGCGCCTGATCCTGAAGAAGATCTACGACATCGCCCGCACCGAGCTCGAGCGCTACCTCAACGCGGAGAAGCGGGTGCTAGTGCGAGCCATTGAGAACCTGTGGGAGAAGTACGCCGCCAGCGCCGACTCGATGAATGCCGATTGTGCTTCGACACTGGAGACGCTCGATACCTTTCTCTGCGGGTTGGGGTATCGCGAATGACCGGCAAGTGGCCCAGCTCCAGGTTGCGCGACGTCGCTGAAGTCCGCGTCAGCAATGTCGACAAGAAGTCGTACGCTACCGAGCGGCCGATCATGCTCTGCAACTACATGGATGTGTACGCCAATGACTACGTGACTTCCGCGCTCGACTTCATGCCGGCAACCGCAAGCCCGTCGGAGATTGAGCGCTTCGCGCTGCACGCCGGTGATGTCCTTATCACGAAGGACTCAGAGACACCCGACGACATTGGTGTGCCTGCCGTGATTGTCGAGGACATTGATGGACTCGTGTGCGGCTATCACCTCGCGTTGATTCGCCCCAAGCCGAGCCTGCATCCGACCTTTCTGGCGAAGCAACTGGCGAGTGCTCCAGCCATCAAGTACTTCGCGGCGAACGCGACTGGCTCGACTCGCTTCGGGCTTGCGATTGGGACGATCGAGAATCTCGATATTCCGACCCCGCCAATACTCGAGCAATCCAAGATTGCCGAGGTGCTTTCGACGGTGGACCGGGCGATCGAGCAGACCGAGGCGCTGATCGCCAAGCAGCAGCGCATCAAGACCGGCCTGATGCAAGACCTGCTCACCCGCGGCATCGACGAGCACGGCAACCTCCGGTCCGAACAGACCCACGAGTTCAAGGACTCCCCGCTTGGCCGGATTCCGGTGGAGTGGGATTTGATGCCTTTGGGTTCCTGCGGCCAGTGGTTCAGCGGCGGGACTCCCTCCAAGGCCGTCACGCGCTTCTGGGGCGGAGGGGTTCCGTGGATCTGCCCGAAAGACATGAAGCAGTTTGAGCTTTGCCAGAGCATCGACACGATTGCCGGGGACGCCGTCGCTGCGGGCGCCCGACTTATGCCGACCGGCACGGTGTTCGTTGTCATTCGCGGGATGATCTTGGCGCACTCATTCCCGGTAGGAATCTCTACGACGGAGGTGGCATTCAATCAGGCCGTGAAGGCGATTGTTGCCAAACAGGGGCTAATGGGTCGCTATCTAGCGTACTGGCTCTCGTCACATTCCCACCAGTTTCTCAAGCTCGCTACGACCGCAACGCATGGCACCAAGCGGTTTGACATGGATGAACTGCACGCCGCCTCCGTGGGTGTCCCGCCGCCGGAAGAGCAGAAGCAGATCGTCAGGGTCTTCGATGAGCAACAGTCGCTCATCAAACGACTTGAAGGTCTGAGCGCGAAGCTGCAGGCAGAGAAGCGAGGACTTATGCAGGACCTGCTCACGGGCAACCGGCGCGTGACAGCGCTGCTTGAGCCTGAGGGAGTTGGGGCATGAGCGTGGACCAGACTCCCAAGAATATCCGCCTCGACGAGCGGAACCACGTCGAGAAACCGCTGCTCGACCAGCTTGCGGGCCTGGATTGGGAGGTCATCGACCTCACGGACATCAAGCAGACTCCGGCCGACACCCAGCGGGAGAGCTTCACCGACGTCGTGATGCCGCCGGTGCTGCGTGAGCGACTCAAGGTCATCAACCCCTGGCTCGAAGACGATCAGATCGAGGAAGTCGTGAAGCAGCTCACCGCGAGCTTCCCGAGCACCGGTTTGCTGGAGAACAACAAGCACCTGTTCCAGCTCCTGCTGGAGAACACCAGCGTCAGCGAGAACCGCCAGAGCGGCGAGAAGAGCCCGACCGTCCGCTTCGTGGATTTCACGACCCGCAACAACAACCGCTTCATCGCGGTGTGCCAGTTCAAGGTCCGCGTACTCGGGACAGAGCATCACATCATTCCCGACGTCGTGTTGTTCATCAACGGCCTACCGGTGGTGGTGATCGAATGCAAATCGCCCAAGGTCAAGGACGCGATTCCGGAGGCGATCGATCAGCTCATGCGCTACAGCGAGCAGCGGGGGGTGAAGGGGGAAGGGAATGCGCCGCTCTTCTACTACAACCAGTTCGTAGTGGCGACCTGCCGGCAGGAAGCGAAGTTCGGCACCATTACGACGCACACGGATAAGTACTTCTACCGCTGGGCCGATCCGTATCCACGAACCGTGGACGAGCTGGACCACGGCTCAGGCAGCCCCAACGACCAGCAGCGGCTCGTTGCCGGCATGCTGGACCGGGACAACCTGCTCGACCTGATTCGGACTTTCACGCTGTTTTCGACGAATGACAAGGGCCAGGCGATCAAGATCGTCGGCCGCTATCAACAGTTTCGGGCGGTGAAGCTGGCGGTGAAGCGGCTGCTCGAAGGCGGTAGCCCTCGCGAGCGCAGCGGCATCATCTGGCACACCCAGGGGTCCGGCAAATCGCTCACCATGATGTTCATGGTTCGAGAGATGTACCGGCACGCGGAGCTTTCGAAGTGGAAGGTCGTCTTCATCACCGACCGCACCCAGTTGGAACAGCAGCTCTCCGAGACCAGTCAGAGCATCGGCTTCACGGTTAAGCTGGCCGACAGCATCAAGGGGCTCAAGCAACTCCTCAGCGCCGACACCTCCGACCTGGTGATGGCGATGATTCACAAGTTCCGGGAGGCCGACCTCACTGAGCTCTTTCCTGAGCTGAACGCCAGCCCCAACATTCTCGTCATGACCGACGAGGCCCATCGATCCCAGTACAAGCTGCTCGGGGCGAACCTCGACAAGGGCATCCCCAACGCTGCCAAGATCGGCTACACGGGCACGCCGATCGACAAGACCGAACAGGTGTTCGGCGACTACATCGACAAGTACACAATGCGCCAGTCCATCGAGGACGGCGTAACGCTGGAGATCGTATACGAGGGTCGCACGCACAACGCCGAGGTGCCCGATCAGGGCGGAATGGACGCAGCGTTCGAGGATGTGTTCAGCGATTACAACATCCAGCAGCGCCTGGAGATCATCGGGTACGGATCGCGAGACGCCTATCTCGAGGCAGAGCCCACCATCGAGGCCAAGGCCAAGGACATGGTGGAGCACTACTTGGCACATGTGTTCCCCAACGGCTACAAGGCGCAGGTGGTGGCCACGTCACGCGAGGCGGCTGTGCGCTACAAGAAGCACCTGGACGCGGCGCTCGCAGCGGCGCTCGTAAGGCTTGAGCAGGCCAACCCGAGCAAGCTGGACGTGGACCGGCTCAAGACGATGAAGACGGACGTCGTGATCTCCGGACGCCACAACGACCTGCCGCACCTCAAAGAGCATTCCGACTCATCACGGCACGAGGCGAGCATCAAGAGCTTCAAGCTGTCGTTTGGCAGCGAGGAAGACGGCGTCAGCGGCGACATGGGTATCCTCATCGTCAACAACATGCTGCTTACCGGCTTCGATGCGCCGGTCGAGCAGGTGATGTATCTCGACAAGGTCGTGGTTGCACACAACCTGCTGCAGGCAATCGCACGGGTGAACCGCGTGGGCGACGAATCCAAGGACAAGGGCTTCGTGGTGGACTATGTCGGCATCGGCCACCACCTCAAGAAGGCGATCGACACTTACGACGAGCGCGAACAGAAGGAGATGATCGGCGCCCTGAGCTTTCCCGAGGAGGAGTTGCGAGAACTCCAGGACGCCCACGCCGCCGTGATGGCTCTGCTCGAGAAACACGGCCTCACGGACATGAGCGATCATGACGCCTTCTACGATGTGTTCTACGACGAGGACCTGCGCTTTGACTTCATGCTGGCGTTCAAGCGGCTGACCAAGTCGATCAATCTCCTGTTCCCGGCCCGCCAGGCCCTCGAGTTCATTGGCGACTACAAGGCACTCGCCGAGATCAATGTGCTCGCCGGAAAGCACTTCCGAGACCAACGACTAAGCATGAAGGGGATCCCGGCAAAGCTTCGTGCAATCACGGATGCCCACCTCGAGTCCCGGGGCATCGATGTCAAAGTGCCGCCGATTTCGATCCTTGACGAGGACTTCGAGAGAGGCGTTGGCGAGCACCGCCGGACCAAGACCAAGGCGGCCGAGATCGAGCACGCCATCCGCCACCACCTCGACGTTGACCTGGACGATGACCCGGACCTGCGAGCCTCCTTCGCAGAGGCCCTGGCGGCCATCTTCGAGCAGTTCCGCGACAACTGGAACAGGATCTACGAGGAGCTCGAAAAACTCAGGCAGCGTATCATCAGCGCGAGTCAGGAACCGACCTACGGGCTGCACCGCAAGAAGCAGATGCCACTGTTCCGGATGTTCCGGCGCGAGCTGTTCGGTGCCGGCGCAAGCTCAGGTGATGGCGGGGCCAGGAAGGGGGCTGACGCCAGCATGCCCAACGGCCTGACAGAGGAGGATGCCGTCAGCCACCTGGTTGATCTGACGCAGAAGGTGTTTCTCGTTGTCGAGCGCGAACTGCGGCTGACTGGGTTCTGGGAGAGCATTCCGGCCCGTAACAAGCTGAAGGCGGAGATCCAAGCAGTTCTGCTTGCGCCTGAGTTCGCGTTGATGCCGGACCTGAGGGAGAAGCGGTCGCATATCATCAGCCGGGTGATGGAGATCGCCGAGAAGAACAACGACATTATTCTGTTTGCGGAGTAGTGCTCGTGGATTTGGCCTACACGGTCCAGCGATCTGACAAGAGACGGAAGCTTACGATTTCGGTCGAGCGTGACCGTAGCGTTGTGGTGCATGCGCCTTCGGATGCGACGGACGAGGCGATCCGTCGAATCGTCGATTCGAAACGGCATTGGATCTTGGAGAAGCTCAGGCATCCGCAGAAGTACCGCGAGCTCCCGCACCCTCCGGGCAAGGAGCTCGTAAACGGAGAGTCGGCGGCTTATCTCGGGCGGCAGTACCGCATCGAGGTGGTCGCTGAAGGACTCGACGCTGTCGAGTTCAACCAGCGGTTCCTGGTGCCGGCATCGAAGGTGTCGCAGCGGAGGACGGCACTTCGTGAATGGTACGTCGCGAGAGCCAACGAGAAGATCCTGCCGCGCGTGCCCCGTTTCGCCAAGTCGCTTGGTGTTGAGTTCAAGCGCGCTCGGATCGTTGACAACCGTTACCGCTGGGGTTCATGCACCGTCAAAGACAACGTGAATCTCAACTGGCGCTTGATCAAAGCCCCTATCTTCGTCATCGACTATGTGATCGTACACGAGCTTGCTCACCTGATAGAGGCCAATCATACGGTACGATTCTGGAACGTAGTTCGGGCGCAGGCGCCGAAGGTCGATCAAGCCCGGACCTGGCTCCGCGAACACGGGCAGGTGCTGGAGGAGGACGTATGAGCATGGCGGCCAGGCCTGAGCGCGGGATGCGGAGACGGTGGAGATCGTGGCGCAGTTCATGACGGTGCTGCTGGCCTAGCGGGGCACGAAGGGACCTGCAACAAGAAGAGCCGCCCACTTCGTGTGGGCGGCCTTGAACTATCGACAGAGTTGGCAGACGTGACTCGAGCTGTCGTCGAGCTGGAGTTTGGTGGACCCCATGTCGACCACCTGGCCGTCGAGCACCTGACGGACGAGTTCGCCGGCGCGCTCGGGCGTACACCACCCGAAGGTGATGGACTCCACCTGGCATTCGCCGGCGAAGACGGCGTACTCTTGAGCTCCGTCCTCGCTGGTGCTGTCATTGAGAAAGAGAAGGGTCTGGCCCTCGGCACGCAGCCGGAAGCCGGTGCAGAGGGTCCAGGTGTGCTTCGTGAGCTTCTCGCAGAGGTCGTCGACACTCTCGACGTCGGCGATGTGGAATCGGCGCTTCGCGTGGAGCATCGTCCCTCCTAGGGTTCCAAGCCCCGACGTTGCAGGATCAGGCCCGGATCCTCGTCGGAAGCCTCCGTGTCGGACACCGCCGCCTCGAGTGCGAGGTCCTCGGGGTCCCTCGTGGTTCGGAAGTGGCCGTCGCCTCCGCAGTCGGGGCAGACAGGATGCTCGTCTTCGTCTGGACAGCGGAGCCACGCCTGGCGCACGTACCCGTCGCGAGACTCGAAGCCTCGTTCCGGGCGGACGACCTCGACCTGGGTCACGGCGTGGACGTTCGGCTCGTAGCCGACGTACCAATGGCCGGCCTGATATCGGCCGACCGAACGCTGGGGGCTCCAGCCGAGCATGATGCCCTTGCCGAAGCACAGCCGGCAGCGCGAGCGCTCCTCGTAGCAGCCGCCGCCGGCGCACGTAGTGCAGGTCGTGCCGAAGCGGCAGCAAGGGCAACCCTCGCCGCGGCGGAAGCGGTGAGCCTCGTCCGCCTCCATGTCGCCACCGTGCATGAGTCCGTAGTAGTCCCATGGCTCTCCGCACTTGGCGCAGTAGACGTCCATCGTGCCTCCTTGCTCCGTGGAGCGAGGAACAAGAGAAGGGGGCGACCGCTGTGCGCGGATCGCCCCGAGATCGGACCGGATGCTCCGGCCACGGGTGAGAAGGTGCGGTCAGTACTCTTCGGGAAGGAGGGCGGTGACGACCTGTCCGTCCTCGATGAACCACAGATTGGGCATTCCCTCGGGCGTCTCGATCACCTGCAAGTAGTCAAGGCCGCTGTGCTGCGCCGCCTTGGCTTGGAGCTCGAGCAGACACGCGAAGAGGAGCTCGGGCCCGAACGTGGAGAGAGCACCCCTGGTCGAGACGAAGGGCTTTCGGAACTGGAACCGCGAGTGCGGATCATCAAGAGGAATCTCTTGGTTTTTCCAACCAAGGGTAGTGTCACCGTTCGGTGACGGCGTCACTCCGATTCCTCCTCGGACTTGGGCTCCTGCAGCACGAGCTTCCCGGAGATGGGAAGCGTATCGAGGAGCACAGTCTCCGAACCGTCCTTGTTGCGGAACGTCACGCCGGCCTTGGCCCAGCGGGCCTTGGCCTCCTTGGGGGCATCTGCCGGCGGATCCGTGACCGCGTACGCGATCCGGTGAATCTCGTGAGGCACGAGACACCTCCTGAGTTTGTGTGGTTGGGAACTACTGTTCGGCGGGGACTTCTACATCCTCAGGCGCGCCCTCGTCGGGTTCGCGGAGGATGATCTTGCCGTCCAGCGGGATCGCGAGTGATCCGTCCTTGTTTTCGAAGGCGCCGCCGAGTCGAATCCACTTAGTCTTCGTCTCGCCGGATTGCTTGTCCTTCCACTCCTGGACGATCCACGCGACGTAGGCAGGCTTGGACATACGCGAATGGGTTACTGATAAAGAGAAAGGGACCGCCCTCCGAAAAGAACGATCCCTCCTTTGTGTCATCCGTGGACCTCTGGCCCCGGATACTAGAAAGCTTAGCGCACTGGTTGCGTCGGTCAAGTCGATGCCTGTGGATAACTCGTCGTGGAACATTGCGTCGCGGTCGTCCTGCGGCGCGCACGACGCGTGTGCTGGCTCGCGAAAGTGAACGAAACGTCCCGAAGGGACGACCGCTTCCGCGCGGGATGCCCGCGGCCAAACTGAGTGAACTTGCGCGAGCAAGTTCTAGGCGCCGAGAGGCGCCGTCTCAGTTTGAGCGCCAGCGGGCTGGATACACGGCGTTGAGAGCTGACCAGCGGGAAGCGAACAACCAAGCAGTGGGTCGTCCGCGGCGTGGACGAGCTGCGCGAAGCCGGGACACCAATAGCATCTGCTGTCCCGGGGCGTGTATCCAGCCCGCTGGCAGAACGGAGGGCAAGGAGCCCGAAGAACCTGCAATACGGGGGCGAGCGTCTCATCCGGATGTGGAAACCGTGGCAACGTGGTTTCCACACAGGGTGAGGGGCGAGAAGTTCGGGACAGAGACGGGGCGTCTCTGGTCTGAACGTCCCCGGCAGGTTCGAAGGGATCCGCCGCCCGGAGTGGAGCCGGCGGGCATCCCGCGCGGGCCATTCAGACTGGTCCAGACACAAGAGCCACCCGATCAGGGTGGCCTGGTGCCCCGCAGAGGGCAGAATTGGGCTTTCTGGGGTGCCTTTGGCGATTCTGACTACTCGGTACCCACGGAGGCGTTTCGGCGCTCCTGAGGGCGTTTGGAGGCCTCTGAGGCCACATTCCAGGCTACGCCCGGAAGCTCGATCCCCTCGGCGGCGCAGATCCGCTTGATCACGCCGGTGAAGTACCGGCCTGGCGAGGTCAGCAGAGCTCGGTTCCCCTGAATTTCGTCCTCGACGGCGTCCTCGGTGGCCGTGAGCGCCGAGGCGATCGCCGCCTGCGGCAGGAAGTGGGCGACGATCCAGTGGAAGCCGTAGTCCTTGTGCTGGCGAGCATCGGTGGAGCCGGAGGCGAGGAGGTTCGCGATGGAAGCTGGCCCCGTGGGTTCGGACGGTGTGCCTCGGCGGCGAGCGAGCTTGCTGGTCATGGCGGACAGTTGGTCGCCGATCGAGTTGGCGAGCTTCTTCCTAGCTGCTCTTTGCTCGGAGGTCATGGCTCGCAGCGCTGGATGAGCGCGCAGTCCCTGTTCTCGTCGTGTGTTGTCGCCCTTCCAAACGTTCTCTTGAACTTCAGGTACTACTTCCGTGCGCAACTTTGGCGCCGCAGTACCTACGCCAATTTGGCGCCTTGGCTGTGGATAAGGGACCAAGGCGCCATTTTGGCGCCTTGGTGATGCAGAGGCGCTCTTGAGGATCTGTTCAACGTCGGCGGGCGCCCCGTGCGCCGCGTCCTCGGGCGTGACCGGAACGCGATAGGGAACCTGGTAGATGTCGACGCCACGGAGCTTCTTACCCTTGTCCGTGTCGTAGTAGCGCGTCTCCTTCCTGCGGATCAGTCCCAGCTGCTCGAGTTCCTTGAGGTGGCGTTGGACGCTGCGCCGGCTGGATCCGATGAGCTGCGCGAGCGTGGCCTGCTTCGGCCAGCAGTAGTCCCGCGTGTTCTTGGGGTTCTTCTCGTCGTACCAGCACATGAGTCTCAACTGGAGGTAGAGCAGCGCGGCGCTCGGGGAAAGACGAGGCGACCATTGCTTCAGGAAGTACGCAGGGACACGAAGTTCGAGGTTCGGTTTGGTGACCTCGTCGTAGCGGTCGTCGAAGACCGGTTGGAATGGTGTTCCGCCGTCGCCGGGTGGCGATGGGCGGCGTGATTCTGGGTTCATAGGGCTAGGGATTAGCTGATTAGGAGTCGCTCTGCTCGGACTCGCCCTCATGTCGGCGCGGCATCGGAGCGAGGGCGCGATCGATGAGGATGCGGAGCTTGGGATAGCTTTGGGACGCGTCAAGCTCCTTGAGGGTCCTGCGACCGCGCTCCTGCTTGAAGATCCACGTCCCGTGGCCCGGTACGCGGAACTCGAGCGTGTTCTTCGGGACCGATCGGCCGGCGCGCTTACCCTTGAGTCTGCGCGCTTCGGTCTGAGTGAGTCCGCCGAAGAGGATCTGGCGCTGAACGTCTTCGGAGGTCGCGGAGAGAGCCTCGAAGATCATGGACTTGGGCGGGCGTTGCGGATCCGCAACGGTCCGAAGTTTGGCCTGGATTGCCGCACTGAATCGAGTCGTGATGGACACCATCCGCGAAACGTAGCTCTTGCTCTTGCCGAGTCGTTCACCGAGTTGGCTGGTGCTCCAACCGGTCTCCCGCATCAGGAGATTGAGTCCTTCGGCCTCCTCGATTGAATTTAGGTCCTCGCGCTGCAAGTTCTCGGCGAGTTGGATAAGCCGGGCCTCTTCATTTGAGACGTCCATGACACGGGCAGGAATGCGTTCGAGGCCGACTGCCCGAGCGGCCGTCCAGCGCCGCTCGCCGGCGATGATCACGTAGCCTTGTTCGTCTCGACGCAGGATAATCGGGTTCAAGACACCTTGCGCACGGATGGAACGGGTGAGGTCTGCGATGCCCTCGCTGTCGATTCGAACGCTACGCGGCTGGGTGTCGTCCGGTCGGATCTCGGTGAGAGTAATCTGCCGCACCTCGGCCATCGGCCGTGACGTCGTGGTGAACGCCTGGTCAGAACCAACTGGTTCCGCAGGCTCGCCACTCCTTCCGAAGTCGGGCAGGGCGGCGCGGACGATGTCCGCATGTCGGGTGTGCTTGGGCTTCTTAGTGTTTTGCATAGGTGCTGGGTCTTAGTTCGAGTTCACTGATTAGGTGGCGGAACGCTTCGGCCTCCTCGGAGCTCCGCTTGTAGTGGGTGATGGGGCGGCGGTAGACGATCGACTCGCGGTACTTGACCGAGTCCTTGATACGAGTCTCAAAGATCGTGATCGGTAGATGCCGGAACGCGTCCTCGAAGGTCTGCTCGATCGTGCGTCGACCCTTGAAGAGACTGATCAGCCCGCCGGCGATGTGCAGGTTGGGATTGATCCGTTTGGTTCGCTCGATCTCCTGGTGCATGTAGGCGAAGCCGTCTGCGGAAAACTTGTCCGCCTCGAGCGGGATTACGACCAGATCCGCCGCAGCGAGGGCGTTTCGCGTGGGGATCCCGAGGCTAGGTGGGCAGTCGAGAAGGACGATGTCGTAGGCCCGAGACTCGACCACGGGTGCGAGTGCGTCGGCCAGGCGGAGCTGGCCATCGACCTCCAGGCCAATGGCGGCGTCGAGGTTCTGGACTCTTCGGCTACCAGGTACAAGCCAGACGTTTTCGAAGAGAGTGGGCCTGACGGCGTCGGCGATTGGCAGGCGGTCATGGAGAACCTCGAAGACGCCCGGGTACTCGCCGGCCTCATCCAGGAGGCCTGTCAGGTTGCCCTGCGGATCCAGGTCGATCGCCAAGACCCGCCTCCCCAGTTCGGAGAAGGCGCCGGTTAGGTGGAAGACGGTGTGGGTTTTGCCGACCCCGCCCTTGTTGTTGGCCACGGCGTAGATCGTCATTGCGTTCGGGCGTTAGCGTGCTGCGCGGGGCGGAATTCTGGTCTGGGCGTGTTCGTGGATACGATCTTCTTGAGGTTGTTGAGGTCGCGTTTATTGAACACGCGGTAGTCCCGCCAGTCCCTTTCAGGTTCAGGGATTCGCTGGTCTTGGAGCATTCGCCGCACTGTGGATGGGCTGACGCCGACTGCGCGGGCGAGCTCAGTGACGGTATAGGTCTTCTTCATGTTTGGTTCGAAATCACTGATTAGCGGCGAGGTGAGGTACCTCTACCTACGTATAGCATAGCAAACGGACAGTTTCTGTCGAGCCGAGTTGTCCACAGGGTGTCGTTTGCGCCATGGGCAAACACCTTTGGTGACTTGGCGAGCGCATGTGCCCCCCTCCGTTGGCGATGCGCACTACTCTGGATCGGATTGGTCTGCGTCCATGAGCGAGGAGGCTCACCGGGGGGCCATTCAAAACAAAAAAGCCCGCGAGGACTCGCGGGTATCAGGCGACAAGCGGCCGCGCAGTGCGGCAGAGCAACGAGAGGAGGGGATTGGCCCTGCCGCCTGCCGTCGACGGACCCCTCCTACAGATTCCGGTCGGCGCGAGGACCAGAACCCGAGTTTGCCGACTCCGTGTTCTGGTCTTCCGCAAGCACTGCGATGGCGGCCGTATGTTCAGTGTACCTTCGATTGCGAAACTTGAGAAGACGATGGCTGTGGAAAGAGTCGTCGCTGCCTGTCTTCCAGCGTCCGAACGGTCTCTCTGCTCAAAGTGATCGCCGGCGGGAGCATGACCTTGCGTGGTCGATCGCTTCGGTAACGCTTGTCCGAGACCATCCTGACTTCGTGCCAGTGCTCTGTGGCCCAGAAGAGGACTCTGGGACGTCGGCGTCGAGCGGTCTGGCCAAAGATGGGGAGCGCTAGTTGGCGTAGATGGCGAGCTCTCTCTGAGGAGTCCCCGATGAAGAGGGCAGCGGCACCATCCACCTGGAATCTTCGTTTGAGCTCGGTGGCGTGTCTCGTGAGGTACACGTGATAGGCCTGAAAGCGATGTGTGGCCCGAGCGCGATTTCGGTGAGTGAGATCGATCTCCACGAGGTACAGGGTCTTGCGCCCATCTGGCCACTTGAACACAACGCCGGCATCGGGCCGGATGGTCGCGCTGCGGTCGTCTCCAGGCAGACGAACTGTGATCTTCAGGTGAGGGTGGGTCTGGTCGCGGAAGAAGTTCAGCATCTTCGGGGAGTTGCTGCAGCCCACGGCGAAGATCGCGTGCAGCTTAGAAAGCGCAAGGCGGTGCGGAATCGTTGAGGTGGCCTTCCTTTGGGCTCGGTGCCAGAGCGAGCTCGACTCCCGAGTGTAGAGCTCGGATGGAAGGATGGCGCGGGCGCCGCGGGGAGCGATCGCATAGATGTACTGCTCGGAACCGAAGCCTGAGAAATGCGATGGGTAGTACCAGCGCTCAGCGTAGCCAGCGTGATAGAGATCTCCGAGATCATTGCGAACTCTCTTGCTGCCAGCGCCGGTCCCTGCCTCGTAGAGGAGGCCGAGGATCTCAGCCGTCGCGTAGCGAATGTGGTAGAGCAGAGCCAGGATCCGGTGGTGGCGAGGTCGGAGCTGGAATTGTCCGGACGGGGCACGGCGAAGCCGGCATCGGCGGTGTGATTGAGTTTGGGGCATGGGGATGGTGGTTAGTTGTCTTCGTGGTCGGCGTCCTGGCCTCGGAGCCGATCGTATGTCGATTGGATGTCTTCCATGGAGAGCGAGCCGTAGAGGTCTATCGTCGTCGTGGCATGAGCGTGACCGAGAATGTTGCGCAAGCTCTCGATGTCGCCACCGGCCTGCTTCCAGTGCCGGGCAAACGTGTGGCGGAGAAGGTGGGGTGTGATCGCGCCGTCGGAGTCGGGGTTTGGATGAGTCAGGCGAGCGAGCTCGCCGACGCGCCTCACGATTCGATTGAGCTGGCGGACGGAAAGCGCCTTTCGCCTCTGTGAGAGAAAGAGCGGCCCCGTCGTCCGGCGATCAAGGTAGATCCGGAGATCAGAAGCCAGCTCGTCAGTAAACGGCACGACGCGCTGCTTTTGCCCTTTTCCGGATCGGACGACTAGCTGGCGGCGCTCGAGTTCCAGATCGCGGATGTCGAGCGCGACGAGCTCCGCGCGACGGATCGCTGTGTCGGACAACATCCGGACGATGCAGCGGTCACGAGCACCCTCGGCGGAGTTGATGAGCTTGCGGACCTGCGCCCGGGTGAGGGCGAACTGCGAGGGCTTCTGCTGGCTCTTCTGGCCAGATGTCCTACTTGTTAGCTTTCGGGCCTTAGATGTCTCCATATCGAAAGAATAGCACGCTGGCGGGTGCGGTCAAGCTGAAGGATGTCCTACTTGTCATAAAGTAGGACATCTGATAGCGTGACTCCACGTGAGGGGCACCCTGGCAGCCTTGCCCATCGCGATGGGGCAAGCCGACACTCAAGGCCTAGGGACGGTGCGGACCTTGTGGCTTCGCCCATGGGTAGCGACCAGGGTCCAGAAGGGGGCGGGGGATGTCGTTTTGGCGCAGTGAGACGCTTGAAGCCCGGGCGAGCGGCGGAGCTTTGATCAGCGACTTTCGCTCGGAGAACATCAAGCACGGCGCGTATGAGCTGGCGCTGGGACCTGAGGCCATCGTCACAACGGAAATGCGCGGTGCCGGCATCGTGGACCGACTCTCGCCGGGGGAGTCCCTCGTCATTCCTCCAGGCCAGTTCGCTCTCCTTCTCACGGAGGAACGCGTCTCGGTACCCGCAGATGCAATAGCGTTCATATCGATCAAAGCAAAGATCAAGTTCGAAGGCCTTGTGAATGTCTCTGGGTTTCACGTCGATCCAGGTTGGTCCGACAGTCGTTTGAAGTTCTCAGTCTACAACGCTGGAAGCAAAGACATCGTCTTGGCGCGGGGGAGACCGACGTTCCTGCTTTGGTACGCGAGTCTCGATGAGTCAACCGAAGACCTGTACGACCGCAATACGGACCTACAGAACGAGATAACGTCTGAAGATCAAATGCGCATGCAGGATCGAGTTGCCTCTCCCCCGGTTCTTGCGGATCGCATGGACGAGCTTGAGAATCGGCTCTCCGCGAGAATCGGTAAGCTGGAGATTCATCGCAGCATGCTGGTCGCTCTGCTTGTTAGCCTGGTTGGCGCGGTGGCCGTCCTGATCTTCCAGGCCGTGACAGACTCAGGGGGCGCCCCAGTTCAAGTATTCCTAGGATCGGAGCCGGGACGGGCTGAAGGGACTGTGACCACAACCTCGGAAGACTTGACCGCTGTCGAGTCAAACAGCAGCGTGTCTGAGAACGACGTGTCGCAGCGCCCACCCGTGGAAGAGCCCGGCAGCCAACGGCCAAGGCAGGAAGTCGATGCGGCGGCCGAGGCGGTCAAGGCGGAGAGCGACGAATGAACAAGGGGCGGCTCATCGTCATTGAGGGACCTGATGACTCCGGCAAATCCACTTTGGCGGCGGGCTTGTATGAACATATGAAGAGCGCTGGCATCGAGTCTGAGGTGCTGTCGTTTCCGGGCCATGGGATCAGGAAGCTTGGTTCGCTCACCTATGAACTCCACGCGAAGGCGGTCAACGACACCAACATGGTGACTCCTACGGCGCTACAAGCTGCCCATGTTGCCTCACACATCGATTTGATCGAGAGCCGTATTCTCCCGTCCCTTCGCAAAGGCTGCGCCGTGGTCTTGGACCGCTACTGGTGGTCGACGTGGGTGTATGGTCGTCTCCTGGATGCAGACCCAGGCGTGATCGACCAACTGATCGATGCTGAGAGGCTCGCTTGGGAAGATACCACTCCAGAAGTCATCTTCTTGCTGAAAGGTCGGCGGCCCATGGGGCGGCTTGAAGAGCTGTACGAAGAGCTAGCCGTTCTTGAGGAGGGCCGGCGGCGAGTTGTCAGGATGGAGGCGGAGGCATCGCCTGAGGCAACCTGTCGGAAGGCGGTCGCGCATGTCGCTATGCCTTAGAGCAGAGACAGCCGACGCGGTATGGAAAGCGGTGGTATCGGCTTTCCGAGACACAGATGCATGGCGCGTTCAAGAGAGTCGGATGGGCAGAACACGAGAGCTGCCTCACGTGCTTCTTGAAATTGACTCACCGGAGGAGCGGTGGATCACGTCGCGCCGTCCGGCGTTGAACCCCGCGTTCGCCCTTGCGCAAGTTGTATGGATAGTCCGGGGAAGATCGGACGCCGCCCTGCCCAACTACTACTTCAGAGGCTTGCCCAGGTTCGCGGGAGAGTCGGCATGTTATCCGGGAGCGTACGGGGCGAGGCTCAGAAGAACGAACGGTCTTGATCAGTTGGAGGCTGCGTTTGCCGCCCTCAAGGACAACCCGACGACGAGGCAGGTTGTTCTTCAGATTTGGACTGCTGAGCAAGACATCCCAATAGACGAAGGACGTCCACGCTCGTCTGATGTGCCGTGCAACGTGATCAGCATTCTGAAGGTGCGCGATGGGCGGCTCGACTGGCTGCAGGTGTCACGCAGCATGGATGCCTTCCGGGGCCTTCCCTACAACGTTGTGCAGTTCTCCTATCTCCAGGAGATGCTGGCTGGCTGGCTCGGTATTCGGCAGGGTCGACTAACCTACATGTGCGACAGCCTGCATGTGTACGAATCGGACTGGTCAGAGTTCTCTCACGGCGAGGAAGAGTCGCCCGCGTCAGGAGGGAACAGGCTAGTTGGAACGAAGGGGGAGATCGATGAGGCCTTTGAGGAGCTGGAGCGGCGGGTCGACATCCTGGTAAGCGAGTCCGCGCCGCAGTCAGAGTACTGTGACCTCGCCTCGTGGGACACGGACGTGACGGCGCTGCGCGACGTCCTGGCGGTATTGTCGGCTGAGGCTGCTAGAAGGCGTGGTTGGGCTGAAGAGGCCGAGGCCCTCATGGAGAAGTGCACGGACAGTGCTCTGAAGAAGATGTGGCGCTATTGGTGGAGTCGTGTGGAGCGAAGACGTGGGGGAGGGGATGCGTCAGCCAAAGAACGGACACCTTCACGTACTTGAGCGCTGCGCGAGACATGGCCGGAGCCGATGGGGATCTACCGGTGATGGGAGGGTGGTTGTGGGAAGATCGCGTCCTAGGAAACGAGCAGTCGTGGATGAGGAGCGCGCAGTGAATGGCGCTGGAGGAAGTCGGCCGCAGGGGCGTAGTAAGCCTGGAGAGGCGCCGTACGGTTTCGCCCGGCGCAGTGAACCGAAAGCAACGGTCGTCTTCGACACCTACTGGCGGTTTGCGGCTGCCAGGCAGGCGATACTGTTCAGCCGACTGAAGGGAGTGCCTGCACCCTGGACGGATGACCCGATACTCAGAGAATTCAGGTTCACCAACGCATATCGAGCTGCTGATCGAGTCAGCCAATACCTCATTCAGAACGTCATCTACGACAAGGATCGCGGATTTACAGACACGTTCTTTCGGATACTTCTGTTCAAGATCTTCAACCGAATCGAAACCTGGGAGCTTCTAGAAGAGTCGTTCGGTGAGCTGGACGCCGCCACATTTCGGCCGGGGGACTGGGACAAGCGCCTGGAACGCGAGCGGAGAGCAGGAAACCGAATCTACTCGGCAGCGTACATCATGCCGTCAGGTGGTCGTTCCGGCGTGCCAAAGCACAGGTTCCACCTAGAACTACTGGCCACGATGCTTAAGTCAGGTCTGCCGACGAGGATTCGTAACGCCGGATCGATGAGGCGCGCGTATGCACTGCTGCTGGAACAGCGGAGTGTTGGGCCGTTCCTCGCGTACCAATGGGCAACTGATCTGAACTACAGCGCCCAGTTGGGTTTTGATGAGATGGAGTTCGTGATGCCTGGCCCCGGGGCGCTGGATGGCATTCGGAAGTGCTTCTCAGATCCGAAAGGGTGGGACACCGGAGATCTCATCCGCAAGATGGCGGATGAACAGGAGTGTCACTTCGAGCGCCTTGGACTTCGCTTTCAGAGCCTGTGGGGTCGAAGGCTTCAGCTAATAGACTGCCAGAATCTCTTCTGTGAAGTGGACAAGTATGCTCGAGTAGCTCACCCATCAGTGAAGGGGCGGAGTGGGCGACAGCGAATCAAGCAGAAGTTCAGGGCGAGCAGGCGGGCGATGTCTTGCTGGTTCCCGCCCAAGTGGCGACTGAACGGTCGAGTCGAGGCGCATGGGGGTGTAAGCAGCAGCCAGCTCGTGGGCAGCGGGTCGTCACTGCAGGGCGCTGGCCAGTGAATCTGGGACGGAACACGTCGGAGGAGTGAGATGGCGACGGACTCGACAGCGGTGGACTTGCTGAGGGTGTCTGTCTCTGGGGGGAGCATCTCCGTCGAGATGCCTTGGTGGCTTATCGCCACAATCGCACTTCTCGCTTTTGGGCTTGTGGTGTGGCGGATCGTCAGATCTCGTCGGAGGTTTCGTCGTTTCGATCTCGTGAGTGTCGACATCGACCTTGGAGGAGTTGGCACAGCCTCCTTCCAGCCGAACACGAGGGACATCGAGGTGGCGCACCGGGTTTGGGCGGAGCTTGTGACACGCAAAGCGGCTCTACCGATCGACCCACAGAACGACGTGATCGTAGAGATCTACGACTCGTGGTATGCGCTGTTCGGCAGGATCCGGGATCTGGTCGCGAGCATTCCTGCTCACCTGATTAGGGAAGAGGCGAGCACGCGTGAGATCGTGCGAATCACGACTGAAGCGCTGAATCAGGGTCTTCGGCCACACTTGACGAAGTGGCAGGCGAGATTCCGGAACTGGTATGAACAGAACAGGGAGCGATTGCAGGAGATCGCTCCGCAGGAGTTGCAGCGCGAGTTCCCCGAGTATGAAGCGCTGATGGCCGATATAGAAGAAGTCAACGGAAAGATGATCCGGTATGCGCGTGCGCTCAGGGCGATTGCGCATGGCAGACAGGAGTGACGCGGGGAGCGATTGGCTGAAGGGGAGTGAGCCTTGGGTAGAACGAAGAACGTCTTCATAAGTCACGTACATGAAGACGACGGTGAGGTTGGCAAGCTGAAGGACCTGCTTGGAAAGCGCGGGTACACAGTTCGCGATAGCTCAATTGTGAGGTCGAAGCCGAATCAGGCCAAGAGCGAGGGATACATCAAATCAGAGATCCTAGCGCCGAGGATTCGTTGGGCTGGGACCGTGATTGTGCTGGTCTCTCCAGATACGCACACGAGCAAATGGGTGAACTGGGAGGCAGAGTACGCCGCGAAGTCGGACACGCGAATCGTGGGTGTTTGGGTGCGAGGTGCGAAGGACGCCGACTTACCAAAGGGGTTGGAGCAGTATGCCGACGCGATCGTCGGGTGGGACAGCAGTGCGATCATCGATGCCATGAATGGGTCCGACAACTGGGTGGCGCCAGACGGTGGTGCGACCCCCGAATGGGACCTTCCTCGGTACAGCTGTCAGTAAGGAGCGCACCATGAAGCTCTACTCGTACGTCGTGGCGAGGGACTTCGGGTTTGCGCCCAACCCCTTCTATGGCGTGTGTACCCTAGCCACATGCAAGCCGGAGATTCGAAAACGCGCAGACGTGGGCGATTGGGTCGTTGGCACCGGGTCGGGGCGCTACGGTTTGGAGGACAGATTGGTCTTCGCGATGGAGGTCGCTGAGACGCTGACGTTCGACAGGTATTGGAAAGATCCGCGGTTTCGAGCCAAACGCCCCTTTCTGAAGGGAAGCCTGAAGCAGGCGTTTGGTGACAGCATCTATCACCGCGATCGAAAGACCAAGAGGTGGGTTCAAGAGAATTCTCACCACAGCTTGGCGAGCGGGCGGGCGAATCGGGCCAACGTGAGGCATGACACCAGAGTCGATCGTGTCCTGGTTGGTTCCTTCTTTGTCTACTGGGGCGAGGAGGGGCCCAAGTTGCCAAAGCGATTCATCGAGGGAGAGATCGACATTCGAAAGGCGGGGCCGGGGCACAAGTGCCGATTCCCCGAGCGGTTCGTTGAGCGCTTCACAACGTGGGTCAGGTCAAGGCCGGAACGGGGCTATGCCGGAAAACCAGCTGAGTTCTCGCGGCTATGACAACGATGTGGGGGCTGACGGCGATGGGTGATCGAGTGATCCGCTTTTGCCTTGACCGAAAAGAGCCACTCTCATAGGCTGAACCTGGTAGGAGAAAGACCTACGAGGCAGCGACCTTGGGCAACCAGTTAGGCCGTCCAGCCCAGGGCCCAGCGCATTTGGTTGTGCCCCCCGTAGGCAGCGTGGACGCGATTTGGCCACTCTCGAGTCCACGTCTAGGCGCGGAACCCCTCGAAGAATCCGCGCGAGGAATGCTTTCGGGTGGCCCAGTTCGGCGAGCCTAGCCGAACTCTGAAAGCGAAACGCCACCCATAGATTGACGCTATCGGTGTACCCGCGACGAGCGGGCCCGTAAGCCGTTGAAAGTTCGATCGGAAACGGTCGCTTTCTGGAAGTCGTGTGAGCGTGGGGCGCTGCTGCCCTCGTTCGCACGGAAAGGGGGTGGCGCACTGGAATAGAACAAGCCCCCGCACACGTTGGCGCACGAGGGCTGGCGTTGCCGGGGGTGAAATCGGATCGGAGGGGCTGTCGCTGAGCCCCGCCCGATCGGCAGAGGCTGGCGAGAGCCCGAGCGGGTCCCTTCACTTGGGATCCCCGACAAACGCGCTTCAACTCTAGCGCACGCTCTAAGTGTCTGTCAAATAACCGGATAGCAGAAAGGGTCTGCCCATACGAAAAACAGGGCCCGCCCTCAAAAGAGAAAACGGGCCCCATTCGAGTATCGCGCTCGCGTCGATCTACACGGATTCCCGCGAGGCGATGACCCACTTTACTCCGCTCGTGACGTGGGTGTCGAGTGCTCGCTTGGGCGGATCCGTCCATGGGCTTCTATGGAGGGATCTGACATGTTGAACGCCGTCTTCTTCCGCCCCGCCGCCGGGGATTTCGCCGCAACCCGGTACCAGGCCGCTCGACTCCACCCGCAGAACTGCAGCGCACCCAGCACCCACTGCCTCAGGCGCGCCGAACATCGCGGCAAACCTCTGAGTTTCTCGGACCATATGACGCGCCCCGCGACACACTGGCTTCTCACGCACGATCGTGAGGTGGTGCGATGAGGCCCGAGATCATCGCTGTCAGTCCTAAGAGCAAGGAGACACTTGCGCAGGCAAGGGAGGTAGCGCCGTTCGACGTCTCGGTCTTGATCGAGGGCGAGACGGGGACGGGAAAGGAGCTGTACGCAACGGCAATCCATGAGTGGTCAGCTCGATGTTCGAGAGATCTGGTGCCAGTGAACTGCGCCGCCGTGACAGACGCACTCGCCGAAGCCGATCTATTTGGACACACTAAAGGATCATTCACCGGTGCCGATTGCGAGCGCGACGGGCGTTTTCAGCTGGCTAATCGCAGCACGCTGTTTCTCGACGAGATCGGAGACATGAAAGCATCGGTGCAACCGAAGGTCCTTCGTGCGCTCGAGAGCGGAGAGGTGTGGCCTGTTGGGTCCCAAAAGCCACTACGCGTCGATGTGCGGGTGGTGGCAGCTACCAATCACGATGTTGATGCTCTCGTTCGCGACAACCGGCTCAGAAGCGACCTTCTCTACAGAATCGCGGAGGAGCGGATTCGTCTGGCGCCGCTTCGAGAACGCCGCGAGGACATCCGACCCCTGGCAGAAGACTTCCTCGTACACGCTGCGCGGAAGTACCGGAAGAACGTCACTTCGATCACAGAAGAGGCGTTTGACGTTCTGGAACGCTACTCGTGGCCCGGTAACGCTCGAGAACTCAAGCTGGTGGTAGGGCGACTCGTCCGGAGGTGCGATACGAGGCGCATATCGGTGCGCGACCTTCCCGAGCACATCACGGTGGGTGCGTTGGAGCATGTGCAACGAGGAATCCTCGAGGTCCAGGATGGTGAGACGGGAAAGCACGCGATCCTAGGAGTGACGCGGAACGTCTATGAGTGGGCGCTACAGGTGTGCCGCGGCAGTCCGACGGAGGCGGCCCGGCTTCTACGCGTCTCACGCTCAACGTTCTATCGCCGAGCTCGCCAGTTCGGTCTCTTGGACAAGCGCCGCCAAGCACACGAGACAGGCACGTGAACTCGTGGCGATGTGCGTCAGAAATGAGAGTACGTCAGCGCCGGTGCCAAGAGTGAGACACGGGCTGAGACCAAGCGCCCCGGCGCAAGCGCGCGGGAAGCCTATGTCGATTCATCACATAGCCACGTCGCTCCATGTTGGCACGAACCGTGCTGTCCATCCTCTCCATCGGGGCGAGAGTCGTCTCGATGACGTCGTCCTGATGAAGAGGGAGGAGATCATGAATGAGAAGCTGCAGCGGTTGCGTGACACCGTTGCGGAACGCTCCCGGAGAGCGGTTCAAGTGGATCCCGATGGGCGCATCCGTGAGGTATCCGGGGGTCGGGACGCGGGCGGGATGACGGCTGGAGACGCCAATAGGCCGACCAAGTTGGCTCATCGGACCTTCGGACTAGGTGAAGTGGACGCACCGCGCTGACACACAAGGAATGCAGTGGGTTCGCGGGGTCAAGACGATAAGTCCTGCATCCCCGCGGGCCCACGAGCACTCGCGAGGGAGAGGATGTGGTACGAGACAAGGCAGTGGAAGAACCGACTGGTTCTGGAAGTTGCGGTGATGGAAAGCCGGTTTCCCCAATTCGTGCTTCAGCGCGAAAGGGACGGGACACTGCGCTGGGAGGGTATCGTTTCACCTCAGGACGACTCCGTGTTCTGGGTCAGCATTTCCTATCCACAGCGGTATCCCTACTGCGAGCCGGTCTTGCGGCTCGTGGAGCCGAAGCTCCGCCCCAGGACTCCACACGTCTACAAGGGCGGAAGCATTTGCGTACATCCCAAAGCTTGGGACCCATCGAGGGGGACGGCGGCAAGCGAGATCCCTCTCCTTTGCGACTGGCTCAGGTACTACCTAGTGTGGTGCGCGACGGGAGTCTGGCCCAAGGATCTGCGGAGGCGCTAATGGCTGGATCATGTGTGATCCCTCACAAAGTGTACGCGGAGATCGAGCGTGAGTGCCTCCTGCATCCCGACCGGGAAACGGGGGGCGTGCTTGTAGGGCACCGACTCGGGCCAGATGTCGTGATTGCTTTCGCACTTCCTGCCGGACCACGTGCAGTGAAGGAGCCGGGGGAGTTCAGTCCGGATCACGAGTGGCAGCAGACCCTGCTCGAGTTTCTGTGGAGGAGATTCTGAACGATGGGGCTTATCGACTACGTAGGGGATTGGCACAAACACCCCGGCTGCTTCGACACGCCGAGCGCTCAGGATCGACAGACGGCTCGGCACATCGTGACCGATGCAGAGTGGGATCAACTAGAGGCTGTGTTCCCGATCGCGGTCGTCGACGGCGACCACATCCGGATGCGCGCATACCTCATGTACAGGTACCGGGACGATTTCGCCGAAGTCCCGATTGAGATCGTGCCCGACACGGACCCGCGCGTCCTGAGTGTCCTGGCTGGCGATGAGGGCGGAAGGGGGCGCTCATGAGGGCCGTGGTGACGCGCGAGGCGCTGCAGTCAGCACTCCGGTCGCCAGGCGGAAAGGTGTACGGCTTGGTGCGCCCTGAGGAGGCTCTCCTGCAGGTCTTGGCCCAAGCGGCGTCAGCGCAGAGCCACTTCCGACAACTGGGTGGAGTGCAGATGGCGCCGGGTGAAGGCGCCTGGACGCAAGTGGGCTATGGCGAGGACGCCGTCTTCATCGAGTTCAACACCGGGATTCCGATTCCTGAGGAAATCGAGGTCGTCGCCGTCGATGAAGAGCTCGATAGCCGAAGAGTGGAGGTGTCCGACGGCGCGATTCTCGAAGAGAAGACCGTGCTGGTCGTGGGGGCTGGGAGCCTGGGATCCGAAACCGTTCTACCGCTCGCGGAGGCTGGCGTTGGCCACTTCGTGATCGTCGATCCCGATCGTCTCGACGCCGCCAACGTCTCGCGCCATGCGTGTGATCTTGGCGACCTCGGCCGAGAGAAGGCGGTTGCAGTCGCGGATCTTCTCCAAAGGCGATGCGTTGATGCGAGAGCTCTCCGGGAAGACGTCCTAGAACTCGGCGACGACAGATTCCGTGAGCTTGTTCGAGGCGCCGATCTCGTCGTGGCTACGACCGACAGCCCGGAAGCACAGTTCTTGACGAACGAGGTTTGCGTTGCGGAGGAGGTGTCGGCGATCTTCGTTGCTGCGCACGAACGAGCGCGCGGGGGCGAGCTAATCGTATTCCGGCCGAACGTGACGCCATGTCTGTTCTGCTGCGTCGGCTTCCGTGTCAGCCTCGGAGACATTCCTGAAGTTCGAGAGCGGCGGGCTGCCTACCAGGCCGCCGACACTCAACGCCTTGTCGCCGAGCCGGGTCTGGCCGTGGACCTTCGGTTCATCGCGGCCGTGGCTTCCGCCCACGCGCTTGCACTGATAGATGGGTCGGAGAGGCGAGCATCGCTTCTAGATCCGAGCCAGGGATTCGTCCTCGTGCACGGCGGCAGTGCGCCCGATCCGAAGGCGGCGGGGCTCTTCGCGATGCCGTTCGAGGTGCTTTACGCGCGAGTGGAGCGATCCGAACCTTGCCCCGTGTGTGGGTTCAGTTCGAGAAGAGAGGAGACCACGTGACCGGCGTCGAGATCGGCGGAGACGAGTGGCTCTGCGACGAGGAAGGGAATCTCACACCGGAGATCGCTCGGATCGCTTCAGGTCGTTCGGTAGGGAGGAGACGTCGTGGGACGTCTGGGGATCCTGACGTCGGTCGGACCTCCTCCCGTGAGTCGGAGGAGGTGGATCGTCCACGCACCTTCTGGAGAGTCATGGCACGGATGGTTCGGGTCCCGCTTGGGCTCCTTCTGTTCCTGACGCTCTGCACCCTCGTTCTCTTCGCCATTGTCTACCTGGTTGTTCGCTAGAGCGGGAGGCGGATTGCGGGAGAAGGGACATGCATCGCTTTGCCACGCGTCTGGGGTTCGGTCTGCTGGTCCTGGTACTGCTCACAAGTGCCCTGGCGGATCTAGATCTACCTCCGGTGGAGTTGCCCTACACGAGCGAGATTAGTGTCCCGCATGTTGAGATCGTAGTCGGCGCTCTCGCCGTCCTGTTCGTGGTGGGCCTGTTCGCGCGGGCGGCTCGCGGCGACAGAGCGACGGCAGCGCGCCGTGCAGCAGAAGGGCGCCGGGAACGTCTTTCAAGTCGAATGCCAGAGCTGGAAGTACCTCTCTACGGGGAGCTACCAAGACCTCCGCAGGACCCTGATCCCGTAGTGCCATGGGAGGGCGGTCCATGAGGCGAGGCTTCCTCCGAGTGCGCGAGCTTCTGACGCGGCATGACGCGAAGCGGGCCCGGCGCCTCCACACCTGGGCCGCTACGCGGCCCTCCCCTGCGGAGGAGCGGGAGCGAGATCTCTTCGAGAGGGAGATGCGTGTTGAGCCCGGCCAAGGCCGAGTTGTACTCGCACGTGGCCGTACGCGAGCAGGGGAGGCGTTCTGCGTCGGCATGCCGACGGACGCGTTCACCCGCTCGCACGGCTGGATCACGGGAGGCACCGGGACAGGGAAGACATTCGAAGCCCTGGCCATCCAGCTGGCCATCCTGCACCAAGAGTCCTACCCCTGCGTCTACTTCGACATGAAGGGCGAGTTCGCAGCTCTACTTCTCGATGTCGTTCTTCCCGCCCTCGCGGTCTCTGGTGCCCCTCATCTACAACGCGTTCGGGTCATCCGACCGTTCGATGGGGACTACATGCCGCTTCTGCGCGTCACTCGCCCGGAGCACGGGGTGTCGCGAGAGGTGCAGTCCATGGTTCTTGCCAGCCAGCTACGGGACGCTCTCGGCGAGGATCTCGGCGGACGAATGCTCCGAGTATTCTTGAAGCTTGTGGCCCTGGCGATTGAGCTGGACGAATCCCTGGTCGTTCTCAGTCGGTGGCTTGCTCAACCGGAGACTTTCGTTCAGGCGGCGACTCGCTCGCAGGATCCGGAGCTTCGTCAATACGCGTGGGGCCAGTTCAAGGGCGAGAGCAAGCTGTCGGTCGGTGCACTCGCGGCGCGGCTCGACACGTTCCTGCACCTGCCGGAGACGCGCCTCGCGCTTTCGGCACCTTCGTGCCTGTCCTTCGCGGAGTGCCTAGAGGGGGGCGTCACCGTGATTGACCTCGGTGACCCCCCCGCCGGTGCCGAGCACGTCGCCAGGTTCTGGTCGGGGATACTCGTGGGGCGGCTTGCGCGGGCCATCCTGTCCCGAGAAGTCAAGCCCGACACGGCGCAGGTCCATGTTGTGCTGGATGAGTGGCAGGAGGCCTTGGCGACGTCGCAGATCGAGCAGTTCGTGAGGTTGCTCTCGCTCGCACGGTACAAGCGCGTGGCCCTCACGTTCGTCAATCAGGCGCCGGCCCAGGTGGCGGAGAAGAGCCCGCTGCTGGTGCGCTCGCTGCGAACGAACTGCAACTGGACGATGACCTTCCGCTCGAATCTGGAGGATGCGCGCGCCATGGCGCATTCGCTTCCCTTGCCCGAGGAACGAAAGGGTGGGCGAGGCCGAGAAGAGCTGGTCGAGGAGCTCACGCGCCTTCCGGATCGTGAGGCACTGCTCTGGGTGAAACAGGCCCCCTTTCGTGCCCAGCGGGTGCGATCCCCGCGCGTGGATATCGACGGCCTACGCGAACGGGCGGCAGCTGCATCAGACGGGATCCGTGCCGCGATCCGACAGGGCACGGTCGCCTTGCGGCGAGAAGACCAGGAGAGCATTGGCGCACAAGAGCAAGATCTACGGGGTGTTCTTGGTCTGGACGAAGGTGGTGCTGACGGCGAGGACGTACAGGACGTTGTTGTCCCGAATGACGACGGCGCCACCGACGGAGATGTACCGGACCTTCTTGTTCCGGGTGACGACCGTGATGACGACGGAGATCTACCGGCCATCGGGTGAACGATGATCGACCTGACGACGAACGACCTACGATGGGTGTGGCGATTGGTGGCGGGCGTGGGGAGGATCTACCTGTGGATCCTAGGCACAACATGGGATGGAGCGGTCGCAACTGCCCGCTGGCTGTGGATTGGCTGCCGTCTGCCCCGCACCTTCAAGGAGACCCTCAAGTGTCCTCGAGGACACGTGAGCCCCGTCTTCGGCGTCTATCGATGCAGCTGCGGGGCGCTCCACGAGGGCTGGGCGTTCGATCGCTGTCGGGTGTGTGGGCATTCCGCAGGATGGACACCGTGTCTGGAGTGCGGTCTGCCGATCAAGAACCCTCTCCCGGAGTGACGTATGCGCCAACCTCGTGATAAGCGGCGCCCCGGCGTGCAGATCCGGCTCTCCTCACGAGACGAGGGTCTGTTCCGGGCTCTGGCTCGTTTCCGGATGGCGCGGACGAGCGATCTGGCAAACCTGATCTTCCGCAAGACGCGAAGGGACACGGCCGCCCGGCGCCTTCGCCGCCTCTACGACGCCGGCTTTCTCGACGTGATCTCCAGCGATCTGGCCGCAGAAAACGTCTACACGCTCGGCAGACGGGGAAGGGAGTGGGCGGCGGCCCGAGAAGTCGCCGTGGGAAGGCGTCCGCGAGAGAGCGCACACCATCTCGCTGTCGTACGCACTTGGGTCTCGCTGGCGGTAGCAGCGAGCGAGTCTGCGGGCCTACGGCTGGAGGCCTTCCGCCCCGACTGGGAACTGCGGGGACACGCCCTTCCCGTGGTTCCCGACGCGATGGTGGTGCTCCGGGTGACGGTTCCGGCCGCGAAGCCGCCGGAGCTTCGGATCTGCGTGGAGGTTGACCGTGGGACCGAGTCCCTCCGTGTGCTGGAACAGAAGCTGAGCACCTATGTGCTCGCCAGTTTGAGTCCGGAAGGACTGCTTGGCTGGCAGGACTTCGCGCTCCTCCTCGTTCTGGAAGACCGGGGTGCTGAACGCACCGAGACGGTTGAGGCCATGCTCGGACGTGTGTGGCCCGGCCGCACTGCACTCTGTCTTGGAGGGGGCCTGGGACAGGTGGGCGATGCTCTCCAACGCCTTGTTGAACCTCCCCTTGTGAGGTCCCCTTACCGGGAGGGGAGGGACAACGGGGCAAGTACGTGTCGTTCAACGACTACCCAGGTGCCTAGGCCCATCAATAGGTAGAATGAAATGTCTGCGCAGCGTGCCTTCCCCCGCGTCACCTCAACGGTCTCCGGCCGCGGCCGGCGAGGTCGATCGCGACCGAGCCGGAGCTGCGATCTGGATGCCACAAAGGCGCTCATCGAGGAGCTCGCCGCTCAGATCGACGGTCTTGAAGCTGATGACCTGCCTGCCATCCTGGCTGCCCTGTCTTCGCTCTCCGCGGCGGCGGCTGCGCGGGCGCTCTCGGGTCGACCGGCGAGCTCCGGCTCCCCCGACCAGCCCGACGAGAATCTCTCGACGGCGGAAGCTGCCCGCCGCCTCGGGATCTCCCGGGACTACCTGTACCGAAACTGGCGCCGGCTCCCGTTTGCTCGGAGGATCGGACGTCGGCTGCTCTTCTCCGCTCGGGGGCTCGAGCGATGGAACGGCCGACGTGCGCCGAAAGGCGCTTGATCACGGATGGCTGCACGGACCAGACTTCGACGAGCCAACGTCCATCAAGGAGCTGACTACCATGCGAGGCGACGGGAGAATCTTCAAGAGAGGGCGACGCTGGTGGATCGCCTACTACTACCGCGGCAAGGAGTACCGGGAGTCCGCCGGAAGGACCGAGGCCGAAGCGAAGCGCCGCCTCCGCGCAAGGTGGAAGGAGATTCACGGCGATCGATTCCTGGGGCCCCAGGAAGAGCGTCTGACGGTCGACAACCTTCTCGACACTCTCATCACGCATCTCGAAACTCGACGGGTGAAGTCGCTGGGGACGATTCGATCTCACCTGAAGCCAATACGTGAGGAGTTCGGTGATCTTCGAGCCGTGGAGCTCACCCCTGCGAGCGTTGAAAGCTTCGTCCGTGAACGTCTCGATGCGGGAAAGGCTCCCGCGACCGTCAATCGGGAGATCCAGCCACTGAAACAGGCGTTCAATCTGGCTCATCGACAGGGTCGGGTGTCGCGGGTTCCATACATCCGACTTCTCAGGGAGGACAACGCTCGCCAGGGGTTCTTCGAGGCGGACGAGTTCGAGGCGGTCACCGCCGAGCTCCCGGACCAAGTGGCCGATGTTGCGCGGTTCGCCTATCTCTCGGGATGGCGGAAAGGGGAGATCCTCGGGCTGCGCTGGGAAGCCGTGGATCGCAAGGCGAGGGAAGTGCGCCTCGCAACGTCAAAATCGGGCCACGGTCGAGTACTGCCGCTCGATGGACTTCTCTGGGAAGTGATCAAGCGCCGATGGCCTGCTCGACGGTTCCGAGTGGCCGACGGGCGTGCCGGGCTCTCCGCGTACGTCTTTCACAATCAAGGGCAGCCGCTACAGGATTTCAAGCACTCGTGGGCAAGCGCCTGCAAGCGGGCTGGGGTGGCGGGCAAGCTGTTCCATGATCTCCGGCGGACTGCCGTACGGAACATGATTAGGGCCGGGGTGCCGCAATCCGTTGCGATGGCCATTTCCGGACACCGGACAGTGAGCATGTTCCTTCGGTACAACATCACGAGTGATGAGGACCTCCGACGCGCCATCAGGCAGACGCAGGCTCATCTTGAATCGGCGTGAAGTAGGACGTTGCGCCGAGCGCCGCCTCAGCCCTGTGGTCCGGGGCGAGAGACTGCCTCCTTCGAGCCCGCCGTGTAGCTCCATGGTTTGACCGAATCATCACGAGTCACAACGAGATCCCACTCACTCAGCGGTGCTCTCCGCCATTCTCTGCCATGGCGGAGGGGACCGGAATGGACGCGCATAGGGTTGCTTGATACTCGCACCGAAGGCTTTCGGCTCGATCCTCTAACCGCATCAAGCAGAAGAGCTTCTCGGCTATTCCCGGCAGCGCAAGGGAATGGCACGGAGGTTGCGTTAGATGCCAGCGTCCGTTCCGCTCTGGATGCGCAGGAAGAAGAGGGCCCGGGTGGTAGGACACCCGAGCCCAGCGCGGATCCAGGCTGGAGTTGCCTCCTGTTTGGAGCCGCAGCCTCGGAGAGGCTACGCCGCGTGGGCACCGGACACAAGGAATCGCGAGATCGAGGGATTGCTCTCCCGCTTCGGAGCCGCAGCCGAGATTCGTTGTCGGGAAGTGGACTCGCAGGCCGGGCAGCCTCCTTCCCTCGGGGGGGCGCCCTTCGCTTCCTTCCATGGAGGCACGGTCGTGGGGTCTACGTCCGCTGTAGTGGCCGACTTGTCGGTCAGTCCCTCGTCGCCTTCGGCGACGATCATCCCTATGAGCCCGATCGAGCGCGGATGGCCGCATCGTCGCTACTCGATCCTCCGAGAAGTCCTGGGTCCTGACTTCCATGGGCCTAGCAGCAGTCACACAGCCGCCCCTCAGCTAATCGCCTACGAGGCGTACGAAATGCTGGGCGGCGTGCCGGATGCTGCCCGAGTGAGGCTCATCAACAGCTTCGCCACGACCGGCGACGGGCACCGCACTCCCATCGCGGTCGCGGCGGGTCTTCTGGGCATATCGACCAGGGATCCTCGCACTCCCAAGGCACTCATCCTCGCTGGAGAGAACGACGTTGATATTCGATTTGAGAGAACGGAAGACGCGAAGGAACACCCGAACACTCTGGAGCTGTGGCTTCGGCGCGGCACGAGGACTGTCTTGCTGAAGGCCATCTCCATCGGAGCCGGCAACTACGAGATCCTCAATAGGCATGAGCTGACGGTGGCCGCATAGGAGGAAGTGATGATGACGAGTGAGGCCCGTATTGTCTCTCCGGTGGCTCCGGATTTTGACATGTGCACCATCGAGGGTCGACTGGCCGAGCTTCACGAACAGCATCCGATCTCCTTCGAAAGCCTTACTGCCGTGGCCATGGAACTCGGCCTGACACCTCCGCAGTTCGCGATCCTATTTGAGACCGTCGAGATTCGTGACCGCGAGGGCGGAACTGTCACGCCGGGAGAGGTGTGGTCGGAGGCGATTGCGAAGTATCGCGACGTTATGCAGCGCGCCGTTCGAAAGGGCATCACCGGTGAGAATGACATGTCCTTCCTCAAAGGTGACTGGGGGCAGAGGCTTAGTGGACACATCTCCATTCTGGGTGCGGGCTGGGTCGCCTTTGTGAAAGCGATTGCAGTCCAAGAGTTCAACGCTGGAATGGGACTCGTTTCCGCGGCACCGACCGGTGGGGCGTCGGGTACTGTGCCGGGGACCATCGTAGCGGCGTCCGATGCGCTTGGCGCTGAGCTAGGCGAGCAGGTGGAGGCGCTCCTCGTTGCTGGCCTTGTCGGGCGAGTTGCCATAGGACGCGGGCCTGTCAGTGGCGCACAGGCTGGCTGCGGTGGCGAGGTCGGGGTTGCTGCCAGTATGGCTGCGGGAGGTGTGGTTCACATGCTCGGCGGAAGTTGGGAGGAAATCGCCGCCGCCGCGTCACTGGCTGGGGTGACGTTTGTGGGGCTTGAGTGCTCGCCGACGCAAGGCCTAGTGGAGTACCCGTGCGTTCCGCGGAACGGCTTCGGCGCCCTCTGTGCAATCGCGGCGGCCGAGGCCGCGTGCGGCGGCATCCGACCCCCTTATAGCGCTGACGACACCTTCGATCGGATCTTTGCGATCGGGCGTCTCCTGCCGGCATCGCTTCGAGAGACCAACGACGGGCATTGGGCAGCTCCAGCTTGTCGCGCTGGAGACTGTGGCGGTTGCCCCAGCAGTCAACCTGAGGAGACCGAATGATGTGGGATCTGAAGACATGCGAAAGGGAGTCTGACACGCTCCGCAATGCGCTGAGGAGGCGTGGTGTGTTGCTCGATGACGACCTTAGAGCGCTTGTGCTTGGCCTCCGGAAGCGTCGGAGCCTCATTTCGGAGCTCGATGCGCTGAACGGGAATCGCAAACGGTCCGCCGGGCTCCGCGGTGACGATCGCGAGCGTGCTCGCGATCTCCGGGAGCGCGTTTCAAAGCTCAGAGAAGAGCTAGCGAAGACAGAGAAACAGGTCAAGGCGGCCATCTCAATCCTGCCGAACAAGCCGCACGATTCTGTGCCGCTGGGGACCAGCGACGCCGACAACATCGTGATTCACGTGTGGGGCACGCCTCGAGATTTCGAATTCCAGGCTCGCGATCACGTTGACCTGGGCGAAGGACTCGGGATCCTCGATCTGGCTCGCGGTGCGAAGCTATCCGCTAGCGGATTCCCGTGTCTCAAGGGGCCAGGGGCCAGGCTGAACAGAGCACTGATCAACTTCATGCTCGATATCCACCAGGAGCGAAGAGGTTACACCGAGGTGGCTCCGCCTTTCGTCGCCAACCGCGCGGCCTTCTTCGGGACCGGCCAACTTCCCAAGTTCGAGAACGACCTTTACTGGACTGAGGAAGGTCAACTGGGCCTGGTCCCGACGGCGGAGGTCCCTCTCACGAATCTCTACGCTGGCGAGATCCTAGACGAGCATCAGCTCCCAATTCGGATGATGGCTTACACGCCCTGTTGGCGTCGAGAAGCTGGTTCCCATGGTCGCGACACTCGGGGAATGGTCCGGGTTCACCAGTTCGACAAGGTCGAGCTCGTCAAGCTAGCAAGACCTGAGACCTCCTACGATGAGCTGGAGGATCTGGCTGATGACGCCGAAGAGATCCTCCGGCGGCTTGAGCTGCCGCATCGGCGGGTCAACCTCTGTGCGGGCGACTTGGGCTTCGGTGCTGCGAAAACCTACGATATCGAGGTGTGGCTCCCCAGCCAGCAGTGCTACAGGGAGATTAGCTCCTGCTCGAACTGCGAAGACTTTCAGGCGCGGCGGATGAAGTTGCGGCTTCGGCGCTCGTCCGGGAGAATCGACTACGCCCACACGCTCAATGGATCGGGGCTGGCCGTCGGTCGGACGTTCCTCGCGATTCTAGAAAACTATCAGAGGCCAGACGGCACCGTGGAAGTCCCCGGGGTGCTGGTTCCGTACTTCGGGACCGATAACCTAGAAGTTGTCCAGCCCTTTCTCTAGCCGACTGATGTGGTCCGGGGGGCGGACCACGCAGGCGGCGCAGGCTCACCGCCACGTTCCCGCTTGCGCAGACCATGTACGATCCCCTTCGCACGTGATGGCACGCCAAGTCTTGTGTGATCCCCGATTGCGCGGACCGGCTCGAAAGTGACGTTAAGGAAGTGATCGAGATTCACAGCGGGGTCATCATCAGATGCTCATTCGTGTCCGCCCTGCCCACCCCCGCATCCAGTTCCTTGAGTGGAGTCGTTGGCGCGCCACGTCATCGTAGAATCCGATGTTTCCCTTGACTGTCACTCGACGCGATCCTGCGCTGACAGAGACTCCCGCAGGTCCTTGTAGCCCATCATGGCGTTGTCGAAAGCTCGTTGAGCCGGATCCTTCCAAGTCTTGTTCGCGAGCCCCAAGGGTGCGAGCTTCTCGATGCACTTGAGTTTGGCTGCCTCAGGGGACATTCCGTAGCAGCAAGCCAGCATGGCCGCGATCCTGCCCCCCAGGCCGTGCCTCCACATCGGAGTGAGACGTGGCTTGGTCCCGTTCCGCAGCTTCTCTCCCACCTGGAACAGCGCGGCGTCCACTTCCGTGCCCTCAGCCAGTATCGCTTCATATTCATGGCGAAAGGCTTCGGCGATCTGATCAAGATCGCCCCTCTCCATGGCGTCTGCCGAGAGGCCACCAAACAAGTCACTCGGAGAGGAAGCATTGCCGCCCTCGGGGAGTGGCCACGGTACGGCAGGCTGCGGCGAAGTACCAGCCGTGGATTCGGCGTGTTGTTCATCCAACCACTCCCTGAGGTCCTGGACCAAGGTCTCAGGAGAGCTAAGTACCAACAAGCGATCTACGATGTTTCGGAGTTCCCGGACGTTCCCCCCCCATCGATACGGATGCGTCTCGACTAAGCGTAGGGCTTCCGCAGGTGGTCCTTCTCTCGGCCAGCCCGGCTTCAAGAACCAACGATAAAAGTGCTCGAAGAGCACTGGCAGATCGTCGCGGCGCTCGGAAAGGGGAGGGATGTGAATCACGAACGCGTTGATGCGGTGCCACAGTGCCTCGTCAAACTCCTCCCTCTCGACGGCGAGTTTGAGATCCAAGCTTGTTGCGGTCAGAATCAGACTTCGATCAATCTCGATGATCTCTTGTCCACCGACTCGGCGGAAGCATCGTTCCTCAAGAACCCTTGCCAGCTTCATTTGGAGATCGAGATCGAGCTTCCCGAGTTCATCCAGGAAGACGGTGCCTCTCTCGGCCTGCTCGAAGCAGCCCTTTGTGCGCGCTTCGGCGTGAGTGAAGGCCCCCTTCTCATGACCGTACAATGTTGACTCGACGAGTTCGCGTGGTATAGCCGCGCAATTCACGGCTACAAAGGGCGCGTCGGGATCACGGTGAAGGCGCTGGTGGCAGCGGCGTGCGAGGACCTCCTTTCCCGATCCCGTCTTGCCCAACAAGCAAACGATTGGCAGCTGGACATTGCGTCTTCCAAGTGAGTCCGCTGGGTGTGCGTCGATTATCAAATCCAGTGTCCGAACACATGCGTTCATTGGATCCGACGCGAAGACAAGCGTATGCTTCTCGGCTTGCTCCAGCGTGTCGAGGTACGAACGAGCGGCACGCACCGACTGCAGAATGAGTTCGCCAGCGGGTAGCCAGAGCGTGGGATCCCAGAATTGCTCCTCGGGCTCATCAGAAAGTGGGTAGAACATCACTAGGGCGAGAAGGCGCCCTCCTTCATCTCGGATTGCCTCGAGGCGCTGCGTTGCCAATCCTAGTTGCTCCGGGTCGTTCGGGAATCCGCCACCTGGCACCGCTACCCATTCCGGCGGGCTACAATACGAGACCATTGCACGGCCTTGCTTCCATTTCACCCACGCAACGGAGGCCTCGGGGCATTCGTCAAACACGCGCATCATGACTGGATCGGCCACGGTAAGCCGCTGGGGCGTGAGGACTGTCTTCTCGACGGCAACTTGATGCCACCAGTCGGTGAACCGAATGCGTCCGGAAGGAGGGTTGTATAGACCTTTGGGCCACCATTCGTGACAAAGCTCGGGGAGGAAAGGCTGGACTGTCGAACCTCGCACGATCCAGAGGAGCACTCCTGTGTCTACCGATCGGTACTTACACAGGCTAGCGTAGATGTCCCTCGGAAGAACTGACTTCGGGGAGGCCATTCTCAGTCCTCTGCAAGGCCGGCCTGAAATGCTCCGCGCCTTAGCGCACCATCGAGCAGAGAGAGAAACCCCAGCTCGCCAGGATGATCGTACGCGTTGTCAACGATCAGCCGATGCAGGCGAGTGCGGAGGCGACGGTCCTCGTCTGGAGGCATCAAAGTCTCCCCCTGCGAGGCTGTGTTTCGCTGTCCGTTCATTCCGGCATGACTCCTACGTTTGTATTGATGGGCAGCCCCCGATTCTCCTGTGCTCGCGACGCAAGCTCTTGAACCGTTGATACCCCGCGTCGAGAGGCCTCGATTCCTAGCATCTCCGCGATCATGACCCGTGCGCGCTTCTCCTTCACCTGCAAAGGTACCTGAGCGGGCAAGCGAGAGGCAGCCACTCTCGGTCTCTCCTCGTAGGCATAGACACTCAAGAAGTGGGGCTGAAGGCGAAGAAGGAGAGCGCGCGACTCCTCGAACTCTTTGTCGCTCTCACCCGGAAAGCCCACGATGAAGTCCGTGGAGTACTTGGCACTGGGAAAGCGACCGTGAAAGACGGAGAAGATGTCGAGCAGATCACGGGTTGTGTAGCGCCGTTGCATGCGTTGAAGCACTGTGTCCGATCCGGATTGGACGGGGATGTAGAATCTCTTCAGAATCTTGGGGGCGGCCAATCGCTCAATCAGCTCATTGAGATCTGTGAGCCAATTGGGGTTTAGGTTGTCTAGCTGATAACTAAGATCAAGCGGTAGAGCCAGAATATGATCGAGAAGGTCGAGGAGCGTGAGGCCTGTGTCTCGGCCCCATGCGCCTATGTCTTCCGCGACGAGGTGGACGCGCCGAAATCCCTGGGAATGAGCTTCAACCAAGTCTCGCGTGATTCCCTCGAGGCTACGGCTACTGATACGCCCATTGGCGAAAGGGATAGCGCAGAAGGAACATCGGTCTAGGCATCCCGTTGCCACTCGGACCAGAGCAGTGCCAGCCTCTTCAGTCGATGCAGCAAAGGCGGGTACGTCCGCGAGATTCGAGACCGGATCCATCGCTGCGGTAGCCCTTTGAAGCGTTCGGGGGCCGAAAGTGTCTCGGCGATCGATATGCTCAACTGCTTTCGGATTAATCCAGGGAAGACAACCACCCACCATTAGACGTGCATCGGCCTTCTTGATGGTTTGCAGCGTCTCAAGGCGGGCGAGGTTGACTCCCTCCTGGAAGCGGGTGAACCCACATGTCTGCAGTATGATCAGATCGGCATCGGCGGGATCGGAAGTTGGCTCCCATCCTGAGGCCCAATAGAGGCGCTGGATGCGATCGGCGTCCGCGCGGTTGCCTGCACAACCGAGGCTTTCCACGAATACGCGTTTCTTCGTCGCCTCGCGGCAGATCGTGTTGTGATCCGGCATGCTACCGTTGCATCGGATCATTGTGGGGCCTCCCCCCATACCAGGTCCCGAAGAGACTCTGGAGTACGCCTCGAGTCTCCAGGAGCGAGATCTGCGACGATGGTACCACTTCTGAGGATAGCGATTCGCCCAGGGCGGGACAAGGCTCGTTCGAGGTGGTGCGTCACGAGTATCGCAGCAGGTTGACAATGATGAACTGTAGCGTCGATCACTTCTTGTAGCCGAGCTGCGGAGCGCCCGTCCAGCGCCGTAGCGGGTTCATCGAGGAGTAACACCTTAGGTTCCCTCATGAAGGTCATGAGAATGGCTAGGATCTGCTTCTCCCCTCCAGACAAGGGCTCGACTGTCTCGTCGAGGCGATCGGCCAGAGGGAGTTGCCAGTCTTTCAGGCGGCGCCGGACCGCGGTTCTTCGCCGCAGCTTCGGGAAAAGGAGGGGCACGTGCACGCCCGACGCGTCCTCAGCGAGTAGGATGTTCTCCAGGATTGTCTGGTCTGGGAGTTGGTGAAGGAGAGGGTTCTGCGGAACATGTCCGATCCAGCTTGCGCGCTGATCGGCCCGAAGAGTCGTAATGTCCCGACCGTTCACAGTTACTTGCCCAGCATCCACTCTATCATGACCAGAAATGAGACTCAGCAAAGTGCTCTTGCCGGCACCATTGGGGCCGAGCAAATAGACAGTCTCGCCGGCCGCGACATCCAGATCCAGGCCGAAGAGGAGCGGCTTTTCCGCTCCTGGCCAGGTCTTCTCTATTCCACGAAGTGAGAGCATGGGCGTCGCCGTCATTTCCGGAGCATACTCTCGAGGGCAAGCCCCGCGAGAGGACGTCCCTTCAAACGTGCTAGGAGCAGGCCGAGAACCACCAGCATGGTTGTCAGAAGGCGCAGATCTCGTGGGTCCAGCCCGACTTCAAGGGCTAACGCAATAATGCTGCGATAGAGTAACGCTCCGACAAGGCACGCGGCGACCAGGGAGGATGTGCGACTGTTTGGGAAGAACGCCCTGCCCATGAATAGAGGGGCGATCCCACCGACCAGTATCCCTGCACCCATATTCACGTCCACATAGCCGGCTTTTGAGGCGAAGAGGCCGCCGGCTAGGCCGATGAGACCGTTGGCTACGCCCAACCCCAAGAAGGGATAGAGCGCTGTACGGAAGCCCAGCGAGGTGGCCATGTACGGATTAGCAGAAGCACACCGAAGCCTGAGACCCGATCGTGATTCCAGAAAGCAGCACAGGGAGCCAACTCCAACGACTAGGGTTGCACCGACCGAGGCCGCTATCACCAATCCAACACTTACCAGATTGTGGTCGTACGCGAATGGTGCGAGCATCTGCGCGGCGGGGAGGCGCTCATTAGGTGAGCCGAGCAGGCGGAGGTTGAGCGAGTACAATCCCATCCATGTGAGAATGCCCGCGAGAATGCCGGGCACTCGAACAAGGACGTGCATTCCGGCGGTGATCCAGCCACAGAAGGTCCCTGCGATAGTGCAGATGACGAGAACCAGCGGAAGGGACATGCCGCTGCCGCCCGCGAGGTAGGCAGCCACAGCCCCGAAGACGAAAGATCCCTCCGCAGTAAGATCCGGGAAACGAACTACCTGAAACGCTACGCCCAGCCCGAGGGCCACCATCGCGTAGATTCCAGAATCCGCTGCGATGACCAGCAGCTTGTATAGAAGGGCTTCCATGCCTACTTCTGTCTCCGTTCATCCTATTGAGAGCTCTCTCTTCCCATCAGGAACTGGCGTGTCAATCGATCAGGCGTGATGCTGACTCCATCAGGTCTTCAGGGATCTCGATTCCTAGCCTGCGTGCGGTCCCCACGTTTAGGATGAGCCGTGGCTCCTCAATGGTCCGAATAGGCATCTCCACGGGGTTCTTTCCGTTTAGAATCTCAATGGCCATCTCTCCCGATAGGCGACCAAGTTCTCGATAGTCAACGGCGAGCGCGAAGAGCCCGCCGGAAACAACGACACTCTCCGTGCAGCCAACAACCGGAAGTCGCGCGGCCTCCGCTGTCGAGATCACGGAATGAAGTGCAGCGTGTATGGTGTTGTCGGGCGGTACATAAATGAGGTCGCATGCCCCGACGAGCGACGTGGCAGCGGGCGAGACCTCGCCAGTGTTCGCAGCCGTACGTTCGACTAACTGCCAACCGAGCCGAGCGCAAGTCTCCCGTACTTTCTTGATCGTGGAGACAGAGTTCTTCTCACCTTGATTGTAGAGAGCGCCGAGCCGCTTGACCTGCAGCAGGCGGCTCACGAGATGGAGCTGCTTCTCCACGTCTGGAAGATCGCTGGTACCGGTCACATTGCATCCAGGTCTCTCCCAGGCTTGCACGATCTCGGCCGCGACGGGATCGGTCATTGCGCCCAGTACTATTGGGATGCTGCGAGTCTTCGCGGCCAGGGAGACCGCACAACTCGACCCCATGACATAGATCAGATGAGGCCGCGCTGCCACGAATCGGTCGCTGATCTGCTCGATCATCGTGTTGTCATTCTGGGCATTCTCCATTGTGAACTCGATGGGCCTTCCATCAAGGGGACTGGCGGGGGCAACCACTTCCCAGAATCCGTTCCGGAGAGCATTCACGTCCGTATGCTCTACGATCTGGAATAGTCCAATGCGAATGGGCGTTGTCTCGCCAGGAATCGCACTCGCATCTTGAGGCCCGATAGAGCCCGTCGTGGGTGCTGGCTTGAGGTCAGAAGTTGCTGGCGTCTGCACCTCGCTTGAATTGATAGGAGGCGAGTCCTTGTCGCCAGATTCTCTCGAGCATGCGATACCAAGCCCGACGACGCTGAGCAAGAGACACGCAAAGAGGCGCTGCCGAGCACCACCTGCACCCTCAGTCATGGTTTCTCTCCCGTATGGTCACTCGCCGTACGCTCTGTGAGCGCCGCGCTGGGGGCGGCGGTACGAAGTGGAGCCTGCGCGCGGAGATTGGCGGCGCAAACCTGACACGCGCGACGCGGAATTGCCGGGCTTCCTTTCCACTCGATTGTCCGTTCTATTGAGATGCAAAGGCATTCTCCTTCCGTCAGATTGAGCAATACTCGTGCCCAAATGGTGTATCAGCCATGCAAGCGAAGATTGAGGGGCTAACTGCCAATACTCCAGGCGCTTGAGTGAAGTACGTTCACTTGCGCTCAAGACCTTGAACGCTGGAGGCCAGTGGCATGAAGGGTCATCGGCACTTATCAGAAGCCATAGTCGCCAATGGGCGCGCGCCCTATCCCTGCACGTGAGCCAGCGGAGTCCCAATAGGTTTCGATGATCCGGCCGTCATCGGTACGCCGCGGAGCATGGGCTTCGCAAGGTCCTATCGCTCAAGAGTGTCGCCTGTTCGCGGGTCGCCGATGATTTCAGGCATGACTCTGGGGTGAGTCTAGGGAGAGACATGGGCAGGCCGATTGGCCGCTGAGTGTCTACCAGGCGGGGGCGCCGACTGGACATCGGTCAGTGGTTCTGGTTGGCGAGCAGTTGACGCTCGCGCGGGGACATCAAGATGCTGATGCGCACTTTCGTCTGGGCTCCGTGAGAAGTACGGGCCCGCGGAGTGCTTCGCAGCATTCGCGGCCCATCCATACTGGGTAGAGCGCCCCGTCGAGGTTCGAGCAAGTCATCACTAGCATTCTCGTCTCCCATGCGATGGGTGAGTCGGAACACGGACAATAGGCGGACAATTGGCGCACTTCCTGAGGTGCCACGGGAATATGAAGAGCCCGGAACTCATTGAGTCCCGGGCTCTTAGGTTGGTAGCGGGGGCAGGATTTGAACCTGCGACCTTTGGGTTATGAGCCCAACGAGCTACCAGACTGCTCCACCCCGCAATGTGGCGAGAAACCTACGCGCTTCCTTCACGTCCGTCAAGTCGATCCGCATCGCCCTCGGCCGGCCCGGACCACCGCCGAATCACCCCGCCACCGGTGGCCGCCACTTTCCTGCAGATTCTTGACCCCTTTGGCGCCTGGAATGCGCTTGAACTGGTAGGGAGTGCTGAAGCTTCGCGCTCCCCGGCCGGGCCGTCGCGGGGGGACGCGGCGCCCGGCCACCCCCTAAGAAAACAGCCCGACGCCCCTGGCCGGCGTCGGGCTCGTTCTTTGCGGCTCCAGGCTGCCTTTTTTCCCCGGGCGCTCGCCGCCCCGGCATCTCGCGACCGGCTCCTCGCGGCCCGCCTCCCAAGCGCCCTCTCCCACGGCACCCGCGCGCGGCACCCGCCACGCGCCCCCCCCCCGGCCACCTACTCCTCCTCCAGCGCCTCCGGATCGTAGAAGCGCACCAGCACCTCTCCGTTCCTCACCATGGCGTGCTCCACGCGCGCCGCCCGCTCCAGCGCCTCCGGATCCTGCCGCCCGGAGATGGAGCGGACCTCGGCCTTCAGCTCGGCCTCGTGCTGCTGCATCGTCTCGATCTCCGTGGTCAGGCGATGGTTCTGGCGGTCGACGCTCCACAGCCGGGGCAAACTGGCGTCGCCGATGAGGAAGGTCCACAGCACCCACAGCCCGGCCAGCGCCAGGGCGACGTTCCGCAGCCGCTGCGCCTCCAGGTACTTCTGCTGCACGGCGCGGGAATGGCGCACGACGCTCTGGATGGCGCCCTTGACCGGTCGGGTGAGGCGACCGCCGTCGCCGGACCTTCTCGGCCGGCGGTTGCCGCTGCCGCGGGTGAGCCCCCGCCGGGCGGCTTCGGCGGCCTTCCGGCGTTCGCCGCCGCCGCGCGCCTGGGCGCGCTTGGCCAGCGCCGCCCGGCCGGAGCCGGGCTTGGGCATGCGTGGGGGCGCGTCGCCCCAGGGTCCACCGACCCCCGCCATCGTCCACCCCTCCCGTCGACGGACCCTTCCGCCGGACTGCGGCCCCTCGCCGCAACGACCGGCCGCGAACGCGCGGCCGATGCGCAGTCTACGCCTGCACGGCCTCCGTGCGAACGCCCTTCCCCTGGAACGCGGCCAGCCCCGGATAGTACGCCGTATCCGACAGCTCGTCCGCAATTCTGAGCAAGCGGTTGTACTTCGCCAGCCGGTCCGAGCGGCTCAGGCTGCCCGTCTTGATCTGGCCGCAGTTGGACGCCACCGCCACGTCGGCGATGGTGGTGTCCTCGGTCTCGCCGCTGCGATGGCTCACCACCGACGTGTACCGGTTGCGCGCGGCCAGGTCCATGGCGTCGAACGTCTCCGTGAGCGTGCCGATCTGGTTGACCTTCACCAGGATGGAGTTGGCGCACCCCATGGTGATGCCCTTCTGCAGGAAGCGCGTGTTGGTGACGAAGAGGTCGTCGCCCACCAGCTGCACGCGATCCCCCAGCGCCTGCGTGAGGAGCCGCCACGCGTCCCAGTCGTTCTCGGCCAGGCCGTCCTCGATGGAGACGATGGGGTACCGGTCGCAGAGCTGCCGGTAGAACTCCACCATGCCGGCGGCATCGCGCTCCTTGTCCGTCTCGGCCTCCAGAACGTACTTCCCTTCGCGGTAGAACTCGGATGAGGCGGCGTCCAGGGCGATCCACACGTGCCGGCCCGGCTCGTAGCCGGCCTGCTCGCAGGCGGTCATGATGACGTCCAGCGCCTCGGCGTTGGAGCCCAGGTTCGGGGCGAAGCCGCCCTCGTCGCCGACCGCCGTGTTCATGCCCTTGCCCTGCAGCACCTTGCGCAGCGCGTGGAAGATCTCCGCGCCCATCCGCAGCGCCTCCGGGAACGTCTCCGCGCCGGCGGGCACCACCATGAACTCCTGCAGGTCGACGTTGTTGTCCGCGTGCGCGCCGCCGTTGATGATGTTCATCATCGGCACGGGGAGCGTCTTGGCGTTGAAGCCGCCCAGGTACTGGTAGAGCGGCAGCCCGTGCGCCGCGGCGGCTGCCCGGGCGATGGCCATCGACACGCCGAGGATGGCGTTGGCGCCCAGGTTGCTCTTGTTGCTGGTGCCGTCCATGTCGATGAGCAGCGTGTCCAGAAACACCTGCTCCGAGGCGTCCATGCCGACGACCTCGGGCGTGATCTCGTCGTTGATCTTCTCGACGGCCTTCAGCACGCCCTTCCCGCCGTAGCGATCCTCGTCGCCGTCGCGCAGCTCGACCGCCTCGTGCTCGCCGGTGGACGCACCCGAGGGCACTCCGGCCAGACCGCTCACGCCGCTCTCCAGCGTGACCTCCACCTCCACGGTGGGGTTGCCGCGCGAGTCCAGGATCTCTCGGCCCAGGACGTCGATGATGGTGGTGGACATGGGGTGCGCTCCTTTCGATGGAGACGGCGCAGAGGCCGGAACCGGATCAGGACGATGCAGTATCCCCGCCTGCCCGCCGTCGGGCAATGCTTGCGGTCATCCAGGCGCCCGACGGCTAGAAGTGCCCGCCTCCGGAGATGACGGTCCCGTTCACTACCGGTCCCACCGGCACGGCGGGGGGCGCGAAGCTGGGAACGGGCCCCGTTCCCATCACCATCCGCACCGAGGCGCTCACCGCGAAGGCGCTGTACTGGGATCCCACCGCGGCCGCGATCGCCGCCGCCTTCCCGGCCTGAGCGCCCCCGCCGCCGCCCAGTTTCCCCGTGATGGCGGACTGCATGGCGCCCACCGAGACGGCCCCCGGATTGGACATTCCGGCCAGGGCGGACGGCACGTTGGGCGTGGGCGGCGCGAAGGGTCCGGGGAACGCGACGAACGAGGGATACCAGGGCAGCCCCGGCACGTGGATGGAGCGCTGGAACTCGGCCATGCAGCTGCCGATCCCGCTCGCGGCGGCCTCCGCCAGCTTCAGGTCGTCCGGCGAGAGCGAATCCAGCGGCAGGCTCCCCAGGATGAAGCCGCTGACGTGCGGGCCCGACACGCAGCCCTGCCCGCTGATCGCCATGATGGCCTCCACTCGGACGAAGGTGAAGCGGGCGGTGGACCGCCACATGCCGAGCGCGTTGTTCGCCGACGCGATCACCTGCGCCACCACGTCGCCCGACCCGATGGTGGGCGTGCCCCCGCCGCCTCCCGGAGGCCTCCCGCCGCCGCCCCCCGGGGTGACGTTGACGGTGGCGCCGCCGGGGCGCATATGCGGCTGCAGCCTGGAGCGGGTGAGCGGGCCCACGATGCCGTCCGCGCCCAGCGCGTGGGCGACCTGGAACTCCGTGACGCGCGCCCGGGTCTTGGCGCCGAAGATCCCGTCCACCGTCAGCGCGGGCTGCTTGGATTTGCCGGCCGTGTTCAGGGCATCCTGGACGTTCGCGACGTCCTGGCCGCGCGATCCCTGGCGAAGCAGCGCGGCCATGGTCCCTCCTCCGAGTGGCTGGATCCGGCGGGTCGTGTGCCGCGACCCGCTCCGCCGGCCGAGTATAGGGCGGGTGCGGCGCCGTTGCATCGCGCGATGTCCGGGTCTGCGCTACGATCGTCCCGCCGCGGGAGGCGGGACCTTTGAGCCAGGCCGATGACAGGGGGCGCGGAGCAGCCGCGGAGGTGGACGATCGCGTCTACGTCCGCCGGGCGCTGGACGGGGACGACGCCGCGTTCGCCGTGCTGGTGCGCCGGTACGAGCGCGGCCTCTACAACGTCGCCTACCGGATGGTCCGCGACGCGGAGCTGGCGAAGGACCTGACGCAGGACATCTTCATCCGGGTCCACGGCGCCCTGGCCAAGTACGACCCCGTCTATCCCTTCACGAGCTGGATCTACCGGGTCGCGTCCAACCTCTGCATCGACCACATCCGCCGCAAGAAGCTGAAGACCGTCTCCCTGGACGCGCCGGTGAGCCTGGGCGACGACGAGACCGTCACGCGCGACGTGGAGGATCCGGGCCAGGACCCGGAGGGCGAGCTCCTGGAGACCGACCGAGCCCGGCTGCTCCGCGAAGCCCTGGACGACCTCCCCGAGGCCCACCGGCTGGTCCTGCTGCTCCGCCACCAGCGGGACCTCTCTTACGACGAGATCGCCCTCACGCTGGACCTGCCGCTCGGCACGGTGAAGGCGAGGATCCACCGCGCCCGCGAGGCCCTGCGCAAGGTCCTGGAGAAGCGCCACGATCTGGAGGAGCTACTGTGAGCACCCTTTTGGGGGCGAAAGTGCCCGGGGCCCTCGGCCGGACCGGCTTCCCCCGTGCCCGAAATGAAGATTTCGTCTACCTTTTCCGCCATTCCACTCCCGGAGACGCCCGATGAACTGCAACCCCTCCGCCCCGGTCGCCGTAACACCGCTTGAGAACGGGATCCGACGGACCCCGGAAGGAGTGCAAGGATGAGCGGCGCCAGAGATCAGGATCGCCTTCAGGACCTCCTGGACGGCCTTCTCAGTCCCTCCGAGGCGGAGGAGCTGGAGCGGGCCGTCCAGGCGGATCCGGCGCTCAGGCAGGAGCAAGAGTGGATGCGGGCCGTTCATCGCCTGCTGGACGAGCCGCTGGACGTCGATCCTCCGGCCGGCCTCCACCAGGACATCCTGGCCGCGGTGCGGGCCGCCTCGCTGGCACCCGAGCCCGCGCGCCGGAAGTGGCTGTCGCGACGGACCGAGAACGCGCTGGTGCTCTGCGGCGCCGTCGCACTGTCGATGGCCGTCGGCCTGGGCCGGGTGACCGGCCTGGACTGGGTGGCGCCTTGGGTGGGCCGCGTGATCGTCGGGGCGGCCGACGGGGTGTCGCTACTCACGCGCCTCGCCATGTCGGTGCAGGAGCTGGAATGGACGGTCCGGCTGGCCAGCACGCTCTCGGATGCCGGGCTGACGCTGCTCGGAACGTCGTCGGATCTGCTGACGTTCGTCGGCGTCGCGTCCGTTCTCACCACCACGATCCTCGCGTGGGGCCTCACGCGAGGCGGTCGCCTGCTGAAGGGAGGGGTGGGACATGCGCACCTTCTGTCGTAGGCGTCATCCCTCGCGGCCCTGCGTCGCCCGCCGGGCCGCCGCGGTTCCGGCATCGGGGTGGGAGTTCCTGGTCGGGATCGCACTCCTGCCCGTCGGCGCCCTGCTGCTGATCCCGCTGGTTGCGTCCGCGCAGGACACGGCCGCGGATTCCGTTCTCTCGGCCGAGGAGATCGAGAGCCTGCACGAGCAGCTGGACGCGGCCGACACCACCGAATCGGATCTCTGGGAGGAGTACCAGCAGTACCGCGACCGCGACGACCTGCACGCCAGCGGCGAGCGCGTCAAGGTGGGGGACTCGGTGGAGGTGGACGCCTCCGAGCGCATCCGCGGCAGTGTCGTGAGCATCGGCGGCCGGACCATCGTCTCCGGCCATGTCGAGGGCGATGCGGTCGCCATCGGCGGCGACGTCATCCTGCGCAGCGGCGCGGTGGTGGAGGGCGATGCCGTCTCGGTGGGCGGCCGCGTGCGGCGCGAGAGCGGAGTGCGCGTGATGGGCGAGCAGGTCTCCGTGACCATCCCGTCGCCGTTCTCGTTCTCCCACGACTTCGACTACGACGACTACAACGACTGGAGCTTCGGCGCCATCTCCATGGGCTTCACCCTGGGGTACCTGCTGATCGGGCTCCTGCTGACCTACCTGCTCTACGCCATCGCCTCGCACCGCCTCGACGTCGTGAGCCGTCGCGTGGATGCGGAGCCCGGGCAGAGCTTCCTCGTCGGGATCCTGGGCTCGCTGGGCGCCCCCGTGGCGATGATCCTGGCGACGGTCCTCCTGACGATCACCATCATCGGGCTGTTGCTGGTGCCGGTGCTGCTGTTCGTCTGGTGGCTGCTCGGCTTCGCCGGCTTCGCTGCCGTGGCCCTGGCGGTCGGCCGCCGCCTGGGGCACCTGCGGGACGGGGCGGCGTCGCTCGGCCGCTCGCGCTCGCCCTACTTCTACATCCTGCTGGGCTTCCTGGCGCTGCACGGCTTCTGGATCCTGTCGTCCGTCTTCGACCTGTTCGGATCCGCACTCGGCGTGCTGTCGCTGATCTGCAGCATCCTCGGCGCCATCGTGCTGACGTTCGCCAACACGCTGGGCTTCGGTGCGGTGCTGCTCTGCCGCTTCGGCACGCAGCTTCCGGGCGGCGGTCCCGCGTTCGTTCCGGCGTCGTCCGCGGCATCGTCCGCGGCATCGTCCACCGGGCCGCCGACGCCGCCTCCGCCGCCGCCCCCGGGCGAGGCTGCGGACGATGCATCGCCCGCCGGCGAGGCCCCCGCGGACTCCGCTCCGGACGAGTCACCGGACGAAGGGCCGGACGAAGAGCCGCCGGAAGCACCGCCGCCGACGGACGCGGACGAACCCAGGAAGTGATCGTCGCGAGCGCCCCGGGATTCCCCGGGGCGTTTCGCGTTTCCGCGCGCGCATCGTCCGAGGCCGCCCTTGACCGGTCGGCGGACCCTCCCCAAGATTCGAATCCGTCCCCGACCCGCGAGGTTCGATGAAGCGCTCGCTGCCCCGACTGCTCTTCCTGCTGCCGCTCCTGGGGCTTTCCCCGGGCGCGCGGGCGAGTTCCGTCGACCGCCTGCGCTACCAGGAGTTTCCGGCGCTCGAGGGGCGGATCGTGTCGCAGGTCCTCATCCTCGGGAACAACCACACGCAGGAAGACGTCGTCCGGCGGGAGATGCGCCTGGAGGAGGGGCTCCCGTTCCGCTCGGAGGATCTCTGGCGCGATTGGGAGCGCATCGTCGACCTCGGGCTGTTCGCCCACGTGGAGGTGGACGCCGTGCCCTCGGGCACCGGCGCCCTCGTGGTCGTCTCCGTCTTCGAGCGTCCGCGCTGGTTCGCGGCCCCGGTGGCGGACTACGACTTCGACACGGAGCGCATCACCGTCGGCTACCGGCTGCGCATCCGGAACATCAACGGCCGCAACCAGTCGCTGCGCAGCACGGGCAAGGCGGGCGAGACCGATCGGCTGACCGTGACCTGGGAGGATCCCTGGGTGGGGGAGCGGCGGCAGTCGCTGCGCCTGGGCCTGCAGGTGGAGCTGCCGCGCGAGGACAACCGCGAGCTGCGCACGAACAGCCTCTCGATCTCGACGACGCGCTTCCTGGGCGATTTCCGGCAGGTGCGACTGGGCGTCACGGCGTTCACCCGCCTGGAGATCCTGGAGCGCGACGGCACGTCGCCGGAGGGCAAGGTGGACCAGCTGAGCCCCGTGATCGGGATCGGGCTCCTGCGGGACAAGCGGAACGTCCGGATCGACCCGGCGCGCGGGACGCTCGCCGTCGCCACGACGGAGCTGGCGACCGGCTGGACCACCGACGAGATCAGCTACCTGCGCACGTCGGTGGACGCCCGGGCGTTCCAGTCGCTGCCCGGCGGGCTGGTGGTCGCGGGGCGGATCGGGACCGTGGTGACCTCCGGGCGCGTGCCGGACTACCGGCTACTGGGCGTGGGCGGCTCCTCGTCCATCCGGGGCCAGCCCGGTGACGTGGAGGTGGGCTCCAACCTTGGGCGGGCGTCGGCGGAGCTGCGCTTCCCCATCATGGACCAGCGCCGCTTCTCGCTGCCCATCCCCTTCGTCCCCCAGCGGATCTCCAACGTGGACCTCCGGATCGCCGGATTCCTGTTCGCCGACGCCGGATCGGCCTGGAACGACGCTCCGGGCTTCCGGGAGGCCCGGGTGCGCTCGGGCTACGGGGTCGGACTGCGCCTCTTCCTGCCCATCGTGGAGCTGGTCCGCCTGGAGCTGGCCTTCGACGAGTCGGGCAGCCCCACCTTCTACCTGCGGGACGGAAACCTCATCTAGCCGCCTGGACGGCGCTCCTCCATCGCCCCGACCAGGGTTTGCCTTGACACCCGGGCCCCTGAGGAGCACCTTGCCGCGGGGGTGCATTGTGACCGGATTCACAAGACCTCCCTCCCGACCTGGCCGACGGCAAGGGCCCGCCCGGGCTCGCTGAGCCCGTCACCCGGCGCGGCCCGGTCTTTCACCGCCTCGAGGTGCAAGGGATCGATGTCCGATTACAAGACGAAACGGGGCTATGACGTCCCCATGCTCGGCGCGGCTGACCGGTCGCTGGCCGATGCCGCCCGGCCCGTTCGGGTGAGTGTCCGGCCCACCGAGTTCCGAATGGTCAAGCCGAAGCTCATGGTGAAGGAAGGGGAGACGGTCTCCGCCGGCCAGCCCCTGTTCCACGACCGGAACCACGCGGAGGTTCGCGTGGTCGCTCCCGCCGGAGGCGAGATCGAGGAGATCCGCTTCGGCCCCAAGCGGGTCTGCGAGGAGATCTTCATCAAGCTCGCGGATCAGGAACCCGTGGTGGAGCACAAGGCCTACGCGCCCGCGGAAGCCCGTCAGCTCACGCGCGCACAGGTCGTCGAGATCCTCTTGGACTCCGGACTCTGGCCCAGCCTGCGCCAGCGTCCGTTCTCCGTGATCCCGGATCCGGAGTCCGTCCCGGACGCCGTCTTCGTCGGTGCGTCCGACAACGACCCGCTGCCGTTCGACTACGGCCTGGCCCTGGAGGGAAGGGAAGAGGACTTCCAGCTCGGCATCGACCTCCTCGGCAAGCTCACCGAGGGCAAAGTCCACGTCGGGACGATGAAGGGGGCGGTGCCCAACGCCGTCTCCCAGGCGCGGAACTGCGAGAAGCACACGTTCACCGGGCCGTACCCGGCGGGCCTGGCGGCCACGCAGATTCACTACGTGCTGCCGCACAAGAAGGGTCGCAGCGTCTGGTACCTGGACGCGCAGGACTGCGCCGACATCGGCGAGGTCTTCCGCGCGGGCCGCTACCCCGTGGCGCGCGTCGTCGCGGTGGGCGGGGAGGGGGCCGTGGACGCCCGACACTTCCGCACCCGGCGCGGCGTGCCGGCCTGCCACCTGGACCCGGAGGCATCGCCCGCCCGGAACCGGTTCGTGTCCGGCGGTCCGTTCACCGGCACGCGCGTGGCCTCCGACGGCGGCCTCGGCCTCTACGACAACAAGTTCTCCATCCTCCCGGAGGGCGATGAGCCGATGTTCGTCGGCTGGATGCTCCCGGGCGAGGACCGGCAGAGCCGCTACCGCGCGTTCGCGTCGGCGCTGCTTCCGCCGCGGCCGCAGCACCTGGACACGAACCTGGGCGGCGGCGTCCGGGCCCACGTGGCCACCGGCGTCTACGAGGACGTCTGCGCGGTCGACGTGTATCCGTCGTATCTCATGAAGTCGATCCTGGCCCACGACATCGAGGAGATGGAGAGCCTCGGCATCGCGGACTGCGCGGAGTGCGGGCTGTGCACCCACGTCTGCCCGTCCAAGATCGAGTTCGGCGAGATCATCGAGAACGGGATCCGGGAGATCCTGAGGGAAGAGGCATGAAGCTCGATTTCGAAGAGACGAGAGATCTCTGGAAGAAGTTCGAGTCGATGCGCCCGATGTTCGAGAAGGGCGGCAAGCTCGAGAAGCTCTATCCCCTCTTCGAGGCGAAGGAGACGTTCCTCTTCGTCCCGCCCATCACCACGAAGGGGAGGGTGCACGTCCGCGACGCCATGGACATCAAGCGGCTCATGTCCACCGTCATCGTGGCGCTGCTGCCCTGCATCCTCTGGGCGTTCTGGAACACCGGCTACCAGAAGCTGAGCGCGCTCGGCGAGCCGACCGGCCTCCTGGCCTGCATCGGCCACGGCGCCTGGCACATGCTGCCCATCATCCTGGTCAGCTACATCGCCGGCGGCGTCTGGGAGGTGCTCTTCGCGGTCGTCCGCAAGCACGAGATCAACGAGGGCTTTCTGGTCACGGGAATGCTCTTCCCGCTCGTGTGTCCTCCCACGCTACCGCTCTGGATGGTGGCGGCCGGCATCAGCTTCGGCGTGGTGATCGGCAAGGAGGTCTTCGGCGGCACCGGGATGAACATCCTGAACCCGGCGCTCACGGCCCGCGCGTTCGTCTTCTTCGCGTATCCGGCGTACATGTCGGGCGATGCCGTCTGGACCGCGGCCGACATGACCAAGACGGTCGACGCCTTCAGCGGCGCCACGCCGCTGTCGGTCGCGGCCGCCTCGTCCGGTCCCGGCGTGGTGGATGCCCTGGCCACGGCCGGCTACACGTTCCGCGACGCCGCCATCGGCATCCTTCCGGGCAGCATCGGGGAGACGTCGGCCATCGCCTGCGCGCTCGGGGCGATCATCCTGATCGCGTCCGGCGTCGGCTCCTGGCGCATCATCCTCTCGATGGTCGTCGGCGGGCTCGTCGGCGGGATGCTCATGAACGCCACGGCCTCTCCGGGGTCGGCCGGCATCATGCACCTGCCGCCGCACTGGCACCTGGTTCTCGGCGGCTTCGCGTTCGGCGCGGTCTACATGGCCACCGACCCGGTGTCCGCCGCGGCCACGCACGCCGGCAAACTCATCTACGGATTCCTGATCGGCGTGCTCGCGGTGCTGATCCGCGCGGTGAACCCCGCCTATCCGGAAGGCGTCATGCTCGCCATCCTCTTCATGAACGTCTTCGCTCCGCTGATCGACCACTACGTGGTGCAGCGCAACGTCAAGAGGAGGCTCGCCCGTGTCTGATTTTCGCGTGATCCGCTTCGCGATCATCGTGTGCCTGGGGTGCAGCCTGCTGGTCTCCGCCGCGGCCATCGGCCTGCGTGATCGGCAGGAGGCCAACCTCATCCTGGACATGCGGAAGAACATCCTGAAGTCCGTCGGGCTGCTGGCTCCGGGGATGGTCGAGGAAGAGGTGAACCGGGTCTACGACTCGCAGATCGTCGGCCTCGTGCTGCGCGAGGACGGTTCCGTCGTGGAGGGGCGCAGCCCCTCGGACGTGAATCCGGACCGCGAGCCGGAGCTCCTGACCGTGTTCCAGCGCGTCGACGACGGCGAGGTCACGGCCTACACGATGCCCATCGTCGGGAAGGGACTCTGGTCCACGATGTACGGCTACCTCGCCCTCGATGCGGACCTGGATACGGTCCGCGGGATCACCTTCTACAAGCACGGCGAGACTCCCGGTCTCGGCGGCGAGATCGAGAAGGACTGGTTCCAGCAGAACTTCGTCGGCAAGAAGATCCGGGACGGCGAGGAGCTCGTCTCGGTCTCGGTGGTGAAGGGACACGCCGCCGACAAGTACACGGACCCCGACGACCTGGAGCACTACGTCGACGGGATCAGCGGCGCCACGATCACCGCGAACGGCGTCACCAAGATGTTGAAAGCCGGGCTGGAGCGGTATCAGCCCTACTTCGCACGCGTGCGGACCGGTTAGGGGAGGAGAACGCATGAGCACCACCCAGGCCGCCCCGTCGAAGAAGGGGTTTGCCGACGTCTTCAAGCTCGACAAGAAGTCCCGGGCGGCACTCTCGGACCCGATGTCGGAGAACAACCCGATCACCGTCCAGGTGCTCGGGATCTGCTCCGCGCTGGCCGTGACCGTCCAGCTGAACACCGCCGTGGTGATGTCGATGGCGGTGATCGCCGTGCTGACGATGTCGAACACCGTGATCAGCCTGATGCGGAACCACATCCCGTCGCAGATCCGGATCATCGTGCAGCTCTCGGTGATCGCCAGCCTCGTGATCGTGGCGGACCAGGTCCTCCGGGCCTTCCTCTACGACATCTCGCGGCAGCTCTCGGTGTTCGTCGGGCTCATCATCACGAACTGCATCATCATGGGACGCGCGGAGGCGTTCGCCATGGCCAACCCGCCGGGCAAGTCCTTCCTGGACGGCCTCGGGAACGCGCTCGGCTACGCCATCATCCTCTGCACCGTCGCCTTCGGGCGGGAGCTGTTCGGCTCCGGTACCGTGTTCGGCGTCCAGGTGGTCCCGCAGTTCCTGTACGAGATCGGGTACGTGAACATGGGTCTCATGGTCGTGCCTCCGGGCGCGTTCATCCTTCTCGGACTCATCATCTGGGCGCAGCGGTCGATGACCGGCTACGTCGAGGACCACTAGGAGGATCGCCGTGGAGCACTATCTGAGTCTTGCGGTCAAGGCGATCTTCGTCGAGAACATCCTCCTCGCGTTCTTCCTGGGGATGTGCTCGTTCCTGGCCGTGTCCAAGAAGATCGAGACCGCGATCGGCCTGGGCATCGCCGTCGTCTTCGTGCTGACGCTGACCACGCCGCTGAACTGGGTCCTGCACGAGTTCCTCCTGAAGAAGGGGGCGCTCTCCTGGGCGGGGCTGCCCGGGGCGGATATGAGCTTCCTCAACTTCATCCTGTTCATCGCCACCATCGCGGCCACCGTGCAGCTGGTGGAGATGTTCCTGGACCGGTACTCGCAGAAGCTCTACACCGCGCTGGGCATCTTCCTGCCGCTCATCGCGGTGAACTGTTCGATCCTCGGGTCGTCGCTGTTCATGGTGGAGCGCGGCTACAACCTCGGGGAGACGGTGGTGTTCGGGATGGGGTCGGGCATCGGGTTCGCGCTGGCGATCGTGTCGATGGCCGCCATCCGCACGAAGATCCGCTACTCGAACGTCCCGCCGGGACTTCGCGGCCTCGGCATCACCATGCTGATCACCGGCCTCATGGCGCTGGCCTTCCAGTGCTTTGCCGGAATCCAGCTCTAGCGGGAGGGACCCATGGAATTCGTGACGCTGGTCGGTCTCGCCGCGCTGATCTTCACCGGCACCATCCTGCTGCTGGTGATGCTCCTGGGAGTGGCCAAGAGCAAGCTGGTGGCGGCCGGGCCGGTCAAGATCCTCATCAACGACGACGAGGAGAAGAGCCCCACGGTCGCGGCCGGCGGTACGCTCCTCTCCGTCCTGTCGGATCAGAAGGTCTTCCTGCCGTCCGCCTGCGGCGGCGGCGGAACCTGCGCCATGTGCAAGTGCCAGGTGCTGGAGGGCGGCGGTGACGTCCTCCCGACCGAGGTCGGGCACCTGACGCGCGCCGAGCAGAAGGAGAACTGGCGCCTGGCCTGCCAGGTGAAGGTCAAGAACGACATGAAGATCCACGTCCCGGACGAGATCTTCAGCATCAAGAAGTTCAACTGCACGGTGCGGTCCAACGACAACGTCGCCACGTTCATCAAGGAGCTCATCCTCGACATCGACGACGGCGAGACGCTGGACTTCGAGGCCGGCGGATACATCCAGATCGACATCCCGCCGTACGAGATCGACTACAAGGGCTTCGAAATCGGCGAGGAGTACCGGGGCGACTGGGACAAGTTCAACCTGTGGCGGTACCACGCGTCCAACGACGAGGAGGTCTTCCGCGCGTACTCCATGGCCAACCATCCGGCCGAGGGGAACCGCGTGATGCTGAACGTCCGGATCGCGTCGCCGCCGCCGGGACTGGACGTGCCGCCGGGCATCGCCAGCTCGTACATCTTCAACCTGAAGCCGGGCGACAAGGTCGTGGTGTCGGGTCCTTACGGCGAGTTCTTCGCCAAGGAGACGAAGCGCGAGATGTGCTACATCGGCGGCGGTGCCGGTATGGCCCCGATGCGATCGCACCTCTTCGACCTGTTCCACACCAAGGAGACCCGCGACCGGAAGGTCACCTTCTGGTACGGCGCTCGCTCGTTGCGGGAAGCGTTCTACGTGGAGGACTTCGACGGCATCCAGGAGAAGTTCGACAACTTCAAGTGGACGCTCGCCATGTCGGAGCCGCTGCCCGAGGACCACTGGGAAGGCCCGGTCGGGTTCATCCACCAGGTGGCCCTGGACAACTACCTGAAGAACCACGAGGACCCGACGGAGATCGAGTACTACCTCTGCGGCCCGCCGATGATGATCGATGCGGTGCAGCGGATGCTCGAGGATCTGGGCGTGGATCCCAGCATGATCGCCTTCGACAGCTTCGGCTAGGCCGGGCGATCGTTCGTGGACTCAGGGCCTGGGGCTTCGGCTTCGGGCCCTTTCTCTTTCGGCCGCTCTCGGCTTCCGGTCCGGCCTCGCCTTTCCGAACCGAGCGCTCACCTGCGTCCGTCCATGGACTCCGGATCGCTCGGGGCTCCGGTCGCTCCGCCGTCCTGGCTCCGCTCCCTGCGCCACGTCGGTTCGGAAAGGCGAGGCCGGACCTCACGCCGGACGGTCGTGAGTGGGGCCCCGTCGTCGGTGCGGGGCCCGTGGCTGCGAATGGCCGGCGTAGGCGAGCGGGCTCCGGCGGGGTTGGCCCCCGTTCGCGGGGATGCGTTACTGGTGGGAGTTCTTGAGTAGGCAGCCGCGCCGGGTTCCGGCATCGGCCGCCGGTCCGGCGGAGTCGCCGAGGGCTCGCCAGATCTGCTGAGGAGGATCCGGCCAGGCTCCCTACCCTCACGACCGTCCGGCGTGAGGCCCGCTGGCGTTTCCCGGAACCGACGTCGCGCAGGGAGCGGAGCCAGGACGGCGGAGCGACCGGAGCGCCGAGCGAGGCGGAGTCCAGGATGGACGGAGCCGAGCGTTCGGTTCCGGGAAGCGTCAGCGGGCCGGGAGCCCCGCGCGGAAGCGTTCGGCTCCGGGAAGCGTCAGCGGGCCGGGAGCCCGCGCGGAAGCGTTCGGTTCCGGGAAGCGTCAGCGGGCCGGGAGCCCCGCGCGGAAGCGTTCGGTTCCGGGAAGCGTCAGCGGGCCGGGAGCCCGCGCGCTGAGCTGGAAAGGGGACCTACCTCGCCGCGGCTTCTTCCTTCTCCGGACAGTCGTCATACGACCGCCCGCAGACGGAGCAGTTGCCGCCGGATTCGCCCATGGCGTTGGCCACGCCGCCGCAGGACCCCTGGATGGGGCGGCGGAACAGGACGGTCCCCAGGGAGAGGAGCGCCACGGCGATCACGAAGATGGCGATGCCCAGAAGAATCTCCATAATGGGCCAAGATAGGCAGCCGACGGCGTCCGGTCAACGGTCCGCGGGGCGGCCCTTTACGGAGGTTTGACCGCCCGGCGCGGGATTCCGCCGGACCCTTCGCGGCCCCCAGGTGTAAAATGCTTCGGCCCCGGAGACGGTCGATGATCTCCGGCGGGCGCCCCCAATCCACAAGGAGTAGGCCAGTGAAGGCTCTTCGATTGATCTCGCGACGGTGGTCCGCCCTTTCCGCCGCCGTCGCCCTCTCGGCGACGTCCGCGGCAGCGGCGCCCACCATCCAGGTCGAGCCGTCGAAGATCGACCTCGGCGTGGTCCAGGAAGGCAACGTGTTCGAGCGCTTCGTGGAGGTCACGAACGTCGGGGACGGAACTCTCGTGATCGAGGACGTGAAGACGTCTTGTGGCTGTACCGCGGCCGCCGTGGACGGTGTCGTGGAGCTGAGTGCCGGCGTGATGCAGAAGGTTCGGGTCACGTTCGACACGAAAAACATGGACGGCACCGTGAAGAAGAACGTGAAGATCCACACGAACGACCCGGCCATGCCGGAGTACATCGTCGAGGTCCACGCCGACGTGCACCAGCCGGTTCGCTGGACTCCGAAGTACCTGACGGTCAGCCGCATCGGCAACGCGCCGTTCTCGGAGACGGTGGAACTGCAGTCGGACACGAACCTGGACCTGCAAGTGCAGAGCGCCAGCATCCTCGGCGGCACGCTGAAGACGAAGGAGAGCCAGATCTTCGAGCTCGTGCCCCAGCCGCGCGTCGAGGAGGGCGATCGTCACATCCATCGCTTCGACGTGAAGCTCCGCGACGACGTGAAGCCGCAGAAGATCTCGGAAACGCTGGAAGTGGCCACCAACCAGCCCGCTCCGAATGACGTCCTCAAGCTCGCCATCCGCGGCGAGATCGCGGGACGCATCCGCGTGGTGCCCAGCTTCGCCGTGCTGCGCATGGTGGAGACCGGCCAGCAGACGGAGCGCGACCTCACGCTCACGTCCACCGAGGGAACGTTCAAGGTCCTCGGCGCCAAGGTGGAGGGATCGCCCGTGGAGGTGGAGATCCACCCGGACGAGACCGGCAAGCAGACGGTGATCCGTCTCAAGTACACCGGCGAGGAACCGGGCACGCAGGGCGTGCGCACGCTCGTGGTGGAGACGGACGATGAGGACCAGCCGCTGATCGAGGTCCCGGTGCGCTACCAGACCCGCGCGGCCGCCCCGACCTCGAGCGCCGCGGCCGGCCGGTGACCGGGGGTCGGCAGGCCCTCGTCCTGCTCCTGATCGCGACGGCGTTCGGGCTGGGGAGGAACGCCCTCAGCCCGGACCCGTTGCCGTGGTCCGGCCCGCTGGAGCCGCCCGAGCCCGAGCCCGGCGCGAGCCTCCCCTCCGTGTCGCCGGAGGACGCCGTCGCGGCCTGGGAGGCGGGCACCTTCCTCCTGGACGTCCGCGACCTCGCCGAGTTCGAGGAGCGTCGTGTGTCCGGGGCGCTCCCGCTGCCCGCCACCGATCTGGAGAACGCGTACTTCGAGCGCGTGGCCCCGCTCGGCGCGGACCTGCCCTTCCTGGTCTACGGCGCCGGCCCGGACTCCTTCACGGTGCGCCGCGCCACGCAGTACCTCCTCGACGTCGGCCACACGGACGTGAAGCTGGCGGTCTGCGGCGTGGACGGCCTGCTGCAGGCCGGAGCCGATCCGGGCGAAGGACCGGCGGAGGAACTCTGGTGAAGATCGATCGACGCATCGTGACGGTGTTGCGCGTGGCGCTGGGCGTCCTCTTCGTCGCCGCCGCCTGGCCGAAGCTGCAGGACCCGGCCGCCTTCGCCACGAACATCTCCCACTACCATCTCCTGCCGGAGCCGGCCGAGCGGCTGCTGGCGCTGATGCTGCCGCCGCTGGAGCTGCTGGCCGGGCTGGCGATGATCTTCGGGGTGTTCCACGCGGGCGCCAGCCTCCTCGTGTTCGCGATGCTCGTCGTGTTCACCGCGGCCATCGGCGTAGCGGTGGGGCGCGGCCTGGACATCTCCTGCGGCTGCTTCGAGACGGAGGGCGGCACCAAGGTCGGCGCGCGAAAGCTGGCGGAGAACGCGGCCTTCATCGCGGCATCGTTCGTGGTGTGGCGGGGAGACCGGAGCTGGCTGGCGATGCGCCCCGGCCGATCACGCGACGACGCCTAGGGTCCGGCCCACACCTCGCGGCGTGGCCGCGCCGGGAAGCGCTCGCGGCGGAACCGGGCGAACCGCTTGCGCAGGCTCCCGTTCGAGAAGACCTGCACGGCCGACATCGCCATCTCCCGGTAGAGTTCCGCGCGTGTGATCTTGGCGCCGTCCGGCGTTCGCCGCGGATCCCAGCCGCCGGCCACCACGCCCAGCGTGCGGACCGCCGTGAACAGCGGCCACAGGCAGAACAGCCGGATGCGCGGCTCGCGGCGCGGCAGGAAGAGCGTGTAGCGGAGCGCGTCCTCCAGGTCCTGGAGCGCACGGGGAACGAGCTCGTCCACGGCGGCGCGCAGTCCGTCCTGATGATCGGCCGCCAGCAGGCTTTCCGGCGACGTTCCGTGCTTGCGGAGCAGCTCCGCCGGCAGGAACACGCGCCCCTCGTGGCGGTCCGAGACGACGCCCTTGAGAATGTTCGTCAGCTGGAGTCCCCGGCCGAAGTTGGTGCCCAGCGCCATGAGGTGCCGCTCCGACTTCCCGTCGAGGTGGTTCGTGTGCTGGGCGAAGAGCCGCGTGAGCATGATTCCGATCGTGCCGGCGACGTAGTAGCAGTACTCGTCCAGGTCCTTCCAGGTCTCCAGCCGCAGCAGACCGTCGGCCGACCGCTCCCGGACGATCCGCTCCATGCCGCGGGCCGTCTCCGCCACGTGTCCGGCCACGATGTCCCGCACCGCGGCCGGCAGCGCGTCGAAAGCGCGGAACAGCGCCTCGCCCTCGTCCAGCAGCGCCCGCTCGTCGGGGGAGATCGTCTCCTCGAGGTGGATCCGGGGACCCCGCGGCAGCGTCGCCTCGCCCGATCCGTCGACCCGGTCCAGGAACGCCTCGAAGAGCGCGGTCCGGTCCTCGACGCAGAGGCCCGGCGCATCCTCGATGGTGTCCACGTAGCGGAAGAGCAGGTAGGCGACGGTGATCGCGGGGCGGAGCTCGCCGGGGAGAATCCGGATGTTCAGCGCGAACGTGCGCGAGACGCGGGGGAGCAGGGCATCACAGGTGCGGAAGTCCGACGTCATCGCGAGTCTCCCGGCGCGGGGGCGCGCCTACGGGGCGATGGTAGCGGGGGGCCCGCCGCGGGCGCAACCGCCTTGCCGGAACGGAAAACGGGGCCGGGAGAGACTCCCGACCCCGCATCCACTCCCGGAATCCGGGGGGATCAGCGGTACAGAGACTTCACGCCGGCCCAGGACACCTCCTCCGTGGCCAGCGGCCCGGAGACGTACAGGGTCCCGTTGGTGGCGGTGCAGTAGCCCATGGGGGCGCCCGCACTCAGCTGAGATCCGATGGACCATCCGGAGTCGTCCTGCAGCTGCGGATAGGCGTTGCCGCCCGTGAACGTGATCTCACCCACCCAGGCGCCCTGTCCGGTCTTCTCGTTGAAGCTCATGGAGCACGAGTCGAAGCGACCTTCCAGGTAGATGCCGTGGCCGTCCGTGAAGGACGACGGCGACGTAGCGTTGGGCGGGGACGTACCGTAGTCGTGGTTGGAGGGGAGCGCATCCACGTGGATGGCGATGCGGCCTCCGGTGTACTCCGCAATGTGCGTGGCTCCGATCACCGACTCGCCGAGCGACACCATTTCGCTGACGTGCCAGGTGTAGGAGAATCGATCCGGGCTCCAGAACAGCGGACGACGGATTCGCGTGACGACGCCGACCGCCTCGAACTCGTCGCCGGGCGCGGATGGCGGGAAGTCTCCGTCCTCCCAGCAGTAGCCGGACAGATGAATGACGTTCTCGGTGGCGTGAGCGGGAACGACTCCGCCGACGAGCAGGATCGCTCCCAGAATGGCCAGGGCCCTCATGACGTTTCCGATTGCCTCTCTCGCGTAAGTTTCGCGTCCGGGTTCGTTTGCAGCACCTTGCTACTATGGCAACGTTCCGTGAATTCAGCCCCCCGTCCGTGGGATGGGTGGCCTGCTTTCTCGGTCTGTTCGGGGGGGATGGGGCCGGGTACGCCCACCGCCTCGCGCAAGCGGCTCGGGCCCCGCGGAGAACAATTGACGGAGTCTACGCGAAGAGAATGCCGCGATTCGACTCGTTTCTTTGCCTCCTCCGGGAAGCGCGACCGGGGGGGGGCGGCTCCCTGCCTACCACTACAGTGCCCCGGACTCGCGGAATCGTACAGGGGGGCGGTGACATTTCCCGGAGGCGCCGGGAATCGGGTATGGTGCCTCGGGAGATCGGGAGGAGATCGGAATGAGCGGACGAAGTGCCCTGGCGGCCGGCCTGGGGGCGATTCTGGCGGTTTCGGCCGTCCCGGGCGATGCCCGGGCCGATCTGGCCGGTGAGCCCTCCGGAACCCACGCCATCGTCGGCGCCCGCATCGTCACGGCGCCCGGCTCCGATCCCTTCACCGGGATTTTGGTGATCCGGGACGGCCGCTTCGAGCTGGTCGCGCGGGAGGCCGGGATTCCCCCGGGAGCCGTCCGCCACGATCTTTCCGGCCGCACGATCTACCCCGGGGCGATCGAGGCATACCGGCCGGTCGAGGTCCCGGTCGCGGAGGACGAGGTCCCTCGCCCGGTTCCCCGACGCGTGCGTCCGGAGACCCGCGTCGCCGACACCCTGGAGTTCCTGGAAGAGGAGGGGCGAGCGGCGCTGCGCTCCGCCGGCTTCGCCGTGGTCCAAGCCGTGCCCACCGGAGCCAACCTCGACGGCTGGAGCGCGGTGCTTACGCTGGGCGACGGCCCGTCGTCGCGACGGATCCTGGACGAGCGGGCCGGCCAGTCGTTCTCGCTGGAGCATCGGCCCTGGAACGCACAGGAGACGCCCGGTTCGCGCATGGGCGCCATCGCCCTGGTGCGGCAGACGCTTCTGGACGCGCAGTGGGCGCGCGACGTCCGGTCCGCGCACGGGCGTCGCCCGACCGAGGTGGATCGTCCCGAGGTGGTGCCGGCGTGGGACGCGCTCGTGCCGGTGCTCTCCGGCGATGCGCCGCTCATCGGCCGATCGCGCAACGTGCAGGAACTCCCCATGCTCACCGCGCTGGCGCGGGAGTTCGGCGCCCGGCTCGTCGTCGTGTCGGCGGCGTCGGATCACTACCGCCGCGAGGGGCACGTGGCCGGCTGGCTTCGCGCGGCCGGCGCGTCGCTGGTGACGTCGCTGGCGTTCCCCGACGCTCCGGCCGTGGTCGATCCGTCGCTGGCGCGCGACGTGGAGCTGGACGTCCTGCGGCACTGGGAGCAGGCGCCCACCGATCCCGCCCGCCTGGAGCGCGCCGGCATTCCGTTCGCGGTGACGTCCGCCGGTCTGGACTCGCCGGACGAGCTGCTTCCCGCGCTCCGCGTTGCCATTTCGCGCGGGCTGAGCGAGCGCGCGGCGCTGGCGGCGCTGACGACGGAGCCCGCACGGATCCTCGGCCTGCAGGACCGGGCGGGGACCATCGAGCCGGGCAAGGACGCGCACCTGCTCGTCGCCACGGGCGACCTGTTCGCGCCGGGCACGACCGTGGAGTCCGTCTGGATCGACGGCCGGCCCTACGCGCCCGACCCCGCGCCGGTGACGGCGGAGGACCTCGCGACGACGTGGGAGATCGTGCCGTCCGCGGCGCCGGACTCGGTCCTGGGCACGCTGGTCGTGCAGCGCGACGGAGCGGGAGTGCAGGCCACCTGGACCGCCCCGGCCGACGTCGAACCGGCGGAGCGAGGCGCGCGGCTGGAGCGCGGCGTGCTGCGCCTCGATGCGGGCGATGGACCCTCGGCGGAGCTGCGCGGGGACGGTCGCTTCCTCCGGGGAACGTGGGACGAGGTCCCGGTGCTGGCGCGGCGCGCGCCGGAGCCCGCCCCCGACGTGGAGCCGCTCCTCTCGATCGACGCGCCCGCCTGGCCCCCGGAGACCGATCCAAACGCGGCCCCGGACATCGTGCTGTTCCGGGGCGCCACGGTCTGGACCCAGGCCGGGGCCGGGACGCTGGCCGAGGGCGACGTGCTTATCCGGGACGGGCGCATCCAGGCGGTCGGGGAATCGCTCACCGCCCCGCCGGGCGCCTTTGTCGTGGACGCGACGGGGCTGCACCTCACGCCCGGGATGCTGGACGCGCACTCGCACCACTCCGTGATCGGCGGTGTGAACGAGTGCACGCAGAGCTGCACGGCGGAGGTCCGCATCGGCGACGTGATCCAGGACCGGTCCATCGGGATCTACCGCGATCTCGGCGGCGGCACCACCGTGAGCCACCAGATGCACGGCAGCTGCAACCCCATCGGCGGCCAGGGGCAGATCATCAAGCACCGCTGGGGTCGGCCGGCCGCGGAGCTGCGCATGCGCGGCGCGGCGCCCGCCATGAAGTTCGCGCTGGGGGAGAACGTCATCCGCGACGGCTGGGACGAGCCGAAGGCGCGTGACCGCTACCCCAACACGAGGATGGGCGTGGAGCAGTTCGTCCGCGACCGGTTCCATGCGGCCGAGGCGTACCGGCGACGCTGGACGGAGTGGCGCTCCGGCGACTTGCCCACGCCGCCCCGCCGCGATCTGGAACTCGACGCGCTCGTCGAGATCCTGGACGGGGATCGTCGCGTGCACTGTCACGCGTACCGCGGCGACGAGATGCTGGCGATGATCCGTACGGCCGAGGACTTCGGGTTCCGGGTGGAGGCCTTCCACCACGCGCTCGAGGCGTATCAGGTGGCCGATGAGCTCGCCGCGCACGGCGCGGGCGTGTCCGCGTTCGCCGACCACTGGTCCAACAAGCTGGAGACCATCGACGGGATTCCGTACAACTCGCCGATCTGCCACGAGCGCGGAGTGCTCGTCTCGTACAACTCCGACTCTCCCGACGTCTCCCGCCGGATGAACCTGGAGGCCGCGCGGGCCGCGCGGTGGGGCGGGCTCCCGGCGGAGGAGGCCCTGGCGTTCGTGACGCGCAACGCCGCGGTCCAGCTCGGCATCGAGGAGCGGGTGGGAACGCTGGAACCCGGCAAGGACGCGGACGTCGTGCTGTGGTCCGCGCCGCCGCTGAGCGCGTCGGCCGTCTGTCTGCAGACCTGGGTGGACGGCGTGAAGTACTTCGACCGGGAGGCGGACCGCGCCGCGCGCGCCGCGGCCTTCGATCTCCGGGATCGCCTCCTGGAGAAGGCGGCCGCGGCTGCGGCGGGCGGCGCCGCCACGACGGACTCCGCTGGCGAGGCCGAGGAGCGCGAGATGGAGCGGGGCGTGTGCGTGGAGTCCGGCTGCTGCGGGGAGGACGGACGATGAATCGAGTCCGGTTCCGCGCCGTGTCCTGCGCCCTCGCCGCGCTCGTTCCGGCCACGATGCTCCCGGCCGCCGCCCCCGCCGCCCCGATCGCCATCACGGGCGGGACCGTGCATCCGGTGTCGTCGCCGGAGATCGCAGGCGGGGTCGTCCTCGTGGAGGACGGCGTCCTTCGCGCCGTCGGGCCGGCGTCGGAGGTGGTCGTGCCGGACGATGCCGTTCGCATCGACGCCACGGGGAGGCACGTCTGGCCCGGCCTCATCGACGCGCACTGCTACCTCGGCCTGCTGGAGATCGCCTACCTGCGGCAGGGAGAGGACCTCAACGAGCACGGAACGATGAACCCGAACGCGAGGGCGGAGGTGGCGCTGGACGCATCGTCCTGGCACTACGAGACGGCGCGCGCGCAGGGAGTCCTGCTGGCGAACGTGGCCCCGCGCGGAGATCTCGTGCCGGGAACCTCCGCGGCCGTCGCGCTGGACGGGTGGACCTGGGAGGAGATGGTCCGCCGCGCGCCGGTCGGGCTCGTCATCCGCTGGCCGCGGTTGCGTGGAGCATCGACCGAGGACCGGGAGAAGCACGCGCAGGAGGTGGCGCGCCTGGACGAGATGATCCGGGAAGCGCGCGCGTACGCGGAGGGCGCGAACGCGCAGGAGACGCCGCGCGACGTCGACGTACGCTGGGAATCGCTCCGCCCCGTGCTGTCCGGCGATGCGCCGGTGTGGATCGCGGCGACGCGGGTCGGGGAGATGCGCGCGGCGATGGACTGGGCGCAAGAGCACGGTCTGCGCATGGTGCTCCTTGACGGGGACCATCGCTACTCCGGGGACAGCGCGGAGTGCGCGGAGGAGCTGGCAGCGCGCGACATCCCGGTGATCGTCGCGCCGATCCGTCGTCCGCCGGTCCGCTGGATCCCCTACGACGAGTCCTACGAGCTGGCGGGCCGCTTGCACGCGGCGGGCGTCCGGGTGGCGTTCGGGACGTGGAGCGCGATGCAGTCGCGTCGCCTGCACGAGCAGGCCGGCGTGGCCGCGGCGTTCGGGATGCCGCGCGGGGCGGCGGAGCGGGCGATCACGCTGGAACCGGCGCGCGTCCTCGGCCTCGACGACCGGTACGGATCGCTGGAGCCGGGCAAGAGCGCCACGCTGATCCTCGTGGACGGCGATCTGCTGGACGTGTCCGCGGTGGTGGAGCGGATCTGGATCGACGGACGGGAGATCTCCCTCGAGAGCCGGCAGACGCGCCTGCGCGACCGCTGGTCGGCGCGGCCCCGCTGACGCCATGGAGAACGCGGAGAGACTGCGGATTGCCGGCGGGGCCGGACACGAGCTGTCGGCGGTGCGGGAGCGTCCCTCCGGCGACGCGCGGGGCCTCGTGCTGATGGCCCACGCCTTCGGATCGTCCAAGGACCTGCGAGGAACGCGGCGCATCAGCCGTCGCCTGGCGGAACGCGGCTGGGCCAGCCTCCGCTTCGACTTCACGGGACTCGGTCACAGCGACGGGGACTTCTCCCGCACGACGTTCACGACCAACGTGGAGGACCTGAAGGCCGTCGCGGCCTGGCTCCGCGCCGACGGAACGCCCGCCCATGCGCTCTTCGGCCACAGCCTGGGCGGGGCGGCCGCCATCGTGGCGGCGCCGGAGCTGCCCGAGGTCCGCGCCGTCGCCACGCTGGCCACGCCTTCCAGTACGCAGCACCTCCGCGAGACGCTGCGGTCGCTGGCCCCGCAGCTGGAGAACGGTGCGGAGAGCGCCGAGGTCGAGGTGGTGGGGAAGAAGGTCACGCTGCGCCGCGCTCTCCTGGACGACCTGGCCGCGCAGGATCTGGCCGCGGCCGCCGGCCGGCTGGATCGTCCGCTGGTGCTGTTCCACTCCCCGAGCGACGACGTGGCCGACATCTCGGAGGCTGCGCGCCTCTACGCGGCGGCCCGTCACCCGAAGAGCTTCCTGTCGCTCGGGGGAGCCGATCACCTGCTGCTGGCGGACCCCCGTGACGCCGTCTTCGTGGCGGACGCGCTCGTGGCGTTCCTGGATCGGGCGGTCTCCGCTCCCTCCGAGTAATCCGGCAGCGTCCAGCTCACGTGATGATCGAAGACGAGCGTGGTCTCCACGTGCGCGACTTCCTCGTGCGCCGTCAATTCGTCCATCGTGAAGTTGCGCAGGTGCTCCACGTCGGCCACGGCCACGTGCACGAGGTAGTCGTTGTCGCCGGCGATGTGCTGCACCGCCATCACCTCCGGCCGCTTCGCCGTGTTCCGACGGAACGTCTCGTCCAGGTCCCGCGACTGCCGACGCATCCGCACCGCGATCACCGCCCGCAGCCCGATGCCCAGCGCCTCCGGATCCACGTCGGCGTGGAAGCCGCGGAGCACGCCCGCGGTCCGGAGCGCCCGCACCCGCTCCAGGCAGCTCGACGGGGCGAGGCCCACGTGGGCCGCCAGTTCCTTGTTGGACAGCCGAGCATCGTTCTGCAGGGCGAGAAGGAGGGCGCGATCGATTCGGTCGAGGGGGCGCTTCATGGCTCGTCTCCGAAAAGGATTCGGTGGAACGCGATGATTCAAAAGAATAGCCTATTTGGATCCGATGAGACGCAGAAACGTTGGAGTAGCAACTGTGAAACGGAATCTGGTTCGGCAGTCGCCGGAGGGGCGGATTCGGCGAAACGTCCTGGGACGGGCCTTCCGGGGCGCGGTCGGGGCGATCGGGGCGTTCCGGGGCCGCCGGGACGGCGACGGTCCCTCGCCCGGCAACGAGGCGGAGGCCGTCGCGTTCCTGGGCCGGATCGGGCCGGCGCTGCACCGGTTCGGGGCGGCGGCCCCGGGGCTGGAGAGCGCGCTGGAGCGGGCGGCCGCTCGCTTCGGGGTGCGGGGCGAGTTCTTCTCCACGCCGACCGCATTCTTCGCCTCCTTCGAGTCGGAGGACGACGGTCCGCCGATGACGTACCTCAGCCGCATCCAGCCCGGCGACGTGGATCTGGAACGGCTGGCCGAGTTGGACGAGCTCATGCAGAGCGTCGTGGCCGGGCGAACCTCGGCGCGGGAGGGACGCGTCCGGCTGCGCGAGATCGTCGGCCGGCCGGCTCGCTACCGCGCGCCCTGGGTCCTGGCGGCGCACGTCGTCGCCACGGCCGGTGCGGCGCTGTTCCTCGGCGGCGGTCTGGCGGAGGTGCTCGTCGCCGCCGGACTCGGCGGCGTGCTCGGGGCGATGGCGCTGCTCTCCGCCCGCGTCTCCGTGCTGGGCCGCGTCTTCGAGCCGGCGGCGGCGTTCATCGCGGCGTTCGGGGCCGGCGTCGCCGCGCACACGTTCGGCAACGTCTCCCCGTACCTGGCCACCGTCGGCGGACTCATCGTCCTGGTGCCGGGGCTCACGGTGACGCTCGCGCTGTCGGAGATCTCGTCGCGGCACCTCGTGTCCGGCACCGCGCGGCTGACGGGGGCGCTCGGACTCTTCTTCACCATCGGTTTCGGCGTGGCGCTGGGCACCCGCGCCGTGGAGATGATGCTGGGCCCCGTGCCGGCGTCGGTTCCCGGAACGCTGCCGCCCGTGACGCTGGCATTCGGGCTGCTGGCCGCGCCGGCCGCCTTCCTGGTCCTGTTCCGCGCGCCTCCGCGCGAGTTCCCGGGCATCGTGGTTGCGGCGGCGATCGCCTACGGCGGCGCGCGCCTCGGCAGCCTGGCGCTGGGACCGGAGCTGGGCGTCGTCGTCGGGGCGATGGGAGTGGGGTTGGCGGGCAACCTGAACGCCAACCTCCGCGGTCGGCCGTCGGCGGTGCTCACGGTGCCGGGGCTCATGATCCTGGTCCCGGGGAGCATCGGTTTCGAGAGCCTCTCCCTGCTGCTTGCGCGCGACGTGGTCACCGGAATGGAGGCCGCGTTCCGGATGGCGCTCGTCGGGACGGCGCTGGCCACGGGCCTGCTGCTGGCGAACGTGATCCTGCCGCCTCGCCGCGGACTCTAGGAGCGTCCCGCCTCGTACGCGAGGTCCAGGATCTGCACGGGGTGCAGCACCTGGAGGTCGGACCGGCGCAGTCCGTAGCGCAGCTGCAGCACGCAGCCGGGGTTGCCCGTGACCACGACGTCGGCGCCGGTGGCGAGGACGTTCTCCACCTTGTCCGCCAGGACGGCATCGGCCATCTCCGGCTGCAGCAGGTTGTAGACGCCGCCCGCTCCGCAGCAGCGCTCCCGCCGCCGCAACGGCCGCAGTTCCAGGCCCGGCACGGCCGCCAGCAGTTCCTCGGCGTCGTCGCGCCCTTGACCGTGCAGCAGGTGACACGGCGGATCGTAGGTGACGCGCCGCTCCACGCGCAGCGTCGGCGGCCGAAGCCCGCGCTCGGCCAGGAACTCCAGGACGTCACGGTACGGGGGAGGGGAACCGTCTTCTCTCAGCGGCTCCTTCAGCGACGCGCCGCACCCGGCGGAGTTCACGATCACGGCGTCGAAGCCCGCGTCCCGGAACGTCCGGTCGTTGCGCGTCTGGAGCTGTGCCGCATCGTCGAGGAGTCCGGCGTGGCGCTGCAGCGCTCCGCAGCAGGTCTGCGCGGCCGGCACCGAGACGTCGAAGCCGTTCGCCGTGAGCACGCGGATCGTCGCGCGATGCACGTCGGCGAACCACTCGTCCGTGAGACAGCCGAGGAACAGCGCCACCCGGCCGCGTCGCTCGCCGCGCGCGGCGAACCCCTCCGGACGCTCGTCGTCCGTCGGCAGACGACGCTCCTCGCGGGGCGGCGGGATCGGCCGCATCGCGTGGGCGCGGCCCGTCCGCGGGGCGAGGCGTCCCAGCAGTGCGCCGGTCACGCGGGCCAGGCCGCTGCGCTCGTAGAACGCCATCGCGGACGCCACCGTCCTCAGTCGATCGCGGTGCGGCAGGAGCGACCGGAACGCGAACCGAGCGAGCCGCGACTCCGAAGCGCCGGACCGGAACTCCGCGTCGCGCTCGGCCCGGAACGTCTCCATCAGGTCGCCCATCCGCACGCCCGAAGGACACACCGACTCGCACGCCCGGCAGACGATGCAGCGATCCAGGTGCTCGTGCGCCGCCGCGCCCAGCTCCGTCCGTCCCTCGGCCCAGGCGCGCAGCAGATGGATGCGGCCGCGCGGAGAGTCGGCCTCGCGTCCCGTGACGTCGTGCGTGGGACAGTGCGGGATGCACAGCCCGCAGTGCACGCAGTCGAGCGTGCTCAGGTATTCGGAGAAGGGCTCCTCCGTGCGGTCGCTCACGGCGTCCCTCCCGCGGGCCCGGCGATGGCTCCGGCCGGATCGAACACCTGCGTCAGCTTCCGGGCCAGCTCCGCGTGGGGATCCTCCGTGAGGAGGCGCGGCAGACCGTGATGGGGCGGCGCCAGCACGCCGAGCCGCCGCGCGACGCCACCGCGGCGCATCGCCAGGTCCCGGAGCAGGGTGAGTCCGGTCGGAGGATCGTCGGCGGCCGCGCGGACGTGCAGCACGCCCGTTCCCGGATCGGTGATCCACGCGGTCCCGGCGCCTCTGGCTTCCAGCCGGGTCACGGCCTCCTCCGCCAGCTCCAGCACGCGGGTGGGAAGCACCGAGATTCGCACCACCGCCTCCTGCACCAACGGCCCCGCCGGCTCCATGCGGTCGGCCAGCGCGTTCAGGAACCGCTCCGCCGTGGCGTCGTCCGCCACGTCGGCGTCCGGAGCGGCGGCCCGCGCGCGCTGCACCAGCGCCTCCACCCGCTCTGCGCGCCCCTCCAGCATCCAGCTCACGACGAGCGCGGCGTCCCGCACGGGCACGCCCGCGTCCCGCATCGCCGGAATCGTGGCGCCGCCCAGCACGTGGATCACCGCCTCCGTGCCGGAGGCCCGCAGGGCCGCCGCCGTCCTCGTCGCCGCCGCGATGTCGCGAGCGGGCACGAAGCCGACCCGCCGGGCCGCCGGCTTCGGCCTCAGGCGGAAGTTCACGCGCGTGAGGAACCCGAGGCGGCCGGATGCTCCCACCTGCAGCTTGTGGTGCTGGTAGCCGGAGACGTTCTTCACCACCTGACCGCCCGCGCGGAACGGCACGCCGCCGCCGCGAACGCCCTCCGCGCCGAGCAGCATCGCCGAGAGCGGGCCCACCGCGGACTGCCGCGGGAAGACGGGAGCGCGGGCCACCAGGCCGCCGATGGTTCCGGGCGCGTCCGCGCCGAAATCGATCGGCAGTTCCTGGCCGTGCCGGGCCAGCTCGTCCCGAAGGCGGGCGAGCGGCATCCCCGCTCCGACCCCGATCGTGAAGTCGTCCGGCTCGTAGAGGACGACATCGTCGAACGCGGACAGGGAGACGGGCGTCGCGGCCCCGTCCGCGCCGTCCGTGTGCGCGCCGAGTCCCGCGGGCCGCAGCCGACGGCCGTCGGCCTCGGCGTCCCGGATCATCGCCGCCAGTTCCTCCGTGCTCTCCGGCACGGGGACGTCCGACGGACCGTAGACGATCCGCTCCCGCTCTCCGGGCGCGCGCGTCCTCACGACGCGCGCCTCACGGTCTTGGCGCGGCGATCCGGGACCAGCTTTCCGGGATTGGATCGACTCTCCGGATCGACCGCCTCGCGGAGCGCCGTCTGCATCGCCAGATCTTCTTCGCTGAAGATGAGCGGGAGGAACTCCATCTTCTCCAGGCCGATGCCGTGCTCCCCGGAGATCGTGCCGCCTGCGTTCACGCACGCCTCCATGATCTCCCGGCCGGCCGCCAGGACGCGCGCCACCTCGTCGGGGTCACGGCCGTCGTACGAGAGGTTGGGATGGAGGTTGCCGTCGCCCGCGTGGAACACGTTTGACACCACGACGCGGTAGCGGTCCGCGATCTCGTACACCTTCTCCAGCACGGCCTCCAGTTCCGTGCGCGGCACCACGCCGTCCAGCACGTACAGGTCCGTGTTCACACGGCCCATCGCTCCGAAGGCTCCCTTGCGCCCCTTCCACAGGGCGGTGCGCTCCTTCGCGTTGCGCGCGGAGCGGAACTCCAGCGGCTCGTGCGCGCGGCAGATGCGGGTGATGGCGTCTTCCTCCGCGTCCATGCCGGCCGTGAAGCCGTCGAGTTCCACGAGCAGGACGGCGGCGGCGTCCTCGGGGTAGCCGGCGCGGTTCACCGATGCCTCCACCGCGCGGATCGTCCGCTGGTCGAGGATCTCCAGTGCCACCGGGACGATGCCCTCGCGCGTGATCTCCGTGACGGCGCGGCACGCCGCGGACATCGAGTCGTAGATGGCGAGGAAGGTCCGCACCTCCTCCGGATCGGGAGTGAGGCGGACGGTGATCTCCGTGACGATGCCCATCGTCCCCTCCGCCCCGACGAAGAGCCGAACCAGATCCAGTCCGGCCGGATCCGCCGCCGGCCCGCCCAGGCGGACGATCGACGCGTCCGGGAGGACCACCTCCAGTCCCAGGATGTGATCCGACGTCACGCCGTACTTCAGGCAGTGCGGGCCGCCGGAGTTCTCCGCGACGTTGCCGCCCAGCGTGCAGGCCGTCTGGCTGGACGGATCCGGAGCGTAGTGCAGCCCGTGCGGCGCGGCGGCCTCGGTGAGGCGGACGTTGATCAGCCCCGGCTCCACGACGGCGAGCCGGTTCTCCGCATCGATCTCCCGGATGGCGCGCAGGCGGTTCAGGTCCAGGACGATCGATCCCGTCTCCACCGGCGTCGCCCCGCCCGACAGCCCCGTGCCCGCCCCGCGCGGCACGAACGCGACGTCGTGCTCCGCGCACCAGCGGATCGCCTCCACCACGTCGTCGCGCGACGTGCACAGCACGACCGCCGCTGGAGCCCGACGATGGATGGGCAGGCCGTCGCACTCGTAGACGAGAAGCTCGGCCGGATCGGTGAGGAGTTCGCCGCTCGGAAGCCGACCCGCGAGGTCGCGCAGCGAAACGTCGGATGGGGGAGGCAAGGTTCCTCCGAAGGCGGGGGAGGACCGGGGTCCTCCCCCTTTCCTCCGTCAGAAGATGCCGTTCAGCTCGGCCAGCACCCGGTCGTGGATGGCCCCATTCGAGACGACCACGCCCCGATTGTCCAGCATCTTGGGGCCGCCGGCGAAGTCCAACGGATTGCCGCGGACGTCGGTCACGCGGCCGCCCGCCTCCTCCACCACCAGCGCACCGGCCGCGTGGTCCCAGATGTTCTCGCGGTAGTCCGGCGTGCGCGGGCTGGGCAGACGAAGGTACAGCGCCGCCTGCGCGCGGGCGACCGCCCCGTACTTGGCCTGGCTGTCCATGCGGACCGAGTCCGCCCGGATGCCGACGGTCCGGGCGATGCGCCCCTGCAGCGAGTGGTCGCCGTGGCCGGACTCCACGCTCTCCACCATGCGGAAGTTCGACGGATCCGTGCCCTCCACCACGCGGATGCGCTGCGGCTCACCACCGGCCAGCGGTTCCAGGAACGAACCGGCGCCCCGCGATCCCCAGAAGAGGACGCCGCGGTCGCCGTCGGGGTTCGCCGGATCCACCGGCAAGTTCGGGCAGGCGAGGACGCCGGCCTTCAGGTCCCCGTTCTCCACCAGCGCCAGCGCGACGGCGTACTGGTCGTTGCGGAGGAATCCCTTGGTTCCGTCGATGGGATCCAGCGTCCAGTACCGGGAGGAGACCTTGCCGTTCCCGTGGTCGATCCAGTCCAGCACGGCGTCGGCCGAAGCCGCGTCCGAGTGGCGCGCGACGTACTGGAACACCTTGTCCCGCGCGTCGCCCGACCCGTCCCCACGGAGCTCCGCCGCGTCCTCCTCGCCGACGACCGGATCCGCGGCGAACTCCTCGTGGAGACGTCGGCAGATGAGTGCCTGCGCGCCGTAGTCCGCCACCGTCACCGGGCTCCGGTCCTTCTTGGTGAACGTGTCCTCGCTCACCATCTCCCGCCGCACGTCCTCGCAGAGGCCGGCCGCCGAGCGCGCAGCTTCCCGGGCGACCGCCAGTTCCTTCTCGAACGTCATCGGCTCGACACGTCCGTGGAAACGTCCAACAGATTGCCCTCCCGATCGCAGTAACGGATGGGACCGAGGTTCAGCTCCCGGATGGAGTCCTCGATCTTCTCCACGTCCCCGACCACGACGATCGCCGCGGCTTCGGGCGTGAGGTAATCGGCCGCGATGTCCTGCACCGCGGCCAGGTCGACCGCCGCGAAGCGCGACGGATACGTGGCGTAGTCGTCGTCCGGAAGCCCGTAGACGATCTGGTCCCCGAGCGCCCCGGCCAGCTGGCCGATCGTCTCGAACTTCTGGGCGTATCCGAGGACGACGTAGTTCTTGGCGAACTCCATCTCCTCCTCCGTGAACGGCTTCTCGCCCTTGCCGCCCCGGTACTCCGTCAGGAACTCCGTGAGTGCGGGCGCCGTGACCTCGCGCTGCACGCGCCCGCCGAGCGTGTAGAGCGACGTGCCGACGGTCTCGGCCGTGGCGCCGCGCACGCCGTACGTGTAACCCTTGTCCTCGCGGAGGTTCAGGTTGAGCCGGCTGGAGAAGCCGCCCGCCAGGATCCGGTTCATCAGATCCACGTGCGGCCAGTTCTCGTGGCTGCGCGGGATACCGAACTGCGCGATGCGGATCGTGCTCTGCGTATCGCCCGGCTTGTCCACCAGGTAGACGGCCCGCTCGGTGCGCGGCTCCGGCTTCGCGAACTCCATCGGCGGCGGGGTCTCGCCGTTCCAGTCGCCGAGGTGCTTCGCCGCGAGGCGCTCCGCCTCCTCCAGCGTGATGTCCCCGACGAGGACGAGCGTCGCGTTGCCAGGCACGTAGTGCGTGTCCGCAAAGGAGCGGACCTCGTCCAGCGTGATGGCCTCCATGGACTCCTCGGTGCCGGTGCCGGGGCGCCCGTACGGATGGTCCTTCCCGTACAGGAGGCGGTCGGCCACCTTGCGGGCCACCGTCGTGGGGCGCTCGGACTCGCGACGGATGTCCACGACACGCCGCTGCTTGTCCACGCCGAACTCCTTCTCGGGGAAGGCCGGCTCCAGCAGGGCCTCCGCGAGCAGCGCCATCGACTCGTCGAGGCGAGGGGAGAGCGCCTGCACGCCGATCAGCGTGCGCTCCGCGTCGGTCCAGGACCAGAAGTCCGTGCCCAGGAAGTCCAGCCGATCCCGGAACTCGAACTTGTCGCGGCGCGCCGTTCCCTCGTCCAGCATGCCCACCGTGACGTCGGCCAGCCCCGCCCGACCCTCGGGATCGCGACCCGAGCCGGAGGCGAAGATGAGATCCGCCCGCACGAGCGGGAGCTCGTCCTGCCGGAGGACGACGAGCTGCAGCCCGTTGTCCAGACGCGCCCGCTGCAGCTCCGCCGCCTCGAACGTGGGATCCGCGTCCGGGAGCGGCAGCACCGTGCGGTCGACGTCGTCGTTCGCAGCGGCCGCCTTCACGTCGCCGAAGGGCTCCACGGTGAAGATCATCCGCCCCGGCCCGATCCATCGCCGGAAGGTCTCTTGCACGGTCCCCTTCGTCCGGGACGCGTACCGCTCGTAGTCCTGCCGGAAGTAGTCGGGCGTGCCCACGTAGTGGTTGTAGCGGTTCAGACGATCGTTGATGCCGCCCCAGCTCCCGATCCGCTGCACGCCCTTGATGAAGTCCGCCGCGAACGAGTTCTTCACGCGCTCGAGCTCCGCGGGCGTGGGGCCGTCGGCGGTGAAGCGCGCCAGCTCCTCGTCGACGATGCGCTCCACGTCGTCGGCGCTCGCGCCCGGCGCCAGCGTGACCTGGAGGATCGCCACGGAGACCAGCTGCTGGCTCTCCTGACGGAAGGAGACGTCCTGCGCCAGCTCCTCCTCGTGCACGAGTCGCTTGTAGAGGCGCGACGAGCTGCCGCTGCCGAGGATCTTGCACGCGAGATCCAGGTCGGCGTCGCCCTCGTGGTACTGGGGTGCCGTGTGCCACGTCCAGTACAGGCGGGGCAGCTCCACGCGATCCCGCAGCGTGACCCGTCGCTCCGTGGTCACCTCCGGGATCCAGATGGACATCTCCTGAACCGGCTCGCCCGGCGGGATGGCGGAGAAGTACTTCTCGATCCAGGCCTTCGTCTCCTCCAGGTCGAAGTCGCCGGCGATGGACAGGGTCGCGTTCGTCGGCGTGTAGTACGTCCGGAAGAAGTCCTTCACGTCGTCGAGCGTGGCGTTCTCCAGATCCTCGTGGATGCCGATGACGGAATGGTCGTAGGGATGCCCCTTCGGGTAGAACATCTCGTTGAAGTTCAGCCAGAAGACGAAGTACGGCTGGCCTTCCCACTGCCGACGCTCGTTGCGGACGACGTCCTTCTGGTTCTCCAGCTTCTCCTCGGTCATCGCGGGGAGCAGCCAGCCCATCCGGTCCGCCTCCAGGAGCAGCGTGGCCTCCAGCCGGTCCGGCGGAATGACTTCCCAGTAGTTCGTCCGGTCCTCCGTGGTGGAGCCGTTGATCCCGCCGCCGAAGCTCTGGATCGTCGTGAGGAACTCGGCGTCCTGGTGCTCGGAGCCCTGGAACATCATGTGCTCGAACAGGTGGGCGAACCCGCTGCGCCCGACGCGCTCGTTCTTGGATCCGACGTGGTACCAGAGATTCACGCCGACGATCGGGGTGGAATGATCCTGGTGGAGGATGACCTCCAGCCCGTTCTCCAGCGTGTAGAACTCGAAATCGATCTCCGGAAGCTCCAGGTCCGTCGCGGCCGCGGTGCCGCCGAGGCCGAGGACAAGGAGTCCCGTGAGGATGCTTCGCGCCACCATGGTTTCCTCCGGGCTGCGCTGGGATCGCGGGGCGGAAGGAAGAGAGCGAGCCGGCCCGCGGATTGCGTAGGATCTCAAGGGGGCGAGGATTGTGCCACCCTGCCGCGCCGCCAACAAGGCCCTTCGGAGGCCTGTTCCTCGCCCGCCGATGGCCTATGCTGGAAGGACGGAGGAATCATGAACGAGCGAGCCCTCATCCTCTACGACGGGCAGTGTCCGCTCTGCCGGGCGTCGGTGCGTCGTCTCCGGGCGTTGGACTGGCGCGGGCGGCTGGATTTCGCCGATGCGCGGGATCCGGCGGTCCTGGCGGACCACCCGGACGTGGATCCTCAGCGCGCGCTGGTGCGGATGCATCTGGCGCCCCCGGACAGGGGGGAGGTGCTGGACGGGTTTCGCGCGTTCCGCTGGATCGCCGGACGGATCCCGCTGCTCTGGCCGCTGTGGCCGTTCCTCTGGCTTCCGGGCGCCACGCCGCTGGGGAACCGGCTCTACGATCTCGTGGCGGCCAACCGGTTCGCGTTCGCCCGCTGCGAGAGCGACGCGTGCGGGACGGACGGCGTCAGCCGGTGATGCTGAACCCGCCGTAGCCCACCACGTCCTTGGGCGCCGTCTCCACGCGGTCCACCCTCGCCCGCGACGGTCCCTCCCGGCACCACTCCACGAACCGGTCCAGGACGGAGGCCTCGGCCTCGGCCTCGATGAAGACGGAGCCGTCCGCGCAGTTCCGCACCGTGCCGCGCACGCCGAGCTGCTCGGCCTTGCGCTGCGTGGACGCGCGGAAGAACACGCCCTGCACCACGCCCGTGACCCGGATGTCGACGTGCTTCACTCGTCGGTCTCCTGCGAGGCGGCGGCGGCCGTCTCCGGCTCGAAGAACGGGATCGGGGTGCCGTCGCCCGCCAGGATCGTGTCGTGCCCGGCCACGTAGTGCCTGGGCATGCGGGCGACGTTCTCCTCCACGTTCTTCATGAGATCCTTCAGCGCGTTCTTGGCGAACCGGGCGGCCAGTCGATCCGGAATCCAGCCGCCCATGGCCACGGACACCTGGTACGCGATCATCGACAGGTTCTCCTCCAGCTCGATGACGGACCAGGAGCCGATGTTTTCGTCCAGGTAGCGGGCGCCGTCCACGTCGTCCAGGTCGATGTCGTCCACGAGGCCGGCCATGACGCCCTCGCGGGCGCGCTGCTCGCCGTTCTCGACCAGATTCCAGCGGCGCTCCCAGATGACGCCGTCCGTCACCTCGGCCACCTCGACCGTCTTCACCACGTCGATCACCCACTGCCGGCTCTTCACCGGCCAGGGCAGGTCCATGTGCTGGTACCAGACGCCCGCCAGGTCGTCGCCGGAGAGTCGTCCCTCGGTCAGGCGGTCGTTGCCGAGGTAGTGCGGGTCCGTCGCGGAGACCCAGACCAGGTCGCGCGGGTGGGCGAAGAGGCAGAACGCGGTAACGCGACGCCGCTGCTGCGGCTCCTCCTCTCCCTCCTCGTTCTTCTTGGACGGCAGGACCCACTTGGACTGCAGCCGGACGATCTCGCCCTTCAGGACCTCCTTCAGATCGTCCTCCTCCAGCTCCTGGAGCGGCAGGCCGGAGACCTCGCCCTGGAGATCCAGGATCTCCCGGATCCGGGCGCCCACCCTCTCCCGGTCCTCCTCCGGCACGGGGGCGATCCGATCGTCGGCCCGGGCGACGGGCGAGAGGACGATCAGCAGGGCGGCGGCGGCGAGCAGGCGGCGCATGGCTCCTCCGGGTTCGGGGAGAGGGAGTCTAGCGAGCCGGGGCTCCCCGGTCGACCGCCAGGATGCCCCAGGACCGCCCAGGAAGGCTCAAGGAGCGCAAGGATCGGCCGATAGGGAGGGAAAGCGCATAGCTCGATTCCTTCAACCCGGAGCAACGTCGATGGATCCCGGAGGTCGCCAGGCCCTCCTCGTGCTGGGCATGCACCGCAGCGGCACCTCGGCCCTCACCCGGGTCGTGAACCTGCTCGGGGCCGAGCTGGGCTCCGATCTCCTGCCCGCCCACGCGGACAACGAGACCGGGTTCTGGGAGCACAAGGAGGTCGTCCAGACACACGACCGGCTCCTGGCCGCACTGGGGACCCGCTGGGACGATCCCACGCCCATCGATCCGGAGGCGCTGACCGGCCGGACGGCCTCCCCGTTCCGCGATCAGCTCCGGACGATCCTGGAGCGCGACTTCGCGGACACCGCCTGCTTCGGACTGAAGGACCCGCGGCTCTGCCGCCTGCTGCCGCTCTGGATCCCGCTCCTGGAGGAGCTGGGGCGCACGCCCAGGTTCGTGCTGATCGCGCGTCATCCGGAGGAAGTGGCCGCCTCCCTCGCGAAGCGGAACGGCTTCCCGGCCTCCATGTCGCGGCTGCTGTGGCTGGATCACACGCTGCAGGCCGAACACGCCACCCGCGGTCGGCCGCGCGGGATCCTCACCTACGACCAGCTCCTCACCGACTGGCGATCCGCGATGGTCCGGGTCGCGGCCGGACTGGGGCTGGACTGGACCGATGCGATCGCGAACGCGGGCGACGAGATCGATTCGTTCCTGGACGCATCGCATCGCCATCACGCTTCGCCCGACGAGCCTCAGGGCGTCTGGGTGCACGAGGCCTGGCGGGCGATGCGCGCCGCCGCGTGGGGCGAGGGTGCGTCGTCCGCGCTGGATCGCCTCCGGACGCAGCTTGGCACGTTCGGCGAGCCGTTCCACGCGATCGTCGCGCAGCGCAACGCCGAGCTGGCGGCCGCCCGCGAGCACGGCGATCGGCTGCGCCGCCTGCTGGACAAACGCGCGGCCCGGATCCAGGAACTGCGCGCGCAGCTGGCCGATCCGGCGTCCGTGCCCTCGCCCTCGCCCGCGCCCGCGCCCGCGCCCGCGCCCGCGCCCGCGCCGCCGACCGCCGACGATGCGCCTCCGCCGTCCGTGACCCCGCCGCCGGCACCGGACGAGCGGCCCGAGATCCTGCGCCGCCCCGGCACCCACGTGCTTCGCCACGCGACGGAGCTGGAGGGCGATCCGAAGGTCTCCATCGTGATCCCGCTCTTCAACCACGTGGAACTCACGGCCAAGTGCCTGGAGTCGCTCGCCGAGTACACGCCGGACGGCACGTTCGAGGTGATCCTGGTCGACAACGGATCGACCGACGCCACCTCCGAACTGCTGCCGTGCCTGGAAGGCAACGTGCACATCGTCCGCAACGACGAGAACCTCGGCTTCGCCACCGCCTGCAACCAGGGAGCGGCGCTGGCGTCGACGTCGCGCCTGCTCTTCCTCAACAACGACATCGAGGCGAACCCCGGCTGGCTGGAACCCATCCAGGAGCTGCTGGACTCCGACCCGACGGTCGGCGTCGTCGGCAGCAAGCTGCTCTTCCCCGACGGGACACTGCAGCACGCGGGCGTCGCGCTGCTGCACCGGGAGAACGGGAACTTCCCGCTCGGCGCGTTCCACGTGCACTACGCGCAGCCGGCCGACACCCCCGAGGCGAACGAACCGCTCGCGTACCAGGTGGTCACGGGCGCCTGTCTCACGATCCGGCGATCGCTCTTCGAGGAGATCGGCGGGTTCGACCCGTACTTCTGGAACGGCTGCGAGGACGTGGACCTCTGCCTCAAGGCCCGGGAGCGCGGCTGGCAGGTGGTCTACCAGCCGAAGAGCGTGCTCGTTCATCACGAGTCGCAGTCCGGACCGGAGCGGTTCTCCCGCACTCGCAACAACGAGGACCTGCTCTGCTCGCGCTGGTACGGAAAGGTGTCGCCGGACCTGATCGAGTCGGAGGACGGGCAGCGACGCCTGGCGCAGTCCACGGGCATCCGACCCTACGCGCCCCCGGCCGAACGCGGGGATCGAGCGGACGATGCGCCGCCTCACGCGCTCACGTCGATCATCATCCTCGTGCGCAACGGGCTGAGCGACACGCGCGTCTGCCTGGACTCCATCGCCCGCAACACGCCCGAGCCGCACGAGGTCATCGTGGTGGACAACGCGTCCACCGACGGTACGGCGGAGTGGCTGGCCGCACGGGAACAGGCGAACCTGCGCGTGATCCGCAACGCGACGAACCGCGGCTTCGCCGCCGGCAACAACCAGGGCTTCGCCGTCGCGCGGGGCCGGAACCTCGTCCTGCTCAACAACGACACGGCGGTCCCGCCCGGCTGGCTGGGCGGACTCCTCGAGGAGCTCGACCGCAACCCGGAGGCGGGCATCCTCGGGCCGATGACGAACCACGCGTCCGGACCGCAGGTCATTGCCGACGTCCCGTACCACACGTTCGAGGAGATGGAGACGTACGCGCAGGACCGCGCGGCCGAGTTCGAGGGCAGCCTGGCGTCGCCGCGTCTGGTGGGCTTCTGCTGGATCCAGCGCCGCGAGCTGCTGGACGAGATCGGCGGCCTGGACGAGCGCTTCGGGACGGGGAATTGCGAGGACGACGACTACTGCCTGCGCGCGCACCAGGCGGGATGGTCCACGCGGATCGCGAACGGCGTCTTCGTGCACCACACGGGAAGCCGCACGTTCCAGTCCGAGAACATCGACTACACGGCGCTGATGGAGCGCAACTTCCGGATCTTCTGCCGCAAGTGGGGGCTCCCGGAGGACGCGCGCATCGACCGGCCGTATCCGTTCTCGGAGCTCGTGAACGGTCCGCGGCAACCGAAGGTTCCGCTGCCGGAGCTGGCGGCGACGCACCGGGTGGTCGAGTCGGGTCGACTCTGGAGGGAAGACGGGGGGAAGGGAGAGTCGCCCGCTCGGCCCGCCCGCGCGGCGTCGGCGCGGTCGGGCCGGGGGACGCATCGGCTGACCGTGGGGCTCGTCGGCGGGGAGCCGCCGTCGGACGACGTGCGGTCGTTGTTCCGTCGCTACGGGCACGCGGGCGAGCCGCCCGAGTGGAAGGACACGGCCGCGGTGGCGTCGCAGCTCGACGACGCCGATACGCTGCTGCTCGTGTCCGGCGACGTCGTCGTTCCGGGCGATGCGCTGGAGGAGATGGTCGCGGTCCTCGTCGCGTCGCCCGACGTGGCGGCCGTCGGGCCGGTCTCCAACGCCGCGCCGGAGCCGCAGCGGGAGAAGGCCTCGTACCGCGACCTGGGCAAGGGACTCCGGCGCTTCGCCGCGCGTCGACGTCGCCGGAAGCGGGGGCACACGGTGGAGGTGCCTCATCTCGGTGCGTTCTGCCTGCTGCTCCGGGCCGATGCGGTGCGCGCGGCCGGCGGCCTGGACGATCGTCTTCCGCTGCCGGAGGCGCTGTTGGACCTCTTCTCGCGGCTGCGGGAGCGCAATCGCCGTATCGTGGCGGCGCGGGGCGCCTGGGTCCACCACTCCCGGCTCACGGAGGCCGAGGGGGCCGGATTCGACCGCTCAGCGGAGCCCGTGGGTGCCGTCTGAGGGATCGCCCGTAGAGGATCCGGGCCGTCCTGGCTAGAATGGAAGCAGCCGGGACCCCGACCCCCTCGCGGAGCCCTCGCAAGCTGTCCGGGAGGGGGCCCGGCCCGAATCCTTCGTGGAGGCCCCTGACGTGTCGTCCCGCGCCCTGCTGCGCCGACCGTGGGCGCGAGCCGTCGCGCTGTTCGTCGGCTGCACCCTGGCCGGCCTCTACTTCGGCGTCCAGCTTCACATGTCCACCACCGCCTGGGGCTCTCCGGCGTCGCTGGAGTGGTCCATCACGGTCCGGCTGTGGGCCTGGTACCAGTGGGGCGTGCTGGCGCTCGGCGTGTGGTGGCTGGGCGATCGCTTCCGGCTGGACTCGTCCGGCTGGCGCACGGCGCTGGCCGTCCACCTCCTCGCGTCCGTCGCGGTGGGCGCCGGACAGATCGCGCTGAACACGTGGACCCACGTCACGTTCGTGGAGCCGTGGCACGTCTTCGTCAACTACCTGCGCAGCCTCTTCCTCTTCGCGTTCCAGCGCAACCTGCTCATCTACTGGGCGCTCATCGGCGGACAGCTCGCGCTGCGCGCCTACCGCGGCTGGAAGGAACAGGAGGTGGCGGCGGCCGAACTGCGGTCCCGTCTCGTGGAGGCGCGCCTGGACGCGCTTCGCGTGCAGCTGCAGCCGCACTTCCTCTTCAACACGCTCAACGCCATCACCACGCTCGTCCGCCGCGATCCGCCCCGCGCGGAGCGGATGATCCACGACCTCTCGGATCTGCTGCGCCTCACGCTCTCGGACGACGGCGCGTCCGGCGTGCCGCTGGCACGGGAGCTGGAGATCCTGGACCGCTACGTGGAGATCCAGCGGGCGCGCTTCGGTGACAAGCTCCGGGTGCGCCGCGACGTGGACTCCGCCGCACTCGGCCTGCAGGTTCCGCCGATGATCCTGCAGCCGATCGTGGAGAACGCCATCCGCTACGCCGTCGCCGAACGTTACGAGGGCGGCACGGTGGAGCTGACCGCGTCTCTCCACGGCGACCGGTTGCGGATCCGCGTGCGCGACGACGGGCCGGGGCTGGACGGCGTGCCTGACGCGTCGCGCGGCCGCGGCATCGGCCTGGCGAACACGAGGGAACGCCTGCAACGTCTCTACGAGGAGGACCACGAGTTCCGGATCGGGAACGTGGAGCCGGGCGGTCTGGAGGTCTTCATCGAGGTGCCCGCGCGCGGGGACGCGTCCTTCCGGGACGCGACGTCGTCCGGGCCGGGGAAGGAGGCGGCGTGACGCTGCGGACGATGATCGTGGACGACGAGGCGCTGGCGCGGGAGCGCGTGCGCGAGATGCTGGCGACCGAGGCCGACGTGGAGGTCGTGGCGGAGTGTGACGGCGGCCGCCAGGCGGTGGAGGCCGTGCGGGAGCATCGTCCGGATCTGCTCTTCCTGGACGTGCAGATGCCGGAGGTCGACGGATTCGAGGTGCTGCGCCGCCTCGGCGAGGAGCCTCCCCTGCCGCGGATCGTCTTCGTGACCGCCCACGACGAGTACGCCGTGAAGGCCTTCGACGCCCACGCGCTGGACTACCTCCTCAAGCCCGTGCGCGAGGAGCGGTTCCGCGACGCGATCGAGCGCGCGCGCGGGGAGCTGGCGCGGCGCCGGGACGGCGGCGAGCGGCTGGAGGCGCTCCTGGGAGAGCTGCGCGGCACCGGCAGCCCGGATCATCTCGTCGTCCGCTCGCCCGGCAAGATCCGCTTCGTCCCCGTGGCCGACGTGGACTGGGTGGAGTCGGCCGGCAACTACGTCATGGTCCACGCCGGCAAGGACAGTCATCTCATGCGCGAGACGATGACGGACCTGGAGGCGCGCCTGGACCCCGAGCGGTTCCTGCGGACCCACCGCGGGGCGCTGGTGGCGGTCGACCGCATCCGGGAGATCCGCCTCTCGTCGTCGGGCGACGGCCGGGTCCTGCTCCGCAGCGGTGCCGAGGTCCCGCTCAGCCGCCGCTTCCGCAAGCGCCTGGACGAGCGCTTCGGCGACTGAGGTCGCCCCGGATTCGGGCTGTCAAAGTTCACCCCGGGCGCCTCGGATTCCGTAACCCCCGCCCCCTCACGGCGTACTACAATGCCGGCGGCGTCGCCGAGACGCTCGCGCCGAACGCTGAACCTGTCCGCCACCGAGGAGGCGCCCCTCATGTCGTCCCACCCGCGTAATCTGTTGCTATCGATCAGCTTCCTTCTCCTCGCCGGCCCCGCCGGGGCGGCCCCCACGCTGCCCGTGGAGGCGGTCCGCGAGGAGGATCGTCGGGCGAGCCGCGCCGATCATCTCGTTCCCGTGCTCCTGGAGACCTCCGCCGGCCCCCGCGTGGCCGATCGGGTCCGGGAGCTCGGCGGCGAGGTGCAGTACGTCTTCCGCCACATCGACGCCGTGTCGGCCCGGGTCCCCGCGGACGCGATGGATCTCCTCCGGCAGGAGACGGGGATCGACGTGATCACCCGCCAGCGTCTCGTGCACCGGGCCATCGTGGAGGGGCGCGTCCCCGGCGCCCGCGAGTCCTTCCGGCGCGAGGAGCGGGGCGAGTTCCCGTACCCCGCAGGCCTGCGCCCGCTCGGCGTGCGCGCGCTTCCCGTGGAGGAGCTGGGTTCCCGCGCACGCGGCAGCTCCCCCGCGTCCTTCGTCGGCTACGACCAGCTCACCGGCGCCGCCGAAGTGGGTGAGGGCGTCGACTACGGCGAGGGCGTGCTGGTCGCCATCATCGACTCCGGCGTGCACGCCGATCACCCGATGCTGGACGGCAACGTGATCGGCGGGATGAACCTCGTCCCGGCCGAGGAGGAGGAGGCGATCGACCTGAACGGCGACGGGTCCGGGGATGGTCGTTCCTTCGACTGGGACGCCGTGCAGAACGACGGGCACGGCACGTTCGTGGCGGGGATCATCGCCGGCCACGCGGAACTGACGCTGCCCGCGGACGATCCCTTCACGGCCTCCGTCTCCGCGCACGCGCCCGATGCCGTCACGCCGAACGGGGAGGGCACCGTCGCGCTGCGCCTCGTCGGGACGGCGCCCGGCGCCTCGCTCTACGGCGTGAAGGTCTTCCCCTACGACGGCGGCGGCGCTCCGGACGCGCGCGTGGCCGAGGCGCTGGATCGCCTGATCACGATGAAGGAGAGCGGCGAGCTGGACGTCCACGTGGTGAACCTGAGCCTGTCGGGACCGGTGTTGTGGGACGGCCGCAACCCGCTGGACCGCATGGTCGACGCGGCCACCGCGGCCGGCATCACCTGCGTCGTGGCCGCCTCCAACGACGGACCGTCGCTGGTGTCGGTGGGGAGCCCCGGCTCCGCCCGCACCGCGCTGACGGTCGGCGCCGTCATGGACCCGATGCACACGCGCGTGGCCGTGGAGCAGTTCTTCGGCGGGCCCGCGGGCTCCGGCGCCGTGATCTACCCGCACGAGGGGCTGCAGCTCGTCGACTTCTCGTCGCGCGGGCTCACGGCCGATCGACGCCTGAAGCCGGACCTCCTGGCCTCGGGATTCTTCCTGTTCTCCTCCACGCTCGCGGACCTGGACGGCGACGACGTCAACGACACGCCGTTCTTCTCGTTCTCCTCGGGCACGTCGCACGCCGCGCCGGCCGTGTCGGGTGCGGCGGCGCTGGTCCTGGCGCACGCCGAGGACCTGGGTCGTCGACTGGATCCGGACGGAGTCGCCGGCGCGCTGACGAAGGGCGCCCTGCCCATCGCCGACTACGATCGCGTGAGTCGTCGCAAGCAGGGGAGCGGCTTCGTGAATCTCCCGAACGCGTTCGAGCTCGTGGAGAGCGGCCGCGTGCACGGCGGGCGAGGCGGATCGCCCGTGGAGCCGATGATGCGCCGTGACGCGTTCACGAACGGTTTCCTCTCCGGCGAGTGCCCGCCGCTGGGCCCCGGAGAGTCGTACGACTTCTTCGTGGACGTGCCGGACAACCTGTTCGGGATCGAGTTCACGTTCCCGGCGGTGTTCACCGGCGCCGATCAGAATCCGGTGCTGGGCGACGGCCTCGAGGTGGCGGTGCACACCGCCAAGCGCGGCGGCTCCGGCGACTACCGATTCTTCGCGGGGCCGGTCACGCCGGGCGACTCGTTCGTGCTCCAGGTGCCGGAGCCCGGCACGATCCGCGTCACCATGATGGGCTTCCCGACGAACTACGGCGAGGTCTCCGGCACGTTCGAGGCGGCGGCCACGCAGTTCCCGTTCGCGGCCGATCACGTGATGAGCGGTCGGGTGCGCTTCGACGGCACCGCGGTGCACCGCGTCGACGTTCCGGAGGGGCTCGACGCGCTGCTCATCCGCCTCAACTGGAGCCACGACTGGGATCGCTTCCCCACGTTCGATCTGGACATGCTCGTGGAGACGCCGATGGGCGTCTTCCCGATGGCGTCGCTGAACTCTCCGGAGCTCGCGGCCATCGAGGATCCGCCGGCCGGAACCTGGACGTTCTACCTGCGGGATTTCTCCACGGTGCGGGGGTCGGAGCACTACTCGCTGGAGATCGCGGAGATCCACGCCGCGCCTCTCGCGCGGGCGGGCGGATCCCTGGAGGCGGCGCGGCCTCGTGTCACCGGCGTCGCGCCCAACCCGGCCGCGCCGGATACGGACGTGCAGTTCTCGCTGCCGGCGGGCGGCCGCGCGATCGTCGAGGTGTTCGACGTGGCGGGACGCCGCGTGAACACCCTCCTGGACGAAGAGCTGGCGTCCGGCTCGCACGAGGTGCGCTGGAGCGGGCGATCGTCGGCCGGGCTGCCGGTGGCCGACGGCGTCTACTTCCTTCGTCTGAGCACGGAGGCGGGCACCTCCACGCGCAAGGTCGTCCTGCGACGTTGATCGTTTCCGGGCGGGGGCCGGGGGAGTAGTCTCCCCCGGGGTCCCCTTCCCGGAGCGCGCGTGACCTACTCCCTCCTCGACTGCGGTGACGGCCGCAAGCTGGAACGCTTCGGCGACGTCGTCGTCGATCGTCCGGCGCCGGCGGCCCGCGAACCGCGCCGCGATCCCGGCGCCTGGGAGCGGGCGGGGCTTCGGCGGGAAGCGAACGCGTGGACGGGGAACGCGGATCTCCCGGAACCGTGGGAAGTGCGACTGGGCGGTCTCGTGTTCGGGCTGCGTCCCACGGACACGGGACAGGTGGGCGTCTTCCCCGAGCACGAGATCGTCCGCACGCCGCTGCGCGCGGCGCTGGAGCGCTGGAGCGGCGACGGTCCCCTGACGGTGCTCGACCTGTTCGGATTCACGGGGGCGATCACGCTGGCGGCCGCCGCGGCCGGAGCCCGTGTCACCTATGTCGATGGATCGCGCCCCGTGCTCGGCTGGATGCGCCGCAACCTCGAGCGGAACGGCCTGGCGGAGGCGCCGGTGCGCGCCGTGCCGGAGGACGTCGGCCGGTTCCTCGCCCGGGAGGTGCGGCGCGGACGCCGGTACGACGTCGTCGTGCTCGACCCGCCCAGCTTCGGTCGCGGTCCGGACGGCCGGACGTTCCGAATCGAGGCCGATCTTGACGGGCTGCTGGCCGACGTGCGACGCGTCCTCTCGGATCGTCCCCGGGCGGTGCTCCTGACCGCGCACACGGAGGGCTGGTCGGCCGCCCGGCTCGGCGCCGCGCTGGATCGGGCGATGGCCGGCCGGCCGGGCCGCACCGAGACCGGGACGATGAACCTTCCGGCCGAGTCGGGGGCGACGCTGCCGGCCGGGATCTTCGCGCGGAGGGAGATGGCGTGAAGCGACTCCAAAGCGTCGACAATCCCAGGGTGAAGGAGGCGGTCAAGCTGCGCGACCGTCGCGCGCGCACGCGCGCCCGACGCTTCCTGGTGGAGGGACGGCGCGAGCTGTTCCACGCGCTGGACCAGGGCTGGAAGCCGACGCAGCTCTTCGTGGAGCCGCAGGCCGCGGCCGCGGTCCGCGACGACCTGCCGGCGGCCGCCGCGTTGCAGGCCGCGGCGGAGCGCCTGGGCGCCTCGCTCTTCGAGGTGACGCCGACCGTCTACGGGAAGCTCGCTCTGCGCGAGGGCTCGGCCGGGCTGCTCGGCGTCTTCGAGATCCCGGATCTCGCGCCGGAGGCGCTGAAGCTGCCGCCTTCGCCGCTGGTGCTCCTGGCCCACGGCATCGAGAAGCCGGGGAACGTCGGCGCGCTGCTCCGGTCGGCCGATGCGTTCGGCGCCGACGCGTTCGTGGTGGAGGGCGGCACCGACCTCTGGAACCCGAATGTCGTCCGGGCCAGCCTGGGGTGCCTGTTCACGGTGCCGCTGGCCGTGCTCCCGCCGGGCGGCGCGGACTCGTGGCTCGCGGCGTCGGGGCTGTCCGTGGTGGCGGCCACCCCCGACGGGGAACGTCGGCCGGCGGACGTCGACTTCACCGGGGGCGTCGCGCTGCTGGTGGGCAGCGAGGAGCGCGGACTTCCGGACACGCTGCTGCGGCGCGCGGCGACACGGGTCCGCATCCCCATGCGCGGTCGCGCGGACTCCCTCAACGTCTCGGTGTCGGCCGGCGTGCTGCTGTACGAGGCCGATCGCCAGCGGGCCGCGCGAGGGTGAGTCCGCGCGTCGTCGCCGCGGGCATCGTGGGCGTGGCCGCCGTGCTGCGGCTGACGCACGTGCTGACGATCGGCGACTACCCGCTGTTCGACGTGCTGCCGCTGGACTCCGAGTCCTACGACGCCTGGGCGCGACGCATCGCGGCGGGGGAGTGGCTGCGGGACCGGCCGTTCTACCAGGCGCCGCTGTACGCCTACTTCCTGGCGTTGCTGCACGCCGCCTCCGGCGGGGACCTGCTGCTGCCGCGCCTGGTGAACGCCCTCCTCGGCACGGGAACCGTCGCGCTGGCGATCCGGCTGGGCGGAAAGACGTTCGGGACGACGGCGGGACTCGCGGCCGGCGCGCTGTGCGCGCTGCACGGCACGTTCCTGTTCGAGGAAGGCAAGGTGATGAAGACGTCGCTCGGCGTGTTCCTCGCCGCGACGGCGCTCGTCCTGCTCGTGGAGGCGCGGCGCGACGAGCGCGGCCGAGCGGGGCTCTGGGCGGCGGCCGGCCTCGCAGGCGGCGCGGCGGCGCTGGTGCGGGAGAACTTCGTCCTGTTCCTGGCCGCGGCCGTCGTCTGGACGATGCTGCGAGTGGGCCGCCGTCCTGCCGTGCTCCTGGCGCTCGGCGCGGCGATCGCGATCGCTCCCGCCACGCTCCACAACTTCCTCGTGAGCGGCGAGCCGCATCTCATCACCAGTCAGGCCGGGCAGAACCTCTATACGGGATTGCACCCGGGCAATCCGCACGGCGGCTACGAGGTGCCGGACTTCGTTCGGCGGAGTCCCCGCTTCGAGGAGATCGACTTCGCGGCGGAGGCGGAGCGACGGAGCGGACGCGCGCTGGGCGCGGGGGCGGTGTCGCGCTTCTGGCTCCGCGAGTCGATGCGGGTGGCGGCGGACGATCCCTCCCGCGTCGTCGGCCTCTTCCTCACGAAGCTGGGACTCCTCTACCACCGTCACGAGATTCCCGACGACGAGGACGTTCGCTTCCTCCGGCGCTGGGCCCCGGTGCTCCGCCTGCCGCTGGTGGGGTTCGGCGCCGTCGCGGTTCTCGGGCTCGTGGGGATGGGGCTCGCCGTCCGCCGACGCGAGGCGCCGGGGGAGCTGATCCTCTTCGTGGTGGTCTACTCCGTGTCCGTCGCGATGTTCTTCGTCTTCTCGCGCTACCGACTGCCGCTGGTTGTGCCGCTCTCCGTGTTCGCCGGGTACGCGCTGTTCCGGGCCGCCGAGGCGGTCCGCGCACGAAGCTGGGGCGCGCTGGCGCCGCCCGTGATCGCGGCGATTCCGCTGGCGGCCGTCGTGGCACGGCCTCTCGATCTGGCGATCGGGCTGGAGAACTCGCACCTGTCGGTGGGGATCGCGCACGAGGTGAAGGGCGAGCGCGACGATGCGCTGCGCGAGTACCGGGCCGGACTGGAACTGGCCCCCGGCCATCCCAAGCTGCTGCGACGCGCGGCGAGCCTGGCGTTCGACCGCGATGCGGCCGGCGACCGGATCGATCCCGCGACGCTTGACCTGCTGGAACGCGCCGTGCGCGCGCAGCCGGACGATCCGGAACTGCGGGGCCGACTGGCCGTGGCCGCGTTCGCGAGCGGTCGTCCGGACCGGGCGGCCGCGGAGTTCCGCCGGATCCTTTCGGACGGCCACGAGCTTCCGGGCCTCCACGCGAACCTCGCGCTCGCACTGGAGGCGGCGGGCCGCCCCGACGAGGCGCGCCGGGAGGCCGAGATCGCGCTGCGCCTGGATCCCGGCGATGCCGCGGCCCTGGGCGTGCTGGATCGCCTCCGGCCGCGATGACGCTCGTCCCGGTCCCGCACTTCGGCTAGCATCGGCGCAGCCTGGAGGAATCATGGCCACTGGGAAGCGCGGCCTGCCCCGCATCGACAGCTTCGACTTCGAGCCGGGGCGCGTCCTCGGCGCCAAGTACGAGGTCGTCGAGAAGCTGGGCGAGGGCTGGGAGAGCGAGGTCTACCGGATCCGGGAGACCGCCACCGGCATCGTCCGGGCGGCGAAGTGCTTCTTTCCGCACCGCAACGAGCGCGACCGGGCCGCGCGGTTCTACGCGCGCAAGCTCCACAAGCTCCGCCAATGCCCGATCGTCATCCAGTACCACGGCAGCGAGACGTTCCGGTTCCGCCGCCAGCCGGTCACGATGCTCGTCTCGGAGTTCGTGGAGGGGGAGCTTCTCTCCGAGTTCCTCGCCCGCCAGCCCGGGAAGCGGCTCGCGCCCTTCGCCGCGATGCATCTGCTGCACGCGCTGGCCCGCGGCATCGAGGAGATCCATCGGGCGCGCGAGTACCACGGCGATCTCCACGACGGGAACGTCATCGTGACGCGATTCGGACTTCGCTTCGAGCTCAAGCTGCTGGACTTCCTGCACTGGGAGAGTCCCAAGCCCGAGAACATGCGCGAGGACGTGCTGGACATGGTGAAGCTGTTCCATGCTGCGCTCGGCGGCGGGAAGCGCTACGCGTCGCAGCCCGACGAGGTGAAGGAGATCTGCCGCGGCCTGCGCCGGAACCTCGTGACGGCCCGCTTCCGGACCGCGTCCGAGCTGCGTCGCCACCTGGAGCAGATGGAGTGGAGCTAGGGCAGTGGACCCTCCTGGTCCGCGAGGAGCGCGCCGAGCCGCTGTCGGTGTCCTGCGGTCCCGGCACCGCCACGGTCCTGACCCGTCCGGCGCCCCACCGCGAGCGTCCCGAGCAGAACGAGGATGGCGCCCTGGTCCTGGGGCTCGGACGGTCGGCCGGCCTGCTCGCGGTGGCCGACGGAGTGGGCGGCGGTCCGTCGGGCGGGGAGGCGACGCGGCGCGCGCTGGACTGCCTGGCCCGCACGGTGACCGACGGCGTGTACCGTCGCGAGCCGCTGCGCGTCGCCATCCTGGACGGACTGGAGAAGGCGCAGGATGCCGTGCGCGAAGTCGGCGGCGGCGCCGCCACGACGATCATCGTCGTCGGGATCGATGACGATCGTATCCGCCCGTTCCACGCGGGCGATTCGGAGGCGATGCTGATCGGGCAGCGCGGGCGCGTGAAGCATCGCACGCTGTCCCACGCACCGGTGGCCTACGCCGTCGAGTCCGGTCTCCTGGAGGAGGACGAGGCGCTCGTCCACGAGGAGCGGCACGTCGTCACGAATGCGCTGGGACTGCCGGAGGCCAGGATCGAGATGGGGCCGCGCCTGCGGCTCGCTCCGCGGGACACGCTGCTGCTGGCCACCGACGGCGTGACGGACAACCTCCGGCAGGAAGAGATCGTGGAGACGATCCGCACCGGACCCGCGGAGCGCGCCGCCGGCCGGCTGGCCGAGCGCGCCCGGCGTCGGATGCTGCGGGAGGAGGATCCCGCCAAGCCCGGCAAACCGGACGACCTGACGTTCCTGATCTGGCGCAGCGCCTAGGCGTCGCGGCGCAGTGCGTCGATCGCCCGGGTAGAGAAGATGCCGCTCGCGTCGTCGACGTCGTCCGGCAGGTCCTCCAGCGGATCCAGCGCCTCGGGTTCCTCGGCGGCGGCTTCCTTCCGCGGGGCGCGCGGGATGGCGTTCACGTAGAAGCGGAACGCGGTTCCCACATTCGGAGTGCTCTCCGCCGTGATCTCCCCGCCGTGCATCTCCACGATCCGTTTCACGATGTGCAGTCCCAGGCCGGTTCCGTCCGGGTTTCCGGTGGACCGGTTGCTGGTGTAGAAGCGGTCGAAGATGCGTTCCAGGACCTCGGGCTCCATCCCGCGTCCGTTGTCGCGCACCTCGCACTGGAGCCGCTCGCCGTCGCGCGTGAACGCGACGCCCACGTGGCCGCCCTTCGGCGTGAACTTCAGAGCGTTGCCGATGAGGTTGTCCAGCACGCGCCGCAGTTTCTCCGGATCGAACACCCCCGATCCGTTGAACTCCTGGCCGGCGATGGAGAGCGAGATGTCCTTCTCGCTCGCCAGGGCGGAGAAGGCGTCGCGCGCGTCGGACATGAGCTCGTAGAAGTCCGCCGCCCGCAGGTTCAGCGTCTCGCGGCCGGCCTCCAGGCGCGACAGGGCCAGCAGGTCCTCGATCAGGAGCTGAAGGCGCTCGGCCTCCTTCTCGATGATGCGCAGGAAGCGGATCCGGTCGCCCTCCTCCACGGACTCGCCGCGCAGGACCGTCGCCGTGAATCCGCGGATCGAGGCCAGCGGCGTGCGCAGCTCGTGGGTGAGGTTGGAGACGAAGTCCGTCTTCATCTTGTCGAGCTGGCGTTCGCGGGTCACGTCGCGGAGCACGGCGACGCAGCCGGCCGGTCGTCCCTCCGCCGTCCGGATCCGCGACATCGTGACCGCGAACACGCGCGGGTTGGAGCTCTTGCCCAGCGTCAGCTCGGAGGCGGCGAGATCCTCGTCGCCGTTCGTGAAGTCCTTCCATCCGCGTACGAACTCGGTGTCGCGCTGCTCCGAGAGCAAGTCCCGTCCGAACGCGAACCGCTCGTCGATGTCGAGGAAGCGCTCGGCGATCGAGTTCATCAGCCGCACCTGGCCGTCGGGATCCATGACCACGACGCCCTCACCGATCCCGCGCAGGATCCGCTCCATCCGCGCGCGCTGGGCCTCGGCCAGGTCCAGGCTCTGGTCCACGAGCTGCTCGGCCTCGCGGCGGGCGGTGACGTCCAGGCCCAGGATCCGCAGTCCGGCGCGGCCCGCGCTGCCCTCCACCTTGGCGGGATGGAGCACCACGTCGATCACCGAGCCGTCCGCCGCGCGCATCCGCGTCTCGAACGGCATGTGGCCGCCGTCGCTCATCGCGTTCAGCGCTTCCAGCAGGTCTTGGCGCCGGTCCGGAACCACCAGGTCGACGAGCGGCAGCCCGACGAGCCGGTCGATGGTCACGCCAAGCGAGACGCACGCCTTCCGGTTTGCCGAGGCGACGCTGTGCTGCGAGTCCAGCTCGAAGTCCAGGATCGGCGCGCGGTCGTACAGGGAACGGTAGCGGGCGCGCAGGTCCTGGAGCTCGGACGTGCGCACCTCCACCATCTTCTCCAGCGACTCGGCGTGCGCCTTGATCGTGCCCTCCAGTCCCTTGCGGGCCGAGAGGTCTCGGAACACCACCCAGGCACGCCCGGCCGCCGTGTCCTCGTCCGCGGGGAACACCGAGACCTCCGCCGGAACCCGATCGCCGCCAACGGAGATCATCGTCGTCTCCACGGCGGCGCGCGGGCGTCCCGCGGAGATGCCGAAGTCCGGGAACCAGCGCTCCGCCTCGGAACCGATGACGTCGTCCGGGAGCGCGCCGAGGATCCCGGTCGCCGCGCCGTTCGCCTGCTCGATCCGGCCCGCGGCCGTGACCAGCAGCATTCCGTCCACGGAACGATCGAACAGCGAGGCGCACGTCATCCGGACGCTCCGGGGCGCGCCGCCAGGTGCTCGTCGACCTGGTCGGCCAGAAGGATGGGGTCGAAGGGCTTCGTGACGTAGTCCGTCGCGCCGTGCCGCGTCGCCAGGTCGAAGTCCTCCATCTGGGAGCGGGCGGTCACCAGCAGGACCGGCGTCCGGTTGTAGCGGGAGTCCAGCCTCAACGCGCTGCAGATCTCGAAGCCGGAGCGGCCCGGGAGCATCACGTCGAGGAGGAAGAGATCGAAGTCCTGGGTGCGAGCGAGTTCGAGGCCGTGGTCCGCGTTGTCCGCCGTCACCACATGGTGGCCGCGCTTCTCCAGGTTGAACTGCATGAGCAAGAGCATGTTGGGATCGTCATCGACGATCAGGATTCGACCGGGGTCCACGTTCTCCACCTCCATGCGGCCTTTGGATCAGAGATCGGCGTGACAGGCGGTGGACTTTCGCCATTCCTGGCTGCGGGTCGATCGGGACTTGCTCGACGGCGAGGCGTGAGGCAGAAAGGTCCTGGAATCGGGTCGCGAGCAAGGACCCCGGCCTCACGTCATCGAACAAGGGAGTCCGCCCCTGTATAGGCTCCCCCCCAACCCCGGCACTTCCAAGGTCGGGCATGTCCGAGACGCTCGAACCGGGGCCCATGCTCGCGCGGCGATCGCGGGCGCGACGGCCGAAGCCCCGAATCCTTCCTGGGAACGGCCAGAACGGGGATCCACTTGACCGAAAAGAGCGAGAATGCCCCGAACGGGCGCCGCCGCGAGGAATCCGCCGGCGGCCTCCCGAGGGTCCTCAGTGGACTCGATGCCGCGATGCTGGCGATCGGGGTCGTGGTGGGGACGGGGATCTTCGCCGTTCCGGGCTTCATCGCCTCCCAGCTGGGGAGCGCCCCGTGGATTCTGGCCTGCTGGGCCGCCGGCGGGCTGATCACCGCGGCCGGCGCGCTCACCTACGCCGAGCTGGCGTCGCGAATTCCGCGGCAGGGGGGCTGCTACCGGTACGTGCTGGAGGCGTTCGGTCCCGGCGCGGCCTTTCTGGTGGGGTGGGGCTCGTTCCTCGTCGGCTTCCCCGCCTCTTGCGCGGTGGTGGCGTCGATCCTGGGCTCGTACTTCGCGGCGGCCACCGGCCTCGAGCGGGCTGCGGGGCCGGCCGCCTACGCCGCGATCCTCCTCGTGACGGTGCTGAACCTGCGCGGCACCCGCTTCTCCGGCGGATTCCAGACCGCGGTGACGCTGCTGAAGATCGGGGCGCTGGGCGTCGTCGCGACGCTGGCGGTCGTCCTGGGGGCGGGGAACGTCGGCCGGCTGGCGGGCGGGACCGCGTGGCCCGGCTGGGCGCCGCTGGGCGCGGCGATGGTGGGCGTGCTCTGGACCTACGACGGCTGGGGCAACCTCACGGTCGTGGCGGGCGAGCTCACGAATCCCCGGCGCGGGCTCACGCGCGCGCTTGTCGGAACGGCGGTCGCGGTCTCCGCGCTCTACCTGCTCGTCAACGCGGGGCTACTCCTGCTCCTGCCGATGGAGCAGCTCCGGGCCAGCGACGCTCCGGCCGCCGCCGCGGTCGAGGCGACGGTCGGCGGCGCCGGCGCGCGCATCCTGGCGGGGTTCGTCGTGGTCTCGGCGTTCGGGACGTTGTTCGGGATCTCGATGGCGGGACCGCGGTACTTCTGGGCGATGGCCGATGCCGGACTGTTCTTCCGGTCGGCGGGGCGGCTGGGACCGGGCGGGGCTCCGCGCTGGGGCTCGATCGCGCTGGCCGCCGTCGCGATCACCTACCTGGCCACCGGGACGTTCGGCGACGTGCTGGGCTACTACGTGGCGGTGTCGGGGGTCTACGCGGCGCTGGCCCTGGCCGCGATCTACCCCCTGCGAAGGCGATCGGCCGGGGGGACGGACGTCTTCCGGGTGCCCGGATACCCGATCACTCCGGCGATCGCCATCTTGGCGCTGCTGGGCGTGACTCTCAGCGAGATCCTGCGCGCACCGTTCCGCACCGGGATCGGCCTGGCGCTCCTGCTCGCGGCCGCCCCCGCGTATCGACTCTGGCGAAACCGGTCGGCGGGACCGATGGGCTGAGGAGCAACCGGCGCTTGCCGGAACGGCGGTCTTCCCTTTCCATGTCGGGGGGTTTAGGGTCCCCGGTTCGCGGAGGAGTTCCTGATGCAGTTCCGCTCGGTGGCGCGCGTCTTCCGCAAGGAAGTGCGGGAGGGCACGCGCGACCGAAACCTCCTCATCAACGTCATCGTGATGCCGCTGTTCCTGTATCCCGTGATCGGGTTCGGAATCTTCCAGGTCCTGCAGATCCTGCAGGGCGTCTCGGAGCGGACGGCCACGGTGATCGCCGTCTCCGAGCGGACGCCGGCCGTCGTCGCGGATTCCCTGGCGGCCCGCGACAACCACGAGATCGTCCCGCTCCCGGAGGAACTGGCCGAGGACGACTTCGATCCCGCCCGCTACCGGGCGTGGCGGGACGCGGCGGTCGAGCGGGAGGAATCCGTCCCGGACGCGCTCCTGCTCTGGACCACCGACGCGTCCGGCGTGGACTCGGCCACCGTGGTCCACGACGCCTCCCGGGACCGCTCCGACGGCGCTCGGCAGACGATCGAGTTCGTGGTGGAGGACTGGCGCCGCGTCCGCGCCTCGCGCGCCCTGGAGTCCGTCGGCCTGGGCACCACCGACCTGGACCTCTGGAGCGTGGAGGTCGAGAACACGGCCTCCGCCACGCAGCGAGGGCAGGAGCTCCTCTCGGCCGTGCTTCCGCTGGTGCTGCTGCTCATGCTGACGATGGGGACGTTCGCGGCGGTGCTGGACACCGTGGTGGGGGAGAGGGAGCGCGGCACGCTGGAGACGATGCTCGTCTCGCCGCTGAAGAAGGGCGAGGTGCTCGTCGGGAAGTACCTGTTCGTCGTCGCCTCCAGCCTCGTGGCGTTCCTGCTGAACCTGGGCAGCATGTCGCTGTTCCTCGGGTTCGTCCTGAGGCTGCTGGACGCGGGCGACACCGTGAAGGTCAGCATCGACCTGGCCCAGTTCGGATGGATCATGCTGGCCGCCGCGTTCACTGCGGCGCTCCTGTCCGCCGCCCTCATGATCCTGGCCATTCCCGCCCGCACGTACCGAGAGGGCCAGGCCACGCTGAACCCCTTCTACCTGCTCACGATGGTTCCCGGACTCATCGTGGTGTCGTCCCGCGAGCCGTTCGGGCTGAACCACGCGCTGGTCCCCGTGCTCAACTCCACGGCGCTCTTCAAGTCCGCACTGCGCGGCGAGTTCCCGCCGGTGCCGTTCGTCGTGACCTACGTCGTCCTGGCCGCCTGTACCGTGCTGGCCCTGATGTTCGCGGCGCGCCTCGCCACCCGGGAGGACGTCCTCCTGGAACCGAAGATGTCCCTGCGCGCGCTGCTGTTCGGAAAGAACGGAGGCAAGTCTTGAGCGATCCCATCGAGGTGTCCCACCTGGTGAAGGTGTTCCCCAACCACGGGGACGCCGCCGACGTCCGGGCCGTGGACGACGTCTCCTTCTCGTGCCGGGCGGGCGAGGTGTTCGGGCTGCTGGGACTCAACGGAGCCGGCAAGACGACGACGCTCCGCATGCTGTCGACGGTGCTGACCCCCACGTCCGGGACCGCGATCGTGGATGGCCACGACATTCGGACGGACGATCAGGCCGTGCGCCGGTCCATCGGGTTCCTCTCCGGCACCACCGGTCTGTACCACCGCCTCACCGCGGAGGAGACGCTTCGCTTCTTCGGCGAGTTCCACGGGCTGTCCGGCGCGGAGCTGGACGGCCGGGTGGAGCAGGTCCTCGAGACGTTCGGCATCGACAAGTACCGCGGGCAGCGCTGCGAGAAGCTCTCCACCGGCATGAAGCAGAAGGTGAACATCGGCCGGGCGGTCGTGCACGATCCGCCGGTCCTCGTCTTCGACGAGCCGACTTCGGGTCTCGACGTGCTGGCCGCGCAGGCGACGCTGGAGTTCGTGGAGTCGTGCCGCGACGCCGGGAAGTGCGTCCTGTTCAGCACGCACATCATGAGCGAGGTGGAGCGTCTCTGTGACCGCATCGGGATCATCCACCAGGGGACGCTGCGCGCGCTCGGGACGCTGGAGGAGCTGCGCGAGAGGACGGGAGAGCATTACCTGGAGGAGGTCTTCCGCCGCATCGTCACGCAGGAGGCCGAAGCCGCATGACGCGGACCCGCCGGGCCTTCGTTCGCAAGGAGATCCGGGAGATCCTCCGGGATCGTCGGGCCATCCTCCTGTCCTTCGTCCTGCCCATCTTCATCTACCCGGTCACGTTCTCGTTCACGTCGTGGCTGGAGCGGCGCGGGGAGTCGAAGGCGGAGGAGACGCGGAGCCGCATCGTCGTCTCCGGCGACGCGGATCTCCTCCGGCGCGCCATCCGGGACGATCCGGACCTGGTGCTCGTGGAGCGCTCCGGCGACGATGACCTGCGGGAGATGCTCCAGTCGGGCGAGGTGGATGCCTGGGTCGACGTGGCGCCGCCGCGCGCCGACGTGCCCCCGCTTCCCGACGAGGAGGGAGACGGTGTCGCGGAGGATGTCGCCGCGGGCGAGGAGGCGGTGGAGGAGACGTCGGACGGCGAGGCCACGTCCGTCCTCCCGCGCGTCCGTCTGATCCACCACGGCCCGCACGAGGAATCGGTGAAGGCGCGCGACCGGATCGACGCGCTGCTGGCCGCGGTTCGCGAGGACGAGACGCTTCGCCGCTACCGGGCGGCCGGCGGCGACGGCGATCCGGAGGCGCTCGTGCGCCTCGCCACCATCGACATCGCCACCGAGGCGGAGACGGGAGGAGCGCGCGCGGGGCGCCTCATCCCATTCCTCCTGGTCATGACGCTCTTCATCGGCGGCGGCGCCATCTCGACGGACCTGGTGGCGGGGGAGAAGGAGCGCGGCACGCTGGAGACGCTCTATCTGGCGCCGGTCCGGCGCCGCGAGATCGCCGAGTCGAAGTTCCTCGTGGTGTGGGTGGCCTGCCTCCTCACCGGCGTGCTGAACCTGCTCAGCATGCTGTTCTGCTACCGTGCCGGCCTCATCTCCGACGCCACCGCCGGCGACGCCGCCGTCGTCATCTCCGGACCGGGCGTGCTGCTCGCGTTCCTGCTCATCGTCCCGCTCGCGGCGCTGGTGGGCAGCGTGCTGCTCGGCATCTCGGCGCTGGCCCGCAGCCTCCGCGAGGCGCAGATGTACCTCGCCCCGGCGATGCTCCTGGCGATGATCCCCGGGCTGCTCGCCACCGGTCAGCACATCCCGCTCTCCGCGTTCACGGCGCTCCTGCCGATCGCGAACGTGGCGCTCGCCATCCGCGACGGACTGCTGGGTCCGGTGCCGTTGGGCCTGTTCGCGATCGTGTGTGGCGCGTCGGTGGGATGGGGATTGCTGGCCACGGGCTGGACGACGCGCGTGCTCTCGCGCGAAGACACGATCCTCGGGTTCGACCCGGAGCCGTTCCTCGCGAAGTCCGAGGGCGGGCGACGGCGCGCCGCGTTGCTCGGGATGGCCGGGACCGTGCTGCTCTACTTCTACGCGGGCAACCTGCTGCAGTCGTGGGACCTGGTGAAGGGGCTGGCGCTCAGCCTGTGGGTGCTGCTGCCGCTGCTGGGCGGCGGAGCGCTGGCGCTCGCCTGGAACGGCGGTCGCCTGGCGCGGGTGCTCTCGCTTCGCGGGGCGTCGCCGGCGGCGGTGCTGGGCGGCGCGCTGATCGGCGCGGGCCTCGTGGTGCCCATCCGCTTCGCCCTGTTCGAGCTGCAGCAACGCTTCCTGCCCACGCCGGAGGGACTCACCGCGGGAATGGAGACCGGACTGGAGAGCCTCTCCACCGGGATGCTCCTGCTGCTCTTCGCCGTCTCTCCCGCGATCTGGGAGGAGCTGGTGTTCCGCGGCGCATTCCTCGGTCTCTGGCGACGCGTCGCGCCCGCGCGGTCCGCCGTCCTGGTGCAGGCCGTGTTCTTCGCGCTGATCCACCTCAGCGTCTTCCGCCTGGCCCCCACGTTCGTCATCGGGGCGGCGGCCGGCTGGGTCGTGGTGCGCACGGGGTCGCTGATTCCGGCGATGTTCCTGCACGCGTTCTACAACGGCAGCGCCGTGATGCAGGAGGAGCTGCCCGCGTCGGTGGCCTGGATGTTCTCGGGCAGCCCCGCTTCCTTCGCGGCGGCCGCGGTGCTGCTGGCGGCCGGAGCGTGGCTCACGCGGGTCGGACGCGAGGCACAGGACGACGCCTGAACGCAGACGGGGCGGAACGATCGGATCGTCCCGCCCCGCGAGAGCCGACACATCCCGACGGACTAGTCCCCGTCGAGGAGGTTCCCCAGGCCGCCCACGCGGTCCAGGATGGATCCCTCGCCGCGACGGCTGCCGCCGGTCTGTGGAGCAGCCGCGTAGACGCGACTGGCCAGGCGGCTGAACGGCAGGCTCTGAATGAACACGCGCCCCGGTCCGCGCAGCGTCGCGAAGAAGAGGCCCTCGCCGCCGAACAGCGCGGTCTTGATCCCCTTCACGAACTCCACGTCGTACTGGATCTGCTCCTCGAACGCGACGAGGCAGCCGGTGTCCAGGCGCATCGTCTCGCCCGGGCCGAGGTCGCGCGCCACCACGTGGCCGCCCGCGTGGACGAACGAGAGCCCGTCGCCCTCCAGCTTCTGCAGGATGAAGCCCTCGCCGCCGAACAGCCCCGCGCCGATGCGCTTCTGGAACGCGATGCCCACCGCCACCCCCTTGGCCGCGCACAGAAACGAGTCCTTCTGGCAGAGCATCGTCCCGCCGTGCTGCGTGAGATCGATGGGGATGATGCGACCGGGATACGGGCTGGCGAAGGCCACACGCTGCCGCCGGGCGCCGTCGTTCATGAAGAGCGTCATGAACAGCGACTCGCCGGTGAGCACGCGCTTCCCGGCGCTCAGCATCTTGTCCAGGAAGCCCTGGTTCTGAGCCTGGTGGCTCCCGTCCCCGAAGATGGTCTCCATGCGGATGTCCGGGTCCATGTACATGAACGCGCCGGCCTCCGCGACCGTGGCCTCGCCCGGATCCAGCGTGATCTCGACGAACTGCATCTCCTCCCCGAAGACCTCGTAGTCGATCACGTCGGAGCGTCGCCCGGTGGGGGGCGGCGGAGGAGCCGCAGCGCCGTCCCCGCCGAAGGCGGCGGTGCGGCCGATGGGCTCCCAGTTGGCCAGACCGGGACCGAAGACGAAGGCGTCGTCCCGGATCTCGCCGGCGCGGAGACGGCGCTCCACGTCCTCGCGGGCGAACGGGCCTTCCTGCTTGCCGTCGACGGAGACGTACCACTCGGGCTTGGGATTCATGCGGCCTCCCGGGGTGAGGGACGGTTTCGGGACACAGCCCTGAATACGCGTCGGCGGCGCCAGAGGTTGCACGCGGGCGCCGCCGCGCGGATCAGACCAGATCGATGGTCGGGATGGCGTCCAGCAGCCCCTTCTCGACCGCCCGCGTGTAGAGGTGGTTCAGCGCCGCCAGCCCTGGCTCGCCCATGTCCAGCGTGTCCTCGTTCACGTACATCTTCACGAACTTGCGGCCGGTCTCGCGGTCGATGCCGCGACCGTAGTCCAGCGCGTAGGTGAGCGCGGCGTCCTCGTTCTCCAGCGCCTTGGCGATGCTGTTGCGCAGCGTGGTGGACACGCGCACCGCCAGGTCGTGGCCGAGGTCGCGGCGGACCAGGTCCAGGCCGAGCGGAAGCGGCAGGCCATCCGTCTCCTTCTCCCACACCTTGCCGTAGTCCAGGATGTTGTGGAGGCCGTACTCGCCGTACGTGAGCTGCCCCTCGTGGATGAGGAGGCCCACGTCGGCCTCGCCGTCCAGCACCGCCTGCGGGATCCGGTCGAAGTCCACGACCTTCCGCTCCACCGGCGGGCTGTAGATGGAGAGGAGCAGGTTGGCCGTGGTCCCGAGTCCGGGAACCGCGACGGTCTTCCCCTCGATGTCGGCGGGATCCATCGCCTCGCGGGTCACGAGGATGGGACCGTACCCGCGCCCCATGCTGGCTCCCGTCTTCATGACGTAGTACTGATCCGCGAGCTCGGGGTACACCGCCGCGGACACCGCCGTCACTTCCAGCTCCGCGGTTCGCGCGCGCACGTTGAGGGACTCGATGTCCTCCATCACGTGCTCCACCGCGAAGCCGCCGTCCTTCTCCACCTCGCGAGCGAGGGCGTAGAACATGAAGGCGTCGTCGGGATCCGGGCTGTGGCCGATTCGCAGCGTGAGGGTGTCCTGCGTCAACGCGGTCTCCTGGGCTGGATGGAGGGGTTCGAGTCGAACGGCGGTCGATAGTAGTGGGTGGGCGGGGGAAGGGCAAGTCTGCTAGGCTGCGGCGCCGGGAAAGGAGCCGACGATGCCACAGCCGGACGGAACCCCCGCGGGAACGGCGCTCCTGCCGGCCGGAAAGCCGCACTTCTCGCGGTTCCTGGAGGCCCGCCCCGGCCGCCTGCACTTTGCCGCCCACAGCCATCACCCCTGGCCGGACGTCTCCTTCGACGCGCAGCAGGAGGCGTGGCAGGAGGCCGCCCGGCTCATGGACGCGAAGTGGGGACGGATCTTCGGCGAGGTGCTCCCGAAGGCACAGGCCCACGTGGCCCGGCGGCTCCGGCTTCCGGATCCCGGCACCATCGCGTTCGCCTCGAACACCCACGAGCTGTTCAAGCGCATCGTCTCCAACCGAGCGCCGCGCCCGCGCATCCTGTCGACGGACGCGGAGTTCCACAGCTTCGAGCGGCAGGCGCTGCGATGGGAAGAGGCCGACCTCGCCGAGATCGAGCGCGTGCCGGCCGAACCGTTCGGCTCACTGCCGGACCGGCTGGCGGAGGCCGCGCACCGGAACGTCCCGGACCTGATCTACGTCTCGCACGTGCTCTTCAGCTCGGGCTGGATCTTCCCGGATCTGGCCGACTGGATCCGGACGCTGCCGGCGGAGCCGGTCGTCCTGGTGGACGGCTACCATGCCTTCGCCGCGATGCCCGTCGACGGGGGATCGCTGGCGGACCGCGCGTTCTACCTGGGCGGCGGCTACAAGTACGCCATGTCCGGCGAAGGCGTCTGCTTCGCGCACTGTCCTCCCGGCGTCGACGAGCGGCCGGTGGACACGGGCTGGTTCGCGGGCTTCGGCGCGCTGGAATCCGGGTTCGACGCGGTCGGCTACGCGCCGGGCGGCGGCCGGTTCCTGGGCGGGACCTACGATCCCGTGGGGCTCTACCGCCTCAACGCGGTCATGGACCTGTGGGAGCGGGAGGGCGTCGACGAGACCGGGATCCACGCACATGCCCGTCGCTTGCAGGAACTCCTGCTCGACCGGCTGGACGCCCTGCCCGGTCCGCTGGGTCGCGAGTGTCTGATGCCGGACGCGTCCTTCGGCGATCGCGGCAACTTCCTCACGTTCCGCGTGGACGATGCCGGCGCGTGGTATACGAAGCTGGCGGAACGGGACGTCGTCGTGGACTACCGGAAGGATCGCCTGCGCTTCGGGTTCGGGTGGTACCAGGACGAGGCCGACGTGGACGAGCTAGCCGGTCGACTGCGGAGTCTGGGCGCCTGATTCCACGGCTCGCCGCAGCGCGCCCCGGTCCACCTTGCCCAGGTGCGTGCGCGGCAACTCCTCCACGCAGGTGAACTCCCGCGGGACCTTGTAGGCCTCCAGGCGATCGAGCGCGTAGCTCCGCAGCTCGTCGAGGAAGTCCGGGGAGGAGGCCTCCGTCCGGACGAAGGCGTACGGCTTGACCAGCCCCTCGGCATTCGTCGCGCCGATGACCACCGCCTCCTTCACTCCCTCGTGGCCGACGAGGCAGTTCTCCACCTCGGCCGGCGCCAGCCACTTGCCCGACACCTTCAGCATGTCGTCCCCGCGGCCGCAGTAAGTGTACGTCCCGTCCGCGTTGCGTCGCAGCATGTCGCCGGAGACATACCACTCGCCGCGAAACGCATGCGCGGTCTTCTCCATCTGCTGCCAGTAGCCGATCGCCCGCGAGCGCCCGCGCACCCACAGCCAGCCCGTCTCCCCGTCCGGCACGTCGCTTCCGTCGTCGTCTCGGATCCGGACCTCGAATCCGGGGACCGGCCGCCCGAGCGTTCCCGGCACGACGTTCCCCGGCGTGTTCGTGAGGAAGATGTGCCACATCTCCGCCGTGCCCAGACCGTCCAGCACGTCCACGCCGAACGTGTCGTGCCATCGCTGGTGCAACTCCACCGGCAGGGCCTCGCCCGCCGACGTGGTCAGGCGCAGGCAGCTCAGATCCGCATCGGCGGCCTCCGGATGCTGCAGCAGCTTCTGGATCATCGTCGGGACGTTGACGAGGATCGTCGGGCGATGCTCCCGGAGGAGCCGGAAGAGGACCTCCGGCGTGCAGCGCTCCGGGAACAGCACGCAGCTCGCGCCCACCGAGAACGGGAAGAGCAGGTTGGAACCCGTGGCGTAGCCGAAGAACAGCTTGGGCACGGACAGCGTGACGTCCTCGGGGCCGTAGCCGAGGGCGCGGTGCGCGTAGAGCTCCGTGGTGTTCGCGAAGGAGCCGTGCGGCTGCACGACGGCCTTCGGGCGCCCGGTGGTGCCGCCCGAGAAGAGCCAGATCGCCGGATCGTCCCGGTGGCCCGCGAAGCTCCGGAACTCGCCGTCGAAGCTCGCGAGCCGCTTCCGGAAGCCGTCGTCCACCACGACGGACGCGAGAAGGTGCGGCGCTCCGTGTGCCGCCTCGGCGAGCGTCTCCGCACGGTCTCCCGGCAGGACGACGGCGCGGGCGCGCGTGGACTCCAGGAAGTATCGGAGCCCGTCGGCGGGCAGATCCGGATTCACCATCACGACGACGGCGCCGGTCTTGAGGATGCCGAAGAACGCGGCCACCCACTCGGGGCCGTCGCGCAGCGCCAGGATCACGCGCTCCTCGGCGCGCACGCCCGCCTCGGTGAGGAGATGGGCGAAGCGGGCGGCGTCTCGGTGGACGTCGGCGTAGGTGCGCGTTCCGAAGTCGCCGCGCAGCGCCACGCGCGCGCCGCGACCCTCCCGCACGTGGGCGTCGAGGTAGGCGTCGGGGAGGGTGAAGGTCTCGGGCACCTTGAAGGTCATGGTCCGGCATGATACGAATGCGCCGAAACCCCGGTCAACGATGGAGGCGTCGTGGCGTCGCTCGCCCGGATGACGTGGGAAGACGTGCGCAACGAGGATCCGTCGCGCCTGGTCGCGCTGCTCCCGGTCGGGGCGGTGGAGGCGCACGGGCCGCACCTTCCGCTGGTGACGGACGTGATCATCGCGGAGGCGATGGCCCGCGACGGCGCGGAGCGTCTGCGCGAGCGCGGGCAGCCGGCCGTCGTCCTGCCGCCGCTGGCCTACAGCGCGGCGCCGTTCGCCGCCGGATTCGCCGGCACCGTGTCGGTTCGTCCGGAAACGGTCATGGTGATGATCACGGACATCGCGCGCGCCCTGACGGAGAGTTCGTTCCGGGCGATGGCCGTCGCCAACGCGCATCTGGATCCGGCCCACCTCGCCTCCCTCCACGACGCGGCGCGTCGCGCAAAGGAGGAGTCGCTGCTGCCGGTGGCGTTCCCGGACCTCACGCGCAAGCCGTGGGCGCTGCGACTCGGCGACGAGTTTCGTACGGGAGCGTGCCACGCCGGTCGCTACGAGACGTCCGTGGTGATGGCCGAGACCCCGGGGGACGTGCGGGAGGACTGCCGCGCCTCGCTCCCGCCCAATCCCGCGTCGCTCTCGGAGGCCATCCGTTCCGGCCGCCGCACGTTCGAGGAGGCGGGAGGCCCGCGCGCGTACTTCGGCTGGCCCGCCGACGCCTCCGTGGAGGAGGGCCGTGCCACCGTGCGTGAGCTGGGCGCGATCCTCGCGGACGCCGTGCAGGCGACGCTGACCGGCGGGGACGCTTGACCGGATCCGGGATCCGGGCTTCCCTGTCGCCATGGAGCTGAACGGGAAACGGGCGATCGTCACCGGGGCCAGCCGGGGAATCGGAGCGACGGTGGCGGGCGCGCTGTCCGAGGCCGGCGCCACGGTCGTGATCGGCGCGCGCGGCGACGAGGAAGTGCGGCGGACGGCCGAGGGGCTTTCCGCCGCGCAGGGTCGGCCGCACGCGGTGACCGGCCACTCGCTGGACGTCACGGACGAGGTCAGCGTGGAGGCGTTCGCGGACGCAGCGCGGACCCGTCTCGGCGGCGTGGACATCCTCGTGAACAACGCGGGAACGGCGTCGTCCGACCCCATCCTGCGTCTGGAACCTGGCGAGTGGCGTCGCCTCCTGGACGTGAACGCCACCGGCACGTACCTGGTGACGCGCGCCTTCCTTCCGGCGATGCTGGAGCGGGGCGAGGGGCGCATCGTCAACGTGGCCTCCACCGCCGGCCGGCAGGGCGGCAAGTACATCGCGGCCTACGCGGCGGCGAAGCATGCGGTCGTCGGCTTCACGCTCAGCGTCGCGGCGGAGCTGGACGGAACGGGCGTGACGATGAACGCGGTGTGCCCGGGCTTCGTGGACACGGACCTGACGAGGGAGACGGTGCGCCGGATCGTGGAGAAGACGGGAGTGACGGAGAAGGAAGCGCGCCGGCGGCTCGCCGCGCAGAACCCGGGCGGTGTGCTCCTCACGCCGCGCGACGTTGCGGTGGCCGTGCTGTCGATCTGCCGCTCGGAACGCAACGGGGTCCTCGTCGACGTGGAGACGGCCTCGTGAGCGGCGACATCCTCCGCCCCGACGGCCTGGCCCCCCCGCGCGGATTCAACCACGGGATCCTCGCGCCCGCCGGCGGACGCCACCTGTTCGTGGCGGGGCAGGCGCCCACCGATGCGTCGGGACGCGTGGCGGCCGGCGATTTCGTCGCGCAGTTCGAGCGGGCGCTGGCCAACGTGATGGCCGTGGTGGCGGCGGCGGGCGGTGTCGCGGAGAACATCGGCCGTCTCACGATCTACGTCACGGACCTGGACGAGTACAAGAACGCCGGCAAGCCGCTGGGCGAAGCGTACCGTCGCGTGCTCGGACGGCACTATCCGGCGATGGCGCTGGTGCAGGTCGTCGGCCTGGTGGACGACGGCGCGCGCGTGGAGATCGAGGCCGACGCGGTGATTCCGGCCGGAAGGGAGTGAGCATGCCCATCGCCCCGAAGTCGTTCCGCTACGAGCTGGACGCGGCCACGTCCGTCGCCACGATCACGCTCGATCGACCGGACCGCCTCAACGCCCTGACCTTCGAGGTCTACGAGGAGCTGGCCGCCGCGTTCCGGACGCTGGACCGGGAGGAGGGTGTACGCGCGATCGTGCTCACGGGCGCGGGCCGCGCGTTCTGTTCCGGCGGCGACGTGGAGGACATCATCGGCCGCCTGCTGGATCGGTCGTACGAGGATCTGCTGGACTTCACGCGGCTCACGTGCGAGCTGGTCCTCGCCATCCGCCGCTGTCGCCGGCCGGTCATCGGCGCCCTCAACGGAACCGTCGCCGGCGCCGGCGCCGTCATCGCGGCCGCGTGCGACATTCGGGTGGCGGCGGAGAGCGCGAAGATCGCCTTCCTGTTCACGAAGGTCGGCCTCTCCGGCGCCGACATGGGCGCGTCGTGGCTGCTGCCGAGGATCGTCGGGCTGGGGAACGCCACGGAGCTCCTCATGACCGGCGACTTCATCGATGCGCGGCGCGCCGAGCGGATCGGCCTGTACCAGCGAGTCGTGCCGGACGACGCCGTGCGGGAGGAGGCGACGGCCCTGGCGCGCAAGCTGGCCGCCGGTCCGTCCTTCGCGCTCGAGATCACGAAGGACGCGCTCAACCGCGAGGCGGCGATGGATCTGGACACGGCCTTCGAGCACGAGGGGCAGATCCAGGCCGCGTGCATGCAGTCGCCGAACTTCCGCGAGGCGTACGAGGCCTTCACCGAGAAGCGTCCGCCGAGGTTCCGGTGACGGGGCGCGCCTCCGCGGCCGCGCGTGCGTGCTTCCCGGAACTGGAGGCGGTCGACGCGTTCCTGCACGACTCCCACGCCGGGCGCATCCGGGCGGTCGCCTCCGTCGCGGCGGAGAGGATCGCGGTCCGACCGGAGTCGTCCGACGACGACGCCGCCCGCCACGAGGCGCGTGAGCTTCTGACGGTGCTGGCGGAGGCCGGCGCGCTCGATCCCATCCGCGAGCAGGACCTCAGGCTCTGCTGCCTCGTGCGGGAGTCGCTCGGGGCGGCGTCGCCGCTGGCCGATGCCGTGTTCGCGCTGCAGGCGCTGGGCACCACCCCGATCCTGCTGGCGGGCGACGACGACCTGCGCGCCCGCTTTGCCGACGTGGCGCTGGCCGGCCGCGCGATCGCCGCGTTCGCGATGACGGAGCCCGACGCCGGTTCGGACGTGGCGTCCATGACCACGTCGGCGCGGCGGGACGGCGACGGCTGGGTCCTCTCCGGCACGAAGACCTTCATCTCGAACGCGGGCATCGCGGACTTCTACATCGTCTTCGCCTCGACCGATCCGGAGGCGGGCGGCCGCGGCATCACGGCGTTCGTCGTTCCGGCCGACACGCCCGGCTTCCGGTTCGTACGGCCGCTGCTGATGGCGTCCCCGCATCCGCTCGGGGAGATCGCCTTCGAGGAGTGCCGTATCCCGGATTCCCACCGGCTCGGCGCGGAGGGCGGCGGTCTCAAGCTGGGGCTGGCCACCCTGGACCGGCTGCGCGCCACCGTGGCGGCGGCCGCGTGCGGAATGGGTCGGCGCGCGCTGGAGGAGGCGGTGGACCACGCGCGCTCGCGGCGGCAGTTCGGCCGACCGCTGGTGGACTTCCAGCTCGTGCAGGAGAAGCTCGCCCGCATGTCGATGCGCCTCGACGCGTCGCGGCTGCTGACGTACCGCGCGGCCCGGGCGAAGGACGGCGGGAAGGAGCGCGTGCCGCGCGAGACCGCGGCCGCCAAGGCGTTCGCCACGGAATCCGCGCAGCTCATCGTGGACGATGCGGTCCAGGTGCTGGGCGGGCGGGGCGTTCTCGCCGACCATCCGGTGGATCGTCTCTACCGTTCCGTGCGCGCGCTTCGCATCTACGAGGGCACCACCGAGGTTCAGCACCTGATCCTGGCCGGGGAGCTGCTGAAGGAGAGGGCGGAGTGAAGGTCAACATCGTCGGGGGCGGGCCGGGCGGCCTCTACCTGGCGCTGCTGCTGAAGCAGGCCGACGCCGGCCACGACGTGCGCATCCTGGAGCGGAACCGCGCGGACGACACGTTCGGGTTCGGGGTCGTGTTCTCCGACGCCACGCTGGAGAACCTCCAGCAGGCCGATGCGCCCACGCACGCCGCCATCGAGCGCGCGTTCCACCACTGGGACGACATCGACATCCACTACCGCGGGAAGACGCTCACCTCTACCGGCCACGGGTTCGCCGGGCTGTCCCGCCAGACACTCCTCGAGATCCTGGCCGCGCGCTGCCGCGAGCTGGACGTGACGCTGGAGTACGAGGCCGACGTGGAGGACCCGGAGTCGCTGCGCGACGCCGACCTGCTGGTGGGCGCGGACGGTCTCAGCAGCGTGGTCCGGACGCGCTGGGAGTCGGAGTTCGCGCCCAACATCGACCTGCGTCCGAACCGCTTCGTCTGGCTGGGCACCACGCTGCCGCTGCGCGCGTTCACGTTCTGGTTCCGCGAGAACGAGCACGGTCTCTGGCGCGTGCACGCGTACCAGTACGAGCCGGACCGCTCCACGTTCATCGTCGAGGCGCGGGACGAGACGTTCGCGTCCGCCGGACTCGACGAGAACGACGAGGACGCCACCCTGGCGTTCTGCGAGGAGCTGTTCCGCGAGGAGCTGAACGGACACCGGCTGCTGAAGAACCGGTCCGTGTGGCGTCGATTCCCGACGGTGCGCACCGCGAACTGGAGCCACGGCAACGTCGTGCTGCTGGGCGATGCCGTGCACACGGCCCACTTCTCGGTGGGTTCAGGGACGAAGCTGGCGCTGGAGGACTCCATCGCCCTGGCCGAGGCGCTGGCCGCAGAGCCCGATGTCCCGCGGGCGCTCCGTGCCTACGAGGGCGCGCGCCGCAAGGACGTCGAGAGCCTGCAGCGGGCCGCCCAGGTCAGTCTCCAGTGGTTCGAGGACACGGAGCGCTACTTCGAGCTGGAGCCGATCGAGTTCGGGTTCTCGCTGCTGACGCGCAGCCTCCGTATCTCGCATGAGGACCTGAAGGTGCGCGATCCACAGTACGTGGCCACGGTGGACGACTGGTTCGCGAAGAAGTCCGAGGCGCAGTCCGGTCGCGGCGCTCCGCGATTCGGAGGGCGGCCGGCTCCGCCGATGTTCACGCCGTTCGCCCTGCGCGACCTCGTCCTGGAGAACCGCGTGGTGCTGTCGGCGATGTGCCAGTACTCCGCCGAGGACGGAGTGCCGGACGACTGGCACCTCGTGAACCTGGCCAGCCGGGCGGTCGGCGGAGCGGGCCTCGTGATGACCGAGATGACCGACGTGAGTCCGGAGGGGCGGATCTCGCCGGGCTGTACCGGAATGTACCGGCCCGAGCACGTGGCCGCGTGGCGCCGCATCGTGGAGTTCGTGCACCGTCGGACCCCGTCGAAGATCGGGATCCAGCTGGGGCACGCCGGCCGCAAGGGGTCCACGCGCGTGGCCTGGGAGGGCATGGACGAGCCGTTGGAGAAGGGCGGCTGGGGGCTCGTCGCGCCGTCGCCCATCCCGTGGTTCGAGCACAGTCCCCGCCCGCGCGAGATGACGCGCGAGGACATGGAGGCGGTGCGCGACGACTTCGTGCGCGCCACCACGATGTCGGCCGAGGCCGGGTTCGATCTGCTGGAGCTGCACTTCGCGCACGGCTACCTCCTGGGCAGCTTCCTGTCGCCGCTCACGAACCTGCGCACGGACGAGTTCGGCGGCTCGCTCACGAACCGGCTGCGATTCCCGCTGGAGGTGCTGGACGCGTGTCGCTCGGTCTGGCCCATCGGGCGGCCGATCTCCGTGCGCATCTCCGCCACGGACTGGGCGCCGGGCGGCAACACGCCCGAGGACTCCGTGGAGATCGCGCGCGCGCTGCGGGAGCATCGCGTGGATCTGGTGGACGTGTCGGCCGGACAGACCGTGCCGCACGCGAAGCCGGTGTACGGCCGGCAGTTCCAGACGCCGTTCGCCGATCGCATCCGCCACGAGGTCGGCGTCGCCACCATGGCGGTGGGCAACATCTCGTCCTACATGGACGTGAACACGATCCTGGCCGCCGGGCGCGCCGACCTGTGCGCGCTGGCCCGCGCGCAGCTCTGGGATCCGTACTGGGTGCGGCACATGGCGCACGAGCAGGACTGGCCGCTGCCCTGGCCGGATCCCTACTCGGTCCTGGACGGGTACTCGCCGAGGTTCTCGTAGGCGCGGTGCCGCGGATTCGCTTCCCGGGTGGCGAGGCGTGCGGCTCGGCGTGAGGTCCGGGTTCGCTTCTCCGAACCGACGTCGCGGAGGGTGCGGAGGCAGGACGCCGGAGCACCTCTCCGCGCCGAGCGAGCCGGAGTCCAGGGACGGACGGAGGCGAGCGGTCGGTTCGGAGAAGCGAACCCGGACCTCACGCCGGGACGTGCCGTGCCCCTACTCCAGCCGACACCGAACCGACTTGAACGCCGGCGTCCCGGACCTCGCGTCCAGCCGGCGGGGGACCAGGACGTTCGCCTCCGGGTAGTACATCGCGGCGTTGCCGGGAGGCAGGTCCGCGACGCGGACGTGCACCTTCATCCGTCCCGTGTCGGTGACCACCGTGACGACGTCGTCCTCCCGCAGTCCGCGCCGCTCCGCCTCGCCGGCGGAGATCATGACCACGTCGCGCCGCTCGTTGCCGCGGTAGAGGTCCTCGATCTCGTAGACGACCGTGTTGAACTGACCCTCGGAGCGCAGCGTCATGAGCTGCAGCTCGTCGGTCGATCGCGGCAGCTCCGGGACGTTCACGGCATGGAAGCGCGCGCGACCGTCGTCCGTGGCGAACGCCGGGGAGTGGAACGTCCGGCCGGGGATCGCGAACTCCGCGGGGCGGGGCGCCTCGTCCAGGCGGGCGATCGGCGCGTAGCCGGGCACCGCCCGGGCGATGCCGTCGCGCAGCGTCCGGTGCGAACGGAGCGCGTTCCAGTCCACGCCGGCCTCCGGCAACACGGTGTCCGCCAGTTCCGCCACGACGTCGACCTCGGAGCGCGCCTCGCCGGGCGCGCGCTGTCCGCCCTCCGAGCGGCGCACGAGGTTGAACATCGACTCCTGCGTCGTCGGCTGGAGCTCCTCGTCCCGTGCGCGCACCGGCAGCACCAGGCTGACGCGGCCGCGCCCGTGCACGTGTCCCTCGTTGAGATGCGTCGTCAGGGAGACCGTGGTGCCGATGCGGCGCAGAGCGTCGCCCGCCCACGTCAGGTCCGGGTTGCTGGCGTAGAGGTTTCCGCCCAGCAGGAACGCCGCGTCGATGTCGCCCGCGTGCGCCGCCTCCATCGACGCATAGGTGTCGCGGCCGGTCTCGCGCGGCACGCGGATGCCGTAGAGCTCCTCCAGCGCCTCCGTGAACGCCCGCTTCGCGGCGGGAGAGACGCCCACCGAACCCACGCCCTGCACGTTGGAGTGGCCGCGGATGGGGAGGAGGCCCGCGCCCGGGCGACCCAGCCAGCCGCGCGCCAGCGCCACGTTCGCCAGCGCCAGCACGTTGTCCGTGCCGTGCACGTGATGCGTGAGCCCCATCGCCCAGGCGAGGATTCCGCGCGGCGCCTCCGCCAGCATCTCCGCCGCGCGGTCCACGTCGGCCGCCGGCACGCCGCAGCGCGCCAGGAGGTCGTCGCGCCGCTCCGCGTCGAGCCGGACCTGCACGTCGCCCCAGCCGGTCGTGTGTCCGTCGACGAACTCGCGGTCCACTGCGCCCCGCTCCACGATTCCCTGCAGCAGCAACGTGAAGAGGGCGATGTCCGTGCCGACGTGCGGCTGGAGGTAGAGATCGCAGAGATCGGAACCACCCAGCAGGCTGCGCGGATCGGACGGGACGCGGAAGCGAACGAGTCCCAGCTCCCGCAGCGGATTCACCACGATGACACGCCCGCCCCGTCGCCGCAGGTGCAGGAGCCGCGGGATGAGGCGGGGATGGTTGGACGCGGGGTTCGCACCGGCCAGCAGCACGAGGTCCGTGCGGTCGAGGTCCTCCAGCACGACGGACGCCGTCCCCGAGCCGTACACGGACTGCAGCGCCACGCCCGAGGCGGCGTGGCAGTACGACGAACAGTTGTGGAGGTTGGCGGCGCCGTACGCGCGAGCGACGAGCTGAAGGAGGAACGCCGCCTCGTTGCCGGATCGGCCGGAGGCGTAGAAGAACGTCCGCTCCGGCGACGTCGACCGGAACGCGTCCGCGGCCCGCTCCATCGCCTCCGCCCACGTCACGCGCCGGTAGTGATCGTCCTCCGGGCCGGCGAGCAGCGGGAAGCCGACGCGGCCGAGCGCCTGCAGGCCCGCGGAGCCCAGCGCGCCCAGCCGCTCGAAGTCGAGCTCCCGCAACTTCGCCTCGGGGATCGGCGGGGCCAGATCGCCGGCCGCGGCCTGGATCGACTTCTTGCAGACCTCCGGGAACCGGCCGGCCTCGTCGATCATGCCGCCGCGCGCGCCGCCCATGCCGAGCGCACATGTCTTGCACGCGTTGCGGGAGCGGAGCCGCCGGAACAGGCGGAGGAAGCCGGCCCGGCGGGCCTTCCCCAGCACGTAGGAGAGAGCGGGAAACCCGCCGCCGGCGTCGAGTTTGGGAGAAGCCATGCGCGCGACCCTACGACCGGGGCCGCGCGCGTGGCAAGTTCGTCAGGAGTGCGCCGCCTCCAGCGAGGCGATCCTCTCCTGCAGGCGACGGTTCTCCCGCAGCAGGTCGCGGAAGTTGCTGAGCGATCTCAGTCGACGCAGCAGGAGCGCGGCTCCGCCCGTCCGGCTCACCACGTCGTCCGCCCCGCTGTCGATCATGCGGGCCGCACTGGCGGAGTTCTCCGCATCGGCCAGGACGAGGATGGTGAACGGGTGCGGGTGCACCTTGCGGATGAGCTGTGCGCTGCGGACGAGGCCGTGGCTGGTCTGCCCGGAGAGCATCGCGGCCACGACCATGCAGTCGATCGTGTTGTCGATCAGGAGCAATGCCGCGCTGCGGGCGTCGACGGCCTCCAGGATGTTCCAGCCGTCGCCGGCCAGCTGGGAAACCAGCCGCCGACGGTTCGCCGCCTTTTCGTCGACGAGGAGAAGGGTCTTCCCGGGGGGCGCCTCGTCCGCCTCGGCGCCGGTAAGTCGTCCGAGCGCCTCCACGACGGACGCGGGATCGTCGCCGGGCGAGGCCGGCAGCACGGGAACCGCGCGGTCGGGGACGCGGGTCTCCAGCGCGCTGCGGAAGTCGGCCACGCGGGCCCCTTCGGCTTCCGTCGCGAAGACGATGGCGGAGGGCTGCGCCTTCTCGGCGGCCGCCAGTCCCTCGGCCGGGGTCCCCACCACGAAGACGCGGTGTCGCGCCCCTTCCAGGGTCTGCTTCAGCTCCCCGGCACGGGCGTCGTCCGGGCAGACCACGATTACGTTCACGGGCGAACTCCCTGGGTCGGATCTATCCCGGAGTTCGGAATTCTGGCGCGGAGACTTGATCCTAGGCGACCGCGGCGCGGTCCGGATCACCCTCGTCGTGCAGCTGCAGGAAGGCGTCGCGCACCTTCCGCTCCGCGAGGAGGTCGAAGTACTCGTCCACGAAGTCCTTCGCGGCGGCCACGGACTGGGACCGGAAGATCCGCTGGCGGAGCTTCCCGCCGTAGGGCAGACCCTTCGTGAAGTAGCCGGTGGCCTTCTTGATGCGGCCCAGCGTGACCTGATCCCGCTTCTCGTCGCCGCCCACGAAGTGGTCGCCGAGCTCGCCGAGCTGCTCGAAGTAGTCCAGGACCACCTGCCGGCGCTCCTCGAGCGTGGGCTCCCGGACCTCTTCCCCCGCCAGCGACTCGGCAATCTGCCGCAGCAGCCAGGGATTCCGGAGAATCCCGCGGCCCACCATGACGCCGTCGGCCCCGGAGACCTCCAGCGCGCGATGCGCATCGTCCACGGTGAGGATGTCGCCGTTGACCAGGACCGGCACGTCGATGTGGCGCTTCACCTCGCCCACGAACGACCAGTCCGAGTAGTTCTTGTACATGTCGCAGCGGGTCCGGCCGTGCACGGCGATCATCGCGGCCCCCGCGTCGACCGCCCGGCGGGCGATTTCCGGAGCGTTGCGGCTCTCGGAGTCCCATCCTGTCCGCATCTTCACCGTGAACGGGATGCCCGTGCCGTCCACGGCCCGGCCCACCGCCTCGAAGATCGCGCTGGCCTGATCGGGCTCCCTCATCAGCGCCGATCCCGCGCAGCCCGACGTGACCGCCTTGGAGGGACAGCCGCAGTTGATGTCCACGAGGTCCGCCCCCAGCTCCACGCAGTTGCGGGCCGCTTCGGCCATCCGGTCCGGGTTGCGTCCGTAGATCTGGATGGAGACCGGGTGCTCCTCCGGATCGATCTCGGCCATCCGCCACGCCTTGGAGACGGCCCGGGTCATCGCCTCGGAGCTCACGAACTCCGTCACGGTGAGCCCGCAGCCGCCGAGGCGGCGGATCATCCGCCGGAAGTCACGGTCCGTGATCCCCTCCATCGGGGCCAGGACGCACGGCGGGTCCACAAGAACGTCACGAATCCGGAAGGCCAAGCCGATCTCCTTGGGTGGGGCGACCATGGTACCGATTCCCCGCGGGCCTCGCCACCGGGCTGATTTCGTTGAAGCAGCCAGATAGATCCGCCGAAGCCCTGGGGGAAGTGTCCGCGCCGCCTGGGAGAGGTCCTTTGGATTCTTCGATCCATTCCCACCCCGGCCCGAGCTCGCTGGACGAGCCGCGCCCCCGCGGTCGATCCGCGCTCGTCGTCGATGACGAGACGCTGAGCCGGACGATCGTCGCGCGGATGGTCCGCGAGTGCGGCTACGAGGTCCGCGAGGCGGCCGGCGGCCGGGAGGCGATCGAGTCGTTCCGGCGCCACCATCCGGACCTGGTCCTCCTGGACGTGCGGATGACGGACCTCGACGGCTACGAGGTGGCCCGCACCCTCCGTCACGAGGCCTGCGGCGACCCGCTGCAGATCATCTTCCTCGCCGGCATCTCCAACGAGGAGACGCTCTCGCGCTGCGTGCGCGTGGGCGGGGACGAATTCCTCGCCAAGCCGGTCAGCCGCTCGATCCTGCGGGCGAAGCTGAAGTCGATGCAACGCGCCCGCGATCTGGACGCGATGCTGGCCGATCATGCGCGCCGGCTGGGCGATCACGAGCAACGGCTTCTGGCGGATCGGGCGGGGGCGAGGCGCGTGCTCGCGGACCTGCAGGAGCGGGCCGCCGCGGACGTGCCTGAGCTGACCGTCGCGGACCCGGAGGACGCGGAACCCCGTGCGGGCCTCGCGCTGGCCGCCCGGCGACCCGACGGCCGCCCGGTGGTCGTCCACGTCGTTCGCGGGGAGGACGGACCGGGCGCGGCGATGTTGCTCCTCCCGCTTGCGGAGCGGTTCCGGCGGCAGGTGGCGGACGACGTCGCGCTGCCGGAAATCCTCGAGCGTCTCGACGAGGGAGCTCCGGGCTCCACCGGGGACGTTGGCCGCTGGACCGTCGCGGCCGAGGTCGACGCGACCGCCGAGCGGGCGATCGTCTTCCCGCGGGGCGCCGAGCTGGCCGTGGTCCGCGCCGACGAAACCCTCGACGTCGTTCCCGCCGGCGCGGGCGCGCCGGTGTCCGTCCCGATCGCCGTCGGCGACCGGATCCGCTTCCAAGGCGTGGACGGTGCGTCGGCCGAACCGGTGGTGGAGATCGTCGTGAGACTGCCGTCCGGCACCGCCGAGCCCGAGCCCGAGCCGGATCCGGAGCGCGGCGCCCGGTTCCGCCTGGAGTTCGGCGCGGACGCGCTCGCCGCCGCCGATCCGGTTCCGCAGCTCCACACATTCCTGGCCGGCCTCCCCGGCGCGGAGGACCAGCAGGGCAACCTGCTCCTCGTCCTGTCCGAGCTCTTCTACAACGCGCTGGACCACGGCGTGCTCGGCCTGGACTCCTCGGTGAAGGACGAGGAGGGTGGGTTCTCCCGCTACTACCGCGAGCGCGACCGCCGCCGTCGGTCGCTGACGGAAGGCTACGTGGTGGTGGAGATCTCCCACGAGCCGATGGAACTCGGCGGCCGCGTCGTCCTCCGCGTGGAGGACAGCGGACCCGGCTTCGATCCGGCCACGCACGAGCGGGATCCGGCCGGCAGCCTGACGACGTTCGGGCGAGGCATTCCGCTGGTGCGATCGCTCTGCCGGGAGCTTCGCTATCCCGGCGACGGGAACGTGGCGGAAGCCGTCTACGAGTGGTGAGCCGCCGGCCGGCGGTCAGCCCGTCCGGCTCGCTTCCGGATCCGGCTTCGTTCCGACGACGACGTGCGCGATCCCCGCGGTGAGCGTCTCGACCACGACCGGCTGGAAGCCCAGCGAGCGCAGCAGCGCGACGAACTCGTCGGGGGAGAGGAATCCCTTCTTCGTCCGCCGCAGGTAGGAGTAGGCGGAAGGACTCCGCGAGATCCATCGCCCGACGCGCGGCAGCACGTGGTCCAGGTAGAACCCGACGAACGGATTCTCCTTCTTCTTGAAGAACTCCAGGACCACGAGGCGTCCGCCGGGGGCGAGCATGCGGTGCGCCTCCAGCAGCCCCTTCTCCAGGTCGGCGAAGTTCCGCACGCCGAATCCCACCGAGACGATGTCGAAGTAGCCGTCCGGTTCCGGGACGTCGAGCGCGTCGCCGGTGCGGAACTGTACGCGGTTGGAGACCTTCCGGGACGAGGCCTTCCGCCGCGCCCGCGCCACCATCTCCTGGCTGAAGTCCAGCCCCATGACCTCGCCCTCGAAGCCCTTCCGCTTCAGGAAGGCCAGCGCCAGGTCGCCGGTGCCGGTGGCCAGGTCCAGGATGCGCCGGCATCCCTCCGGGCGCGCCATCTCCACGGCCTTCCGCCGCCACGATCCGTCCAGTCCCGCCGAGAGGATCCGGTTCAGCAGATCGTAGCGCGGGCTGATCTCCGTGAACATCCGGGCCACGCGCTCCGGATCGCGCTCCATCAGCTTGGGATCGAGGGTCATGGGACTCCGGCTCCGCGGACGGGAGACGTGGGATCGCCGATGCGGCGAGAACGACGGGGGAGTCTGCCAGAGCGCCGGGAGCGACGCAACGGCGGAAACTGCGGACGGAAGCGGCCCGCGTGCGGTAGGCTCCCGCTCCCGCGACGCCCGGAGAGCGCCGATGCCGGTTGAAAGCCCGTTCCACCCCCGCACGTCGGCCCGGTGCCGGAGCCTCCAATGGAAGGACTGGGCCGGCTTCCACGCGGTGCGCGCGTACGACACGTACCCGGAGCGGGAGTACTTCGCGTTCCGCCACGCTGCGGGCGCTATCGACGTCACCCCGCTCTTCAAGTACGACGTTCGCGGCCCCGACTCCGCGGCGTTCCTGGCCTACGTGATCGCGCGGGACGTCCGGAAACTGAAACCGGGGCGCGTCGCCTACTGCTGCTGGACGGACGACCGCGGCAAGCTGCTGGACGACGGCACCGTGTCGCGGCTGGAGGAGGACTTCTTCCGCGTCACGGCGGCCGAGCCGTGTCTGGCCTGGTTCCACCGGCACGCCTGCGGGTTCGACGTGCGGATCGCCGACGTCACCGAGTCCGTCGCCGCGCTCTCCGTGCAGGGTCCGACGTCCCGCGACGTCCTCCGTGACGCCTGCGACGCCGACGTCGATCGGCTGCGGTTCTTCCGTCACACGAAGGCGCGCTTCGACGGGTTCGACGGGATCGTGTCGCGCACGGGCTACACGGGCGACCTCGGCTACGAGATCTGGGTGGACGCAAGCGACGCCTGCGCGCTCTGGGACCGCATCCACGACGCGGGCGCCGGGCACGGCCTGCTGCCGGTCGGTCTGGACGCGCTCGACGTGACGCGCGTGGAGGCCGGCTTCCTCATGAACGGCGTGGACTACTGGTCGGCCAACCACTGCCTTGTGGAGTTTCGCATGTCGACGCCGTTCGAGGCGGCGCTGGACTGGACCGTGCACCTGGACCGCGAGCCGTTCCTGGGGCAGGAGGCGTTGCGCGCGGAGAAGCGGCGCGGCCCGGCCCGGCGCTTCGTCGGGCTGGAGATCGACTGGGACGAGACGGAGGCGCTGTTCCGCCGCCGCGGACTGCCGCCGGAGGTTCCGCACGGAGCGTGGCGGACCCCCGTGCCGGTCTACCTGCCGGACGGGAGCCAGGTGGGCTACGCGTCGAGCGGCGCGTGGTCGCCGATCCTCAAGAAGAACCTCGCGCTGGCGACGATCGACGCGCCTCACGGCGACGTCGGCGACGAGCTCCGGATCGAGGTGACGGTGGAGTACGAGCGCCATCCGGTGAAGGCGACGGTGAGCCCGACGCCCTTCTTCGATCCGGAAAGGAAGCGGAGCTGATGGCGAACGTGCGCGACGTCGTCGTGGTGGGCGGCGGTCACAACGGTCTCGTTTGCGCGGCGTACCTGGCGAAGGCTGGGCTGGACGTGACCGTGCTGGAGCGCCGGCACGTGGTCGGCGGCGCCGCGGTGTCCGAGGAGGTCTTCCCCGGCTTCACGTTCTCGGTCTGCTCGTACGTGGTGAGCCTCTTCCGCCCGCACATCATCCGGGAGCTGGAGCTGGCGAAGCACGGCCTCCAGATGATCCCGCTGGAGGCGTCGTACCTGCCGCTGCCGGACGGCGACTCGCTCTGCCGCTGGGCCGATCCGCATCTCACGCGGCGCGAGATCGCGCGTTTCTCGCCCGTGGACGCCGAGGTCTATCCGGAGTTCGGGCTGGCGATGTCGAAGATGGCGTTCCTCGCGAAGGAGGTCATCGACCGCCCGCCGCCGGATCCCGCGTCGTTCGATCCGCGGGAGATCGCGGGGCTGCTGCGCCTCGGCAAGTCGCTGCGCGGGATGAGCGCGGACGAACAGCATCTGCAGATGCAGCTCATGACGATGTCCGCGGTGGACTTCCTGGACCTCTGGTTCGAGTCCGACGTGCTCAAGGCGCCGATGTCCGTGTCGGGAATCATCGGGACGTTCCTCGGCGTGCGCTCGCCCGGGACGGCCTACGTGCTGCTGCATCACTACATGGGCGAGATCGACGGGGCGTTCCGGTCGTGGGGATTCGCGCGGGGCGGCAACGGCGCGGTGAGCGAGGCCATCGCCTCGTCCGCCCGGGCGCACGGCGCGGACGTGCGCACCGAGGCCGGCGTGGAGCGCGTGCTCGTGGAAGGCGGCAAGGCTCGGGGCGTCGTGCTGGAGGGCGGGGAGGAGATCCGGGCGAAGCAGATCGTGTCCGGCCTGGATCCGCACCGCACCTTCGAGCGGTTGGTGGGGGCGGAGCACCTGGAGGAGGACTTCGTCCGCAAGATCCGTCGCTACAAGCTGCGCGGCTCCAGCGGGAAGGTGAACCTGGCGGTCGATCGGCTGCCGCAGTTCCGCGACGGGCGCGAGGGAACGGAGCACCTGCGCGGCGACATCGCGATCGCCCCCTCCATCGACTACCTGGAGGTCGCGTACGACCAGGCGAAGTACGGCGACTTCAGCGAGCGTCCCTACCTGAACGTCGTGATCCCGACGCTCGTGGATCCGTCGATGGCGCCGCCCGGCAAGCACGTCGTCTCCTGCTTCGTGCAGTACGCGCCGTACCACATCAAGGAAGGTGCGGAGAACTGGCCGTCGCGGCGGGAGGCGTTCGGTGACGCCGTCGTCGACACGCTCGAGGAGTACTGTCCCGGCCTGAAGGACTCCGTCCTGCACCGGCAGGTGCTGACCCCGTGGGACCTGGAGCAGGAGTTCGGGCTCACCGAGGGGAACATCTTCCACGGCGAGCTCAGTCCGGAGCAGCTTCTCTTCCAGCGCCCGGTGGCCGGCTGGGCCCGCTACCGCACGCCGGTGGACGGCCTCTGGCTCTGCGGCTCCGGCGCGCACCCGGGCGGCGGCGTCATGGGATCGCCCGGGGAACTCTGCGCCAAGACGATGCTGGGAGGCCGCTGGTGAGCGCCACCGACGTCCTCGTCCTCGGCGGCGGCCTCAACGGCCTCGTCGCGGCGGCGCGGCTGGCGAAGCGGGGGCGCAAGGTCCTGCTGCTGGAGCGGCGCGACACGTGCGGTGGACTGGCGGCCGGAGCGGAGTTCCATCCCGGGCACCGCACCGTCGGCTTGCTGCACGACGCGTCGGAGTTCCGTCCGTCGCTGATCTCGGAGCTCTCGCTGGAGAAGCACGGTCTCCGCCTCGGCGATCCTTACGACGTCTTCGCGCCGCTCCCGGGCGGCCGGGGGCTCGTCCTCGCCCACGATCCGAAACGCGCGCGGGAGGAGATCGCCGCGTTCAGCGCGCGGGACGCCGACGCGTACGTCGAGTACCGGCGGTTCCTCGATCGCGTGGGCGGCTTCGTCCGCCGGCTCCTGGAGTCCGAGCCGCCCGGCGGCGCCGATCCGTCCCTGTCCGATCTGGCCGGGACCGGGTGGGCGCTTCGCCGGCTCGGCCGCGACGCGATGATGGAGCTGCTGCGCATCGGGCCGATGTGTGTGGCGGACTGGCTGCGGGAGTGGTTCGAGACGGAAGCGATCGGGGCGACGCTGGCGCAGCCGGCGCTGTTCCCGTCGTTCGCGGGGCCGTGGTCCCCGGCGACGAACGCGCTGCTTCTGCGGCACGAGGTCCTCCGGGGACGGTCGCCGCGCGGCGGTCCCGCGGCGCTCGCGGCGGCTGTGGAGAGCAGCGCCCGCGCGCTCGGGGTGGAGATCCGGACCGGCACGCACGTCTCCGCCGTCCGCGTGGAGTCGGGGCGCGTGACCGGCGTGGAGACCGGGGCGGGGGAGACCCTCGACGCCCGGACGATCCTCGCGACCTGTGATCCGCGCACGCTGTTCCTGGAACGGGTGCCGCGGCGCGACCTTCCACCGGCGCTCGTGCGGCGGCTGGAGACGTACCGGATGCGCGGCACGACGGCCAAGGTGCATCTCGCGCTGTCGGAGCCGCCGCGCTGGGCCGCGCGTCCGGGCGAGTCCTTCGAGGTGGTGCGGGTCGGCGAGACGTTCGACGATCAGGAGCGGGCGTTCGATCCCGTGAAGTACGGTCGCCTGCCCGATCGGCCGATGCTGGAGGTCCTCGTGGCGAACGAGGCGGATCCGGACGCGGCGCCGGAGGGATGCGCCACTCTTTCCGTCATGGTCCACGCCGTGCCGCTTGAGGTGCGAGGCGAGGGCGGAGCGGACGACGCGCGAAGCCGGCTCCGGCAGGTCGTGCTGGCGCGCCTGGAGGAGGCGGCGCCCGGACTCTCGGCCTCGGTGGCGGCGGCGGAGGTGCTCCTCCCCTCCGACCTCGCGGAGCGGACCGGCATCGCCGGCGGGCATCTGTACCACGGGGAGATGGCGCTGGAGCAGTGGATCGCGCGCCCCGGACCGGAGTGCGCCCGGTACGCCACCCCGGTCGCGGGGTTGTTCCTGGGCGGCGGCGGGGCCTGGCCCGGCGGCGGCCTGACCGGCCTTCCGGGCGCTCTCGCGGCCGATCGGGTGCTGGCGGAGCGATCGGCCCCGAATTAGCTGATGGCTGGATCAAGAACCGGGAGGCCGCCCGATGAAAAGTTCGCGCGGGGAGGTGCCCGACGGGCCGTTCCATCGAGCTAAGTGGCCCTCGCTGCGGGACTTCGGGATTTCGGACTTTTCCCCTTGACTCCGCAAGATGCTGCGCTTAGGTTGCCCCGTGCCACAAGATATGGTGTCTGTCCGCCCGAGCTACTGGCACAGTTGTCCCCCGGGCCTGACATCCGATTCCGGGCGGACCCCCCAACGCTCGTGGCGAGATTTCGGTGAGACGGCCCAAGCGGCCGGACTCTGGCAATTAGTTACAATCGTCCTTCGGCACTCGCCCCACCAAGGGGCCGAATTTGTCCCTGCCGACGAGCAGGGAACCCCCACGGGGCGGCGGCCGCAGGACGACCTGATCCGAGAGGCAACCCAGGGAGGGGTCGGGCATGAGTGGTGCGGAGCTCTTGGGAAAATCCAGGAACGAGGGTCGCGGGGCCGCGGCGCGAGGGGATGACGGGAGGAAGGGGAGAGGGAGCGCGGATGCCGCGTCAGCGGCGCCCGCGCCCTCGGCTCTGACCCGTCGCTTCACGACGCCGGGCAAGGATCCGGTGGGCGCCGTGGAGATGGAGCGGCGGTCCTCGGTGATCACGAACCCGGACGGTTCCGTCGTCTTCCGCATGGACGACGTGGAGGTTCCCAGGAGCTGGTCGCAGCTGGCGACCGATATCGTGGCGTCGAAGTACTTCCGCAAGGCGGGCGTGCCCGACACGGGACGGGAGAAGAGCGTTCAGGCGCTCGTCCATCGCGTGGCGCACACCATCCGCACGGCGGGCGAGGGCTTCGGCGGCTACTTCGAGAACGACGTCGAGGCCGAGACCTTCGAGGCCGAGCTGTCGCACATCCTGGTGACCCAGCGCGGCGCGTTCAACTCGCCGGTCTGGTTCAACTGCGGACTGTGGCACGAGTACGGGATCCAGGGTTCCGGAGGCAACTGGGCCTGGGATCCGGACACCGACACCATGATCGAGGTGGAGAACGCGTACTCGCGGCCGCAGTGCAGCGCGTGCTTCATCCAGTCCGTGTCGGACGACCTCATGTCCATCTTCCAGCTCGTGAAGAACGAGGCGCGGCTGTTCAAGTACGGTTCCGGGACCGGGACCAACTTCTCCGCGCTGCGCGGCTGCATGGAGAACCTGTCGGGCGGGGGCACCAGCTCCGGCCTCATGAGCTTCCTGGAAGTCTTCGACCGCGCCGCGGGCGCGACCAAGTCGGGCGGGACCACACGCCGGGCGGCCAAGATGGTCTGCCTGGACATGGATCACCCGGAGATCGAGGGCTTCATCGAGTGGAAGGTCCGTGAGGAGAACAAGGCCCAGATGCTCATCGCCACCGGGGAGTTCGATTCGGACTTCAACGGCGAGGCGTACCGCACGGTCTCCGGGCAGAACTCCAACAACTCCGTGCGCGTCACGGACGAGTTCATGGAGGCCGTCCAGGAGGACCGCGAGTGGAAGACGTACCGCCGCACGGACGGAAAGGTGGCGGGCACGTATTCCGCGCGGGATCTGGCGGAGAAGATCTCCTACTCGGCCTGGAAGTGCGCGGACCCCGGCGTCCAGTTCGACACGACCATCAACAAGTGGCACACCTGCAAGGACTCCGGTCGCATCAACGCCTCGAATCCCTGCAGCGAGTACATGTTCCTGGACGACTCGGCGTGCAACCTCGCGTCGATCAACCTGGTCAAGTATCTGAACGAGGACGGGTCGTTCGACATCGAGGGGTACCGCCACACCGTCCGGATCCTCATCACGGCGATGGAGATCCTGGTGGACCTGTCCAGCTACCCCACCGAGAAGATCGCGAAGAACTCGCACGACTACCGGCCGCTCGGTCTCGGCTACGCCAACCTCGGATCGCTGCTGATGATCCAGGGCGTCCCGTACGACAGCGAGGAAGGTCGGGCGATCTGCGGCGCGCTCACGTCCATTCTGACCGGCCATGCGTACCGCGTGTCCGCGGAGATCGCGTCGCGCGTGGGCACGTTCCCCGGCTACGAGAAGAACGCCGGCTCCATGGGCGAGGTCATGCGGATGCACCGGGATGCCGTGAAGGACATCCCGAAGAGCTGTCCCGTCGAGCTGCGCGCCGCCGCGGCGGAAGACTGGGAGGCCGCGGTGACCGCGGGCGACCGCTACGGCTACCGGAACGCGCAGGCCTCCGTGCTCGCGCCGACCGGAACCATCGGCCTGCTCATGGACTGCGACACCACGGGCATCGAGCCGGACTTCGCGCTGGTGAAGTTCAAGAAGCTGGCCGGCGGCGGCTACTTCAAGATCGTGAACCAGTCGGTGAAGCGGGCGCTCAAGACGCTGGCCTACGACGAGGACCAGATCGTCGAGATCGATCGCTACATCCGCGGCACGATGACGCTGGAAGGCGGCCCGGGCATCAATCCGGACAGCCTCCTGGAGAAGGGCCTCAACGGCGACGACCTGAAGCGTATCGAGGATGCGCTGAGCGGAGCGTTCGACCTGGCGGGCACCATCTCCCCGTGGAACCTGGGCGAGGACGCCATGGCGCGGCTGGAGATCCCCAAGGAGCGCTGGAGCGCGCCCGGGTTCAATCTCCTGCGCGAGCTCGGCTTCTCGCCGAGCGTCATCGAGCACGCCACGGACGTGATCTGCGGCCGCATGACGGTGGAGGGCGCACCGCACCTGAAGGACGAGCACCTCCCCGTGTTCGACTGCGCGAATCGCTGCGGTCGCCACGGCCGGCGGTTCATCGCCCCGATGGGGCACATCCGCATGATGGCGGCGGCCCAGCCGTTCATCTCCGGAGCCATCTCCAAGACCGTGAACCTTCCGGCGGACACCACCGTGGAAGAGGTCCGCGACCTCTACGACGAGGGCTGGCAGATGGGTCTCAAGGCCGTCGCCATCTACCGGGACGGTTCCAAGGGAAGCCAGCCGCTCAACACGGGCGACAGCAAGAGCGACGCCGACAACACCGAGGCGAAGGCCGAGGAGGCGGAAGCCATCGTCTCGCCGCGTCCGGTGGAGCGGGTCCGGCTGCCGAAGAAGCGCTCCGGCTTCACGCAGGAGGCGCGCGTCGGCGGACACAAGGTCTACCTGCGCACCGGCGAGTACGAGGACGATCGTCTCGGCGAGATCTTCATCGACATGCACAAGGAGGGCGCCGCCTTCCGGAGCATGATGAACTGCTTCGCCATCGCGGTCAGCCTGGGGCTCCAGTACGGAGTGCCGCTGGACGAGTACGTCGACGTGTTCACGTTCACGCGCTTCGAGCCGCACGGTCACACGGATCATCCCAACGTCCGCTTCTCGACGTCGGTGATCGACTACGTGTTCCGCGTGCTGGCGATGGAGTATCTGGGTCGTCATGATCTGGTGCAGGTGCCGCCCACCGCGGACCATGATCAGGTGGAGGGCGTGGACCTCACGAGTCACGCGATGAATCCGGTGCCGGAGGCGGCCTCGGCCGAGGCAAAGCCGGCGGAGTCGAAGTCGCGCGTGCAGGCCGCGGCCCGGGTGACCGTTCTCTCGTCCGAGAAGGAGCCGACCGCCGAGGGCGGGACCGGCAACGGATCGAGCAACGGACACGGCAACGGGAACGGAAAGAAGGTCGTCGCGGCCGATACGGCGCTGAAGTCGGCCGTGTCCGCGGTGACCGAGCAGCTCACGCTCGTCAGCAAGGACGCTCCGTTCTGCGACATGTGCGGTCATCTGACCGTGCGGAACGGCGCCTGCTACAAGTGCGTGAATTGCGGCCAGTCGATGGGTTGCTCGTAGGAGCATCCCCGGCGTCACGATGGATCGGGGCGGGGTTCCGGGAGGGATCCCGCCCCTCATCCTGGGGAGTCGTCCCCGGAGGCAGTCGATGCTCATCGCCATGAACCGCTTCCGCGTGGCGCGCGGGCGGGAGGACATCTTCGAGGAGATGTGGCGCAACCGCGAGTCGCACCTGGACGAGGTCCCGGGCTTTCGCGAGTTCCATCTCCTGCGCGGCGCCAGTGACGACGAGGCGACGATCTACGCCTCCCATACGATCTGGGAGTCGCGGCAGGCCTTCGAGGACTGGACGGAGTCCGAGGCGTTCCGCGCCGCGCACCGGCAGGCGAAGGCTCCGGAGGGGACCTACCTGGGTCCGCCGCAGCTGGAGCTCTTCGACGCCATCCTCTAGGACGCTTCGCGCGGGTCCGGTTCAGGCGACGTCCAGAGCGTCTCGGATCTCGCGGGTCACCTCCGCGTCCAGCTCCCGCGTCGCGCCCTCCCGCAGCGCGGCGCGCGCGGCCTCGCCACCGATCCGACCGATCGCCCAGGCGGCGTGAGCGCGCACCAGGGCGGAGTCGTCGGCGAGCGCGCGGGCCAGCGTCGGCACGGTCGACGGATCGCGGCGGTTGCCGAGGGCGACGCACACGTTGCGCAGGAACCCGTCGCGTCCGGCCCGCCGGACCGGGCTTCCCTCGAAGCGCACCCGGAACGCGTCCTCGTCCAGGGACAGAAAATCCGTCAGGTCCCCGGGAAACCGGTTCCGGTCCAGCCGGAACGCATCGTCTTCCACCGGGACCGCGAACCGGTTCCACGGGCAGACGTCCTGGCACACGTCGCAGCCGAAGATCCACTCGCCGATGTCGGGGCGCAGCTCGCGCGGGATGGGGCCGCGCAGCTCGATCGTGAGGTAGGAGATGCACCGGCGGGCGTCCACGCGCAGCGGGGCCACGATGGCGCCGGTGGGGCAGGCGTCCAGGCAGGCGACGCATCGTCCGCAGCGGTCGGCCGGGATCGCGTCGCGCGCCTCGCTCACGTCCAGCGTCGTCACGATCTCCGACAGGAAGAACCAGGAGCCGCGATCCTCCGTGATCAGGTTCGAGTGCTTCCCGATCCATCCGAGTCCGGCGCGCTCGGCCCAGTCCTTCTCCAGCACCGGCTTGGAATCGACGGCGGGGATCGCCTTCTCCCCGGGCCACGTCTCTTCCACGAAGCGCGCCAGCTTGCGCAGCCGGCGGCCGAGGACGTTGTGGTAGTCGCGGCCCCAGGCGTAGCGGGAGACCTGTCCCACCCAGGCGTCGCCGGGCGCGTCCGGACGGGTGAAGTAGAAGGTGAGAAGGGTCAGGACCGTTCGCGCGCCGGGGAGCAGGGCGCGCACGTCGGCGCGGAGCGGCTCGCTCCGGACCATCCACTCCATCGTCCCGTGGTTTCCCCCGGCCAACCACGCGCGGAGACGATCGGCCTGGCGGGCGGGGCCCGCGGGCACGAAGCCGGCGCGGTCGAAGCCCAGCTCCCGGGCCCGCTGCCGCAGGCGATGCGCGTCGGAATCGGCGTTCATGGGGCGGACTATAGCGCGACGCCGCCGGAAGATGGTCGGAGAGGGACGATCCGGGTACCGTGTTCGAGCCAGAAGGGGGAAGTCATGGGACCGTGTCCCGAACAGCTCGGCGTGTTTCCGCTCCCGACGACGGTGCTGTTCCCCCACGCCCACGTTCCGCTCCACGTGTTCGAGCCGCGATACCGCGCGCTGGTCGCCAGCGCCCTGCAGGGAGACGGTCGCCTCATCCTCGGCACGCTGAAGCCCGGCTACGAGCCCGACTACTACGGCTGCCCCGAGGTCTACCCGATCGCCTGCGTGGGCCGGATCGTCGAGCACGAGCTGCTCGAGGACGGACGCAGCGACATCATCGTGCGAGGGGAGCGCGCCGTGAAGCTCCTGGACTTCGTCGCCACGTCGCCGTTCCGCGTCGCCACGTTCGCGCCGGGACCGGTGGAGACGGAGGCCGAAGGGGACTGCGAGGTCCGCGTCCAGGAGCTGCGGGAGCTCATCGAGCGTTGCTGTCCAGGGGCCTACGAGCCGCTGGAGGAACGCCTCTTCTGCAAGCCCGAGGACGACGGCGGGCTGGAACTGCTGAACACGCTGGCCGCCGGTTTCCCCGTCTCCATCCCCAAGAAGCTGGAATGGCTCGAGTGCCCCGATGCCTGCGCCCTGTGGGTGGAGGTGCGGCGCACGCTCGTGGAGATCGGGGATCAGCGCCTTCGCCGCCAGCAGCTGGTCCAGAAGTACGAGGACTGTCGTCCGCCGGACCCGCGCCGGAACTGATCCGGCGTCCGCGGATCAGTTGGGAGACGACGGCGGCAGCGTGTGGATCCGGTAGAGCTTGGCCGTGGCCGCCCGCGCCTCGATGGGACCCTCCGGGTCCTGAACGAACCGGTCCAGCGCCTCCAGGACCGAGCGGGGATCCAGTGACAGCTCCGAGCACGCCTCGGCGATCGATCGGCTCTCCGCGACGCCCGGCCCCGAACAGCCCCCGCCGCTCAGCCCGAACGCCGCGAAGACCTCCCGCACCCGCGGGTGGACGGCGAAGGCCTCGGCCAGCGGCATCTGCGGCGTGAAACGGATCTGCCCCGCGGCGCGCCGGCGCTCGAACTCCAGTCTCTGGACCGTGGAGTCCAGTTCCGCCAGCCGGCCCTGCATCAGGTAGAAGCGGCGCGCCAGCCGCGACTCCGCGGCGCCGATCTCGTCCCGGAGGCGCACCATGCGACGATGGGCAAGCAAGGCGCCGGCCAGCAACAGCACCATCAAGAGGGCGAACGGAATCACCACGATCAGCAAACGGAACATTCGGGCGTCTCCTGCGGTCTCCTCGACGAACATCGGAGCGGTCGCCCTTGTTCCCTCGAGAGGGGGGCGATATATTTCCGCGAGGACCTGAACCTCCGAAGTTGCGGTTTCTTCGGGGGATATGACGTCCGGGTGAGTATAGGGGCAGCCGGCCGACGTCTCAACACCTCCCCTCGGGTCACCCCGTCCCATGCGAATCGTCCGAGCGCTGTGGCAATTCACGATGTCCATCAAGTTCGGGGTCGCCCTGATCCTGTTCCTGATGTTCGTCATGATGTTCGCCACCCAATTCGAGGCGTCCACCAGCACCCGAGCGATGAAGCACTTCATCTACTCGTCGCTCTGGTTCGATATCGCGGTGTACCTGTTCGTCCTGAACATCATCGTGAACACGTGGCGCCGACGTCCGTACAAGTTCCGACACATCGGCTTCCTCACCGTCCACGTCGGCGTTCTCGTCATCGTGGCCGGTGGGCTGGGCACGCGCTACTTCGGCATCGACGGCACGATGCCCATCCCGGAAGGCGAACGCTCCACCGAGATCGCGCTGCCGGAGACCGATCTCATCGTCCGCACCGCAGGCGCGGAGGCCCGGCACGAGACCGCCTATGACCTGACCCCCTGGGTCCAGGACGTGGACGACCTCTACCGGGTTCCCGGAATGCCTTACTGGATCCACGTGGACCGGTACTACCCCACGGGGGCCGTCGTGGACTCGCTGGTTCCCACCGAGGAGCGCAATCCCATCGTCGAACTGGCGGTGGGGGGCAGTGGTCGGGAACCTCGCCGCCACTGGCTGGAGTCGCGCAATCCGGCGCGCAACTCGCTGAACGTCGCGGGGGCGCAGCTGCACCTTCGCGAGGAGGCGGACTCCACGCTGACGGCCTGGGACGCCGCGCAGGACCCGGAGACGGGGCCCGCGGGCACGCTCACGCTCCACTGGGCCGACGGCAGTACCGAGGACGTCACCGTTCCGCAGGACGCGGAGCGCGTGACCACCTCGCGCAGCGGCGTCGAAGTGGAAGTCCTCCAGGTCTTCCGCTCGTTCACGCTCACGTCGGAGGGCCACGCCGACGCGGTGGACAAGCCGGCCAATCCCGCCATCCGGTTCCGCGTCGTCGGGGGGCCGTCGTCGCGGGAGGAGCACTTCTCCTTCACGGAGTTCCCGGAGTTCCGCGCGGAGGCACCCGAAGGAGAGTCTTGGCTGCTGTCCTACGGTGCCTGGACGCCGGATCCCGCCACGCTGGGCCACCGGGTGGGCCAGGAGATGCTCCTGGTTCCGGAGGGCCACGATCGCGTTCGCGTGTTCACGTCGTGGGGACACGGTCCGCCGGAGGGAGAGGTCCTGGAGGCGGGGCACACGCATTCCTTCGACCACGTGCTCCTGCACGTCCTGAAGGTGGAGGAGAAGGGCCGGCTCGTGCGCGAGGTCGTGAAGGCGTCCGACGAGGTGATGCGCCCGGTGATCCGCGTGAACCTCATGCAGGAGGGCGATGCGGGCGTGCAGACCGCCTCGTTCGTTGATCGCCTGGGGCTGCGGCCGTCGGTGCGACCGGCCGACGTGGAGCCCAACCGGGCGTGGCTGTTCCACGAGGAGGCGTTCCACTTCGAGACGGATCACGGCCCCATCGACCTGCGCTTCGAGACGCGCTTCGTCCCGCTGGACTTCGCCATCCACCTGCACGACTTCGTGGAGGAGAAGTACCCCGGCATCTCCACGGCCGCGTCGTTCGAGAGCCACGTCACGGTGCATCCGCGCGGCGGAGAGCCGTTCGACGAGCGCATCTACATGAACCATCCGCTCATCTACGAGGGCTACACCTTCTACCAAGCCAGCTTCCAGCGCACGCCGTCCGGTGAGGAGATCACCGTGCTGTCCGTGGCGCGCGATCCGGGAATGACCATCTCGTTCATCGGGTACTGTATCCTCACGGTCGGACTGGTCCTCATCTTCTTCGGCAAATCGTTCTTCCGGAAGCTCGACGACCGACGGGCGGCGCGACTCCGGACCCAGGCAGGAGGAGCCTCATGATCGGAATCGCAACCCGTCGCGGGGCCCTCGCGTCGGCGGCGCTCACCCTGTGGACGCTCACCGCGTTCCTACTGCCGGCTCCGGCGCAGGCCGCGGTGGCCGGGCTCGAGGAGCTTCGCGAGCTGCCGGTGCAGGCCGGCGGTCGGGTGAAGCCGATGGATACCTACGCCCGGGAGTTCCTCCTGGAGGTCTACGGCAAGACGGAGTGGGACGGTCACGACGCCACGTCGGTGGCCATGTCCATCATGGCCGATCCTGGGGCCTGGCGGCAGCAGCCGATGGTCCGCGTGGAGCACCTGCAGCTCAAGGAGACGTACGGGCTGCAGCGGGAGCGCAAGTACTACTCCTTCAACGAGCTCATTGAGAAGCGAGAGTTCATCGCCTGGGTGGAGGACATCCGCAAGAGCGGCCGCGACGACTTCTCCAAGCTGGAGAAGGCGGGCCTGGAGGTCTACCACCGACTGGTGCTGGTGGATCTGGCGGCGGAGAAGATGCAGCCGAAGCTCGTTCCCAACATGAACGAGGCGGACGGTGAGTGGATGAGCCTGGGCGAGCTGGAGAAGATGAGCGGAGCGCCGTTCGTCGCCGACCTCGTCACCCAATGGAACGCCCTGCGGGACGCCGCCCTGTCGGAGAACGATGCCGCGGTGACGGCCGCACTGGCGGACTGGAAGGGCACGGTCTCCCAGAATGCCGGCTGGGCGCTGGTCCACGAGGACAAGATCCACTGGGAAACGGTCTACAACGGTGTGGATCCGTTCCGGAAGGCCTGGATGATCTACACGATCTCCTTCGTCCTGTTCCTGGCCGGCTGGATCGTGGGCAACCGCTGGCTCGCGTTCGGCGGGAACCTCATCCTGTGGGTGGGCTTCCTGCTGCACACCGGCGGCCTCCTGGCGCGCCAGCTCATCGCGGGGCGTCCGCCCATCTCCAACCTGTACGAGTCGCTCGTGTTCATCGTGTGGGGGCTGGTGTTCTTCTCCATTCTCTACGAGATGATCAAGCGGACGCGCATCCACGGGACCATCGCGGCGGTGCTGGGCACCATCGGGCTGGTGCTGGCCAACTACCTGCCCATCGAGCGAGAGCTGAATCCGCTGGTGGCGGTGCTGCGGAGCTACTGGCTGCAGTACCACGTCACCACGATCCTCCTGTCGTACTCGGCGCTGACGCTGGCCGCGGGACTTGCGCACTTCCATCTCTTCGTGGAGTGGTTTGCGCCGCACCGCAAGGAGCTGTCGCAGAAGGTGACCGGCCTGCTCCGGACGATGATGAACGTCGGGGTCACGTTCCTGGCCGCCGGCATCATCCTCGGCGCCGTCTGGGCTTCGGACTCCTGGGGCCGCTACTGGGGCTGGGATCCCAAGGAGACGTGGTCGCTCATCACGCTGATCGGCTACCTGGCGATCATGCACGGCCGGTTCGCCGGCTGGCTGACGCCCTACGGCGTATCGGTGGCCAACATCGCGTGCTGGGGGCTCGTCCTCTTCACGTACTACGGCGTGAACTACTTCCTGGTGGGGCTGCATAGCTACGCCGGGGCGGGCCCGGACACGTTCACGCTGCCGCCGCTGCTGATCGCCTACCTGGTGGTGGAGGCCGCCATGGTGGCGATCGGGGTCTGGTACGAGAAGAGCGGTCGCCTGCGGGCTCGTCGCTCCGCCGCCGCCTGAGCCGGGCGGGGCGCAAAACGTTGGGGCACGCCGACCTTCATCTGCACTCGCGGTACTCGGATGGTGACTGGGCTCCGCGAAAGCTGGTGAAGGCGGCGCGCGTCGCCGGGCTGAGCGCCATGGCGCTGACGGATCACGACGAGGTCGCCGGCATTCCGGAACTCGTCGAGGCCGGCGCGGAGCTCGGAATCGAGGTCCTCTCGGGAGTGGAGATCTCCACGTCCTGGGAGGACCTCGATCTGCACCTGCTGGCCTATGGATTCGATCCGCAGGATCCCGGCATCACGGAGATGCTGGATCGGGCGCGGACCGGAAGACGCGACCGCGCCCGCCGGATGGTGGAGAAGCTGGGCCAGCTCGACGTTCCGGTCGCGCTGGGCGAGGTGGAGCGCATCGCCGGAGAGGGCGCGGTGGGCCGACCGCACGTGGCCCGGGCGCTGCTGGAGGCCGGCCACGTGAAGACGCTGCGTGAAGCCTTCGATCGATACCTGGGCGACGGCAAGCCGGCGTGCGTGGAGAAGGCGAAGACGCCGCCCGAGGACGCCATCGCCCGCGTGCACGCGGCCGGGGGCGTCACGTCGGTGGCTCACCCGGTCGTCATCGGCGGACGGGAGACGCTGGAGCGGCTGCTGCCGGTCGGCGCCGACGGGGTGGAGGTCCGGCACAGCCTGCACGGCAAGGCGTCCGAGGCGGCCTTCGACGACTTCGCCCGGGCCAACGGCCTCCTGCGCACCGGCGGATCGGATTTCCACGGGCCGCGGTCCAGCGGCCTCGCGGTGGGGAGCATCTCCATTCCGCGGGAGTGGTGGGAGGAACTGAAGGACCGGATCCGGGAGCGCCGCGAGGCGGCCGCCCGGAACGGGAAGGGAGCCTGACGCATGGCCGATCGCGCCAACAAGGTCCCCGGCAACCAGCCGGGCCGGTACTACGTGGACACGGAGTGCATCGACTGCGACCTCTGCCGGGAGGTCGCGCCGGACAACTTCGAACGGAACGAGGACGAGGGCTTCTCCTACGTCTACAAGCAGCCCGAGGGTGACGAGGAGAAGGCGCTGTGCGAGGAGGCCCGCGACTCCTGCCCGGTGGAGGCGATCGGCGCGGACGGCGCGGAGGCGGAAGCGGAATCCGCCTCGTAGGCGGCCCCGCGAATCCCCGGCCCCCGTGCCCTCATCCCACTGCCACAGAGTCGGGGCAGCCGGTCGTTGTCGAGGCGCCGGACCGTTGATACCCTGCCCGTTTCCTTCCGTACAGCCCAGGGAGAGACCCCATGGAGCACGCCCGCGTCGCCATCATCGGATCGGGTCCGGCCGGACTCACCGCCGCCGTGTACACCGCCCGCGCCAATCTCGAGCCGGTCGTCATCGAGGGGATGCAGGCCGGCGGGCAGCTCACCACGACCACGGACGTCGAGAACTTTCCGGGCTTCCCGGACGGCATCCTCGGTCCGGAGCTGATGCAGAAGTTCCGCGCGCAGGCGGAGCGTTTCGGCACGCAGTTCCTGCGCGGCGACGTGCAGAAGCTGGAGCTCGGCGAGCGTCCGTTCAAGATCCACTTCGAGGACGGCGTGCTCACGGCCGATGCGCTCATCCTGTCCACGGGAGCCACGCCGCGGATGCTCGGACTGTCGAACGAGCGGCAGCTCGTCGGGCACGGCGTCTCCACGTGCGCCACGTGCGACGGCTTCTTCTACCGTGGCCAGGAGATCGCGGTGGTGGGTGGCGGCGACTCGGCGATGGAGGAGGCCACTTTCCTCACCAAGTTCGCGGACCGGGTCCACGTGATCCATCGCCGCGACGAGCTGCGCGCGTCCAAGATCATGCAGGATCGCGCGCGGAAGAACGAGAAGATCCAGTTCCACTGGAACTCCGCCGTGAAGGAGATCGTCCCGGACGAGCAGGGCCTGGTGAAGGGCATCGTCCTGGAGGACACGCAGACCGGGGGAACGCGGGATCTGGACCTCAAGGGTCTGTTCATCGCGATCGGTCACGTTCCCAACACGAAGCTCGTGGAGGGTCAGCTGGAGCTGGACGAGAACGGTTACATCGCGCTGGGACGGGGCACCGCCACCAGCGTGGAAGGAGTGTTCGCGGCGGGCGACGTGGCGGACCACGTCTACCGGCAGGCCATCACGGCCGCCGGCACCGGCTGCCAGGCCGCCATCGACGCGGAGCGGTGGCTGGAGGCGCAGCACGATCCCGTCGAATCGTCCACGGCCGGCTAGGAGAGGATCCATGCCTGCGTTCCTGACCGCTGCGCCGGGATCCCCCGAGGGTTCCGGCGCGGATCTGCTCATCGTTCCCGTTCCCGCGTCCTCCGAGAACCTGCATCGCCGCCTGGAGTCGCTGGCGCCGGGCGTCGCGCGCGCCGCGAGCCGCGCCGTGGACCTCGGCGACTTCCTAGCCAAGCCCGGTGCGCGGTTGTTCCTGCACTCCCAGGGCTTCGAGTCGTTCCCGCGCCTGCTGCTGCTGGGACTGCCGGCCGCGGAGGACCTCGGTCCGGCCGACGTGCGCCGCGCGTTCCTGGACGCCGCGCGGGATCCCGCGTTCGAGAGAGTGGACACCGCGGCCGTGGAGTGCGCCGCGTTCGGCAGCGGCGTCGGGCTGGAACAGCGCGCCGCGGCCGCCGTCGATGGACTTCTGAACGGCGGGGATCGCTGGACGCTGGCCACGTCGGATCGTCCGAAGACCCCCGGCCGCTACGTGTTCCTGGCCGGCCAGGCGCGCGCCCGCGCCCGCATCGAGTCGGGGATCGCGCGGGGTCGTGCCGTCGGGGACGCCGTGCGCTTCGCCCGGGAGCTGGCCAACACGCCGGCGAACCTCTGCGGCCCGAAGGAGCTGGCCGACGCGGCCGAGTCGCTGGCCGGCGGCGCCGTGAAGGTGCGCGTCCTGGAGGGCGCGGCGCTGAAGCGCGCCCGGTGCGAAGCCATCCTGAACGTCGGTCGGGGATCCGCGCGTCCGCCGAGGCTCATCGTGGCGGAGTACCGGCCGAAGGGCACCGCCAAGCTGGCGCCGGTGGCCATCGTCGGGAAGGGGCTGGTCTACGACACCGGAGGTCTTTCCATCAAGCCCACGGGCAGCATGGTGGAGATGAAGATGGACAAGTGCGGCGGGTGCGTCGCGCTGGGCGTGCTGAAGGGCGCGAAGGATCTGGAGCTGCCGGTGCCGCTGGCGGTGATCGTCCCGTCGGTGGAGAACAGCATCTCCGGCGATGCGTATCGTCCCGGCGACATCATCGGCTCGCGCGCGGGGAAGACCATCGAGGTCCTCAACACGGACGCCGAGGGCCGCCTCGCGCTGGCCGACGGCCTGGACTACGCGATCACGGAGTTCCGGCCGCGCGCGGTGCTGGATGCGGCCACGCTCACCGGAGCCGCCACGCACGCGCTGTCGGATCACTCCTGCGCACTGCTCGGTAACGACGACACCATCGCGGAGCGCATCCTGCGGGCGGGCGAGGCCACGGGGGAGCGCGCCTGGCGACTGCCGCTGTGGCCGGAGCACCTGCGCGACGTGGAGACGCCCAACGCGGACGTGCGCAACACCAGCGCCTGGGGCGGCGGAACCATCGCGGGGGCGGCGTTCCTGCAGAAGTTCGTCGGCGACGTCCCCTGGGGACACCTCGACATCGCCAACGTGTCGCGGGACAAGCGCAATCCGCGCTGGGGCGCCACGGGGTTCGGCGTGCGGCTCCTGCTGGAGACGCTCCGGACCTGGCCCCGGCCGCGCGCGCGGCGGAGCTGACGGGAGCGGCATGAAGACCGGAAGCCTCCAGTGGGACCTCGTCTCCGACGGCACGCTCGGCCTCGACGGCGGGGCGATGTTCGGCGTCGTGCCCAAGCCGCTCTGGGAGAAGAAGTTCGCGCCGGATGACCGCAACCGCATCCGCCTGGGACTCAACGCGCTCCTCGTCCGCACCGAGGGGCGCGTGATCCTCGTGGACACGGGTGTGGGGCGCAAGGAGCCGGAGAAGTTCCGCGAGCTGTACGCGGTGGGCGGGGAGCGCAACCTCGTCGACTCCCTGGCGGAGCTGGGCGTGACCCCCGCCGACGTGGACACCGTCGTCTACACGCACCTGCACTTCGACCACGCGGGCGGAGGCACCCGCCTCGAGGGGGACCGGGCGGTGCCCGTCTTACCGAACGCGCGGCACATCGTGCAGCGGGCGGAGCTGGAGGACGCGCAGAGCGCCACGGTGCGCTCCCAGGCCAGCTACCTCCCGCCCAACTGGGAACCCATCCGGGAGGCCGGGCTGCTGGACGTCGTGGAGGGCGAGATCGAGGTGGCGCCCGGCGTGTCCACGTTCGTGCGGCAGGGCCACGTGCGCGCGCTGACCGGGATCCGGCTGGAGTCGGAGGGGGAGGTGGCGATCTACCCCTCGGACAACCTGCCCACGTCGGCCCACGTGCCCGTGCCGTGGGTCATGGCCTACGACCTGTACCCGCTGCACACCGTCGCGGCCAAGGAGGCGCTGCTTCCGGAGGCCGTCGAGCACGGCTGGACGATCATCTTCGAGCACGACCCGCGCATCGGGGCGGGGCGGATCCACCGCGACGGGAAGCGGCTGGAGGTGGAGCCGGTCCTGGAAGCTCCCACCGCGGATCTGGTCTCCGCCGGAGGCGGCTGGGGATGAGGTGCCCGGGCTGCGGCGGCCTGGAGAACAAGGTGGTGGACTCCCGCGCGGCGCGCGACGGGGCCGCCATCCGCCGTCGTCGGGAGTGTCTGGCCTGCGGCGCGCGCTTCACCACCTACGAGTACGTGGAGCGCACCCAGGTTCTGGTCATCAAGAAGGATGGTCGACGGGAACCCTTCCGTCGGGAGAAGCTGGGCGAGGGAATCAGCAAGGCCTGCGAGAAGCGCCCGATCCCGCGCGAGGCGATCGAGGCGCTGCTGGACCGCGTCGAGAACGTGATCCAGGGGATGGGACAGAGCGAGGTGGAGAGCCGCGACATCGGCGAGGCGGTGATGGGCGAGCTGGCCGGGATCGACCAGATCGCCTACGTCCGTTTCGCCAGCGTGTACCGGGACTTTCGCGACGTGAACCACTTCGTCGACGAGATCAAGCGCGTCTTCGAGAAGCGCGCCGAGGAGGAGGACGGATGAGCGGACGCATTCACCGGCGCACGCTGGACAACGGGCTGGACGTCGTCGCGGAGCGTCGGGGACTGGGGCCGGTCGTGTTCACGGGCGTCGTCTACGAGGTGGGGTCGCGGGACGAGCGGCCGGGGATCACCGGCATCAGCCACCTCCTCGAGCACATGATGTTCAAGGGCACGGAGAAGTACTCCAAGGGCGAGGTCGCGGCGCTGGTGGAGCGCAACGGCGGCGAGCTCAACGCGTTCACGTCCGAGGACGTGACGATGTACTACGAGGTGTTCGCGCGGGACCGCTGGGAGCTGGCGCTGGAGATCGAGGCGGAGCGGATGGTGAACCTCCGCATCGACCAGGAGGAGCTGAACTCCGAGCGCGAGGTGGTGCTGGAGGAGCGGGCGATGTACCTCGACATCCCCGCGGTGGAGCTGTCGGAGGAGTTGAGCGCCGCCACGTTCCGCGAGAGCCCGTACCGCTGGCCGATCATCGGGTGGGAGTCGGACATTCGCGCCATCACGCGCGACGATCTCCTGGATCACTACCGCCGGTACTACTCGCCGGCGAACGCCGCGCTCGTCGTGGTGGGCGACGTGGATCCGGACGACGTGTTCCGGGCGGCGGAGGAGCGCTTCGGCGGCATCGCCGCGGGCCCCGCACTGGATCGGCGCATCCCACGCGAGCCGGAGTTCCGCGGGGCCACGCGGCTCACGCTGGATCGGCCGGTGCACCTGCCGCAGTTCCAGATGGTCTTCCGCGCGCCGGAGATCCGCTCGCGGGAAGCGGAGTCGCTCTACCTCGTGGCGAACCTGCTGTCGGGCACGCGCACGTCGCGGCTGGACCTGGCGCTGCTGGAGACGAACCGGGCGGGCGATGTCCACGTCTCCTACCATGCCAAGGCCGACCCCTCGGCCGTCTCGATCATGGTGGAGGGCCAGCCCGACGTCCCGCTGGCCGACGTGGAGGAGACCGTGTGGCGCGAGCTGGAGGCGCTGGCGCAGCGCGGCCCCGAGGCGGACGAACTGGAGCGCGCGCTGAACCAGGTGGAGGCGCACCAGCTCTTTGCCAGCCAGTCGCCGTCCAACCGCGGCTTCTCGCTGGGCTGGCACGAGGCGCACGGCGACGTGTCCTACGTCGACGCCGTCCTGGATCGGCTGCGCTCCGTGACGCCGGACGAGATCCGGGGCACCGCGGCCGCCGTCTTCCGGCGCGAGGCCTGCGGCGTCGCGGTGATCGCCGCCGGGAACGGCCACGGCGGCGGCGCCGCCGAACCTGCCCCGACGCTCCACGCGTGGCCGCCCGGCGGCGGCGCGGATCCGTTCGGGCCGGGACCGAGGCGGCATCGCTCCGGGCTGGCGGCATCGCCCGCCGCGCGTCGCCGCGTGCTGGACAACGGGATGAAGGTCACACTGCAGCACGACGCCACGGATCCCGTCGTCTCGATGTCGCTGCTGTTCCACGGCGGGGCCGTGCTGGATCCCCTCGGCCGCGAGGGGCTGGCCTCCGTGGCCGCGGACACGCTGGAACGCGGGACCGCGGCGATCGGCTTCCCGCACTTCGCCCGCCGCTTCGAGGACCTGGGCAGCGAGCTGTCGCTGGCCGCCGGCGCGGAGCTGGTCCACGTGAACTCCACGTTTCTCACGCGGCACGCGGGGCGCGGGATCTCGCTCGTCGCGGACCTCCTGGAGGACCCGGGCTACCGCGCGGAGGACCTGGAGATCGTCCGGCAGCTCGCGCTGAACGATCTCGACGCGCGCGAGGACGACCTGGACGACCTCGTGGACGAGCTCTTTTTTCGCGCCGTCGCCGAGGATCACGTGTACTCGCGCCTCCCGCACGGCACGCGGGACGGCCTGCGCGCGATCACGCGCGACGATCTCCTGGGACTTCACGCGGAGGCGTACCGGCCGGATCACGCGCACCTCTCGCTCGTCGGGGACTTCGACGAGGACGAGGTGGATCGGCTGCTCACGGAGCGGTTCGGCCGCCTGCCGGTTCCGCCCGCGCCCCGTCCGCCGACGCCGCCCCTGCCCGTCCGTTCGGCCGCCGTGACGCGCGTGCTGACCCGCACGGACAAGGCCCAGGCCAAGATCGTGCTGGGCGGCGCGGGGCTGTCGGCCTCGGATCCGGATCGGCTGGCGGCCATCGCCCTGAACCACGTCCTGGGCGGCTCTTCCATCCGGTCGCGGCTGGGCGACGAGATCCGGGACCGCCTCGGGCTCGCGTACTCCGTCGCGAGCCGCAACTACGAGCGATCGGCCGGCGGCTTCTTCCTGGTGCAGCTGGGGACGCGGCCGGAGAACGTCGAGCTGGCCGTGGACTCCATCCGCGCCGAGCTGCGTCGCCTGCTGGAGGGCGTCAGCGACCGGGAGCTGGAGGAGGCCAAGGACTACCTCACGGGATCCTTCCCGCTGCGCTTCACGACGTACGGGCGTCTTGCGCGCTTCTGGACGCGCGCCGGCTTCTACGGCTGGCCGGACGACACGCTGGACACCTATGTCGATCGCGTGCGCGCGCTGGACGGCGACGACCTGCGCCGCGTCGCGCGACGACTGGTGGAGGCGGCCGAGACGCTGGCCGTGGCCGGGCCCGTCGATCGCTCGCTGAAGCCGGCCGCCGCGGCGCCCTCCGATGGCTAAGGAGTCGTCCTCGGGAGAGATGACGCTCCTGGAGCATCTCTCGGAACTGCGGGCGGTCCTGCTTCAGTCGCTCGTGGCGGCGGCCGTGGCGTCGGTGGCGGCGTGGTTCGTCTCGGAGCGCGCGGTGGACCTGCTCATCCGCCCGGCGCTCGGCGCCGTCGGGGACCTCAAGTTCATCTCGCCCGCCGGCGCGTTCATGCTGCGCCTCAAGACGGCGTTCGGGCTCGGCGTGTTCTTCGCGGCGCCGATCATCGTCTGGCGGATCTGGTCGTTCGTGGTGCCGGGGCTCTTCCGGCACGAGCGGAAGATGCTGATCCCGCTCGTGCTCTCCTCGATCCTGCTCTTCTACGCGGGCGCCGCGTTCGCGTACCTCGTCATCCTGCCGATCTCGCTCGCGTTCCTGGTCGGCTTCTCCACCGAGCTGCTCCAGCCGATGCTCACGGCCGAGCACTACTTCGAGTTCGCGGTGCGGCTCACGCTGGCCTTCGGCGCGGTGTTCCAGTTCCCGCTCGTCGTCGCGGTGCTGACGTACTGGGAGGTCCTCGGCCCGGACTTCCTGAAGAAGTACTGGCGGTACGGCGTCGTGCTCGTGTTCGTGCTGTCCGCGCTGCTCACGCCGCCGGATCTCGCGTCGCAGCTCCTGATGGCGGGCCCTGTGCTGCTGCTCTATGGGATCTCGATGATCCTGGCGCAGATCATCGCGCGCGGGAAGCGGAAGAAGAAGGACGCCGTGGAGAAGTCCGGGACCTAACGGTCCACGTACCCCAGGCTCTCCAGCGCGGCCCGCGTCTCCGGATCCAGGCCGCCGCGCTCCTCGTCGATGGTCATCGCCTCGCCCGGCGGCCGATCCCGCAGGTCCGCCAGCAGCGCCTCGTGCAGGTCGCGCAGCGACGGCGGCGGAGCCTCGGCCAGATTGTCCGCCTCGCGCGGATCCGCGAGCAGGTCGTAGGCCTCCAGGCCGTCGTCCGCGTTCCAGATCACCTTGGACTCCGGCGTGCGCAGCCCGAAGCTCGGCTTCGCCTTGGCCGCGTCCGGGTACGTCTCCAGCACGAGGCGACGCTCCTGCGCGCGCCGCGGCGCCTCGCCGAGGAGGTCGCGTCCCTCCAGATCGGGCGACGGCTCCAGTCCCGCCGCCGACAGCAGCGTGGGGGCGACGTCCAGCGTTTGCACGACATCCGGGGACGGTCCGGTGACGCCGGGCACGCCCGCCAGCAGCATCGGCACGCGGACGGACGGATCGTGGAGCAGGATGTCGTGGCCGAAGTAGTGCCGGTGCTCGTAGAGCCCCTCGCCGTGGTCCGCCGTCACCAGGACGATCGGCCGACGCTCCTCCACGGCGCGCAGGAGGCGGCCCACGCCGAAGTCCACGGCGGTGATCTCGCCCGCGTAGAGCGCCGCGAGGTGCCGGACGTCCTCCGGATCGGCCGCCTCGCCCCGCCGCAGCCGGTCCTGCAGCTCCCGGTACCGCTCCTGCGAGACGTTCCCGCGGTAGCCCGCGTCGTAGAGCAGGTCCAGCGGCGGCGGCGGCACGTACGGCAGGTGCGGATCGAAGTAGTGGACCCAGGCGAAGCGGGGGGCGTCGGCGGGGAGGGCGGCGAGCGCCCGGACCGCGGCGGCGGTCGTGCGGATCGCCTCTCCCGAGGCGGGGCGTCGGGCGGGCTCCACCACGTCGTAGGTCTCGAACCCGCGGTCCAGGCCGAGCTCCGGATCCAGGACGGTCTGGTTGGAGACGACGGCCGCCGTCCGCCAGCCGGCGGCGGCGAAGGTCTCCGCCACCGTCGGGACGGACTCGTCCAGCCGCATCCGGTTCTTCACCAGGCCGTGGCTTCGCGGCGACAGCCCCGAGAGGATCGTCGTGTGGGACGGGGTCGTGAGCGGGATGGCCGTCACGGCGTCGGGCCATTGCCGGCCGGTCCGCTCCAGGCGGTCCAGGAAGGGTGTGCGGACGTCCGGGTGTCCGGCGCAGCCCAGATGGTCGGCCCGGAAGGTGTCCAGCGTGATCAGCAGGACGTCCGGCCGACGCTCCTCGGGGGCGGGGGCGCTGCAGCCGGTCAGGACCGCGAGAGCGGCCGCCAGGAGGCTCCGGACGGTGCCCCGGCGCCGCAGCATCGGGCTGCTCCGGACTGTTCTCCGCTTCACCGAGTCCTCCCGACGCTGGCCGCGCGGACGGTAGCATGCGGCATCGGCCCCGGCAAGGAGGCCCCCCGGGGGCAACCCCTTGCGGCGGCGGGAGTTCGCTGCGGGAGGGCGTCTCCGCGCGTTGACGACATCATCCGGACTTGATAGTTTCCGAGCGCGTCCGTGCCCGTCCGCCCCTTCGGCGTTTCCCCGGAGAATCCTGGATGCCCGACTCCCTGGCGCGTGAGACCTCGCGGCTGCGGTCGACCATGACCCTGCCGGAAGTCTTCGCCCTCGTGGACAGCGATCTGCAGGAGGTCGAGCGCCGCCTCGCGGGGATCGAGCGTCCGGACGTTCCCATGACCAGCGAGATCATGGACCACGTCCTGGCGATGCGCGGGAAGCGCGTGCGCCCGCTGCTCCTCATGCTGACCGCCAAGCTGGGCGAGGCGGACCGGGACGAGGTCCTCTGGGCCTCCACCGTCATCGAGCTGGTGCACACGGCGACGCTGCTGCACGACGACTGCCTGGACGACACCACGATCCGGCGCGGGTTCCCCACCGTGAACCACCAGTGGGGCCAGCAGGCCGCCATCCTCATGGGCGACTACCTGTTCACCAAGGCGTTCGATCTCCTGTGCGAGCATCGCCTGCACGGAGCCCTGCACGTCCTCGTGAACCACGTCCACCGGATGACGTGCGGAATGAACCGGGAGTACGCCGGCCGACACCGGACGGACCTGCCGGAGTCGGAGTCGCTGCGGATCATCGACGAGAAGACCGGCGCGCTCTTCGTCTCCTCGTGCGAGATCGGGGCGCTGCTGGCGGGGTTGCCGGAGGAACTGGCCGCGCAGGCGTCGCGGTTCGGGCGGGACCTGGGCTACGCGTTCCAGATCATCGACGATGTCTTCGACTTCACGGGCGATCCCGCGGAAATCGGCAAGCCGGTGGGCACGGACTTCCGCCTCGGCTTCGCCACGCTGCCGCTGCTTTACGCCTGGGAGACGGGCCCGGCGGACGAGGGGGCCGCCGTCGCGGAGTCGTTCGCGGCGGGCGACGTGTCGGACGAGGCGTGGGAGCGCGCCCGCAAGTTCGTCCTGGAGAGCGGCGCCGTGGAGCGGGCCCGGGACCGCGCGCTGGAGTTCGCCTACGCCGCACGCGATCGCCTCCTTGCGTTCAACGGCCACGAGGCCGTGGCGCCGCTGCTCGCCACCGTGGAGTACATGATCGCCCGGGGTCGTTGAGTTGCGCCGGCGACCGTCGTCCCGCCCCGGGGCGAGGCGGCTCCCGTTCTTCCTTCCGCTCCTCATCAGTCTCGCCGCCTGCGGCGAGCCCGTCCCGCCGATGCCGTCGCGCGTCGGGACCGCGATGGGAACCGTCGCGGAACTGAAGGTGGCGCCCCGCGCCGGCACCGACCCCGCGCCCGCCTTCGACGACGCGTTCGCCGAACTCGAGCGCATCGAGGGATGGACGTCGAGCTATCGCGACACCAGCGACGTCGCCCGTCTGCGGGCGAGCGGAAGCGCGCCGGTCTCCGCGGTCACGGACGAGATCCTGGCGATGGCCCTGGACATCGCGACCGCGGGAGACGGCGCGTTCGACCCTACGACCGGCGCGCTGGTCCGGACGTGGGGCTACCCCGACGATCCCGCGGTTCCGGATTCCGGCGCCGTCCGCGACGCCCTCGCGACGATCGGCGTCGACCGCGTGCGCCGCACCGGGGAGCAAAGCTGGATCACGGAACCCGGCGTGGAGCTGGACCTGGGCGGGATCGCCAAGGGCTGGGCCGTGGACCGGGTGGCCGACCTCCTGCACGAGCGCGTCGGCCCGTGCCTCGTGAACCTCGGCGGTGACCTGGCCGTGCGCGGGCGCAAGCCCGACGGATCGCCCTGGAAGGTCGGCGTGCAGGATCCGCGGGATCCGTCCCGCCTCTTCGTGACGCTGACGCTCTCCGGCCGGGCGGCCGTGGCCACGTCCGGCGACTACCAGCGCTACGTCGAGGTGGACGGCGTCCGGTTCCACCATCTCCTGGATCCCGCCACCGGCTGGCCGGCGCGCGGGGTGCGCAGCGCCACCGTCGTGGCCGGATCGTGCGCCGAGGCCGATGCCTGGGCGACGGCCATCTTCATCCTCGGCCCGGAGCGGGGCCTGGCCGCGCTGGAGGCGCGCCCCGGACTGGAAGGCGTCCTGGTGACGACGGACGAGGCCGGCGAGCTGGTCCGGCACGAGTCCTCCGGGTTCGCGGCCCTCGAGGCGACCGTCGGCGGATGAGCGCCCCGGAAGCGTTCACGCTGCGCGGACTCTGGCGCGCGCTCACGCCGGCCGACCGGGCGGTCTGCGCGCTCCTTCTCGTGATCTCCCTGCTGGGCGCCGGATGGAGCCGCTGGCAGGCCGTCGGGGCGCGCGAGGCGATCGTGACCGTGGACCGCCGGGACGTCCGGACGATCCCGCTGGCGCAGGACGGCACGCACTCGTTTCCGGCCCGGCTGGGTCCGGTGACGCTGGAGGTGCGGGACGGCGCGATCCGCGCGGTGGACGCTCCCTGTCCGCATCGTCTGTGTGTGGCGATGGGGGAGAAGCGCGCCGCCGGGGAGATCATCGCGTGCGTGCCGAGCGGACTCGTCGTCCGGCTGACCGGTGGCCGGGCCGATCCCGATGCGCCGGACGGGGTGTCCCGGTGACCGCCCGATCGATCGCGCGCCTGGCGCTGCTCGTCGCCGTGGCCGTGACGCTGCAGGTGGCCGAGTCGCTCATCCCCAAGCCGCTCCCGTGGCTGCGCCTGGGGCTGGCCAACGCCGTCACCCTGCTGGCGATCCTCCGCCTCGGCGCCGCCGCCGCGACGTTCATCGTCGTCGTGCGGGTGCTGCTGGCGGCCCTGCTGCTGGGGACGCTGGGCGGCCCCGCCTTCCTCCTTTCCGCGTCCGGATCGGCGGCGGCGCTGCTGGTGATGACGCTCGCGCGCCGCATCGCCCTGCCGCCGCTTTCGGTGCTGGGCGTCAGCGTGCTGGGATCGGCGGCCCACGTCGGCGGACAGCTGGCGGCGCTGAGCTGGCTGTCCGGGGCCGGGGCCGCGGTGCTGGCGCTGGCCCCCGTGCTGGCGCTGACCGCGGTGCCGCTGGGCATCCTGACCGGCGCGATCGTGGCCGCCGTGGACCGTCGGCTGGTCCCCTGGGGACGGGAATGGTAGACTGCCCGCGGCCCGTCGAGCGCCGTCGCGGCCCGTGCCATCCATCAGGGAGCCGATCCGACTCTTGACCTCTGCCCAGCTTGCGGAGCGCGCGGCCCATCTCGCGCTCGAAAAGAAGGCTCGCGACATCCTCATCCTGAAGCTGGAAGAGCTCACCTCGGCGACGGACCGGTTCGTCGTGTGCACGGCGGATTCCGAGACGCAGGTGAAGGCCGTGGCCGATCACGTGCTGGAGGAACTCCGCAAGGACGGCGTCAAGGCGTGGCACGTGGAGGGCCTGGAGGGGCGTCGCTGGGTCCTGCTGGACTTCGTGGACGTCGTCGTCCACGTCTTTTACCCGGAGACCCGGTCGTTCTACGGACTGGAGTCGCTCTGGGGCGACGCTCCCGTGACGCGCGTCGACGACGACGCGCGCGAAATCGCCTGACCCCTCGCCGGGTCCGGAGGCATCGCGAATCCCATGCGCCAGTTGCTGCTCGAGGAAGTGCGCCGGTCGGTGAAGACCGCGTTCCCGGACGTCGGTGAGGACGTCATCGACCGGATGTCCCTGGAGGCCCCGCGCGATCCGGAGCACGGGGATTTCGCCACGAACGCGGCGTTCCTGCTGAAGGACGTCGTGCGCGACAATCCGAGGAAGATCGCCGAGGCGCTGGTGGAGACGCTGGCCGGCGACGCCTCCATCACCGACGCCGAGGTGGCCGGCCCGGGATTCATCAACTTCCGGGTTCGACAGAGCGGCATGCACGCATTCCTGCGCCGCCTGGCCGACGCGGGGGAGCGCGCGGGCATGATGCGGGCCCCCGAACTCGCCGCCGAGCTCGGCCGGATCCAGATCGAGTTCGTGAGCGCCAACCCCACCGGGCCGATGAACGTCGTCTCGGCGCGGGCGGCCGCGTTCGGCGATGCCTGCATCCGGATGCTGCGCGCCGCGGGTGTCGACGCGAACGCGGAGTTCTACGTCAACGACGAGGGCAACCAGGCGCAGATCTTCGGGGAGTCGCTGAAGACGCGATTGATGCAGGCGGCCGGACGTGACGTGGAGCTGGCGGAGGACGCGTACCGCGGGGAGTACGTCACGGAGCTGGCGCAGGAGCTGTACGACGCGCTCGGCGTGTGGACCACGCGGCGCGGTGCCGGCGACGTCGCGGCGCACGTCCAGCAGGTCACGAAGCGCGGCGGCACCATCGCGGAGCTGCGGGCCGAGGCGGGCGGCGAGGACGACCAGGCGCCCGGCGACGACGTGATCGATGCGGTCGTGCGGTCGGTGGACTTTTCCACGCTCGGGATCAACTCCATGCTGAAGAACGCGCAGGCCGCGCTGGAGAACTTCGGCGTCACGTTCGACGTCTGGTTCCGCGAGTCCAGCCTGCACCGCGAGGACGCGGACGGCCACGTGCGGCTGATGGACGCGGAGCGGCGGCTGACGGAACGGGGCCACGTGCGCGAGGAGGACGGCGCGAAGTGGTTCACGGCCTCCGAGTTCGGCGACGACAAGGACCGCGTGATCCGGCGCTCCGACGGCCGCCCCACGTACCTGCTCGCGGACATCGCCTACCATCTGGACAAGGCCCATCGCGGCTTCGACCGGGTGGTGGACGTCTGGGGGCCGGATCATCACGGCTACATCAAGCGGCTGCACTCCGCCACCGTGGCGCTGGGGCAGCCGGAGTCCTGGCTCTCCATCCTGATCGTGCAGCAGGTGAATCTGCTCCGGGACGGCGAGCCGGTGAAGATGTCGAAGCGCGGGGGGGAGCTGGTCACGCTGGATGAGCTCGTGGAGGAGGTCGGGAAGGACGTCTCGCGCTTCTTCTTCCTCATGCGGAAGGCGTCCAGCCACCTGGACTTCGATCTGGAGCTGGCCAAGAAGCAGACGCTGGAGAACCCCGTCTTCTACGTGCAGTATGCGCACGCGCGCACGCGGAGCATCTTCCGGCAGCCGCTGGCCAGGGAGATCCTGGCCGGCGCCGAGGGGCCCGCGGACCTGTCCCGCCTCACGGGGGAGGAGGAGATCGCGATGATGCGCATCCTCCTCCAGTACCCGGAGATGGTGAAGGAATCCGCCCGCGCGCTGGAGCCGCATCGCCTCGTGGCGTACCTGCGGGACGTGGCGGGCACGTACCATCGCTTCTACACGCGCGGGAAGCAGGATGCGGAGTTCCGCGTCCTCGTGGACGACGCCGATCTGTCGCGCGCGCGCCTGTTCCTGGTGGGCGTCCTGTGCGACGTCCTGAAAGAGGGTCTGGGCCTGCTGGGCATCGAGGCCGTCGAAGAGATGTAGGGCGAAGGCCCGGGAGACCGACATGAGCATCCTCGTCGTGGGATCCGTCGCGTACGACACCGTGAGCACGCCGTTCGGGAAGGTGGACGACGCCCTGGGCGGATCGGCCACGTACTTCTCCGCGTCGGCCAGCTTCTTCGCGCCGGTCAAGATCGTGGCGGTCGTGGGCCAGGACTTCGAGTCCGGCCACCTGGACTTCCTGCGGCAGCGGGGCGTGGACACGTCCGGCCTGACGGTCGCGGACGGCGAGACCTTCCGCTGGAGCGGCTCCTACGGGAAGGAGATGGGCGACGCCGAGACGATCGCCACGAAGCTCAACGTCTTCCAGGACTTCCGCCCGGAGATTCCCGACGGGCACCGGGACGAGGACTTCGTCTTCCTGGCCAACATCGACCCGGAGCTGCAGCTCGGCGTGCTGGACCAGGTGAAGCAGCCGAAGCTCGTGATCTGCGACACGATGAACTTCTGGATCCAGGGAAAGCGCGACGAGCTGCTCCGCCTGCTGGACCGCGTGGACGTGTTCGTGCTGAACGAGACGGAGGCCAAGGACCTCACCGGGGAGTCCAACCCCGTGCGCGCGGCGAGGGCCATCCTGGATCTCGGGCCGTCGCGCGTGGTCGTGAAGCTCGGAGAGTACGGAGTGATGCTGGTCGGAGAGGGCGAGATCTATCGGCTGCCCGCGTTTCCGGTGGAAGACGTGCGCGATCCCACCGGGGCGGGGGACACCTTCGCCGGCGGCTTCGTCGGGCACCTTGCCCGCCACCGCGACCTCTCCTTCGAGGGGCTGCACCGCGCGCTCCTGGCCGGCACGGTGATGGCGTCCTTCAACGTCGAGTCGTTCTCCATGGATCGTCTCCGGGAGCTGGACCGGCCCTCCATCGAGCGACGTTGCTCGGAGCTGGAGCGGATCGCCGGCTGGAACTGGGCCCCGCGCCTGGTCGGCTAGTCGAGCGTCCCGGGATTTCGACCCGGATCCACCGGTTCCGCACCGGTCGGGCAAGTTGAACCATCGCTCGAAGTGAACGATCGTTCGCCTGAAAAGTTCAAGAGTTAGCTCTGGGATGATTGAGTGGAGCGAAACTCTCTGGTAGCATTCTGGGCACCCCCCGAAGGCTCGCGAGCGGCTTGCGTCCGGAGTGGTGGGGAAGGAGTGGGTGGAATGGAGAATCCGTCAACGCGCTATTCGACCGCCGAGAGACTCGTGAGCCGGCTTCCCCACGTATCTGCCTGCTCCATCGAGATCGACGAGTCGGGGGAGATCGCCGCCATTCACGTGACAGCGATGCCGGGGCTGCGGAGCCCCAAGCGCCTCGCCCGCAACATCGAGTCGACGCTGAAGGCCGAGGAAGGCCTCTTCGTGGACCATCGCAAGATCTCCATCGCCACGCTCGGGGACGGCGACGTCGGCGTGAGGGCCGCCGTGACCGGCCTTCAGCGCCTCTCGCTGGTCGGGGTCGGCCTGCACCAGGGCGATCACGGCCTGGAGGTCGAGGTCACGCTGGCCTCGGGGTCCGCCCAGGCCACCGGCCGCGCCACCGGCTCCAACACGCGCTTCGAGGTGCGCAGGACGGTCGGCCAGGCCGCCCTGGACGCCGTCTCCCGGCTGGCCGACGGGGCGCCGCGCTTCTCCCTCGGGGAGATCGAGGAGACGGAGCTGGGCAGCCGCCGCATCCTCGTCGTCTGCGTGAACCGGGCGCAGGGACGCGAGGAGGCCCATCTCATCGGATGTTGCGAAATCGGTTACGATCCGACACAGGCAGTGATTTTCGCCGTGCTGGACGCCCTCAACCGTTTCGTCGGTACCCTTCGGCCGCGCGAACCGGTAGAATTCCGCATCGGTCCGGTGCACTCCTAGGAGCGCCCGACAAGGGTCAACGGAGCGGACTCCCCTAGCGTAGCGCTTGCCACCCGCCCAGCGGAAACGGGTGAGCCCACGACGAAGAAGGGAGACCTCGACTCTCATGAGCCTCATGATCACGATCGTCTCCGTCGCGCTGGCCGTCGGTTCTGGCATCCTGCGTGGCGGTCGCAACGACTGGTAAACCGTAGCACCCTGCAGCATCCCGGAGTCTCCGGCCGATCCCAGAAGAGCGAAGGGCCTCCATCGAGCGGCGGTGGGGGCCCCTTTTTTTCGGGGCGGTTTGCCGCTTGATTTCTCGGCAGATATCGCCGATAGCGGGGGAGGACCTCCGGAACAACGTCTCACTTTGCGGGGAACGTCGGTGAAGGAACTGCATCCCTGGCTTCGGACCTACGTCGTCGTGACGCTGTTCGCGGGGCTCGGCCTGCTCGGCTGGGTCTCGGCGGATCTCGGCACGCTGGACTGGCATCCGCGGTCGCTGGGGAACCTGATCCTGTGGTCGGTGATGATCGCCGTGGCCGCGATGTCGCCCATCCCGCTCCCGCGGGGCGGCGCCACGGTCACCGTGACCTCGGCCCTGGACTTCGCCGCGATCCTCATCTTCGGTCCCGCCGTCGCCTGCTGGTTCGGCGTCCTCTCCGACCTGCTGACGAACGTGGCGGTGAAGCGCAACCCGCTCTACAAGGTCTCGTTCAATCTCGGGCAGATCATCCTGTCCATCGGGTGCGCCGGACTGACCTACCAGTTTCTCGGCGGCAACGTGGGGCCGCAGTTCGACCTGGACCGCACCCAGGTGGTGCCGCTGCTCGCCGCGCCGCTCGTCTACTTCCTGATGAACACCGGCCTCATCTCGGTGGCCATCGGCCTGAAGGAGCGGATCTCCGCGTTCCGGATCTGGCAGACGAACTTCCAGTGGGAGATCCTCCACGTCTTCTTCTTCCTGCCGTTCGGGATCCTTCTCTCGCTGGTTCACCTGCGGATCGGGCCCGTCGGTGTGGCGCTCTTCCTGATCCCGCTGTTCCTGGCGCGCTTCTCGTTCAAGCTCTGGATCGACACGAAGGCGTCGCACATCGCCACGGTGCAGGCGCTGGTCTCCGCCATCGACGCCAGCGACCCGTTCACGCGTGGCCACTCCTACCGCATCTCCAAGTACGCGGTGCGGATCGCCCGCCATCTCGGCGTCTCGGAGAAGGAGGTCGAGGAGATCGAGTACGGCGCGCTGCTGCACGACGTCGGCAAGATCGCCATCCAGCACGACATCCTGCTGAAGCCCGGCCGCCTGGACGAGAACGAGCGCGAGCTGATGAAGACGCACCCGAAGGTCGGCCACGACATCCTGCGGGGGCTCAAGTTCCTGGAGGGCGCCGCGGAGATCGTCTACTGCCACCACGAGCAGCCCGACGGCAACGGCTATCCGCGCGGCCTGACCTCGGACCGGATTCCCATGGGCAGCCGGATCATCATGGTCGTCGACGCGTTCGACGCGATGACCTCGGATCGTCCGTACCGCCGCGGCCTCGCGCCGGAGGTGGCGTACGAGGAGCTGCGCCGCCACGCGGGCACGCAGTTCTTCCTGGACGTCGTGGAGGCGCTGGTGGATCTGCACACCTCGGGCGCGCTCTTCGACGAGATCGACGTCGAGGAACTCGAGATGTATACTTCCGACCAGTACAACTCGCGGATCCTCGAGGAGTACGTCATGAAGAAGCTGGAGAAGACGTACGGTCCGGATCGCGAGCGCTACCTCGAGAAGGTGCGGGCGTCCAAGGAGTCGCGGCAGCGCAGCGACGACATCCCCGTCGCCAGCACGATCGACCCCAACGCTTCCGCCGCGGTGTCCCCGGCGAGCGAGAGAAGCGACGGCTGAGGGCGGCACGCCGCCCGGAGAGGGCGGACCCGTGAGCGACACCCCATCCATTTCCTACCGTGACGCCGGCGTCGACATCGAGGCCGGAGAGAACTTCGTCGAGCGCATCCGCGCCGCGGTGGAAAGCACGCGCACGGACGGCGTGCTGGGCGCCGTCGGCGGTTTCGGCGGACTGTTCGCGCCGGACGTGAGCGGGATGGAGCGCCCGGTGATGGTGTCGTCCGCCGACGGCGTCGGCACGAAGCTGAAGCTGGCCTTCGTCACCGGATCGCACGCCTCGGTGGGCGGCGACCTCGTCCGGCACTGCGCCAACGACATCGCCGTGCTGGGGGCGCGTCCCCTCTACTTCCTGGACTATTTGGCCACCGGCCGCCTCGCCCCCGAGGTGATGGCGCTCCTCGTGGAGGGAATGGCCGAGGCCTGTCGCGCGGAGGGCATGGCGCTGCTCGGCGGCGAGACCGCGGAGATGCCGGGCTTCTACGCGGACGGAGAGTACGACTGCGCCGGCTTCATCGTCGGTGTCGTGGACCGGCCGAAGATCCTCGACGGCACCACCATCGCGCCGGGCGACACGCTGATCGGCTTCCCGTCCACCGGTCTCCACACCAACGGCTACTCGCTGGCGCGGAGAATCGTGGACACGTCGCCGGAGCTGTCGCTGGACGCGACGCCGGCGGAACTGGGCGGAGCCACCGTGGCGGAGGCGTTGCTCGCGCCGCACGTCTCCTACACGCGGGAGATCCGCGCGCTCCTGGAGGATCCGGCGGCCGACGCGAAGGGCTTCGCGCACGTCACGGGCGGCGGCATCGGCGGCAACCTCAAGCGGATCCTGCCGAAGAGCGTCGAGGCGGTGGTGGAGTCCGGCACGTGGGACGCGCCGCCGGTGTTCGAGCTGCTGCGCCGCCATGGAAACGTTCCCGTGGAGGACATGCGCTCCGCGTTCAATCTGGGCGTCGGTCTCGTCGCGGTCATCGGCGGCCGCACCGACCTCGGCCGACGGATCGGCCGGGTGGAGACCGGAGACGGCCGCGTCCGCTGGGACTGAGCCGGGCCCGCTGATTCCCGCGCTCCGGTCCGGTCGTTCCGCCGGGGCGCCACGCCTGCCTCCTCCGTGCCGGCCGCCCGCCCCGTCCGTGTCTGTCCGTCCGGCACGCGATTCGCAAGGTCCCCGGGTCCACCCCCGACCCGGAGGCTCGCATGAGTTCAGCCGTCGCCTGTCCGTCCTCTTCGTTCCCTGACGTAGTCGCCCGCTGCCTGCCCGTGATCGGTCGCAGTCGCGCGATGCACGAGATGCTCGACGTCGTGTCGTCCCTGGCCGGCACGGACACCACCGTTCTCATCGCGGGGGAGAGCGGGGCCGGCAAGGAGCACGTCGCCCGCCTGCTGCACCAGAGCGGCGCTCCCCGATCGCCCTTTCTGGCCCACAACTGTGCGGTCCTGGCCGAGGGCACGCTGGAGAGCGACCTGTTCGGTCATGCGGCCGGGTCGTTCACGGGCGCCACGGGCGCGCGACGCGGCCTGTTCGAGGAGGCCGACGGCGGCACGCTCCTGCTCGACGAGATCGCGGAGGTGCCGCCGAGGGTGCAGGCCCAGCTCCTGCGCGTGCTTCAGGAGGGGGAGATCCGACGCATCGGGGAGTCGCGGCCGAGGAACGTCGACGTGCGGGTGCTGGCCGCCACGCACCGCGATCTGGCCGAGGAGGTTCGCCACGGTCGCTTCCGCGAGGACCTGTTCTACCGGCTGAACGTCGTCCAGGTGCGGGTGCCGGCGCTGCGGGAGCGCCGCGTGGACGTGCCGGAGTTCGTCCGGCACTTCCTGGCCGAGTCGGTGCGCGGCGGAGAGCCGATGGCCGACGTGCTGGAAGGGGCCGCCATGGAACGACTGCTCTCCTACCGCTGGCCGGGCAACGTCCGTCAGCTCCGCAACGAGATCCTGCGGGCCGCGCTGCTCACGCGCGGCCGACGATCCATCGGTGTGGCGGATCTGTCGCCGGAGGTGCGCGGCGAGTCCCCGGGGACGCCGCCGCCCGCGATCGGGACGTTGCGCGACCGCGTGGAGTCGGCGCAGCGGACCATCGTGTGTGAGGCGCTCCGGGCGCACGACTGGAACAAGACCCGGACCGCGCGCTCGCTCGGCGTGTCGAGGCAGGGCCTGATCAAGATGATGTACCGCCTGGAGATCCCGCTGGCCCCGGACGACGGGCCGGCCGCGGCGGAGACTCCGGCCCCGGCGGCGCGGCGCGCGGCGTCCTAGGAACGTCGGCGGTACTGGATCTGCCAGCGGAGGTCCCACGACTCCCCCCCGTCGGAGGAACTCTCCCAGTCCCAGACCAGGGAATCGGGGGTGATGTCGTGGAAGACCATCCGCTGGTGAGTCACGTTCTCGCGCTCCGGCGCGTCGCGGGAGAGGACGAACCGTCCATCGCCCTCCGGTCCGCCGGTGAAATCCAGGTAGCCGCCGGAGTCGTCCACCCACGTCTGCTTCCAGACGCCCTGGCTCGGCACCCAGACGGAGAGGCTCGTGCCGTGGAAGCCCTCAGTGCGGAAGTTCTCGCGGATGACGCAACCGCCGTACTCGCGCGTCACGGTCTGGGAGCCGGAGCCGCCTTCCCAGCTCACGTCCCACTCGCCCAGCCAGAAGTCCAGGCCGGAGAACTCGGGGGCGGTGCAGGGAGGGGGCGCGGGCGGCGTTTCGGCCGCGTCGTCCGCTTGCGCGGACGGGGTCAAGAGCAGCAGCGGGACGATCAGGAACCAGCGGCCGATCGATCGCGGAGCTTGGCCATGCATGGGAACACCTCCGGAAACGGGCTCCCAGGTTCCCATCGACAGGAGCGGGGCCGCAAGCGGCGGAGGCGGGGAAGGGGGCGGGCGGCGGGAGCGGGGGACGGGAGGTGGAGCGCGGCGGCCGGGGCGGATCCCGGGCCGGGCGCCCCCGAGCGCGGGGCGCCGGCGCCGAGGGGAGAACCGCTAGCAGCCGCGGGGGACGCCCGTGTCCTCGGGGATCTTCGTCTTGCGGAGGATGTCCGACAGCAGACAGAAGCGCGTGAACCCGGACTGGAACAGGTTGAGGCCGATGAACGTCGTCATGAGCAGCCACCACGGCGACACGAAGTAGGTCAGCAGGACGCTGATCAGGATCATCGACCCTACGATGATGCGGAAGACGTCGTTCTGGTTCATGGGACCTCTCCTTCTAGAAGCCGTACCGGAGCCGGACGTAGACGTTGTCGTCCGCATCGAAGGCTCCGAAGGGCGTGGGGTTGTCTCCCTCGAACACGTTGGCGCCGAGGGCCAGCTCCAGCTCGTCGCTGGGCTTCCACGCGACGAGAGGACGGATCAGCGCGTCCTCGTCCGTGGGCGAGACGAAGCCCATCAGCGAGACGCGAACGGTGTGGTAGCGCAGCCACTTCTCGATGCGCAGCGTGACCAGGTGGCGCAGCTCGTCACCGACGCCGCCCGGGTTGGCCTCCTCCGCGGCCCCGTGATCCTGCATCCACTCGGCGAACCACTGTGCCGTGACGTTGGTCTCCTCGGCCACCTGGCGCTCGTGGCCCAGCAGCCACCGGAGCGACGAGTTCGGGACCAGAGGATCGTCCCCGTCCCGGTCCTCCCGGGAATCGTACCAGCCGCCCTCCACCCAGGTGACGCCGCCGGCCAGCGAGCCGCGGGCCGAGGCGCCGTAGACGGAGAGTTCCGGGTAGTACGGGACCAGGAAGTCGGGATCGATCTCGTTGACCCGGTCCAGGCCCAGCGGCTGGTTGAAGAAGCCGCGGTACCCGTACAGGGCCACGTCGAAGTTGCCGACGTAGCGCGTCAGGCGGAGCGCCCCGACGGTGTTCTCCAGCGCGGTCGGCCGCTCCTGGATCGGCGGCAGGGCCGGCGTCGGGATGGAGAAGCGCTCCAGCGGCCGCGGCAGCCGATCCTCCTGGTGCTCCGGGATCAGCACCAGGTCGATGCTCATCGGGAGGCCGAACACGCCCAGCCGCAGCGCATCCGTCGGCGTCTTCAGGTACGCGTCCTCGCGGCCGGCGAAGAACGACTCCCAGTCCTTGGAGAAGCGGTCGTTGATGAAGACGAGGTCGCCGGTGCCCCACGTGAGCGCCTGCCGGCCGGCCTTCACCTCCACCCGGTCGCCGGGGAACGTGAACCGCAGCCAGCCCTCGCGGAGCTCCACCTCGGTGTCGTCGTTCAGGAGCTGGTCCTGCACCACGTCCAGGCGGACGAACGCCTCGCCCTGGTCGCCGTACGCGTCCAGCCGGATCTGCGCCCGCGTCTCGCGGAGGATCCAGTCCTGATCCGTGTGGATCTCGGATTCGGCGGTGCGCACGCCCGCGGCTCCCTCGACGAAGCCGTGGATGCCCACCTCGGCCCGGGCGGCGTGGGGGAACGCCGCCCCGAGGCCGAGGGCGACCGCGAGGGTCATGGCACGGCGGAGCGTCCGGATCATCGTCCGCCCTCCGCCAGCAGGTCCTTCGGCGGCGCCTTCAGGTGGCGCTCCGTGAAGACGTCGTCCTCGATGCCGACGTCGTAGGAGACCTCCTCGAAGGTCACCACCGTGTGGTGGTTCTTCTTCACGTTCTCCATCTTCCGCTCGACGATCGTCGGGTGCTCGTCGACCACCTCGATGCGCTCGGCGGTGAAGACGCGCTCCAGCTCGCCCTTGCGGTCGTAGTACTCCTCGCGCAGCGGCAGCGAGGTCTCGGCGTCCACCCACGTGACCTTCTCGGTGAACGAGTCCTTCTCGCGCGGCGTGCTCTTGATCACGTGCGCGGCGCGACCGTCCAGCTCCTCGTCCCGGACGAACTCGTGCGTGTCGTCCGACCAGTGCCGCCCGGAGACGTCCTCGTAGGAGAAGTCCGAGCCCACGAACGAGCTGCCCTTGTCCTTGGCGGAGATGCGACGCACGAGGTCGACGGCGGGCACGTAGATCCACCGCGCGTCGTCGGAGTCCGGTTCCTTCCACACCATGAACGTCGTCCGGCGAACGTCCGACGGCTCGGTGAAGTAGGTGTAGTACTTCTGGGCGCCGCCGTCCGTGGTGTCCAGGCGCAGCATCACGAAACGCCGGGTGCGCGTCTTGCCGCTCTTGTTGACGAGGTCCATGTTCACGACCGCCCGGCCGTCGTCCGCGGCGTAGTACATCGCCAGATGCGAGGCCTGCATCAGCGCCTCGGCGTCGGGCGCGTCCTGCGCGGCGGACGGACCCGCTCCGACGGACATCGCCAGCAGCACCGCGCCGGCGGCTCCGGCGGCGGCCGCGGCCTTGCCCTTGGCGGGCGCGGGCGCCAGGTAGCGACCGCCCGAGACCTTCAGGATCGCCGGCAGCGACACGATCGTCGTGAAGCCGGAGATCAGCATGATCGCGAAGAAGAACAGGCTGACCGTGACGTACGGCACCAGGCTGGCGAAGAACATCGGGACGAAGCCCAGGGCGATGACGAAGACGTTGCGCAGGATCGCCCGCACGGGCGGGCCGAAGACCTCGTTCATGGTTCCCTCCACGTTGCCGGTGCGGTCCCATGCCTCGCGGGATCGCTGCAGGAAATGGATCGCGAAATCGATGGAGAGGCCGAGCGACAGGGACGACAGGACGGCGATGGGCATGTCGTACGCCTTCCCGACCCAGCCGATGAGTCCGTAGACCAGGACGATCGTGGCGGTGAGCGGGATCATGGACAGCAGCCCCAGCCGCACCGACCGGAAGAGCCAGGCCATCATCACGAACACGATGGCGAACGAGCCGGCCAGCGCCTGTCCCATGCCGTTCACCATCTTGGCCTGCCAGACGATGTTGATGTAGGGGAGCCCCGCCCACGTGTGACCGATGCCGGGCATGGGGTGCTCCTCGAGGTAGTCGTCCGCCAGCGCCACGACCCTCGCCACGTCGCGGTTCTCCCCCTCGCGCATCTGGATCCAGACGTTCGCCCGGTCCGAGTCCGGCGTGATAAGGCGGAACAGGTCGGCGGGGTCGCCGCCGGAGATCTCGTACAGGAAGAGGTACTGCGCCACCTCGTCCGAGGACGGCGGGATGATCCCTTCGGCCGGATCCATGAGGAGCTCGCGCCGCACCTTCGTCACGATGTCGACGATGGAGGTGGTGGCGCCCACGTTGGGATCCTGCTCCAGGTAGCGCTGGAAGCCCTCCACCCAGTGCAGGACCTCCGGATCCTTGAAGCGATCCGCGTCGTCCGCATCCAGCGACAGGTACGCGAGGTACGTTCCCGCGAGGTGGTCGTTCATGACGTCGTCGGCGACGCGGATGGGGTGGCCCTTGCGGAACCAGTTCACGGGGTTGTCGTTGACCTCGATCTTCGTGAGACCCACCACGGAGACCAGGAAGACGATGACGCCCAGCCCCACCATGACCCCGGCCCTCCGCACGGCCAGGTGGTGCAGCCAGCGCTCCACCTTCTTGCCCACCAGCTCGCGCTCCTGCACGTACCCGAAGTTCTCCAGCGCCGACTCCGGCATGAGCCGCGCGTAAGCGATCAGGAACGTCATGGAGAGCAGCCACGCGGTCGCGATGCCGAAGGCGACGAAGCCGCCGAACACCTGCACGGGCGGGATCGGGGTGAGGAGCAGCGACGCGAAGCCGACCATCGTGGTGACCGTGGTGTAGGCCATCGGCACGAAGAGCTCGTTGATGGTGGCGCGCAACGCCTTCTCCCGGTCGCGCGTCTTCGGGTACATCTCGTGGAACTCCGACAGCAGGTGGATGGAGTCCAGCACCGCGATCGGGATCAGGAACACCGGAATCATCGAGCTCATGATGTGGACCGTGAAGCCCATCCCGATGAGCAGGCCCATCGTCCAGATCACGCTCATCATGGAGACGATCATCGGGGCCGCGACGAGTCGCAGGTTGCGGAAGAAGAACTGCATCAGCAGGAAGATGAGAAGGAAGGCCGCCGGGGCGCCGACCGCCATCTGCAGGAACATCTGCGCGCCGAAGCGGTCCTCCGCGAGCGGGATGCCGGCGAGGTGGTACTCCTCGTCGCCGTCCAGCTCCGCGATGAGCGCGTCGATCTCGCCGCCGACCTCGTGCGCCAGGTCCTTCGACTCGATCGGCACGAAGATGGCCAGCGCCTGGCCGTCGTCGGAGGCGAGCTTGCCGCGGAGGATCGGGTTGTCGGCGATCCGGGCGAGGATGGCCTGGCCCGCCTCCTGCGTGTCCGGCGGCTCCGGCATCAGCGTGTCGACGCGGAGCGTTCCGTCCTCGGTGAAGACGTCGTCCACCTCACCCGGCGCCAGCACGTCGTCGGTGATGACGCCGTCGAGGTCCAGGATCGACTCCGTGAGGCGGGCGACGCGCTCCAGCGTCTCCGGGCGAAACACCCCGCCCTCGGCCTCCCGCACCACGCCGACCACGATGTAGTCATGGAGGTTGTACGCCTCCTTCACCTCGTCGTGGTGGACGCGGACCGCCTCGTCGTGCGGGAGCATGTTCTCGGGGTCCGTATCGATCGTGACTCGCGGGATCATCGCGGCGAATCCCAGCGTCAGCAGGGCCGAGACCGTGATCACCAGCTTGGGATGCGACAGGGACAGTCGCATCAGGAGTTCCTTCATGGCCGACCTCCCCCGGTACGGGTTGGGCTCTTTCGCCGGAGATCTTGCAACAAGCGGGCCGAATTGGCCATGGCCATCATTCCTCCGGAAACCGCGCCCAGACGGCCCTTGACGGGGATCATCCCCGAGCCTACCCTGTGAGGTGTGTTGCATCTGCAACGGGTGATGTGCAACAGATGTTGTGTTGACGCAACGACCTTGGGAGGCGGTCATGAGCGATCCGGCGGGAAGCCTCGAGGTCTGCATGGCCCAGAAGGCCAACATGGAGGCCATCTTCCACGGCGTCGCCGACGGCATCGTCACGCTGGATCCGGATCTCCGCATCGTCCACGCGAACCGGGCGGCCCAGCGCCTGCTGGACCGGCGGGAGCCGGAGCTGGCCGGGCGGCCGGTGGCGGAGCTGATGGAGGGGCGTCTCTGGAACCTCGAGGAGGCGCTGCGCCGGACGGTGGCCACGGGCGACGGGGTCGACGCCAGCGAGAACCGTCTGATCCTGGGCGACGACCCGAAGGAGCTGGAGGTCCTGGTCACGACCAACCGGCTGCAGGATCGCGAAGGCGGCGTCGGCGGCGCGGTCATGGTCTTGCGCGACGTGACCCGGGAGCGGAAGCTGGAGGAGACGCTGGGACGGCGCGAGCGGATGCATGCGCTGGTCGGCACGAGCCACGCCATGCAGGAGCTCTACCGTCTCATCGAGCAGGTGGCCGCCACCGATTCCACCGTCCTCATCCAGGGCGAGAGCGGCACGGGCAAGGAACTCGTGGCGGACGCCGTGCACCGGAGCGGTCCGCGCGCCGGCGGGCCGTTCGTGAAGGTGAACTGCTCGGCCCTCTCCGAGGGCCTGCTGGAGAGCGAGCTGTTCGGCCACGCGCGCGGTGCGTTCACCGGCGCCACGCACGACCGGGCGGGGCGCTTCGAGCAGGCGAACGGCGGCACGCTGCTCCTGGACGAGATCGGGGATCTCTCGCTGGGAACGCAGGTGAAGCTGCTGCGCGTCCTGCAGGAGCGCGAGGTGGAGCGCGTGGGCGAGAATCGCGTCCGCCCCGTGGACGTTCGCATCCTTGCCGCCACGCATCGCTCGCTGCGCCGACGCGTGGAGGAGGGCGCCTTCCGCGAGGACCTGTTCTATCGCCTGAACGTGATCCCGCTCCGCCTCGTCCCGCTGCGCGAGCGCCGGGAGGACATCCCCGCGCTCGTGAAGACGTTCCTGTCGGAGCTGCGCGACGTTACGGGCAAGTTCGCCCGCTCGGTCTCCGGAGAGGCGATGCGGATCCTGATGGACCACGACTGGCCGGGGAACGTGCGCGAGCTGCGCAACGCGGTGGAGCACGCGCTCGTCAAGACGCAGGGCGACGTCCTGCAGGTGGACGATCTCCCGCGCGAGCTGCAGGAGAGGACCCCGTCCGGCGTCGCGCCGATGCCGGCGGAACGGCGGCGACTGCTGGACGCGCTGGAGCGGGCCGCCTGGAACCGCTCGCAGGCCGCGCGCGACCTCGGCATCGACCGCTCCACGCTGTGGCGCCGCATGCGGAAACTCGGGCTTCAGGAAAGCCGACGGCCGCAGCCCGGCTCCTCCGGGCGATCCACGGGAGCGGCGTCGTGAGCCCGTTGATCGCCGCACTTCTCGGTCTCGCCGCCGGCCTCGTCATCGGGGCACTGGCTTCCGCGCTCCGCGCGCGGGGTGTCCGCGAGCGCGACGAGCACGACCAGCTCCGGCGGCTCGCGGCCGCGGAGCAGCAGGCCACGTCGGAGGGGGAGCGCCGCGAGGAGCTCCTGCGGGAGCTGGCCGTGTCCCGGGAGTCGGAGAACGCCGCCCGCGGGGAGCTGGCCGCGCTGCGCGAGCGCCTGGACGCGGCGGAGAGGTTCGCGGCGGAGCAGAAGCAGTTCGTGGAGACGTCGCGCAAGGAGCTGGAGGACTCGTTCCAGTCGCTCGCGGCCACGGCGCTGCGCGGCAACACGGAGGAATTCCTCAAGCTGGCGGACACGCGGTGGAGCACGTCCCGGGAGCAGGCCGCCCGCGACCTCGATGATCGTCGCCGCGGGATCGAGTCGCTGCTCTCGCCGCTCAAGGACACGCTCACGCGGCTGGAGTCGCGCACGGGCGATCTGGAGAAGGCGCGCGAGGGCGCGTACCGCGGGCTCGCGGAGCGGCTGGAGGGGCTGCAGCGCGCCACGTCGTCCCTGGAGGAACGGACCACGTCGCTCGCCACGGCGCTCCGCGGGACGCGCACGCAGGGACGCTGGGGCGAGATCGCGCTGAAGAACGTCGTGGAGCTGGCCGGGCTGTCCGAGCACGTGGACTTCGAGGAACAGGACGCGCAGTCCGACGGCAAGCGTCCGGACATGGTGGTGAAGCTGCCGGGCGGCCGGTTCATCGCGGTGGATTCCAAGGTCTCGCTGAACGCGTACCTGGAAGCGGCCGAGGCCCGGACGGACGAGGAGCGCGACGGTGCGCTGGACCGCCACGTCGCCTCGCTGCGGACGCACATCCGGACGCTCGCCGCGCGCGACTACGCGCAGTCCGTGCCCGGACAGGTGGATCTGGTGGTCCTGTTCCTGCCCGGGGATCCGTTCCTGTCCGCGGCGTTCGAGCGCAGCCCCGACCTGCAGGGCGAGGCGCTTCGCTCGCGCATCCTCGTGGCCACGCCCACGACGCTCGTCGCCCTGCTACGGACCGTTGCCATCTACTGGCAGCAGCGGGCCATCGCCGACAACGCGGAGCGGATCGCCGAGGCCGCGCGCGAGCTCTACGACCGCGGCGCGCGGTTCGGCGCGCACCTGGAGAAGGTGGGGAAGGGGCTCGCCGACGCGGTGGACGCGTACAACGGCGCCGTCGGTTCGTTCGAACGCCGCTTCCTGCCGATGGCCCGCAAGCTGGAGGACTTCCAGGTGACGGACCGGACCAGGCGCGAGCTGGACGCGCCCGCGCCGGTGGAGGAGATGCCGCGGCCCACGCCCACCGCGGAGGAGGACTCGCTGGACACGCTTCCCCTGTTCGAGATCCCGGCGCTGGATTCGCCCGCCTCGCCCCGGAAGGACGACGAATGACCGAGCCCTTCCACCCGGATCGCGCCGGCACGATCGTCCCCGGCGGGCACTTCGACTTCGGATCGTACGCACCGTGGGTCCGCATCGACCGGGGCGAGCGAACGGAGGCGCTGCACGCGGGCGCGCTCGTCGTCGTGGACGATCTGGACCGCGAGCGCGCGGCGCTGGGCAGCCCGGCCGCGCAAACGTACCTGCGCTCCAGCGTGAAGATGTTCCAGGCGCTGCCGCTCGTGGAATCCGGCGCGGCCGATGCGTTCGGCTTCGAGGCCGAGCACTTGGCGCTCGCCTGTGCGTCGCACTCCGGAGAGCCGTTCCACGTGGAGGGCGTACGCGAGATGCTGCGTCGCTGCGGTCGCACCGAGGAGGACCTGCACTGCGGTCCGCATGCTCCGGAGCACGCGCCGTCCGCGGAAGCGCTGGCCCGCTCGGGCGAGTCTCCGGCGCGGATCCACAACGGATGCTCCGGCAAGCACGCGGGCATGATCGCCACGTGCGTGCATCGCGGCTGGCCGGTGGACACGTACTGGCAGCCCAATCATCCGCTGCAGACGGAGATCCGTCGCACGCTGGGGACGCTGGCCGGCGTCACGCCGGAGGCCGTTCCCATCGCCATCGACGGGTGCGGCGTCCCCACCTTCCATCTGTCGCTCCGGGAGTTCGCGCGGGCCGGCGCCCGGTTCGTCGCGGGGACGGGGCCGGCCCGGGCGCTCGCCGCCTCCACGCATCGACTGGGCGAGGCGATGCGGTCCCATCCGGAGTCCGTGGCCGGCAGCGGTCGCTTCTGCACGATGCTGATGCGCGCGGCGCCCCGCCCGCTGCTCGGCAAGGGCGGAGCGGAGGGGCTCTACCTCGCCGCGTGGCGTGAGGAGGAGCGCGGCGTCGCGCTCGTCGCGAAGGCGGCGGCGGGCGATTCCCGCAGCGTCAACTTCGCGGTCGCGGAGGCGCTCCACCAGCTCCGCGTCCTGGACGACGAGGCGCTGGTGGAGCTGGCCGAGCATCACCGGGGTCCCGTGCGGAACTGGGCGGGCGAACCGGTCGGCGAGCGTCACGCGCTGTTCGAGCTGCGCGAGTCCCTAGCGTAGCCAGCGCACCACGGTGGATCCCTCGCCCGCGTTCCCCCGCACCCGCACCAGGTAGGCGCCCGTGGGCAGGAGTCGTCCGCTCGCGCCGCGACCGTCCCACGCGATCGCCCGGGAAACCGGCAGCGGGCCGCGGTGCAGCGTGCGGATGCGTCGCCCGTCCACTCCGAACACCTCCAGCGTGGCGACGTCGCCCACGTCGCCGACCACCAGCGAGACGGCGTCACCGCCGCGCGCGGGGTTGGGCTGCGCCCAGAGGCGCGAGGCCGCGCGCCGGTCCACCTCCGGCGATGACGTGACCGGCTCGTTGAAGAAGACGTAGAGCGAGTCCGAGAGCTCGTCCACGACGGAGAGATCCAGGTCGCCGTCGAGGTCGAGGTCGTGGGCCCAGACGTAGGAACCGCTCCGTTCCACCGGCAGCGTGACGTCCAGCGTGAGGTTGCCCGCCCCGTCGTTCCGGTACACCCCGACGGTCCCGGAGTTGAAGTTGGCCGACATCGCGTCGATGTCGCCGTCGCCGTCCAGGTCGGCCACGTGGACCCCCAGCGGGAAGAACCCCGCGAAGGATCCCGTCTGCCCGAACGTGCCGTCGCCCGCTCCCGCGTACACCTGAATGCGGTTGTTGAACGACGTGACGCCGACGAGGTCGAAGTGGCCGTCGCCGTTCAGGTCGTTCCCGACGAGATCCCAGATGCCGTCGCCCACGGACTTGGTGAACGCGCGCACCAGCGTGCCGTCGCCCTGGTTCAGCAGGATCACGAGGCTGTCCGCGTTCTGGCAGCCGACGGCCAGATCCACCCAGCCGTCCTCGTTGACGTCGGCCGTCTTCAGCGCGAAGGGGCCGTCCGGAACGTCCGTGTAGGCGACGCCCGCCGCGAACGAGCCGTCGCCCAGGTTCTCGTAGTAGAAGACCTGGTCCGTCGTGAAGGACGACGCCACGAGGTCGACGTCGTTGTCGCCGTCGAAGTCGGCGCCGTCCACCTGGCGCGTCGTGCCGCCGGCGGCGTACGGGACGCTCGGCGCGAAGGTGCCGCCGCCCTGGTTGAGCAGGACGGAGACCGTGCCGGAGGAGATGTCGGCCGAGGCCAGGTCGAGGTGTCCGTCGTTGTTCAGGTCCTCGCCGAACACGGACGACGGGGTGTTGCCCACGCCGTAGTCCAGGCGCGGCGACAGGCTGCCGTCGCCGGAGGGGTTGCGCCACACGGAGACGTCGTGCGTCCCCTCGTTGGGCACGGCCAGGTCGGGCGTGCCGTCGCCGTCCAGGTCGCCGCCGAACAGGAAGTACGGAACGCTGGCCGCCGGGTAGACGACCGGCTCCGACCACTCCGCGGGAGCGGAACCCGACGCGATGGTGAACGCGAAGAAGTGCCCGCCGGTCAGCGCGTCGCTGGACGCTCCCGTGATGTCCGAGCGCAGGTTCACCGAGACGACGTCGCCCGGCAACCACGCCCCGGACACCGTCAGGGTCAGGACGTTGCCCGCCACCGACGGCGCCACGGCGTGCGGCCCGGACATGTTGCCGACCACGCGAACGGCGGCGGGCTCCGGGATCACGGGCGGGTCCGAGAACGTGACCTCGATCGTCGACAGTGTCGGGGCCACGTGGACCGCGTACCGGGCGGGCGATGTAGACACGACCTGCAGGGGGGCGAGGGCCCCCGGCGGATCCTCCGGATGCGCCAGGGCGGGGGACGAAACGAGGGCGGCGAGCAGGACGATCGGGGCGGCGCGACGGGCCGCGGCGGGCATTCGGGACATGACACCTCCTTCGTCGAGCTTAGGGCCTGCCCCCGCTCGACGGGAAGGCGCTCGCGGAGCATTTTACCGCCGTCCGGGCGGTTCCCGGCGCCTCGCCGGGCCGCAGTCCCCATGCTATGCTCCGCGCCCCCGAACGGAGGAAACCATGTCCGACGCCGTGATCCCGTCACTGCTGAACGCCTCGAAGTCCAAGATCCTGCTCCTCGTGTTCGACGGTCTCGGCGGCCTGCCGCACCCGGACACGGGGCGGACCGAGCTGGAGACGGCGAGGAAGCCGAACCTGGACCGGTGGGCCCGCGAAGGCGGTCTGGGGCTGATCGACCCGGTGGGACCGGGCATCACCCCCGGCAGCGGCCCAGCGCACCTGGCCCTCTTCGGTTACGACCCGATCGCGGAGAACGTCGGCCGCGGGGTGCTGTCGGCGCTCGGGGCCGGTCTGGAAATGACGACGCGGGACGTGGCGGCGCGGATCAACTTCGCCACGCGCGATGCCGCCGGCCATGTGACGGATCGTCGCGCCGGACGGATCTCCTCGGAGGAGGGGAAGCGCGTGACGAGGATCCTCACGGACGGGATCGCCATCGACGGCGTGGAGATCACGCTGCGCGCGGAGAAGGAGCATCGCGCGGTCGTGGTGTTCCGGGGCGACGGCCTCTCCGGCCGCCTCGAGGACACGGACCCGCAGCACACCGGCGTCCCGCCTCATGCGCCCGCCGCCCAGGACGACAGTGCCGAGGGGAAGCGCACGGTCGCGGTCGTGGAGTCGTTCCTCGCGCAGGCGCGCGAACTCCTGAAGGACGAGGCCGCCGCCAACGAGCTGCTGCTCCGCGGGTTCGCCGGCTGGAACCCTCCGCCGCCGTTCAGGGACCGGTTCGGGCTGAGCGCGTCGGCCGTCGCCATGTACCCGATGTACCGCGGCCTGGCCAAGCTGGTGGGCATGGGGGTGCTCCCGGAGATGCCGTCGCTGGAGGCGGAGTTCGATGCGCTGGCCGGCGCCTTCGAGACGAGCGACTTCGTCTTCCTGCACGTGAAGCAGACGGACTCGGCGGGCGAGGACGGTGACTTCGACCGCAAGGTCTCCGTCATCGAGGAGGTCGATGCGCTGCTGCCGAAGGTGGACGCGCTCGGCATCGATCTGGTGATGGTGACCGGCGACCACTGCACGCCCGCGCTCATGAAGAGCCACTCGTACCATCCGGTGCCGCTGCTGATGCGCGGCGGCACGACGTACGTCGACGCCGCCGGCTCCTTCGGCGAGACGGCGTGCCGCACCGGGGCGCTGGGTCGGTTCCCCTCGCGGCACCTGATGCCGCTGGCGCTGGCCGCCGCCGGCCGCCTCGACAAGTTCGGGGCCTAGGCTCTCCGTGACCGACGTCGTGCCGGCGCCGCCCGGAACGTCCGGCGCACAGCGAGCTCTCCTTTTCCTGCGCGGCGCGCTGTCGGGGCTGCTGACGTCGCTCGCGTTCCCGTCGCTGGACCTCTGGTGGGTGGCGATGGTGGGGATGGTGCCGCTGCTCATCACGCTGGAGTCCCGCGCCGACGCGCTGCGCAGCGGCGCTCCCGGCGTGCGCGGCCACGGCTTCCTCATCGGGTTCGGCTACGGGATGGGCCTGTACGTTCCGCTGCTGTGGTGGATCGTGCTGCTGGACGCGCCCGCGCTCACGATCCCCTGGGTCCGCTACCCGGCGCCGTTCCTCATCTCCACGTACGAGGCGCTGTGGACGGGGCTGTTCGGCTGGGCCTACGTCTTCACGCGATCGCGCCTGCGCGCGCCGATGTGGGCCGTGGCGGGCGCGTTCTGGCTGGTGGCGGAGTGGGGGCGCGGCTTCACGGACCTGGGATTCCCCTGGGGCGTGCTCGGCTACAGCCAGGTGCCGTACCTGCCGGCGCTGCAGATCGCCTCCGTGATCGGCATCTCCGGGATCACGTTCTGGCTCGTGGCCATCAACGGACTCCTGGCCGATGCGGTGTACACGGGGCGCGGCCGCGTCGTGAAGACGGTCGTCGCCATCCTGCTGGTCGGCGGCTCGCTCGGCTTCGGGACGTGGCGCCTGATGCAGCCCTCCGACGATCCCACGATCCGCGTCGCCCTGGCCCAGCCCAACGTCTCCAACCGCGAGAAGTGGGCCGAGGACAACCGGCAAAACATCTTCGACAACCTCGCGGACCTCACGCGGCGCGGTGTGGACGACGGCGCGGAGCTCGTGGTGTGGCCGGAGACCGCGGCGCCCTGCTACCTGCTGAAGGACGTCGTCTGGCGACCCTACGTGGAGGAACTCGCGGCCGAGCTGCGCACGCCGCTCTTCGTCGGCCTGCCGGACTACCAGATCAAGTTTCTGGAGGGCGGGGGCAAGCGCGTCACGTACACGAACACGGGCGCCCTGTTCGACGCGAACGGGGAACTCGCCGGTCGCATGGACAAGATCCAGCTCGTCCCGTTCGGGGAGCGGTTCCCGTTCTCCGGGAAGATCCCCTTCGTGGACCGGATCGACTTCGGGGAGGCGGACTTCGTCCCCGGCCAGGAGCCGGTGATCTTCGAGGCGGGCGGTCGACGGTTCGGGAACCTGGTCTGCTTCGAGGCGATCTTCGCCTGGCTCCCGCGCGCCTACGAGAACCTGGGCGCGGACTTCCTCGTGAACATCACGAACGACTCCTGGTTCGGAGCGGGGGCGGGGGCGATCGCCCACAAGAACATGGCCGTGGCCCGCTGCGTGGAGAACGGGCTCGCCATGGCCCGCGCGGCCAACTCCGGCATCTCGGTGGCGATCGACCGGTGCGGGCGGGAGACGGGCGTCACCGGTCTCTTCACCCGGGAGCTGTCCGTCGTGGACGTGCCGATCCACGGCGGCCGAACCCCCTACGCCCGGTTCGGGAATGTGGCGGGATGGGGAAGCGGCCTGCTGGCGGTGCTGCTCCTGGTCTCGGCCGCTCTATCGACGCGCCGGCGGATGGGGTAAACTCCCTCGCCGGTTCTTCCGGATTCGCGGGCGGTCCTTCCGCCCTCCGTCGCCACTCCATTCGGAAGGGACACGACGTTGACCGAGGACGTCTGGACCGCGCGGGACAGCGCGGATCTCTACCACATCGACGAGTGGGGCGCCGGGTTCTTCCGCGTGAACGATCGCGGCCGCGTGGAGGTGTCGCCCAACGGTCCGTCCGGTCCCGCGGTGGACCTCTCGGTCCTGGTGGACGAGCTCCGCGATCGCGGGCTGGGTCTCCCGCTGCTCATCCGCTTCCCGGACATCATTCGCGAGCGGATCGGGCAGCTCACCGATGCGTTCGAGCGGGCGATCGGCGAGGAGGGCTACGGCGGCCGATACCAGTGCGTGTATCCCATCAAGGTGAACCAGCAGCGCACCGTGATGGAGGCGGTCCTGGAGAGCGGCCGCGGCGGGCGCATCGGGCTGGAGGCGGGTTCCAAACCGGAGCTGCTGGCCGCGCTGGCCCTGGCGGAGGAGCCGGGCTCGCTGCTCATCCTCAACGGCTACAAGGACGCGGAGTTCGTGGAGACGGCGCTGCTCGCGCGCAAGCTCGGCCGAGACGCGATCCTCGTCATCGACCGCCACCGCGAGATCGACACGATCGTGCAGGTGGCCCAGCGCCTCGGCATCGCGCCGAAGATCGGGATCCGCGCCCAGCTCGCCACGAAGGCCGAGGGGAAGTGGACCGAGAGCAGCGGGGCCGGCAGCAAGTTCGGCCTGGATCCGGGCGAGATCCTCGACGTCGTGAAGAAGCTGGAGGAGAACGATCTCCTCGACTCCCTGGTGATGGTCCACTTCCATCTGGGCAGCCAGATCACGGGCATCCACGGACTGAAGGACGCGGTGCAGGAGGGTGCGCGGGTCTACGTGGAGCTGGCCCGCTACGGCGCGCCGCTCCGATACCTGGACGTGGGCGGCGGGCTGGGCGTGGACTACGATGGTTCGAAGACCACGAATCCGTCGTCGATGAACTACGACCTGCAGGAGTATGCCAACAACGTCGTCTTCCACATCCGCGAGATGTGCGACGAGAAGGGCGTCTCGCACCCGGACATTCTGAGCGAGTCCGGGCGGGCGATCACGGCTCACCATTCCGTGCTGGTGTTCGACTCGCCGGATATGGATCCGGGGCTGCCACGCGCCGTGCCGGAGTCGGTCGGCCAGGACGAGCATCGCGTGCTGCACACGCTGTTCGAGACGTGGAAAGCGGTGGATCGGGAGAACGCGCTGGAGTGCTGGCACGACGCGAACTACGCGCGCGACGAGGCCAAGGCGCTGTTCGCGCACGGCGTGTTCAACCTGGAGGACCGCGCGCGGGCCGACGTTCTCTACCGCGCGTGCTGCTCGCGCATCCTGGACGTCGCGCGGACGATGAGCGAAGACGACCTGCCCGAGGAGTTCGTGGATCTGGAACGGCAGTTCGCGGACATCTACTTCGGCAACTTCTCCATCTTTCAGTCGGCGCCGGATCACTGGGCCGTCGATCAGCTCTTCCCCATCATGCCGATCCACCGGCTGCGCGAGAAGCCGGACCACGCAGGGATCGTGGCGGACCTCACCTGCGACTCGGACGGCGTCATCGACCGCTTCATCGGCATCCCCGGCGACCGGCCGGTGCTGCCGCTCCACGCCCCGGACGGGCGCCGCTACCTCCTGGGCATCTTCCTCGTCGGCGCGTACCAGGAGATCCTGGGCGACCTCCACAACCTGTTCGGTGACACGAACGCCGTGACGGTCGAGCTGGACGACGACGGTTCCACCGAAGTGTCCGACGTCGTGGAGCACGACTCCGTGGCCGACGTGCTGCGCTACGTCGGCTTCGAGCGGCGCGACCTTCTGCGTCGACTGCGCCGGGCGGTGGAGCGCTCCCTCAAGACGGGCGACATCGACCTGAAGCAGTCGGCGCTGTTCCTCCGCGACTACGAGCGGGGACTGTCGGGGGCCACCTACCTGGAGCCGGACGGGGTGGGGGACTTTCCGGCGGGGAACGGGTTCGGGGCCGGGGCGGAGAGAGACCTCTCGGAGGCCTGAGAGCACCGGTTCGCCGATTCGCTGGCGCGGAATCACGGCCTCTCGTCCGTCTATCACCGTGAGAGGCCCCGACGCGGTACCCGACGGGGCGACCTCACGGGAGTCCCAACGTGTCAAACCCGCCCGCCGCAACAAGCTCCGCGAAGCGAATCCGACCGTCCCCATCGGGCCCGGATCCGGCCCTCGGTCTCTTCCGCGACGAGGCGCTCGAAGAGCAACGTCGAGGATCCGCCGCGGAGGGCGCGGTGCTGAGAGTGGCTCCAGGGTGGACGGCTTGGGCTCCCTGGGCCCTGATCGTCGCTTTGGTGCTCGCGGGTTTCGGCGCGGCCCGTACACCCGTGAACGAGTACGCGACGGGCCCGGCGCTCGTGCAGGCGACGGACCGTGTGGCACTGACGGCCCCGACGGCGGCCGTCGTGGAGTCGATCCAGATCACCCCGGGCGAGCGCGTCGCCGCTGGCGATGTTCTGGTCCGGTTTCGAGCGGAAGCTGAGCGAGATCGCCTTGATCGAGCGCGCGATGCAGAGGAGCGAGCGCTACTGGACTACCTGCGCGAACCAGGGAACGCCGATGTCCGGCAGCATCTCGCTCGTTCACGTGCGGAGCGGATCCTATCGGAAGACGCCCTCAATCGCCGATCCGTGGTCTCACCGCGTGACGGGATCGTGGAGGACATCCGCATTCGACCCGGACAGTCCCTGAGTCCGGGCGAGCCGATCGTCTCGGTGTATGGTGAGCATCGCCAGCTCCGGCTCGTTGCGGCGATTCCCGGAAGATATCGGCCCCAGGTCGACTCGGGCGACGCCCTCAGGCTGGAAGTCAGCGGGTACGCGCACGCCTACGTCCAGCTTCAGGTCGACGTCGTGGGCCACGAGGTCGTCGGGCCCTCGGCCGTTCGCCGTTATCTGGGCGCGGACTGGCAGGACGCCGTTCCGCTGGACGGGCCGATCGTCCTCGTCGAGGCCGAACTGCCGTCGGCCTTCACGTTCGATGGGGAGACCTGCCGGTTCTTCCCGGGGATGCAGGGGCGAGCGGAGATCCAGGTCCGGCGTTCCAACTTGCTCGCGACGCTGATCCCGGCGCTGCGTGCGTGGGCCGGAGGCCCCTCGTGAGGAGCCCCGTCGCGGGGCTCCGCGAACGGTTTCCGGCAGTGGCTCGGCTGGAGCGTCGGCGCAAACGGACGATTCCCTACACGCAGCAGCTGCACGCGACGGACTGCGGAGCGGCGTGCGTGACGATGGTTCTCCGGCTTCACGGCCGGGAGACCAGGCTCGACGATGTCCGCGAGCGAATGGGGATCACGCGGGACGGCGTCAACGCGCACGTCATCCTGGAAACGGCGCGCCAGTTCGGACTCCGGGGGAGAGCGGTAAGACTTGAGCCGCGGGAACTGGATCACCTCGGTCGTGGCGCGATCCTTCACTGGAAGATGAACCATTTCGTCGTCCTTGACCGCGCTCGGGGTCGACACGTCCACATCGTCGATCCGGCCAGCGGTCCGCGCGTGGTTCCGCGGGACGAGTTCAATCGGTCCTTTACGGGCATCGCGATCGACCTCGAGCCGACCGACTCGTTCGTCCGGGAAGGGAAAGGCCCCTCGCGGACGTTGCGCCACCTCGCACGAATGCTCCGTGATTCCCGGCAAGTGATCCGCGTCGTGGCCGCATCCGTCGTGGTCCAGATCCTGCCGCTGGCGCTTCCGGTACTCACCGGAGCGGTAGTCGATCGCGTGGTGCCGCGAGGCGATGCAGATCTGCTTCGCGTGATCTTTCTCGGGATCCTGGCGATCACAGGGTTCACCTTCCTGGCGTCGCTGTTGCGCGCCCATCTCCTGGTCCAGCTCAGGACGCAGCTGGACGTTCGAATGACGCTTGACTTCTTCGACCATCTCCTGCGACTACCGTTCTCCTACTTCCAGCTGCGCCAGACCGGCGATCTGCTGATGCGCCTGAACAGCAATGCCATCATTCGCGAGACCCTAACATCTGCTACGACGTCTGCGCTCCTCGACGGGACGCTCGTCCTGTCCTACGTCGTTGTCCTCTTCTGGGTCCACCCGCCGCTGGCCGTCCTGGTGCTCGCCCTGGGTGCGCTGCGAGTCGGGATCTTCCTTGGGAGTCGACGTTCTTATCGCCGGTACATGACGGAGAGCCTGCAGGCCCAGGCGGAATCGTCGAACTATCAGGTTCAGATCGTCGAGGGAATCGAAACGCTCAAGGCCACGGCCGCGGAGGGGCGAGCGATGGATCGGTGGTCGACCCTCTTTGTGAACGTGATGAACGTCTCCGTGCGGCAGGGAAAGCTCTCCGGACTCGTGGAGGCTCTTCTGGCCGCCGTCGGCACCGCCTCTCCGCTGCTCCTGCTGGCCTACGGTGCCCACCTCGTTCTGCAGGGCGAGCTCACACTGGGGACCATGCTGGCCATGAACGCACTGGCGGCCGGATTCTTGAGTCCCCTGTCGTCCCTCGTTTCGGCGGCGCTGCGGTTGCAGACGGTCGGGAGCTACCTCGAGCGCGTGGATGACGTCTTGGAACAACGGCGGGAGCGGGAGGGGCGACCGGGCGCCGCCTGCGCCTGCCTAAGGGGGGACATCGAGCTCCGCCGCGTGTCATTCCGATACGGCGAGGGCGCGCCGTTGGCTCTTCGTGACATCGACCTGCACGTTCGTCGCGGCACCGAGGTCGCCATCGTCGGCCCGAGCGGGTGCGGAAAGTCCACGCTCGCTCGACTCCTGGTCGGCCTCTATGAACCCCACGAGGGACAGATCCTCTTTGACGGATCCGACCTGCGCGACATCGACTTGGCGTCGCTGCGCCGCCAGATCGGGTTCGTGTCGCAGAATCCGTTTCTCTTCGCAGGGGCCATCCGGGCCAACATCGCGCTGCAGGACGATCGGGTTCCGCTCCCCGAGATTCAACGAGCGGCGGAACTGGCTGGGATTCACGACGATGTCATGGAGATGCCCCTTCGGTACGAGACCCTCATCGCCTCAGGTGGAGCGAATCTCTCGGGCGGGCAGCGTCAGCGACTGACGATCGCTCGGGCTCTCTTGCGCCATCCGGCGATCCTGGTCTTGGACGAGGCGACCAGTCATCTCGATGCCATCGCGGAGAGGCGCGTGCAGGAGAACCTCCGTGCGATGGCGTCCACGCGGGTCGTCGTCGCTCACCGCCTGAGCACGGTTCGCGACTCTGATCAGATCCTGGTGATGGACCAGGGAACGATCGTGGAGCGCGGTACCCATGACGAGTTGCAGAAGACCGGAAGCCTCTACGGCCGCCTGCTGCAAGCTCAGCGGGGCGACTCGTGATCCGCCGGGATTTCCGGCCTTCCGGGTTCTTCGTGCTCCGGACGCCGCTCCTGCCGCTGACCGAGTTCGCCGCTTGGGGAATGGACCGGCGTGGTGCCCCCCGTGACACGGAGTGGGACGAAGATCTACAGATCCTCCGGCGACGCCTCCAGGAGCGTTTCGAGGACCCTGTCCTCCTGGATGCACTGTTTATCGCGTCGCCCTCCTTGTACGAGCGCATCGGAGACTGGCGGAACCGACCGGATTCGGAGTCAGGGCGAAGCGTGGAGCGAGCCGTGGTCCGGTACTTTTCACGGATGACGGCGCGGTGCACCCCGTTCGGTCTCTTTGCCGGTGGGTCCGTGGGTCGTCTGGGAGGGGAGACCCGACTCGAGTTGCATGACGTCGGCTCGTACAACCGACACACGCGTCTCGACATGGGCTATCTGGACGAGCTCTGCCACGCGCTGGTCCATGAGGAAGGGTTGAGCGACGCACTCCGCTACGTTCCGAACTCGAGCTTGTACGAGACCGGAGAGGGCTTTCGGTACGCAGAGTGTCGCCGATCGAGAGCGGGAAGGACCTACGACCTGGTGGATGTGGAGCGTTCCGAGGCCCTGGAGGTCGTCCTGAGCCGGGCGATCGCCGGCGCCGGGAAGGAGGAGCTGGCGGAGTCGATCGTGGGAGACGGCGTAGGGGCGCAGGACGCGCGGCGCTTTGTCGGGGAGTTGATCGCGGCCGATATCCTCGTGCCGGAGCTCGAACCGGCACTCACCGGGAGTGAGAGTACGGAGTCGGTCCTGGAGCAGTTGGATCGTCTTCCCGCGGCGGCCACATGGCTGCGTCCGCTCAGGGCGGCCCGGGAGGCGATCGTCGACCTCGACGGGAGAGGGCTAGGGAGTTCGCCGACCTGCTACACCGACATCGCCGACCTTCTGTCGTCTCTCCCAGCACGGGTCGATCCGGCGCGTTTGTTTCAGGTCGATCTGGCGAAGCCGGCGGAGGTCATGACCCTTGCCCCCGATGTTGTCGATGCCGCGGTTGAGGGCGCGGAGTTCCTCTACGACTTCTTTGCGCCCATCGCCGGGGGTGAACTCCTGGAGTTCGGTCGCCGGTTTGAGGATCGGTACGGTGACCGGGAAGTGCCCCTGTGCGAGGCGCTGGACGAGGATGCGGGTATCGGGTTCGAGTCGGATCGATCCATCACCGCCGATGCGTCGCCGCTGCTGGACGGCCTCGGAATGGGGGCGACGACCCCGGCGCGCGCGCCCGCGTGGACGCCACAGGCCCAGGCAATGGCGCGGGAGCTCCAGGATGCAATGCGGTGCGGCGCCCGTGAGATCACCTTGACGTCGGATCGTATCCCCAGGTCGAGTCCGACGCCAGCACCGCTGCCGGATGCGTTTCATCTGACGGGGACGGTGCTGCCCGACGAGCCGGGGCAAGCCATCGTCGTCTTGGGGACCCTCGTGGGCCCGTCGGGCGCCCGTCTGCTGGGCCGTTTCTGCCATGGAGACGCGGCGTTGCTGAAAGCAGTCCGGCAGCATATCGCCGAGGAGCAGGCACTCGATCCGGACGTCACGTACTTCGAGATCGTTCACCTGCCGGAGGGGCGGATGGGAAACGTCCTGGCGCGGCCACTGCTCCGTGACCACGAGCTTGCGTTTCTCGGGCGATCCGGCGCGCCGGACGGCCGGACCCTCTCGATTCGCGATCTCACCGTGTCCGTTCGAGCGGGACGAGTGCTTCTGAGATCGCGCACGCTGGGCCGCGAGGTCCGCCCGCGCCTGACGACGGCCCACAACACGCGGTTCCGGGCGTTGCCGGTCTACCGCTTCCTCGCGTCCCTTCAGTGTCAGGGGGAAGTGGAGGGTCTCGCCTGGCAGTGGGGGGTGCTGGGAGCGATGCCCTACCTGCCGCGTGTCACGTACGGCCGAGCGGTACTCGCCCGCGCCCGGTGGAACCTCGACGAGACCACCCTGCGCGAGCTCGCCGGCGCTTCCGACGCCAGGGATGCCTTTCGCCGCCTCCAAGACGTCAGAGCGCGGCTGGAGTGGCCGCGCTTCGTGGGACTGGCGGATGGCGACAACGTGTTGCCCGTCGATCTGGACAATGTTCTGAGTTGTGAGACGTTTCGCCACGTCGTGCGAAGGCGATCGGCTGCGCGCGTCGAGGAGATGCTCCCCGACCCCGGCGGGCTGGTTGCCAAGGGGCCGGAGGGCCGGTTCGCCAACGAGTTCGTCTTGCCGTTCGTCCGGCGAACGAAGGTCCGCACGGACCCGGCTCGCGAAGACGACGGGAGCCGGTCGACCAGGGACCGGACGTCGAGGCTGCGGTACCCTCCGGGTTCCACCTGGCTCTACGTGAAGATCTATGCGGGTGCCGCGACCATCGATCGTCTGGTGGGTGAGGAACTGCCTGGCTTCCTGGCGGACGGCAAGGCGGAGGAGTGGTTCGATCGGTGGTTCTTCCTCCGATACGGTGACCCCGACTGGCACCTTCGGCTCCGCGTCCACGGCACTCCGGATCGGCTCCTCGGCACGGTGCTACCGAATCTGCGCGCCCGCCTGGGCGCGTATGAGGAAGCCGGGCTGGTGTGGCGGACGGTGTTGGACACCTACGATCCCGAGGTGCGCCGCTACGGGGGCCCCCATGGGATCTCGCTTTGCGAGAGGATCTTCGGGGCCGACAGCGAGGCCGTCACCGGGTTGCTGGCGGCGCGCAGAAGTGCGCCCGCGGCAGAGGCCCGTTGGATCTGGACGCTGCGGGGGCTCGACGCGATGTTGGATGACTGCGGCTTCGACATGGTGGAGAAGCACTCCATCGCGTTCACATTGGCGGACGCGTTCGGGAAGGAGTTCGGCGTCGCCGGGGCCCTCAAGAAGCGTGTTCTGTCTCGTTTCCGGGAGTGCCGTGCCAACGTGATCGCGGCACTGTCACCGGCCGGTCGATCTGAGCCGTCGATGCTGTCGGAGATCCTCCAGGGAAGATCTGAAGTCGTGCGTCCGCTGCTGGGAGAGTACGCACGCAGGGAGCGATCCGGCGACGTGGACACGCCGCTCCCGGAGCTGGCCGGGCACCTGCTTCATCTTCACGTCAATCGGATGCTCCGTTCGTCCGCGCGCGCGCACGAAGTGCTGCTCTACCGGTTTCTGGAGCGTGGGTACGACTCGGTTCTGGCGCGACTCGGTTCGAAACGCCGGGCGCGGGCAACGGTGGAGGTCGATCGATGATCGGGAGAGTCGCCGGGGCTGCACTTGCCCTCGCTCTCGGGTCGGGGGCCTCTTCTTCCGTGGGCGCTTCGACCGAGGGGTATCTGGGCCTCGTGATCGGTGGTGAAGCCGAGGAGGTGATTGCGGAGGCATCGGGCCTCGTCGAGGAGATCCGTAGGGAGCCCGGGGACCGGATTGAGCAGGGGGACATCCTTGTCGCTCTGGATCGTCCTGATCTGAGGCTTGAGGTGGACGCTGCGGCTGCCGCCCTCGAGAGCGCCCGGGCTCGCAAAGAAGAGGCGGAGTTGGCAAGCGAGGACCTGCGGCGGAGTCTGGATCGATATCGCGTGGTCGATGGACTCGTGAGCGCCGAGGAACTCGTCGACCTGGCCGCCCGCGTCCGGAAGGCGGAGATCGGGGCCCGTGCGGCGAGCGCACGGGTACGGGAGCGAGCCGCCAAGCTCGCGGTCGCCCAGCACGCTCTTGGAGCATCGCTGATCCGCGCTCGGACTTCAGGTTTCTTGACGGCGTGTTTCGTTCGCGTCGGAGATGTCGTCTCCGCAGGCGATGCCGCTGCCCGCGTCGTGGACCCGGACGATCTCCGCGTTCGGTTCGCAGTTCCCCGGGCCCAAGCCTCTGCCTACTCTGCCGGGACGCGCGTTCGCATTCGCCTCGAGGAAGGTGCGCTCCTCGACGGCGAGGTCATCCACATGTCACCGAGTGGCGACGTCGCGCTACCGCTGGCGCTGCTCGAGGCCCGCATTCTGCCCGGCGGAACTCCGCGCGCTGGATCGGGCGATGTGGTTCGGGTGCATCGCGTCGGAGCGCCGGCCGCCGATCACGACGACTAGGCCTTGCGTTCCTCGTCTCGGCAGGACAGGAACAGGAAACGGTCCCAACCGAAGTCTTCATCCGTGAGGGACGATGCCAGCGAGAGGAGGACTCCTCCTCCGCCCGTGAGCAGCCCGGGTTCGGATCGCTCCGGACGGGGGGGGATCGGGCGTTCCGGGTGCCGGTCCGGGAGTGCCTCCATCTGCATCCGAAGGGCGTGCTCATGCCAGCGGTCGCCGGCCGACGACAGATCCGGATCCCGGTGCGCGCGCGCCAGTCGTCGAAACAGGTGGGCCACCCCGGATGCACCGTGGCAAAGGCCTGCGTCCGCTACGCCGGACTCCTCGAAGCCGGTCGCGGCGCAGCGCAGTCCGAGCGATCGGCTCTCCAGCGCCCAGTCGGACCGACCCGCGCACCGCGCACTCACCGACAGCGCACAGGCGACTCCCAGGTCGCCGTAGCACCAGGCAAGCCGGGACTCGCCCCCAATCCTCCCCGTCAGGCCCCGGAAGGGTGGAAAGCGGTGGCCGGACGAAGGGGGACGATTGGTGGAAAGAAGCCAGCGAACCCCCTCTTCCAGTGCACGCCGGATGGGAAGCCGGCCGGAGTCACGGCTAAGCGACCGGGCCAGGAGGACCAGCAGGCCGGGAGTCCCGTGCGCCACACCCAGATTGTAGCACCCGCCGGGCATCGCCCTTCGATGGACTTCGGTCATGTGCTCCGGCGGGATGGGCCACGTGGCGCCGTCCCGTGTCCAGACGGTTCGTGACAGGATCTCTCGGAGGGTCGTGTCCAGCAGGCCGTCCGCGTCGCCCGGTCTTTCAAGCGCGTACATGCCGATTCCAACGAGGCCGGTGAGCGGGTCGAGCGGCAGCCGGTCGCCGGAGTCCCGAAGAACCTGAGAGAGATGCGTGTCGATCGCACGGAACGTCTCGGGATCGGATCCCTCGTAGACGAGCTCGTCGAGCTGCGTCGCCACCCACCCGAGCCCAGCGAGTCCGCTGAAGAAGCCGTGGTGCGGAGGAGTTCGCGATGCGACCTCCACCGACCGGTTCCACAGCTCGTCGGCCAAATGCATGAGACGCTCTTGCTGGAAAATCCGGGCGATGACTGCGAAGAGCAGGCTGAGTCCCGCGGTTCCTCCGGAGAGGTGAGGTGGGGTCGAAGGCGCGAGCGCCGCGGATTCGATCGTGGCGAGCGAAGATTCCACGTAGGCTCGAGTGCGGCGCCTGCGCTCCCGGGCGGGCGGCGATGGCGGTGGGGGCGGCGCCGGACTGCCGTTTGGCAGTCCGGCCTCCGGAACTGAGCGTCGGCGGTTCACGTCCGACATCAACAATTCTGGGTGGGGTCGCCTCCCGTTGGATCGTGGATGATCGGGCAGCATGTGGCCATGACCGAGCCCGGAACCCACTGGGTCCAGTAGGGGGGCAGTCCGCCGACAACCTGCTTCTTCTCGTCAGGGTTCAGATGCCGCAGCGTTTGCCGGCGCAGCTCGAGCTTCTTCAAGACAACCTCCTTGCGTGGAGTCATGAGTGCAGTCTGAGGCGACTCCCTTCGCGCCTCACTTGTAGTGGACGGCCGTTCCCATCACGATTCCGACCGCGCAGACGCGCGTACGGTGCGGGACGCAGCATCGGCGTTCTGTAAGGGCGTCCTGGTAATCTAATGACGGATGAGACTCTTCAATTCTGATGTCGGCGGTGTCTTTCTAACGTTGAGAGGATCGTGCTGCAACGTTTCGGTCGGCGGTCCGGACCGGGCGCGTTGCCGATCCCCGGCCTGTTCCGTTGGAACGGCTCTAGCCGATCGGAGTCTCTGCCTCTACAATCGGGATGTCCTGTCCCACCGCCCAGTTTGGTCTCGCTATGTCATTGGATGCTTCGCAGCCGCCGTTGGGAGATCGCGATCGGGACGCTTCGCGTCCCGCCTCCGTGGCCAGAGATCTTCGTCTCGCGCAACGAGTTCTCAGCGGTGACACGGTCGCCTGGCACGACTTCGTTCAGGAGTACGCCGGCCTCATCCTCCACGTCGCCCGGCGATACCTCTTCTCGGACGACGAAGCGCGAACCGTGGTGGTTGATGTCCTGGCCGGACTCCATCACGGAAGACTCTCCGCCTACGAAGGGCGCTCGCGATTGTCCACGTGGTTGACTCTGGTCGCCAGGAACGCCGCTCTCGATGCGGCACGCAAGCAATCCGGCAGGCGCTTCCTGCCCCGGGGCGTCGAGGGGCTCGACGACGCAGATCAAGAGGTGTTTCGCCTGTACTTCGTGGAAGGTCTGTCCTTGGAGGGGACCCTGCATGCTCTCGACGCCGCCGGCGTGAAGCTCTCTCGAGCCGATGTCGTCGACGCACTCGCAAGGATCGATGACGCAGTGAGTTCGAAGTCGATGCGGCGGGTCCTGTACAATCGCGCCGCCCATTCCTCCGGGGAGCTGTCGGGCCGTCTCCTGGAATACCTGGACCACGCGAAAGAGGAGCAGGCCAGGCAGGGAGCCACAGAGACGCCGGAAGCGGCGCTCGTCCGTCGCGAGGCTCGTGAACTGGCCCGGCGCGCTCTGCTCTCCGTCGACAATCTCAGCCCGGAGGAGCAGCAGATCCTCACCCTTCGCTTTCAAGAGGGCAAGACGGCGCGCCAGATTGCCGATGAACAAGGGCACGGAGATCAGCGTAGAATCTTCACGATTCTGGAGCGGATCCGTCGCCAACTCCGACGTCGGTTTCGCCAGATGGGAGTGGAGCGTGCCGACTGACCGTCACCTGACGCTTGAGGAGCTGGCCCTGCTGGCCGAGGGGCGAGGTGGCGAGATCGACGCGGAGTGCGCCCATCACGTGGAGCGCTGCCCCGAATGCCTGGCGGCCTACTCCGAGGCTGTCATGTCCTCGGGAGAGTTCTTTCAAGATCCCGGTCGATTCGCCCTGCCCGACTCCCTCCACGGTCGATTCGTCGAGGTGGGTGGCGGTCCGTCCCGGGACGCACCACGAGGGAGGCGATGGTTCGCGGCGGCGTCTCTGGCGGGGCTGGCCAGCGCCTTCGCCGTCGTCGTCTGGTTCGGCAGCCGCGATCGCGACGCGCCAAAGGGCACCTTTGAGCCGCCGGCGTCCGTTGCGGCGTTGGTCGATCAGTACTCGGCAGCGGGATTTCCGCTCCCTGGCGCACGGGACGTGCGGGGCGAAACTCCAGTCTATCGGACGCACGATCCCGTCGGAGAAGGAGACGTGGCGGCCGAGCTCAGGGAGCTTGACCGACAGTATGCTGAGCAGGCAACGGCGACACTGGCAGCTTGGAGGGTGGCGGGCTATCTGGCCTTGGGAGACGCTCGGACCGCTCGGGCCGTGCTGGTGGAAGGCCGTGCAAGGTTCCCTCGGAGCGCAGATCTTCTCGTGTTGGCCGCTGCCCTGGCGTACCGCAACGGCGATCACGATCGGGCGCGGGAGCACATTGACTCCGCGCTGGGATTGGAGGCCGGTCACGAAGCCGCCGTGGCGGCTCGTCGTCTCCTGACGGAGTGATCTTGCGATCGGACCGGTTCCGGATCACGGCGCCCACGCGAGCTCAACATCGTAGGCAGCCCAGTGGAAGGGATGGGCCCAGCCGAGGTCGGTCGCTGCCGCGCGACGCTGAGCCGTTCGGAGCGCGTTGAGCGGATCCCCGTTCTCCTTCCACTGCTCGAGCACGTCGCCCATGATCTCGGCCGTCTTGTCGTCGCGGACCCGCCATCTCGTGTGAATCGTGGCCCGCGCACCGGAGTCCAGGAAGGCGGCACTCAGCCCCGGCACGCTCGCAACATCGAGGTAGGGCTGGCCGCTGGCGCACGCCGCAAGGACCACGAGACGCGTGCCTCGCAGATCCAGAGACCGAATGTCCGAGAAGTCCAGATGGCTCCATTCGTGGCCGCCCGCGTCGGCCAGCGGTAGGAACGCATCGAACGGGAATTCCGGGTCCCGCACGAGATGGGCCGCGACGTAGATGCAGTCCGCGCCCGGCGCAGCCCGCAGCAGTGCGGGCCGTGTCGCCCGATCACCCATCAGGAGCCGTGCCTCCGGGAACCGACGAGCCACTCCTCTGGCCTCCCGGTGGGCACCGGGGAGTTCCCGGAGCAAGGGGTAGCGTTGTCGGACCGAACTTCCGTAGGAAGGCGCGACGATCAGTGGAGGGCGTCGCTCAGTCTGCACGGCTGAGGGAACGCGCCGGAATCGAAGCTGGGCGACATCGACCTCCGTCAGCCAGGGTGAGTAGTCTGCGCTGCGAACTCCCAGCGCGACGAACGGGACTTCGGTCAGAAAGGAATCGGGGGTGAGCAGCAGCGGAGACGTCGGCCGTGTGGCGGGGAGCAGAAGGGCACCGAGCCGGGTCAGCGAACCGGCTAGGTCTCGGGGGATGACGGGGTCCGACTGCGGATCCCGGCTCAGGTGGGCGACGGCCTCTCGAACCAATTTCTGAAGGCGTCCGGTCGAGGCCGGGAGTTCTGTTCGCGTGAGCTGTCCGGCGACGCGATCGAACCTCAGCACCCGCTCGCCTTGGACGACGAACAGGATGTGATTGCGTGCCGGACGCGAGCCGTCAGTCACTGTTTGTGTCCAGGCCCTGACGACGCTTCGGACGGTGGGGAAGCGATCAGTGTTCGGCGGGCTGACGGACGACCCGAACAGGCTGGGTAGTGCTCTCCAGGCCATCTCGAAGTCGTAGGCGTCCTCGACGTCGTCCTTCAACAGGTCGTGGATCAGGTTCCGAAACTCCAGGTATCCGTCGAGTCTCAGGTAGGATTCGGCGCTCCCATCGAGCTGTCGGGTCGTGTGGAGGAGTTCCTGCAGTGTCAGCATCACCTCGGACCTGAGCCCCTCGGCGTTGCCCGCTCCCAGCGCAACGCGCGCCCGGAGAAGGCGATGCTTCGGCGAAAGCGGCTGATCCGCAGGGGCGCTCGAACGGTTCCCCAGGAGTTGGATCTCGGCCTCGGCCTCGGCCCACCGGGCTTGCCGGATGTAAATCTCCGCGAGCAAAGCGGCACATCGGGTAGCGATGGATTCCGAATAATCCATCGGAGGAGAATCGCCAGCGGGAGCGTTTTGACGCGCTCCGCGGTGCCGCAGCCCCGACTCGTCCTCGATCTCGAGGATGCGGGCCTCCGCCTCCTCCAGGGCGCCGTCGAGAAGGAGTTCCTCGGCCCAGGCGAGCCGAGACTGGAAGCCCAACCATCGGGGTTGGGTGCCTTGAGTCTCTTCCGCGAGGAGCTGCCGGATGATCAGAGCGTCGTCGCGGTTCCCGACGTGGGACGCGGCTTCGGCGCGGAGTCCGCGGAGTCTCCGAAGCTGGGACTGAACCAGCGGATCCAGGCGGTCGCTGCTGCGGGCGACGATCTCTGCTCGTTGGATCAGTCGCTCGGCGTGTCGCCACGCGCCCAGGCGGATGGCGAACTGAATCGCTTCGTTGTGCCAGCGAAGACCCTCCCACGGACGTGCGTGCCGGTCGTAGGCCGCGGCGGCTTGCTCGAAGTGTTCGCGCGCTTCAGTGTAGTGACCCTGGCCGGCGGCGCGGTTCCCGAAGAACGTGTGCATGCGTGCGGTCTGGTAGAGGTCGGCGGACTCGGTGGCGACGGCGAGAGCGCGCTTCCAGTAGCCCACGAGGGAGTCGGGACGATCCTGCTCACCGTGCCACGCCCCGATCTCGCCCAACAGCTGCGCCTCCATGTGGGAAGCACCGAACCGCCGCGCCCGCTGAAGAGCCGCACGAATGTGCGTCTCCCACCGGTCGAGTTGCCCGATGGCCCGGTACGAGCGAGCCATCGAGGCTTCGAGTACGACCGCTGGGTGGTGGAGGTCCAGCGCGATGGCTTCCCGGAGGACGTCTCCCTTGATTTGCAATCGGTCGCCTAGCGGAAGATCGGACTGTTGGGTCCGGCCTGCCGCCTCGTAGAAGCGCCGCCGAAACTCGACATAGCCGGTCGGGTCGGTTTCGAGACACCGGGCCACGTGCGACAGCGACCTGGCGGCGTGGATTCTCTCCTGTTCGGAGGCAAGTCGCCGCAAGGGCGGCACGACGATCGCAGCCCACTCCTCGTGCGTCAGATCGTCGGGGATCAGCTGACAGTCGAGGAGGCGGTAGAAGAGGCGGTCGAATCCGGCGGGGCCGAGCGTCTCGCACCACTGTCGCAGAGCCTCGTCGTCCGCCGTGAGATGGTTCAGATCCTCCGCCGTGAGCGAGGGCGATGCGTGCCTCAACCCGCTGCTCCCAGCGTCTACGCAACCCGCTGTGAGGACGGAGAGGAGCATCAGCACGAAGAACGACGGCCGGTGCCGAGCGGAGCCGGCAAGGCGTCGGGACGGTCGGGTCGGGGCGGGGTGTCGTCGGCGAGATAGGGTCACGAGACGGACTATACCCTCCCGGAAGCACTTGGCCGTAGCTCCTGGGGCCCTTGACAGCTTGGAGCATATATGTCACTAATAGGTGACATGAAGAACGAAGACCTGATTTGGAAGGCCCTGGCCGACCCCACGCGGCGCTCCTTGCTGGACGACCTGGCGGGGGAGGCCCGGACCACCGGAGATCTGGTGTCCCGGCACCCGGAGCTTTGCCGCACCGCGGTGATGAAGCATCTGGGACTGCTGGAGGAGGCGGGGCTCGTGATCGTGCGCCGCGAGGGGCGCCTTCGCTGGAACTACCTGAATCCCGCCCCCATCGACCGGATCTGCGGCCGGTGGATCCGCGGGCACGTGCGGCACCTCAGCGCGGCGGCCAACCGCTTCCGCGCCGTCCTGAACGACGAACCTTAGGAGAAGGTCATGCCTGGAATGGAAACGGCCCGCATGGTGCGGTTCGAGCTGGAAGTGGAACTGGACGCCTCCCCGGAGCGTGCCTGGACGGCGCTCACCGACGACATCAACGCCTGGTGGCTGCCGGACTACCGCGCGGCCGGGACGGACAGCGTCGTCCGGCTGGAGCCGAAGGCGGGCGGGAGCCTCGTGGAGGAGGCGGGCGACGGCGCCTCGCTGGTCTGGTACACGGTGCAGATGGTCCGGCCGGGGAAGGCGCTCTACCTGGTGGGCCACCTGGCCCCCGACTGGGGCGGTCCCGGCACGTCGATGCTGAAGCTGGCGCTGGCGCCCCAGGGCGACGGATCCGTGCTCCGCATCAGCGACGCCATCGTCGGGAACGTCACGGAGGAGCAGGCGTCCGGTCTGGAGTCCGGCTGGCGGAAGCTGTTCGGCGAGGGGCTGGCGGCCTACCTGGCGGCTCCGAAGGACGCGGCTCCCCCGCGTTGACCGGCCCCGGCGGCGCTGCTACCTTCCCCGCTTTCCCGAACCGGACACCACGTTCCCGCGGGGCTGGTCCATGCGTTTCGCGTTCCATCGGGACGTCGCCCTCGGCCGGTACGTGCCGCTGGACACGCCGGTCCATCGCCTCGATCCGCGGACGAAGCTCGTCGTCTTCGCGATGATCGTGATCGGCCTGTTCCGGCTGACCCTGCCGGGGACCGCGGTCCTGACCGTCGTTCTCCTCGCCCTCACGAGGCTGGCCCGGCTGCCGGCGTCGTCGGCGTGGGGCGGGCTCAAGGCGCTGCGCTGGATCCTGGCGATCACGTTCCTGTTCCAGCTCTTCTGGGTGGGGCCGCGACACCTCGGCGGGCTGGAGGCGGGCGCCTGGCGGGGGCTCCTGATGTCGCTCCGCCTCGCGGACATGCTGCTCGCGGCCACGATCCTGGCCGCCACCACGGAGCCCATCCGCCTGGGGGACGGCGTCGCCCGCCTGTTCCGGCCGCTGGAGCGGCTCCGCGTCCCGGTGGCGGACCTCTCCCTCGTCCTCACGCTGGCGCTCCGCTTCCTCCCGACGGTGATGGAGGAGGCCCAGCGCCTCGTCACGGCCCAGCGCGCGCGGGGCGCCCGCTTCGAGGGCGGTCCCGTCGTTCGCGCCCGCCGGATGCTGCCGCTGGCGGTGCCCCTGTTCGCGGGGTGCCTCCACCGGGCCGACATCCTGGCCCTGGCCATGGAGGCGCGGGGATTCGGAGCCGGCCGGGAACGGACCCAGTGGGAGCCGCTGAGGCTGCGTGCGGTGGACGTCTGGACGATGGGCCTCGGCGGCCTCATCTTGGCGGCATCCCTCCTCCTGGTCCCGGGACGGTAGATGCCCGCCTGGAAGCTGGTTCTGGAGTACGATGGCACCGACTTCGCCGGCTGGCAGATCCAGCCGGACGCGAGGACGGTGCAGGGCGAAGTGAAGCGGGCCCTGGAGACGGTCCTGCGTCACCCCGTCCGCGTCACCGGAGCCGGGCGCACGGACGCGGGCGTGCATGCGCTCGGACAGGTGGTCGGCCTCGAGTCGGACGTGGACGTCGCGGCGGCGCGACGGTCGCTGAACGGCGTCCTTCCGGACGACGTCGTCGTGCGGAGCGCGGAGGTCGTCTACGACGGTTTCCACGCCCGGTTCGACGCGATCCGGCGGCACTACCGCTACCGGATGGCGCTGGACGACACGGCGGTGCACCGGAGAACCCGCTGGCGCGTGCGGCCGATACCGGACGTCGCGGCCATGCGGGACGCGGCCGCCCGGCTCGTCGGGGAGCGGGACTTCGCCAGTCTCGCGTCGGCGCTGGAGCCGGACGAGGGCACGGTGTGCCGCGTGGAGCGGGTGGAACTGAAGGAGCAGGACCGGTTCCTGGACCTGGAGGTCACGGCCAACCGTTTCCTCCGAAAGATGGTGCGAACGATGGTGGGAACGTTGCTCGAGGTGGGACACGGCAAGCGCCCGCCGGAGTGGATCGAAGAGATGCTCGAGGCCCGGAATCGCCGGGTCGCCGGGCCCGTCATTCCCCCCACGGGGCTGTTCCTCGTGGGAGTGGACTACCCGGAAGAGAGTCCGGCAAGGAGGCAGCCATGAAGTTCTTCCTCGATACCGCCAACGTGGACGAGATCCGTCACTACCAGGATCTGGGCATCGTCGACGGCGTCACGACCAACCCTTCGCTGCTGGCCAGGGAGAAGGACAAGGGCGACTTCCGCGAGACGCTCCTGGAGATCTGCAACATCGTCGACGGTCCGGTGAACGGCGAGGTCGTGGGCGAGACGCACGAGGAGATGTTCGAGGAGGGGATGAAGCTGGCCCGGCTCCACGAGAACATCGTCGTGAAGATCCCGATGACGGTGGACGGAATGAAGACGGTGCACGCCCTGAGCCGCGAGGGCATCCAGACGAACGTGACGCTCATCTTCTCGGCGAACCAGGCGCTCTTGGCGGCCAAGGCGGGCGCCAACTACGTGAGCCCGTTCATCGGCCGCATCGACGACACGGGACACTTCGGCATCGAGCTGATCCGCGACATCGTCACGATCTTCGGGAACTACAACATCGAGACGGAGTGCCTGGCCGCGTCGCTGCGCAGCCCCACCCACGTCACCGAGTGCGCCACCGCCGGCGCCCACATCGCCACGATGCCGTTCAAGGTCCTCAATGCGATGTTCAAGCATCCGCTCACCGACAAGGGCATCGCCCAGTTCCTGAAGGACTGGGAGACGACCGGAGCGAAGATCTAGTCCGATGCGCAGGCTGCTTTTTCCGCTGCTGACGATCCTGCTGGCCCTGCCGCTTCCGGCGGCGGGGCAGTCGGACGTGGACCGCGCAAACGATCTTGTCTGGAGCGGCCGCCGCAACGCCATCGTGCGGGCGGCGGAGAAGGCGGGGCCGGCCGTCGTCACGGTGGCCGTGCTGCGCCGGCAGCTCGTCACGTACTACGATCCGCATCAGGAGTTCTTCAGCCCCTTCTTCCGGAACATCCGGCCGCGCTACTGGCAGGCGGTGAAGGGACTGGGGTCGGGGGTCGTCGTGCGGCAGGACGGCATCGTCCTCACGAACTACCACGTCGTGAAGGGCGCGCAGGACATCCGGATCACGCTGGCCGACGGCCGCGAGTATTCGGCGCGCTACCTCGGCGGCGCGGAACTCTACGACCTGGCGGTGCTGCAGGTGGTGCTGGACGGGGATGCCATCCCGGCGGTGGAGCTGGCCGGGGTGGACGATCTCATGATCGGCGAGTGGGTCGTAGCCATCGGGAATCCGTTCGGCTACCTCCTGGACGACCCGGAGCCGACGGTCACCGTCGGCGTGGTCAGCGCGCTCGGCCGCGACATCCTCTCCGAGCGGGAGGACCAGGAGACACTGTACAAGAACATGATCCAGACCGACGCCGCGATCAATCCGGGCAACTCCGGCGGCGCGCTCGTGAACGCGCTGGGAGAGGTGGTGGGGTTCAACACCTTCATCTTCTCCAAGTCGGGCGGGAGCCACGGCATCGGCTTCGCCATCCCGGTCGGCACCGCGATGCGGGTCATGAACGAGATCATCGACTACGGCGGCGTGCGTGAGGTCTGGGTCGGCGTGCGGGTGCAGGAGATTCCGGAGGCACTGGCGGAGAGCCTGGATCTGGAGTCGCGCGACGGCGTCATCGTGGCCACGGTGGAACCGGGGAGCCCGGCCGACGTCGCGGGCCTGCGGCGGGGCGACGTGATCCGGCGCATCGGCGACGACCGGATCCGCAACTTCGAGGACGCGCGCCGGGCGCTGTACGGCGTGCTCGTGGGCGATCGACTGGAGTGCGTCGTGGAACGCAACGGCGAGACCAGTCGCCACCGCATGAACCTGGTGGAACGGGGAAGCACATGATTCAGCGGTACACGCGCCCCGAGATGGGCGCCCTCTTCACCGACCAGCACAAGTTCGAGACGTGGCTGGAGATCGAGATCGCGATCCTGGAGGCGCTGGCCGAGCGGGGCGAGGTGCCGGCCGGGGACGTGGCCGCGGTCAAGCGCGACGCTCGCGTCGACGCGGAACGCATCCGGGAGTTCGAGAGGGAGACCAACCACGACGTCGTCGCCTTCCTGAACAACGTCTGGGAGACGGCGGGCGAACCGGCGCGCTGGGTGCACCTCGGCGTCACCAGCTCGGACGTCGTGGACACGGCTTGGTCCATCCTCCTCAAGGAGGCGGGCGAGCGCCTGATCCGCGAGGTCGACCGGCTGCGCGAGGCCGTCGCCCGGCGGTCGATGGAGCACCGCGCCACGCCGATGATCGGCCGCACGCACGGCGTCCACGCCGAGCCGACGACCTTCGGCCTGAAGCTGGCCGTGTGGTGGGCGGAGCTGGGTCGCAACCGGGAGCGCCTGGTGCGCGCGGTGGAGACCATCTCCGTCGGGAAGATCTCCGGTGCGGTCGGCACGTTCGCCCATCTGGATCCCGAGATCGAGGCGTCGGCGTGCGCGCGACTCGGGCTGTCGCCCGCGCCCATCTCCACGCAGATCCTGCAGCGGGACCGGCACGCGGAGTTCGCGTTTGCGCTGGCGGTGACCGCCGCCACGCTGGAGAAGATCGCCCTGGAAATCCGCCACCTGCACCGCACCGAGGTGCGGGAAGTGCAGGAGCAGTTCACGCGGAAGCAGACGGGCTCGTCGTCCATGCCGCACAAGCGCAACCCCATCCTCTGCGAGCGCATCTGCGGCCTCGCCCGCATCCTGCGCGGCAACCTGCAAGTGGCACTGGAGAACGTGGCGCTCTGGCACGAGCGCGACATCAGCCACTCGTCGGCGGAACGCGTCGTGCTGCCCGACGGCTGCGTCCTGCTGGACTACCTGCTCGCCAAGACGACGGCGCTCATGGACAACCTCGTCGTCTACCCGGAAAACATGACGGCCAACCTGGAGCGGATGCGCGGCCTCGTGTTCTCGCAGAACCTGCTCCTGGACCTCATCCGTGCCGGGAAGACGCGGGACGAGGCGTACCGTCTGGTGCAGGGCGCCGCGGCGCGCGTGTGGGACGAGGATCTGTCGTTCCGCGAGGCCGTCGCCCGGGAAGAGGGGATCACGTCCGTCCTGGACGATGCGGCCATCGACGATGCGCTGTCGCTGGCGCGCAGCCTCCGCAACGCGGACAAGGTGTTCGAACGGATCGGCATCGCGGAAGGAGAGAAGGCCCTTGCCGGCTGACGGGACCGCCGCCGCGCGCGGCGCGACGACCCTGGAGTTCACGTCCGGCCCGGATGATCTGGTGATGCGCCGGGTGGAGGAGCACGGCCTGGGCTTCACGCTGGACGAGGCGCGCTCGCTGGCCCGTCTGCTGGGCCGCGATCCCACACTGCTGGAAGCGCACCTCTTCAACACGATGTGGTCGGAGCACTGCTCCTACAAGTCCAGCAAGCCGACGTTGAAGAAGTACCTCCCCACCGACAGTCCGTTCGTGATCCTGGGACCGGTGGAGGACGCCGGCGTCGTGGAGATCGGGGAGCACGAGGGGACGCGATGGGCCGTCGCCATCGGCCACGAGAGCCACAACCATCCCAGCCAGGTGGTTCCCTACGAGGGGGCGGCCACCGGCATCGGCGGGATCGTCCGGGACGTCTACTGCATGGGCGCGGACGTCTTCGCCACGCTGGACTCGCTGCGCTTCGGCGATCCGAACGGCCGGCACGCCGAGCGGGTCCGGGAGATCATGAGCGGCGTGGTGGACGGCATCGCCGGCTACGCGAACCCGCTGGGCGTCCCGAACCTCGGCGGGGAGACGGTCTTCCACCCCGGCTACGACGACAACTGCCTTGTCAACGTGATCTGCGCCGGCGTGATGCGCGCGGACGATCTGGTGCACAGCGCGGTGCCGCCGGAGGCGAGGGACGAGCCCTACGATCTCATCCTCGTCGGCAAGGGCACGGATGCGTCGGGCTTCGGAGGCGCGGCGATGGCCTCCAAGGTCCTGGACGAGGAGGTGGACAACCGCTCCGCCGTTCAGGTGCCCGATCCGTTCCTGAAGCGCGTGCTGCGCAACGCCACGCTAGCGGTGCTGGAGCTCGCGCGCGAACGCGGCGTGCCCGTGGGATTCAAGGATCTCGGCGCCGGTGGGATCGCCTGCGTGGCGTCGGAGATCGCGCACGCCGGCGGCGTCGGCGTGGAGGTGGACCTCACCGAGGTGCACCTCCAGGAGGAAGGACTGCCGCCGGAGGTCATCGCCTGCGCGGAGACGCAGGAGCGGTTCGGGTGGGCGGTGCCTCGAACCTTCACGCCGGAAGTGCTCCGCATCTACAACGAGGAGTACGAGCTGGGCCGCGTGAGCCGCGGGGCGGCCGCCTCCGTCATCGGCCGATTCCTGCCCGACGAGCCCCTCATGCGAGTGCTCTGGCACGGCGACGTGGTAGGCGAGGCGACGACCGCCGACATCACGGCCGGCGTCGTGGCGGACCGGAAGATGGCTCCGCCCCGGGTGGCGGCGGCGGCGGACGTGACGTACGACGGCGATCTCCACGAGCTGGGGATCCGCGTGCTCTCGTCGCCCAACATCGCCTCCAAGCGCGAGCTGTTCTCGCACTACGACCAGGAGGTGCGCGGCCAGACGTTCTTCCGTCCCGGCGAGTCCGGCGCCGGCGTGTCCTTGCCGGTGCGTGGCGCGCCGATCGGCGTGGCGCTTTCCAGCGACGGGAACCCCCGCTACGGAGAGCGCGACGCCTACCGTGGCGGGGCGTGCGCGGTCGCCGAGGCGGTGCGCAACGTCGTGGTGACGGGCGCGCGGCCGCGCTGCCTGACGGACTGTCTCAATTTCGGCAATCCGGAGAAGCCGGAGGCGTACCGGGACTTCGTCGACTCCGTGCGAGGCCTCTCGGATGCGGCGCGCGGCATCGGGACGATCGAGCTGGAGGAGCTCGTCCCGCTGCCCTACGTGAGCGGCAACGTCTCCTTCTACAACGAGAGCACGAGCGGCTCTGCCGTTCCGCCGTCGCCCATCGTGGCCTGCCTGGGCGTGCTGCCGGATGCGTCGAAGGCCATCGGCCTGCGGCTGCAGCGCGCGGGCAGCCGCATCGTCCTGGTGGGGAAGCGGAAACGGGAGCTCGGCGGTTCCGAGGTGGCGCGCGTGCTCGGCGTGGAGGGGGGAGAGGTCCCGAACCCCGACTTCGACGCGGAGCGCCGGGCCGCCAGGGGCGTGCTGGCCGCCATCGAGGCGGGACGCGTGCTCTCCGGCCACGACGTCTCCGCGGGCGGCCTCTTCACGACGCTCGCGGAGATGATGCTGGGCTCCTGGGCGGACGTCCGCCTCGGCCTGGACGTCGACGTGTCGTCACTGGAGGGCGCCGACGACTTCGGCCGCCTCTTCTCCGAGACGGGCGGCTACGCTCTGGAGATCGACGGCGACGTGCCCGCGGAGTTGACCGGCGTGCCGCACGTGGTGATCGGCACGGTGACGGACTCGCGGGAGCTGCGCGTCCGCGGCGAAGCCGGCGAGTGGAACTGGACCGCCGATGAGCTGGAGGATTCCTGGGGACGGGCGTTCGCCCGGGAGATGGAGTAGACGATGCGCGTGGCGGTGGTTCTCTTCCCCGGCATGAACTGCGAGGACGAGTCGGTCCTCGCGCTGGAGAGCGTCGGCGTGGACGCGGAGATCGTCCGTTCCAACGAGACGGCGCGGCTGGGCGCGTTCGACGGCTATCTCCTGCCGGGCGGTTTCTCCTACGAGGACCGGATCCGCGCGGGCGTCGTGGCGGCGCACCTGCCGGTGATGGAGACGCTGTCCCGCGCCGCCGAGGCCGGGAAGCCGATCTGCGGGATCTGCAACGGCGCACAGGTCCTGCTGGAGAGCGGCCTCGTGCCGGGACTCGCGCTCGGCAAGGTGGAGATGGCGCTCGCGCTGAACGACTCCGGGGCTCGCGTCGGGTACTACTGCGACTGGCGATGGCTCACGGGCGATCTCTTTCCGGATCCGGTGCCGCTTCCCTTCGCGCACGCGGAGGGCCGCTTCGTCACGAACGACGAAGAGGTCCGGCGCCGCGTCCGCGAGGAGAACCTGATCGCGGCCAGGTACTGCAAGGCGAACGGCACGGTCACGGAGGGCTGGCCCGTGAATCCCAACGGCGCCATGGACAATGCCGCCGCGGTCCGCAGCGCCCAGGGGCACGTGCTCGCCATCATGCCGCACCCGGAGCGCGCCAACTGGGCGTGGCAGGTCCCGCCCGACGTGGGCGGGGAGTGGGCGGCGGCCAAGCACGGGGTGCGCGGGGAGTTCCTGGACGCGCCGGGGCCGGGTCGGATCTTCTTCCGCCACTTCGCGGACGTCCTGAAGGGAGCGCTCGCATGAGTCGCCTGGCCGCGCTGGTGCATCGAAAGACGCGGGACCTGGTCCGTGATGCGGCCGAGGACGTGCTGCGTCGCCCGGACGGATCGCCGGCCGGACTCACCGGCCTGGACCGCGCCGAGCTCTGGACATTCGACGTCGGCGACGCCGCTTCGGAGCAGGGCGTGCGACGTGCGCTGGAGGAGACGACGCTCGTGGTGAATCCCAACCTGCATCGGTGGACCACGGATGCGGCCGCACCGCCGCCGCCCCGCGGCGTGCGGATCACGCTCGTCGTGCGGGACCGCGTCGACGCCAAGGGGCGATCCGTCCTGCGGGCGATGCGCGATCGTCTGGGCGTGAAGGGACTCGCGGACGTCTCGCGCGCCGTCCGCTGGACCATCGATCTGGACGGGGACGCCGAGGCCGCCGAGGCGCTGGCCGCGCGCGTCACCGGAGCCGACGGACGCGGCGCGGGCCTGCTGGCCAACCCCCATTCCCAGGACGTTCAGGTCCGCGTGGAGAGCGCATGAAGGAACTGAAGGAGAAGTGCGGCGTCTTCGGGATCTACGATCACCCGCACGCCGCCTGGCTCACGTACCTGGGACTCTACGCCCTGCAGCATCGCGGTCAGGAGGGCGCGGGCATCTGCTCCGCGGCCGGCGACAAGCTGCACGTGCTCCGCGGGCGCGGCCTCGTGTCGGAGGTGTTCACCGAGGACACGTTCGATCGCCTGCCCGGCCAGGCGGCCATCGGACACAACCGCTACTCCACCACCGGTTCGGACGATGCCGTGAACCTGCAGCCGCTGCTGGCGTCCTACCGCGACGGCTCCATCGCGCTCGCGCACAACGGCAACCTCGTGAACACGCGGGAGCTGCGCGCGGAGTGCGAGCACCTGGGATCCATCTTCCAGGGTACGTCGGATACGGAGGTCATCGTTCACCTGCTGGCGCGCGCGAAGCCGTCGGACCTGGTGGGGCGCATGAAGCAGGCGCTGTCGCGCGTGCGGGGCGCGTACTCCATCGTCGCGCTCACGCCCACGGCGATGCTCGGCATGCGTGATCCGCACGGTATCCGTCCGCTCTGCCTGGGTCGCCTGGACGGGTCCTGGGTGCTGGCGTCGGAGAGCTGCGCCCTGGACCTGCTGAACGCCCGCTACGAGCGGGAGGTGGAACCGGGGGAGATCGTCGTGATCACGCGGGACGGTCTGCGTTCGCACCGCTTCGGCGTCGACGTTCCGCGGGCGGAGTGCGTGTTCGAGCACGTTTACTTCGCGCGTCCGGACTCGCACGTCTTCGGTCGCAGCGTCAACGAGGTCCGCATGGAGCTGGGGCGGGCTCTCGCCCGCGAGCATCCGGCCGACGCGGATCTGGTGATGTCCGTGCCGGACTCCTCCAACGCGGCCGCGCTGGGTTTCTCGCAGGAGGCGGGCATTCCGCTGGAGCACGGCCTCATCCGGAACCATTACGTCGGGCGCACGTTCATCTCGCCGGAGCAGAAGCTGCGCGACCTCGCCGTGCGGCTGAAGTTCAACGTCGTGCGGGAGGCGCTGGACGGGAAACGGGTCGTCGTCGTGGACGACTCCATCGTCCGCGGCACCACCAGCCGCAGCCTGATGAAGATGATCCGCGACGCGGGGGCCACGGAGATCCACTTCCGGGTCAGCTCACCGCCGGTCACGAACCCCTGCTACTACGGCATCGACATGCCGACGCACTCGGAACTCATCGCCCACGAGCGGACGATGGAGGAGATCCGGGAGCACATCGGCGTGGACTCGCTGGGCTATCTCTCCGCGCAGGCCATGCTGACCGCGGCCCGCGGTCCGGCCGGGCAGGGCGCCTGCCACGCCTGCTTCACCGGCGAGTACCCGGTTCGCTTCAAACGGGCGCCCTCCAAGCACGACCTGGAGGTCGAGGTCCGCTAGCGGCTCCGGCGGGCCATCCCGGAGGATGGCTTCAGAGGCCTCCTGGGCCCCCTTTCCCTTCATTCTTGTGGATCGTTTGCCGATACGGTCCTAGACTGCCTTCCGGCTTCCGGATCCTCATCGATTCTCGCCGGATTTCGCGCCGCAGGGGCCCTCGGTCCCGTCCGATTCCCCCGGAATCGGCCGGAATCGGGGTTCTCCGGCCTTCCGACCGCCATGGCGGCCGGCGGCCGTGGCGCACTCAGACCGCCAGTCCGGGCCGCCGAGGGCCGCCCGGAGGGAAGGGGTTCGAATGCTGTCGCGCCTCTGGAGCATGCTCTCCAACGACATGGCGATCGACCTGGGGACCGCCAACACCCTGGTCTACATCAAGGGCAAGGGCATCGTCCTGAACGAGCCCTCCGTGGTGGCCGTGGAACGCGGCACGGACCAGGTGATCGCGGTGGGCGCCGAGGCCAAGTCGATGCTGGGACGCGCCCCCGAGAACATCACGGTGATCCGGCCGCTCAAGGACGGCGTCATCGAGAAGGTGGGCATCGCCGAGGAGATGCTCCGCGCGTTCATCACGCGCGCGCAGGGCCGCAAGGCGTTCGTCCGTCCGCGCACCGTCATCGCCGTGCCGTCCGAGATCAACGAGTCGGACGAGCGCGCTGTGCGCGACTCCGCGGAGAACGCGGGCGTGCGCGAGGTCTACATCATCACGGAGCCGATGGCGGCGGCCATCGGCGTCGGCCTGCCGGTGGAGAAGCCGGCCGGCAACATGGTGATCGACATCGGCGGCGGGACCACGGACATCGCCGTGATCGCGCTGTCCGGGATGGTGGCCCGCACGTCGATCAAGGTCGGCGGCGACGAGATGAACGAGGCCGTCATCCAGGACATCAAGAAGAAGCACAACATGCTGATCGGCGAGCAGGCGGCCGAGATCATCAAGATCGCCATCGGCTCCGCGCACGCCGAGGGATTCGACGACGAGGAAATCGAGGTGAAGGGCCGGGACCTGGTGGAGGGCATCCCCAAGACCGCCCGCGTCTCCTCGGCGGAGATCCGCCAGGCGCTGCGCGAACCCGTGGATGAGATCATCCGGGGCGTGAAGCGGACGCTGGAGGACACGCCGCCGGAGCTGGCCGCCGACATCGTCGATCGCGGCATCGTCATGACCGGCGGCGGCGCGCTGCTCCGCGGGCTGGACATTTACCTGCGCGAGCGGACGAACCTGCCCATCAACGTCGTCGAGGATCCGCTGACCTGCGTCGTGCTGGGCGCGGGGAAGGTCCTCGACCGGATCGAGACCTACGAGAAGGTCCTGCTGCGCCGGGACCGCAGGTAGACCTTGGCCGTCCTCACCGACTACCTCTCGAGACGAGGCGAGGTCCTCGTGTTGATCCTGGTGGTCGTGCTGTCAGTCTCCCTCATGTTCCTCTCCAGTCGAAGCAAGGACACGGTGGCGCGCGCGCTGGCCGACGGCGCGTTGACGCCGGTCCAGGCCGCCGTCGACGGTTCGCTGGGCCTCACCGGCCTCCGCACGGAGAACGACTCGCTGCGCACGCAGCTGGCCCGCGCCACGCTGGCCCTGGGCGAGCTGCGCGAACGCGACGTCGAGGCCGATCGTCTGCGCGAGCTCCTGGACTTCCGCGGTCGATCGTCCTGGGACCTGCTGGCCGCGTCGGTCATCGCGCGGGAGGCGGGTCGGCCGGGGCGCGAGTGGAAGATCGACAAGGGCGAGCGCGACGGAGTTCGCGAGAACCTGGCCGTGCTGACCCCGGACGGGCTCGTGGGGCGCGTCTCGCGCGTCACGCCGTCGTCCGCGTGGGTCCGCCCGCTCCTGTCGCGCAACTGCCGCGTCTCCGCGCGCCTCACGCGCGGCCGCACCGACGGGATCCTGGCCTGGACGCGTGACGTCGGCCTGCACCTGGCGTTCCTGCCGTTCCGCGCCGACGTGAGCGTGGGCGACGAGGTGGTCACGTCGGGGCTGGGCGGCGTGTTCCCGCGCGGGCTGAGGATCGGCGAGGTGACGCGGGCGGAGCCGGTTCCCACCGAGGGGACGCTGCGCGTGCTCATCCGACCCGCGGTGGATTTCTCCCGGCTGGAGTCCGTGTTCGTCGTGCGCGCCGTGCCCGAGGGCTCTCCGGGCCCGGAGGACCTGGCGCCGGTCGCCGAGGCGGAGACCGACTCGTCCCTCGTCGACGTCGGAGGCGCGGCCGCCTCCGGCGGGGAGGAGTAGCGTGCTCCGCATCGTCCGGATCCTCGTCACGCTCTACGCCGCGATCGTGCTGCAGACCACGATCGTCCCGCTGGTGGCGATCTACGGGGTGCGCCCGGATCTGCCGATGCTCGTCGTCCTGCTGGTGGCGCTGCGCGAGGGGGCGGCCGGCGGCGCGCTGGCCGGGTTCGTGGCGGGACTCTTCGTCGACCTGTCGTCCGCCCAGATGCTGGGCGTCACGTCTCTCGCGAACTCGCTGACCGCGTTCGGGGTTGGATGGGTGGCCGATCGCCTGGTGCGGAGCAGCAGCCCCACGCGGATGCTCGTCGCGTTCGCGGCCGTGGCCGTGCGGGACCAGTTCCTCGTCGCCCTCGGGCTGGCCGACGGCTTCTGGGACGGCCTGCGCCTGCTCTTCACTTTCTCCATCCCGGGTGGACTCTACACCGCGATCCTCGCGGTTCCGGGGATGATGCTGGCGGAGAAGGCCGTGGGCTGGGGGAAGGAGACGCTGCGTGGCTTCCGGTGAGGCGCTCCGTCAGACGGAACGATCGCGACGGGCGTGGCAGCTGGCCGCCGTGGTCGGTCTGGGGGTCGTCGTCCTGGCGATCCGCCTCTTCGACCTGCAGGTCCTCGGCGTCGACGACTACACGCTCCAGTCGGAGCGCAACCGAATCCGCCGCGAGTGGGTCCGCGCGCCGCGCGGGCTGATCCTGGACCGCGAGGACCGCGTCCTCGCCGACTCGCGACCCAGCTACGCCGTGCTGGCCGTCCCCCGCGATCTCCTCCGCGATGAGCCCGGACTGGACCTGCTGGCGCAGCTCCTGGAGACGGAGCGGGCGAAGATCGAGGAGCGACTCTCTACCGGACCGCGCCACCTCCCGCGCATCGTCCGCCACGACGCCTCCTTCGAGCAGGTCTCCCGCGTCGCGGAGCGGGAGGCCGATCTTCCGGGCGTGACCCTGGAGGTCACGAACGTGCGGACCTATCCGTACGGATCGATCGCGGCGCATCTGCTCGGCCACGTCGGCGAGATCTCCGAGAACGAGATCGCGACCAAGGCGCAGGACGGGTATCGCCCGGGCGACTTCCTGGGCCGCCTCGGCCTGGAGCGGCAGTACGAAAAGGAGCTGCGCGGCACCGACGGCGAGCGCTACCTGGAGGTCGACGTGGTCGGCCGCGTCGTCGGCACGTTCCAGGGACGCGCCGCGGTCCCGCCGGTGCCGGGGCGGACCCTTCGACTGCATCTGGATGCCCCGCTGCAGGCCGTCGCGGAGTCGACGCTGGTGGGCCGGCGCGGCGCGGTCTGCGTGATCGACGTGGGCACCGGCGGCGTGCGCGTCTTCGCCTCCGCTCCCACCTTCGACCCGAACCTCTTCTCCACCGGCATCCGCACGGGCGACTGGAACCGGCTCAACGGCGATCCGGAGCGGCCGCTGCTGAACCGCGTCGTGCAGGCGCAGTACGCGCCGGGCTCCACGTTCAAGATGATCTCCATGGCGCTGGCGATGGAGGATCGGCTGGCCGGCTACCACGAGGTCCTGCCCCAGCCGTGCAAGGGCGGCTACCGGTTCGGCAATCGATGGTTCGGCTGCTGGGAGGAGCTCGGCCACGGTCGCATGGCGATGCAGGACGCGCTGATCCACTCGTGCGACGTGTACTTCTATCAGATCGCCGAACGGGGTGAGATGGACCAGCTGGCGGCGCAATCGCGCAACGCCGGGCTCGGGGAGATCACCGGCATCGACCTGCCGCAGGAACTCAAGGGACTGGTGCCCACGAGCCACTGGATGGACGAGCGCTACGGCAAGCGCGGCTGGACGCAGGGCGGGCTGCTCAACCAGATCATCGGCCAGGGCGAGTACCTCGTGACGCCGCTGCAGATGGCGGTCTACGCCACCACACTGGCGCGCGCGGGCGAGAAGATGACGCCGCGCCTGGTGGCGTCGCTGGAGAACCCCGACGGTTCCACGCGCATCGTGGCGCCGCACCTCCGCGGACGGTGGGAACTCCCCGAGAGGACGATGGAACGGCTCCGCGACTCGATGTCGAAGGTCGTGACGGATCCGGAGGGGACAGGGCGCGTCGCGCGCGTGGAAGGCTTCATGCCCGCCGCCAAGACCGGCACCGCGGAGAACCCGCACGGCAATCCCCACTCCTGGTTCATCGGCTACGCGCCGGCCGAGTCGCCGGAGGTGGCGTTCGCGGTCATCGTGGAGCAGGGCGGTCACGGCTCGGAAGTGGCCGGCCCGATCGCCCGTCGGCTGCTGCGGGAACTGGCCCCGGCGCCGGAGCCGGACGTGGAGGACGACGCCTCGTGACGCGCCGCCGCTTCGAGGAGTTCGACCGGGTCTTCTTCGTAACGCTGCTGCTGATCCTGGTGAGCGGGCTCGTCGTGGTGTACTCGGCGTGCCAGAGCGAGGACCCCGCGTTCCGCCTCGACGTGTGGAAGAAGCAGATCGCGTTCGCCGTGGTGGGCCTCGTCGCGTTCGCCGCGTGCGCCTCGGTTCCCCCGATCGCCTGGGAGCGGCTCTCGCCCGTCCTGTACGTCCTGTCGCTGGCCGGACTGGCGGCGGTGCTGGTCATGGGGTCGTCGGGCGGCGGCGCCACGCGCTGGATCTCGCTGGGCGGATTCCGGTTCCAGCCCTCCGAGCTGGCCAAGGTGGCCACGGTCCTGATCCTGGCGCGCGTGCTGGCCGGCCGGAGAAGGCCCGCGGAGAACCTCGTCGGGCTGATCGGGCCGATCGTCCTCGTGCTCATCCCCACCGCGCTGACGCTTCGCCAGCCGGACCTGGGTACGTCGCTCGTGTTCCTGGTCGTGCTTCCGCCGATGCTCTTCTGGTCCGGTGTCTCGCTTCCGTACCTGCTGCTGGCGCTGTCGCCCGTGATCTCGGTGCTGTGCGCGTCCAGCCTCGTGTCGTGGGTGGCGTTCACCGTGTTCCTGCTGGTGCTGGCCTACCGGTCGCGGGCGCTTCTGCTGGAGCGGATCCTGTTCGTCATGGCCTCGATCGCCGCCGGCATCGTGACGCCGGTGCTGTGGGGGCGGCTGGCGCCGTACCAGCAGCAGCGCATCATCGCCTTCCTGGATCCCGCCCAGTACTCGTCCGGGGCGGGCTACCAGATCATCCAGTCGAAGGTGGCGGTGGGATCCGGCGGCCTCACCGGCGTCGGCTTCCTGGAGGGGACGCAGAAGGGGCTGGCGTTCCTGCCCGCCCGCCACACGGACTTCATCTTCTCCGTCGTGGGGGAGGAGTTCGGCTTCCTCGGGACGCTGACCGTGCTGGCCCTCTACGCGGTCCTCCTCATGCGTGGATTCCGGACCGCGGCGGCCGCCCGCGATCCGTTCGCGGGCTTGACGGTCGTGGGCATTCTGTCGATGCTCGCGTTCCAGGTCTTCGTGAACATCGGCGTGACGCTGGGGTTGGTGCCCGTGACCGGACTGCCGCTCCCGCTCTACTCGTACGGCGGTACCTCGCTGCTCGCCACGCTCGCTTCCCTCGGAATCGTGCTGGGCGTCGGTCTCCGCAGGAGGATCTGATGCATCGCACGCTCCTGGATCTCGGCTTCTTCCAGGTCCACAGCTACGGCTTCTTCCTGGCGCTGTCGTTCGCGCTGGGGATCTGGCTGGCCGGACGCCGGGCGGAGGCCCGCGGCATCCCGGCGGAGCGGATCACGGACGTCTCGCTCGTCATCATCGTGGCCACGGTGATCGGGGCGCGGGCGCTTTACGTGGCAGCGCACTGGTCGGACTTCGAGGGACGCTGGCTGGACGTGTTCCGCACCTGGGAGGGCGGCCTCACGATGTACGGCGGCGCGGTTCCCGCCGTCATCGCGGGGATGTGGTTCCTGCGCCGCTGGGGCGTCGATGCCTGGAAGACGGCCGACGCCGTCGCCCCGTCGATGGCGCTGGGCCTCGGTCTCACGCGCATCGGCTGCTTCCTCTCCGGATGCTGCTTCGGAAGTCCCACGGACGTGCCGTGGGGATGCACGTTCCCGCCGGACTCGCACGCGGGGACCATCTACCCGGGCATCCCGCTGCATCCCGCCCAGCTCTACGCCTCGGCCGTGGGCTTCGGTCTGTGCGGATTCCTGCTCTGGATTGACCATAGGAAGCTGCCCAAGGGCTCGCTGTTCCTCCTGTTTCTGCTGCTCTACTCCATCGCCCGGATCTTGCTGGACCTCGTGCGCACGTACGACGAGACGGCGTTCCCCATCGCCTCGGTCCCGCTGACGCTGAACCAGTGGGTGTCGATCGGGATCATCGCCTTCGCCACGTTCCGCCTGGCGCGCGGGCCGCGCCGGGCGACATGAGCCTCTACCTCGTCCTCGGGTCGCCGGTCTCGCACTCGCTCTCGCCGGCCATGATGAACGCCGCCTTCGAGTCCGTTGGACGATCGGACCGCTACGAGGCGCGCGAGATCGATCCCGCCACCTGGCCGAAGTGCATGCGCGCCCTCCACACCGAGGGGATCGCCGGCGCCAATGTGACCGTCCCGCTGAAGGAGGGGGCGGTCGTGGGCGCGTGGGAGGTCACGGACGTCGCGCGGGAGATCGGGGCGGCGAACACGCTGGAGCGCCTCGGGCACGGCTGGCGCGCGGACAACACCGACGGCCCGGGCTTCCTGAACTGGATGTCGGAGAGGAACGTCGGCGTTTACGCGACGCGGGAGGCCCTGGTCCTGGGCGCGGGGGGATCGGCGCGGGCCATCGTCTGGGCGATGCTGCGGGCGGGCTGCCCGCACGTCCGCCTCGCCAACCGGACGCGCGAGCGCGCGGAGGCACTGCTGGAGTCGCTGGGCCGGGGCCGCCTCCGGGAGAAGCTGGACCGGGTGAGCGTCGAGGCGCCGGGGCGCCCCGCTCCGGAGGGCGGGCTGGTCATCCATTGCACGTCGCTGGGACTCCGCCCCGACGACCCGTCGCCCATCTCGCCCGACCACCTGGAGGGCGCCGCGGCGTACCTGGATCTCGTCTATCCCGATCCGCCGGGCGTGCGGGCCGCGCGCGAGGCGCGGGTGAAGGCGGACGACGGTCTGGGGCTGCTCGTGCACCAGGGCGTCCTGTCCTTCGAGCGATGGACCGGCATCCGCCCGGACGCGCGTCTCCTGCGCGAGGCCGTGGACACGGAACTGCGGAGGCGCCGCGGCGTCTAGCCGTCGTCCCCGGGCGGGGCGTCGTCGCGGTCCACGCCCGGCCCGTGCGGCCGGGAGGGCGGACCCGGCGGCGGGCGACCGTCCTCGCCGGCCGGAAGGTACCGTCCGAAGACCTCGCGGAAGCGCTCCTCCGACACGTAGCTCGCGAAGCTGAAGTAGCGCCCCTCGATGGGCACGTTGCGCCAGTAGGGACGGAACTTCTCGAGCTTCTCGGTGAAGGCGACGCGGGGGAAGCGACGCAGCTTGCGCGACCCGGCCAGGTGGACGTCCACGTTCCGCTCGACGAGGTACTCCACCGGCGCCTCCTGCTCGTGCGCCATGCGCCCCTCCTTGGCCACCGGCATGCGGGCGATGCGGACATCGTTGAGCCCGTGGTAGTCCACCGTCTCCAGACGGGTGACGTAGGGCAGCGCGCCCACCGTCGCGGTGCAGAGAACGAGGTCGCGGGGCAGGAGCCCGCGGTCCAGCAGGTCGTTCAGCTCGCGCCCGGCCTCCAGGTTGTAGGTGGCGACCCGCTGCAGTTCCTCGAACGTGCGGATCTGCCGGTCGAAGTCGCCCGCCCGCTCCGGCGTTCCGCCGAGCCAGGTCTGCCAGCCCATCCCCACCGTGAGGGCCGCGGCCGCCAGACCCCCCACCCCCCGAGGCCCAAGGCCGCCGACGCGACGGATCCCCTCCGCCACGAGCGCGTAGGCCATCGGGGTCACGTAGACCAGGAACCGGAACTCGAACGTGTCGCCTCCCACCGCGACCACGTAAGACAGGTACGCCAGCAGCGGCACGATCAGCCACGCGCGCGCGTCCCGGGGCTTCCGAAGGACCAGCAGGAGCGCGAGCGGCAGGAACCAGCCGATGGCGTATGTGTCGTGGTACTCCTGCAGGTAGAACACTCCGCGATCCGGATTCGCGGAGTTGACCTTCGCGTAGAACGTGTTGGGCAGCCAGAACCCGTAGTAGAGGCGTCGCCAGAGGAAGTGCGCCGCCACGATCGCCGTGATCGGCGCGGCCCATCGCAGGAAGCGCGCCGGAGCGAGACGCCCCCGGACCACGTCGAGCAGGAGGAGCGCGCCGGCCAGCCCGCCGAACAGCAGGCCGTCGGGGCGGGTCAGCGCGGCGCCCGCGAAGAGCAGGGAGGAGGGCCAGACGGAGGCGCCCGGCGACTCCCGCTCCTTCAGCACGCGGGACCAGCCGCTGAAGATCAGCAGCGCGAACAGCATCGTAGCCATGCCGCTGGTGGCCCAGCCGCAGAAGCTGCGATGGAGCGCGAGAATCGCCGGCGCCAACAGGATGGCCGGATGTCCCCAGCCGGTGCGCCGCGCGGCGAACGCGGCGACGGCGAACAGGAGGAGGCCGCCGGAGAGGATGCTGAGCGTGTCGGCCACCGGCACGGCCGTGAAGCCGAGCTTCATCCCCGCCGCCACGAGGACCACCCAGAGAAAATTCGTGTAGCCCTCCACCCGTTCGCCGGGGTTCCACACGGGACCCAGGCCGTCGGCCAGGTGGCGCGAGTAGCGGAAGGAGATGTACGCGTCGTCGTTGTGGAAGCGGAGCTCCAGCGCCTGGTGCACGTAGTACGCCAGGATGCCCAGGCCGAGGACGAGCGTCAGCGCGGTCAAGCCGCGCGAGCCCGGGCGGGCAGGATCGGCGGATGAGGGTGATGAGGTCACGGCACGCGTCCCCGGAAATCGAGCGAAGGGACCTGTAGCACATCTCCCCGGGAAGCGCGACTGGTCGGATCCCGGCTCCGACGTATACGTCGGCCGGGAGGGAGCATGGCTTTCGTGAGCGGGGGTTCGGTCGGCCGCATCGTTCGGGCGCACGCGGCGGCGGCCCTGGACTGGGTGTGGCCTCCGGCCTGTCCGGACTGCGGCGCCCGGCCGGTGGCGGCCCGGGAGCAGTTCTGCGAGGCGTGCTGGGCGCGGCTCCGTCCGCTCACGCCGGACGACGCGACGTGGGACCTGGCGGAGGACGGAGAGGACCCCCTGCGGGCGCAGGCTGTCTTCGCGGTCGACGCGCATTTCGTGGCGGTCCTCGGCGCCTCCAAGTACCGCGGCGCCCGGGCCGTCGGCTTTCGTCTCTGCCGGGAGGCGGCGCGTCGCCTCCCGGTGGGGCCGCCACCGGAACCGATGCTGGCGGTGCCCCTCACGGCGGCCAAGCTCCGCACGCGCGGGTTCAACCAGCCGCAGGATCTCGTGGAGGAGCTGGTCCGGCGCGGCGGACGGCGCGCCCCGCCGCTCCTCGTCCGCGCGCGCGGCGGGGCGTCGTCCGCGGGGCGGGCGCGTTCGGAGAGGATGCGGGCGGTGGCGGGCGCGTTCCTGGGGCGGTCGGCTACGGACGTGCCGGGTCGCGTCTGCCTGGTGGACGACATCGTCACCACCGGCTCCACCGCCCGGGAGTGCGCCCGGTCGCTGGGGGCGCTCGGCGTGGCCCACGTTCGCGTGCTGGCGCTGGCGCGCGCCTTCGCTCCGTCGGACGATGCCGGGGGCGGCGGAAGGGAGGCGCTGGAGCGCCTCTGACGTGATAGCCTGCGCCGGATGAAGCTCTCGTCTCTCGCCCTCCTGGGGGCCCTCCTCGGCGCGGTCGCCGCGTTCGCCCAGATCCGGTGGCTGCCCTGGGGCGCGCTCGGCGTGGACCAGCTGGCGCCCTTCTTCGCGTTCCACCTGGGCATCGGGGCGACGCTGCTCCTCGTCCTGTGCGGACTGGTCCGCACCGTCGGCGTGCCCGTGAAACGCACGCCGTGGGCGGCCGGGCTCGTGCTGGCGCTCCTCTTCGCCGGGCTTTTCGTCGTGAACCGTCGGCCGCTGCCGCCGGTGTTCCTGGTCGTCTCGGACACCACGCGGGCGCGGAGCCTGTCTCTCCACGGCGCGGAGCGCCCCACCACGCCCTTCCTGGAGGAGCTGGCCCGGCGGTCCGTCGTGTTCGACGATGCGGTGTCGCAGGGTTCGCACACCATCGTGACGACCCCCGCGCTGCTGGCGTCGTGCTACCCCTCCGAGCACGGACTGAACGACTACCAGGACGTCCTGTCCGACGATCATGTCCTGGTGTCGGAGGCGCTGGAGTCCGCCGGGTACTACACGTTCGGCGTCGTGACGAATCCGCACCTCAGTCCGCGCAACGGCTTCGACCAGGGTTACGCCATCTACGAACTTCACGGCCGCGGGAACCGGTCGGCGGTGTTCGCGGAGACGCTCCGGCCGCGGATCGAGCGGAAGCTGGATCTGCATCGCCCGATCTGGGAGGAAGAGCAGGGGAGGGAAGGCGCTCCGGTGTTCGGGTTCCTCTTCTACACGGATCCGCACTCGCCCTACCGGACGCCGCGCGAGTGGCCGCGTCGCTTCGTCGATCCGGACACGCCCGATTCCCTGCTGCGCTTCGAGTGGTCGGAGGAGCGGTCGGAGGAGGAGCGCGACGCGCTGCTGGAACAGTACGACGCCTGCTTGGCGTACTGGGACTCCGAGTTCCGCGAGCTCTCCGCGCTGCTGGCGGAGCGCGATCTCTGGAACGACGCGCTGGTCATCTACACGTCGGACCACGGGGAGGAGTTCCTGGAACACGGCGGGATCGCGCACGGCTCCACGCTGTACGAGGAGGTCGTCCACGTTCCGCTGCTGATCTCCCTTCCCGTGCCGGTGCGGTTCCCGCCGCTTCCCCGCACGACGCGACGCGTGGCCGCGACCGCTTCCAGCGTCGACGTGATGCCGACGGTGCTCGACTACCTGCGCCTGCCGCCGCTGCTCGACGCGCGCGGCACGAGCCTGCGCGGCGAGGCGCTCGGCTACTCCCGCGGCGATCCCGAGCGCAAGGTGATTCTCGAGGAGATCCTGGAGCACTACGAGGTGCACGAGCTCCAGGCCGTGCGCACGTCCACGCACAAGTACGTCCGGATCCTGCGAACGTCGGGCGAGGCGCCCGAGGAGCCGGAGCAGCTCTTCGACCTGCGCGAGGATCCGGGGGAGACGGAGAACCTCCTCGACGAGGAGCCGGAGCTCGCGGAGCGGCTGCGCACGACCCTCGACGAGCACGCGCTTCGCGTCTCGCGGGAGGACCACCCGGAGCCGGGACGCATGGTGGCGGACGAGGAGCATCGGGCGCGTCTGCGGGCGCTCGGCTACCTCGACTGAGCGCGCCGATCCCGCCGGATTCTTGCGCATCGTGACACCGGTCGGAAACCGGGCACGATCCGGTCGGGCGATCTGTCCCGTCGCTTTTGCGGCCCTCGCATTCTGTTACATGCGGACAGATTCCTACCACCGAGTGATCGTCAATCTTGCAGATCGTGACAAAGACTCCCGCATCCTGCTTGGATCTCGCGTTTCGTGGGGGAGGCCGATGGGCCATTTGCAATTCACTGGTGGCTAGGATCCTGGCACGCCCTTGCATTCTGCCTCAGAGGGTTGATACCATCGGACGACACCAAAGACGCAACCTGGCTCTCGCACCTCGCCCCCAAAAGACGGTCGCTTGCGCACCTGGATCCTTCTTCTCGCCAGCGCAATCGTGGCGTCGACGGCCGGCACCGTCCGGGCGAGCGACTCCGCCCCCGTGTCTTCTCTCCTGGATCCCATGCAGGTCTGGCGGATGGAGCGCGAGCCCCGTCCCGTGGATCTCCCGCCCGGCCCGGGCAGTGTCGCCCGGATCCCCACCACGCCGCGCGGCAGCGAGATCCTCCTCGATCGGCCGTTCTCGCCCACGCTGACGCCGACCGGCGAAGGAAGCCCCGTCGAGCAGGTGATCGTGACGTCGGACGAGCTGGAGGCCGCCTTCCAGCCGCTGGCCGAGCGCGAAACCCGGCGCGGCATCCCCACCGTCATCCGCACGGTCTCCTGGATCGAGGCGAACTATCCCGGGATCGATGCGGCCAGCCGCATCCGCACCTTCCTCCGCGACGCCTACGACTCCTGGGGCACGCAGTGGGTCGTGCTGGGCGGCGACGTCGAGCAGGTGCCGACGCGCTGGCTCATCTGGAGCGATGAGCACCTACCCGTGGATGCCTACTACGCGTGCCTCGATCGGGAGTGGAACGAGGACGGCGACGGGGTCTTCGCGGAGCCGCTGAACGGCGTCGTCTATCCGGATGCCTTCAACGATCTCGCGTCGGCCCCCGACGGTTCGCTCTGGGCCGCCAGCACGCGCGGCGCGGCCCGGATCGACGGCCTCGTCACCGACGGCTGGGACCGGCGCCACGGGCTTCCGTCGGCCCTGGTGCACGCCATCGACGTCGCGCCCGACGGTTCCGTCTGGGCCGGCACGGACGCCGGGATCGCCCGCTTCGACGGCAACGAGTGGATCGCCGATGCGGATCCGGCCGGGCCCGGTTCCTCCGTTCTGTCCTCGGTGATCGCCGTGTCGGCCACCGAGGTCTGGGCGGCGGGCGAGGCCGGGCTGTTCCACCTGGCGAACGGCGACTGGACGTCGTGGGGAACGGCGGACGGAATCCCGACGCTGCCGGTGAACGGGATCGCGCGCGACGGCGACACGCTGTGGATGGCGACGGCGGGCGGCGCGGTGCACCTGGACGCCGGCGTGCTGACCGTCTACGACACCGGCAACTCCGGCCTGCTCAGCAACTGGGTCCTGTCCGTCTCCGTGGACGACGCCGGCCGCATCTGGTTCGGCCACGTGGACTCCTACTTCGCCCAGGGCGGCCTGTCGAAGCTGGACGGAGGCGTCTGGAGCACGGACGACTTCCCGGCCTGGTCCGGCCTGTCCGTCCGTGACTTCGTGCACGGGCCGGCGGCAGACGAGGTGTGGGCGGCCACGGGCAAGGGCCTGCTGCACCTCACGTCCACGACGTCGGAACTGCACGGGCTGGCGTCCGGCCTCCCTTCCGCCGACTGCTTCGCCGTCGCGGCGACGTCCGGCGGCATCGGCGTGGCCACGTCGGACGGCATCGGCGCGGGGGAGGTCGGGAACTGGGCCGAGTACCACAGCGGCGATCTGGGCCTCCCGGACAACACCGGATACGACGACGCCGATCTCTACGCGGAGCTCGTCGTGGGACGGCTGCCGGTCTCCAAGCCGGCCGACGTCGCCGTCTACCTGACGAAGGTGGAGAACTACCAGGACGGCGTCCTCGTGGATCACGTCGGGAACGCGCTGTTCATGGGGGAGAACCTCTTCACGCCGGGTGACGGCAAGGAGCTGGCCCAGGACGCGAAGGCCCTCTTCCCGCCGTCCTACTCCACCACCGAGCTCTACGAGGTCGACGGCACGCAGGACGTGGCCGCGGTGAAGTCGGCGCTGAACTCCGCGCCGGGGATCGTCGTCAACGTGTCGCACGGTTCGTACGACGCCATCGGCGTCGGGTCGGGGCTGGAGCTGCTGTTCAACCGTGACGTCCGCAATCTCGACACCGGCGGCCGATCGTCCTTCGTCGTGATCTACAGCTGCAACTCCGGCGCGTTCGATCTGGAGAGCTCCGCCGAGGCGTTCCTGCTGCATCCCGACGGCGGCGCCATCGCGGTGACGGCGAACACGCGCGAGGCGGTCCCGCCGGACGATGCGCTGATCAACGAGCTGATGCTCGACAATCTGTTCACCTCGGATCACGGTCGCCCGGCGCTGGCGCTCACCGACGCGTTCCGCCAGCAGGTCCTGGCCGATCCCTCCTACCGGACGACCTCGTGGACGCGCCGGACGCTCCTCTCGCGCAGCTACCAGGGGCTGCCGACGCTGGCGATCTGGCGATCCGCGCCGGGCACGCTCACCGTGACCCACCCCGCCACCGTTCCGTTCGAGCGGGCGCCGTTCGCGGTGAACGTGACGGACGCCGGGAGCGGCCTGCCGGTGGAGGGCGCGCGCGTCTGCGTCTCCCTCGGCGACAGCGACTACGCCTACGGGGACACCGACGCCGCCGGCGACGTCACGTTCGACTTCCGTCCCGACGTGCTGGGCCAGGTGAACGTCGCCGTGACCACGCCGGACCACGTTCCCTACGAGGTCCAGGTTCCGGTTTCCGTCGCGCTCGGTCCGAACGTCGTGGCCGCCGGCTGGCAGCCGTCGCCGAGCCGGGCGGGTCTGAACATCGGCCAGAACGACGTGATGCTGGCGGTCCGGAACGCGGGCACGGCCAGCACGGCCGGCTGGACCGCGGAGCTGTACTCCGAGCACGCCGGCGCCACGGTGGAGTCGGGAACGGCGTCCGTGCCGGCGCTGGCGACGGGGGAGACCGCGTGGGTCGGACCGTTCCAGCTCGCGCTGGACTCCTCGGTGCGGATGGGTGAGCGGATCGCCGTGCGGCTGGAAGGGGCGGGCGAGGTTCCTTTCGTCGAGTCGTACCGGCTGGCGGTCGACGTCCCGGATCTCGTGCTCGACGGCATCGATGTCGTGGGGGACGAGATCTTCCCGCGCGTGCGCAACGCCGGCACCGGATCGGTGGGGTCGCTCACCGCGACACTGACCGCGCTCGACGCGCTGGGGGCCGTGGTGGACGGCGCGGCCGCGCACGGAGCCGTCGCGGCCGGAGCCGTCGCCACGTTCGGCGACGGGTTCACGGTCACGGGACTGGACCGGGCGAGGTTCGAGCTGACGATCACGGACGCCATCGGGCGGTCACTCGTGCGGCGCATCGACCGGGAGGCGCCGGAGCCGGTGTGGGGTCTGGTCGCGGAGCCCCGTTTCGACGGCGCGTTCCTGACCTGGGTGGCGCCGCTGGAGGACGACATCGTCGGCTACGTCGTGGAGGTCGAGGACGGCTCCGGCGGCTGGATCGACGAGTTCGCCGGACTGACGGGCCAGGGGGCGATGGCACACGTCCGGTTCCCGGGCGGAGCCTCGCGGACCTGCCGCGTGCGCGCCGTCGACGAGTCCGGCTGGATCGGCCCGGCCCGCACCATCGAGGCTTACGCCGCCGCCGCCGAGTTCCCGGGATGGCCGCGCGCCGTGCCGTCGCTGGTGGGTCCCGCTCCCATCATGGTGGCGGACCTCGACGGCGACCTCGTGCCGGAGATCGCCTACGGCTGCATGTGGGAAACCAACGCCGTCAGCGTGTTCCGCCTCGACGGGACGGAGTGGACGGACGGCGACGCCCGGCCGGAGACGGACGGCGTGTTCGGCGTCACCGAGGGTCGCATCCACGCGGCGCCGCTGCTGCTCGACGTGGACGGCGACGGGCAGCGCGAGATCTTCGCCGCGTCCTTCGACGGTTCCGTGTACGCGTGGCGGACGGACGGCCCGGCGGGCGAGCCCGAAGCGCTGCCCGGCTGGCCGATCTTCCACACGGAAAAGGGCGTCCGCAGTTCGCCGGTCGGGGCGGATCTGGACGGCGACGGACAGGTCGAGATCGTCACGTTCGCGATGGACGGCGAGGTCCGCGCGTTCGAGGCGGACGGCACGCCGGTTCCGGGCTGGCCGCGCGTCACGGGCGGATTTGCGTCGGGGTCCACGCCCGCCGTGTTCGACCTGGACGGCGACGGCCGTGACGACCTCTTCTTCGGCGCCACGGACAGCCTGCTCTATGCGGTGTCCGGGACCGGTGCGGACCTGCCCGGCTGGCCGCAGTTCGTCGAGGCGAAGGTGCTGTGCAGCCCGGTGCTGGCCGACATCGACGGCGACGACGATCCCGAGGTGTTTGCGCACACCAAGGGCGGGAGGGCGATCGCGTACCACCCGGACGGAACGGTGGTCTCCGGCTGGCCGCGGTTCATCGGCGTCTACGGCTACACGCCTCCGTCGCCCGCCGTCGCGGACCTGGACCAGGACGGCGTCCCCGAGATCCTCATCGGCGCGCGCGACGCGCTCTACGTTCTCCGGACGGACGCCAGCGACTTCCCGGGCTTCCCGGTGCACTTCGGGGCGGACGTCATCAATTCGCCCGTCGTGGCCGACGTCGACGGGGACGGAACGCTGGACGTCCTGATCGCCACGTACGACCGGAAGCTCAACGCAATCCGCGTCGGCGGCGGTGCGGTCGACGGCTGGCCGCTCTCCTTCCACGAGAATCCCTGGTCCACTCCGTTCGTGATGGACATGGACGGCGACGGCGATCTGGACCTCGCGCTCGGCGCGGACGACCAGACGGTCCACGTGCTCGACCTGCCGGGGCCGGACGTTCCCGGCGCCGCGCCGTGGCCGGGCTACCACGGCGGCGCGGACCTGCGCGGCGTGTTCGAGGCTCCGCCGCTGCCCACGAGCCCGGGGGTCTCCCCGGACATTTCCGTGTCGCGCGTGAGCCTCCAGGGCGCGTCGCCCAACCCGTTCCGGGCCGGCACCGACCTCTCCTTCGCGATCCCCAAGGACGGGCCCGTGCGCCTCGAGATCTACGACGTCACGGGCCGCCGCGTCGCCCGCCCGATCGACGGGGCGAGGTTCCCGGCGGGCGCCCACCGGGTGGCCTGGGACGGCCGCGACGGGGCCGGTCGGCCGGTGGCCTCCGGCGTCTACTTCCTCCGCCTGGAGGCGGCCGGGGAAAGCCGGAGCGGCAAGGTGATCCGGCTGCGCTGAAGCCCGCCAGAATCTGCAAAATCCCCTCAAGATCGCCCGGATTCGGCCGAATTCCTGGGCAGGGAAACCCCGTCCGGAGCACGCCTGCGCTCCGTTTGACACGGTACGGGGCGGTCGGTATCATCGGTGTCTTCTTCCGCGGGAAGGGCCCTCGGTGAGCCCGGCCGGATCACTGTCCGGGAGGTCACCGATGCAGTTTGCAGCCGGGAGAAGGCACCCGATCGGGTGGAGGTTCGTTCACCTCTTCGCGATCGGGTGTTTGCTTGTCGGGGGGATGACCTCGGCGGCGGTCGCGCAGTCCGCGGGAGCCGCATCGTCTCTCTCCGACGGTTCGGGCGGCACCTCGATCCCGGGGTTGCCGGCCGGAGTGTCGCCGGAGGAGGCCGCCGCCGCGATGCGGGCGCGCGGACTCTCGGAGGCGCAGATCCAGGAGTTGATGGCCGGCCGCGCGGAGTCCGAGGACTCCGAGGCGCCCGGTTCCCCCCCGGAATCCACCGCGGTCGAGACGGAACGCGTCGAGCAGGCACCCGAGGAAGTGCACCCGGAGGAGACGCCGGACGAGGAAGAAGACGGAGAGCTGCGGCCGTTCGGCTACGGACTCTTCGCCAACTCCCCCGACAGTTATCGCCAGCCTGCGGTCGGCCCGGTGGATCCGGACTATCCGCTCGGCCCGGGTGACACCGTCGTCCTCGACGTCTGGGGAGATGCGGTCTTCCGGCTCGAACGCGAGATCGATCTGCAGGGCGGCGTGCATCTGCCGGACGTGGGGCGGGTGGTGCTGGCCGGCATGACGCTGGAGCAGGCGCGGCAGGCGCTCAAGGGTCGGCTCTCGCGGGTGTACTCCGGCCTGGCCGGGGACGAGGACCACGCCAGCACGTTTCTCGCGGTGACGCTGGGGGACTTGCGGGTGATCCGGACGTTCGTCGTCGGACGGGCGCGCCGGCCCGGAGGCTACGACCTGTCGGCGGCCTCCACCGTCTTTCACGCGCTCTTCTTCGCGGGAGGGCCCACGGAAGGCGGATCGATGCGGGACATTCGCGTCCTCCGGGACGGCCAGGAGGTCTCGCGGCTGGACGTGTACGAGTACCTGCGGTCGGGGCGCCGGGAGGGCGACATCCGGCTGGAGAACGACGACACCGTGTTCATCCCGCCCTCGGGGCCGCGCGTTTCCGTCGCGGGCGAGGTCCGGGAGCCGGGGCTCTACGAGCTGCTGCCGGGGGAAACCCTGGCGGAGCTGGTGGAGCTGTCCGGCGGGTTCACGGAGCGTTCGTTCCCGGGGCGAATCCAGATCGAGCGGATCCTGCCGCCGGAGGAGATGGCGGGCGCACGCGAGGACCGGAAGGTCCTGGATCTCTCCTGGGAAGAGGCCCGCGGAGAGGCGCTCAAGGACGGGGACGTGATCGAGGTGTTCCCGATCGCGGACCGGCTGCGGAACTTCGTCGTCGTGGACGGCGAGGTGCTCCGGCCGGGCCGCTACCAGCTGCGTTCGGGAGCCCGGCTCACGGACGTGCTGGAGCAGGCGGGCGGTCTGCTGGAGACGGCGGTTCTGGTTCGGGCGGAGATCATCCGGACCTACGAGGACCAGCGTCGCGAGCAGATCGCGGTGGACCTGGAGAAGGCGCTCGCCGGCGATGAGCGTCGCGACCTGCGGCTGCTGCCGCGGGACGAGATCCGGATCCACTCGATCTGGCAGCTCAACGACCGCGAGGCCGTGGTGATCCACGGGGCGGTCCGCTCGCCGGGCGAGTACGAGCTGCGCGAGAGCATGACGCTCCGCGACCTGCTGCTGCAGGCCGGGGGGCTGCGCGAGAACGCCTTCACGGAGTCGGTGGAGGTCTCGCGCGTGAGGCCGACCGAGGGGTCGGCGCTGAACACGGCGGAGATCTTCCGCGTGCCGCTGGGGGCGGACTACCTCTCGGCGGAGGGCGCGGACCTGGAGCTCCAGCCGTGGGACAACGTGTTCGTCCGCGAGATCCCGAACTGGGAGCTGCAGCGGAACGTGGCGGTGACGGGCGAAGTCCGCTTCCCCGGCACCTACACGCTGACGAGCCCGCGAGAGACGGTGGCCGAGATCATCGCGAGGGCGGGCGGACTGAAGGAGACGGCGTTCCCGGCGGGCTTCTCCATGGTGCGGCGCAAGGACGGCATCGGCCGGGTCGCGCTGGACCTGGAGGAGGCGCTGAAGCGTCCGAAGAGCAACGACAACGTGATCCTGGTGCACGGGGACTCGCTGTTCATCCCCGAGGAGCCCAAGACGGTCACGGTGAAGGGTGCCGTGGGGTGGCCCACCAGCCTCGTCTACGAGGACGGCTGGTCGATCGGCGACTACGTGTCGCGCGCGGGCGGAACCACGGAGCGGGCGGACGAGAAGCGGATCCGGGTGGTGTACACCACCGGCGCCGCCGCCCGCGTGAAGCGGTTCTGGTGGGATCCGGGCGTTCAGCCGGGGAGCACCATCGTCGTCCCGGAGAAGGAAGAGGGGTCCGGGGTCGACTGGGGAGGAGTCATCCGGGATTCGGCCTCCGTGCTGGCCAGTGTGGCCACGGTGGCCCTGGTCGTGGACCGGGTCTCGGACTAGTTTGTCCAGTTGCTGTTTCGGGGCGTTTCCTCGCCCCATCCTCGAACGCAGGGAGTCGGAGTTCCGATGAGCATCGCACCGCACGGCGGAAGCCTGGTCGACAGGGTTGTCACGGGGGAGGCGCGGGAGCGTCTCGTCCAGGAGGCGGGAAACCTGCCTCGGATCGATCTGGAGGACCGCCAGGTCTCGGATCTCGACATGATCGCGGTGGGCGCCATGAGCCCGCTGACCGGTTTCATGGGCGAGAAGGACTACCAGAGCGTGGTCCGGGACATCCGGCTCGCGGACGGCACGCCGTGGCCGTTCCCCATGGGTCTTCGCGTCACGGAGGACGTCGCCTCCGCAGTGAAGGATCGCGCGGCGCTCCACGCCCCGGACGGCACGCTGCTCGCCGTCCTGGAGGTCAGCGAGCGGTACACGGGCGACAAGAAAGAAGAGGCCAAGCTCGTCTACGGCACGGACGATGAGAAGCATCCGGGCGTGGCCGCGCTCTACGCGCAGGGCGACGTGATCCTGGCCGGCGACATCCACATGGTGAACCGCGCCACCCACGACTTCCCCAAGCTGAAGGCCGATCCGGCCGATCTGCGCGCCCGCTTCGACGAGCTGGGCTGGAAGACGGTCGTCGGGTTCCAGACGCGCAATCCCATCCACCGCGCCCACGAGTACCTGCTCAAGTGTGCGCTGGAGATCGTGGACGGTCTGCTGATCCACCCGCTCGTGGGCGCCACCAAGTCGGACGACATCCCGGCCGACGTTCGCGTGCAGTGCTACGAGGCGCTCATCGACAACTACTTCCCCGACAACCGCGTGGCCCTGGCCGCCTACCCGGCCGCCATGCGCTACGCCGGTCCGCGGGAGGCCATCTTCCACGCCATCACGCGCAAGAACTACGGCTGCACCCACTTCATCGTGGGCCGCGACCACGCCGGCGTGGGCGACTACTACGGCACCTACGACGCGCAGCAGATCTTCGATCGCTTCGAGCCGGGCGAGCTCGGCATCGAGATCCTGAAGTTCGAGCACTCGTTCTGGTGCAAGAAGTCCGGCGGCATGGCCACCGACAAGACCAGCAATTCCGGCCGCGAGGAGCGTTTCTTCCTCAGCGGCACGAAGGTTCGCGAGATGCTGAACGCCGGTGAGGATCTGCCGGTGGAGTTCACGCGTCCGGAAATCGCCAAGATTCTCATCGAGAGCGCCCGGGCCAAGGTTTCGGCCTAGGCGGGTTTCACCCCACGGAGGACACCGATGTCATTCCCCGGATTCACCATCTGGTTCACCGGCCTGCCGTGCTCCGGCAAGTCCACGATCAGCGTCATCCTCGCGGACATCATCCGCAAGGAGCGCGGCAACGTCGAGATCATGGACGGAGACGTCGTCCGGACGAACCTCTCGAAGGGCCTCGGCTTCAGCCGCGAGGACCGCGAGACCAACCTCAACCGCATCGCGTTCGTCTGCAACCTGCTCACGCGCAACGGCGTCCCCGTCATCGCGGCCGCCATCTCGCCGTTCGAGAATTGCCGCGAGTGGGCGCGCGACCTCATCGGCGACGGCTACATCGAGGTGTACGCCCGCTGCCCGGTGGAGAAGTGCATCGAGCGCGACGTGAAGGGCATGTACAAGAAGGCCCTCGCGGGCGAGATCAAGGGCTTCACCGGCATCGACGATCCGTTCGACGAGCCGCAGGATCCCGAGATCATCTGCGACACGGACAAGGAGACCCCGGAGGAGTCGGCCCAGAAGATCGTCGACTACCTGCGCGCGAACGGTTTCCTGCCCGCCGGCAACGGCGCAGGCGCCACGGAGTCGGCCAAGGAGAAGGTGGGCGAGTAGCTCTCCGGAACCGAGCCACACGGAAGGGGCGGGGGCCGAGAGGCTCTCGCCCCTTTGTTCGTTGGTTGTGGTTGGGGGGGGCGACCGGGCTCGGGTCTCGGGGGGAAGCCCTCCGAGGTTCGGAGGCGGTCCGGTGAAGGATCGCGGCCGCGTGGAGGGGCGCGAGCGGACAACGCCAACTCACCTCGGAGGGCTTCCCCCCGAGACCCGGACGTGCACCACATCGGTGGCGGGCGTCGTTGGGATGGGAGGGTGGCCTTCGCTCACTGACCGTAGTGAGGGGTCGGGGGAAAGTCGTCCCCGGTGAGTTGGCGGCGCGCGGAAGTCTCCTGTCCTGACGCCCGTGTAAACCGCGCCGCCTCCGAACCGGGGACGACTTTCCCCCGACCCCGACCCGCCGCGCCGCCTCCGAACCGGGGACGCCTTTCCCCCGACCCCGCCCTACTCCACCTCGAACGCGCCCTCACCCCGCCCGATGGGCACGCCCCCCGGTCCGATGGCGAACACCTCCCAGGCGTAGCGCCCGGGGCGCGGATCGGCGGTGTCCGGGGCCAGATCCACCGCCGGCTCCTCGGTCTCCTGGCGGAAGACGGTGAGGTAGCCCGCCGGCGTGGCCCGTGCGGCGCCCACGACGTACAGAACCGCCCCCTGCACCGGCTCCCACTCAAACCGGGTGGGAAAGGCGCTCTGGAGCCCCGCAGGGGCCTTCAGGGCCATCGTGACGACCTCCACCCGGAACCGCTCGGGGGGATCGAAGGGGCCGCCGGCCAGCCAGAGCATCAGCGCTCCCAGGCCGATCGCGAAGGCGACCGGGAGCCAAGGGCGGGAGTGGGGGATGGGAGCGGTCTCGGCCACGGGGCACCTCCGGCGGGCAGGATGGCACCGCTTCCCGGCGGCGTCGAGGGGGAGGAAAGGAAACGCCCGCCCCCCGGACGGGGAGCGGGCGCCGATGCCTCGGGCGGGGACGGACCTAGTTGGATCCGACCGCCGTCTCCACCTCGAGTCCGAGATCGCGCAGGAACGCCTCGTTGTTGGGCTCCCGGCCGAGGAAGTTGCGGAGCAGGTCGCCGCCGTCCAGGGATCCGCCCTTCTCATAGATCTCCGTGCGGTACCGCATCCCCACCTCGGGGTTCAGGATGCCGCCCTCGGCGAACTGCGTGTACATGTCATCGCCGTACACCTTCGACCAGAGGTAGCCGTAGTAGGCCGCGTCGTAGCCGAAGAGGTGCCCGAACCCGGCCTGCATGTGCGCGCCCGGAAGGTTCGGGAAGCCGCAGATGTCGTGCATGTCGTTGAGGATCTTCGTGCTGTTCTTCTCGGCGCCCGGGCCGTGGTAGGCCAGGTCCAGCGAGGCGTAGAACACCTGCCGCAGCGTGCGGATGCCGGAGTTCAGGTTCTTCGCGGCCACGAGGCCCTCGAGCATCTCCGCCGGAAGCGGCTCTCCCGTCTCGTAGTGCCGCGCGAACCGGCCCAGGACCTCGGTCTCCCACATCCAGTGCTCCAGGTTCTGCGACGGCGCCTCGACGAAGTCCTGCTCCGTCGACGTTCCGGCGAAGCGCGGCGTCTCGGCCATGGTCAGCGTCTGGTGCAGGATGTGGCCGAACTCGTGGAACAGCGTCTCCACCTCGTCGTGCGTGAGCAGCGACGGACGATCGGCGGTCGGCTTCGTGAAGTTCGCCACGATCGCCGACACCGGCGGCTGGCGCTCGCCGTCGAAGATGCCGCCGCCCCGGAGCGGGAACGCCGCCGCGTGGCCGAACTTGCCGTCGCGCGGGAAAAGGTCCGTGTAGAAGTGCGCGAGGAAGTCGCCGGACTTGGCGTCGTAGATCTTGAAGAGCTGCACGTCCGGATTCCAGACGTCGGGGTTCTCCACCTCCTCGTAGCGAAGCCCGAAGACCTCCTGCGTGATGGCGAAGAGGCCGTCATCCAGCACCTGCTGCAGCGGGAAGTACTCGGAGATCTTCCCCTGGTCCACGTTGTACTCGTTCCGCTTGGCCAGCGAGTCGTAGTAGCGGTAGTCCCAGTAGTTCACGCCGTCCGGATCGTCCTGGCCGTAGTTGGCGGCCATCGCGGCCAGATCCTGCTCGAACTTCGGCCGGACCTTCTCCGCCAGATCCTCCAGGAAGGCCTGCGCCTGCTCCGGCGTCTGGGCCATGCGCGGCTCGATGCGGTAGTGCGCCCAGGACTCGTAGCCCAGGAGCTTTGCGATCTCGTCGCGCACCGCGATGCCCCGCTCGAGCACCTCGATGTTGTCGGGGTAGCCCTCGTTCCAGGACTTGGACAGCAGCTCGCGGCGCAGATCCGCATCGTCCGCCAGTTCCATGAACGGGAACATGTCGGGATAGTCGAGACTCACCCAGTAGCCGTCGTCCCGCTTCTCCAGCCCGGCCAGGTACGGCTCCGGAAGTCCGCCGGCCCGCTTCTCCGGCACCAGGATGCCGTCCTCCCAGTCGGCGAGGGTCTTGTCGAACTGGTTGCCCAGCTCGACGAGCTCCTTCTGGAGATCCTGCACGCGATCCCGCACCTCCTTGTCCATCCCGAATCCGCGGCGCCGGTAGTCGCGCAGCGTGAACTCGAGCAGGCGGGCGCGCTCGCCGGTCAGCGCATTCGCATCGGCCGACTCGGAGTAGGCGCGGATGGCCTCGTACACGTCCTCCCGGAAGCCCAGATCCACCTGGTACTTGTCGAGGCGCTGCTCGCCCTCGCGCGCGATCTCGCGCAGGTCGGCGTCGTTGGCCACGTAGCCGAGGAACGCGAACTTGCCGAAGGTTTGGTGCAGGTCGTCGGACAGCTCGTTGATCGGGCCCATCGTGTTGTCGTAGCTGCGCTGGTCGTGCGGGACGGCCAGCATGGCGTCGAGGACAGCGTCGCTCCGGGCGATCGCGCTCTCGACGTTCTGCGTGATGTCGTCCCCCGTGATCTTCGAGTAGTCGATGAGCGGCGCCGTCTCCGAGGCCCGGGCCGACGGGGCCAGGAGCAGGAGACCGAGGACCGGGAGCAGGATCCGGCGCGAGTGCGGATGTGCGAACACGTTCTACCTCTCGTCTGAGTTCATTCCGGAGCGGGTCAGCGGAGGACCCGCGGAACCGCCCCGGGCGGCCGGACGGGCCGTCGGAGGGGGGGATGCGGCAGGGCCCCATGGTGCCAAAGGATGGAACCCACGGCAATGACGGGCGTTCCCGGCTGGGCCGGGGCGGGCGATCCTGGGACGAATCGGCGCCTGGCGGGGACGAGATCCGGGGGAGCCGAGGACGGCCCTCGGGGCCGTGAATCGGGCCCGTGCGGCCTCCTCCGGGCCGCAGAGCCCTAGCAGTCGTCCTCGCGGATGTCCTCGTCGCCCAGGCCCCACTGGCGCCCTCGGATCTTCACCGCGGTGCCCGGGATCGTGTAGATCAGCGCCAGCAGCACGTAGAAGGATCCGACGATGGCGGCCGTGAGCTGCCACGGGATCAGCCCCAGTTCCAGGCGGGCCGTGGCGACGCTGAAGGGCGTGGTCGGGGTGGGGTGGATGAACAGCTTCGAGACCCACGCCACGTTCAGGACGATGAAGAGCAGCAGGTAGTTCGCGTGCAGCCGCTGGTGCAGCGCATGCCAGCGGCTCATCTTGAAGCGCGGCTGCGACAGGTCGTGCGCGACGGCATCGCCCCACAGAGGATCGGGCGAGACCAGCCGGCGCGTCAGGATGGGATTGAAGAAGTTCTCCTCGATCTTCCGCACGCGGCTTCGCCAGACGTCGAAGATCCGGTAGCGCCGCGACTCGATCCAGAGGAACGCGAACAGGAGCGCCTGCCCCAGCAACAGCACGAGCGGACTCGATTCCGGATGGCCGAACGAGAACGTGAGCAGGCCGCCCGCGGAGATGATCGACCAGTTCGTGGTGTTGTCCAGGCGAAGGCGCCACGCCGTGGCGCGGTACATCTCCCCGCGATAGAAGTGGACCATCGAGGCGATGTACTCGCTGCGACCGAGCGCGGAGTGCTCCAGATCCGTCCGGTCGGCCGGTCCGCTGTCGTCGAAGTCCGGGGGAAAGTCGGTCACGGCATCCTCCGGGCGCAGTCTCCCCGGAAACGCCGAACAGGTCAACGTCCCGCCGTCACCTCCCGGGGGCGCCGACCCGCCTCGACGTCGCGGTACACGGTCTCGATCCGTTCGACCATCCGGTCGACGTCCCAGCGCCCGAGGACCTTCTCCCGCGAGAGCCGGCCGAACTCCGCCCGGGTCGGGGCGTCCGCGATCAGCCGGCGAAGCCGGTCGACCAGCGCATCGACGTCCTTCAGGTCCACGACGTAGCCGTTCACCCCGTCCTCCACGACCTCGCGCGACCCCTCCACCTCGAACGTGACGATCGGCTTTTCCAGCAGCGAATACTGGACGAGGACGCGCGGCAGTCCCTCCCAGAGCGACGTCAGCGTGGCGATGTCGAACGCGGCGATGGCGCGGGCCACATCGTGGCGGTACCCGGCGAAGACGACGCGGCCCGCGAGCGAGAGGTTGCGGGCCACGTGCTCCAGCTCGCCGTGCTGCCGCCCCTCGCCCACGATGAGCAGCTTCAAGTGCGGGAAGTCCGGCGCCAGGCGACGCATCGCCTCCAGGAGATACTTGTAGCCCTTGCGCGGCTCCAGCCGGGACACCATCCCGAGCACCAGATCGTCCGGGGCAAAGCCGAACTCCGCCCGCACCGCGTCGCGGTGGTCGGCGGGGTTCGCGCGAGCCTCCTCGAACGGAGCCGTGTCCATGCCCGAGGGGATCGTGACGTACTGGTCCTTCTCGCCGATCGCCTCCGCGAGGTACTTCCGCTTCACGTCCTCGCCGACCGTGATCATCACGTCGCAGTACCGCGCCGCGAACCGCTCCAGGAGCACGTAGAAGCCGCGCACGACCGGCGGTACGTGATCGTGGAACGTGACGCCGTGCAGCGTGTGCACCACGTGCGGGACGCCGGCGATGCGGGCCGCGAGCCTCCCCAGGAACCCGCCCTTGGCCGTGTGCGTGTGGACGATGTCGTAGCGTCCCTCGCGGATGATCCGGACCAGCTTCACCAGCGCGACGATGTCGAGGACCGGGTTCGGGTCGCGCACCAGATCGGGCAGGACGCGCGTGCACGCCTGGATCCGGGGGGAGAAGCCCTGCACCTCGGAGCCCCGTCCCGCGACGATGTCGGAGTCGTACCGGCCGCCGTCCATCCGCTCCACGGTGAAGACCGTGTTCTCGTCAGCGCCGCCGCGGATGAGGCGGGTGATCACGTGAAGGACGCGGATCCTGGGTTCACTCACGGAGAAACCTCCACCGGCTCGTCCGCGATCACCGGTTCCGCCGGTGAAGCGTCGGCCAGACGTCGTTCCCACCACCGGAACGCGAAGATCGCCCACAGGATCTTGGCCCGCTCCACGCGGCCCGTGCGATGCTCCTCGTACCAGCTCTCCAGCCGGGACCGGTCCAGCGGAAGCGCGCTGTCGCCGGAGACCGTGTCCCAGAACACCTCGCGCAGATCCGACTTGATCCACTCCGCCACCGGAACGTCGAAGCCCGCCTTCGGGCGCTTCCGGATCGACTTTGGGAGCAGGTCGCGGACGGCGTCCTTCAGGATCCGCTTCCGGTCCGTGCCCGCCATCTTCCATTCCGACGGCATCGACACGGCCAGCTCCACGATCCGGTGGTCCAGGAATGGGACGCGCACCTCGAGGGAGTGGAACATGCTGGCGGCGTCCACCTTGCGGAGCATGTCGGTGGGCAGCGCCAGGGAGAGGTCCGTGAACAGCGTCCGGTTCAGCGGGTCGTCCGTCCCGAACTGCTCGAAGTCCGCGTAGGTGTCCCGCACCACGTCGAGGCACGGGTTCGTGACCGGCTCGCCGAGCAGACCGCACACGTCCTCCGCCGAGGCGTAGCGCATCAGACGATCGTGGCGCTCGGCCGCGTCGCCGTGCTGTCCGTCGAGGAACCGCTGCGCCTTGCGCCCCAGCTCGCCGAGTCGGCTGCCGCGCGAGGCGGGCAGGCCGCGGATCGCGGGCTCCAGCAGGGCGCGCCGGGCCGCCGCCGGAATCCGTTCCCAGCGCTCGCGGTAGGCCTCGTTCAGGTACTTCTCGTAGCCGGCGAACAGCTCGTCGGCGCCGTCGCCGGAGAGCGCCACCGTCACGTGCCGCCGCGTCTCCCGGGAGACGACGTACGACGGAAGGATGGACGACGAGCCGAACGGCTCGTCGAAGCGGTCCATCACCTCGGGGATCAGCGGGAGCATGTCCCCCGACGTGAGCGACGTTTCCGTGTGGTTCGTCCCATGGAACTTCGCGGCCTCGCGCGACCACTTCGTCTCGTCGAAGACGGGGTCGTCGCTGAAGCCGATGGAGAACGTGCGCACCTCTTCCTTGCCGTGCGCCATCGCCCCGACGATGGCCGTGGAGTCGATGCCGCCCGACAGGAACGCGCCCAGCGGAACGTCGGCGATGCGCCGCATCCGCACGGAGTTCTCCAGCAGCGCGCGTAGCCGGCTCCTGGCCTCCTCGTAGGACGTCGGCGGCTCGCTCGCGTCGGCGATCGGGTGCCAGTAGCGCCGCACGCGCGCGACGCCGTTGCGCCAGATCAGCGTGTGTCCGGGCTCCAGCTTCTGCACGCCGCGGAAGATCGTGCGCGGCGCGGGGACGGCGCCCCACGACAGGTACTGGTGGACCGCGACCGGATCGAGCGCGTCGTCGATGCCGCCCGCCTCCAGCAGGCAACCCATCTCGGACCCGAAGATCAGTCCCTCACCCGTCTCCGCCCAGAGCAGCGGCTTGATGCCCAGACGATCCCGGGCGATCAGCAGCGTGCGGACGTTCTCGTCCCAGATCGCGAAGGAGAACATGCCGTTCAGCTCACGGACGAGATCCGGGCCCAGGTCCTCCCACAGGTGGACGAGGACCTCCGTGTCCGAGTTCGTGCGGAACGTGTGGCCGCGCGACTCGAGCCGCCGTCTCAGCTCGGCGTGGTTGTAGATCTCGCCGTTGAAGACGACGCGAACCATGCCGTCCTCGTTGCGCTGCGGCTGGGAACCCGTCTCCAGGTCGATGATGCGCAGCCGGCGGAACGCCAGACCGATCCCGGAGCCGAAGTGGAAGCCGTCCTCGTCGGGTCCGCGATGGACCATCCGGTCGGCCATCCGAGCCAGGCGCTCCCGCCCGGGGATCGATCCGTCCCGCGGGGCGATCCCCGCGATTCCACACACGTTGCGTCTTCTCCCGTTCCGATGGCGGCCCCGGCCCCGGTCGATCGGTCGACCGGGCGCGGATCGGGCCTTCTTCGCCTTTCTTCGTGCTTCCTGGCGCTCTTCTTTAGTGAGGATGGCGCCCTTCCGTCCCGATGGAGGGATCGGCGGGTTCCCTCCGGCGGAATTGCGCTCTCTTGTCGATTTTCCCTCCAGAAGCGGGCGACCGCGGCCGATCACCCGGACGAGTCTACCACCAAGGAATCGGGGAGAGGGGGCCGAGCGATGGGGCACTGGAGCGGGAAGCGGGTCGTCGTCACGGGCGGCAGCGGGTTCCTGGGAAGGCATCTGGTCGAGCGACTCCGTGAGGCGGGGGCGGACGTGACCGCTCCCACCTCCCGGGATTGCGATCTTCTTCGCGCGGCCCAGGCCGACCGGCTGCTCGCCGGGTCGCCGGACGTGGTCTTCCACCTGGCGGCGAAGGTGGGCGGCATCGGCGCCAACCGGAACCACCCGGGCACGTTCTTCCGGGACACGCTCCAGATGGGGCTCAACGTTCTGGAGGCGGCGCGTCGCGGCGGCGTCGGCAAGCTGGTCCAGGTGGGAACCGTCTGCAGCTATCCGAAGGTCACGCCGGTCCCGTTCCGGGAGCGCGACCTCTGGAACGGCTTTCCCGAGGAGACGAACGCTCCGTACGGCATCGCCAAGCGCGCGCTGATCGTCGGGTCGATGGCGTACGGGCTCGAGTTCGACGTGGACGCGGCGAACGTGCTTCTGCTGAACCTCTACGGCGAGGGCGACAACTTCCACCCCGACTCCTCGCACGTGATCCCCGCCCTGATCCGCAAGTGCCTGGAGGCGCAGGACGAGGGGCGCGGCGAGATCGAGATCTGGGGCGACGGCACGGCGACGCGCGGCTTCCTCTACGTGAAGGACGCGGTCGACGGCCTGCTGGCGGTCGCCGAGAAGTCCGGCAGCGCCGATCCCGTGAACCTGGGCGTGCCCGAGGAGATCTCCATCCGCGATCTCGCCGAGCAGATCGCCGGCGCCACCGGCTTCGCGGGGCGCTTCCGCTTCGATCCCACGAAACCGAACGGACAGCCGCGCCGGGCGCTGGACTGCTCGCGGGCCGAGCGTCTCTACGGCTTCCGCGCGTCCACGTCGCTGCGCGAGGGCCTGGCGCGGACCGTCACCTGGTACCGTGAGCACCGGGAGCAGGCGACGCTCTTCCCGGCCCCCGCCACGGACGCCCGTCCGACGGTCTGAACGTGAACTTCGTTCTGGTCAACCAGCACTATCCCCCGGACTCGGGGGCGACCGGCCGCCTGCTGGCGCAACTCGCGGAGAGCCTCGCGGAGCGCGGTCACGAGGTGCGCGTGATCACCGGACGGCCGACGTACGACGAGGCGCGCGATGCCGACGCGCCGGCCCGGGAGGTCCGGGACGACGTGCACGTTCATCGCGTTCCGATCCTGCCGCGCCGTGACGGCACCCTGGGCCGCGTGCTCCACTACTTCAGCTTCGCCCTGTCGATGTTCTTCACGGGGCTCTTCGTCCGCCGGCCCGACGTGGTGCTGGCGTTCTCCTCCACGCCGATGTTCGGCGGCGTCGCGTGCCGGGCGCTCGCGGCGATCCGTCGCTGCCCGTTCGTCTACGTGGTGCAGGACGTCTACCCGGAGATCGCGCAGGCGCTCGGTGCCGTGCGGTCGTCGCGGGTGGCGGGGATCGCGCGGTGGCTGGAGACGCGGGCCTGGCGGGGCGCGGCGCGCGTCGTCGTCATCGGCGACGAGATGCGGGCGGTCGCGCGGGAGCGCGGCGTCGGGGACGACCGTCTTGCGACCATCGCGAATTGGGCGGACACGGATCGGATCCGGCCGCTTCACATCAGCCGCTTCCGGCAGGAGATGGGCTTCTCGGCGAAGGACTTCGTCGTGGAGTACGCGGGAAACTTCGGCCACAGCCAGGATCTTGATGTCGTGCTCGACGCGGCTCGCCGTGTGGCGGAGGAGTCGGGCGACGTCCAGTTCCTGCTCGTGGGCGACGGCAGCCGGGCGGACGACGTCCGTCGCGCGGCCCGGGACCTCCCCAACGTGCGGATCGTGCCGTTCCAGCCGGAAGAGCGCCTGGACGACGTGCTCGCCGCCGCGGACCTCTCCGTGATCCCCCTGCGGGCCGGTCTGACCCGCTTCTGCGTGCCGTCCAAGGTCTACTCCATCCTGGCGAGCGGTCGTCCGGTGGGAGCGGCCCTGGACGAGGACAGCGAGGTGTCCCGCCTGATCCGGACCGAGGAGTGCGGATTCCGGGTGGATCCGGACGATGCGGAGTCCATGGCGCGAGAGATCCTGCGCCTGGCCCGGGATCGGGACACCGCCCGCGGACAGGGCGTTCGCGGCCGCGAGGCGGGGGAGCGGCAGGGGTCCCGACACCGGGCCGTGGGAGAGTACGAGAAGCTGCTTACGGCGGTCGCAACAGGGGTCAAGGAAAACGCAACGACCGCCGTTGAGTGAGGTAGGATCGAGACCGGTCGCCGGGTTGCGCCGTCGACCGACCATCGGGGCTCTCGCGGCCCCGTGCGGGATGGAGGGGGTCACCGGGGTATGGAGTTCCCGTATCTGTGGTTGTTTGTGGCATCGTTCGCGGCCTCGTTCGTCACGATGCCCCTGGTCCGTCGCCTCGGCACGTCGATTGGACTCCTGGACCATCCCCATGAACGAAAGCTGCAGGCGAACGCGGTTCCGCGGACCGGCGGGATCGGCGTGCTGTGCGGTCTCGTGGCGGGCGCCGCGGTCCTCGTCTACTTCTCGCGCGATCTGGGCATCCCGCTGGGGCGGGAGATCCTGGCCATCTCGGCCGGGGGCGTCCTGATCCACGCGGTCGGCGTGATGGACGACCTCTGGGACGTTCCCGCGCGCCTCAAGCTGCTGGCCCAGAGCGCCGCCGTCGCGCTCGTGGTCTCCCAGGGCGTCCTCATCGAGACGTTCGTGCTGCCGGGCCTCGGCCCGATCTCGCTGGGCATCTTCGCGATCCCGGTCACGGCGTTCTTCCTGCTGGGGCTCGTCAACTGCATCAACCTCGTGGACGGGCTGGACGGGCTGTGCTCCGGCATCTCGGCCATCGGGGCGATCGCGCTGGGCATCGCCGGCGTGTACGGCGGCAACGCCGTCCTCACCGCGCTCGCGCTCACGCTGCTGGGTGCCGTCCTCGGCTTCCTGCCGTTCAACTTCCGCCGGCAGGGCAAGACGTTCCTGGGCGATGCCGGCAGCATGCTGCTGGGCTGGACGCTCGGGGCGATGGCGATCACGGGCTCGCGCTTCGGCTCGGATTCCACGCCGATCCTCGTCGTGCTCGCGGGAGCCAGCGTGGCCATCTTCGATACCGCTACGACGATCCTGCGGCGCTCCCGCAACCAGAAGGCCATCTTCCGCCCGGACTCGATGCACGTGCATCACCGGCTGATCCGCTTCGGCATGACGCCGCGCGGCGCGGTCCTGACCATCCTCTCCGTCACGCTGACCATCACGGCGGTCACGCTGGCCGTCTTCGTGCCGGGGACGCTGGCCCTGCTGATTCCCGCCGCGCTGGCCGTCGTGCTGGTGGGGTTCCAGGTCCATCGCCCGCACCGCCTCAACCTCGTGGAGACGGACGCCAGCTTCCGGGAGATCGTCTTCTACCTGCTGGGCGCCCAGACCCGCCAGGACCACCCGCGCCTCAGCGGGGAGCTCGCCATCGTCGACCTGCTGCGGGAGACCGCGGCCGGAGCTTCGCCGGAGCCGTCTCACCCCGCCGTATCGCGCACCGCCCCGACGACGCCCGCGTCGCCGCCCGGCGAGCGGGAACAGGCCGCGCCCGCCCGCAAGCCGATCGTCTAGACCGGCGGCCGGACTCGCTTCGAGAGACTCGGTTCGCTAGCTGCGGGGGATCCGGAGAACGTCGCCGGGTCGGATGACCGAGTTGCGGCCGAGGTCGTTCGCGCGCATCAGCGACGAGAGCGACACGCCGTGCCGGCGGGCGATCTCCCAGAGCGTGTCGCCGCGGCGGACCTTGTGGCTGGACGATCCCGACGAGCCGGACGAGCCGGACTTGCCGTCGTAGATCGTCAGCTTCTGCCCCGGGTAGATGAAGCGCCCGATCCGGTTCCAGCTCTTGAGGCGCGTGGGGGAGACGCCGTGCTTCTCCGCGATCTCGGAGACGGTGTCGCCCTTGCGTACGATGTACGTCGTCTTGCGGCGGGAGCCCGAGGAGGGTGATCCGGACGAGGCCCACTGCGGCGGGTTCGCGCCGGAGCGGCGTCCCTGCGGAATCAGGAGCTCCTGCCCGACCGACAGGAAGTTGCGGCTGCGCAGCCGGTTGGCCTCGGCGATGGCCGTGACGGTGGTCCGGTAACGGTCCGCGATGTGGGACAGCGTCTCGCCGCGCCGGACGCGGTGGTGGGCCCACCGCACCCGCTGGTCCTCCGGGATGTCGGCCAGCGCCGTCCGCGTGCGCTCGGCGGAGCCCGCCGGCACCCGCACCTCGAACCCGGCCTCGTCGGGCGGCGTGCACCGCCTCACCAGTGCGGGGTTCAGGTCCGCCAGGACGTCGGCCGACGTTCCGGCGCACTCGGACAGCACGTCGAAGTCCACGCAGAAGTCCACCGGCACGGTCTCCCACTCCGGGTAGGAGCCCGTGGCGGGCTGGAAGCCGTACTTCTCCGGCTCCGAGCCCAGGATGACCGCGGCGTAGAACTTGGGAACGTGGTTCCGCGTTTCCCGCGGGAGGCGCAGCTTCCAGAAATCGCGGGTCTTCTGGCGACGGATCTGCTTGCGGATCCGGCCTTCCCCGACGTTGTACGCGGCCAGGGCCAGGTTCCAGTCCTCGAACTCCTCGTACAGCTCCGCCAGGTAGCGGCAGGCGGCATCCGTGGCCAGGTAGGGGTCCCGTCGCTCGTCGACCCACCAGTCCACGCGCAGGCCGTAGCGGCGTCCGGTGGTCCGCACGAACTGCCAGAGGCCGACGGCGTGGGCCCAGGAGTACGCGCCCGGATTGAAGCCGCTCTCGATCATGGAGTGGTAGGTCAGCTCCGGCGGCAGGCCGTGACGGGCGAAGGCGTCGTGGTAGATCGGCTCCAGGCGCGGCATCCGCTGGAGCCACTTCTGGAACGACTCCCGCCCCTCGTGCGTGAAGTAGTGCAGCCAGCGGTCCACGTCCTTGTTGCGGACGGGGTGGATCTCGCCGTGGCGGACCGCCCAGCCGGCCTCCGGGTCCACAGGGACCGCGGCCAGACCCTCCGGGAGCTCGCTGGCGGCGTCCGGTCGGGCATCCGCGATGCGGCGCAGGAAGTAGTCCGCCTTGGCCAGGAGGCTCTCGGCGTCGCGGGCCACGAGATCCGCCACGGACTCCGATCCGGCGAAGGCGAGCGACTCGAAGACCCGGCTGAAGTGGAGCTCGGCCTCGTCCAGGTCCTCCGCCACGAAGGCGCGCACGCCCGCGTAGTACTCCATCTGGGCCTGGGCCAGTCCCTCCGGGGTGTCCGCGCCCTCGGGCGGAGCGGCGGAGTCCACCAGGACGGAGACGCCCGGGGCCGGCGGGTTCGTGGCGCAGCCGCCCAGGAGCAGACCGGCGATGACCATCGCCGCGATGGGATTGCGGGGTCGCAAAGGTCGCTTCTCCTCGGGGCCGGGGCGCGGTGGAGCGACCGGCAGGACGCACGATTCCTCTAGGGACTCATCGGCAACGGCGAGGGTCCGGCTTGAACGATGGCCACTTTCTCGAAGCGGGCCAGACCGAGAGAATCGGCAAATCCTGCCCGGTCGTCAACGACTCCCGCCGGCCGATTCCAGCGCCCGCTGCGACAGCTCGAACCCCGGATCCAGCGCGAGTGCCTCCCCCCACGCCGATCGCGCGCCCTCGCGGTCGCCCAGACGGTCCCGCGCCACGCCCAGGTTGTGCCACGTGGAGGCGTCGGCGTCGGGGCCGGCTACGAGGGTCTCCAACTCCTCCGCGGCTTCGCCCGGCCGGCCGAGACGGAGCAGGGCGCTCGCCAGCTCGAAGCGGGGGATCCGGTCGTTGCGGTGCGGGGGAAGCGAGAGACACTTCCGGAAGGAGTCGACCGCCTCGGCGTGCCGTCCCATCGCCGAGTGCACGAGCCCCAGCATCTGGTGAACGTCCTTGTTGTCGGGGTTGCGGGCCAGCGCCGCCCGCAGCAGCGAGAGACTGCCCTCCGGCTGCCCGGCGGACAGTCGGGCCTGGGCCTGCTCCAGCATCTGCTGGATGCGGATCATTCGCTTGGGGTCCGGGGCGTCGGGGAGCGCCTCCTCGTCGGTTGTCACGTAGCCGAGACTCTCGAGCGCGGCGCGCGCCTCGGGATCCAGGTCCGCGGACTGCTCGAGGCCCCGCTCCGCCCCGATCTCGTCCAGGTGCTCCGCGAGCTCGTCCGCCACGTAAGGATGCTCGTCGATGAGATTGCGCCGCTCCCCGGGATCGGCGGCCAGGTCGTAGAGTTCGGGATGCGGGGCCTCGACGTACTTCCACCCCTCGTGCACGACTCCGCGCAGCGGCGCCCAGCCGTAGTGGTAGAGCGCGTAGCGGCTCTCGAGGTACGCGGGCCGATCGTCCTCCGCGAAGACGTCGGCGCCCTCTCCCGGGGCATCGTTCGCGTCGAGGCCGAGGCGCGGCAGCAGCGTGGCGCCGACGTCCTGCATGCGGAAGACCGCGCGCCGGAGCCCCGGACGCTCGCCGGCCGGCGCCGGCCAGACCACGGCCGGAACGCGCATCGTCGAACCGTAGATGAACACCCCGTGCGTCTGCTCGTCGTGATCGCCGAGCCCCTCGCCGTGATCCCCCAGAACGATCACCTGCAGTTGGGCACGGGAGCGGACGGCCTCCCGCACGCTCCGCCCCAGTGCCGCATCGGCCAGGGCGACGTCGGCGGCGTAGGGATCCCCTCCGCACGCCGCGCGGAGGGCCGCCGGTGCGTCGTAGGGGGAGTGCGCGTCGAAGAGGTGCACCCACGCGAACCATCGTTCCTCCCCGGGCCGTCCGTCCCACCACGCCGCGGCGGCGTCGGCCGCTTCCCGACCGGGTCGCTGCGCCATCAGCATGCCGTGCCCGTCGTCCCGGTCGCGCACGGAGTCGTCGTACACCTCGAAGCCGCGATCCAGCCCGAACCGGCGGTCCAGCGGGAACGCGGTGACGAACGCCCCGGTCGCGAAGCCGGCGTCGCGCAGTGTCTCGGCCAGGAGCGGGAGCGACCCGTCCAGGCGGAACGTGCCGTTGTCGCGCACGCCGTGGGCGGGCGGGTTGAGCCCGGTGAGCATCGTGGCGTGGGACGGGAGCGTGAGCGGCGTCGCGGCGAAGCCGTCCTCGAACTGGACGCCGGTGCGCGCCAGCCGGTCCAGATGCGGCGTGCGGGCCGACGGGTTGCCGCCGCTGCCCGCCGCGTCGGCCCGGAACGTGTCCAGCGAGACGAAGAGCGCGCTGGCGCGGTCCGGATCGGGAGGGGGAGCGGCGGACCGCACCGACGAATCCTGCGGCGGGGTCGAGCAGGCGCCCAGGCCGAGGAACATCGCCGCGGCGGCGACCCGCCGGACGATCGTCATCGCGGGCCGGCCGGGCCCAGGCCGCCCCGCATCACGGGGTGATCCGGTCCCAGTTCCATCGCCTTCGCCCACAGTTCCTGCGCGCGCTGCGAGTCTCCCTGCCGCAGCGCCGCCCGCGCGCCCAGCGCCCACGGTTCCACGCGTCGCGGCGACGTATCGCGTGCGCGGGCGTAGAAGTCCTCCGCGGCCGGAAGGTTGCCGAGGCGCACGTGCAGGTCGCCGGCCGACATGAGCAGCGGGAACGCCTCCGGGGCGCCGGCCAGCCCACGGTCGATGAGCGCGAAGGCCTCGTCCACGTGCCCCTCGTCGAACTCCAGGAGGGCGAGGTGCGAGTGCGCCTCGGCCGCGGCCGGCTCCAGGTCGATCGCGCGTCGGTAGTACTCCATCGCCCGGGAGAGGCTACCCAGCTCGCGCAGGCAGTTGGCCAGATAGAACAGCGCCGACACGTTCTCGGGGTCGGCGCGGTGCGCGCGCTCGATGAACGTCAGCGCCAGCGGCGCCCGTCCCGACTCCAGCAGGTGGATCCCGCGAAAGAGCTGGTTCACGGACTCGATCAGCTGCTTGGGGTCCTTCGCCGGATCGTAGGAGAGCTCGGCCGACGACGTGGACAGGTAGCCCAGCGCGGCCAGCTTCTCGCGCGCTTCCGGATCCAGGTTCTCCGACCCGATCCGATCGGGGTCGCGCGCGAGCTCCGCGACACGGCGCTCCATCTCGGCGGCCACGTCCGGATGCTGCTCGATCACGTTGCGCAGCTCGCCTGGATCGTCCCGGCGGTCGAAGAGCTCCGGGCCGGGGCCGCGGATGTACGTCCATCGCTCGTCGCGCCAGGAGAGGAGCGGGCTCCAGTGGTAGTGGATCGGCGGATAGTAGGTCTCGCCGTACGCCCCCGGCGACGGTCCCGCGGCGAGGACGGACCTTCCCTCCACGCGGTCCGTGAACGGCAGCCCCAGCACCTCGAAGAGCGACGGCACGAGGTCCGCGTAGCGCACGACGCCGGGAAGCGGTCCCTGTCCCAGTCGATCGTGCTCGGCGGTGCCCTCGGGTGCCTGGAGCAGGAAGATGCCGCGCAGCACCGGCTCGTGCAGGAGGATGCCGTGGCTCGACTCGCCGTGGTCGCCGAGCGCCTCGCCGTGATCGGAGAGGAGGGCGATGACGGGAGCGCGTCCCCGCGCCTCGATGCCGCGCAGCAGACGCGCCAGCTCCGTGTCCAGGAAGCGGATCTCACGCGCGTAGTCGTTCACGCGCGGCAGCCGTCGGTAGACCGGAGGGAACGTCCGCGGATGATGCGGGTCGAAGAAGTGCACCCACGCCAGCCATCGTTCGTCCGCCGGTCGCCCGTCCAGCCAGGTCAGCGTGACGTCGACGGTCGCGTCCGCGGGACGCTCGGCGTAGTAGAGACCGCCGGGATCGCCGCCCAGGTTCTCGTCGAAGTGATCGAACCCGTTGTCGAATCCGAATCGGCTCTCCAGCGGGAACGCGGAGATGAACGCCGCCGTCGTGAGGCCCGCCTCCGAGAGGTAGGTCCCCAGCGTGGGGAGCGAGGGATCCAGGTGGAACGTCCCGTTCTCGCGCACACCGTGCGTGGGCGGCTCCAGCGCCGTGAGCATGGAAGCATGCGACACCGCGGTGAGCGGCGCGGGCGCGTACGAGTGGCGGGCCGCGCGACCGCGCCGGGCCAGGCGATCCAGCGCCGGCGTGAGGCCGTCGGGGTTGCCGTAGCACCCGGCGTGGTCGGCGCGGAACGTGTCGACCGTGATGAGCAGCACGTCGGGCGGGCCGTCGTGCGCGGGTACGGAGTCCGGCGCGGGTGTCGCGCAGCCCGTCGCGGCGAGGATCGCCAGGAGTCCCGTCATTCGCCTCGTCACGGCGCCTCCCCGGCGGCGCGCTGCTCCGCATCGCCCAGCCACTGCTTCGCGTTGGCGTGATTCGGGTCCAGACGAAGGACCTCGCGCCATCGCTCCGCCGCGTCGCCGAAACGGCCGTCCCGGTAGGCGGCGAGCCCCCAGTTGTACCGCGCATCGACGTGGAGCGGGTCCAGCATCACCGACGTCTCGAAGTGCCGCTCCGCCTCGAGGGGCTCGCCGCGGTCGAGCGCCAGCCGGCCCATCTCGTAGTGCACCGTGGAGTCCAGCGTGGGAGGCGGAAGGCGAAGCGCCTCGTCCAGGAGCGCCCGCGCCCGGTCGACGTTTCCCGACGAGGCCTCGACGCGCGCCAGCAGGAGCTGTGCCTCCTTGTTGTGCGGGTCCCGCTGCCGCACCGCGGCCAGCGAGGCCCGCGCGCCCACCAGGTTGCCGGCCTCCAGCAGCCCGGCCGCGCGTCCCAGCGATCGCTCCACGAGCACGCGATCCTTAGGATCCGGCCGATCCCCGTCGTCCTCCGCGACCGAGGCGTACCCGAGGCTGGCCAGACGAGCCTCCACCTCGGGGTCCGGCGCGGCGGAAGGCGACACGAACGCGAACGCCTCGTCCTCCAGCCGGTCGAACAGCTCGTCCACGAACGCGGGAAGGTCGTCGTTCTCCCACAGGTTCATGGTCTCGCCCGGATCGGTCCGCAGATCGTACGCTTCGGGGCGCGGCGCCTGGATCACCTTCCAGTCCCGCGTGCGGAACGCTCGCAGCTCCGACCAGCCGTGACGCAGCCGCGGGTACATCGACTCCGTGTAGAGATCGTCCGCGGCCTCGTCGCCGCCGGCGAGGGGAGGATCCGGGAACGTCGACGCGTCCAGTCCGGCGCCTTCGGCGAGCGTCGGGGCCACGGCGGTCAGGGGGACCGGGCCGGGACGCAGGCCCGTCGCCGGAACGTCCGGGCCGGCCAGGAGGAGCGGCACGCGGGTCGTCGCTTCGTAGATGAAGATGCCGTGCGTGGACTCGCGGTGCTCCCCCAGCGACTCGCCGTGATCCGCCGTGACGATCGAGAGGCGAACGTCGTAGCGCTCGCGCAGCCCCTGCAGCATCGCCCCGAGCTGACGGTCCGTGAACGAAACCTCGCCGCGGTAGGGATCGCGCGGGGCGACTCCCCAGGGCCGGGGCGGCGCGTAGGGCGCGTGCGGATCGAAGTAGTGCACCCACAGGAACGCCGGGCCGTCCGGGGCGGACGCGGTCCAGGCCGCGACGCTCTCGTTCACGCGATCGGCGGGGCGCTCGGCGAACGGCGCTCCGGATGCCACGTCGCGGACGCCGAACTCGTCGTGGTAGCGGGCGAAGCCGCGGTCCAGCCCGAAGCGCGCGGCCAGCGGATACGCCGCGACGAACGCGGCCGTGTTCCAACCCGCGGCCCGGAACGCCTCCGCCACGCTCGGCACGTCGTCCGGGACGCGATACAGGCCGTTGTCACGGACGCCGTGCTCGGGCGGGACGAGTCCGGTGAGGATCGTGGCGTGGGAGGGAAGCGTGACCGGCACCGCCGCGATGGCCACGGCGTACTGGAGTCCGGTCCGGGCCAGGCGATCCAGGTGCGGCGTTCGCGCGCGGGGATCGCCGCCGCAGCCCAGTCGATCGGCGCGGAGCGTGTCGATGGTCACGAGCAGCACGGCGGGATCGCGGTCGTCCGCCGTCGGCACGACGTCGCCCGGAGCGCAGCCCGCAACGAGCAGCATCAGGAGTCCGCAAACGCGTCTCAACGCAGTCGCCTCTCGAGTTCCTCGACCTGGGGACGCAGCGCGGGCATGCTCTCCACCGCGATCCGCAGGTGCGTGAGCGCCTCGCGCGGTTGGTCCAGCGCCAGCAGCGCCTGCCCCAGCGTCTCGTGCACCGGCGCCTCGTTGAGGTGGGGCGGCAGCTCCAGCGATCGCCGCGCGTGGTCGGCCGCCCGCCCGTACCGGGAGAGCGCATAGTACGTTCCCGCCAGGAACGAGTGGGCGTCCTTCACCTCCGGATCGAGCTGGATCGCCCGCTGGAGGAAGCGTTCCGCCCGCCGATACTGTCGTTCGTGGAAGGCCTTCTCGCCCTCGAAGAGCGCGACGGCCACGTGCACGCCGTCCTTCGGATCCAGGCGCGTGTCGGCCTCGGCGCTGCCCGGCGTGATCGCGGCGACGTAGCCGAGGCTGCGCAGCCGGGCCGCGGTCTCCTCGTCCATGTCGTCCGGACCGCGATCCGCGGCCCCCGAGAGCACCTCGGACACGAGCGCATCCAGGCCGGCGGCGACGTCCTCGTGTTCCGCGAGCAGGTTCGTCGTCTCGCCGGGATCGGAGCGCAGGTCGTAGAGCTCCGGGCGCGGGGCGCGGATGTACTTCCAGCGCTCCGTCCGGAGTCCGTAGAGCGGACTCCATCCGCGCAGCAGCTCGGTGTGCTTCGTCTCCACCCAGGCCTCCGGGGTCGTGGACGGCTCGTCCAGCGGGTCGCCGGGCAGCTCCGCCGGCGCGTCCACACCGTACGCTCTCAGCAGCGTGGGAACCACGTCCACCAGCCGACGCTGATCGGCGAGGAGACCGGGCTCCACGCCGGGGCCGCGCAGCAGCAGCGGCACGCGCTGGGTGGAATCGTAGACCAGGACGCTGTGCGTCAGCTCCACGTGGCGGCCCAGTCCCTCGCCGTGGTCCGAGGTGACCAGGATCGTCGCGCCGCGCGCCGGATCGAGCGCATCGACGTCCTGGAGGTAGCGTCCCAGCTCCCGGTCCGTGTAGGAGATCTCCGCCTCGTAGAGACCCGGGGAGCGGAGCGTCGCGGCGCATCGCTTCCAGGGTCGCGGGGCGTCGTACAGGTAGTGCGGGTCGAACACGTGCGTCCACGCGAACGCGCGCGGCCGACGCTCCGGCGCGAGCAGCCAGTCCGTCGCGCGGGAGAACACCTCGCGCGCCCGACGCTCCGACGGGGCACGCCGCGCGCCGCCCTCCGGCTGCTCGAAGTCGTCGTCGTACCGGTCGAAGCCCTGATCCAGCCCGAACCGCGAGGCCAGCGGGAACGCCCCGACGACCGCCAGCTTGTCGATGTCGTCGCCCAGCCGCTCGGCGAGCGTCGTGGCGCTGCCGTCGAGCCGGAATAGGCCGTTCTCACGGACGCCGTGCGCGGGCGGATCCACGCCGGTGAGGATCGTGGCGTGCGACGGCAGCGTGATGGGCGCGGGCGCCACCGCATCGACCGCCTGCCGTCCGGACCGCGCGAGGTGGTCGAGGAACGGTGTCCGCACGTCGGGGTCGCCGTAGCAGGCGATGCGGTCCGCCGTGAGCGTGTCGATCGTGATCAGCAGGACCGGTCGGGGCGCATCGTCGGATTCGCCCGCGCACGCCGACAGCAGCGTGGCCAGCAGAAGGGCGGTTCCGGAGCGGATCCGGTGGCAGGTGGGGCACTTCAACGGCACTCTCCGGCGGCCCGGGACGACGCGCGATGATCCCGGGCCGCTCCGGGGCTGTCAAGCGAGCGCGGCGCCGCTCCCCGGCCCGGCGCGCGGGACAAAAAAAAGGAGGGGCGCCGAAGCACCCCTCCCACTCACGCAGATGCGTAAGAACTAGCGGTACAGGTTCTTGACCGAACCCCAGCTGCTGTCCTCGACCGACACCGGGTCGCAGGAGTACGAGGCGGCCCACAGGAGCCACTCGGAACCGCAGACACCGTCGTCCAGGGCCGAGCCCGGGCAGAGCGCCGTGGTGGCGTTGCCGTAGTAGAACGAGTGCAGGGTACGGGTCGTCGGGTAGCAGGTACCACAGGCGGCCGGGCCGGTCGGGCCGGCAGCCGGGTGGTCCGTCGGCCACACGATCGGATCCGCGAAGGCAGCGTTGGCGTGCTGGTAGGTCACGACCAGCTGGTTGTTCGCCGGGACGCCCCAGAGCTGCACGTTGTTGCCGGAAGCCGGCAGCAGCGGCTGCGAGGAGATGGCGCCCGCGGGGCAACCGTTGGCATCCGCGTTCGACAGCGTCACGGTACCGGTGAAGCCGTAGTTCGACGGAGCGCCGGACCAGGCATACAGGTTCGTGGCGACGAGCGTGGAGTTGTTGCCCTCAGGGCAGCACGAATCGAGCGTCATACCGACGATGTCGGTCGGCGACCAGCCGGACCAGGTCCAGAGCCAGCCGGTGCAGGTGTTGTAGTAGGAAACCGAACACGTCGTGCCGGCCGCCCAACCGTCGTTGCCGCGACCCTCGGTCATCTGGACAGCCGACTTCTCGAGAGCGAGAGCGGACGTCGCGCAGACCGTCGCCGCGAGGACGAACGCAGTCATGAAGTACTTACGCATGTGCGAAGACCCCCTAGAGGATTCGAAGAATCGCTACCCCCTGGTTCCGTCAGCCCATTGTTGCGGGGCAGCTCGGTGTCTCTTGCCGACGGAACAGCCGGCCGCGGAAGCCACTTCGGCGGTCGGCCCATGTGCCACCTCCTGAGAGGTGTGGGAAGCGAACGTCCCGGCGAGCCGGGGGGTCCATCATCCCTGGGAGCCATTCGGGCGAACCCGAATCTTTCCCTTGCGACGTCGAGACTAACACGCTCTGGAAAAACCTGTCAACCGACAGGTCCTCGAATCCTTGCGTAACACCTTGCCTTGCAATTCTTTGCTGATTCTCGTCCCGGCGGAGGCGTGTTGGGGACGACCGCGAAGTGCTCCGGATTGTGACTCATGGCTGCAGGAACCGGCAGAATCGAGAAAAACTCGCGAAGCATCGCAAGTCTTGAACAGAAACGGAGAGCCGCCGATCTCCGGGCCGGGCGAGGGGGAGCGCAGGAGCGCACCCGGCTCCGGAGGATCGACGGCGGGGCCGGGGCTTGCGCTGCCGGCCGGTGCGGGCCTCACGGCCCGGGACTGCTAGCGGTACAGGTTCTTCACTCCGGCCCAGGTCTCCTCGTCCACGCCGACCGTGCAGACGAAGGAGGCGGCCCAGAGCAGCCACTCCGCGTCACACACTCCGTCGTCCAGCGGCGATCCGGGGCAGAGCGCGGTCGTGGCGTTGCCGTAGTAGAACGAGTGCGCGGACCGCGTCGTCGGATAGCAGAATCCGCACGCCTGGGGTCCGGTGGGCCCGGCGGCCGGGTGGTCGGTGGCCCAGACGGTCGGGATGGGATGGCCCTTGGCGCTCGGATGATCGATCGTCAGCACGACCGGGCCGGACACCGGCACGTTCCAGAGCTGGCCGTTCGCACCGGAGGCCGGCAGGAACGGCTGTGAGGCGATGAGCCCCGCCGGGCACCCGTTCGCATCCGCGTTCGAGATGGAGATGGTCCCCGTGAAGCCGTAGTCGGACCTCGCTCCGGTCCACGCGTACACCGTCGTGGCTGCGAGCATCGCGTTCTCACTGCAGCACGGATCGAACACCTGGCCGATGACGTCCGTGGCGGACCAGCCGGACCACGTCCAGAGCCAGCCGGTGCAGGTGTTGTAGTAGCTCACCGTGCACGTGGTGCCCGCCGCCCAGGATTCGTCGAAGTCGCGGTCGCCGATGGGCACGGCGGCACGTTCGAGGGCGAACAGCGGAGCGGCGAGAAGGAGAAGGCAAAGCGGGAACAGCACGAAGAGACTTCTTCGCATGATCAGACTCCTTATGAAAACGCTTCAAAGCGGGAACGCGCGAACGATGAAAGCGCCTTCCCGAACTCGAAGAATAACGCCGCGGCGGGGGGCGGGCCAAGCGAAACGTGGGGCGTCAGCGGATGCGCACGCACCGGCCGACGGCCTGCGTCCCGTCGCCGCGGGACACCGTCACGAAGTACACGCCCGGTCCCACGGGGCGCCCCGCGTCATCGCGGCCGTCCCACGCCCAGTTCGATCGACCGGGCGGGAGCGGCTCGGAGCGGAGGCGTCGCCCGGCGACGTCGTGCCACTCGAGGCGGCCCGGCCCGGAGGAGCCGTCCCGCCAGCTCAGCTGCACGGCCTGCCCGACGCGGGCCGGACTCGGCCGGACGGAGATCGTGGCGGCCGATGCGGAGGCTGCGGCCGCCGGGATGGACGTCGGCGTCGTCGACACGATCCGGTACAGACCGCTGGGCCGCCCCGTGATCGGGATGAGGTGGAGCACGTAGAGCGCGCCGTCCGGGCCCGTCTGCAGATCCGAGACGTAGTAGAAGGACTCGCCCCAGTTGTCGGCGGCCGGCTGCCCCGGCACCGCGTCCGCGATTGACCAGCCGCCACCGTCCGGGACGATGCGGCGCAGGAAGCCCTGGTAGAAGTCGGTGAAGAACAGGCTGCCGTCGTAGGCGGCGGGAAAGGGCGTCGCCGCGCCGACCGGGGCGCGGTAGATCGGGCCGCAGATCACCGCCGCTCCGAACAGGTGGTCGTACACGGCCGCCGGCTCCACGAACGTGCTCTCCGCTCCGCACGTGAGCGGCAGCCCCGGATCGATCGTCCCCTCGCGCTGTGGCCAGCCGCAGTTGGATCCGGCGCCGGTAGCGAACGGGAGCATGTCCACTTCCTCCTCCGTGGTCAGCCCCACGTCCCCGATCGCCAGATCGCCGGTCTGCGGATCAATCGTGAAGCGGTACGGGTTGCGGAAGCCCCACGCCCAGTGGAGCCGCTCGGCATCGCCCGGACCGGTCAGCGGATTGCCCGACGCGGGAACCAGATCGCCCTTCGGCGGCGGGCCGGAGCCCGCGCCCGGCATCGACGACACGTCGAGCCGGAGGATCGCGCCGGCCAGCGTGGACGGGTCCTGCGTCTGGCAGGCCATCCCGTCGTCGCCCAGGCTGAGGTAGAGCATGCCGTCGGGGCCGAACCGGAGCGTCCCGCCGTTGTGGATCGGGTTCACATCCGGCAGGTCGTCGAACAGGAGGTAGGACGTCGGGAAGGAGAGCGTGGCGCTGGCGCCGTCCGACAGATCGCCGGACGCGGTCAGCATCTCGACGCGGCCGGTCAGCGTCTCGTGGGAGTAGTAGAGGTAGAGATAGGGCCGCGCCGGCCACGCCGGGTCCACCGCGATGCCCAGCAGCCCGCGCTCCGCCTCGGTGTCCAGATCCGCGACGACGTGAATCAGCGGCGCGGTGGCGGTGCCGGGCACGTGGAGTCGGACGAAACCGTTGTTCCGCTCGATGATGAGGATGCGACCGTCCGGAAGGAACGCGAACCCCACGGGACGCCCCGGCTCGAACACGTCGGTGATGACCGGCTCGTAGACGAAGTCGTCCGGAACCACGGAGGCCGTGGCCGCGATCGGCAGCAGGAGCAGGACGAGCGAGAGGGCGAGGGCGAGTCGAGGTGTCGGCGGCACGGTGCAGACTCCGGGTGAAGGGTCACCCGAGCGTACCGGAGCGCCCAGGCGAACCACAAGATGCATCGGCTAGCGGTAGAGGTGCTTGACCTTGGCCCAGCTGGACGGCTCCACGTAGTCCACGATCCGGTACGTGGCCCCCCAGCCGTAGAGCTCCGGAGTGCAGGTCCCGGAATCGAAGGGCTGGCCCGGGCAGAGGATCTCATCCTGAAGGGCGAACAGGAACGAGTGGGGAGTCCGCGTCGTCGGATAGCAGAGGCCGCAAGCGGTCGGGCCGGTGGGGCCTGCGCCGGGATGATCCGTGACCCAGGTCGTGGGATCTTCGTAGAACTCGGGCGTGGTCTCGCCCCCGTGCCGGTAGGTCAGCGTCACGTCCACCATCGGGAGACCGAGAGCGATGACGTTGTTCCCCGTCGCCGGCAGGAGCGGCTGCGAGGCGACCGGAGCGCCGGGGCATCCGTTCGCATCCTGGCGGGAGACCGTGAGGGTTCCGGTCAGGCCGTAGCCCGAAGGCGCGGCTTCCCACGCGTACAGGTTGACCGTATCCAGCAGCTGGTGTGGATCGTTGCGCGAGCAGCTCCCCAGCGTGATGCCCACCACGTCGCCGGTCTCCCAGCCGTCCCAGATCCAGACCCAGCCGGTGCAGATGTTGTAGTACGTCGTGGCGCAGGTGCTCGCGGCCGCCCAGTCGGACTCTCCGAGATCATCCGGCACGGGAACGGCCTCCCTCTGCAAGGCATCGGCCGGGCCGGCGAGGCCGAGCCCGATCGCGAGCAGGCTGACGAACCGCCGGATCGCGGTTCTCGCCGGATTGCCTCTCATCGGTAGAGCTCCTTGACCTTGGCCCAGCTCTCCGAGTCCACGTGAATGGGGACGCCAAAGACGCCGATCCCCCACCCGAGCCATTCGACCTTGCAGGTGTCATCGGCGAGGGAGGATCCCGGGCACAGGACTTCATCCTCCGTTCCGAAGAGGTAAGAAAAGGTCGTGCGCGTGGGTGGATAGCAGACGGTTCCACACGCGGCCGGGCCGGTCGCGCCGGCAGCCGGGTGGTCGGTTGCCCAGATGATCGGGTCCGGGCGCGCCGTTTGACTTGAGTGCTCGTAGGTGAGGACCCAGGTCTCGCCGAATGGGAACAGAAGGTTCCAGTGCTGCGTGTTGCTTCCGGTCGTAGGCAGGAGGGGAGTCGAGGCCAGTATCCGCCCGGGGCACCCGCTCTTGTCGGCGACGCTGATCCGAACCGTGCCCGTGAAGCCGTAACCGGAAGGGGCGCCGGACCAAGCGTAGACGTTCGTTGCCTGCAGGTAGCCGGGCTGATTCTCGGGTATGCAACTTGGAATGACGAGCCCTACCGTTTGACCTGCCGACCACCCGGACCAGATCCACACCCATCCCGTGCAGATGTTGTAGTAGCTCACCCGGCAGGTGCCGCCGACACCCCAGTCGTCGTACGACCTGTCATCCGTGTGGGGCACGGACACCCGCTCCAGCGCCCCGACGGATTCAGCCGCGAGCAGGGCCGCAGCGAGAGCAAGCCCGCCCCACCGGCGGACCCCCGCCGCCGCGAACCCGCGAATCATCGGTACAGGTCCTTCACCTTCGCCCAGCTGTTCGGCTCCACGTAGTCCACGACGCCCGTGACGGCCGCGGCCCAGAGCAGGAACTCCGCGTTGCAGACACCGTCGTTCAGCGGAGACCCGGGGCAGAGGACGGAGTCCGTCGTCCCGTAGTCGTACGAGTGGGTCGTGCGCGGCGACGGGTAGCAGGTCCCGCACGCCGCCGGTCCGGTGGGGCCGGCCGCCGGATGATCGGTGGGCCACACCGTCGGATCGGCCAGCGGCGTCGGGTTGCCCGCCTGGTCTGAGTGCTGGTACGTGACCACGAGCTTCCCGTTGTTCGGGAACCACAGTCCCCAAAGCGACACGTTGTTGCCCGACGCCGGGAGAAGGGGCGTCGACGCCAGCGTCACGGCGGGGCAGTCGTTCTCGTCCACGGTGCTGATGGAGACCGTGCCCGTGAATCCGTAGCCCGACGGTGCTCCGGACCACGCGTACAGGTTGGTCGCGTTCAGAACGGATCCGAGGGCCGTCGGCCAGCACGACTCGATGACCATGCCGATGGTCTCCGACGGTGACCATCCGGACCACGTCCAGAGCCAGCCGGTGCAGGTGTTGTAGTAGCTGACGCTGCAGGTGAAGCCGCTCGCCCATCCGTCGTTGTTGCGGCCGTCCGACATCGGAACGGCCTCGCGCTCTAGGGCGGCGGCCGGAACGGCCACGGCGAGGACGAGGATCGAGAGCAACGGCAGGGCGATGGCCCGGAGCGGGCGATGCGGGCGGCTCATGGGTTCTTCTCCGTCAGGAGGCGAGGCGGCGCGCGGGGAGCTTCCGTGCCGCGTTCCCACGATTGTACCGATCCCGGGCGGGGCGTTGCAATCCGGGTCCGATGCTAGCGGTACAGGCTCTTGACCGTACCCCAGCTGCTCTGGCCCCGCGAAATCGGGGCGCCAGTGTATCCGGCGGCCCACAGGAGCCACTCAGCACCGCAGACGCCGTCGTCCAGGGGCGAACCTGGGCAGAGCGCCGTGGTGGCGTTGCCGTAGTAGAACGAGTGCAGCGTACGGGTCGTCGGGTAGCAGGTACCACAGGCGGCCGGGCCGGTCGGGCCGGCAGCCGGGTGGTCCGTCGGCCACACGATCGGATCCGGGAAGGCAGCGTCGGCGTGCTCGTAGGTCACGACCATGTGACCGTCCGCGGGGACACCCCACAGTTGAATGTTGTTTCCGGAAGCCGGCAACAGAGGCGTGGAAGCGATTGCGTCCGTCGGGCAGCCGTTTGCATCCGCGTTCGACAGCGTCACGGTCCCCGTGAATCCGTAATTCGACGGAGCGCCGGACCAGGCATACAGGTTCGTGGCGACGAGCGTGGACAGATTGTCCGCGGGGTCGCACCGGTCCAGCGTCATCCCGACGATGTCGGTCGGTGACCATCCGGACCAGGTCCAGAGCCAGCCGTTGCAGGTGTTGTAGTAGGAGACCGAACACGTTCCGCCGGCCGCCCATCCGTCGTTGCCTCGCCCCTCGGTCATCGGGACCGCCGACTTCTCAAGCGCGGGAGCGGCCGTCGTGCTGGCTGTCATCGCTAGGATGAACGCGATGATGAGATGTCTTCGCATGTGTGGGGCTCCCGCGCCGGCCGAAGCCGACGCCCGCTCGACGAATCCGCGGATCAGAACCTAGCGGTAAAGGTGCTTGACGGCCGCCCAGCTGTTCGGCTCCACATAGTCCCCGCCGCAGGTGTACGAAGCGGCCCACAGGAGCCACTCGGAGTCGCAGACACCGTCATCCAGGGTCGATCCCGGGCACAGTGCCGTGGTGGCGTTGCCGTAGTAGAACGAGTGGACGGTACGGGTCGTCGGGTAGCAGGTACCACAGGCGGCCGGGCCGGTCGGGCCCGCCGCCGGGTGGTCCGAGGGCCACACGATCGGATCCGCGAAGGCAGCGTCGGCGTGCTGGTAGGTCACGACCAGCTGGTTGTTCGCCGGGACGCCCCACAGCTGCGTGTTGTTGCCGGAAGCCGGCAGCAGCGGCTGCGAGGCAATGGCGCTCGTCGGGCAGCCGTTCGCGTCCGAGTTCGACAGCGTCACGGTCCCGGTGAAGCCGTAGTTCGACGGAGCGCCGGACCAGGCGTACAGGTTCGTGGCTACCAGGTACGTGTTTTCGCCCGACGGACAGCACGAATTGAGCGTCATGCCGACAATGTCGGTCGGCGACCAGCCGGACCAGGTCCAGAGCCAGCCGGTGCAGGTGTTGTAGTAGGGAACCCAACACGTTGCGCCGGCCGCCCACCCATCGTTGCCGCGACCCTCGGTCATCGGGACCGCAGATTTCTCAAGAGCGAAGGCGGACGTCGCGCAGAACGTCGCCGCCAGGACGAACGCCGTCTTGAAGTTCTTCCGCATGGGCGAGGACCCCCTGTGCGTTTGAGGACTCGAAGCACCCCCCTCGGCGCGCCGCTGGGCGCGGATGGCGTGAGCACCTGCGGCCTGAGTGAGCTCGCCGCGGAGGGGGTGGCGCTTCGGCGGCTCACCGATGACTCCGAGGATACCGGTTGTCATCCGCCCGATTCAATCCACCGCGCCGCGGGGACCGGGGGCAAACGAAACGGGCGCCGGCCGAAGCCGACGCCCGCTCGAACTGCGTTGCTGCTGAGACTAGCGGTACAGGTTCTTGACCGAACCCCAGCTCGTCTCGTCCACGGAGATGATGTTGCAGGTGTACGAGGCGGCCCACAGGAGCCACTCGGAACCGCACACACCGTCGTCCAGGGCCGAACCCGGGCAGAGCGCCGTGGTGGCGTTGCCGTAGTAGAACGAGTGCAGGGTACGGGTCGTCGGGTAGCAGGTACCACAGGCGGCCGGGCCGGTCGGGCCGGCAGCCGGGTGGTCCGTCGGCCACACGATCGGATCCGCGAAGGCAGCGTTGGCGTGCTGGTAGGTCACGACCAGCTGGTTGTTCGCCGGGACGCCCCAGAGCTGCACGTTGTTGCCGGAAGCCGGCAGCAGCGGCTGCGAGGAGATGGCGCCCGCGGGGCAACCGTTGGCATCCGCGTTCGACAGCGTCACGGTACCGGTGAAGCCGTAGTTCGACGGAGCGCCGGACCAGGCATACAGGTTCGTGGCGACGAGCGTGGAGTTGCTACCCTCGGGGCAGCACGAGTCGAGCGTCATACCGACGATGTCGGTCGGCGACCAGCCGGACCAGGTCCAGAGCCAGCCGGTGCAGGTGTTGTAGTAGGAAACCGAACACGTCGTGCCGGCCGCCCAACCATCGTTGCCGCGACCCTCGGTCATCTGGACAGCCGACTTCTCGAGAGCGAGGCCGGACGTCGCGATGGCGAAAACCGCGGTCAGCACGAAAGCAGTCGCGAAGAACTTACGCATGTACTCAGACCCCCTGAGCATGAGTGATGGAATTGGAGACGCCACCCTGGCCTCACCGACTCCAGAAAGCGGATGGCACGGACACAACCCGCCGGTGAGGCAGCCGACCGCGGAAGGAGAAGTCCCTTCGGCGGCGAGCCGATGCTCCTTAGAACCGACTGATTGCCTGGACTGACGCAGAGAGGAGGAGCGTTCGGTCCGGGCGCGGTCCCTGTCGTTGTAGTCGCAAGAAGCAGCGCGATGCAAGGATAGTCGCACAGATGCCGAAACCGTGTCAACGACGGCGAATTCGACGCTTTCCCGCCCGCCACAGGACCGGACGGTCCCCCGCGAATCTGGTAGGATTCCGCGCAAGGAAGGACCTTCGCCCGACCCGAGGACGCGCTTGCGCATGAATCTGTCTGCTCGCTGGGTTCCCTGGCTGTCGGTTGGGCTCTCCCTGGCCTTCCGAGCCCTCTACTTCGCCCAGATCCGGGGGAACCCACACTTCGCTCTGCCCATCATGGACGAGGGCTACCACGATCTGTGGGCGAGGGAGATCGCGGCGGGCGACTGGACGGACCGGATCCCGTTCTTCCGGGCACCTTTTTACCCACTCCTCCTCGGCCTGGCGTACCGCTTCTTCGGTTCGGACCCGGTGCCGTTCGAGTTGCTGCGCGGAGCGCAGCTCGCGCTCGGGGCGATCACTCCGTGGCTCGTCCACCGGATCGGCCGACGGGTCTGGCCCGGGCGCCCCGGTCTCGCGTTCGCGGCTTCGCTCCTCGTCGCCCTCGATGGGATCCTCGTCTACTTCGAGGCCGACCTGCTGCTGGAGTCGATTCAGGCGCCGATGATGGCGCTGTTCGTGCTGCTGGTGCTGCGAGCCGGGGACACCGGCACGGCCGGCCGATGGGGACTGGCCGGGGTGCTCATGGGCCTCCTGACCATCACCCGCCCCAACATCCTCCTCTTCGCGCCGGTGCTCTTCGTGCTGGCGGCCACCTGGGGGCGATCGCTGCGGCCGGCCGACTGGCGCCCGGTTCCGGCGCTGGCCCTCACGCTGGGGACCTGCTTGTGCGTGTTCCCGGTCACCTGGCTGAACGCGCACTACGGTCAGGATCGCGTCCTGGTCGCCTCGCAGGCCGGACTCAACTTCTTCCTGGGCAACAACGAGGAGGCGAACGGCTGGTCCGCGACAGCGCCGTCCGTGATGAGCATCGACTGGTGGGGAGGCTACGAGGACGCCATCCGGATCGCGGAGGAGGCGCGCGGCCGCGAGCTGAAACCCTCGGAGGTGTCGGAGTACTGGTTCGAGCGCTCCTTCGAGTGGTGGCGCGCGAACCCCGTCGCCGGCGTCGTCCTGACCTTCAAGAAGGCGATCTACTTCCTGTCCGGCACCGAGTTCTCGAACAACCGGGACATCCGCCGCTTCCTCCATGAGTTCGCCCCGTCCGGGGTGTTCGCGCTCTACCTCTACTTTCTCGTGATGCCGCTGGCCGCGCTCGGGGCGGTGCGCGCGTGGTCGGGCGGGGGGCCCGGCGGACGATTCCTGGTGCTGCTCTGCGCCGTGTACGCGTTCTCGTTCATCCTCTTTTTCGTGACCGCGCGCTACCGCGTTCCGCTCCGGCCGATCCTCTCCCTGCTGGCGATGGCCGGCGGCGCGTGGATCCTGGGTTCGCTGCGGGAGCGAGGCGCGCGCGGCCTCGCGCCGCTCGGAGTCGCGCTGGGGCTGGGAGTGGCCGTCAACGCGAACCCGTGGGTCCTGGAGTACGCGCCCACGGCGGCGCAGTTCCGCCAGTCGGTGGCGAACCTCTACCACGAGGCCGGCGATCTGGACGAGGCGATGAGGTGGCAGCTCCTCGCCCTGGAGGACACTCCGGACTATCCGAAGGGGAACCTCAACCTCGGTACGCTGTACATGGCCATGGGAGACCCGACGAAGGCCCTGGAACACTTCCGTCGGGAGCGGATGCTGGACCCGGACGACGGCGAGAACCTGGCCAGTCTGGGCCTGGCGCTGATGCAGACACAGCGGCCGGCGGAGGCCGAGGAAGCGTTCTCGGCGGCCGCCGAGGTCGGACTGCGGGACGCGGCGGCCTTCTACAACCACGGGATCGTCCTGGAGCGGCTGGATCGCCGCGAGGAAGCGGAGACGGCCTATCGCCGGGCGGTCGAAACCGACTCGACGTTTGCCGACGCCTGGAACAATCTAGGCGTCCTGTACGCACGCGACGGCCGGCTGGCGGAGGCCGTCGACTACTGGGAACGAGCCCGGACATTCGCTCCGGCGCATCCGCGGGTGCTGGACAATCTGCGCCGCGCCCGCGAGCGGCTGGAATCCGGGACCGAGGGAGGTTGATTCGAACGTGCTTATCCAGCGGATCCTCAGCTCCGGCATCGCCCTGACGATGCTGACCCCGGCCCTGCTGCCGGCGGCGACGCTCCACGTCCCCGACGACCACTCCACGATCTCCGCGGCGATCCATGCGGCCGCCGAGGGCGACACGGTCCTGGTCGGTCCGGGCGAGTACACGGAGTACATCGAACTCGACAAGAACCTTGTGCTTCGCTCCACCGACGGCCCCGAGGCCACGAAGCTCATCAGCTCCGGCCTCGGGGAGAGTCCCTTGGAGGAGAAGCTGCTGGTGCTGAAGGGCGAGAACCTCGACCGGTCCACGGTCATCGAGGGGTTCTCCCTCGACTCGGGCGGCTACTCCGGCAGTGCGATCGAGGTGGACCAGGGCGGCCCGACGATCCGGGGCAACGTGATCGACTCGCCGTTCGGCTGGGGCATCAAGATCGTGCGTGGCAATCCGCGGATCGAGGGGAACGTCATCAAGGGGACGCGGACGTTCGGCATCGCGGTGGCGGGATCGTCGCCCGAGATCTTCCGTAACGAGATCACCGAGTGCTCGCCGCGCGCCATCGACGTCAGCGGGGCGCGCTCCCACCCGGTGATCGGCGGCAGCGCCGAGAATGCGAACCGGATCTACGGCAACCCGCTCGATATCGTGAACGGGAGCCGCAACGACATCGACGCCACTTTCAACGACTGGGGCTGGGCCACCACCACCGAGATGGAGGCCGGACCCTATCCGCAGGACGTCAGCACGATCCAGGACGGCAACGACCTGAAGCGGTCAAACCGCGGCAAGGGTCAGGTGGACTACCGGAACTGGATCGGCGGGGAGGCCGCCGGAGAGTCGGCGCCGCGCGACATGCCGTGGATGCTGATCGGCCTGATCGCGCTCGGCGTCGTCATCGTCGGGGTCATCGTCGCGCGCCGGTAGCGGGCCGGGAAGGTCGGGCAGAAGGGTGGAGGTCGGACCGTGACAGCCCTCGGGAGGATCCTCGCCGCCTGGGCGATGGCGTCGGCCGCCGTCGGGCTGGGCGGCTGCGACCGGTCGGCGCCGCGCGGCGTCCTGCTCGTCACCATCGACACGTGCCGGGCGGATCGGCTCGGCTGCTACGGCGCCGCGCGGCCCGCCACGCCGGCGCTCGACGGGCTGGCCGAGCGCGGCACGCTCTTCGAGCAGGTGATGGCGCCCGCGCCGCTCACGCTTCCCTCACACGCCACGATCCTGACCGGCCTCTACCCGGACCGGCACACCGTGCGCGACAACGGGGCCGCCCGGTTGCCGGAGAGCGCCGACACCGTCGCCGAGATCCTGGCCGATCGGGGCTGGAGCACGGCGGCCTTCGTTTCCGCGTTCCCCGTGGCGCGGGAGTTCGGCCTGGACCAGGGGTTCCACCTCTACGACGACGAACTCAGCGGATCGTCGGCCGGGAACGATCTGGGCGAGACCGCGGACGACGTCGCCGGCCGGCTCTTCTACGATGAGCGTCGAGCGGACGAGGTGGCGGACCGCGCCGCCGGATGGCTGGCCGAGGCGGCGTCCGGATCGGAACCGTTCCTGGCCTGGGTGCACTTCTTCGATCCGCACGCCGTGTACCGGGCGCCGGCCCGCTTCGCCCGGCAGTACGGCCCCGACTCCTACGACGGCGAGGTGGCGTTCGTGGACGAGCAGATCGGCCGGCTGCTGGAGGCGGTGGAGGGCATGCAGGATCGCGTGACCGTGCTGGTGACGGCGGACCACGGCGAGTCGCTGGGTCAGCACGAGGAGCTCACGCACGGACTGTTCGTGTACGAGTCCTCGCTGCGGGTTCCTTGGATCCTCGCAGGTCCCGAAGTCCCCGCGGCGCATCGCGTGCCCGACCCCGTATCCCTCGTCGACGTGGCGCCGACGCTGCTCGAGTTCCTGGGCGAGACCGTGCCGGAGGGCCTGGACGGCGAGTCGCTCGTCGCGCTCGTGCACGGGGAGTCCGACGGACCGCCCGTGCAGTTCGGAGAGTCGCTCTTCCCGCGGATCCACTACGACTGGGCGGGTCTGCGCGCGGTGCGACGGGGAAACTGGAAGCTGGTCCGCGCTCCGGTGCCGGAACTGTACGATCTTGCATCGGATCCGCACGAGACGACGAACGTCGCGGCTTCGTATCCGGACATCGTGTCGGAGCTGACCGCGGAGAGCGACGCGCACCTCGCGCGCGGGAACGCGCTGCCGGTGGAGGAGCTGCCGGTGGACGACGAGACCATCGAGCGGCTGGAGCGCCTCGGCTACGTGGGCGACGTCGGGGCGGACCGGAGTCAGGTGGAGCGCGACCTCTGGAACGAAGGCGGCCGCGACCCGAAGGAGATGGTCGGCTTCTTCAACAAGCTCCAGGAGATCCCGACCATCATGATGTCGGGAAGGTACGAAGAGGCGGAGCGGCTGCTGCGAGGCCTGCACGAGCAGGATCCCGACAACGCGAACGTCCTGACGAAACTGGCCCTCCTGCGCCGGCTGGAGGAGAAGTGGGAGGAGGCGGCCGCGTGGTGCCACGAGATCCTCTCCCGCGATCCGGACGACACGCGTACGCGGATGAACCTCGCCCACGCCATGCTGGAGCTGGACCGCAGGGAAGAGGCCAAGGAAGCGTACCGCGAGGTGCTGGCGCGCGAGCCGCGGCACGAGGACGCGTGGGTGCGCCTGGCCGCGGCGCACGCGGACGACGGCGAGCACGGCGAGGCGGAGATCGCGTTCGAGCGGGCGCTGTCCGTGAATGCGCAGGACGTCGACATCCTGGCGTCCTACGCGGTGATGCTGGAGGACGCGGGGGAACCGGCGCGCGCGATCGCCCGATTCGACGAGGCGCTCCGGATCGATCCGGCGCACGCGCCGTCGGTGAACGGCAAGGCGCTGGTCTACTCGCACACGGATCGTCCGCGCGAGGCCGTCGCGGTGCTGGAGGCGGCGCTGCCCGCGCTGGAGAAGGATGTCGACACGCTGAACAATCTGGCGTGGATCCTCACGAACGAGCGCATCGACCCGACACGGGGCCTCGAAGTGGCCCGCCGCGCCCGGGATCTCGCCCCCGACGACGCCGCGGTGCTGGACACGTTCGGCTGGTCGGCGATTCGCGCAGGGCGCCCGGCGGAGGCGGTCGAACCGCTCCGCAAGGCGTGGAGCCTCACCGGCGATGCGGAGGTGCGCGCGCATCTCGGCGTGGCGCTGGCCGAGAGCGGGCGCGAGGAGGAAGGGCGAGCCCACGTGAGGGAGGCCGTCCGGGACCGGCCGTCGCTGGCCGATGTTCCCGAGGCGGCGCGCTGGAACCGCCCCTAGCGGGGACCCTGCCTGCGGATCAGGAACCGACGCCCGACCGCGTCTCGCGCGCGGCCGACCACGGCACGACGCGGTTGCGCCCGCGGTTCTTCGCCGCGTAGAGCGCCACCCGGTCCGCCCGGTCGATGAGTTGCTTGGCCGTCGCCGCGTCGTCGGGGTAGAGCGCGAAGCCCAGCGAGATGGAGAGCCGCTGCTCGCCGAGCTGAGGGATGACGTCCCCGAACCGGGCGTCGGCGACGACGCGCCGGAGACGTTCGGCGGTGCGCGCGGCGCGCGCACGCGTGATGGACGGGAGCAGGATCGCGAACTCCTCGCCGCCGTAGCGCGCGGCCAGATCGATCTGTCGGATGTTCGAGCGGATGATGGACGCCAGGTGCACGAGCGCCTGGTCGCCCACCTGGTGACCGTGCGAATCGTTCACGCGCTTGAAGTGGTCGAGGTCGCACATGAGGAGCGCCACCGACGTTCCGTTCCGGTTCGCGCGCTCGATCTCCCGCTCGATCTGATCGTCGAAGTAGGCACGGTTGTAGAGGCCGGTCAGACGATCCAGGAAGATCAGCTTCTCCAGGATCTCCGCCCGCGCGAGCGCGCCGCCCGCGCTGAGCGCCACCACCGAGAACAGGCGCAGCTCGTCCTCGTCGAACGGGCCCGGTCGCGAGCGCCGGACCTCCATCAGGCCGGCGACGGCCTCGCCGGAGACGAGCGGTGCGCAGAACAGGGCGCCGCGCGCGCCGTCCGCGGCGTGGACTCCCGCGGCCGTGAGGTCCGGAACGTGCAGGGAGCGACGCCGGCCCAGCACGTCGGTGGCGACGCGGCCGCCGAGCGGATCGTGGGGCGCCGGCTCCTGGTCCAGCAGCGGGACCGGCAGCAGCGTGGCATCGTCCTCGCAGTCCACGTGGAAGCGCACCGACGTGGCGCCGGTGAGGCGGACGACTTCCCCGGCCAGCGGCGTCAGCGCGTTGCCGATCTCCTCCGGCGTGGCGCACGGCGAGAACGTCCCGAAGAGCGTGCGGAGCGGCTCGCCCGTCCGGTTGTCCACGAAGCGGCGGGGCACTCCCGGTTCCACGTCGACGACGGAGATCGGCTCCACCACGCGCGGCACCGGTTCCGGCTCGGGCGACGGCGCGGGGACCGGAGCCGGTTCCGGCTCGGCGGCGACCGGCGCGGCCGGAGCACGCGGCGCGGACGAAGGGGCGGGACGCGCGACGGGCTCCTCGGCGACGGCCGGGCCCGGCAGCTCCATCACCCAATGGTCCTCGGTGTAGGGATCGAGGTAGCGGCGGACGTTCGGGCCGTCGGTGGGCCGCGGGTCCAGTCGCATCAGCGCGCCGCGATGGGCCACGTCGTCCAGGAGCTCGCCGAGAAGGCGGGCCGTGTCCGGCGAGTCGGGCCGGGTCAGCAGATCCTGGGCGACGCGGCGCTCCTCCCCCTGCAGGAGGGAGCCCGCGAGAATCCGCCGGACGAGATCGCGGTAGGTCAGGCGTTCCTTGCGCATGGACGGCTCGCGGGTTGAGGAGGCTCGGAAGTCAGTCTGGATGCGGCTCTCCGCTCGAACGATCGTACCGGGACGGCGCCCCGTCTGGCAAGGTGCCCGCCCGGCACGATCGGCCTTTCCGGGTTAGAATGTCCCGGAATCAGCCGATGTCGGGGAAACGGAGACGAGCGCGGATGAACTGGAAGACGGACTGCCGCCATTTCCTGGGCGATCGCCCCTGCCGGTTCCGGCGGGAGTGCGACGGCTGCCCGGAGTTCTCGCCCATGGGGCGGCGCATCCTCGTGTTGAAGATCGGCGCGCTCGGCGATGTCCTGCGCACCACGCCGATCCTGCGGGCGCTGGCGGCGGGCCCGGACCCGGTCCACGTCACCTGGGTGGTGGGGGAGGGCGCGGCACCGCTCCTCGCCGATCATCCCCGCATCGACCGCGTGCTGGTCCCCGGCTGGGAGGCCTCGGAGCGGCTGGGGGCGGAGCGCTTCGACCTCGTGCTGTCGCTCGACAAGGACCCTTATCCCACCAGCCTGGCGATGCGCGTGGCCGCCGGCGAGCGTCGGGGCTTCGGCCGCGATGAACGGGGCTCGCTCGTGCCGCTCCACGAGTCGGCGCGGTACGCCTACGACCTCGGGCTGTCGGACCGGATGAAGTTCCACGAGAACGATCGCACGTACCAGGACATGATCTTCGAGGTCGCGGGGCTTTCCTGGAACGGACAGGAGTACGACGTCCCCGCCGCCGCCACGCGTGTCGACGCGGGGCGGGAGATCCTGGCGGCGCGGCTGCCGGGCGATGGCCCGATCGTGGGGTTGAACACCGGCGCCGGCGGCGTCTTCGCCAACAAGGCGTGGACCGAGTCCGGCTACGTGGAGCTGGCCGGGCGTCTGCGGGAGGAGGGAGTCCGCGTGGCGCTGCTGGGCGGGCCCGAGGAGGCCGATCGCAACGGCCGGATCGCGGCGGCCGTCCCCGGGGCGATGGAGACCGGCATCCACCCCCTGCCGGACTTCGCCGGCCTCGTGGCGGCCTGCGACGCCATCGTCACCGGCGACACGCTCGGCATGCACCTGGCCATCGCGGCCCGCGTCCCCGTGGTGGTGCTCTTCGGCTCTACGTGCGCCCAGGAGATCGAGCTTTACGGCCGCGGGGAGAAGATCGTCACCCCGATCGACTGCCACCCGTGCTACCGGCGCTCCTGCGACATCGCTCCCTCCTGCCAGGATTTGATCCGCCCGGGCTCCGTGCTGGATGCGGTCCGTCGAACCTTGTCGAAGGCACGCGCGCCGGGAACGTGATAGGCTTCCCTCCTCGACACGCACACCCCACCCCGTTGCCGAGGAATCCCATGAAACGTCGGATCCTGACCTCGCTCGCCGTCCTGGCCGTCGTCGCCGCGGCGTCCGGAACGTCGAACGCGTCCGAGACCCGGACAAAGGCCCCCAACTTCCAGGCCGTGGACCTGGCCGGCGAACGCTTCGAGCTGGAGGACCTGCTCGGCCGCGGCCCGATCCTCGTCGACTTCTGGGCCACGTGGTGCAAGCCCTGCATCAAGGAGCTGCCCTACGTGCAGCGGATCCAGGACGAGTACGAGGACCGGGGCGTGACGGTGCTGGCCGTGACCATCGACTCCCCGAAATTCCAGAGCCAGGTGGGCCGCTTCGTGAAGTCCAAGAAGTACGACTTCCGCGTCGTGCTGGATCCCGAGCAGGACGTCTTCCGCAAGCTTCAGGGCAAGGGGACCATCCCGTACGTCGTCGTGATCGATCGGGACGGTTACATCCGCTACCACCACACCGGCTACCGTCCCGGCGACGAGAAGGAGCTGGAGCAGGTGGTCGTGGATCTGCTGGCGGAGTCGGACGACGCGGCCCCGGGGGATCCCGAGGAAGGCGTCGTGAACGAGGCGGGTTGATGCGCCGGTCCGCGGCCCTCGCCGTCCTGGCCTTCTCGCTCACCTCCCCGTCGCCGGCCCACGCCGACGATCCGCTCTACCTCTCCGCCACGAACAAGCTGGAGTACCGCCGCCTCGATCAGGACGATCTCCGCGAGGAGGCGCTGCGCAACCGGCTGGAGGTCTCCGGCTACCAGGGGATCTTCGAGGCGTGGCTCCGCCTCGAAGCGCTCCAGATCTCCGACGGCTCTCTCTACGATCCCTACGGCGTCGCGGACGATGCCGTCACCGACGTGCAGAAGTTCGACGAGGCCGGCATCACCCGTCGGCTCTTCGCGGTCAACGTGAACGACTTTCGGGGCGAGGTGGGCGACGTCGCCCACACGTTCGGCCGCGGGCTGATGCTCTCCGTCTTCGAGGACGAGGCCCTCAACTTCGACACGCGCCTGGAGGGTTTCCGCGGTCGCCTGCGCCACGAGCGAGGCACGGCCGTCGCGCTCGTGGGAAGCCACGAGGAGAACCGGTTCCGCGGGCTCTTCCTGGAGCCGGAGGTTCCCGGTCCGCTGCGCGCCGGCGCGGCGTTCGTGGAAGCGTGGGGCGCGGACCTCAACACCGACATTCTGCCGCGCGAGCAGCACGTGGGCGGCTACGCCGAAGTGCAGACCGAGTTCGCGACCGTGTACGGCGAGTACGCGGAGCGCCGGTTCCCGGGCAAGGACGGTCGGGGCGTTCGGGACACGCCGGGCCACGGCGGCTTCGTGGCGGCCGAAGTCTACTGGGAGGGCGCGTCGCTGGCGGTGGAGCATCGCGACTTCTTCCGCTTCGAGCACGAGTACCACGATCCGCCGACCACGCTCCGTCAGCACACGTGGACGTCGCTGAACCGGGCGAACGGCCAGGTCCTGGCCGACATCCCGGACGAGGACGTGCAGGGCAACCTCGTGCAGGCGTCGTACTCCTACGACCTCTTCACGTCGTTCCAGGGCAGCTTCGCGAAGCTGGACCGCGGGGACAACGACGACCAGTTCACGGAGTGGTACGGCGAGGCCAAGGGGACGTGGAAGGAGAAGGCGTTCCTCACGGCGGCGGCCGCCGAGTCCGAGCTGGAGTTCGGCACGCTCTTCGAGGAGCGGATCTCCGGGCTCGGGGAGCTGATCGTGGAGCTGGACGATCTCAACAGCCTGACGTTCGGTGTCGAGTGGACGGAGGTCCAGGAGTCCAACGACGTCACGCAGAGCTTCGAGTTCCCGGTGGAGTTCAGCGAGCGGATCTTCTCCGTGTCGTGGGGACGCTCGCCGTGGCTCAACCTGACCGTGACGCACGAGACCACCACCGAGGACGATCCCACCGAGGACCGGGACGACTGGACGACGGCGCTGGCCGAGATCGCCGTCGCGGACAACCACGACGTGGAGATCAGCTTCGGGTCGGAGAAGGGCGGCTGGAAGTGCACCGGCGGCGTCTGCTTCTTCGAACCGGAGTTCGAGGGCCTGAAGGTGAAATGGGTCTCGCGATTCTAGTAGGATCGACCGGGCGGACGCGGCGTGCGGCCGGCGGCAACCAAGGAGCAGCGCGATGATCGGGAGAGAGAGACGCACCCCCCGGCCCGCGGCCGTACTCGCGGCGGCCGTGGTCCTGGCGGGGCTGATGCTCGCGGCGGGCTGCAAGGACGAGATCGCCGCCCCCACGATGGGCTTCGTCGCGGTGGACGCGGCGGGGGTGACCGGCGTCGAGGTCCTCGTGGACGGCGAGTCCTTCGGCACGTCGGACCGGGTCGGGCCCCTGGACGCGGGCACCTACACCATCAGCGTCGCCAAGACCTTCTACGAGGTCACGCCGAGCTCCGTCGACGTCACGGTGGAGGCGGGTCGGACCGTCACGGCGTCCTTCGCGCTGGAGCTCGTCTCGTCGGGATCGCTGGCGGTCACCGCCAGCGACGAGCTCCTGGGCGATGCCGTCACCGGGGCCGAGATCCTCGTCGACTTCGGGGCCGGCTACCAGGCCTCCGGCCAGTCCACGCCGGCCACGCTGACGGACCTGCCGCCGGGGACGCTTCGTCTGATGCTGCGCCGATCCGGCTTCGAGGAGACGCCGGCGGAGGCGACGGTCGAGGTGGGGGAGACCACGGACGTCGACGTGGCGCTGGGGCCGCCGCGAGCGGTGCTGGGCGAGATGTTCACGTTCATCTCCTGTGCGGGTTGCCCGGAGGCCGCGGCGGAGCTGGACGAGCTGCGATCCGCCTCGCCGGACCGCTTCTACGTGATCGAGTGGCACAGCCAGTTCCCGTTCCCGCTCTACGACACACGCTGGGAGGACCGGCAGGACTTCTACACGGGCGGCGGGGACATCGCCAAGCCGGCGGTCCTCTTCCAGGGCGGCACCGCGGACTCGCCGCGGATCCTGATCGGGAGCGAGAGTTCCCAGCTGGGCGAGTACCACACGCGCACGGACGCCTACCTGGCCGAGTGCGACGTGGCCTGCCCCGTAGCCGTGAAGGTCCTCGGCGACATCTCGGCGGCCGGCGCGGATTACGACGTCCGGGTGCGCTGGCGGGGCGGGACGCTGCCGACGGGCCTGTTTCTCCAGGTGGTCCTCCAGGAGAACCACGTCCTCTCGCCCGGAAACCAGCCCTGGTTCGACTTCGTGCCGCGGGATCTCGCGCACCACGACGCCACGACCCTGCCGGCCCCGTTCGTCCTCTCCACGCCGGGCGAGATCGTCCGGATCGAGGGCTCCTTCGCGGTGGACCCGTCCTGGGCGCCGGAGGAGCTGCACCTCGTGGCCTACGTGCAGTCCTCGGACACCGGGGAGGTCCTGGCGGTCTCCGGCCTCTAGCCGCAAAATCCACGGCTTCCGGGCGATCCGTCGGGATCGCGCTGGAAGCAGCCCCCGGGGGCCGTGTTACGATGACACCCGTCCCCTGTATCTCCTGTGCACCTGGCCTGGGAGGGCTTCATGATCCGGAGAAGTTGTCAGGCGATCGCCGGCCTCGTCGTCGCCTGTCTACTGTCGTCCACGTCGTCCGCCGTCGATCGGGTGGAAATGCGACCGGGCGACGTCATCGAGCGTTCATCCGGCGGCTTCGGCTACACCATCGAGCTCATCAGTCCGCTGACGCAGAGCTATCCGGTCCTGGACTTCCTCGGCCCGTACTACTACATGCTCCTGACGAACACGTCGGGATCGGCGGACGACTTCTCCCTCTCCGTGAACAACCTCACGCCGGGCGGCTGGTTCCCGCAGGTGTGCCTGCGCGCGATCTGCTTCCCGGACTCCACGACGCTGAACTTCGCCCCGGGTGAGGCGGACACCATCGGCGTGAACGTGGTGCCGTTCACGGAGGAGATGGGCGAGTGGGACTTCTCCCTGGCGTCCCTCGGGGACCCCGGGCTGAACGACACGTTCCACATGGTGCTGTACGTGGGCGCGGCCGCCACGGGTGTGAACGGGCTCTCGGCCTCCGACGGCTTCCGCCTCGCACAGAGCTACCCGAACCCGGCGCCCGGGCGCACCAGCATCTCGTTCACGCTGCCGCGCGAGCAGTCCGTCTCGCTGGGACTGTACGACGTGGCCGGCCGGCTCGTGGCGCGCCTGGCCGACGGCCCGCACGCGGCCGGAGTCCACACGGTGCGCTGGGACGGGACTCGCGAAGGCGTTCCCGCTTCTCCCGGCGTCTACTTCTATCGTCTTTCCACGCCGGCGGGCGAGCTCTCCAAGAGCCTGACGCTGGTACGTTGAGTTCTCTCTGCCCCCTGTCCCCCTGTCTCCGAGGAGGAGCGACATGCTGAAGTCGAAGGTCCTCATGGGGTTCGGTCTCGCGGCGCTGACGGCCGCGACCTTCGCCCCGGTTCCAGCGTCCGCCGTGCTTGTGCAGCGGACCGTTCTGGTCGAGGAAACCGGCTGGTCCAGTTGAACCTTCTGTCCGTTCGCCCGGGCGGCGAACCGCATGCTGAAGACCAACGACTACCCCAGCACGGATGACGTCATCTTCGTCGACTGGCACCACGCCGGTCCGTTCGACACGCCGGGATCCTCGTCCCGGGCCGCGTTCCTGGGCGCCAGTTCCGCCCCGGACACGTACTTCGACGGCATCGATAACATCGTCGGCGCCGGAGATTCGGTTGCCACGTACAACTCGTACAAGAGCATCGTCGACAACCACTACGTGAACGACGGCTCCAAGTTCATCTTCTCCGGCGGCACGTACGACTTCGATCTGGACGCCGGGACGGTGGAGGCCACGTTCACCGTGGAAGTGTCGGCCGGTGAGACCGTCACCACGTCGAACTTCCTGCAGGCCGGCATGTACGAGGACGACCTGTTCGCGTGCTGTGAGCCCCAGACCGGCAACGCGTTCTGGGATCACATCGGTCGCAACGTCACCCCCACGGAGACGCTCACCGCGGTCAACGGCGGCGAGACGCAGGTGTTCACCCAGACGATGACCGTGGATCCGAGCTGGGATCCCGACAATCTGCACCTGTTCGGCTGGGTCAACCGCAGCGGCGGCAAGGTCATGCAGGCCGGCATGCTGTGCGAGGCCCGCTACCTGGACGTCGCGAACCTGGACGGCGCCGTCGGCTCGTCCGTCGGCGTCAAGGACTTCGCGGTGGAGACCACGTACCGCGGCTGCATCGCGGACGACGTGACCGTCACGCTGGACAAGTCCGGCCTTCCGGCCGGCTGGGACGCCGAACTCGTCGTGGGCGTGAGCACGTTCCCGACGAGTGCGTCGCTGGGGAACATGTCCGAGAACGACCTGCAGAGCTACACGGTGCGCGTTCTCTCGTCCGGCGCTCCCTCCATCGGCACCCTCAGCGTGACCACGGAGCCGAACACCGGCGGCCGCGGCCGCACGGTGGAGTACAACGTGTTCCACGACTCGCCCGCGATCCTCTTCGTGGACGACGATCGCGGCGGCACGTCGGAGGTGCAGTTCGAGTCCTCGATTACGGCGTCGGGCAACGCCAGCCTGACCTGGGACCTCGACGCGCAGGGCTCGCCGCTCGCGGAGAACCTCTCGGGTTACAACATCGTGATCTGGAACACGGGTGAGCTGCAGGGCGGCACCATCGGCGGCGTCGCGCAGAACGCGCTCATCGACTTCCTGGACAACGGCGGCGGCGTGTTCGTCACCAGCCAGGGCTACATGAACCACCAGGGCACCGGCCCGCTGTTCAGCTCGGACTACCTCCGCGTGGCGTCGTTCACGCAGGACGTTCAGGCGATCAGCTGCACCGGCGTCGCGGCGGACCCCATCGGCGACGGCCTGTCCTTCGCCCTGAGCCCGCCGTTCACGGATCTGGGCGATGCCATCGTTCCGGGCGCGGGCGCGCAGGTCTGGCTCCAGGGCCAGAACGGCGACGTCGGCATCCGCTACGACTCGGGTTCCTTCCGGACGGTGTTCATGTCGGCGGCCTTCGAGGGAGTCCCCGGCGGCGATGACACGCTGGTCCTCGATCGCGTGATCGACTGGCTGCTCGAGGGTCAGTCCACGGACGTGACGCCGGTGCCGCAGGCGCCCGCCACGCGCGTCTCGCTGGCCCAGAACCGCCCGAACCCGTTCTCGGACGCCACCTCGGTGAAGTTCTCCGTGCCGCGCAGCGGTCCGGTGAGCCTCTCGGTGTACAACGTGACCGGTCGCAAGGTCGTGGACCTCGTGAACCGCACGATGGACGCCGGCACCTACGAGGCGAACTGGAACGGCCGTGACGCCAGCGGCGCACGGGTGGCCGGCGGCGTCTACTTCTACCGTCTCCAGGCCTCCGGCGAGAGCCTGACCAAGGAGATGGTGCGCCTGAAGTAGGCCGCACGCCGCAGGAACACCGGGGGAGACCCCGGGAGACGGGCCGCCGGGACCTTCCGGCGGCCCTCTCTGTTGGATCCCATGTCACGCTCCGGGCCGCGGAGCCGTAGGCGGGGAAACCAAGGAGGCTCACCGTGAAGACCTGGATGCTGCTCCTCGCCGGGCTGGCACTGACCGCGCTGCCGGCTGCCGCGGGGTCCCGAACCGTTCTCGTGGAGAAGTTCGGCTACCCGCTCTGACCCACGTGCCCGAGCTCCCGGGAGGCGCTCGAGATTCTGAAGGACACCTACGGCGAGGAGGCGGTCGTCGTGGTGGAGTGGCATGTGGCGCTGGATCTGCAGAACCCCGACGGCATCGGTCGGCGCAACGCGTACGGCACGTACGGCACACCCACCGCGTGGTTCGACGGCGAGGAGACGGTGACCGGCGGGGGGAACAGCGCGAGCGCCACGGACGCGAAGCTGGCGCAGTACTCCGCGGTGGTCGATGCGCATCGGACGACCGGATCGCCGCTGGAGGTGGAGGCCACGTCTGTCTATTCGGCCCCCAACCTGATGGTCACCGTGAACGTCCGCGTCGCGGAGGGCGAGACGTTCGATCCCACGGGCCACGTCGTCCGTGTGATCCTCTACGAGGAGGACGTCACCCACTGCTGCGACGTGAACGGGAACGACCGCTTCCCCCACGTGGGGCGGGCGATCACACTGCCGCAGGACCTGGTCCTGGACGCGGGAGCCGGCCGGAGCCTTCACGTCCTTCCCGTGGACGCGGGCTGGTCGCTGGCCGATCTGCGGATGGTGGCGTTCGTGCAGGCGGGGGAGACCGGTTCGGTGGTCCAGGCCGATGCCGTATCGGCTCCGTCCAGCGCGCTGGAGCCCACGGGCTGGGCGAAGGTGAAGGCCGCTTACCGTTAGCGCCGTCCCCCGCACCGTCGCCAAGGGAACGGGCCGCCCGGGTGACCGGGCGGCCCTTCCTGCGTTCGGCGGAGGTGCGCGCCGCGGCGCGACCTACGACGTCGGGCACTCCGTGTCGTCCTGGCGATCATCCCAGCAGGCCGGCAGGCCGTCGTTGTAGTCCGGGGCCTGCAGCGAGCCCGTTCCGTTCACCTCGTTCCAGCGGACGTACCAGGACTCGCTCGGCGTGTCGGCGTCGGTCCAGGTCACGCTCTTGTGCGGGCCCTCGCCGCGATACTCCAGCGAGTCGTCGGGGTGGTCCAGCGTGTCGACGAGTCGAAGGAAGTTGCCCTCGGCGTCCGCGCCCCACTCCAGGCGGGCGACGTGCGCGCCGCCGCGCTCGGCGTCGTGGAAGCGCCACACGCCCTCGTTCGCGTCACTCCACGTCTCGCCCTCGAACCAGAGCTCGTTCTCGAAGCCGTAATACGTGCTGGAGACGCGCATCTCCCACTCCACCCGGCTCGCGTCCACCTGCCGGCCGCGGAGCCGGATCTGCGCCTCCTCGTCCCCGTTCACCCACGTGTAGATCCAGAGGTAGGAGCCGTCGTCCTGCGGACTGGGCACGGTGTGCAGCGCGACCGCGAACGCCGACACCGGCGGCGTCACCAGGAGGTGGCCGATGGCGCCGGCGACCGTGGCGCGGAGGTACGCGTTGAAGAAGTTCTGCTTGGAGGCACGCTCCATCGTGGCCGGCTCCTGGAAGAACTCCAGGTCGAACGTGAGGCGATCCGGCGCCGGCAGCGTCGGCGCGCCGGACGCGTCGGGAGCGGGGGACGTGGAGCTGTCGTCGAAGCATCCGGTGACCGAGAGCGTCAGGGCCGTCAGGGCGACCAGCGTCGTCGTGGTGCGGGCGATGCGAAGCATGGGAAATCCTCCGTGGGAGTCAGGGTCGTTCGTGCTGCCCGTACCCCTTTGCACCCGGCGTGCCACTTCGAGCGCGCGGCGGCCGATCGCCTCCAAGTCCTTGCGGCGTGGGCGTCTGGGCCCGGGCCGACCGATGGGCGCGCCGGCGCGCCCCGACCGATCCGTGAAGGGTCACCACGGTTCTCGTTTTCTTGTGTGGTGGGTTTTCACACCTGCCGATAACGTCGGGGGGCGGTCCCGAGGCCGATCGTCCAACCGGGTCGTTCGCAGGCTCTTGGCGGACAAGGACTTGGCGAATCGTGACGATTCACGACACGGCGAGCGGCCCCCGGGTACGAAGGTTGCGGAGAAGAGCGGGCAGCCACGGAGGAACGTCATGACAACGCACCCGCGCCGCGCCTGGATCGTCGTCCTTGCCCTCCTGGGGGCCGGGCTTCGCCCCGCATCGGCCGACCCGCCGCGTCTCCTCGCCCTCGAGGCGATCGAGGTGGAGGGGAACCACCGCACCTCGCTCTCCACGATCCAGCGCAGCTTCCCGCTGCGCGTCGGCGACGCCGTCGACCCGGAGGCAATCCTGGACGCGGTCGATCAGCTTCGCGACGCGGAGCTGTTCCGCCGCCTCGATTTCCGCACGGAGCGCGGCACGGAGCGCGGCCGCGTCCGCCTCCTCCTGACGGTGGAAGAACGCGGGGCGGACTTCCGGTTCGGGACCGGCTACCGGGATCTCGACGGCTGGTACCTCCTTCCCGCCCAGCTCCGCCTGGACAACCGGCTCGGCCGCGGGGAGCGCGCGCGGCTCTCCGTGAAGCTGGGGTACCGGATCGCCGGCGTGGAGGCGGAGTTCGGCGAGCGGCACGTGGGGAGGGACGGCCGATGGTTCTGGGGCCTGTCCGCGGGCGCGTTCGAGATCCAGCATCGCTACTTCCTGGACGGCGTGGAGTATCGCCATCGTCTGGACCGCGGCCACGTAGGCGGCACGGTCGGGCGACGCCTCGGGCGGAGCTGGGCGATGGAAGTCGGCGCGCGCGCCGAGACGATCGATGCGGCGGCGCGGCCCGAGGCCGCGGAGGACGACGAGCTTCGCGGCGTGAAGAAGGGGGAGTCGCTCCCGGAGGATCAGCTCCCGGCCGACATCGCGGACGACGTGGGCGAGCGGCGCGGACACGTGCTGCACACGCAGCTCTCCTTCGACCGGCGGGCGCGGCGGGTCGTCGCCGGAACGCCGGCCGCCGGACTGTGGGGCCGCTTGCGCGCGGAGGCACGGTTGCGCGAAGGGCGCGAGGTGGGCGTCGTTTCGGCCGACCTGCGCGCGTACCGCGCCGCGCTGGGCGGCGTGCTGGCGATGCGCGTCCAGGCGTCGGCCTCCGGCGAGGACGCGGCGTTCTACGACGGGCGGCAGCTCGGCGGGCTCTACACGCTGCGCGGGTTCCCTTCGCAGTCGCTTTCGGCGCCGGAGGGTGACACGCGCGCCTGGGCGGCCGGCCTCGAGTACCGCGCGCCGCTTGTGGGGCGCCCGGACCTTCCTCGCGTGGCCGGCGTTCTCTTCATGGAGGCCGGGCAGGCGTTCTCCGGAAGTTCGCCCGCGGCGGACGATGTCGCGGGCGCGGCGGGATTCGGGTTCCGCGTCCGCATCCCCTGGATCCAGTGGCTCGGCGCGGACTTCGGTATCCCCATCGGGCGCACGCCCGTTTCCGAGTCGTTCCACGCGCACGGCGCGCTGGGCTGGAACTTCTGATGCACGGTCTCGCGCTGCCGGCGCTGCTCCTGGCGACGGTCGCCGCGGCCGAGCCGCCGCCGACGCTGGACCGCGTCGACGCGGAGCGACGGGGCGTCTCCCTCGGTGCGCGCGTCCACGCGACGCAGCTCCCGGGCGAACGGATCGAGTCGTCGCTGGCCAGCGGGCTGCCCGGCGCCATCGAGCTGCGGCTGCGCCTCCAGGACGAGGCGGATCGATCGGTGGCGGAGAACCGGGTCTACCTGCGCGTCGCGTTCGACCTGTGGGAGGAGGTCTTCGAGGTGGAGGGGCCCGGCGCGCGGGAGCGGTTCCCGGATCTGGCCGCGCTGCGCGCGTACCTGGAGGAGCTGCCCTGGCTTCCCGTGGCGTCGTTCGCGCGAATCGAGGCGGAGGAGCGTCACCGGCTGCGCGTGGACTGCCGCCTTCATCCCGTGGCGCCGCGCGAGACCGCGCGGCTGGAGGGCTGGGTTGCGGGCGAGCCGCGACGCGCGCCCAGCGGCGAGGGACGTGAGGTCTCGGTGGGACTGGGCGAGCTGATCCGGTTCTTCTACCGCGGGTCGTCGCGGGAGCCCGAGGTCGATGCCTCCCGCTTCTCGGCCTGGTTCGTTCCGGACGAGCTTCCGGACGAGGAGGAGGGGCGATGAGACGGCTGCGCACGCGACTCGTCGTGGCCGCGATGGCCGTCGCCCTGCTGCCGGCCGTGCCCCTCTCGGTTCTCGTGCGGGACCTGCTGCGCCGCAGCTTCGATGCGCCGCTTTCCGCGGAGGTCGACCGCGCGCTGGAGGCGGCGCTCGTCGAGTCGCGCGACCGGTTGCAGGCGGAGAAGGAGGAGCTGCGGGTCTGGTTCGAGCGCGCCGGGCGGCCGGGCGCCGGAACTCCGCGCGACGTCGTGGCGTACCTGGGGCCGGGCGCGGCCCCTCCGCCCGACCTGTCTCCCGACGTCGCGGCGTGGGCGCGGGACGTCGCCCGCCGCCGCGCGCCCGACGAGACGGCGGGGCCGGAGCGTTTCGGCGACGCGCTGGCGATCGCGCGTGTCGCGGAGCACGGGGTTCACGTGCTCGTGCGGCCGCTGCCGGAGGGGATGTCGGAGCGGGCCGGCCGCGTGACCGAGACACTGGCGCTGCTCCGCGGTCTCCAGTCGCGGCGCGACCAGGTGCTGCGCGGCTACGTGCTGCCGTTCGTCGCGTCGTACGCGTTGCTGCTCGGCGTGGCGGCCGCCGTCGGCGCGCTGCTCGCGCGGCGCATCGCCCGACCGGTGGAACGTCTGGCGGTGGCGGCCGGGCAGGTGGGCGCGGGTGATCTGACGACGCGCGTGCCGGAGTCCGGCAGCGGGGAGGTGGCCGACCTGGAGCGGGCCTTCAACGCGATGGTCTCCGATCTGGAGCGGCAGCGCCGCGAGCTGTCGCGGCTGGAGCGCGTGGCGGCTTGGCGCGACCTGGCCCGCACCCTCGCGCACGAGATCAAGAATCCCCTGACCCCGATCCAGCTCGCCGTGCAGCAGCTCGGGGAGCGCGCGCCCCGGGATGCCGATCCGGCGTTCACCGAGACGCTCGACGAGTGCGTCGACATCGTGAACGAGGAGGTGGAGTCGCTGCGGAAGCTCGTGCGCGAGTTCTCGGAGTTCGCGCGACTGCCCGCGCCGCAGCCGTCGGCGGGCGACCTCGCCTCCCTGCTCGACGACCTTCAGCGGCTCTACGGCGACCGGCTGGAGACGGTCGCGGCGTCGCGGCCGCTGCCCGCCCGCTTCGACGCGGCGGAGCTTCGTCGGGCGCTCGTCAACCTGATCGACAACGGGCTGGCGGCCTGCGCGGAGGCGGGACGGGAGGCGCGCGTGTACGTGTCGGCGCAGGCCGCGGGAGACCGCGTGGAGATCCGCGTGGCCGACGCGGGCACCGGTATCGCGGAGGAGAACCGTGACCGGATCTTCGAGCCGGACTTCTCGACGAAGTCGGGCGGGATGGGGCTCGGGCTCGCCATCGTGGAGAGCATCGTGCGGGGACACGGGGGAAGCATCGGCGTGGAGAGCGAGGTGGGGTCCGGCACGACGTTCCGGCTGGATCTGACGGGCGCGGCGGCCCCCGCCGCGGAGGAGGAGCGATGAGCGGGCGGATCCTCGTCGTCGACGACGAGAAGAACATCCGGCGGACGCTGAAGATGGTGCTGGAGGCCGAGGGCCTTGACGTGCTCGCCGCCGGCAGCGCGGAGGAGGGGCTGGCGTGCCTGGAGGGCGAGAGGGTGGACGCGGTCCTCCTGGACGTGAACCTGCCCGGCGCCGACGGCCTCACGACGCTGCGCGCCCTGCGCGAGGCCGATCCGGACCGCATGGTGATCATGATCTCGGGCGCGGGCAGCGTGCGCACGGCGGTGGAGGCCACCCGCGAGGGAGCGTTCGATTTCCTGGAGAAGCCGCTCTCCCGGGAGCGCGTGCTGGTGGCGGTGCGCAACGCCCTGCGCCTGAGGCGCGCGGGTCGCGAGGTGCGCGAGCTCCGCGAGCAGGCCGGCGGGGCGCGCGTGATGATCGGCGACTCCGCGGCCATGCGTTCGCTGCGCGACGAGATCGACCGCGTGGCGGCGACGGCCGCCCGCGTGCTGATCCTGGGCGAGAGCGGCACCGGCAAGGAACTCATCGCCCGCCGGCTGCACGAGGGCAGCGGCCGCCGCGACGGTCCGTTCGTGAAAGTGAACTGCGCGGCCATCCCCGAGGAGCTGATCGAGAGTGAGCTGTTCGGGGCGGTGAAGGGCGCGTTCACCGGCGCCGACGCTTCCCGCGACGGGAAGTTCCTCCAGGCGGACCGCGGCACGCTCTTCCTCGACGAGATCGGGGACATGAGCCTCAAGGCGCAGGCGAAGGTGCTGCGCGCGCTGCAGGAGGGCGAGATCGAGCGGGTGGGCGGCTCGGAGACCGTGAAGGTGGACGTGCGGGTGATCGCCGCGACGAACAAGGACCTGGCCGCGGAGGCGGCGGCCGGCCGCTTCCGGGAGGATCTCTACTTCCGGCTCAACGTGGTGCCGCTCCGTGCCGTTCCGCTGCGCGAGCGCCCGGACGACGTCGCGCCGCTGGCGCGCCACTTCCTGGAACGCTTCCGCGTGGAGAACGATCGCCCGCCGGTGGAGCTCTCCGGCGAGGCGGTGCGCGCGCTGGCCGATCGTCCGTGGCCGGGCAACGTCCGCGAGCTGGAGAACGCCGTGGAGCGGCTGGCCATCATGGCGGCCGGTCCGGAGATCGGGGCGGAGGACCTGGCCCGCGCGGGTCTGGATCGTCCGGCGGCTCCGGTCTCCGCGCCCGCCGACGCGCCCCCGCCGGACTCGATCCCGGCGGTGGCATCGTCCGTCATCCGGGCCGAGGGCGGCCTCGTCGCCGCCCGCCGACGCTTCGAGGCGGAAGCCATCCGGAGAGCGCTCCGGGAAGCCGATGGAAATGTATCGCGGGCCGCCCGCCTGCTCGGGATCGATCGCACGAACCTGCACAAGAAGATCCAGGCGTACGGCCTGGAGGAGCCCCAAGGAGAATCGACATGAATCCGCTGATCCGCGGCGCCGCGGCGCTGCTGCTGACGACGATGATCGCGATGCCCGCTTCCGCCGACGTTCCCGGGTTCTTCCTGGGCGCCGATCTCTCCTCCAGCCACATCGGTCGCGACGACGCCGCGCCGGACGAGGCGCTCCTCATCGAGGAGAACGGCGGCGGGCTCGGCCTCCATCTGGGATGGGCGTTCGGGCCGTCGTTCCCGGTTCGCCTCAACCTCATGGGCGCCCGTCACGAGACGACCGACGCGGACGTGGACCTGGACTACTCCAGCGTGACGCTGGAGGGGATGTACCTATTCCGGAACCCGGCTCCGCTGCGGCCGTACCTGATGGGCGGCGTGGGCGGCTTCCAGGCCCGCGCCAGGCAGGACGCCCTGGATTTCGAGGTGAACGGCCCCGGCGTCGTCTTCGGGGGCGGTCTCCACTACTACTTCACACCGTCCTTCTCGATGGAGTTCGGGGGGCGGCTGGAGTTCATCAACTGGGAGGAGAGCCGCGCCACGCTGAGCACGCCGAGCGGGAACGTGACGGTGGAGGGGCCCATCGAGGACGAGGGGAGCGCGGCCAAGCTGCTGCTGGGCGTGTCCTGGTGGCCGTAGGCCGCGGGCGTCTTTCCCGTTCCCTTCGCGCCGCGTTTCCCCGACACTGAACGGGAACGTGTCCGAGGAGAGCCTTGCACCCCGTCGTCTTCCTGCCCACCTACAACGAAGCGCCGAACCTGGAGCGCCTGGTCCGGGAGATCCGTCGGATCGTTCCCGAGGCCACGGTGCTGGTGGTGGACGACCGCTCGCCCGACGGGACGGGAGACATCGCCGACCGTCTGGCCGCCGAGGACGGGAAGGTCCTCGTGATGCACCGCGACCCGCCCAAGGGGCGGGGGCTCGCCGGGCGGGACGGCTACCTGGAAGGGCTGCGGCTGGGGGCGGACGTGGTGCTGGAGATGGACGCGGACTTCTCCCACGACCCGCAGCTCCTGCCGCGCTTCTTCGAGGAGATCCGCTCCGGCGCCGACGTGGTCCTGGCGTCGCGCTTCGTGGCGGGCGGCAGCGATGACGATCGGGGCTGGTTGCGCCGGATCATCACCGTGCTGGCCAACACCTACATCCGGATCGTCCTGGGGGTTCCGGTGGGCGACTGCAACTCCGGGTACCGCGGCTTCCGGCGCGAGATCCTGGAGGCCATCGGTCCGGAGACGCTGACCAGCACCGGTCCCTCCATCGTGCAGGAGGTGCTGTTCCGCGTGCACCGCGCCGGCGCCTCCATCAAGGAGATCCCGCTGACGTTCGTGGACCGGAAGGACGGCGAGTCGAAGCTGGGGCTGGGCCTCCTCTTCGACGGCTACGTGATGATCCTGCGCCTCAAGCTGCGGGCGATGTTCGGGAGAAACCCGTGACGCCGCCGCCGGATCCGCTGGCCCGGAACTCGCCGCTCCGCCGCGCCGCGCTGGCCGTGCTGCTGGTCACGGCGGCGCTCCTGTCCTGCTTCCACGTCACGAACCTCGATCTGGGCGGTCACCTGACGGTCGGTCGGGAGATCGTGGTGAACCGGGCGATCCCGGACACCGAGTTCTTCTCGCACACGTCCAAGGGGCATCCGTACCCGGTCCACCAGTGGCTGGGGGAGGTGGGGCTCTTCTCCGTCGACCACTTCTTCGGCGTGCCCGGGCTGATCGCGCTGCGGATGATCGTCGTGGTGCTGGGCGCGTGGCTGCTGTACCGGAACGCGCGGCGGGAGGGCGCTCCCATCGTCGTGGCGGTGGGTATCGCGCTGCTGCTGCTCGTGGCCTGCCGCCCTCGCTTCTTCGTCCGCCCGTTCCTGATCACGCTCGTCTTCCTGCCGCTCCTCTCCGCCTGGCTCGCGGATCTCCGCGACGGGCGCACACGTCGTCTCTGGCCGATCCCGGTGCTGCTGACGGTGTGGGCGCACGTGCACTCCGGCGTCCTGTTCGGGATCCTGTTCCTCCTGGCCGCCTTCGTCGGGGAGGGACTCAAGATCCTTCTGGCCCGACGCCGCCGGTCGCCGGCCGTGCCCGGTTCCCACCGGTGGCCGGGCGCGCCGCTCGACGGATGGAACTTCCGGCGGCTGCTCGGCTTCGGGGCGGCGGGAATCGTCCTGCCGTTCGCGTCGATGGCGGCGGTCAATCCCAGCGGCCTGAAGCCGCTGATCCTTCCGTTCCTGTTCTTCCGCCACCAGGGCTTCCGGCAGATGATCGCCGAGTACCGGCCGGTGGACCTGGCCGTGGACTGGCCGTTCAATCTCGTCGCGGGCGCGGTCCTGCTGGGCATCCTGCTCCGGCCGAAGCGCGTCGACCTGACGCAGCTGCTCCTGTCGCTCGGGTTCGGGGTGCTGGCGTACCAGGCCGTCCGCGGCATCCTCCCGTTCGCCGTCGCCTCCGCTCCGCTCCTCGGCCGGACCTGGGGCGCGCTGGCCGAGGACCTCTTCGCCCGCGTGTCGCGCGGCCGCGGCAAGCCCAGCGCGCGGGCCGCCCGGGCGAACGCCGCCGAGGCGACGTCCCTCCTGCTCGTCCTGGTCGCGTGCTTCCTGTTGTCGGTGAAGGTCGTGCGCGACTGGCAGTTCCCGTTCGGCATCGGCAAGGATCCGCGGCACTACCCGGAACGCGCGCTGGACTTCCTCTGGTCGCAGAACGTGCGCGGCCCGATCTTCAACACCGATCTCTGGGCGTCCAGCCTCCTGTGGCGCGGCAAGGGTCGGCAGTTCCCCGTCTTCGTCGATGCGCGGCTGGAGGCCTACCCCGAGGAGTTCTGGAAGGACTCCTACTACCGCGTGCTGGAGGCCGTGCCCGGCTGGGAGGACGTGCTGAACGGGCACGGCGTGCGCAGTGCCATCCTCCGGCGGGAGGGCGGCCACGTGGACGATCGCATCGGCGAGGTCCTGTGGGACCACCCGGACTGGGGCGTCGTCTACTGGAACGACGTGGTGATGATCTACGTGAAGCGGGACTCGGGCTCGCTCCGCAACGACGAGGTGCTGCGCGGCTGGGAGTTCACGGCGTTCAACCCTCGCCATCCGGAGGACGTGCAGGAGCTGGAGGGGGAGCGGACGCTCGAGCGGGCCTCCGAAGAGCTGACCCGCCTCGTGGAGTGGGAGGGCGAGGCCCAGTCGTTCCTGCCCCGCTGGACGCGCGCGCAGGTCTGGCTGGTGGGCGGTCGGGCGGAGGAGGCCGCAGCCGAGCTGGCGGCGCTGGCCGATCGTCCGGAGGCGGCCGATAACGTCCCGTTCCTGCGAACCCGCGCGCGGGCCGAGCTGGCGGCCGGCCGCCGGGAGGCGTGGGCGGAGCTGCTGCGCGAGGCGGGCGGGAATCCGGAGGATCCGGACACCCGCTTCCGGGCCGCGGCCTTCCTGTCGCGCTGCCGGGAGTGGGGCTTCGCGGCGGCGCTCTACCGCGACGTGGTGGCCGATCGTCCGGACGACGTGGACGCCATGAACAATCTCGCCCTCGTTCTGGCCCGCTCCGGCGATGTCGACGGCGCTCGGCGCTGGATCGAGGAGGCGCTGCGGCGTCGGCCGGACGATCCGTACTACGTGGCCACGCAGGCCGAGGTCCGCTTCCACGCCGGCGAACGGGAGGGCGCCCTGGAGGGCTTCCGCGCGGCACTGGACGCGCTCGCCGAGGACGACGCCGCGGCGCGCGAGGAGGTCATGCGCTGGATCCTCCGCCTGGAGTAGGCGCTCCACGCATCGCCCGTCCCGGGGCGCTGTGATATCCTCCGCGCTTCCCATTCCAACCGCGCGGAGAAACCATGTCGCCCACCCGTTCCGAAGAGCTCGCCAAGGCCTACGACCCCGCGCAGGTCGAGGACCGCATCTACGACCGCTGGATGTCCGCGGACCACTTCACCGCGGACGCGTCGTCCGACAAGCCGGCCTTCACCATCGCCATTCCGCCGCCCAACGTGACCGGCGTTCTCCACATGGGGCACGCGCTGAACAACACGTTGCAGGACATCGTGATCCGACATCGCCGGATGTCGGGGTACGAGGCGCTGTGGATTCCGGGGACGGACCACGCGGGCATCGCCACGCAGGCCGTCGTTGAGAAGCGACTCTTCGAGCAGGGGATCCGGCGCGAGGACCTGGGCCGCGAGAAGTTCATCGACGAGGTGTGGAAGTTCCGCGAGCACCACGGCGACGTGATCCTGCGCCAGCTCCGTCGCCTCGGCTGCTCCTGCGACTGGTCGCGCACGAAGTTCACGATGGACGACGACATGAACCGCGCGGTGAACACCGCGTTCGTGCGGCTGTGGGAGAAGGGGCTCGTCTACCGGGGCGCGCGTCTCGTGAACTGGGACTGCACGCTGCGGACCGCCGTCTCGGACGACGAGATCGAGTACGTGCCGCGCAAGGGCAACCTGTGGACGCTGCGCTACCCGGTGAAGGGGCAGGAGGGACGCTTCGTGGCGGTGGCCACCACGCGTCCCGAGACGATGCTGGGCGACACCGGCGTCGCGGTTCATCCGGACGACGATCGCTACCGTGACCTCGTGGGCGGCACCCTGGTCCTCCCGATCGTGGGGCGGGAGATCCCGGTGGTGGCGGACGAGAGCGTGGACCGCGAGTTCGGGACAGGCGCGGTGAAGGTGACGCCCGGCCACGACCCCGCGGACTACGAGCGCGGCGCGCGGCACAAGCTGCCCGTCGTCATCGTGCTGAACCCGGACGGCACCATGAGCGAGGAGGCGGGCGATCTGGCCGGCCTCACGCGCAAGGAGGCGCGCCAGCGCATCGTCCAGTGGTTCGAGGACAACGGTCTGCTCGAGAAGATCGAGGAGATCGAGCAGAACGTGCCGCTCTCGGATCGCTCCAAGGACATCATCGAGCCGCTCGTGTCCGAGCAGTGGTTCGTGAAGATGGAGCCGCTCGCCGGCCCCGCCATGGACGTGGTGAAGACGGGCGAGCTGCAGTTCGTGCCGGATCGCTGGAGCAAGGTGTACCTCGACTGGCTGGAGAACGTCCGCGACTGGTGCATCTCCCGGCAGCTCTGGTGGGGGCATCGCATTCCCGTCTGGTACGACGAGGACGGCGAGCCCGTGGCGTCCGTGGAGCCGATCGACATCGGCGGCGCGCACCCGAAGACCGGCAAGCCGATCGTGCGCCAGGACGAGGACGTGCTGGACACGTGGGCGTCCAGCTGGCTCTGGCCGTTCTCCACGCTGGGCTGGCCGGAGCGCACGGAGGACCTGGCCAAGTTCTACCCCACGCAGTTCCTCTCCACCGCCCGGGAGATCATCTACCTGTGGGTGGCGCGCATGGTGATGGCGGGCCACGAGCTGCTGGACCACCTGCCGGCGGAGCAGCGTACGCCGTTCTCCACTTGCTACATCAACGCCACCGTGCTGGACGGCATCGGTCGGCGGATGTCCAAGAGCCTCGGCAACGGCATCGATCCGCTGGAGATGATCGACAAGTACGGCGCGGACGCCGTTCGCTACTCGCTGGTGATGCTGACCCGCGAGGGGCAGGACGTGAAGCTCTCGGAGAACCGCTTCGATCTGGGACAGCGCTTCTGCAACAAGATCTGGAACGCGACGCGCTTCGCGCTGGGCAACCTCGACGGCGAGCCGTCGGGGCAGGAGATCGATGCGCTGGAGGATCGCTGGATCCGGTCGCGGTGCGGAGAGACCCTGCGCGAGGTGACAGCGGCGCTGGACGGGTACCACTTCCACGACGGCGCCCAGGCGCTCTACCGGTTCTTCTGGAACGACTTCTGCGACTGGTACCTGGAGGTCATCAAGCCGCGCGTGGCGGACGACGCGGACCCCGCCGACCGCGAGGCGGCGCGCAGCACGCTGTTGCGCGTCCTCTCCGCGTCGATCCGGATGATGCATCCGTACCTGCCGTTCCTCACCGAGGAACTCTGGCAGCATCTGCCGGGCGCGGCGGGCGACGTGATGGTGGCGGACTGGCCGGGCGTCGACGCCTTCCCGCGGGACGAGGGAGCGGAGAAGGACTTCGAGCAGCTCCGCGACACCGTGGCGGCCGTGCGCAACGTCCGCAGCTCGATGAACGTGCCGCCGGGCGCGCGGCTGCCGCTGCTCGTGAAGGCGGAGGATCCGGAGCTCGGCCGCGTGCTGGAGAGCGCGCGGGACCTGGCCTCCACGCTGGCCCGCCTGGAGTCGCTCACGGTCGGCGCGGACCTGGAGAAGCCGAAGGGGGCCGCCAGCGCCGTGATCCGGGGCGGCACGCTCTACCTGCCGCTGGAGGGCGTGATCGACCTCGACGTGGAGCGCAGCCGCCTGCGCAAGGAGCAGGATCGTCTCACCAGCCTCATCGGCGGGGCGGAGAAGAAGCTCGCCAACGAGAACTTCGTCCAGCGCGCCAAGCCCGAGGTGGTGGAGCGGGAGCGCGAGAAGCTGGAGAGCCTGAAGGGCGACCTGGAGAAGGTGGAGGTCGCCCTGGCCGACCTCGGCTGAGGCGGCGGGCCCCGGGGACCCGCACCCGCGCCCGCGCCCGTCGGCGGCTTCGTCCGCCCCCTTCCTCGCGGGTTCGTTCCGGGGCCGTGGAATATTCCGGCGCGTGCCCCGTATTCCCTCCGACGGGGGCGACCGCCCCTCGACATTGCCTCGGAGTCCGGCCAAACTGGCCGCCAACGAGAACGGGAGGCCGACGATGAAGACGCTGTGCCTGGGAGCCCTGGTGATCGGGGTCCTGGCGGCCGATGCCGCCGCGAACGAAGTCCACGTCACCGTCTACAACAACGATCTCGCCCTCGTCCGGGAGGTCCGGTCGGTGGAGCTGGCCCGCGGCACGGGCGAGTTCTCCTTCACGGGCGTGCCCTCGCGGATCGACGCCACGTCGGTCCGTCTGGACGGCGGCCGGGGACTCACCGTCCTGGAGCAGAACTACCGCTACGACCTGGTCAGCCGGGCGAAGTTGCTGGAGCGCTACCTGGACCGACCGGCCCGCATCGTCACCAAGCACGACAAGCTGCACGAGGGCGCGCTCAAGACGGCGTCGGGTTCGATCATCCTGGAGACGGGCGAAGGCGTGGTCATGATCAGCGAGGACGAGATCGCGGACGTCTCGTTCCCGGAGATCCCCGAGGGGCTCATCACCCGCCCGACGCTGGTGTGGACGCTGGACAACGACGGCGCCGCGAAGCGCGACCTGGAGGTCCAGTACCTCACGAACGGGATGGCCTGGCACGCCGAGTACGTCGCGGCGGTGGACGCCAAGGACGAGCGGATGGAGCTGTCGGCCTGGGTCTCCATCGAGAACCACTCCGGGGCCACGTTCGAGAATGCGCGCCTCAAGGTGGTGGCGGGCGACGTGAACCGCGTCCAGGCGCAGCCGCGGCTGGGCCGGGGTGTGGAGATGGCGATGGACATGGCGGCCAAGGCGCCGGCCTTCCAGGAGCGGAGCTTCTTCGAGTACCACCTCTACGACCTGGATCGGCCGACGACGCTGGCGGACCGCGAGATCAAGCAGATCCAGCTCCTCGGCGACCGGACCGTGCCCGTGGACAAGATCTATGTCTATGAGCCGACCCGCGGCACCCACGACGTGCAGGTGAAGCTGCGCTTCGAGAACGCCGAAAAGAAGGGTCTGGGCATCCCCCTGCCGGCCGGCAAGTTCCGCGTCTACCGCGAGGACACCGACGGTTCCCTGCAGTTCGCGGGCGAGGACGCGCTGGACCATACGCCGCGCGACGAGGAGGTGGACGTCACGCTGGGCAACGCCTTCGACCTGGTCGGGGAGCGGCAGGAGATGGAGTCGAAGCGGATCGCCGATCGCGTGTTCGAGCGCCGGATCGAGATCAAGCTGCGCAACCGGAAGGAGTCCGGATCCGTCACCATCGTGGTGAAGGAGCACCCGAACGGGAACTGGAAGATCCTCGAGTCTTCGCTGCCGGGTGAGAAGATGAACGCCCGGGACCTGGAGTTCCAGGTCAAGGTGCCGGCCGGGGAGGAGACCGTCCTGACCTACCGGGTGCGCGAGGAGTTCTAGGGGACGCGGGGACGAAGCGAGAAGAATGGACAGCCTGGGACACTTCCTGAAAGAGGGGCGGCGCGAGGCGGGACTCTCCCTGGAGGAGCTGGCGCAGCGGACGCGGATCCGCATCGAGAGCCTGGAGTCTCTCGAGCGCGAGGACCTGGAGAGTCTGCCCACCGAACCTTACGTGCGCGGCTTTGTGAAGCTCGTCTGCCGGGAGCTCGGACTGGCGCCGCAGGAAGGCCTGGTGCGCTACGAGACGCTCCGGGCGGCGGCCTCCCCGCCGGACGAGATCCTGTGGTCGGAAGAGCGCACGGTGGACGCGCCCGGTCGGCTGGAGCGCGCGCTGGAGAATCCGGAACAGGTGGTGGCCCGCGCTCGCTCGCTGGCGCGGTACGGCATCTGGGCGGGCGGAGGTCTGCTGGCCGTGTTGCTGGTCTGGGGCGTCACGCGGCTCTTCCCCGGAGGCGACGCCACGCCGCCGGCGGAGACGGCCTCGGCCGGTCCCGCGTCCGGACCTCCGGCCGCGTCGGCCCCGCCGGTGGTTTCCCCGGCCGAGGACGATGCGGAGGCGGCTCCGCCGGACGACGCGCCGGCCAAGGAGACTCCGGCCGAGGCCGAGCCGGACGATGCGGACCCGGCCGGGGCTCCGGCCGACGATGCCCCGCCCGCCCCGCCTCCCGCCGACGAGGCACCCGCTCCGGTCCGCATCGACCCGCTGCCGCTGGAGAACGTCTCGATCGCCACGCCCCCGATGGACACGGTCAAGCCGGAGAGCATCCTGGTGACCGTCGTCCCGGCGGGGCGCGACGGGAAGGTCCCGGGCGCCGCGCCGTCGGAGTCGGTCGAGGCCGAGGGGAAGACCGGGGACGACAGGTCGCCGCCGCCGGTGGAGACGGCGGCCGCAGCGCGGCAGGATCGCCCGGCCGGGCAGGCGACCCGGGAACGGGATCCATCGCCGGAACCGGCGGCCTCGAACCCCGCGGCGGAGGAAACGGCGCCGGCCGTCACGGAGTCCGCGCCGCCGCCGGCCCCGACCGTCGTGCCGCGCCCGCCCGCCGGCGATCGTCTGGTGCTGGAGGTGGAGGCGCTGCGCGACGTGCAGGTCACGGTGCTGCTGGACGGCGTCGGATTCCCGCGTTCGCGAACGCTGACCGCCGGGTCCACGCAGTCGTGGAAGGCGGACGGTCTGTTCCTGCTGTCCGCAGACGACGGCGGAGCGTTGCGGATCCGTCTGGGCGGCCGGGACCTCGGTGTCCCGGGCGGCGACGGCGTTCCGCTGGACCGCATGGAACTGCGCGCCGGCTCCTGACCGCACGGATCCCACGGTATGCGAAAGGGCCGGAGGTCGTGAGACCCCCGGCCCGATTCGTTTCGGAAGAGCGTGGATCGCCTAGTTGGAGGCGACCTCGACGGTGGCGTGCTCCATCATGTGGTTGCCGATGTAGCGCGCCAGGATGTCGGCGGGCATCGGCGCCAGCGTGATGGCAAGCTCGCGGTGCTCGTCGTTCCGCGACATGGACCAGGAAACGGAGCTGCCCGGCTTCTTCTCGGCGCGGGCCGCCCGCAGCTTCTCGGTGTTCTCTTCCTTCAGCTCGATGCCGCTGATCGCCAGGAGCACGTCGCCCACCTGGATGCCGGCCTCCTCCGCCGGGCTGCCCTCGACGACCTTCACGATCTCGGCGCCCTCGCCGGAGCTCATGTCCAGCTCGACGCCGACCCAGCCCGTGTTCTTCAGCTGGTTCGTCATGTAATCCAGGCACTCCTGCGTGCTGGCGGTGCACTCGCCGTCGCCCGCGAACGCGGGAACCGCCACCAGGCACATCGCCGCCACGATCCAGAACCGCTTCATCGGAAACCTCCGCAGAAAGGAGTTGAGGGGGGGATCCGGGCTTCGGATTCGGATCCTCCCCCTCGGATTGCCGGGCCGACGCTTCCCCGGGGCCACCCGGCAAATCGAACGAGTCCAACTTAGCCCTCACATCGGGTAAATGTCCTCCACGCCCCCGTAAATCAGCGTCTATTCTGTCACCAAGCTGTAAACCCTGGCCGGGTCCGGGAGCCGCCGCCGCGGGCGACGGTAGAATGGAAGCCCGGAGGTGCCATGATCCCCTTCCTGAAGGTGTTCCGCCGGCGTTACCTGGTCCTCGGGTTCCTGGCGGTGCTGGTCCCGCTGATCGTCCTCCTGGTGATGCAGTCCGTCTGGCTGTCGCGCCTGGAGGAGATGTCGGTGATCGCGCATCGCGCGGCGCTGAGCAGCTTCGTCGATGCGGTGGGACGCGACGTGCGCGCGGAGTACCAGCGCGCCGCCGACGTGCTGGAGGTGCCCGACGGCGCCACGCCCGAGACCTTCCGCGACCGGTTGCGGGCGAGGTGGTCGGCGGGTCTGCCCTCCGTGGCCCGGCGTGCCTTCATCCTCGACTTCTCCCGCGAGCCGCACGGGAACCTGCTTTTCTTCGATCCGGAGGACGATCGTCTGGTGACGCCGCCCGCCTCGGACGAGGCGCTGGCCATCATCGTGGCGGGCGGTCCGTGGCAGATCGCGGCGATGCGCGGCGACCGGGCCCAGGAGCGCGGCCGTCTCGTGGACGAGCGCAACCCCGACCACCGCATGATGCTGGACCCGTATCTGGGCGGGCAGGGCGAGGTGACGGCGCTCCTCGGCCTCATCCTGGACGAGGAGCGGTTCCGCGACGAGATCCTGCCGGGCCTCGTGCGGCGGAAGCTGGAGGAGTACTTCTCGCCCTTCGTCCGCGACCGGTTGCGGGTGAGCGTCAGCGACGGCCGGGAGGAGATCCCCGTGTGGTCGGGCGAGGACGCGAGCCCCGCGGAGGAGCCTGCCGCCTCGACGGCCTGGGAGGTGTCCGCGGCGGTCCCCTACGTCTTCACGGACTGGACGATCACGCTGGAGGGCAGCCGCCTGGATCCGGAGCGATGGGCACGCGCGGGCTTCGCGTTCAACATGACGCTGGCGGTCCTGCTGGCCGTCGCGCTGCTGGTCGGGCTGGCGCTGGCGCTCCGGGCCGCGAACCGCGCGGTGCACCTCTCCGAGATGAAGTCGGACTTCGTGTCCAACGTGTCGCACGAGCTGCGCACGCCCGTCGCCTCCATTCGCACGTTCGGGGAACTGCTGCGGCTGGGGCACGCGTCGCCGGAGAAGGTGCGGGAGTACGGCGAGCACATCGAGTCCGAGAGCCGCCGCCTGTCCCGCCTCATCGACAACATCCTGGACTTCGCGCGCATCGAGTCGGGCCGCAAGACGTACCGGTTCCGTCCTGGGCGCTTGGAGCGGATCGTGGAGCACGCCGTGAAGTCGTTCGAGGTCCGGACGCGCGGCGACGGCTTCGTCTTCTCGCTGGAGCTGCCGGAGGAGCCATTGCCGGAGATGCGCATGGATCCCGACGCCATCGGGCAGGTGATGTACAACCTGCTCGACAACGCGGTGAAGTACTCGGGAGAATCGCGATCGATCGAGGTGTCGGTGCGGCAGGAGGAAGGCGTCGCGTGGTGCATCGTGCGGGACCACGGCGTCGGCATCGCGGAGGACCAGCGCGACCGCATCTTCGAGCGCTTCCACCGCGTGGGCACGGGCCTCGTGCACGACGTGAAGGGGAGCGGCCTCGGCCTGTCCATCGTCCAGCACGTCGTGGCGGCGCACGACGGCGAGGTGGCGGTGGAGAGCCAGGTGGGGCACGGGACCACGGTGACCCTGCGCCTGCCGTGCTTCCCGCCGGGCGGGGCGGACGACTCGTGGAGTGCCGAAGGATCGGGAGGATAGGATGCCGAAGGTGCTGATCGTCGAGGACGACGAGGCGATGGCCATCGCCCTGAAGGATGGATTCGAGTACGAGGGCTACGAGGTCTCGCTGGCCCGCGACGGGGACACCGGCCTGAAGCTGGCGCGCGAGGCGTCGCCGGACGTCCTCATTCTGGACGTCATGCTTCCCAAGATGAGCGGCCACGACGTCTGCAAGGAGCTGCGGCAGGCGGGCAGCTCGCTGCCCATCATCATGCTCACCGCGCGCGGGCAGGAGATCGACAAGGTGCTGGGTCTCAAGCTGGGCGCCGACGACTATGTGACGAAGCCGTTCGGCTTCCTGGAGCTCACGGCCCGCGTGGAGGCGCTGCTCCGGCGCGCCGGCTCGGGGAGCGCCCCCGCCGGCGAGGCGCGCTTCGGGGACGTCGTCGTGGACTTCGATCGCAGCGAGGCCAGCAAGGGCGCGGAGCCCATCGTCCTCTCCGCGCGCGAGCTGCGCCTGCTCCAGTACTTCGTGGCGCACCAGGGACGCGTGCTCACCCGCGAGGAGCTGCTGGACGCGGTCTGGGACTACGAGCACGCGCCGCTCACGCGCACGGTGGACATGCACGTGGCCAAGCTCCGCAAGAAGATCGAGGACGATCCCGCGGATCCGCGGTTCCTGGTGACGGTGCACCGCGTGGGGTACAAGTTCGTGGGCGATCGCTAGGAGGACGCGCTCCGGCTCTGCTCGATGGCCTCCAGCATCTCCTCCACGCGTGAAAACCGGTCGCGGATGCGCCCCGACTTCTCGCCGCGCGCCACCTCCAGCGCGTCCAGCCGTTTCCAGTCCTCGAACGTGACGAAGCGCACGCCGCGCTCTCGCAGCATCGACTCGGCCTCGTCTCCGCCCGGATCCGGCCGGTCCGCCAGCGCCGGGAGATCCTCCACCATCGCCTCGACGGTGGCGGCGGAGCAACCCTTGTTGGTCCCGATGAGTCCGGTGGGTCCGCGCTTGGCCCAGCCGACGACGTACTCCCGCGGCACGACCTCGCCGTCGGGCGAGGACCTCACGCGGCCGTTTTCGTTCGGCACGGTCCCGCGTCGATCGTCGTAGGGGACGCCGGGAACGGGCTCCCCGCGGTAGCCGATGGCCCGGAAGACGAGTCCGGCGTCCAGGGTCTCCGTCTCTCCGGTGCCCACCGCGCGCGGCCAGCCGTCGTCGCCGCGCTCGATCCGGTTCGTCTCCAGCGTGACGCTCTCCACGCGGCCCTGTCGGCCGTGCAGCTCCCGCGGCGATCCGAGGAATCGCAGCACGATGCGGCGGTCGTGGCCCTGCGGACCTTCCTCCAGCTTTCGGCGAAGGTAGTCCAGGTTCTTGCGCGCGTTCGTGTCGTTCTCCACGTCGGCCCGGGTGGCGTCGTCCAGTTCCAGGTCCGCGGGATCCACGATGAGGTCGACGCCCTTCAGCGTGCCCAGCTCCTCGATCTCCTTGGGGGAGAACGCGGCCTGCGCGGCCGCGCGGCGCCCCACGACGACGACCTCGCGCACGGCGCTCTTCCGCAGCGCCTCCAGCGCGTAGTCGGCGATGTCGGTCTCCGCGAGCTCGTCGGCGGGGCGCATCAGCACCCGGGCGACGTCCATCGCCACGTTGCCGACCCCGAAGACGATCGCCCGCTGCGTGCCGAGGTCGAACGCGTCGTCCCGGTGGTCCGGATGACCGTTGTACCAGCCCACGAATACGGTGGCGCTGTGACTCCCGGCCAGGTCCTCGCCCGGAACCCCCAGACGACGATCCGTCTCCGCGCCGAAGGCGTAGACGATCTGGTCGTAGGCGCCGCGCAGGTCCTCCACGGTGACGTCCGATCCCAGGCCGACGTTGCCGAAGAACCGGAACCGCTCGTGCGACGCGGTCTTGCCGTAGACCTTGATGACGGCCTTCATCTTCTGGTGGTCGGGCGCCACGCCGTAGCGCACCAGGCCGAACGGGGTGGGCAGGCGGTCGAACATGTCGACGTGGACGGTCAGATCCTGGCGCCGGAAGAGGGACTCGGCGGCGTAGAAGCCGGACGGGCCGGATCCGACGATGGCCACGCGAAGAGGACGATCCATTCCGCCGGGGATGGTCACGGCGACTCCTCCGGGTGCATCGGCTGCGATTTCTTGCCCCACGGCGGGCGGGCCGGGCGTTCCATCCTAGGGGGCCGGGACTCCTGCGTCCACCTCGCGGGCGGGAAATGGCGTCACGCGCGCCTCAGGCGTCGTCTCACGAGGCCGGAAACCACGTCCCCGGCCAGGATCAGGACCGCCCCGAGCGCGACCCACTGGACCATCTCGTCGTACCGGCTGGCTGCGCGGGCCTGCTGGACGTACCAGCCCAGCGAGACGAAGCCGAGGAGGCCCAGGACGGTGGCCTCGCGGACGCACGTCTCCCAGCGGTAGAACAAGTACAGGAGCCCGCGTCCGGCGTGGGCCGGCACGAGGGCGGCCGCCGCGATCTGGCTTCGCGACGCTCCGGCCGCCCGCAGCGCCCGCAGCGTCCCCGGCGGGGAGTTCTCCACCACCTCGGCGTTCAGGCGGCCCAGGATCCCGGCGTTGTGGATCGCGAGCGCCAGGATCAGCGGCCAGGGCCCGAGGCCCACCAGCGGGAGGAGGACGAAGGCCCACACGTACTCCGGCACGGCACGGCTGAAGATCAGCAGGAAGCGCGTGATCGCCACGACCGCCCCCCACGCCAGCCGCGTGATCCGTCGAGGCGGGGCGGGGCCCGGGAGGAACGGTTCGGGCGCGGCCCAGTTCCGGGCGGCCGGCAGCGCCAGCAGCGCGGCGCACGCCCCGGCCAGCACGATCGCCACGACGGCGAGGGCGGCGGTGTCGAGCATCGCGCGGGGAGCGTCCGGGCCGATCGTCGTCGTCCACCAGCCGGCGAAGCCCGCCGGATCGAATCCGGCGTCGCGCAGCGGCCAGGGCCGGACGTCCTGCAGGAACCGCTCGAAGTTGCGGAGCGATCGATCCTGCAGGAACGCCCCCGCGTCCATGCTCGCCCAGGACGCGGCCGCCAGCGCCAGCAGCAGCCCGACGGATCCCCGCACGAAGCGGTCCCGGGGCCGGCGCCGGCGGAGTCCGGCGATGATCTCGTCGCGGCGGGCGTCGGTCATGCGAACGCCCTCCTCCGGCGCCGCAGCCGGCCCGACCACGTGTCGGCCAGGAGGACCAGCAGGAACAGCACCCACAGCCAGGTCCAGACCTCGCGGTAGTGCAGGTTCTCGAACGAGGCGGCGAGGTGGTAGCCCAGTGTCGGGAAGCCGAAGAAGCCGAGGATCGCGGCGGAGCGCAGCCCGCACTCGAAGCGGTAGAACGAGTAGGACGCCAGGTCCGGCAGCGCGCGGGGCAGGAGTCCCAGCAGGAACACCTGCGCCGTCGTGCCGCCGGCGGCGCGGACGGCCCGGGCGGCGTCGCGCGGCGTCTCGTCGATCATCTCGCTGAAGATCTTGGCCAGCACCCCGGCGTAGGGCAGGGCGATGGCGAAGACGGCGGCCAGGTCGCTGCGGCCGAACGCGGCGAGCAGGAGCATCGCCCAGAGGAGCTCGTGCACGGAACGGAGGCCCGCGATGAGACCGCGCGTGCCCGCCGTGACCCCCGGGGCGAGGACGTGACGCCGGCCGCGATGTTCTCCGGGATCGCCCTCCCACGCCGCGCGCGACGCCAGGAACCCCAGCGGCAGCGCCAGGGCGAGGGCCAGGCTGACGCCGGCCGACGCGAAAGCCACGGTGAAGCGGATCGCCTCCAGGATCAGCGGCAGGAGCGGGCGCCCCGTTCCCTCCGAGGTCCAGGCGGGCTGCACGGCCGCGCCGAGGAACCGCATCAGCAGCGACGCGTTCTGCGGGAGGAGGTCCCGGGGATCCAGGCGCAGGACGATCGCGGCGGCGAGGCCGGCGAGCGGGACGGAGAGGAGGACCCAGCGACGCCGGCTCACCGTGCGGCCTCCCGGTCGTCCAGTCGGTAGAGGTCGTCCAGCGCGTCGGCGGTCACGCGATCGCGCGGGAGGTCGAAACGGATACGGCCGTCGCGCAGGCCGATGAGGCGTGGGAAGTGAGCCATCGCCAGCTCGCGGTCGTGCAGGCTCACCAGCAGCGTGCGGCCGGACCGGGAGTGGAGTTCGAGCAGGAGCTCCAGCATCGAGGCGGCGCGCGCCGGGTCGACGCTGGAGACGGGCTCGTCGGCGAGGATCGCGTCCGGTTCCTGGTACAGGGCGCGGGCCAGGGCCACGCGCTGCCGCTGTCCTCCCGACAGCGAGCTGGTCCGCTCGAACAGCTTCTCCGGGATGCCCACCTGCTCCAGCAGCTCGTGCGCGCGACGCTTCGTGGCGGGCGACGGCGTGAGGAGGTCGCGGACCGAGCCGATCAGCGACCGGCGGCCCGCGCCTCCCGTGACGACGTTCTGGATCACGCGCAGCTCGTCGACCAGCGCCAGGTCCTGCGGCACGAAGCCGATGCGCGCGCGCAGCTCCCGCAATCCGGCGGGCGATCGCGTCGACAGGTCCTGCCCGTCGGCCGCGACCGATCCCGCCGTGGGACGCACGGTCCCGTTGAGGAGCCGCAGCAGCGTGGTCTTGCCTGCGCCGCTGGGTCCCACCAGCGCCACGGCCTCTCCTGGCGCGACCGAGGCGGTCACGCCGTCCAGCGCCGCCTCGTCCCCGTAGAGGACGGAGGCGGCGCTCCACGTGAAGGCGATCGCGCTCAGCGCGCCATCCCCAGTTCCCGCGCGACGGCGAGGATCCCGTCGAACTCCTCGTTCCGGGCGGCGACGAAGCCCGACCGGCGGAACGAGTCGAGCAGCGCGGGATCGCGCATCTCCAGGATCGCCCGCTGGAGGCGGTCCGTGAACCCGGCGCCGTAGCGCGTCTCCAGCGAGGGGTGCGCGGTGAAGTTGTAGTCGGCGTAGTCCGGCGTCTGCCACACGATCCGGCAGACGTCGGGATCCACGCGACCCTCCTCCACCCAGGCGTCGTACGTGCGGTAGTTGACCGCGCCGGCGTCGAATGCGCCGCTCGCCACCAGCTCGATCGTCTTGTCGTGCGAGCCGGAGAAGCCGAACTCGTGCTCGAAGAACTGGAGCGGCGACTTTCCGGTTTCCTCGCGGAGGAAGTGCTCGGGCATCAGGCGGCCCGACGTCGAGCTGGCCGATCCGAACGTGAAGCGCAGCGACGCGATTTCGGCGGGGAACTCCTCGGACCGTTCCAATCCCGTGGACCGGTGGGCGATGAAGTACGAGCGGTAGTTCGGATCCTCGACGCCCTGCGCGATCGCCCGGGCGCCGGGCACGGCCTGGCGCGCCTGCACTCCCGTGAGACCGCCGAACCAGGCGAGCTGGATGTCGCCGTTCTTGAACATCTCCACGGACGCCGAGTAGTCGGACGACGGGACGTACTGGACGGGGACGCCCAGCTTCTCCGAGAGATGGGCGGCCACCGGCGCGAACCTCCGCTCCAGCTCCGTCGTGTTCTCGTCGGGAATCGCGGAGAAGCGGAGCGGATCGGGGGCGGTGCCGTTGCCGTCGCCGCATCCGACGACGGCCAGGAGCGCGAGGGCGAGAATGCGTCGCATCGAGACCTCCTCAGAAGGGGGGGGAGACGTGGGTGTTCACTCGGTTGGCGTCGGCGGTGTCGTTCGCCTTGTCGTCCGTCCGCCGGTGCAGGGACTCGACGCCCACCCTCACGCGCGAGTACGGGCGGAAGACCTGGACCCGCTCGAGGGCGAGGTTCTTCTCGCGCGTGCCTTCGGAGAGGTCGGCCTCGACCGGTCGGTCGAGCGTGGCTCCGGCGGTGGACGACGCGGCCAGTCCGGCCGGCCCAAGTAGGGCGGGGACGACTCGATTCACGCGGCGGTCTCCCGGCGCAAGCGCGCCGATGCTCCCCGAAATCGGGGAGACCCAGGATTCGCCGTCGGAAGTGTGGACCCTTCGCCGCGGCCGGGAGGCCGGATCAGGGGCGTCGGGTCATGGGATCGGGCACAGACCTGTGCCCAGGATCCCGCTTCACCGACGGTGGCAGCTCTTGGGCATGGTGGTGTCCTTTCCCGTGAGTGGGGGGACCGGATCGGTTCCGGCCGAGGCTCGATGGTGTCGCTTTCCGGGGCGCGTGTCAACGACCCGGCCGCGTGCTAGCGTGACGGTCGGAGGTGAACCATGGATCGAATCGAACCCGAGGCCGAGGGACCGCCCTCGTCGCCTCTCCGTCGCCGGATCCTGGCGCTGGCCGCCGCCGCGGGCATCTCCGGCGTCTTCGCGCGTGCGCTCGGCGTGCGGGCGGAGGAGACCGGGACCGTGTCGCCGGAGATGATCCGGGACGCCGAGTGGATCTCCGGGCTGGACCTCACATCGGACCAGCGCGAGTTGATGCTGAACGGCGTGCGGGAACTGGTGGCGAGCTACTCCCGCCTGCGGGACGTCCCGCTCGACAACGCCGTGGCCCCGGCGCTGCTCTTCCGGCCGCTGGCCCCGGCGACGGCCGGCGCGGGGGAGACCGTTCCCGTGACCGCGCCGCTGCCCGGACCGCCCGCCTCGGATCCGCCGGGCGATCCCACGGATCTGGCGTTCGCGTCGGCCGTGGACCTGGCCGGCTGGGTGGCGGCCGGCAAGCTGTCGGCGCGGGATCTGGTGGAGCTCTCGCTGTCCCGGCTGGAGCGCTTCGATCCGACGCTCCAGTGCGTCATCGAAACGACGGCGGAGCGCGCGCGGGCCCAGGCCGACGCGGGGGAGGGACCGCGCGGGCCGCTGGCCGGCGTGCCCTGGGGAGCCAAGGATCTGCTGGCCGTGGAGGGAACGCGCACCACCTGGGGCGCGCAGCCGTTCCGCGAGCAGCGTCTCCCGGTGACGGCCTCGGTCGTGGAGCGTCTCGACGCCGCCGGGGCGATGCTGACCGCGAAGCTCACCGTGGGCGCGCTGGCCTGGGGCGACGTCTGGTACGGCGGCACCACGAAGAACCCGTGGAATCCCGAGCAGGGCTCCTCCGGATCGTCCGCGGGTCCGGCTTCGGCCGTGGCGGCGGGGCTCGTGTCGTTCGCGCTGGGCACGGAGACCTGGGGCAGCATCGTCTCGCCGTCGACGCGCTGCGGCGTGACCGGACTGCGCCCCTCGTTCGGGCGGGTCAGCCGGTACGGCTGCATGGCGCTCGCCTGGTCGATGGACAAGATCGGCCCGATGGCGCGGAGCGCGCGCGACTGCGCGTGGATCTTCTCCGTCCTCGACGGGGTGGACGCGCGGGATCCGTTCACGCGCCCCGGCCGGTTCTCGCCGCCGGACCCGGAGGAGGCGCGCGCCTACCGGGTGGGAGTCACGCGCGATCTCTTCGATGCGGATCGCGGAGCCGCCTCCGACGACGCGGAAGAGGAGACGCCGCAGGGCGAGGCCGCGGCCGCCCGGGCGCGCGAGTGGGCGGAGATCGATCGGCGCACGCTGCGCGAGCTCGAGTCCGCGGGGATCGCCCTGGACGAGGTTCGCCTGCCGGACGACCTTCCGGTCAACGACCTGTCACTCATCCTCACCGCCGAGGCGTCGACCGCCTTCGACGAGCTCACGCGCTCGGGCCGCGACGCGGAACTCGTGCGCCAGGTGGAGTACGCCTGGCCGAACGTCTTCCGTCAGGGGCAGACGATCCCGGCCGTCGAGTACCTGCGGGCCAACCGCATCCGCCGGCGGCTGATGGAGCGGATGGAGGAGGTCTTCGCCGACGTCGACGTCGTGGTGGCCCCGACGTTCGAGGGCAGCACGCTGCTGCTGACGAACCTCACCGGACATCCCTCCGTGACGATGCCCAACGGCTTCCGGCAGGACGGGACTCCCACCAGCATCACGCTGATCGGTCGCCTGGACGGGGAGCGCGCGCTGCTGGCCGTGGCTCAGGCCTGGCAGGAGTCCACGGACTATCATCGTCGTCGGCCGCCGGTGGGGAGCTAGCTCCGCTCCTGTGGGCAAGAGAACGGGCGCCCGGGAGAACCGGGCGCCCGTCTTGGGGTCCGCCGCGGTCGCGGAAGTCTTACGAGGCGTTGGCCTCGCGGATCGCCCGCTGCAGATCGGCGTCGGTGCTGATCTTCCGGACGCGCAGCGCCTTGCCCAGGATCAGCGACGTGAGCCCCGCGAAGAACGACAGCAGGGCGCCCATCTTCACCTTGTCCTTCACGACCTGCTGCTGATCCGGCGTCAGCTCGTCGAACGCCTGGTCCTTGTCGGGAGGCGGCGGCGGGCCGTGCGGGGCCGCGTGGGAATCGGCCGAGTCGTGGGCCTCCTCCGCCGCGTGCGACGCCTCGTCGACGGCCTCGTGGGCCGATTCGTGCGCGGCATCGGACGCATCGTCCGCGGCGTGCGCCACCGACACGAGCGACGGGATCGACGCGTGGCCGCCGTGATCGTCCGCCCCCTTCTTCGGGAACGCCACGTCCGTCACGAACAGCGCCACCGTAAATCCGATGGCCGCGACGTTCCCCATGACGAAGGCCTCGCGCATGTTCATCCCCGCCGGGAGCCCCAGCTTCATCAGGCGGCCGATCACCGTGAACACGTAGATGCCGATCGTCTTCCCGACGAAGATGGCGAACACCGTGATCCACGTCTCCAGCCCGATGGCGGAGAAGGGCACTCCCGCGTTGGCCAGGCCGAAGAAGAACAGCCCGATGTCCACGTACGGCTTGAACTGGTGTTCGAACATGTTCAGGGCGTCGGTGGGGTGGTGGCCGGGACTGGCGTGGTGTTCCGGTCCCGCACCGCTGCTCGACTGCTGCCCCGGCTCCAACGGGAGGTCCTCCTCCTCGAACAGGCCGGCGTCCTTGCCGTGGAAGCTCGGCAGGAACGGCACGATGGGTACGAGCGCCAGCGCGGAGTGCACGCCGCAGTAGTGGAGTCCCAGCCAGCTCAGCGGCATGCCGATGATGAGGTACGGCCAGTAGCTGTCCACCTTGGCGACCCAGCGCAGCGCCGCGCAGATCAGCATCGCCAGGGCGACGAGGCCGAGCCACGGGAGCTGGATGGACGTGCTGTAGAACACCGCGATGATCACCATGCCGATCAGGTCGTCGAGCACGGCGAGCGTCAGCAGGAACTTCGTGGCGGGGTGCTTGTACCCGAAGATCATCCCCGCGAAGAGCCACGAGTAGGCGATGTCCGTGGCGGTCGGCACCGCCCAGCCCCGAATCAGGTACTTCGCGAAGAGGAAGCAGCCGATGGCGAAGACGCCGGCCGGACCCACGACTCCGCCAAGGGTGGAGACGATGGGAAGACTGGCCTTCTTCACGCTGGAGAGCGGTCCGCCGGGCAGGAACGCTTCCGACACCTCCTTCATCGCGATGCCGAAGAAGAAGACCATGAACACCTCGTTCACCAGGAAGTGAAGCGAGATGCCGTGGTGGGCCAGCGGTCGGCCGAACAGCTCGACGTTGCCCCAGGACGTGTTGATGAACGACAGGTAGCTCGCGAGGTCGGAGTTGGCCCAGAGGATGGCGAGCACGGATCCGCCGATGAGAAACACCGAATACTCCCGCAGGATCTGGAAGGCGCGGTTCCCGGACGAACTCAATTCAATCGTTCTCCGTGGCTTCGGGACAGGGGACATCGAGCGGCCCGCCGGGGAGACTCGGTCCCCGGCGAGCGCGCCAATCTACAATCGGGGTCGGCCGCGGCCAACCCCGTGAGCGGGCCCTAGCGGCCCAGTGTGGCCACCATGACCGCCTTGATCGTGTGGAGCCGATTCTCCGCCTGGTCGAAGACGCGGGACTGGAGACCCTCGAACACGTCGTCCGTAGCCTCGCAGATCTCGGGGAACTGCCGGGCCACCTCGGTCTTGTCGTCGTGGAAGCAGGGGAGGCAGTGCAGGAAGATGGTCTCGGCTTCCCCGGTCTTGCCCATCATCTCGGCCGTGACGCGGTACGGCTTGAGCAGGGCGATGCGCTCCGGGATCTTGTCCTCCTCGCCCATCGAGGCCCAGACGTCCGTGTAGATGGCCAGCGTTCCCTTCACGGCCTCGTCGACCGAGTCCGTGATCGTGATCCGGCCTCCGGTGTCCGCCGCGATCTTCCGGCACTCCTCCAGGAGGCCGCCCTCCGGGTGGAGGGAGCCCGGCGCCCCGATCCGGAAGTCCATCCCCATCTTGGCCGCCCCGATCATCAGCGAGTTGGCCACGTTGTTGCGGCCGTCGCCGACGTAGGTGAACGGGAAGCCGCGGAGGTTGGCTCCGAAGTTCTCCCGCACCGTGAGGAAGTCGGCCAGCACCTGGGTGGGATGGTAGCGGTCCGTGAGCCCGTTCCAGACGGGGACTCCGGCCCACCGGGCCAGCTCCTCGCAGGACTCGTGCGAAAAGCCGCGGAACTGGATGCCGTCGAACATGCGTCCGAGGACGCGGGCGACGTCGGCGATGCTTTCCTTGATCCCCAGCCGGATGTCATCCCGGCCGAGGTACTCCGGGTGCGCCCCCTCGTCCACGCACGCGGAGACGAAGGCGCATCGCGTACGGGTGGAGGGCTTCTCGAAGACGAGGGCGATGCTCATTCCGTCGAGGTTGCGGCTCCGGATGCCCGATCGCTTGTCCGCCTTCAGCTTCTCGGACAGGTCGAGCAGGAACCGGATCTCGGCGCTGGTGAAGTCCAGGAGCGTGAGAAAGTGCCTGCCGTGCAGATTGAACGCCATGCTTCCTCCTGCGGGCGCGGCGGCCCGGTGGACGATTTCGGAACCAGGAAAAGAAAGAGGACTCGAAGGATCGGGGGCCGGAGGCCCCCGGATCAACCGATCCCCTCGACGGGGTCCCGGAGGATCGGCTGCGTCATGCAGCGGCTCCCGCCCCGTCCACGACAGAGTTCCGAAGCATCCAGTTCCAGCACCTCGACGCCGGCATCGCGCAGGCGCTGGTTGGTTTCCGTGTTGCGTGCGTACCCGACCACCACGCCGGGGGCCAGGGCGAACGTGTTGTGACCGTCGTCCCACTGCTCGCGGATATACTCGATCTCGTGGGTGCCCGAGGAGATGAACTGCACGGGCCGATCCAGGCATTTCGTCAGGGCGGCTTCGAGATCCGGGGCGTGCTCCACGGAGAGCTGGCTGCCGTTGCCGGGCCGGAGGATGAACACCTCCATGCCGTGCAGGACGCCGGGGAAGAAGTTGAACTTGTCCACGTCCACCATCGTCAGGACGGTGTCGAGGTGCATGATCGCCCGGCCCTTCCGGAAGTGGACCAGGATCACCTGCTTCACGTCACTCCGTTCGAAGAGCCGCAGCGCCACGTTCTCGGCGGCCGACGCGGTGGTCCGTTCCCCGCAGCCGATCAGGACCGTGTCCGGTGCCAGGACCAGCACGTCCCCGCCCTCGATGGAGGCGGGCAGCACGTCGTCCGACTGGTTGCCGTACCAGACGCGGTACTCCGAGTCCTTGAAGCGCGGGTGGAAGCGGTAGATCCCGCGCAGGTAGCGCGACTCGCGCGAGCGGGCCGGCGTGGCCAGCACGCTGAGGATGACCCCGTTGCCCACCCAGGCGGCGTTGTCGCGCATGAAGAACAGGTTGGGGAGCGGCGGGAAGACGTAGTGGAAGCGATCCGCGTGGAACTCGGCGAAGGCGTCGTCCACGTCCCACTCGGAGAGCTCCCGCTTCAGGAGCCCTCCGGTCAGGACGTCGGCCAGTTCCTCCAGGTCCGACTCGCGGAACACCTGGCGCAGCCGGGCCGAGAGACCGGCGCCGCACACCGCCGGCGTGATGACGTCGTCGATGATCCGGTGGCGGTTCTCATCGTGGCGCAGCGCCTCCACGAGCAGGTCCCGGAAGTAGAGCACCTCGACTCCGCGGGAGCGGAGGATCTCCACGAACGTGTCGTGCTCCTGCTGCGCGCGTTCGACCCAGAGGATGTCCTCGAAGAGGAGGGTCTCGCGATTTTGCGGGGTGAGCCGCGCCAGCTCCAGGCCCGGGCGGTGCACGATGACCTGCCGCAGGCGGCCGATCTCCGAGGTGATGTTGGGCGCGGTCACGGATCTCTCCCGGGAGGGGCGACGGGGCGGCCCTCCCGAGGTCGATCAGGAGCGTGGGGCCGCTCTCCAAGCCGGAGATCCTGCCGGATCGGTCGACATCGCGCAAGGAGGTTCGGGCGGGGCGGACGCGAAGCGGCCGGCCGGGGGAAGCTCCTCGGCCGGCCTGTCCAGTGGCTGAGCAGTGCGGAAGGGCGACCGCTCAGAGTCCGATCACGACCCCGTAGCGAAGCCCCGGGTACTCCGGCACGAAGGCCCGGGTGGGCGCCTCGCTATCCGGCGTGGTCACCCAGGCGACCCCCAGGAACGGGGCCACGGAGACCGCCTCCTGCCCCTCGAAGTGGGAGCGGGCCTCCTCCACGTCGAACCGGTCGCCGACGCCCTCCAACGTGATCCCGTTGAGGGCCGGATCGGCCAGCGCGCCCCCGGAGTTTCCGACCAGGAGGACCCCCTCACCCAGCTCCTCCCGGAGCCGCTGAGTGTAGTAGGCCCGCCACGTGAAATAGAGGCCCGGCGCTGCGGTGGCATCGTCCGCGGTCCCGTCCCCGTCCAGGTCCAGGCTGGAAGAGCTCTCGAGCAGGTCCTCGTAACGCCAGTTCGGCATGTTGCGCGTGCAGTTGTCCAGATAGAGGCCGTCGAAGCCGGCCGCCATCGTCACGTCCCGGTGGAACGCCACGAGGATGTCGGCGGGCTCCTGCTGCATGACGAAGTAGGGCACCCCGGAGCCCGGCGTCCCGTCGTGGCCGTGGATCCGGACGACGTGGCCCGTATCCAGGTCGATCACGCAGCGCGTGGAGTCGAACGTGGCCTCCATGAGGTCCCAGTAGGGATTTCCCGGGAAGTTCCGGATGTGGAGGTCCGCGACGTTCGTGTAGGCCAGGAACGTGGCGTCGGGGCGATCGGCACGGGCCTGGGCCACCCGGGTGCCCGGCATCGACGGGTTGCACACGAACACGTCGTAGGCGGCGTAGTCGTCCGGCCAGCTCTCATCCAGGAGGTCGATGACCTCCAGCGTGAAGTAGGCCGACGGAAGCGCCGGATCCGGCTCCGGATCGCCCAGCGAGTCCTTGGGGTCGCCCCCCGGGTCGTCGCCGGAACCTGGGGCGGACGGAGGCTGCCCCACGCAGCCCGCCGCGGCGAGGGCCGCCAGGCAGAGCCAGGGCAGGAGATTCGTTCGAGCGAGCACGGCTCTGACTCCCGGTGCGTCGAGGCGGGGACGACCTCCGGAGAGTCCGCAACAAGCGTGCCGTCCCGGCGGCCTTCCGGGCGTGCGGGCCGGGAAGCGGCTCCAGACCGCCGCAGAGCCGCTCTGGGGGGAACAGCAGCGGGCCGGGGAGCGATCGCCCCCCGGCCCGAACTGTGCAGCCACTGAACAGCGTGGCAGGAATTACAAGCCGTAGAGCTCTCCGTACTTGGTCTCCACGTACTCGGCGAAGTCCTCCGGGGACGGCTTCCGGCCGGTGGCGCGCTTCAGCAGGTCCGCGGCGGCGTAGGTGCGGCCGGGCTTGTGGATCTTCCGGCGCAGCCACTCGCGCATCGTCTTCAGGTCGCCCCTGGCGATCCGCTCCTCCACGTCCGGGATGTCCTTGCGCGCGCGCTTCCAGATCTGCGCCGCGTAAAGGTTGCCCAGGGAGTAGGTCGGGAAGTAGCCGAAGAGCCCCATCGCCCAGTGGATGTCCTGCAGGACGCCCTCCGAGTCCGTGCGCGGCGTGATGCCCAGGAGCTCCTTCATGCGCCGGTTCCAAATCTCGGGCAGGTCGCGCGGGCGGACGCTGCCGTCGATCAGGGCCTTCTCCAGGTGGTAGCGCAGCACGATGTGGAGGTTGTACGTGACCTCGTCGGCCTCCACCCGGATGAACGACGGCGCGACCTCGTTCACCGCGAAATGGAAGTCCGCGAGCTTCACGCCTTTGGTGGCCTCGGGGAACACGCGCTTCAGCTTCGGCAGGAAGTGCCGCCAGAACGGCTTCGACCGTCCGACGACGTTCTCCCACAGCCGCGACTGCGACTCGTGGATGCCCAGCGACACCGCGCTGCCCAGCGGCGTGCGCTCGTACTTCGCGTCCAGACCCTGCTCGTAGAGGCCGTGGCCGGCCTCGTGGATCGTGCCGAAGAGACACGGACGGAGATCGCGCTCGTTGACGCGCGTGGTCAGCCGCACGTCGCCCGTGGCGAAGCCCGAGCAGAACGGATGGGTGGAGAGATCCAGGCGACCCTGCTCGTAGTCGAAGCCCATCGCCTCGGTGACCATCCGCGCGAAGCGGAGCTGTCCCTCCTCGGGGAAGCGGCGCGTCACGAGCTTCCGGTCCGGACGGCGCTTCGACTTGGCGATGCGCGCCACCATCGGGCGGGCGGACGCCTCCAGCCCCTCGAACAGCGGATCCAGCTCCTTCACGTTGGCGCCCGGCTCGTAGAGATCCAGCAGCGCGTCGTAGGGGACGTCCCGGTAGCCGAGCGCGTCGGCGACCCGGCGCTTGATGCGAACCAGGTTCTCCAGCTGGCGGGCGAACTCGCGCCAGCGGTTCGTCCGGTACGCCTTCCGCCACAGCTCCAGCCCCTGGCTCTCGGCCTGCGCCATCTCCATGACGAGGGCGGCCGGAAGCTTCGCGGCGCGATCGTGCTCGCGCTGCGCCTCGCGGATCATCGCGACCTCGGTGGTGGTCAGCTTCGGGGCGGTCGAGGCGGCCTTGAGCGCCTGGCGGAACTCGGGCGCCACCAGCCGCTCGTGGGCGAGCCGGGCCAGCGTGGCGAGCTGCTGCCCGCGGGAGGCGGCCCCGCCGGGCGGCATCTTCGTCTCCTGGTCCCACTCCAGCACCTGGCTGGCCTTGTTGACGTCGTCGAACTCGGACCAGCGCTCGACGAGCTCCTTGATCTCGGTCTTCACGGGGCTCTCTCCTTCTGTGCGATACGGACGGGCGACGTTACCCGCCGCGGCGCCGGCGCTCAAGGGGAGAGGGGCGGACGACCCGCGAGGATCCGCTAGCGGGCCGTCAGGATGGTCAGCGCGTAGACGACGTTGGCCACGAAGCCGAGGAGCGTGACGATGCCGAGGCCGAGCGCCAGCATCGGCAGGAAGCGCCCGGCCGGGCGGCCGATCCCGCTGCGGAAGGCCAGCGCGCTGAGGTAGCCGCCGGCAAACCCCCCGATGTGCGCGAAGTTGTCCACGCCGCGCCACAGGAAGCCGAATGCCGTGAGGATGATCGCCCAGGTCCAGATCTGGCGCGTCATCATCGAGGCGCCGACGGCGCGACCGTAGACGATCAGCGCGCCCATCAGCCCGAAGATGGACCCCGACGCGCCCAGCGACCCCACGCCGCCCGGCCGGCCGAAGCCCAGCACGGCGAAGCCGTTCGAGGCGAGGAAGCCCAAGGCTCCGGCGATCGTCCAGATGAGGAAGAACCTCGCCGGTCCGAACGCCCGCTGCACCTCCGGCGCCAGGCTCCGCGTCCACAGCATGTTGAAGACGATGTGAAGCAGGCCGCCGTGCAGGTAGATTGCGCTCAGCATCGTCCAGGGACGCGTCACCAGATCCGACGGGTACGTGGCGCCCAGGATGGCGGTGGCGCGCGACGTGGGGGCGAGCAGGCTGAAGAGCCCGAACTGCGACCGGCTGAGGAAGCTGAGGTCGATGGCGAGCGAGAGGACGTACAGCCCGACGCAGAACGGGATGATCAGCGCCACCGGATCCAGCCGTCCGCCGACGAAGCGCTGCACGGCGGGGCCGTACCCCCACATCCCCGGCCGCCGGGCTCCGCAGAACGGACACTCCGGCGCGGACACCGAGATGAGCTTGCGGCAGCTCGGGCAGAGCATGGACGTGGGCTGAGACACTCGGACCTCCGGCGCGTCCGCGGAATCTAGGCCCCGGACGGATCCTCCGCAAGCCCGGTGCGCCGCGCCCGTCTTGTTCGACCGGCGGACGTGGCTTATCCTGCCGGTTTCCCCGGGAGGTCGATGTGCGTGCAGAGTCCAAGGAATTCCTGATCTCGCTCCTCGACGAGCCCGCTCCGTCGGGCTTCGAGGCGTCCGCCCAGCGCATCTGGGAGGAATACGTGACGCCCTTCGCCGACCGCGTGGAGGTGGACGTCTACGGCAACCGCACCGCCATTCTCGAGGGGAGCGGCAAGTCCTCCGTAATGGTGGTGGGGCACTCGGACGAGGTCGGTCTGATCGTGAAGCGGTTCGAGGACGGCGGTCAGCTCCGGTTCGGGCGAATCGGCGGCGTGGATCCCGCGGTCCTGCCGGGCACGCGGGTGCGCGTGCTGACGTCGAAGGGACCGGTGCCGGGCGTCATCGGGCTGCCGGCCATCCATCTGCTGCCGCCGGGCGAGACCAGCAAGAAGCCGAAGGTCACCGACCTCACCATCGACGTCGGGGCGAAGGACGGGAAGACGGCCCGCCGGATGGTCTCGGTGGGCGATCCCGTCGTGTTCGGCGAGGACTTCCGGGAGCTGGCCGGCGGATTCGCGTCGCACCGCGCGTTCGACAATCGCATGGGCTGCTTCGTCGTGGCGGAGATGCTCCGCCTGCTGAAGCGATCGAAGCGGCGGGCGACGGTCTACGGCGTGTCGTCCGTGCAGGAGGAGACCGGCGTGTGGGGGGCGGGCCTCGTGGCCGATCGCTACCTGCCCACGGTAGCCATCGCGGTGGACGTGACCCACGACACGGGCACGCCGGGGATCTCGTCCGCGGCCTTCGAGGACGTGAAGTGCGGCGCCGGCCCGGTGCTCACGCGCGGCGTCCGCACGAACCGCCGCGTGTTCGAGCAGCTGGAGAAGGCGGCCAAGGCGGCCAAGATCCCGGTGCAGGTGGAGATCGACGAGGGGAGCACCTGGACCGACTCCGATCCCATCTCGATGCGGCGGACGGGCGTGCCGGTAGGGAACGTGTCGGTGGCGTGCCGGTACATGCATACGCCCGCCGAGGTCATCCACCTGAAGGACCTGGAGCAGACGGCCGCGCTGCTGGCGAAGTTCGTGACGCAGCTCACCGATTCGATGGACTGGGTCCCGCGCTGATGAAGTTCGGGCCGCGGGGGCGGGCGGCGATCGCCGGGGGGATCGCCATCGGGACGATGGCGGCGGCGACGATCGAGGGCGCTTCACCGCCGGCCGGCCAGGGCAAGTCCGAGTTCTGGGAACAGCGCGAGGAAGCCTACGCCACCGGGGTCCGGGGTCCGTTCACCGCCGTGCACTCCGCTTACCTGGGCTACCGCGGCGAGCTGAACCTCTACGTCGTGCAGGACACGCTGGCCCTGGAGCCGACCGGTCGCGGCTTCGGGCTCCGGATCAACTTCGCGGCTCCCGGCTTCGTGGTGGGGCCGGTCAAGGCCAAGGGGTTCGACGGCGGGACGCTGACCGGACGCCCGATCCTGGAGACGTGGTTCGTCGGGAAGACGGTCGGCGACTCGCTGGACCTCCGCGTCGGCCGCTACCTGGTCTCCCTGGGCATGCAGGACGAGGAGACGGGGCGCGTTCTCGTCTACGACCCCGACCGGCTCAAGACGTTCGACGGATTCGAGGTCTTCCCCCCGGACGATGCGTTCCGCGTGGAGGCCCGCCTGGAGTCCGCCGAACCGGACACGCTGGAGATGGGAACCTCCCGCGGACTCCACAAGACGATGGTGCGCGAGGCGCGGATCCGCTTCACGCTGGACGGCCGGGAGCAGGTGCTGGGCGGGTTCCGCTCCCCGGAGGACGAGCCGGGCGGGCCCCTGTTCGTCCCGTTCCGGGACGCCACCTCCGGGGAGGAGACGTACCGCGTGGGCCGCTACCTCCAGGTCGTCCCCCGCGAGGACGATCCCACCCGGGCGGAGGTGGACTTCAACCGCGCCACGAACCCCTGGTGCGCCTACAGCGACCACTACAACTGCATCCTGCCCCCTCCCGAGAACGATCTGGACGTTGCCGTGCGGGCCGGAGAACGGACTCCGGCCGGACACGGGCCTGACTCCGGTCACTGATCCGTTCAAAACGTTCTTCGACTTGTCGGGACGGGGCGCATCGTCTAGCCTTCCAGGGCCGTCGCTGTGCCCGGCTTGCCTCCTTCCGGGTCCGCGCGCCCATTGTCCACCCGAGGAGTTCTCCCGTGACCCCGTCCAGCGCCGGACGTCCGCCCGCCTCGCGGGGCCTCTCTCCGCGCCGCGTCGCCGAGGCCATCGGGGCCAGCGAGGCCTCGGTGAAGCGCTGGGTCGACCGCGGGCTTCTGGAGAGCGTGAGGACTCCCGGCGGCCATCGACGGATTCCGCTGGCGTCGGCCGTCGCGTTCCTGCGCGCCTCGGGGCGAACGGCGGCGCGTCCGGAGTTGCTGGGGCTGCCGACGGCGGCGGGACGGGGCGAGCTGGACCTGGAGGAGGGACGGGCGTGGCTCGTGCGGGCGCTGACCTCCGGCGACGCCGACCTCATCGACTCGCTGATCGTCCGGCTGCATCTGGGATCGCACGGGACGGCCCACGTGTTCGACGCCGTCGTCGCCCCGGCCTTCCACGAGATCGGTCGCCTCTGGGAACGGGGCGAGCTGGACGTCTACCGGGAGCGTCGCGCGTGCACGTGCTGCGTGCGGGCCCTCAACGCACTGCGCCGGCTCCTGCCGGCCCCGGCACCCGACGCCCCGAACGCGATCGGCGGAACGCTGTGCGGCGACCCGTACGAACTCCCGTCGATGCTGGTGGAGCTCGCCCTGCGCGACACGGGGTGGCGGGCGGAGAACCTCGGCATCGGCCAGCCGACGGAGACCTGGATCCGCGCCCTCGATGATCTCGATCCGCGGCTCCTCTGGATCAGCGTCTCGACCCCGACGATCGAGTCGGCGGGGCCGGGGCTCCGAGAACTGGAGGCCGCCTGCGCGAAGCGGGACGTTGCGATGGTGGTCGGCGGGCGGGGCCTGGAGGGGGAGCTACGCGCCCAGGTGGCCCGGACCCCGATCTTCGACCGTCTGGAGCCGTTGATCGCCTTCCTTCAGGGCCTGCGCACGGTTTGACCGGATCGGGGGCGGATCCGGGCCGGGAGAAACCCCGGCGGCGACCTCCCGAAGCGGCTCGCGACGGAGGAGAAACCCAAAGAAAAAGGGGGAGGGGACATTTGCCCCTCCCCAGACGATCCGACCACGAGCGTCGGATCGCCGCCCCACGGTCAAGATGGTTGAACGTTTTGAACGTTTCTGCTTGGACACAAGGTAGGAGAGCCCGTTCGGCGTGTCAAGGGGTGAGACGGGAGATTCGGGAGAGGGGCCGGAGCGGATCCGTGGGCCCGCTAGCGGGGAAGCAGCCCGGTCTCGGCGCGGGCCGCGCGAACCCAAACGTCGACGCGGCGCGGGTGCGGCGACCAACCCGGCTGGCTCGCGTCGAGGCGCTGCGTGACCTCCTCCGGAGAGAGGAGCGCCAGCTCCTCCACGCTGGAGATGCCCGCCCGGGTCAGGCGACCCACGTTCTCCGTTCCGATGCCGCCGAGCAGAGCTAGCTCGCAGCGGTCGCGAAGCGCCTGCATGGCCTCGGCGCTGCTGGCCCCCGGCACGCGGAGCTGTCCCGCGTCGATCATCTTGATGATGCCGTCGAGATCCCGGACGCCCCGCTGCGCCGCGTACTCCGCGATGCCGTCGGGGATCCCGGGCACCGTCTCCGGCCGCGGGGTCACGGAATCGACCGTCCAGCGATCCATGCCGGCCAGCACCACGCCGGACAGGATCACGGCCCCGGCGATGGCCCCGGCGCGGGCGTTCCCGGACAGGATGGGCGTCGAAGCGGACTCTTCGCTTCGTCCGACCTGCCACTCCGGAAGCAGGTTCAGCTTCACGAGGGCGCGTGCCATCGACCAGCAGCACAGCGCGAACGGCGGGAAGCCCAGGAAGCCCAGGACCGGCATCTCGAAGAGCTTGCCGTCCGGGAAACCGGGAACCGTGTAGATCCACTTGCCGGCCGCGAACGCGTTGGCGGCCTCCCAGAAGAGTCCCGCCGCCATCCCGGCGAGCAGCAGGCGCAGCATCCGCCCCGGCCGACCCCGGGAGAGCTCCGCCAGCAGCGACGACTCGTCGCGGCGGTGCAGCCACGCCTCCAGGAGGAGGACCGGAACGCCCCAGACCAGCGGGAAGAACTTCGTCGGGAAGAGGGCGATGAGGGCGAACCAGGCGGCGCCCACGATGAGCATCGTCCGCTCCAGGACCGGTCCCACGGAGAACTCCGAGGTCCGCGTGCGGGTCAGGACCCCGCGCACCGCCAGCAGCTCCTCCAGGAAAAAGAGACCCGGCAGCACCGTGGCGAACGACGCGAGGATGCCGACGTGCCGCAGCGTGGAGCTGTCCGGAAGGCCGACGTAGTACCAGTTCTCCAGGCGGAAGTTGCACGCCTCGAAGAACAGCCAGACCGGAATCGACCATCCGGCCAGCGCCGCCAGTGGTCCGATGCGGCCGGCCAGCAGCGAGTGCGACGGGGATCGTGCCGCCGCGAGGTGGTTGACGATGAGGAGCAGCGGGTACCACGCGAAGAGGTAGTACCAGGTGGACACGGGCTCGATGCCCATCGCCATGAGCGGCGTGGCACCCGCCCAGACGACGGCGCCCGCGAGCATCAGGATCCGCGAACTCGGCGGCGTCGTTCCGGGGCCGGCGTCGTCGAGCGGCTGCGGATCTTCCGCGGCCGGCGGCTCGTCACCCCCGGCCTCCGCTCCATCGCCGGCCAGGTCATCGGAGCGGGCGCCCACTTCGGAGTCCGCCCCCGGGTCGATCGCGTCCCAGGCCGGCTCCGCCGCCTTCCCTTCGAGGACGATCGGCGGGGACGGCTCGGGGTCGGCGGACTCCTCCGCCGAGTCCGTGGTCTCCCGCTCCGGCGCCGCGGCCTCTCGCGCGCTCGCGGACGGCCGCGTCGGCCGGGACGGGGCAGGGCGCGCGGCGTGCGTCGGGTCCAGCTCCGCGTCCCAGTCGACGTCCAGCAGCTCTTCCAGCCGCGCGCGACGTTCGTCCACGGAATCCGGGCGATGCGCCTGCGGCGATGCGCCGTGGCTCTCCACGAACTCGAGGGTGTCGGAGTCGTGGGACGCCGGTTCCGTCGGCCCGTCCGGAGCGAGCGGTTTCGGCTCCGCGAGCGCGGCGGGTTCGTCGAGAGCGAGCGGTTCCGGCCCGGCGAGGGCGGCAGGTTCGTCGAGAGCGAGCGGCTCGGGGTCGGCGAATCCGACCGGTTCGTCCAGGGCGAGCGGTTCCGTGTCGGCGAACGGCGTCGGTGTCTCGACAGCGAGCGGCTCCGGCGCGGCGAGGGCCGACGGCTCGTCGTCGTCCAGGAGGATCTCCCGCTCCGAGCCCGGCGTCTCCGCGTCGCCCGGGCCGTCGTCCAGTTCCAGGATCCGTTCCGAGGACTCCCGGGCGAACGCCGACAGGGACGGTTCCTCGGGCTCCGGTTCCGGCTCGACCGTCTCCTCGATCCGCTCCAGCGTCAGCTCCGGCTCCTCGGCCGGGGCCGGGGCCGGAGTCGGTTCCGGGGCGGGCGCGGGCGGCCGCGGGGACGCGGCGGCCGGCGACGCCGGCACGCTGCGCGGCACCCACTCCTCGATCTCCGGTTCGTCGTCGGCGTCCGGCCACAGCTCGCGCGGGATCGCCAGCTCCGCCGGATCTCCGGACGAGGCGTCCGCGGGGCGGGGCGGGATCGGCGGGGGCGGAGGCGCGGCGGCGTCGAGGACGGGAGGCTTCCAGCCCTCGGCCGCGGGCCGCGCGGTTCGGTCCGACGACGGCGGGCGGGGCGGCGGCGGCGGGGGCGGCGGTCCGTCGGTCTCCACGACCGGCGGAGTCCAGGCTCCCGGTCGCGCCGGCGGCGGCTCCGGCGGAGGCGCCTTCGCCTCCTGCCGCCGTCGCTCCAGTTCGTGCTGCATTGCCGCGTCCCGGACGAGGATCAGGCTCTGGTTGGCCTCCGCCAGGCGATTTCGACTGTCCTCCAGTCGCTTGGCCGCGTTCTCCTCCATCTTCCGCCTCGCATGGGCCCGGATGTCATCGGCGTAGTCGACGATCGTCAGCTCCTGGCTCGTGCCCGCGTTCACGACGCGGTCCTCCGGGAGCTCGGGCTCGAACTGCGGGGCTTCCTCGGGCGCCCGGGCCTCTTCCCGGTCGCCGGAGGGCGACGGCGGGGAAGGAGCCCGATCGTCAGGAGTGGGGTCGGATGGCGGAGTCTCGTCGTGCTTGCGCAAGGCTGGCCTTCCCTGGGGATCCTGGCGGCGGATCGGTCTGACCGGGAATCGGCCAGTCCGGGGGCCCGTTTGAGCGCTAGGAATCGTCCAGCGGGATCTCCGACTCGGCCAGCAGGTAGGCCATCACCGCCAGGGCCGCCACGTTCTTCCTCAGCGCGGTCGGATCCACCTTATCCACGGTATCGCCTTCCGTGTGATGATACGCCCAGTAGTTCCGCATCGGGTTGCGCAGGGCCAGCCCCGGCACGCCGGACTTCATCAGGGGCTCGATGTCCGCGCCGCCGCCGCCCGCGCGCACCGAGTCGGCGTCCACGGGCTCCAGCAGGCGGGCGAAGTCCCTCAGCCGGGCCATCGCCCGGTCTTGCCGCGCGTGGTCGACGTTCCGGTCCTCGTCCCCCCAGATCGACAGCCCGAAGCCCCACGGGCTCTCCACCCCGCCGTCGACCTCGATGGCGGCCACGTGCCGCTCCCCGCCGAACCGCTCCGCGTAGGCGGCGGCGCCGCGCGTGCCGTTCTCCTCGTTCGTCCACAGCACGACGCGCAGCGTGCGCCGCGGGCGCAGGTCCAGCTCACACAGGATCCGCAGCGCCTCCATCGACACGACGCAGCCGCCACCGTCGTCCAGCGCTCCCTGGCCGACGTCCCAGGAGTCCAGGTGTCCGCCGACCACCACGATCTCGTCCGGTCGCTCCCGCCCGACCAGCTCGCCGATCACGTTGTGCGACGGTGCGTCGGGAAGCTGCCGCGCGCCCATCTCCAGCGTGACCGTCACGCGCTGTCCCGCGTCCTGCAGGCGCCGGATCATCATCGCGTCCTCCACCGCGATCGCCGCCGCGGGGATGGGACGCTGCCCGTCCTCCCACGCGTCCATCGCGCCGGTGTGGGGGGCGCGGTTCGAGCGCGGCCCGATCGAGCGAAGCAGCGAGGCGACGGCGCCGCGCTCCGAGGCGCGTCGGGCGCCCTCCCATCGGTACCGGACCGTCTTGCCGTAGCTGGTGAACGGGACGTTCCACAGGACGATGCGGCCGGCGATCTCTTCATCCCCGCACGCGTCAAAGTCCTCGAAGCCGGACACGACGACGACGTCGGCCGTCACGCCGCCCGGCGGGGTGCCCACGCTGCCGCCGAGTCCCAGCATCGCCAGCGGTCGGCGGCGGGGCGAGACGAGCGTCGCGCGCTCCTCCCCGCGCACCCAGCGCGGGACGCTCACCGGCTGGGTGCGGACGTTCTCCAGTCCGTCGGCCCGCATCCGGTCGGCCGCCCACGTGACGGCCCGCTCCAGTCCTTCCGACCCCGAGAGCCGGTGGCCGATGCCGTCGCAGAGTTCCGTGAGCTTGGCCCACGCGTCCGACGACTCCAGCGCGGCGTGGACGATGTGGTGGGTGGTCAGGCGATGCGGCTCAACGTCGTCCTCGGCGGCCGCCGGCAGGACGAACGCCAGCGCGAGGAGCATCGGCCGGAGGAATCGCAACGCGGGTCAGACTCCCGATCGGGACGGGCCGGCCGCCTCCAGCGATTCCAGGACGAGCTTCTTGTTGATGATCTCCGGGAGCACGATGACGTCGCTCAGGTTGCCGGCCGGATAGACCGCGTAGAACGGGACGCCGGCGCGCTCGTGGCGCTGCAGGATCTCCGTGATCTCCGGGTCCTTGCGCGTCCAGTCGCCCTTGAGCGTCAGGACCTCGTTGCGGAGGAACGCCTCCTCGACGTCGGAATCCGCGAGCACCGTCTTCTCGTTCACCTTGCACGTCCAGCACCAGTCCGCCGTGAAGTCGATGAAGACCGTGCGTCCGCCGGACACCGCCGTCTCCAGCGTCTCCACCGAGAACGGTTCCCACCGCACGCCGCCTTCCGTCACCTCGACCGACTCGGACAGGGCCATGGCATCGCCCTTGCCGACCGGGACCTCCGCGAAGATGTGATCGTGCAGCATCTGCCGGTAGCCGATGCCCACGCCGACGAGCGTGAGGATCCAGATCGTGACGACGCGGCGCGTGGTCGACGTGAGATCCAGGAAGCGACCGTGCAGCCAGGAAAAGAATCCGAGCAGCAGCAGGAATCCGAGGAGCCACGTGAGGCCGTCGGCGCCGGTCTGCGCGCCGAACACGAACAGCAGCCACACGAGGGTGGCCAGCATCAGGAAGCCCATCGCCTGCTTGAACGTGTCCATCCAGACGCCCGGTCGCGGCACGTACTTGAGCCAGCCCGGATTCAGGGAGAGCAGCACGTATGGCAGCGCCAGGCCGATGGCCACCGTCGTGAAGATGGCGATGATGATGAAGGGCGGCTGCGAGAGCGCGAACGCCACCGCGGCGCCGAGCATCGGGGCGGTGCAGGGGGTGGCCAGGACCGTCGTGAGGATGCCGTGGAAGAACGCGTCCGCGTACTCCTTGCGCTGCGCGGCCGCGGCGCCCATGCCCGCCAGTGACGCGAGGCCGCCGATCTCGAACACGCCGAGCAGGCTGAGCGAGAACACGAACACGACGATGGCCAGCGCCGCGACGAAGCCCGGGTTCTGGAACTGGAAGCCCCAGCCGATGTGCTCTCCCGCCGCCTGCAGCGCGATCACCGCGCCTGCCAGCACCAGGAACGACACGATGACGCCGCCCGCGAACGTGAGGCCGAGCCGCGCGATCTTCCCCGGATGCTCGTCGGCCTGGGAGACGAAGCCGAGGATCTTCAACGAGATCACGGGAAGCACGCACGGCATCACGTTGAGGATGATGCCGCCGAGGAACGCGAGCACGAAGTAGCGCAGGAGTCCCGGGCCGTTTGCAGCCGCCGCGGCATCGTCCTTTGGCAGCAGCGGACCCGCGGCGGCGAAGACCGGCGCGTTCGTGGGAACGACCGCTGCTCCCGCGTCGGCGACCGTGACGGGGACCTCGAACGTGAGGAGCAGGTCCTCCGCCTCGCCGGTGCGCGGGAGCCGCACGACCGCGGGAAGCATGACCACGGATCCGGGCTCCACGGCCGCGTCCACCTCGGCCTGCATGATCACCGCGAGGGCGTTCCCGTCCTGCCGGAAGCGCGCGTCGCGCAGCCAGAGCTGGTCGGAGGGGCGCGGGTAGTACTCCGCACCGTCGACGGTGGCGCGGTCCAGCCCGACGAGCACGACGGCGACCTCCGCCGTCTCCCCGGCGGGGACGGCATCCAGGCTCTGGAACGGATGCAGCGCCACGTTGGGCAGGGAACCGGCGGCCGTGGGGAGCTGGCCGCGCGACTCCTCGAAGCGGGCCAGCACCGCGTCATCCGCGGGCTGTGCTTCCGCCGCGACGGGCAGGCGAACCGAGACCTCGGCGCCGCCCGGAATGCAGATGTCCTTGCACTGCAGCCAGTCGACGCGCGCGCCGATCTCCGCGCGATCCCCGGAGAGTTCTTCCGGTGCGGTCAGGTCCACCAGCAGCATCGTCCGGGTGCCATACCCGAACGTGACGACGTCGCCCGCCTCCTCGTATCGATGCGGCGTGGGCCAGCGGATGTCGGAGGCGGTGAAACCCTCGGGGAGCGTCCACTCGACGCTGGTGGGCAGCCCGGCGTCCCCGCCGTTCTCCCAGTACGTGTGCCAGCCGGGATCCATCGAGATCTCGACGCCCAGCGTGAAGGAGGTTCCGGGCGCGAGCACGGCGTGGTCGGAGAGCAGGCGAGCGCTGACCGCTTCCTCGTGCTCGCTGCCGCCCAGCAGATCCGGCTCGCCGCCGCCGGGACCCGCAAGCGCGGGGGCGGTCAGGAGGAGCAGCAGCAGGGCCGGGAACAGCGACGACTTCGGGGCGGCGTTGGGCATGCGTCTCCAGTCCGGTTCCGGGTCTTGGGCAGTTGAGCCCCCGACGGCGGTTCAGGTTCCCTAGAACAGGGTGTAGATGAACGGCGCCACCGACGTCGACGTGAAAAGGATGAGCGCGCCCAGCACCACCAGCACGACGACGATGGGGGTCAGCCAGAGCTTCTTGCGGACCTTCAGAAACTCCATGAACTCCCGGAGAATACCGAATCGGGTGGACATCGTTCCTCCTAGTACTGCTTCCGGGTCCGGTCCGGGTCGAAGGGCCCGTCTTCCCGGCGGATCCAGTAGGACGGGCGGGACCGATCGATGCGGCGCTCCAGGGGATCCCTGCCGAGGAGTCGCATGATCATCCCATAGGGGGTGAACACGAAGTAGTACGCGAGGGTCAAGAGGAGCCAGGTCAAGACCCTGGCCAGGCCCTTGGCCGCCGGCATCCAGACGGCGTGCAGCGGGCGGAGCACGCCGGGGACGGTCAGGCCGATCAGCGCGAGCGCCGGGCCGATGCCCGCCAGCCACCGCGCCGCCTCGGGGGCGCCCCGCCACCACAGGAAGCCGGCCCACACGAGGCACGCGCCGCCCAGCGACAGGCCGAACGTCCTCAGGTCCCTGCGATTCGGGTTCTCGCTCATTCCTAGTCCGCCTCGAACTTCCGCTCGGCCCGCACGCGGGCGATGAGATCCGGATCCTGGTCTTCCTTGCGGAGCAGGAACGATCCGGCCACCAGCACGTCCATCTCGGTCCCGAGGAAGCAGTTCCACGCGTCCTCCGGCGTGCAGACGATGGGTTCGCCGCGCACGTTGAAGGACGTGTTGATCACGAGCGGCACACCCGTCTTTCGCCGGAACGCGTCGATGGTGCGGTGGTAGCGCGGGTTCGTCTCCGCGTGCACCGTCTGCACGCGCGCGGAGTGGTCCACGTGCGTGATGGCAGGGACGTGGCTCTTTGGCACCTTCAGCAGCTCGATGCCCTCCTTGCGCTCGTCTCCGTTGGAGAGCGCCAGGCGATGCTCCTCCCGCACGTGCGTCACCAGCAACATGTAGGGACTCGCGACGCCCTCCTCGAAGACCTCGCCGGAGTGTTCGGCCAGCACGCTGGGCGCGAACGGCCGGAACGACTCGCGGTACTTGATCTTCAGGTTCATGCGGGTCTGCATCTCGCGGTCCCGCGGGTCTCCCAGGATGGAACGGGAGCCCAGCGCCCGCGGCCCGAACTCCATGCGTCCCTGGAACCAGCCGACGACGTTCCCCTCGGTGAGGATCTGTGCGGTGCGCTCCGGGAGATCGTCCTCGCTCACGCGCTCGTAGGCCGCGCCGGCCCGCTTCAGGAACGCCTCGATGGCGTCGTCGTCGAAGTCGGGGCCGAGGTAGCTTCCCGCCTGGGCGTCGGCCTTCTGCGGATCCACGACGCGCGGCTCTCCGTAGACCCGGTGCGCGATCTCCAGCGCCACGCCGAGCGCGCCTCCCGCATCGCCCGCCGCGGGCTGGATCCAGACGTTGCGGAACGGACCTTCCCGGAGCAGCCGGCCGTTGGCGACGCAGTTCAGCGCCACTCCGCCCGCCATCACCAGGTTCTCCTGCCCGGTCTCCTCGTGGATGTGGCGCCCCATCTTCAGGATGCACTCCTCCAGGACGACCTGCACCGACCTCGCGAGATCCATCTCCCGCTGCCCGATCCGCGAATCCGGCGGCACCGGCGGCCCGCCAAACAGGTCGTGGAACTTCCGCGACGTCATCCGCAGCCCGTGCGGGTAGTCGAAGTAGTCCATGTTCATCCGGAACGAGCCGTCGTCCTTGACGTCGATGAGGTGCTCCAGGATCGGATCGACGTACGTCGGCTTCCCGTACGGGGCCAGGCCCATCAGCTTGTACTCGCCCGAGTTGACCCGGAATCCCGTGTAGTACGTGAACGCGGAGTAGAGGAGCCCGAGCGAGTGCGGGAAGCGGATCTCCCCGATCAGCTCCAGCTCCGCGCCGCGTCCTACGCCCCAGGTCGTGGTGGCCCACTCGCCGACGCCGTCGACCGTGAGGATGGCCGCTTCCTCGAACGGCGACGGGTAGAACGCGGAAGCCGCGTGGGAGACGTGGTGCTCCGCGAAGTGTAGCGGGCACTCCACGCCCATCTCCTTGCGGATGCGGTCGGGGAGGAAGAGCTTCTCGGTGAGCCAGACCGGCATCGCCGCCTGGAACGAAGCGAGCCCCCGGGGCGCGCAGGCCAGGTACGTCTCCAGCAGGCGCTCGAACTTCAGGAACGGCTTGTCGTAGAACGCCACCGCGTCCAGATCCGACGCCTCCAGGCCCGCGATCTCCAGGCAGGAGCGGATGGCCTCGCGCGGGAAGTCCGGATCGTGCTTCTTGCGCGTGAAGCGCTCTTCCTGCGCGGCGGCGACGATGCGGCCGTCCTGAACGAGGCAGGCGGCCGCATCGTGGTACCACGCACTGATGCCGAGGACGTTCATGAAGCTCCCGGACGCGTATCTGCTGGTTTTTCCGTGACTTGCTGGAGTCGAAGAGCGTATCACGGGGTCGGTTCGGGGGTCAATCGGGCGGCCGCCGCGACGGGCCGGATCGTCCCCGTCGCGGTCCTTGCCAGCCCCTTCTCCCCTGGCTACCGTCCGGAAGACCGTGCGCGCCCGCCGCGAAACGGGCGGCCCTGCCGCCGGGGAGGAACCGTGCCCAAGTCGACGCCCACCAGGAAGCCGATCGCCGCCCAGAAGCGCTGGCTGAGCATCGCCCGCGGGATCCTGGAGTGTCCCACCGCGACGTTCCTGGAGGACCTGCCCGCGGAGCACGTTCGTCGCTTCGCGAGCCGTCGCTCGTCGCTCTCGCTGGCGGAGGATCCCTCCGGCAATCTGGTCGTCTCCTATCCCGGGCGACGCCGTCCGAAGAGCGCGCCGCTCGTCCTCGTGGCGCACCTGGACCATCCGGGCTTCGCCGTGACGTCCGTGCAGGGCGACACGGCGGAGCTCGAGTTCCGCGGCGGCGTGGTCCGGAAGCACGCGAGGCGCGGCACGAAGCTGGACTTCTACGCTCCCGGGCGCAAGTCGCCGATCGGGAGCGGTCGCCTGCTCTCCACCCATGAGCGCGGGGCCAGGCGTCCCGGCATGCTGGCCGGCGGCCGCGCGCGGATCGAGCGCGGACGGGCGGTGGCCGGCGGCTTCACGATGTGGGCGTTCCCCGCCTGGCGGCTGCGCGGCGGGAAGATGTGGTCCCGCTGTCTGGACGATCTGGCCGGGGCGGCGGCCGCGCTCGCGGTCCTGGACGAGATGCACCGGCGGCGCCCCCGAGGCGCTCACGTGATCGGGCTGTTCACGCGCGCGGAGGAGACGGGCTTCCTGGGCACGCTGGGTGCCATCCGCTCGCGCACCGTGCCGAAGAACTCGCGCGTCCTCTCGCTGGAGACGTCGAAGGCGTTGCCGGCCGCGCCCATCGGGGGCGGAGTGATTGTGCGGGTGGGGGACGCGATGTCGTTGTTCCATCCGCCGCTCATGGGGCGCCTCGCCGCGGAGGCGAAGGCCCTGGCCGCGGACGATCCGGACTTCCGCTGGCAGCGTCGGCTGATGGACGGCGGCTCCTGCGAGGCCACCGCGTTCTGCGCCGCCGGCTATCGGTCCGGCGGCGTGTGCCTGCCGCTCGGGAACTATCACAACATGAGCGGGCTGGACGGCGGCCGCAAGGGGATCGGCCCGGAGCACGTGGCCGTGGCGGACTACGTCTCCGAGATCCAGCTGCTCGTCCGCCTCGCGGAGCGTTCCGCCACGCTCGGCGACGACGAGAACACCGCCCGCGATTGGCTGGAGAACGCGACGCCGGCGGCCGTGCGGGCGCTGCGCGGTCATCCCCTCGGCGGGCGACGCTGACATGGAGCCGCATCCCATCCTCGACCGGCTCGTCGAGTCGTACCAGCAGCAGAACGTCGGCTTCGAGAGCCTGCGTCCATTCCACGTCCGAGACGTGCTGCTGGTGGCCAGCCTGTACGACTCCTACACGCTGGCCGAGGACGGTCGTCTCGCGGAGCAGATCTTCGGCGAGTTCCACAACCTGTCGCTCTCCGCGCCGGCCTACCTGACGCGCGTCTCCACCGCGGAACGCGCGCTGGAGCTGCTGCGCACGCGTCGCTACGACCTCGTCATCACGATGGCCCAGGTGGGCAACCTGTCCGTGCAGGACTTCGGCGAGCAGGTGAAGCGCATGCATCCCGGCCTCCCCGTGTACCTGATGACGTACGACACACGGGAGCTGGGGCTTCTGGAGGCCCAGCAGTCGCTGCGCGGCATCGACAAGGTGTTCGTGTGGCGCGGCGACGTGCGCCTGTTCCTGGCCGTGATCAAGCTGACCGAGGACGCGCTCAACGTGGAGCACGACACGTCAGTGGGACAGGTCCGGGTGCTGATCCTCGTGGAGGACAGCGTGCCGTTCTACTCGTCGTACCTGCCGATGCTCTTCGACGAGATCATGAAGCAGACGGCCTCGTTGATCCACGAGAGCGTCAACGTCACGCAGAAGCTGCTGCGGATGCGCGCCCGCCCGAAGATTCTCCTGGCCACGTCCTACGAGGAGGCCTGGGAGGCGTACACGAACTACAAGGAAGTGGTGCTGGGCGTCATCTCGGACGTCCGCTTTCCGCGTCGCGGCAAGGTCGATCCGGAGGCCGGCGTGCGGATGATCCGCTCCATCCGCGAGGACGACGCGTACATCCCGCTCGTCCTCCAGTCCAGCGAGGAGCGGTTCCGCGAGACCGCCCGGTTTCTGGGCGCCACGTTCCTGCACAAGCGCTCCCCGACCCTGCTGAAGGAGTTCCGCCGCTTCATGCTGGACAACCTCGGGTTCGGCGACTTCGTGTTCCGCCTTCCGGACGGCACCGAGGTGGGGCGCGCGGGGCACGTGCGCTCGCTCGTGGACGCGCTGGAGACCGCTCCCAAGGAGTCGTTGCAGTTCCACGGCCGGCTCAACCACTTCTCCAACTGGTTGATGGCGCGCACGGAGTTCGGGGCGGCCAACGCCCTGCGGCACAAGCGCGTCACGGATTTCGACGGCGTGGAGGACATGCGGTCGTTCCTTCGCCAGACGTTGCTCACGCACCGGGCCGAGGCGCGTCGCGGCCTGGTGGAGGACTTTGACGCGACGCGCTTCGACGCGGCGTCGCGGTTCGTCCGCATCGGCGGCGGCTCGCTGGGCGGGAAGGGGCGCGGCCTCGCGTTCACACACGAGGTCCTGAGCCGCTACGAGATCGAGAACCACTTCCCGGATCTCCGCGTGTTCGTTCCGCCGTCGGCCGTGGTGGGGACGGACGTCTACGACAAGTTCCTCGACGCGAACAACCTGCTGGAGTTCGCGCTGAAGGAGACGGAGGATCGCCGGATCCTGGCGCGTTTCCTGGCGGGCCACCTGGACAAGCGCGTCGTGAAGGACCTGGCCGCCTTTCTCGACTCGGTGCGCTACCCGATCGCGGTGCGTTCCTCCAGCCTTCTGGAGGACTCCCACTTCCAGCCCTTCGCGGGCATCTACTTCACGCATATGCTCCCGAACCTGCACGAGGACCGCGAGGTCCGCCTGCAGCAGCTCCTGGACGCGATCAAGTTCATCTACGCCTCCACGTTCTTCCAGAACGCGAAGGCCTACATCGCCACGACTCCGAACCGGATGGAAGAGGAGAAGATGGCGATCGTCATCCAGCAGATCGTCGGCCGCCGGTGCGGCGATTTCGTCTACCCGCACGTCTCCGGCGTGGCGAACTCGCTGAACTTCTACCCGGTCGAGCGGATGCGCCCGGAGGACGGGATCGCCAGCGTCGCGCTGGGGCTCGGGAAGACGGTGGTGGAGGGAGGCCGCACGGTCCGCTTCTCTCCGGCGTACCCGGAATCCCTGCCGCAGTTCTCCGTCACGGACGACATCCTGGAGAACGCGCAGCGTCGCTTCTGGGCGCTCGACGTCACGCGCGCCCCGGACTTCTCCCGCCCGGACTCCAACCTCGCCGAGCGCGACCTGCACGATGCGGAACGGGACGGTATGCTCTGGCCGGTGGGATCCACCTACATGCCCGAAAACGATACGGTCGTGGACGGCATCTCCCGGACCGGGGTCCGGCTCGTGACGTTCGCCCCGCTGCTCAAGGGGCAGGTGGCGCCGTTCTCCGAGGTGATTCAGCTTCTGCTGGACATGGGGGAGCGCGGGCTGTCCGGGCCCGCGGAGATCGAGTTCGCGCTGAACCTCGACCCGGAGGCGGGCGGTCCCAAGGAGTTCGCGTTTCTCCAGATCCGGCCGATCGCGGCGGTGGACACCGGGATCGAGGGCGGGCCGCGCCTGGAGTACCGTGACGAGGAACTGCTTGTCCGATCGTCCCACGCGATGGGCAACGGACGCGTGGCGGACGTTCGCGACCTGCTGGTCGTGCGACCGGAGACGTTCGCGCGGGAGCACACGGTGGAGATCGCGGCCGACGTGGGTCGACTGAACGAGCGCCTCCGCGACGAGGGCCGCAAGTGCGTCCTCATCGGTCCCGGGCGCTGGGGGACCGCGGACCGTTGGCTCGGCATTCCGGTCCAGTGGGCGCAGATCTCCCAGGCGCGCGTCATCGTGGAGTGCGACCTGGCCGATCTCGCGGTGGAGCCGTCGCAGGGCACGCACTTCTTCCAGAACATGACCAGCTACGGCATCGTCTACCTGCACGTGCACGCGCGGACGGGCGGCTACCTGGACCGCGAGTGGCTCGACTCCCTGCCGGTGGAGGAGGAGACGGACTGGGTCCGGCTCATCCGACTGGAGGATCCGGTCGAGGTGCTGGTGGACGGCAAGCAGAAGGAAGGCGTCATCCTCAAGCGTTCCTGGAGTCCGACCGAGGCGATCTAGATGACGAGAATCCTGAAGTTCGGCGGGTCGTCGGTGGCGACTCCGGAGCGCGTGCGCGCGGTCGCGCACATCGTGCGGGATGCGGCCGCATCGGGCGACGTCGTGGTCGTGGTGTCCGCATTCGGCGGGGTCACGGACGCGCTGCTCGGCGCCGCCCGCGCGGCGGAGGCCGGGGATCCCGCCTGGGAGAGGCGCCTGAAGGAACTGCGGCGCCGCCACCTTACGGCCGTGGCCGAGCTGGCGACGGCCCCGGAGCAGCCGGAGCTGACGGCCCGCGTGGAGGCCGTTCACGGCGATCTGGAGGATCTGATCCGGGGCATCTTCATGGTGCGCGAGGCCAGTCCGCGCGCGCTGGACCGCGTGCTCTCGGTGGGGGAGCGGGTCTCCGCGAACTGCGTGGCGGCGGCGCTGCGCGGCGACGGACTCGATTCCCGCGCCGTCGACGCCCGCGACCTCATCCTCACGGACGACGGCTTCGGCGCCGCGATCGTGCAGGAGGAGGAGACGCATCGCCGGATCCGGGAGGCGCTGCCCGGAGAGGGCGTTCCTGTCGTCACGGGGTTCATCGCGCGCGGTCGCTCCGGTCAGACCACGACGCTGGGCCGCGGCGGTTCGGACTACACGGCCTCCATCCTGGGCGCGGCGCTGGGGGCCGATGCCGTGGAGCTCTGGACCGACGTGGACGGCGTGCTCAGCGCCGACCCGCGCATCGTGCACGACGCGGTGCTGGCCGATCGCCTCGGCTACGACGAGCTCATGGAGCTCTCGCACTTCGGCGCCAAGGTCGTGCACCCGCCGAGCGTCCGCCCCACGCGGGCGCGCAGCATTCCGCTCCTCATCCGCAACACGTTCCGCCCCGACGGCCCGGGCACGCGCGTCGACGCGGAGCCGGCGCCGCTGGCGGAGGACGCGCGCGTGGTGCGCGGCATCGCCTCCATCCCGCGGGTCGCACTGCTGCGGCTGGAGGGGGCGGGCATGGTCGGCGTGCGCGGCACCGCGATGCGTCTCTTCGGGGCGCTGGCGCGCGGCGGCGTGAACGTCATCCTCATCACGCAGGCCTCCTCCGAGCACTCGATCTGCTTCGCCGTGTCGCCCGAGGCGGCGGACGATGCGGTCCGCGCGGTGGAGGAGGAGTTCGAGGCGGAGCGCCGCGCCGGACTCATCGACCCGCTGGTCGTGGAGCCCGAGCTGTCGGTCGTGGCGGCGGTCGGGGCGGGAATGCGGGAGCGCTCCGGGGTGGCCGGACGACTGTTCGCGGTGCTCGGCCACCACGGGATCAACGTCCGTGCGATCGCGCAGGGCTCGTCGGAGCTGAACGTGTCGATCGTCGTCGCGGCGGCCGACGAGGCGCGCACGATCCGCGCGATCCACGACGCCTTCTTCCTCTCCGGGGAACGGACGGTGGACGTCTACCTGGCCGGGGTGGGGCGCGTCGGCGGCGCGCTGCTCGACCAGATCGCGGCGCAGGCCCCGGCGCTCTCGCGGGAGCGTCGGCTCCGTCTCCGGCTGGCGGGCGTCGCCTCGTCGCGGGGCGCCCGCCTGGATCCCGAGGGGATCGCGCCGGAGACCGCGCGCGAGGCGGCACGGTCGGCCGACGCCTCGGCCCCGCTGGACGCGATGGTGGAGGCCGCGGTGCGGGACCGCGGCCGTGACCGCGTCTTCGTCGACGCCACGGCGGGCGACGAGGTTCCCGCGCACTACGCGCGACTGCTGGAGGCGGGCGTCGCCGTCGTCACGGCGAACAAGCGCAAGCTCGCCTCTTCGCAGGCGGAGTGGGACGCGCTGGCGACCGTGGGCCGTCGCCTGTACCACGAGACGACGGTGGGCGCGGCGCTGCCGGTGATCGGCACGCTGCGCGACCTCGTCGCCACGGGGGACCACGTGCGTCGCATCGAGGGGGTCCTCTCGGGGACGCTCGCGTTCCTGCTCGACGCGCTGAACCGCGGCGAGGCGTTCTCGGCCGCGGTCCGCCGCGCGCACGAACTGGGCTACACGGAGCCCGATCCCCGCGAGGATCTCGGCGGCCGCGACGTCGCCCGCAAGCTCCTCATCCTTTCGCGCCTGGCCGGACGGCGGCTGGAGCCGGAGGCGATGCCGGTGGAGCCGCTCATTCCGCCCGACGGGTTCGACTCCTCGCTGGACGACTTCTGGGAGCGCCTTCCCTCCCTCGACGACGAGTGGGCGGGGCGCGTCCGGGAGGCGGCCGGGAGAGAGGAGCGTCTGGTCTACCTGGCCCGGCTGGACGGGGACGAGGCGGCGGTGGGACTCTCCTCCCTGCCGGCCTCGCACGCGGCGGTCGGGAGCGGCACGGACAACCTGGTCGCGTTCACCACGGAACGCTACGCGGAGACCCCTCTCGTCGTGCGGGGCCCCGGAGCGGGGCCGGAGCTCACGGCGTCGGGCGTGTTCGCTGATGTCCTGCGGGCGATCGAGGAAGGAGACGCATCGTGAACGAGAGGATCCCCGTCGCGGTGGCGGGAGCCACGGGCAGCGTGGGGCAGCGGTTCGTCAGCCTGCTGGCCGCCCATCCCCGCTTCGCCGTGCGGGCGCTGACCGCCTCGGAGCGATCGGCCGGGAAGACCTACCGCGACGCCGTGAACTGGATGCAGGCCACGCCCGTGCCCGACGACGTGGCGGACCTGGCGGTCGGCCGCACCGAGCCGGGGGCCGTGTCCGGCTGCCGCATCGTCTTCTCCGCGCTGGACTCCGACGTGGCGGGCGACGCGGAGACCGCGTTCGCGAACGCCGGGTACGTCGTCGTGTCCAACGCGAAGAGCCACCGGATGGATCCGGGCGTGCCGCTGGTGGTCCCGGAGGTGAACCCGGACCACGTCGAGCTGGTGTGGAGCCAGTCGTTCGGCGACGGCGCCCTGCTCACGAATCCGAACTGTTCCACCATCGGCCTCGTGATGGCGCTGAAGCCGCTGGCCGATGCGTTCGGGCTGGAGACGGTGAACGTGGTCACGATGCAGGCGCTGTCGGGTGCCGGGATTCCGGGCGTCCCCGGGATGCAGGCCGTGGACAACGTGATCCCGTACATCGGCGGGGAAGAGGACAAGCTGGAAACGGAGACCCGGAAGATCCTCGGCCGCCGGGAGGGGGATGCCATCCGCGAGGCCGACGTGGTGGTGAGCGCGGCGTGCAACCGCGTCCCCGTGCTGGACGGCCACCTGGAGTGCGTCTCGGTGAAGCTCTCCCGCTCCGCCTCCGAGGAAGATGTGCTCCGCGCCTGGAAAGAGTACGAGGGCGAGCCGCAGCGACTGGACCTCCCCTCCGCTCCGCGCCGGGCGATCCACGTGCTGGGCGGTCCCGCCGATCCGCAGCCGCGGCTGCACCGCGACCTGGACGGCGGCATGGCGGCCTGCGTCGGCCGGCTGCGTCCGTGTCCGGTGCTGGACTACAAGTTCGTCACGCTCTCGCACAACACCGTGCGGGGCGCCGCCGGCGGCTCCATCCTGCTCGCCGAACTCGCCGTGGCCCGCGGCGTCGTCGGGAGCTGACGTGCCGCAGCGCGCCGTGGCCTTCGCGCCCGCGACGGTCGCCAACGTGACGGCCGGGTTCGACCTGCTCGGCTTCGCCGTCGACGGACCGGGGGACCGGGTCGTCGCGGAGCGAGCGGACGGCGACGGGGTCCGCCTCCTGGACGTCGCCGGGGACGACGGCCGGTTGCCGCGGGAGCCGGACCGCAACACCGCCGGCGTCGCCGCGATGCATCTCCTGCGCGCGCGCGCGTCGGCCGGACGCGAGGTCTGCGGCGTGACGCTGCGCCTGGAGAAGGGGCTCCCGCTGGCCTCGGGGCTGGGCTCCAGCGCGGCCAGCGGCGCCGCCGCGGTGGTCGCCGTGGACGCGCTCTTCGAGGAGCCGTCGCCGGAGACGGATCGACTGGCCGCGGCGATGGAGGGGGAGCGCGTGGCGTGCGGCACGGCCCACGCCGACAACGCGGCCCCCAGCCTGCTGGGCGGACTGCTGCTGGTCCGCGGCGCGCCGCCGCGCGTCGATCGCCTGCGCGTGGATCCGGCCTACCGGGTCGCGGTGATCCACCCGCACGTGGCCGTCGCCACCGCGGCCGCCCGCACCGTGCTGCCGCAGAGCGTGCCGCTGGCCGATGCGCTGGCGCAGGCCGGAAACCTGGCCGCGCTGGTGAGCGCGCTGGCGGCGGGCGACGACGACCTGCTCGCGAGCGCGCTGGAAGATGTCCTGGCCGAGCCGCTGCGCGCGCCGCTGGTCCCGTCGTTCCCGGAGGCGGTCGACGCGGCCCGGGAGGCGGGCGCTCTCGGCGGCGGACTCTCCGGCTCCGGCCCGTCGCAGTTCGCGATCGTGCGGGGCGAGGAGGCGGCGGAGCGCGTCGCGACGCGCATGACGGAGGTCGCGCGGGCGACGGCCGGCGTGGAGGTGGACGCGTTCGTGTCCGTGCTGGGTGCGGGCGGCGCGCGCGTGGAGGAGTCCTCTTGAAGTTCGTCAGCACGCGGGGAGAGAGCCCCGCGGTGGGATTCGGCGAGGCGCTGCTGAACGGCGTGGCGCCCGACGGCGGCCTCTATCTTCCCGAGGCGATCCCGGAGATTCCGCCGGAGAGGCGGGCGACGTTCCGATCCGCCTCCCTGGCCGACATCGCGATCGAGGTGTCGCGCCCCTACGTCGATCGGCTGCCGGCCGACGAGGTGGAGGCGCTGTGCCGCGACGCGTTCGACTTCGACGTGCCGCTGGTCCCGCTGGAGGACGACGTCTCCATCCTGGAGCTGTTCCACGGGCCGACCCTGGCATTCAAGGACGTGGGGGCACGGTTCATGGCGCGTCTCATGAGCGCGTACCTCCGCGAGACGGGGGAGTCCCGGACGATCCTGGTGGCCACGTCCGGCGACACCGGCGGCGCCGTGGCGCAGGCGTTCCACCGCGTCCCGTCGACGCGGGTCGGCGTGCTGTATCCGCGCGGCCGCGTGAGCCCGGTCCAGGAGAAGCAGTTCACCACGCTCGGCGACAACGTCTTCGCGTTCGCGGTGGAGGGCGCCTTCGACGACTGCCAGCGCCTGGTGAAGCAGGCGTTCGCCGACGATGCGCTGCGGAACGCGCTGGATCTCACGTCCGCCAACTCGATCAACGTCGGCCGGCTGCTGCCGCAGTCCTTCTACTACTTCCTGGGCGCCGCGCGATCTCCGGCGCCGCCGGTGTTCTCCACGCCGAGCGGGAACTTCGGAAACCTGTGCGCCGGCCTCATGGCGAAGCGTGCCGGGCTGGACGCCGGTCCGTTCGTCGCGGCCACGAACGCGAACGACGTCGTGCCGGAGTACCTCGACACCGGGGTCTTCACGCCGCGTCCCTCCGTGGCCACGATGTCGAACGCGATGGACGTCGGCGATCCCAGCAACTTCGACCGGATCCTCAGGCTCTACGACGGTGACGTGCAGGCGCTCCGGTGGGACGTGAAGGGGTCGCGCCACTCCGACGAGGCCACGCGCGCCGAGATCCGTCGGGTGCGGGAGGCCACGGGCTACATCCTGGATCCGCACACGGCCGTCGGCGTGCTGGGACTCCGCGAGGTGCGGGAGCGCGAGCGCCTGGAGCGGCCGGGGATCGTCCTGGCGACCGCCCACCCCGCGAAGTTCCGGGAGGGCGTGGAGCCGCTCATCGGGGGGCCGGTGAAGCTGCCGGCGTCGCTGGAGGAGGCGATGGGGCGGGAGACGCGGGCCGTTCCCATTCCGGCGGAGCTGGAGGCGCTGCGCGCGGCCCTGCGGGACGCGTTCGGGTAGGCCGCGCCCAAGAAGCGGGGCGAGACCGATCGGCCCCGCCCCGCCCGGTTTCGCCGGTGGCGATCGCTAGACCAGGCCCTGGTCCAGCATCGTGTCCGCCACCTTGATGAAGCCGGCGATGTTGGCTCCGTTCACGTAGTTCACGAAGCCCGCGTCCTTGCCGTGCTCCACGCAGTTCTCATGGATGTTGCGCATGATGCCGCGCAGGCGCTCGTCCACTTCCTCGCGCGACCAGGAGAGGCGCAGGCTGTTCTGCGACATCTCCAGCCCGGAGACCGCCACGCCGCCGGCGTTGGCCGCCTTGCCCGGACCGTAGAGGATCTTGGCGTCGAGGAAGACCTCGATCGCGTCCGGCTCGGACGGCATGTTGGCGCCCTCGGAGACCACGAAGCAGCCGTTGTCGACCAGCGTCTTGGCCTCGTCCGCGTCGACCTCGTTCTGGGTGGCGCACGGGAGGGCGACGTCGCATTTCACGCCCCACGGCCGCTTCCCTTCGAGGTACTCGCAGCCGAACTTGTCCGCGTACTCCTTGATGCGGCCGCGGCGCTCGTTCTTGAGCTCCATGACGAAGGCCAGCTTCTCATTGTCGATTCCGTTCGCATCGTAGATGGTGCCGCTGGAATCCGACAGGGTCACGACCTTGCCGCCGAGCTGGTTGACCTTCTCGGTGGCGTACTGGGCCACGTTGCCGGAGCCGGAGACCGTCACGGTCATCCCGTCGAACGACTTGCCCTGCGCCTTCAGCATCTCCTCCGCGAAGTACACCGTGCCGTAGCCGGTGGCCTCCGGGCGGATGAGGCTGCCGCCCCAGTTCAGGCCCTTGCCGGTCAGGACGCCGGAGAACTCGTTCCGGATCCGCTTGTACTGGCCGAACAGGAAGCCGATCTCGCGGCCGCCCACACCGATGTCACCGGCCGGAACGTCCGTGTCCGGGCCGATGTGGCGCTGCAGTTCCGTCATGAAGCTCTGGCAGAACCGCTCCACCTCGGCGTCGGTCTTGCCCTTGGGGTCGAAGTCGCTGCCGCCCTTGCCGCCGCCCATGGGCAGCGTGGTGAGGCTGTTCTTCAGGATCTGCTCGAACCCGAGGAACTTCAGAATGCCGAGGTTCACCGTGGGGTGGAAGCGCAGGCCGCCCTTGTACGGGCCGAGCGCGCTGTTGAACTCCACGCGGAAACCCCGATTGACTCGCACCTCACCCGAGTCGTCGCGCCAGGGAACACGGAACATGACGACACGCTCCGGCTCGACCATGCGCTCGAGGATTCGGGCCTTCTTGTAGTGCGGGTTCCGATCCAGGAAGGGGAAGATGGAATCCGCGACCTCGCGGACCGCCTGGTGGAACTCCTTCTGCTCGGGGTTCTTGGCAATCACGTCCGACATGAAGGCGTCGACCGCGCTGCTCCCGCTGAGGACCGTTCCGGACATGGTGGATCTCCTTACATCACCCGGGACAATAGGTTCCGCTTCCGGCCGCCGCGGCCGGACAAGGCAAGCTACGGGGCCGGAGCCCGGGGTTCAAGGCAAACTCCTCAGGAGTCGGGGGCGTCGAACGGATTCTCGTCCGTGCGCCACCAGACCCCGGGATAGGGGGGGAGATTGTCCCGGATCTCCACGATCCGGGGCTCGCCCGGAGGCCAGTAGATCCGCTGCGTGCGCCGGCCGCCGGAGAACCGGTGAACCACCGCGAAGAGCCCCTCCGGGCCCCAGTACTGGGACTGGTCCACGGTCCCGTCGTCCCCGGCGTCGATCCGGACGAAGACGACGTCCCCGCCCTCCAGGAACCAGGTCCGCCGCCCGCCGCGGTCCACCTTCTCGATGGTCTGGAGCGAGTCGGCCAGGGCCTCGGCCTCGGAGATCCGCACCCGGTAGGGACGGGTCCGCTCCAGGTAGGCGTCGTCGATGGGGCGGGCGCGCTGCGCGGGCGGCCGCAGCACGTAGGCCATCGCCTCCCCGGGGCGCCAGGCCGCCTTCTCGGGGGGCGGCGGGAGGACGGGATCTCCGGGGACGGCCGCGGGGCCGCCGGCGCAACCGGCGAGCAGGCCGAGGGCGGCCGCGAGGAGGGGGAGTCGGGCGGGCGAGAGGCGGGCGACGGCGATGGGCACGGGCTCCTCCGGGCTCGGGACTTGGCGCGGAGGATAGCGTCACGGGGCCGCGTCGGCCACCGCGCAGGCGATCCGGGCCCGGGGCCCGCCCGCGCGGGCGATCGGGTGGCTGGCGGGCGGGCGGCGGGGTAGACTGCTCGCCCCCGTCCTGCGAGGTGTGCGCGTGGATTTCGATCTGCAGAGTCCCCTTCAGCCGCGCGGCGACCAGCCGCGGGCCATCGACGAGCTGGTGGCCGGGCTCAAGGACGACCGCCGCTACCAGACGCTCCTGGGGGTCACCGGTTCGGGCAAGACGTTCACCCTGGCGAACGTCATCGAGAAGGTGGGGCGCCCCACGCTCATCCTCTCCCCGAACAAGACACTGGCCGCGCAGCTCTACGGCGAGTTCCGGTCCTTCTTCCCGAAGAACCGCGTCGAGTACTTCATCTCCTACTACGACTACTACCAGCCCGAGGCCTACGTCCCGCAGACGGACACGTACATCGAGAAGGACGCGTCCATCAACGACGACATCGACCGCCTCCGGCTGCGGACGATGTGCGCCGTGACGACGCGCCGGGACGTCATCGTCGTGGCGTCGGTGTCCTGTATCTACGGCCTCAGCGATCCGGACGACTTTCGCAACCTGGCCGTTCCCATCCGCGTGGGCGACGACCGTGACCGCGACTCGGTGCTGCGTGACCTCGTGGAGATCCAGTACGCGCGCAACGACTACGCCCTGGAGCGCGGCACGTTCCGCGTGCGGGGCGACACCATCGAGGTGCGGCCGGCCTACGAGGAGGACGTCGTCCGGCTGGAGCTGTTCGGGGACGAGATCGAGCGGATGACCATCGTCGATCCGCTCAGCGGCGAGGTGAAGGCGGAGCCCGAGGAGTACCAGGTCTTCCCGGCCAAGCAGTACGTGACCGCGCGCCCCAAGATCGAGAGCGCGCTGCACACGATCCGCGCGGAGCTGGAGGGGCGCCTCGCCGACCTGCGCGAGAACGGCAAGCTCCTGGAGGCCCAGCGGCTGGAGTCGCGCACGAACTTCGACCTGGAGATGATCGAGGAGATCGGTCACTGCTCCGGCATCGAGAACTACTCGCGGCACTTCTCGGGGCGGGCGCCGGGGCAGCGTCCCTTCTGCCTCATCGACTTCCTGCCGGACGACTTCCTCACCGTCATCGACGAGTCGCACGTGGCGGTGCCGCAGATCGGCGGCATGTACTTCGGCGACACGTCGCGCAAGCGGACGCTGGTGGAGCACGGCTTCCGCCTGCCGTCGGCCATCGACAACCGGCCGGCCAACTTCGAGGAGTTCCTGGAGATGACCGGGCAGACGATCTTCGTCTCGGCGACGCCCGGCGACTGGGAGCTGGAGCAGAGCGAGGGCGTGGTGGTGGAGCAGATCATTCGCCCCACCGGCCTCATGGACCCGTCCATCGAGGTCCGTCCGGTGACCGGGCAGGTGGACGACCTGCTGGCGGAGATCCGCGTTACGGTGGAGAAGGAAGAGCGCGTCCTCATCACCACGCTGACGAAGCGGATGGCCGAGGATCTCACGGACTACCTGGAGGAGATGGGCGTGAAGGTCCGCTATCTCCACTCCGACATCGACGCGCTGGACCGCACCGAGATCCTGCGCGGGCTGCGCCTCAAGGAGTTCGACGTGCTCGTGGGCATCAACCTGCTGCGCGAGGGGTTGGACCTGCCCGAGGTGTCGCTGGTCGCGATCCTCGATGCGGACAAGGAGGGCTTCCTGCGCTCGGACCGGTCGCTGATCCAGACCGCGGGCCGCGCGGCGCGGAACGTCTCCGGCCGCGTGATCATGTACGCGGACGAGGTCACCGGCTCGATGCAGCGCACCATTGACGAGACGGAGCGTCGCCGGAAGCTCCAGAACGAGTACAACGAGGCGCACGGCATCGTTCCGGAGACGATCATAAAATCCATCGAGGACGTGATGCTTCAGACGTCCGTGGTGGAGTCGCGGGAGGCCGGCGACGAGGTCGAACTGCCGGAGCACCTTCCGGAGGCGCTGGGCGATCTGGACCGCGACACGATGATCCGTCGCCTGGAGCAGGAGATGAAGACCGCGGCCGAGGAGCTGAACTTCGAGCTCGCGGCCAGTCTGCGCGACCGCATCCTGGATCTGCGCGCGGAGGATCCGCAACTGGCCGCGGCGCCGGCGCGACCGGCCCGGATGAAGACGACGGCCGGTCGCCCCGGCCGCCGGAAGTCGCGGAGGCGCGGATGAAGCGGTTGATCGGCACGTTCGATGCGCAGGCGCCCGCGGGCGCGGCCCTCGACGATCCCGTCCGGCGCGCACTGGAGGAGGACCACGCCTTCGACGACCGGTCCACGCGGCCGCTGCCCGGGGCGGACCGGCCCGCCTCGGCGAGGGTGATCGCGCGAGAGTCCGGCGTGCTGGCCGGGGTGCGGGCGTTCACGCGCGCGTTCGAACTGGTGGCGGACGGACCGGTTCGCGTGGAGGGTCGGACCGACGGCGACGTCTTCCGCAGCAGCGACACCGTCCTCCGGATCGAGGCGCCGGGGCGAGTCCTGCTGGCAGGTGAGCGGACCGGGCTCAACTTCCTGCAGCGGCTGTCGGGGATCGCCACGGTGACGCGACGCTGCGTCGATGCGGTGGGCGGGCGCATCGCGGTGTGCGACACGCGCAAGACCACGCCCGGACTCCGCGCGCTGGAGAAGTGGGCCGTCGTCGTGGGCGGCGGCCGCAGCCATCGCTGGAGCCTGGGCGACATGGTGATGCTGAAGGAGAATCACCTCGCGCTGGCCGGCGGCATCACGCCGGCGGTGGAGGCCGTCCGCGCCGATCAGGCCTCGGGCCGGCTGCCCCTCACGGTGGAGGTCCGCACGTTCGACGAGGCGAGGGAAGCGGCGGCGCTTCGCGTGGACCGCATCCTCCTCGACAACCTCGCACCGGCCGAGATGCGACGCATCGCCGACGCGCTCGGGAAGGATCGTCCGGAGCTGGAGGCGTCGGGTGGGCTGGGTCCAGAGGCGCTGGCCGACGTGGCCGGCTCCGGCGTGGACCTGGTGAGCCTCGGATCGCTGACGCACAGCGTGAAGTCGATCGACCTCTCCTTCCTGATCGAGGGCGCGTGAACGGCGACCTGCGCGTCCGCCAGGCGCGGTTCCTGCGCGAGCTGGGCCGGGCCGGCGACGACGGCGTTCGAACCACCGCCGCGATCTCCTCCGACGACGACGCGGCGCTCCGGGATCTCGCCGACCGCGGTCTGATCGCGGCCGCACCGGAGGGACGCTGGGTGGCCGGTCCCGCCGGATCGCTGCTGCGGGAGGACGTCGTCCGCGCGCACCGGCGGCGGCATCGCTACGGCCGCCTGCTGGAACTGCGCGCCGACGTGGACTCCACGAACGACGTCGCGCTGCAGCGGGCTGGCGAGGGGGCCGGCTTCGCGGTGGCCGCGGAGCTCCAGGTCCGCGGGCGCGGCCGTCGGGGCCGGACGTTCGACTCTCCGCCGGGGCTCGGCCTGTGGAGCAGTACCTGTCTGGATCCTCCGCGGGAGGCGGCACGCGCCCCGCGGCTCTCGCTGGTCGTGGCGCTGGCGGCGGCCGATGCGGTTGATCGCGCGACGGGCGCGCGCTGCGCCCTGAAGTGGCCGAACGATGTTCGGCTGAGCGGTCGGAAGGTGGCGGGCGTGCTCGTGGAGGCGCGGACCGCCGGGGAGGCGCTGGGGCCGGTCGCCGGCATCGGCATCAACGTGCACCAGCGGCGCGAGGAGTTTCCCGACGAGATCCGCGCGCTGGCCGGCTCGCTGGAGGGGTGCACGGGAGCGCGTCCGGATCGCTCCCTGCTGCTGGCATTTCTGCTGGACTCGCTGGAGGAGCGCGTGGAGGCGGAGCGGCGCGGGACCCTGGATCTCGTGGCGGAGTTCGCGGCGCGCGACGATCTTCTCGGCCGCGACGTCGAGGTGCCGGAGCTCGGCGTGCGCGGGACCGCGAGCGGCATCGACGAGGAGGGACGGCTGCTGCTGGAAGAGCGTAGCGGCGTGCTGCACCGCGTGCAGAGCGGCGACGCCTCGGTGCGCGCGACATGACGATCGTCCGCAAACGCGTTACGCTGACCCCACCCGACCCGGAGACCATGGATGCTCCTCACCGCTGACATCGGCAACACCACGACGGTGCTCGGCGTCTACGACGACGCCGGCGAGATGCGCTCCACCGTGCGGGTGGGGACACGTCGCGACGCCACCGCCGACGAGCTCTCCATGTGCGTCGCGCACCTGTGCCGGCGGCTGCCGGGCGGCGAGGGAGGAATCGCCCGCACGATCCTGTGCTCCGTCGTGCCGAGCCTGACGAACACGTTCGCGGACTACGTCCGCCGCGAGCTCGGACACACGCCGACGATCGTCTCGGCCGAGGTGGATCTGGGAATCCCCGTGGCCGTCGATGATCCGCGCGAGGTGGGGGCGGACCGCATCGTCAACGCGATCGCGGCGCGGGAGGCGGTCGGCTTCCCGGCGATCGTGGTGGACCTGGGCACGGCCACCAACTTCGACGTCCTGGACGGGAAGGGGCGCTACGTCGGCGGCGTCATCGCGCCCGGCGTGGAGACCGCCTCGGACGATCTCTTCCGGCGCGCGGCCCGCCTCACCAAGATCGACCTCTCCTTCCCGGATCGCGTGATCGGCCGCAACACGCGAGACTGCCTGCGCTCCGGCATCCTCCACGGCGCCGTCGGCATGATCGACTCCCTGGTGACCGGGATCCGCGAGGAGCTGGGCGCCGAGGCTCCCGCCATCGCCACCGGCGGACTGGCCGCGCTCGTGGGCGATCGATGCGTCACCGTCACCCGCATCGAGCCGCGACTGACGCTGGCCGGTCTGCTGGCCATTGATCGATTCCTTCGATCCTGAGCGGATTCTCCGACTCGTGATGCTTCGGGGACGATCGGCCGTTGACTCGGCCCGGCGGACCGCCCGACAATCCCCCTCGTCGACCCCGCCCGTCACCTCTCTCGGAGGAGTTTCATGAACGCTTTCTTCCGCCGGATCGGCCTGCTGGCGATCCCGGCCCTGGTCTTTGTGGCCGCGCCAGCCTCGGCGCAACTCGAGACCAATCTGTCCACGCTGAGCGGAGACGAGGCCGAGGGTTACCTCGAGCCGCTCTCCTCGGGGATCTCCGGAATGCTCAACACCGCGATCTTCCGCAGCGGTGACGTGCCCTTCGCAGGGCTGGAGCTCTCCCTGGACGTGAAGGCCGTCGTGATCAGCTTCGACGACGGAGACCGCACCTACACCACGCCGGACGTTCCCGGCTTCGGGTCCACGGAAGCGCCCACGGTCATCGGCAACACGTCGTCCGTGGCGCAGACCGGTCCCGGCGGCGCCACGCTGCAGTACCCCGGCGGTTTCGATCTCGAGAAGTTCGGCGTCGCCGTGCCGCAGCTGACGATCGGTTCGGTGCTCGGAACGCGCGCGATCATCCGCTACGTGTCGCTCAGCCTCGGCGACGAGGACGAGGACCTCGGGGACTTCACGCTGTGGGGCATCGGCGGCCAGCACAGCATCTCGCGCTACCTGCCCGGCTTCCCGCTCGACGTGGCGGCGGGCGTGATGTACCAGCAGTTCTCGATCGGCGAGGACGACCTGGTCAAGGCGAACGCGCTGGCGCTGAACGTGACCGGCAGCAAGAAGTTCGGCGCGGTGATCACGTTCGAGCCCTACGTCGGCATCGGCCTGGACAGCTTCTCGATGGACGCCGAGTACACCGCCGAGGACGACACGTCGATCGCGGTCGAGTTCGATCGCCAGAACGACTTCCACGGGACGATCGGCGCCAACGTGAACCTTCCGATCCTGAAGGTCCACGGGGAGATCAGCACCGCCGCCACGAACGGCTACGCCGTCGGCGTCAGCTTCGGAATCTAGGAGGAGAGCCGTGAACCTGCGAGGACTGCTGAAGATCGGCGCCGCCGGGCTGTTGATGCTTCCCGTGCTGGGCGCCACCTGCACCGAGGAAAAGGTCGTCGATATCATCATCGGCACCGACATCCAGGGCGAGTTCATCGCCGAGGGTGAGCTGAACACGCACAGCGACACCGACACGATCAACATCAAGGAAGCGTTCGACGTGGAGGGCGCCCTGGCGGACGCCGGAATCGACGCGAACGACATCGACGCCGACGCGCTGAAGGTGTCGCGGGTCTACTACCGGATCACGATCCCCGAGGCCGGCCGGTCCATCGAGAACACGTCGCTGACCGTGTCCCGGGGCGCCGGATCGCCGGCCGTGCTGGTCAGCGGATTCTCCGCCGACGCCGGCTCCGTGACGGACTGGATCGACATCACCACGTACCTGGGGGCCGACGGGGTCGATCTCCTTAACACGATGGCCTTCGACTGCGTGACGGAGCTGCAGGGCGGGGCCCCGCTGACCGAGCCCACGATCACGTACGTGGTCACCGGCGACTCGGTCCCCGGCGCGGTGGAGACCAACTTCCAGTGGGCCGTGAAGGTGGAGTTCCAGGGCAAGCTCATGCAGGAGTTCGAGCTCCCGAACTTCTAGATCGTTCGAGAAGACCCAGGGCTTCGAGGGCCGGCGGGAGACCGCCGGCCCTTCGTGCCGGGCGCGCTCTCCGCGGGCGCCGGCGGCTCCCGGCCGCCCCAGGCGACTCCCTGCGGTCCCTCCACCGGATCCCGCCGAAAAGCCGATTCCCGGGTTTCCGACCGCGGGCCCCCAGCCCCCGAGACCAGCGGAATCGGCCCCATCCGGCCCTTGACAGCCCCTTCGGGACTCCGTATCTTGCCCCCGCATCGACCGGTGTTAGCACTCATCTGTTTGGAGTGCCAACAAGCCACCCCCATCCGGCCGGAGGGCCAGGATCCCGGCAGGTCCGGGAGGAGGAACCCATGAACATCAAGCCCCTGGGAGACCGCGTGCTGGTCCAGGCCCTGGATGCCCAGGAAGTCTCGGCGAGCGGGATCATCATCCCGGACACCGCCAAGGAGCGTCCGTCCGAGGGCAAGATCGTCGCGGTCGGCCCCGGTCGCGTGACCGACGAGGGCAAGCGCGTCGACCTGGAAGTGAAGAAGGGCGACAAGGTCCTGTACGGCAAGTACTCGGGCACCGAGGTCAAGGTCGAGGGCAAGGACTACCTCATCCTGCGCGAGACGGACATCCTCGCCGTCCTGTAGCGAGACCCCGCTGAAGTTCGAGGCGCGCGCCAGCGGCGCGGCGCCGAAATCCGGAATCGACGGTCCCGCGCAAGGGACGGAGGAATCAGATCCATGGCCAAGATGATGGAGTTCGACAGCAAGGCGCGGGACGCGCTGCGCCGCGGCGTCGACCAGCTCGCCGACGCCGTCAAGGTGACCCTGGGCCCCAAGGGCCGCAACGTGGTCATCGACAAGAAGTTCGGTTCCCCGACGATCACCAACGACGGCGTGACCATCGCCAAGGAGATCGAGCTGGAGGACCCGTATGAGAACATGGGCGCGCAGATGGTGAAGGAAGTCGCCACGAAGACCAACGACGTGGCCGGCGACGGCACCACCACCGCCACCGTTCTCGCCCAGGCCATCCTGCACCGCGGCATCCGCAACGTGACCGCCGGCGCCAGCCCCATGGGCATCAAGCGCGGCATCGACAAGGCCGTGAAGGCCGCCGTGGAGGCCGTCGCCAAGCAGGCCAAGCAGGTGAAGGGCAAGGAGATGGTCGCGCAGGTCGCCACGATCTCCGCCAACAACGACGACTCCATCGGCGCCATCATCGCCGAGGCCATGGAGCGCGTCGGTGAGGACGGCGTGATCACGGTGGAAGAGGCGAAGTCCATGGAGACGACGCTGGACACCGTCGAGGGAATGCAGTTCGACCGCGGCTACCTGTCGCCGTACTTCGTGACGGACGCGGACCGGATGGAGGTCAACCTCGAGGACTGCTACGTCCTGATCCACGACAAGAAGATCTCCAACATGAAGGACCTGCTGCCCATCCTGGAGAAGGTCGTGCAGCTCGGTCGCCCGCTCCTCGTCATCGCCGAGGACGTCGACGGTGAGGCGCTCGCCACGCTCGTGGTCAACAAGCTCCGCGGCACGCTGAACATCGCCGCGGTGAAGGCGCCGGGCTTCGGGGATCGCCGCAAGGCCATGCTCGAGGACATCGCCACGCTGACCGGCGGCCGCGTGATCTCCGAGGAGGTCGGCTTCAAGCTCGAGAACGCCACCACGTCGGATCTCGGCCGCGCCAAGCGGATCACGATCGACAAGGACAACACCACGATCGTCGAGGGCACCGGCAAGAAGTCGGACATCCAGGGCCGCATCGCCCAGATCCGCAAGCAGATCGAGGACTCCACCTCGGACTACGACCGCGAGAAGCTCCAGGAGCGCCTGGCCAAGCTCGCGGGCGGCGTGGCCGTCATCAACGTCGGCGCCGCGACGGAGACCGAGATGAAGGAGAAGAAGGCCCGCGTGGAGGACGCGCTCGCGGCGACGCGCGCGGCCGTCGAGGAGGGCATCGTGCCGGGCGGCGGCGTCGCGCTGATCAAGGCGACGAAGTCCGTCGAGGCGCTGCTGAAGGACCTCGAGGGCGACGAGAAGGTCGGCGCCGAGATCATCCTCCGCGCCATGGAGGAGCCGGCCCGCCAGATCGCCTACAACGCCGGACAGGAGGGCTCGCTCATCGCCCAGCGCCTGAAGACCGAGAAGGGCGCCACGATGGGTTACAACGCCGCCACCGGCGAGTTCATCGACATGCTGAAGGCCGGCATCCTGGATCCGGCCAAGGTCACGCGTTCCGCGCTGCAGCATGCCGCGTCCGTCTCCAGCCTGATCCTCACGACGGAGTGCATCGTGACGGACCAGCCGGAGGAGGACAAGGGTGCGGGCGCCGCCGCGGCGGCCGCCGGCATGGGCGGAATGGGCGGCATGGGCGGCATGATGTAGTTCCGCCACTTCGCCCGATGAAGAGAAGAGCGCCCTTCGCCTCGCGGCGGGGGGCGTTTCTTCTTGGCGGTTCGCCGCCGGGGATTGCGCGCCCCCGCCGGGTGGGATACCTTCGATCTCCCTTTCACGCGAGGCGAAGATCATGAGCGAACTCGCCCGGATCACGCTGGCCGACATCGGTCTGGTCGGCCACCACGGTTACCACGCGGCGGAAAAGGAACTCGGTCAGCGGTTCGAGGTCGACGTGGACCTCTGGCTGGACGTCGAGGCCGCCGGATCCTCCGACAAGCTGGCGGACGCCGTCGACTACGAGCAGGTGTACGCGCTCGTGTCCCGCACGATGCGTGACGATCGCTTCTCGCTGCTGGAGGCGCTCGCCTCGGATCTGGCCACGTCCATCTACGACGAGTTCGACGTGGAGGGAGTGGCTCTCCGGATCCGGAAGCCCAGCGTTCCCCATTGCCCCGATCTCGGCTACGTGGAGATCGAGGTGGAACGGGGAAGGATCGGTACGTGACGGCCGGCCGCGAGACGACGCTGGCGGCCGTCGGCCTGGGGGGGAACGTCGGCGACGTGCGCGCGGCCTTCGCGCGGGCGCTCGGCCGGCTGGACGCCCACGCGGACGTGCGCGTGGGAGAGGTCTCCTCGCTCTGGCGAAGCGCCCCCTGGGGCCTGGTGGAGCAGGACGATTTCCTGAATGCCGTGGCCCTGCTGTCCACTTCGTTGGAGCCGGCGGAGTTGCTGGGGCTGCTGCAGGAGCAGGAGCAGGACGCCGGAAGGGCGACGGTCGTCCGCTGGGGCCCGCGTGAGCTGGACCTGGACCTGTTGTGGCACGGGGACGTCATCGTGAACGATCCGGACCTGCAGATCCCGCATCCTCGCCTCCTGGATCGATCCTTCGTCCTGGAACCGGCCCTGGAGGTCTGTCCCGCGTGGCGTCACCCCGTGACCGGGGAGTCGCTGGCGGAAGCCCGGGACCGGCTGCGCGCGTCGGCGGAGTGGACGCGCTGCACGCGCTGGACGGAGGCCCAACCCACGTGGAGCTGACGGTGGAGAACCCGACGGATCCGCCCGCGGAGGGCGGGGCGCCGCGCTACGTCGCCATCGAGGGCGTGATCGGCGTCGGCAAGACCACGCTCTCCAAGCGGCTCTCCAAGAGCCTCAACGCGTCGCTGGTGCTGGAGGTGGTGGAGGAGAATCCATTCCTCGCGCGCTTCTACGACGACCCCGACGCGTATGCCTTCCAGACGCAGATGTTCTTCCTGCTGTCGCGCTACCGGCAGCAGCTGGACCTCTCCCAGCGCGATCTCTTCTCGCAGGCCGTCGTCTCGGACTACCTGTTCGCCAAGGACCAGATCTTCGCCACGATCAATCTCGGCGAGGACGAGCTGGCGCTCTACCGGACCATCGTCCCGCTGCTGGAGGCGCGGGTGTCCCGGCCGGACCTCGTGGTCTACCTGCAGGCCACCACCGACGTCCTGCTGCAGCGCATCAAGCGCCGCGGTCGATCGTTCGAGCGGGACATCTCGTCGGAGTACCTGGAGACGCTGTCCGAGGCGTACAACCACTTCTTCTTCCACTACGACGAGACGCCGCTCCTCATCGTCAACACGAACGAGATGGATCTGGTCGGCAACGACGAAGCGTACGAGCGCCTGCTCCAGCTGATCCGCGCGCACACGAGCGGCACGCAGTACGTCGGCCGCTAGGCCTCCCCGCTCCCCGCCAACCTCCTGCCCCGCAACCACTTCGGCCCACCTCGACGGAGCCGCCCCCAGCGGGTACCATGACCCGGCTCGCAACCCCGGTCCGGAGGCGCCCATGAGCTCGTCCCAGGTGACCGTCAAGACGCTGCTCGCTCTGAAGCGCAAGGGCGAGAAGATCGCCATGGTGACCGCGTACGACTACCATTCCGCCCGCCTCGGCGATGCGGCGGGCGTGGACATGCTGCTCGTCGGGGATTCGCTGGGGATGGTCATCCAGGGTCACGAGAACACGCTTCCCGTGACCGTGGACGACATCGTGTACCACACGCGGATGGTGCGCCGCGCCGATCCGCGCGCGTTCGTCGTCGCGGATCTCCCGTTCCTCTCCTACCAGGTGTCGCCGACGGAGGCCGTCGCCAACGCGGGGCGCATCATCAAGGAGGGCGGCGCGCAGGCGGTGAAGCTGGAGGGCGGCCGCGAGTTCCTGCACGCGGTGGGAGCGCTCACGGACGCGTCCATTCCCGTGATGGGCCACCTCGGACTCACCCCGCAGTCGATCCATCGATTCGGCGGCTACCGTGTACAGGGCAGGACGGAGGACGCGCGCAAGCGGCTGCTTGAGGACGCGGAACTGCTGCAGCGCGCCGGCTGCTTCTCCATCGTGCTGGAGGGCATCCCCGCGGACCTGGCCGAGGAGGTCACGACCTCCCTGGAGATTCCCACCATCGGCATCGGCGCGGGGCCTCACTGCGACGGGCAGGTGCTGGTGTTCCACGATCTGCTCGGCATCGAGAACGCGATGAAGCCGAAGTTCGTGAAGCGCTACGCCGAGCTGAACGACGTGATGATCGCAGCGATCGCCGAGTATCGCCGCGAAGTGAAGGACGGCCGGTTTCCCGACCTGGACCACAGCTATAAGGCCACTCCCGGGAGGTCCACCGGTGCGGATTCGCACGACGATTGAGGGGATCCGCACCGACGTCGACGCGGCGCGACGATCCGGTCGCCGGATCGCCTTCGTGCCGACGATGGGCGCGCTCCACGCGGGTCATCTCTCCCTCGCGCGGCTGGCCCGGGAGCGGGCCGCGGAAACGGGGGAGCCGTTCGTCGTGCTCTCGGTCTTCGTGAACCCGACGCAGTTCGGACCGAACGAGGACTTCGACCGGTATCCCCGGGATCTGGACCGCGACGCGGAGCGGGCGAAGGAGGCGGGGGTGGACGTGATCTTCGCGCCCGGCGTCGACGAGATGTACGGCGAGGGCTTCCGGACGCGCGTGGAGGTGGACGGCCTCTCGGAGGCGCTCTGCGGTCGCGGCCGTCCCGGCCACTTCGACGGCGTGGCGCTGGTCGTCACCAAGCTGCTGAACATCGTCCGTCCGGATCTCTCCGTGTTCGGCCGGAAGGACGCGCAGCAGGGCATCCTCATCCGGCGGCTGGCCCGGGACCTGAACCTGCCGGGCGACATCGTGCTGGGACCGACCGTCCGCGAGGACGACGGGGTGGCCATGAGCTCGCGCAACGCGTATCTCTCGCCCCAGGAGCGCACGGCGGCCCGGGCCATTCCGCGCGGGCTGGATCGCGCCGCCGCGGCGTATGCGGAGGGCGAACGAGATCCGGAGCGGCTCGTGGGATTCGTGTGGGCCAGTCTGGACTCCGAGCCGACCCTGGAGCCGGAGTACGTGGAGATCGTGGGGCGGGAGGACCTGGCCCCCTGGACCGGCGACGGGCCGGCGCTGCTGGCGCTGGCGGTTCGCGCGGGGTCCACCAGACTCATCGACAATGTGTTCCTGGGACCGGACGGCGACGACGCGTCGGCGGTTCGCCCGGAGCGGGACGGTGCGAGGAAGGGAGTGGGATGAAGGCGATGGCCATCGTCCTCGCCGCGGGCGAGGGCAAGCGGATGAAGTCGGACCTGCCCAAGGTCCTGCACGAGGCGGGCGGCGTTCCGCTCGTGCAGCACGTCGTGAACGCCGCCCGCCGGTCCGGCGTGGACCGCGTCGTCGTGGTGATCGGGAAGGGGGCGGACGCCGTGCGCGCCCGCTTCCAGGAGGAAGGCTGGGAGTTCGTGGAGCAGACGGAGCGGCTCGGGACCGCGGATGCCGTCAAGCGGGCGGTGCCCGCGCTGCAGGACTTCGAGGGAGACGTGCTGGTCCTGGCCGGCGACGTTCCGCTGCTGCGCGGGGAGACGCTGGCCACGCTGCGCGACCGGCACCGCGAGTCGCAGGCGGCCGTGACCGTGCTCACGGCGAAGCTGCCCGACGCCACCGGGTACGGTCGCATCGTGCGCTCGCCGGACTCCGGCGTCTTCCTCGGCATCGTGGAGCACAAGGACGCCACCGAGGCGCAGCGGGAGATCGACGAGGTCAATTCCAGCATCTACTGCTTCGAGGCGGCCGCGCTGCGCGACGTGCTGCCGCGCATCGGCAACGACAACGCGCAGGGCGAGTTCTACCTCACGGATGCGGTCGCCCTGCTGCGCGACGCGGGACGTCGGGTGCTGGCGGTCGCCGCCGCGGCTCCGGAGGAGATCCTGGGCGTGAACGACCGCGACCAGCTGGCCGAGGTGGATCGCCTGCTGTCGGAGCGGACCGACGGGACGGGTCGATGAGCGAGTTCCCGGGCGGGCTGCCCCGTCTGTGGGCGATCTGGCGGATGGCCTACATCAAAGGGCTGCACCGCCGCTCGTCGGACTCCGTGTTCACGGACCTGCCGAAGTCGGCGGACGGACCCGAGAACCTGATCGTCCACCGGGGGAAGTCCTGCTACGTGGTGCTCAACCTCTACCCGTACAGCAGTGGTCATCTCATGGTCGTGCCGTTCCGGGCCGTCGCCAGCCTGCCGGAGATGACGGACGAGGAGCGGCTGGAGATGATGCAGCTCGCGGATCTGGCCACGCGCGCCCTCACGCGATGCATGGACGCGCAGGGCTTCAACATCGGCATGAACCTGGGCAAGCTGGCCGGCGCGGGAATCCCGAACCACCTGCACCTCCACGTCGTCCCGCGCTGGCTGGGGGACACCAACTTCATGCCGGTGGTCGGCGACACGAAGGTGTTGCCGGAAGGGCTGGAACAGACGTACCACAAGGTGCGGGAGGCGTTCGCGGCCGAGGCCTCGGAGGGTGGCGCGTGAAGTGGAAGGGATGGATCCTGGGCACCGCCGTCGTCGTGGCGGGGTTCCTGCTCCGCGGACCGATCCGCGGGGACCAGGTCCCGAAGCTGCCGGGCGGGCGACCCATCCGGGTCGAAGTGCTCAACGGATCGGGAGTGGCCAAGGCGGGCTGGGGGCTCGCGGAGTCGCTGCGGGAGCGCGGCTTCGACGTCGTCTCCATCGGCAACGCGGACCGCTCCGACTACCAGGAGACGCTGGTGCTGGACCGGGTCGGGAATCCGGACTACGCCGTGGCGGTCGCGAAGGAGCTGGATACGGAACCGGCCTTCCGCCAGCGCAACGAGGATCTCCTGCTGGAGGTGACGGTCATCCTGGGACGCGACCAGGCCGATCGCTACGGGCGGGACGCCCGGAGGAGCGCGGAATGAAGGGAAGGCAGAAGAGCTTCAAGATCCTGTTCTTCCTGGTCATGCTCGGCATGATCGTCGGCTCGGCCCTGGGCGAGGCCATCGGCCACCTGCTGCCGGACGGTGTCGTGAAGGCGTTCTTCCTGGAGTCCGTGACGTGGGGCTTCGGTCCCGTGCCGCTGAACCTGGTGGCGTTCACGTTCACGATCGGCTTCTCGTTCGACGTCAACGTGATGGCGGTGCTGGGGATCGTCTTCGCCGCCTACCTCTTCCGCTGGTACTAGGAGCGTCATGGGCGGAATCGGCGGACCCGAACTTCTTCTCGTCTTCCTGGTGATCCTGCTCGTCTTCGGACCCAAGAAGATCCCCGAGGTCGCGCGCGGCATCGGCAAGGGCGTGCGCGAGTTCCGCCGTCTGACGACGGAGTTCCAGCGCGAGATGAACCTCTCGGACGCGCTGGAGGAGGAGAAGAAGCGGCCGACGATCGATCGGCCGGGGGCCGGCGGCACGCCCGCGGCCACGTCCGCCGAGACCGCGCCGAAGGAGGATCGCCCGCTGCCGCCCGGCGCGGAGACGCCCGGAACGGAAACGGGCCGGATCCCTCGCGAGAGGGGATCCGGCCCGCCGGCCTCCGACTAGATCGGTCTGCGCGATCCGGTCTACGCGGAGGGCGAGGCGTAGAGGAGCATGGACTCGTCGGGCGTCCAGTCCACGCCGTCGGAGTTCTGCCGGAAGTCCACCACTTCGGCCTCGGTTATTAGCTCCTCGAGCCAGGCGGTGATCAGCAGCTGCCGTTTCTCCGTGAGGAGCTGCTGCCGCAGGCCGTCGACCTGCGCCGCGAAGTCCTCCTCCGCGGGTTCCACGCGCTCCGTGACCTCCAGGACGTAGAACCCGCGATCCGAGTCCACCAGACCCGACCGCTGTCCCAGCGGAAGCGAGAACGCGGCGGCGACGAACGCGTTGCGTCGCCCGACCGACGGCACGAGCGACTCGCGCGTGAACTGCGTGGCGGTCTTGACCTCCGTGCCCAGTGCCGCCGCGATCTCCTCCAGCGTGGTGCCGGCCGACATCGCCCGCTCCAGGTCCTCCCGCGCCCGCTGCCGCCGCTGCTCCTCTTCGACGGCGGCGCGCACGCGATCCTCAACCTCGGCGAACTCCAGCGTGCCGCCGGAGAGACGGTCCTTCACGCGGAACGCCCACAGGGCGGCGTCGTCCTCGATGACGTCGGGCGTGGTGGCTCCCACCGGGCTCGAGAAGGCGAACCGGCTGGCCGCCCGCAGCAGCCCGACCCCGGGAATGCTGTCGTCGCGCTCGAACGGATCCGTGGTCCCCGTCTCCAGGCCGGCCTTCTCGGCGGCGGCCAGGAAGTCCGAGCCGTCGCGCTCGAAGAGGAAGTCGTCCATGGCGTCCTCGGCGGACCGGACCGTCTCGTTGGACGCCTCCACGCGGAAGAGGATGTGGCGGACCTTCCGCTGCTCCTCGTCGTTCTCCACGCGACGCTCGTCGACCCGGAGGATGTGGAAGCCGAACGTCGTGGAGAAGACCGGGGACACCTGGCCCACCGGCGTCTCGAACGCCATCGCCTCGAACTCCGGAACCATGTCGCCCTTGGAGATCCAGCCGAGATCGCCGCCGCGCGAGGCGGAACCGTCCTCGGACATCGCCCGCGCCTCCTCGCCGAAGTCCGCACCGTCCAGGATCGCCTGCCGCGTGGACTCCAGATCCTTCCGCGTTCCGGAGGTGTCGGCCGCCGACGGGAGCTTGGAGGCGCGCGCGTACTCCAGCACCACGCGCTCGCCCGTTCGGTAGTCCTCCAGGTGGGTGTCGTACCACGCTCGCAGGTCCGCCTCCGTCACGGCGTCGTCCGCCAGGACCACGCGGGCCGGCACGGACTCCACGTACCGCGCGGACGCCTTCTCGTTCTGCGAGAGGAAGCGCTGACGGACCTCGGCGTCCGTGACGCGCGCCGAAAGGGCGACGTAGTTCTGCAGCTTCTCGGCCGGCATCGTCTCGCGGAGGAACTGCTCCACGCCGGCCCACTGCGGAGCCAGCGACTCGTCGGCCAGGGCCTGCCCGTAGGCGACCGCGTCGAACTGGCCCTGCTCGTTCACGAACTGCGACCGGATCTCCATCGGCGGATTCGTGCGCAGCGTCTCCAGGATCTCCGCGTCGGAGACCTCGATGCCGTACTTCTTCACCTGCTGCTCCAGGAGCTCGGCGCGGATCAGCGTGATCCACGTCTCTTCCTCGATCAGCTCCGAGTCCGCGTAGCCCGGGTCGCGGCCCGTGCGGGCCTCGAACGACTGCACGACCTGCTGGCGCAGGCGGCGGTAGTCGTCCCAGGTGATCTCTTCGCCGTTGACCTCGGCCACCACTGGGCCCTGCATGCTGCCGCCGCCACCGCCGCCGCTCTGCATCCCCCAGTCGAAGAAGATGAGGCCGACGAAGGCCAGGAGCGCGATGAAGAGAACGACCTTCGTCTTCTCGCGCATGGAACTCATGAGCATGGCTACTGTCTCCTGGTCCGCAAGCGGCCGGATCGGTTCGGAAGGGTGCGAAAGGACCGACGAGCCTAGCACGGCCCCCGGGGCCGGACAAGGGAGCCGCCTCTCGGGGGGCGCCTTCTTGACGCTGTTCAGCGCCCGGTGCTAGCGTCCATCGCCCATGACTGCGCCCACCCGCCCGAATCCCGCTGAACGGTCCCGAGTTCCGGCCCTGGTCGCCGCGGCGGCGCTCCTGGCCGCCTCGTCCGTATCGGCCGAAGAGCCGCCGGAACCGCCCGGGCTGCTCTGGCCCACGGACGCCGGGAAGTGCGTGACGTCCACGTTCTGCGAGTTCCGGCCGGGCCACTTCCACTCCGGCATCGACATCTCCACCTGGGGGAACATCGGCTACCGCTGCCTGGCCATGGACGACGGCGACATCGTCCGGGCCCGGGTCTCGTGCGGGGGCTACGGACGCGCGGTCTACGTCCGGCTCCGGGACGGCCGCACCGCGGTCTACGCGCACCTCTCGCGCTTCGAGGGCGCGCTGGAGGACTCGGTCCGCACGCTTCAGACGGAACGGGGCACGGCGTACTTCGACGCCTCGTTCGAGCCCGGGACGTTTCCGGTGAAGCGTGGCGACGTGGTGGCCTACACCGGGCAGTCGGGCGTGGGCGTCCCGCACCTCCACGTGGAGATCCGGGACGAGGCGGAGCGGCCGCTGGATCCGCTCCGGAACGGCCTCGTCGCGCGGGACACGTCGCCTCCGTGGGTGGCACGCCTCGCGATCACGCCGCTCACCCCGACGTCGTCGGTGGACGGGCGGGGCGAGACGATCCTTCTCGACGTGCATCCCGAGGACGGACGTGACCACGGTCGGATCCCCCGCGTGATTCCGGTCGAGGGCGAGGTGGGGATCTCCGTGGAGGTCGACGAGACCGCCGATGCCTGCCGGTTCCGGCTCGCGGCCAGCCGCCTGGAACTCGTCGAGGACGGAAGCTTGCTCCACGCCGTCGACTACGAGGGGTTCTCCTTTTCCGAGACCGGCCGGATGGACCGGCAGATCGATCCGCGATTCAGCTACGAGGACGTGGGACGCTTCCATCACCTCTTCGAGCGGGACGGGCCCACGCTCCCGTTCACCCGGCCGGGGGCCGCGCCGCGCGGCCGCGTGAGGGGCGACGGCACCGGCGAGATCCGCCGCGCACTGGAGGTGCGGGCCGTGGACGCGTCGGGGAACGTCGGGAATGCCACGCTTACGCTGTCCTTCGCTGCGCCGCCGGACGTGCGGGCGCTGTCGGCCCGGTCGGCGCGCGCCGGCGTCGCGGAGTCGACCGTCGTCCGCCTCGACGAGACCTGGGAGGATGCTCTGGAGGTCCATGGGGCCGTCGCCCGGGGCGGTCGACCGCTGGCCGACGTGGAGCTCGACTGGTCCCCGGACGGCGGGACGACGTGGCTGCGCGGCACGCGGGTTGCGGTCGACCCGGACGACAGCTTCCACGCCTTCGTGCCGCTGGGACGTCGCACGCCGGGTGCGGGCGGCGACGCCGCCACGATCGTGCGGGCGACGGTCCGCGACGAGCTGGGCGCGTCCGGCATCCCCCGCACCGTCGCTCTCTCCGAGTCCGCGCCGACGCCCGAGCGCTCCCCGCGGCCGGAGATCGTGACGATGGGCGCGTGGATCGAGATCCGCATCGGCGACGAGTTCCCCTGGAGCGCCGTCGCCGGCGGGCGGGAGGCGCTGGCGCCGGCCGACGGCGAGCCCGCGGCGGGCGACGTCCTCGTGCGGCCGGACGGCCGCGGGATCCGCATCGTCCTGCCGACCCGCGCCGGCGTGGGCGGATCGCGCTCGTGGTCGGGGTTCCAGACGACGTGGACGGGACTGGATCCGTGGGGGCGTCCGGTGCCGCTGACGTTCGAGGTCCCGGAGCCGTATCTGCCCGGCGATGGCGGCACGTGGCGGTCGGCGGACGGCCGCGCCGAGATCTCGCCCGGGCCGGAGTCGTTCGGGGAGCCGTGCGCGCTCTCGGTCCGCGCCGCGCCGCCGTCCGTCGACGTTCCCGCCGAACTCCGCGCGCTGGGGCCGCTCTACTTCCTGGAGACGGGGCACGTCCCGCCCGGCCGATCCTGGAGCGTGTCGCTCGCTCCGGAGGTCGAGCCGGAAATGCCGGAACGCGTCGGCATCTTCGTGCAGCAGCGGGGGCGACTGCGCTACATTGGCGGGGAGGACGCTGAGGACGGCGCGCGATGGTCCACCGAATCGCGCACCCTTCTCGGCGTCGGCCTGTTCGAGGACACGAGGCCGCCCGTGCTGGGCGATCCCCGCCTCGAGGTGCGCTACGGTCGGACCCGGCTGCTGTTCCACGCGGAGGACGCCGGCTCCGGCATCGATTGCGATGACGTGGAAGTCCTCTTCGAGGGGGCCCCGATCGTTCACGAGCTGGACGATGAGACGGGCGACGTCGTCGCGTACCCGCCCACCGGCCGGGAGCCGGGTGCGGGCGGCACCTTCGAGATGCGGGCGACGGATCGCTGCGGCAACGCCGCGCGTCGGGTGGAGAAGGTGACGCTGAATTGACGCTGACGCAATGCGACTTCGTCCATCTGCACAACCATTCCGAGTACAGCATGCTCGACGGCGCGAACCGGATCGGCGACATGGTCGCCGCGGCCGCCGCGATGGGCATGCCGGCGCTGGCGCTCACGGACCACGGTGCCATGCACGGCGCCATCGAGTTCTACAAGCAGTGCCGCAAGCAGGGCGTGAAGCCCATCCTCGGCTGCGAGGTCTACTTCACCACGGGGCATCGCACCGAGCGGAAGCCGGCCAGCGCCGGCGGGCCGGCGCGGCATCACCTCGTGCTGCTGGCCCGCCACGAGGAGGGCTACCGCAACCTGATGAAGCTTACGAGCCGCGCCTACCTGGAGGGGTTCTACTACCGGCCCCGGGTGGACCGTGAGCTGCTGGAGGAGCACGGGGAGGGGCTGATCGCCCTGACGGCGTGTCTGCAGGGCGAGGTCCCGTCGCTGCTCCTGGACGACAAGGAGGAGAAGGCGCTCCACGCGCTCGGCTTCTACCAGGACGTTCTCGGGAAGGAGAACGTCTACATCGAGATCCAGGACCACGGCATCGACGAGGAGCGGCGCGTCATCCCGCTGCTGCGTCGCCTTTCCCAGCGGACCGGCTGCCCCATCGTGGCCACCAACGACTGCCACTACATGTCGGAGCCGCACGCGGAGAGCCAGGACCTGCTCATCTGCATCGGGACGGGGAAGGAGTACGACGATCCGAACCGGCTGCGGATGTCCACGACGCAGCTCTACTTCAAGAGCGCGGAGGAGATGAAGCGGCTCTTCGCCGACATTCCCGAGGCCGTGACGAACACGGTGGAGGTGGCGGAACGCTGCAACGTCGAGCTGTCGCTGGGCGAGCTGAAGGTGCCGGTGTTCCCGCTGCCGCAGGGCTTCACCACGGAGGAGCAGTACCTCGTGGAGCTCTCCGAGCGCGGGATGAAGGAGCGCTACGGTGACAGTCCGGCGCCCGAGGTGCGAGAGCGCCTGGAGTACGAGCTCGGCATCATCCGGCAGATGGGCTACTCGGGCTACTTCCTCATCGTCCGGGACTTCATCCGCGCCGCGCAGGAACGCGGGATTCCCGTGGGGCCCGGGCGAGGCTCGGCGGCGGGCTCGCTGGTTTCGTACTGCCTCGGCATCACGAACATCGATCCCGTCCGCTACGGACTCCTCTTCGAGCGGTTCCTGAATCCCGAACGCGTCTCCATGCCGGACATCGACATCGACTTCTGCTTCGAGCGACGGAGCGAGATCATCGACTACGTCGTGCAGAAGTACGGCAAGGAGAGCGTGACACAGATCATCACGTTCGGGCGGATGGCGGCACGGGCGGCGCTGCGCGACGTCGGGCGGGTGCTGAAGGTGCCGTTCGGCGACATGGACCGCATCGCCAAGATGGTGCCGGGCGATCCCGGCATGACGCTGGAGAAGGCGTTCCAGCAGAACCCCGACCTCGGTCGCCTGGAGGAAGACGACCCCACGTTCGGGCGGGTGATGAAGCACGCGCGCGTGGTGGAGGGACTGGCGCGGCACGCGTCCACGCACGCGGCGGGCGTCGTGGTGGCGCCGGGCGACCTGACGGACTACGTGCCGCTCTACCTGTCGGGGAAGAAGGAGATCACCACGCAGTACCAGATGAAGTGCGTGGAGGACGTGGGTCTCCTCAAGATGGACTTCCTGGGACTGCGCACGCTGACCGTGATCCACCGCGCGGTGGAGATGGTGGCGAAGAAGCTGGGGCAGCCGCTGTCGCCCGACGACATCCCGTACGACGACCCCGCCACGTACCAGCTCCTGAGCCGCGCCGAGACCATCGGGGTGTTCCAGTTCGAGAGCTCGGGCATGCGCTCGCTGCTGAAGGCGATGAAGCCGACCGTCTTCGAGGACATCGTCGCGGCCACGGCGCTGTACCGGCCCGGTCCGCTCGGCGCGAAGATGGACAAGGAGTTCGTCGACCGGAAGCACGGGCGCAAGAAGATCGAAGTGCTGCATCCCATCCTGGAGCCGATCCTGAAGGAGACGTACGGCGTCATCCTGTACCAGGAGCAGGTGATGGCGATCGCGGCGGAGATGGCCGGCTTCTCGCTCGGGGAAGCGGACCTGCTGCGCCGCGCAATGGGGAAGAAGAAGCCCGAGGAGATGGAGAAGCAGCAGGTCAAGTTCATCGCCGGCGCCAAGGAGAAGGGCATCGACGAGGGGATCGCCGGGCAGGTGTTCGACCTGATGGCGTACTTCGCCGGGTACGGCTTCAACAAGTCGCACTCCGCGGCGTACGCGGTTCTCTCGGTGCAGACCGCCTGGCTGAAGGCGAACCATCCCGCCGAGTTCCTCGCGGCCACGCTGACCTCGGAGATGAACGACTCCAAGCGCGTGCCGGTCCTCATCGAGGAGGCGCGGCGCATGGGGCTGCGGCTGGATCCGCCCGACATCAACCGGTCGGAGTCCATCTTCTCCGTGAAGGAGGAGGCGATCGTCTTCGGGCTGGCGGCCATCCGGAACGTCGGCAAGGGAGCCATCGCCGGCATCCTGGAGGTGCGAGAGGCCGACGGCCCGTTCGAGAGCCTCTATGACTTCGTCACCCGCATCGACCTGCGCACGGTGAACCGTCGCGTGCTGGAGAGCCTGGCCCAGGGCGGCGCCCTGGACGCGCTCGGGCGGCATCGGGCCGAGGTGTTCGAGGCGATTCCCGTGCTCCTGGAGGTGGGGAACCGCGCCCGCCTGGAGCGCGAGCGTGGGCAGGTCAGCCTGTTCGCGGACACCGACGACGAGGCCGTGCTGAATCCGTTCCGGGATGGACTCGCGTCCGCGGAGGAGTGGCCGAGCGCGCACCTCCTCCAGATGGAGAAGGACGTCCTGGGCTTCTACTACTCGGGTCACCCGCTGGAGAAGTACGGCACCGAGGTGCGCTCCTTCGCCACCACGCGGGCGGCGGAGCTGGCCGAGGTGTCGGACGGCGCCGACGTCGTCATCGGCGGGCTGGTCACGCAGCTCCGCGGCGCGTTCGACAAGCGCGGCAACCGCATGGCCTTCCTGGAGCTGGAAGATTTTACGGGGACGCTGGAGGCCATCGTCTTCTCGGAGCCGCTCAAGGCGTACGCGGACTGCCTGACGCCGGACGCGATGGTCCTGGCGGGCGGCACCGTCTCCGTGAAGGACGAGGGCGAGCCGAAGCTGCTGCTGGACCGGGCGATCCCGCTGGACCAGGTGGCGGAGCGCATCGCGGACCGCATCTTCCTGGACGTGCTGGATCCCGACGTGGACGAGAGCTTCGTGGAGGGGCTCCGCGAGATCGGCCGGCGCCGCCTCGGCGGACTCCGCACCGTGCTCCGGATCGGCCTGAAGGACGGGAGCCTCGTGGCCGTGGAGGTCCCGGAGATCCGTCTCCCCGCCACGGAGGAGGCCCTCGGGGAACTGGAGGGACTGGTGGGGGAAGGGGGCGTGCGCCTGGGCGGGACCTGGGCTCCGGACCGCCCCGACGTCCGCCGCCGTCGCGGCCCGCCCGCTCCGTCCCCCAGCTGACTCCGACCGACCGGCCCGGGACCCGATGAAGCTGTCCCTTCGTTGACCCCCGGAAACGCCGGTGCTACGGTCCGTTGCGGCCGGGACCCCCTCGTCCGGAGCGTTCGCTTCCGGATGTTCACGCTCGAGTTCCGGCAACAGGAGGTCCGCGATGCGGTGGATGGGGAAGGGGTGGACGTGGACCGCGCCGGTCGCCGCAATGGCGATCGTGGCGGTCGCGGGCGCGGCGGAGGCCCAGACGGCCTGGCCGGCGCGGCAGATCGTGGAGACGCCGACGGCGGGACTGATCCAGCCCGGCGCCTTCGAGGCGCGGGCGCAGGTGTTCCCGGGCGGCGGCGTAGCGCTGGAACTGGACGTCGGGCTGGCCCATTGGCTCTCGGTGGGCGGCAGCTACGGCGGGCTCCAGATCATCGGCGACGGGGAGCCGGATTGGTACGGCCAGCCGGGCTTCGCGGTGAAGGCGAGAGTCCTGGAAGAGACCTGGACCACTCCGGCGCTCGCGCTGGGCGTGGACACGCAGGGATCGGGCTACTGGGACGACGCGCGGGAGCGCTACCAGTACAAGTCCCGGGGCTTCTACGCGGTCCTCTCGAAGAACTACCAGTGGCTGGGCGACTTCTCCGTGCACGGCGGGGTCAACCGATCGCTGGAGGACGCGGATGACAAGGACCCGACCCTGTTCGTGGGTCTGGAGAAGAGCCTGGGATCCCTGTTCGGCGTCAGCGTGGAGTACGATGTCGCGACCAACGACGACCGGGACGACGGCGCCTACGGCAAGGGGCGCGGCTACCTGAACGGGCTCCTGCGCTGGAGCGTGGATCCCCGCATGGAGATCCGGCTCGTCGTGCGCGACATGCTGGACAATTCCGAGGCCGTGGACCCCCGCGTCTCCGACGTGGTCGTCGACGAGGGATGGGGCCGGGAGTTCTCGTTCTCGTACGTGGAGACCTTCTAGCGGCCCGCCGCCGCGAGGAGACGGATGAGCCAAGGGACCGGGGGCTGGCTCGACTTCGAGCGTCCGCTCGTCGAGCTGGAACAGAAGATCGAGGAGCTGAGGGACTTCGCGGCCGGCGAGAAGCTGGAGATGCGCGACGACCTCCGCCGCCTGGAGACCAAGGCGGAGAAGCTCCGCACGCAGATCTTCACGGGGCTGACGCGCTGGCAGCGGGTCCAGCTGGCGCGTCATCCGCGCCGGCCGTACACGCTGGACTACATCGAGCGCCTCACCGACGGCTTCCTGGAACTCAAGGGTGATCGCGGTTTCGCGGACGATCGGGCGATCGTCAGCGGCATCGCCGCGTTCCGGGGCCGCAAGGTCCTGGTCGTCGGCCACCAGAAGGGTCGTGACATCAAGGAGAAGATCGAGCGGAACTTCGGGATGCCCCACCCCGAGGGCTACCGCAAGGCGCTGCGGCTCATGCGTCTGGCGGGCCGGTTCCGCCGCCCGATCCTCTGCTTCATCGACACGCAGGGCGCCTATCCCGGCATCGGGGCGGAGGAGCGCGGCCAGTCGGAGGCCATCGCCCGGAACCTGCTGGAGATGTCCCGCCTGCCCGTGCCCATCGTCGGGGTCGTGATCGGCGAGGGGGGCAGCGGCGGAGCGCTGGCGCTCGGCGTCTGCGACCGCACCTTCATGATGGAGAACTCGGTCTACTCCGTGATCTCCCCGGAGGGCTGCGCCGCCATCCTCTGGGGCGACCGCTCCCGGGCCCCCGAGGCCGCCGATGCGCTTCGCTGCACCGCCAGTGACCTGTCGGAGCTGGGCGTCATCGACGGGGTGATCGCGGAGCCCCCCGGGGGGGCCCATCGGGACTACGAGGCCGGCGCCACGGCGGTCGGGGACACTCTGGACCGGGCGCTGGCGGAGCTCGAGGATCTGCCCCCGGACGAGCTGGTCGAGAAGCGCCTCGCCCGCTACCTCAATCTGGGCAAGTACTTCGAGGACGGCGTCCCCCGCGGACTCGGCGATTCTTGACACCTCCCGCGTATCGCGGTTATCTTCAATGCGTTATGGCCGGGAAGAGTTCCGGCCGAACCCCGAGTGTCCGGCCGCCCTCCGGTCCCTCGGTCGTGGAAAGCGCCCCGATTTCCCGCGTCCACCCCTTGTCGTGTCCGGGCCGCCCGAGCGCCGATGGATCGTCCTCAGGACGACGGACCTCGGAACCGGTCGAAAGCGTTTGGCCATGACCTCGGAGTCCCGCCGTATGCCCAGCGCCCGCACTCTGCGCGTCGCCCTCGCGGCGCTGCTCTCGTTCTTCTGCACGGCATTCACGACGTCCGCCGCCGAGCTTCGCGTGCTCCACTCGGATGCATCGCGGCTGGAACTCCAGTGGACCATGGAAGAGCCCCGCCTGGAGACCGTCGTCACCGTCGACGGCGTCGCCCGGCGTCCGTCCATCGAGGGCGGCCTGCACCTCGCCGAGGGAGGCCGGCCCGACGTTCCGTCGCTGCTCCAGATGATCGCGCTGCCGTCCCGCCGCCCCGCGCGCGTGGAGGTGGTCTCCGTATCCACGCAGCGCCTGCCGCTGCCGGATGCCGCGGCCGCTCCCCATCAGGTCGTCGGTGAGGCCGAGGACGGCGGAGAGGGTGCCCGGGAGATCCGTCCGGCCCGCATCGCGGACGCGCCCGGGCCGCAGCCGGGGGCTTGGGCGGAGTTCCAGGGCATCTCGATGCTGCGCGGCCAGTGGGTGGATCGTCTGGCGCTGCACCCGGTGCGCTGGGATCCGTCCGAGCAGGCGATGGTCTGGGCGCGGACGCTGCGGGTGCGGATCCACTTCGACGACGCGGGCGACGCTGCGGCCGGGCGCGGCCTGGCGCGGCGGGAGCACGCCTCGTGGGAGCGGATGATGGACGTCACGGTGCTCAACGCGGAGACCGCCCGGGCGTGGCGTGTGGCCGACGAGCCCGTCCTGGGGCGCGGCGTCGCGGACTCGTTCGAGTCGTCTCCCAACTGGGTCCGGTTCCCCATCACCACCACCGGCGTCTACCGGCTGGACTACTTCACGTTCGCGAACCACGGCGTGGATCCGGCCGCGGTGGATCCGCGGACGATCCGGGTGTTCGCCGGCGCGAACCGGCCGCTCAACGCCGATCTGCGGGTCGGCAATCCGGACTTCATGACGGAGTGCGCGCTGAAGGACCTGGGCGACGGGGACGACATCTTCGACCTCGACGACCGCTTCCTCTTCTGGGCGCACGGACCGTCCGGCTGGGCCAGCGAGTTCGATTCCGACCGGTCGCGGTTCGAGTACGTGGAGAACGCGCACGACGACCGCACCTATTACTGGGTCACCTGGGACGGATCGTTCGCGGCTCCACCGCGGCGCATGACCACGCGCGACGTCGCGGATTCCACGGCCGACGTGTGGTACTCCTCCACGCCGCATCGCGTGCACTACGAGCAGAACAACACCGAGGGGTTCGCCTACCGCGACGAGGACGGCTGGATGTGGGAGGACCTCCGGGGGCGCGGTGACGACCGGGAGTACCGGGTGCCCGTGGACGAGCCGGCGACCGGCGACGGCGTGCTCACGGCGCGGCTGTGCAGCCACGATGCGGCCGGACGCTTCCTGCGCCGCGTCGAGTTGAAGATGGAAGACGAGGTGACCACGTACTGGGAGTGGACGCACGGCCCGCAGTCCGCGGTCTACGACGTCACCGGCTGCTTCGAGGGGCTGCTCTCGGACGGCACGAACGGGGTCAAGGTCAACGCGGACTTCGACGACGACGAGTCGATCGACCACATCTACACCGCCTGGTTCGACCTGGAGTACGATCGCGCGCTCACGGCGAGCGGCGGCCGCTACCTGCACTTCTTCACCGACGCCAACCCGCTCACGCTCCCGGCGGCGCCGGCGGGTTCGGATCCGTGCACGGCGCTGCCCGCGGGGCTGGAGTACGGCCGCACGGCGTTCCGCCTGCTGGACTTCGATGCGGCGCCCACGGACATCCATCTGTTTGACGTGACGGATCAGCACGGCGTCGTGGACCTGACCGGATACACGGTCCAGAACGCATCGGCCCCGCACCACCTTCGCTTCTCCGATCCGGGGAACACGGGCGTGCGCTGGTACGTCGCGGTGACGATGGAGGGCGTTCGCTCGCTGCCGGCGGGCGAGTTCGTCACGCCGCGCGGCCTGAGGTCCCTCTCCAACGGCGCCACGTACCTCATCGTCCACGCGCCCGAGTTCGAGGCGGCGGCGCAGCGCCTGGCGGATCTGCGCGCCACGCTGACCGACGAGACGCCGATGACGGTCGACCTGGACGACGTGTACCAGGAGTTCTCGTGGGGCATGCGCGATCCGGTGGCCGTTCGCGACTTCCTGACGGCGACCCGGTCGTGGGGTGGAGGCGCTCCCATCTTCGTCGTGTTCGTGGGCGACGCCGCGTACGACACGAAGCCCTACCTCAGCGGCAGCCCGCCCAACTTCTTCCCGACGTTCACGGAGCGCTTCAAGGAGAACACGGTCGAGTACCGCGGTACGGAGAACGTGGACTTCTACTCCACGGACGACTTCTTCGCGTACCTGGAGCCGGAAGACTACGAGCCCGGCCTGCAGCCGGGGCTGGACGTCGCGATCGGCCGGATGCCCGTCGCCACCGCCGCGGAAGCCGACGTCCTGCTGGACAAGCTCGAGTCGTACTACGCGGGCGCACAGCCGGGGCAGTGGCAGAACCGCGTCATCCTCGTGGCGGACGACGAGCGGACGCTTTCGGAGGTCATCCGGGAGCCGTTCCACACCGAGCAGGTGGAGGCGCTGGCCCGGGACTGGCTCCCGCCCGCGCTGGACCGCGTGAAGGTCTACCTTACGGAGTACCCGCGCAACGAGTTCGGCCGCAAGCCGGAGGCGCAGGACGCGTTCATCGACGAGTTCACGCGCGGGGCGCTCATGACCACCTACACGGGCCACGGAGACCAGAACACGATGGCGCAGGAGGAGGTGTTCGTCTCCCAGAAGGTGACGGACCTGCTCAACGAGCAGCGCTACACCGTCTTCTCCACGTTCTCCTGTACCGTCAGCAAGTTCGACCTGCTCTCCGGACAGAGCATGACGGAGCGCCTCATCTTCCACGAGGACGGCGGGTCCGTCTCCACGTTCTCCTCAGGAGGGCTCGTGTTCCCGCAGCAGTCCGCCCGACTGAATCGCGAGTGGCTGGGCGTCATGTACGGCACGCCGTACCTCATCCACACGTTCGCGCGCAGCTCCCGGGAGATCGGGCTCTCGGCGCTGGCCGCCAAGAACGTCGTCTCGGCGTCCGGCATCGGCCTGCGCAAGAACAACGAGAAGTACGTGCTCCTCGGAGATCCGGCGCTCGCGGTTCGCTTCGGGAACCATCTGGTGGAGTTCGAGAGCGCCACCGTGGACGTGCAGGCTACCGACGGCCTGCTGCGCGTGATCCGCGGCACCGTCGTGGACGACGACGGCAACGTGCTCGACGGGACGGCCGGGACCACGCCGTTCAGCGGGACGGCCTACGTTCACGTCACCGAGGAAGCGGACGACTCCGGCTACACGTACACCTTCTCCAACGGCTCCACCGGCCAGATCGACTACGTCCTGGATGGCAGCACCGCCTTCCGGGGCGAGGTCCCGGTCACGAACGGCCGCTTCGAGTCGAAGTTCTACCTGAACGAGGGCGTGCAGACCGGGAACAACGGCCGTGTCAGCGTGTTCGCGCTGGAGGAGGGGTCCGAACTCCGCGATGCATCCGGCGCCCACGAGACGCTGGTTCTGGCCCCCACGATCTCCCCGTCCCAGGTGGACGATTCCGAAGGGCCGCGCATCGTGATCCGCTTCGAGGGCTATCCCAACTTCGTGGACGGGGACCTGATCTTCACGGATCGACCCATCCTGAACATCGAGCTGGAGGATGCCAACGGGATCAACTTGCGGCCGTTCCCGCAGTTCGCCCGCCTGGAAGTGGATGTGGACGATCGCGAGCGGATCGACCTGACCGGGGACTTCTCCTACCAGGAAGGGTCTTTCACCCAGGGGAAGGTGCGACGGATCCTGCCTCTCGCCCCCGGGGACTACACGGTGCGGGTCAAGGCGTACGACAACGTCGGCAACCGCGGGGAAGCCGAGGTACGGTTCAGCGTGGTCCTGCCCACCGATGACTTCGATCTGGTGGACAACTACGTGGCGGCCTACCCCAATCCCTTCCAGGGCCGGGTGGACCTGCTGTACCGCCTCACCCACGACGCGGAAGTTGAGCTGAAGGTCTTCACGATCACCGGCCGAAAGGTGTGGGAGAAGACGGTTTCCGGCGTGATGGGGGACAACTCCATCGCCTGGGACGGCCGGGACGAGAACGGGACCCCGTTGGCGAACGGCACGTATCTGTACAAACTGGAAGCGAAGTCCGTCGGTGATGGCGAGGACGTCTCAGCCGGCAACGACGAGTTCGTCGGCAAGGTCGTCCGGATGAGGTAAGCAGGGACGACCATCACCGGCTCCGAGAGCCCACGTAGAGGGAAGGTACGAACGTCATGCGAAAGTCGATCCTGATCGCGGTCCTGCTGGCCGCGGCAACGCCCCGAGTGGCCGGCGCGGTTTCCGAGTCCGTGGCCCCGTGGCTGCTGTTCTCCATGGGAGCGCGAGCCTCGGGCATGGGCGGCGCGCACGTCACCGAGGCCGAGGGGGCCGACGGCGTGTACTGGAATCCCGCCAACCTCGGGTTCGTGGAGCACGCCTCCATCACCGGAATGCACTTCTCGCCGGTCCCGGATCTGACGGATGACGTGTACTTCGAGTACGCCAGCTGGGCGGATCAGCGCGAAGACTGGGGCGGCGGCATCGGCGCCAACATCATGTTCCTGACCTACGGCGAGAGCCAGGTCACGGACGCTTCCGGGATCGTGCGTCAGAACTTCAGCTCCTGGGAGGTCGCCGTCGGCGTCGGCTACGGAACGCCCCTGACGGAGCGGTTCGCCGTGGGCGTGGGCGGCAAGATCCTCCACAGCTCCCTGTCGCCGGAGACGGACGAACTGGAAGAGGGCAAGGGCACCACGTGGGCGGTGGACGTCGGAATCCACGGCCGTCGCCTCGGCCCGATGAATCTCCGCTGGGGTCTGGCCATCCAGAACATGGGCCCCGCGCTGAAGTTCGTGGACAACGGCAGCCCCAACCCGCTGCCGCTGAACTTCCGCACCGGCCTCGGCTTCGACCCGTACGTGAACGAGGTGCATCGCGTCACGGTGGCGCTGGACATGAACAAGGTCCTCGTGCGCCAACGCGGCGGGGAGACCGCCACCGACTCCTTCGACGTGGACCCCGCCTACAAGGCCCTGTTCACCGCCTGGACCGACGAGTCCATCGGCGAGGAGTTCGAGGACGCCATCTACAACCTGGGCATCGAGTACGGTTTCTCGGACTTCATGTTCCTGCGGACCGGCCGCGTGCACGACAAGACCGGCGACATCCGGGACTTCACGTACGGCGCCGGCCTCAAGTACAACTCCCTCCGGTTCGACTTCGCCGGCTACCCGCAGGCGGAGGGCCTGGAGGACGTGAAGCGCTTCTCGATCACGTACGACTTCTAGCGGCACTTCCCGGCAGCAACCCGCCCGCGGCGCACCCCAATCAGGCGCCGCGGGCGGATCTCCCCCCACCGGACCCCCTCGCGACGCCGTTCGGGGCGATGAACCCCCGACCGCGGGAGCCGGGAACTTCCCGGTGGTCGAAGGGCCCGGACGCTGGCAGAATTGCGGGTCCCTCCGGCGATCGGCCGGATGCGGACTCCGACCCCTTGGAAAGTGAGACCCAGTCCGTGGCCAGCCGTTCGTCCGATTCCCGCGGAGGCCTTCGCCTTCGCGCCGCCTCCGTCCTGTCCGTCCTCACGGCCGCCCTTCTTCTCGGATCGCTGACGGCGACGCCCGCGGACGCCGGTCGGCTGCCCGTGCGCAAGGCGCCCGTGGACTGGTCGGAGCTCCGCTCGGAGGACGGCTCCACGCAGCGGGTGGAGCGGATCTCCCGCTTCCACCGTCTCAAGGCGCAGATGCCCGAGGCCGCGCGCCACGGCCATCTGCAGCTCGGGCCCAAGATTCCGTCGCTCTTCGAACGCGCGGACCTGGAGCGCCGGCCGTCGCTGGAGCGCGGCGCCGGCGGCCCGGACACGCTGCTCGTGAAGATCGCCGTGATCCGCATCGAGTTCGAGACGGACCGCGAGGGGGACCGGACCACCGGGGACGGCCGCTTCATGCAGGAGGACAGCCCGGACTCCATCTTCATCGACCCGGCGCCGCACGACGATGCGTACTTCCAGGCGCACGTCGAGGCGGTGAGCCGCTACTGGACGTCGATGACGTACGGAGGCGTGCGGTTCGAGGGCGACGTCTTCCCACGCGGCGAGCGTTTCGGCGCCTACCGCCTCAGCGACATGGCGGACTACGGCCCGGAGACGCCGGACGAGCCGTTCAACATCCCGAACCTCATCCAGTACTCCCGGGACGCCCTCATCGCGGCCGATGCGGATCCGGACCTGGTCTGGTCCGACTACGACGTCTACTTCGTCGTGCACGCGGGATCGGACTGGCAGAACGACGTGTTCCAGGACACGCCGCTGGACCTGCCCACGTTCTCCATCGCCTTCAGTGATTCGGAGCTGGTCATCGCGGACGAGGGCGACACCCTCAGCACGATGATCACCTACCCGGAGACGTCCACGCAGGACGGTTTCCTCGTCGCGCTGAACGGCGGCATCGCCCACGAGATGGGGCACCAGCTCGGACTCTTCGACGAGTACAACGTGGAGACCTTCGCGCCGACGGTCGCCTACTACAGCGTCATGGACAGCGGCAACCTCGCCAGCGTGTTCGTGCCGCCGCCGGGTGCGGATCCGAACGATCCGGACCAGTACGTCGAGGTGATCGGCGTCCTGCCGACGGCCGTCGGGGCGTGGTCGCGCTGGCTCGTGACGTTCAACTTCGGGATCGACCCGCCGCTGCTGAAGCAGGACGTGTCCCGGCTTCGCCTGCGCGCGATCCAGTCGCGGATCGGCGAGGGCGCACTGGGACCCCGGGAGTACAAGTGGTTCCGTGTCCCCATCTCCGACACGGAGTACTTCATGGTGGAGAACCGGGTCGACGATCTGGACGGCCGCGACGGCACCGGCGCGTTCAACACGGCGCTGGACCAGGACGATGCCACCGGCGTGGTGCTCGGTCCCATCGACGAGCTGGACGAGATCAGCCACAACTACGACCTGCTCGTGGATCCGGGCGTCCTCATCTGGCACATCGACGAGCGGCAGGCGCTGGCCAACCTCGCGCAGGGGCGCGGTCTCAACGTCATCTTCGAGAAGCGTTCGGTCACCATCGAGGAAGCGGACGGGCTCGTCGACATCGGGAATCCGTTCTCGCTGAACCCGCTGGGCACGCCCAACGAGGCGTGGCACGCGGACAACGCGGCGGACTTCACGCCGACCACGCGCCCGAACTCCAACACGAACCTGGGCACGCCCACCGGGATCGCCATCACCAGCATCAGCGAGCGGGACTCCATCATGACGATGGACGTGACCGTGGGCGGCAAGCCGCGCGGCTGGCCGATGGAGATCGGTCCGTTCTCGTCGTCCGGGATCACGTCCACCACGATCGTCGACGTGGACGACGACGGCGTCTCCGAGATCGCCGCCGCCGGGCCGGATCGGATGTTCCTGTTCCGGTACGAGGACACGGACGGCGACGGCAACGTGGAGACGCCGGGCGATGCCTGGCCTGTCCCGGCTTCCGCGCCACTCCCGGGCACGCCGGTCTTCACGCCCACGGCGGGAGACCTGGACGGCGATGGCATGAGGGAGATCATCGCCGTCACGGATTCCGGCACCGTCCACGTCTGGACCTACCTGGGCGATCCCTACGGATCGGCCGATTCGCTGGGGACGCTGCTGAGCTTCGCGGCGGAGGACGGTCCCACGTGGTCCGCGATCCCGGCGGACCTCTCCGGTGACGGCACGGACGAGCTGTACGCCGTCACCGACGATCTTCGCCTTCGCGGCTGGGACGCCCCGCCGGCGGGAGCTCCCGTGGAGCGCTTCCCCGCGCGCCGGATCCTGGGGGCGGAGTCGGACTCGCTGGAGTCGCTCACCACCACGCTGGCCGCCGCCGACGTGAACGGGGACGGTCGCCTGGAGGGCTACCTGGCCTACGCGCTGCGGGACAGCGTGCACCTGCAGCGCTTCGATCAGGACGGCCTGCGGTCGTTCCGCGTGGGACGACCCTTCCCGGAGGGCCTGAGTCCGGCGGAAGGGGAGAGGATCTGGCTCACCTTCGCGGACATGGATCGTGCCGCGGGCGGCGCGCTGGAGATCGTCGTGGCGTCGTCGTCGGGGCTGCTCGGGATCCTGGATGCCACCGTAAACTTCCTGCCCGGGTGGCCCGTGATCGTGGAGCCGGGGACCCTGTCCGGACCGCCCGCGCTGGGCGACCTGGACGCCGATGGTCTCCTGGAGATCGCGATCGGGTCGGGGCAGCGGACCGTGCACGCGTTCAACTACAACGCCACGCAGATGCCGGGGTGGCCCATCCAGGTGGACCTGGTCGATGCGCCGCTGCCGGGCCCGCCGCCCGGTCCGCCGACCATCGCCGACGTGGACGCGGACGGCCGCCAGGATGTCGTCATCGGCCTGCCGGACTTCACGCTGCGGGCCCTCGCCCCGGACGGGTCCGAGGCGGCCGGCTTCCCGATGTCGATGGGATCGCCCGTGACCACCGCCCCCGCCATCCTGGACGCGAACGGGGACGGTCGGCTGGACCTGTTCCTCCAGCCGGGCGATGGGCAGGTGTCCGGCTACATCCTGGCCGGTGCGGCGTCGGCCAGCAACCCGCAGTGGCCGATGCACCTCGCGGGAGCGCGGCAGCACGGCGCGTTCGATCCGGCGCGGCAGATCACGGCCGGCGTGTCCGAGGAATCCGTCCTGGACGGTCCGGTGGTCGTTTATCCCAATCCAGTGCGGCCGGAGCACGACGAGTACCGGATCCGCTACACGCTGGGCCCGCGTCTGGCCGTCTCCACGCAGGTGGAGATCAGCATCTACAACGTCGCCGGCGAGAAGGTGGCCACCCGCACCGGCACCACGTTCGCCAGCACCGAGAACGAGCTCGTCATGCCCGCCGACGAACTCGCGTCCGGCGTCTACTTCTGCACCATCCGTGCGCGCTCCGGCGGCCGGCTGGATACGCACCAGGGCAAGTTCGCGGTGGTCCGATGAGGAGGCGCCCGATGAAGATCCCCGCCAGGTTCGCGCTGCTCCCTTCGACGCTCCTGCTCGCGTTCGCCGCGTCCGCGTCCGCCTCGACTCCGGCGGAGGATCCGGGTCCGGTCCGCCTCGCGGTCCACGAGGCCCTGGCGCACCGCACCGCCACCGCCGCCTCTTGGCTGTCCGTTCCCGGGGCTCCCGACGTCGGCGACGACTGGGGGCAGGACGACTGGGACTGGGTGGATGAGGCCCCGCCGCCGGTGGAGTCACGGGAGCGGTCGGCCCTGCGCGCCGTCGCGTCGTCCGCGCTGCTGCCCGGTCTGGGCGAGCGCTACGTCGGCGCCCGCGGACGGTCGTACTTCTTCCACGTGACCGAGGGGATCATCTGGTCCACGTTCGCGTACTACCACATCCAGGCCGATGTCCGCCGGACGCGCCAGGTGGAGTTCGCCCAGATCAACGGCGGCGCGCCGGCCGGCGAGGACGACGACTACTACGAGCACATCGGGCTGTGGCTCTCCCTGGACGAGTGGCACGACATCGTCCGGCGCGACGCTCGCCTGAACCACCCGGACGATCCGGAGGCGCAGGAGCAGTTCTTCCTCGCCAACCGCCGCTACGACGACACGCAGACGTGGACGTGGGCGGACGACCAGGTCCGCAACGACTATCGGCGCCTCCGTTCCCGCACCGAGCGTTCCCTCCGCAACGCGCGCCTCGCCGTCGGGGCGGCGGTGTTCAACCGCTTCGCCTCGATGGTCAGTGCGCTGACGCTGACGCGGTCACACAACCGGCGCGTCCGGGAAGAGGCGCAGCAGAGCCGGATGGACTTCCGCATCGGGCCGAAGGGGACCGTGGATGGCCTGGTGGTGGGGCCCATCCTGACCCGGACGTTCTAGCCTCCGCTTCGCCCCGCGGCTCCCCGTTCCCCTTCCCCGCCGGAGGAGAATCGCGATGAGACGCCTCGCCGCTCTCCTGGCGCCGCTCCTGCTGGTCCCGGTCTCCGCGGACGGGGCCCGCTTCGTCGCCCGTCCGGAGATCTCGCTGCACGCGGAAGAGGACGGCCCCGGCTTCCGGAGGCCGCGCGGTGTCAGCACCGATCTCTTCGGCCACGTGTTCGTGGCCGACACCGGGAACCATCGCGTCCTGCAGTTCGATGCCGACGGACGGCGGGTCTTCGAGTTCGGCGGCTACGGCTGGTCGGAAGGGGAGCTCTCCGACCCCAGCGACGTCACCGCGCGCGAGGGGTTCCGCGTGTTCGTCGTCGACGAGGGCAACGAGCGCATCCAGGAGTTCGACATCCGCGACCGATCGCCCGAGGGGACGGTCTTCCCTTTCGGGGAGGGCGACGGCTTCGGGAGCGAGGAGCTCGTGAGCCCCTCGCGCATCGAGCTGGACGGAGAGGGGCGCGTCTACGTGTCCGACGGCCTGTGCCATTGCGTCTGGATCTTCACGCCGACCGGCGCTCTGCAGGGTCGCCTGGGCGGGCTCGGTGACGCCCCCACGCGCTTCCGCGACCCCGGGGGCGTGGCCGTCGGGCCCGAGGGGCGAGTGTTCGTGGCGGACGCCGGGAACGGCCGCGTCCAGGTCTACGACGCCATCGGCAACTGGATCGCCGCGTGGCGCGGTCCGGCGAAGGATCCCCTCGTCGCCCCGACCGCGGTCGATGTCGACGACGACGGGCGCGTGTTCGTGACCGACGCGGGCCGTCACGAGGTCCGCGTCTTCACGACGGACGGCGTGGCGCTGTTCCGGTTCGGCGGGGAGGGCGACGGACCGGGTTCGTTCCTCGCGCCGGTCGACGTGGCGGTGGGAACCGACGGTCGGGTGTGGGTGGTGGACGAGGAGAAGGAGACGGTGGAGGGCTTCTCCATCGTCCGCGTCGACGAGGAGCCATGAGGCGTCCGATCCGGGTCGTCCTGGCGCTGCTGGCGCTCGCCGCGCCCGCGTTCGCGAGCGGCGCTTCCGACACGCTCGAGGTCTTCACCGAGCACGACGGCACGTCCGCCTCGGTCTACGCGCTGACGCACCGCTTCGTCATCGTGGGGTCGGAAGCCGTCCGCGTCGACGGACGGGAACTGCGCCCGGAGTCGGACTACCGCCTGGAGCCCGACGCCGGGACGATCCGCCTGGCCGAACCCATGGGCCCGGGGCAGCGGCTGGAGGTGTCCTACTCCTGGGTCCCGCTGGACCTGCCGCGCGACTTCGCCGCGCTCACGCCCCAGGAACCCACGCCCGCCGATTCCACGCGAATGACGTCGCTCCGGCGCGACGATCTCTCGGCGGCCGATCGACTCGGCCAGGTGGTCGGGGAGGATCTGCGGATCGGCGGCGCCAAGACGCTCTCCATCGAGGTCGGGAACAACCAGGACGCCGAGGTGGAGCAGTCGCTCCGCGTGAGCGTGACGGGAAGGATCGGCGACGACGTGCGCCTCACGGCGCTGCTCTCGGACCAGAACATCCCGCTCCAGCCGGAGGGCGACACGCAGCGGCTGGAGGAGCTGGACGAGGTCCTCATCCGCGTCGAGGGGCCGCGCGGCTCGGCGACGCTGGGCGACTTCGTCGCCCGCCGGTCGGGCACCGCGTTCGGGGACTTCGAGCGGCGTCTCTCGGGGGCGGAGGGGACGCTCAACGTGGGGGAGGCCGGCGCCCGGGTCGCCGGTGCGGCCACCCGCGGGGACTTCACGACGGTGGAGTTCCTCGGGGAGGAGGGAAAGCAGGGGCCGTACGTTCTGGCGGGCGATGGTCTCAACCCCGCGGGCGTCATCGTGGCCGGGTCGGAGCGGGTGTGGCTGGACGGCCGGGAGCTGGAGCGCGGCGAGTCGCGCGACTACGTGATGGACTACTCACGCGGCGAGCTGGAGTTCACGAACCGCGTCCTCGTCACGGAGGACTCCGAGATCGCCGTCGACTACGAGATCGCCGAGCAGCCGTACTCGCGGAGCTTCGTCCTGGGTGAGGGGCGCTGGCGATCCGCGGGGGGCGCAGTTCGCTGGTCGACGGGCATCGCCTCCGAGCTGGACGACAAGGAGCCGCAGGACGTCGTCCTGAACGACGAACGCCGGGCCGCGCTCGAGGGGGCGGGAGACGCTCCGGTGCTGGTGCCGGGCGCGGTGTGCGGGCTGGAGGACGGTGACTACGTGGAGGTGGACGACCACTTCGAGTATGCGGGTCCGGACTCCGGCACGTGCGACGTCGCCTTCACGTTCGTGGGAGACGGCGCGGGCGAGTACCTCCGCGACCGCGACCTGGACACCGGCCTCACGTTCTTTCGCTTCGTGGGCGACGGCCTGGGCAACTACACGCCGGGGCTCCTTCTTTCGGCGCCGCGCACGCGGACGCTGGCCGACACGCGCTTCGAGGCGGAGGGCGGCGGATTCCGCCTGGAGGCCGACGGCGCCGTCAGCCGGGAGGACCGCAACACGCTCTCCGAGGTGGACGACGAGGACAACGACGGCGCGGCGGGACGGGCCAGTCTCACGTGGAAGAGCCCGGAGTTCGCCAAGGCGCGCGGCCCCGTCGCCCTGGAGACGAACGCGACGTTCCGCGGCGAGTCCGCCGAGTTCGCGCCGCTCGGGCGCACGCGTGACGCCTACCTCGGGGAGGTCTGGAACTTCACGGATACCACGCGCGCCGACGAGACGAACGCCACCGTGGACGCCACGCTCACCGGCGGCGAGGCCTGGTCCGTCGGCGGCGGGTTCGGGGTCCTGGAGAGGCTCGGCCGGTTCCGGAGCACGCGCTCGCGTGGTTCGGCCGCGTGGACGGAGAAGCGATGGCCCACCGCCCGCGTCGAGATGGAGAGGATCCGCCGCGAGAACGATGCCGATTCGCTGGGGACGGTGGAGGGAGCGCTGGACCGGACGAACGTGGTGCTCTCCGGCTCGTTCGGGTTCCTGCGGCCGGGCGCGACCTGGTGGCGGGAGGACCGCGAGGACACTCGCGGTACGGACCGCCTGAGCGGCCGGGACCAGCGGGAGATCGCCGGGACGATGGGCCTCGGGACGGGGCGCTCGGCCCGGCTGGACCTGCGCGCGGCGCATCGCACGACGGACGTCGTGGCGGACGGGAACTGGGAGCGGGACTCGGTCGCCCGGACGATGGAGGTGCGCGCGGAGGCCGAGCCGCGCCGCAGCGTGCGGGCGCGCGTCTCCTGGATCCGACGCGATCTGGACTACGAGGCCGATCGCCCGGGGCGGGACCAGACCACGCACCTGACCCGCGCGGACCTCTCGCACGAGGGGCTGGAGGGACTGCTGCGCGGCGAGTACGTCTACGAGACCACCTCGCGGTTCTTCGCGGACCTGGGCGCCGGACCCGAGGCCGCCGACGAGCCGACGCTCGCGGTGGACGCGTCGGCACGGCTGCGCGTGGGCGGGCGGCGCGCCCGCGGCACCGGCGAGAACCCGCCGCTGTGGCGGGTGTGGCTGTCCCGCCTGCGCACGGACACGCTGCTCCGCGTGGAGGAGGAGACGCGCGCCGAGGATCGCGGACCGATCTACCGCCTCGACTTCTCCCGCTACCGCAACGAGGACGACACGGTGTTCGGGAAGCTGCTGATCCGGCAGGAGGTCACGCTCTTCCCGGACGAGCCGGTGTTCTCCGTGACGGGGCGCTGGGAGCGCATCGACACGCAGGACAACCGTGTGGATCCCCGGCGCACGGAGATCCTCACCGAGCGCCGCGTGCTGCGAGCCCGCAACCGGCTGGCCCCGCGCTGGACGCTCGAGTCGCAGGGGACATGGCAGGACGATGCCCGCGGCGACCTGGCGACGGGCGAGGGCGAGTTCGATGTCCGGCTGCTGGAGCTGCGCGAGGAGATGATCTACCAGCCGGCGCCCTCCACCCGCGTGTCGGGACGACTCGTGCTCGTCTCGGAACGGGACGACGTGAGCGATTCGTCCATTCGCGGCCGGACGATCGGGCTGGCGATGAACACATCGCTGCTCCGCCAGGGGCGCCTTCGCCTCGACGCTTCGTGGACCGCGCCCACGTCGGCCGAGGGGACGGATCCCGCCAGCCGGTTCCGGACCCGCAACCGCGACGAGCTGGAGTGGCGCGGCACGCTGGACGCCCGCCTCTCGGACTCCATCAACGGATCGATCTCGTACTCGGGCCGCCGGCTCGAGGGACTCAACGCCACGCACCTCGCGCGCGCCGAGCTGCGCGCGCTGTTCTAGGAGGGGTCTTGCGCCGCGTCGTCCTCGTCCTGATCGTACTCCTGGGCCTCGTTGCGTCGTCGGCCGATGCCGCTCCGTGGGGCGCGCGGCCGCCGTTCGCTCCGCCGTTCCGGCTGGAGGGCGTGGAGCTCGAGGGCGATCGCCTGATCGACGAGGACGAGGCGCTCCGGGGGATGACCTGGCGGGCGGGCGATCTCGTTCCCGTGCACGTGCCGCGCGAGACGGCGGCGGCGCTGCAGGCCAGGCTCGTCCGCGCGGGGTGGTGGGCGGCCGACGTCGGGTTCCGCCTGAGCGAGGAGACCGAGCGCGGTCGGCGTCTCACGTTTGTCGTGGAGGCCGGGGAGCCCGTCGTGGTGGGGGAGATCGGCGTGCGCGGCAGCCGCAACCTCTCGGAGGAGGAGATCCTCGCGCGCGTGGATCTGCGGGACGGTGCCCCGTTCGACGAGGACGTCTTCCGCGCGGACGTCGCCCGCGTACTTCGCCTCTACTCGGAGCGCGGCTACCCGCGTGCCCGCGTCTACCCCAGCCGATTCCGTCGCACGGCGGACGGTCGGCTCGGGTTCGACCTGCGCGTGAGCGAGGGGCCGGCCGGCCGGATCGAGTCCGTGCGGGTGTTCGGGAACCGGCAAACGGAGAGCGCGGTGGTCGCGCGCATCGCGGGCGTGCGGCCCGGCGATGCCTGGGACCCGCGCCGCGTGGAGTCGATGGCGGCGAGGCTGCGCCGCGAGTCCCTCTTCTCCGAGGTGGGGGAGCCGCGCGTGGTGCGGGGCAGCCGCGACGACCGCCTCGGGATCGAGATCACGGTGGAGGAGGGGCGCTCCAACTCCATCTACGGCGTGCTCGGCTACAACCCGAACCCCGACGGCGGCGGCGAGGTCGTCGGCCTCGGGGACGTGGACCTGCGCAACCTCCTGGGCACGGCGCGTCGCGCGGCGTTCCGGTTCGAGCGACAGGCCTCGGACGTCCAGGACCTGGCGTTCCGCTACCGGGAGCCGTGGCTGCTGGGCAGTCCGGTCTCGGTGGAGGTGGGGGCGGCCCAGGCGCGTCGCGACACGCTCTACTCGCGGACGGACCTGGATCTCACCGTCGCGTTCCCGCTGCGCGCGCGGTCGACGGGACGCATCGCGGCCGAGCGCCGGGACACGTCCTTCGACGTGGCCGGCGGGGAGCGGGTGACGGAAACGTCCACCGGCGGCTCCGTCGGCCTCGACGTGGAGGCGCGGGACCGTCGCCTGAATCCGGGGCGCGGCTGGCGGGCCGCGTCCCTCCTGGGGTTCCGGCGCACGCGCGACGGCGTCGGCCGGACGCGCACGGAGAACGACTTGCAGGTGCTGATCCCGCTGTCACGGCGCTGGGTGATCTCGCAGGAGGCGTCGATGCGCGGCGTCTGGACGAACGGCTCCGGCGGGACGCCGCTCTACGAGCAGTACTTCCTCGGCGGGACCAACACCGTCCGCGGCTACCGGGAGGAGCAGTTCCACGGCGAGATCGTCTGGTGGACGCGGACGGAGGCGCGCTGGCGGCTGGCCCGCCGGTCGCGGGCCTACCTCCTGGGCGATCTCGGGGGCTACCGCTTCGAGGAGACGGCGGGCGACGTCCCCCGCACCGTGGAGGATGTCGTCTTCGGGGCCGGGTTCGGCGTGGCGCTGGAGACCGGCTCGTCGGGCATCGTCCGCTTCGAGCTGGCGCTGGGCCGCGGCGACGCCTTCTCCGACGCCAAGGTTCACGTGGGACTGGAGCAGGAGTTCTAGGCCGGATACCATCCGTCCTTTCCCGAGGCGGGAGACGCGCGTGGAGATCGAGATCAAGGTGGCCGTGGACGAGGCGGCGGCCGTCGTCCGGCGGCTGGAGGAGTTCGGGGCCACGCTCGAGCAGTCGCGGTCATTCGAGGACAACGTCCTCCTGGATCGTCCGGATCGGGAGCTGACGCGAGCCGGACGCCTGCTCCGGGTGCGGGAGTTCGCCGGCCGGAGCATCCTGACCGCGAAGGCGCCGGCCGCCGACGAGCGCGAGGGCTTCAAGGTCCGCCGCGAGGAGGAGTCGATCGTGCCCGACGGCGCGACGATGCGGGCGGCCCTGGAGGACGCCGGCTTCGAGACGCTGTGGCGGTACCAGAAGTGGCGGACCGTCTACCGGTGGCGGAGCACGGAGATCGTCGTCGACGAGACGCCGGCGGGGGCGTTCCTCGAGGTGGAGGGAGAGCCCGCGGACATCGACCGCGTGGCGGCGGAGCTGGACGTGGATCCGGCCCGTCGCCTCACCGGGACGTACCGCGACGTCTGGGAAGCGTGGTGCGAGCGGCACGGAGAACCTGTGGGCGACATGGTGTTCCCGGAGGAAGACCGATGAGCGGAAAGCCCGCCGCGAAGGATCGCCGGCGCTGGGACGATCTGGCGGAGGAGATCCGGCGACACGAACGCCTCTACTACGCGGAGGCGGCGCCGGAGATCAGTGACACCGAGTTCGATCGCCTGCTCAAGGAGCTGGAGGCGCTGGAGGAGCGCTTCCCGGAACTGCGCCGTCCGGACTCGCCGACGCAGCGGGTGGGCGGCGAGCCCCTGGACTCGTTCAGGGCGGTCGTGCACGACGTCCCCATGCTCTCGCTCGCGAACACGTACGACGAGGACGAGGTCCGCGACTTCGACCGTCGTGTGCGGGAAGGGCTGGGCGACGCGGACTTCGCGTACCACGTCGAGCTCAAGTTCGACGGGGTCGCCGTCTCGCTGCGCTACGAGGACGGGCAGCTCGTGCGCGGCGCCACGCGCGGGGACGGCCGGCACGGCGACGACGTCACGCTGAACCTGAAGACGGTCCTCGGCGTGCCGCTGTCCGTTACGGAGCGGCGGCCGCTGGAGGTGCGCGGCGAGGTCTACCTGCCCCGCCCCGACTTCGAGCGGCTGAACCGCACGCGCGAAGCCGAGGGGCTGGAGCCCTACGCCAATCCGCGCAACACGGCGGCCGGCACGCTGAAGCTGCTGGACTCGCGCGTCGTGGCGGGGCGCCGCCTGCGGATCTTCGCGTACCAGATCGTGGGCGCGGACCGTCTGGATCTTCCGGCCCAGTCCGGCGTGATGGCCCGCCTGGAGGAGCTGGGGTTCCCGGTCAGCGCGCACCGGAGCGTGTGCGCGGACATCGACGAGGTCCTCGCCTTCATCGACTCGTGGCGGGAGAAGCGCCGCGAGCTGCCGTACGAGACGGACGGCATGGTCGTGAAGGTCGATGCCCTGGCGCAGCAGCATCGCCTGGGAGCCACGTCCAAGGCGCCGCGCTGGGCGATGGCCTACAAGTTTCCCGCGGAGGGACAGCCGACGCTCCTGGAGCGGATCCGCGTGCAGATCGGGCGAACGGGAACGGCGACCCCGGTGGCCGAACTGGCGCCGGTCGTGGTCGGCGGATCGACCGTGCGTCGCGCCACGCTCCACAACCTCGACGAGATCCGGCGCAAGGACCTCCGCGAGGGCGACACCGTGCTCGTGGAGAAGGGCGGCGACGTCATCCCGAAGGTCGTCGGGGTGGTGCCGGGCTCGCGGAAGAAGGGAGCGCGCCCGTGGCGTTTCCCGAAGAAGTGCCCGGAGTGTTCCCGCGAGCTCGTGCGCGACGAGGACGGCGTGGCCTACCGGTGCGGCAACCCGGCCTGCCCGGCGCAGGTGGAGGGGCGCATCGAGCACTTCGCGTCCCGCGGGGCGATGGACATCGAGGGGCTGGGGACGAAGCTCATCGCGCAGCTCGTCGCGGCGGGACTGGTGCACGACGTCGGCGACCTCTTTTCCCTGGAGTTCGACGACGTCGTCGCGCTGGAGAGAATGGGCGAAACGTCCACGCGCAACCTGCTGGCGGGACTGGACCAGTCGCGGGACCAGCCGTTCCATCGCGTCCTCTTCGCCATCGGGGTCCGGCACGTCGGCGCGCATGTGGCGCGGGTGCTGGCCCGGGCCGTGGGCTCGCTGGATGCGCTCCGGCAGGCGGACGTCGAGTCGCTGACGGAAATCCACGAGGTCGGGGAGACGGTGGCGAGATCCGTCGCGGACTTCCTGGCTCGCCCGGAGTCGGTGGAACTGCTGCGCAAGCTGGAGGCGGCGGGGCTGCGCCTGGAGGAGGAGAAGGCGGAGGACGGCCACCGCCTGGAGGGCCTCACGTTCGTCCTGACCGGGGCGCTGGAGGGGTACACGCGCAACCAGGCCGCCGACCTGCTGCGCGCGCAGGGCGGACGGGTCGCCGGATCCGTGAGCGGCAAGACGAGCTATCTCATCGCGGGGGCCGACGCCGGTTCCAAGGCGAAGAAGGCGGCCGATCTCGGAGTTCCGGTGCTGGACGAGGCGGGGCTGGAGAAGCTGCTCCGCGACGGACCGCCGGCCTAGCTCCCGCGCGGCGCCCGCTGACAGCGCGGACAGTAGTGGGAGGATCGCCCGGCCATCACCTCGCGCCGCACGATGCCGCCGCAGTCCCTCGCGCATCGCTCGCCCTCGCGTCCGTAGATCCGGTGCCGACCCTGGAACGTGCCGGTCTCCCCGTCGGCGTTGCGGTAGTCGCGCAGCGTCGACCCGCCGCCCCGGATCGCCTCCCGGAGGATCCGTCGCATCCCGGCGTGGAGTTCCCGGAGGCGGGCGATCGGGATCGCGTCGGCGCGGCGGAGGGGATGGAGCCGGGCCGCCCACAGCGCCTCGTCCGCGTAGATGTTGCCGAGTCCCGCGAGGACCTGCTGGTCCAGCAGCAGCGCCTTGATCTGCCGGCGACGCTTCAGCACGGTGCGGAACGTTTCCCACGGGAGGTCGAGCGCGTCCGGCCCCAGCGGTCCCAGGCCGGCGCCGTTGCGAACCCGCGCGCCGCCGAGGCGGGGCGGCGTCGACGAGGCGGAGACCCACACTCCGCCGAACCGGCGCGGATCGCGCACGCGGAACTCCTCGGCGGACTCGGCCAGGCGGAGCCGGAGGTGCGTGTGGTCCGGCACCGGGTCGCCGGCGGGGACCACGCCCACCGAACCGCTCATGCCCAGGTGCAGCACCAGGACCCCGTCGGGCGACAGATCCAGGAGCAGCCGCTTGCCGTGGCGATGCACGCGGACGATCGTTCGACCCGCGAGGACGCGTCGCGGCCCCGGCGAGGGACCCAGCACGTAGTCGCGCCGCAGGTGTTCCACCGCGTCGATGCGTCGTCCGGTGAGGCGCGGAGCGAGGCCGCGTGCGATCGTCTCCACTTCGGGCAGTTCGGGCATTCGCGCAGCCTAGCACGGGTGCGAGCTTGACGGGCGCCGCGCGCCGATTCTACGGTCCGCGCATGAAGCCCGTCGCGCGCCTCCCGCTTCTCGTCCTCGTCCTCGTCGCCGTGGCCGGCCCGGTCGTGGCGCAGGATCCGGCGCGCTTCGACCAGCTCCCGACCTCGCCCGGCGTGGTCGGCGGTGCCCTGGGCGGACTCTCGAACCCGGCGGCCTGGGGGCTGGCGCCGGACGAGCTGGCCTTCCTCTGGGCGGACGACACCCTGGACGAGTGGGCCCTCTCGTTCGGATCGCCGGTCGGGCTGTCGGCGGAGCACGCGCCCGGACTGTGGCGCTACCGCGCGGGACTGTCGCTGGGCAACCGGCGGGCGCGCTATGGAACGGCGTGGCGATGGGCCGCGGGCGGAGCGGGGCCGGAGGCGGAGAGCGGCCTGGAGTCGGGCTGGATCCTGCGACCGGCCACGTTCCTCTCGCTCGGCCTCTCCGGCTTCTTCTCCGCGCAGTCGGACCGGAGCTACGGCCTGGCCGACCTGGGGATCCGCCCGCTCGGCTCCTCGCACCTGACGCTCTTCGGCGATGCGTTCCTGCGCGACGGACAGCGCGGCGACGACGCCGTCTGGTCGGTGGGAGCGGAGGTCCGTCCGGCGGACGGCTTCCAGGTCAGCGTGCGCTGGCGCGACCTGCCGGGCGGCGACGACGAGGTTCGCGTGGGTCTGGCGATGCAGATCGGCGGCACCGGCTACCACAGCCTCGTCCGGACGGACGACGACGCGTCCCGTCCGGAGATCGTGCACGTGGTCCGCGCGAATCCGCCGAACCGTCCGCTGCGCTCCGACCACTTCCTGCTGCGCGGCAATCCGTACTTCATGAACCACCTCGTCACGTTCGACCTGGAGGGGAAGTGGATCACGGATCGCCGGGACCGCTTCCTGGACTCGCGACGCGTGGCCTGGCTGGACCTCACCCGCGCAATGCGGCGCCTCCACGACGATCCGGAGGTCCGGGGCGTCGCGCTGAACCTCTCCGGCACCGCGTTCGACACGTCCAAGCTGTGGGAACTGCGTTCCGAGCTGCAGGCGCTGCAGGCGTCGGGGCGGCACGTGCGCGTCCGCCTGGAGCGGCCGCGCATGGCGCTGTTTTACGCCGTGTCGACGGCGGACGAGATCGTGCTGGATCCGTACGGCTGGGTCGACCTGAGCGGGATCTCGCTCTCGCGCACCTACTGGGCGGGGATGCTGGACAAGCTCGGCATCGGCTTCGAGGAGTTGCGCTTCTTCCACTACAAGACCGCGAACGAGCGGTACTCGCGCACGGAGCTCTCCGAAGCGGATCGCGAGCAGATGGACCGGCAGGCGGAGCTGCTCTACCGGGAGATCGTGGCGGGGATCGCGGACGGGGCGGGCCTCACCACCGAGGAGGTGGAACGACTCGGGGAGGACGAGGCCCTCCTCCGTCCGGAGCAGGCAGTGGAGCTGGGACTCGTCGACCGGCTCGGGTCCTTCGACGATCTCAAGGTCGATGCGCGCAAGGACGGGTTCACGACGGTCGGGCCGACCGCCCCGTACGCCGCTCCGGAGGATCGCTGGGGAGAGCCTCCCGTCATCGAGGTGATCTACGCGCGAGGCGTTTCGGAGATGGACTCGGGGCTGCGCGGTCGGGCGACGGGCCGACACGTGGCGCGGCTCGGCGGGTGGGGCGGACCGAAGGCCGTCGTGCTGCGCGCGGAGTCTCCGGGAGGCGATCCGATGGCCACGGGACGCATCGTGGACGGTCTGACGAAGCTGCGGGAGCGGGGGACGCCCGTCGTGGCCTCGCAGGGCACGCTCGCCGCGTCGGCGGGATACTCCGTCTGCCTCCCGTCGGACCGGATCCTCACGACGCCCTTCACGATCACCGGGTCGATCGGCGTGATCGCGGGCTGGGCCTGGGACGACGGTCTCGGCGAGCGGATCGGCCTGACCGGCGACGGCGTGCAGCGGGGCTCCCATGCGGACCTGCGCAGCGGCATCCGTCTCCCGTTCGTGGGCCTGTCCGTTCCGCGTCGCCCGCTCCGCGACGACGAGCGCGAGCTGGCGCGCCGCCGGATCCTGGCCGGCTACGACCGCTTCGTCCAGCGCGTGGCGGCGGCGCGCGAGCTGGAGGAGTCCCGCGTGCGCGAGATCGGCGAAGGGCGCGTGTGGATGGGAGGCGATGCGCTCGAGCTGGGACTCGTGGACGACTTCGGGACGCTGGGCGACGCGCTGGAGGAAGCGCGTCGCCGCGCGGGCATCGACCCGGACGACGAGGTCACGTACCGCGAGTACCCGCCGCGACGCTGGTGGCGGATGCCCTCGTTCGGCCCGCGGCTGCCGGGAGCGTCGTGGCTCTTCGGGTTCGAGGGCGAGAACGAGGAGCTTCCCGTCGACGAGGACTACCTGCGCGCGCTGCTGGATCGACCGGGCGAGGTGCAGGAGCTGGTCCCGCCGGGGCAACTACCGCCCGAGTGGCTCGGCCCGTAGCGACTCGTCGTCGTCCGCCGGGGGCGGGGCGGGCCGGGCCCGGAGGTCCGCCGTCACCTCCTGCGTCTCGCCGAGCTTGAGCAGCAGGAACTGCGGCCGCGGGATCTCGTGGTCCGAGAGCACCACCGCGAAGCGGCTCCGGAGGCGCAGCGTGCCGTCCTCCCCGCGCGTCCAGGTGATCTCCACGCGCACGTCCCGCGACACGCCGTGCAGGTCCAGCGTCCCCTCCACGACGGACTCCACGTCCACGCCTGGCGGTAGCGGCCCGCCGCCCTCGACCACGGTTCCGCCGCGGAACACGGCCTCGGGGAAGCGATCCGTGTGGAGGTGGTTTTCGCGCATGTGCCGGTTCCGGAGCTCGATGCCGGTGTCCAGATGCTCCATCGCGACCCGGACGAGGAGGTCGATCTCGCCCGAGGCTCCGTCCTCCGGGAGGACGACGTGCCCCGTCACGTGCCGCGTGCTTCCCTCGAAGCTCTCCATCGGCGCGCGGGAGAGGAACGTCACCCGGGCCTGATCCTCCGCGGCCGGAATCTCCCACCGCTGCGCGCCGGCGGGGCTCGCGGGCGGCAGCAGGGTCAGGGCGAGGACGGCGGCGGCGGTTCGGTTCATGGGATCCTCCGGACGTCAGTAGAGAAAGTGCAGTTCGAGGATCGATTGCACGAAGTCCTCGAGGTAGCCGGTGCGCGCCGAGACGTCGGGACCATCGTCCAGCCGGAAGGCGTTCACCTTCCCCTTGAGCTGCAGGAACGGGTAGGGGAAGAACTCCAGCCCGCCTCCCAGTCGGTGGACCGCGCCGGTCTCCCGGTTCCAGTCCACGTCGTGGAAGTCGTAGGTCGCGACGGCATCGATCCCCTGCGCCAGCTCCACGGCGATCTCGTGCGACGTGGTCAGGGAGGTGACGATGGCGTCGGGGCGCTCGCGGCGCGACCAGTCCGCCTCGCCGTGCCAGGTGACGCGCCCCCAGTGCGCTCCGGCGAACGGACCTCCGGCCGAAACGTCGTCCGTGGGGCCGGAGCTGGAGTAGTAGGAGCCGCCCAGCACCGCGTGCAGGCCTCCGAGCGACCGGCTCCACGCGGCCCGCACCGACAGCGCGAGCTCGTCGTCGGGATCGCGCGCGGAGCGGGGTGCCCCGTTCAGCACCGCCAGCTGGACCTCGAGATTCGCCGGCCGGAAGCCGATCTCCACGCCCGTGTCCGCGTGCGGCGGAAACGGCGGAAGGAACACGAAGTCCCGCCGGACGAAGGCGCGGTGATCAGGAACCTTCCACCCGAACGGCGGGGCGAAGCGCCCCGCGCGGACGTAGCCCGACGCCGGCAGTACGTACGCCAGCGCGTAGATCGCGTGCGCCTGAGCGTCGCCCTGTCCGAGCTCCGCCTGGATGACTCCGGAGAAGCGGGGGTGGGGCTGGAACGAGAGCGACACGGCTCCCTGCATCTGGAGGAAGTTGTTCCCGGCCGACGTGTTCTCCCGGTACAGGTGCGTCGTTCGCAGGTCCGCGCCGATCACCACGTCCTGTCCGATCTGCGGATCGGGAAGGGGCACGGGGATCGAGGTCTCCGGCGCGGCCCGGGCGATCCGCTCCGGGATAAGGTACTGCGACGCGTAGGTGGAGCGGAGCCCGCCACCGGAGGGGTCGTGGTGGCACAGGTTGCAGGACTGCCCGGCCCGAAGCGCGTACCGCGGGGAGGCGGACGCGGAGGCGGCCGCCAGCAGCAGACAGACGATGCCCAGGGCCGGGCTCGGGTTCGCGCGCACGGGACCTCCGGTTTTGGGTTCCTTCCACCGACCGGCGCGGCGGCGCGGGAATACACGCGAGGATCCGTCAAATGCGTACGGCCGATCGATCCCCGGTCCAAGCGCTTGCCGCAGACGGCCAATCCTCCTCACCCGGTGCGACCCGCGCCCAGCCCCGCCCACGCCTGCCCAACTCCGGACTCCGGGGGCTCATCCCGCTCTCAAACCGCGACCTTCCCCGGCCGAACTCCACCCAGACTCTCGCCCCCAGCCATCCCCGGGATTTCCGGGAACGAGGAGCCGCATCATGAGTTCGACCTCGCGCCGCCGGCGCCTTCTCCCCGTCACGCTCCTGGCCGCCTCGCTGACGATGGCCGTCGGGTGCAACAGCAAGGACGAGTCCAGCAACCCGGTCGGGGGAGGCTCCGACGTGTCGTCGGAGGACGTCGCGCTCTCGGCCGTCGGAACGATGACGTTCGCGAACGACCTCCTGTCGCAGGTGCAGGCGCTGGCGCAGGCGGACTTCTCGTCCGTCACGCTGTCGGTGGGCGATGCCTACGAGCTGCCGTTCGCCAACGAGCTCGTGCCCGACGGTCTCGACGTGGGACGCACCGGGGAAGAGATCGCTTACGACGAGCTCGAAGGCGCCTGGATCCTCCAGTACACGGAGAGCGAGACGACGGAGGAAGGCACCGCGTCCGCGACGATCTACTTCTACGTGCAGTACCTCGACGGATTCGGGACGCCGCAGGTGGAGCCCACCGAGGCCACGAACACCATGAACGTCGAGATGCTGATGACGCTGGACGCGTCCGGCGAGAGCGCCGCCGAGGCGTTCGACATGAACCTGGACTACGGGCTGGAGTTCGCCGTGTCCGGGCTGCAGACGTCGACCTACTCCGTGGCCGGGGCCGGCGACGCCGCGATGGATTTCTACTTCCGGGACGAGGCGGGCACGATCGCGTTCGACGTGGCGTTGGGCTGGCTGATGGACGTCGATCTCCCGGTGACGGAGGGCGCCTGCCCGTCCGGCGACCTGTCGATCTCGTTCGACTCCAGCGATACGGCCGCGTACACGTTCTCGGCGACCTACTCCGGTTCGCCGTCCGTGTCGTGGACGCTCTACGAGGGCGGAGCGGCCGTGGACAGCGGTTCCGAGGTCCTGGACTGCGGAACGCCCGCGCTGTAGCCGGGGGGCCGTGCACGCGCGGGCAGAGGGGTCCGGCTCCGGGGGAGCCGGGCCCTTCTTCATTCCGGGCGATCGGGCGTGCAGGCGTGCGGTCGGCGCGCGCCTCGGATCAGCGGGGCGTGGGCGACTTCCGTCCGCGTTCGCCGTCCGTGTACGCGTTGCGCCCGGGGCGAAGTACGCCCACGAAAAGCGCGATGGTCAGCCCGAGCAGCGACGCCTGCAGCAGGAGGAAACCGGCCACCTTCGCCCAGGCGAAGGCCGGATGCACGAACCGCACGAGCCAGCCCGATCCCTCGTCCAGCAGCGCGCTCGCGAACGCGATCGAGACCAGCGTCGCCTTGGTACGAACGGCCACGGGCAGGAATAGCAGGAGGTGGGTGAGCGTCATCACCAGCAGGCCCATCGCGAAGAGGTGGAAGTGGGCCACCTCCGCCATCGCGCCGAGCGGTCGCGCCCCGCGTCCGAATTCGGCGGCGGGATCACCGCGGTAGTAGGAGACCACCGACGCCGGATCCAGCGTCATCTTCTGGAAGTAGAGGATCCAGTTCGTGATCCAGAACAGGGCCACGTAGACCAGGAAGAAGAGCAGTACGAGCCGGAGCAGGTCGTTCCGGCTCCACTCCCCGGTGACCGTGAATCTCACGGAGCGGAGGCGGTGGCCACCCGGGAGGCCAGGCGGACGTCCCAGACCGCCAGCACACGGCGGACGGTGGCGGTGACGGCGCGGGCCGTCATGGTGGCCCCCGAGATCCCGTCCACGTCGCGGCCCACGGCGACGCCGGGAGAGAGGCGATGCCCCGTGAACTGGGCCAGCCAGCGCGGCACGGGCGCGTACTGGGCCGGCTCGTGGAAGGCGAGGAGGTGGGTGCCGCGGACCCGACCGTCCGGCTCCAGGACGACCATGAGGGTCTCCTCGTGGGTCCGGACGGGATGGGTGTCCAGGAAGGCCCAGCCGAGTGCCTCATCGCCCCGGAAGCCCTGGTAGGCCGTCATGAGGCGGGAGGGCTCCTCCACGCCGGCGCGCCGGGCCACCTCGGCCGCCTGGGCGGATGTCAGGACCAGATCCCGGGCTTCCACGCGGTCGGCGTCCGGGAAGGCCAGCTTGAGGGCTCCCTCGCGGCTGTGGAAGACCTCGGCGAGGACGGGGGCGGCCGGCAGCAAGGCCAGGAAGGCCGCGGCCGTGAGTCCGAGAAGGATGTGCCGCAGGATCTTCATTCCGCTCCTCGATCCCCGGGAAAGGCGCCCCAGGGCCATCGACGCCGGAATCTATCCCTGCCCGCGCCTCGTGTCAAGGCGGCTCAACTTTTTTTAGGGGATCGAATGGTAAAGGGAGGCGGAAAGAGTTAAGTCGACTGGACAATGTGCGGCGAGCCCCGTAGATTGCGCCGACCCGGAACGGAAGGAGCCGATTCCGGACCGCACCATGGCGGCGAGACCGCCGGGAGGAACCCCCATGATTCGATCCCTGGCCCGACGCCGTCTCCGTCCGGCCCCGGCCCTCCTGCCGCTGCTCGCGCTGCTGGCGGCGGGGCCGGCGGCGGCCGGCGACGAGGACCTGCGCGAGACCGTCGACGTGCTGACCGAGGAGATCCGCCGCATCAAGGAGCGGATGGCCATCCCCGACACGGATCGGGAACTGGAAAGCTACTCCGGTCTGGGCCCGGCCGCCAGCAAGGTCTACGGGACCACCGGCGGCCTTTCCCTGGGCGGCTACGGCGAGTTCTACTTCGCGGACCCCACCGGCAACGACGCGCCCCGCTCGGGCGACTTCCAGCGGTTCATCACGTACGTCGGCTACAAGTTCAACGACCACGTGATCATGAACACCGAGATCGAGTACGAGCACGCCAGCACGTCGTCCAACCCGCAAGGGCGGAGTGGGTCCGTCTCCGTGGAGTTCAGCTACCTCGACTTCCTGCTCCATCCGGCGATCAACGTCCGGGCGGGCAACCTGCTGGTGCCGGTGGGCTACGTCACGAAAATGCACGAGCCGCCGTTCTTCCGCGGGAACTCCCGCCCGGAGACCGAGCAGGACCTGATCCCGTCGACATGGCGCGAGCTGGGCGTCGGCGTCCACGGGCAGCCGCATCCCCGGGTGGCCTACGAGCTCTACCTGATGAACGGGCTCGATGCGTCGGGCTTCTCCTCGTCGGGAGTTCGCGGCGGGCGTCAGAAGGGCAACCGCGCGCTGTGGGAGGACGCGGCCGTCGCGGCCCGGCTGGACGTGCAGGCGGCCGACGGAGTGGACGTGGGGGCCGCGGTCTGGGCCGGTCAGGCGGACCACGGCCTCATCGACGACGGGATCGCCGACGTCACGACGGTCATCGGCGAGGTGCACGCGATGGTCCGGGTGCAGGGCTTCGAGGTGAAGGCGCTCGCAGCGCTGACGTCCATCGGGGACGCGGAGGAGCTCTCCGCCGAGCTGTCCGAGGGCGGGAGTGACGTCGTGGTCCCGGAGGAGCAGCGCGGCGGCTACGTCGAGCTGTCGAAGGTCCTGGGGGACGAGCTCGGGCTTCCCGCCGATCAGTCGCTGCGGCCCTGGATCCGGTTCGAGACCGTCGAGCGGCACGCCGAGGTTCCGGCCGGGCTGGAGGAGGATCCCGCGCTGAACGAGGACTTCGTCACCGTGGGGGTGGAGTACTCGCCGCACCCGCAGGTGGTGCTCAAGGCCGACTGGACCTGGCAGGACAACGAGGCGGACACCGACACCGCGGATCCGCTCCGCATCGGCGGCGGCTTCGTCTTCTAGGGAGGGCGCGGAGAGCGCGAGGGAAAACAACAAGGGGCCCCGTCCCGGAGGACGGGGCCCCGAACTTCAGGGTCAAGCAGTGCTGACTAGTTGATCCAGAAGCAGACGCCCAGCTCGCCCAGGTTCCAGCCCGACGTGCCGATGTCCGTCAGCGACTCGGAGCCGTCATCCGCGATGTCGATGTTCAGACCGTGCTTGAAGAACACGGTGACGTGCTGGTTCATGTCCAGGTGACCACCGAGGTTGGCGGCCAGATGGATGTTCGTGGCGCTGTCGATGGAGACGTCGCCGACGTCCTCGAACGACGCGGTCGTGAACGCGAAGCCCGGGAAGAGGCCGAAGCCCCAGCCGTCGCCGCTCCACAGGTCGTACTCGAGCGCCGCGGCGATCGTGAACACCGACTTCAGATCGCCGTCATCGTCGGCATCGCCGCCGTCCGGCAGCTCGAGGTCCAGGCCGATGTGCAGCGTGGCGTCGTCGTTCAGGCCACGGAAGTAGCCGATCGGCGCATCGCCGTAGAGCAGGCCCAGACCGTTCTGACCGGCATGACCACCGGCGAGAGCCGGCGTCGCCGCAAGCAGCAGAGCCGCGAGGACGAAAAGGGACTTACGCATGAAAGGAACCCTCCTTAAGGGATTCATGACTCCCGACTCCTTGTCGGGAGTCCACCTACCCGACCGGGCTACGATCCTGCTAGCTCCGGCCTTCTCACAACCACCCCCGGCCATGACTCCCTTGGGTCGGCGCCTCCGCGCGGAAAGGCGCCCCCCACCGTCTTTCGACGGCCGAGGTCGCGGAATCCGATCCGCAACGGGGAGCATCGAGGAACCTCGAATTCTTGTAAAGCCTCGAATTCGCTATCGTTCCTTGGCCGATGCCGGTGATCGATGAACGAAAGAGGCCGATCGCGGCCGATCTCCCATTCGGACGGGCACGTTACCGCTTCCCGCGCCCGCGTCAAGATGGGCTCATAACATATAGGAAATCAACGATTTACAGGACCGATGGTCCCCGGACGTCTCGGGAGCGGGCGGACGGAGCCGGGCCGGGGGCGAGCCGGGGGGTTGCCGGGGGCAAGCCGGGGGCGAGCCGGGGCGCTGCCCCGGAGCACCCGAGGATCCTCCCTGCCGCGCGGGCCCCCCGGCCTAGCCGGCCGCCACCACGACGGACTTGAGCTGGAGGTAGCACTCCAGGGCCTCCTCGCCGTGCTCGTGGCCCATTCCGGACTGCTTGAAGCCGCCGAACGGCAGCTCGTCGTAGATCTTGGTGACCGAGTTGATCCACGTGTAGCCGGCCTCCAGCCGCTCGGCGGCCCGCGTGGCCCGGTCCAGATCCTGCGTCCAGATGGACGACCCCAGACCGTACGGACTGGCGTTGGCGCGCCGGATGGCCTCGTCCAGGGACTTCACGCGGAAGAGCGGCAGCGCCGGTCCGAAGACCTCTTCGGTGGCCATCGGGGCGTCGTCGGGGACGTTGTCCACCACCGTCGGTAGGTAGAAATGCCCGTCGCTCAGCTCCGGAGCGTCCGGACGGCTCCCGCCGGTCAGGATCCGGCCGCCGGCCTCCACCGTCTCCCGCACCTGGCGCTCCACGGCGTCGCGCTGGACGGCGGAGTGGAGGGGACCCAGACGCACCCCTTCCTGCGTGCCCGGACCGACCCGCAGGCGGGCCACCTTGCCCAGCAGCTTCTCCGTGAACTCGTCCGCGATCTCCTCGAACAGGAACACCCGCTTGATGGCCAGGCAGGCCTGCCCGCAGTTGAAGAATCGCCCGACCGAGGCGGCACTGACGGCGCGGTCCACGTCGGCGTCGTCGCAGACGATGAGCGGATCGGAGCCGCCCAACTCCAGCGTCACCCGCTTGATCGTGTCGGCCGCCCCGCGCATGACGCGCCGCCCGGTCTCCGTGGATCCGGTGAAGCCCACCTTGGCCACGTCCGGATGGGTGACCAGCGCGGTCCCCACCTCGGCGCCGGTGCCCAGGACCGTGTTCACCACGTTCGCCGGGACCCCGGCCTCGTGGAGGATCTCGATGACGGCGGTGGAGGTGAACGGTGTCGTCTCCGCCGGCTTCACCACCATCGTGTTGCCGGTGACCAAGGCGGGACCGATCTTGTTGCCCAGGAGCGACAGCGGGAAGTTCCAGGGGATGATGGCCGCACAGACGCCCAGCGGCCGCTTCAGGATGATCCCGTGGCGATGGGGCTTCTCGTCCAGGTCCGGGACGTAGCCGCCGCGGAGGTTCTTGGCCAGTCCCGCGTAGTGCTCCAGCGTGTGCGCGAAGCGGCGGACCTCCATCCGGGACTCCGCCATCGGCTTGCCCTGCTCCGCCGTCAGCACCGGCGCCAGATCCTCCACGCGGTCCAGGACCGCCTCCGCGCAGCGAGCGAGGATGGCGCCGCGGGTGGACGCGGGCGTGCGCCACCAGCCCTCGAACGCGGCGGCGGCGCCCGCGACCGCGAGGTTCACGTCCTCGGCGGTCCCGTCCAGGACCGTTCCCACGCGCTCACCGGTGGCGGGATTCAGGATCTCGCGGGGCGTGCCGGGGCGATCGACGGACTGGCCGCCGAGGAAGGGGCGCGCCTGGCGCTCCTGCGCGATGCGGGTCATTCGGATTCCTCCCCGGCCGCCACGGGGCGGCCCAGATGCTCGTAGAGGGCCATCAGTTTCTGGTAGTGCGCGGCCGCCGTCTTCACGTGCTCGAGCGCCGCGCCGTCCAGCGTCTTGCGGGCCTTCGCCGGGATGCCGGCCGCCAGGGTCCAGGCCGGGATGTGATCCCTCTCCTTCACCACGCCGCCGGCCGCGATCAGCGCACCCTCGCCCAGACGGGCTCCGTCCAGGACCGTGGCGTTCATGCCCACCAGCGCGAAGTCCTCCACCGTGCATCCCTCCAGGACGGTGCAGTGACCCAGGGTCACGCTCTTTCCGATGAGGGTGGGGTTCTCTTCGTTGCAGTGGAGGACGGAATTGTCCTGCACGCTGGCCCGCTCGCCGATGCGGATGAGGTTCTGGTCGCCGCGGATCACGGCGCCGAACCAGACGTTGGCGCCCGCCTCGATCTCCACGTTCCCGATGATCGTGGCGTTGGGGGCCACCCACGCGGTGGGGTGGATCTTCGGGGTCCAGCCGCGCACGGAGATGATCACGCCGTCACTCCCCCTGAAAGTCGGGGCGCCGCTTCTCGCGGAACGCGCGGACGCCCTCCCGGTGGTCCTTCGTGCTTCGGGCGATGCCCTGAGCCATCGACTCCAGCGCGATGCCGGAGGCGGTGTCCACGTCGGCGGCCGCGTTCAGGAGCCGCTTGGCGAGGCCCAGCGCCACCGGTGCGCGGCGCGCCAGGCGACCGGCCTCCCCCGCGACGGCGGTCGCCAGCTCCTGGTCCGGGAGGACGCGGTGCACGAGGCCCAGTCGATGCGCCTCCTCGGCGTCCACCAGATCGCCGCGAAAGTAGAGGTCCTTGGCCCGGCTCAGCCCGATGAGCTTCACGAGGCGCGTGGCGCCGCCGTGCGCCGGGATGAGTCCGAGGTGGTGTTCCCGGTAGCCGACGCGCGCCGAAGCGGCCGCCCACCGGAGGTCGCAGGCCAGCGCCATCTGCAGCCCCGCTCCGGTGGCGAGGCCGTTGAGCGCCGCGATCACGGGCTTCTCCATCTGCTCGATCTCGTCGTACACCGCGCTCAGGCGATGGCTCCCGGCCCGGAACTCAGCCGGCGTCATCTCGCGCTCGAAGTGGTCCACGGATCCGCCGGCCGAGAAGGCGCGCCCCTCGCCCGTGACCACGACGACGCGCACCGAGGCGTCGCCGGCGAGTCGCTCGAAGACGTCGGGCAGTTCCGCCCGGAGATCATCGTCGATGGCGTTGAGGGTGTCGGGGCGGGAGAGGGTGACCGTGGCGACGGACTCCGCCACGGTCACGCGCACGGCGCTCCCGCTCAACGGTTCCCGTCGCCTTCCTCGCGCCACTTGATACGCGAGAACGGGCTGCCGCAGCCGCGGCAGAAGTACGTCTCCGACATGTGGAACGGTCCGAACACCGCCTCGCGCCGCGTGTCCGTGGACCCGCAGTAGGGACACTCCTGGGGGGTCCCGCCGGACCGCAGCCAGGCGGCCCGGGCGCTCTCCTGCCGATCGGCGGCGTTCGGATCCAAGGTCAGCTTCCCTTCAGGCAGCGGTTCTCCGCGTCCCAGCGCTCCCACGGCACGTCCGCGGCGTCCGGGAACCCGATGCCGGCGATGGGCTCCACGGTGCGGCGCATCTCCTCGACGAAGCGCGCGCGGAGCGCCGGACCGTCGGCCTCCAGGATGTTCTGGCGCGCCGCCACGGAGAAGACCGGGTCGTCGTCCGGGCCGAACCACGCGAGCGTCTCCGTCCAGATCCGGTTCAGCGCCTGCTTGAGCGACTCGCACGTGGCGTCGTCCGCCGCGAGCGTCTCCAGCCAGCCGTCCGCGTAGAGCCGATGGTACTGCTCCTCCTGCAGCATCTTCTTCGCGCGGTGCCGGAACGGCGCGTACGCCGACTCCCGCATGGACTCCAGGACGACGGCCATGGCGCGATCGAACAGCGCGGCCGCCGCGATGAAGTCCGTCCACGCCGCGAACTCCTCGTCCAGGAAGGAGACGTTGTGGAAGTCCGAGCGGTCGTCCGCCTTCTTGAGCTCCGGCGGGGCGCCCGGGAACTGGCGCAGCAGCGGGTAGAGGCTGCGCGCGTGGCCCACCTCGTCCGAGGTCATGGACGCGGCCGCCACGGACGCCTCCAGCGTGGGCGCCGACGTGGACCACTCCGAGTAGCGTCGGCCGAGCTTGTACTTGTTGTCGCCCAGCGTCACCAGCAGTCCGAGGATGGCCCGCTGTCCGTCGGCGTCGAAGGAATCGGCGTCGCCGCTCTCCGTGGTGGTGACGGGACCGGACTCGAGGTCCGCCTCCCGATCCTTCATGAACTCGGTCACGACTCCACCTCCTGGATGGCCCAGGAGATGCCGGACTTCGGGATGGCCACCATCTCCATCCAGTCCTCGCCGTGGGCCTGCTTGGCCGCCGTCTTCGCCTCCTCGGCGTTCCCGGCCTCGATGGTTCCGATGTGCGTGAGCGCCTCGTGGCACTCCTTGCGGGCGTAGACCTCGTACTGGCTCATGCCGTCCTCCCTAGGACTCGTCGATGACGCAGACGATGTCCGCCCGCGGGGCCACGATCATCTCCACCCACGGGCTCTCCTGGTACATCTGGTACGCGTACGCGCGTGCGAGCCCGGCGGTGGGGGCGATGACGTCGCCCACCTGATGCAGCTCCGGTTCGTTGCGCGTGCGAGCGAAGACGTCGTAGACGACGCCGGTCGGCTTCGTCGCGTTCTGGTCTCGGATACTCATACGATTCCCCAGGTCGCGAGCGCGGCGGCGCCGCGCTCCGTCAAGCGTCCGCGATCCCACGGCGGATCCCAGACGACGTGGACCTGCACGTCGTCCACCTCGGGCTCCTTGAGGAGCCGCTCCCGGACGTCGTGCATCATGAACTCCATGGCGGGGCAGCCCATCGCGGTGAAGGTCATGTCCACCTCCACGCGTCCTTCCTGGAAGCGCAGGCCGTAGATCAGACCCAGGTCCACCACGTTCACCGGCATCTCGGCGTCCTCGACGTCCCGCAGGGTGTCCGTCAGCCGGCTTTCCACATCGGTGGGGAGGCCCCGGACCATCGGTCAGTTCGCCTCCCGCGCGATCGACTCCGCGATCTGACGGTGGCCGCGCTGCAGCATCTCCACGAACTCGTCGTTCTTGGGCCCGCGGGCGCGCCAGCGCTTCATGACGCTGTCCTTGCCCGAGCCGTCGTCCAGCCAGTCGATGGTGCCCTCGTCGAAGAGCCACCTCTTCTCGTCCGGATCGAAGCGGCAGGGGAACGGATAGTCGATGATGTACTTCTGCTGCGCGTCGTCCCAGTGGACCGGCGTCTCGATGCCCAGCGAATCCAGGAACGGGATGCACGTGGACATCCAGATCTGGCGGAGCTGGTCGTTGCTGGAGCCCTTGAAGCCGTACTCCAGCTGGACGGTCTGGGTCTTCAGGTCGTCCGGCAGGCCGAACCACTCCAGAGTGAGCGGGAGCATCCAGTCCACCGCGCGCTGCAGCTTCTCGTGGCCCTCGGCGGAGGCGTTGATCTTCTTCATCCACGTCTCGCCGTGGCGGAGGTGGAAGTTCTCCTCCTTGTCCACCTTGACGAGCGCACGCTTCCACGGCGCGAACGTCGTGTGCTTGAAGACGTCGCCCAGCAGCGTGAAGCCCGCGCGGTCGTACATGGCGTTGGCCACGGCCAGCTCCACCCAGGTGGTGAGCGGGACGTCGAACGCATACGGGTACTTGAAGCTGTTGGCGTCGCGCTCGTAGATGAGCTCTTCCTTGTCCACGCCGAGATCCTCCATGAGCCGGTACGCGATGTGGGCGTGGCCCAGCTCATCCTGGATGATCCCCATGGCGGAGACGAAGGCGTTGATGGTGGGGGCGTCCTTGGCCGCCAGGTAGTAGGCGGGCGCGCTGACCAGTTCCGTGTCCGCGGATACGGTGAGGATGCGCAGGATGCCCTGCCGGTACTTCTCCGACATCTGGTCGCCGGACTCCACCAGCTTTCCGCCCCGGAGGCGGCTCACCATCTGGTCTTCGGTGATCATGACCATTCGCGTTCTCCTCGTAGGCTGCGGAAACCGGGGCGGGGCCTAGCGGCCGGTGTACGTGGGCTGACGCTTCTCGGCGAAGGCCGCGATCCCCTCCTTGGCATCCTCCGTGTCGAAGAGCGGCGCCATGAGGTCCCGCTCCAGCGACAGCGCCTCGTCCAGCGGCTGGTCCATACCCTCCATCACCGCCTGCTTGATGCGGCCGATGGCGAGCGTGGCGCCCGCGGCGAGGCGGTTGGCGTACTTCATGGTGCCGGAGAGCAGCTCCGCGGCCGGGAACACGCGGTCCACGATGCCCAGCTCCAGCGCTTCCGCCGGCGTGACCGTGCGGCCCGTGAACATCAGGTCCATGGCCTTCGTCCGGCCGATGAGGCGGGGCAGGCGCTGCGTTCCGCCGTTGCCCGGGAGCAGCCCCAGCGTGACCTCCGGGAGGCCCATCCGGTACTCACCCTCCGCCGCGAAGCGGAGGTCGCACGCCAGCGCCATCTCCAGACCGCCGCCGAGCGCGTGGCCGTTGATGGCCGCGATGAAGACCTTCTGCGACGCGCCCATCTTCCGGAGCGCGTTGTGCGCGTACCGGATCATGTGCATGTTGGCTTCCGTGGTGTTGGCCTGGAACGCCTTGATGTCGGCCCCGGCGGAGAAGAACTTCTCCAGGTCGCTCTTCATCACGACCACCTTCACCGCATCGTTCGCCAGGTGGGCGTCGATGGCGGCGTCCAGGTCCTCCATGAAGTGGATGTCGTAGGAGTTGGCCTTGGGGTGGTTCAACGTGATGGTGCCGACGGCTCCGTCCTGGGCCGCGATCACGCGGGAATCGGACATGCTCGATTTCTCCTGGCGGTTGGGGGATCCGCGTCGGCGAATCCGTCGAGTCGACGACGGCCCCGGCGCGAACGCCGGGGCCCATCGATGTCTGACTTAGGCGAGGCCTCCGATGACCGCGCCCTTCTTCTCCACGTAGTAGTCCACGGCCTCCGGCCCGTGCTCATGGCCGATGCCGGACTGCTTCACGCCGCCGAACGGCAGCTCGTCGTAGCCGTAGTGGATCTGGTTGACCCACGTGACGCCCGCCTGGATCTCGCGGATCGCCTGGTTGGACCACTTCAGGTTCTGCGTCCAGATCGACGAGCCGAGACCGTAGATGTTGTCGTTGGCGAGCGCGATGGCCTCGTCCAGGTCCGCGATCTTGAACACCGGGAGCGCCGGCCCGAAGACCTCTTCCTGCACCATCCGGCAGTCGTGCGGAACGTCCGTGAGGACGGCGGGCGAGATGAAGTTGCCCTTCTCCAGCGCCGGATCCTCCGGACGCTTGCCGCCGGTGAGCACCTTGGCGCCCTTTGACACGGCGTCGGCGATCTGCTCCTCCACCTCCTCGCGCTGCGCGGCGGTGTGGAGGGGGCCCATACGCTGGCGCGGCTTCTCCGGACGCGTGGACGGGTCTCCCAGCTCGTAGGACTCCACCTTCTTGATGAGGGCCTCCAGGAACTCGTCGTGGATGTCCTCGTGCAGGTAGAGGCGCTTCACCGCCAGGCACGCCTGGCCGCAGTTCCAGAAGCGGCCGATGAGCGCGCCCGTGACGGCCTTGCGCAGGTCCGCGTCCGGCATGACGATCATGGGATCCGAGCCGCCCAGCTCCAGCGTGATGCGCTTGAACTGCGGGCCGGCGACCTCCATGACGCGCTTGCCGGTGCCGGACTCGCCCGTGAAGGCGATGCGGCGAACGGCCGGATTGGCCACCAGCTCCTCGCCGACCTCGCGGCCCGGGCCCGTGACGCAGTTCAGCACGCCGGCCGGGATGCCGGCCTCGTTCATCAGCCCGATGATCTTCAGCGTGGTGAGCGGGGTGGAGCTGGCCGGCTTCACCACGATGGTGTTCCCGGCGATGAGCGCCGGACCCAGCTTGGTGCCCATCAGCGTGATGGGGAAGTTCCACGGCACGATGGCGCCGCACACGCCGACCGGCCGCTTCACGACGAGGCCGTAGGAGTGCTTGCCCATGTCCGGCGGCAGCGGAACCTGCGCGCCGCGGATCTTGCTGGCGAGCCCGGCGTAGAACGTCATGCCGTGCAGGAAGTGATGGATCTCGCCGGCCGCCTCGAACACGGGCTTGCCCTGCTCCCGCGACAGCGTCTTGGCGAGGTCCTTGGAGGCCTCCTTCACCTTCTCCACGCCGGCCAGGATCAGCGCGGCGCGCTGGTCCGGGGACGTGTCGGCCCACTCGGGGAAGGCGTCCTCGGCCGCGCGGATGGCGGCCTGGGTGTCCTCGCGATTCCCCTTGGGAACGGCGTCCACGACGCTGCCGTCGAAGGGGTTCATCACGTCGGTGGTGGCGCCGCTGGCGGCCCCCACCCACTCTCCGTTCACGAACATCTTGGCCATGCTTGCGCTGGCAACCTCGGTCATTCGGGATCTCCCTCGGTCCGGGTTTCGGGCTCGACCTGGCGTGGCGCGCGCTACCGAACGGCGCGTGCCGGGGCGCCGCGCAGGGCGGAGCCCGCTGATCCGGGCGCGGCGAAAGTGGGAAGCTCCACGTCGCCCGCCGGGGTGGAGAAACAAGACAAGTTACGCGGCCGCGCGCGGCAACGTCAAGGTCCTAAGCCGCCTTCAAATCGACGGATACGGCCCTCCGGCCGCTCCGGGAGCGGGGTGTCGGACAACCCGTCCCGGCGCCGGGACCCCGCAAATCCGGTCAGCCCAGCGTCTTGTGGCTGCCGTCGCAGAAGGGGGCGTTCCCCGTGTGGCCGCACTGGCAGATCGCGTAGTTCTTCGTCTCCGCGATGTCGCACACCGTCGGGGCCTTGCCGGTTCCCTTCCGGGAGTGGCTTCCGTCGCAGTAGGGCTTGTTCTCGGACTCGCCGCAGGCGCAGAACGCCTTCTGGCCGGCGTCGATCTCGCCCGCCCAGGGGCGGCTGTCGTAGGGCATCGGGATTCTCCTCGGAGGCGGGTGGAGGATGGGGCCGCATTCTCTCACGCCCGCGCCGGACCGGCCAGGGGCGGATCCGCTGGCGATTCCGGGCCGGGCCGGTTACCTTTCCGCCCCGCGCGATGGACGAGCCGCCCGACCAGGAGGAGATCATGACCCGGGACGCAGAGCGGATCACGGTGCTGGGCGCCGGCACGATGGGGCACGGCATCGCCCAGGTGGCGGCCCAGGCCGGCTTCGCCACGAGGCTCTACGACATCGAGGACACCTTCGTGGAGAAGGGGCTCTCGCGGATCCGCGCCAACCTGGAGAAGGGCGTGGAGCGCGGGAAGGTCACCGCCTCCGACCGCGACGCGGCGATCGCCCGCCTGGAGGGGGCCACGGACCTGGCCGCGTCCGTGGCCGACGCGGATCTCGTCATCGAGGCGGCGCCGGAGCGGATGGACCTGAAGCGCGAGATCTTCGGGACGATCTCGGAGGCGGCGCCCGCGCACGCGCTCCTCGGCACCAACACCTCGTCGCTCAGCGTCACCGAGATCGCCGCGTCGGCGAAGGGGCCGGAGCGCGTCATCGGGCTGCACTTCTTCAATCCGCCCTACGTCCTGAAGCTGCTGGAGATCGTGCGCGCGCAGCAGACCACGGACGAGACCGTGGACCGGGCTCGCGCCATCGGCGAGCGCCTGGGCCGGGAGATGATCGTGGTGTCGGACTCGCCCGGGTTCGCGACGAGCCGGCTGGGACTCGTCATCGGCCTGGAGGCGATGCGGATGCTGCAGGAGGGCGTCGGTCGCGCCGAGGATATCGACCGGGCGATGGAACTGGGCTACCGCCACCCGATGGGGCCGCTCAAGCTGACCGACCTCGTCGGCCTGGACGTCCGCCTGGACATAGCGGAGTACCTGCACCGCGAGCTGGGCGGAGAGCAGTTCCGGCCGCCGCAGGTGCTGCGTCGCCTGGTGCGTGCGGGCAAGCTGGGCAAGAAGACGGGCGAGGGCTTCTACCGCTGGGACGACTAACGTTCCGGACCGGCTCCTCCCGCTAGCGGGCGGTCGCCTCGGACGGCACGCGTCGTCCGGCGAGGGTGTCCTTCCACCCGGCGATCTCGGATTCCATGCGCGCCGAATCCCAGCCCGCCTCGCGGGCGATGAGCTCCGCGCACTCGCGCACCGTCTCCGGCGAAGGATCGGCTCCCGTGGCCAGCGCCGTGCGCCGCAGCAGGACATCGGCCAGGGTGCCCGCCATCTCGTGCCGGACCGCGTGGATCACCTGCGCGCGCAGCGTGTCCGATGCTCCCACCGCCTCCAGCAGCGTCGGGTCCTCGTCGCCGTAGGCCAGGATCTCTCCCACGCGGCTCCCCCACGTGTCGGCCAGGTTCCGCCGGGCGGCGGAGGAGACGCCCGGCGGACCTTCGGCCTCGACCCGTGCGCGATGCGCGGTCAGGTCGGTGACGTCGCCGCCCGGCACCGGCGTGTCCGCGGTGCGGCAGGGCGGAGGCGTGCGGCCGTGCTTGCGGAACACCCGGTCCACGACGCGTTCGGCCTCCTTGCGCCCCATCGTGTAGCGCACGCCGATGATCGTGAGGAGTCCGTCCAGGCCGTCCACTTCCGCGTGGTCCAGCAGGGAGGAGCGGTGGCCGTACTTCAGGTCCGTGGCGCCCTCCTCGTTCTCCCCGAACGGCACGAGGCCGCAGTTCACGCGGGAGATGTCGTCGCGCGTGAGCCCGAACGCGGGGTAGCCGGCGTTGATCTCGTCCAGCCAGGACTGGAGCTCGTCCTCCGAGACGTGCAGCGAGTTGGGATCGCCGTCCCACACCCGGTGCCAGACGCCGATCACCGTGTGTCCGCGCCACGGCGCGAAGAAAAGGTGGCGTTCCCCGCGGCTGAGATGCGCCTCCGGGTCGCGCGTGGCGCCCTGCACCGCCAGCGCCCGGCGATCGTCGAAGAGGGGGCGCGGCACCACGAAGCACGCGTCGCGCGAGAAGGGGCCGCGGCGCGTGGCGTGCTTCTCCAGGCCCGCGTCCAGGAGCAGGTCCGCGTAGGGACCCGCGGCGTTGATCGTCGTGCGGGCGCGGATCTCGCCCTCCTCGCCGGTCATGCGGTCGAGGAATCGCACGCCCGTGACGGTGTCGCCCGACCGCGTGAATCCCGTCGCCTCGCAGTGGTTCGCCACGACCGCGCCGGCCTCGGCGGACGCCAGCACGAACGACAGCACGAGCCGCGGCGGATCCAGCATCTGCCCGTCGTGGAAGAGGGCGCCGCCGGTGAGCCCGTCCTTCGGCAGCTCCGGCGCGAACGCCAGGACCTCGTCACGGGAGAGAGTGGAGGAGAACGGCACCCTGCGCAGCGGATCGGCGATGCCGCGGCTGCGGTCCGGCGTGAGCACGTCGTAGATGCCCATGCCGATGCGAAGGACCTCCTTGCCCTTCATCCCGTGCCCGTACGTGGGAATGACGATGGGCAGCGGCCGGACCAGGTGCGGCGCCACGCGCAGGAACGCGCGCCGCTCGCCCGACGACTCCCGCACGCGCGTCACGTCGCCGTGCTGCACGTAGCGGATCCCGCCGTGAATGAGCTTGTACGAATTGGCCGAAGTCCAGGACGAGAAGTCGTCGCGCTCGATCATCGCCACGGAGAGGCCGCGGCTCACGGCGTCCCAGGCCGCGCACGCTCCGAAGATGCCGCCGCCCACCACGCAGACGTCGAACTCGCGGCTCCTGAGCGCCGCCGGATCGCGCTTCACGGGCGGGCCGCCGCCAGCGTGGACTCGAAGGCGGCGATGTAGCGCTCTGCGCACCGGTCCGCGTAGTAGTCGCGGACGAGCTCGCGGTTGTGCCCGGCGCAGCCGCGTCGGAAGTCGTCGTCCTCGCGCAGCCGGCGGATCGCATCGCCGAAGCGCGCCGTGTCGTTCAGCGGCACGACGGCGCCGGTCACGCCGTCGGTGAGGAAGTCGGTCTGGCCGCCGTGGTCGTAGGCGACCACGGGAAGCCCCGCGTGCATTCCCTCCAGGAACACGAGGCCGAAGCCCTCGTGCATCGACGTGGAGACGTACGCATCGGCCGATCCGAGGGCGAGCCACTTGTCCTCCTCGCTGACGCGTCCCAGGAGATGCACGCGCTCCACGAGTCCCAATTCCGCCGCTCGCGCGCCGAGGCTCTCCTTCAGCGGGCCGTCGCCGACGACCAGCAGGTGCTGGCGAGGATCATCGACCTGCTGGAGCACCGTCAGCAGTTCGTCCAGGCCCTTGCGCGCGACCAGTCGTCCCACCGTGACGAGGACGAAGTCATCCTCGGCCAGCCCGAAGCGGCTCCGGTCCCGCGGGGCGGGAGGCGGCTCGGTGATGGCCAGGGAGATGACGTCGATGTCGCGCGTCACGCCGTAGTAGCGGCGCGCACTCTCCGCTACGTCGTTGGATCCGGCGAGGACGCGATCGGCCGCGTTCAGCAGCGACCGCACCGTGTTCCGCACCAGGGGCACGCGGTGCGGCGACGTGGACTTGGACGGATCGTAGACGTCGCCGCCCAGGATCGTGAGCACGTGGGGCAGGCCGTGCTTCTTCGCGAGCCGCTGCGCGCCCGGCGCGGAGGGGACCACGAACTGCGAGTGGATGAGGTCGAACTTCCTCTCCCGCAGCAGGCGTTCCCCGTAGCGGATGCTCGCCGGCACGTAGGAGAGCAGCGACGGCATCGTGGCGGTGGGGAGCGACTTGCGCATCATCACGGGAACGCGATGGATCTCCAGGCGGCCGTCGCGCTCCACGCGGTCCAGTCCGCGGTAGTGCGACGTCACCACGACGATGTCGTGGTTCTTCTTCCACTCCTCGCACAGCGCCTGGAAGACGACGCCGCCTCCACCGCCCAGCGGCGGATACTCGTAGTTGAACGCGAGGATCCTCACAGCAGCCCCTGCTCGCGGTACGCGGTGATGGTCTTGCCGAGACCCGCCGCCAGATCGTGCTTCGGCTCCCAGCCCAGCTCCGCGCGCGCCCGCGCGTTCGAGAAGTCCTCGTCGTGGCGGTAGAAGTCCAGCCGGCGGCGGTAGATGGGCGGCTGCACGCCGATCGGCTTGCACACCGTCTCGCACGTGGCCGCCATCAGGTCCAGCGGCCAGAACGGCACGCGGATCTTCTTCGGGACGTCCACGCCCAGCGCCCGGGCGATCTCGTCCACGAGCTCGTCGAGCGGGACGGCCCGGGGGCCCGTAGCGTTGTACACGCGGCCGATCGCCTCCGGCTTCGTGGCCGCGAGCTCGAACGCGTCCAGCAGATCGTCGATGTAGACGAGGTGGTGCTTGCCGCTGCCGCCGCCCGGCAGCAGGAACCAGCCCTTGCCCACCATCTTGAAGAGCTTGACCAGCCGCCCGTCGCCCGGGCCGTACACGGCCGGCGGCCGGACGGCGCTCACGGGATAGTCGTGCTCCTTGCCGAACGCGATCACCGCGCGCTCCGCGGCCAGCTTCGTCGTCTGGTAGATGTCGCGCGGGCGCGGGTCCGTGTCTTCGTCGGTGGTCGTGCCGCGGTCCGTTCCCACGACGCCGGCCGTGGAGCAGTAGAGGAAGCGCGGCACGCCGGCGTCGCGGCACGCGGCCAGGAGCCGCCCGGTGGCGCGCACGTTCACCTCGTGGAAGTGATCGTCGCCCACGTTGGCCTCGCGCATCGCCGCGGCGATGTGGACCACGCGGTCCACGCCGGGCAGCGCGTCCTTCAGGATCGCCTCGTCGGCGAAGTCGCCGATTCGGACGTCGACGCCGGCGTCGCGCAGATCCTGCGCGTTCGACGCCTCCAGCGGCGTCGCCTCCTTGCCGAGGATCCGCACCTCGTCGCCCTCGCTTCGGTGCCGGAGCGACAGGCGCGAGCCGAGGAATCCGGTGCCGCCGGTGATCAGGACCCTCACGCCGTCCCCCGTCGGCCGACCGCGCCGATCTTCTTCGTGAAGATGTCCGCCTTCTTGCCGTACAGCTTGAAGAACACCTTGAACGTGAAGTGCAGAAAGCCCGTGACGGCCAGCCCGACGTAGTTCAACGGGTTCTTGTAGAAGACGTACAGCTCCAGTCCGAACGGCTTCACCTGCTCGAAGCCGGCCAGTTCCAGCGACTGCTGCAGGCTGTAGTCCGTGAACGTGTGGAAGTGGTCGATGTTGTGCGCGAGCGCGTCCGGCGCGGTGATGGGATTGGCGCCGTTCAGCCCGTACACCACGACGGTCCCGCCGGGACGGAGCGCCTCGCGGCAGAGCTTCAGCCACTCGATCATCTCGGCCTTCGTGAGGTGATTGAGCTCCTGCTCGCACACGATCACGTCGAACTGCCCGGCGTTCGCCTCCACGAACTCAAAAGCGGTCTCGGTGCGGCAGTCCAGGCCGTGACGCACGGCGTGGGCCACCTTCTCCGGATCGGAGTCGATGCCGAGGACGGACGTGTAGCCCTGGTCCACCAGCAGCTTGACGAGGTAGCCGGGCCCGCAGCTCACCACGAGGATCCGGGCGCTCTTCTCGGGCGGGATGCGGGGCAGGAAGTTGACCTTGTAGTACTGGTAGAACGACGTGTAGCCCTTCTCCACGTCGTCCGGCGCCTGCCAGTACGAGTCGAAGGGCTCCAGTCGAGCGGAGAGCGTGCGGGATCGAGTCGCGGTCGGTTCCATCGTCATTCCAGGAGACGGGGGCTCATTCTACTTCGGCGGCGGAGCGCACCGAGTCTAGCCCTCGCGGGAAGGGCTGGCAAACCTTGCGGATCGTGGCGAATCCTGGAAGGTCGCCGGGGGACGGCCCGCGGCCCCCTCGACGGAGCCGCCCTCGCCCGGTACCGTGCGCCCGGACCGCAACCCCGGAGGAGCCATGGCCGCGTGGAAGTTCCTCGGCCGGAACCGCTGAAGCACCTGCCGCGACGCAAGAGGTGTCTTGCGTGAGGCGGGCGTGGAGCACGAGTTCCGCGACCCGGAGAAGGAGCCCCTCACCGCCGCCGAGCTGAAGGAGCTGATCGGCTCCCGGCCGGTGGACGACTTCGTGAACCCCCGCAGCACTCCCTACCGGAAGCTGGGGCTCGCGGAGAGAAGGCTGACCGATGCCGCCAAGCGGAAGCTCCTGCTGGAGGAGCCCAACCTGATGCGGCGCCCGATCCTGATCCGCGGGAAGCGGATCGTCTTCGGGTTCGACCGGGAGGCGTACGCGGAGATCGCCCGGAAGAAGGGCGGGAAGGCCTAGCGGGTCCGGTAGCGCGCGGCGTCCCCGGGACGACCCAGCTGTTCCAGCAGGGTCGCCAGGCGGTCCCGGGTCGCCGCGTCGCCCGGAGCCAGGTTGACCACGATGACCAGCTCCGCTGCCGCCTCCTCGAAGCGGCCGGCGGCCTCCAGCGCATCGGCCAGCTCCCGGTGGTAGCTCACGTCGGCGGGACTCTCGGCGATGGCCGCGCGCAGACGGTCGATCGCCTCGTCCGGTCGGCCGGCCAGGCGCAGCAGCCGGATGCGGTCCTTCTCCAGGCGCACCGCTGACGTCTCGTCCGGGCGGATCGCCTCCAGGCGTTCCAGTGCCTCGTCGTAGCGACCCAGCACGACCGCCAGCCACGCGCGCCGGAGCGTCACGTCGGGTGTGGCGAACAGGCCGAGGCCGCCGCGGTCCCAGCGGTCGGCGCGGGCGTAACGGTTCGCGGCGCGTTCGGCCGCCGTGCGGACGTCGTCCGGAAGGGGGACGGGCGGCAGGGCGAACGCCGCGTGATGCGACACCGCCACGGACCGGTCGTCACGGTCGGCCAGCGCGCGGGCGACGCGGACCCCGCCGCTCTGCACGGTGAGCAGGAGCACCGTGCCCGCCAGGACGGCCGTGAAGACGCCCGCCGCCGTGATGCGCCCGCCCTGCTTGAGCGGCGTCCGCTGGAGCTGCACGTCCGGTCGGCGGAGCATCCGGAGGAGCAGCCAGCCGAGGTAGGTGACGCACGCCGCGATCCCGATCGCCATCAGCAGCGGGACGAGGTCGTAGACGCTGCGCCAGGCGAGGAAGGCGCCGAGGAAGAGTGCGCCGGCGACCCCTTCCCCGGCGGGGGAGAGATCGTAGCGGCGGGGCTTCGGCTCTCGCGCAGGCTTCGCGCCCAGCGCCGGCGCCCCGAAGCCCCACCGCAGCGATCCGTTGGGGCACGTGTCCACGCAGTCCAGGCACTTCATGCAGCCCGGATCCACCACCATCCGGTGCGTCCGCACCTCGTCGTGGACATGCACGTTGGACGTGCACACCGACGTGCAGTGGCCGCACTGGTTGCAGGAGTCGTCGACGCGGATCCGTCCCGGCGCCACGGCATCGGCCAGCCCGAAGAACGCCCCGTACGGGCAGCCGTACGAGCAGTACGCCTTCGCGCCCATCAGGTAGACGACGCCGAACCCGCAGAGGGCGAGGAAAGGGATGGCCACCGTCCAGCCGGGAAACGTCGCCCAGAAGTCCGTCGTGGTGAGGTGGTTCGACCAGCCGGGGAAACCGGCGGCCTCGCCCGGGCCCGGCGGCACGATGCGCCGGAGTACCTCGCGCTCGAACGTCGGCCAGACGAACATGTAGAGCGCCAGGACGAGCGGCGCGAACACGAGGAGGCGCGAGCGGAACGGACGGGGCCGGATCCCCGCCTTCTTCATCGCCCACCCGCAGAGGTCCTGAAGCGCCACGAGGTGGCAGCCCCAGCCGCAGAAGAATCGCCCGAAGATCGCCGTGGTCAGGATGGCCGCGAGGAAGAACACGAAGCCGGCGTTCAGCTCGCCGAGTTCCAGCGCCCGCATCGACTCCGACGGCTCCACGGGCGAGACCGTGCGCCCGGCCGTGAGCCAGTGCGTGACGTGGAGGAGGATCGCCAGATGAACGGCGCCGAGCACCCAGGCCCGGCGCCGTCCGTTACGCGACTTGCGGACGGGACCCGCGACCGGCGTCTCCCCGGGAAACACGGGGAAGGGCGATCGCGTCGGCGCGCCTTCCGGCGGCGCGCACTTCCCGCGGGGAGCGGACGAACTCATCCGTCCATTCTGGACTAGCCGTCCCCGGGCTTCAACTCGGACCGGGCCGGGAAGACGCGGTCCACGGTGGACGTGTAGATCAGCGCGGGCAGCCCGTCGTCCACCCGCACGTAGGACTTCTTCTCGTCGTCCGGAGAGACGCTCCCAAAGCCGATGGTCGTCGTGCGGCCGTCCTCGAAGCGGAGCGTGGCGGTCCGGGCTCCCTCGCCCAGCCCGTACGTCGACGGATCCTCCACGGGGGCAGCGGGATCGCTGGCGTAGAGGTTGATCAGCGTGCTCAGGATGCCGTCCGTCTTGGCCTTGTCGAACTCGCCGGAGGCGTCGGGCTTCCAGGTCCACTGCGTGCGGTCGACGGCCCCCGTGGTGTCGTCCTCGGCCGGCGCCTCGAACGCCTTCTCCAGGACCAGGGTCCGCGATCCGTCGACGAGCGTGAGGGCATCGACCTCGTGGCGCTCGGCGCGGTGGATCCGGAGTTCCAGCCAGCGCCGCGGATCGGGAGCCTTCGGCTCCTCACCGAACACCCCGAACGGGGAGCGCAGCGACGCGGCCACCAGGTAGACGTCGTCGGAGTCGTGGCGCCGGACGAACGACCCGCCGCGCAGCGCCGTCTTCCCGACGACGAAGTGGAAGAGCTCCGCGCCGGCGGCGCCCTTCCCGACCAGGTGCAGGCCGTCGGCGTCGTCCGCCTGGAAGTCCGCCAGGACGTCCTCCGAGGAGGCGCGGCGCTCTCCCTTGAGCGACTCCAGGTCCGAGAGGATCTGGTCCACCAGGTCCTTCTTGGCGGGCCAGCCCCAGCGCGACTCGACGATCCAGCCGTCACCGTCGCGGGTCAGCGTCACGACGCTGTCCGGCTCGGAGCCGAGCCACGCCGTCAGCGTGGACACCGACGCCGGATCGATCGGCTGTTCCAGGAGGGTCTGGTAGCCGCCGTCCTGCACGGTGGAGTAGCGTCGCTTCTGCGTCAGCCAGGAGAGCGCGACGACCGCGACGAGCGCCAGCCCCAGATAGGTGAGCGTCTTGCTGGACATCATCAGGCCGCCCCCTTTCCCTTCGCGAACTTCGCGGCGTACTCGTCCGCCTCGCGCCGGCGGCGGAGGCGGTTGCCCAGGCCGATGCCGACCAGTAGCAGCGGCACCAGCGCCATGTTGACGATGCGGAACGTGAGCTTCCCGCCGTCCGAGACCTCGCCGAACGTGCGCGTGGCGAAGTTCTTCGAGCGGATGGAGATGAGGTCCTCGCCGAGCGTCAGGGCGTCGACGCTGTTCAGCAGGAAGAGCGCGTGCCCCGCCTGGTCGATGAGCATCTCCTCGAAGAGCTTGGAGCAGCCCACCACCAGCAGGCGGCCGGGCGCCGGCGGACCTTCGGGGCCCGCCTCGTCCGCGGCGTCGTCCGCGGGCGGCGCCGGGGCCGCGGCATCGGCCGGCCACTCGGGCGCGTCCGCTCCCTCCCACGGATCCGGGAAGACGCCCTCCACGAGGACGGCCAGCGTGGGGTTCTCCAAGACCGCGTGGCCCTCGGGCACGAACGCCGACGCATCGAGCGCGACGCCGCCGTTGTCCACGGTCCAGGCCGTGTCGCTGCCGGTGAAGATGGTGGTGGCGGCCAGCCCCTTCTCCTGCAGCCCGGCCTCGTCGACGACGACCTGGTTGCCCCAGAGGTAGAGGAGCTCCGGGACGCCCGCGTTGAACGGCAGGTCGCGGTTGAGGTCCTCGCCCATCACGCGGATCTGCATCGGCGCCTGGACGGGCTCCGTCGTCTGGAAGCGCAGCCCGCCGAGGTTGGCGGTGCGCGGGATCGCCAGCGTCGCCATCTGCTGGTCCATCAGCAGGCGATCGTCGATACGCACGCCGTACTCGGACAGCAGGTCGTTGATGCCGAGCGCCTGCGGCCGCGGGACGATCTGGAAGCCGCCCTGCGGACCCGGGTTGTAGTCGTACACCGAGGACTGCGCCGCCACGACCACGCTACCACCGCGCCGGAGCACCCGATGGATCTCGTAGCGCTGGCGGTCGTTCAGGTCGCGGACGCCCAGCAGCAGCAGCGTCTGCGCATCGTCCGGGACGTTGCTGCCCTCGGTCAGTTCCACCCCGCGCACGTCGTACCCCTCGTTGCGGAGGTAGTCCGGGATCAGCGCAAAGTTGTCCTGCGGCTCCGGCAACGGCTGCCCGGACTGCAGGTAGAAGCTGGCCAGCTGCGGATCCAGCGGTTCCTTCGTGGAGTGGATGGCGATCACCGGATCCTCGTCGCGGGTGAGCTTCACCACGCGCGAGAGCAGCTCATACTCGAAGCTGCCGAGGTTGTCCGGCAGGACCTGGGGCAGCAGTTCCTCGCTCTCGTCCTTGTAGCCGATGGAGAGCGACGAGTAGACGAGCTTCACCGCCACCGCGTCCCGTTCCACGGACTGCACCTGAAACGGCCGCACGCCCTTCGCCTGGAGCGTCTCCTCGAGCTCCGGCGTCTCCGTCGGGTTCACGATGGCGTACTCCAGCATCCCCTTCGACGCGATCGACAGCTCGCTCAGCTTGTCGGTCACCTCCTGCTGGAGCGTCTTCAGCCCGGCCGGCATTTCGTCCTCCGGCGTGACGTAGTACTTCACCTGCACGGGCACCTGCAGCCCGCCCAGGATGTTCTTCGCCCCGTCCGAGATGGTGTAGATGCGATCCTCGGTGAGGTCGAACCGGCCGAGCCCCAGGTTGGACACGGTCCGGTTCAGGAAGATGGCGATGCCGAGCAGCAGCACGGCGCCGACGATGATTCCGGTGCGGAAGTTCGCGCTCTTCGAAGTCATGGCGATTCCCCCTAGTACTTCCGGCTCTCGAGCGAGAGCGTGTTGAGGACCAGGAAGACGACGGAGAACGAGAGGAAGAAGACGACGTCGTCCAGCGCGATGACGCCGCGCTGGATCCCCTCGAAGTGTCCGGACACCGCGAACGCGCGGCTGAGGAACGAGCCGAGGCCCGCGACCCAGCCGTCCAGGATGGCCGTGAAGAACTGCGTGCCGGCCAGGACGAAGAACGAGCAGGCCAGCAGCGTCAGCACGAACGCCGCGATCTGGTCGCGGAAGAGGCCGGAGATGAAGATCCCCACCGAGAGGAAGAGGGCGCCCAGCAGGAGCGAGCCCACGTAGCCCGCCACGATGGCGCCGAGATCCGGATCGCCGATCCACATCAGCGAGAGCGGGATGGTCAGCGTGCAGGCGAGCGTGATGCCCCAGAACGCGAGCGACGCGAGGTACTTGCCCAGCACGATGTGGACGGGCTTCATGGGCAGGGTCATCAGCAGCTCGAACGTCCCGATGCGCTGGTCCTCCGCCCACAGCCGCATGGTCAGCGCCGGGATGAAGAACAGCAGGTAGAGCGGCAGCGTCCCGAAGAAGTCGCGCATGTCGGCGACGCCGCTCAGGAAGAAGCCGTTCGTGTAGAACCCGCCGGCCAGCAGCAGGAACACGATGATGAAGATGTAGGCGATGGGCGAGTTGAAGTACGCGCCCATCTCGCGGCGGAAGATGACGCCGATGTCCCTCATCGCTGCGCCTCCTGTCCGGTCAGTCCGATGAATGCCTCCTCCAGCGTGGGCGTGTCGGCGTGGAGCTCCAGGAGCGTCCAGCCCCGGCTCTTCGCCAGCTCGTTGATCTCCGCGCGGACGTCGACGTCCTTCGGCGAGGTCACGAGCCACACGCCGTCCTCGTTCTCCACGTTCGCCACGCCGGAGACCGCGCGCAGCGCGTCGCCCGGCTCGGAGCCGTCGACGGAGAACTGGACGCGCACCCGGCTGGCGTCGGTGGCGCCGCGCCGCAGCTCGTCGACGACGCCGTCCGCCACGATCCGCCCCTCGTTGATGATCACGATGCGGCTGGTCACCGCCGAGATCTCCGCGAGGATGTGCGAGGAGAAGATGATCGTCTTCGTGCGCGACAGGTCCCGGATCAGGTTCCGGATGCCGATGATCTGCCGCGGGTCCAGTCCGGACGTGGGCTCATCCAGGATGAGGACGTCCGGGTCGTGCACGAGTGCCTGCGCGAGACCGACGCGCTGGCGGTAGCCCTTGGAGAGTTCGTTCACGTTCTTGTAGAGGACGCGCTCGATCTGCGTGGCGTCGTAGACCCAGTCCAGACGCGTCCGCAGACGATCGCCCTCCAGGCCGCGCGCCCTGGCCACGAACTCCAGGTACGTCTGCACGCGCATGTCGTCGTAAAGCGGGGCGGCTTCGGGCAGGTACCCGATGCGCCGGCGCACGGAGAGCGGATCCGCGGTCACGTCGATCCCGTCGACCTGCACGTCGCCTTCGTCCGGCGAGAGATAGGTCGTGATGATCTTCATCGCCGTGCTCTTACCGGCCCCGTTGGGACCGAGGAACCCGAGGACCTGGTTCCGTTCGACGGAGAAGGAGACCTGGTCCAAGGCGAGCGTCGTCCCGTAGGACTTCGACACACTTCGAACTTCAATCATCGCAACACCTTCGATGTCCGTAGGAAGTCCGGACTCAGGGCCCGGCGAGGACTGCGAACGCCGGGGGATCCCGACGTTCCGCCACGAACGGCGGAGAATCATAGCGGATTCTACCCGGACGGCCAAGGGCGGGTTCCCGTCGGGGCGCGATCCGGCCCACGCCGCTCGCCGGAGGGTCGAAACCGGCGCCCCGTCGCGCTCGCCCCACCCCGAAGCGGTGTCCGGATCCGGCCAATCCGGCCCCCGCCGCGCCGGCCGATCGTTTGACGGCGGCGTTCCCGGCCTCCTAGGGTGGGACTCCGCCCGGGAGGCCGACGATGCCGCACGTCCAGTTCACCCGCCACCTTCGCCTTCACCTGCCCGACCTCCGCGACACGGAGGTGGCGGGCGCGACGCTGGCCGAGGTCGTCGCCGCACTCGAGGCCGAGTTTCCGGGTCTGAAGGGCTACCTTCTGGAGGACGACGGATCGCTGCGGCGGCACGTGAACATCTTCGTGAACGAGGAGATCCTGGCGGACCGCGCGCGGCTGTCGGACCGCGTCGGCGACCGGGATCGCGTCTTCATCATGCAGGCGCTGTCCGGCGGATAGCCGCGCGCCGGGAGGTCGGGATGACCGCGTCCAACACCATGGTGGTGGGGAGCCGCAAGGGGCTCTTCGTCCTGAAGCAGGGCAGGAACGGCTGGTCGGTCAAGAGCCACTCGCACACCGCGTCGCCCGTGCCGTACGCGTTCGTCGATCGGCGGACCGGCACGCTCTGGGCCAGCCTGGATCACGGGCACTGGGGCTGCAAGCTGCAGCGCTCGGACGATCTGGGGAAGACGTGGGAGGAGATCGAGGCTCCGAAGTATCCGAAGCGCGCCCGCACGCGACCCTGGACGACCGGGAAGTCGCAGCCGGCGACGCTGCGCTACCTCTGGGTCATTGCGCCCGGCGGCGACGATCAGCCGGAGCGGATGTACCTGGGCACGGAACCTGGCGGGCTGTTCGTCAGCAACGACGGAGGCCGATCCTTCTCGCTGAACAAGGGACTGTGGGATCACCCGTCGCGCTTCACGCAGTGGTTCGGCGGCGGGCGCGACATGCCCGGCATCCACTCCGTGCTCGTGGATCCGCGGAACAGCGACCGCGTGCTCGTGGCGGTGAGCTGCGCCGGCGTCTTCGAGACGCTGGACGGCGGCAAGACCTGGGCGCCCCGCAACCGCGGCATGAGCGCGGACTTCCTGCCGGATCCCAAGGCCGAGGTGGGACAGGATCCGCACTACGTGGAGGCGTGCGCCGCCGACTTCGATGCCCTGTGGCAGCAGAACCACTGCGGCATCTACCGCTCCCGCGACGGAGCGAAGAACTGGAAGCTCGTCTCGAAGAAGGGAGAGGTGGCGCACTTCGGGTTCGCGGTCTCCGTGGACGAGAAGGACCCGGACCGCGCTTGGGTCGTGCCGGCCGTCGCCGATACGCATCGCTACGCGGTGGACGGGAAGCTGTGCGTGTGCGGCACGACGGACGGCGGGAAGACGTGGAAGGCTCTCCGCAACGGACTGCCGCAGAAGAACGCGTACGACGTGACGTTCCGTCACGCGCTGGACAAGTCGTTCGGGACGCTCGCGTTCGGGACCACCACCGGCAACCTCTACTTCTCGCCCAACCGGGGTCGTCGCTGGGAGACCGTGGGGACGAACCTCCCGCCGGTCTACTCGGTCCGCTTCGTCGAGGGTGGCTGACGCTCCGGGGCCGCGGCGGCCGCCCGGCCGCTTGCGAACCCCGGCCGGGCGGCTTACGTTGGCGGCGATCGTCGCCCTGCTCGGCTGCGCCGAGACCCCGGTCCAGGAAGGAAGGCGTCCCGTGGAACCCGCCGCGCCCGGCAACCGTCTCGCGAAAGAGACCAGCCCCTACCTCCTGCAGCACGCCGACAATCCCGTGCACTGGCTCCCGTGGGGAGAGGAGGCGTTCGCGCGCGCCCGCGCGGAGGATCGCCCGATCCTCGTCTCCATCGGCTACTCGTCCTGTCACTGGTGCCACGTGATGGAGCACGAGTCGTTCGAGAATCCGGAGATCGCGGCGCTCATGAACGAGCTCTTCGTCTGCGTGAAGGTGGACCGCGAGGAGCGGCCGGACGTCGACGAGATCTACATGACCGCCACGCAGATGATGGGGATGGGCGGCGGCTGGCCGCTCAACGTCTTCCTCACGCCCGACGGCGTCCCGTTCTTCGGCGGGACGTACTTCCCGCCGGACTCGCGCTACGGGCGCTCCGGCTGGCCCGACGTCCTGACGCGGGTGGCCGCCGCCTGGCGGGACCAGCGCGAGCGCGTGCTGGAGCAGGGGAGCCAGGTGGCCGATGCGCTTCGCCGCAATGCCGAGGGGGCTCCCGCCGGGGAGGACGTGCCCGAGGCGGCCGCGCTGGAGACGGGCGTGGAGCATCTCCTGGAGCGCTTCGATGCTCGCCACGGCGGCTTCCAGGGCGCGCCCAAGTTCCCGCCGTCACAGGTCCTCCGTTTCCTGCTGCGCCGGCACGCACGAGAGGGTCGTCCGGAGTGCCTGCACTTCGTGGAGACGACGCTGCGCCGCATGGCGGACGGCGGCATCCGGGATCATCTCGGCGGGGGTTTCCACCGGTACAGCGTCGACGAGAAGTGGCTCGTGCCGCATTTCGAGAAGATGCTCTACGACAACGCGCAACTGGCGCGCGTCTACGTGGAGGCGTTCCAGGTCACGGGCGATCCCGCCTACGAGGCGGTGGCGCGGGAGACGCTGGACTACGTGCTGCGGGAGATGACGGAGCCGTCGGGCGGGTTCCGCTCCGCGACCGACGCCGACAGCGACGGGCGGGAGGGCGTCTTCTTCGTCTGGACGAAGCCGGAGCTCGAACGGCTCCTGGGCGAGGAGGCGCCGCTCTTCCTGGCCGCGTACGGCGTGACCGAGCGCGGCAACTTCCAGGATCCGCACCATCCGACGCCCGCAGGCGAGCCGGGCATGAACGTGCTGCACCGCGCGCGCGCCGAGGAAGATCTCGTCGCCGAGTTCGGCGGGACGCCGGAATCCGTGAGGACGCGGCTGGAGGCGGCGCGCGAGGTCCTGCGCCGCGAACGGGCGGGCCGCACGCCGCCGGGGCTGGACGACAAGATCCTGGCGTCCTGGAACGGTCTGATGATCGGGGCGTTCGCGTACGCCGGGCGCGCGCTGGACGAGCCGCGGTACGTGGAGGCGGCGCGGGCGGCGGCCGCCTTCGTGCGCGACGAGATGCGCACGCCCGAGGGTCGCCTGCTGCGGACGCATCGCGGCGGACGATCCAAGATCCCCGCGTTCCTCGACGACCACACGTACCTGGCCGACGGCTGCCTGGATCTCTACGAGGCCACGTTCGATCCGGAGTGGTTCCGGTTCGCGCGGGACCTGGCCGCGGAGATGCAGGTCCGGTTCGCGGCCGACGGGGGCGGCTTCCATCACTCCGCGTCCGATGCGGAGGAGCTGATCACGCGCAGCATCAGTCCGTTCGACGGGGCGGAGCCGTCGGCCAACGGCGTCGCCGCGCAGGTGATGCTGCGGCTCGCCGCGTTCACCGGCGATGCGCGGTGGCGGGAGTCCGCGGAGGCCGCGCTGAAGCGGTTCGCGCCGGCGATGGAGCAGCAGCCCGGCGGCACGGTGGCGCTGCTCCTCGCGCTGGACGATCGCCTGCACGAGGACGGCGAGATCGCTTTCGTGGGCCGTCCGGACGACGACTCCACGCGGGCGATGGTCCGCGCGGTCGCGCGAGCGTTCCGCCCCGGGATCGTCACGGCGCTTCGCCGCCCCAGCGACGACGACGCGGTGAAGGACATCGCCCTGCTCGCGGGGAAGGAGCTCGTCGACGGCGAGCCGGCGGCCTACGTCTGCCGGAACTTCGCGTGCCGCGCGCCGGTCACCGGGGTCGCGGAGCTGGAGCGGACGCTCGCGTCGCGCTGACGCTCAGCCCAGGTTGAGTCCGCCGTCCACCACGAGAATCCCCCCGGTGACGAACGCGGCGTCGTCCGACGCGAGGTAGAGCGCCGCGCCGGCCATGTCCTCCGGCCGCCCGATGCGCGCGAGCGGCGTGCTTTCCTCGAAGTGGCGATGCACCTCGGCCACGGCCTCCGCCGGCACGAACGTCTCGAAGATGGGCGTGTCCACTCCGCCCGGGCAGAGCACGTTCACGCGAACGTCGGGAGCGAGTTCCAGCGCCAGCACCTGCGACACGTAGTTGAGCGCCGCCTTGCTGGCTCCATACGCCGCGAAGCGCGGCACGGGCTTGAGCGACGCTCCCGTGGAGACCATCACCACGTTTCCCTTCCGCTCGCGGAGCATCGGCAGGGCGTCCCGCGTGAGCGTCAGCGCGGCGGTGACGTTGACGGAGAGCATCTGCTCCCAGGCATCGTCCGTGAGCTCCTCCACGGGGCCCACTCCGGAGACGGCACCCGCGTTGTTCACGAGGACGTCCAGTCCGCCGAACGTCTCGCGCACGGACGCGAGCAGATGGGCGCGGTCCCCCGCCACCGTGACGTCGGCCGGCACGGCGGCCGCACGATCGGCCCCGAGGGCGGCGGCGAGTTCGTACAGCGGCTCGCGGCGTCGTCCGCTGACCACGACACGGGCTCCCTCCCGCGCGAACCGCTCGGCGATGGCCCGGCCGATGCCGGTGCCGCCTCCCGTGACCAGGGCCACGCGGCCCTCCAGGCGACTCACGAGCCCGACGCCCCGGTGACGGCTCGCCCGCGCAGATGACGGAACACCGGCAAGGCCTCGCGGAAGCGGTCGGCCACCTCGTCGACGAACGCGGGTTCCTCCAGCCACGGTTCCCAGGCGAGGAGGCGATCCACCTCCAGGGGGCCGGAGCCGCACCACGGCTCGAGGCCCGGGGACAGCGAGTCGGCGGTCGTGGCGTCCGCGCACTCGATGGACCAGCCGCGGGACAGCAAGGTGGCGGCGTCGGCGCGCGGTGCCTCGTCGGGACCGAGCAGCAGGTCGCGGAACGCGGCGAGCGGCTCGGGCTCGCGAGCGGACAGCGAGAGCCGGATCGCCTCGGCGGTGAACGTCACGGAAAGAAGGGGGGAGGACTGCGGATCGGCGGCGGCGGCCCAGGCCCGCACGGTCCGCACCGGCCGATCGTCTCCGAGGGCGGGGTCCCCCGAGCGGGCCAGCGAGGCACCGACCCGTGCTTCCAGGGCGAGCGGGGGGTCCGTCCCCTCCAGGCGATCGCGGAGATCCCGCGTGAGCGACTTCAGCGTTCCGAGCACGTCCTTGACGTAGGTCACGCGCTCGCCGCCCGACCAGGAGGCCGGGGGCGATCCGGCGTCGATCCGCTCGTAGAACGTCCGCATGCCCGGGGGCAAGCCCCGGAACCTCTGCGTCGGAACTTCTTCCACGGTCACTCCCGGTTCGACCGCCGAGCATAGGCGGGCGGGGGCACGTCCGCAAGGCCCGCGGGGATCATCGTGGACGCGGGCGGCCCGGACCTCCACAATCCAAGCATGTCGAACGCGACGCGCCCCGGAGCGGAACCGGATGCCACGCCCCTGCGGCGGTTGGTGGAGACCGACCGGGCGCGGCTCGTGCAGTTCCTGGAGCGGCGCCCCGAGGACAACATCTACCTGCTCTCCCGCGTGGCGCTGGACGGCGTGGCCAACGAGGAGTCGCTGGCGCACGGTCGCTTCTACGGTGCGTTCCGCGACGACGAACTCACGGGCACCGCATTCTTCGGGCACCGGAAGGGACTCGTCCTGGCCGGCGAGGACGACGAGTTCCTGGCGGCGGCGTCGCGCCTGGCGCTGGGCGAGGAGTCGGACTGGATCATCCTCGTCGCCCCGCGCGTCACGGCGGACGGGTTCCTCTCGCACTACCGATGGCGCGGGCGGGCCAGCCACGTGAACCGCGCGCAGGACTTCTACGTGCTCCGCCCCGAAACGCTTCCGGATCTCTCCGGTCCGGTCCGCCGGGCCGAGGCGCGGGACCTGGACGCCGTCGTGGACATGTCGGAGGAGATGCTGCGCGAGGACTTCCGGCTCCCGCCCGGAAGCCTCTCGCGCGACGGGATCCGCGAGTCGATGCGGCAGAAGATCCGCGAGGGACGCACCTGGGTGGCCGAGGAGGCGGACGAGCCCGTCTTCAAGGTCGACGTCTCGGCGCAGTACGCCGGCGGTTCCCAGATCGAGGGGGTCTTCACGCGGCCGACGCTGCGCGGACGCGGCATTGCCAGTCGGGCCATCGCCTCGCTCTGCGCGGAGCTGCTGGCCAGCTCCGCCTTCGTGACGCTGCACGTCGCCCAGGACAACGCGCCGGCCAAGCGCGCCTACGAGAAGTCGGGCTTCCGCAAGTTCTCCGAGTTCCGGCTCGTCCTGCTGCGGACCTAGCCTTCGGGACCCTCGGCTCCCCGCATCGGCGCGAGGAGTTCGGGATGCTCGGGCGGAACGTGTCCGCCTTGCTTCCACGCGCCCCGACGGAACCAGAGCGTGAGCCAGATGCCGCGGATCATCCCGGTGACGGAGATCGTCCACCAGATCCCGGCCGCGCCCAGTCCGATCGGTCCGGCCAGCCACCACGCCAGCGGAACGCGGATCACCGACATCGACACGGAGACCCACATCGGCGGCAGCGTGTCGCCCGCGCCGGTGAACGCCTGCGCGTAGACGAGCTCCCACGCCATCATCACCTGTGAGATGCCGACGATCCGCAGAAACATCACCGCGGAGCGGACGGCGTCGGGATCGTCCGTGAAGAGGCGCGCCAGCCACTCGGGGACGACCAGGAACAGGACCATGAACGTCCCGCCGAACACCGTCGCCAGCCAGGCGCCCCGGTGGGCGGCCGACTCCGCGCGGTCCACCAGCCGCGCGCCGTGGTTCTGCCCCACCAGCGTCGCGACGCCCAGCCCGATCGCCGACGAGCCGAGGTAGTTCACGCTCTCCAGACGGTTCACGACGCCCAGCGCCGCGAGCGCCGCGGCCCCGTGATCGCCGGCCAGCCGGGAGAGCGCCAGGTAGACCATCGAGTACAGCACTCCCACGAGCGCCGTGGGCGTGCCGATGCGAAACACGCGGACCGCCTGCTCGCGCGAGAAGACGGAGAGCGCGCGGGAGAGCCGCAGGTCGGGCAGCGGGAGATGCCGGCGAACGTAGAGGACCGCGTAGATGGCGACGACCACGACCTCGGCGCAGATGGTGGCCAGCGCCGCGCCGACGACCTCGAGGCGGGGGAACGGACCCCACCCGAAGATGAGCAGCGGATCGAGGATCAGGTTCACGAGCGTGCCCACGCCGAGCACGATCATCGGCGTGGTGGAGTCACCGCACGCGCGGTAGACGGACTCCGCGCACAGGTCCAGGTAGAAGAGGGGCGCCAGCAGGACGAACAGGCGGAGGTAGTCCGTACCCATCCGCACGATCGCCGGATCGTCCGAGAGCAGCGAGAACAGGGGCCCCGCGCCCCACCAGCCCACGGCCGCCACCACGGCGCCCATTCCGAGGGCCAGGACGGAACTGGTCAGCGCGGCGCGACTCCCGTCCGCGTCGCGGTGGGCGCCCACCGCCTGCGAGACGAGCGCGGTGATGCCCGCCACGAGGATCTCGCCGACCGCGAACACCGACCAGCTCGCGAAGAAACACGCCGAGACGGCGGCCAGCGCCTCGGGCGAGACGCGACCGACCCAGGCGGTGTCGGCGAGACCGTAGAGCGTGTGCAGGGCGCGCGAGACGAACATCGGCCAGGCGAGCCGGAGCAGCGCGGGAGTGAGCGGACCTTGCGTGAAGCGCCGCGGGGCGCGGGCGGTGGACGTGCTCGTGGCGTGTTACCGCAGCAGGAGCATCCGGCGGGAGACCGATCCGTGCGTGGACTCCAGCCGGTAGTAGTAGATACCCGGCGCCGAGAGGCGTCCGGCCTCGTCAACGCCGTCCCAGATCGCCTCGTGCGATCCGGCCGGCAGCGAGCGGCCGTCGTGCAGGCGCCGGACCAGCCGGCCCGCGACGTCGTAGACGGCCAGTCGAACCGCGGCGGGCTGCGAGAGCGAGAACGACAGGGTCGTGGAGTGGCGGAACGGGTTCGGGAAGTTGGGCTCCAGCGTCAATGCCGCACCGTTCTGCAGTTCCGGAGCGCCGACGGAGTTCTCGTCGTTGAACGTGAGCGAGTACTGCGCGTCCTCGCCCGGATGCACGTGCGTCGCGATCAGAACGATGGACGCCGTTGCCTCCCACGAGGTGGGCAGCGCGGCCGCCGACGTGGTGGGCGAGACCATCGGGACGCCCTGCAGGCGGCGCGTGCCATCCGGCTGCGTGATGACGGCACTGAGGGCGAAGCCCGCGTCCCGCTGTCCGATGAACGAGACCTCGGGGGCGCCCGCGCGATCGGCCCGCGGCACCATCACGTAGTGCGTCCCGAGCGGAGCCAGCACGTCCGTGGACGAATCCCCCGACTGCGACAGGACCGCGCGAAGCGGCGGGGTGGGGAAGAGCTCCGCGTCCGGGAAGCCGGCCGGTCCGCCCGTGTTGGCGCCACAGAAGTAGCTCCAGACCCCCAGCGTGGCCGCGGCCTCCGACAGCGACGTTCCGCGATCCTCCAGGACGCGCGCGAAGGACTGCAGCACCGCCTCCTCCGGATACGCCCCGCGTCGATCGAAGAAGTCCGCGAGCACGGCCGTGCCCACCGCCTGCTCCAGGCACTGCTGCCACAGACAGTCCTCGTAGGACACCGGCATCCAGTTCCCCGGCGAGGAGACGGGGGAGTTGGAGTGCAGGTAGCGCACGTAGTCGTCGGTCTCGTCGAAGACGAAGTTCTCGGCCCAGGTGGCATCGGCCTCCAGCCATCCGCCCTCCGCCCAGCCGGACGATGCGTACTGGCTGGCGTGCTTGAGCTCGTGCGCGACGGTCACCTTGGCGGCGCCTGCGGCGAGACCCTCGGGATCACGATTGGGCGGGAAGTTCTCGAAGTTCCGGTGCAGCGTGAGCGCCGGGACGCCGTCGACCACGCGCGCGTAGCCGTAGGCGTTCATCTCGCGGAACGACACGGACACGCGACCGTCCTGCGTGAGCGGTGCCGCGAAGCCCGCGTTCGCGTAGGCGTCGAGCGAGAACTCCGCCCACGCGCCCGCCCGCTCCACGAAGTCCGGCGTGCCGCTGCCGTCCAGGTCCGCCGCGGGCACCGCGTGGGCCCCGTCCAGGCGGTACTCGAAGCGGAAGCGATCCGTCAGGTGGAGGAGAGCCGGGACCTCGTCGGCCGTGTCGAGGTACTCGTCGATGACGCCGACGACGCCGGGGGAGAGGCCCTCGCGCGCCGATTCGAACTCGTGGATGAGCAGGGTCAGCGACTTGTCCGGAACCGGGTCGACGGACTCCGCTTCCTGAGGGAGATCCTCCGGAGCCAGGGCACGCTGGAACCGGAGCAGCAGCCCTTCCTCGTAGCCGAGCTCCCCGGCCGACTGCAGGTCCGCCACGAAGGCGCGGAAGTCGACGTCCGAGGCCGGCGCCGCGGCGAGCGCGGACGATGCGCCGCACAGGGCAAGCGCAAGAAGCAGGGCGATGGGGCGCGGCATGGGGTCTCCCGACCGTTGGATTCCTCGACCGGTCCATTATAGGAAGCCGGACGCGCCGCCGCAACCGGGGCGTCCCGGGGCGATGGATCTCCAAGTGAAGATTCTGGAACCACTTGCGGGATCAGCCGTGAGCGCCCTCGGGGCCCGTCCTCCGGCCGGCGCGGCTGCCGCCCCGGACCACGACAAACTCGATCCGTCCCACGGGCACGTGAACGGCCTGGACCCGCACCCGGACGGGGTCCCCGAGCGCGAACCGTCGCCGCCGGCGGCGGCCCAGGAGGACTCTCGGTTCGGGCAGGAAGCGGTAGTGGTCGTCGTCCAGATCCTCCACCCGCACCATCCCCTCCACGTACACGTCAAGCAGCTCCACGAAGAAGCCGTCCTCGATCACGCCCGAGACGACGCCGTCGAACTCCTCGCCGATGCGGTCCTGGAGGAAGTACGCGCGCATCACGTCGAGCACGTCGTACTCGCACTGCGCCGCTCGCCGTTCCCGCTCCGAGCAGTCCGACGCGATCCGCTGCAGCGCCGCGGCGTCCTCCGGCGACGGCTCGTCTCGCAGCGCCGCCTTGGCCAGACGATGCACCTGGAGATCCGGATAGCGGCGGATGGGACTCGTGAAGTGCAGGTAGCGGTTGGACGCCAGTCCGTAGTGGCCGAGGTTCTCCACCGCGTACTCGGCTCGCATCATCGTCCGCAGGAGGATGCGGTGCAGCGCGCGCTCCGCCTGGGTTCCCTCCACGGAGGCGAGGAACTCCGCGAGCGCACGGTTGGAGGCGAGCGCGCCGAACTCGGGGACGTGCCCCCAGCTCCGCGCGAACTCCACGAACTCCCGCAGCCGCTGCGGATCGGGCGGGGAGTGCACGCGGTGGATCGTCGGCCGCTTGCGCTCGTGGAACCAGTCGGCCACGGCCTCGTTCGCCGCGATCATCATCTCCTCGATCATGCGGTGGGCGTCGTTGCGCTCGGCGCGCGTGACGTCCTCGGGTCGGCCGCTCTCGTCGAGGGTCAGGAACGGTTCCGGCAGGTCCAGGTCCAGGCTGCCGCGCTCCGTGCGTCGCGTGCGCAGCCGCCGCATCAGCTCGTGCAGTCGATGCACGGTGTCCGCGTGCTCGGACACGCCGTCCACCGTCTCGCCCTCCAGCACGCGCGCGACGTTCGTGTAGGTCCAGCGGCCGTGGGAACGGATCACGCTCTCGTAGAGACGGGACCGGACGCGATGTCCCTGCGCGTCGAAGTCCATCTCCATCGTGAGGGTCAGACGTTCCTCGTCCGGGCGGAGGCTGGCGAGCCCGTTGGACAGCCGTTCGGGCAGCATCGGGATCACGCGATCGGGGAAGTAGACGCTCGTGCCGCGCGCGCGGGCCTCCTCGTCCAGCGGAGAGCCGGCGCGCACGAAGTGCGCCACGTCGGCGATGGAGACCTTGAGCCGCAGCCCGTCGTCCGGGAGCGGCGAGATCGTCACCGCGTCGTCGAAGTCGCGGGCGTCCTCCCCGTCGATCGTGAACGAGGGCTCGTCGCGCAGGTCCTCGCGTCCGGCGCGGTCCTCCTCGCGGATCGCGAGCGACTCGGCCTCCTCCAGCGCATCGTCGGGGAAGCGTCGCCCGAGCCGGTGGCGATGGATCACGGTGCGGATCAGCGTGCCCAGCTCGCCCGGCGCGCCCAGGATCTCGACGATCCGTCCCACCGCCGGTCGCCGCCCCGACGGCCACTCGCGGATCTCCACTTCCACGATCTCGCCGTCCCGTGGCTCCACCGCGCCCGGCACGAGTTCCACCGGCTCATCGTGCAGCTTCGGGTCGGGCATCACGTGCTCGGACGCGCCGACCCTCCGGTACTGTCCGGTGATCGTCGCCCGGCCCCGGCGGACGATGCTCGTGACGCGGCCCGCAAGACGGCCGTAGCGTCCCGGCCGGGGCACCGCGCGGACCACGTCGCCGTCGAAGACGTCCGCCATCTCGCGGACGGGCAGGAACAGGTCCTCGTCGTCCTCGCGCACCAGGAAGCCGAAGCCGTGCGGGTGGCGGGACACGACGCCCTCCACCGCCAGACGATCGGGCTCCGGCCGGGCCGGCCCCGCGCGGTAGCCGCGCCCCTTGGCGACGCGCAGCGTGCCGTCGCGCAGCATCGTCTTGAGGAACTTGCGGAATCGCGGACGATCCTTGCGCCGCACGGCGCAGCGGTCCGCAAGCTCGTGGAACGTGAGCGACCGTCCCGGCGCCTGTTCCAGCTCCCGCAGCACCTCGGCCGCGTCGAAGGAAGGGCCGCGGGAAGGAAGTGTCACGTCAGGCGGACGCGTGCACGAACTGCTTCACGTAGTGGTGCGGATCCAGCGGCCGCCCGGTGGCGCGTTTCACCGTCTCCGACCACGGGAACCGCGCGCCGTCCCGGAAGAGGCGCGGCCCGAGGATTCCCGCGGTTCCGGTATCGCCCCACCAGTGCGGCGTTCCCAGCTCCGAGCGAAGCAGCGCGTCGAGCTGCGACGCCATGAGATCGCCGAGCAGGTAGTTTTGGTAGTACACCGGCGCCAGCCCGACGTGGATCTTGGACGCCCAGTCCGGCTCGCGACGGTTCTCGGGGCGCGGCACCTTCTGGAACCGCTCCACCAGGTCCCACCACAGCCGGTCCAGGTCCTGCTTGGGATCCGAGTAGAGCTCCCGCTCGAAGTGGACCATCACCATGACCCAGCGCGGGAAGAGCAGTTGCTTGAAGCGCACGTGCTCCGCCAGCTTGCCGCGCAGCGGATCGACGTCGTCGGCCGATGCGCCGAGGACGCGGATCATCCAGTCCGGATCCGTGGCGATGCGGCCGAACAGCAGCGCGACGGCCTCCGTCGTGATGAGGTGCGCCGCCTCCCGGAGCAGCCAGGGTAGATCGCGGTCCAGGCCGAGGTCGTAGACGGCGTGCCCCAGCTCGTGGAGCATCGTGTCCATCCAGATCTCGTCGGCCTCGCAGTTGGCGAGCACGCGCACGTCGTCCGTCATGCGGTCCACGTGCGCGCAGAACGCGTGCTGGTTCTTGCCCTCGCGCGGGAACAGGTCCGAGCGGTCGAGCACGTCGTTTACGTCGAAGCCCATGTCCGTGAGCGTGCGCCGCGACAGCTCCACCAGGTCCGCGCCCTCGAAGAATCGGCCGAGGTCCAGCTCCGGCGGGGCCACCGCCTCCTGGAAGAACGGATCCGACAGGTGCCAGGGGCGGACCTTGCCCGGCTCGAGCCCGAAGCGCGTCTCCAGCCGCGCGAACAGCCCGGCCGCGGCATCGCCGAACGGCTCCTCCGTGAGCTCCTCCAGCTTTCCGAGAATGTCGTCGAACAGGAAGTCCGGCTCGATCTCCTGCAGCTTCAGGCCCATGGTGTGGTAGTCGCTCCACCCGGCCTCGCGCGCGGCGCGGTTGCGGAGCTCCACCATCTCCAGGCAGATGGGTGCGATCTCGCGGCCGATCTCCTTGCCCGCCTCCCACGTGCGCCGGCGAAGCGCATCGTCCTGGGAGGTGCGCAGCACGCGGCGAAGGTCGTTCTCCGAGAGCGGCTTGCCGTCCACCACGGGACGGAACCGGCTGAACGTGGCCTCGGCGCGGGTCTCCAGCTTCACCAGTTCCGCCAGCAGTGCGGGATCCGTGCGGTTCTTGGCGGCGTCCAGGTAGAGCAGCTCCACCTGGCGGGCGAGGTCGGCGTCGTCCACGTGTCCGCGCAGACCTTCCAGCCGGCGGAACACGTCCCGGTCGGAGAGCAACTCGCGCAGCGCGGTGCCCAGACGGACGGACTCCTGTTCCCACTTCTCCTCGCCGGTGCAGGCCAGCTGCCAGTCGGCCTGGGCGGACTCGCGCTCCAGCTCGGAGCGGCGCGCGACGTGTTCCTGGATGAGGGCGCGGGCGTCGTCGCTCACTGGATCAGCTCGCTTTCCACGGGGTGGACCCCGTTCACCGACTTCAGCTCATAGACGAGCACTCCCAGGGAGGACTTCTCCTCCATCCGCAGGAGGATCTGGTAGTCCCCGGTGGTGTTCCAGATGCGGTCCGAGGTCTTGTCCGGCTTCCGGATCGTCGACTGGATGGACCGGACCTGCCGGTCGCCGAGGTTGAACGGCAGGATGGCGTCGCGCACCTTCTGCCGCGGCTTGTGGTCCCCGCCCACCGGGTAGAGCATCGGGTAGTCCTGCAGGATCCCGCCCTCGTCGAGCCGCTCCGCGAGGAATCCTCCCGCGAAGAGGCCCAGGTTGGTGCGCCGGACGCCGGACGTGATGGTCTTGCTGTGCTTCTTCTCCTCGAACTCCGTGGTGACGTGGTAGTCCAGGCCCCGCCGGAACGCCGTGTTCACCCGTGCCTTGCCGAGGGCCGTCGCCTTCGTCTCGAAGCGGGACACGCCTTCCTCGTCGCACACGAGCAGCGCCGTCTCCTCGTACTCGAAGGGCGTCGCGCGCGGGAGCGTGTACTGGATCCGGGAGCTCACCTCGAGGCGTCGCCCGCGCTTGGAATCCACGGGGACGAAGGAGAGGGTGGCGGAGCCCACGACCTCCCGAGGCTGCCCCCACAGGATGGCGTACTCCAGCTCCAGCGGCTCCATCTCCCGCAGGACCTGGGCGGAAGCGGGACCGGCCGACAGCGCCCAGAGCGCGGTCAGCGAGACGAGAGCGAGGGTTCGGCGCATGGGGTGGCCTCCTGGAAAGTCCATCCGGGTCGGAATCCCGCATTCTAGCGGATGCCGGGCGGACCGGGCAACGAGGGGACGGCGGGCCCGGACACGGGAGGGGAGGCTCCGGGCGTCCCTGGCAATACCCGTCCGCGGGCCCGCCGGTTCCCCGTCTGGCCGGTTGACTCGCCCCGACCCGGCCCCTAATCTCGATTTCCTTCGTCCTGAAGTGCGTCATCCACCCGCCGGTCCAGGAGCGCTTTCCGCCCATGGCAGTCGCCAAGAAGGCTTCCCGCCGCAAGTCCGTCGCCCACGCCCAGACCACGCTCTACGAGAACGTCAACCTCCAGTTCGATCGCGCGGCCGCCACCGTGAAGATCCACCCGGGGCTCCTGCGTCAGATCAGGGTGTGCAACAACGTCTACTCCGTGCAATTCCCGATCAAACACGGCAAGGACTACGTCATCGTCGAGGGGTACCGGGCGGAGCACAGCCATCATCTGAAGCCCGCCAAGGGCGGGATCCGCTACAGCGAGGAGGTCACGCGCGACGAGGTCATGGCGCTGGCGGCCCTCATGACCTACAAGTGCGCCATCGTGGACGTTCCGTTCGGCGGATCGAAGGGCGGCGTGAAGATCAATCCGCGCGATTTCTCCACGCGGGAGCTGGAGAAGATCACTCGCCGGTTCGCGGCCGAGCTGATCAAGAAGGACTTCCTGGGCCCGCACGTGAACGTCCCGGCCCCCGACATGGGGACCGGCGCGCGGGAGATGGCCTGGATCGTGGACACGTACGATGCGTTCCACCCCGGCGCGCCGGACAACCAGGCCTGCGTCACCGGGAAGCCGTTCCAGCAGGGCGGCGTCGACGGACGGGTGGAGGCCACCGGGCGGGGCGTCCAGTTCGGGATCCGTGAGGCCTTCCACCACAAGGAGGACCTCAAGCGCATCGGCCTCTCCGAGGGGCTGGAGGGCAAGACGGTCGCGGTGCAGGGCTTCGGCAACGTGGGCTACCACGCCGCGAAGTTCCTCCAGGAGGAGGACGGAGCCAACATCGTCGCCATCGGCGAGTGGGACGGCGGTATCTACTCGGCCAAGGGTCTGGACGTCGAGAAGGTGAAGCGGCACCAGAAGCGGACCGGCTCCGTGCTCAACTTCCCGGGGGCCAGGAACCTGAAGAGCGGGGCCGAGGTGCTCGAGCTGCCGGTGGACATGATCGTGCCGGCCGCCCTCGAGAACCAGATCCACGCGGGCAACGTCGGCAGAATCAAGGCGAAGGTCATCGCCGAGGCCGCCAACGGTCCCGTGACGGCCGCGGCCGACGAGGTCCTGCGCAAGAAGAACATCCTCATCATCCCCGACATCTACCTGAACGCGGGCGGAGTCACCGTCTCCTACTTCGAGTGGACGAAGAACCTCTCCCACATGCACTACGGACGGATGTCCGCCCACCTCGAGAGCATCGAGGCGGAGACGTTCATCCGGGCCATCGAGGCGAACACGGGCAAGCCGATCGATCCGGTGTCGCGGAAGATGCTGCTGCGGTCCCACAACGAGCTCGCGCTGGTGAACTCCGGCCTGGAGGACACGATGCGCTCCGCCTATCGCGAGATCCGCGGCGTGATGAAGCGTCGGAAGAGCGTCCCGGACATGCGGATGGCTTCCTACGTGCTTGCCATCGAGAAGATCGCCGAGGCCTACCTGGATCTCGGGATCTTCCCCTGATCCTCCGCGGCGGGGTTCGTCCCGCCGCCCGCCCGACACGGGATCCTCTTGGTACGTCGAGGGTTCCACGTTCCCGGGGGACTTCGCCGGGAATCCCGCTCGCCGTGGTCGCGGCAAGCAGGTACCTTGGAAACGTGCGCGGTCGAGATCCCGCCGTCTTCTCGCGTACCGGGTCGGGGATCCCGACGCGTGTCCCCGCGGGATCCGCAGATCGCCAGGAAATGTGACCTTTCGGCGCTCGCCGCGGGCGCACCAGCCGGAGGTGAATCCTTTGAGAACTCGCCAGGACTACGACGGCGCCATCGAGACGCTGCGAGAAGTCGGCCGTCGGGCCCGCGTCTACTTCTCGATGCCCCTGATCGAAGGGGTGACACCGCGGGCCCTGATGAACTCCACCGCAGGCCAGGAAACGGAGGACCCCTCGGGTCTTCGCCGCCGGGACGGGATCTTCCGCCTCGACGAGATCGGGCTGTCCCCGCTGGATCACGTCGGCCTTTACGGCGACGGGATCTTCGAAGGCATCCTGATCCGGAACAACTCCATCTTCCTGTACAAGGAGCACATGGACCGGATGGACCGGTCGATGGAGAAGGTGGGCGTGCAGCTCCCCATGTCGCGCCAGTACCTGACGGAGCAGCTCCTGGAGACCTGCCGGCAGGTGGAGTTTCCGGACGGAACGGGCTACATCCGGCTGGTCGTCACGCGGGGCATGGGCGATCTGGGGATCAATCCCCACAAGTGCATCACGCCCACGGTGTACGCCATCATCAGCACCATCCGGCTCTATCCCCGAGAGGCCTACGAGCGCGGGATCCCGCTCGGCCTGTCGCGGCGGATCCGCCGTCCCAACAAGACGATCGTGGACCCGAACATCAAGAGCAACAACTACCTGAACAACGTCCTGGCGCTGCGCGAGGGCACCGAGGGCACGCCCTACGTGGAGTCCCTGATGCTCACGCACGACGGGTTCGTGGCCGAGGCCACGGTGGACAACATCTTCTCCGTGTACCGCCACGACGGCTGGGAGTCGGATCCGTCCCGGGTGGAGATCCGCACGCCGTCTGCGGAATACTGTCTGCAGGGCATCACGCGGGAGACGGTGATGATGCTCGCGGAGAAGCGGGGCTACCGCGTCACCGTGCGCGAGGATCTCCTGCCGATCGACCTCGTCGGGCCGTCGCGCGAGTGCTTCATGACGGGCACGGGGGCGGGCGTCATGCCCATCATCAGCATCCAGGACGTGAGGGTCGGCGACGGCAAGCCCGGACCGGTGACGATGGGCCTCGTGGATGACATCAATCGCATGATGGACGATCCGGCCAACGGTCTGCCGCTGGACACGCCGAAGGAGCAGCTGGCCGGCATCGCCTAGGCCGAACCCACCGGCCGCGGGAGCCGGTCGGGATGCATCGTCGGGGAGGGGAGCGCGGCTCCTCTCCCCGTTTTTCGTGGGTCAGTCCGCGGAGCGGGCCGCGGCCAGGAACGCCCGGAGCAGGTCCGGGGCGAGGCGATCGTCCCGGCGCACGCCGCTGCACAGGTCCACTCCCCACGGGCGGACCTGGCGGATCGCATCGGCCACATTGGACGCGTTCAAGCCGCCGGCCAGGAACACCGGCTTCCCGCACTCCTCCACGATCCGTCGGCTGAGCGCCCAGTCGTGGGTGCGTCCCGTGCCGCCGAGCTCCTTCACGCGGGCCGTGAGGTTGCCGCTGTCCAGCAGGACGGCGTGAGCCTCGTCCGCCAGCCGAACCGCCTCCTCGACGGACTCCGGGCCGGTCACGTGCACCACCGGGACCACGCGGACGCCGGGCATCGCGCGCCGCAGTTCCCCGACGGCCGCGGGATCCATCCGGTCGCAGAGCTGCACCGTGTTCGCGCCGCAGCGCCGGCGCTGCTCCACCACGGCGTCGGGATCCGTGAGCGACGTGAGCAGGAACGTGGCGACGGGCGGAGGAACGAGGGCGGTGAGGCGGGCGATGACGTCCTCGCCGAGGACGCCGGGCCCGCTCGGCATCGAGGAGACGAACCCCAACGCGGCCGCCCCGGCCTCCAGCGCGATCCGCACCTCCTCCTCGGAGGAGATGCAGCACACCTTGACGTGGATCATGCGTGGTCCCGGCGGCGCCCGAGACCCAGCAGGGTGGCCGTTTCCGGGTGACGCTCCACCAGCACCTCGTCGCCCTCCTCCAGCGGAAGGTAGAACGGGTTGTTGTCCGCCGTGACCAGGGCCGGGCCGCGGGTGATCCGGACCCGGATGCGGGAGTCCTCCCGGAGGACGAGGTGGTCCAGCGGCTCCGTCGAGTTGTTGAAGGCCAGGCCCAGTCCCTCACGGAACACGCTCCGCGTGATGGAGCGGTAGTACGCCGTGGAGCCGAACGGCGTGGCCACGACCACCCCGTCCCCCACGATCTCCTCGCCGTCCCCGAATGCGTGGTCGTTGATCCACACCTTGTACCGGACGGTGGAAGTGGGGCGCGAATTGTGGACGAGGACGTCGTTGAGGCCGACGCGCTCCTCGTCTTCCCGGCGGGCGACGATCTTGCGGTGGCGCGTGACCCGCAGGTCCCCGCTCTGGAGGTGCTGCAGCGCCTCGCGGATCTCGTGCGGCTCGCACTTGTTGCCGTGCCGGCTGTTGCGGAGCGGCAGCTTGGGCACGCCCGGCCAGTCGCGCTCCGAACCGAGCAGCAGACCGTCTCCGCCCCACGTGATGACCACGTCGGGGTTCTCGTCCACGACCTCCAGACCGCACTCCTTCACCCAGGGGAGGAGCGACCCCCGATCGTGACCCAGCACCAGGACGCGCTTCATACTCGTCAGGGTCGTCATTCCTTCCTGCCTCCCGCACGGAGGGACACTCAAGGATCGCGGGCCCAGGTCGCAGGTGTCAAGGAGGGGGGGCGACCTCGGCCCATCGATGGTAAGGTAGGCGCCAGCCGGTTTCGATCAACGGGCGATCGCCCGCCAGCCAGGTCCGCGCCGCCGCGGACGGGAGGAATTCATGAAGCGCGCGCTCCTTGCCGCCGCGCTCGGGGGGCTGATGCTCGCCGGCGTGGCCGGCGCCCAGACCTTCCCCGTCGTGCCGGGCAGCCTGGAGATCCAGGGCGGCATCGGAATGGTGCTGATGCCGGAGGAGGAGAAGGGCTTCGTCAGCGCCCAGCCCGAGCTCCGCGTCGGCTACTTCTTCGCGGAAGGAGTGATGCTCCAGGCGATGGGCGACACGCGCGTCTGGCCGCTCGGGACCGTCGGGTCCTCCAGCTACGGGGTCACCGGCAACATCCTGTGGTTCCCCAACTTCGCGGACCGCAGCCTGTACTTCCTCGGCGGCGCCGGCGGCACGCTGCAGGATCCGCCCGGCGAGGAGGGCAGTTCCTTCGATACGCTCCTGCGTGGCGGACTCGGAATGAAGGCGTCCCTGGCGGGGATCGGGGCCGGCTGGCTGGCCGCGTCGCACTTCACCATGGAGTACCGGACCGACATCGTGATGAAGGACGAGACGAACATCGTCTCGGGCATCGCGCTCGGTCTTTCCTGGTTCCGCTAGAGGGTTCGCCCCGGTCTAGCCGAGCTCGATGATCTCGTTCTCGGCCGCCACCCGCATGCCCAGCGCCTCCACGGCGCGTCGCTCGCGCGATTCCTCATCCAGCGCCGGATTCGTGTGGTTCAGGTGCGTGAAGAGGATTCGCGTGTCCAGGCGGGACACCGCGCTCATCGTGTCCGCGATGGCGGGGTGGGGGACCGAGTTCGCATCGTCGCGGCGCAGCTCCCGCTTCCGGAAGAACGTCCCGTCGAGCACCGCCACGTCCGCCGCGCGGATGTGCGAGATCACCTCCGGCCCGATCGAGTCCAGATCCGGCGCGTAGAACAGGGACTGCTCCGGCCCCTCGATATGATAGGCCACGGTGTCCCCATCCTCGCTGCGATGGGGCACCGGAACCGGCTGGATGACCAGCTCGTCCAGCGAGGCGTCCCAGCCCAGATGCAGAACCCGGGGCTCCAGGTGTCCGTCCTGGAACAGACGCGAGTAGGGCGGCGTCGACTCCAGGAAGCGCAGGCAGGACTCGGTCGCCCAGAGCGGCGTTCCCGTGCCGGCCCATCCCTCGCGTCCCATCAGCGGGAGCCCGAGGACGTGGCCGGCGTGGAGATGCGTCAGGAGGATCGCCCGCAGCGGCCGATCGGGCGGTTGCCCCGTGGCCGTGGAGAGCGACCGGAGCTGCGACGGAAGATCGGGCGTGGCGTCGATGATGGCGGCCCCGCGGGACGTCACGAGACCGAGGCAGGCGACCCGGCGATGCTGCTCCGGATGCCGCGCCGCGATGGTGCACGCCTCGCAGGCGCAGCCCACGTGGGGGAACCCGCCGTCCTGGACGGTTCCCAGCAGCACGGCGAACGGGCGAGAGGGAGTCATCGGCAAAGCATGACGCATCCGCCGCGGACCGGCAATCGCAGGATGAGCGGCCCTCCGGCGCCGGCGACCTCACGCCCGGCCGGCGCCGTCATCTTGACACCCCCGCCGCGCCTTCGCAGACTGAGCTTCGCCTCGGCCCCGAGGCGTTCCCCTCGAACAGCGGGTGGTGCGCGTGAAGGTCTGGATCTCCGGCGGGGAAACGCCGGTCCGGGAAGCGGTGGCCGTCGCGGTGCGGGAGCAGGACGCCGAGCCCGTGACCCCCGGCGACGATCGGCCGACCCCGTCGTCCGGCGACGCGGTCATCGATCTGGGGCTCCCGCCCGCATCGTGGTCCGGGCCCCTGGCTGCCGCGGAGGAGCAGCGCGCCGCGCGACTGGCGGGCGCCGTTCCGGACGGCGTCCGCGTGGTGAGGGTCTCGGTGATCGGAGCCGACGCCGGATCTCCCGTGCCGCTGAAGGCCGCGGCGGGGGCGGCCGAGGCCGCGCTGCGCCGATCCGGCTCGTCCGTCGTGGCGCTGCGCGCCGGTATCGTGCTGGGGCCGTGCGGACTGACCGGCGTCCTGCGACGGTTCGTGGAGCGCTCGCGCTTCGTCGCCCTGCCGGCCGTGCAGCGCGCCCGCCTGGAACCCATCGCCCTGCCCGACCTGGCGGCGTACGCGGCGCTCGCCGCCGTGCGTCCCGATCCGCCGGCCGACGTCTACGACCTGGGCGGCGGGGAGATGCTGACCGGCGCGCTGCTCGTGAAGTCCCTGGCCGACAACCTGGGCCTGGCTCGCACCGTCGTGCCGCTTCCGTTCGCGGTCGGGGCGTGGTGCGTCGGCCGGTTCGCGGACGAGGAGTTTCCGCCCGTCGCCGCCGGACACTGGTTGCGCGCGCTGGCGTCCGGCCTGCTCCCGCGGCGCATGAACGCCTGGGAGGACTTCGAGCTTCGCCCCACGCCGATGAACGTGGCGCTGGCGGAGGCGGTCGGCATGCAGATCCCGCTGCGCTCGCCGGACGACGAGAAGGCGGGCCGATTCGGTTGGACGGCGCCGAAGAAGAAGAGGCTCCTCGGCGAGAGACTTCGCCGCATCAAGCGGTGACCGCCCCGAGCACCCAGTCCGGGCCGTTGTCTCCCAGCAGGCCGCGGATCGCGGCCGAGCCGGCGGCTCCCGCCCGCAGGCACGCGGCGTGCCGGTCCGCGTCCATGCCGCCGAGCGCGTACACGGGCACGCTCGTCTCCGCGACCAGCGCCGCGAGCCCCTCCGTCCCCAGCCCGACCGCGCCCGGCTTGGACAGCGTGGGGTAGACCGGCGAGACGAAGACCCAGTGCGCGTCCCGAGCCCGGTCCAGCTCTTGCCGGTCGTGGGCGCTGCCGCCCCACGGACGATCCCAGTCGGCCGGCGGCGGACCGTCGGCCGCCGGGCGATGCCAGCCGTCCGCGTCCAGGATCCGCACCGCCTCCTCCGGACCGTTCACCAGGAACCGCGCGCCGTGCCGCCGGGCAAGTTCCCGGAGCGCCCGTCCGGCCGCAACGAGGGCGGTCGACGATCGCCCGGGGCCGCGCAGCGTGAGCGACGGGAGTCCCGCCGCGAGCAGCCGGCGCACGCGCTCCTCGCCGTCCGGCATCCCGTCCAGGACGTCGAGGTCCGCGATCAGGTGGATCCGTCCGAGCGGTGCTTCCATCGGCCCTCCCTCCCGCATCATAACGGCTCCGCGGCCGCCGGACCCCGTCCGGCGCGGATTGACTCGCCGCGGGGCGCCACCTACCTTGGGTCCGCACGGACCCCGGGCGTCCCGCCGCCGGAAGGAGAACCATGGAAGACTCGCTGCGCATCGCCGGACGATCCTTCTCCTCCCGGCTCCTCGTCGGCACCGGCAAGTTCCCGTCGCCCGTCGTCATGCGTGACGCGCTGGACGCCTCCGGCACCGAGATCGTCACCGTGACGCTGCGTCGCGTGGATCTGGAGTCCCGCGAACCCAACCTGCTGGAGTTCATCGACCTGGACCGCTACCTGCTCCTGCCCAACACGTCGGGCGCGGAGAACGCGGACGAGGCCGTCCGGCTCGCGCGGCTGGCCCGTGCCGCGGGGCTCTCGGAGTGGATCAAGCTGGAGGTCACTCCGGACCCGCGCTACCTGCTCCCGGATCCGGTGGAGACGCTGAAGGCCACGGAGATCCTCGCGGCCGAGGGGTTCAAGGTGCTGCCGTACATCGGGGCGGATCCGGTGCTGGCCAAGCGACTTCAGGAGGTCGGGGCGGCCACGGTGATGCCGCTGGGATCGCCCATCGGTTCGAACCGCGGGCTGCGCACGCGCGATTCCATCGCCATCATCCTGGAGCAGGCCGAGGTGCCGGTCGTCGTGGACGCCGGGCTCGGCGCCCCGTCGCACGCGGCCGAGGCGATGGAGATGGGCGCGGACTGCGTGCTCGTGAACACCGCCATCGCCGTGGCCGAGGATCCGGCCGGCATGGCCCGCGCGTTCCGGCTCGGCGTGGAGGCGGGACGCGCGGCGTACCTGGCCGGCGCCGCGCCGGAGCGTCGCGAGGCCGAGGCCTCGAGTCCGCTGACCGGATTCCTCGGGGGCGACGCGTGACGTTCCGGGAGCATCTGGAAGAGCTGCCGCTCACCGAGTGGCGGCGCGCGGCCGACCACGCGGACGCCGCCCGCGTCGATCGGGCGCTGGCCGCCGAGACACTGTCGCCCGCCGACTTCGCCGCGCTGCTGTCGCCCGCGGCGGGGGAGCGTCTGGAGGAACTGGCCCGGCGCTCCCACTCGCTCACGCGGCAGCGCTTCGGCCGGACGATCCAGCTCTACGCGCCGCTCTACGTCTCCAACGAGTGCGTGGAGACGTGCACGTACTGCAGCTTCGCCCGCGCGAATCCCATTCCGCGGCGCACGCTGACGGTGCAGGAGGCGGTTGCCGAGGCGGGCCTGCTGCTGGACCGCGGTTTCCGTCATCTGCTGATCGTGTCGGGGGAGCATCCCCGCCACGTCTCGCCGGAGTACCTCTCGGACGTGATCGGGGCGCTGGCCTCGGACGTGCCCAGCCTCTCGGTGGAGGTGCAGCCGCAGACCGAGGAAGTCTACCGCCGGTGGACGTCGGCGGGGGCGGAGGGCCTGGTGGTCTACCAGGAGACCTACGACCGCGACGTCTACGCGACCGTGCACCTTGCGGGGAAGAAGAAGAACTTCGACTGGCGCCTCGCCACGCCGGAGCGCGGCGCGGAGGCGGGAATGAAGCGGCTGGGCATCGGTGCGCTGCTCGGGCTGGCGGACTGGCGGGACGAGGCGCTGCACCTCTACGCCCACGCCCGGTTCCTCATGAAGCGGTACTGGAAGACGTTCGTCACGGTGTCGTTCCCGCGCCTTCGTCCGGCCGCCTACGCCGACGCTGCACCGCGCTTCCCGGTGTCGGACGCGGAGCTGGCCCAGATCACCTGCGCGTTCCGCCTGGCGCTTCCCGACGTCGGGATCATCCTGTCGACGCGGGAGACCCCCGCCTTCCGCGACGGCATGATCGCGCTGGGCGTGACGCAGATGAGCGCCGGCTCTCGCACGGAACCCGGCGGCTACTCCGCGCCGGACACCGATGCCGGTCGTCAGTTCGAGGTGGAGGACCGGCGTTCCCCCGAGGAGGTGGCCCGGGCCATCGCCCGGCACGGCTTCGATCCGGTGTGGAAGGACTGGGAAACGGTGTTGAAAAGCGGGGTCGAATGGGTGAGATAATCCTCAACGGGACCGCGCGTTCCATCGAGCCCGGGATGCCGCTCTCGGACCTGATCCGCGGGTTGGAACTGGATCCCCGGTGGGTCGTCGCGGAACTGAACGGCGAGCCGCTTCCCCGCGAACGGTTCGACGACACGCGTCTCACGGACGGCGATCGCCTCGAGCTCGTCCGTCCCGTGGCCGGCGGCTGAGCCGCCCACCCCGACCCGGCGCCGGACCGCGCCGGTCGCAGAGGAGTCACCGGCGATGTGGGATTCCGAATCGGATCGCTTCGAGCTGTCAGGGACCCTCGAGGACGAGGAGAACCTCCACTGGGGCGATGACGAGATCGAGGACGAGGACGAGGACGAAGACGAGGACCTCGATCTGGATGACGACTGGGAGGACGATCTCGACGGCGTGGGGGAGGACGACGAGGAGGACTTCGACGACGACTGGGGATCGGACGAGGAGGAAGAGTAGGGCGCTCGCGGTCAGTCGCGCCGCTCGGAGGCGAGATACTCCTCGAGCGCCGAGCGCTCTCCCGGTGTCCCGATGCGGGTGAGGTAGTAGCGCGCGTTCCGGTGCGGCGTGCCCTGCGGGTCCGACTCCCGCACGATGCGCTCCAGCTGGGTGCGCGCTTCTTCCGTCCGGCCCAGGAACGCCAGCGCCAGACCCCGGTGCACCATGACCCGGTAGGAACGCGGGTAGCGCGCCATCGTCTCGTCGGCCGCCCGTAGCGCCTCCTCCGGGAGCCGGGCGAGGTTCAGCGCATAGACGCGGCTCCAGCGGGCCAGGTCGTACTCCGGATCGGCTTCCGCGGCCAGGCGATACTCCTCCGCCGCGCGCGCGTAGTTCCCGCGCACCATCCAGATCTTCGCGTAGTTCTGGTGCGCCGCCGCCCAGAGCCGGCGCATCGTCGGATCCTCGGCGGGGGGGCGCGCCGTGGCGAAGAAGCGCTGCAGCTTGCGCTCGCCCGACTCGTAGAACCCGTTCTGGATCTCGCGCGCTCCCATCGACACGTCGACGAGGTCCTTCGGGTCGTAGCCGCGTAGCGTCATCTCCTCTTCCACCGACGGCAGCTCCGCCGACGCGCCGCTCCCCGTCACGTAGCCGAGGCTCCGCAGCGCCTCCGCCGTTTCTGCGTCGGGCTCGTAGGCGTCCACCGAGACCATCCCGTGCGAGCGGATGTCCCGGATCGTTTCCTCCAGCCGCTCGCGGAAGCGCAGCACCGTGTCGCGGCTGCCGCCCGCGTGATCGACGGTCTCGCCGGGATCGTCGAGGAGCGCGTACAACTCGGGGCGCGGCGCCCACACGTACTTGGCGTCCTTCGTCCGGAGCGACTTCAGTCCGCTGCCGCCGTAGAAGAGTCGGGACTTGATCGACTCGGAGTAGGCCACGGGATCCGGAACGTCGCCCGTGCCCCGCATCACCGGGAGCAACGTGCCGCCGAGGCCCAGCGTCTCCCCTTGGTGGCCCGCCGCCTCCAGCAGCGTCGGGGCGATGTCGATCGTCCGGACCTGCTCGCCGAGCACCCGTCCGGCCGGCACCGGCCCGGGGGCCCGGACGATGAGCGGGACGCGGATCGTGTCGTCGTAGACGAAGATGCCGTGCCCGTCCTCGCGGTGCTGATCCAGTCCCTCGCCGTGATCGGAGGTGACGGCGATGACGGTGGAGTCCAGTTCTCCGCTCTCCTCCAGCCGTTTCATCATCCGTCCGAGTTCCCGGTCCGTGGAGTGAATCTCGGCGAGGTAGAGCTCCGGGGCCGTGCGTTCCCAGGGCGGGGGAGGATCGAACGGGAAATGCGGGTCGTAGAAGTGCGACCAGAGGAGGAAGGGCCGCCGCGCGTCGGTCATCCACTCCAGCGACCGGTCGACGGTCTCCGGCGCGCGGCGATCGGCCTTCGGCAGCCAGTGCGTCTCCTCGGGGTAGAGCGACTCGTCGTACTTCACGTAGCCGGGAGTCAGATCGTCCTCGAAGAACGCGAAGCCCTGGTCGATGCCGAACTTCGCGTCCAGCACCAGTGCCGAGATCACGGCGCCCGTGTCGTAGCCGAGGTCCGTGAGGCACTCCGCCAGCGTCTCGGCGTCCTCGGTCACGCGGAAGTCCGCGTTGTACCGCACACCGTGGCCCACGGCCGGCACGCCGGTGAGGATCGTCGTGTGGCTGGGGAGCGTCACGGGAACGTCGGCGATGGCCCACTGCACGACCGCCCCCTGCCGCGCCAGCCGGTCCAGGACGGGGGTGCGCGCGTCGGGACGTCCGTACACGCCCAGCCGGTCGGGCCGCGTGGTGTCCAGGGTGATGAGGAGCACGCTCCGGCCGTCGGCGGCCGGACGACGCTCCCCGTCGCCTCCGCACGCGAAGAGGGTGCACGTCGCCGCCAGCGCCAGCGCGAGGGAAAGAACGGATCGGATGCGCATCACCTGGGCACGGTATCAGACGACCGCGCGACGCGGAAGGTGGCTCAGAGGAGTCCCACCCGCCACGGCGGCCAGTACCGGACCCACGCGCGGGCGAGGAGGGCCTCCTCCTCCAGCGATCCCCACACGTGTCCATCCAGCGAGTTGTTGCGATTGTCCCCGAGGACGAAGACGTGCCCCTCGGGAATGGGGAAGGGCGGCATGCGGTAGTCCGGCGGGGCCTGCAGGTACGGCTCCCGCTGCGCGGTCCCGTTCACGAACAGCGTGCCGTCCTTCACCTCGACGACATCGCCCGCCACTGCCACGACACGCTTCACGAGGCGCCCGGCCGCGGCCTGAGGTCCGGACAGCGCCTGGACCCGCTCCGGCGAGCGGAACACGACGACATCTCCGGCCCGAGCGTCCCAGATCCAGTAGTGGAACTTGGTGCCCAGGATCCGGTCGCCCTCCAGGATGGTGGGACGCATGGACCCGGTGGGAACGTGGTACGCCTCCACCACCGCGATCTTCATGCCGAAGAACATCAGCGCGGAGTAGACGAGCGTCTTGGCCCACTCCCGGATCTCCCGCTTCACGCGAGGCTTCATCACTCCTCCTAGAGGCCGCCGATGCGATGGGGCGGCCAGTACCGGGCGAACACGTGGGCGATCAGGGAGTCCTCGCTCAGGAAGCCCCACCGGTGGCTGTCCAGCGAGTCGTTCCGGTTGTCGCCCAGGACGAACAGGTGTCCGGGCGGAACGACGGTCGGAGAGAGCTCGTAGTCGGGAGCCTCGGCGACGTACGGCTCCCGGAGTCTCTCTCCGTTGACCCGCACGATTCCCTCGGTCACCTCCACCTCGTCTCCGGCGATGGCGATCACCCTCTTCACGTAGCGCGGCACGTCCTGCCGGGAGATCTCGGCGGCCTCCTCGGGAGGCCGAAACACGACGACATCGCCCGCCTTCGCGTGCCAGAACCGGTAGTGGAACTTGGAGCCGAGCAGATGGTCGCCCTCCACGATGGTGGGCTTCATCGACCCGGTGGGCACCACGAACGCCTCGACGACGACGGCGCGCAGCCCGATGGCGATGCCGACGGTCATCACCAGGACCTTGCCCCACTCGCGAAGCTCGCTGCGCCAGCCTCCGGCCAATCCGGCTCTCCTTGGCAAAACCCGTCGTGTTCGGTCCGGTTCCGCGCAAGTCGCGGCGACCGGTCATATCCGGGGATCAGGAACCATGATACTGTGTTTCGCCATGGAATATCGACTGCTGGGACGAACCGGAATCAAGGTGTCCGCCCTCGGCCTCGGGACCTGGCCGATCGGCGGTTCCATCCAGCTCGGCGGCGCCCCGACGGGCTACGGCGTGGTCCCGGAGAGCGAGGCGCTCCGCGCCGTGAATCGCGCGCTGGACCTCGGCGTGACGTTTTTCGAGTCGTCGGACACGTACGGCCTCGGCCGCGCGGAGCGCATCCTCGGACAGGCCGCGGCGCGCCGTCGCGGGCAGATGGTCCTGGCCACGAAGGCGGGCTGGGTGCCGGACGGGGCCGAGCGCTGGATGAAAGACCTGTCACCCGACCACCTTCGCTCCGCCGTGGACCGGTCGCGGGCGCGGCTGGGCGTGGAAGAGATCGACCTGTTCCAGCTCCACGCCGTCCCCGACGAGGGCGACGAGACCGAGCGGGCGCTCGACACGCTGGAGGAGTTGAAGACGCGGCAGCGGATCCGCGCGCTCGGCGTCTCCGTGGGCTGGGACGTGGACGCCGGACAGCGCCTGCTGGAGACCGGACGCGTGGACGTCCTCCAGGTGCACTTCAACCTCCTGCATCAGGGCGCCGCCACGACGCTGCTGGAGGAGGCGCTGCGCCGGCAGGTCGGCGTCATCGCGTCCTCGCCGCTGGCCTACGGATTCCTCTCCGGCCGCTACACGCGGAACACGTCGTTCTCCCCGGACGACTGGAGGAGCCGGCTGACTCCCGAGGAGATCGCGGCCCGGCTGGAACGCGTCGCGGAGCTGAGGTTCCTGACCGCGTCCGGCGTGCGCTCGCTCCGGGATGCGGCTGTCGGGTTCGTGCTGGCGCATCCCGCCGTGACGACCGCCATTCCGGGGTTCCGCAGCCAGGAGCAGGTCGACGGGCTCGTCGAGTCGCTGGACGCACCGCCGCTCAGCGACATCGAGCAGGCGCGGGCCCGGGAGCTGGCCCGCTCGCGCGTCCGGAGCGCCTGACGGTGCCCGTCCCCGACGCGGTGCGGGAGGCCGTCGATCGGTTTCCGGTGCTGGGTCTCATCGGCGACACCCCGATGGTCCGCCTCGATCTCCTGCGCAGCGAGTTCCCCGGCGTCGAGCTGCACGCGAAGGTGGAGTACTTCAACCCCGGCGGCTCCATCAAGGATCGGCCGGTGCTGCGCATGCTCGCCGAGGCCGTGGCGAACGACGTCATCGGGGACCGCATCGTCCTGGACTCGTCGTCCGGAAACGCCGGCATCGCCTACGCGATGATCGGGAAGGTGATGGGCCTGCCGGTGGAGCTGATCGTGCCGGGCAACGCCAGCCTGGAACGGAAGAAGCGGATCCTCGCGCACGGCGCCACGCTCACGCACACCGATCCGGTGGAGGGCTACGACGAGGCGCTGCGCGTCGCCCACCGGCTGGGGAAGGAGCAGTCCGATCGCTACTTCCTCTGCAACCAGTACGCCAACGATGCGAACTGGCGCGCCCAGCACGACGGCACCGCGGAGGAGATCCTGGTCCAGACGGACGGACGGGTGACGGATTTCGTGGCCGGCGTGGGGACGGGCGGCACGCTCACCGGCGTCGGGCGACGTCTCAAGGCACACGACCCGGGCATCCGCATCTGGGCGGTGCGCCCGGAGGTGTTCCCCGGCATCGAGGGACTCAAGCCGCTCGGCCATCCGGGGGACATCGTGCCGGAGATCCTGGACGAGTCCGTGATCGACCACTGGATCGACGTCACGTCCGAGGAGGCGCGCGAGCACTCGCACGCGCTCGCCCGCGCCGGGATCTTCGCGGGTCAGTCGTCGGGCGCCTACCTGGAGGGTGTGCGCCGGGCCGCCGCGGCGCGGGAGGACGGCGTCGTGGTCACCGTGCTCAGCGACTTCGGCGAGCGCTACCTCTCCACGCCGCTGTGGGAGACCGGTTGAAGTCGCCGTCCGTGGACGTGCTGCTCCCCGTGCGCGACGCGGCGGCCACGCTGCCCGAGACGCTCGAATCCGTCCGCACCCAGACGCTGACCGACTTCCGCTGCCTGATCCTGGACGATGGTTCGAGCGACGGGAGCCGCGAGGTCGCGGAGGCGGCCGCCGCCCGGGACGAGCGATTCGAGGTGCACGCGTTCCCGCCGCGCGGCATCGTCGCGACGCTCAACGACGGCCTCCATCGGGTGACGGCCGATGTCGTCGCCCGTATCGACGCGGACGACCTCATGCGGCCGCAGCGCCTGGAGCGCCAGTGCGCGTACCTGGGCGACCACCCCGACGTGGACGTGGTGGCCAGCCGCGTCGAGTTCTTCGGCGGCATGGTCTCGGTGAACCTGCGCGCCTACGAGGCGTGGCTGAACGAGACTCTCTCCCCGGAGCAGATCGAGCGTGACCTCTTCGTGGAGTCTCCGCTGCCGCACCCGGCGGTGGCGGTCCGCACGCGGGCGATGCGCGACGTCGGCGGCTACCGGGACCTCCCGTTTCCCGAGGACTACGACCTGTGGCTGCGCGGCTACCGCGCCGGCTGGCGCTTCGCCAAGCAGGACGAGGTGCTGACGCTCCTGCGCGACCATCCGGATCGTCTCACGCGAACGGACTCGCGCTACACGGCGCGCGCGTTCCTCGAGTGCAAGGCCGAGCACCTCGTGGCGGTGAAGCGACTGGAGGGGCGGGAGGTCGTGGTGTGGGGGGCGGGCCGGGACGGCCGCCGCGCGGCGAAGGCGCTGCGGCGGCGCGGCGTGATTCTCCGTCACCTCGTGGACATCGCCCCGACGAAGATCGGCCGACGCATGCTGGGCGTGGAGGTTCGTCCGCCGGAGAGTCTGGAGGAGGAGCCGCGCGCGTTCGTGGTGGCGGCCGTGGGGATCAAGGGGGCGCGGGCGGAGATCCGCGAGGCGCTGGCTGCGATGGACTACCCGGAGGGCGACGGGTTCGTCTGCCTCGGCTGAGGCACGCGGACGCACCAGGCCTCATCCCCGCGGAGGACGATCCGGTCCGCCGCGGGATCGGGGCGCGTGCGGCGATCGTCCTCCCGGAACCGGTAGACCAGCATTCCCTCCGCGTCCACGGGGACCGTGCCCGTCCAGCCGTCGGCCCCGAGCGCGAGCGGGAACCGCTGTCCGTCCGCGCGCTCCACCGCCAGCGAGAGTTCCCCGCGGTCCGGGACGCGGAACGGGACCGCCGGGATCGCCTCCGCCGGGGTTGCGGCGGGAACGGCGCCGGCCGCCTCAACGAGCTGCATCTCCCGCTCGAACCGCTCGCGCGTGTCGCCGGCCGAGAGCGAGCGCGCGGTGCGAAGGTCCTCGCGCGCCGCCTCGATGTCGCCGCGGCGGAGCTGCGCGCGGGCTCGCACCGACAGGAGCGAAGCACGCTGGCGCTTGTCCGGGCGCGGGCGGCGGCCGATCGCACGGTCCACCGTGGCGACGGCGCCGTCCGCATCGCCGTGCCGCAGCCGCGCGTGGGCGAGGAGGGCGATCGTCTCGAAATAGAGATCCGACTCCGATCCCGAGAGGCCCCGTGACGGCGAAGTGAGCAGATGCTCCACGTGGGCGACGGTCTCCTCCGGCGCCGCGCGGTCGCGCAGGATCTCCGCGTCCTCCGCCAGCTCGTCCAGGGACACGACGGAGGCGTCCCGTCGTCCCGCGTCGAGGCGGCGGCCGGTACGCTCCCGCGCCGAGTCCGAGGCGTCGAGGTCGTGGGCCAGTCGGTACTGCTGCAGCGCCTCCTCGTGGCGCCCCAGTACGTCGAGCGCCTGCCCGTACCGCAGCCGTCCCCACATCGTCATGCGCGGACTGGCGAGCCGTCCGTACTTCAGCGACTCGTCGAGCCGGGCGGCCGCTCCCTCGAAGTCGCCGCCGAAGAGCTGCGTGCGCGCCAGGCGATACTCCAGGAAACCCTTCGTCCGGCGATCGCGAGCGGTGGCCGCCAGCCGCTCCCACTGCTCCGCGGCCTCCTCGGAGCGGTGGAGTTCGTCCAGGACGCGTGCGTGGATCCAGGTGAAGAGATCATGCTCCGGGAACTCCTCGCGCAGTCCCCGCGAGTAGCCGTAGGCCGTCCAGTGATCCTCTTCCAGTGTGGTGTAGATCTCCGCGAGGAAGAACCTCCCCTCCACGCCGACGAGAACGCCGCCTCGCACGGCGCGGCGGATCTCGGCGAGCCCGCGCTCGCGGTCGCCGTTCATCCCCACCAGCGGCGCCAGCACCTTGAGGACGCCCGGCAGGACGTCGGCGTAGTAGTGGTAGATCCCGAGCCCGAGGTACGCGTCCTCCAGGTCGGGGGCTTCCTCCACCACCCGCTCCAGGTGCGAGACGCCGCGCTTCCCGGTTCGGTAGGCGTCCCACCACTTCTCCTGCAGCGCCAGGTACCGCGCCTTGTACCCGTAGGCGCCGCCGACGAAGAAGCGCGCGGCCGCATCGGAGGGATCCCGGTCCAGACGCGCCTCGCCGACGGCGATCGCCTGGTCCATCCGGCGGAAGAAGCGATCCTCCGCGGGGCCTCCCGCGGTGAACCCCTGAGGTCCGGTCGTGACGAGGTGCCACTCGATGCCGCCCAGCAGGAAGTCGGCCGCCGGGCTCTCCGGATCCTCCGCGCGCAGCCGCTCGAACGAGGCGGCCGCCGAGTCCAGTCGGGCGTGATAGAGGTGGTCCAGTCCCTTGCGCGCGTGGAGCAGCGCATCGCCGGTGAGGACCGGGCGGGCGACGGCGGGCGACGCGGCCAGGGCGACCGCGAGGATCGCCCCGGCGACGTGACGGGAAACGCGACGGGTCATGGCGGGGAAGCGCCGGACGCGCGGTCGTTCGCTACCAGGCGACGAGCGACCGCACGGCCTCGCGCACGTCCTCCGTCTGGGGAAGGATGACGTCCTCCAGGATGGGCGAGTAGGCCACCGGCGTGTCCATGCCGGCCACGCGCCGCACCGGAGCGTCCAGCCACGGGAACAACTCGTCGGACACGCGCGAGACGACCTCGGCCCCGAACCCGAAAGAGATGTGGTCCTCGTGGACCACGAGGCAGCGCGACGTCTTCTTCACGGACTCCGCCACGGCCTCGAAGTCCCAGGGGGCGAGCGAGCGGAGATCCAGGATCTCCACCTCGATCCCCTCCTTGGCCAGCTCCTTGGCCGCCATCTCGGACCGCCGCACCAGCGCACCGTACGTGACGATCGTGGCGTGGTGCCCCTCGCGGTGCACGCGCGCCTTCCCGAACGGGATGCAGTGGTCCGGTCCGGGATAGGGGCCCTTGGCGTAGGGCTGCCGGTAGAGGTGCTTGTGCTCCAGGAACAGCACCGGATCGTCGCAGCGGATCGCGGTGCGCAGCAGACCGTTCGCGTCCAGCGCGTTGGACGGCATCACCACGCGCAGGCCGGGGCAGTGCGTGAAGAGGCACTCGCCCGACTGGGAGTGGTAGACCGCGCCGCCCTGCAGGTAACCGCCGATGGGCGTGCGGATGACGAGCGGCGACGAGAAGTCCCCGCCCGAGCGCCATCGCATCATCGCCAGCTCGTTGCGGATCTGCATGTAGGCGGGCCAGATGTAATCGAAGAACTGGATTTCCACGACCGGCTTCAGGCCGCGCGTGGCCATCCCGATCGCCCGGCCGACGATGTTGGCCTCCGCGAGCGGCGAGTTGAAGACCCGGTCCGCGCCGTGGTTGCGCTGCAGCTTGTAGGTCACCTTGAAGACGCCGCCTTTGCCGCCCACCTCGTCCAGGGCGTCCTCGCGCGTGGCGTCCGCCACGTCCTCGCCGAAGACGACGATGCGCGGATCGCGCGCCATCTCCTCGTTCATGCAGGTGTTCACCATCCCGACGACCGAGTCCGGCGCTCCTTCCTCCGTCGGCGGCCGATCGAACTCGGGGCCGGTGGGGTCCACGTCCGGGGAGTACAGGTGGGACTCCGCGGCCTCGCGCGAGTGCTCCGGCTTCGGCATCGCCTGCGCCGCCTCGGATGCGGCCTTCACCTGCGCCTTGGCCTCGTCGCGGATGGCCTGGAGATCCACCTCGGACGCGGTGCCCTGCTCCACCAGGTAGTGGGCGAACGTCGTGAGGCAGTCGCGCGAATCCTCCTCCTCCAGCTCCTCTGCCGTCCGGTACGCGCGATGATCGTCCGAGAGCGAGTGCGAGTAGGGTCGCGTGACCTGGCTGTGGATGAGCGCCGGGCCCTTGCCGCCGCGGATCCAGGCCAGCGCTTCGCGCGCCGCGCCGACGCTCTCCACCGGATCCGTCCCGTCGCACTCCACGATCTTGAGGTCGGGGAAGCCCTTCACGAGGCGGGAGATGTTGCCGCCGGCGGTCTGCTGCTCCACCGGTACAGAGATGGCGTACCCGTTGTCCTCCACGTGGAAGAGGACCGGCAGCTTCAGCGTGCACGCGGTGTTCAGACCCTCCCAGAACTCGCCCTGGCTGGTGGTGCCGTCGCCGAGGGAGACGTAGGTGACCTCGTCTTCCTGGGCGTCCGCGAGCGGGCCGGTGATCCCCTCGATCCGGCGGGCGCGGAAGGCGGCCTCGGCGCAGCCGACGGCCTGCAGCACCTGGGTGCCCGTGGGGCTGGACTGGGACACGATGTTCAGCTTCTCGTGGCCCCAGTGGCTGGGCATCTGGCGGGCGTGGGAGTTGGGATCGTCCACGGCGGCCACGGCCGACGCGAGCATCTCCTGCGGCGTCATGCCCAGCATGAGGCAGAGCGCGCGATCCCGGTAGTAGGGGTAGAACCAGTCGTAGCCGGCCTTCATCTCGTGAGCGATCGCGGTCAGAATGGCCTCGTGCCCGGCTCCGGAGATCTGGAAGTAGATCAGGTTCTTGCGCTTGAGCGTGATCTCCTCGTCGTCCAGATAGCGGGAGACCACCATGTTCCGGTAGAACCGAAGCAGGTCGTCCCGGGAGATCCCCGCCTCCGCCATCTTCCTCTCCTCGCCAACCGCCATGTCCTCTCCCGTGCTTGCTGGGTTCATCGCATTTCGTCTCCGCGACCCTATCACGTCCCCGGCCGACGATCAACGCGACCGGCCGGGGCGCCGGATCGCGTAAACGATTGCAACCTCAGGGGCTTACGCGACCCTGACGACGCTCTGGGTCGCGGTTGCCGCCTCCCCCCTCCGGTGGTAAGGTGGTCGCGCTCTTTTTCCGTTCCCACGCGTCCGCTCGGCTCGACGGCGGAATCTGGAGGAATCGATGAAGCTTCCGTGGCTCGCCGGGCCCGCCGTGGGTGTGGCTTCGCTGGCGCTCCTGCCGCTCGTTCCGTCCGCCGCGCACGCCGCCGACGACTGGGAGGCCACCATGGGAGAGCTCGGGAGGAACGCCTCCCGCTACGCACTCCATCTGGGGGCCGGCTACGGCGGTTGGGACGGAACGGAAGTGAATCGAGTGGATCCGGCCCTCGGATTCGAGGTGGCGGCCTCGTTAAGGGCCTACGGGAACTACTCGCTGTACGCCGCCTACGCGCTGGCCTCGGCCGACGTGCAGGGGCAGGTCGCGGAGCTCCTGGACCAGAAGGTACGGCCGGACGGCCGATCGGGCAACGTGGACGGCAGCCTGGACGTGTCGCGATTCCGCGTCGGTGTCCGCATCGACGCGCTGCGGCAGCAGAACTGGCGCTTCCAGCCGTACGTCGTCTTCGCGGCCGTGTTCTCCACCTCCACCGTGGATCTCAACTCGGTGGACGGCGCTCCGCCGCGTCCGTCGCCCAACGCGGGAGGCGATCTGGTGGACACCCGCTCCTTCGACGACAGCCAGATCGGCGCCATGGGCCGGATCGGCCTGGAGTGGATGGTCCTCCCTCGGATCGGCGTGAACGCCGCCTTCACCTACGAGGGCATCGAGCTTCCGCCGGGAACCCACGCCATCATCGGCGCCGGAACCGGCCTCACGTTTCGCTTCTAGGCCCGCCTGCGGGACGCCGCGCCTGCCCTTTCCCCCGCCTTCGCACCGTCTCCGGGGCGATTCCGCCCGCGGTCGTCCCTCAAGACCCTCCTCACCGGCTCCGAAACGGGAGAGAAGGGGGGACTTCATGTCCGGAACGGTGGAAAGCGGGCTCCGGGAAGGCTATCGGCTCGGAGTCGTTCATTTCCTGAGCGGCGCCCTCGAGGACGCCGTGAAGACGCTTCAACCCGTTGCGGAAACGGGACTTCCGGAGGCTCGCCTGGCGCTCGGCAAGGCGCTGCTGGAGCTCCGCCGCGGCGAGCCCGCGCTCGTCCAGTTCGAGCGGCTCCTGGACGATGGTCCCACCGACTCGGGACTTCTGGGCTATCTCCACCTGCTGGCGGCGGCCGCGGCGGCGCTGGCCGGGGACTCCCGGAAGGCCCTCCGCCACGGCGACGAGGCCCGTGTCGCGGATTCGCGCATGGAGCACGCCGCCCACGATCTCCGGCGACGCCTGGAGAAGGGACGCCCCCCCGTCATCCGCTTCTGACCCCGCCCTCCGGCGTCCGGTCCCGCCCCGCGCCGCTCCCCCGACGGATGCGGTAGGATGGGGGCCGCTGACCCGTTCGCCGCCGGACCGCAAGGAGGAAGCGTGCAAGATCCCCGCGACGCCACCCTGGCCCGAAACCTCGTTCGCTACTCGCTGGAAGTGAAGCCCGGCGAGCGCGTGATGCTCGACTTCCGCGGTGCGGAGACCGTCGGACTCCTCCGGGAGATGGTCTCGGCGGTGACGGAGGCCGGCGGGGTGCCGTTCCCGATGCTCTCCGACGAGACGACCGCCGTCCGGTTCCTCCGGGGAGCGGACGAGGACCAGATCCGGTCGTGGGGCGGGATCCACGAAGAGCTCATGAAGCAGATGCAGTGCTACGTGCGCGTGAACGGCACCGAGAACCCGTTCGAGGGTTCGGAGGTGCCGGACGAGGCGCGTCGCTGGGAGCGCGAGCACTACATGCAGCCGGTGCATCTGCGGTACCGCGTCTCGCACACGAAGTGGGTCGTGCTGCGGTATCCCACGTTTTCCATGTCCCAGCAGGCCCGGCAGAGCCGGGAAGGGTTCGCGCGCCTCTACTTCGACGTGTGCAACCTGGACTGGCCGAAGTTCTCCGCCGCGATGGATCCGCTCGCGGCGTTGATGGAGCGGACGGACGAGGTCCGGCTCACGGCGAAGGACACGGACGTCACGTTCTCCATCCGGGACATTCCCGTCGTCAAGTGCGACGGGCGCATGAACATTCCCGACGGCGAGGTCTTCACCGCGCCCGTGAAGGACTCCGTCAACGGCGTGATCACGTACAACGCGGGATCGCTCTACTCGGGCACGAGCTGGGACTGGATCCGTCTCACGTTCCGGGACGGCCGCGTCACGGATATCGAGGCGCCCAACGACGTCGACAAGCTGGAGGAGATCCTCGACACGGACCAGGGTTCGCGGTTCCTCGGCGAGTTCTCGTTCGGGTTGAATCCCTGCCTGCACGACGCGATCAAGGACACGCTCTTCGACGAGAAGATCTACGGCTCGTTCCACACCGCGCTGGGTCAGGCGTACGACACGGCGGACAATGGCAACCGGTCGGCGATCCACTGGGATCTCGTCTGCATCCAGACGCCGAAGTACGGCGGCGGCAGCGTCTGGATGGACGGGGAACTGGTCCGCACCGACGGGGACTGGGTCCACGCCGACCTCCGCGACGTCCTCTCCATCGAGGCGCTCACGGGTGACGCGGAACCGGAGCTCGAGACCGTCCGCTAGCGTCCCGTCCGGGATCCCCGACCCAGAAAAGCGCCCCCCGGCCGGAGCCGGGGGGCGTTCTGCTTCAGGAGACGCAGCGGTCCGGATCAGCGCAGCAGCGTGACCTTCCGCGTCACGCTCGTGTCCTCGTTCTCCACGCGGATCCAGTAGATCCCGGCCGCCAGCGGCCGGCCGGCCTGGTCGCGGCCGTCCCAGCGGAGTTCCGCCTCGCCCGCCGGACGAACCGAGTCCGACAGCGTGCGCACCGCGCGGCCCGTGACGTCCAGCACACGCGCGCGAACGCGGCCCTCGGCCGGAGTGGAGAACCGAACGGAGGTTCCGCCCGAGAACGGATTCGGGCGGGCCGCCTCCAGCGTGAGCTGACGCACGCCGCCGGCCACCACCGGCGCGTCGACGGCGCCGGCCACCTCGTCCACGGTGATCGTGTAGGACTGCTCGCCCTGGCGACGCTTGGCGTTGGTGACGATGACGCCCAGGTACGAAATGTCGGCTTGCGGAAGCGGGCAGACCCACTCCAGGTCCTGGTTCGCGTCCACCGTCGGCCGGTAGATCGTGAACGTGTCGTCCGGCAGCTTGACGATCATCGACAGCTGGAAATTGTCGTGCGCGTCGTCGCCGTCGAACTGGACGCGCGCGTGATCCGACGATCCGCCGTTGAAGCGGTACGGGTGGCCCGAGAGCTGGTCCACCAGGTCGTTGCGCGTGAAGGGGTAGGTGCTCACGGCGCCGATCCGGAGGTTCATGCGCTTGAGCGCGGGGGCGTCCGGGAAGCCGAACGGCGGCAGCGACCGCGTGCCCGTGAACCACGCGTACTCCAGGAAGCCCGAGTAGGCCTCCTCCCAGGTCGAACCGAAGGCGGCCAGCGCGTTGGCGTAGGCGGTCTTGATGTTGCCGGGCGTCACGAGGAGCTGGTTGTCGACCTCGAGGACGATCGCGTTGCCGTGCTCGTTGGAGAGGTAGTGCTCCCAGAGGCAGTCCTCGTAGGAACCCGTACCGCCGTCGTCCAGGCGGGTCCACGGCTGGCCCAGCACGTTGGCGCCGTTGTTGTTCGTGTAGTTGTGATAGTCGTTCGTGGCCGGATAGACGATGTCTTCCATCCACGTCGCGTTCAGCTCCACCCAGCCGCCCTGACTCCAGCTGTTGTTGGAGTACTGCGACGCGTGCTTGAACTCGTGCGCGCACGTCACCTTGGCCGCGCCCAGCTCATCGCCGTCCGGGTCATCGTTGTTCGGGAAGGGGATGAAGTTGTTGTGCAGCGTGATCTCGGTGAGGCCGATGCCCGCCACGCTGGTGAAGCCGTACGCTCCCATCGACTGGAAGAACACGTCGTAGGTGCCGTCACCCGGGAGGAGCGGCGCGGCGAAGCCCAGGTCCGTGATCTCCACCTGCCAGGACTCGTCCATGTACTCGGCGCAGCGCTCGACGAAGTCGGGGATGCCGTTGGCCGGGGCCACGTCGGTGCCCGACACGCCGTTCCCGCCGCCGACGGTGTACGTGAACTCGAACAGGCCGGAGGGACTGATGTAGGTGGCCCGCAGTCCGTCGGACGCCCGGAACGACAGGTAGCCGTCGATCTCCTCGACGGCGGCGGAGGAGAGCGTCTCCCGCACGGCCTCGAAGTCGATGATGGCCGGCGTCAGGCAGGGCAGCAACGTCCGGGCCTCCGGAGCGTAGCGGCTCGAGACGCGCTCGGGCGCGAAGACGTACCGGAACGTCTCCAGCAGCCGGGTCTCGGCGTCGATCCGGCCGCTGCGGAAGTCGTCGTCCAGGAGGGCGACCGTCTGGGATCCGTCGGCCGGCCGGGCGTCGACGGTCGGGGAAGCGGCTCCCGAGGCCAGGAGGGCCAGGGCGAGCGCCGCGGGCACGATTCGCATTCGAGCGGACTCCTCGGTTGCATGAATGGGATCGGGTGGGTCCGGGGGGCATGCGTCGCCCCCCAGTCTAGCACGAACGGCTGTCCTCGCGAGCCGCGACCGCCGGGGTCAGCGGAGCAGGGTCACCGGGCGGGCGGTGACCCGCCGCCCGTGCTCGACGCGGACCCAGTAGACGCCGTTCGCCAGGAGGCGTCCCGACTCGTCGCGCCCGTCCCACGTGCCCTCGTGCCGTCCGGCGGCGACCTCGGCCGACGGCAGACGGCGGACGACGCGCCCTCCCACGTCGACGATGCGCACGTCGGGGGCGCCGGCGGTGGGCTGCGTCCAGGCGAAGCGGACCGCGCCGGACGAGGGATTGGGTCGCGGCGGCTCCAGTGCGAGGTGAGGGGCCCCGGCGCCCAGGAGGGCGGGGACGCCCGTGACCATCTCGTCCTTCACCTCGAGGGTGTAGCCGGCCGGCGCCTGCGCAGGATCGCCCGACGTGACGATCACGGCCACGTAGCTGAGGTCCGGGAAGATCTCCGGGACGACGTAGTCGCACGCGTTGCCGGAGTCCAGCGCCGGCCGGACGATGGTGAAGGACGTGTCCGGACGGCGCACGATGACCGACAGCGTGAGACCCGAGACCGAGTCATCCGCATCGAAGAGGATTCGCGGATTCCCGACGGCCGAGCCCTTGTTGAAGCGCCGGGGGTGTCCGGCCAGGCGATCCACGACATCCGTCGCCAGGAACGGGTACGTGTTGACCGCGCTCTCCCTCAGTTCCATCCGCCACATCGCCTGCGCATCCGGGAAGCCGAAACCGTCGACCCAGCGCGTGCCCGTGAACCAGCACCACTCCAGGTAGGACGCGTAGCTCTCCGGCCAGTCCGTGTTCACGGACTTCAGCGCGTCGGTGTAGGAGTCGTGCATGTCCTCCTCGGGATTCATCGCCCGGTCCGCCCAGAGCTGGACCAGGAGGTCCTCTCCGTACTCCCCGGAGAGGTAGTGCTGCCACAGGCAGTCCTCGTAGCTGCCCTCGTCGCCGTCATCGTCGTCCAGGCGCACCCACGGCGCATCGAGCTGGCTGTTCGACAGGTTGTCGATGAAGCCGAGGTAGTCGTTCGTGAGCGGGTAGACGATGTCCTCGACCCACGTCGCGTCCAGCTCCGTCCAAAGGCCTTCGGTCCAGCCGTTGTTCGTGAACTGCGACGCGTGTCGGAGCTCGTGGGCCAGCGTGACCTTCGCGCGCCCCAGCGCCGGACCGTCGGGATCGTCGTTCAGGCCCCACGCGGGCCCGGCGAAGTTGCTGTGGATGACGATCTCGGTGGTCGTCCCGGACAGCAGCGCCACGCCGTAGACTCCGATCGGCCAGTTCATGAACGAGATGTCGTAGGTCCCGTCCGACGGGAGTTCCGGAGCCGTGAAACCGAGGCTGTCGACGAGCGCGGTCCACGAGAAGTCGGCGTACTCCGCGCAGCGCTCCACGTAGTCGGGGATGCCGTTGGCCGGATCGACGTCCTCGGACGGCACCGAGTCCGGACCGGCCGTCTCGTAATGCAGTTCGAATCGACCGGATGGGCTCACGTACGTGTACGGCCACTCCCAGGCCGCTCCCTTGGTCGCGAGGTCGGGCTTCCTTCCGCCGTGCAGGTCGGCGATGACCTGCGGCGTGAGGCAGCGCATCCCGTCCTCTTCGGACGCCGCACCGTTCCCCGTAGCTGTGAAGACGAGCATCACCACCAGCTTCAGGGTTGCGCAGAGCCGGTGCGGGGAGGCCGGGACCACTTCGAGCAGGCTCCTTGGTGGCAAGAGCGACGTTGTGCACGCAGGGAGACGGGGACCGACCGGGGCTCGCGGGGGGGACGGAGCCGCTGCACCGGTGCCGGCCGGACACTTCCATTCTAGCCCGGTCTCCCGTCGGTTTCCATCCGCGAATCGCCGGTTCGCGTCGTGGATGATAGACTCCGGCCCTCTCTGCGCGATCCGGAGGCGATCCCATGCGTGATCTTTCAGCGTTTCTTGACGAAGTGAACGAGACCTATCTCGCCCTGCACCGGAACAAGGAGGAGGCGTTCTGGGAGACGCGGATGGGCCTGGCCGACCGCCACGCCGAGCTCGTCGAGGCCGAGACCGCCCTCCGGCGCTTCCTGGGCGATGCCGATCGCCTGAAGGAACTCCGTCGGCGGCGGGACGAGGGCACTGCCACCGAAGCCCAGCGGGTCGTGCTGGACGGCTGGATCCTCATGCTCGAGCGCAATCAGGTCGAGGACGAGGAGGCCCGCGAGATCCAGGCCGAAGTGTCCCGCCGGGAGACGGAGCTTCAGCGTCGGCGCGCGACGATGGAGCTGGGCTGGAAGGACGCCGTGGGAACGTACACGTCGGCGTCGTCGGTGGAGCTCTCCAACCTGCTCCGCTCGCACCCCGACGAAGCCGTGCGACGCGGCGCGTTCGAGGGACTGCGCAGGATCGAGACGTTCGCGCTGGCGAACGGCTACGCCGAAATCGTGAAGCTGCGCAACCGGTTCGCGCGCCGCCTCGGCCACGAGGACTACTACGACTACAAGGTCCGCTGGGCCGAGGGCTTCGACAAGCCGACGCTCTTCGGCTACCTCGACGACCTGGAAGCGCGCACGCGGGATCGCGCGCAGCGGGAGATCGATCGCCTGCGCGCGGAGAAGGGCGATTCCGCCGCCGAGCCGTGGAACTTCGTCTATCACACGTTCGGCGGGGAACTGACGAAGCTGCGTGATCCGTACTTCCGGTTCGAGGACGCGGTGGAGCGATGGGTGCGGAGCTTCGCGGCACTGGGGATCCGCTTCCGCGGGGCGCGCATCACCCTCGACCTCCTCGATCGCAAGGGGAAGTACGAGAACGGCTTCATGCACGGGCCCGTGCCCGCGTTCCGGCGCCACGGCGAGTGGCTGCCCGCCACCATCAACTTCACGGCCAACGCCCTGCCGACGCAGCCCGGGGCCGGCGTGCGCGCGGCGCAGACGCTCTTCCACGAGGGCGGTCACGCGGCGCACTTCGCGAACATCGTGATGGACGCGCCGTGCTTCTCGCAGGAGTTCGCGCCCACGTCGGTGGCGCTGGCCGAGACGCAGTCGATGTTCTGCGACTCCTTCCTGGGCGATCCGGACTGGCAGGCGCGCTACGCGCGCGACGCGCAGGGCCGGCCGATGCCGTTCGAGCTCATGGAGCAGGCCCTCCGCACGACGCAGCCGTTCGAGGCGCAGAGGGTCCGGAACATGCTCGTCGTCTGCTACGCGGAGAAGGAGCTCTACGAGCTCCCGGACGAGGAGCTCACCGACGAGCGCATCCTGTCGCTGTTCCGCGACGTCGAGCGTCGGCTGACGCTGCTCCCCGGAGGTTGTCCGCGGCCCACGCTGGCGGTGCCGCATCTGCTCTCCTGGGAGGCGTCCGCGTACTACCACGGCTACGTCCTGGCGCAGATGGCGGTGGAGCAGACGCGGGACGCGCTGAGGCGTCGGCATGGCCACCTGCTCGACAATCCCGCCGTCGGCCGGGACCTGGCGGAAGGGTATTGGCGGCCGGGGAACAGCCGGACGTTCCTGGACCTGGTGCGCGAGGTGACGGGCGAGGAGTTCTCCGCAGACGCGCTCGTGAAGAGCGTGTCCCGCGACGCGGATCAGGCCGTGAGCGAGGCCCGGCGCGCGCTGGAAGGGCTCGCGGATCTGCCCGAGCCGGACGGTGAGGTGGACCTGGACCTCAGGCTCCGCATCGTCCACGGGCACGAGGTGGTGGTGGAGGAAGGCGCGGGGCTCCTGGAGGCGGCCGATCGGTTCCGGTCCTGGCTGACCGAACGACGGCCCCGGGAGGAGGCGGACGTCCCGGTCGCCTCGTGAAGGAGGGGGAGCGCGCGCGGGTGCTGACCGCGCTCGTCGCGGTCCAGATCTTCTTCGCCATCCACTATCCGCTCACGAAGGTCCTCCTCGGCACGATTCCGGCGCCGGCCTGGGCCACGATCCGGCTCGTCTCGGCCGCGATCCTCATGGGGGCGCTGGCCCTGTTCCTGGACCGACGCCCGCTGCCGCTCGTGGATCACCTTCGCCTGGCCGGCTTCGCGCTGTTCGGCGTCGTGCTGAACCAGATCTGCTTCATCGAGGGGCTGGCGCGGACCACACCCACGCACTCCGCGCTGATCAACACGACGATCCCCGTCCTGACCCTGGCGTTTGCCGTGCTGCTGGGGCGCGAGAAGCTGCGCCGGGAGTCCGCGCTGGGAGTCGCGTTCGCGATGACCGGCGTGCTCGTGCTCCTGCGGGTGGACCGCCTGGAGCTGCGGGGCGAGTGGTTCACCGGTGACCTGCTCACGCAGCTGAACGCCGCGTCGTTCTCGTTCTTCCTCGTGATCTCGCGGCGCACGGTGCAGCGCATCGGCGCGGTGCGCTCCACGGCGGTGCTGCTGGGCTGGGGAGCCCTGGGGTTGCTGTTCTACGGGGGGCCGGAGGCGGCGGCCGTGCCGCGGACCGCGTGGACGCCGGCGCTGATCCTGATGGCGGCGTACGCCGTCGTCTTCCCGACGATCGTGGCGTACTTCCTGAACAACTGGGCGCTCGCGCGCGTCGACTCCTCGCAGGTGGCGCTCTTCGTCTACCTGCAGCCGATCCTGGCGGCGACGCTGTCCGTGATCCTCCTGGGCGAGGTCCTCACGCCGCGTCTCGGCGTGGCGTCGGCGCTCGTCTTTGCCGGCGTCCTCTTCGCGACGCGGCGTTCCCGGTCGGTCAGGAAAGCGACCGCACCAGCAGGATGATCCCGACGATCCCGGCCAGTGCGGCGCCAGCCGCGAGGAACGCGGCCTTCCGCATCGCCCGCCGCTTCTGCGGCACGAACGGGACCGGCGCGGGGAACGACACGTCCCGCGGGCCGAAAGGGAGCGCGGGCACGGACTCCGCGCGGAACGCGGCGGCGGTCCAGGCGTAGCGCATCAGCAGCGCCACCGGTCGCGTGCACGCTTTCGTCTCGAATCCGTCGAGCGTGCGCAGCGACTCTTCCAGGAAGAAGAAGGCGCGTTCCCGGAACCGGTTCCGTTCCTCGTCGCTCCCGGCGAACGACGATGCCTCCAGGAGGATCTCCGTCTTGCGCACGTCCTGGGCGGCCCAGGTCTCCGTGGGGTACTCCAGTCGCTCGGGATGCTGGAGCGACGGGCGCTCGTGCTCGGCCATCCAGCGCGCGTACGTCAGGAGACTCTCCCGCGCCCACGCGTAGTCCTCGTCCAGCCGATCGGCCTCGGCCATCGTGTGCAGCCAGCGGACGAGCGCCTGCAAGTGCACCGTGTAGGACCAGCGGTTCTCCGCGTCCAGCAGGTCGTGCGCGGCGGGATCGTCGGCGGGGTGGATCGTGCGACGCAGGATCTCCGAGGCCTTGTTCCGGTAGGCCTCGCTTCCGGTGAGCCGCCACGCGTCCAGGAGCGTCTGCACCGAGTTGCCGGCCCCGCGCCCCGGACCGTGGAAGTCGGGATCGCGCGTCTTGGACGCCAGCCCGGTGGGTCCGCCGTCCAGGAACCGCATCGGCGTGGTCGATCCGTCGTCGCGGCGGATCACCCAGTCGGCCAGTTCCCGCACCGTGTCGGCGTAGGCCGGTTCGCCGGTCAGGTAGAACGCATGCAGCAGCCCGGTGGCGTAGTCGTGCTCGTTGTCGGGGCCGCCGCCGACGGTGCCCGACGGGTAGGAGCGGTGGGTGCTCCGGCCCGCGTCGACGTAGTGCGCGGTGTGCCAGAACATCCCGCCGGAGTAAGCCGATCGATCCCGCTCCGTGTGGTACACGTCGATGTCGGCGACGTGGCGCGCGAGGTCGCGGTGCAGGTCCAGCCAGCGGACGTCACCGCTGCGCGCGAGCTGGACGAAGGCGCCGTAGACGGGATCGTACTGGTTGTTGAAGTGAGAGACGAACGGCTCCGCACCCGCGTGCCCCACCGCCTCATGGTCGGCGTAGAGGTCGCCGAAGTTGCGCCAGCCGTACTCGTCGATGCGCTCCCGCTTGGCGGCAAACGACTCCGGGCCGTCGATCGCCTGATCGGTGAGACGCAGCGCGATCTCGTGCGGGTCGTCCTCACGGGCGACGAGCCGCGGGATCGCACCGGAGGAGACGAAGGTCTCCACGTCCGGGAATGCGTCCAGAGGAGCGCGATGGCCGTCGGCCTCGCCGCGGAGGGCTCCGGCGCCGAACGCGAACGCCAGCCGGTGGGTCTTGCGCTCGCCGCCCTGCAGCTCGTGGCGGGCGTCGTCGTCGGCGGGGAAGAGGTCGACGCGGAGCTCGCCCTCCCCGGCCGACATCGCCTTGGGAAACTCCGGCCAGAACGGATGCAGCGAGACGGACGCGCCGCCCTCGCCGTCGTGCAGGGCGACGCGGGGCGTGGCGCGCCGACCGGTCCGTTCGACGTCGCCGGCGCGGACCCGGTACCCCTGCATCGGCACGGGCACGCTGCCGTCGGCCGCGCGGTGCACCGGACTCTGCCAGTTCTCTCCGCCGCTTCCTCCCTGGAAGACGCGCACGCCGCCGCGCGGGACGTCGGCCAGCGGCGCCGACGGTTCCAGCGAGAACGCCGCGCGATCGGCATCGCGCACCGGCATCGTGAGTCGCAGCTCGCGCAGCAGGATCGACCCCGCATCGCCCAGCTCCCAGATGCCGCCCGGATGCTGCGCCGCTTCGGGATTGGTGACGGCCACGTCGACGCGGAGCACCGGCGAGTCGGCCGTCGCGTGCAGCCGGGCCTCCACGCGCAGCGGCCGACCGTTGTCGAAGCGGGCCGCGCCCCGCGTCCGGACGACGGCGCGGACCGGCCCCGCGGCCTCGATGTCCACGGCGTCGATGCGGACCGTCGCGCGTGCCCCGTCGGCGTCGACCGCGACGAGCGAGGGTTCGCCCGCCACTCGTTCCACTCCGTTCGCCACGACGCTGCGCACCGGAAACGTGCTGCCCCGGTCGATCGCGAACCGCGCCGCTCCGGTATCGACGAACACGCCTGCGCGCGTGACGTCCACCCGCACCGGCGCGGGCGGGGCCGGGGAGTCGCCGGGTCGGAGCGAGCACGTCGTCCGGGAGCGGGGCTCCGCGTCCGCCGCGAAGTCGACGAGGAGCCAGCGCACGCTCCCGTCGCTCCAGTGGTCCAGCGCGGCGGCCTGGGTCGGGAGGACGGCGCCGGTCTCGTCGACCACGGCCACCGGCTCGCCCGGCCGGAGTCTCCCGCGCGCGAGGGGGACGCCCAGACGCACCGGTTCGCCCCGTCGGGAAAGCCCGTAGCGCTCCTCGAGGACGATGGTTCCCAGCGAATCCGGCACGAAAGGACCTCCCGGTTCCGGCGGGCAGCATAGGACGAGCGGGCCGCCGCGTCTCGTCCAACCTTCCCCGTCGCAACGGGTTCGATCGATTCCTTCCCGAGCGTTCAGGATCCGGCACGCGCTCCGACCCGCGCGCAGCTTGACTCGGAGCGCGTGGCCGAACTAGGCTGGACGGTTCCGGGACTGCACGGCAAACCGGAAAAAGCGCCAACCCACCTCGAAGAGGTCGCGCCATGGCCATGAATCCCGCGGAGAGGCCGCTCATCGTCCAGTCGGACCACACGCTCCTGCTGGAGGTGGTCCACCCGCGGGCGGAGGAGGCCCGGGAGGCCGTCCTCCCCTTCGCCGACCTCCTGAAGTCGCCGGAGCACGTCCACACCTACCGGATCTCGCCGCTCTCGCTCTGGAACGCGTCGGCATCGGGTCTCGAGGCGGACGAGGTGCTGGAGCGACTCGAGCAGTTCAGCCGCTACCCGCTGCCGCCCAACCTGGTGCTGGAGATCCGCACGCAGATGAGCCGCTACGGACTCGTCGAGCTGCTCCCGGGATCGCGCGGCCAGGAACTTCAGCTGCACGTGCGGGACGAGGAGACGGCGCCCGAGGTGTTCCTGGATCCGGCGATCCAGCCGTTCCTGCTGGATGGGGACTCCGAGGATCCGCGGGTGCGGCGCGCCCGGGCGGACGATCGCGGCGAGCTGAAGATCGCGCTCACCGGCATCGGCTTCCCGGCGCGAGACCTCGTCGGCTTCGCGGAGGGGGAACGCCTGGACATGGCCATCGCCGAGACGATGGGGAACGGCTCCTCGTTTCGGCTGCGGAACTACCAGCGGGCCGCCGTGGAGGCGTTCTGGCAGAACGGGTCGCCCGAAGGCGGGCAGGGGATCGTCGTGCTGCCGTGCGGCGCCGGCAAGACGGTGGTCGGCCTGGGCGCGATGGCGCAGCTCGGGATGCGCACGCTCATCCTCGTGACGAACACCGTCGCGGCGAAGCAGTGGATCCGCGAGATCCTCGACAAGACGGACCTCACCAAGGACGACGTGGGCGAGTACGACGGCGCCGCCAAGGAGGTTCGCCCGGTCACGGTGGCCACCTACCAGATCCTCGTCTACCGGCGGAAGAAGGACGGCGGGTTCCCGCACATGGACCTGTTCCAGCGCGAGAAGTGGGGACTCATCGTGTACGACGAGGTCCACGTGCTGCCGGCGCCCGTCTTCCGGGCCACGTCGGGCATCCAGTCGCGCCGCCGCCTGGGCCTCACGGCCACGCTGGTGCGCGAGGACGGCCGCGAGACCGACGTGTTCAGTCTCATCGGGCCGAAGCGCTATGAGCTGCCGTGGCGTGATCTGGAGTCCAAGGGGTGGATCGCGGAGGCGCACTGCTACGAGGTGCGCGTGCCGTTCCCGAAGGAGCTCCGCGCGGCGTACGCGTCGGCCGACAAGCGCAGGAAGTACCGCGTCGCGGCCGAGAACCCGAACAAGGAAGAGGTGGTGCGCCGGATCCTGGCGCGCCATCCGGAGGATCACATCCTCATCATCGGCGGTTACCTCAGCCAGCTGCGCAGCCTGGCCGAGGCCACCGGAGCGCCGCTCATCACGGGGCAGGTTCCGTCGGCGGAGCGCGAGAAGCTGTACGACGCGTTCCGCAAGGGTGACATCCGCATCCTCGTCGTGTCGAAGGTCGCAAACTTCGCCGTGGACCTCCCGGAAGCCAACGTGGCCATCCAGGTGAGCGGAACGTTCGGCTCCCGCCAGGAGGAGGCGCAGCGCCTCGGTCGCGTGCTGCGCCCGAAAGAGGCGGACACGCGCTTCTACTCGCTCGTCACATCCAGCTCGTCCGAGCAGGAGTTCGCGCTGAAGCGCCAGCTCTTCCTCACCGAACAGGGCTATCACTACAACGTGGTCGACTTGGAATCGCCCGACGATCTCGAGGCTCACCTGGACGCCGGGGATCCCGTCGACCCATCCTGGGTCTCTTCTTGAAGCGAACGCTGCACGACTTCCTCGAAGGCGAACTGCTCTTCGAACATCTTCGAACGATCTACCGGTACTACCTGGACACCGGGGGTTACGAGCGGTCGGAGATGGTGGATGAGCTCGTGGAGTACCTGGAGAGCGACCAGGGGCGCGATCGTCTGTCCGCCGAGCTGCACGACGAGGAGGTGGAGCTCCTTTACCTCCTGCGGCTCGTCGGAGGGATCGCGCCGCGCCGGTGGCTGTTCCGGGAGCTCGCAGCCCGCAGCGAGCGGTCGGCCGAAGCCTGGAAGCACCTGTTCTGGCGCCTCCGCAAGCGGCACCTCGTCTTCCTCATCGGCAGCGACACGGCCTACCTCCCCGAGGGCCTGGGCGATCTGCTGGGCGACCGCATCTCCGGACGACCGCCCCGGCTGGGCGCCGACGTCATTCCCGGAGCTTCGGCCGTCCGTCAGTCGGTGCACGGGCTCGTCATCGCGCTGCTGAACTACGTGCACCAGAATCCTCCCCGCGTCATGGCGGAGGAGGAGCGGATCTGGAAGCGCGATCTGGAGGGGATGGCGGACTTCTTCCACTCGTACCTGGCGGAGTCCGGGGCGGGCGGCGGCGACTCCATGGGCACGATCCGCGGCCGCGTCAGCCGGCTGGTGGAGCTGTTTCGGAAGATGGGGTTCCTGGAGAAGCGGGGGAAGCGCCTCTACCTGCACGTCGGGAACTGGGAAGAGTGGTCGGCGCGCAGCGAGGTCGATCGCCACAGCCTGTTCCTCTCGTTCCTCAAGGACCACTACGAGAACATCCCGATCTGCCTGGAGGCGCTCGTGGAGTGGCGTGAGGCGGGGTGGATCCCGCTGGATCGCCTGACCGAGGCCGTCCGCTACCGGGCGTTGTGCGGGACGTTCCACATCCTCCGCGTCCGTCCCCAGGCCGACGTGACGGGCGAGGGTCCGGGCCGGCGCTGGGTGTCGGCGTGCGTGCACCTGCTGGCGGACCTCGGCCTCGTGTACACGGGCAGCGATCCGGACAACGAGCCGGTGGCTGCGCCCACCGACGGCGCCATCGAGGCGTGGCGCGTCCTCCACGAGGGGCGACGTCGTCGTCGCCGGATGAAGACGACGGACGGTGTGCGCGCGTACGTGCAGCCGAACCTGGAGCTCCTGGTGCCCGAGGAGAGCCCGGCGGACCGGCACCGCGAGATCGGTTCCATCGCCCGCCTGGAGTCGCTGGACCGCTTCTGGACCTACGTGCTCACGTCGGACTCCGTCGCGCGCGGCGTCGAGGAGGGGCTGACCGCCGCCGAGGTGCTGGACCGGCTCATGCGCGCGGTCGACGGCCCCGTGCCCCCGAACGTGCGCGAGGCCGTGAGCCACTGGGCGGAGACGTGCTGGTGGGTCGATGCGGACGGCGACGGCCGGTACCTGGCCGCGGAACCCACGGTCCGCACGCGCCTGCTGGGGTGGGAGGGCGCGGAGGAGGTCTTCGGCGAGAAGGACGATCGTCTCTTCCCGCGCGTGGACGCGAAGGCCGCGGCGCACTGGCTGGAGGAGCACGGGTTCCGCGTCGTCGACGAGGACCGTGATCCCCCCGGCGAGTTTGGACGATCGGCCGGCCGGGAGTACCGCCGCGTGATCGAGGCGTGGCAGCGCCGCCTGGAGCACAGCGGCGAGGGCACCCCGCAGGGCAGCTACTGGGAGAACGTGGTCCCGGTGGAGCCGCTCCCGCAGGCGGGCCGCACCTAGAACCCGCGTCCCTTGACAACGCCGCGCCCCGAACGGATCCTGCCCGCAGGTTCCCGGAGGTGCGCGTTGATCCCGTTCCGACTCGCGAAGCTCCTCGTCCCGCTCCTCCTGATCGCGGCGGCCCCCGGCTGCGGCGGTGGCGGCGGCGGAGAAGAGGCCGACGCCCCGATGCGCGTCGCCGTCCTGCTCACCGGGCCCGTCTCCGACGACGGCTGGAACGCGAGTGCCTGGGAAGGCGTGCAGGGAATCGCGCGGGAACTCGGTGCGCATCCCGCCAAGGTGGAGAGCCTGGACAAGAGCCGCTTCGAGGAGAACCTGCGCCAGTTCGCGGCGGAGGGCTTCGACCTCGTCTTCTGTCACGCGTACGAGTTTCAGGACGCGGCGCTCCGCGTGGCGAAGGACTTTCCCTCCACCACGTTCGTCGTCGTCGCCGGCAACGAATCGGCGGGCAACGTGGGCGCCGTCCACTTCCGGCTGGAGGAGGCCACGTACGTGCTCGGCGCGCTGGCCGCGAGGATGTCCGACACGAAAGTGGCGGGCATGATCGGCGGCGAGGAGATCCCGTCGCTGGAGCCCGGTTTCCGGGGCTTCGTGAACGGCGCGAGGAGCGTCGATCCGGACTTCGAGGTGATCACGAAGTACGTCGGCAACTGGCACGACGTCGCCCTGGCGCGCGAGCATGCCGAAGCGCTCGTGGAGCAGGGAGCGCGGTTCCTGTTCCAGAACGCGGACAAGGCGGGGCTCGGCGTGTTCCAGACCGCCGCGGAGCGGGACGGGGTGTGGGCCTTCGGCTCCAACCGCGACCAGAACGACGTGGTGCCGGGCGCGGTCCTGGCCAGCGCGGTCCTCGACGTGCCCGCCGCGTACCTGCGCATCGCGCGGGAGGTGCAGGCGGGAACGTATCGTCCGTCCGCCACCACGATGGGGGTGGAGGAGGGTGTCGTCAGCGTCGTGATGAACCCGCGGCAGGCCCCGCAGCTCGGCCCCGACGTGGCCGTGTTCCTCGCCGACCTCGAGGTGCGCATCGCGTCCGGCGAGATCGACGTTCTCGCGCCGGCCCCTTGACCCCGCGCCTCTCCACCCGCGGACTCACCAGGCGATACGGTTCCGTGACCGCGCTGGACAGCGTGGACTTCGATGCGTCCGTCGGCGAGATCCACGCCGTGCTTGGCGAGAACGGCGCCGGCAAGACGACGTTCATGAACGTGCTCTACGGGATGCATCGTCCCGACGCGGGCGAGGTGCAGTGGAACGGCCGCCCCGTATCGCCCGCCTCGCCGCGCGACGCGCGCGACCTGGGGATCGGCATGGTGCACCAGCACTTCATGCTCGTGGACGCGCTGACCGTCTGGGAGAACCTCTGGCTCGTCCATCCCGATCGTCCCCGCGTGGGGCTGGGCCGGGCGTCGGCACGGCGCGCGCTGCGCGAGGTCTCGGACCGCTTCGGCCTGGAACTGGACCCGGACGATCGCGTGGAGTCGCTTCCCGTCGGGGCGCGTCAGCGCCTGGAGATCGCCAAGGCGCTCGTGCGGGACGTGGACCTTCTCATCCTGGACGAGCCCACCGCCGTGCTCGCGCCCGCCGAGGTGGAGGAGCTGTTTCGCGTGCTGCGGGAGCTGCGCGCGGGCGGCACGACGCTCCTCTTCATCAGCCACAAGCTCGACGAGGTGCTGCGCGTCGCCGACCGGATCACCGTGCTGCAGCGCGGGCGCGTCACGGCCCGCTGCCGCGCCGACGAGGCCGACGTTCCGACGTTGCGCCGGAGCATCGTGGGGGAAGGGAGCGCGCGGCCCGCATCGCCCCGCCCGTCCCGGTCGCCGGAAGTGCTGGCGGGCGGAGTGCGCCTGGAGGCGCGCCGGATCTCGAGCCGCCGCGCGGGGCGCGTGCCGGTCGTCAATGTCACGTTTTCGCTGCGGGCCGGCGAGATCCTCGGGGTGACCGGCGTCGACGGCAACGGCCAGGACGAGCTCGTGGCGATGCTGGCGGGCGTGGCCCCCGTGGACCGGGGGAGGATCGTGCTCGGCGGCTCGGACGTGACGGCCCGCACGGTGGCGCAGCGCTGGAGGGCGGGGCTCGGAGTCCTGCCGGGCGACCGACGCCGCGACGGTCTGGTGGGCGATGCGTCCGTGTGGGAGAACCTCGCGCTGCGGGAGTTCGGAGCGGACTGGGCGCGCGGCCGGTTCCTCGTCGATCCGGACCGTCACCGCGAGCGTGCAGGTCAGCTCGCGCGGCGTCATGCGGTCCGGCTGGCCGACGTGGAGCAGCCGGCCCGAAGCCTGTCGGGCGGCAACCAGCAGAAGGTCCTGTTCGCGCGGGAGCTGGCCGCCGATCCGTCCGTGCTGGTGCTGCTGAACCCCACGCGCGGGCTGGACGTCGGTGCGGCCGACGCGCTGCTGCGTGACCTCCTGCGCGCCCGCGACGAGGGGCGGGCCGTTCTCCTCTTCTCGACCGAGCTGGACGAGGTCCTGCGCGTCGCCGACCGGATCGCCGTGATGAACCGAGGGCGGTGGCGCGACGCCCCGCCGGACGCCGACCGGGAGACCGTGGGGGCGCTCATGTTGTCGGAGGAGTTCGGATGAGGGCGTGGGTGGAGCAGGTCCTCTACCTCGTGGCGGCGCTCCTCGTGTCCGCCGTCGTCGTGGCGGCGGCGGGACGGGATCCGTTCGCCGCGCTCGGTGCGCTGTTCAGCGGCGCGTTCGGATCGGGCTACGGGTTCCTCAACGCCTGGGCCAAGACCGTGCCGCTCCTCTTCACCGGGCTCGCGGTCCTCGTCGCGTTCCGCGCCGGCTTCTGGAACATCGGCGCGGAGGGGCAGTTCGTCCTCGGCGCCGTCATGGCGGGGTGGATCGGGACGTACGCCGGCGTGCCGCGGATCGTGCACGTGCCCGTCGTCCTGCTCGCCGCGTTCACGGCGGGCGGCGCGTGGTGCGCGCTGGCCGCCTGGCTGAAGGTGCGCCGAGGCGCGATGGAGGTCATCTCGACCATCCTCCTCAACTTCGTCGCGCTGTTCCTGCTGTCGTGGCTGGTGCACGGGCCGCTCCGGCAGGCGTCCGGGGCGCAGCCCATCGGCGATCCGGTCGCCGCCTCCGCCGAGCTGCCCCGGCTGTTCGGCGCCGGCTCGCCGCTGCACGCGGGGATCCTCCCGGCCCTGGGCGCCGTCGTGCTGATCGCGACCTTCCTCGCGCGCACGGAGGGCGGGTTCCGCCTGCGCATGGTGGGAGGCAATCCGTCGGCGGCGAGGTGGGCGGGGATCCCCGTGGACGGGACGCTGTTCCGCACCGCGATGCTCTCCGGAGGCCTGGCCGGCGTGGGAGGGGCGATCGAGATCCTGGGCTCGCTCGGCCGCCTCTTCGACAAGGTGTCGCCGGGTTACGGCTTCACCGCGATCGCGGTCGCGCTGCTGGCCCGGCTCAATCCGTGGGCGCTCGTTCCGGCCGCGTTCTTCTTCGGCGCGCTGGAAGCGGGCTCCTCGCGGATGCAGCAGCAGGCCGACGTCTCCTACGTGCTGGTGCTCGTGGTACAGGCGGTCGTCATCCTCGCCTCGCTGGCGTCGGGGCGCGCGGCGATGCGCCGGTCGGAGGCGTGATGGAGTTCGCCGAGGGACTCTTCGTGGCCGCGGTCCGCATCACGCTGCCACTCCTGCTTGTCGTCATCGGCGAGATCGTCGCCGAGCGCGCGGGCGTGCTGAACATCGGACTGGAGGGGATGATCCTCGTCGGCGCGTTCGCGGCGTTCGGCGTGGCGTGGGGCACGGACAGTCCGGTCGCCGGAGTGGCGGCCGCGGCGGGGGCCGGGGCCGCGTTCGCGCTGCTGTTCGCGTGGCTCGTGCTTCGCGTCCGCCTCGATCCGATCGTGACCGGCGTGGCCACGAACGTCCTCGCGCTGGGGCTCACCGGGGTCCTGTTCCGCTCGATCACGGCGGACGTGGCGGGAACGCCGTTCGCCCCCACGCTTCCCGCGCTGCCGATCCCCGGTCTGGCGGAGCTGCCCGGCGTGGGTCGCGCCCTCTTCTCGCTGAACGCGCTCGGCTACGCCGCGATCGTGCTCACGGCCCTCGTCGGCTTCTTCCTCTCGCGGACGTCGCCGGGGCTGCTGGTCCGCAGCGCGGGAGAGAATCCGGAGGCCGTCGATGCGGCGGGGATCGACGTCGTCCGGATCCGGCTTCTCGCGACGCTCTTCGGCGGGGTCCTGGCCGGGCTGGCCGGAGCGTACCTCTCCATCGGCTACTCGAACACGTTCGTGGAGAACATGTCGGCGGGCCGGGGGTTCGTGGCGCTGGCGATCGTGGTGTTCGCGCGCTGGCGGCCGCTGTGGAGCGTCGCGGGAGCGCTCCTGTTCGGGCTGGCGATGTCGCTGCAGGTGCGCCTTCAGGGGCGGCCGGTCGTCGGCGTGGAGATCCCCTACCAGTTCTTCCAGATGCTACCGTACCTTCTCACGCTGCTCGTGCTGGCCACCACGAACGTCCGCGGGGCCGGCGCACCGCGGGCCCTGGCCCGCCCGTACGAACGGGGGAAGGAATGAGAATCAGCCGGGTGGAACGTCTCCGCGCCGCGGGCCGGCCGGAGGGAGGGCGCGCGCGCGTGTTCGCCTTCCGGGTGGAGGCCACGGTGGAAGGCCCCGTGGACCCGGAGACCGGCATGGTGGCGAACCTCGTCGACCTGAAGCGGGAGCTCCGCCGCCTCGTCATCGAACCGCTGGACGGACGAACCCTGGACGGACGGGACGGAACGCCGGATCTTCGGACGCCGGAAGAGCTGGCGGCGCACGTCGCGGCCCGCCTGGGCGAGGGTCTCGCCGGACTGCCGGTGGTGCGCTTCCGGCTGCGCGACGAACCCGAACTCCTGATCGAAGGCCGCGGAGGAGATGCCTCGGAAATGGATGTGACCCGCTTCTACGAGTTCAGCGCCTCGCACCGCCTGCACAGCGATCGCCTCTCGGACGAGGAGAACCGCGACGTCTTCGGCAAGTGCAACAACCCGGCCGGGCACGGGCACAACTACGGCCTCGAGGTCACGCTCCGCGGAACTCCGGGGCCGGACGGGGAGCTGTTCCCGGCCGCCCGCTTCGACGCGCTCGTCGCGCGGGAGATCGTGGATCGCTGGGATCACCGCAACCTCAACGAGGATCTCGACGAGTTCCGCGGCGTGAACCCGACCGCGGAGGAGATCGTCCGGATCGCGTGGGAGCGCCTGGAGCCGGAGTTCCGCGCGGCCGGAGCGGCGCTGCACCGACTGAAGCTGCGCGAGACCGATCGCAACCACGCGGAGTACCGGGGGGAGGCGTCGTGAGCGGCGGTGCCCTGCTGCGCCCCGACGCGGCGCGCGTTTCGCTACGCGGCGCCGACGCCCGCGACTTCCTGCAGCGCATGGCCACCGCGGACCTGTCGGGTCTGGCCGACGGCGACGCGCGCCCCAGCTTCCTGCTCGAACGATCGGGGCGGCTGGTGGACCGGGTGCTCGTGGTGGATCGCGGCGACGACGTCCTGCTGATCGGACAGGAAGGCCGCGCGACCGCCGATGCGGAGTGGATCGGCCGCTACGTCATCGCGGACGACGTGGAGGTGGCGGACCGGACCCCGGACACGTTCCTCCTCACGCTGCTCGGCGACGAGGCCGACGCGCTTCTCGCCGCGGCCGGCGACGTCCCCGGTCCGGGACAGGCGGTCGTCGCGTCCGTCGGCGGCGCCGACGTGACCGTCGCCCGGGACGAGGACGTCGGCGGTCCCGTCTTCCACGTCGTCGGAGCGTCGGCGGCGCTGGATGCCGTGCGCGGGGCGCTGGGCGCGCTGCGCGCGCTGGATTCCGCGGAGTGGGCGGCGCGCCGGCTGCTGGCCGGGCTGCCCCGGTGGGGACGCGAGATGACGGAGCGGACCATCCCGCTGGAGCTGGGCGTGGGACCGGAGCTCAGCCTCACCAAGGGCTGCTTCCTCGGCCAGGAGGTCATCGCCCGCCTGCACCACCAGAAGCGGTTGAAGCGGAGGCTCGTTCCGCTGGAGGTGAACGCGCCCGACGTCCCGGTCGACGGCGAGCTGCTGGCCGGCGACGAGGCGGTGGGAACCCTCACCGGCGCCGCGCGCGATCCCGGCGGCACCATCGTCGGCCTGGGTTTCGTGGCCCCGTCCTTCGCCGATCCCGGCACCTCGCTCACCCTCCGGCACGCCGGGCAGTCGTTTCCGGCGCTCGTGAAGGAGACGGCATGACCCTCAAGGAACTCGCCTCGCCCGCGGAACTCGACGAACTGGTCCGGCTCCGCCGCGACTTCCATCGCCATCCGGAACTCGGCTACCGGGAGGTGCGCACGTCGGGCATCGTGGCGGCGCGGCTCAAGGAGCTCGGCTTCGACGTGCGCGAGGGCCTCGGCAAGACGGGCGTGATCGCGGACCGGGGGAGCGGGCGCGGACTCTACGTCCGTGCGGACATGGACGCGCTGCCGATCCAGGAGGCCAACGACGTGGAGTACCGCAGCGCGACCGACGGCGTCATGCACGCCTGCGGCCACGACGCGCACACGGCGATCAACCTCCTTGTCGCGCAGCGGTTCGCGGCGGCGGAGTTCGACGCGCGGCTTCGGTTCGGGTTCCAGCCGGCGGAGGAGGGCGGCTGCGGAGCGGACCGGATGATCGAGGAGGGCGGCCTGGACGGCGTGGAGGCGGCGCTGGGTCTACACGTCTGGAACTCGATGCCGGTGGGCATCATCGGCGTGACGCCCGGCCCGGCGATGGCGTCCGTGGACGACTTCCGGATCGAGATCCACGGCGTGGGTTGCCACGCCGCGGAGCCGCACAACGGCGACGATCCGGTGCCGAAGGCGGCCCGCATCATCGACGCGATCCAGTCCATCGTCAGCCGGTCCGTGTCGCCCTACGAGCGTGCCGTCGTCTCGGTGACGATGCTGGAGGCCGGCACGGCGTTCAACGTGATCCCGGATCACGTGCGCCTCGGCGGGACCATCCGCACGTTCAGCGAGGACGTTCGCCGGCAGATCCACGCGAAGCTGCGGGAGATCGTGGGGGAGCAGGGCACGGTGGAGATCCAGGGTCTGACCCGTGTGCTCGTGAACGATCCGCGCATGTGCGAGCTGGTCCACGAGGCCGCCGCGTCGGTGGTGGGAGAGGAGAACATCGTCACGGACGACGTGACGATGGGCGGCGAGGACTTCGCGTCCGTGCTGGCCGAGGTGCCGGGCTGCTTCTTCTTCGTCGGTTCGGCCGCGGGGCCGGACTCGTTCCCGCACCACAACCCCCGCTTCGACATCGACGAGCGCTGCCTGCCGATCGGCCTCGAGGTGATGACGCGGTCCGTGCGCCTCTGGCTGGAGCAGGGGCCCCGGTGACGCCCGCGAAGCACTGTGTCCGCTGCGGCGCCCGGCTGGAGGGGCATCCGCCCACGTGTCCGGCCTGCCAGCACGTCCACTGGCTGGATCCCAAGGTGGCCGCCTGCGTCATCTTCCGCTGGGAGGGCGACCTCTTCCTGATGCGGCGGGGAATTCCGCCCGGGTTCGGCCTGTGGACCTATCCCGGGGGCTACGTCGATCGCGGGGAGACGGTGGAGCACGCGGCCGTCCGGGAGGTGCGCGAGGAGGCCGGCTGCGGCGTTCGTCTCGATTCGCTGGTCGGGCTGTACAGCTATCCGGGCCAGACCGCCATCCTCGTGGTCTACGGGGGAACCGTCACCGATGGGACGCCGTACGCCCTCTCGGAGAGCCTGGAGGCCCGGACCTTCCCCGACGACCGCATTCCGTGGGACGATCTGGCCTTCCCGAGCACCCGTGAAGCGCTGCGCGATTTCCTGGCGGCCGAGCGCGATCCGTCCCTGCTGGGGAAGTCGCGCAACCTCTGACGGTCACACCGCCCCGCCCGGCCGCGTAGCTCTCTCGTCCCGGGGAGGTCCGAGCATGCCGACGTTCTTCCGGCGCGCCGCCGCGCTGCGGTCCGCCGCCCTCACGATCCTGCTGATCCCGTCGGGCGCCGTCGCGGCGGTACGGGACGTGCCCGGCACCCACGCCACCGTTGCGGCGGCGCTGGCCGCGTCCGTCTCCGGGGACACGGTTCGCGTGGCCGAGGGCACCTACGCCGCCTCCACGAACGGCGAGACGTTCCCGCTGGTCGTGGGGGACGGCATCGTGCTGGAGGGAGCGGGAATCGGACTCAGCGTCCTGGACGCCGAGGCGGACTCTGCCCAGGTCGTCCGGATGGAGGGGAGCCTCGGTGGCCGCGTCACCGGCTTCACGATCACCGGCGGGCGCGCCGTGCGCGGGGCGGGCGTCTTCGTGGCGGCGGGATCGCCCGAGGTGGATGGCAACCTGATCCACGGGAACGGAGCGTCCAGCGCGGGGGCGGGACTCTTCGCGCTCGGCGGAGCATCACCCTGGGTCCACCACAACGTCTTCTGGGAGAACTTCGACACGGTGCCGGGCGATGCGGTCGATCCGCACGGGCTGCTCTTCCAGGTCGATGCGGCCGGGATCGTGGAGCACAACCTGATCGGCCGCACGGACGGGAACGGTCTGCTGACGAGCGGGAGCGCCTCGCCCTCGGTTCGCCACAACCTCTTTCTGGAGAACGGCGACGCGGGTCCGCCGGCGCGCGGTCGCGGCATCTGCTGGCTGTCGGACGCGCCGGCCGACGTGTTTCACAATCTGTTCCACGCCAACACCATCGCCGCGCTGCTGTGGCCGGCCGCGGGGACGAACTTCAGCGGAACGTCGGCCAACGACGTGGACCCGGCGGACGACGTCTACGGCAACGTCGACGGCGACCCGCTGCTCGCGAACCCGTCCATGCTGGAGTTCTCGCTCACGCCCGGCAGCCCCGCCGTCGATGCCGGGGATCCGTCGTTCCCCTTGGATCCGGACGGGACGCCGCCCGACCTCGGTCCGTTCTTCCTGGATCAGTCGACGGTGGACGCGCCACGCGCGGATCCGGCGCGCTGGGCCGCGGCGTCGCCCAACCCGTTCCGGACGGAGACGAGCCTCACCTGGACCGCCGACGGTCCGGCGCGCGTCGTCATCTTCGACGTGCGGGGATCCCACGTGCGGGACCTGTCGCCCGGCGGGAGAGACCGCGCGACGTGGGACGGCCGTGACGACGCCGGCCGCGCAGTGCCGTCCGGCGTCTACTTCGCGCGCGTGGAATCGGCGGAGCGGGTGACGAGCGTGCCGCTGCTCCGGCTCCGCTAGGGGTTGCCCCCGAAGTCGCGCATGAGCATCGCCATGCGCCGCAGGCGCTGCTCCACCTTTCCGTTGATGGTGTCCACGGGATAGCGACGGCCGCCCTCGCGGGTGCCGCTGGGCGATCTGGTCAGCACCTCGATGCCCTGGTCCACCGTCTCCACCGCGTACACGTGGAACCGGCCGTCCTTCACGGCCTTCACCACGCGCGGATGCAGCATGAGATCGTCCAGGTTGGAGGCGGGGATCATCGCACCTTGCGTGCCGGTGAGTCCGTTCTGCTCGCAGATGTCGAAGAAGCCCTCGATCTTCTCGTTCACGCCGCCGATGGGCTGGATCTCGCCCAGCTGGTTGACGGAGCCCGTGACCGCGATCTCCTGGCGGATGGGCACGCCCGACAGCGCGGACAGGATGGCGTAGAGCTCCGTGGACGATGCACTGTCTCCGTCGACGCCGTGGTACGACTGCTCGAAGCAGATGGACGCCGTCAGCGTGAGCGGCCGCTCCTGCGCGTACTTGGAGCGCAGGTAACCGGCGAGGATCTGCACACCCTTGTCGTGCGTGTTGCCGGACAGCTCGGCCTCGCGCTCGATGTTGATGATGCCCGCGTTGCCCAGCCCGATCGACGCGGTGATGCGCGTGGGGAGTCCGAACGCGTGCTCGCCGCTCTCGTACACGGCGAGTCCGTTCACCGTGCCGACCTTGTGGCCGTCCGTGTCGATGAAGATGGAGCCCTCGTGCACGAGGTCCTGCATCCGCTCCATCGTCAGGTTGTTCCGGAACTCGCGCTCGTCCAGCGCCTTCTCGACGTCCTCGGCCGCGACGGTCTCCCGGCCGGCGGCGCCGGCGAAGTGTCCGGCTTCCCGGACGAGGTCGGCGATGAGATGGAAGCGGGTGGACAGCTTGCTGCGACGCCCCGACAGGCGCGCCCCGTGCTCCAGCACCTGCGCCACGGCGTGGCGGTCGAAAGGTCGGACGCCCTCCTCGTCCACGAGGCGCTGCACGAACCGTCCGTAGAGCACCTGCGACTCGGCGGTGTTCTCCATCTCGGTGTCGAAGTCCGCGCGCACCTTGAAGATCTTGCGGAAGTCCTCGTCGTAGGCGTGGAGCATGCCGTACAGGTGCGCATCGCCCACCAGGAGGACCTTCACCGAGATCCGCACCGGCTGCGGCTTGAGCGCGGGCGGCCCCAGCATCGTGGGCGCCTCCGCCACCGGGATCTCCAGGCAGCCGGAGCGCAGCGTGCGCTTGAGCGTGTTCCACACCGCCGGCGACTCCGAGAACACGTCGGTGGCGTTCAGGACCAGATATCCGCCGTTGGCGCGGTGCAGGCTGCCGGCCTTGATCCGCAGGTGATCGGCGATCTCCTCCGACTCCGCGGACAGCCGACGCTCCACCAGCCCGAAGAGCTGCCCCAGGGAGGGAGCGTTCTCGATGATGACCGGCGCGCCCTTCTCGTCCGAGTTGTCGACGACCAGGTTGACCTGGTAGTGCGAGCGGGGCTCGCCCTCGCCCTCCTCCTCCCCGGAGAGGAACGCCTCCACGTTCTCCACCACGTGGGACTCCACCTGGGAGAACCAGGCCAGGACCTCCGCGTGCTGCGAGAACTCCTCCCGCACCAGCTCGAAGCACGCCGCCACGACGGGGCGGAGCGACGCGCGCTCGTGCTCGAGGAGGCTACCCTGCAGCTCGTTCTCCAGCTTCATCGTTTCGCGGATGACGTTCTGGAGCTGCCGCGAGTGCACCTTGCCCTTCTCGCGGATCTCCTCCAGCTTGCCGGCCTCCAGCTTGCCCTCTTCCACCGCCTCCTCGAGGTCGGCGAGGAAGCGCGTCTCGCCGTCGATGACGGGGACGACCTGCGGACTGACGGTGGGGCCGGTCTGCACTTGCACCAGCGCGAAGCCGTCGGCCGCCAGCGTCTTCTCGAGCGCCTCGATGACCTCGCGCTGGCGTCGCCGCACCCTCTCCTGGATGCGTTCCCGCCGATCCTGGTACACGCGACCCTCGAAGGCGGCCGGGATCTCGCGCTCCAGGTGTCGGAGCACCTCGCGCACCCGCCGCGCGAGCCGCCGGCCCCAGGAAGCGGGAAGGAACAGCGCCACCGGCCGATCGGGATCGTCGAAGTCATGCACGTAGACCAGGTCGGGCGGCGTGCGCGACGCGCGATCAAAGCGGTCCAGCACGTGGCGGATGGTGGTGTTCCGTCCCGTCCCCACAAACCCGGTGAGGAAGATGTTGTACCCGGGCGAATCCATGGAAAGGCCCAAGGTGATGGCGCGGAGCGCCCGTTCCTGGCCGATGATCTCGCGACTGGGCTGCAGCTCCGCCGTGCTCTCGAACGGGAACTGGGCCGCGTCGGGCGCCCAGCGCAGGGCGGAGGGTTCCAGCGGCGAAACGGCGGACGAGACGGGGGTGCGATCTGCGGGCGTCATTCGGACTCCTCCCATCGGGGACGGTGATTCTACCGTCCGACCCAGGGAATGCAACGGTCCGGGCCCGGCTCCGTCGCCCCGGATCGCCGGGATCCCCCGTCCATCGCGCTTGATCCGGGCGCGGGCCCCTGGTAAGACGGGGGAGATCCCCCGCACGGACCGGACCACCGAGGTCCCGAACCCCTGGAGAACGGCATGATCAAGTCCCGCTTCCGGCTGCTCCTGGCCCTTCCTCTCGCCTTCGCCCTGGCCGCCTGCGGCGACGACGGCGACGGCAATCCGTCCGGGCCGTCCGGCGATCCCATCGATCAGGACACGGCCGAGCAGGCGGCCCTGGCGATGGTGGAGTCCCTCAACGAGCTCGTGGCCGTCGCGGACCAGCTGCTGCTGACTGGCCCAGGAGCCATCGGCGGTGTCGGTCGCAGCGAAGGCGGCGCGGTCTACGACCCCGAGACGATGACCTGGATCTACAGCTACGCGTTTTCGGAGGGGGGGATCTCTTACTCGGCCGTGTACACCTTCCAGTACCTGAACGGCGGAGTTCCGGTGGAGAGCTACGAGTCCGCCACCGGCTACACGATGACGGTCGACTACGACTCCAGCACCACGACCAGCTCCGACGGCGGGACGACCATGGTGACCTGGACGTACGACTCCACCCTGACGGTCGACGAAGTGGCGATCGGGCGCGGCGAGCCGGTTTACGCCATCACCGGAAACGGGACTTCCGGCGGGACGATCTCCGGGAACCAAGGCGGCACGGTCTTCAACTACGTGTATGCCATGAGCTGGGATCAGAATCTGACGAAGCCGGCGGGCGGTTGCCCGACCGGTACGACGAACGTCAGCATCCAGGACTGGAACGTGGAGTCGACGTACAACGGAACCAGCACCTACTCGTACGTCATGAAGCGAGGCGAGACGGTCGTGAAGACGGGCAACGGTCCGGCGTACTGCGGCCTCTAGTCCCCCCGTTCGCCCGAGCGTGCTCCGGCGGGCGATGCCATCTCGGCGTCGCCCGCCTTCTCATTTCAGGAGCACGAAGGACGTGAGCGCGGTCTCGCCCGCGGCCTGCACCACGCCGTAGTAGCGCCCCGCCGCGACCGCCTTCCCGTGGCGATCGCGCCCGTCCCACGCCCCCTCCCGGGTGGAGAGTCGGAGTTCCCGCACCAGCCGTCCCGTGACGTCGTGCACCCGCAGGCTCGCGCCGGCGGACGGAATCCACGGCAGGGAGAACCGGACCGCTCCCCGCGACGGATTGGGCGAGGCCGTGAGGGAGAGCCTCCCCGCGCGCGACGGCTCCGGGACGTCCGTCGCCTGACCGATGAGGTCCACCCACACCGGGCTCGTGTAGTGGTAGGACGAGTCGGCGTCGGCCACGCGGGCGTAGTAGACGCTGGAAGTGCCGGCGGGGCCGGGATCGTCGTCCAGCAGTTCCACGTCGGCGGTGGTTCCGGTCACCGGGAGCACGCGCCAGTCCGGATCGCCGTTGCGGACGATGCGGATCTCCGCGAGCTCCACGGGACTCTCCACGCGCACGGAGATCCGGGGGGAGCCGCCGCTCTCGATCTCCGATCCCATGAGCGCGCCGTTCACGCGGAAGTCGACGCCGGCGCGCACGGTCCGGGACGTCCCCATCGCGTGGCGGTCGTGGAGCGCCTGCCAGATCGCGTCGCGGCTTCGGTCCGTGGCGAAGACGCCGCCGAACGCGGCGCGGATCGTGTGGTCGCTGGACGAGATCAGCCCGACGCGCATTCCCATCGACAAGGCGACGTTCACCCAGCCCGAGTCCGGTGGCGTGGAGCAGCCGGTGTACTCCTGCGGGCAGCCCGGGTACTCGAAGCTGCCGCGTGCCGACTGGTAGACCTCCACCAGGCGGAGCGGGGCGGGAAGCGTGGACGGATCGCCCTGGGCCAGGTGCTCCCAGTCCGTGGAGCCGCCGCACTGGGCGGTGGTGTGCGGGATGCAGAGGACGTCCTTGCCGGCGAGGGCGTCGTAGAGGTCGTGCCAGCTGTCGGTGCCGGGGAGCGCGAACGCCGCCTCACGGAAGTCCTCGGGGTCGCGGAACACGGTGTTCTGGTCGCCGCCGATGCCGCCCCGCATCGAGCGCTCGGCGCCCGCCAGGACGCGGAATCGTCCGGGGATGTCGTACAGGTGGGCGAATCGGCGCACGCACGCGAACAGCAGCGGCGAGAAGCGCTCCACGTGGTCCGACGGCGCGATCCAGTCGTGATCCAGCCAGTCGAGGGAGTACATCATCGTGTCCTCGAAGGGAGGGTCCGAGAACGCGTCCCACGACAGGTCCACGCTGTGACGATGCGTATCGCCCCAGAGCAGCGCGCGCGTTCCTTCCGGCGACGGCACGGTGAACGTCGGGGTCGTGTCCGGGGCGGGGCAGTCCGGCACCGGCTCCGGGAGTCCGTCCGCCACGAGCTGCATTGGCGGGGCGGGGGAGACCGCGCGCGCCTCGGCGAACATCCGTCCCTCGATCCCGAACAGGTTCAAGGACGACGGATAGATCGGCGGGTTGCGCAGGTCCGTGGACCACGCCGTCCACACCGAGTCTCCAGCGGCGGCCGCGGCCGGCGTCTCCCAGCCCAGCGAGGACTGCGCCTGCACGAACGTGGGGGCGCCCGCCCACGCGCCGTCCTCGTACGACATCTCCACGAAGCCCCAGTGGACGTTACGTACGGAGCCGTTCACCAGCGAGCCGATCTGCTTGTGGTACGTGCGCAGGCGCCCCGCGCCGTCCACCAGCACGTTCACGCCGGTCCCGAAGCGATCCGGCATCGGCGTGGTGCCGTAGTAGACGTACCGGTCGAAGCCGAGGTCCTCCATGGCGGGGAGCGGCGGCCGCTTGACCGCGTCCAGGCCGAGCGGCCGCAGGATCTGCGTGCCGTCGAACGCGAACACGCGCGGCGAGCCCATGTCGTTGGGGCCGGGCTCGCCGATGTTGAAGCCGGGCCAGCCCTCCTCCACCCACAGGTGGGAGACCCACAGCCGCTGGCCGGCCTCCTCCCAGTGGAGTTCCGGGTGGAGATTGCGCGCGGCCGTGGAGTTCGTCAGACGCACCGGAGCGGAGAGCCCGCCCGAGGGATCCCAGGTGCGGTGGTGCAGGTTGTAGGCCGGCCCCTCGTACGCGCTCCACACGATCCAGGCCTTGCCGCCGCCGACCGCCAAGCGCGGCTCGCGGTCGCTGGCGATGCAGGGGGAGATGCGCATCGGCGGGGAGAAGCCGTCGGCGTTCCCGACCGCCAGGAAGATGTCGTAGTCGGAGGATCGCCATCCCTGCCAGACGACGACCAGCGAGTCCGAACCGAAGGCGGCGATGTCCACCTCCAGGTCCGGCTCGACCGGACTCCCGAACGCGAACTGCGCCGGGCTGCCCCCCGCGATGCGACGGACCCAGACCCGGGAGTCGTTCCCGTCGTGCTCGGTCCAGGCGAGCCAGCGTTCGCCCGACGGCGTGTGGGCCAGGCGCGGCCCGAACAGCATGCCGCCCTCCACCTGCGCGGTGAGCGACGTCCAGTTGCCGCCCGAGCGCTCCGCCGTCCAGATCTCGTCGAAGGAGCCGCCGGGGTGGTTGTCCCGAGTCGTGGCCAGCCACGCCATCGCCGGCACGCCGGCCGCATCGACGTCGAGGACGGGCTCGTGGCAGTCGCGTCCGGGGACGAGGAGGAGCTGGGCTCCCGAGGCGTTCCCCGCCGCGAGCAGCAGCAGGCCTGTGGCGATCCGGATCGCGAGGGTGGCGGGCATGATGTCCGTTTCCGGGGCGGGCGGAAGGGGGGAGCGTGGGAAAACGGTACCAGACGCGAACCCCGGACACAATCCGGCCGCTGGCCCGCCCCCTCGATCCCCGCTATCCTGGCGCTCCCGCCCGCCGGAGAATCGCCGTGCCTCCCCGCCATGCTCCCGTCTCCCTCGACCGCGCCGATCGGGACCGCGTCCGCGCCTACCGCGACGCCATCATTGCGTGGTACCGCGGCCACGCCCGGGACCTTCCCTGGCGCCGGGATCCTACGCCGTACCGCGTGTGGGTGTCCGAGGTGATGCTCCAGCAGACCCGCGTGGAGACGGTCCTCCGCTACTACGACCGGTTCCTGCGCCGCTTCCCGGACCTGGAGGCGCTGGCCGCGGCTCCGGAAGAGGACGTCCTGGAGGCATGGAGCGGGCTCGGTTACTACCGCAGGGCCAGGGCCTTACGGCGGGGCGCTCAGGAAGTGGTGGAGAGATTCGGCGGCGTGTTTCCCCGCGACGACGCCGGCGCCCGCTCCGTTCCCGGGGTGGGCCGCTACACCGCCGGCGCCGTCCGATCCATCGCCTACGGGGAGCGCGCTCCCATCGTCGACGGGAACGTGGCCCGGGTGCTGGCCCGGCTGTTCGGGGTGGAAGGAGAGCCGACGCGCGGGGAGGCGTCGCGGCGGCTGTGGGCCCTGGCCGAAGCGGTCGTGAAGGAGGGCGACCCGGCCGAGGTGAACCAGGCGCAGATGGAGTTCGGGGCCAGGCTCTGCACGCCGTCGTCGCCGTCGTGCGGTGAGTGTCCGCTGCGCCGCCGGTGCATCGCCCGCCGGGACGGGCGCGTGGACCAGCTGCCGACGCGTCCGGCCCGGCGCGAGCCCCTCGACGTGACGCGGAACGTGCTCCTCGTTCGCCGGGGACCGCGCGTCCTGCTGCGTCGCCGGCCGGCGGACGAGCTGCTCCCGGGGCTTTGGGACCTGCCCGGCGCCTTCGCCGGGGACGATGCGTCCAAGGCGCGGCGGCCGGAGGAGCTGGCCGCGGAGCTGCCCCTCGCCCTGGAGTCCGTGAGCGAAGTGGGAAGCGTGCGCCACGCCGTCACGTATCGCAGGATCACGCTGCGCATCCACGTTGCCGAGGCGGCCGCGGGAGCGCCCGCGGAACCCGGGACGGACCGGGGTGGGGCGGAGCTGGCGTGGCGGGTCCCCGCCGAGGCCGATGCGAAGGCGCTGTCGTCCCCGGCGCGCCGGATCCTGCGCCGCTTCGCGGGGCTCCTTGACACTTCCGAGGAGCGCCCGGTATCTTGCGACGCAAGGTCCACGCCCTAACGTTCCGGATTTCAATCACTTCGCGCGTCGTCGGTCCTCCCGGCACCACGCGCACCGGAGAACGCCATGTCCACGACCACCGCCCCCACCGTCACCGGCCCCTGCTTCGCGCTGTCCGCCGAGCAGGAGGAGATCCGCAAGCTCGCTCGCGACTTCGCGGACAAGGAGATCACGCCGCAGGTCGCCGAGCACCACGACCAGAAGAGCGAGTTCCCCCACGCCATCGCCAAGAAGGCGTGGGAGATCGGGCTCATGAACTGCATCATCCCGGAGGAGTACGGCGGGCTGGGCATGGGCGCCTTCGACGAGTGCCTGATCGCGGAGGAACTGGCCCACGGCTGCATGGGCATCTCCCTCTCGATCATGGCCAACAACCTGGCCATCGTCCCGACGATGCTCGCCGGCACCGAGGAACAGAAGAAGAAGTACCTGGCCCCTCTGATGGAGGAGCCCCTCCACTGCGCCTACGCGCTGACCGAGCCGGAAGTGGGCTCGGATCCGGGCGCGCTCAAGTGCACGGCGGAGAAGAAGGGCGACAAGTACATCCTCAACGGCGTCAAGCGATGGATCACCGGCGCCGGCGTCGCGGACTGGTACGTCGTCTTCGCCACGACGGATCCCCAGGCCCGTCACCGCGGCATCACGGCGTTCCTCGTGGACAAGGACCACCCCGGAGTCTCCATCGGCAAGAAGGAAGACATGATGGGGCAGCGGGCGTCCTACACCTGCGACATCAACCTCGACGAGGCCGAGATCCCGGTGGAGAACGTGCTGGGCGAGGAGGGGAAGGGCTTCTACCTGGCGATGAACACGTTCCAGCACACGCGGCCGGCCATCGCGGCGGGCGCGGTGGGCGTGTCGCAGAACGCCCTGGACCACTGCCTGCGCTACTCGCTGGAGCGCAAGACCTTCGATACGTTCATCGGCAACCACCAGGCCGTGCAGTTCATGATGGCGGACATGCAGCGCGACATCATGGCGGGGCGCCTGCTCACCTGGAACGCCGCCTGGCGAGTGGACCACGGGCTGAACAACAACATGGAAGTGGCGATCGCCAAGCTTTTCACGTCCGACAACGCCATGCGAATCACCACGGACGCGGTCCAGATCTTCGGCGGCTACGGCTACTCGCGCGAGTACCCGGTGGAGAAGCTGATGCGCGACGTGAAGGTGACCCAGATCTACGAGGGCACCAGCCAGGTCCAGAAGATCGTCATCGGCCGGACGATCCTGCGCGACATGGCCAAGAAGATGGACGTGGATCCGCGGGAGATCCGTTGATCCGCGCTCTCGGACGAGCCGCGGGGATCGCCTCCCTCGCGGTCTCGCTCTCCTCCTGCACCCAGGTCCAGTCCGGCGTCCTGGGCGACATCCTCGGCGGCGGCGGGCTCAGCGAGAGCACCATCGTATCGGGGCTGAAGCAGGCGCTGGAGGTGGGCACCGAGCGGACGGTGGGGCGCACGTCCCGGGCCGACGGCTTCTTCGGGAACCCGCTGCTGCGGATTCCCATCCCGCAGGAACTGGACTCCACGGCCCGGACGCTTCGGAATTTCGGGCTGGGCGGTTACGTCGATGAGTTTGAGCTTTCCATGAACCGGGCGGCGGAGAAGGCGTCCGGGGAGGCGGTCGACGTCTTCTGGAACGCCATCCGCGGGATGACGCTGACGGACGCTCGGAACATCCTGGAGGGCCACGAGACCGCGGCCACGGAGTTCTTCCGGGCGCGCACCTCGGAAGAGCTGCGCTCGCGCTTCGAGCCCATCGTCCAAGAGAAACTGACGGAGGTGGGCACGTACCGTCTCTACCAGTCGCTCCTGGACAAGTACGAGCAGTTTCCGCTGACCCAGCCGCCCTCGTTCGAGCCGGCGGACTACGTCACGGATCGGGCGCTGTCCGGCCTCTTCTCCGAGCTGGGCGAGGAGGAGAAGAGGATCCGCGAGGATCCGGCCGCCCGCACCACGGAGCTGCTGCGCCGGGTCTTCGGCGGCGCCGGAGCCTGAGGGAGCGCGGGATGGCCGGGAGCCGCTGGGAGCCCGTCTACCGCATCGTCCGCCAGATCCCCGAGGGGCGCGTGGCCACGTACGGGCAGATCGCCCGCCTGGCCGGCCTGTCCAACCCCCGGATGGCCGGCTACGCGATGGCCGCCGTGCGCCCCGAGGACGACGTTCCGTGGCAGCGGGTCGTGAACTCCCGGGGCGAGGTCTCGGAGCGGGCCGCCGGCGACGGCGCCCGCCGCCAGCGTCGACTGCTCCGGGCCGAGGGGGTTCGGTTCACCCCGGCCGGGCGCATCCCCCTCGACGAGTTTGGCTGGCTGCCGGACTGACCGCTTTCAAGCCACCGCCCCCGTCGGCCGATCCTCCAGCAGAGCCAGGAGGTCCGCCGTGAGACTCGTCGCCTGCCCGAGCTGCCGCATCCAGTACGACGTGGACACCCACGACGGGACCCCGTTCCGGTGCGCCTGCGGCACCGAGGTCGACCCGACGCCGCGCGCGTCCGTGGACGCTCCCGTGCACCGTTGCGCTTCCTGCGGCGCGCTGGTGGAGCCGAACGACACCGACTGCGGCTACTGCCGGGCCGCCATCGTCCGCGATCCGCACCGCCGTTCGTCGATCTGCCCGGAGTGCTACGCGGGCAACGCGGAGGGAGCCCGCTTCTGCGTCGCGTGCGGCGTGGAGTTCCGGCCGCAGCCCGTCCCCGGCGACGGCCCCGCGCCCGAGTGTCCGGACTGCCGCAAGCCGACGGAGCCGCGCGTCGTCGGCGGGACGATCGTTCACGAGTGCGGAACGTGCGCCGGCGTCTGGGCGGCGACCTCCGTCTTCGAGGACCTGGTCCGACGGGCGATGGACCTGCGCCGCGCCGCGGAATCCGAGGGGCTGCCCTCCGCGGCGCCGCGCCGCCAGGGCGGCAACCCGACGGGCACGAAGGTGAAGTACCGCCGGTGTCCGATCTGCTCCGAGATGATGGCGCGCCGAAACTTCAAGCGGGTCTCCGGCGTCATCGTCGACGTGTGCCGGGAGCACGGCACGTGGCTGGACGAGGACGAGCTGGAGGAGATCGCCGGTTTCATCCTCACCGGCGGTCTGGACCGCGCGAGGGCCGCGGAGCCGAACGTGGAACTGACGCCGGGCCGCGCCGCGCGCGCCAAGCAGGACTTCACGCGCATCCTCATGGAGCAGCGCAGCCCCCTCCATCGCACGCTGCCGACCCTCGGTTTCCTGGGGCTCGTGGGGAAGCTGCTCGACGGACGCTGAGGGAGTCGGCCGGGGCCGACCCGGACGCGGAGCCCGCCCCTTCCCGGGACGTCGCGGCCGCCCTATCCTCGCCGCGAACCGTCACCGGGAGGATTTCATGTCGAAGGTCCGCGCGGAGCTGGGCGAGGGGACGATCGTCCTCCTGAAGGCCCGCGATCACGTCTGGAACTCGGACGAGCCCGTGGAGGTGCGCGGCACCGACCAGGGCCCCACGCCCTACGAACTCCTGCTGGGCGCGCTGGGCGCGTGCACCACGCTCACGCTCCGCATGTACGCGGACCGCAAGGGCTGGCCGCTGGAGTGGGTGAAGGTGGACTACGAGTTCACGCGCGAGCACGCCCGCGACTGCGAGGAGTGCGCCTCCGACCGGGACGGCCGCCTCGACGTGATCCGGGCGAACGTGCGCATGAAGGGCGACCTGGACGACGCGCAGCGGGCCCGGCTGACGGAGATCGTGGCTCGATGTCCCGTGCACCGCACGCTGGAAGCGGGGCCGGAGATGTTCGAGACGGTGGAGTTCGTGGAGGAGGGTGCGGCTCAGTAGAGCTCGCGCGCCAGCTTCGTCCGGTAGTCCTCGGTCAGGGGATGCCGGTCGCCCAGGAACGAGAAGAGCGCCAGCAGCGCGCGACGCCCCGCGTCCTCGTTCCACCCGCGATCCCGCCGCACCACTTCCAGCATCTCCGCCAGGGCATCCTCGAACTTCCCGGCCAGCGCGAGCGCGCAGCCGTAGTCGTAGCGTCGCTCCACGTCGTCCGGATTCTCGGCCGCGCGTTCCCGGATGGGTTCCAGTCCGCCGCGACCGGCCACGTGTTCGGACCACTCCGCCAGCAGCCGGAGGTTCTCCGCCTCCGCGTGGAACTCCGATCCCTCGGGCACGTTCTCCAAGTCCTCGCGCGCCGGACCCGGGTCGCCGCTGGAGAGGAAGAGGCGGGCGCGCCGCACGCGCGCCAGCTCGTGCGCCGGCTCCTGCTGGAGAATCGCGGTCCAGAGCCGGAGCTCCCGCTCGCGGTCGCCGTCGTGGCCGGCGGCCACCGCCGCGCGCGCCAGCAGCTCCGTCTCCGACGGCACCAGGCGGCCGAGAAAGCGTTCCACCTCGGGACGGGGCAGGGCGCCGGTGAACTGGTCCACGGGCTGGCCGTCCACGAACGCGATCACCTGCGGGATGCCCCGCACGCCGAACTCCTGCGAAAGGGCCGCGTTCTCGTCGGAGTTGACCTTGGCCAGCACCCACTTCCCCTCGCCCTTGCGCGCCAGCTCCTCCAGCACGGGACCCAGCTGGCGGCAGGGGCCGCACCACGGCGCCCAGAAGTCCACCACCACGGGCACGTCCTTGGAGCGCTCCAGGACCTCGGTGGGGAAGCTGGCCTCGGTGACGTTGATGACGGGCTCGATGGACTCGGTCATGGTCTCCTCGCAGTTCGGTTCTCACGGGTGGGATGCGCGCCGTGGCGCGGGGATTCAGGCGAGTCCGGCGGAGGCGCCGCGGGGCGGCGCTTCCCGGTCGCGTCGGTAGCGCAGGACCAGATCCCGGCCGACGGGGACGGTCTCCTCCAGGGCGAACTGCGGGAACGCCTCCGGCCCGAAGCCGTGGCCGTCGAACGGGCCCGGCGCGCCGGCGTCCCCCACCACGAACGACGAGACGGTGAGCGAGATCGTGTCCACGCGGTCCGCTTCCAGCAGTGCTCCGTTCGTCCGGCCTCCGCCCAGCCCGACGACGTGCCGCGCGTCGTGCCGGCGGGCGACGTCGTCCAGCAGCGCGCCGAGATCGTCCGACCAGGGAACGAGTTCCGCGCGTTCGCGGAAGTCCTCCCCGCGCTGCTCCAGCTCCTCCGCGCGCGCGGCGATTACCAGCGGCGCATCGGCCGTGACGATGCGGGCGTCCGGGGCGATGGAGAGACTCGGGGTCAGGACCAGCCGGACCGGCTGCGGAGACCGACCGGCGTCGAGACGACGCCGCACCCAGGGTTCCGGCAGGAGCGTGGTGGGGTTCTCGGAGCGGATCGTTCCGGCTCCGATCACCAGCAGGTCGGCCGCCGCCAAGCGGGACAGCAGCCAGTCGTGGTCCGCGGGATCGGACCATCGCCAGGGCCGGCGATCGGCGGTGGAGATTCGGCCGTCCAGCGACACGGCGACCACGATCTCCAGCTCCGGTCTCACGCGGGCGGCTTCGGGTGGGGGGCCATCAGCACCAGGACGACCAGCCGCTCCGGCCCCTCGTTGATCACGCCGTGGACATCGCCGGCCGGGGCCAGCACCGCCTGCCCCGCTTCCAGCGCCTCCTCCTCCTCGCCGACGCAGAACGTGCCCTCGCCCTCGAGAACCAGGTAGACCTTGTCCTCGGCCGCGTGCGTGTGGGGGGCCTGAGACTGGCCCGCCTCCAGGCAGTAGAGGTCCAGGAAGAAGTTCTTCGTCTCGAAGAGGTTGTTCTTGCGCATCCGGGACGGATCGAACGCGCGATGCTCCTCCAGCTCGATGATCTTCAACGGGCTCCTCGGCGGTGGCGGGACCGGCGTGGCCTGACCGTGCGTCCGGCTGCGCCCGAACCTAGAAGCGGGTCCGGATCTGGTCAAGGCCGCGCCTTGTGGGGACGGCGGGGCGTCCCTATCATGGGAGCCATGCGCATTCTCGTGCAATTCCACGCCCAGGCCGTCGATCTGGCCGGCTCCCGCCAGTCGGACCTGGAGGTCTCGGCGGGGGCCACGTGCCGCGACGTGAAGGAGGCGCTGGCCCGGGCGTACCCGGCGCTGGAGGGCCTCCTGCCGTCGTCCGTGCTGGCCACGGACTCGGAGTACCTGGCGGATGCGGCCGGGGTGGAAGACGACGCCCGGCTGCACCTGATCCCCCCCGTGAGCGGAGGCTGACGATGGACCCGCGCGCGCTCGTGCGCCTCGGAGCGGAGCCGCTGGACGAGGCGGAGCTGCGCGAGTTCGTGACCACTCCGGCGTCCGGCGGGATCGTCGTGTTCTCCGGGAACGTGCGGGACCACCACCAGGACCGTGGCGTCGTCCGCATCGACTACGCGGCCGTGAAACCGCTGGCACGGAAGAAGCTGGAGGAGATCTGCGCGGAGGTCCTGGCGGAAAACGGGATCCACCGCGTGGCCGCCGTGCACCGCACCGGCCGGGTCGAGGTGGGGGAGGCCAGCGTGATCGTGGCGGCGTCGGCCTCGCACCGCGACGAGGCCTTCCGCGCCGCGCGCCGCCTCATCGACCGGATCAAGGCGGTCCTGCCGGTGTGGAAGCACGAGCACTTCACGGACGGAAGCGTGGAGTGGGCGCCGGGCTTCTCCGTGCCGGAGGAGGATCGGGCGGCGGGTCGGGACGCGACGCGGAGCGCCGCCGCCGCGGCCGCGATGCGGGACGCCGGAGCGGCGGGAGGAAGCCGATGACCACGCTGATCGACTCCTTCGGCCGCAAGATCGTCAACCTCCGCATCTCCGTGACGGACCGCTGCAACCTGCGCTGTTCCTACTGCATTCCCACCGAGGACGTGGAGTGGCTGCCGCGCGAGGGCGTCCTCTCGTTCGAGGAGATCGAGCGCTTCGTGCGCGTCGTGGCGCCGCTGGGGATCCGCAAGCTCCGGCTCACCGGCGGCGAGCCGCTGCTGCGCAAGGACCTGCCGGATCTGGTGGCGAGGCTCACGGCCGTACCGGGGATCGAGGACGTGGGCATGACCACGAACGCGGTCGGCCTGGCGCGCAAGGCCCGGGCGCTGCGGGAGGCCGGGCTCCGGCGGCTGAACGTGTCGCTGGACACGGTGGACCGCGCGCTCTACGAGCAGCTCACGCGGCGAGACAGCCTGCCGGCAGTGCTGGACGGACTGGCCGCGGCCGACGAGGCCGGATTCGCGCCGCTGAAGATCAACGCCGTCATCGAGCGCCACAAGAACCTGGGCGAGGTGGTGCCGCTGGCGAAGCTGGCGCGCGAGCGCGGATTCGTCCTGCGCTTCATCGAGTTCATGCCGATCGGCATGGGCGACGGCTGGCGGAAGGACGTCGTGGTCCCCAACGCCGAGATCCTGGAGTTGCTGCGGGGGATTGGCCCGCTGGAACCCGTCGGCGAACCCGACGGCACCGGCCCGGCCCAGCGCTGGCGCTGGAAGGACGGCGCGGGGGAGATCGGCCTCATCGGCAGCGTCACCGAACCCTTCTGCGACCACTGCAACCGCATCCGCATCACCGCGGACGGGAAGCTCCGTACCTGTCTCTTCTCCGTGCGCGAGCACGACGTCCGCGCCCTGCTGCGCGGCGGCGGCTCGGACGAGGACGTCGCGGCGCTGGTGCGCGCTGCGGTGGAGAAGAAGGAGCCGGGGCACCGGATCGGGCAGGCGGACTTCGTGAAGCCTGACCGGACGATGTCGTCGATCGGGGGGTAGGAGGGGCGGGCGACAGTGTCGCTAGCGTCGAACCAGCGTGACTCGGTGGGACCTTGTCTCCCCAGCGGATTTCAGCCGCACAAAGTACACACCGTCAGCGAGGCGTCGCCCCGCGTCGTTTCTTCCGTCCCATGTGCGCACGTGTTCTCCCGCGGGAAGCGGTTGCCCCGGCCAGGATCGCACCCGTCGACCGGCCACGTCGAAGATGACCAGTTCCGCGACGGACGGCTCCTCCAAGGAGAACCGGATCCCGGTCCGGTCGCCGAACGGGTCCGGTGCGGACGCCAGGCCCGTGCGGGGAGGCGAGGACGGCGCCGCCGCATCGGTGGGTCCCAGAAGAGGCGGCGATCCGTAGCAGTGTTCCGGGTAGATCGCGAGGCCCCGACCCTGGGTGGCGGCGTAGACCCTTCCGTCCGCGTGCGTGACGCCCATCGTCTCGCCGCCGGGCCACTGACCTCCGATGACCACCGGCCTTGTCGGGTCGGCGACGTCCAGTACCCGGAGCCCGTGACCTCCCGCCGCGACGTAGAGAAGTGCCCCGTCCGCCGCCAGCTGCTCGACCCTTCCCGGCAGATTCAGGTTGCCCAGTCGCTGAGGCTCACCGCCGGCCGCGAGGTCGAAGGTGACGACCGTGCTCGTCCCATCATCGTCCGGGACGAGCCCGATGTAGGCGACGGCATCGTCGATCTCGATGCAGGAGGGATGACGCTCCAGCGGGACGGACGCGACCAGTTGCAGGTCGTCGGGCGACGGCGCGTGCAGGACCTCCAGCAGGCCGACTTCGGCGTACTCGGTGATGGCGTAGACATGATCGCCTCGCGTCTCGACGTCGCGCGCGAAGCCTGATGTGAACGTCGAGATCCGGAGGTGCGGAAGCTCGGGATCCGACACGTCGACCGCGTGTACGCCGAAGTTGAGTGCCGCGATGTAGGCAGTGTTCCCTCGGGTGTCGATGCCGGAGGCCCAGCCCGGTAGTTCCAGCGTTGCGCTCACCTTCAGATCCGCGGGTTTCGACACATCGACTGACGCGACACCTGCGCTCCAGGTGGCCACGAGAGCATGGTTCCCCACGATCTCCAGGTCTCTCGCGTCGTCCTCGAAGAAGATCCGGTCTAGTTCCACGGCGGTTTCGGGCGTGGTCAAACTCAGGCTGGAGAGACCGTAGAAACCCGCCACCGAGAACCCGTAGAGGGAACGAACGTGGATCCGCCGCGAGGAAGCCAGCGGGACGGTCGCCAGTTCGGGCGTCTCCGTGGGCGCCGCCACGTTGAGGGCGCCAAGACCCACCTCGCGCAGCGCGAGTACGGCGATGTCACCGAAGACCGCGACGTCGCTGGTCCACCCCGGCCGCGACGCGAAGATCTCGTGCGGTGCGGTCGGATCGGAGACGTCGATCACGTTGAAGCCCCATCTTCCACGCATCGCGTAGATCCGGTTCCCGGCGGCCCTGATCCGGCCCGTCAGCCACAGCGGCAGCTCAAGCTCACCCACGATGATGGGAAGATCGGGAGTGGACAGATCAAGGACTTTGAGGACTCCGTCCGTTGCCAGGTACAGATATTCACCGTGCAGCAGGAGTCCCCGCCCCGGCAGGTCCAGCGTTCGCACGAGAACCGGATTCCTGGGGTCTCGAACGTCCAGGACGCGGAATCCCGTCTCCCCGACGACATAGGCATGAGACTGTCGAGCGGCCAGCCCGGTGCATCCGTACCAGAACGTGTGATGAACTTCCTGGGGAGCCGTCGGGAAGCCGAGGTCGTAGACGTGAAGGCCTGTCTCGTAGTGGACCGTGTAAGTGACGTCGCCGACCGCAGCGGCGGCCTGGAGGAGACGCCGAGGCCAACTGGAAAGGAGCGTAGGCGACTCGGGGAACGTCACGTCGTAGAACTGAGTTTCCGTGGACGTGCCCACGAGAATTCGCTCTCCGAGGCGGGTGATCGTCCAGGCGCCACCGGGTGTCGGGTGCTGGCCGATCGGTCGCAGACGGGCCGGATCGGATGCGTCGACGACGAGAAGGCCGCCGTCCTCATGGGCGACGAAGAGGGTCGACCCGTCCTGCGCGAGGGAGATGGCGCGTCCGTCCGTCGCGAGTCCCACGCCATGCTGGAAGTTCTTGTAATCGAGACAGGAAGGGGCGCTCGCCGGCCACGCGGTACCTGCCACGATGAACGGGATCAGGAGCGGGAGGATCGCGCGCATGCAGTGCCCGCCTTGGGAACGGGGGTCCGTTGTCGACCGGGGCTTGCAGCCACCGGCAAGTCGGTTCCGCCAGCGTACGCTCCCGCCCTCGCCCGCCGCAACCACCGCCCCACGATCGCCCGGCGAGGGTCCGGATTCGCTTCCCGGAACCGACGTCGCGGAGCGTGCGGAGGCAGGACGCCGGAGCACGTCTCCGCGCCGAGCGAGACGGAGTTCAGGACGAACGGAGTCGAGGGATCGGTTCCGGGAAGCGAATCCGGACCGGGAGCCTGCGCAGATCGCCCCTAGTACGTCCGCCGCTTCCGGTTCCTCACGTAGTCCACGAACAGGAACCGCCCCAGATTGTCCAGGCCGGTGTAGTACGCCCGTCCCCGGTTGATCTCCGTCAGCCGCTCCACGAAGTTCACGAGGTGCGCGTCCTGCGCCACCATGAACGTGGAGATGGGGATCCCGCGCCGGCGGCACACCGTGGCCTCGTCCAGGGTCTTGTTCACGATCTTCGTGTCGAGGCCCCAGGAGTTCTTGTAGAGGCCGCCCTCCTCGCGGATGCAGCTTGGCTTGCCGTCCGTCACCATGAAGATCTGCTTGTTGGGCTGCTTGCGCGTGGCCAGGATCCGCTGGGCGAGCTGGAGCGCGGCCTTCGTGTTCGTGTGGTACGGGCCGACGGAGAGATACGGCACCTTGTCGGACGGGATCTCCACGGCGTCGTCCCCGAACACCGCCACGTGCAGCGCGTCCTTGGGGTAGCGCGTGCGGATCAGCTCCATCAGCGCCAGCGCCACCTCCTTGGCCGGCGTGATGCGATCCTCCCCGTAGAGGATCATGCTGTGCGAGATGTCGATGAGGAGGACGGTGGCGCAGCCGGTGAGGTGCTCGCGCTCGTGGACGCGGACGTCCTCCTCCTGCAAGGAAAACTCGTCCACGCCGGTCCGCTTGAAGGCGTTCTCCAGTGTGGGATTCACGGCCATCTGGAACGGCTCGTCGCCGAAGCGCCAGTCCCGGATCTCGGAGAGGTTCTCGCCGCCCTCGCCGGCCGATGCGGTGCGATGCTCGCCGGGCGCTCCCGTCCGCATGCGCGAGAAGATCCGGTCCAGCGCGTCGCGCCGGATGTTCCGCTCACCCTTGCGGGTGAGGGAGAGGTTCCCCTCCAGGTCCTCCTGGATCGTCCCCGCCTCCAGCAGCCGGTCCTTGAAGTCCTCCATGGACTCGCCGGACTCGTCGTCGAAGAAGCCGTACTGCTCGTTGAGCCGCTCGAGCTGCCGGAGCGCCTCCTCCACGTCACCGTCCGTGGCGATGAGGAGCCAGTGGAACAGCTTGTCGACGTTCTGGAGCTGCTCCAGCTCGTGGGTCATGGCATCGGTCCACTCGCGGTAGCGGACCCTCACTCGATGCCCTCCATCTGCCGGAACATCGCCCCGATCATGTCGCGGTAGCCGACGCCGTGATCCTCGTCCTCCTTGGCCAGCATGGAGCACTGGTGCAGGCCGTCGAGGATCAGCTCCATCACGCCGGCCAGCTCGCCGGCCGTCTGCGTCTCGTAATGCGTGCGCGCGCACTCCTCCAGGCCGCTGACCGTCCGCAGCGCGGCAAGGTGCTCTTCGGCCGAGGTCTCGTCCGAGAGGTCCAGCACGTTGCCGGAGAACCACTGGACGATGGGCTGGTAGGTGGCGGAGCTGGCCTGCGGCCCGGTGCGCGGTACCGGCGGCGCGTCCTGCTCCTCCTCGAAGTCCTCCAGGGAACGCATCGGCCGACGCTTGCCCTTGGCGTGCACTTCGGGGAAGTTGCGCAGGAAGACCTCGCGCACGGCCTTGCCCAGCACGTGGCGGGCGACCGTCTCCGCGCCCTCCTGCTCTCCCTCGTACACCAGCTCGATCTTGCCCGTGACCGCGGACAGCGCCGTTCGCAGGTCCACGATGCGCGGGTAGACCTTCCTGTCGCCGGTGACCAGACCCCGACGCTCCAGGTTGGAGACGAGGTTCTCCAGCAGCGTGATGGTGAGCCGCACGCTCACGCCCGACGCCTGGTCCACGAACTCCGAGTCGCGCGCCTGGATGGCCGTCTCCTCCACGATCTCGCGGAACAGCGGCGGCAGCACGACGGTGACCTCGGACTCGCGATCCGTCCACGCCTCCTGGTCCGTGATGGCCACGGCCTCCTCGATCGTGCGCGGATAGTGCGTGATGATCTGCGAGCCGATCCGGTCCTTCAGCGGCGTGATGATGTTGCCGCGGTTCGTGTAGTCCTCCGGATTGGCGGAGTAGACCATCATCACGTCCAGCGGCAAACGAACCGGGAAGCCGCGGATCTGGATGTCCTTCTCCTGCATGAGATTCAGCAGCCCCACCTGGATGCGCGGCTGCAGGTCCGGCAGCTCGTTGATGGCGAAGATGCCGCGGTTCATCCGCGGGATGATCCCGAAGTGGATGATCTCCGGGTCCGCATAGTTTCTGCGCTCCGTGGCCGCCTTGATCGGGTCGATGTCGCCGATGAGGTCGGCCATGGTCACGTCCGGGGTGGCCAGCTTCTCCTCGAATCGGCGGTCCCTCTCCATCCACTCGATGGGGGTGTGATCGCCGCGCTCCTCCACCATCCGCTTCGCCGGCGCCGACACCGGATGCAGCGGATCGTCGTTGAGCGGGCTGCCCGCGACGACCGGGATCGCCTCGTCCAGGAAGGAGGCCAGCCCGCGCAGGATCCGGGACTTCGCCTGCCCCCGCAGCCCCAGCAGGATGACGTCGTGGCGGGAGAGCAGCGCGTTCACGATCTGCGGGATCACGGTCCGGTCATAGCCCAGAATGCCCGGGAACAGCTCCCGCTTCTCGCGCAGGGCGCGGAGCAGGTTCTCCCGGATCTCGTCCTTGACCGGGCGGGAGCGCCAGGACGCGGCCTTCAGTTCCCCGAGGGTCGTCGGTCGGCTCACGGAGGCTCCTTTCGGGAACTCGGAGGGAAGGGGGGCGTTCCAAGGATAGCCCGGGATCGGCCGGAAATCACGGCGATCCCGGGGGCCGCGTTTTGACAGTGCGGCAGGGTTTTCCTACAGTTCGGCAACCCGCCGGCCGCCCTGGGAGTTCCCCACTTGAAGCGCTTCGTCCGTTCGTCCCGGATCCTGGTCCTCCTCGGCTTCACGCTGAGTTCGACGCTGCCCGCGGCCGCGCTGCCGCGGGGGAGCACGCCGCGCGAGCTGGAACTGGGCGAGGAGGCGGCCGAGGACATCGGTCGGGCGGTGGAACTGGTCGAGGATCCGGAGCGCGTGACCAAGCTCCAGGCGATGCTCGACGAGATCGCCGCGGCCACCGAGCGTCCGGACATCGAGTACAAGGCCCACATCGTCGCCACGCCCGTGGTGAACGCGTTCGTGGTCCCCGGCGGCTGGGTGTACGTGACCACCGGCCTCCTGGACTCGGTGGAGTCGGACCACGAGCTGGCCGGCGTCCTCGCCCACGAGATCGCCCACAACGTGAACCAGCACGCCATCGAGCGGATGCGGAACGCGCCCAAGGGCCTGGGACTGCTCCAGCTGGCCGCCATCGCGGCGCTCATCATCGGGAGGTCGCCGGAGGCGGGGCTCGTGGCCAACGCCGCCGCCAACACCATCACGGCGATGGTCCTCCAGGGCAGTTCCGTGGAGGCCGAGGTGGAGGCCGACGAGGAGGCCATCGAGTACCTGGCTCACACCCGCTTCAATCCCACCGGCGCGCTCACGTTCCACGAGCGGATGGCCAGCACGGCGGGCAAGCTGTTCGAGGAGGACATGGGCATCTACCGCACGCACCCGTTCTCGCGGGATCGCGTGCTGGCGGCGCGGGAAAAGCTGACGGAGCTGGGAATCCCCGTGCGCCGTCGCCTTGTGACGGAGGCGCCGGTGCCCGTCGCCCGGGACGTCGTGGTGGAGGGTCGCGACGTGACGGAGGTGGTCTACGGGAAGGATCGGCTTCTGCTCCTGGCCGGACGCGACCCGGACCGGTCGCAGCGGATCGTGGAGTCCGTGACGTGGGCGCTGGACCAGGAACTCACGGCGGAGCAGATGAAGATCGTCCCGGCGCTGCACGGCGTGGAGTTCGCGCCGGGCGACGGCCCCAGGTTCTTCCTCACGCGCGCGGACGGCGAGGTCAACGGCGGAAGCGAGGTGGTGCTGGCGGGCGAACTCCGCAAGCGCGTCGCCGGCCTCGTGGCCGACGAGCAGGCGCGCATCCGAGCGAACACCGTCCTCTACTGAGTTCCGTCGCTGCGGCCGCCGCTACTGCCGCGGCGGGTGCTCCCGCGAGAAGTACTCGTCCGTGTCCCGCTTGACCTGTCCGGTCAGCAGGAAGATGGCGATCAGGTTCGGCGCGGCCATCAGCCCCAGCGCCAGGTCCCCGAAGGCCCACACCACCTCCAGCGCCAGCGTCGCGCCGAGGAACACGAAGCCGACGTAGATCCAGCGGTAGATCCCGACCGCCCGGATCCCGAAGAGGTACTCCGCGCAGCGGTCGCCGTAGTAGGACCAGGAGATCGTGGTGGAGAGCGCGAACAGGAACACGGACAGAGTCACGATCCACTTGCCGGCCCCGCCGAGCACCCGCTCGAACGCCCACGTGGTCAGCGCCGACGAGTTCTGGAGTGCCGCGCCGCTCCACGACAGCCCTTCCGGCACCTCCACGAAAGCGCCGTCGACCGCCGTCAGCGTGCCCGTCCAGGGCGATCCGTCGACCTCGCGGATCATCGCGTCCAGGATCCATCCGTCCGTGTCGGAGATGCCGGCGCCGCGCAGCTCGCCGTGGTCCACTCGCACGTCACCGCTGAAGGCCTCCGTCGCGCGCGGCGACGTGCCCGCCTCCGGCATCGTCTGCAGGGCGTGCACGCCCACATGGGAGAGGTCGCCGTTGTCCATCGGCCGGTGCTCCGTCCACACGCCGGTCAGGACGATGGTCAGTCCCGTCAGCGAGCAGATCACCAGCGTGTCGATGAAGGGGCCGAGCATCGCCACGACGCCTTCGCGCACCGGCTCGTCCGTCTTGGCCGCGGCGTGGGCGATGGGGGCGGAGCCCTGACCGGCCTCGTTGGAGAAGAGGCCTCGCTTCACGCCCCAGATCAGCGTGGTCATGAACACGCCGGCCGCCGTGCCGCCGAAGCCGGCGGTGGGGTTGAACGCCTCACGGAGGATGAGGGCGAAGGCGCCCGGCACGTCGGGCAGGTGCTTCCCGACGATGATGATCGCGCCCGCGGTGTAGAGCACGAACATCGCCGGCGCCAGCTTGGAGGACACCGCCCCGATCCGCTTGATGCCGCCGATGATGACCATCGCCACGAGCACGGCCATGATCGTGCCGGCCACCCAGGCCGGCGCGCCCAGCACCGTGTTCGCCGACAGCGACACGGTGTTCGCCTGGTTCATGTTGCCGCTGCCGAAGCTGGAGATCACGCCGCAGACGGCGAAGAACGCGGCGAGCGGCTTCCACGAAGCGCCCAGCCCCCGCTCGATGTAATACATCGGGCCGCCGGCCGCCTCGCCCTTCTCGTCGAAGATGCGATGCTTCATCGACAGCGTGCACTCCACGTACTTCAGTGCCATCCCGAAGAACGCCGTCACCCACATCCAGAACAGCGCGCCGGGGCCGCCGTAGTGGATCGCGGTGGCCACCCCCGCGATGTTCCCGATCCCGACGGTGGCCGAGAGCGCGGTGGTCAGGGCCTGGAAGTGGGAGATGTCGCCGTCGTGGGCCGGGTCGTCGTAGTGGCCGGCGACCACCCGCCAGCCGTGGCGGAACGCGCGGATCTGGAGGAACGCGAGACGGAGCGTGACGAAGAGCCCGGCGCCCAGGAGGAGCGCCACGATGAGGGGGAACTCTCCCGGCCAGCCCCAGACGACGCCGCTCACCCCGTGGACGATCGAATCGATCCACTCCATCGCGCGTTCCCCTCCCGTTGGAGTACTGTGACGATCGGCGAACGCTAGCACACGGCCTGGGAGGCGTCATGGACTTCGGAATCGGAAACCGGCCGGCGCTCGTGTCCGGCTCGAGTGCGGGACTGGGCTACGCGACGGCGGGAGCGCTGCTGCGCGAGGGAGCGCGCGTGGCCATCGTCTCGCGCAATGCGCAACGCATCGAGGCGGCGGCGGCACGGTTGCGTGAGGAAACGGGCGGCGACGTAACGCCCCTCACCGGAGACGTCTCGCAGGCCGACGTCGCCGCGCGACTGGTGGAGGAGGCGGTCGATCGTCTGGGCGGGCTGCAGATCCTCGTGACGAACGCGGGCGGACCACCGTCCGGCACGTTCGACACGCTGGACGACGACGCCTTCGGGCGCGCGGTGGATCTCACGTTCCGGTCGGCGGTGCGCCTCACGCGCGCGGCGCTGCCGCACCTGAAGGCGGCCGGTTGGGGGCGCATCGTCCACCTCACCAGCATCACCGCCAAGGAGCCGCACGACGGACTGCTGCTCTCCAACTGCCTGCGGCCGGCCGTGCACGGCTTCGCCAAGAGCCTCTCGCGGGATGTCGCGGCGGACGGCATCACGGTGAACTGCGTGTGCCCGGGCTACACGGACACGGAGCGGCTCTCGGAACTGGCCGAGGCGGCCGGGAAGCGCCGAGGGACCGACGCGGACGCGATCCGCTCCGGCTGGCGGGCGAACATCCCGCGCGGCGCACTGGGCCGCCCGGAGGAGATCTCGGCCGCCGTGGCGTTCCTGTGCTCGGAGCCCGCGTCCTTCATCAACGGGGTTTCCCTGGCCGTCGACGGCGGGGAATCCCGGTCCCTGCTCTAGATCGTCGCTCGCTGTAAATCATGTAAAACCAGCAAGGACAAGGGCCTGCGGCCTTCGAGCCCGTTGCGGTGAGGCGGCGGCCCCGCTAACATTTCTGGACCCAGCCGCACGGGAGGAAGACCGATGACCCGATCGCCGATGCGCCCGCGTCGCTCCGTCTGGATCGACCTGCTGCTGTCCGCACTGGCCGTCGTTCTCGTCCACGCGTTCCTGGTGACGCTGCCCGCCTACCTGGTGGATCGTCCGGGAACCGAGACCGCGCTGCATCCTGCCACGGGCGCCGTCACGCCGGTGGAAGCGGAGAGGACCGCCGCCGGCGGTCGCGGCGTGCACCAGGCACCGGCGGCGCCGCGCAGCTAGCTACTCCTCGTCCGGCGCCCGGATCTCCGGGCGCGGGATGGGAGACGGATCCGGGGAGAACTCCGCGTCCGTGAACAGCGGAAGCGTGGGCGGGCCGGGAGCGCCTTCCTCCGCCCGGCGGAAGTCGCCCAGGTACTTCACCAGTTCGGGATCGGTGCGCACCGCGCGCGCCCAGACCTGCCTGGCCAGATCGAACTTGCCGTCGCGCCAGAGGAAGATCCCCCAGTTCGCCACGATTCGCCCGCTGGGATTCAACCGCACCGCGCGCTCCCCCTCCAGCACCGCCTCGCGCGGCAGCCCCGCCGCCGAGAAGAGCCGTGCGCGCGTTCCCGCCAGTTCCGCCAGGTGTGGGTTCGCCTCCAGCGCCTCCGTGATCAGCGTGTCCGCGCGCAGGATCCCGCCCCGGGCCAGGGCGCGATCGATCAGATGGCCGCGCGCCCGCACCGCGAACGGATCGGCGCGGCGCGCCAGCTCGAAGTAGGTCTCCGCCTGGCCGGCGTCGCCCGCCCGCTCGTAGAGCAGCCCCAGTCCCTCCGAGGCCCGCGCGCGCGATCCCGGCTCGCGGGCGCGCGCCTCACGGTAGTGCTCCCGGGCCGCGTCGTCGTCGCCGGCGTCCTCCGCTTCCCAGGCCGCTCGGAGGTCACGGGCGTAGTCGGCCGATGAGTTTCCGAAGTCGTCCACGAGCCGCCAGATCACGTCGGCCGCAAACGACTCGTCGGCGTGGCGGAACTCCAGCGGCACGTAGCGCGCGAGGAAGAACGGATCGGAGAAGAGCCGCGACTCCTCCGACCCCGCCGGGAGCCGTCCGCGCGTCAGCACGATCGTGCGCGGCAGCGGTTGGGTGAGCCGGGGGACCAGGCGCTGCGCTCCGTCCGGCCCGAGCGAGCGGTACGGGCCGGCCCGCGCCGCGACGACCCGACCGGCGGTCTGCGGATCCTGCCGCAGGAACTCGGCCACCGCCGCGTCGCGGAGGATGGCGGCCCGCGCCTGCTCGCGCTCGCGCCGGTCCGCCCCCGCCGATGCGAACAGGAGCAGCGCCGGGAGGAGCGCGGCCGCCAGGACGAGGCGCTGCGATCCGGCCGGAGCCTCGTCCGTGCTTCGGCCGAGGAGGTGTGCGCCCAGCAGGGCGGTGAGCGCGAGAGGGAGCGCCGCCGTCGCGCGGAACTCGCCGGGCGCGCCCGCCAGCAGCGACCCGAGCAGCGCGGCGATCCAGGCGACGTGAACGTCGGGAGGAAGCCGGAACCGGCGGCTGAAGAGCGGGAGCAGCGGCGGCAGGACGAACAGCACTCCCGCACCCCACACCCGCAGCAACGCATCGCCCACCCCGGGGAACGATCCCGGGAACTGCACGCCGGAGAGCAGGCCGCGCAGGATCTCCGGGCGCTGCCCCGACGGAAGCGCGAGCGAGAGCGCCAGCACCAGGCCCGCCGCACCGGCCGGCGCGATCCACGCGACGCGGGACCGAAGTCGCAAGCCGACGAGGACCGCGGCGGGCAGCATCGCCCAGGGAGAAGAGAGTGCCGCCAGGGAGGCGGGGGCGGTGACGCCGAGACCGCGATCGCCCGAGAGCGCGTTCATCATCGCCAGCGTCAGCAGGACCCCGGCGACGGCGGCGTCGGGCCGCAGCGGGAACGAGGCGGCGGCCGCGGCGGGAAGGGTCAGCAGGGCCACGGCCGGAAGAACGGCGAGCGATCCGTGGCGAAGCGCCAGGAAGCGCGCGGGGAGCGCGGCCGCGAGCCCGAGGAGGATCGCGCCGGCGCCGCGCAGCGCGGCCGTCCCCTCGCCCCCGCCCGACAGTCCGAGAAACGCCGTGGAGAAGGCGCCGAAGAGCGGAGCGTGCTCGCCGCCGGGAGGGATCGCGTAGGGGAGGAGGGAGCCGGAGAGAAGCCGGTTGCCCGCGCCGAGAAGATGGAATCCGGCGTCCGAGGGAACCGCGACGCGGAGCGCGCGGGCGGCGGCCAGGACGAAGGCGACGCCGGCGAACGTCCACGCGACGCCGCGGCGGCTCCCGCCCGTCAGCCCTCTCCCCCCAGCGCCCGGCGGGCCAGCGCCAGGACGTCGCGCTCGCCCGCGTGGTGCAGCAGCCGTCCGGCGACCTCCAGCGGAAACCACTTCACGTCCACCACTTCGCCGTCATGGTCGTCGGTGGAGCCGCGCTCGAACTCGATGAGGAAGAAGTGGACCGTCTTGTCGATCGCCAGGCGAACGCCCTCGTCGCTGCGCGCCTGGTAGGAGTACTCGATGGGACCGAGCGGCTGCCGGATGCGGCCGTGGAGGCCGGTCTCCTCGCGAACCTCGCGGAGCGCGGCCTGCTCCAGCGTCTCCCGGTCCTCCACGCGACCCTTCGGGAGACACCACATCGGCCCCCGGCTGGTCTGGGTGAGCGCCACCTCGAAACCGTCGTCGGCCGGCCGGTAGATCACGCCGCCCGAGGAAATTTCGAGTTGCCGTTCCATGCGTTTCTCCGGAGTATGCTCGCGGACACAATCACAGCCAGGATAGCAGATCGCGCGGGACGTGTCGTGTGGCGCCTCGGAGCGCGCGGGACCAAGGAGGAAGGGACGTGGACGAGCGCAGGATCGGGACGCTCGGGCAGGCCTTGCGGGATCTCGCGGATCGGCATGTGGATCCGGACGACCTGCTCGACCCCGACGACATCAAGGTCCGGAATCCGGACAAGAAGATGCTCATGCCGGATTGCGAGAAGTGCACGGAGCGGTGCTGCGTCCACGACGATCCGGGCTCCGGAATCCTCCTGTCCCTCTACGACGTGGCCCACCTGGTGGACGCCGGGCTCGCCCACCTGATCGTGGGGACCTACACGTTCCGCCGGAACAAGAAGGGCCGCATCCTCGACGAGATCGACAGGATGCCCCGCCTCGCCAAGCAGCCCGACGGCAACTGCCACTTCTACGATCCGGCCACCGGCCGGTGCGGCGGCTACGGTGTTCGTCCCACCATCTGCCGACGCTTCCCGTACGAGGTCCACTACAAGAAGAAGAGCGGGAAGCCCTTCGCGCGCTTCATCGGCTGGTCGCAGTGCCCCACGCAGGAAGGTCCGGAGTTCGAGGCGTCCATCAAGCAGATGGCGCGCGATGCCGTCGTGGACGAGAACGTGTCGTTCGAAGACGCGGTGCTGCTCGGCGAGCACGTGGAGGCGCTGCGGGCGGCCGGCTTCGACGCGTTCCTTCCGCCGCCGGAGGAGTGTCCTGTCCCCGTCGCGTCGCAGAAGGCGTCGGCCTAGGCCCGTGCCCATTCCCGCGGAGATCCGGGCCCGGTTCCCGGCCCTGCAGGCGGACACGGCGTTCCTTGAGAACGCGGGCGGATCTCAGGTTCCGCTCGACGTGCGGGATCGCATCGCCCGCTACCTGACCGACACCTACGTCCAGCTCGGCGCCGGCTACCCGCGCTCGAGGCAGGCCGATGCCGTGGTGGACGAGGCACATGCCTTCGCCCGCCTCCTCGTCAACGGCGAGGGCGGTGTCTCCATCCTCGGCGCCTCCACCACGATCCTGCTCCGGCTCCTGGCCGACGCGTACGGCGAGATCTGGAGTGACGGCGACGAGATCGTGCTGGCCCGGGCCGCGCACGAGTCCGGCGTGGCCCCGTGGCTGCGCCTCGAGCGGGCGGGAGCGAAGATCCGCTGGTGGGACGTGGATCCGGCCGACGGCTCTTCCTCCCTGGACGCGCTGCGGGAAGTGGTGGGGGAGCGGACGAGGATCGTCGCGTTCCCGCACGTGTCGAATCTGCTGGGCGACATCGTCGACGTGGCGGCCGTGACGCGCCTCGCTCACGAGGCCGGCGCGCGGGTCGTGGTGGATGGCGTGGCCTTCGCCCCGCATCGCGCCGTGGACGTGAAGGCGTGGGGCGTCGATGCGTACGTGCTTTCCTTCTACAAGGTCTACGGTCCGCACGCAGCCGCGTTGTGGGTCCGTCCCGACGTGCTGCGGGAAGTGCCTGCGCCCGCGTTCTTCTTCCTCCCGGAGGACGACTTCCCGTACCGATTCGAGCCGGGCGGCATCTCGCACGAGGCGTGCGCGGGCCTGCTGGGCACGCGGGACTACTTCGCGTTCCTGGCCGGGCAGGAGACCCTGGACCGCGCGGGAGTGGAACGCGCCGGCCGCACGTTCACGGAGTGCGAGCTGCCGCTCCAGCGACGTTTGCTGGAGTTCCTCCGGGAGCGCGACGATGTCCGCGTGATCGGTCCCGCGCGCACGGACGAGAGCCGCGTGGGCACGATCAGCTTCGTCTCCACCCGGCGGAGCTCGGCGGAGGTGACCGCCGCGCTCCACGCGGCCGACGTGGCGGTCCGGCACGGCCACATGTACGCCCACCGGCTGTGCCAGGCTGTCGGCCTGGATCCCGTCGACGGCGTCGTCCGGGTGAGCCTCGTCCACTACAACACCGCGGACGAGATCGATCGTGTGACGTCGGTGCTGGCGGACTCCCTCTAGAAGAGAAAGGCGCCCCCGGGGAAATCCCGGAGGCGCCCGTGAAGACGATGCGAACGGGCGCTACCGCGCATCCACCCGCACGATCTTGCCCGACGTGGTCACGCCGTCGGCCGTCACGCGCGTGAAGTAGACGCCGGCGGGAAGCGGCGTGCCGTCCGCGCCGCGACCGTCCCAGGCCACCCGGTGCGTTCCGGCGTCCAGGACCTGCCGGTCCACCAGCGTGGCCACGCGTCGTCCGGCCACGTCGTGCAGTTCCACCGTGACGGCGGACGTGGCGACCGTGCGGAACGCGACCGTCGTGGAGGCGACGAACGGGTTCGGGTAGGCGATGGGACGCGTGGGGCCGCGCTCCGCCAGTTCCGGCGCGGAGACCGCGGGATCCTCGGTCAGGATCGGCGTGGACGCGACGAGCGAGTACGCCTGTGATCCGCCGGTGAGCGTCCCCTTGTGCGACACCTCGATCGTCCAGGTGCCGGCCGGCAGGCTGGCGACGTACACCTGCTCGACGTTGTCGCGGAAGTTGTCGCCGGTGGTCGCCGCGTCTGCCGGGTTCGCCGGATCGAGGATCCACGGCTCGTGGGTGGAGCCGCCGTCCGTGACGCGAAGGTCCAGGTCGTTCACCAGCATCAGGTCCGCGGGGTTCAGCGACGGCGGCGGCGGCGTTCCCGGCACGTCGGTCCAGGTCAGCGTCACCTTGACCGGGCCGGCACTGTCCACCGGAAGCGTCCAGACGTCGGTCTCGCCGTCGCCCAGCTGGTCCTCGATCACGTGCTGCGTGCCGGACGCGGCCATCGCATCGTCCTCGACCATCTGCACCGCGCTCTCCGTGTTCATGAGGCCCCAGCCGTGCTCGTAGTCGGGACCGTCGGAGTCGCCGGCCTCGTCCGCCGTGTGGAGCAGGATCGCCTTGAGCGTGGCCGACCGCATCGTGGCGGCGTGCGTGCTCCGCCAGTGCTCGTTCACCAGGTTCGCCGAGCCCGAGGCGTTGGGCGACGCCATCGAGGTGCCGGAGAACGTGGAGTACGCCGTGTTGCTGCCGGCCGTGCAGGAGTAGAGGCTGCGGCCGTTCGCCGTGATGTCCGGCTTGATCCGGCCGTCGTCCGTCGGCCCCCAGTTGCTGAAGCTCGTCACGTCCACGTCCGGAGGCGACGAGTAGCCGCCGGCGATGTCCTCCACCGCACCGACCGCCAGGATGTTCTTGGCGACCTTCGTCCAGTTGATCGAGTCGTAGCCGCCGTCGGCGCCGCCGTCGATCTCGCGAACGTCGTTGCTGCTGACCCAGCTTCCATCCCAGTAGAGATGGGAGGTTCCCGGCGCCGGCCCGGAGCCGCGGTCGTTGCCCGCGGACATGACGATCAGGTACTCGGGCGCGTCGTGGGCGACCTGGTCCAGCTCCTGCGCGGTTTGCTCGTAGAACCCGAATCCGTAGTCTTCGGTCGTGCTGATGGAGACGTCACCGTACCAGTACCACTGGCCGCTGCTGAATCGCCAGCCCGCCGAGAAGCCGTACGAGTGGTTGGAAATCAGGAGCCCGGCCGCCGCGGCACTCGCCATCTCGCCGGTGTCGTTGCTCCAGTCATAGCAGCCGATCTCGGCCTCGTAGGACATTCCCAGCGCGTCCGCATCGTCGCCGCCGGCGATCATTGTGCCGGCCACGTGCGTTCCGTGGCTCGTCAGTGACGAGGCGCCGTCCATCTGCGTGGCGCGACCGCCGAACTCGACGTGGGAGGTGCGGACCGCTCCGCCGTCCCACACGCCCAGCTGACCGAGCACGGTGCCGGATCCGGTGAGGGAGAAGCCCGCGCCGCCGCCGGGGTGGACGCGGTCGGTGGAGATCGTCGCCGCGGCGTCCACGTTCTCGGTGGAGTAGTAGCGAGGCATCCCGGTGCGATCGATGCGGATGAGCTGCGTGCTCGGATCCGCGTTGAGTCGCGCGACGGCGGGATCCGTGGAGAGAAGCAGCTGCCGGTAGAGCGCGGGACGTTCCGCCTCCAGCCGGGCCTCGAAGCTCTCCGAGAGTCGGAGCAGGGCGGGCACGTCGGGCGCCGCCGCTGCGAGGTTCGGCAGGAGCGGGAGAATGAGCAGGGAGACGGCCAGCCCGCGAGAGCGTCGCGCCAAGGGGTCCTCCTTCCGAAGGGAGATCGTCGGGACCAGGGGGGACGCCCATTGTCCCAGATCCGGGGGTGGACCCGCAACCCGGGGCTGAGCCGGGTCAGAGCGCGGTCCAGCCTCCGTCCACCATGAGCAGATGCCCCGTCACGTAGGACGCCGCGTCGCTGGCGAGAAAGGCCGCCGCTCCGGCGATGTCGTCCGGTTCGGCCACGCGCCCCAGCGGGGTCCGCTCCAGGATCCGCCGATGCGTGTCGGGTTCGGTCAGCGCGGGAGCGGTCATCTCCGTGCGCGTGTATCCCGGGCCGATCGCGTTCACGCGGATTCCGTGCGGCGCCCATTCCACCGCGCAGGTGCGCGTGAGCTGCACGACCGCGCCCTTCGAGGCGGCGTACGGAGCGGAGAGCGGGTCGGCCACGATGGCGGCGAAGCTGCCGAGGTTCACGATGCTCCCCGGAGTGCCGTCCGCGATCCACCGGCGTGCAGTGATCTGCATCGTCCGGAAGAGCGCCTTCACGTTGAGATCCATCATCCGGTCGAAGTCGGTCTCGGTGTAGTCCTCGGCGGGAGTGCGCTGGCTCATGCCCGCGTTGTTCACGAGGATGGAGAAGCGGCCGAGCTCGGTCGCGGCGTCCGCGGCGGCCTCCACCGAGGCGGCGTCCGTGACGTCCGTCGTCCGGTGCTCCGCCCGGCCGCCGCCGTCCCGGATCGCCCGGGCGACCTCTGCGCCGGACGCGCCGTCCCGCTCGGCGACGAGCACGGCGGCGCCCTGCTCCGCCAGTGCGCGCGCGATGGCCGCCCCGATCCCGCGGCCGCCGCCCGTGACGAGCGCCGATCGGCCCGACAGATCGAAGCGGCCGGGCACGCTAGAAGCTGTAGTCCACGCCGATCAGCGTGGAGAACTTGTCGCGCAGGCCGGTCTCGTTCAGCGGGAGCAGGCCGTTCGCCGTGAGAAGGAAGGTCCCGGTGACGTTCAGCTTGAAGCCGACCGACGCGGACAGCTCGTGCCGGTTCGAGGCCTCTTCCTCCACGGCCAGCGTCGGCAGGTCGACGGAGGCGAGCATCACCGAGCCGTCGGTGGCGCCGTTGTAGACGTAGTTCTCGTCGGCGACGTCGATCTCGGACTGCTCGGCGATGGCGCGCCCCAGCACGTCGAACGCGAGCGTCAGTTTCGGATCGACCGACCAGTCCGCGCCCATGGCGTACTGGACCTCGTAGGGGAGGTCGTCGGTGGCGTACGTGATCCCGCCAACGCCGTGGATTCCGAAGCGGCCGAACGGCTGCGAGAAGATCACCGAGCCGTGGGCCTGCGTGGCGCCCGTGCCCAGCAGGTTCTCCTCGTCGCCGGTGGGAAAGCGGACCTCGCCGGTCAGGCCGGCGCGGAAATCGTCCGGTCCGAACGAGGCCGGCAGCCAGCGCAGGCGCAGCGAGACGTCGCCCACCCCGCTGGCCGATCCGCCGCGCCGCGACGTGCGCTCGGACGTGCCGTTGGAGAAGATGTGCGTGTCGTCGCCGGTGGCGATCGGCAGAACCTCGGCCGCCGACGTCACGTCGAGGTTCACGTCGACGACCGGCACCACGAGGCCGACGTCCAGGCGATCCGCGACGCCGTAGGTCGCGGAGAGCGTGGTCACGTTCACGTCCAGGTCCACGAACAGCTTCGCGGCCACGAAGTCGCCCTCGAAGTACGGCGTGGTCCGCCCGTCGCCCGCCGCGTCCTCGTGCAGGAAGACCAGTTCCAGGTCGCCGTCGCGCAGTCCCAGTCCGTCGATCTCATCGTAGCTGAACTGCGAGAAGCTGACGCCGAGGTTGTACTTGCCGCGGCCGACCGTGAACGGACGCTCCGTGTAGATCGACCCGAAACTCTGGGTGGGACGGGTCAGCACGCCCAGCGACGAATCGAACTCGTAGGAGAAGCTTCCGGCCGACGAGCTCAGCGGATAGCTGGAGAGCTGCCGGGCGATCTCGCCGTTCAGCCGGTTCACGGCCGCGAACTGCCCGGACGGATCGTCGAGGCCGGTGGTGAAGTGCGCGGAGTGGTCAACGCCGCCGGTGGGCGGCGCCAGCGTGACCCCGACGCGCAGCAGGTCGGGCAGGAGATCGCGCAGGTTGAGGCTCTGGGCCGTCGCGGAGCCGGCGAACGCGAGGACGGCCAGGAGGGCCGCGGCGGGACGAAGCAGGACGGACATGGAACCTCCCCTTGGGCGGACGGGCGGACGCTGAAGCACCCGGGCGATCCCGTCAAGTTCGAGAAACCGCTTCGCCTCCCTCTGCGCGGATCGGCCGGGAAACGCGCAATGGAGATCGACGACCCGACTCCGCCGCGGCTACATTGCGCCGAGGCATCGCCCGAACCCGGAGGCTCCCGTGAAGTCGATGCTCCCCGTCCTGGCCGGTCTGGCCCTCCTGCTCTCCGCCTGCGCGAACCGCGAGATCCGGGACTACGCCGGTTCGGGGGAAGGGGTGTGCGTGCCGAGCGCCACGGAGTTCTCACTCACGGCGTTCGCGGGGGCCGAGTCCGGACAGACGCTGCAGCTCCGCAACGCCGGCGACGGTCCCGTGGAGGTGACGCTGCCTCGCGAGATCGGCGCGTTCCGCTTCGACGGCGGGGGGAGCTTCGTCCTGGAGGCGGACGCGGTCCGCAACATCGAGGTCGTCTTCGCGCCGCCGGCCACCGGCTCCTACGAGGAGCGCGTGACCCCGCTCGGCTGCCGCGCGATCTCGCTGATCGGGGAGGGGATGGTGCCGCCGGACTGCTCCGTGAGCACGACGTCCCTGGACTTCGGGAGCTACTCCGCGGGTGCACCGTGTCCCGAACGCACCTTCACGATCCGCAACGACGGCGCCGGCGCGCTGGAGGGACGGGTGACGTCGCCGTGTCCGGCGTTCATCGTGGTGGACGGCGCGGAGTACTCGCTGGGGACGGGGGAGGAGCAGGACGTCACGGTGCTGTGGGTCCCCGACCGCACCGGAAGCTCCACCTGTGAGCTGGACGTCGGCTCGCCCTTCTTCTGCGACAACGTCACGCTCGCCGGCACCGCCTCGGATCGTCCGCTGGGATTCGTCACGTCGGACACCGGTTCCCGGCTGGAGTTCGGGCCGGTCCTCGCCGATGGCGCGGGCGGCGATCAGCTGGAGCTGGGCTTCGACGTGCGGAACACCTCCACCGGATCCGAGTCCCTCACCGTCACGCCGTCGGTGGCCGACGCCGCCTTCACGATCCTGGGGCCGACGTCCCTCGTGCTCGGTCCCGGCGAGGTCGGGTCCTGGACCGTCCGCTTCGATCCCGCGAATTCGGTCTCCGTGTACGGCGATCGCTCCACGTCGATCACGGGGCTCGGCGGGTGCGCGCTGGCCGTCGAGGCGACGGCGCAGGTCGGCTTCGCGACGCACGTCGACGCCCTCATCGAGACGAGCTGCCGCGGCTGCCACGACGGCGGTTTCGCCTTCGCGATCGGCGGCTACTCCTCGGTCGTCTCGCTCACGAACGTCGCGAACCCGCCGGCCAGCCTGCTGCTCAGCCGCGCACGGGGCGAGTTCCACACCGGCGGCACCATCTGGTCGACGGGCGATCCCGAGTACGTGACGACGCTGCGCTGGATCGAGGGAGGTGTGGACCCGCGCTAGGGTCCCGTCTCCAGCGTCCGGGCCGCGATCTTCCAGCCGGCCCCGGACGTGCGCCGCAGTGTGAGCCGCGTCTCCGCCTGCACGTCGTGGCCGCCGCCCGCCTTGAGGTCGAAGTGGCGGGACTCTCGGAACGTCACCCGCGCCGTGTCGCGATCGATCGCGGCCTCCACTCCGTCGATCGTGACGCGCTGGGAGCGGATGTCCCCGTACGAGCGACGGATCTTCTGCAGGTCCGAGTCGGAGAGCGAGAGCCAGAGGCTTCGGTAGGCATCGGCGTCCAGCGCCTCCTGGGCCGCGCGGTAGCGCTCCACGAGCTGCCGGACCTGCAACTGGCCGTCCACGACGCCGTGCCACGCCTCCGCTTCCGCATGCTCCGGGGCGTGGACCTCCAGCTGCTCCAGCAGGTCGGCCGCCCGGGACCACGATCCCGACGTGATCGCGGCCGGGATGTCCGCCTCCAGGCGGGCGACGCGTTCCGCCACCGCGAAGTGCGCCTCCACGCGCGACGTCCAGCGGTCCAGGTCCGGATCCGAGGGCGAGGCCTCGCGCAGCGATTCCAGTGCGGTGGCCGCATCGTCCCAGCGCTCCGCCCGCAGCGCCGTCTCCACGTCGTCGCGCAGGGCGCTCACACGGTCGATCGCCCGCAGCTCGCGGCGCGCCCGGTCCTGCCACGACTTCGCCTGCGCGTCCTCCGGCGCCATCTCGATCAGGCGGCTCGCGCGGGAGAGCGCGACGTTCCAGCGGCCGTCGTCCAGCGCGCGACGGACGTCGTCCCGGAGACGATCGATCTCGCGGGCGCGCGCCTGCTCGGCCTGCGCGGCCACGGCTTCCGTCGCCTCCCGATCGGCGGCGCGCCGCGCTTCCGCGTCGTCCGGCGCGGCGGTCTCCGGCCGGGTCTCCGCGGCGGCCGGCTCCGGATCCGGCACCGTGACCGGCTGCGTGGCCGGCGGGGGAGCGGCGGCGATCGCCGGCTCCGGCGCGTCCTCGCGCGGCAGCAGGAATGCCGCCGCTCCCGCGGCGACGAGCACGACCGCGCCCGCTCCGATCCAGATCGGCCGCCGAGAGCGCGACCCCGTCGGCGGCGGGTCCAGGACCTTCGTCGCTCCCGGCGCCTCCGACAGGCGCACCGAGCGGCGGGACGACGGTTCGCGGACGCCCAGCGCCAGCGCGATCTCTCCCATCGACCCGGGGCGTCCGGCGGCGTCCTTGGCCAGGCACCCGGCCACGACCTTCTCCCAGTCGTCGGGCACCGGCGGGAGATCGAGCTCGAACTCGCGGCGCCGCTCCGTCATCGACGGCGGGATCTCGGACGGGATCTGGAGCTGGATGTCCCCTCGGAAGAAGGGGGGCTTGCCCGTCAGGAGTGCGTAGAGCGTCGCCCCGAACGAGTAGACGTCGTCCGACGGGCAGGGACGCTGTCCCTTGAGCTGCTGCGGGCTCATGTAGGGCGGCGTGCCCGCCACGACGAACTGCCCCGTGTGGTGGATCTGGGTCTCCGTGATCGTCTTGGAGATGCCGAAATCCAGCACCTTGACCGTGCCGTACCGGTCCACCATGAAGTTGCCGGGCTTGAGGTCGTGGTGGACGACCGTGCGCTTCTTGCCGCGCTCCGCGTGCGCGTACTCCAGCGCGTCGCAGATGTCGCCCAGCCAGGCGGCCAGATCGTCCGGCTCGAAGCACTGGCCGGGTCGTTTCGCTGCCAGCGCGGAGAGCGTCTCCCCCTCGATGTACTCCATGGCGATCGCCACGACGTCGCCGTCGCGGAGGAAGTCGTACACCTGGACGATGTTCTCGTGGGTGAGCTCCCGGGAGCGGAGCGTCTCCTGCTTCAGCTCCTCCACTGCGGCGTCGTCGTCGGCGATGGCGTGGTGGAGGACCTTCAGGGCGACGTCCTTGCCCAGCAGCCGGTCGTGCGCCCGCCACACGATGGCGAAGCCGCCCCGCGCGACGCGCTCCACGATCTCGTAGCGATCCTGCAGGACCGCGCCCGGCTTCACGACGATCAGCTCGTCACTCACGCTCTTCCCCCCGAAGGATGGCGGTGACCCTACCGGAGAATGCGCGGTTCGGCACGCGGACACGCGACGGCCGTGAATCAGGAATGGGGGATCCGGAATGGTCCGGCTACGGCTGGAACGGGATCGTCACGCTGGCCGACGGGAAGGACGCCACGTTGGTCATCGCGGTCTGGACCGCAGCGTCGTCCGGGGCGGGCGCGCCCATGATCTCGAGGAAGAACGGCCCGTTGCCGTCCTCGTTGCCCGACGGTTCCAGCGTGATCAGCACCGACGCGTCCGCGAGATCCAGGTCCGCGGTCCCGAACGGGAAGTCCGATCCGGGGAACGGGTACGCGCTTCCGTCTCCGACGAGCGGGCCGCCGCCGTCGTCGTCCGCGCCGTCGGTGGCCGTGAAGCGGCCGAGGGACGCGAAGCCCAGCGAGTTGTGGGAGATCCATCCCTCGTAGACCCAGCCCGACGGCAGGGACGGCAGAGTCAGTGCCGACGATCCGCCGCCGACCGCGGCGAACCACGCGCCGCGGGTCTCGTCGTCCGTGGCGGTGGTGGTGGGCGTGGCCAGGTGGAACGAACCGGAGGCCGACGTGAAGTCGCGGTTGATGGCATCGCCGCCGAAGACTCCCAGCGACGCCGATCCGTTGAGGAAGCTGCCGGCGATGAGCGCGGGGAGACGCGGCTCCGGGTCCGCATCCGGATCCGCCTCCAGCGTCACGAACGCGTCGACGGCGAGCTGCCACAGCACGTTGCCGTCCGCATCCGTCGGCACGTTCTCGTCGTCCGGCGTGGGGCCGAACGTCATCGGCTGGTAGTCCGCTCCCACCACCTGTCCGGTGTCGTTGATCATGAAGCGCCCCATCGACGCCGCCTCCGAGTGCCGCGGCGCGGGCGCCCCGGGGCCGGTCAGGGCGAACGAGACCCAGAGCTCGAACGTCCCCTCGGATTGGGCCAGTGCCGGAAGCCCGGTGATGGAGAACTGCACGGCGTCGTCCGAGCCCGAAGGACCGGCGGGATCGCTGTCCGTGCAGGACGCGAGGAGCAGCAGGGAAGCGCCGGCCAGTGCGGCGCGCCTCTTGCGGCTCACGGCAGCAGGCTCACGAAGCGGGCGAAGTTGGGAACCTCCGCCACGTGCAGGAGGGCGCGCGTGGCCGCATCGAAGACGGCGACGTTGCCGGGATTCTTCTCGCCGTCGGGAGCGGGATGGTGTCCGGAACTCTGGTCGTCGTCGTTGGCGCAGGCCACGTAGACCTCGGAACCGTCGGCCGAGAACTGGATCCCGATGGGGCGAAGCAGCACGGGCAGCTCCGGGTCCACGGGGTGCACGGGATCCAGCGTGGCCACCACCACGGGAGCGTCCGGGTTCGTCAGGTCGAGGACCGAGACCGTCTCCCCGAGCCAGTTGGCGACCCACAGCTCCGTGCCGTCCGGAGAGACGGTGAGGTGCCAGGGCCCGTCGCCCACCGTGACCTCGCCGGTCCACTGCGGACCGCCCATTCCCTCCGGGATCGTCAGGTCCAGCACATAGACCTTGTCCGTCTTGAGGGCGCTTACGAACAGCCGCGTCTCGTCGGCGGACAGCACGCACTGCTGCGGCTCGTGGATGGCGCGCGCGCCGCCGGGCGCGGGCAGCGGGATGGGCAGAAGGTCCACGGAGGGCGTGCCCGTCGTCGTGAGGTTCGTCTTGAACGACATCACGTTGTCCGACTGGATGTTGCAGATCCAGACCGTGGAGCCGTCGGCGGTCATGGCCAGGCCGTGCGGCTGCTCGGCCCCCGGCACGAGGAACGCCGCGATCTCGTCCAGCGTGTCCGGATCCAGCACGCGGACGCGATGGTCCGGCGACGCTCCGGTCCCGAAGTTCGTGACCCATAGCTGCGAGCCGTCCGGCGTCACCTGCATCAGCGCGGGGAACGTGCCCGCGCGACCGGTGAGGAGGGGCTCGTAGGTGTCGGCGTCGAAGACCTGGATGTTGTTCGGCGCGGTCTCGAAGCGGGACACGTAGAGTCGGCGCCGAACGGGATCCACGTACACGGAGTGCGGCTTCTCCACGCGCAGCAGACGGGCTAGATGGCCCGTGTCCATGTCCACCACTGCGACCGCGTTCTCCCCCTGGCAGGCGACGAACGCCTTGCGCGTGACCCCGTCGTACATCACGTTGCCGAGGTCGTCGCGTGCGCCCTCGTCGATCCAGCGGCGGAGGAAGCGGACGACCTGGTCCTCCAGCGGATTGCGGCCGAGCGGCATCCGCGGCTCGATGTCCCCCGTGAGGTGGAGGTAGAAATGACTCCGATCCGACTCGAACGGCACGACCATGCTGCCGAAGTCGCTGCCGGCCTCCACGCCGTCGTAGCTCTCCAGGTCCAGCCCGAACGCGGCATCGGCCGAGTTGTGGCAGGCGGCCGAGTTGCAGCTGGCCGCCAGGATGGGCTGGACGTGCTGGGAGTACTCGATGGGGTCGATGGCGTCGTAGTCGATGGACGGGCCGCCGTCGTCGCCGCCGCAGCCGGCGAGGAGGGCCGTCCCGCCGAGGAAGACGGCGGAGGCTTGCAACCGGATGGAAATCATGGAAATCCTTGGGGAAAGGGCGCCTTCGGGGGGAAGGGGCTCGTTCCAGAATAGGCAGCCGGAATGCCAACGTCAATCGGGGCGGGGGGCCGAATGCGCGAAGAGATCTACCGGGGCCGGATCGTGAACCTGGTCGTGGAGGACGTGGAGCTTCCCAACGGGGCCGTGGCCCGCCTGGAGTTCATGACCCATCCGGGAGCGGCCGCCGCGGTTCCGCTCCACGACGACGGTTCCGTGACGATGCTGCGACAGTACCGCCACGCGGTGGGAGGCTGGATCTGGGAGATCCCGGCCGGCAAGCTGGACGTGCCCGGCGAGGATCCCCTGGACTGCGCCCGCCGCGAGCTGATCGAGGAGGCGGGGCTGAAGGCGTCGTCCTGGCACAAGCTGGGGTCCATCTATACGACGCCGGGCTTCTGCGACGAGATCATCCATCTCTACCTCGCGCGCGATCTCTCCAACGCCCCGATGGAGCACGAGCGCGACGAGGTGATCGAGGTGCATCGCCTGCCGCTGGCCGAGGCGCTGGCCCGGATTCCCACCGAGGAGATCCGTGACACGAAGACCATCGCGGCGCTCCAGGCGACCGCGCTGCTGCTCGGACCGGAGGCGTCGGGCCGGTGACGCGCCGCGCGTTCGTCCTCGTCTTCGCGATCGGACTGGGCTTCCTGGCGGCGATGCTCCTCGCCACGGGCGGAGATCTCTCGCTGCCGCTGGACGACTCGTTCATCTACTTCCAGTACGCGAAGCGCGCGGCCGAGGGCGCGCTGTTCGTCTACCAGCCCGGCGACGCCCCGACGACCGGCGCCACGAGTCCGCTGTGGATGCTCGTGCTCTCGCTGTTCGCGCTCCTCGGGTTCGACGGGCGGTCGATGATCCTTCCGGCGATGGCGCTGGGCGGCGCGCTGCTGGTCGTCGCGGTCGCGGCCGCGGGACGGACCCAGAGGATCCTCGCCCCGCGCAAGCCGGGCAGCGAGCGGCCGGGCGATCTTCCGGTGCTCGGGCTGCCGCTGGCGGCGGCGCTCGTCGCGTTGTCGGGGCCGCTGCACTGGGGCGCCTGGAGCGGCATGGAGATCGCGCTGTTCACCGCCGCGATCGCCGTCGCGTACCGCATCGTCTGCGAGTCGGGCGCGGGTCCGTCGGCGGGCGGGGCGGGCGCGCTGGCGCTGCTCGCGCTCGTCCGGCCGGAGGGAGCGCTGCTGGCCGTCGGCGCGACGGGACTCTGGCTCCTCGGTGCCGTCGGCGACCGGGATGCCCGCCGCGCGCTGCCCTGGGCGATCCTCCCGCTCGTCGCGGCGGCCGCGCTGCCGCTGGTGAACCTGCTCGTCACCGGAGAGTCGCGCTCCACCGGTTACCTCGCCAAGTCGATGCTGGCGTTGCCCGGCGCGGACCTCGCGGACGCGCTGCGCATCGTCCTGCTGCGCGGCGTCTCGCTGGGCGCGGCGCTGTTCGGAGGACTCGGCCCGCGCGCCGACGGCCTCGGGCTGTACGCGTACGAATCGGAGGCCGCCGTCCTGTTCGTGGCGCCCGGCGCGTGGATCCTCTTCCTCATCGGGGTCCTGCCGGCGCTCGCGCGCGAGGCCGGCGACCGCCGTCCGGGACCGGGCACGCTGGGACTCGCGTGGATCCTGATCGTGCTGTTCGCCACGTGCCTGCTGGAGGAGCCGGACGCTCACTTCAGCCGTTACCAGATGCCGGTCCTGCCGGTCTTCCTCGTGTGGGTCGCGATGGGCGTCGGCCGGCTCGCCCGGTTGCTCCGCGACCTCAAGGCCGGCTTCGCGCGGCTGATCGACGGGCTCCGGCTGGCGCTCGCAGCGTTCGGCGGTCTCTCCGTCGTGTTCTATGCCGGAGCGTTCGCGGACAACGCGGCCGACATCGACCGGATGCAGATCGCACTGGGGGAGGCGCTCGGGCAGGCGCTCGCTCCCGACGAGAGCGTGGCCATCAACGACGCCGGCGCCCTCGCGTACTTCTCCGGCCGCCGCACCGTCGACCTGATCGGCCTGACGACGCCGGGGTTCGCGGGGCTGTGGGGGCAGGGGAGCGGCGTGCTGTGGGAAAGACTGGAAGCGATGGAACGTCGCCCGGCCTACTTCGCCATCTTCCCGAACTGGTTCGACCTGGACGGGCTCGGCGTGCTCCGTCGCCGGTCGTCGGTCCGCCTCCTGAAGCCCTCCATCGTCGATGCGGAGAAGGTGGTGTACGCGGCGGACTGGTCGCTGGCCGGCTCGGGGAACGTGCCGCGCTGGCCGGTCGATGCGCAGGGCGTGCAGGTGGAACTGCTGGACCGCCTGGACGTGGCCGACGTCGACTCGGAGCGCGCGCACTCGTTCACGTTCGACGATCGGGAGCCCGGTGCCGCCGCGGGCGCTTTCGCGCGCCGCGCCGCCTTCGCGCACGATCCCGCCGAGATCATCGACGGGGCACGCACCGTGATGGGGAGCGTGACCTTCCGTGTGGAGCGCGACGCGTTCCGACCCGCCAGCCTCGTCGTTCGCACGGTGACCGGCGTGCGCCAGCGCCCGCTCGTCTCCATCGACGGGGCTGCGGCCGCGCCGGTGGAGCTCTACGGTCCGGGGCCGGGGCTCTTCCACGACCAGGCCGTGGCCGTCGTTCCGCCGGGCAACGGCGCGGCCCGCGTCACGATCGAGCTTCCGGAGGACGCGGGCGGGTCGCCGCCGCTCGTGCTGGCGCACGTGTTCGTCGTGGTCACCTCGTGAGGTTCGACCGGATCGACGCGGGCCTGTTCGTCGCCGCGCTGGCGATCCGCATCGCCTACGTGCTGGAGGTGCGGGCTGGTCCGCTGCTCCGCTACGCGTTCATCGACTCGCGCTTCTACGACGACTTCGGCCGACGGCTGGCGGAGGGCGGCGGACTTCCCGACGGCCCGTTCTTCATGAACGTGCTCTACGGCTTCTACCTGGCCGCGGCGCACGCCGTTGCGCCGGGCGACGAGGCGGCGCGTGTGACGGCGCTGCTCGTGCAGGCAATCCTCGGCGCGGCCACGACGCTGCTGATGCGGCGCCTCGGGAGGGAGATCGGGCGGGAGCGGGAGGGCGTCCTCGCGGGAATCGGGTTGGCGGTGTTCGGGCCGGCCGTCTTCTACGACGGGGCGCTGCTGACGCCGTCCCTGCTCTCGTTCCTCACGACGCTCGGGACGCTCGCCGCGATTCGGACATTCCGCGCACCGCGCGCGGGCCCGGCGTTCGGGGTGGGGATCCTCGGTGGCCTGCTTGTCCTGGGGCGCGCCAACCACGCGCTGCTGCTGGCGGCTTGGGCGGCGCTGGCGCTCCTGCGCCACCGGCGGGCCGCGGCGGGCCCCGTCGCCGCGATGCTGCTGGGCGCGGGGCTCTGCCTCGCCCCGGTGACGCTGTACAACTTCCGTCAGGCGGGGGAGTGGATCCCGGTCACGGCCAACGGCGGCATGGCGATGTGGGCGGGGAACTCCCCGCACGCCACCGGCATCTACACGCAGCTCCCCTTCCTCTCCAATCCCGTGCCGGAACGGGAGGCGGAGGAGTACCGCGTGGAGGCGTCGCGGCGGGCGGGGCGAGAGCTGACGCTGGCGCAGTCCGGAACGTACTGGACGGGCGAGACGGCGCGCCGCTGGCTGGAGGAGCCCGGCGCGATGCTTCGCCTGTCGGCGCGCAAGCTGCGTCTGTGGTTCCACGCGACGGAGTCCCAGACGAACCTGTCCTATTACTTCGCGCGGGACGTCACGCGGACGCTGGCCGTGTTCCGCGTGCACCTGGGCTGGGTCCTGCCGCTCGTGATCGTGGGTTTGCTGGCGGAGGGAGGTCGCCGGCCGTGGTTGCTGGCTCCCGTGATCGTCTCCCTCCTCACGTGCGTCACGTTCTACGTGTCGTCCGAGTATCGCCAGCCCGTCGTTCCGATCCTCCTCCTCTTCGCGGCCCTCGGCGGGCGATGGCTGTGGGAGCGCCGCCACGCCCCGGCCCTCGCGCGCGTCGGGCTCGTGGCGGGACTCCTGGCGCTCCTCGTCGCCGTGAACGCGCGCGACGCGTTCCTGGCCCGGCTGCAGAGCATGCGCGTCGACTACCTGAACTTCGGGACGATGGCGGCCGACGCCGGGAACCTGGAGGAGGCCGAGACGTTCCTGCGGCGGTCCATCGCCATCGATCCGGACTGGGCTCCCAGCCGCGAGCGCCTGGCGGAGGTGCTGCAGCGACAGGGGCGGGTGGCGGAGGCGGCCGGGCAGCGGCTCCGGGAGAGTGCGGGCGGTCCGGAGATCGATCCTGAGTTCGCGCTCGCGTTCGAGCGGTTCCAGGCGGGGAAGTACGCGGAGGCGGAGCGCCGGTTCCGCGAGTTCGCGTCGCGGCCCGGTCCGCTCCAGGCCGGCGCGCTGAACAACGCCGGACTCTGTGCGATGCGCTCCGGGAACGGCGCGACGGCCGAATCCCTCTTCACCGCGGCGCGGGAGGTGGATCCCGCCTATGCGAGTCCCGTGGTGCACTTGGGGCGGCTGGCGCTCGCGCGGGGAGACCGTGCGGCGGCGGCGCACTTCGCGGAGGAAGCGCTGCTCCTCGCGCCCGAGGACGATCGCGCGCGGCGGCTGAAGGCTCGCGCGTCCGGAGACTAGCCCTCGCCGTCCAGTCCGAGCCGATCCGCGACCGCGGCCAGCGCCTCGCGCACGAACTCGATGTGCTCGTCCATCGGCACGCCCAGCTCCTCCGCGCCGTCGCGCAGGTCGTCGCGGTTCACGCCGCGCGCGAACGCCTTGTCCTTCATCTTCTTCTTCACCGACTTCACGGGGACGTCGGCCACGCGCTTCGTCGGGCGAACCAGTGCGCAGGCGGTGAGGAATCCGCAGAGCTCGTCCACCGCGAAGAGCGCGCGGGCCATCGGCGTCTCCCGGGGCACGCCGGTGTGGTTGCCGTGGCCGAGGATCGCGGTCCGGATCTCCTCGTCCACGCCGCGCTCCGCGAGGATCTCGCTGCCACGCATCGGATGGTCTTCCAGGCTGGGGTACTTCTCGTAGTCGAAGTCGTGCAGGAGGCCGGTGACGCCCCACATGTCGGGGTCGCCGCCCAGCTTCTCCGCGTACGCGCGCATCGCCGCCTCCACGGCGAGGGCGTGCTTGCGGAGCGCGTCGCCCTGCGTGAACTCGGTCAGGATCTCCCAGGCTTCTTCGCGGGTGGGAACGGCCATGAACTCCTCCGGCGGGGTGAAGGGTCACTCTACAACCGGAGGCGCGCCGCTTCCTCCCTCATTTGTCTGGACTTCGCGTCCCGAATCCCCGATGTATCAAGAAACCCAGGAGGTACGGATGAGCCACGTCATCCCCAAGCGCCAGGTCCCGGTAAGACTGCACCTCGACTCCGGGGAGATCGTCGACGGCGTCGTCTTCCTGGACTTCATCGACGTGATCCACCGCGGGGAGCAGACCCTGCTGGATCGGTTCAACGACGACTACCTCTGGTTCCCGCTGAAGCGCGGCGAGGAAACGTCCATCGTCAACCGCGAGCGAGTGGTGATGGCGGAGCCCGGTCCGGATCTTCCCGATGAGCGCGTCCGCAAACACGGCGAGGGCGTGTTCCGGCGCGAGTCCGTCACGATTCATCTCCGCGGCGAGCGTCAGCGGAGCGGCTTCATCGCCATGGATCTCCCGGACGAGTTCTGTCGCGCGTCGGACTTCCTCAACTTCCCGCAGGAGTTCTTCGCGCTGGAGACGGAGACCGGGCCGGTGCTCGTGGCCAAGCGGCACCTGCTGCGACTCGTCGCCCACGAGGCCCCGCCGGTCGTTCCGGACTCGCAGGACTCCGGAGTGGGAGAGCGGGCCTGACCGAGGCGTCCGAGCCCACCGTCGTCCTTCGACTGCGACCGCCCGTCGCCACGCAGGCGCTCCTGGTCGCCGTTCTCGTCTACTACGCCATGACGCGGATCGCGGGCGGCCCGGACGACGTGGCCGTCCTGCTTGCGTTCGGCGCCAACTTCGGACCGCTGGTGGCCGCGGGCGACCTCTGGCGCCTGGTGGCGTCGATCTTCCTGCACGGCGACCTCTTCCATCTCGCGTTCAACGCGCTGATCCTCTTCGTGCTGGGACGACGGGTGGAGGGGTTCTTCGGTGCGTGGACGATGACCGCCATCTTCGTGCTCTCCGGAGTCGCCGGTTCGGCCGCCAGCGCGGTCTGGTCGAAGATGATCTCCGTCGGGGCGTCGGGCGGCATCCACGGGCTGATCGGCACGGCGATCGCCTTTGCCGCGCGGCACCCGGCGCTGCTGCGTCGCCCGTTCCGCTGGCCGATGTACGGACTGCTGGCCGTCGCGCTGGTCGTGGACGTGACGCTCGGCGTCCTCTGGCAACGCGTCGACGTGGCGGCCCACCTCGGCGGCCTGGCGGCGGGGATCGCGTTCGGCGTGTTCCTGACGCCGGCCGCGCTCGTCGAGGCGGCGGGACTGGTGCCGCAGCCGCCGCGCCTCCTGGTCAGCCTGACGATCGCATTGCTGGGAGTCTCGGCCGTGAGCGCGGGCTCCAGCATCTTCCGGCTTCGCGGCGAGGACGGCGCGCTCCTCGATCCCCGCGTCGTGGCGGCGCTCAGCGAGGTCGATCGCGAGCACGTGCTGGAGGCGCTGAACGAGCGGCTCGAACGATCGCCCGACGATCCCGCCCTGCTCCGCGACCGCGCGGAGATCCTCTGGATCGGGGAGGACTGGGCCGCGTCGGTCCGCGACTACCGGCGCCTGCTGGAGATCACGCCCCAGGATGCGATGGTGAGGAACAACCTCGCGTGGCTCCTCCTGGAGGAGGTCCCCGCCGGGATGCGGGATCCCGCGGAGGCGGCGCGGCTCGCGGAGTCGGCCGTGGCGCTGGACCCGGACGACCCCTACGCGCGAGGTACCTGGGCCACGGCGCTCCTGCGTCGCGGCGAGGCGGGGGCGGCGATCCCGGAGTTCGAACGCGCGCTCTCCGTGCCGCGTCCCGCTCCGGACGATGCGACGGACCGCTACCTGCTGGCGATCGCGCTGGTGCAGGTCGGCCGCCGGGAGGAGGCGCAGGCGATGCTGCTCGATGCCATCGAGCGTGATCCGGGCAACCGTTACCGCGAGGAATCGGCCTCGGCGGTGACGGAAGGGGCGATCCAGAACGAGCCCGCGCCGTAGTCGAACGCCAGCACCGAGTTCGTGAACAGTCCGCTTCCCAGGTTCCCGATCGACTCGTCCATCGCCAGCACGCCGGTCGCCGACACCGCGATGGAGGCGGGAACGTCGTCGAAGCGGACGTCGCCCACCTCGACCGTCTCCAGCGTGACGCGACGCATCGTCTCCACGCCGCCGATGCCGGTCATGGCATCGCCTTCCTCCGCGCGGTCGAGGTAGCCGTGCTCGGTGGCGAAGGCCGTGTGGAGCACGAGCGGCGCGGCGTTCCCCAGATCGAACAGGAGGTTCCCGCGGTGGCGCCCGTCGATCACGGCCGCGATGCGCGGAACGTTCGCCTCGATGCGCAGCGGCATCGACTTCGCGCCGGGGCGCGGCCGGTAGTCCCCGGAAGACAAGAGGGCCAGCGTGCGACGCGGAGCGTCCAGTTCCACCGCGAACCGGCTGAGGAAGTCGTAGCCGAGGATGACGTCCACCGGAACGGCGAGCGCCGCGTGGATCTGGTCGAAGGGGAGCGTGACCACCGTCTGGTCACGCACCACCACGCCCGGCAGTGTGAACCGGTCCACGTCGACGAAGCGCGCCTCCTCCGAGCCGCCCGCGCCGCGCGCCTCGACGAGGCCGCGGGCCGGCAGCCCCAGCGCGGCGGCCAGGCGGGAGGAGAGCACGGTGGCGGCGGCGCCGGTGTCCAGCAGGCAGCGAACCGGCCGGTCGTGGATCTTCCCCTCGATCAGCCAGAGCGAGCCGATGCGCTCCACGGGAATCGCCGCGGCGGCGACGGCGTCGAGGATCTCGGCGTCCGGTACCTCGTCTCCGGCGGGAACGTGGAACCGCTCCGCGTCGATGGAGTCGGGGTGGGAGACGGTCTGCGTGCGAAGCGTGAGGTCGAAGCGCTCGTCGCCCGTGGATTGCACGGAGACGAAGGGAAACCGGATTCCGTCGACGGGACGCCACTCCTCGAACGTCGTCGTCACGTCGACGCCCTGCTGTCGCTGGTGGAAGCGGAAGGGCAGCCACAGGTCGTCCTCGCGCCGGACTTCCAGCGAGCGCGCGGCGCCGTCGGACCGCGGCAGGAAGACGAGCCGCGTGGGCGTCACGTCGGTGGAGAATCCGTCGGGGTCGCCGTCCAGGTAGGTGTGGAAGAGCAGGGCGTGGGCGAGCCGGTACGTGGCGGCCTCGTCGCCGGTGGCCTCCCGGACCCGGCCGTTGGCGTCCTGCAGGTAGGCGACGTCGTCCACCAGCACCGCCGCCTGCGCGACCCCCGACATCTCCAGGATCTCCTTCATCGCCGGAGGGTCGCGGCGCGCCCAGGTCTCCACCCGGCCGATGACCCGGCCGCCCGCCTCGATCAGCGAGACGGAGGAGAGGAACCGGGCGGACTCCACCGGCCGACCGGCCTCCAGGCCGGCCCGCACCGCCTCGCGAACATCGTCGTCGCCCTCCCGTACGTCCGGCAGCAGGGACGAGGGATCGGCCGACGCGGAACCGGCCGCGAGCAGGATCGACAGCAGTAGGGACCTCATGGACGCTCCTCCTTCCTCTCCGTTTCGGTCATCGGGCGGCGTCCGTCAAGCATCGCCCGATTGCCGGAAGTCGTCCGCGCGGATACCGTCCCCTCATGCGTACCCTCGTGCCCCTGTGGACGGCGGCCTTTCTGAACGACGCCGCCCTGTATCTCGTGTTCGCGGCGCTGCCGTTCCGCGCCCTGGAACTCGGCGGCGGTCCCGTGGCGCTCGGCCTCCTGCCGACGCTGTACGCGGGCGCGTACATGCTCTCCGCGGCGGCGGCCGGCCGCCTCTCGGATCGCTACGCCCGGCTGATGCTCGCCCGCCTCGGCTGCGTGCTGTTCGTCGCCGGTGCGGGCATTCTCGCGTCGGCGCCCTCGCTGGCCACGCTCTTCGCGGCCATCCCGGCCCTGGGTCTGGCGCTCGGGCTGTTCTGGTCGCCGCTCCAGGCGGCGCTCTCCGACCGGGCCGAACCCGCCCGCCTCGCCTCGGCCCTGGCCACGTTCAACGTGTCGTGGAGTCTGGGGAAGGGGGCGGGGCTTTTGCTCGGCGGCCTGCTCACCGAGGCGATGGGAGCGCGGGCCGCGCTGCTGCTCGGGGCCGTGCCCGCACTGGTCACTGCGTTCGTGCTGCCGCTGGGGCCGGGGCCGCGGCAGGCCGACGGCCGGGACCCGCACCGCGAGGCGACGGACGTGCCCCCGCTGCCCATCGCCTGGATGACGAACGCGCTCGCGTTCGGCCTCGTCGGCGTCGTGAACGTCCACGCGCCGCCGTTCCTGCTGTCGCGCGGCTCCGGCGCGGCGGAGTTCGGTATCGTCACGGGCGCGATCTTCGCGGTCCAGACGCTGACGTTCCTTGCACTCGCGGCCCGGTCGCCCGGCCGACGCGCGCCGCTCGTGGCGCTGCCGCTCGCGATCGCGGCGGTGGCCGTATTCGTGTTCGGCGGATCGTTCGCTGCACGCCTCGTCGCGGCGCTGCCGTTCGGCATCGCCACGGGCATCGCCTACGAGACCTCGATTCGGGCCAGCCTGGCCCGCGGCGAGGGGCGCGGCAAGGCGGCGGGTCTCCACGAGTCGCTGCTGGGGGCCGGCAGCTCCTCGATGCCTCTCCTGGGTGGAGCCGCGGCGGCGTTCAGCGGATCGATCACGGCGCCGTTCCTGCTCGCTGGCGCCTTCCTCCTGGTCGGCCTGGCGGTGGCGGCTCGAGTCGGGCGTTCGCGGGGGGGCGCGTCAGCAGGCTGACCAGCACCAGTGCGCCCACCGACGCGATCAGCGCAGGGTAGACGGTGTCGATTGCCGGGAAGGCGCGCTTGCCGAGCGTCTCCCACCCGATCGTCACCGCGATGCCGCCCGCGATCGAGGCGACCGCGCCGGGAGCCGTCGCCCGCGGCCAGAGGAACGCCGCGAGCAGCGCCGGCGTGATCCCGGCGCCGTACATCGTATAGGCCCACAACGCGACGGCGAGGAACCGATCCGAGACGTGGGTGAGTCCCCATGCCACCACGCCGAGCCCGATCACGACCCATCGGGACACGGCGACGAGCTCGCGTTCGTCCGCCTGCGGCCGGAGGAAGCGCTGCCAGCCGTCGCGGACGAGGCACGTGGCCGGGACCAGCAGGTACGAGTCCGCGGTGGAGACGATCACGGCGACGATCGTGGCGAGGAGCAGCGCGCCCAGTGCGACGGGAACGTGGTCGCGGGCGACGATCGCCAGCACGTGGCCGGGGGAATCCAGCGGGCCGGTCAGCGCGGAGCCGAGCCACGCGCAGAGGATGATCGCGAACTCCAGGACGAGCACGCCGACCGCGAGCGCCTGCACGGAGCGACGCGCGGCGCCGGGCGTGCGCGCCGAGAAGAAGCGCTGGTACATGTTCGCGTCGCCGAGGACGAGCAGGAACGCCGGCAGCGTCAGGGCGACGGCCTCCGGAACGGACAGCACCCCGAGCGGCCGAAGGAGCTCGGGGTCCAGCCGTTCGCCCAGTCCCTCGAGGCCGCCGGCCTGCGTCCAGAGCAGCGGCAACGCCACCAGGAACCCGATCGACATCAGCAGCCCGTTCACCACGTCCGTGTACGCGACCGAGATCATCCCGGCGAGCGCCGTGTACGCGACGACGAACACGGCCGCGATGAGCGTGGCGCGGTCCGGGGGGAGGTCGGGCGCCAGGAGATGGAGGACGGCGCCGCCCGCGCGGTACTGGTACGAGACGATGGTCACGTAGGCGAGGACGAGCGTGAGCGTCCCCAGCACGCGCGCGGCGGGCGAGTAACGCGCCTCGAGGATGTCCTGCACGGTGTACCCCTCGAAGCGGCGGGCGCGGGCGGCCAGCGGGATGAGCGCGAGGATCCCGAGGAACCCGCCGAGCGGGAGGATCCAGGCGGCGATCCCGATCTCCACCGTCTTCTCGGAGTTGCCGAAGATGGATCCCGTGCCGATCCACGTGGCCAGCAGCGTGCCGAAGAGCACGAACGCCGAGAGGCTGCGGCCGGCCAGCGTGAAGTCCGCGTGCGTTCGGACGCGGCGCGCCTTCCACGCCCCCACGACGAGGAGCGCGCCCAGGTATCCGAGGACGACGAGCAGGAACGGGGACAAGGACTCCTCCGGCTCCGTGGACTCTAACCGCGCCGCGCCGAACCTGCTAGGATGCGTCGGTCGGGAGGGGAACGTGACGCCGAGACGGACGGCCTACGTGGTTCTGGACTTCGAGACGACCGGACTGTCGCCGCGCCGGTCGGAGGTCATCGAGAGCGGCGCCGTGCACGTCGACGACGGGCGCGCGGGGCGCACCTTCCAGGCGCTGTCCCGACCGAGCTTCCCGGTTCCGCCGGGGGCCGCCGAGGTCCACGGCATCACGGACGACATGGTGCGCGACTGCGGTCCGTTCTCCCGCACGCTGCCGTCGCTGCTGGAGTTCCTGGAGGATCGCGTGCTCGTGGCGCACCACGCCCGCTTCGACACGTCGTTCCTGCGGGCGGCGACTCACCGCAGCGGCCTGCCCGCTCCGCGCAACCCCGTGCTCTGCACCGTGCGCCTGTCCCGTCGACTCTTTCCGGAACTGGATCGCCACGATCTCGAGTCCCTTTGCGTGCACCACCGGATCCGCCGCGCGGCGCGGCATCGTGCGCTGGACGATGCCGTGGCCACTGCGGAACTGCTGCACCACCTGCTGGAGCGCGCGGAGGAGCATGGAATCACGGACTTCCGCGAGATCGAGGCGCTGGGCTCGCTGCCGGCGGGATCGGCGAGTGGTCCGCGGCCGGTGAAGCTACCGCCGCCGGAGCGGCGGCGCCTGGACGACGCCATGCTCACCGGAGACGTCGTGTTCCTGAACTACGTGTCGCGCCGCGGTCGGCGGAGCCGTCGTCCGGTCGTGCCGTACGCCGTGCACGGAGCGCCCGACCCCACGCGGCTCGTCGCGTACGACCTGGACGCCGGGCGCACGCGCACGTTCCGGCTGGACCGGGTCGTGGAGATTACGGAGGCCGACGCTTGAGTCTGGAGAGGGTCCGAACGCGCCTTGGCGACTGCCGACGCTGCCCGCTGCACGAGTCCCGCACGACGCTCGTCTTCGGGGCCGGGAATCCTGACGCGGATCTCGTCTTCGTGGGCGAGGCGCCCGGCGCGCGGGAGGACGCCGCGGGCGTCCCGTTCGTGGGGGCGGCGGGGAAGCTGCTGGACGCCAACCTGGAGCGGATCGGACTGGAGCGGGAGCAGGTCTACATCGCGAACGTGCTGAAGTGCCGGCCGCCGAAGAACCGGAATCCCCGCCCGGAGGAGATCGAGACGTGCATTCCCTTCCTGTTCGAGCAGCTGGGGGCGATCCGGCCCCGCGTGGTCGGCACGCTGGGCAACTTCTCCACGCGGGTCCTCCTGGACACGACGGAGGGCATCACGAAGCTCCGGCTGCAGACGTTCGACGTGGAAGGATGGACGGTCGTGCCGATGTACCACCCCGCCGCCGCCCTCCACAACGGAGCGCTGCGCCCCGAGATCGAGCGGGACTTCGCGTTCCTGCAGAGCCTCCTGGGAGGAGCGGGAACCGGCGTTCCTTCGCCGGGAGTGGGCGGATCCGGGGATTCCTGACCGACCGGGTCGAACCACCGCACCGCATCTGGTATGATCCTCGGGTCCGCCCCCCGGACGCACCCGGAGATTCTCGACACCGCGCACTCGCTGCCCGAGGTCCGCTTCCTTGAAATCCCGCCTGACGCTGCTGCTCCTGGTCCCCTTGGTCTGCCCGGGATCGGCCCGCGCCGGCTTCACCGACGTTACCGACCTCTACGGCGTCGCCAGCGGCGACAGCATGAGCTACGGCGCCAGCTTCGTGGACTACGACGGCGACGGTGACCTGGACTTCTACGTCAACAACCACTGGCGCGGACCGGCCGACTTCTACCGGAACGACGGCGCGCCGCCGTTCCTGGAGTTCTCCGACCACTTCGGCCCGGACAACGCGGATCGTCACGACAACCTGTGGGGCGACTTCGACAACAACGGAAGTCCGGACCAGTACATCGTCCGCGGGCGCACGCAGACGAACGACCTCTACTGGAACCGCGGGGGCGGGATCTTCGAGGAGGGCGCGTTCGAGGCGGGGGTCGCCAACCTGGCCGGTCGCTCTCGTGAGCTGACGCTGGCCGACTTCGACGTCGACGGGGATCTGGACATCTTCCTGGTGAACGACTTCCGGGCCGGCTTCCCGAAGCCGAGCCGCATGTTCATCAACCTGGGGGACGGGACCTTCACGCAGGTCGCCAACGACGACACGATGTTCGCGGCACGCCTGCACATCTCGTCGGCCGACTACGACGACGACGGCGATCCGGACGTGGTCATCACGAACCCGCCGTACGCCAACGGGTCGCTCTGGCGCAACGACGGTTCGCTGCAGTTCACCGAGATCCTGACCACGGCGTTTCCCGGGATCAGCAACCCGCTGCTGCAGGCCAACGGCCTCTCCTGGGCCGACTACGACAACGACGGCGACCTGGATCTACTGACGTGCAGCGGCAACCGGGCGATGTGGGACTACGTGGCGCTGGAAGCGGATTCCCTGCGCTGGTACGCGGAGTGCGAGCCCGGCGACCAGAAGAGCGTCCACCTCGTCACGGAGGGGGACAGCGTGACCGTGGTCGTAGGGTCCGGCGAGTACGCCCCGGTCGATCTTTACTGGGGATCGTCCGGCGCCACGGACAAGGTCGACGACCTTCCGAGGACGTTCGCCGTCGCCGACATCGCCGGGACGCCGCCCGATCTCCTTGCGGGGATGGCCGGCGTCTTCCTCTGGTCTGCGCCCGCGACGGTCGGGGACTCCGTCCACGTCGTGGCCACGCAGTCGCCCACCGGGTCGGGCGATCTCTGGCTGGGCGGGTGGATCCGCGCGAACGGGCCCGGCATCTCGGCGTGGGTGTCGGCCAACCACGATCCGCGCCCCGGCTTCAGCCTCGGCGACTTCACGAATCGCCTGTACCGCAACGAGGGAGACGGCACGTTCACGGAGGCCGTCTCGCCGTTCGACGTGAACGATCCCGCGGTCTCCAGTCTGGCCGCCGCCTGGGGCGACTACGACAACGACGGCTGGATCGACGTGTACGTGACGAACTCCGGCAACGTGGAGACGGGCAACGCGCCCAACCATCTGTTCCGCAACAACGGCGACGGGACGTTCACGGACGTGGCCGCGGCCGAGGGAGTGCCGGGCTCGGATCGCGGGCTCGGGGACGGCTGTCTGTGGGGCGACTTCGACGCGGACGGGGCGCTGGATCTGTTCGTCGACAACGGCGCGGAGCACCCGCTGTTCGGGGTCGGGCCGCGCGAACTCCTCAAGGGCACGCCGAACTCGAACCACTGGCTTCAGATGGAGATGCGCGGACTGGACTCCAACGGGATGGGGATCGGCGCGAAGGTCCGGGTGGTCTCGGCCTCCGGCGAGCAGTGGCGCTGGGCGCTGGGCGACGGGGACAACTGCTTCTCCAGCGCCCCGACGCTGCACTTCGGGCTGGGCACGGATGCGCTGATCGACACGCTGCAGATCTTCTGGCCGTCGGGAAACGTGGACACGCGCACGTTCGTCGGCGTGGACAGGAGGGTCTGGGCGATCGAGGGCAAGCCGCTGCGGAACTTCGCAAACCCGCACCTCATCGTCCTGGACGACTTCTACGACGCCGGAACCCTGTTCGTGGGGCAGACGGCGTCCAGCGCGGGGCATCGCCTCGACAACTTCGGCGGGCTGGCCACCACGTTCTCCGTCCGCTACGAGGACTGCGCCGGCAACTCCATCGACTGGCTCTCGGCATCGCCCGACACCGGCGGAGTCTGGCCCGCGGGCGGGACCGAGGTGGAGGTCTTCGTCGACACGGCCCTGATGTCCTCGCCCGGGGACCAGTGCGGCCGGGTCATCTTCGAGTCCTCCAGTTTCCTCGGGCCGGACACCCTCACGGTGAACGTCCGCCTCGACAGCACCGCCGTGGACGTCGATCCGGGGCTCTCGGGGAGGCCGACGCAGCTCGCGCTGGGGGTGCCCCGCCCCAACCCCACCCGGGGTGAGACCACGCTGAACCTGTCGCTGCCGGCCGACGGGCCCGTTCGGGCCGCCGTGTACGACATCGCCGGGCGCCGGGTGGCGGACCTCTTGGACCGGCCGCTCCGGGCCGGGGTCCACCCGCTCCGCTGGGCCGGGACCGCCGACGGCGGGGGACGGGTGGCCGCGGGCGTCTACCTCCTCCGCGCCGGGACCCCGCAGGGCGTCGTCCAGCGGAAGATCGTCATTCTCGACTGATCCGGCGGATTTCCCGCTTCACCGACCGAGAATCCCCGCCTATGATGCGGCGGCATTGAAGATGCGTACGCGGCGCCCCGGGGAGGAACCGGGTCGCGGCGCGCGCAGGACCGACCGTGAGGGAACGTTCCAATGGCATATGTCGTCACCGAACCCTGCATTCGCTGCAAGTTCACGGACTGCGTCGCAGTCTGTCCCGTCGAGGCCTTCAAGGAGGGGAAGAACTTCCTCGTCATCGACCCGGACATCTGCGTGGACTGCGACCTCTGCGTCCCCGAGTGTCCGGTGGAGGCCATCTACTCCGAGGACAACGTTCCCGAGAAGTGGGCCCACTACAAGGAGATCAACGAGCGCTTCTCCCAGGAGTGGCCGACGATCGCCGAGCAGAAGGGGCCGCTCCCGGACTCGGACGACTGGAAGGGTGTGGAGGACAAGGCGGATCAGTTCGACCCGACGCCGGCCGAGGACTGATCCACTCGCCTCCCGAGAAGAATCCGACTTGAGCTTCCTGGATCACGTGATCGCGGGCACGGTTCCGCACCTGCCTCGCGCCCTGGTGGGGCGGGTGGCGCGCCGGTACATCTCCGGAGAGACGCTGGAGTCCGCGCTGGAGACCACGGCGGACTTCAACCGGCGCGGCATCACCACGACGCTGGACGTGCTCGGCGAGAACATCCACCGCGTGGACCAGGCCGATGCCACCGTGGAGACCTATCTTCAGGCGCTCCGTGAGATCGACGTCCGCAAGCTCCAGGGCAACATCTCCATCAAGCTCACGCACCTCGGGCTGAAGCTGGACCGCAGCCGATGCTTCGAGAACGTGCGCCGCCTCGTGGGCGAAGCGGCCCGGCGGGACATCTTCGTCCGAATCGACATGGAGGACTCCTCCACCACCACGGACACGCTGGACCTCTACCGCGAGATCCGCGAGTCGTACGAGAACGTGGGCGTGGTGTTGCAGGCCTACCTGCGTCGCAGCGAGGCCGATGCTCGCGAGCTGGCGCGGATGGGGGCCCGGGTGCGGGTTTGCAAGGGCATCTACCGCGAGCCTCCGGACATCGCCTTCCAGGACCGCGACGAGATCCGGCACTCCTTCCTGCGGCTCGTGGAGATTCTGGTGGACCACGGGAGCCACGTCGCCGTGGCCACCCACGACGACGTCCTGGTGGAGGGCTCTCAGAAGATTCTGGCCGGGGCCGGAGGGGTGGAGGGGCTCTACGAGTTCCAGATGCTGCTGGGCGTCACCGAAGCGCTGCGGGACCGGGTCGTGGCCGCCGGCCATCCGCTGCGGGTCTACGTTCCGTTCGGGGCGGAGTGGTACGCCTACTCCCTGCGTCGCCTCCGGGAGAATCCCCAGATCGCCGGCCACGTCTTCCGAGCCTTCCTCCGGCGAGGCTGAGCCGGCGCGGCGCGGGAGCTTGTCGGAAGGCCCGCCGCTCCGTATGCTCTCCGACACGCGAAATCGGGAGACGACGATGAACTTGACGCGAGACGTGCTGCGCCGGATGCCGAAGGTGCTGCTCCATGACCACCTCGACGGCGGGCTGCGTCCGCGGACCGTCATCGAGCTGGCCGGCGAGTACGGTGTGGACCTTCCCACGCGCGACGAGCAGGCGCTGGAGAAGTGGTTCCACCAGGGCGCCATGGTCGGCAACCTCACCGAGTACCTCCAGGGCTTCTCCGCCACGTGCGGCGTGATGCAGCATCCCGAGGCCATCGAGCGGGTGGCGGAGGAGATGCTGGAGGACATGGCGGCCGACGGGGTCGCCTACGTGGAGACCCGGTTCTCGCCGCTGTTCCACACCACGGGCGGCCTCAAGCACCACCAGGTCCTGGAGTCCGTGATCCGCGGGCTGGAGCGCGGGCGCGAGAAGCACGGCGTGCGCTGGGGCATCGTCGTCTGCGCGATGCGAAGCATGGATCCCATGACCAGCCTCGAGATGGCGGAACTGGCCGTCGGCTACCGGCATCGCGGCGTCGTCGGCTTCGACCTGGCGGGCGACGAGAAGGGCCATCCTCCCAAGGATCACCTGGACGCGTTCCACCTGATCCAGCGCGAGAACTTCTTCATCACGATCCACGCCGGCGAGGCCTTCGGGAAGGAGTCCATCTGGCAGGCGCTGCAGTTCTGCGGCGCGCACCGCATCGGGCACGCCACCCGTCTGGCCGAGGATCTGTTCCTCGACGGCCACCGCGTGGCCGGGATCGGGTCGCTGGCCGGCTACGTCCTGGACACGCGCGTTCCCCTGGAGATCTGCCTCACGTCCAACCTCCATACGGGCGCGGCGGCCAGCTACGCGGAGCATCCGTTCAAGTACTTCTTCGACAAGCGCTTCCGCGTCACGCTGAACACCGACAACCGGCTGATGTCGGACGTGTCGATGACGGGCGAGTACGAGGTGGCGGCCCGCGAGTACGGGCTGGACTTCTCGGACCTGGAGAAGATTGCCATCAACTCGATGAAGAGTTCCTTCTTGCCGTACAAGGAGCGCATCGCGGTCATCTACGACGTGCTGAAGCCGGGGTACGCCCGGTTGCGCGAGGAGCTGGGGCTGGCCCCCAACCCCGCTCCGGCCATCTCTTAGGTGCGCGCCCGCTCTCCCCGCAAGAGCGCCGTCGCCATCCCGCTGGTGGTGGCGGACGGCGCGGTGCGCGTGCTCGTCGGTCAGCGGAATCCGAGGTCGCGCTTCCTCGGCGGGTTCTTTGCGTTCCCGGGCGGCGCCCAGGAGCCCGAGGACGGCGATCCGGACCGCGACGGGGAGGACGCGGTGCTGCGCCGCACCGCATCCCGTGAGCTGGAGGAGGAAACCGGACTCCGCATCGCGCCGGAGGAGCTCATCGCCGCCGGGCGACGCGTGACCCCGCCGTTCGGCCCGCGGCGCTTCGACTCGCTGATGTACCTCGCGCCGTTCGCGCAGCCCGAGCGCCCCGATCCCGAGGACCCCGGCGAGCTCCTGGACATGCGCTGGGAGGATCCCGCCGTCCTGGTCCGTCGGTGGCGCGACCTGGAGATCCGCGTGGCGCCGCCCCTGATTCCCATGCTGCCGGAGCTGGCGGTCGGCGCCGCCGATCCGGCGGGACTGGGGGAGCGCCTCGCCTCGCTCAACGCCGACATGGAGTCGGACGGCCCGCGCATCGAGTTCGTGCCGGACGTGCTCACGCTGCTGCTGCCCACGCCCACGCTGCCGCCGGCGACCCACACCAACTGCTATCTCGTCGGGTCGCGGGAGCTCATCGTCGTGGATCCGGGTGCCCGCGACGCCGCCGAGTGCGACCGCGTGGTGCGGCACGTGCGGAAGCGCGAGGCCGAGGGCGGGAAGGCGAAAGCGATCCTCCTCACGCACCACCACGGCGATCACGTGGGCGGGGCGGCGCGCGTGGCCGAGGCCCTGGGCGTCGGGGTGTGGGCGCATCCGGAGACGTGGAGCCGGTGGGGCGACGGACCGCGGCTGCGGTCGGCGGAGGGATCCCGGGACCTCGCGGACGGCGATCGGCTTCCGCTGAGCGGGGGCGAGAGCTTCCGCATCCTCCACACGCCCGGGCACGCGGCGGGACACGTGGCCGCGCTGGAGGAGACGCGCGGCAGCCTCTTCGCGGGCGATCTGGTCAGCGGCGTCTCGACGATCCTCGTGGACTCGGCGCCCGGCAGCATGGACGTCTACCTGGAGTCCCTGGAGCGGATCCGCGATTGCGGCGCTCGCACGCTCTTCCCGGGCCACGGCTTCCCCTTCATCCGGCCGGAGAAGGGAGTGCAGCACGTCCTCAGCCATCGGCTGGAGCGGGAGGCGAAGGTCCTGGCCGCCCTGGACGACGGTGCGGCGACGCTCTCCGAGATCGCGCGCCGGGCCTACGAGGACACCCCGGCCGCCGATCCGTCGCTGGCGGCGGGTCAGGCGGAGCGCCACCTGGACCGGCTGGAGCGGGCGGGGAAGGTGGAGCGTCGCGGCGGGGAGTGGGTTCGGCGATAGCTGAGGCTCCTCGCGGAACGGAGGCTCGTGGGAACCCCGAGGTCTGAGGAGGCGATCAGTGGCATGGTCAGAACCGCGGTTTAGTAGGTCAAGAGTGGATAGGGCGGGGCGTGCGCTTGCGTGCGTGCAGGCCACCGAGCAGGACTTCTCAGTGATCAACAACTGGCGATCTGCACACAGTTTTCCACTAAACACATGCCAAGTTAATCTCCGGAATCGCGCGAGGCGCGTGGATCCGCGCGCAATCACGGCGCAGCGTCTGAAACGCTTGTCGTCAATCGAGTTGAAGCTGCGCCGTTTTGAAAGCATGGCCCTCTCGAGGATGCAGGACATCGGAGGGTGTCGAGCTGTTCTGGAGTCGGTCGCGGCAGTCCGCCGTTGCCACGAGAGGCATGCTGCCGCCGCGGATAAGAACCCGAATCGCGGATCGGAACTCCTTGAGCCGTTCGACTACATCAGCTGTCCGAAGCAGGATGGATACAGAGGGATTCATCTCGTCTACCGCTACCGAACTACCTCTGAGGCGAGAAGCGTCTTCAATGGGCTCAGGATCGAGATCCAACTCCGATCCCGCTTGCAGCATGCCTGGGCGACGGCTGTTGAGACTGTCGATGCTTTCACTGGACAAGCTCTCAAGTTTAGCGGTGGAGAGCTTGCGTGGCGTCGGTTCTTCGCGCTGATGTCTAGCGCCATCGCCAAGCGAGAAGGGTGTCCAGGCGTCGCTGGCACACCGGAGAATCCAAAGGAGTTGGCTGACGAGCTACGGGTGCTGCGGCATGAGCTTGACGTGAGCGGCATGCTCGGAAGCCTGGGTGCGGCGATGGATGTGCCGGACGTGATCCCTGGCGATCTTTACATCTTGGTCTTGGATCCCAAGCTCCAACGGATTCGAGTAAGCTCCTTCAAGTCTAGCGAAGCTGGCAAAGCGTCCGAGACCTACTTGGACACCGAGCGCCAGTATGCGGGGAGTCATCAGCAGGTTGTGCTCGTCTCAGTGGAGTCAATCATGGCTCTGAAGAGCGCTTACCCCAACTACTTCGCGGACACGGAGATCTTTCTCAAAGCCCTTCGAGCGGCGACCGCCCGGCGGGCCGAAGATTCCTGATTCCCGCCTCCGCCTCTTGTCCCTCGTCCAGAGTTCAGCTACCTTGTCAAAGGTGACCTGGGGTAAACTCTCTTCAGCTCACCAAATCCGCCCCCCAACCCCGGGACGAAGGCGCGCCCATGGACGTCTGGAAGAAGTACAACGAGAAGGAACTGTCGCACAGCATGGCCCATTATCTCCAGGCCGTCGCCGGCCTGAAGAAGGAAAAGGGCTACGCGCGCGTGGGGGACATCGCCGACCGGCTGGGGGTCTCCAAGAGCGGCGTCACGTCGATGCTGCGGTCGCTCCAGACGCGGGGGCTCGTGGACCACGAGCGGTACGGCTGCGTGGAGCTCACGGAGCCGGGAGCGGAGCTCGCGGAGCGGACGGAGTCCAATCGTGAGGTCCTGACCGTCTTCTTCCGCGACATCCTCGGCGTGCCGGAGAAGGTGGCCTGCGAGGACGCTTGCATGATCGAGCACCTCGTGAGCCCGCAGTCGATGTCCCGCCTGCTCCGGCTGACGCGCATCCTCAACTCCGATGACGCTCCCGCCCAGGGTCTCCGCGACGCGTACCGCGAGGCCAAGCGGATCTGCCGCGACCACGACGTGGAATCGTGCGAGATCTGCACGGATCGCTGCCTGGGCGAGACGCTGCTGCAGCTTCCCACGGAACGGACCAAGTGACCGATGCGAACGGCTGGGTGACCCTGGACCGGCTCGCCGCCGGCGCCGATGCGGTCGTCCGCGAGATCGAGGGGAACTCCGCCGCGGTCCGTCGCCTGATGGACCTGGGTCTGGTGCCCGGAACCCGAATCACGCACGTGCGTCGCGCACCCCTCGGCGATCCGCTCGAGCTGGTGGTGCGGGGCACGCATCTCTCCCTTCGCCTCTCGGAGGCCGGCCGCGTTCATGTCGAACCCGTCTGAGATCGCCAGCGTTCAACCCCTGCGGCCGGTGGAGGGAAGCGCCCCGGAAGCCGGGACCCGCCGGGAACTCATCGCCATCCTGGGCAATCCCAACTCCGGCAAGTCCACGCTGTTCAATCGCCTCACCGGCCTGCGCCAGAAGGTCGGCAACTACGCCGGCGTGACGGTGGAGAAGAAGGTCGGCCGATGCGAGCTGCCGTCGCGCCGCAGCGTCGACGTGCTGGACCTGCCCGGCACCTACAGCCTGCATCCCGGATCGCCGGACGAGATGATCGTCCGGGACGTGCTCTTCGGGCTGAACCCGGAGACGCCCTCGCCGGACCTCGTCGTGTTCGTGGTGGACGCCACCCAGCTGGACCGCCACCTCTTTCTGGCGATGCAGCTGATCGAGGTGGGCCGACCGGTCGTCCTGGCGCTCAACATGATCGACGTGGCCCGCGCCGAGGGAGTCGAGATCGACGAGGTGGCGCTGGAGCGGGCGCTCGGCGTACCCGTCGTCTCCATCTCCGCGGCGAAGGGCATCGGCATCGGGCACCTGCGCCGTCTCATGGACCGCGACGTGGAGTCCTCCACCGTCCAGTTCCGGCGTCGTCCGCCGGAGGTGCGGCGCGTGCTGGCGTCGCTCTCGCATCGACTGCCCCGGCGCGGTCTCCTGTCGGAGCACGGACGCGAGGATCTGGCGTTCGCCCTGCTGCTGGACGACGGCGAGGACGATGCGCTCGCGCGCTACACGCCCATCGACGTCCTGGACGACCTGAAGATCCTGCGCGCCCGCCTGGACGACAACATCCCGGGCTGGCGCACGGACGACGCCACCGGCATCTACGAGGCGATCGAGGACGTGATGGACACGGCGGTGAAGCGGACCGGCCAGGGCCGCGAGAGCCGCACGCGCGACCGGATCGACGCCGTGCTGACGCACAAGATCTTCGGGCCAGTGTTCTTCGTCCTGCTGATGGGCGCCATCTTCCAGTCCGTCTTCGAGTGGGCGGCACCCGCGATGGATCTCATCGACGGCGGCGTCGCCGCCCTGGGCACCTTCGTCGGATCGCACCTGCCCGCGGGGCCGGTTCGGTCGCTGATCGTGGACGGGATCATCGCGGGCGTCGGCGCCACGATCATCTTCGTGCCGCAGATCGCGGTGCTGTTCCTCTTCATGTCGATCATGGAGGGCACCGGCTACATGGCGCGCGCCGCGTTCATCATGGACCGGATCATGGGCCGCGTGGGCCTCTCCGGCCGCGCGTTCATCCCGCTGCTCTCGTCCTTCGCGTGCGCCATCCCGGGGATCATGGCGGCCCGCACCATCGACAACCGCCGCGACCGCCTGACGACGATCATGATCGCGCCGTTCATGTCGTGCAGCGCCCGGCTGCCGGTGTACGCGCTGCTGATCGGCGCGTTCATCCCGAACATCTGGATCGGGTTCGTGACGCTGCCGGGCGTCGTCCTCTTCGCGATGTACTTCCTGGGCATCCTCGCGGCGGTGTTCGTCGCCTGGGCCCTGAAGCGGACGGCGCTGCGCGGCGGCAAGCCGCTCTACGTCATGGAGCTGCCGCCCTACCGGATGCCGTCGTGGCGGTCCGTGCTGATCACGATGCGGGACCGGAGCCTTCTGTTCCTGCGCAAGGCCGGCACGGTGATCCTCGCCGTCTCCATCGTGCTGTGGTTCCTGGCGTCCTATCCGGGGCCGGGCCCGGCCGGCGCGGAACTGGAAGAGCGCATCGCGGCGGCCGAAACGGCGGGCGATGCGGACACCGCGGAGCGACTCTCTACCGAGCTGTCCGGACTGGCGCTGCGCAACTCGTTCGCGGGGCGTGCCGGGCGGCTCCTCGAGCCGGTCATCGAGCCGCTGGGTTTCGACTGGCGCATCGGCATCGGCCTGATCACGTCGTTCGCGGCACGGGAGGTCATGGTCTCCACGATGGCCACCGTCTTCAACCTGGGCGACGACGGCGAGGACGAGGGCTTCCTCTCGCTGCGCGAGAAGCTCCGCACGACGCGCGACGCGGAGACGGGAGAGCTGGCGTACTCGCCGCTCGTGGCGGTCAGCCTGATGGTCTTCTTCGTGCTGGCGTGCCAGTGCATGTCCACGGTCGCGGTGGTGCGCCGGGAGACGAACACCTGGACATGGCCCATCTTCATGATCGTGATGATGAACGCGCTCGCCTGGGTCGCGTCGTTCGCGGTCTACCAGGGCGGCCGGCTGCTGGGCCTCGGCTGAGGCGCGCCGGCGGTCCGGCCCGCAGGGGAGGGGATCCGTTGACCTGGCAGGATCTCATCGTGGGGCTCGCGGCACTGGCCGCGGCCGCCTGGCTCGTCGCGGATCGCCGGCGTCGGCGGAAGCGGAAGGCGGCGTGCGACACCTGCGTCCTCACCCGGGGGGCGACGCCCCCTCGTTCCTGATCCCGTCGCCCCGCCGCGCCTCCGTCAGCGGTCGGCCGGCGCGGTGCACGCGGAGCAGGTCCTCCAGCAGCTCGGCGTCGGCCGGCGGGAACCGCAGCGACGACAGCTCCTCCGGCCCCGCCCAGCGAAGCTCCTCGGCCTGGTGGGGATGGGGCTCGCCCGCCACGATCCGCGCGAACACGAAGTGCAGGCGGACGCGGGACGATGCGCCCTCGTGCATCGCGGTGCCCCAGCGGGCGCCGGCCTCCACCTTCACGCCGAGTTCCTCGTCCAGTTCCCGGACCAGCGCCGTCTCGGGCGTCTCTCCCGGCTCCAGCTTTCCGCCGGGGAACTCCCAGAGTCCGCCCAGGTGGGCATCCGTGAGGCGACGCGTGACGAGCACGAAGTCGCGTTCGTCCGTCACGATGCCGGCCGCCACGTCCACGATGGGGGTCAGATGACCGCTCCGGCCGGGACGGCGTAGTTCTTGGGGATGATCACGATGCCGTCGCGCACGAAGTAGTAGGGATGGTCCTCGTCCACGCCGGGTTCTTTCGGCGTGATGACGACACCCTCGCCGATGCGCGCGTTCTTGTCGATGATGGCGCCCTCGATGCGGCAGCCGGGCCCGATCCCGAGCGGCGGATCGCCCGGCTGGCGGGGGAGATCCCCTTCGTAGCCGTCGGCGCCCATGATGACGGAGCGAACCACCGACGCGCCGCGGTCCACGACGGTCCGGATGCCCACCACGGACTCCCGGACCTCGTCGCCCAGCAGGAAGCATCCGTCGCACACCATCGAGTGGTCGATGCGGCAGCCGCGGACGCGGGTTCCGCCCAGGAACTTGGGTGCGGTGTAGATGGGCGCGCCGCGGGTGTGGAAGACGAACGGCGGATCCGGCGCGCCGAGGGCCAGGTTGGCCTCGTAGAACGCCCGCATCGTCCCGATGTCCTCCCAGTAGCCGCGGAACAGGAACGATCGCACGTCCGTGGTGTCCACCGCGCGCGGCAGCACGTGCTGACCGAAATCATGTCCGTCCGTGGACTCCAGGAAGTCCTGGAGCGCGTCCCAGCGGAACACGTAGATGCCCATCGAGGCGGGGTACACGGAGGGTGCGTCCTCCGTCTCCCTCAGCGTGGGAGGCAGCTCGTAGCCCTGCAGCAGGGAGGGGTCCTTCGGCTTCTCCAGGAAGCTCTGCACCCGGAGATCCTGGTCGATCTGCATGAGGCCGAACCCGGCGGTCTGCTCCTGCGGGACCGGCTTGGCCGCGATGGTCACCGTGGCGCCGGTCTTCCGGTGCTGGCGGATCATCGGGCCGAAGTCCATCCGGTAGAGCTGGTCGCCGGAGAGGATCAGGATGTCGCGCGGTGCGAGTTCCCGGATGTGGACGATGCACCGCCGAACCGCATCGGCCGTGCCCTGGAACCAGTCCGTATCCGTGATGGTCTGCTCCGCGGTGAGGAGCTGGACGAATCCGTCGCCGAACAGGTCGAAGTTGTAGGTGCGGGAGATGTGCCAGTTCAGCGAGGCGGAGTTGAACTGCGTCATGACGAAGATCCGGCGGATCCCCGAGTTCAGCGAGTTCGAGATGGGAATGTCCACCAGGCGGAACTTGCCGCCGACCGGGACCGCCGGCTTCGAGCGGTACCGCGTGAGCGGATCGAGGCGCGTGCCCCTTCCGCCGCCGAGCACCAGGCAAAGTACATCGTCACGACGCATGGCAGCATCCTAGCAGCGGTCGCGGGGGCGGGCTACTCCCGGGACGCCGGATCGAGCCCCGCCAGAAGATCCTCCGAGTCGGGATCTCCGGGTAGGGGCGTGGGGTGCGTTCGCACGAAGACCTCTTCCGCGAAGACGCCGGCTTCATAGAGAAGCCGGAACGGCGGGCCGAACTGCTGGCTGGCGTGCGCCTCGATGGCCTCCCAGCGCCGCGCCGCGAAGTCCCGAGTGTCCACGGTCGTCGTGATCTCCTGCGGTGACGAGATGAAGATCCGACGCGGCCACTCCGCGTCCGCCACCGTGTTCGTCACGGTGTAGAGGCAGAGGCGGCCCGTGCGGTGCGGAGGGAGATCCGCGGCCGGTCCGTCGACGTACCAGCCCTCGTGCGCGGCTCCGCGCACGGCTGCGGCCGTGGCCATCGTCATCACGCGATGATCCGGATGGTAGGAGATGCCGGAGCCGTGGAACGTCACGACCACGTCGGGCTTCTCGCGGCGGACGATGGCGGCGAGCTCCTGCTCCACGTCGAGGGGATCCATCCGGCGCAGGCCGCCGTCCTCCCACCCCAGGAAGCCGAGATGCTCGATCCCCAGGATCCGGCACGCCTCCGCCGTCTCCTGCCGCCGGACCCGCTTGAGTTCCTCGCGGCCGGTCTCGTCCGCGGGCCGCTCCTCGTAGAGCCGGCCCGCGCCCCCTTCCGTGGCCGTCACCACGGCCACGCGATGCCCGGCGGCCGCGTACTTGGCGAACGTGCCGCCCGGCCCCATCGACTCGTCGTCCGGGTGCGCGAACAGTCCCAGGATCGTGGCCAACGTCACTCTCCCCGGTGGAACGACTCCGCGTGGTCCACGTCGATGCGGCTGCCCACGAAGAGCGGAACGCGCTCGTGGAGACGGTTCGGCTTGAGGTCGAGGATGCGCTGCTTCCCGTCGATCGCGCGGCCGCCCGCGTTCTCGGCGATCATCGCGATGGGGGCGGCCTCGTAGAGAAGCCGCAGCTTCCCCTTCGGCTGGTCGGGGTTCTTGTAGTCCATGGGGTACGCAAAGATGCCGCCCTTGAAGAGCGTGCGGTGGAAGTCCGCCACGAGCGAGCCGATGTAGCGCAGCGAGTTCGGCGCCCCGGCCGGATTGTCGTTCCCCTTGAGCGACCGCACCCAGAGCTGCGTCTCGGGCGACCAGTACGGGAAGTTGCCCTCGTTGATGCTGTAGATCTTGCCGGAATCGGGCATGACGATGTTGGGGTGGGACAGCAGGAACTCGCCAACCGAGGGATCCAGCGTGAACCCGTGCACGCCCCGGCCCACCGTGTAGAGGAGCATCGTGCTGGAGCCGTAGAGGACGTAGCCGGCCGCGAGCTGGTCCGTGCCCGGCTGGAGCACGTCCTGGTCGTCTCCGCGGACACCCTCGGTCACGCGCCGGTGGATGGAGAAGATCGTCCCGATCGACACGTTGACGTCGATGTTGCTGGAGCCGTCCAGCGGATCGATGGCGACGGCGTACTTGCCCGGTCGGTGCCAGTCCTCGGGGTCGGTGTGGATCAGCTGCTCGTTCTCCTCGGACGCGATCACCGAAACGTGGCAGTTGTCCGAGAGCGCGGTGACAAAGTGCTCGTTCGCGTAGACGTCGAGCTTCTGGACCTCTTCCCCCTGGACGTTCGTGGAACCGTGCTGGCCCAGGATGTCGGCCAGCCCGGCCCGGTTCACCTCGCGGCTCACCACCTTCGCGGCCAGCACGATCTGCGTGAGGATCTCGGAGAACTCACCGGTCGCCTGGGGGAACTGCTTCTGCTCGTTGTAGATGAATCGATTGCAGGTGACGCCGCGACGAGTGGGCATAGAGGGATTCTCCGGCTCGGCCAAGGTGGGACTGAAGGCGGTCGAGTCTAGGCGAGCCGGGGCGGGGCGGCAAGCGGCGCGACCGTCACCCCGTTCGGGCCGAGGGGCAGAGGTCGCGCAGCACGCACTCCCCGCAGCGGGGCCGTCGGGCGATGCAGGTGGCGCGGCCGTGCAGGATCAGCAGGTGCGAGGAGATCGTCCACCAGGGGCGCGGGAAGAGCTCCATCAGCTCGAACTCGATCTTGACCGGGTCCTGCTGCTTCGTGAACCCGAGGAGGTTGGAGATCCGCTTCACGTGCGTGTCCACCACGATCCCCGGGATGTCGAACGCGTTGCCGAGGAGCACGTTCGCGGTCTTGCGCCCCACTCCGCGCAGCGCCGTGAGCTCCTCCATCGTCCGGGGAACCTCGCCGCCGTGCTTCTCCAGGACGTCCTGGCTCATCTCCACGAGGGCGCGCGCCTTGTTGCGGAAGAAGCCGGTGGACTTCACGTCCTGCTCCATCTCGGAGAGGTCGGCGTGCGCGAAGGCCGCAACGTCCGGGTACTTGCGGAAGAGGTCCTTCGTGACCAGGTTGACGCGGGCGTCGGTGCACTGTGCGGAGAGGATCGTGGCGGCGAGGAGCTGATGCGGCGTCTCGTGGTCCAGCGCGCACTTCGCGTCCGGGAACTCCTTCCTGAGCCGCTGGAGGACCGTCAGCGCGTGACGCTTCTCCTCCCGCGTCGGGGCGGCGCTGCGGGCCGTCCCGGCGGACGCCTTCTTCCGGCCCTTCGCCCCGGACTTGGCCGTCGTCTTCGTCTTCGAGGAGCCGTTCGCCACGCTTCACCTCCGTGCGGCCGACGCGGGCGCGCGCATCGTATCAGAACGCACGGGTGCGGTCAGGTGGCGAGAGAATGGAGGGTGGAGGAGGTGCCGCCGTCAGTCGCGCGGGAGCAGGTCCGAGAAGGTGTGCTTGATCACGCCCCACGTGGAAGTCTCGACGCCGCCACCGGTGCCGGTGTCCGATGTGACGCGGACCACGCCGAACATCCCTTCGAACTCGTGCGGGACCGAGAAGTACTCGTACGTCCCGGCCTCGAAGAAGGTGTGCTGGTAGGCCTCGCCGTAGCCGAGGAGCGGGGACTGCCACTCGAAGCCGTAGTCCGGATCCGCACTGCCCGTGCCGGAGGCGGTGGCGTGCTCCAGCTGCAGGTCCATGTTGACCCACTCGACGGTGTCGCCGGTGCGGATGGTGAGATCCGCGGGCACGAACGACGGCACGCCGCTCACGGTGCGCATCTCCACCACGAACGTCTCCGCGGCGCCCAATGCGGGCAGCAGGAGCGACGCGGCGAGAGTGAGAACTCCGAGCTTCCGGATCACGGGGCCTCCCGACGTGGAGTCGGAACCGATGGACTTGCCAACTCTAGCACCGGGCCCGGCGGGGGTCAATCCGACCGCCCGGCCAGGATTTCCGCCACTTCGGGATCGGTCAGCGTGGAGGCGGTCCAGCGAGCGCCGGCCTCTTCCAGTTCCGAGCGCGATGCGTTGCCGGTCGCGACGGCGAGGCAGTCGGCTCCGGCGGCGCGGGCGCTGCGGACGTCCCGCACCGTGTCCCCCACGACGATGGCCGGGGCATCGTCGCCCGCCCGCTCGCGCGCCCGGTTCACGGCGATGCGGGTGAGTTCGTCGCGATCGGGGTCGTCCGAGCCGAACCCGCCGAACTCGAAGAAGCTCTCGAGGCCGGCGCGCCTCAGCTTCGCCCAGGCGGCGGTCTCGAAGTTCCCGGTGGCGAGTCCGAGGACGAGGTCGTCGCGCGGAGCGAGCCGTTCGAGGATCGCGTGGGCGCCGTCCAGCACGCGGAACGACGTCTCCTCCAGCGAACGGACGAGGTAGCGGAGGTAGTCGCGCGTGACGCGCTCCCGCTCGCCGTCCTCGAGCGGCCGTCCCAGGTGGTTGCTCGCGATCTGGTCCAGGATCAGGGGATCGGTGGCGCCGTGGAAGTCGAGGTTCTTGACTGCGTCGTTCACGCCGAACTGCTCGTGGAACGTCTGTCGCAGGGCCAGGAGCCCCGCGCCGCCGGTGAGCAGCAGCGTTCCGTCGATGTCGAACAGCACGATCCTCTTCATCGGGCGAACCTCGGGCGGATCGGGATCAGGGGTCGACGCAGGATCGCAGGAGCGTTCCCGGCCGTCAATCGGAGCGCGGAGGTGGATTTTCTTGACACCCCCTACCGGGACGGGCAGGCTCCAGGGCCGAATGAGGAAGCGGATTTTCATCCCCGGAACGGAGGGACTTCCGACCGTGATCTTCGCTGCCCGCCCGACGTCGGGTGATCGTCCCGCCTTCCCGCAAGTTCTCGCCCTTCTTCTCACCTTCATGCTCTTCGCGGTCGTCCCCGCCCCGGCGCAGGAGGACGACGCTCCGGCCGAGACCGCCCCGGAAACCGCGCTGCCCACGCCGTCCGCTCCGGGCGCCGTGACCCTCGAGGATGCTCCCAACGACGGCGGGACCGCGCTGCTCGTGAACTGGGAGCTCTCGGCGGACGACGCCCGCCGGGACCTGCTTACCGAGTACCGCGTGGAGCAGTCGACGGCCGGCGGGGACTTCGTCCCGGTGATGGTCGTGGCCCCGACCACGACCTCGCTCCGTCAGCCCGGCCTCAGCCCGGACACCACCTACCAGTTCCGGGTGGTCGCGGTCGGCCCGAACGGGGAGGCCGCCTCGCCGCCTTCCGCCGGCATGAACCCCGTGGAGCAGTGGTTCCGCGCGGATCGCCTGCCGGTGCTGATCATCATGCTCGTGGTCTGCTTCGCGATCATGATCAACATCTGGCGCGCCCACTCCGGCGAGAAGCTGTACATCCGCAAGATCGCGGGAATGGACGCGGTCCAGGAGGCGGTCGGCCGCGCCACGGAGATGGGCCAGCCGGTCCTCTACATCTCCGGCATCCAGGACATGGACAACGTCCAGACGGTGGCGGGGATCACCATCCTGGGCTCCATCTCCAAGATGATCGCGGAGTACGAGACCAGCCTGATCATGCCCACCAGCCGCTCCATCGTGATGAGCACCGCGCGCGAGACGGTGAAGGAGGCCTACCTCTCGGCGGGGCGCCCGGACGCCTTCCGCGAGGACAGCATCTACTACGTGACCGACGAGCAGTTCGGCTTCGTCGCCCACGTCGACGGTCTCATGCTCCGGAAGAAGCCGGCCACCTGCTTCTACCTGGGCGCGTTCTTCGCCGAGTCTCTGATCCTCGCGGAGACCGGAAACTCCATCGGCGCCATCCAGGTCGCCGGAACGGCCATGCCCACGCAGCTCCCGTTCTTCGTGGCGGCCTGCGACTACACGCTGATCGGCGAGGAACTCTTCGCGGCCAGCGCCTACCTGTCCCAGGACGAGAAGATGCTCGGCTCGCTCAAGGGGCAGGACTTCGGCAAGTTCATCGCCATGGCATCCATCGGGGTCGGCGCCCTGATGGCCACGTTCGCATCGATGACGAACGCGCCCATCTTCACGTCGGTTCTGAACGGCCTGGTCTGGCTGTGGTCCGGCTGATCCCGGGAACGAGGAGAGTCCGTTGAAACGCACCGTCCCCATCCTCATCACGGCCGTGGTCGGCGTCCTGCTGATCATGTCGTACTTCATCCCGCACGAGCCGTTCGCGACGATGGAGCAGCGGATCCCGGACTTCTTCAACATCATCGCCGCGTTCGCGTTCGTGCTGGGCGGCGGCAACCTGTTGAAGATCCACCTGAACCGGATCTCCCGCCGCGACCACGAGTGGCTCTACTCGGTCGTGACCGTCCTCGGCTTCCTGGTGATGCTGGTCGTCGGCCTGCTGAAGACCGGAAGCGGCGGCGACTGGACGCTGGCGCTGGAGGACTCGCGTCTCTGGTACGACTGGCTCTACCAGGCGGTCTTCACGCCCTGCCAGGCCACGATGTTCTCGCTGCTGGCGTTCTTCGTGGCGTCGGCCAGCTACCGGGCGTTCCGCGCGAAGACGCCGGAAGCCACGGTGCTCCTCATCGCGGCGTTCGTCATCCTCATCGGCCGCACGCCGGTGGGTGAGTGGCTGACGTTCTGGATGCCCGCGCCGCTGTCGGACTATTTCCACATCCCGAACCTGTCGGCGTGGATCATGTCCGTCCCGAACCTGGCCGGACAGCGGACGATCCAGATCGGAATCGCGCTGGGGATCATCTCCAACTCGCTCCGGCTGATCCTCGGCATCGAGCGCTCGCACCTGGGCGGGGGGGACTAGACCATGGGCTTCCTCGATCGCCTCGGAAAGCTGGACCGTCGCTGGATCTTCCTGTTCATCGCCGTCGCCGTGACCGTGCCGCTCATCCTGCGGCGTCCGGCGCCGGTGGCGCCGAGCCCCATCGTCCGCAACCTCTACGAGGCGGTCGATACGCTTCCGGCCGGTTCCCGCGTGGTGCTGTCCCTGGACTACGGTCCGAGCACCGTGCCGGAGAACGATCCCATGGCGCACGCGATCACGCGCCACGTGCTGAAGAAGGACCTGAAGCTCTACCTCATGACGATCTGGGCGACCGGTCCGCCGCTCATCGCCAACGTCATGAACAACGTCATCGCGACGGACTTCCCGGCCAAGACCTACGGAGAGGACTACCTGAACCTCGGCTACAAGGTCGGGAACCAGGGTCTGATCCAGTCGCTGACCTCGGATTTCAAGGGGCAGTACACGGCGGACGTCGGCTTCGGCGATGCGCATCCCAGCCGCCCCACCACGGAACTGGAAATGATGGCGCCCATCTCCACGGTCGGCGATTTCGACATGATCGTCGCCATCGGCTCCGGGTTCCCGGGCGTGAAGGAGTGGGTGCAGTTCGCCGGCGATCCCACGGGAGTGCCGGTGGGCGGCGGCGTGACGGCGGTGGAGGCGCCGTTGCTCTATCCGTACTACCCCAAGCAGCTCGTCGGCCTGATGGGCGGACTGCAGGGCGCCGCCGAGTACGAGCGCCTGGTCACGGAGGCCTATCCGGAGTTCGCGGAGCAGGCCAAGACCGCACTGATCCGCATGTTCCCGCAGACGTTCGCCCACCTGGTGATCATCGCGTTCGTGGTGCTGGGGAACATCTCCTTCTTCATCCAGAAGCGCCGAGAGCGGAAGTAAGGGGGAGCGATCATGTCTACTGACGTCCATGTCTGGGTCGGAGCGCTCCTGACGCTGATGATCTTCAGCTTCCTGTACAAGGACAACCCGTTCTACAAGTTCGCGGAGCACCTGTTCGTCGGCGTCTCCGCCGCCTACTGGATGGTCCAGGGGTTCTGGCAGCAGATCGTGCCGAACCTGTTCGGGAAGCTCATGCCCCGCCAGTTCGAGGGAATCGTGGAGGCGGCGCGGAACCAACCGCCCGATCTCGTGTACGTGATTCCGTTGGTGCTCGGCGTCATCCTGCTCTTCCGGCTCATCCCGCCGGTGGCCTGGATGTCCCGCTGGTCGATGGCCTTCATCATCGGCTATACCGCCGGCTCCAACCTGACTCGGTACCTCATGTCGGATTTCATCCGGCAGGTGGAGAAGACGCTGGTCCTGCCGCTGTTCGTGGACGGGGGCTCCCTGTTCCACTCGGTGATGCTGTCGTTCTCCAACCTGGTGATCGTCGGAGGCGTGATCTGCGGGCTCATCTACTTCTACTTCTCGAAGGAGCACACCGGGGTGTTCGGTCGCGCGTCGCGCGCCGGCATCTGGGTGCTCATGGTCGCGTTCGGCGCCAGCTTCGGGTACACCGTGATGGCTCGCGTGTCGCTCCTCATCGGTCGGCTGGAGTACCTGCTCAGCACCTGGCTCGGCATCTTCTGATCCGGCCGGTCCTGTCCCATTTCGTGCGGCGGCTGCGGCGTCCTGCCCGGCCGCCGTTCGCGTGCGTGGCCGCGGCCCTCCTGATCGCCTCTCCCGCGTTCGCGTCCTTTGAGACGGCACCGGTGCCGTGGCGACCCTACGGCCAGCCCGCGTTCACGGAGGCGGAGGAGCAGGACCGTCTCGTCTTCCTCGTCCTGACGGCGCCGTGGACCTGGGACCACTTCCTCGTGCCGGGACGCGTCTTCACGGACTCCACGGTGGTGCAGGCGCTGGAGGACGGCTGGATTCCCGTTCTGGCCGATGCTTCCGTGCGACCGGAGCTGCGTCGCCACTACTCCATCGACTCGGGGCTGCTGCCGTCGTTCCACTTCCTGGACACGTCGGGGCGGCCGCTGGCGTCCTTCCCGCCGATGGGGGCGGAGGAGCTGGTCTACTTCCTGGACGACTTCCGGCGCGGGCCCGTCCTCCCGCCGGAGGAGCCGTCGCCGCCGACCGTCACGCTCGAGGTGAACCGCGAGCGCCTGGCCAACCGCGTCGCCCGGCACCTGCTGGATCTCCACTCGCGCGGCGAGCGGATCCTGCCCGTGCCGCACCGGGACCTGGACTTCTCCGACCTGCACTTCTTCTCCGAGTACGGTCGACGTCGCATGCGCGACGAGCTGCAGCCGATCCTGGGCGCCAACCTCCAGGCGGTGACGGAGTCCCGTCTCTTCGATCCGGTGCACGGAGGCGTGTTCCGCGCGGCCGCGCTCTCGGGCGCCGACGCCGTTCACCACGAGAAGACGCTGCGCCAGAACGCGGAGTTCGGCGCGGTGCTGGCCTCGTGGTTCCGGATGAAGGGCCGCGACGACACCGGCGAGGCGGCCTTCGCGGTGCTGCGCAACCTCAACGAACGGATGCGGGTGGGCGGCGAGACGGTCTACGTCGGATCACTGTCGGCCGATGCGTTCGATCCGACCGGCCGCGATCCGCTGCTGGAGGGTCACAAGTACTACGCGCTCGACGAGGCGCTGCGCCGGGAAACGGGACGTCCGTGGCGTTCGGACGACCTGCCGGTGGGAGCGAACTTCGCGGTGCAGCAGGCACTGGTGAAGTACCTGCGCGCGTGGGGAGATCCGCGCATGGTGGAGGGCGTACACAACGCCGCCCGCAAGCTCCTGGCGGAGTCGCTGGACGAGGACGGGGCGGCGCGCTCCCGCCTGGGCGCTCCCGGCATCGGCAACCTGCGCGACCAGGGCGATGCCGGCTCGGGGCTGCTGGCCCTCCACGGCGTCACCGGGGATCCCGCCGCGCTCGCCGCGGCTCGACGGCTGGGTGACGTGCTGGTGCAGCGGTTTTGGGATCCGGAGACGGGACTCTTCTCGGACGTCGCCACGGACGCCGACCTTCCCGCGCGGGTCCGCGAGGCGCCGCCGCGGGCGGACTGGAACGGCATCGCGCTGCGGTTCCTCTCCGAGCTGGCCTCCCTCACGCGCGAGGAGAGGTGGAGCGAGATCGTGGAAGAGGGTCTGGACGCGTGGGCCGGGCGTCTGCCCGCCGACGGGGACGGAACGGCCGAACTGGGCCGGGCCGCCATGCGGCACGAGAAGCCCGTGGCCGTCTGCCTCATCGATTCCCCGCCGGACTCTCCGTGGGCGGATCGACTCATGCGCCTCGCCTACACGCTGGGCGATCCGCTGGCGCTCGTGCGCTGGGTGGAGGAGGACGAGCGCGAGGAGATCGCGAAGACGTTCGGCGTGACGTTCGAGGAGGAGCCGGCGCTCTACATCGCCTGGGACGAGACCGGCGGCGCCGTCCGCGACGTGCCCACGCTCCGCCGCGACTGGGTGTCCGGCAACCGACGGGTGTGGGAGGGCCGCGCCTCAGCGCGGTGACGTCTCCTCCGCCAGGATCCGCTCCAGGTCGTCCAGGCGCCGGGACAGCGAGTACTCGGCTTGCGCGCGCTCCCGGCCGTGACGTCCGTGCTCCGCGCGCAGTTCACCCGACGCGAGGTAGGGAAGCAGCGCCGCGTCCAGCGCGTCGCCGTCATCGGGAGGGAAGAGGGCGCCGGTCCGTCCGGCCTCCACGAGTTCCGGCAGGCTGGACGCATCCGACGCGACGACCGGCCGCCCCGCCATCATCGCCTCCGCCACGACGTAGCCGAACCCCTCGACCCGCGCCGGGTGAACGAGAACGTCGGCCGCCTCCAGCAGGTCGGGGACGTCGCGTCGGAAACCCAGCCAGTGGACGCGGTCGGCCACGCCGATCCGTCCCGCCTGCTCGCGCCACGGCGCTTCCTGATCGCCCTCGCCGGCGATCGCCAGATGCACGTCGTGCCCGGCGGCCACCCAGCCGGGCAGGCGCGAGATCGCAAGCCCGAAGTTCTTCCGCGTCGTGAGCTCGCCCAGGCCCAGCACCAGCGCGGCGGAGTCCGGCACGCCGAGCTCTCGGCGGACATCGGCGCGGGGACGCGGCCGCTCGAAGCGGGTGGAATCCACGCCGTTGGGCAGGACGTGCACGCGGCCGGCCGGACGCCAGTCGATGTCGCGGGTGAGCGTCCGCTCCGTGGCGCGCGAGTTGACGATCATCCCCGTCGCGACGCGGCGGTACGTGAAGCGGTAGATCCAGCCGTCCTTCAGCGGGAACTCGGAGCCGCGGCGCGGGAGGACCGCCCGCACGCCGGCGGTTCGCGCCGCCGTGCCCCCGACGCGCAGGACCCGGTCCATGTTCAGGATCATCGCCTCGGGCCGGTGGCGCCGGCAGATCGATCGGACGGCCAGGAACGACGCGACGTCCGCGTCGGAGGCGAACGGAACGTCGTGGACCGTCAGGTCCGCCGAGCGGAAGCGCTCGCCGACGGCGGAGCCGGGGCGCGTCGCCAGGCGGACGTCGTGGCCGCGATCCGCCAGGCCGCGCGCGGCCGACCGCATCCACTCCTCGCCGCCGCCCCAGGTCTTGATGCTCGTCGCGAACAGGATCCGCACGCCGCCCTCCTTCGAACAAGGAGCATCGGCCGGTGCGGCACGATTGGCCAGCGGGAATCGGGTAGGATGCCCCCATGAGACCGATCCTCCACGTCCTCACCGATCCGAATGCGGGCCGCGGGCGCGGCGCCGAGGAGCAGCTGCGCGCCGCGGCCGCGGGCGGCGCCGACGTCGTCCAGTACCGGGACAAGGGCGCCTCGCCGGCCGAAGTGGAGCGCACCGCGCGCCGGCTCGTCGGCGTGGCGGCCGAAGTCGGCGTGGCGCTCATCGTGAACGACCACTGGGAGATCGCGCGGGATTCCGGCGCGTCGGGCGTGCACCTCGGTCCGGACGATGCGGACCCCGGCCGCGTCCGTGAGGCCTGCCCGCCGCCGTTCGTGATCGGGGCCTCGACGCGGAGCGTCGCGCGCGCGCGGGAGCTGGAGGCGCTGGGCGTGGATCTCCTGGGCGTGGGGCCCGTGTACGGCACGACCACCAAGCCGGACGCGCCGGGAAGGATCGGGCTCGAGCGGGTGGCGGAGATCGCGAGGGAGGTCGGCGTCCCGGTGATCGGGATCGGCGGGATCGATGCCGGGAACGCGGCCGACGTGATCCGGGCGGGCGCGGCCGGCGTGGCCGTCATCTCGGCCGTGACCGGGGCCGCGGACCCCGCGGCCGCCGTGCGGGCGCTCCGGGACACCCTGGATCGGGTGGCCGGGCACGCCCCCGGTTGCTAGGATGGGCGCTCCGTTTCCCGAGCCGCGCCGGAGAGATCCATGAATCGCGTGACCCGCTGCCTTCTCGTCGTCTCGATGCTTCCCGTGCTGGCCTGTTCCCCTGGCGGCGACGGCTCCGGCGGGGCGCCCGCCCCTGACACCGCGGACGATGCCCGCGCCCCCGAGAACGGCGGCACGGTCGTCATCGGGGTGACGGCGGAGCCCGACAACCTGATCGACGCCGTCTCCACCACCGCCGTGGCGCAGGACGTCATCGACCAGATGTTCCTGACGCTCACGGATCTCGGCGAGGATCTGGAGTCCTACGAACCCTCGCTGGCCCGGTCCTGGGAGGCGTCCGAGGACGGACTGTCCGTCACGTTCCACCTGGCGCCGGAGGCGCGCTGGCACGACGGGCAGCCGGTCACCGCGGACGACGTGGTGTTCACGCACGAGCTGCTGACGGATCCGCGGGTCGACTACTCGGCGCGCTCGTACAAGGACTTCATCACGGACGTCACGACGGACGATCCGCACACCGTGACGTTCCGCTTCTCGCGACGGTATCCGTACCAGATCCTCGACGCGTCGGTCGGGGCGATCCTGCCGAAGCACATCCTCCAGGACGCCAAGCGGGACGAGCTGCTCGCCACGGACTTCGCGCGCGACCCCGTCGGCAACGGGCCGTTCCGGTTCTCGCGCTGGGAGGCGCAGCAGTCGGTCGAGCTGGTCGCCAACGAGGACTTCTTCCTGGGTCGTCCGCACCTCGATCGCGTGATCTTCCGGGTCGTGCCGGACAAGACGTCGCTGGTGACGCAGCTGGAGACGGGCGAGATCGACGTGCTCGAGGACGTCGCCCCGCACGAGGTCGATCGGCTTCGCCGGACCGCTCCGCACATCGGGCTCTCCAACTTCGAAGACCGGAACTACACGTACATCGGCTGGGACTCGACGAACCCGCTCTTCGAGTCCGCGAAGGTGCGCCGGGCGCTGGGCATGGCGATCGACCGGCAGGGCATCATCGACGCGCTCTGCTACGGGTTCGCCCGCCCCATGGACGGCCCGATCCATCCGCGGCTGTGGGCGCACAACCCGGACATCGAGCCGCTGCCCTACGATCCCGAGGCCGCGCGCCGGATGCTGGCCGAGGAGGGCTGGGTGGATTCGGACGGCGACGGCGTCCTGGACAAGGACGGCCTCCCGTTCGAGTTCGAGCTGAAGACGAACCTGGGGAACCAGGTGCGCATGGACGCCACCGTGATGATCCAGTCGATGCTGCGCAAGGTGGGCGTGGAGGTGACGCCGCGCACGTACGAGTGGAACGTGCTGTGGGGGACCGTGATCGACCACACGTACGAGACCGCGGTGCTCGTGGGGTGGGCCATCGCGCTGAAGGTGGATCTCTACTCCACGTTCCACACCGAGGCCATCGACGGGAAGTACAACCACACGGAGTACTCCAACCCCCGCGTGGACGAGCTGATCGATGAGGCGCTGGCCGCGGCGTCCTTCGACGACGCCCGTCCGGCCTGGCACGAGGTCCAGGAGCGGATCGTCCAGGACCAGCCCTATACGTTCCTCTATACCATCGACACGATCGCCGGCGTGAACCAGCGGGTGCGCGGAACGCGCCCGGACTTCCGGGGTTTCTACGTGAACCTCGAGGACTGGTGGATCCCCTCCGACCGCCAGCGCCGTCGATGAGGGGCGGGATGGCCACGGCCGTCCGGCCCGGTTAGAATCCGCGCGAAGAACCCAACGTTGCCGCTCCCCGGGAGCGGAACCCCGGAGGAACCATGAACCAGGTCCGCGTCCGCCTGCTCTCCCTCGCGTCGATCCTGACGCTGCTCCCCGCCGTCGCCTTCGCCCAGTCCGACGACGTCGCCGACCTTCTCTTCGAGCTGGACGGCCTGACCGCCATCTTCCCCGCGTTCGCCCAGAGCTACGAGCTCGAGGACGACCAGGACGCGTCGTTCCTCTACGGGGACCGGAAGGGGATCGTGCACCACTACGTCTCCGAGGGCGGCCGCCTGCGGGAGATCTGGAAGAGCTTCCCGCTGGAAGGGGCCATCAAGGAGCTGTGGGCGCAGGATCTCGGCGGCGACGGCCGGCCGGAGATCGTCGTGCTCACGAACAGCTCGCGCATCTACGTCTTCGAGACGGACAAGTACGAGCTGCTGTGGGAGAGCATCGAGATCTCCGAGCGCATCAGCACCGTGCAGGCGATGCTGGTGGCCGACGCGGACAACGATCCGCAGCTGGAGCTCGTCGTGTGCGCGGACAACAAGATCCGGTACATCGACGGGGCGGACTTCTACATCGAGAAGGAAGGCCGCGATTTCCTCGAGCCGGGCATGATGCTGATCGCCGACGTGGACAATGATCTCGAGGCGGAGATCATCACGAACGACGGCTACGTCATCGACACGAACACGCTCAACATCGAGTGGGCCAACGACGGCTTCGGCTATCCCATCTCCCTGTTCGACCTGGACAACGACGGAGTGCTGGAGGTCGTCGGAGAGTCGCAGGGGTCGGTGGCGTTCTGGGATGTGGAGGACCGGCGCGAGATCTGGTAGCCGTGTCCCGCCCGCAGCTCCTCCTGGACGGATACAACCTGCTCCTGCGCGACGAGGAGCTCTCGGACGCCTCCCTGGCCGATGCCCGGGAGGCGTTCCTGCAGCGGGTCGATGCGCTGCGCACGACGGAGGAGGACGTCACCGTCGTCTTCGACGGCCGGGCGGGCGGCTCCGGCCGGGGAGGCGAGGGCTTGCGCGTGATCTTCGCGAAGGCGCCGCGGAGTGCGGACGACGTCATCGTGCGGCGCGTGGAGCGGTCGCCGCGGGGCAGCGTCGTGGTCCTGACGCGCGACCGCGAGCTGAAGCATCGCGTGAAGTCGGCGGGCGGCCGCGTGGGCGACGTGGACGCGTTCTTCGCCCGCGGGACGCGCCGACGGAAGCGGTCCGCGCCGAAGGCCGGAGGTCGCGGCGGCAAGCCGCGCCCGCCCCGCGGCGACGAGCTGGAGGAATGGGAGCGCCTGTTCGGGGAGCGGGACGACTAGCGGAAGAGCTCGCCCAGCTCGTCCGCGGGCGCGAAGCGGTCGCCGAAGGTTCCGTGCAGACGTTCCAGCCGCCGCCGTACGTCGTCCTCGCCGAGGGTCCGCGCCCAACGGCGCACGCCGCCGCGGAACGGCGGGAAGCCCGCCCCCAGGACCGTGCCGAGGTCCAGGTGATCCGGCCGCACCACGACGCCTTCGGCCAGGCAGCGCGCGGCCTCGTTCACCATGCCCAGCAGCATCCGGTGCACGATCTCCTCGTCGCCCGGCGACGGACGATCCGGGAGGTCGCCCAGCGCGGCCCGGTTCGGGGTGCGCTCCTTGCCGCGGCCGGTCCAGAAGCCGCCGCCGCTCTTCGTGCCGAGCGCTCCCGCCTCCAGCAGCCGGCCCAGGATCGCGGCGGGCTTCGCCCGCTCGCCGAATGCGCTCTCCATCACGCCGGACACCTTGGCCGCCACGTCCAGCCCCACCTCGTCGAGCACTCGGAGCGGTCCCATCGGCATTCCGAACCGGAGTAGCGCTCCGTCGATGGTCTCCACGCTCCAGCCGTCCTCGACCGCCAGCGCCGCCTCGTTCAGGTAGGGGAGGAGCAGTCGGTTGACCAGGAACCCCGGGCGGTCGGCCACCACCAGCGGGGTCTTCTTCAGTCGCCGCACGACACCCACCGCGCGGTCCACCACCGAGTCGCGGGTTCGCTCCCCGGGAATCACCTCCACGAGCGGCATCGCGTGCACGGGATTGAAGAAGTGGATGCCCACGAGCCGTTCGGGCGCCTCCAGACCCTCGGCGATGCGGGAGATCGGCAGGGACGACGTGTTCGTCGCGAGGAAGGCATGGTCCGGGAGGCGTTCCTCCAGCATCCGGAAGACGTTCCGCTTGAGCTCCAGGATCTCCGGCACCGCTTCGATCACGAAGTCCGCGCGCTCGTAGCCCGTGTCCTCCGTGGTGGGGGAGATGCGGGCGAGCACCGCGTCCCGCTCGCGGGGCTTCATCGCCCGCTTCTTCACGCGCCGGTTGAGCGGCGCGGCGGCTCCGGCCAGTCCGATCCGCAGCGACTCCGTGTTCACGTCCTTCAGTCGAACGTCGAGGCCGCGCGTGGCCAGCGCTCCGGCGATCCCGCCGCCCATCACGCCCGCTCCGATGACGGCCGCCCGCTTCGACTCCGTGTCCGTGTTCGCCTCGCGTCCCGTCCACGGATGACGTGCCAGCGCCTCGTTGCCGCGGAAGAGGAAGAGCAGGTTCTTCGCCTCGGGCGTCACCGCGAGGCGGCCGAACGCTTCCGCTTCCCGTCGCATCGCGGTCTCGCGCTTCGCTCCGTAGCCGTCGATCACGCGGTCCACGATCTCGAACGGCGCCGGGTAGTGGCCCTTCGTCTGCCGGCGGACGCTCTTCAGCGTCAGGCGGCGCAGCAGCGCCCGGCCCGGCGGCGTGCGGCCCAGGAAGAAGTCCGTCGTGCGGACTGCGAACTTCCGGCGGCGGCGCTTCGCGCGGCCGGCGCGGGCCGTCTCCATCGCGGCGCGCGACAGGAGCGCGGGGGCCGCGAGGCGATCGGCGAGCCCCAGCTTCTCGGCCTGACGCGGCCGGAGATTGCCGCCGGTGAGGATCCGCGGCATCGCGGAACTGATGCCCAGCACGCGGGGCAGCCGCCACGTGCCGCCGAAGCCGGGCAGGATGCCGAGACGCACCTCCGGGAGCCCCAGGACGATGGAGGAGTCGTCGGCGACGACTCGGGCGTCGAAGGCGAGCGCGGTCTCCAGACCGCCGCCGAGGCACGCGCCGCCGATCTCGGCGACCGTGAACAGCGGCAGATCCTCGATGCGGCACAGCAGGTCCTGCCCCTGCTTCGCGCGCACGGCCGCCTCCGAGGAGCTCTCCAGAGAGGCGATGAGTCCCACGTCCGCGCCGGCGATGAAGTTCCCGGGCTTCGCCGAGCGAAGGATCATCGCGGCGGGGCGCTCCGCCGCCACGCGGTCGATCGCGGCCATCATCTCGCGCAGCCAGGTCTCGTCGATCAGGTTGACCCTGGAGTCCGGGCGGTCGAGCACGATCACCAGGACGTCGTCATGCTCCTCGACGCGCAGCAGCGGGGCGGCAGGCATCGGCGCGAGCGCCTCGGTTCCGGACTCGGTCCTCTTCATGCCGTTCGCTCCAGGACGACGGCGGAACCCTGGCCGCCGCCGACGCAGAGGCTCGCGACGCCGACCTCGCCGTCGCTGGCGACGAGCTCCGCCAGCAGCGTCACGACGAGACGGGCGCCGGTCGCGCCGATGGGATGGCCCAGCGCGATGGCGCCTCCGCTCGGGTTCAGGCGGTCACGGTCCAGATCGCCCACCGCGGACGATCGTCCCAGCTCGTCGCGCGCGAACGCCGGCGACGACATCGCGCGGAGGCAGGCGAGAACCTGTGCGGCGAACGCCTCGTTGATCTCGAACCGGTCGACGCCGGCGAAGCGGACGCCCGCGCGCTCCAGGGCCACCGGGATGGCGTAGGCCGGGCCCAGCCCCATCCGCGTCGGCGCGAGGCCGCACGTGGCGTGGCCGCGGATCCGCGCGATCGGGCGGAGACCGTGGCTGGCCGCCCACTCCTCGGAAGCGACGAGCACGACGGCCGCGCCGTCCGTGATCTGGCAGGCGTTGCCGGCGGTCACGGTGCCGTCGCGACGGTCGAACACGGGACGCAGCTTCGCGAGCGCCTCCATCGACTGGTTCTCCCGCGGGCCGATGTCCTGCGTGACCACGCGCTCGTACGCCGGGCCGACGTAGACCGGGGAGATCTCCGCGTCGAAGGCGCCGCGTTCCCGTGCCGCCGTGGCGCGGCGATGGCTTTCCAGGGCGTACGCGTCCTGCTCCTCGCGCGAGATGTCGAACTCCCGGGCGAGGTTCTCCGCCGTGAGTCCCATGCTCTGTCCGCACACCGGATCCGTCAGGCCTTCCACCAGCGCGGACTTCGGCATCATGCGCTTCGGCTGCAGCGCGCGGAGTGCCGCGAAGCGCTGCGGCAGCGTGCGCGCCTTCGCCCAGCGGACGAACCAGGGATTCGCATCCGGCGAGAGCTGCATCGGCATGCGGCTCATGCTCTCCGTGCCTCCCGCCACGACGAGTCCGTGCGAGCCGGCCGAGACCTTGTCGGCGGCGAGCTGGATCGCCTCGAGACCGGACGCGCAGTTGCGGTGCACGGTCAGACCCGGCACCGAATCCGGCAGTCCCGCGCGCAGGCCCACGACACGCGCGATGTTGGCGGCGTCGGCCGGCGTGCCCGCGTTGCCCAGGATGATCTCGTCGACGGCCTCCGCCGCCAGGCCGAGTCCGTCGAGGAGTTGCCGCACCACGCCGCGGCCGAGCTCGTGGGCGGGGACGTCGCGAAGCTGATCGCCCGCCCGAACCATCGGGGTGCGCACCGCGCCGAGGATCACGGGAGTCGGCATCAGAGGACCCTCCGTCCGAAGGGCAGAGGAGAGTTGTCGCGCAGCCAGCGGACCATGCGCGATCCGACGCCCTCCTCCGGTCGCGCCCTCGACTTCGCCTCGATGACGGACAGCACCATCGGGGCGGCGCGCTTGCCCGCTTCGTAGCCGACGCGGATGAGATCGCTGGCGCGCTCGAGGTCGTAGGGGCCGAACTCCGCGAGGTTCGGGCGCACGACGTGATCCGCCAGCTCCTCGGAGAGGCGCGCGTTCCTCTGCGACACCACGCCGATGACACGCAGCGCGATCTCGAAGAAGTTGCGCGGGTCTTTCATGTGCCAGTTGCGCACGCCGCCGAGGTTCACGCCCACGCGCACGTCGCAGTCGAATACGTCGAGGGACTGGACCGGCAGGTACTCCACGAGTCCGCCGTCCGCGTACAGGTTGCCGTCGATGGAGACCGGCGGGAAGAGCTGCGGGATGGAACAGCTCGCGCGGATCGGCGGCGCGATGCGCCCGGTCGTGAAGACGGCCTTCCGGCCGGTGGTCAGGTCCGCCGCGATGACGGCGAGCGGCTTCTTCAGGTCCTCGAAGCGGATGTCTCCCAGTCGGTCCGTGACGAGCCGCTCCAGCTTCTCGTTGGAGAGCAGTCCCAGGCGCGGAATGGTGACGCGCGTCAGCTTCTTCCAGGAGAGCTCCGCGGCGAGTCGTTCCATCTCGGGGAGGGGAATTCCGGCGCAGTAGAAGGCGCCGATGATCGAGCCGCCGCTCGTCGCGGAGACGGCATCCACGCGGATGCCCGCCTCCTCGAAGGCTCGGAGGATGCCGACGTGGGCCACCACCTTCGCGACGCCGCCCGACAGCGCCACACCCACCCGGACCGGCGAATCATCCGCCACGGAGGCCTCCCTGCCTTGACCGGTTCCGGGGGCCGGGATAGTCTGCGGCCGCCGGACCGCGTCGGGTCCGTCCATCTTTCCACGCGCCACCCGGGGTGTCCATTGAACCTCTCCGACCTCGATCTCCGCGCCCTGTCCCACGCCCTCGACGATTCCGATCCGGACCGGGAGTCCTACCTGGACCGCGAGACGGGTTCTCTCTGGACCTTCGTCTTTTCGGAGGCCTCGGATGAGACCCGAGCGCGCCGGACGGAGATCCTGGAAGACGCCGAGAGGTGGATGAGAATCCCGTCCCGCAGTCCCCAGGCGACGTTCGAGGAGATCGAGGACTTCGTCGAGGAGCTGCCGGAGGGCGATGTTCAGGAGGCACTGTTCGTCGCGCTGGAGAAGCGGGGGGCCATGAAGAACTTCCGGGAGGCCCTGATGGAGCACCCCGAGGTGCGCCAGGCCTGGCTCGGCGCGTCCCGGCGACGCTCACAGGCCCGCCTGGACGAGTTTCTGGGCACCCTCGGCCTGGCCCCGGAAGAGAGCGCGTCATGAGCCGCCGCCGCATCGCCGTCCTGACCGGCGGCGGCGACGCTCCGGGGCTGAACGCGGTGATCCGCGCCGTCGTGAAGTCGGCGCTGCGGCGGGGCTGGGAGGTCCTCGGCATCCGGGACGGCTTCGAGGGGCTGTTCCAGAAGGGCGGGATCCACCCGATGCAGATGGACGACGTCCGGGGCATCCTCCAGATGGGCGGCACCATCCTCGGGACCAGCAACCGCGGGGATCCCTACCGCTTCCCGGAGAAGCGCGACGGCGGCGGGTTCGTCCACGTCGACCGCTCGGAGGAGGTCCTCCGCAAGATCGACACCCTCTCCATCGACGCACTGGTGGTCATCGGCGGCGACGGTTCTCTGGCCATCGGCCACCGGCTGTCCGGGCAGGGAGTGCCCGTCGTCGGCATTCCGAAGACCATCGACAACGACGTCTGGGGGACGGACGTCACCTTCGGGTTCAACACGGCCTGCCAGACCGCCATGGAGGCCATCGACCGCCTCCACGACACGGCCGCCAGTCACCAGCGGGTCATGGTGATCGAGGTCATGGGCCGCGATGCCGGCTGGATCGCCCTGAAGTCCGGCGCCTCGGGCGGGGGAGACGTGATCCTCATCCCCGAGATCCCGTACGACATGGACGTCATCTGCAGGCGGATCGCCGATCGGAGCCTGCGCGGGGCGCGGTTCTCCCTCGTCGTGGTGTCGGAGGGGGCTCACCCCAAGGGCGGCGACAAGATCCGCCAGCTGTCGGCCGCCGAGAGCCCCACCGGCTTCGAGCGACTTGGCGGGGTCGGACAGGTGGTGGCCGACGGGATCCGCAAGCGGCTGGACATCGAGACCCGCGTCACGGTGCTGGGCTACGTGCAGCGCGGCGGAAGCCCCACCACGCGCGACCGCATGCTGGGCACGCGGTTCGGCGCCGGGGCAGTGGAGATGATCGAGCGCGGCGAGCTGGGCCGGATGGTCTCCCTGCGGGGTGAGAAGATCGTCAGCGTGCCGCTGGAGGACGTGATCGGCCGGCCCAAACTGGTCGATCCGGACGGTCAGGAGGTCCAGGCGGTGGAGGCGATCGGCGTCTGCCTGGGCCGCGAGTTCGGACGAGCACCGTCCCGGCGTCCGGTTGAAGCTGAGGATTAAGGGTTCTTTCGTTCCGCTTGACGATTTCGACGGAATCGCGTTTGCTCGCCTGGGGTGACAATCCCGCCCGCGACGCGAGGATCGGCAACAATGCGGAAAATCGGCGAGAACATTCGATTCTACAGGAACCTCCGGAGCCTGACCCAGACGGCACTGGCCCGGAAGGTCGACGTGGCGCCGGCCTACATCTCCCAGATCGAAGCGAACCAGCGCGTTCCGAGCCTCAAGGTGACGCGGCGCGTGGCCGCCGTGCTCGGCATCGAGATGAGCGTGCTGGTGAGGGACCAGGACCCGCGCGTCCACGAGGGGCGGCTGTCGGACTCGGAGAAGCTCGACCTCCTGCGGACTCTGATCATGGCCATCGAGGGCGAGTCCCGCGAGGGCGACGAGCCGATGCCCGACAGCCGGAGCGTGGAGACCCGCGAGTGTGTGCTTACGGAGGTCTACGAGGAGCCGTCTTTCTCGGTGATCCTGCGGGAGTTCAACGCCACCGGCCCTTTCGGTCGCGAGATCGGGGAGCTGGACGTGGAGTGCCACGTGGTTCTGTCGGGACGGATCCGCGGGTTGGGGCCCGGCGAGTCGGGAGACCTGGAGCAGGGGGCCTGCCGTTCGCTGACCGGCGAGGGGGCGGATCGACTGTCCGGGACCCGCGGGGCCCGGGTGCTCTCCCTCTACTCCCCCCGCGTGGCCCTCGAGTCCCTGGTGGGCGACGAAGCGGCCGTGGAGGCCCGGACCGGCGACGATCATTGACCGTCCGGGGGCGCCCCGGATACCTTGATCCGCCTCGCAGGTCCGCTCTTTCCCGGAAGGCCGCCCCATGACCGACCCCTCGATGCCGTCCCACTCGTCGACCATCCCGGACGCCGTCCGCGGAATTCTCCGCACGATCGGTGAGAATCCCGAGCGCGAAGGGCTCCAGAAGACCCCGGACCGCGTGGCCCGGGCCTGGGACCATCTTTCTTCCGGCTACCGGGACGATCCTCGGGCCATCCTCGAGGGCGCCCTGTTCCAAGAGGAGTGCAACGAGATGGTCATCGTGCGGGAAATCGAGCTCTACTCCCTGTGCGAGCATCACCTCCTGCCGTTCTTCGGCAAGGCGCACGTCGCCTACCTGCCCGCGGGGAAGATCGTCGGCCTGTCCAAGCTGGCCCGCGTCGTCGACGTATTCGCCCGTCGCCTGCAGGTCCAGGAGCGGCTGACCTCGGACGTCGCTCACGCTCTCCAGGATGTTTTACAGCCGCACGGTGTGGGCGTCGTGATTCAGGCCCGGCACCTCTGCATGATGATGCGCGGCGTGGAGAAGCAGAACTCCGTCGCCGTCACGAGCTGCATGCTCGGCGCCTTCCAGGAAGATCCCCGCACCCGGAACGAGTTCATGGAACTCGTGGGCCGCAACCATAGCCTCTAGCTAAACGGACCTCCGACTCCGGATCGCCGCGTCTCCGTAAGGCTTCCGCGCTCGCCAAGGGTGGGGAAGATTGACGTGCTGCACCCTGTTTGCTAGAGTTGCCCATCTGAAGTGCTGTCCCGGACCGCTTTTACACCAAGGGAAGGAGGTGCTGTTTTCGTCGTCTGGAAGGGTCTCGGCCTTTCCAATCCCCGGAATCCTCATCTTGATCCTGTGCTGCAAAGCCTTAGGGGGTCTGCGCAAATGACGAAACGCCTTTCCACCGGCGTCGTGCTTGCGGCTTTCGCCATCTTCACGGTGGCGTTTACGGCCGACGCGGCGAACAAGGTTGGAAAAGAGTGGCGGGGGAAGGAAGATCCGGCGGCGGCCGGACTGCCTCTCTTCTTCCGCTCGGCGGCCGGCACCACGTGGGTTGACGTGGGTGGTGCTTGCGATCCTGCCGACAGTCTCAACTCGACTCACAGCCCGAGCGAAGTCTGGTGCTTCGAAGGCGCCAATGGCGACTCGACGTGGCCGGCCGAAGGATCCGGCAAGACCTGGACCCACTGGTCCAAGTTCGATCCGCCGCTTCCGCCCGATTCGAAGTGGCACATCACCTCGCGTCATCCGGGTCCGTCCACGGGCTCGTTCAACGCGTGGGTGGGCTGCGACAGCCTCGGCACCAACCCGGGCTGCACCGACGTCGGTTTCTGGGTCTTCCAGGAAGGCTACGGTGACGACTGGAACTTCGCGCTCACGCTGGACGCTTCCGGCCAGGACGCCAGCACGGGTGGCGAGATCGAGTTCGATCTCCGCTACGACGTCGAGTGTAACTACGACTACATGTACCTCGAGTACCTGAACGCCTCCTCCGAGTGGGTCGCCGTGACGGATACGGCCGGCACCGCTGCGGTGTTCAACGGCGTTTCGGGCAACCTCGACAGCGGCAACGGCGGCACCGGCCGTCCGTGCGGCGATGACATCTACGGTCACTCGGATCAGCGCGATCCGGGCGGCGGTCTGATCGCCTACCACGGGAACTCGCTGTGGCTCGAGAACGTGACCTTCCCGCTGCCGGCCCAGGCTGGTGGTATCTCGCTGCGCTGGCGCGGCTTCTCCGACGGTGCCTGGTCCGATCTGGACGGTAACGGTGACACCGACGGTATCGGCGCCATCGACAACGTGCTGGTCACGTTTGCCAACTCCGGCAACACGGTCACCGACGATTTCGAGTCGGCGACGGCCTACAATGACTTCTCCAGCTCCATCGTGACGTCGGCCGGTCCGGCGGCCTCGTGGACGGCGGGCGGTCTTGAGGGCAACACCTACGACGGTTGGCACCTGACGTTCGACCCGACGTACAAGAACAAGGGCAACACCTGTGCGTTCTCGAACGACTGGATGTGGTCGTCCAAGCCGGATGGTTCCGCCATCCCGGCGAACGGCTTCAGCTACTTCCTGGCTTCGCCGGTGGTCAACTGCTCTGGTTGGTCGGGTGGCGCCATGGAGTTCGCCAACTACCTGTGCGCTCCGGACGTCCGGAACGACTACACGAACACCCAGGCTCGGTTCTACGACTCGGTCGAGGGTTGGTCGCCGTGGCAGGACTTCGACGGCTACATCACCTTCTCCGGTTGTGAGTTCTGGAACATGAACGAGACCGAGAATCTCACGCCTTTCCTGGGCGCGGGCGTCGACTCGCTCCAGATGGGTTACGAGATGCTCGACACCTGCTCCGACAGCGACTTCTGCTGGGGCAAGCACGCGTCGGTCATCTGGACGGTCGACAACGTCTCGATCGGATCGTACGACGGTACGGCGACGCAGTTTGCCGCCTCCGCCATCACGATCTTCCGTGACACCTTCTCCCGTCGCGACCCGGCCCACACGGCCAACCTCGTGAACGCGGAAGAGGGTATGTGGCCGGGCCGCGCCTTCGCGAAGCAAGACTCGCTGCAGGTCGTGGTCCAGGACTTCGACGGCGTCACCGACGGCAACGTCGATCTGTTCTGGCGTGTCGGTACGGGCACCCCGCCGGTCTTCGGCGCGTGGAGCTCGAAGGACATGAACCTGACGCAGCCCGATCCGATCTCCACGACGGATGAGGGTACCTACAGCTCGACGATCGGCAACGGCACCACCGAGGATTACGGCGCGGGCGCCGACATCTTCGACGCCGGATCGACCATCGAGTACTACGTCGAGTGCACGGACAACGGTGCGAACGTTGCGTACTTCCCGGACATCACCACGGGGAATCCGTTCTCGTTCCAGGTCCTGCCGCTCGGTCGTGAGGTCAACGCCGAGGGTGAGAAGATCCTCCTCGTGGATGACTACACGCGGAACAACCTCGACTTCGAGAACTCGACCGGCTTCGATCCGACCGGTGGCGCGGGCTTCGGCTCGTTCACCGCGGCCGTGTTCGATCAGCCGGAGGACATGGTGGAGCGTGCCCTCATCCTGCTGTACGGCGGCGATGAGAACGGCACCAACCCGCCGGTGGATGGCGGTCCGAAGTGGGACATCTACGATGTCTTCGGGGCCGGCTCCAGCGTCCAGGTCGAGCCGCGCGTGATCGCCGACGCCGCCAGCGGCATCGGTGGTATCGCCACGGACCTCGGTCAGCCCAACTACGACGCGGTCATCTGGCTGAACGGTACGTTCGACGCGTACTCGTTCGCGGATACCACTCGTATGGAGCTGAAGTCCTACCTCGACAACGGTGGTAACCTGCTCAGCAGCGGTGACGATGTCGCCCGCTTCCTGAGTGGCAACGGCAACGGTTCGAACGCCGACTCGACGATTCAGTTCCTCCAGACCTATCTGGGTACTGAGTACGTCCAGGACGACACGTCGACCCGCGTGCTGAACGTCACCGGTCAGCCGGGTAGCTCGCTCGACGGCCTGGTCTTCGGGCTCTACGGCGAGTGCAACGGCATCCGCAAGGCCTTCGACCAGCTGGTCGGCTCGGCGAGCGTCGCTACCGAGACGGTCCTGGCGAAGTATTCGGATGGTGGCGCTGCGGACACCAACGCGGCCGTCATCAAGAACATCACCACGTCCGGTGTCGCCGTTCACATGGGCTTCGGTCTGGAGAACATGCTGAGCGACAACTCCCGTGCGTGCTTCCTGAACGCTGTCCTCACGACGGACTTCGGCATGTTCGCGACCAGCTACACCGGTTGCGAGAACGACGGTGTCGATGCCCCGAACGTGGGCAGTGGACGCTTCGGCTTCGAGCTGGCCCAGGCCGCTCCGAACCCGTTCGTCGACAACACGAAGATCCGCTACTCCGTGCCGAGCCGTCAGCACGTCTCGATCGAGGTGTACAACATCCTCGGTCAGAAGGTGCGCACGCTCGTGGACGAGGCGAAGGAAGCCAACTCCTACGTTGCGGAGTGGGACGGTCGTGCCGATGGTGGCGCGCGCGTCTCCAGCGGTATCTACTTCTACAAGATGGTTTCCGGCGAGTTCTCGGCCACCAAGAAGGCCGTGCTGCTCAAGTAGCATCGGGAACATCGTGGGAGTACCGGGGCCGGCCCTTCGGGGTCGGCCCCTTCTCTTTGGCCCCGTCGCCCGTCGCCCGGCGCCCGGCCGCCCCGTCGCCCGGCGGCACGCGGATGGGCGGCTGCCGCCCCGGGGGCGGCGCCGGAGCGTTCCCCGGCGTCAGGTCCGACCCTTCCATTCGTTGCCACCCGGGAGTAAAGTGAACGGACAGGGCGGCCGCGCGTCGCCGGACCATTTCGACCGCAGAGCTGCCCGCTCGCCGTCCCCTCGACGCCGGTGTTCCACCGGCTCGTGCCCCGGCGGATCCATTCGGGAGGCTTCCCCATGACGCGTCGAGTCCTTTCCGGCGCCCTCTCACTCATGCTTGCGCTGGCACCCCTGGCGGCAGAGTCCGTTCCGCTCCCGATCCGCTCCGGCGGGTCCGGTGAGGAACCGCTCCCGATCGGCCTGCCCCGGACCTACCGCGCGTCCTCCGGGACGACGTGGGTGGACGTCGGGCAGGCGTGCGCCGATGCCGACACCCTCGGCTCGAGCCACTCCCCCTTGCAGGTCTGGTGCTTCGAGGGCGCCGACGGTGATAGCTCCTGGCCGCTCGCGGCGGGGCAGGGATCGGGCGACTGGGATCACTGGTCGCGCTACGACCCGCCGAATCCGGACACGAAGTGGTTCATCTCCTCCAGCTACCCGGGCCCGAACTCCGGGTCCTTCAACGCGTGGCTGGGCTGTGACGGTCTCGGGGGGAATCCCGGCTGTGCGGGCGAGGGGACCTGGGTCGATCCCGAGGGTTACGGGAATCGCTGGAACCACGCGCTGATCCTCGAGGCGGGCGGACAGGACGCCAGCGCCGGCGGGACGATCGAGTTCGACCTGCGCTACGACACGGAGTGTCTCTACGACTACTTGTACCTGGAGTACCGGAACGGTACAGGGAACTGGGCGGCCGTGGTGGACACGGCGGGCGTTCCGGCGGTTTTCAACGGTCTGTCCGGGAGCATGCTGCCGTGCTCCAGCTCGCCCGGCTCGGTCGTTTGGGAGGAGGACGTCACGTTCCCGCTCCCGGTGCAGGCGGGCGGGATCGCGCTGCGCTGGCGCGGCGAGTCCGACGGGGCCGCGTCCGATGAGGACGGTCGCATCAATACACGCGGTCTGGCGGCACTGGACAACGTGGAGGTCACGTTCACGGCCACGGGATCCGTCGTGTCCGACGACTTCGAGTCGGCCACGGGCCCCCTGGACTTCTCCAGCTCCCTCACCACCACGATCGGGCCGGCGGCGTCGTGGTCCAGCGGTCTCGTCGGCAATCCCTACGACGGCTGGCACCTCACGTTCGACCCGAGCTACAAGAACAAGGGCAACACGTGTGATTTCTCGAACGACTGGATGTGGGCTTCCAAGCCGGACGGGTCCCCCATCCCGGAGAACGGGTTCAGCTACTTCCTCGTGTCGCCGACGATCGCCTGTGCGGGATGGAACGCGGGCGTCGTGGAGTTCTCGACGTATCGGGTCCTCCCCGACCCCCGGCAGGACGCCACCGCCACGCACGTCCGAACCTGTCGGGCCGGGGCGGAGTGGTCTTCCTGGCAGACGTTCACCGGGTACATCTTCCCGGTTCCCGCTCCCGAGTGGCACATGAACGAGCGGGAGGACCTGACGCCGCACCTCGGCGTGGACGTGGACTCCCTGCAGATCGGCTACGAGATGCTGGATCTGAGCGAGCCTGGCGACTACTCCTGGGGCAAGCACGCCTCGGTCACGTGGCTCATCGACAATGTCTCCATCGGCTCCTACGACGGCACCGCCACGCAGGTCGCGATCTCCACGCTCGGCATGTTCCGCGACACGTTCTCGCGCCGCGATCCGGCCCACACCGTGGGCCTGGACAACTCCGAGGAGGGGCAGTGGCCCGGCCGCGTTCTGGACGGCGGGGACTCGCTGCAGGTGAGCGTGCAGGACGTGGACGGCATCACGGACGGGAACGTGGACCTCTTCTGGCGCGTGGGCGCCGGCACGCCGCCCGCGTACGGAAGCTGGGAGTCCAAGAACATGAACTTCTCGGTCCCGGACATCCTCTCGGACACGGACGAAGGGACGTACCGCACCACGATCGGGAACGGCACCAGCGAGGACTACGGGGCGGGGGCGGATATCTGGGACGCGGGAACCACCGTGGAGTACTACGTCCACGTCACCGACGACCTCGACAACGTGCTGACGTTCCCGGACCTGTCGGAGGATGCGCCGTTCCGGTTCCGCGTGCTGCCGATGGGGCGGGAACTGTCGGAGTCGGGGGAGCGGCTCCTGGTGGTGGACGACTACGGCCGCGACGACCTGGACTTTCAGAACTCCAGGGGCTTCAACCCGACGGGCGGGATGGGCTTCGGTTCGTTCACGAATCCCGCGTACCGGAGCGTCGAGGCGATGGTGGAGGCCGCGCTGGTCCTGCAGTTCGGCGGTGACGACGACGACGAGGCGTCGCCCTTGGACGGCGGGCCCAAGTGGGACGTGTACGAGGTCTTCGGCGAGGGGTCCAGCCTCCAGGTGGAGCCGCGGATCCTGGCGGACGAGGCCGCGGGGATCGGCGGTCTGGCCTCCAGCGGCGGCGTGCCCCACTACGATGCTGTGATCTGGTTGAACGGGACGTTCGATGCGTACTCGCTGACCGATCCGACCCGGATCGGCCTGAAGACCTATCTGGACAACGGGGGGCAGCTCCTGAGCTCCGGCGACAACGTGGCCCGGTTCCTCAGCGGCAACCCGGGAGGATCCGCGGCGGATTCCGTCATCCAGTTCCTGCAGGACTACCTCGGAACGGAGTTCGTGAAGGATGACACGGTCGAGAAGATCCTGAACGTCGGGGGGGAGGCGGGCACGTCGCTGGAGTGGTGCGTGTTCGGGCTCTACGGCGAGTGCAACGGGATCCGGAAGAACTACGACCAGCTGATCGGGTCGGAGACCGTCGGCACGGAGACGATCCTCGCCCGCTACCGGGACGGCGGCGCAGCGGACACGGGGGTCGCGGCCATCAAGAACGTGACCGGACTGGGCACCACGGTCCATCTTGGCTTCGGGCTCGAGAGCCTGCTCTACGACGACAGCCGTCGTGAGCTCCTCGCGTCCATTCTCCGGAACGACTTCGGCTTCGGCGGCATCTCCCGCAACGACACGTGCTTCGATGTGCCCAACGATGCCCCGGTCGTCTCCCCGGACTTCCGGTTCACGCTCTCCGCACCGCAGCCCAATCCGTTCTCGGATTCGACCACGCTGGAATACTCGCTGAACGCGCGCGGCGCGGTGAGTCTCATCGTGTACGACGTCCTGGGCCGCCGGGTCCGCACGCTGGTGGACGGCGTCGTGGAGGCGGGGCCGCAGCAGACGGCCTGGGACGGCCTCACGGACGACGGATCGCGGGCGTCGGCCGGGATCTACTTCTACCGCCTGACGGCGGGCGAGCGGTCGGCCACGAAGAGGGCGGTCAGGATCCGGTAGTCGTGATACCGTGCGCCGCATGAACGAGGACGCCCGGGAACTGCGGCAAGCGGCGGAGGAGATCGCCCGCTCGGCGGGAGAGCTGCTCCTCGGATTCGTCGGGGAGCGGCTGGACATCCGTCTCAAGGGCGACGTGGATCTGGTCACGCAAGCGGACGGCGCCTCCGAGGAGTTCATCGTCGGGGAGCTCCGCCGCCGCTTCCCGGACCACGAGATCCTCGCGGAAGAGGGCGGGGGCCGGCGCGCGATGCCGGACGGCCGCGTCCTCTGGATCGTCGATCCGCTGGACGGCACCACCAACTTCGCGCACGGGCTGCCCATCTGGTCCGTGTCGATCGCCGCGTACCGGGACGGCATCGGCCTGGCCGGCGTCGTCCACGATCCGTCGCGCGACGAGTGCTTCTCCGCGGCGCACGGGGAAGGCGCCTCGCTGAACGGGCGGCCGATCCGCGTCTCGACCGAGACGGAACTGGACCGCGCGCTCCTGGTCACCGGCTTCCCCTACGACATCCGGACGAGTCCCGCCAACAACCTCGATCACTTCTCCCGCTTCATGGTGCGGTCGCGGGCGGTGCGTCGCCTCGGCAGCGCCGCCATCGACCTGGCCTACGTGGCGGCCGGGCGCTTCGATGCGTTCTGGGAGATGAAGCTTGCGCCCTGGGACGTGGCGGCCGGTGCCCTGCTGATCAGGGAGGCCGGGGGCGTGGTCACCCGATTCGACGGCGGCCCGTTCGACGTCTTCACCGACGAGGTGGTGGCCGGACCGGAGGGGCTGCTGGCGCCGATGCGCTCGATCCTCCTCGAGGGAACCCGAGCGGCCGACGCCGGGTAAGACGGGCATCCCCCTCACGTCAGCGTCGTCGCTCACCGATCCCGGGAAGGGAGCCGGAGAACCCGGAGGTCGGGCGAACCGGCCCGCAGGATCGCCTTTTGGGGCACGCAAGGCCTTGTCGGCGTTGGATTTACGATCGGCGCCCCTTGCGGGTGCCCGAACCCTTTGCTAAGTTCGGAAAGACTGCTCGCTCCGCCCTCTCTCGATCGGCCCGCCCCCGCCCCGTCTCCCCGGAAGGGAGTGAAATCGGTGTCTTCTCGGGCTCCGTGGTCCCGCATCGTCCGGCTCCTGCTGGCCGGATTCCTGCCGCTGCTGGTCGGACTGGCGGCGTTCCCGGCGCACGCTCAGTTCGGGAAGAACAAGGTCCAGTACAAGGACTTTGACTGGTACACGATCGAGACCGAGCACTTCGACATCTACTACTACCTGGAGGAGGAGGAGTCCGCCCGCATTGCCGCCCGCATGGCCGAGCGCGGATACGAGCGGCTCTCGCGCATCCTCAACCACGAGATCGAGGACCGGATCCCGGTCATCGTCTACGCCTCGCACTCGGACTTCCAGCAGACGAACATCACGTCCGGACTCATCTCCGAGGGCACCGGCGGCATCACGGAGTTCGCCAAGCGGCGCGTCTTCCTGCCGTTCACGGGATCCTACGGGGAGTTCGACCACGTGCTCGTGCATGAGCTCGTGCACGCCTTCCAGGTGGACCTCATGTACTCGGGGGCGGCCGGCAACCCGTTCGCGTTCCAGCCGCCACTTTGGTTCATGGAGGGAATGGCGGAGTACCTGTCCATCGGCGGCGTGGATCCCAACACGGAGATGTGGCTCCGGTGGTCCGCGCTGGAAGGGCAGCTGATCCCGCTCCACTACATGGACCGCGTGTACGACATCCGCGTCTACCGCATCGGCCAGGCCATCTTCGACTTCGTGGGGCAGCGCTTCGGTGACGAGAAGATCGGGCAGCTGCTGAAGGCCACGTTCGCGCACCAGTCCGCCAACATCGCGTTCACGAAGACGCTGGGGATGGACCTCCGGGAGCTGAACGACGAGTGGGAGGACTACGTGAAGCGGAAGTACTACCCGCAGATCGTCGACCTGCGCCGTCCGGAGGATCACGCGCGGCGTCTGCTCTCGCAGGAGGGCTTCGCGGCCGTCCACGTCGCGCCGTCCATCTCGCCGCAGGGCGACCGCGTCGTCTACATCGAGGATGCCCGCTTCTCCACGGACATCGAGCTCGCGTCGGCGCTGGACGGCAAGCACCTGGGCACGCTCGTCACCGGTGCGCGCTCCGGAGACTTCGAGTCGCTGCGGTACATGTACACGGCCATCGGATGGTCGCCGGACGGCACGCGCATCGCCTTCCCCTCGAAGAAGGGCGGGGGGGACGTCCTCAACATCCTGGACGTGGACTCGCGCAAGGTCATCCACACGATCGACTTCGAGTTCGACGCGCTGTACTCGCCCGCGTACCACCCCGACGGCCGCCGCGTGATCTTCACCGGGATCCGGGGCGGCAAGTCGGATCTGTTCATGGCCACCCTGGACACGGGCGAACTGGTGCAGATCACCGATGATCCCTACCTGGCCCGCGATCCGCAGTTCTCGCCGGATGGCAAGCAGGTCGCGTTCGTGACGGATCGCGGCGAGGAGACGGACCTGGATCATCTGTTGTTCGGGCCGCCGCGCGTGGCGCTGCTGGAGATGGAGACCGGCGAGATCCGGCTCCTGTCCGGGCAGGTCGGGAAGAGCATCGCGCCCCAGTGGGGGCCGCGCGGTGATCACATCGCGTTCGTCTCCGATCGGGACGGGATCTCCGACCTGTACATCCAGGACCTGCGCACGGACCGCCTCCACCGGCTGACGAACCTCATCACGGGCGTCACCGGCCTCATCGAGTCGAGTCCGCCGTTCTCGTGGTCGCGCGACGGCGAGCGCATCGTGTTCACCACGTTCATGGGCAGCGGCTGGGAACTGTACAGCATCGACGATCCGATGACGAGGATGGAAGAGGTGGAGACGCTCGAGCCGCTGGACCGCATCGCCTCCCGCGAGCGGGAGAGTCTCGTTCCGTGGGAACCGCCGGCGCTGCGCGCGCCGGTCCTGCCGGGGACCGAGTCTACGCCGATTCCCGCGCCGGCTGCCGTCGTGGCGCGGGCCGAGGAGGGCGGGGCGGTGGAGAGCGCGGACGGGGAGTCCACACCGGACCAGGACGCCAGCCGACCCGTGCCGGCCGATCTGTCGGACCTGCTGGCGCCGCCGGCGGCGGGGCTCAGCCTGGCCGGGGCCGGGAATCCCGGCGTGGCGCCCGGGACCGCGTCGCCGCAGGAGCGCGAGGCGCGGCCGGAGCTGACGCTGGCGCACGTGATCCGGGAGACCACCTACGAGCTGCCGGATCCGGAGAGCCTGGAAGGGAAGCCCTACCGCCTGCGCTGGTCGCCGGACTTCGTGGGGGCGTCGCCGTTCTTCGCGTCCAACGTCGGCTTCGCGGGATCGGCGGCCATCGCCATCTCGGACATCTTGTCCAACCACGTCATCCAGATCGGCGCTTCCATCTACGGTTCCATCGACGAGTCGGACCTGTTCCTGGGCTACTACAACCTGGAGAACCGCACCAACTGGGGCGCCGCGGCCTTCCAGTACCGCAACGACTTCGGCATCTTCACCGCGGAGGACCGGATCGGCTTCGAGAGCCAGATCTACCGCGGCGTCCAGACGTTCGTGTCCCGGCCGTTCTCGAAGTTCAGCCGCGTGGAGTTCGTCGCCCGCGGGGTCGGCGTCTCGCGCAGCGTCGTCGAGCAGTCGTTCAACTCGGGCGGCTTCGTGACGACGGACGAGGACGATCAGGGCATGGAGTACTACGCCGGCCCGGAGGTGGCACTGGTCACGGACAACGTGGTCTGGGGCTACACGGGGCCGGTCCACGGCCACCGCGCCCGGCTCTCCTCGGACCAGGCGTTCGGCGACCTCCAGTTCAACACCACCATCGGCGACTACCGCCGCTACGTTCCGCTCGGGTCGATGGTCTGGGCCACGCGCCTCATCGGCGGATCCAGCAACGGCAGGACGCCGCAGCTCTTCGGCGTGGGCGGTCCGTACACTCTGCGGGGGCTCGGCTACGGCGAGCTGCGCGGCGAGAACCTGGCCCTCCTGAACACGGAGTTCCGCTTCCCGCTCGTGGAGACGCTCCGCCTCGGCTGGCCGCTCCGCCTCGCGCTGGGCGGCATCGGCGGCGTGGTGTTCTTCGATGCGGGGGCCGCCTTCTCCGACAATGCGCGTCTCATGCGCGACGGCCGGATGGAGGATCTGGGCGCGGGCTACGGATTCGGTCTGCGCCTTGGCCTCGGTTACTTCGCCCTGAAGTACGACGTCGGCTGGGAGACGGATCTCAAGCGATCGGCCAAGTCACCGCGCGAGTACTTCACCATCGGGGTCGACTTCTAGACCGTTCGTTCGCATACTCGCTCCGGAGCGTCGTCCGTCGGACGACGTCGGCCCGCAACCGGAGGGAGATCGTGCGGCGGAGCGTCGTGCCCTGGTTCCTGTTCCTGCTGCCCCTCGTCGCGCTGTCCGGCTGCTCCTCCGGCGGCCCCGCGGCTCCCACCATCGACCTCAGCGGTGTCGTTCCGGAGGCCGAAGCGTACGGCGACGAGGAGCTGGCCCACCTCCGCTACATCCTGGACGAGGATCAGCAGCAGCGGTTCCTCTCGCTGCGTCCCCACGAGCGACCGGACTTCCTGCGCGTCGTGTGGGCGGCCGCCGATCCCACGCCGACCACGCCGATCAACGAGCGCAAGATCGAGCACTACCGGAAGCTCGCGCTCGCGCGGACGCAGTTCGCCCGGGAGGGAGCCGATCCGCCGTGGGACAAGCGCGGGGAGCTCCTGCTGCGATACGGAGTGCCGGATCAGCGGCGCCGGATCCAGGGCGACGTGGTGCCCGGCCTCGGCCTCGTGCCCCCGAAGGAAATCTGGATCTACCAGTGGCTCGGACAGGCGTACGAGCTGGAGGATCCTCGTTTCCAGGACGTGTTCGTGGATGCGCAGGCGATCCGCCGCACCACCCGCACCGACATCGTCCGGGAGGTGGAAGGGGAGCGGGACCAGGTCGATGATTCCCGTCCCACGCGCAACACCGCCGGCGCGGACGACATCGCCTCGCTGGGGGCCGATGCGGAGACGGGACCCAAGTTCAGCACGGGGCGTCTCAACGTGAAGGACGCGGAGTCGCAGCTCGCGGAGGAGCGGCTCACCACGCTCTACCTGCGCGGCCAGGAGGGGCTCAGGGAGCGTCCGCGCGCGTACCGCCACGACTACGGCGGCGAGAAGCTGGAGTTCGCGTACTCCATCCACTCGTTCTCGGACTACGGAACGGGCCGGACGCGTGTAGAGGTGAGCACCGGCGTGCGGGCGTCCGATCTGGGGTTCATGCCGGCCGACGGCCGGTTCGCGGCCGTGCTGGGGACGGAGGCGGTCGTGAAGTCCATCGACTACGTGGAGGTGGACCGTGCGGCGCAGCGGACGCGCGACTGGCGGGACCGCGTGGACAACCTCGAGGGGCGGCTCGTCCTGGACCAGATCACGCTCAGCGTCGATCCGGGGAGCTACCGCATGGCCGTCTCCGTCCAGGACAGCCTGAGCCGCCGGATCGGTGTGCATCAGGCCCGGTTCGAGGCGCACGACTTCTCGCCGGGGACGTTCGCCATCTCCGACATCCAGTTCGCGCTGGACGTGCGCGATGCCTCGGAAGGTCAGCCCTTCGTGAAGGGGGCGTACCAGGTCGTGCCGTACCCGCTCAGCGCCTTCGCGGCGGACCAGCCGGTCTTTGTCTACTTCGAGATCTACGGGCTGGAACAGTCGCCCACGGGGGACTCGCTGTACACGGTGCAGTTCCGCATCCAGCCGACGAATCCGGCCACCGTCTCCTGGTTCGGCAGTTCCAAGGGGCAGGTGATCCCCGGCGTCGCCACGGCGTACGAGGGCGTGTCCACCCGCTCCAACGTGCAGGAGTACTTCTCTCTGGATCCGTCGACGTTCGAGGAGGACACCTACGAGGTGCAGATCACCGTGACCGACCGCATCAACGACCGGCAGGTGGTCCGCGCGAAGTCTTTCTCCGTGCAGCTCTGATCCCGGTGCGTTCCCGCCTCTAGCGCTTGCCGCGGGTTCCGCCCCGGGACTTGGATCCGCCGGACCGCGGCGGTGAGGCCTTGGACGGCGGGGGTGACGGCCGTGACGGCGCCGGCTTCACCTGACGCGGCGGGGTGGGCGCCGGCCGGGTGGGACGTGGTGTGGACTGCACCGACGTCTCGGGCTTCTTCTTCGGTTTCTCTTTCACCTTCCGGTCGGTCTTGGGCTTCGTGGCCTTGGGCTTGGTGGGGCGAGCCGGGGGCGGCGTCGGCCGCGAGTCCCGCACGGAGTTGGACGAAGGCCGCCGCACGGTGGGCTTGTCGGGGCGCGTCGGGCGAACGGGACGCACGCCTCTTTCATCCTGGTTCAAGTTGCGCGTGGGCGTCTTCACCGCCGGACGGCGAATGGGACGTCGATCGTCCGTGCTTCCCTGCAGCGCCGGCTTGCGGACGGGCCGCACCGGACGATCGCCCAGCGACGGCTTGACCAGTCGTTGACCATCGGCCGCCGCGAGTCCGGTCCGCACCGGGCGGCGACCGTCCAGGCCGCCGAGGTCCTTGACCGTGCGCTTGTCGGCCACCAGACGACGCTTCCCGTCGTTGCGGATCCGCAGCTCCGTGGTGTCCCGCGTCAGGTGTCGTGCATCCCGCGTCTTCAGGCCGCCGGAGACCAGCAGCTTGCCGGAGCTGCCGCCGTCCCGGTACTTCGTGCCGCCGAGCGCGGTGCGCCCGGAGTGCGGGTGGGACGGCCAGTACGTGCCGCCGCCGTAGTAGAGATCGTGGCAGTGCGCGTAGTTCCAGTGGTAGCCCCAGTTGCGCCACGTGTGGGATCGGTAGCCCCAGTAGGACGGCACCCAGCAGGTGCGATAGGAGTACCACGCCGGGTAGTACACGCCCCAGGTCCAGACGTAGCTGGTCCGGTACGGCAGGTACGTGCAGTCGTAGTACCAGTAGTCGTACCAGTAGAAGTCGTACCACCAGGTGGGATAGCTGTAGTCCAGCGAGACGAAGACCGTGGTGGGCGACTCCTCGATCTCGTTGACCCACCGGTCCGCGTACAGCTCACCGTCCTCCCCGTAGACCTCCGGGTCCTCGTCCTCGACGTACTCACCGGGCGGGAGAGCGGTGTCCACCATGTACTGGAGCAGCTCCTCCGAGAGGCCCGCCTCCTTCAGGCGGAGAATCTCCTCCACGGAGAGGTAGAACACGGTCTGCGTGACGGCGATCTCGGAAGCGATGACGCTTTCGGAAACGCCGGCCCGGTGGAGGCGAAGGACGTCCTCGACCGTGAGGGTCTGGATGGGATCGGCAGCGGCAGCGGCGACCGAGAGCAGAGTGGCGGCGGCAATCGCGACGACGACCCGCCCGGCTCGGGACAGCATCGGAGACTCCTTGCTGCGGAGGGTCGAGACTGAGGGGTATCCTGATTTTAAGAACCCGGGCGTCCGGTGTCAAGTTCCGGGCCTTGTAATTGATTCATTCCCAGGACTTTGCGAAGATCCGACCGGGTCGGGCGTCGCTTGACGGGGACTTCCGCCCTGCCTACCTTCACCATCGCCCGTGCGAGGAGCTATCCGTGCCCCATCGTCCCGCGTTCCTGATGTCGCTCCTCGTGGGATTTCTGGCCCTGGGCGCGTGCGCGCCGTCCCCGCCGATGGATCGCCCCGATGTCCTCCTGCTGACGCTGGACACGCTGCGCGGGGACCACTGGGGCTGCGTGGGCGATCCTGTGGCCCGCACGCCGCACGCCGATCGTCTGGCGCGCCGCGGTCGCCTCTACGCCGAGGGGCGCGCTCCGTCGCCGGTGACGCTCCCGTCCCACGCCTCCGTCATGACCGGACTTCCGCCCGCCGTTCACGGCATCCGCGACAACGGCATCTTCCGCCTGGAAGAGGACAGCGGGCGGACGATGGCCGAGGCGTTGCGCGAGGCGGGCTGGTCGACGGCCGCGTTCGTCTCCTCGTATCCGCTGATGGAGCGCTTCGGGCTGGATCGCGGTTTCGATCACTACGACGATCGCCTGATCGGGGGCGGGGAGACCGTCTCCGGACACCTGCGCGAACGTCCGGCGCCGCGCACGCTGGATCGGCTGGAGCGCTGGCTGCGGGACGTCGCCCCCGCGGACCAGGCTCCGCTCTTCCTGTGGGTCCACTTCTTCGATCCGCATGCAGAGTACGCCGCGCCGTCGCCCTGGCCGAACGCCACGGCCTCGCCGTACGCGGGCGAGGTGGCGTTCACCGATCGTCAGACGGGTCGTCTCCTGCGGATCCTGGAGGAGGCGCGCGGCAAGAGGTCGCGCATCGTGGCGGTGGCGGCCGATCACGGCGAGGGACTGGGACAGCACGGCGAGCTCACCCACGGCGTCCTGCTGCACGCGTCCACCCTCCGCATTCCCATCGTCGTGGCGGGAGCCGGCCCCCCGGGGCTGACGGGCACGCCCGTGCCGCTGGAGTCGCTGCCGGGCACGCTGCTGGAGAGCGTCGGCCTGGACCCGAACCTGAATCCGTTGTCTGCGCCGCCCCTGGAGGATCCGCCGGCGGCGGTCCACGCGGAGACGCTCTATCCGCACTTCAACTTCGGGTGGGCGGGACTTCGCGCGCGCGAGGAGGACGGCTGGCGCCTCATCGCCGGACCGACCGATCGCCTCTACCGGATTCGCGACGATCCCGGGGAGACTCGCGACGTGGCCGGCGAGCATCCGGATGTGGTCGCCCGTCTGCGCGACGGTCTGGAGGAGGAGTGGGAGCATCGCCGTGCGCACGCGTACCGTGCGGCCGAGATCGACCTCGCGCCCGAGGACATCGAGGCGCTGCAGGCGCTCGGGTACGTCGGCGGGGAGGCCGGCGAGGGCGACATGGAGGAGGCGTTCGAACAGGGCGCGGATCCCGGCGACCGGGTTCGCCTGCTGTCGAAGCTGAACGCGGGCGTCACGCAGCTCCAGACGCGACCGGCGGCGGCGGCGGTGCTCCTGCAGGAGGTGCTGGAGGAGGATCCGCAGAACCGGCTCGCGCTGGAGTTCCTGGGCCGCGCGCAGCTGATGCTGGGCCGACCGGCCCAGGCGCGCGACACGTGGGAACGGGCGCTTCGCGTGGGCAAGAATCCCGTGCAGGTCTATCTGGACCTGGCCCGGGCCTACCGCATCCTGGGGCAGCGCGATCGGCAGAGGGCCACGCTGGAGGCGGCGCTGCAGGTCGATGCCCGATCCGTGCCGGCGCACCAGGCTCTGGCGGAGATGGCGCTGGAGGACGGTCGGGCGGCCGACGCGCGGGATCATGCCCAGCGCGCGTACGACCTCCGCCCCGGGGCGCCGGGCTCGTCGTTCCTGCTGGCGCGCGCCTACGAGGCGCTGGGCGACGCCGATGAAGCGCGCCGGGCGTGGGAGAGAGTGCTGGAACTGAAGCCCGATCCCGCGCTCGCCCGTCAGGCGCGCGCGGCGCTCCTGGGACGGGAGGGTCCGTGATGAACCCCATCGTGGAGCTGATGACGACCGTCGCTGACCCGGCCGATGCGCATCGTCTGGCGCGGCTCCTCGTGGAGGAGGGACTCGCCGCGTGCGTTCACGTGGACGGCATCCGCGCGACGTACCGCTGGGAAGGGCGCCTCTGTGAGGACGAGGAGATCCGTCTCTGGATCAAGACGTCGCCCGCCCGCGCCCATGCGCTCACGGCGCGCGTCCGCGAGCTGCATCCCTACGACACGCCGGCGCTGATCCGCATCGACGCGCAGGCCAACCCGGAGTACGCGCGGTGGGTGGCCGACCAGGTCGAGCGGGGGGACGCGTGAGCGTGGAGCGCCTCTCCGCCGATGCGCCCCTTCCGTTCGACGAGGCGGTGGAGCGCGTCCGCGAGCGCGTGGAGCCGCTGCCGTCGGAGTCGAGTTCCGTGGCGGCCGCGGGCGGCCGGTTCCTGGCGGTTCCGGTGTCGGCCGTGGATGCGGTTCCCCCCTTCGACAACTCCATGGTGGACGGGTTCTGCGTGCGCGCCGCCGACGTCGCGAACGCGTCGGAGGCCTCGCCGGTGGAGCTCCGCGTCACCGGGGAGATCCTGGCCGGCGACGACGGTCGTCGCGCTCCGGGGCCGGGGGAGGCGCTCCGCATCATGACGGGGGCGCCGGTTCCGCCAAGCGCGGACGGCATCGTCATGCTGGAGTGGACCGAGTGGTCGGACGATCGCGTGCGCGTGTTCCGCCGGGCGGCCGTGGGAGAACGGATCCGCCGGGCGGGCGAGGACACGTCGCCGGGCGACGTCGTGCTGGAGCCGGGCGTGCGGCTGGGCGCCGCGGAGCTCGGGGTCCTGGCTTCCGTGGGCGCGGCGGAGGTGGACGTCGCCCGCCGGCCGATCGTGGCGGTGCTGGCCACCGGCGACGAGCTGGTGGGGCCCGGCGAACCTCTTCGTCCGGGACAGATCCGCAGCAGCAACCATCTCACGCTGGCCCAGCAGGCGCGCGAGGCCGGCGCGGAGGTCCTGGAGCTGGGGTTCGCCCGCGACGACGAGGCGGGGCTCCGGGAGAGGCTGGAGCGGGCGAGGGGAGCGGACGTGCTGCTCACGTCCGGCGGCGTGTCCGTCGGCGACCGGGATCTCGTGCAGCCGGTCCTGACCTCCCTGGGGCTGAGGAAAGTGTTCTGGCGCGTGCGGTCCAGTCCCGGGAAGCCTCTCCTGTTCGGCGGGTGGGGGAGGACGCTGGTCTTCGGGCTGCCGGGCAATCCGGTGTCGTCGATGGTGGCGTTCGAGAACTTCGTCCGGCCGACGCTGCTGCGCCTGCAAGGAGCGGCGCGTCCTGAACGGACCGTGCTCCGGGCCGTGGCCGAGACACCGCTGGCGGGCCCCGAGGACCGGCGGCACTTCGCCCGCGTGCGGGTCTTCCGGCGCGGCGACGGGCTCGCCGTCCGGGAGGTGGGGCCGCACGGTTCGGGCAACCTCAGGTCGATGGTGAACGCCAACGGTCTGGCGATCGTGCCTGAGGGAGTGCGGCGCCGGGAGGCGGGCGAGCGGGTGGACGTTCGCCTGCTGGGCGAGCCGGATCCGGCGCCGGAGGACTGAGGCGGCGGGGACGGGCCGCCCGGAAATGGATCGGCGGCGCCACCCTAAACGTGCTTCACGGGCCTCGCGAACCCTTCCCGGACACGCCGTAACGGTCGGGAAAAAGTGAAGAATCACGGAGTGGGCAGCCACCGCCGAGTTCCGAGTCTACCACAGAAACAACTCGACTCGACACGAAAGAAGGTGCGGAAAGCGTTGTCGGACAACGGTTTCTGCTGTTGGCAATCCTGGGGAGCGCTCGGCGTTCTCCGGCGATTCTGGCCGGAAGTGGGAGGATCCGGGCGACGCTGGGACGCGGGACATCAGCGCCTTCGGCGCCCCCGGAGCAGGAGCAGTCCCCCGCCCAGCAGGATCGCCGCGCCGGCCGCCGCCAGGATGCCCCGGCCCGGTCCGCCGGACGATCGAGCCGGAGGGGCGGTCTCCCGCTCCATCCCGGGACCGAACCGGCACCAGGCGCTCGTGTCCTGCGGCGGCTCCGACGGCAGCACCTCGGGCAGCTCGCCCAGGTCTCCGCCGATCGATCGCTCCGGAATCGACGCCGCCCCGATCCCGAGGCCGCCGCTCGCGGCAAAGCGGATCTCCTTCCAGCCGACCGCCTCCGGGTGGTTGCGGTCGTTCCAGTTGAGGAAGTTGCTGGCCAGGAGCGAGTCGGGTGCGGGCGCCGCCAGCTCCCAGGCGATGCGCACCGTGGTCATGCCGCCGTCCCCGTCCAGGAACACGACGCGGCTCCACGTCGCCTGCAGCGGCAGCCGCCGGCCGTTGATTTCGAGCTTCAGGTTGGCCAGGACCTCGGCGGTGCGCGTCTCCAGGTAGGCCTCGCGCTCCTCCGGAGTGACCCGGGAGTCCAGATCCGGATCCACGCGGTCCAGCTCCCGCACGGATGGCACCTCGGCGAAGTCGAGGAGGTACTTCACGCGCAGCGTGTCCGGCGCGATCTCGAGGCCGGCGTAGTGGTCGATCCCCATCGTGCCCATGGGGTGCGACGCGGCGCCGCCGGCGACGCCGAGCAGGAGGAGGAGCGGGAGTGCGGCGCGCGTCACTCCGACTTCGCGCCGACGCGGCGCGCGAGCATCTGCAGGAAGGCGCCCACGTCCGTGACCACGCCGATCGCCTGCGCCGAGCCGCGATCGGCCAGCTTGGTGGCGACGGCCGGGTTGATGTCGACGCAGACGGTGAGGACCGAGGAGGGGATCATGTTCCCCACCGCGATGCCGTGGAGCATCGTGGAGAGGATCAGCACCACGCCCGCGCCGTCGAGCATGCGGCCGTACGCTTCCTGCGCTTCGTTCATGTCCGTGATGACGTCGGGCAGGGGACCGTCGTCCCGGAGCGAGCCCGCGAGGACGAAGGGGACGTTCTCCAGCACGGCCCGGTGCATGATGCCCTTCGTGAGAAGCCCGCTCTCCACCGCGGCCGGTACGCTGCCTGCGCGACGCACGGCGTTGATCGCGCGCATGTGGTTGCGGTGACCGTCTTGAACGGCCTCGCCCGTATCCGCGTCGATGCCGAGCGACGTGTTGAACAGCGCACGCTCGATGTCGTGGACGGCGAGCGCGTTGCCCGCGAGAATCGCATCGATCATGCCCGCCGACAGCAGCGACTCCATCGCCGCCACCCCGCCGGTGTGGACCGCCACCGGCCCCGACACCACTACGACCTTGCGGCCGTCCGCGCGGCACGCCTCGATGTCGCGCGCGATGCGATCCACGACGAGCGCCACCTGCCGCTCCGACGACACGTCGTTCGTCATGAAGCCGAAGTGCGCCCGGTCGCGCTCCTTGTCGGGCGGCGCCACCCGGATCCCGGCTGTGCCCACCACGACGGCTTCGCCGTTCTTCACGTCGCGCAGCTTCGTGCAGCGCGCGGTCCCGTCCTCCAGCACGATCACGGAGTCCATGCGCTGGCGCGCCACCGGGATCCAGACGCCCCCGCGGCGCACCGACGTGGAGTGGTTCGTGGTGGAGTAGAAGTCGTCGGGGACGACGCCGTCGGCCGGGGCGGGCTCGGTCCGGGCTTCCTCGGCGTCCAGCCGGCGCCCCCCGAGATCGACGAGATTCTCGAGGAGCTCTTCCAGCGCCTCCGGCGACGGAGCCTCGACGGCAAGCTCCGCCGTGGAGATCTCCGTGTTGCGCCGGCCCACGCGGAACTCGACGATCTCGTAGCTGCCGCCCGACTGGATGATGTGGTCGAAGATCCGGGACAGCGTGCCGGAGTCGATGAGGTGGCCCTCGACCCGGACGGTGGCGGTGCGGTCGCTCACGGGAAACCTCCTGGCCTCCCGGGAGCGGGAGTGCCGCCCGCAGCCTACTTCGCGCGGGCGTCGTCCGCCACTCCCGGCCGCGTTCCTGTCGAATCTGGCAGGGACACCTGCCTTCGTGGCAGGCGCGTGTCACGCTGTCACCCCGGCCCGGGCGATTCCTCGAGGGGGCCGGCGGGCGCAAGTGACGCATTCCGGCGGAGATGGGCGTTCTTGCGGATTCTGGCACGGGCCTCGCTTTGCTCGGACGCAGCGGGAGTGCGCCCCGGCGCCTCCCGGAGTTCGTTCCTTGTCCTCTTTCTTGGGGCCCCGAGGCCCTGGAGATGCACCGATGAGCGTTCGACCGCTGGCCGACCGGATCCTGATCCGGCGCCTGGATCGCCCGGAGGAGACGTCGGGCGGGATCATCATTCCGGACACCGCCCAGGAGAAGCCGATGGAGGCCGAGGTGGTGGCCGTCGGCACCGGCAAGACGCTGAAGGACGGCAGCCGGACCGAGTTCTCCGTCGCGAAGGGCGACCACGTCCTGATCGGCAAGTACTCCGGCACCGAGGTCAAGATCGACGGCGACGACTACCTGATCCTGCGCGAGGAGGATGTCCTCGCCACGATCGCGAAGAAGTAGGGAGGAAGAGAGGAATGGCTGCGAAGCAGTTGAAGTTCCGTGAAGACGCGCGCAATCGGATCCTGAAGGGCGTGAGCAAGCTCTCCAAGGCCGTGAAGGTGACGCTCGGGCCCAAGGGCCGCAACGTCGCCATCGACAAGAGCTGGGGCGCACCCACCGTCACGAAGGACGGCGTCACCGTGGCGAAGGCGATCGAGCTCGAGGACCCGTACGAGAACATGGGCGCCCAGATGGTGAAGGAGGTCGCCTCCAAGACGTCCGACGTGGCGGGCGACGGCACCACCACCGCCACCATCCTCGCCGAGGCGATCTACCGGGAGGGCATCCGCAACGTGTCGGCCGGCGCCAGCCCGATCGCCATCAAGCGCGGCATCGAGAAGGCCGTGGCCGCCGTCGTCGAGGCCATCGGCTCCAGCTCCAAGAAGATCCGCACCACGGAGGAGTATCGCCAGATCGCGACGATCTCCGCGAACGGCGACACGGTGGTCGGGGACATCATCGCCGAGGCGATGGAGAAGGTGACGAAGGACGGCACCATCACGATCGAGGAGGCGAAGGGCCTGGAGACCACGCTGGATCTGGTTCAGGGCATGCAGTTCGACCGCGGCTACCTGTCGCCCTACTTCGTGACGGATCAGGAGCGGATGGAGGCCGTCCTGGAGGATGCCTACGTCCTCATCCACGAGAAGAAGATCGCCAGCATGAAGGACCTTCTGCCGGTCCTGGAGCAGACCGCCAAGACGAACCGGCCGCTGCTGATCATCGCGGAGGACGTGGAGGGCGAGGCGCTCGCCACGCTGGTCGTGAACAAGCTGCGCGGCGTGCTGAGGATCGCGGCCGTGAAGGCGCCCGGCTTTGGGGATCGTCGCAAGGCGATGCTCGGTGACATCGCCGTGCAGACCGGCGGCAACGTCATCAGCGAGGACATCGGCGTGAAGCTGGAGAATGTGCAGCTCGCCGACCTGGGTCAGGCCAAGCGCATCACGATCGACAAGGACAACACGGTCATCGTCGAGGGCAAGGGGAAGAAGGCCGACGTCGAGGGGCGCTGCCAGCAGATCCGTCGCCAGATCGAGGAAGCCTCCTCGGACTACGACCGGGAGAAGCTGGAGGAGCGTCTCGCCCGTCTGGCCGGCGCGGTCGCCGTCATCAACGTCGGCGCCGCCACGGAAGTGGAGATGAAGGAGCGCAAGGCCCGCGTGGAGGACGCGCTGCACGCCACGCGCGCGGCGAGCGAGGAGGGCGTGGTGGCCGGCGGCGGCGTGACGCTGCTCAAGGCCGCGACCGCGCTGGACTCGCTGAAGCTGACGGCCGACGAGGCTACCGGGGCCGCGATCGTGCGGCGCTCCCTGGAGGAGCCGATCCGCCAGCTCGCCGAGAACGCCGGTCTGGAGGGCAGCCTGGTCGCCCAGGAGGTCCTTGCGTCCGGGAAGAACAAGGGGTACGACTTCCGGGATGGAACCCTCGTCGACATGTTCGAGGCCGGGATCATCGATCCGGCCAAGGTGACGCGCAGCGCGTTGCAGAACGCGGCGTCGGTTGCCGGCCTGCTCCTGACCACCGAGGCCATCGTGACCGAGGTGCCGGAGAAGGAAACGGCCCCGGCGGGCGCCGGCATGGAAGGCGACTTCTAGACCGGACGACGAACACCGTCGAACGATCGGGAGGGTTCCTCGCGGAGCCCTCCCTTTCTGCTGGGGGGAGGCGACGGTGTCGGGGGCGATGGGGCCGATGGCCGGGATGGGGGACGCGATGATCGAGGTCCGCGATCTGGTGCGCGAGCGCGACGGGCGTCGCGTGCTGGACCACGTCTCGTTCCGGGCGGAGCCGGGGGAGATCGTCGGCTTCCTCGGTCCCAACGGCGCTGGCAAGACCACGACGCTGCGCGTGCTCGCCGGCATCCTGCCCCCGCATGCGGGCTCCCTGCGCGTAGCCGGATCGGAATCCCCGCTGGAGGACGCGTCGGCACGCCGCCGCATCGGCTACGTGCCCGAACACGTTCCCGCGCCCACCGACGCGGGGGCGCGCGACTACGTCGAGTTCGTGGGGCGGCTGCGCGGGCTGAGTCGAACGGAAGCACGGCGCGAAGCTCGGCAGCGCCTCGAGGACGTCGACCTCGCCAAACTGGGCAACCGGTCCGTGCGACGCCTCTCCAAGGGGGAACGTCAGCGCGTGGGACTGGCCGCCGGGCTCATCGGTGATCCGGACGTGCTGCTCCTCGACGAGCCGACCTCCGGTCTGGATCCGGCTCAGCTTGCCCGCGTGCGCGGGTTGCTGCGCGCACAGGCGGGACGCAAGACGATCCTCCTCTCGTCGCATCTGCTGGCCGAGGTCACGCACACCTGCGACCGCGTCATCGTCCTGCACCACGGCCGCGTGGTGGCGGAGCGCTCGCCGCACGGCGCCGGCGTGGGACCCGAGACGCTGGAGATTCGCGTGCGCGGAGTCCGCGCGGGCCTGGAGAAGGCGATCGCCGCCGTGTCGGGCGTCCGGGAGGTCCGCGTCGCGGAGCGCCGGGGCGAGCTGTTCGCGGAGATCGATGCGGACCGGGACGTTCGCGCCGCGGTCGCCGAGGCCGTCGTGGGATCGGGGCGCGGGCTGCTGGAGCTCCGTCGCCGGGAGACGTCGCTGGAGGCGACGTTCCTGACGCTCGTGGCGGAAGCCTCGCCGGAGATCCAGGAGGCCCCGTGAACGCGACGCTCGCCGTGGCGCGGCGCGAGCTCGGCGCCCTGTTCGGATCGCCGATCGTCCTGATGGTGGCGGGCGCGTTCCACCTCTGGAACGGGCTCGTGTACCGGAGCCTCGTGGTCGGGTACGTGGAGTCCAGTCGCGACGCCACGGGCAGCGGAGCGTTGCCGCCGCTGGAGATCGCGGACGCGGTGCTGGCCCCGCTCGGACTCAGCGTCGCCTTCGGCCTGCTCCTGTTCCTCCCGCTCCTGACGATGCGCGCCGTCGCGGACGAGCGTCGCTCCGGGTTCGAGGACCTCCTCCTTTCGCTGCCCGCCACGCCTACCGCGATGATCCTCGGCAAGTTCCTCGCTCTTCTCGTCGTCGTCGGCGTGCTGGCCTGGCCGCCGCTCCTCCTGTCGCTGGGGCTGTCGGATGCGGGGGTCCTGGACTACGGCGTCCTCGCATCGGCCGCGGTCGGCCTGCTCCTCGCGGGAGCGGCCTACGCCGCCGTGGGGCTGTGCGCCTCGACGCTCACGCCGCATCCCGTTGCGGCGGGCGTGGCCGGCCTGACCGTGCTCCTGGTGCTCTTCTTCGCCGAACGGTTCTGGGCGCCCGCCGGACTCCTGTCGCTGCGCCAGGCGTTCGATCCGTTCTCGCGCGGCGTTCCCGGGCTGCGGGCGGCGGGGTGGCACGTCCTCGCGGCCGCGCTGTTCCTGTTCGTCGCGGTGCACTCGGCCGAGCTCAGGAGGCGGACGCGATGAAGGCGCCGCGCGTCCGGTTCGTCGCGGGACTCGTCCTGATGACGGCGATCGTCGTCGCGGCGGGGGCGCTGCTGATCCGGCACGACACGCGTTGGGACTGGACGGCGAACTCGCGCTGGACCCCCAGTCCGACGATGCGGGCGATCCTGGCCTCGGTGCGGGAGAACGTGCAGGTCACGGCGTTCTTCCGAGGCGGAACCCGGGGCGAGGCGGCGTCGCGGCTGCGCGAGCGGCTGGAGATCTTCCGCCGCCGCAATCCGAACCTGGAGTACCGATTCGTCGATCCGCTGGCCGAGCCGACGGAGGCCACCGCGTACGGCGTCGCCGTGGACGGAACCGTCGTGGTGGAGGCCGGCACGCGAAGGGAGATCGTCGACGGTCTGGACGAGGCCGATCTGGCCGCGGCGCTGGTCCGCCTGCTCCGAACGCGCGACGCGATCGTCGCCTTCGTGGAGGGGCACGGCGAGCGCACGCCCGCGGACGACGGCCCCGACGGGATGGCGGGCGCGGCCCATGCGTTGCGCGAAGCGGGGGTGACGGTGACCCGGACGATCCTGCTGCGCGAGGAGGAGACGAGGCCCACGCCGCACGTGCTCGTGCTGGCGGGACCTCGTCTGGATCCGCAGCCGGAGGAGACGGATCGTCTGGCCGCGCATCTCGACGGGGGCGGCGGACTGCTGGTGCTGATCGATCCGCGGGAGCTGCCGAACCTGCAGGGACTGCTGGCCCGCTACGGCGTGGAGGCGGCCGCCGACGTCGTCGTGGATCCGTCCACCCGTCTCTACGGGGCCGACGCGACGGTCCCCGTCGTGACCGACTACGGCGCGCACGCGGTGACCGAGCCGCTCCGGTCGCCCGGTGTCACTCCCACGTTCTTCCCCGTGGCCCGCAGCCTTCGCTACGTGCCGCCGGAGGGAACCCGGCACCGCGCGGAGGTCCTCGCGCGGACGGGGCCGCGATCGTGGGGCGAGCGGGCGGAGACGGTCGGAGCGGAAGGACCGGCCCGCCGCGACGAGGAGGAGGCGGCGGGACCGCTCACGCTTGCGCTGGCGCTGGAGAACGCGGCGGGCGGTCGCCTGATCGTGGTCGGTGACTCGGACTTCGCCTCCAACGCCAACCTCGGGCTCTCCGGCAACGGCGTCTTCCTGGCGAGGGCCGTCGAGTGGCTGGCGGGGGAGCAGGAGGACGTTCCCGTCCCGCCGCCGTCCGGCCCCACGCCGCTCCTCCTGACGGAGGCCCAGCTCCTCGCCCGGGTCACGATCCCGGCGCTGGCGCTCCCGATCCTCACCCTCGGCCTCGCGGGCTGGGGTCTCGCGAGGAGGCGATCGTGAGCAACCGCACGCTCCTGACGCTGGCCGTGCTCCTGGCCGTCCTGACCGCGGCGCTGCTGGTGGATGCGCGACGCGGCGACGACGCGCGACACGGGCCGCTGTTCCCGTCGTGGGTGACGGCGCCGGACTCGCTGCGCCTCGTCGCGAACGGGGTCAGCGTCGTGCTGAAGCGCGACGCGGACGGCACGTGGGGACGCGACGGCCGTCGGCTGCCGGAGGAGACGTCACGCACCATCGATGCGCTGGCGTCGGGCATCGCCACGCTCAAACGCGGCGCGATTGTGGAGACCGACGTCCCGCCCGTGCGGCAGGCGACGTTCGGCTTGCGCGAGCCGTCGGTCTCCGTCGGCGGCCGCGCGGACGGCGGAGCGCGTCGCCTCGACATCGGTCGCGCGTCGCCACTCGGGGGAGACGTGTACGCGTGCGTTCGCGACGCGGTCGCGGCCGACGAACGCCCCGACGTGTTCCTGCTTCCGGTTTCGATCCGGTCGCTCGTCATCGACGTGACGCGACGGGTCGTGCGCGCACCGGACGTGGAAGCGGCATCGTCGGGCGAAAGCCGTTGACCACATCCTGACGTTTCCCCTACGTTCCAGTTCGACGCTACGGACGTTTCCGCTCCATGGTTCGCGCGCAGGCCGGAGTTTCGATGGGATCGACTCGTCGGAAGGGACGGAAGAAGAAGGCAGCGGATCCTTCGCGATCGTTGCTGCAGCGCGACCTCCACAGCGGCGTTCTGGGCGCTCTCCTTCAGGCCAACCGCGACGCCATCGTCGTCGTCGACAGCGACAAGCGATTCGTCGAGTTCTCCGCGTCGGCGGAGTCCACGCTCGGCTGGACGCGGAACGAGGCCATCGGCAAGCCGTGCACGGAGATCCTCCGCTGCCAGGACCAGGACGGTCGCCTGCTCTGCGACGGCGGCTGCCCCCTGGATCCGCTGCTCCGCGATCGGGAGACACGGTCCACCGCGCCCACGCTGATCACGTCCAAGGACGGGGACGTGAACTTCCTGGAGTCGGACTACACGTCCACCACCGCGCCGGGCGGTCGCGGGATCCACTGCGTGGGCGTGCTCCGGAACGCCGGGGAGGGGGAGTGGATGGGCAGCTTCGGCGCCGAGGCGCGTCGCCTGCTCTCGCTCGGGACCATCTCCGCCGGCATCGCGCACGAGATCCGCAACCCGCTCACCGGGATCCGCACCACGATCCAGTACGTGCTGAAGCACCTGGACCGGGATGACGCCAACCGGGAGAGCCTGGTGGCGTCCATCAAGGAGCTGGACCGGATCGAGGCGGTGATCTCGGACTTCCTGGCCTACTCCCGCCCGCCCGCGCCACGGCGACGCCTCTCCAACATCAACCGCGTGCTGAACGACTCGCTGGCGCTGGCCCGCGAGACGCTGGACTCGGTCCGGGTGGAGCTGGTCACGGACCTGGAAGAGGAGCTCCCGCTGCTGAACGTGGACGGCAACATGATGCGCGAGGTCTTCCTGAACATCGTGATGAACGCCCGCAACGCGATGCGCCGGAAGGGCGGCACGCTGCGTGTTTCGAGCTGGCTGAGTCCGCGCTCCAACCGGTCGGAGCCCAACAGTGTCCGCATCGCCTTCAGCGACACCGGCCCGGGCATCCCCGACGGGCGCTCCTCCGAGATCTTCGAGCCGTTCATCTCGGCCACGTCCAAGGGGCTGGGGCTCGGACTGTCCATCTCGCAACGGATCTGCCGCGCCCACGGCGGGCTGATCTCGGCCTCGAACAACGCGGACGGCGGCGCGCGCTTCACGGTCATCCTGCCGATCCCGCCCTCGCCCCGGCAGCGCGGCGGCGACGACGGGGAAGGGAAGCGGGCGCGAGAAGAGAAGGCCGAGCCCCGGGAGCTCGTGGAACAGGAGGTCTCGCCTTGAACGACCACGTTCTCGTCATCGACGATGAAGCGGGCGTACGCACCACCCTCCGTCGCGCCCTGGAGGAGGAGGGCTTCCACGTCGCCACCGCGGAGTCCGGTCGGCGCGGGCTGAAGCGCGCGGAGGAGCAGCGCCCCGACGTGGCCGTCGTGGACCTCAAGCTCGGGGACTCGTCCGGGCTGGACGTCCTCCGGGACCTGAAGCGGATGTCGCCCGCCACCGTCACCATCATGATCAGCGCCTACGGCGACGTGCAGGCGGTCGTGCAGGCGATGAAGCTGGGCGCGGACGACTACGTCCAGAAGCCGTACGACCTGGACGAGATGGTGCGCTGCATCACGCAGACCCTCCATGCCTCCCGGATCCGGGAGGCGTACGCCGCCGGGCCGGCGGGAAAGTCGGCGGGCCTGGTCCGGATTCTCGGCCAGTCCGAATCCATCGCCGGGGTGCGCGAGACGGTGGGCAAGATCGTGCGGGCGGGAGCGCGGACCGTTCTCATCCAGGGCGAGACGGGCACCGGCAAGGAACTGGTCGCCCAGGCGCTCCACTCGGAGTCGGAGCGGGCGACCCATCCCTTCGTGAAGCTGAACTGCTCCGCCATTCCGGATTCGCTGTTCGAGTCGGAGCTGTTCGGCCACGAGCGGGGCACGTTCACCGACGCGCAGGAGACGCGCCTGGGACTCGCGGAGCTCGCGGACGGCGGTACGCTCTTCCTGGACGAGATCGGCGATGCCGGGGCCAGCGCGCAGGCGAAGCTCCTGAACTTCATCGAGGACCGGCGCTTCCGCCGCCTCGGCGGTCGCGAGGATCGCGCCGTGGATCTGCGGATCGTGGCGGCCACCAACAAGGACCTGGACGAGGCCAGCGAGTCCGGCGAGTTCCGCGCCGACCTGCTGCATCGCCTCAAGGTGATCTCACTCACGCTGCCCAGCCTGCGCGAGCGCGAGGGGGACATTTCCTTCCTGGCCGAGCGCTTCGTGGAGGAGTTCCGCGAGCACGCCGGCAAGCCCACGATGTGCCTTTCGGAGGAGGCGCTCGAGTGCCTCGAGAGCTACTCCTGGCCCGGCAACGTCCGCGAGCTGCGCAACGCCATGGAACGCGTCGTGCTTCTGGAGGAGTGCGAGTTCATCGCGCCGGAGCACCTCTCTCAGAAGCTGCGCGGGAGTTCGTCGCTGGGACGCGCGCGCGGACTCATGGATCGGAGTGCGCGACCGCTCGCGGACGTGGAACGCGAGCACATCTGGCGCGTGCTCGAGGAGACCGACGGCAATCGCACGCGCGCGGCGGAGATCCTCGGCATCACGCGACAAACGCTCATCAACAAGCTGAAGGGCTATGGTGATGCCGAGGCGAACGAGCGCGCCGAGGCGAAGGCCGGCACGTCGTAACCGTCAAATCTTTGGACGGCACTTCGTCGCGAACCGTCGAAGTTTTTGACGGCGGCTTCCATCTCCGCGACGAATGCAGTTCCAACCTCTCGCGGCGATCTCCTTCGGCAGTCTCTTCGACGAATCGTCGAACCTTCCTGTTCATCAACACTTAGGTTCCCCTGTGGTGAAGACGAAGGGGAAAGTGGGACGTGGATGCGTTCGTTTCGCGAATGTGGCACGTCCCGTGCACACGTGACGGCCTGTCGGTGACGACGGGTGTCGGTCGATCGTCGACGAAGCCGGCTCGGAGTCTCGGCACCGGGAGATCCAGGATGTCGAGACGCTTGCTGATCCTGATCGATGACGAGCCGGTGACGTCGAGGACGCTCGCCCTGGATCTCGCGGATGCGGGGTACCGGGTCGAGACGGCGGCCGATGCAAGCGAGGTGCTCCGGCGCCTGAAAGCGAAGCCCGTCGACCTCCTCATCGCGGACGAGAACCGTGACGAGGAGGAGAGCCGGATGATCGACGAGGCTCGTCGAATCCGGCCGCAGACGAAGGTCGTCCTGCTGACGACCAGTGCCGAGGCCGAGGAGCCCGGTCGTCCCGCCCGCAGCGTGGCGCGCGTCCGGAAACCCTTCGATCTCGAAGAGGTCCGCGCGGTCGTCGGGAGGCTGCTCGGGGAGGTGGTGGAAGCGAACGGCAGCGCGAAGTGACGCCGGACCGCGGTCCGTCGTCACGCGGCGTTTCCTGAACCGGCTTCGCGAAGCCGGGGACGTCGTTTCCGGAAACGGATGGCCCGCTTGGCGGGCTTGTGGGTGATCACTCCTACGGAGGAATTCAGGATGGCGATGGCTCGCTCGAAGGCGAAAGCCAAGGCGAAGCGCAAGACGAAGGCCAAGGCCAAGCGCAAGACGAAGGCGACCGCCAAGCGTCGCACGAAGGCCAAGGCCAAGCGGAAGACCAAGGCCAAGGCCAAGCGGAAGACGAAGGCCAAGGCCAAGCGCAAGACCAAGGCGAAAGCCAAGCGCAAGACCAAAGCCAAGGCCAAGCGGAAGACCAAGGCCAAGGCCAAGCGCAAGACGAAGGCCAAGGCCAAGCGGAAGACCAAGGCCAAGGCCAAGCGCAAGACCAAGGCGAAGGCCAAGCGCAAGACGAAGGCCAAGGCCAAGCGGAAGACCAAGGCCAAGGCTCGCCGGAAGACCACGGCCAAGCGTCGCGCCAAGCGCCGCTAGGCAGGTCGAGCACGACGACGGGCGGGGGTGCAACCTCCGCCCGTCGCTCTTTTGGGAACCGGTGCCCCGGTTCCGGGTTGGGTAGGGCAGCGCTGGTCCGAAGCGAGCCCCCACGGTACTGTCACCCTGACGGGCCGCCGCCCACTTGGCAGAAGTGATCAGGCGTTGCCAGGACCGGAAGACGCTGGCGAAACGGCCGGAAAACCCCTTCCTGCTTGACAATCCTTGCGTTTTCTGATTCAAAGACCAACAAAGCAGGAAGCGACCGACCGCCGGGAGGCGTGGGGTCGTTTCGAGCCGCAGCGGTTCTTTCCCCCGCTGCGAACGGAGGAAGCATGTCCACAACGACCGAAAGCCCGGTCCGGCAGGAAACGAAGTTCGTCGTGAACCCGCGGGACGGACGACGCCGCAAGATGCGCATCGTGCGGCCCGCGGACGACAGCGGCCTGGTCTGGCTGAACTGCCTGACCACGAACGCGCTGATCTGCTGCGAGGCGGACCCCGAAACGGGCAATCTCAGCAATCCCACGGATGCCGGCGACTACGGCGCGCCCGCTCCCGAGGACTTCCGGACCTACGTGCCGGAGGAGGCCTACGACGTCGGCGAGTTCATCTACCACCAGACGTGGCGCGACGTCGGTCGCGTGGTGGGATGCCGCGAGCTGCCGGGCGGCCGCCGGGCCATCGACGTGAACTTCCTCACGACCGGCGCCAAGATGCTGATCGTGGAGTCCGACACCTTTACCCGCTGATCCGGCCCGCCGACCCGGCGTCGGCGGCTCCGGAGCCTCCGTGATCCTCATTCCGGTTCGCGATGAGAACCCGACGCACGGGCGGGCCTGGGTCACCCTGGCGCTCGTGGCGCTGAACGTCGCCGCGTTCGCCGGGCAGATCCTGGACGGCACGCCGCGTCTCGTGGAGTCCTACGGCTTCATCCCGGCGCTCGGCCTGGCGGAAACGCCCCGCCTCCTCGGCTCGATGTTCCTCCACGGCGGCTTCCTGCACCTGATCGGCAACCTCATCTACCTTTGGATCTTCGGGAACAACGTGGAGGACGTGCTGGGTCCCCTGCGCTACGGCGCGCTCTACCTGCTGGCAGGACTCGGCGGGCATGCGGCGCACCTCGCCACGAACGTCGGATCCGTCATTCCGACCATCGGGGCCAGCGGCGCCATCTCCGGGCTGCTGGCGGCCTACCTGATCCGATTCCCCCACGCGCGCGTCCACACGCTGCTCTTCCTGTTCGTCTTCCTGCGCTGGATCCGGCTGCCGGCCTCGTTCGTCATCGGCTACTGGCTCCTGCTGCAGGTCCTCAACGGAGCCGCCCAGCTCGGCGGCGGTCCGGGAGGCGGCGTCGCCTGGTTCGAGCATCTCGGCGGCTTTGCGGCCGGCGCGCTCGTGTTCCTGGTGCTGGGAGGCAGGCGCCGATGATCCGTAGCCTTCCGTTCCTCCTGGCCGCGGTCGCGGCGCTGGCCTCGTGCGGTCCGCCGCCGCCGCCCGTCCTGGAGCAGCGCCCCGAGTCCGCCGACGCCTGGATCGTCCGCCTGGATCATCGCCTGGAGCAGATCTCGACGATCCGCGCCGGGGCCGAGATGATCTGGGAGGATCCGCGCTTCGCGGAGGCGGTGTCGTGCCGGGGATCGCTGACCTGGAAGTCGCCCTCCTGGCTGCGGCTGCGCGGCGTCTCGGCGGCGTTCTTCACGGTGTTCGACCTGGTCGTCCGGGACCGGGAGGTCCTCCTGGAGGTTCCCCGCGAGGATCTCGCGGTGTTCGGCGGGACGGACGATCCCGCCTGGAGCCGGCTCCCGCTCTCGCCGGAGCGGCTGAAGATCGCGCTCCTGGCGCATCCCTGCCCCGGCGGCGATTGCCTGGACACGGCGCGGCTGGAGACGGCCGACGGCGCGGACCTGCTCGTCGGCGAGTTCGGCCGGCTGAGCCTGGATCCGGTCACGGGCCTTCCGGTCCGCTTCCGGTCCGGCGCGGATCCCCCGTTCGAGGTCGTGTGGTCCGACTGGTCCGAGCGCGGCGGCCTCTCCTGGCCGATGAGGGTGAGCATCGCCCGGGAGGGCGGAGAGGGGCTGCGGGTGCAGTGGGGCCGGGTCCGGCTGGGCGAGCCGGTGCCCCCCTCAAGGTTCGACGTGGCGCCCGATTCTTCGCGAGAGATTCTCACTCCCGCAGACGCCGCCCGTCGCTGGACCGACACTTCTCGGTAGACTCACCTCCAAATGGGAGAAAACTTGATTCGTCGTCCGAACGATGCACTTGTGACGAATGTCACTTGACAATCGGTCGCAAGTTGTCGTTAATAGGACCAGTTCTCGAGAGGAACTGCGGAGCCACCGACCCCCGGCTCCGACCAGGAGGAAGAGCGATGAGTACGAAGGTCGCACGCAAAGAGGGTGGAAGCGTTCCCCTGGATGACTCGTTCGGCATGTACTTGCGCGAAATCGGCCGCATCGACCTGCTGACCCGCCAACAGGAAGGCGACCTCGGCCGTCGCATTCGTTCGGGTGATGAATCCGCCGTCCACGAGCTGGTCCAGGCCAACCTGCGCTTCGTCGTGAACATCTCGAAGCGCTACATGAACCGCGGCATTCCGCTCGCCGACCTCGTGACCGAAGGCAACCTCGGTCTGTACGAGGCCGCCCGCCGCTTCGACGAGCGGAAGGGCTGCGCGTTCATCTCCTACGCGGTCTGGTGGATTCGGCGGAACCTGAACAAGGCTCTGGCGGATCAGGTGCACCTCGTCCACTACCCGCACAGCCGCCGGGACACGCTGCGGGACATCTGCCGCACGGAAGAGAAGCTGGAGAAGAAGCTGCAGCGCGAGCCCTCGCTCGAAGAGGTGGCGGAGGCCATCGGCCGTCCCACCACGGAGCTGCAGGAGGCCATGGCCTCGGTCCGCGCCTATTCCATGGTGACGGACTACGAGGATCCGGAGCGCGAGACGCCGTTGAACCGGATCGCCGACGAGACCGATGAGTCTCCGGAGCTCGGCCTCCAGGAGATGGAACGCGCCCACGATGTCCGCGAGGCCGTGGAGTCGCTGAACCAGCGCGAGGAGCTCATCATCAATCTCTACTTCGGTCTCACCGGAGAAGAGCCGTACACCCTGGGAGAGATCGGCGAGCGCCTGCACCTCTCCAAGGAGCGCATCCGGCAGCTGAAGGATCGTGCGCTGCTGCGCCTGCGCAACGGAGAGCTGAAGCCTCGCCTCGAGGCCCATCTGAACTAGCGGAACCGGAGGGGAGCGCGTTCGCGCGCTCCCACACCTGGCCATGACTCCTCGCCGAACCGATCCATCGCCCTCCGTGGCGCCTTCCGTCGACTGGAAGGCCGCCGGTCTGCGTCGAACGCCGCAGCGGGAGGTCGTCCTCGGGCTCGTCCGCCGCAACTTCGATCATCCCACCGCGGACTGGATCCACCGTGAGGCGCGTCGGGTCATCCCGGACATCAGCCTGGCCACGGTCTACCGCACGCTCCGGATTCTCCGTGAGAGGGGTCTCATCTACGAGTTCAGCGGTGTGCGCGGGCCTTCGCGCTACGACGGTACGTCGCACTCGCACGAGCACGTGCGCTGCATCTGTTGCGGCACGGTGGCCGACGTGGACGTCCCGGAGTTCGCCGATGTCCGTCGCCACGTCTCGGACCGCACCGGATTCCGGATCGGGGTCTCGCCCGTGTTGTTCCAGGGCCTCTGTCCCGAGTGCGCGGCGAAGAACGCGGATCCGGAGACGGCCGGCGCGGACCCGAAGGGCAACGGCGCGGCCGAGCGTCCCACCCGGGAGCTGGACCGGGACTGGGTCGAGGGCACCTGGTGAGAATCGAAGTCTTCCCGATGGGCGTGTTCCAGGTGAACTCGTACGTTCTCACGTGCGAGACCACGGGGAAGTGCGTCGTCGTGGACCCGGGGGATCAGCCGGAGATCCTGATCCGCCACCTTGAGGCATCGCCCGCGCGTCCGGAGGCGATCCTCAACACGCACGGTCATCTTGATCACGTGGCGGGCAACGCCGCCCTCATCGAGCGCTGGGGGATCCCGGCGCACCTGCCGCGGGACGATCGCTTCCTCCTGGACGGTTTCCGCGAGCAGGCGGCCATGTTCGGACTGACTCATCTCACGCCGCCGCCGGCACCGGACGAGGATCTGGTGCCCGGCACCACGTTCTCGTTCGGGGAAGTCTCGCTGGACGTGCGGGCGGCGCCCGGCCACTCGCCGGGCCACGTCATCCTGGTGGGCGACGGCGTCACGATCTCGGGCGACGTCCTCTTCGCGGGATCCATCGGCCGCACGGATCTGCCCCGCGGGGACCTCGACACGCTGCTGAAGACCCTGGACGACGTCATGGTCCCGCTGGGCGACGACACCGAGGTGCATCCCGGCCACGGTCCGTCCACCACCATCGGCGAGGAGCGGCGCTCCAATCCGTTCCTGCAGCCGGAGCTGCGCGCCCAGCTTCGCGCGTCGCTCTAGCGCCCGACCTCGCCCCAGTCCACGTCGGGCCAGGCGTACTCCGTCATCCCCGTCTTTCGTCGCACCACGAGCTCGCCGTAGAGCCAGAGCGTTCCCTCGTCCGCGGGATGTCGCGCGAGCACCCGGCCCGCCTCGGCGAGTGCCTCGCGCTCCCGCCCCAGTTCCTTGAGCCGCGCCGCCTCCGTCCACACGGGAGCGCCCGCGGGAATCGGACGCGGAGCGAAGGGGTCGGTGCCCAGGCGGACCACGCCCAGGCGCCTCGCCAGGTCGTCCTCGCCGCGCCGGGCCAGCGCCGTCACGAGGCCGAGCGCCTCCCGCGGCGGCAGCGAGTCCCACGGCCGAACCCGCGCGGCGACGGCCAGGGCGAGGTCCGCGTCGTCCGCGCGTCGCGCCGGTTCCATCGCCTCCTCCGGACGATCGAGGTCCAGGAGCGCTTCCGCGGTCACGCGATGCCAGGTCGCGCCGTGGACGTCGTGCGCGGAGAGGTCGTTGCGGCGCAGCCACTCGAGCGCCTCGGCCGGCCGATCCGTTCCCTCCAGCCAGTGCGCGTAGTCCAGCGCCGCGACCGGATCCCGATCCGCGGCTTCCCGCAGGGCCGGCTCCTCCACGCGGTGGATCGTCCACGTGTAGGCGACGCGCTCCACCACCGGCAGGCGATGGATCCACCGGCGGCGAAGGCCGTCGCGCTCCAGGAGTCCGTGACGAGCGTTCACGCTCACGGCGACGAGTCCCGCGGCCACGGGCCGCCGCGGGTTCACGACGACGCCCCGACCCGCGATGCGCTTCCGCAGCTCCGCCTCGTCCTGCCCCCAGTCCAGGTTGGAGTCGATGAGGATGCGGTCGCCCGCCGCCGGTCCGCCGACGAGTTCGTGGAAGTACGAGAGATGGTGCGGAGAAGCGCGCAGCACGGAGACGGCGAGCAGGACGACGCCGGCGATCGCGGCGCCGCGCGCCAACCGGCCCGACCGCCATGCGGCGCCGGCCCCCACGCCCGCGAGGATGAGCAACGCCGGGACGGCGGGCAGTGCGTGTCGCAGGCCGATGTTCACCCGGTGCACGAGGCTGAGCGCCGCCACGAGCCACAGTGCGGGGACGAGGACGAACGCGACGAAGCCGGCCGCATCGCCGGAGGCTCGCCGCCGGATCAGGTGCACCGCTCCGGCCGCCGCCCCGACGAGGATCGGCAGCGGCGTCTTGACCGCGAACGCCACGAGGAACCAGTGGGCGAACCCGCCGCCCCGGCGCTCGCCGAGCAGGTACGCGACGTGCCCCGTGGGCCCCAGCTTCCCCAGCGCGCCCTCCCACCACGCGGCCGGCAGGAGCCACCGGGCGGGCCCGGGCCCGTAGGTGAGCCATGCGAACGCGACGACGCCGAGCGTCGCGGCGGCGGTGAGCGTCGCGCTCCGACGCAGGCGCACGGGGAGGGTGCCGGGAAGCAGCACGGCCCCCAGCGCCAGGCCCGGCAGCAGGTGGAGCGCGGAGAACTTGATCGAGGCGGCCACGCCGGCCGCGATCGCCACTGCCGCGAGCCCCGCGAGGGACGGTGCGCGGGACCAGCGCCAGGCGGCGCCGCCGGCCAGCAGGAAGAACGCTGCGGACGGCAGGTCCAGCGTCGCCAGACGGGAGTGCGCCAGCAGTTCGGGGGAGAACGCGGCGGCCGTCGCGGCCAGGGCGGCGGCCGCCGGACCGTCGATTCGATGCGCCAGCCCGGCCAGGGCCAGCAGCGTGACGAGTCCCAGGGCCAGCACCGGCAACCGGGCGGGGAGGAGGTGTCCGGGCGAGTCCTCCAGCGGACGGTCGCCCCGGCCGAATGCGACCGGGAGCGCCGTCACCAGTCTCTGGCCCAGCGGCGGGTTGGCCAGGCCGCCCGAGAACTCGCCGCTCTTCCAGTGGAGGATCCCGGCCGGAAGGTGGGCCGCCAGCTCGTCGACCGTGCCCGACTCGACGCGCAGCCCCGCCGCCGACTGGAGGAGGAACAGGAGCGCCGCACCTCCGAGGAACCAGCGGAGCCGGGCGGCGGTGGGGACTGGGGACAACGATTCCTCCGGGGTCGGGGCGCAGGGGAGGATAGCAGAGGCGGCGGAAACGGCCGAGACGCCGCCGGGGAGCCTCGGTTGCGGATCCTCCGACCTTCGGCTAGAGTGTCCGGCAGCCCGCCCCCGGGCGGAAACGTGAACTCTCACTGGAGCCGGTCGTGAAGAAGGTCGCCCTCGTTCTCGCCGCCATCGCCCTGTGCGCCACCTCGGCGCTGGCCCAGACCGAGATGGATCGCTGGCGCGTGGAGGCGGTCACCGGCGTCTACTACCAGGGCGACATGGCGGACGCCACGTTCCAGCTGGACACCACGCCGTTCAACGGCACGCTGGTCCAGCGCGACGGGGGCAACCTGGACGTGGACCCGGCGTTCATGAACGGGCTCCGGGTGAACTACCGGGTCAACCAGCGCCTCTCGGTGAACGCCGCCTGGATGCACGCGGAGGCGGACTACCGGGTGCAGTTCCCGGCCCTCGCGTCGGATCCCGGGAACTTCGACCTCGAGGGCCTGATCCTGGGCGTCCTGGACCAGGGGGTCGGGGGCGCACAGCCGGTGGACGACGCCGCGTCCGAGGCCAAGATCGATACCTACGTCGTCACGGCCCGCTACGAGTTCCCCATTCTCAACCGCTGGGCGTTCCCCTACTTCACGCTGGGCGGCGGCCTCTACAAGCAGAAGTCGGTCGGGTCGGTCTTCCGTCTGGAGTTCGAGGAGGACATCCCCTCCTTCTTCCAGCCCATCTACGCGCAGGGCCAGGATCCGCTGCAGACCATCGGCATCTCGCGGTTCGCGATCGACGCCACGGACTGGCTGATCGCGGCCGGGACGGGCATCCGCTGCTCGCTCAACGACCGGTGGGGCGTCGAGGCGTCGGGCGAGTACCTGCTGCAGCTCGGGGCGGACTTCACGGACCTGGACTCCAAGAGCACCCCGCCGCCCGGCACCACGTCGTTCAACCAGCTCTTCCAGACGACGTTCCAGGGCGTGAACGGATCCATCAGCAACTTCTCGATCCGGATCGGCGTGACCTACGCGTTCTGGCCCGCGGATCGCCCCCGCTAGCCACCGCTCCCATCGCCGGGTCCCGCGGGATCGTGGGCCAGCACGTCCACGGGACCGTCGCCCACCAGCCAGGCGTCGCGGATCTCCAGCGTCCCCGCATCCACCTCCAGCAGCAGATCCTCGTCGAAGTGCGTGATCCAGACGGCACTTCGGGCCGGGTCCGCGTCCAGCGCGGAAAGCCCTGGACCGCCGAGGACGTCGTCCGCGGGGTCGGGCAGTGGCTCCAGGGTGGAGGAATTCCAGCGACGCAGCCCGCCCGCCGGTCCCACCGCCCACATCGTGCCGGAGTCGTCCACGTCCAGACGGGTGGGGGAGCCGCCGAGGAGCAGCGTGTCGGCCGCGGCGCGGGCCGTCGGCTCCAGGACGTGGACCGTGCCTCCGGGGTCGCCCGCCCCGCCGTAGGTTCCGGTGCAGAGCACGTGCAGTCGACCGTCCGGCGCTTCCGCGATGTCCCGCGGATTGGCGCCCACGGGAATCGAGGCGGTCACGGTGCCGGTCTCCAGATCCACGACGTCCACGCGGCCCTCGCCCCACTCGCCGTCGCTCCGGAAGTTCGTGCAGGCGATCCAGGCCGTCTCGCCCTGCACCAGCACTCCCTCCGGTCCGGGCGTGGTTTCCACCGGTTCGGCGGCGGACCCGTCCAGCAGGTTGCCGACGCGGATCGTGCCGGACAGCCAGTTGGTGATGACGGCGCGTCCCCCGTCGACCGCCACGGCGGTCCAGGGGTTGTGGCCGGGGCCGACCTCCACGGTGCCGAGCGACGCGAGATCCTCGGCGTCCACGATCTCGATCGCGTTGTCGCCGGAGTTCGTGACCAGCAGGCGCCGGCCGGGCGGGACGGCCGTGATGCGGTTCGTCCACGTGCCCAGCGTTCGCGCCTGCACGGTCATCACGCCGGTCGACGGATCCAGGCTGGAGAGGGTCTCGGAGTTGGAGTTCACGACCAGGATCCGGGCCGGCACGCCGGAGACGTCCTCGTCCGGCAGCTCGGTGACCGGATCCGGACCGGCGGGCTCCTCGGAACACGCGGCCAGCAGCACGGCCGAGACGGCCAGGAGCCGGGTCCGCGTCATCGGAGCACCGTGACCCGGGCGGTCGAACCGTCGGGCGTGCGGAGAAAGTACACGCCGCTGCTCACGCGTCGTCCGTCCGCCGCGCGGAGGTCCCACCGCGAGTCTTCCGGCCGCAGCGTACGGACCGGCCGTCCCGCCACGTCCACAATCCTCACCGGCGCCGGCGCCGCCGTGGGCCGGAGCAGGCGAACGGTGCCGCGCGTCGGGTTCGGCGCCACGCGCCAGGCGAGCGGCGTCCCGGAAGCGTCCGGCGCTCCGGTGGGATCGGGCTCGCCGCGCCGAACGTAGATCTCGCGGTTGCCGTCCCGCGCGTCCCGCCAGAGAACGGTGACGACGCCGTCCGCCGCATCGACCGACGGACGCGACGACGTCCCCGACGCCGCCGAGATGCGAACGTCCGTGGCCCCCGTGGTGTCCCACGCCCCGCCCGCGGGGAGCGTGCGCAGGAAGATCTCCGCGTTCAGGATCGACACGCGGCGGTCGCTGAAGACGAGGTGGAGCGTGCCGTCCCCGTCGACGTCGGCCGCGGGCTCGTCCGCACCGTCGCCCGGATCCGTGAGGCGCATCTCGTGGGACCACGTTCCGGCCGACGAGCGTGTCCGCGTGTAGATCGATCGTCCGCCGTCGCGCCCGTCCGGCCAGAACACGTGAACCGTGTCGTCCCCGTCCACGGCGATCGCGGGGCCGCCCTGCACCGTCGCGGCGCTGTCCACGAGGACGTTCGCGCTCCACTGTCCGCTCGTCGCGTCCCGGCGCGCGTAGCGGATGCGGCCGCCCGTCTCCGTGCTTCGCCAGACGGCGTGCACGTCCCCGGCCGAGTCGACGGCCAGGTCCACCAGCTCGGAGTGCCCCGCGTCGTTCGTGACACGATCGTCGGCCGCATCGCCGGGCGTCAGGTCCCAGGCTCCGCCCGTCGGCCGCGTCTTGGCGAGGATCTCTGCGTTCCAGCCGTCGAAGCGGTAGTCGTACCAGGCCACGTGGACGTCGCCGCCGGGCCCCACCACGGCCGAAGGCACGTAGCTGTTGTCGCCGTTCGTCTCCGGATGCTGGCTCGTGGTGAGCCGGACGTCCGCCCCTCTCGATGCGTTCCACGTGCCGCCGGCGGGCCGGCTCTTCCAGTAGATCTCCGCGTTCTCGATGCCGGCGGACCGGTAGTCGTGCCAGAAGAGGTGGACCTCCCCGTCCGCGGCCGCGGCCAGCGACGGGTACTTGGCGCCCAGGTCGTCGCCGGGGCCGCCCGGATCCTCCTCCAGGTAGTCGACGAGCAGCTCCGTCGGAGTCCACGCGCCGCCGATCCGCCGCCGCGTGTGGATGCGGTACGTCTGGCCCGGTCCGTCGCGCTCCGCCCAGACCGCGTGCACCACGCCGTCCGCGTCGGTCACGATCGGCCGGTGGGAGAGACCCGTCTCGGAGTCCGTCGTGGTGCCGGAGAGATTCGTCTCCGGGCCCCACTGCAGCCCGGACGCGAATCCGGGCGTGGCGAGGAGCGCGGGGAGCAGGAAGGCGAGGCTCGCGGCGCGCATCACGGCGACCTCCGCACGGTCAGGCCGACCGTCCAGGTGCGTCCCGGCAGCGGGAAATCCCGGAAGTCGCGCGCGTTCTCGTCGGTGACGTTCGTCAGCGCGACGTCCACGGTCGCCGGCGGACCCAGGTCGCGGCGGTAGCGGAGATCCAGCACCACGTACCCGGGCAGCGTCTTCGTGTTGGCCCGCGTGACGAACACGTCGTCCACCGAGCGAACCATCGCCTCCAGCTCGCCCGCGCGGGGATCCTGCACTCGGGCCGCCAGCGTCGACGTCCAGCGCGGTCGGTACACCAGCGCCCGTCCGTCCACGTTCGCCTCGCCGGAACGGTCGAGGGACTCCAGCCAGGTGACCCCGCCCTCCACCGCCAGTCGACGCTCCCCGCCCAGCGGCAGCGCCAGTCCGGCCGACGTCTCCACGCCGTGGAGCGTCGCGGCGCCGACGTTGTGAGGACGCCAGACGCCGCTGGCGCCGGGCACCCACTGGATCAGATCCTCCACGCGCCGCGCGAAACCGTCGACGGACAGCCGGCCGCCCAGCGGAAGCTTGCTGAGGGCGAAGCCCGTGTCGACGTCGAGGCCGTGCTCGGGAGAGAGGTCCGGGTTGCCCGCCGCCGTGGCGCGCGCGGGCCAGAACAGCTCGTCGAAGGACGGGGCGCGCCAGGACCGACCGGCCGAGGCGCGCAGCGTCAGCCGACGCGGGACCAGGTCGAGCAGCGCGCCGATACGCGGGGACACGAACGGGGAGAAGCCCGATGCATCGTCCACGCGAACCGCAGCGGTGATCTGCAGCGATCGAGGTCCCCGCCGGACGTCGAGCGTGCTGCGCAGTCGTGCGTCGAACGTGTCGCGCGCGCGTCGTCCGTCCGTGGAAGAGTCCAGCCGGTCGCGCGTCATCCCGGTCGCGAATCGCGTGGAGATCCGGGTTCCGACACGGTCGAGCGAGAACTCTCCGCGCCACCGGTCGTTGCGATGCCGATCGCGGACGGCCCCGAACGGCGCGTCGGGTTCGTCGTACGTGCGGCGTCGCTGCTGCCAGGACACGTCCATCGTCGGCTGCCAGACGTGCACGCCCTCTCGGGACCATCGTGTTCCGACCTCGCCGAACCGGTCCTTCAGGCGTGCGGTCGGCGTGGGGAACTCCACGCTGCCGGGGACGCCGCGCTCCCCCTCCAGCCCCGAGGCATCGAGGCGGAGGCGGCCCACGCCGCGCACGACCCCGTCCGCGCGCAGGCTCCCCGCCACCCGGGCCAGGTCCGCGTTGCTGCGCGTGCCGTCGGTCCCGTCATCCCGGAAGGGCGAGGTGCCGTCGGACCGGTCGGAGCGCGCGTGCGCCTGGACCGTCCATCGTTCTCCCAGAGCGATCGCGCCGTCGCCCGAGAGCTGCCGCCGGCCGTGCGCGCCGCCCGCCAGGCGGAGCTTCGCGCTTCCGGACGTCGGCCGCCGGGTCCGGACGTGGATGGCGCCGCCCAGCGCGTCGGCGCCCCACAGGGCGGACGATCCGCCCCGGAGGACCTCCACGCTCTCCACTGTGTCCAGCGACACCTCCGCGAGGTCCGCGCCGCCGCCCTGGGCCGAGGCGCGCCGCCGGCCGTCGACGAGGAGGAGGACCTGCTCCGGCGACGATCCACGCACGGACACGGTGGAGCCCAGGGCGCCGTCGCCCCAGGCCGTGACGCGCAGGCCCGCCACCTGCGGCAGGAGCTCGCCGAGATCCCCGCCCGGCCGACGCGCGATGACGGACGAATCCAGGCGGGTCGTGGCCAGCGGGAACGGGCCCAGCGGATCCGGTAGGAGGTCGGCGCGCACGCGCACGGGCGTCATCGTCCAGCGGACCTCGTCCTCGGCCGTTTCAGCCGAATCGGCCGGGGCGCCCGCGAGGACGACGCCGGGCATCGCCAGGCCGAGCAGGATCAGCGCGGCGGAGCGCTTCATCGCACCCTCAGGAGCCGCGCGGTTCCCGTCTCCGCGCCGACGGTCCAGCGCGCGAAGTACGCCCCCGGGGCCAGCGGACGGCCGGCCTCGTCGCGGCCGTCCCACTCCAGGTCCTGCACGCCGGGCGTGACCGCGGCGCGACGGGACGCCACGCGACGGCCGGTGACGTCGTGGACCTCCAGGAGGGCATCGCCGGCGGACGGAGCCGCCAGCCGGAACGTCACCGCTCCGCGCGACGGGTTGGGGAGGACGCGCTGCACGGCGAGCCGGGACGGCGCCGAAGGACGGACGACGGCGACCGGCGGCGACCACTCCACATTTCCGGCGGAGTCCCTCGCGCCGATCCGGTAGAGGAGGTCCAGGTCCGTGGGCGCGCCCGCGTCGGTCCAGCGGTTCGCGCGGCGGACCGGAAGGGCGTCGGCGCGCCGCTCCCATCGCCCGGGTCGGGCGGAACGCTCCACCGCGAACGAGATCACGTCGGCCTCCGGGGTGGCGTTCCAGCGGAGGTGCACGCCGCGATCGTCCGCCTCGACCGCGATTCCGGAGAGGATGACCGGCACGGGCTCGGAGCGCTCCACCACGGCGAGGTCGATCGGGCCGTCACCGGTGAAGAGGCCGGCGGGTGATCCGGACGCGTCCGGGTTCTCCAGCAGCAGCAGGTCGGCGGAGAAGTCGGGAACGGCCAGGAGTCCGTCGGACGTGGCGCGGAGGTTCCCGTAGAAGTCGAACGACGGCAGCAGGGGATCGGCGGCGTCGCGGATCCAGGCCAGCGTGACGGCGTCGTAGCGATGGATCTCCGAGGAGAACACCGGCGTGGTCACGTTCAGGAAGATGCTGCCGCCGAGCGCCACGGCGCCGCCCGGGAATCCGTCCACCGGAAGCGTATCGAGGACCGTGTCGGTGGTCGGGTCGATGCGCTGCACCGCGCCGGATGCCGCGCCGTAGTCTCCCGTGCAGACGACGTGCACCGTGCCGTCCGGCGCCAGCAAGCATTCCTGCGGGTTGACCGCGGTGGGAACGGTGGCGACCGTGCTTCCGGTGGAGAGGTTCACCACCGACACGCTGCCCGGGCCGTACTCGAACGTGTCGAAGTCGAAGCCGCTGTTCGCCACGTAGAGCTTGCCGTCGGTGATCGTCATGCCCTCGGGCGCCACGCCCACGGCGAAGGAGTCGATGACCGCGCCGGCCTCGGGATCCACCTCGTAGACGAGATCCCGCAGCAGCGCCGTCACGAACCATCGCCCGTCGGCCGACGCCTCCACCGCCCACGGATTCGCGCCGGGCGGCAGGTCGATGCCCGGGCGAACGGTCTCCGCCTCCAGGTCGATCACGGTCAGGTCGTCGGAGCCGGAGTTGGCGCACAGCGCCCAGCGCAGCAGCGGTCCCGCCTCGATGCGGTTGGCCGCCGTGCCGACGCCGATCGGCATCGCCAGGGTGGCGCCGGTCTCGAGATCGACGCGCGTGACGGAGCCGTCGGACGATCCCACGACGTAGGCGGCCCGCATCGGCGGGACGGCCGCGGACGATCCGGCGGCGAGGAGCAGGAACAGGAACAGGAGTGCGGGGAGAAGCGGCGGCTTCAGAGCCGTGTGCATCCCCCGTCGGACCCGAACGGACATGGCGCCCTCCGAGCCTCGACGAGCGGGAGGAGCGGCGATCCGGAGTCCGGTTTCGGAGACGCGAAGTTCGCGTTCAAGATCGTCGTCACCTGCCTCACCCTCGAAGGCGGTACGTGTGTCGACTCGAGCCGGTCTCCTGGCTCGCGGGTCTTCCGGTCCCCGACGCCTTCCGGTTGCCCGTGGCATCGTCTCGGGGACCGTCTCCGCTCACAGTGGCGGGGCCGCGCCGGAATCACACCGGCTTCCCGAACACTCGAGTCCTCTGCACGTCGCGGCGGGCGGTCCGTCGCGACCTGCGGAGGAAACACCCACGCCGCCCCGTTCGTCAAGCGCCGCGTCAAAGAGTTCTGACGCGCCCGCAGGAGGCGGATCCCGCCGCGGTCGAGTAGAATCGTCCGATCCGGAACCGCGGCCCGCCCCGCGGGTTCCCCGCTCGACCCCATCGAAAGGACCCCGTTGAAGCGCCCTCGATTCCTGCTCGCGCTGCCCGTCCTCGCCCTGCTCGTGCTCGGAGCGGGCGAGGAGGAGCCCGACGAGTGGCTCGACGACGCTCCCGATCCGTTCGCCGGCGTCGTCCCGGACCTGGTGGTGGTCGCCACCGCGGACGTCCTGGGCGAACTGGCCCCCTGCGGCTGAACCCGCAACCCCAAGGGGGGACTGGCCCGGAGGGCCAGCCGGATCGAGGAGTGGAGGGAGGAGGCCGGCGCGCTCGTGCTGGTGGACGCGGGAAACTTCACCGGGGCGGAGCCCGCCACGGCGGAGCCGCGGGCGCTCTTCCTCGTCGAGGTCATGAAGATGCTCGGCTACGACGCCGTGACGCTCGGCGGCGGGGAGTCGCGCCTGGGCGCGGACCTGATCCGCGTGCTCGCCTCCGATCCTTCGCTGCCGCTGGTCTCCGCGAACCTGCGGGACGGCGGCCGGCGCCTCCTGCCCGCGTCCCGGATCGTGGAACGGGACGGGCGGCGCGTCGGGATCACCGCGGTCACGTCGCACGGGGCCTCGCGGCTGGAGGAGATCGGCTTCGAGGTGGGCGACCCGGCCCGGGAGCTGGAGGACGTCCTCCCGGAGCTGCGCCGGCATAGCGACGTCGTGGTCCTGCTCGTGCGCGGCGGCCTCGACGAGGCCCGCGAGCTGTCCGCGGCCGCGGAGGAGTTGATCGACGTCGTCGTCGTGGCGCCCGGAAAGTCGGCCGAGAGTGACGGGCTTCCGGAGGCGGGAGGATCCGTCTACGTCCGGGTCACCGGGCGCGGCCAGGCCCTCGGCATCACGCGGATCGCGTTCGACGGAGAGGGGATCGAACGGATCCACGCGCGGGAGGACCTCCTCTTCCAGTACGTGCCGGAGGACAAGGAGGTGGCGATGCTCGTCGACACCTTCCTGACGAACCTGAACGCCACGCTGCGGGAGAATCGCCCGCCCCGCCTGGCGGAGCGCAAGGCGCGCGACGGTCACTACTACGTGGGCGCCAGCGCCTGCGCGCAGTGCCACGCCCGCGAGTACGAGATCTGGCAGGAGACGCCCCACGCCAGCGCGTTCGACACGCTGGTCCTCCACCAGTCCGACGCCCTGCCCGAGTGTTACGGCTGTCACGTCACCGGATCGGGCGATCCGGTGGGGTATCATCCCACCCAGGAGCAGGCGGAGTCCCTGCTGGGCGTGCAATGCGAGGTCTGCCACGACAAGGGCACGCGCCACGCCCGCGACGGCAGCTACGGCAAGTCGCTGCTCATGGACTCGTGCGTGACGTGCCACGACGAGGCGAACAGCCCGGACTTCGATCCGCACGTCTACTGGCTGATGATGGAACACTAGGAGCGCGCGCATGGCGTGGGACCGGACGATCGCTCACGTCGACATGGATTCGTTCTACGTGTCCGTCGAGGTGCGCGACGATCCCAAGCTGCGCGGCAAGCCGGTGGCCGTCGGCGGCTCGTCCGACTTCCGTGGGGTGGTCAGCTCCGCCTCCTACGAGGCGAGGCGCTTCGGCGTTCGCTCCGCCATGCCCATGTCCACCGCGAAGCGGCGCTGCCCGGATCTCGTCGTGGTGCCGGGCAACATGGCGAAGTACCGGGACGCGTCGCGCCGGCTCCGCGCCATTTTCGACGACTTCTCCCCGGCGGTGGAGCCGCTCTCCCTCGACGAGGCGTTCCTGGACCTGACCGGGGCGGAACGCCTTCTCGGCACGCCGCGTGAGATCGGCGAGGCGATCCGGCGGCGCATCCGCGACGACCTCTCGCTGACCGGGTCCGTGGGGATCTCCAACTCGAAGTTCGTGGCCAAGCTGGCCTCCGACCACGACAAGCCCGACGGTCTCACGATCGTGCCGCCGGAGGACGTCGTCTCGTTCGTGCAGTCGCTGCCGCTGGAACGGCTGTGGGGCGTCGGGCCGCGCACGCGCGAGGCGCTGCAGGAGGCGGGCATCCGGACGATCGCCGCGCTCGCGCGGGCCGACGAGCGGGTCCTGTCGCGCGCGCTGGGATCGTCGGCCGCCCGTCTCATCCGCCTGGCCCGGGGAGAGGACTCCCGGCCCGTGGTGACGGAGGCGCCGGCCAAGAGCCTTTCCCACGAGATCACGTTCGGCCGGGACGAGGACGACACCGGTCGGCTGGAGGCGGTGCTCCTCGCGCTGTGCGAGAAGGTGAGCCGCCGCGCGCGCCGCGCCGGCGTGGCCGGGCGCACCGTGACGTTCCGGTTCCGGCGTCCGGACTTCACCACGCTATCCCGCAGCCGGACGTTCGCCGCGCCGGTCTCCGACGTTGGTCCGGTCTACGAGGCGTCGCTGGCGCTGCTTCGCCGCGTGCGTCGGGGCGACGAGCCCGCGCGGCTCATCGGCGTGGGCCTCTCCAACCTCGTGGACGATCCGCAGCTGGAGCTGGACCTCTTCGGCGACGAGGGGCACCGCGCGGGCGTCGGCGGGGAGCGTCGCCGGCAGATCCACGCCCTGGAGGACGCGCTGGAGGGCCGGTTCGGGACGGGCGTCGTGAAGCGCGCGCGGACGATGCTGGCGTCGGAGGTGCGCGACACCGGGTCGATGGAGGGGCGCCCGCGAGGTCGGGAGGACTAGTCGCCCGTGTAGCCCAGCGCGTCCATCTGCTCGCGCAGCGACTCCGAGATCACGCGGTCCTCGGCTGCGCCGGTCGCCGCGTTCCCCTCCTCGATCCAGGCCTCCAGAAGAAAGCCGAGCTCGCGACCCCACTCGGGCCGCTCCGGCGACAGGTCCCGGCGCTCGGCCGGATCCGTCGCGCGGTCGAACAGCTCGATGCCGTCGCCGTCGGGGTGGGGGGACAGCACGAACTTCCGGTCGCCCACCTGCACGAAGCGCTGCTTGGCGCGGTTGGCCTGCGGCTCCCAGCGCTCCTTCCAGTCCGGGATGCGGTCCGGACTCTGCGCGATCTCCCGCGGCAGCACCCAGCCCAGGCGGTCGTTCAGGTGGGGGAAGCGGCAGAACCCCGACTCGCCGTACACGGGCCGATCCGGATCGGCGGGGATCTCCCCGTCCAGGCCCGCGTGCGCCGCTTCCCCCACGGCGTCCAGGAGGATCGGGACCACGTCGACGAGGGAGGCGGGTACGGTGAAGAGCTCCGGCGTGGAGATTCCGTCCCGCACGATCAGCGGTACGTCGGCCGCGGGCGAGTACACGAAGTCGCCGTGGTTCAGGAAGTATCCGTGCTCGTCCAGGCTCTCGCCGTGGTCGGACGTGAACAGGACGATCGTGTCGTTCAGGTCGCCGGCCAGATCCATGCTCCGGAGGAGCCGGCCCAGCGCCCGATCGGCCGTGGCCACCTCGCCGTCGTAGAGCGCCTTCACGTGCTCCAGTTCGGCCGGCGTGAGCGGGTTGCGGTAGGTCATCGCGCCCTTCTCGATCCCCGAGTAGTCGATGCGCCGCTCGAACCGTCCGCGGTAGTCCGGATCGAAGCGCGTGTCGAAAGGGGCGACCGGTTCGTACGGCATGTGCGGCGACAGCCAGTGGACCCACAGGAAGAACGGGCGGTCGCGCGGGCGACGGTCCAGCCAGCGCAGGGCGAGTTCCGTGATCACGAGCGCGCGATCCCCGCGGTGCATCGCGACGAGGCTCGCGAGGCGGTGCACGCCGCGCACCATCGGCAGTCGCGACCAGTCGTCCCCGCGGTCGGACGCGGACTCGAAGCCGCGGTAGACGCCGCTGTCGTGGGAGAGCACCGGGTTGGAGTTGACGGCGGCCGTCGCCCAGCCGGCGTCGCGGAGCCGCGAGGCCAGCGTGGGGAGGCCGTCCCCCAGCGCGTAGTGGAAGTTGTCGCGCACGCCGTGTCCGTGCGGAACGCGTCCGGTGAAGAGGGAGACGAAGGCCGGGAGCGTGCGCGGCAGCGGCGTCACGGTGCGAACCGCCGTGCGCCCCGAACGCGCCAGGCGATCCAGATGCGGCGAGACCGGGGCCGGATGACCCGCGTAGCCGAGACGATCGGCCCGCAGCGTGTCGATGGTCAGGAGCAGCACGTTGGGCGCCCCCGTCGGCGTGCCGCCGCGCGACGCGGGCAGCAGCGCGGGAGCGGCGAGCGCGAGGACGATCGCGATCGAGGCGGCCGGCGGCAGGGGGCGCAACGGCAGCCATCGCCGGAGCAGCGTGCCGAGTCCCTGGCCGATCAGCGCGCCCGCGAGGACCATCGCCGCGCCCAGCATCGCGATCTGCGCCGCGCGACCGCCGACGAGTCCGCCGCCCGCCGGGCCCTGCAGCCAGAACTGGAAGCCGGCGGCGGCGCCCAGGACGACGAACCCCGGGGTCAGGAAGCGGAGGGGGCGCAGCGCGCCGGGAAGTCCCAGCGCCAGTCCGGCGATCGCTCCGCCGATCGCCATCCAGGAGAGATCGGCCAGCGGGCGGCTGAGCGGCGCGCCGCGGCCGGGGTCGAGGAGGGCGAGGACCGCCAGGAAGGCGAGGGCGAGGGCGCCGGCCGCCGCGCCGGACAACCCGCGCGGGACGGGGCCCGGGTTCACCGGTAGTAGCTCTTGATCCGGCTCCAGCTCGTCGGCTCCACGTGGATCGGATCGGCACAGTCGGAGCCCTGGTGCGCCCCCATGTCCACCCCGTTCTCTCCGCTGCCCACGCACGGGGAGAACGAGTTCAGGCCCAGCTGGGGCGGATCGAGGGACCGGTCGCAGAAGCGCGGAATCGCGCGCAGGTTCCCGTTGATCCCGGTCCGGTCGTCGCAGTCGCCGTCGTACTCGGGATCCGGGTTCGTGGCGTCCTCGTTGAAGACACAGTTGAACCGGACGTTGGGCTGGTTGAACGCGCCGAAGCAGCTGATGGCCGAGCCATCGGTCTGGTAGGCGAGGATGTTGTTCAGCACCGGATCCAGGAACTCCCCCGCCTCCACGTGGATGCCGCCGCCTGCCTGGGCTTCGGACGCGCCGTTGAACGCGAACGTGTTGTTCACGATCTCCACGGAGTAGCTCCGCGCGAACGGAAGGCCGCGGATGGCCACGCCTCCGCCGCGGAGCGCCTGGTTGCCCGTGATCTCCGTCGTGCGCAGGGCCGAGCCCGATGTCTCGTCGTAGAAGAACGCGCCGCCCGCCACCGCGGCGGTGGCGTCGCGCACGAAGCAGTCCCGCACCACCGACGTGCCGCCGTTGAAGTAGAACGTCCCGCCGTTGCTCCCGGCCTGGTGGTCGTTGAACTCCACGTCGGCGTACTCGGCCAGCCCGCCTTCCTGGTACACGGCGCCTCCGTTCAGCGCGGCCGTGTTGCGATTGAGGTGGGCGGTGTGGAGCTTGAGCTCGCCGGTCAGCGTCGGGGCGGTGCGGATGGCGCCCCCGTTGCTGGCGCTGAAGCAGTCCTCGATGGTGAGCCGGTGCAGCGTGACGCCCGACGCGGTGAAGATGGCCCCGCCGCCCGCGTTGCCGCCGGTGGGCGACGTGGTGGAGCAAGCCAGGATCGTGCAGAACTCGATGGAGGCGCCCTCCGCGCTGGGGCCGATGCCGATCGCCCCGCCCCGGACGGAGGCCGTGTTGGAGTCGAACGCGCAGTTGAAGAACGAGGGCAGGGCTCCCGAGGCGATGCTGACCCCGCCGCCGATGACGTCCGAGTGATTCTTCGAGAAGCGGCAGTTCCGCACCTCCAGGGCGCAGCCGCCGGCGCAGAACATTCCGCCGCCCTGGAACGAGGAGTTGCCCCCGGTGACCGTGAAACCGGCGAAGACGGTGGCCGCCCCCACCGACCCGGCCCCGATGACGGTGCCGGTGGAGTCGGCCGCCAGCTGCAGGATGGTCTCGTAGAGCGACGTGTTGGGCCCCTCGAAGTCCGACCCGAAACCGCCCCGGTAGACCACGCCGTCCACGAGTGGGAATTCCTCGGTGAGGATATACGGCGAGCCCGCCGTGGAGACCTCGATCGAGTCGCCGAAGGCGACCAGCGCGTTGGCCTCCTGCATCGTGGCCACGTGGTCGGCCGCCAGGGCGCTGTCGGGGTGGACGCGGATCGTCAGGGCGGACCCCGCCGCCGGAACCAGCAGCAGTCCGACGATCAGGGCGGGGGCGATCCGGGCCGGAAGGGACGGAATGGCGATCATCCTCGGTACCGTACGGGGGCGCGGGGCACTCGTCGCGCCCGGGAGCGCGAAACAGCCAAAAGTCTATCAGAGAACGATTTGAACCGCCATCGTCCTTGGCAAGGAAGGTCGGCTCGGGGATCATGCCGCCCGGGCCCGGAGCCGATGCCGGGAGAGAAGGAGGCCCGGAATTGACCGAAACTGCCGCAACCTTCCCGAACTTCGGCGGAGTCGCCAGCCGCTCCGGCGGCGATCCCGCCGCGGCCGACGTCGTCTTCGTCCAGGCGCCCTACGAGGGCAGCGTCTCCTACGGCGGCGGCACGGCCGCCGGTCCCGCGGCCATCCTGGAGGCGTCCCGCCAGGTGGAGACCCGCGACGACGAGACCGGCGTGGATCTGGAGGATCTCTCCTACGCGCTGGGTCCGGTCGTGGAACCGACGGCGGGGGAGCGCCCGGACGCCTACGCCGATCGCGTCCGATCCGTCGTGTCCGGGGTGCAGGGAGTCCCTTTCGTCCTCGGCGGCGAGCACTCGGTGACCATCGGGGCGGTGCGGGCCGTGCGGGAGCGGCACCCGGGCGCGCACGTGCTCTCCCTCGATGCCCATGCCGACCTGCGCGACGAGTACGAGGGGAGCGACCACTCGCATGCCTGCGTCGCCCGACGGCTCGTGGACGACGGCGGTGTGACGGTGCTCGGTGTGCGCAGCTACTCCGGGGCCGAGGCGGAGTTCGCGGCCGCTCGTCGCGACGTCCGGCTGGTCTCCGCCCGGGAGGCGATGCGCCCCGGATTCGATGCGGCGTCGTTCGTGGCATCGCTTCCGGATCCGCTCTACTTCACGTTCGATGTCGACGGCCTGGATCCGTCCATCGTCCCGGCCACCGGCACTCCGGAGCCGGGCGGCCTCGGGTGGTGGGAGGCGATGGCCGTGGTCCGGGAGGTGTTCGCGCGGCGGACCGTCGTGGGGATGGACGTCGTGGAACTGGCTCCCGCGCCCGGCTCCGCGCGCTCGGACTTCGCCGTCGCCCGTCTCGTGGCCAAGATGCTCTCCTACCGGGCCGTCGCGGCCGAAGGGGGACCGCGATGAGGATCGCCCTCGCGTGCCTGGCGCTTTCGCTGCTCGGCGCCGGAAGCGCCGCCGCGTCCTCGTCCCGCATCCCGGGCGACCTGCGCCCCTCCGCGGCCGACGGGAGCGCGCGCGCCATCTGGACGAACCCGGCGATGCTGGGGGCGGCGGAGACCACGTCGCTCGTGATCGAGGGGGTCTGGACGGAGAACGTCGCCGGCGACTTCGACTGGGACGACCCCGCCTACTTCACGATCGCCGCGTCCACCGACCGCGCGGGCTACGGCTACCGGCGCGAGCTCGGCGACGTCCCGGGCGTGCCGGACTGGGCGTTCTTCCTCTCCGGCCGCTCCGTGACGCGGCAGGGGTGGAGCTTCGGCTCCACGGTGGAGTGGCGCGGCAAGAAGGACTTCGACGCCACGGTCGGCCTGGTCGTGCCCATGGGACCGCTGCGGGCGGCCATCGCGGCCGAGGACCTCTTCGAGACGGACATCGACGGCACCGAGGCCGTGCGGAACTGGATCGGCGGCGTCGCGTGGCGCCCGGCCGGCGGCACGGGCTTCCTCGCGTGGGACGTGCGCAGCCCGGAGGAGGGCGGCGACACGGTCCACTGGTTCTCGATCGGCGTGGACCGGGCGAAGCGCCTTCGCCTGACGGCGTCCCGCGACCTCGACGGAAACTGGAGCGCGCGCGCCGGGCTCGTCTTTGGTTCGGCGATCGCCTCCGCCGCCGCGACGTGGCCGGAGGAGGGGGCGCAGCACGCCGTCGCCGCGATCGACTTCGAGGCGGAACCGATCGTGAGGGTGCTCCGTTGACAGTCGATCGGCCGAGTCCCTACGATGAGAGGTCTCTGTCCTCCGGAAATCTCCGGATTTCCCCACCGGGAGACGTCTCGTGATCCGCGTCGGTGTCATCGGGTTCGGCTACTGGGGCCCGAACTTCGTCCGCGTCTTCCGCGGGCTCCCGGACTGCCGTCTGGTCGGCGTGGTGGACACGCGGGAGGACGCGCTGCACGCGGTCGCGGCGATGCATCCGGGCGTCGGCACGTTCCCCTCGGTGGAGGCGCTGCTGGACCACGGCGTGGACGCGGTGGTCGTGGCGACGCCGGCCTCCACCCACTTCGACATCGCCCGGCAGCTCCTGGAAGCGAACCTGGACGTCCTGGTGGAGAAGCCGCTGGCGCTGTCCGTGGAGCACGGCCGCGCGCTGGCCGATCTGGCCGCGAAGAAGCGTCGCGTGCTGATGGTGGGGCACCTGCTGGAGTACCACCCGGCGCTGGTGCAGTTCCGCGACACCGTGCGCTCCGGCGAGCTGGGTCGCCTCTACTACCTGTACGCCACCCGCGTGAACCTGGGGAAGGTGCGGGCGGCCGAGAGCGCGCTGTGGGATCTCGCCCCGCACGACATCTCCGTCATCCGCTTCCTCACGGACGCCAAGCCGCTCCACGTCTCCGCGCAGGGCGGCGTCTACCTGCGTCCCGGGCTGGAGGACGTCGTGTTCGCCACGATCACGTTCGAGGACGGCATCGTGGCGAACCTGCACGTGAGCTGGCTGGACCCGCACAAGGTGCGGCGCGTGACCGTCGTGGGAGACCGGCGCATGGCGGTGTTCGACGACATGGAGCCCACCGAGAAGATCCGCATCATCGACAAGGGCATCGACACCACGGAGCACTACGAGAGCTTCCACGACGCCATCTCGGAACGCATCGGCGACATCCGCATCCCGCCGGTCCGACCGGGCGAGCCGCTGAAGTTCGAGGCGCAGCACTTCCTGGACTGCGTGGCCGATCGCAGGACGCCGCGGACCGACGCGGAGAGCGGCATCCGCGTGCTGGAGGTGCTGGAGGCCATCGAGAACTCGATCCGTTCCGGCGGGGCCGCCGTGCCCATCGGGGAGGGACCCGCGTGAGCGACGGACGGTTCATCCATCCCACCGCCGAGGTGGATCCGGCCGCCGTCATCGGCGCCGGGACGAAGATCTGGAACAACGTGCAGATCCGCGAGAAGGCGGAGATCGGCGAGCAGTGCATCGTCGGCAAGAGCGTTTACATTGACCACACGGTGCGGATCGGCGACCGCGTGAAGATCCAGAACAGCGTGTCGATCTACCACGGCGTCACCATCGAGGACGACGTGTTCCTCGGGCCGCACATGACGTTCACCAACGACCTGTACCCGCGCGCCTTCGATCCGGAGTGGCACGTCACCGCGACGATGGTCCGGCAGGGCGCCTCGGTGGGGGCCAACGTGACCATCGTCTGCGGCGTGGAGCTGGGCTCCTACTGCATGGTGGGCGCCGGCGCCGTCGTCACGCGCGACGTTCCCCCGCACGCGCTCGTGCTCGGCAACCCCGCCAAGGTCGTCGGCTTCGTGTCGCGGCTGGGACGCCTCGTGGAGGAGGTCGGCCGGGACGGGGACGACGTCCTGACGCGCGCACCGGAGACGGGGGAGGAACTCCGCATCCCCGCCGAGCGCTGGTCGCTCATCGACCCGCAGCATGCGCTCCGCCCCAAGCGGCCCGCCGGCTGATCCCATGCGCGTCGTGTTCCTGGGCAGCCAGGAGATCGGGGCCCGATGCCTGGAGGTGATCCTCCGGCACGGCCACGACGTCGTCGGCGTCGGGACGTTCCAGCCCGAGGACCACGAGAACTGGACGGACGACGTCTCCCGTCTCGTGGAGGAGCACGGACTGCCCCGTCTGCGCGGCCGGCGCTTCCGCACCAAGCGCGCCCTGGCCGACCTGCGGGCGCTGGAGCCGGAGATCCTGTTCGCCATCGGCTGGCGATGGATCCTGCCGCCCGCCGTCCTGGGGATCCCGCCGAAGGGTTGCCTCGGCATCCACGGTTCGCTGCTGCCGCTGGGCCGCGGGTTCGCGCCGGTGAACTGGGCGCTCATCTGGGATCAGCCGCGGACCGGTCCCTCGCTCTTCTACTTCGACGAGGGCACGGACACCGGCGATCTCGTGGGTCAGCGCCCGTTCGACCTCAAGGACGCCGATGACGCCGGCACCGTGCGGCACCGGCTGATGGAGGCGTCGGTGGCGCTGCTCGACGAGCACCTGCCTGGACTCGCCGACGGAACGGCGCCCCGCATCATCCAGCCGGCCGACGGCGCCACCTACGGCGCGCGTCGTCGCCCAGAGGACGGACTCGTCGACTGGACGGCGCCTCCCCGCGACGTCTTCAACTGGGTGCGAGCGCTGACGCGGCCGTACCCCGGCGCGTTCTCCTTCCTCGGCGGGAGCGCGGTGAGGATCTGGAAGGTCCGTTCGCTCCCGGGGCTGGGGCCCGGACCCGGGCGATGCGTTCCCGGGGACGATCGGCTGCGGGTGGGAGCGGGAACCGGATGCGTCGAGCTGCTGGATGCGAGCTACGCGGACGACGACCGGGACGGCGCGCTCTCCCGCATCGCCGCCGATCTGCGCGTGCACGGGGGCTTCGATCCGTCGCCCGAAGAGCTCTAGAGGTCCAGCCGCCAGGCGTCGCGCGTGAAGGGGACGCCTCCGTGGCTTTCCTTGAACTCCGACAGCCCCGCGTTCAGCTCCCCACCCACCGACGACGTGCCGTAGTCGAGCCAGAGCGCGCCGCGCGTGTGGCCGTCCAGCATCGCGGCCTCCAGCAGCAGGTTCATGCAACGGTCGGCCCGCGGAGAGTCCGTGCGGCACGTGTAGAAGGACAGGTCCACCTGCGGCATCGCCCGGAAGAGGAGCACGCCGCCCACCAGCTCGCCCTCGTTCTCCGCCAGCAGGAGACGCTGCGCGCCGGGACACAGCTCCTCCAGCCGGTCCAGTTCCTCGCGCGAGTGCGTGGGCACGGCGTCCAGCCGCGCGCGGTCCGCGGTCAGCATCGCGTGGAACGCTTCCGCGTCGGCCGACGTGCCGAGCCTCACCGTGGTGCCCAGACGCTCGGCCTTGCGCGCCCCGCGCCGCGACGTTCCGCGCAGACGGGCGCGCACGTCGTCCTCGCTGCCGGCGAGCGATGCGATCTGGGTGATCTCGGTGGCCACGATGCGCGCGCCGCGCGAAGCCAGCGCGAACTCGATGCCGTCCCCGTGGATTCGGTAGGGAGCCGGGCGGGATGAGAGGAGCAGCCCGCCGAAGTCGTTCGCGCGCGCGTAGTCGAGCAGCGCGTCCACGAGATCGCCGGCTGTTTCCGCTCCGAGGTCTTGAGCCGTCGCGAAGCCGCCGAAGCTCCCGCCGAACGGCGACACCAGGCGCCCCTCGTGCGGCCCCGTTCCCTCCGCGAGCGGGATCACCGCGATCGTCCGGTCCTTGCGCGTCGCGCGGAGCGCGTGCACCCGGAAGCGGTCTTCGGAGTGGTAGCGGAGGAAGGAGAGCCGATGAAACAGCGTGCCGTCGGTGGGGCCGTCGAGGAACGCCTCCCAGTCGGCATCCGCGCGCTCCGGCACGCGCTCGAGCTGGATCTTGGACACGGACGACACCTCCCGGCGGCGAACCTAGCACGGCGCTCGCGGACCGTCGCCTACGAGTCCGTGCCCGCCTCCTCGGAGATCTGCGACAGGTGCGTGCCGGACTCGTGCTCGGAGCGGACCAGGAAGCGACCGAGCGCCGCGAAGTCCGCGCCGAGAAGACGGAACGTCCGGATGGAATCCCGCGGCGAGGACACGAGCGGCTCGTTCGGCAGGCGGAACGGCGCGGCTGCGAGCAACGGGATCCCGGTCCACGACTCCAGTTCGTCGAGCAGGTGGGCGAGGCGCGGCATCAACTCGCGGGCCACGATCTGCACCCGCACGAGCCCGCTCCAGGACAGGAGGTCCGGGTACGCGGAGGCGAAGTCGTCGGTGGGCGAGACGAGGGCGGGCTGGCCGCGCAAATCGTAGCGCAGCGGACCGTCGTCCCGGAAGAATCGGTCGAACGCGTCCTCCCGCACGATGGCGTGGTACGCGCCCGGCACCAGCGAGAAGCCCAGCCGTCCACGGCGCAGGGGCCCGTTCGGCTCCCGGAGCACGACGCGGTTGCCGAGCGCGCGATCGCCCACCTCGGTCCGACCGTCGAACCGCACGACGGATCGTCCCTCCGCCAGGATCCGCGCGAGGTCGGACTCGATGTCGGGGCGGAAGCGGTAGTCCATCCGCTCCTGATTCAGCGCCCACTCGATCTCCTCCTCGTCGAACGCGATGCCGAGGAACGGGCCGGAGACCGGACTCGGCGTGCCCGCGACGGGCTGCGGCAGGAACTCCGGGAGGTGGGCGGCGTAGGCCGCGGCCAGCGGCAGGCCGGTGTCGTCCGGGGCGATGGAGATCCGCACGCGCTTGATCTCCGGCGCCTCGGTGACGGCGCGCACCATCGAGGGGAGCCCGAACAGATCCCCGCCGAGGACGAGGGTCTCCTGGTCGGTGCGCACGAACCAGTGCGACACCCAGCGGCGCGTCGCCTCCCCGGCGACCGCGAGCGCACTGGCCGCGACGTCCTCCTTGCGGGCCGAGGCGCGCACGCGCGCGAGCAGGCCGCCGGACCGGAAGAGGCCGTCGTCCAGGGTGAGGCGGCCGTCGTCCCACTCGAACGCGGGCGCGAGCTGGTCGTAGTGGGCGGTAACGCCCCGGGCGCCCAGGTCCTCGAGGCGCCGGTAGCGGTCGATGCCCTCCGGGATGCCGAGTCGGTCGCAGACCGTGTTCAGGAATGCGAGCACGGACGCCTCGCCCAGCTCCGACGCCACCCGGGACGGGCGGCCGCGCGAGAACGTGGTGATGGCGGCCCACGCGCCGTCGCCGCCGCCGTCCATCGTCACGGCGACGCCGTCCGAGAGACCGAGCGAGCCCAGTGCGCCGATCGCGTGCGCGAGGTGGTGGTCGACGAACTGCACCGGACACGCGATGCCGAACTCCGAACGCATCGCCTCGTCGATCCGCCGGCGACGCGCGCTGGCGAACGATCCGCGAATGAGCCGGCTCACGGAAGGGGGAGAGGGCAGCGCCTCGGAGACGCGGTAGAGGAGCGGCGAGCGCGGGCGACCTCCGTCTCCCTCCGCGTAGGTCGTGTTCCGCGTCGCCACGATCACCGCGTCCAGGCGATCGCCGGAAAGCATCGTCTCCCGCAGCACGGTCTGGACCGCCGCGCGCGGAAGGCCGGCGCTACGCGATCGCCGCGACAGCCGATCCTCCTCGGCCATCGCGATGATCCGGCCGTCACGGGCCAGCGCGGCTCCCCCGGAGGGGCCGTCGTGCAATCCCAGGATGAGGCGGCTCAAGGGGGACTCCGTCGATCTCGGCCAGGGCGGGGCGGCCGGTAGGCGGGGGTTGAATCCGAGGTGCGGACGAAGGTCAGCGGAAAAACGTAGCAGAGCGCCGAAGCCATGGTCAACCGGACGAGGGCTCCCGGGAGGCGCGAGAGCCCGTCCACAGGGCACGGATCTCCTCGATCACCCGGTCCTGGTCGTTCGGGGCGAGCCCGTTGAAGAGGGGGAGGGCCACGGAGTTCCGGGCGGCCTCGTCGGAGGCGGGCAGCGGGAACGGGATCCGCGCTCGCGCGGTGGCGTAGGGCTGGCGATGGATTGCGTAGGTGCCCACGCGCGTGGAGATTCCGCGCTCCGCCAGGCGCTCCATGAGCTCCGCCCCGGTGAGGGGAGCGTCCGGACCGGTCACCACGACGTAGCTCTGGTAGCTGTGCCGGCGCTCGTCGCGGTCCGGCGGGAGCCGCAGTCCCTCCAGGGAGGCGAGGGCCTCGTCGTAACGGCGCGCCAGCTTCCTTCGCTCCGCGACGAAGTCGTCGAGCCGCCCCAGCTGTACGCGGGCGATCGCCGCCTGCACGTCGGAGAGACGGTAGTTGTAACCGAGCTCCACGTACAGGGCGTCGCCGGAAGCGGCGCCCTCACGGTGTCGCTGCTCCGCGGACCGGTCCGCACCGTGCGTCCGCAGGCTCCGCGCCCGCTCGGCCCACTCCTCGTTCGCGGTCGTCAGCACGCCGCCCTCTCCGCAAGTGATGACCTTGCGCGCGTGCAGCGAAAAGCAGCCGATGTCGCCGAGCCCGCCGACCGGCTTCCCGTCGAAGCGGGTCCCGATGGCGCAGGCGGCGTCCTCGATGAGGGCGGTGCCGTGCCGCGCGGCGACGTCCGCCAGCGCGTCGATCTCGCACGGCGCGCCGAACAGGTGCACACCCAGGACGGCCCGCGTGCGCGGCCCGCACGCCCGCTCGAGCATCTCCACGTCGACGTTCAGCGTGGCCGGATCCACGTCGACGAGGACGGGCACGCCGCCGGCGTAGAGCACGGCGTTGGCCGTCGCGGGAAACGTGAACGACGGCAGGACGACCTCGTCCCCGGGCGTCACGCCGGCGAGGTCCATCGCCAGGTGCAGCCCCGTGGTGCAGGACGACGTGGCGATCGCATGGGGAACGTCGACGGCGCGCGCGAACTCCTCCTCGAACGCCGCCGTCGTCGGACCCTGGGCCACCCAGCCCGAGCGGAGCACCTCGGCCGCCGCCCGTTCCTCCTCCGGCCCGAACCACGGGCGCGCGACGGGAATCACGCGGCGCCTCCCTCGAAGCTCCGCCGGTACCACTGCCACGTGCGCTCCAGCCCGTCGGCCAGCGACGTGGCGGGGCGGTAGCCGGTGGCCTCGGCCAGGCGGGAGGCATCGCCGATGTGATGGTCCACGTCGGCGGCGCGGCGCTCCTCGTGGATCCACTCCCCGTTGAAGCCGACGACGCGGCACAGCGTCTCCAGCAGCTCCTTGATGGGCGTCTCCACCCCCGAGGCGATGTTCATCTCCAGCCCGCGCGCGGCATCGCATTCCGCCACGCGGACGAGACCCTCGGCCACGTCCTCCACGTAGACGAAGTCCCGTCCCTGCGCGCCGTCACCGTGCAGGATCGGCGGCTGGCCCGCGTGCAGGCGCTGCAGCGTCTTCGGGATCACGCCGGAGTACGCGCCCGTGTTCTGCCGGGGGCCGTAGTTGTTGAACGGCCGGACGATGCGGATGTCCAGGTCGAACGTGCGAATGTACGACTGCAGCGCCAGGTCCGCGCCCGCCTTCCCGGCCGCGTAGGGCGTGGTGGGGTGGCGGGGGTGGTCCTCGTCCATCGGCCGCGTCACCGCCGTCCCGAACGCCTCGGAGGACGACGTGTGGATCAGCCGTTCGAAGTGCTCCTTGCGCAGGAGTTCGGCCAGGACCAGCGCCCCGTCCGTGTTCACCGAGAAAGCGCCGGCCGGATTGTCGAAGGAGTATTCCAACGCCTTCGTCGCCAGGTTGTAGACGTCCTGCACCTGGTGGCGCTCGATCAGCTCCCGCATGGCGGGGCCGTCGGTGGCGTCCTCGTAGTGGATCGTCAGGTCGCCGCCCGTCGCCGCCGCGTCGGCCAGGTTCTCGCGCTTGCCCAGGAAGAAGTTGTCGACCACCAGCACGCGATGGCCCGCGCGCAGGAGGCGGTCGACGAGGTGGCTGCCGATGAACCCGGCGCCGCCGGTGACGAGAACGGAGCGACCTGCCATGCGATTCCTTTCGGCATCGGAGTCCGAGGGGAAAAGCGTAGGGAGTCCGGCCCGGAAGGTCAATCGGTGCGAGGGGCGGAGTCGACGTTGCCGGCCATCCGCCAGGGAACGCCAAGGTTGCCCAGAGGCGCGCGGCGGGCCCTGGCGCCGCGGCCATCGAACGCCGATACGCACGGCATCGGAGGTGATCGTGCGACGAATCCTGCCCGTGCTCAGCACCCTGCTCCTCGCGGTCCCGGCCGAGGCCGGATCGCTCCGCTTCTTCGGGACCGGCACCGAGATGGTGGACCGCGTGAAGATCCGCGTCGACGATCCTGCCGATCCCGCCGACGAGCCCGGGCCGCCGGTGGACGTCGGGGCGACGGACTTCACGATCGAGTTCTGGATCCGCGGTTTCGCGGCGGAGAACCCGTCGGACGATGTGCTGTGCGGATCGGCCGAGGGCTGGATCTACGGGAACATCGTCCTGGACCGCGACCGCTGGGAGCCGGGCGGCCGGGACTTCGGTGTCTCGCTCTCGGGCGGCAGGGTGACGTTCGGGATGACGAACGACGCGCTGGAGTCCACGACGCTCTGCGGCGCGACGACCGTCCTCGACGGGGAGTGGCACCACGTCGCGCTCCAGCGCCGGCGCTCGGACGGATGGCTCTGGATCTGGGTGGACGGGGAGCTGGATGCGGAGGGAGCGGGTCCGGGCGGCGACGTCTCCTACCCCGGCGATGAGACGCCGTCCGGCACGAACTGCGACGGCGGCCCGTGCGTGGAGAGCGATCCGTTCCTGGTGCTCGGCGCCGAGAAGCACGACGCCGGGCCGGAGTTCCCTTCGTTCTCCGGCTGGCTCGACGAGCTGCGCGTGTCCACGTCGCTCCGCTACCTGGTCCCGTTCCCGACGCCCGCGCATCCGTTCGGCCCCGACCCCACGACGGCGGCGCTCTACCACTTCGACGAGGGCTCCGGCGACGTCCTAGGAGACAGTGCCGGCGCGCCGGGCGGTCCCAGCCCCGGGGCCATCCTCTTCGGGGCATCCGGACCGGCGTGGAGCGCCGAATCGCCGTTCGCGGTCACCGATGCGGTGACGCCCGCACTGCCGGACGGCGTCACGTTCGAGGCGCATCCCAATCCCGGCCTCGGGCAGACGCTGCTGTTCGTGCGCTTCGCCGAACCGGTCACCGCGGCCGCCGACGTCACGATCCACGACGTCACCGGACGCCGGGCGGTGGCCCTGCCGACCCGGATCGAGGGCGGCTCCGCGTTGATCGTCTGGGACGGCCGGACCGAGGGCGGCGGCATGGCACCGGCCGGTGTCTACTTCGCACGTCTCGACGTGGCGCAGCGGATCCTCTCGACGCGCTTCGTCCGTCGTTAGGTCCCCAGACGGGGCACCCCAAATGAGGCGGCGGCGGCTCCGGCGTCTTCGAGAGCCCTCCTGAGGCCGATCTGCAGGCGGCACGGAACTTGATTGTAGGGGGGCATGACTGCCTCCCGAACCATCTGGATCGTTGCCCTTCTCGTCGTCGTGGGCGGACTCGCGTCCCTCGGCGTGACCCGCCGCTCGACCGGAACCGACGCCGAACCGGCCACGAACTCCGCGCCGGATGCGGCGGAGCCGGACTCCTCCCGCGCGCGCACGGCGCCCCTTCCGGTGGAAGGGATCGTGGTGCGGCGCGCTCCCTTCGTCGTCACGCTGCGCGCGACCGGACGCGCGGAGGCTCATCGCCGGGCCGAGCTGGCGCTCCCCGTCGGCGGCCGCATCGACGCGGTGCGCGTGCGCGAGGGCGATCGGGTCTCGCGTGGTGCCGCGCTCGTGCAGCTCGATCCGCGCCCCTTCGAGATCGCGCGCGACGAGGCGCGCGCCGGGCTCTCCAACGCCGAGACCGACTACCGGCTGCGCCTCTTCGCCGACTCGTCGCTCACCGACGAGCGCCGGGAGCGGGTGGAGCACCGGAGCGGACTCACCGAGGCGCGGGCGCGCCTCGAACGCGCGGAACTGGACCTGGAGGCCGCGCGGCTGCTGGCTCCGTTCGCGGGAGAGGTGGCCGACGTGGACGCCGTGCCCGGCGCGCTGGCCCGCCGCGAGGAGCCCGTGCTCACGCTCGTGGCGCTGGATCCCATCCGCATCCGCGCCGACGTGCTGGAATCCGACCTGGGGCGCGTGGAGACCGGAGCGCGGGCGGTCGTGCGCTTCCCTGCGTTCGGCGACGAGCCGTTCGAGGGCACCGTGCGTGCGCTCGGCGCGGAGGTCGATGCGTCGAAGGGCACCGGCGTCGCCTGGATCGAGCTGCCCAATCCCGACGGCCGGATCAAGCCCGGCATGTTCGCCGATGTCGTCCTCGCGGGCGCCGTGCACGACGATCGCCTGTCGGTGCCGCGCGAGGCGCTCCTGGAGCGCGACCGTCGGCTCATGGTCTTCAAGGCCGCGGGCGGTCGGGCGGAGTGGCAGTACGTCGAGACGGGGCTGGAGACCCGAGAGCGCATCGAGATCGTGAACGGTGTGGCGCCCGGCGATACGGTGCTGGTGGCCGGGCACCTCACGCTGGCCCACGCGGCGCCCGTGAAGGTCCGCGTGGGGAGCGACTGACGTGCACCTTTCCACGCTCGCGGTTCGGCGGCCCGTCGCCACGACGATGCTCGTCCTCTCCGCGGTCCTCCTCGGGCTCGTGTCGCTGCCGCGCCTGGAGGTCACGCTCCTGCCCGAGTCGCGCTCGTCGACGCTGCTCGTCTGGGTCCCGTTCGACGGGGCCGCCGTGCCGGAGGTGGAGGAGGCCGTCGCCCGACCGGTGGAGGAGACGTCGCTGGGCGTGCCCGGGGTGCGGTCCGTCCGCACGCGCGTGGTGAGCGGCGGCGCCTCGTTCCACGTCGTCCTGCACCCGGACATCGATCCGGACCTGGCCGCGCTCTCCCTGCGCGAGCGGCTGGACGGCGTGCGCTGGAGCTTCCCCCGCGGCGTCGGACGACCGCTTGTGCTGGGGGGAGCGGGCGAGGGGGCACCGGCGATGGTGCTGGCGCTCGCGGCTGAGGACACCGCCGCGGCGGCCGACTGGTCGGAGAGCGTCCTGCGCGCACGACTGGAGCAGGTGGACGGCATCGCCCGCGCCGAGATCCTGGGCGCCCCGCGACCCGAGATCCGGGTGACGCCGCGCGCGGAGAGGATGCGTTCGCTCGGCATCGGCGAGGCGGAGATCGCGCAGGCGTTGCGCGACGCGAACGTGGAAGCGCCGGGCGGGACCGTCCGCCGGCGCGGCGTGCGCTACGCGCTGGCGATGGAGACGCGGCTGCGCAGCGCCGAGGACGTGGCGGACGTCGTCCTGCGACCGGGCGAGGATCCTCCGCTGCGTGTGCGCGACGTCGCGGACGTCACGGAGGGGTTCGAGGAAGCGGAGGGGTTCGTCCGCCTCGACGACCGGGAGGCGGTCGGGATCCTCGTGCATCGTCGATCCGGCGCGAACCAGCTGCGTCTGGCGGACGGCGTGCGCGAGCAGCTGGACCGCCTGGCCGGGGAGTTCCCCGAGCTGTCGCTGGCCGTCGTCGCGGACTCGTCGCCGTTCGTGCGGCAGGCCGTCGATGGGGTCTGGCAGGCGATGTGGCTCGGCGGACTGCTGGCGTTCGGCGTGCTGTTCCTCTTCCTGCGCGACGCGAGGTCGCCGCTCTTCCTCATCGCGGCGCTGCCCGTGTCCGGCGTCGTCACGTTCGCCGCGCTGGAGCGGCTGGGCACGTCGCTGAATCTCATGTCGCTCGGCGGGATCGCGCTGGGCATGGGCATGCTCGTCGACAACGGGATCGTCTGCCTGGAGAACGTGCATCGGCTTCGCGTGCGCGGTCTCCCGGTGGACGTCGCGGCCGCGCGCGGCGCGCGGGAGATCGCGCTTCCGATCCTGGCGTCCACGCTGACCACCTGCGCCGTCTTCGTGCCGCTGGCGTTCGTGCCGGGGACGGTCGGCGTCCTGTTCCGCGATCAGGCCATCGCCGTCGGCGTGTCGCTGCTGGCGAGCTGGCTGGCGGCGCTGACGCTGCTGCCCATGCTGGTGGCGCGCTTCCCGGGCCCCGTGGACGGCGCGGTGCGTCGTCCCTGGTTCGGGCTGTACCACCGCGCGCTGGAGGCGGGGCTCCGCCGCCCGGGACGGTTGCTCGGCTTCACGGCGGCGGGCGTGGCCGCGGCGCTGGCGCTGCTCTCGGTCGCGCCGCGCGAGCTGCTGCCGGAGGTCGCCACCGATCACCTGGAGATCTCGGTGGAGACGCCGCCGGGCACGGACGTCACCGCGACCGACGACGGAGCACGTCGCGTCGAGGCGTGGCTGCACGCGCGAGACGTGGTCTCCTCCGTGTTCACGACGGTCGGCGACGTCGGCTCGCTGGACCCCGCCGATCCCGCGCGCCGCGCGAACCGCGCGACCGTGCGTGCCCGCCTCGCGGACCCGGATCCGACCCGGCGGGCGGAACTCGTCGCCGCGCTCGCCCGCGACTTCGATGCCGATCCGTCGATGACGCTTCAGGTCGTGCCCGACGCCCCGGAGCTGGCGACGCTGCTCGACGGGGGACAGCCCGCGCTGACCGCGGACGTGCGCGGCCCGGACGACGAGACGGCGCAGCGGGTCGCGCGCGAGCTCACGGATCGCGGCGGCCTGGACGGCGTCACGCTCCTGGCGTCCCGGCGCGAGCCGCGTCTGCGTCTCCGTCCGCGCCACGACGCGCTCTGGCGGCTGGGCCTGACGGAGGACGACGTCGTCCCCGCGATCGAATCGCTGGGTTCCGGGCACGAGGCGACGCGACTGCGCCGCTTCGACGAGGAGATTCCGGTTCGCCTGCGCCGCGACGGCCGGGAGGAATCGCCCGCGGCCCGGGACGTCGTGGTACGGGGGCGCGCGCTGCCGGTCGCCGATCTGTTCGAGTCGCGCGTGGAGCTGGCTCCCGCCGTCCGGTGGCGGGAGGATCGCGCGCGTCTGGCCTCCATCCGCTGGGACGGACCGCTGCGCGAGGCGCCGGCGGCCCGGGCCGCACTGGAAGCGGCGGCGGCGGCGGGTCCCGGATTGCCGCCCGGCTACTCCCTCACGTTCGGCGGCGCCTACCGGGAGATGCAGGAGACGGGGCGCGCGCTCGTGCGGGCCTTCCTCCTCTCGACCGGGCTCGTGCTGCTGGTGCTGGCCGCGCAGTTCGAGTCCGTGCGCCTGCCGGTTCTCATCTTCGCGGCCGTCCCGCTGGCGATGCCCGGGGTCGCGCTGGCTCTCGTGCCCGCGGGCGGCAGCGTCAACGTGCTGTCCGGCATCGGCCTCGTCGTGCTCATCGGGATCGTCGTGAACGACGCAATCCTCAAGGTGGACCTGCTCCGCCGCTTCCGCGCCGAGGGCCGTTCACGGCGTGACGCGATCCTGGCCGCGAGCCGCCGTCGCTACCGGCCGATCGTCATGACCACGCTCACCACGACGATCGGGCTGCTGCCGCTCTTCCTCGGACGAGGGGCCGAGCTGCGCGCTCCACTGGCCGCGACGCTGATCGGCGGGCTGCTCTCGGCGACCGTCCTCACGCTGCTCGTCATCCCCGCGCTGTTCGAGCGAATCGCCGGACGCTTCGAGCCGGCGTCGCCGCCGGCCGCGGTGCCGGAACCGCAGGCGGACGCCCCATGAGGTGGCTGGCGTTCCCCCTCCGGCGGCCGATCGCCACCGCGGCCGCCTACGTCGGCGTGGCGGCGCTGGCCGCGGCGTCGCTGCCCGGCCTGCCGCTGGGACTCGCACCGGATCTGGAACTTCCGCGGCTGTCGGTCTCCTACGAGTGGCCGGGCGCCTCGCCGGAGGCGATCGAGGCGCTCGTCACGTCACCGCTGGAGGGCGAGCTGTCGGCGCTGCCGGGCGTGGAGCGCGTCGCGTCCAGCAGCGGATCGGGGTTCGGCTGGGTGGACCTCGCGTTCCGGCGCAATGCCCGGATGGACGTGGTGGAGGTGCTCGTGCGGGAGCGGCTGGCGGCACTCCGCGACGAGCTGCCCGAGGACCTCGCGCCCCCCGTCGTCGATCGTTCGGTGCCGGAGGAGATCGACCCCGGTTCGTTCTTCGTGCTGCAGCTGCACGGGCCGCGGACGCCGGAGGCGCTGCGCGCCGTTCTGGAGGATCGCGTGCTGCCCGCGCTGGCGGCCGTGGACGGCGTCACCGGCGCGCAGGCGTACGGCGGATCGCGACCGCAGATCCGGGTCGACGTGTCCCGCGCGGCGGCCGAGCGCGGCGTCGTCTCCGCCGAGGACGTGCGCCGGTCGCTCGACGAGGTGGGGCCCGGACGGGCGGCGGGATCCTGGCGCCGCGGGGAACGTCGCCTGCCGATGGCCATCGTGCGTCCGGAGCCCAGCGCGGCCGCGATCCGCCAGCGGGGGAGCGGCCGGCAGGATCTGCGGCTGCCGGTCGGTGACGTGGCGGGGGTCGTGGAAACGTGGGAGGAGCCGCGGACGCTCGCGCGCCTCGACGGGAAGCCGTCGGTCCAGGGCGTGCTGGAGCGCGCGCCGGGAACGAACGTGCTCCGCGTCGCCCGCGGCGTGCGCGACCGGTTGGACGAGCTTCGTCGCCAGCTCCCGCCGGAACTGGAGCTGCGCGTCCTCCACGACGAAAGCGAGTCGATCGGCGACGAGCTGCTGGTGCTGGGGCGCCGCGGCGCGGCGTCGCTGGCCCTCATCCTGGTGGTCCTACTCGCGTCGCGCCGGGGCGGCCGATCCGCCGTGGTGATCCTGTCGTCCGTCGCGCTGTCGGCGCTCGTCACGTTCCTGCTCTTCCGGGCCGCCGGGCTGGGTCTGAACCTCGTGACGCTGTCGGGACTGGCGCTGGCGTTCGGCCTCGCCGTCGACAACTCCATCGTGCTCCTGGAGAACCTCGCGCAGCGCTCCGCCGGTCCCGGAGCGTCGCCGGTGCGACGGCTCGCGGCCGTGCGGGAAGTCCTGTTCCCGCTGCTGGCCGCCACCGCCACGACGGCCGTCGTCACGCTGCCGTTCCTCTACCTGGACGGCGACCTGCGCGACGCGTCACTGCCGTTCGTGCTCGCGGTGGTCGTTTCGCTCGTCGCGTCGCTGGCGATCGCGCTGACGTGGACGCCGCTCCTCGCGCCGTGGGCGCTCCGGACGATGCGCCCGCGCGGCGCCGGCCCCGATCGCCTGCGCCGGGTGTTCGACCGGGCGCTGGCCGTCGTGCTGCGGCGGCCGTGGCTCCCGGTGCTGCTGTCGGGGGTTCTCCTGGGCGCCTCGCTGTGGGTGTTCGACCGGAAGGTGTCCAAGGGGTCAATCTTCTCGCCCGAGCCCGACACGACGCTGCGCGTGGCGGTGACGCTGCCGCCGGGTGCGCGCATCGAGCGGACGGATGCCCTGCTCCGCGAGTTCGAGGAGCGCGTGCTGGACCACGAGTTCTTCGAGAAGGGGTGGGTGGAGCAGGTCGAGGCGTTCGTCACCGAGCGATCGGGCTTCCTCTCCGTCCGGTTCGAGCCGGCGATCACGTTCACGACGATCCCGGCGTCGCTCAAGGACGAGCTGGCGCTGCGGGCCGCGGCGGTCTCCGGCGCCGACGTCAGCGTCACCGGGGACGGCCCCGGCTTCAGCCGCGGCCGCTCCGCGGTTTCGCCCTCGTACCGGCTCCGCGTGCGCGGCCCGGACTGGGAGCGGCTCGGCGGGCTGACGGAGGCCGTGGCCGAGGCGCTGGAGCGCAACCCGCGCGTGAAGGACGTCGACACGAACGGCGTCGGGATGTTCGTCGAGGACGCGCACGAGCTCGTGCTGACGCCGCGCCGCGATCGTCTGGCGGCGGCGGGGCTCACGACGGCCGGGTTCGTCGACGCGGTTCGTCCCGCGATCGCCTCGGACCTGGGCGCGCGCCGGTGGACGACGGAGCGCGGCGAGCTGACCGGCCGGGTGCGTTTCGAGGGCGGGGACGATCTCACGGTCGCGGAGCTGAAGGAGCTCGGCGTCCGGACTCCGGCCGGGGCGATGGTTCCCGTGACCATGCTGGCCGATCTCTCCGAGCGCGCCCTGCCCGGCGAGATCCGGCGCCGTGACCAGCGCTACGAGCGCCTGATCGACTTCGACTACCGCGGACCGCGCCGCGTTGGCGATCGCTACGTGCGGTCCGTCGTGGACCACACCGAGATGCCGCCCGGCTACGAGCTGGAGGACGGGCTGGGGCTCTTCCTCACCGCGGAGGACGAGTCGCAGATCCGTCTCGGCATCGCCTTCTCGCTGCTCCTCATCACGATGGTTTCCGCGGCCCTGTTCGAGAGCCTGCTGCTCCCCTTCGTGGCGATGCTGTCCGTGCCGCTCAGCTTCGTGGCGATCCCGTTCACGTTCTGGGCCACGGGTGAGTCCTTCGATCGGACCGCGTACGTGGGGCTCATCCTGCTCGCGGGCATCGCCATCAACAACGCGCTGCTCCTCGTGCACCGCGCCGGACGCCTGCACCGGCGTCTCGGCGATGCCGGCCGCGCCGCCCGGCGCGCCGCCGTGGAGCGCGTTCGCCCGATCGTCCTCACCACGCTCACGAGCGTGGCGGGGCTGATCCCGCTGCTCGCGTCCGGCACCGACGCGATGTCGGCGACCTGGCGCGCGCTGGCTCTCTCCGCGACCGCCGGACTGGCGGCGTCGTCCGCGTTCACGCTGTTCGTCATCCCCTGCCTGTTCACGATGCTGGCCCGCCGGGCCGGTCACCCCCACCCGAAAGGAGCTTCCGCATGAAGACGATCGCACTTCTCGCGCTCGCGACGTTCGGCGTCGCGACCGCGTCGGCCGAGCCGGTGCTGCGTTCGGCCCCGTCGAAGGACGGCGGCTACTCGTTCTCCACGACGATGACGCTCGGCGGCCCCGACGCCGACGACGACACGTACTTCTACGAGCGGTTCGGCTCGGTTGAGGTGGCAGCCGACGCCGAGGGCCACCTTCACGTGCTGGACAACGGCAACATCCGGATCCAGGTGTTCGACGCGCAGGGGAACCTCGCCCGGTCGATCGGCGCGGAGGGCGACGGACCCGGTGAGTTCCGGATTCCGTCGCGCCTCTCCGTGAACGCTTCCGGCCAGATCGCGGTCTTCGACATGGGGCAGGGACGCGTTTCCGTGCTGGATGCGGACGGCAAGCTGCTGCGCGACCAGATGGTCATGGGCTCGCCCGATGCGCTCGTCCTTGCGGACGACGGACGGGTGTTCCTCTCCTACGGAACGCACGGGCCGGCCAAGGTGCAGGTGTTCGGGGCGGACGGGGAGCTGGCCTGGGAGGGCGGAAAGCTCGGCCCGATGGGCGGCCGTCACATCAAGATGGAGATCGGCCGGCAGACCGTGGCGCCGCGGCTCGTCGTGGTCGACGGCGGCTCCGCCTTCCGCGCCCCCGAGGGCGACTACCTGCTGGAGCGGTTCCGGTCGGACGGCATCGCGGCGTTCGCCCGGCCCTTCGAGCGGCGGAAGTTCACGGAGGAGGAGCTGGCTCCGCCCGCGTCGGAGGAGGAAGGCGGCGTGGAGCACGTCGTGATCGTCCGGCGGGACGGCGGCGGCGGCGAGGGCGGCGGGGGCGGCGGCGGTGCGAGCGCGTGGACCGACGACAGCGGGGAGGAGATGTCGATGCACTTGGACGCCGACGAACTGAAGCAGTTCCTACCCACCCACCACTCCGCGACGCGCGGGGTGCTGGCCTGGCCGGACGGCCGGCTGTGGGTGCTCACCAGCGAGGGCAAGCACGGCCGCGTGGACGAGTGGTCGATGGACGGCGAGTGGCTGCGCCGCTTCGACCTGCCGGACTCCTACGACTGGCTGACGGTGGGCCGGGACGGTCGCCTGTACGGCGTCACGCACGACGAGGACGAGTACCCGTTCGTGCACCGCATCGAAGTGGCGCCGGACGCCTGACGCCCGCTGACGTAGAATGGGGCCGGCCCCTGCGGCCGGCCCCGAGGAGACGCCGTGACCCTCAAGACGCGCCTCGCCGCCATGATGATCGTCCTGCTGGTCGCCGTGATGGCGGCGCAGTGGATGCTGACGCGCCGCGAGCAGGCGGTCCTGCTGGACCGGCTGGATGCCGTCACCCGCGAGATCGACGAGACCACCCGCGGCTTCTCCGAGATGTCGCTCCAGGTCTTCTCCCGGACCGCATCGGGCGACTCCGCCCCGACGGTCGAGGAGATCCGTGACCTGCTGGGCGGGGAACTCCGAGACTCCGCCGAGGTCCAGGTCATGGTCGTCGTGGACCACGACTCCTCGACGTTCCGCTACGAGGGCGAGGACGCGCACATGTGGCGGGAGAAGCTGCGCGAGGAGGACCCGGCGCTGCTCGAGAGGTTCCTGGAGGAGCACCGCGATTTCCGAGTGCTGCGCAGCGGGGTGGAGGAGCGGCGGCTCGTCGTGAGCGACGGGGCCGAGACCCTCGACGCGGAGGTCCGGCGCTGGGAGCATCGTCCGCCGGCGGACTCCACGCTGCAGCTCCTCTTCACCGGCACCGGCGCCGCGGGCGACTCCGGCGGCGAGCGACTCGTGAAGGTGCACCTCCCGCTGCCCGGGCCACGCGGCCCCGGATCGGTGGAGCTGCTCTATCCCGTGGCGGGTCTCACGGAGGAGCTGGCCAAGGCGAAGCGCCGCAGCTGGGCCTGGATGGCGGGGCTGCTCGGCGTCGGCGCCACGGGGGCGGTGCTGCTGGCGGTCCAGTTCACGCGGCCGATCCGGTCGCTGGAGCGCTCGTTCGGGCAGGTGGTGAGCGGCGACCTGGACGTCCGCGTGGATCCGCAGCGCCCCGACGAAGTCGGCCGGCTCACCGCCTCGTTCAACGAGATGGTCGCCGGCCTGCGTGAGAAGAGATCGATGGAGGGGAGGCTCGCCGAGGCCGAGCGGCTGGCCGCGGTCGGACAGCTGGCCGCGGGCGTCGCCCACGAGGTGCGCAACCCGCTCAACGCGATGCGCCTGACGCTCGGCCAGCTCCGCGACCGGACGGCGCCGCCGGAAGGGAGCGAGGAGCGCGAGCGCTTCGATCACTACACGGGCCTCGTGACCGGGGAGCTGGAGCGACTGGAGCGGATGGTCAGCACGTTCCTGGATCTCTCCCGCAAGGACGATCCGGTGAGGGAGGCGGTGGACGTGGGCCGCCAGCTGCGCGACTGTGTCGCGCTGTTCGAGCCGGAAGCCCGTCAGCGGGACGTATCGCTGGCGATGGAGGGCGACGCGGACGCGGTCGTATCCGGCGATCCGGCCCGTCTGCCGACCGTCTGGAACAACCTCGTGGCCAACGCGTTGATCGCGGTGGAGGCGGGCGGACGCGTGGCGGTGCGCCCGCGCACGACTCCGGAGGAGATCGTGGTGGAAGTGACCGATGACGGATGCGGAATCGCCCCCGATCGACTGGCGCGCGTCTGGGAGCCGTTCTACACGGACCGCGCCGACGGCTCGGGGCTCGGGCTCTCCCTGGTGCGCGCCATCGTCGAGCGCCACCACGGATCGGTGGACGCGGAGAGCCAACCGGGACGCGGGTCCACGTTCCGGGTGACGCTGCCGCGCGCGGGAGGGGCGGCATGAGCGGGACGGCCCTGCGGATCCTCGTCGTGGACGATGAGAGCGGGCAGCGGGAGATCCTGGGCGAGATCCTGCGCGACGCCGGCCATGACGTGGAGGTCTTCGACGATCCGCATCGCGTGCTGGACCGGCTCCGGAACGCCGAGGCGGATCTTCTGCTCACGGACCTTCGCATGCCCGGTCTCGACGGGCACACGCTGCTGCGCGAGGCGCGATCGGCGCGGCCGGACCTGCTCGTCATCCTGATGACCGCCTACGCCACCGTGGCCTCCGCGGTGGAGGCCATGAAGGACGGCGCGTTCGACTATCTGCAGAAGCCGTTCGCCAAGGAGGAGTTGCTGCACCGCGTGGAGCGGGTGCGGGAGCGGGTTCGTCTCACGCGCGAGAACCGGGACCTGCGTCGCGCGCTGGGCGAGGAGGCGGGCGCGCGCATCCTCGGGGAGAGCCGCGCCGTTGTCCGGCTGCGGGAGCAGCTGCAAAAGGTCGCGTCCGTCGACGTCGACGTGCTCCTGACGGGGGAGAGCGGGACCGGCAAGGAGCTTGCGGCACGGGCGCTGCACTTCGGCGGGGAGCGCGCCTCGGGGCCGTTCGTTCCCGTGAACTGCGCCGCCATTCCCGAGTCCCTCGCCGAGAGCGAGCTGTTCGGGCACGAGCGCGGCGCGTTCACGAACGCGACGGACTCCCGGGTGGGCCGCTTCGAGCAGGCGGACGGCGGCACGCTCTTCCTGGACGAAGTCGTGTCCATGCCGCTCGCGCTGCAGTCCAAGCTGCTGCGCGTCCTTCAGGACCGCACGGTGGAGCGGGTCGGATCCGGGAAGCCGCGTCGCGTCGATGTCCGCATCGTGGCGGCGTCCAACCGCGACCTTCCGGACGCCGTGGCGGCCGGCACGTTCCGCGACGACCTCTACCATCGTCTCAACGTGGTGGAGATCCGCCTGCCGCCGCTGCGCGAGCGGGGCGGGGACGTGCTCCCGCTGGCCGAGACGTTCGCGGTGCGTGCGGCGGAACGCATCGGCGTACCCATGCCGGACCTGGACGAAGAGCTGCGACGCTGGCTGGAGGGGTACTCGTTCCCGGGCAACGTCCGGGAGCTGGAGCACCTGATGGAGCGGATGGTCGTCCTGTCGGACGGGGAGCCACTGGGCGTGGACGCGCTGCCGCCGTCCGTGCTGCGGCGACCTTCGTCCGCGCCCGGGGCCGGGGAACCCGTGGCCTGGGCGGGCGATCTGGCTCCGGAGGACCTGCTGGGCGAGGAGCCCATCTCCCTGCCGGAGGTGGAGGAGCGTCTGCTGCGGGAGGCCGTCCGCCGCGCGGACGGAAACCTCTCCGAGGCCGCGCGGCGGCTCGGCATCTCCTACAAGACGATGCAGTACCGCGCGCGCAAGTTCGGCCTCGGATCGGACGGGAGCTAGGCCGGGCGCTTCGCCCGGATGGACGCCGACGCGACCTTCGAACGCCACCCTTCGGCGGCGGGATCGGGCTCCGGCGCTTCCACGTTCACGTCGACGAACCCCACGTCGTTCAGGATGCGGCGCACGTCGTCGATGGGCAGCGCTCCGGCGACGCACGCGGAGTGCTGGTCCGGATCGTCGCGTACGTCCGGCGGCAGCTCCCCGAACGTCACGATGTCGGAGATGGCGACGCGGCCGCCCGGCTTGAGGACGCGCATCGCCTCCCGGTAGACGCGCTCCTTGTCGGGGGCCAGGTTGATGACGCAGTTCGAGAGGATCACGTCCACCGAACCATCGGCCACCGGGAGATGCTCGATCTCCCCGAGGCGGAAGTCCACGTTGGTCGATCCGGCGGACTCCGCGTTGCGCCGCGCCTTTTCCACCATGTCGGGCGTCATGTCGACGCCGATGACGCGTCCCTCCGGCCCGACGTGCCGCGCCGCCAGGAACGCATCGATGCCCGCGCCGGCGCCGAGGTCCAGCACGATCTCGCCGCGCTCGAGCTCCGCGAACCGGCCCGGCACGCCGCAGCCCAGCCCCAGGTCCGCACCCTCCGGGAGCGCGGCCAGCTCCTCGGCCGAGTAGCCGAGCTTCTCGCTCTCGCTGGCCGCGTCCTGACTGCAGCCGCAACTCCCGCCGCGCGCCGGACCGCACCCGTCGCGCTCCCCGCGCGCGATCTCTCCGTACGTGGAGCGGACGTGGTGTCTCAGGTCCTCGCTTCCCGGTGTCGTGCTCATCTTGATTCCTTTCCCTCGGGCGCGAAGAAGGCGGAGAGATCGCCGAGGATCCCCGGCTCCACCCAGCATTCGATCGTTCGCCCGTTGCGTTCCATGTGGAGAAGTCCCGATCGCCGCAGCTCCTTCAGGTGGTGGGACACCGTGGAGGGGGCGATGTCCAGCTCCCCCGCGATGTCGCCCACGCACCGGCGTTCCGTGGTGCAGCACGTTCCCGTGGCCCGGCAGCAGTCCGCCAGCCGCAGGAAGATCCGCAGCCGCTGGGGATTGCCCAGGGCCCGGAACCGCTCGGCCAGGCGATCGATTTCAGTTAGATAGTTCGACATAATTCGAAATATAGGTCCACATCCCGGCCCGTCAAGGGGGGGAAGGCCGAAAATGCGGTCGAGTTCGAGCCTCGAGGTTGCGGCCGGCGCTAGCCCGTGACCCGGACCTCCGCGGTCCGGAGTCCGAAGTGGCCGGAGCGGCTGTCGCTCCAGACGAGCTGGAAGGCTCCACCGGCCCGGGCGGCCATGCCCATGTAGTGCCCGCCCGCGGAGAACTTGTTCGCCGCGTCCGCGTTGGCTTCCGTCCGCGGGCTGGAGCCCTCCCCGGTCACACGGGCCGGCGGGAGGAACGTCTCGCCCCCGTCCAGCGAGGCCGTCACGTAGACGTCCCGCAGCTCCTCGTCGGCGCGGCGGCGGTCCACCCAGGAGATCGCCACGACGCCGTCCCGGTTCACGGCGACGGTCGCCAGCACCGCCCGCGTCTCCGGTCCCTCCGCGAAGACGTCCACGCGACGGTCCTCGCTCCACGTCCTTCCACCATCGGACGACGTGTTGATCCAGATGCCCTCGTAGCGCTCACGCGATCCGAGTGCGCGCACGAAGTGGAGACGGTCCCGGAACGGGGACTCGGGCGACGTGTCGGCGACGAGGCGGAGGTAGCCGCCGGCGCCGCCGGGACGATCGGTGACCGGATACGCCTCGGACATCTCACCGGTTGCCGGATTCACCCGGTGGACCCACGCCCGCTCCAGAAACTCGGACGCCGGGACGACGATCGTCCCGTCGGAGAGGATCGCCGGCTCGCAGAAGTTCAGCCGGCGCCCGTTCCCCGGCACGCGCGCGATCTCACGGAACGGTTCGTCGCGCCGGCGCGCCTGCAGCACGACGTCGGCTCCGCGCTGCACGAAGTGGACCGCGGTGAACGCGAACGTCTCGCCGAGGGCCGTCACCTTCGTCCCGTCGTGGTTGCCGTCCGTCACCTGCACGTCGTCGTTCCAGCGGACCCCGGCGTCGTCCGACGAGAGGAACACCACCGGGTACCGGTCCTGAAAGCTCCCCTCGGTGCCGAGCCACGTCAGCACCGCGCGCCCGCTCTCGTCGATCGCGGTCCACGGGTCGTAGCCCCACCAGTCGTGGGCCGTCTCCGTCCAAGTCGCCCCCGCATCGCCACTCACGAAGCTGGAGAGCCGGCAGCTCCGGTACGGCTGATCGGCGTCGGTCACGATCATCGCGCCGACGAGCAGGTGACCGTCTTCGCTCGGATGGGCGGAGACGTGCGGCTCCACCACGGGATGGTTCGGGAAGCGGGTCGGGATGGGATGCGACTCCCCCACGAGCAGGCGGGGCGCCGCGGCGCACGCAGTCACCGGGACGAGTCCGAGGAGGATTGCGATCGCCGGGATCCGGCGCGGCCTGCGGCGGGAGCTTCTCATGACAGCCTCGTGGGAACGGAGGAACGGGATCGTCTCCGGGGAAGGACGATCCGCATCGCGCGGCTGTCAACGCACGGCCGGCGCCTCCGGGACGGACACCGTCGCGGAGTGGACGGGTTGCTCTCCCAGGTACAGGAGTCGAGCCTCGACCACCGGCCGATCCGTCAGCTGCGTGACCGCCCGTGCGTAGAGGCGAAGCTGCCGCACGTGCGCTTCGGCCGGCCGACGCGTGCCGTCGTCGTCCACGCGGCGCGCGCCGCTCTTGAAGTCGACGAGCGCCCAACCGTCCTCGGACGTCGTCCACATCGCGTCGATCGTGCCGGAGATCCACTGGTCGCCGTCGGGCAGGAGGAAGGGCACCTCGCGCTGCACGCGTTCGTCGGCGACGGCGCGCCGGAACGGCTCGAGCGCGGGATCGGCCAGGATCCGCGCGACGTCCGCGTGCAGGCGACGGATCGCGTCCGCCCCTGGAGCGGGGAGCCCGGCGGCGGCGATCGCCTCCTCGACGAGGCCCGCGACGTCCGGCTCCGCGTCCACGGTCTCCAGCACGCGGTGCAGGAACGTCCCGAAGTCCGTCGCGTGCCAGCCGGCCGGTCGGCGATCGTCCTCCGCGGCGGGGGAGGTGGCGGCGGTCGGCTCTCCGGTCAGGCGCGTGGCGGCGGTGACCCGCGCGGCCGGCTCCGGCGCGGGGGACGACGCTCCGGCGAAGAGGTCCGGCGCCTGCGCGCGACGCGCCCGGTCCCACGCCGCCTCCAGGTCGATGCGGTGAAGCGCGTCGACCTCGCCGACGGGAGCGAGGTCCTGGACGCGGATCGTGGCCAGGTCGTCGTCGTCCGCGTCGGCCGACTGTCCCGCCGGCGCGCCGAGGCGGTCGGGCAGTCCGGAGAGGAATCCGCCCTTTCCCTCCGGCCAGGAGAGCACGAGGTGGTCGCGGGCGCGTGTCATCGCCACGTACAGCAGGCGGATCTCCTCGGCGTCGCGCCGCTTCCGCTCGCGCTCCCACGCCTCGTCCCAGCCGGGCGTGGCCACGCCGCTCGCGCGCGAGAGGCGGAACTCCAGCCGTCCGCTGCTCCTCTCGCAGACCGTCATGCCGGAGGAACTGGGGGCGCCCGCGAGATCGGCGAGGACGACGATCGGGAACTCCAGCCCCTTCGCCTTGTGCATGGTCAAAACCTCGACGCCGGAACTGGCGCCCGGGTCCAGCTCGCCGAACACCGCGCGGCCGTCGTCCGACTCCTGTTCCCGCAGCCAGCGCACGAACGCGGGCAGCGTGTCGAAGCCGGCGTCCGCCAGTGACTCGGAGGCCTCCAGGAGAAGGCGAAGGCTCTCGACGCGAAGCGCGCCGTCGCGGCGGAACCCGAACACCGCGAGCAGCGCGGTGCCCCCGGCCAGCGTCTCCAGGAACTCCGGCACCGGCAGCTCGCGCGCCGCGTCCGCCAGCGCGTCGAGTGTGGCTTCCGCCTCCGCGAGGCGCGGCGTGGACTCGGGCTCGCGAGAGGGGTCGAACCGGCGCACGAGATCGTCGTCCGGCAGCGCGAAGGCCGCGCCGCGCAGCGCCGCGAAGCGCGAGAGGCGATGCTCCGGCTCCAGCACGGACTCCAGCAGCGTGGCCAGCGTCCGGATCTCGTCGCGCGCGTGGAAGCGCTTGCCGCCGGCCACCGCCGCCGGAACGCCGGCGAGACGCAGCGCGTCGACGAGTTCCTCGCCCCACGCGATCTTCCGCACCAGCACCGCAACGTCGTCCGGGCCGGCCGGTCGCGGTTCGCCCGTGCGCGGATCCCGCACCTCCCAGCCCGGACCGTCGCCGTCGATTCCGGCGGCGCGGCGCACGAGCCGGACGACCGCATCGATCTCCAGCTCGCCGCGATCCGCGACGCTCAGCGCCTTGCCGTCCCCCCGTTGTTCGCGGGCGAGCTCGGGATCGGGGAGGAGAAGGGACGCGCGTGGCGCATCGTCGCCCTCCGTCGCCGGCCGTCCCGGTTCCAGCGCGACGTACTCCGCCTGCCACGCGCCGTCGTCCGGCCGTTCCATCCAGCCGGAGAAGACCCGGTTCACGAGGTCGAGCAGTTTCGGATGGGAGCGGAAGCTCGCGGTGATCAGCGGCGCCTCGCCCGACTCCGCGATTCGCGCGCGCGCCTTCTCGTAGAGCTCGATGTCGGCGCGGCGGAATCGGTAGATCGACTGCTTCGGATCGCCGACGAGGAACAGCCGACCCGGATCCGGGCGCGAGTCCAGCGGATCGTCCGCCGGCTCCCGCGACGTGAGCAGGAAGGCGATCTCCATCTGGAGCGGATCGGTGTCCTGCACCTCGTCCAGCATCACGACGTCCCACCGCGACGAGATGGCGCGGCGCAGGTTCGCGTCGCGGCGCAGGAGATCGCGCGTCTCCAGCGCGAGGTCCCGGAAGTCCACGAGCCCGCGCTCGCGCTTCACGCGCCGGTACTCCGCGGCGAAATGGTCCAGCCACGCGGCGACGTCGGCGGTGAGCGTCGCGCTGCGGGCCGCCAGCGCCTCGTTCAGCGCCTCGTCCAGTCGCTCCAGGGCGGCGACGGCGCGCGCCTTCCCGTCCTTCCCGCCCCACGAACCGGCCCGTCCCCGGGACGTCGCCACCTTGCCCTTCGCCCGGAAGATGCGCAGGAGCACGCGGTCGGCCGCGGCGCCCCCGAGCGCGCGGGCCACGGTCCGGTCGCGCTCCAGCTCGCGGATTCGGGAGAGCAGAAGGTCCTCCGGATCGGTGCACGCGCGCGCCGCCCGAAGGACATCGGGGAAGCAGCGCTCGAAGACGGAGAGCATCGACTCGATCCCGCGCGGCTCGGCCTTGGCGGGAGTGAGGTCCCGGTGGTCGATCACCTCGGCCGCCAGTGCCCGCAAACGGGCCGGCGCCACGCCCACCTCGCGGAGCCGGGCGAAGAGCTCGCGCGAGTCCTCGTCGCCGCGGTTGACGACACGGTCCCACGCCAGGTCGAGCAGCGCCTCCTGCGCGATCTCGTCGACGAGCGAGAAGCCGGGCGGCAGTCCCGCCGCCAGCGGGAAGTCCGCCAGCAGCGCGCGGCAGAACGAGTCCGTCGTGCCGACGCTCGCCCGCGGCAGATCGCCGACCGCCCGGATCGCCCACTCCGCACCGGTCGCCGCCTCCTCCGCCAGCCGGCGACGAAGGCGCGAGCGGAGTTCGGAGGCGGCCTTGCGCGTGAACGTGACGAGCGCGAGGCGCGAGATCGGGATTCCGGACTCGACGAGCGCGACGACGTGATCGACCAGCAGCGTCGTCTTCCCGGTGCCGGCTCCCGCCTCCACCGACAGGTTCACGCCGCGCGCCTCGACGATGCGCTCGCGAACGTCCGCGTCGGGCGGGCGCGCGTTCACTCGTCCCCCCGCACGAGCCGGAGGTGATCGGCCACCGCGGACGCCGATCGCTTCCGTCGGAACCGCGCCGCGACGTTCGGTCCGCAGGCTCCGTTCAGATCGCGGTAGCAGCAGCCGGTCCCGGGCGTGCACGGGAACCAGCCGGCCCGCGCGCGCTCCAGCAGGTGCTCCAGGAGCTCCAGCACCTCGGGTAGGAACGCGCGGTGATCCTCGGACGTGAACTCCACCTCGCTGAAGTCACGGTCGGTCGTCGCGTAGGAGTAGTAGGCGCGGGCCGGTTCATGGCCCAGGACCTGCCGGGCGGCCTCGAAGTAGAGGGGGAGCTGCAGGCGGATCTCGGACTTGCCGTTGCCCGGGGAGCGCAGCTCGTGGCTGCGGGCGCGCGCCCGGCCGGTCTTCAGGTCGACGACCTCGAGCAAGCCGTCGGCGCGACGATCCACTCGATCGATCTTCCCGCGGAGCGCGATCGCGCCCGACGGGAGTTCCAGCGACGGCGGCGGATGCGCGGGATCGTCGTCCGGGCCGAAGGCCATCTCCACCCGGACCGGCACGGTCCTTTCCGCCTCCGGGCGATGCGCCTCGCGCGCCAGCAGGATCGCCACGTCGTCGCGCAGCGAGGCCAGCGTCGCGCCGCGCGGCAGCCGACGCCGCATCGGTTCGCGCCGCAGGCTCTCCGCCTCGACCGACACGTGGCGGTCCAGGATCTCCAGCGCGTCGGGGAGCACTTCCGGCGTCAGCGGGACGAGTTCCCGTCGCAGCAGCTCGGTATGGATGCGCTCCATGAGGGAGTGGAAGATCTTCCCGCGCTGCATCGGATCGAAGTCGTCCTCCTCGCGCCGGTCCTCGGTGAGCTTCAGGAGTCGCAGCAGGTAGGAGAACGGACAGTTCGCCAGGCTCTCCAGCGCGGTCGCGCTCCAGGCGCGGCCCCGCAGCAGCGCTTCGATCCGGCCGATCGCGCGCTCGTCGGTGAGGACGCCGTCGTGGGCACCCGGCTCGCCGCCGCGCCAGCGCGCCTGATCCGCGCGCAGCGCGGGGGCGAGGTGTCGCGCTCGCGGTTCCTCCAGCAGAGACACGAGATCGTCCTCGTCCGGCGGCGACACCGACGTGAATCGCGCGAGATCGTGGTCCAGCGCACCCACCGGCTCGATGCGACCGGCGGCGCCGTCGTCCATCTCCACGCCGTCCGTGAAGCCGTCGCCGTAGGCCTCCAGCGGCCGACCGGCCCGGCGCGAGGCGAGGTCCAGCAGCAGGGCGGACGGCCCGCGGATCTCCGTGCCGATCCGCTCGCGCTGCGCCCAGCTCAGGATCGTGGTGCGGGAGGCCGTCTCCAGCAGGAAGCGCGTCAGCAGCCACGGCTCCTCGGCGCGGTCTTCCCCCACCGGCAGGAACTTGCCCGCGTGCTCGAAGCGCTCGTTCAGCCGGCGTCGCACGCGGTCGGGAAGCAGGGGATCGGCCGGCGGCGGTCGGCGGGACGAACCCTCCAGGCGTCCGGCGTGGAAGACGATCGGCCGGGAGTGGAAGCGCGCGGCCGCGGCGGACACGAGCCACACGGAGTCGTCCAGTAAGGCGCCGTCGCGCTCGCGACCTCCGGCCAGCGCCTCGGCGAGCGCCGCCGCGAACTCGCGGGGCGGCAGCGGATGATGACCGTGAACGGTTCGGATCGCGGTCAACGCGTGCCGGATTCCCTCTCCGGGCTCCGCCTCGAAGCGGATCGTCCACCACTCCGTGAACGCATCCGCGCAGGCCGACGCGCTGCGCGCGGCCAGCAGGCGCTCGACGGCGACGGCCTGCGCCTCGTCGCGGTCGGGATCGTGGCCGGGGAGGAAGGCGAGCGCCTCGCGGTCCCGATCGTCCGGCGGTGCGGTGGCCGCGCGTGCCATCAGCGCGGCGCATCGACCCTCGCCCGTGTGGACGTGCGCGATCCCGACGCGGTCACGCAGCGGAATGCCCGCCCGCGCGAAGATGCGCCGGAAGCGTTGCGGCGACGGTCCGGAGGGCGGCACCGTCACCAGCACGTCGCCGTGCCTTCCGCGCCCCTCGCGAACGAGCCGGCGGATCTCGCGGGCGATCCCGCGCACCTCGTCGGCCTCCGTGGCGTAGCCGATCAGGCGGAGCGCATCCGGGCCGGGGTCGGGGATCTCCGGGGCGCGCAGGAACCCGTCGACGAGACGGGCGGTGCCCGCGAACGCGCGTGGTTCCACTTCCAGCTTCGCGCCGAGGGCCGTCGCCCACTGGAGGATCGGGGCGGCGGCGGCCTCGCCCGGCTCGGACTCGCCGTTTCCGGCCGGCCCGGGCACGAGCAGCACGACGTCGCCGGCCTCCGCCATCGCGCGCACCAGTCGACGCTGGAGCGCCGTGAGATCGTGGAAGCCGAAGAGGAGCGTCGGCGGGGCGGGGTTCGGGAGGTGGCGCGTGGCCAGCGCTTCCCGTCCCCGTCGATCCCACCAGCGTTCCCGTTCGAGCGTGGTGAGGAACTCGGCGTACAGCGAATGGAGCGCGCTCCCCAGCGGTCCGGGACCGAGGTCGTCCGGCGCGAGATCGTCCGGGGCGAACCCGCCCTGCATCAGGTCGCGGAACGTCGCCGCGACGGCGGCCGCCACGCCGGGAACGTCGCCCAGGCGGCCGATCGCGTCACGTCCCGCAGAGGACGATGCGTGTCGGACCACCTGCCGCCCGACGAGTCGATCGAGCGCCGCCTCCGAGAGCGGCACGCCTCCCTCGCGCGCGATGCGAGCCGCCGTCGTACGCTCGATGAACGCGGGCAGCGACTCCACGTCGATTCCGAACAGACCGCCCCTCGCCTCGGCGAGCCGCAGGCGCAGCTCGGCGCGGGCGCCCTCGCCCGGCGTGAGGACGCGCGGCCTCCGGGACGGATCCACGGCGTCGAGCTCGCGGCGCAGGATCTCCTGCAGCGTGCGGAAGTCGGGAGCGGTGAGGATTCTCACGGAGCGGCGTCGGGGGCGGACGCTTCCTCCGGAGCGGGCGTCGGGATCGGCGAGCGCATACGCGTCACCATCTCCTCCAGCGCGGACTCCATGTCCGGATCCGGGAGGCCGTTCACCGGCAGGCCGTGATCGCGCTCGAAGTCCTCGCACGCCCGGCGGACCTGGTTGCTGAAGGTCGTGCTCCCGAGGAGTTCCCCGTACCCGGCCTCGCGCAGCAGCGCGCGCAGGCGGGAGAAGTCCCGACACCGGATCACGGAGAACACGTCGCCCTCGATCCCGTGCCATGGGCTCATGGCGATCTCCCCCAGCGACACGTGGATCGCCTCGTCGTCGTTGCCGAGCCAGCCGTCGCCGTCGTCGCTGCGCAGGATGACGAGGGCGTCCCGCAGCACGACGATGTCGTCGCGGCGCACGGCGGTCTCTCCGGAACCGCGCTTCATCCAGGGCACCGGCTTCCCGTCCGGCGTGATGGCGCGGGCGTGCGGCGTGTCCCGCCGCATCGCGTGCGGGATGATGGTCTCGAAGAGCCACGACCACGCCTCGCCGTCGAGGGGCTCGTCGGGAAGGTCGCGCCACTGCAGCCCGGCCTGCTCCGAGTACGCGGCCAGCACCAGGTCGATCGGGCGCAGCGCCGTCTTCGCGCGCGCGTGCTCCGCCGTGACGTCCTCGCGGACGGGCAGGCGGGCGAAGGCCATCGCGCGCTCGCCGAGCCCGGTTCCCAGGTTCCGCGAGACCCGGAACCCCGGAGCGTGATCCGGATCGGCCCAGTCGGGGCGAGGTGACCAGCCGTCCGTCTCGAAGCGCATGTTCCGGGTGCCCGTGGTCACGCTCACCGCGGCCGCGTAGCGCGACGTTCCGGCCGTGCGCGGCACCCCGGCCGCCGGCGTGCCGTGAAACTCCATCACAGCCAGTGACCACTGCCCCTCGCCGCGCGCCAACCGCGTCCGCTTCCACGGCGGATTCCCGACGACGGCGCGCAGCTCGCGCCAGTGGACCTCGGCGTCCGACAGACCCGCGTCCACGGGCGACAGCACGAGGCGCTCCGGCACCGCACGGCCCTGGATCCGCAGGTCCCTGAACTCGCAGGCGTAGACCGGCAGGCCTCCGCGCTCGCCCTCGAGGACGAGGTACAGCTCCACGACCTCGCCGGGACCGGCATCGACCGGCCCGGTCCCCGCGTGGCGACGCTGCGCGCCGCCGACGAGGAAGGCGTCGGTCCAGTGGATGTCGGAATCCTCGGCGCGGGCGCCGGGTCCCGGGATCAGGAGGCCGAGGAGTGCGAGGGCGACGAGGAGGTCGCGGCTTCGGGGGCCGGCGCGGTCCGGGGCGCCATCGGGACGAGCCGGTCCCGGTGCTGCGGATGCTGGTGCAGATACCATCGGGTGCGAACCTCGTGCGACGTCAGCAGGATGACCTGGTTCCGCTTCGAGACGTCCTCGATCAGGAACGAGACGCCGCGATCGTGATGGGCGTCGTCCGCCCGGACGAACGGATCCTCGAGGAGGACGGGGATGCGCTCTCCGTCGGCGGTCAGAGTTTCCCCGATCGCGAGCCGCAGTGCGAGGCAAACCTGATCGTAGGCGCCGCGGCCCAGCTCGTCCGCGTCCGCGGGGACCGGTGTCGCGGCGTCACCCGCCTGCAGACGTGGAACGAGATCGGCCTCCACCTCCACGCCGACGAGGTCGGAGCGGAACCAGCGAAGGATCGACGCGACGCGGGTCGAGACCGCGCCGGACCAGGCGGCCGGTCCCGCGGTCACGGAAGCCGGCGTGGATGGAGGCGAGGCGTTGCGGAGGCGGCCGGCGTACATCTCGATCGCCTCGTCCAGGTTGCGGTCCCGCGCGATGCCGACCGTCTCCAGACGATCGCCGATCTCGCGGCGCAGCTCCGACACGCGGTCGCCGGCCTCGGTCAGCTCCTGCTCGGTCGCCTCCACGCGTTCCCGGGTCGCCTCGATCTCGTGCTGAAGCTCGAAGTGCCGGGCGTAGCCGTTCAGCATGGACTCCAGCTCCTCGGGGCTCAGCGTGGTCGGATCCGTGTCGTCGTCCACGACGTAGGAGCCGATCTTCTCGCGCAGCGCGACCTCCTCGCGGTCGACTTCCTCATTCTGGCGGTCGAGCCGTTCCACGTCGCGGATCTCGGCCCGGCACTGCTGCCACTCCTCGTAGGTGGCGAGCAGCGTCCTCCCGTCGGCGAGTTCCCGTTCGGTCGCCAGCTCGGAGAGGCGACGCTCCGTCTCCCGTCCCTCCTCCTCGAACTGGTCGAGCTGGCTCAGCTTGCGGGCCAGCTTCTCGCGCGCCTCGTCCATCTCGCCGCGTTGGACGCCCCGAGCCCGCGCGAACAGGATTCCGCCGAGACCCGCGCTGGCCGCGCCGAGCAGCCGGAGCGTGACGAGCGGGATCGGCACGGTGGTCAGGAACGGAAGCGCGACGGAGCCGAACAGGCAGAGAATCGCCACGAGGAGCGGGATCGTCGCGGCCTTGGCCGCGCCCCGCCGGTGGCGCTCGATCGCGTCGATCATCGACTCGTCCAGGCGGCTCTCGCTGCGGGTGAGTGCCTGGTTCCCGCGCAGGATCGTCTCCGCCTGCCGGTACGACTCGAGGAACGAACGCTGCTCGTCGCCGAGCGCGCCCACCTGCCGGTCCAGTTCGGCGAAGCGCGACGGATCCAGACCGCGCTCCTCGAGCTCGACGCGCATCTGTTCCCGTTCCGCATGCAGGCGTTCACGACGATCGCGTGTCTCGCGAAGCCGCTGGATGAGCCGGTCAAGGCGTTCCAGGTCGGTCGGCTGCGCGCCCTCCAGTGCGCCCAGCTTCGCCTTCTCCGCTTCCAGCTCCTCGAGGCGCTCGGAGATCTCCGCGTGGTCGCGGTTCCGCGCCTCTAGCCGCTCGAGTTCGGTGGCCAGGTCGTTCTTGAGCGCGCGCATCCCGGCGGCGGGATCGGGCGCGGGCGGAGGAGCGTCGGCGGTGGCTGCTTCGTCGTCCAGGGAGAGCAGTCGCTCGGACGAGGGCATCTCGTCGGGCGTGGCCCACCCCGCCGCGTCGCCGGGCGTCGGCTTCGGAGTTCCGGACGGTGGGACGGCGGGGTCCCCGTTGAGTCGCGCGCGCCAGCGCTCCGAGGCGGGAACTTCGGGCAACGTGTCATGGGCGGTGGTCAACCGGGCGGCGAACTCCTCGCGCCGCAGCCCGGTCCATCGGTGGCCGGGCTCCGTGTCCATCGGGACGTCGGCACCGTCGGCGTCGGTGACGCGCACCGTTCCGGCGCCGAGATCGCGATCGATCCGGTAACGTGAGCCGTCGTCCAGGCGGAGTTCGAGGACGATCCGTCCGGCGCCGGCCGCTCCGGGCGGGGCGCCGTAGAGCGCCGCCACGATCGCGCGGGGGAGATGGCTCTTGCCCCGCCCGTTCGGAGCCGCCCAGAGGGAGACGCCGCGGTCGGCGAACCGGAAGGACCCCCGGAGCGGGCCGAACCCGTCGATCCGGATTCGATCGATCCTCAACGCCGCAGACCTCCCTTCCGCGGGGTACCCCCACCTTCCGGTTTTCGGCCGCTGTGCGCGGACTCCTGAGCCAGATCCGGGGCCGTCGCCGGCCGGCGACACTGGTCCGATCTGCGCCGAGCGTCAGGCTGGGAGCGAACGGAAAGGGATCGGCGCCGGGATGTGAACCGAATCGAATTCAACGGGTTTCGAGGATGGGCTCCAGTAGCACTGGGAGTGCTGGCGGCGCCCCTGAACGCGGGGGCGGTCTCCATCTGGTCGGAGGTCGTCCAGGACGGAGGGACGCAGCGGCAGGAGGTCCGGCTGCGGCAGACCGGACCGGACGGCGGATTCGCGATCCGGGCCCGGGCGGACCCGGGAGCCCGGTCCACGCTCCGGTTCTGCGTGCGCGGGGCCGGCTGGATCGCGGGAGCGGTGCACCTCGACGATCGCCCGTCGACGGGGTGGACAGACCCGCTGGCCCGCCGCCGACCGGCGGCCGCTCCGGGGCCCGCGTTGCTGGGCCGGACCACCGGTGTGGTCCTGGGAGCCGAGGAATCGAGGTGGTGGCTCGGCGCGGGCCGGGGCGCGTCGGGGCGCCCGGTCGGCTTCCTGCGTCTGGACGTCGGCCGGCTCCGCAACCTCCGGCTGGAAGGGCGGACGCGGGCGGGCCCGGCGGAGACGTTCGGCGGCGCGGTCCTGCGGACGGAGAGCGGCGTCCCCGTGGTCGCGGAGGTGGAGGCGTCGGTGGTGGAGCGGGAAGGCGGCGCGGGGGAGCGGTCGCGTCGCGTGCGGCTGGGGCTGGGCGGCGGGACCGTCCCGCTCGGCGTCGTGGCCGACGTGTCCCGCGGGGATCGCCCGTCGCGGCGCCTCGCGGCGGGAGTTCGCGGGCCGCTGGGGCGGGGCGGGGAGGCGGCGCTTCGCGTCGAGGTCCGCGTGCGGAACGGAGAGAAGTCCTCCTCCGCCCGGGCGCAGTGGGCCGGCCGCGCGGGAGACGCATCGTGGCAGGTGGACGTCCGGTCGGACCGGGATCGTGTGGGGCGCGCCGGAGTGGCGCTCGTGCTGCCGGTCGGAAGGGCGGGGCGTGCCGCCTGGGACCTGGACCTCGGCCCCTCGGACGCGCGGGCCTTGTCCTGCACGCTGGAAGCGCGGCGCGGCGTGCGTCGGTGGGGCGCGAAGGCGGCACTTCGTCCCGGTCGGGGTCGGGCGATGGAACTGTGGGGCGCTCTTCCCGTCCCCGCCGGGACGCTCCGGATGCGCGGGGCGTGGGAGCAGGGTCGACCGGCCCGGCTGCGGATCTCCTGGACTTCGGTCCCGTGATTGACGAGGAAGGGAGCGGGCCGGAAGATGCGCGCGGGAAGGAGGACGCTGTGACGGGAATCGGGCGAGGCACATCGGGCGCGTTGCTCGCGCTTCTGCTCGTCGGCTGCTCAGGGCCGGGCCGGCCCGCCGCGGAGTCGGCGGTCGTCGTCACCGTGGATACGTGGCGAGCGGACCGGTTCGGCGCCGGCGGCAGTCCCGTCGTCCGCACGCCGCACCTGGATCGCTTCTTCCGCAACGCCACGCAGTACGCCGACGCGTTCTCCCCGGTTCCCACCACGCTCTCCGCGCACGCCAGCCTGCTGTCCGGCGACGGACCTCCCGGGCACGGAGTGCCGCGGAACGGCTGGCCGCTCCCGCCCGACGTGCGGACGCTCCCGCAGATCCTGAAGGAGCATGGATTCTCCACCGCAGCGTTCGTGTCCAGCGCCGCACTGGATCCGCGCCTCGGCCTGGACCGGGGCTTCGATGTCTACGACTTCGAGACGCCGCTGGCGGTGGCGCGGGATCAGGACTGGCGCCCGGCGGAGCAGACGCTGCCGCGGGCCGAGGCCTGGTGGGACCGCACCGCCGGCCGACGCTTCCTGTGGGTGCATGTCTTCGAGCCGCACTTCCCGTACGACCCGCACCCGATGGACCTGGCCACGTACGCCGTCCCGTACGACGGACCCGCGGACGGCTCCATGGACTTTCTGTTCGCGCTTTGGGACGACGCGTCGCTGCTGGATCGTGCCGCCTTCCGCCACCTGGAGGCGATGTACCACGCGGAGATCACGGGGCTGGACCGCAGGCTTGGCGCGTTTCTGGAGGCGCGGCGCCGCGAGGAGCGGACCATGATCCTCGTCACCTCGGATCACGGGGAGAGCCTCGACGACCACGGCCTGCGGTTCAAGCACGGCCCCCTCGTGCATCCGCCGGACGTGCAGGTGCCGCTGGCCATCGCGGAGGAATCGTTCTTCCGTCCGCGCGTCGCGGGGGAGCTGGCGCGGATCGTGGACCTGGCCCCGACGATGCTCGCGCGGCTCGGCGTGGAGGCCGAGCTGCCGGCGGGCTCCCGCGACCTCGCCGGGCCGCTGCCGGACGGACCTGCCATGTCGGAGGCGTCCATGCCCTGGAACGTGGAGCAGGAGGGCGTCTATCCCAACGCGTACAAGCAGCAGGCGGTCCGCACGCGGGACTGGGCGTACGTGGAGACGCCGTACCGCGGAACGCGCGAGTGGTACCGCCGCGACAATGATCCCGACGAGACCGTGCCGGTGGCCGGACCCACCGGAGAGCTCCGGCGCCGCCTGCAGGAAGCACTGGAGGACTACCTGGATCGAGGGCAGGCCCGGCCGGCTCCTACCACCGTGGATCCCGAGTTGCTGGAAAGCCTCAACAGTCTGGGTTACATGGACTAACGGGCTTTTCGCGGGGTAGGCACGCTCCGGTCCGGGTGCTATCTTCGGTCCGTTCGACTCCGATCGGGAGGCGAACGCCGTCTCGCATCGCCAATGAGGGTCGTCATGGATCGCATCGCCCAGCGGATGTTCGGTCTCGGAACGGAGACCGCCTTCGAGGTCCTGGCTCGCGCGCGGAAGCTGGAAGCGCAGGGTCGGGAGATCATCCACCTCGAGATCGGGGAGCCGGACTTCGACACGCCGAAGAACGTCGTCGAGGCGGGAGCCGAGGCGCTCCGCGGCGGTTGGACGCACTACGGACCGTCGGCGGGTCAGCCGAAGGCGCGCGAGGTGATCGCGGACTGGTTCTCCAGGGACCGCGGGGTTTCCGTGGGGCCGGAGAACGTCGTCATCACCCCGGGCGCCAAGCCGATCCTGTTCTACTCGGTCATCGCGTGCACGAACCCCGGCGACGAGGTCATCTACCCGGATCCCGGCTTCCCCATCTACGAATCGGTCATCTCCTTCTTCGGCGCCAAGCCGGTGCCTCTGCCGCTCAAGGAGGAGAAGGACTTCCGCTTCGACATCGCGGATCTGGAAGCGCGGATCTCGGACAAGACGAAGATGGTGATCATCAACTCGCCCCACAATCCGTGCGGGTCGATGCTCACCAAGGAAGACCTGCGGCAGATCGCGGAGCTGGCCGAGAAGCACGACTTCTGGGTCCTGGCGGACGAGATCTACTCCAAGATCACGTACGAGGACGGCCACGAGTCCATCACGCAGTTCCCGGGCATGCTGGATCGCACCATCGTCGTGGACGGCTTCTCCAAGACGTACGCCATGACGGGCTGGCGGCTGGGCTACGGCATCTTCCCGAAGGACGTGGAGCCGCACATCTCGCGGCTGATGACCAACTCCAACTCATGCACGGCCAGCTTCACGCAGGTCGCCGGCATCGAGGCGCTGACCGGTCCCCAGGACGATGTCCGGGACATGGTCCGCGAGTTCCAGCGTCGCCGGGACCGGATCGTGGACGGGCTGAACGCCATCGAGGGCATCACCTGCGTGAAGCCCAAGGGTGCGTTCTACGTGTTCCCGAACGTGAAGGAGCTGGGGATGAAGTCCTCGGAGCTCCAGGATCGACTGCTGACGGAGGCCGGCGTGGCTGCGCTGGCCGGGACGTCGTTCGGACCGGAGGGCGAAGGATACCTTCGTTTCTCGTACGCCAACTCGCTGGAGAACATCGAGAAGGCGCTCGGCCTGATCGAGAACCTCCTCCAGAAGGTCTGAATGGTGACCAAGGACTACCTGACCCTCGTCGAGGCTCTCGGTCTGGCGAAGGGATCGGTCGTGGCCCTGGTGGGCGCGGGCGGCAAGACCAGCACGCTGTTCCGCCTCGTGCGCGAGAGCGCGCGCGACGGGCATCGCGTGCTGGCCACCACCACCACGCGGATGAAGCTGGAGGAGATCGCGGACATGCGCGATGTCCTCCTGTGGGACGAGCGCGACGCCACCGGCGAGACGTGGCGGAGCTACCAGGCGCACACGTCGGAGCCGGGCTGGCTGGACGAGGTGCTCGAGGGCGGTCCCCGCAATCACTCCGGGATCCCGGCCGCGTTCCTCGGGCGCCAGGTGATGCGTGACAAGCTGCTGGGACTGCCCACCGGATACCTCGGCAACCTGCTGGATCGTCTGGCGTGGGACATGGTCGTCGTGGAGGCGGACGGCAGCCGCGGGAAGTCCGTGAAGGGGCATCGCCTGGGCGAGCCCATCATCCCGCTGTGCGCCACGCACTGCGTGATCGTGCTGGGGGCCGACGGGCTGGACTCCGCGGTCACCGACGACCGATGCCACCGTCCCGAGGTCATCCAGGACCTCCTCGGGCTCGCGTGGGGCGAGCACCTCTCGCCGCAGCGGGTGGCGGAGCTGATCACGCATCCGCGCGGTCTGCTTCGCAAGATCCCCGGGGACATGGAGGTCTCCCTCTACGTCAACAAGGCGCCGCTGGGATCGCCCCACACTCCGTCCCGCGAGTTCGCGCAGGCGGTGCTGGACGTCTGCGGCAAGCGCATCCGGCGCATCGCCATCGGGGACAACCTGCAGGGTGGCCTCGTGGAGACCTGCACCGCCGAACCTGCGGCGTAGGATCCCCCTCCCGCCATGAACGTCGTCACGCTCGGTGGAAACGCGCTTCTTCCCGCCGGGGGCCGCGGGACGATCGAGGAACAGATCGAGGTGGCCACGCTGGCGATGTCCGGCGTGGCGGATCTGATCGAGGCCGGGGAGCGCGTCGTCGTCTCCCACGGGAACGGGCCGATCGTGGGGAACATCGTCATCCGGAACGAGGCCGTCCGCGACCGGATCCCGCCGATGCCGCTGGACGTCTGCGGCGCGGACTCGCAGGGCGGGATCGGCTACATGCTGCAGCAGGTCCTCGGCAACGAGCTGACCTCGCGCGGCGTGAAGAAGGCGGTGGTGAGTCTCGTGACGCAATCCGTCGTCCGGCGCAACGACCCGGGCTTCGCCAACCCCACGAAGCCGATCGGCCCGTACTACGATCTCGACCAGGCCGAGGATCTTCGGGCGCGGCACGGTTGGACGTTCGTGGAGGACGGCGGCAAGTCGCGCCGCGTCGTCCCTTCGCCGCGCGCCCGGGAGATCGTGGAGTGGGACGTGATCCGCTCTCTCGTGGAGGACGATGTCGTCGTGATCGCGGCGGGCGGCGGCGGCGTTCCCGTCATCCGGGAGTGGAACGGGCGGCTGCGGGGAGTGGAGGGCGTGGTCGACAAGGACCAGGCCGCCTCCGTCCTGGCGCGCCAGCTCCGGGCGAAGCGCCTCGTCATCCTGACCGCGGTGGAGCGCGTGGCCCTGGACTTCCGCAAGCCGACCCAGCGCGAGGTGGATCGGCTGACCCTGGAGGAGGCGCGGGCGCACCTCGCGCAGGGGCAGTTCCCGCCCGGCAGCATGGGCCCCAAGATCGAGGCGTGCCTGGAGTTCGTGGAGGAGACCGGCGGACTGGCCGTCATCTCGTCGCCGGAGCAGCTCGGCGAGGCGATCCGGGGAGCGGCGGGCACCCGCATCGTCCGCAACGAGGAGGGAGCGTGAGAGAACTCCGGCTGCGCGGCGCGCGCCGGATCCTGCTCGGCGGACCGGAGTGGAAAGAGGGCTCCGGCGATGTGCTCGTGCGGGACGGTCGGCTGGCGGCGATCGGGGGAGACCTCGGCGGCGACGCGCCGGACGCGCCCGTCCTCGACGTGTCCGGACTCACGATCCTCCCCGGCCTCGTGCAGACGCACGTGCACCTCTGCCAGACGCTCTTCCGCGGCCTCGCGGAGGACCTTCCGCTGCTTCCCTGGCTGCGGACCCGCATCTGGCCGCTGGAGGCGGCCCACGATCCCGACAGTCTTCGCGCGTCCGCGGAGCTCTCGGTGCTGGAGCTCCTGCTCGGCGGTACCACGACGATCCTCGACATGGGCACCACGCATCATCACGGCACGGTGTTTGAGGTGCTGGAGACCACGGGAATCCGCGCCGTCAGCGGCAAGGCGATGATGGACGACGGCGACGGCGTCCCGACCGGTCTGCTGGAGACGCCGCTGGATTCGCTTCGCGAGAGCTTCGACCTGGCGGAGCGCTGGCACGGCGCCGACGAGGACCGCCTGCGGTACGCGTTCGCCCCCCGCTTCGTGCTGTCGTGCAGCGACGTGCTGTTCCGGGAGATCGTTTCGCTGGCGCAGGGGCGCTACCTCCTGCACACGCACGCGTCGGAGAACGCCGACGAGACGCGCGTGGTGGAGGAGATCAAAGGACTCCGCAACGTCCTCTACTTCGACGACATCGGCTTCCTGGGACCGGACACGCTGCTGGCGCACTGCGTGTGGCTGGACGACGCCGAGGTGCAGGCGATGGCCCGCAGCGGCGCGCGCGCGCTTCACTGCCCGTCCACGAACCTCAAGCTCGGCTCGGGCATCGCGGAACTGGCCCGGCTGCGGGACGCGGGCGTCCACGTGTCGATCGGGGCGGACGGGGCTCCGGCCAACAACCGCCTCGACGCCTTCGCCGAGATGCGGGCGGCGGCGCTCCTGGGGTCGCTCCGGACCGGTCCGGGATCCGTCCCCGCGCGGGAGATCCTGACGCGCATGACGATCGGCGGCGCCGAGGCGCTCGGATTCGACGAGAGGATCGGAACGCTCGAGATCGGGAAGGACGCGGACCTGATCGCGGTGGATCTGGACACGCCGCACGCGGCGCCGGTGGCCGATCCGGCGACCGCGCTGGTGCTCTCCGCCCGGGCCTCGGACGTCCGCCACGTGCTGGTGCGCGGCGAGCGTCTGGTGGAGGACGGCGCGCCGGTCCGTCGCAGCGTCCGCGAGGTCGTGGGCGCCGCGGAGACGCAGAGGAAGTCGCTGCTCGAACGGGCGGCCGAACACGGGTACGATCCCGGCCACGCCCGACCAGGAGGAGAGTCATGACCCCGTTCCGCATTCCCCGCTCGTGGACGATCTCGGCCGCGCTGCTGCTCCTCGCCGGTTGCGCGGGCGGGGGCGGCGACGACAAGGGCCCCCCGGAAGCGGAGCCGTTCCGGGTCGGCCTCGTCTTCGACGTCGGTGGCAAGGGCGACAAGTCGTTCAACGACTCCGCGTGGGAGGGCGTCCAGCGCGCGGCGCGGGACCTCCCGATCAAGATCACGGACTTCGAGCCCGGACAGGACGCGGACCGCGAGGTCGGGCTGCGCCGCCTCGCCGATCGCGGCTACGACATCGTCATCGGGGTCGGATTCCTGTTCACGGACGCCATCCGCGCGGTGGCGCCGGACTATCCGGACGTGGACTTCGTCCTGGTCGACGGCCGCCTGGACGGTCTGGACAACGTCGCGTCGCTCCTGTTCCGGGAGCACGAGGGCTCGTTCCTGGTCGGGGCGATCGCCGCGGAGGTCTCGAAGAGCGGCACGGTCGGGTTCGTCGGCGGCATGGACGTCCCGCTCATCCACAAGTTCCAGGCCGGCTACACGGCCGGCGCGCGGCACGTGCGCCCGGACGCGGAGGTCCTCGTAGGGTACGCGGGCGTTCGTCCGGAGGCGTTCGCCGATCCGGTGCGCGGGAAGGAGATCGCGCTGGCCCAGGCGGCGCGCGGCGCCGACGTGCTTTTCCACGCCTCCGGCGTCACGGGGCTCGGCGTCATCGAGGGCGCGAAGGAGCGCGGGATCTACGCCATCGGCGTGGACGCGAACCAGAACCACGTGGCACCCGGCACGATGCTGACCTCCATGATCAAGCGCATCGACGTGGCGATCGAGTCGTTCGTGCGGAACTCGCACGGCGGCACGTTCCGCGGCGGCGTCGTGGAGTTCGGGCTGGCCGAGGACGGCGTCGGCTACGCGCTGGACGAGCACAACCGGGATCTCATTCCGGCCGAGGTGCTGCAGCACGTGGACGCGCTGCGGGACTCCATCGTGGCGGGAGACATCGAGGTGCCGTTCGAGACGGACCGGAAGTGAAGCGGATCTCCGTCTGCATGATCGCCCAGAACGAGGCGAGGCGGATCGGCCCGGCGCTCGAGTCCGTCGCCTGGGCCGATGAGATCGTCGTGATCGACGGCGGCAGCGACGACGACACGGTGGCGATCGCGCGGGCGCGCGGCGCGCGGGTGGAGGTGAACCCGTGGCCGGGATTCGCGGCGCAGATCCGGCGCTCCGTCGATGCCACCACCGGCGACTGGGTCTTCCGCCTCGATGCGGACGAGACCGTGACCCCCGAGCTGGCCACGCAGATGCGGAAGGCGGTGGAGCGCGACGACGCCCCCGACGGATTCCGGGTGCGTCGCCGGAACTTCTTCCTCGGCAAGTGGATCCGGCACGGCGGCTGGTGGCCCGACCCGCAGCTCCGGCTGGTCCGACGGGACCGGGCGGCGGTGCGCGGGGCGCCCGGTCACGAGACGCTGCACGTGGACGGCGTCCTGGAGGACCTGACCGGGGCCATCACCCACGACACGCATCCCACCGTCGACGCGGCGCTCTCGCGCGTGGAGCGCTACTCCGCCCATCTCGCGCCGGATCGCGCCGCCCGCAAGCGGATCCGCCCGTGGCACCTGTTCTCGCATCCGTTCGCCGCGTTCTTCCGCAAGTATCTCTGGCAGTCCGGCTGGCGCGACGGCGTGCACGGATTCCTCATCGCCGCCATCCATGCCTCCGTGAAGTTCGCCGTGTACGCGAAGGCCTGGGAGCTCCAGCGCGGCGCGACGTCCGCGGGGACCGCCCCCGGAACGGCGCCGCGTTGAGCGGCGCGCCCGCGTTCCGCCTCGTCGACATCACGAAGCGCTACCCCGGCGTGACGGCCGTGGACGCGGTGTCGCTGGAGGTCGCGCGCGGCGAGGTCCACGCGCTCGCGGGAGAGAACGGCGCGGGCAAGTCGACGCTGATGCGGATCCTCTACGGCATGACTCCCGCCGACGCCGGCACGATGGAACTGGACGGTCGGCCCTACGCGCCGGCGGATCCGCGCGCGGCCATCGCCCGCGGGGTCGGCATGGTGCACCAGCACTTCATGCTGATCCCCACGTTCACCGTCGTGGAGAACGCGATGCTCGGCGCCGAGCCGGTGCGCGGCGGCAGGCTGGACCGGGAGGCGATGCGTCGGCGCATTCGCGAGACGGCGGAGCGGTTCGGCATGTCGCTGGATCCGGATGCACGGGTGGAGGACCTGTCGGTGGGGGAGAAGCAGCGCCTGGAGATCGTCAAGGTGCTGCTGCGCGGCGCGCGCACGCTGATCCTGGACGAGCCGACGGCCGTGTTGGCGCCGAGCGAGGTCGACTCGCTGTTCGGAACGGTCCGGCGCCTCGCCGACGAGGGAACGACGGTCGTCTTCATCACGCATCGCCTGCGCGAGGTCGTGCGGCACGCGGACCGCGTGACCGTGATGCGCCGCGGGCGCGTGGTGGGGAGCCTCGCGGCCGCCGACACGGACGAGCGGGACCTGGCGCGCCGGATGGTCGGCCGAGATCTCGTCACCCGGGCGCCGTCGCACGGCCGTCCCACGGGGGACGTCGTCCTGGAGGTGCGCGGGGCCGGGCAGCCGGAGGCGGAGACGCCCCGCCGCTTGCGCGACGTCTCGTTGAAGGTTCGCGCCGGGGAGATCGTGGCGGTGGCCGGCGTGGAGGGGAACGGCCAGCGTGAGCTGGGCGAGGTGGTGGCGGGGCTCCGTCCGTACCGCGGCACGGTGAAGATCCTCGGCACGTCCATCGCCAGGATGGGGCCGCGGGCGGTCCGGGCGATGGGCTTCGTGCACGTGCCGGAGGATCGCCTGACCACCGGCGTGATCCCGTCGATGTCGGTGCGCGAGAACCTGCTCCTCGGCCGCGAGGACGAGCCGCGCTTCCGCCGGCCGGTGGGCCTGAACGTCGCGGCCATCGACGCGTTCGCGCGGGAGAGGATCGCGGCGTTCGACGTCCGTCCGCCCGATCCGCGGGCCGCGGTGTCCTCGCTGTCCGGCGGTAACCAGCAGAAGGTCGTCATCGCGCGGGAGGCGGAAGGCAGTCCGAAGCTCCTGCTCGCGGCGCACCCCACCCGGGGCGTGGACGTGGGCGCCGCGGAAGCGATCCACGATGCGCTGCTGGAGTTCCGCGACGCGGGCACCGCCATCCTGCTGCTTTCCGCGGACCTCAACGAGGTGCGCGAGCTGGCCGACCGGATTCTCGTCCTCTACGAGGGGCGGGTCAGCGGGGAGTTCGAGGGCGGGAGCGCGGACGAGGAGGAGATCGGCGTGTGCATGATCGGTGGCGCCGCGTGAACGGGATCGTCCGGATGCTGGGCGGCCTGCTGCCGCCGACGCTGGCCGTCGCGGCGTCCGCGCTGGTCGCGTCGCTGCTGGTGCTGGCGGTGGGGGAGAGCCCGGCCCACGCAGCGCGCGTGGTGATGTCCGGCGTGTTCGGCACCGCCGACGGCTTCGCGTCCGTCCTGTTCAACACCACCGCGCTGATCTTCACGGGGCTGTCCGTCGCGTTCGCGTTCCGGGCGGGACTCTTCAACATCGGGGCGGAGGGGCAGCTCACGGTCGGCGCGTTCCTGGCGGCGCTGGCCGCGCTGCACCTGGGTGGGCTTCCCGCGTGGTGCCTGGTTCCGGTCTGCGTGGCGGCCGCGGCGACGGGCGGGGCCGTGTGGGGCGCCATCCCGGGACTCCTGCGAGCGAAGCTCGGGGTCCACGAGGTCGTCAACACGATCATGATGAACTTCGTGGCGTCCGGCGTGACCGGCTACCTGACGGTGCACGTGTTCAAGGAGCCGGGGCAGATGATCCCGCACACGTCGCGCATCCCGGAGGCGGCACGGATCGCGCGGCTGGGAGACCTGCCCGGGAGTCCACTGCCGGCGACGAGTCCGGCGAACGTCGCGTTGCTGCTGGCGATCGTGATGGCGATGCTCTGCGCCTGGATCCTGTACCGCACCGCGTTCGGGTTCCGGGTGCGCGCGCTCGGTGCGGGGGAGAGCGCTTCACGGACCGCCGGCATGCCGACGGGCACCACGCTCGTCGGGGCGATGGCGCTGGCGGGCGCGCTGGCCGGCCTCGCCGGCGTGAACGAGGTGATGGGCTTCCGCTACCGCTTCCTGGACAACTTCGCGGGCGGGGTCGGTTTCCTCGGGATCGCCGTGGCGCTGCTGGGTCGGGTCCGCATGGCGGGCGTCGTGGCGGCCGCGTTCCTGTTCGGCGTGCTGAGCGCGGGCGCCGTGGAGCTGGACCTCTCCACCGAGGTGCCGCGCGAGCTCGTGCTCGTGGTGCAGGCGACGCTCCTGCTCTTCGTCGTCGGCGCGGACGAGGCGGCGCGCCGCTGGTGGCGCCCCCGGGGAGGCGAGGCATGATCGACCTCGATCTCTTCGTCTCCGCCATCCGGCTCTCCACGCCGCTCCTCTTCGCCGCGTTCGGCGGAGTGGTGTCGGAGCGATCCGGCGTCGTGAACATCGCGCTGGAGGGCAAGCTGCTGGCCGGCGCGTTCTGTGCGGCGGTCGTGACGATCGCCACGGGGAACGCCTGGCTCGGCGTGATCGCCGCGGCGGCGGGCGGCATGCTCGTGGGACTGCTCCACGCGGTCGGTGGGGTGATCCTGCGCGGCGACCAGATCGTCGTCGGCGTGGCGCTCAACCTGCTCGTCGCGGGCGGGACCCAGTTCCTGATGAACGCGCTGTACGGATCGTCCGCCAACACGCCGACGTTCCTCGGCTTCTCCGGCTCGTTCTCGCCGCTCGTCCTCACGGCGGTCGTGACCGCTCCCCTCGTGCATCTGCTGCTGCGGAATACGCGATTCGGCCTGCGGGTCTTCGCCGTGGGGGAGCATCCGGAGACGGCGGAGACGCTCGGCGTGCGGCCGATGCGGGTCCGCATCGCGGCGGTGGTGCTGGCCGGGGCGCTGGCGGGGCTGGGGGGCGCCTACCTCGCGCTGGAGGCGTCGCAGTTCGTGAAGAACATGTCCGCCGGCCGCGGCTTCATCGCGCTGGCCGCGGTGATCTTCGGAAAGTGGAGGCCGCTCCCGGCCGCCGGTGCGTGCCTGTTCTTCGGCCTGGCCGAGGCGTTCCAGATCCGGCTGCAGGGAGCGGGGGTTCCCACCCAATTCGTCCAGATGATCCCGTATCTTCTCACGATGATCGCGCTGGCGGGCTTCGTGGGACGATCCCGCCCGCCGGCGTCACTGGGACTGCCACTGCCGAGGGAGAGATGATCCGCCACGCCGTCCGCTTCGCCCTGATCGCGTCCGTCCTGCTCGCCGCCTGCGCGACCCCGCCGGAGCGCAGCGAGACCCCGCCGTCGCCGGCGTCGCCCAACATCGTCTTCTTCGTGGGCGACGGCTTCGGGGTGGGGGCCTGGTCGGTCGGCCGGGAGTGGGCGAAGGCGCTCGGCACGGAGCTGGTCATGGACGGGGCCGTGCACGTCGGGTTCCTGGACACGCCGTCCGCCGACGCGCTCGTGACGGACTCGGCCGCCGCGGCCACCGCCTGGTCCACGTCGCGGCCGGGGATGCGGCTGCGGGTGGGCGACGAGCGCGACGATCCCATCGCCCCGCTCGCACAGCGCGTGGCCGACGCGGGAGGCTCGTTCGGTTTCGTGACGACGGCCCGCGTCACGCACGCCACGCCGGCCCCCTTCTACGGGAACGTCCCGGATCGCTACGAGAACGAGGCCGACCTGGCGTCGCAGCTCCTGGACGCGAAGCCGGTCGTCGCGATCGGCGGGGGCACGTCGTTCTTTCTGCCGAAGGACGCCGGCGGGCGACGCGACGACGGGCGGGACCTGCTCGTCGAGGCGGCGGAGCGCGGCATCCGCGTCGTGACCGAGTGGGGCGCGCCGCTGCCGAACGACGGTCCGGTGCTCGCGGTGCTGGGCGGCTCGCATCTGCCGCACGAACCGGATCGCGGCGACGGTCCGGACCTGGCCGAGCTCGTGCTGGCCGCGCTCGATCGTCTGGAGGCGGAGGGCAAGCCGTACTTCCTCATGGTGGAGGAGAGCCGGATCGACACGGCCTGCCACGATCACGACGCCCCGTCGCTGGCGGGCAACGTCCTGCGGATGGACCGCGCGCTGCGGGCCGTGCTGGACCGCGTGGACCTCACGCGCACCCTCGTGGTTCAGACGGCCGACCATGCCACGGACAATCCCACGCTCACGGAGAACGCCCGCGTCGACAGCTTCCAGGTCGTGACGATGTCGATCGACCGGATGGAGAAGCGGATCTTCGACGGCGAGCGATGGCGCGGGACGCCCCGGGGCCTGGCGGAGCGCGCGGAGCCCGTCCTGGACGAGGGTGCGGGGATGACCGGTCTGGACCCCGTGACGCTGGACCGCCTGGTCGTCGCCGAGAGCGGCTACGACCGCCGGACCGCGCTCGGCGATGCCGTGTCCAGACGCTTCGGGGTCGTGTGGATGCCGTACGAGGACCATCTGGCGTCGAGGGTCGTGCACGGACACACCGGGGATCCGGTGCCCGTCCGCGCCTGGGGCGTGCGCGCCGCCGAGGTGGCGGGCATGAGGGACCATGCCCGCTTCGGGGCCTGGCTGGCCGACGTGATGGGGCTGCCCCCGGTCGGGGTGGGCCGATCCCTCGGGCCCGTTGACACCGCCGCGTCCGGCGCCTAGGCTGCGTCCCCTTGACCGAGCCCGGAGGAATCATGCGCTTCGCCCGCCTTGCCTGCCCGATCGTCCTGACCGCCCTCCTGTCCGCCTGCGCGGACGATGAACGCAACCCGTTCGATCCCCAGGCCGATGCGGTTCCGCCTGCGCTGACGTCGCTCTCCGTCACGGAGATGGAGAACGCGGTCTGGGTTTCGTGGAGCGCGTCCGAACCGGTGCGGGCCGTGGTGGAGTACGACGATCCGGAGGGCCGCATGCACTCGTCGTACGGCGGGCCCCGCAAGTCGATGGCCGAGAGCGGCGTGACCAAGCTCGTCGCGGTCCGGTCGGGCACGAGCTACGACAACCTGCGCGTGCGTCTCACGGACCGAGTGGGGAACACCGCGACGGAGTCCGTCGACGGCGTCGACTCCTTCGACACGGGAACGCTGGACGAGGAAGGCCTCCTCTTCATCGCCATGATCGACGTGGGCTGGGGCGACTCGTTCTACCTGGAGGCGCCCGACGGCACGAACTGCCTCATCGACGCCGGGCATCCGCAGGACGGAGAGGTGGTCCGCCGCTTCCTCCTGGAGGATCTGGGCGTGACGTCGCTGGACTTCGCCTCCATGTCCCACGTGCACGAGGACCACGTCGGCGGGTTTTACGGGGATTCGTTCGACGGGCTGGATGGCCTGTTCGTGGACGAGACCGACAACGGCGTGGACCCGATCTTCCCGGTGGGCACGTTCCTGGACATCCTCGACAAGACGCCCGGGACGGAGCGGAACGGTCCGTACCGCGCGCTGGAAGACGCGCTGGACGATCTGGGTCCCAACCTGGGCCAGCACGTCCTCCTGGAAACCGGCGCCAGCAGCGAGGCCGGTGAGGCGGCGCTCGAGTGGGGCGAGGGGCTGCGCGTGGACCTGCTCGCGGCCGGCCGCAAGCCGTTCCTGAACCCGGAGCACATCTACGCCACGGAGCCCGGCAGCGTGGAGAACAACGACTCCATGATCTACCGTGTGCAGTTCGGCGAGTTCGTGATGATCTTCATGGGCGACGGCGAGTTCGCGACGGAGCAGTTCCTGCAGGACCGCTACCCGGCGGACTTCCTGCGCGCCACGGTCCACAAGCTGGGCCACCACGGCTCCTCGGACTCCAACAGCGAGCGCTTCCTCAAGATCGTAGATCCCGTCGTCGGGCTGGTTCCCAACGCCGTGTCGGAGAATCCCGGCGTGGAGCATCCCTTCGTGCTGCGTCGGCTGATCAACCTGGGCGCGGACTACTACGCGTCGGATCGCGTGATCGCCAACCTGGACCGCGCGGAGCCGGGAGTGCGGGGCGACGTGTTGCTCTACACGGACGGCGGTGCGTTCACGGTGATCGCGGACAACGTCCGCTACGAGTAGGTCCGGAACGAGTCGGATCCTTCCCCATCGGGCTCCGTGAGGAGCCGGCCGGAGCCTATCCGCGGAACTTCGCCATCGCCTCCTCGGCGGGCTCGAAGTGCGAGATCTCCATGGTGAACGTCCCGCGTCCGCGCGTGATGGAACGCAGATCGGTCGCGTAGCCGAACATTCGGGACAGCGCGACGGTGGCCATCGCCTTCTCGAGCTTCTCGCGGCTCTCCATTCCGGTCACCTGCGCCCGGCGCGAGTTGAGATCCCGGATCACGTCGCCGGCGTACTCCTCCGGCACCGTCACCTCGATCCGGACGACCGGCTCCAGCAGAAGCGGGCCGGCCGCCTTTGCCGCGCGGCGGAATGCGTCGGCGGTCGCGGAGCGGATGGCGATCTCCGTCGCGGCGTCGCCCGGCAGATCGGCGTCGATCAGCGTGACCCAAAGGTCGATCATGGCGTAGCCCGCGAACGGACCGGCGCCCGCCGCGTCCCGAGACGCGCTCTCGATGAGACGACGCGCCTCCGCCGGGACGGCCTCCTCGGGCGTCCGGTTCGTGAAGCGGAATCCCTCGTTCCGGTCGGCCGCCTCCACCTTGAGCGTCACCGCGGCGCGGTTCGGCTTGTCGGCGATCTCGCGATCGAAACGGCCGGTCTCCTGCGCCGAGCCCGAGACGGTCTCCCGGTAGGACACCTGCGGCTGGCCGAGTCGCGCTTCCAGCCGGAACTCCCGTGCCAGCCGCGTGACCAGCACCTCGAGGTGCAGCTCGCCCATCCCCGCCACGATCTTCTGCCCGGTTTCGGGATCGTCCTTCACGGTGAACGTGGGGTCCTCGACCGCCAGCTCCGATAGCGCCTTCTCCAGGTCGGCCAGATCGCCCTGGCTCTTCGGCTCGATGGCCGCGGCGATGACGGGCTCCGGAAACGCGATGGGCTCCAGCAGGAGCGGATCGTCCTTGGTGCAGAACGTGTCGCCGGTGACGGTGCGCTTGGGACCCACCAGGCAGACGATGTCGCCGGCGACGGCCTTCTCCAGCGCCTCCTTGCGGTTGGAGTGCATCCGGTAGATCCGCGTGACGCGCTCCTCCAGACCCTGGTCCGGGTTCCACAGCTTGACGCCCCGCTCCAGCGTGCCGGCGTAGATCCGCGTGTAGTAGAGACGGCTGCGCGACTCGTCGTTCATCACCTTGTAGACGAGCGCGGCCAGCGGCAGCTGCGGGTTGGGATTGCGTGTGGCGGTCTTCTCCGTTCCCGGGATCAGCCCCTGGACCGGCGGGACCTCCAGTGGGGAGGGGAGGAAGTCCACGACGGCGTCCAGCAGGTGACGGACGCCGCGGTTCTTCAGCGACGTCCCGGAGAGGACCGGGTGCACGTCGCCACCCACCACCGCCTTTCGGAGCGCGGGCAGGATGCGTGCGGGCTCAAACGTGCCGCTCTCCAGGAACGCATCCAGCACGGACTCGTCCCCGAGCGCGGCGGCCTCCACCAGGCGCTCGCGTCCCGCTTCCAGGACCTCGCGCACGTCGTCGCCGGCGGGCGCCTCGGCCGGCTCGTCGTCCGCCTGATCCGCCGTCCAGGTGAGCACGGTCCCGCGGAGCAGGTCCAGCGAGCGCAGGTAGCCCTCGTCGCGGTCCAGCGGGACGGCCAGCGGCACGAACGTCCCGGTCAGCTTGGCGCGGCAATCCTCCAGCGCCCGCTCGAAGTCGGCGCCGAGCCGATCCAGCTTGTTGATGAAGACGATGCGCGGCACGCGGTACTCGGTCGCCTGGTGCCACACCTTCTCCGACTGCGGCTCCACGCCGCCCACGCCGCAGATGACCACCACGGCCCCGTCCAGCACGCGCAGCGACCGCTGCACCTCGGCCGTGAAGTCCACGTGCCCGGGCGTGTCCACGATGTTCAGCGTGTGGTCCCGCCAGGAGGTGGACGTCACCGCGGACGTGATCGTGATGCCCCGCTCACGCTCCTGGTCCATCCAGTCCATCACCGCGGTGCCCTCGTCGACCGCCCCGATGCGGTGAGAGATCCCCGAGAAGTACAGGATCCGCTCCGTGGTGGTGGTCTTGCCCGCGTCGATGTGGGCGATGACACCCAGATTGCGGAGACGCTGGAGATGTTCTTTCGCGTTCATGGCGGCCCCTCGCGGTGGGCGAAGCTAGCATCGGCCGGAAGTGCCCGCAAGGCGCCCCGGGGCCCGCCGGCTGGGCCGAACCCGTTCTTCCCGGCGCGGTCGCCCGACGCGATTGACACCCCCGGGGGCCTTTCCTATCCTCCGGGCGCTCCGGCCGACCCCACCAACCGCAGGTGCCCCGTGTCCGACCTCGAGCCCACCAGCCCACTCCAGCGGGGACGATGGGGCCGGGTGATGCCCTACCTGTTCCTGCTGCCGGCCGCGATCATCATCCTGACGTTCCGGCTGCTTCCGATTATCTCCGCGCTGGCCGTCTCCTTCTTCGACGCCAGCTTCGGTCGGATCCGCGCGTTCGTGGGACTGGCGCAGTACGCGAAGCTGTTCTCGGATCCCACGTTCTGGACGAGCGCGGCCAACACGGTCTGGTTCGTGATCGGCGCGGTGCCGCTGTCGGTGGGGATCTCGCTTCTCTTCGCGCTGCTGCTCCGCAAGGGCGTCGCGGCGCTGGGACTGTACCGCACGCTCTACTTCCTGCCGGTCGTCACGTCGTTTGTGGCGGTCTCCATGGTCTGGAAGCTCATCTTCCACACGCGCTTCGGGCTGGCCAACTCGCTGCTGGGGAAGATCGGGATCGATCCGCTGCTCTGGCTGGAGGAGCCCACCGGAGTCTTCCAGCTGATGGTGCGGCCGCTGGGTCTGGATCTGCCGACGTTCCTGGAGGGGCCCAGCCTGGCGCTGGTCTGCGTGATCATCGTCTCCGTGTGGCGCGGCATCGGCTACAACGTGGTCATCTTCCTGGCCGGACTGCAGAACATTCCGGAGCACTACTACGAGGCGGCCCGCATCGACGGGGCCGGGCGATTCGGGATCTTCCGCAACGTGACGTGGCCGCTCCTCACGCCGACCACGTTCTACGTCGTCGTCATGACCACAATCCTGAGCTTCCAGGTGTTCGCGCCCATCTACCTCATGACGGGGCCGCCCGTCGGCGGACCGCTGGGCACCACGAACGTCATCGTCTACTACCTGTTCGAGCAGGGCTTCGACGCGGGCGGCAACATGGGCTACGCCTCGGCGGTGGCGCTGGTGCTGTTCGCCGTGATCCTGGCGCTGACGCTCTTCCAGCGGAAGGTCGTGGAGAAGCGGGTGCACTATGCCTAGCCCGCTGGCGGGGCTGCGGCGCAACTGGGCGATCCACGTCGTGCTGATCGCCGGCGCGATCGGCTTCGTCGTGCCGTTCTACTGGATGATCTCCACGTCGCTGAAGGGTCCGGCGGACCTCTACCAGACGCCGCCCACCTGGTTCCCGCACGAGGTCCGCGCGGAGAACTACCCGGACGCGTGGAACTCCGTGCCGTTCCCGCGCTACTTCTTCAACACGGTCTTCGTGGCGGTGAGCATCGTGCTGGGGGTGGTGGTGACGTCCGGGCTGTCGGCGTTCGCGTTCGCGTTCCTGCGCTTCCGCGCACGCGAGGGGATCTTCAACTCGTTTCTCTCCACGATGATGGTCCCGGAACCCGTCTACATCATCTCGTCCTACATCCTGCTCTACAACCTGCCGGGCGGCGGTCGCGACGGCTGGATCAACGACTACTCCGCGCTGATTGTGCCGTGGCTGGCCCACGTGTTCAGCATCTTCCTGCTGCGGCAGCACTTCCTCTCCTTTCCGAAGGATCTGGTGGACGCGGCCGTGATCGACGGCTGCGGGCCGATCCGGTTCATCTTCATGATCATCCTGCCGCTCTCGAAGGCGGCGCTGACCACGGTATGTCTCTTCACGTTCATCAACACGTGGAACAGCTTTCTGTGGCCGCTGGTGATGACGAACTCGGATTCCATCCGCCCCATCCAGGTGGGACTGGCGTTCTTCGCGCAGGAACAGGGCACGGAGCACGGACTCATGATGGCGGCCGCGGTGTTCTCCATCGCGCCGCTGATCGTGGCGTACTTCTTCGCGCAGAAGCAGATCATCGAGAGCCTGACCCACACCGGACTGAAGGGGTGACCCCATGAAGTTCCCGTTCCCCCGCCGCACGTTCCTGGCGCTCTGCGCCGTCGCGCTCCTTCCCGGCTGCGGCGGGGGAGGGGGGCAGGGCGATCCTGCGAACGAGCCGCTGCGCTTCTGGCATGCGATGGGCGGACCGCTCGGTCAGTCGCTGGACGGTCTGGTGAAGGACTACAACGCCGCCGGCCACGATGTGGAGAGCGTGTCGATGGGCAAGTACCAGGCGCTCTCCCAGAAGATCATGGCCGCGGTGGCGGCGGGCGGACCGCCGGATGTCGCGCAGTGCTACGAGGCGTGGACGGCCAACTTGATCGAGAACGGCTCCGTCGTCCCGTTCGACGGATTCCTGACGGGGGACGAGGGCGCCGCCACGCTCGACGACTTCTACGGGATCTTCCTGGCGGGATCGCGGCAGCAGGGGCAGCTTTGGTCGTTCCCGTTCAACAAGTCGGTGCGCTGCCTCTACTACAACAAGGACCTCTTCCGGTCGGCCGGTCTCGACCCGGATCGTCCGCCGACGACGTGGGAAGAGTACCGCGAGACGGCCCGGGCGCTGACGAGGGACACGGACGGCGACGGCGAGGCGGACCAGTTCGGACTGGCCAGCCAGATCACGGCCTCGATGTTCGAGAATCTGCTGGTCCAGAACGGCGGCTCCCTGCTGAACGAGGACGAGACGGCCGTCGCGTTCGACTCGCCGGAAGGGCTGGAGGCGCTGGAGTTCATGACGGATCTGCTGGTGCGCGACGGCTCGGCGCTGGTGAGCCAGGGCTTCGAGTACCAGAACGAGTTCCTGGCCGGGAAGGCCGCGATGATCGAGGGAAGTTCGGTGAGCCTCGCGTTCATCGAGGGCAAGTACACGTTCGAGCTGGGGATCGCGCCGCTGCCCGCGGGCAAGCACGACACGCAGCTCGTCGCCGGCACGGACGTCGTGATCTTCGCGACGACCGAGGCGCAGCAGCGACGCGCGTGGGAGTTCATCCACTGGTTCACGGACACGCCGCAGACCGCGCGCTGGGCGGCGGAGACCGGCTACCTCCCGGTTCGCCGCAGCGCGATGGAGCACCCCGTGCTGCAGGCGAAGCTCTCCGAGTACGAGGGACTCGCCGAGGCGTACGCCCAGCTCGAGCGCGCGACGGCGCAGCCGAAGGCCAGGGGCTGGTATGCGGGACGGAACATCCTGGAGCGCGAGGCCATCGAGCCGGTGCTCCGGGGTCGGATGGAGCCGGCCGAGGCGCTGGCCGCCGCGGCCGCGAAGGCGAACGCCGAACTCGCCGGTTCCTGAGGACTTACGCCACGGTCTTCGCCGTCTTTCTGAACCGATTCGTCGACGCTTGACCGGGGCCTCGGTTGACTTGCCGGAGGGCCCGTGATACACGGGACGGCTCCGCAGCACTGCAGGTTTCCACGTCGCCCTCACGGCGCGCCCCAGGAGTGACGCTTGTCCAGATTCGTCGTCTCGGTCGCGCTGGCGATCGTCCTCGCGGCCGCTCCCGCGGTCCGCGCCGCGGATCACATCCTGCTCTCCGAGTTCGCGGTCACGCCGACCTCCGGGGAGTTCGTGGAGATCTTCAATCCCACGATCTCGGCGGTCGACCTGACTGGCTATTACGTGACCGACTTCGTCCTGACTCCGGCCATCGACGCCACGCAGAACTACTGGCGCGTCGCGGACGGCGCGCTGGTTCCGTCGTCGGACTTTCCCAACGACTTCGTCGCCGGATTCCCGCCCGGCACCACGATCGGTCCCGGCCAGTCGATCGTGATCGCGCTGGATGATAGCGACGACTTCGCGAGCTTCTGGGGATCCCTGCCCGACTTCGAGGTCATCCAGGACGGGACCGCGGACGGCGTCCCCGACATGGTCGATCCGGGCCTGGACTGGGTGGGCGTGCCGCTGATCCAGTCGGAGGCGGGCCTGTCCAACGCCCGCGAGGTCGTCGTGCTGTTCTACTGGGACGGAGAGTCGGACCTGGTGCAGGACGTCGACATCGTGCAGTGGGGCGACAGCGGGCCGGATTTCGCCACGGTCTCGCCGAACAAGACCGGCGTGACCATCGACGGACCGGACGCCGGCACCGAGACCAGCACGTACCTTCCGGACACCGCGCCGCAGGGGCAGGACCTGGCGTCCGTCGCCAGTCCCGCCCACCAGGTGGGCCTCACCGTCACTCGCATCGACTTCGAGGAGACGGGGGAGACCCTGACGGGCGGCAACGGCCTCCTCGGCCACGACGAGACCAGCGAGCCGTACAGCGTCACCTGGGACTTCGACACGCTGCCGTCGCTCGGTTCGCCCGGCGCGTTCGGTCCGCCGTCGTTCGTCTCGGCGCGCGCGACCGCGGAGACGGAGCTCGAGCTGCTGTTCTCCCGGGCGATGGACCCGGTGACCTCCGAGAACCGATCCAACTACGGCGTCTTCCAGGTGGTCACGCCCACCGGCGGCCTGGTGCGGCTCCCGCTGATCCTGCGCGATGCGGAGCTGGACGAGAACGGCCAGGTGGTGCGACTGGAGACCGATCCGCAGACGGCGCTGGCCACCTACGAGATCCAGGTCAGCAACCTCCTCACCGAGGACGGCTCCACGGAGGTCATCGCCGGTTCCCGCCTCCTCGTTCGCGGATTCAACGGCGACCAGCAGTTCCGCCTGGAGGTTCCCGCCGCTCCGTTCCTGCCGGACCTCGAGAACCCGATGCCCATCAGCTACGTCGCGCCGCAGGGAGAGACGGTGCTCGTGCGCGTGTTCGACGTGGAGGGGCGCGAGCTCTTCATCCTGGCCGACGAGGTCGTGCCGGCGGGCGGATTGCGCACGATCTCCTGGGACGGCCGCGACGACCTGCGACAGCGACTCTCGGCCGGCGTGTACTACGTGCACCTCGAGGTCGTCGGTCGCGGGGAGCGACGCGTCGCGCCCGTGGTCATCGCGGCGGCGCCGGAAGGAGTGCTGAGGTGAAGCGACTCCTGAGGGGCGCTCTCGCCCTCACCCTGCTGACCGTACCGGCCGCCGCCGAGCCGCTGATGGAGATCCCGCCGGGGATCACCCCGACGGTGCGCGGCGGGATCACGCCCATCTCGGACATCAACGCGAACAACGCGTCGGGGCGGAACGCCCTGGAGGACGCGTTCGTCCAGGTCACGATCCGAGGCGTGGCGGAGTCCGCCGTGGGCGAGCTGGATCCGTTCGACCTGGCGTCGCCGTCCACCTGGTTCTACGTGAGCGACGGCACCGGCACCGTGGCCGTCGCCAACCGCACGAACACCGCCGTGGCGGTCGCGCGGGGCGACTCCGTGGAGGTGAGCACGTACGTGTTCACGCAGAACGGATCGCCGCTGGCCGGCACGCGTTCGCTGGACATCAGCCTGATCGGGATCGGTTCCATCACGGTGCTGTCCGGCGGGGCCACCGTGCCGGCGCCCGTCGTCGTGAGCGCCAACGAGATCGTGACGAACGGGGCGACCTACGAGGGCAGCCTCGTGACGGTCGCCGGCCTCACCGTCGTGGATGCGCTGGAATGGCCCGCGCCCGGGAGCTCGGCGTTCGTCCGCGTCACCGACGGCGTCGACGAGTTCCGCCTCCGCATCGACGAGGATACGGACCTCGACGACATCACGCCGCCCGGCGGCACCTTCGATGCCACCGGATTCGTGGCGCAGCAGTCCGCCGCGCCTTACCCCGACGGTCACTACCTCTACCCGCGCGGGACGTCCGACCTGGAGCAGGGCGACGGCTCCGGCCTGGCCACGGTGGATCCGTCGGTCGTGCTGGAGGGCGCCACCGACGTCTCCCTGGATTTCACGGTGACGGGACAGACGGCCGACCTCGCGGAAGTGCGGATCTCGATCCCCGACACGTGGTCGTGGACCACGCCCGGGACCCTGTCGCTGTCCGGAGCCGGGTTCGCGGCCGCCACGCCGTCGTTCTCGCCCGTGGGCGGCGGGTGGGAGATCACGGTGAGCGGTGCGGCCGTCACGAGCGCGAACCCGGGAACGCTGTCCGTCTCCACGCTGCAGGCGCCGGCCCTCGTGGGCAGCACGACGTTCACGACCGCGACGGCCGTCTCCGGCGGTACGCTCACTCCGATCGGGGTCAGCCCCCGGGTCTCCGTCGTCTCGTCGGCGGCGCCCGGCGATGTCGTGGTGAACGAGGTCTATCCCAGGACGACCGTTCTGGCGCAGGGCGTGGACCGGCCGGAGTTCATCGAGCTGTTCAACACGACCAGCGCGAACATCGCGCTGGACGGCTGGACGCTGACCGACATCGGCCGGACGGCGGACTGCACGCCGGGATCGCGCTGGGCCTTCCCGGCCGGGAGCATGCTACCCGCGGGCGGCTACGTCGTCGTCTGCCACACCGCCTTTGACGCGCCGAACGGCGAGGGGTTCAAGGTGGCGTTCCCGTCCTTCCCGGGCGGCGTCGGCCTCTGGGAGATGCACGACGCCTCGGTGGAGACTCCGGCCTCCGACGATCCGGCGACGCCGAACCTGATCCTGCTGGATCCCACGTCTGGCAACGACCAGATCCTCCTCCTCGGCGGGCCGTCGACGAACGTCGGCCAGTGCGTCGATCCGCTGAATCCGGACGGACCGCGGGTTCCCTTCGCGGAGCAGGTCGTGCTGCGCAACTCGCTGGGCGACATCATCGACGTGATCGAGTACCGCGAGCCCGGCCCCTGCGACGGCGACTTTTGCGACGACGGTCTCACCGGCCCGGACGACGCCTACGCGTTCGGCGTGCCGAAGGCGTTCCACACGCTCGGCCGCAACGCGTCGTCGTCGGACACCGATGATTCTTCGGCCGACCTGCGCCCCTCGTCCACGCCCACGCCCGGCGTCGTCAACGTGCCCGGCGACACCGTGCCGCCGGAGCTGGCCCTGGCGTCCAGCGAGGTGCTGGTGGGAGCGCGGCTCCTCCAGGTCACCTTCGACGAGCCGATCGATCCGGCCGGCGCGCTGGATCCCGCGAACTACTCGCTGACCGTTGTTGGGGGGGACGCCGTCGCGGTAAACGAGGTCCACGCCGATCCGTCCAACGCGCTGCGCCGCTTCTTCCTCTACACGGACGGCCTGCCCGCGGGCGACGCAGTGGAACTGGCGCTCACCGGCCTCACGGACATCGCCTTCGACGGAATGACGGGGAACGCGGTCGACACCACCCTCACGCTGAACGTACCCACCACGCACCGGACGATCTGCGAAGTGCAGTCGTTCGACGAGCTCGGCTTCTCGCCGCTGGTCGGCGAGATCGTGGAGGTGGCTGGTTTCGTGACGATCCTGCCCAGCTCGGAGGACCGTTTCGGGATCTGGGTGCAGGAGCCGGGCGACGACGGATGCGGCGTCAACGTTTTCTCGTTCGACCTGGACTTCCCGGATCTTCTGACCTACGGCGTGCAGCTGAACGACCTCGTCCGCGTGCGCGGCCGCATCACGGAGTTCGTCTCGTCCACTTCGGGCAGCGGCGCCGTCACGGAGCTGGTGTCCGTGGACTCCGCCACGTTCTACTCGTTCCTGGCCCGCGGCCTGGAAGGTCCGACCCCGCGCGAGGTGACCACGAACGGCGCCAACGACGAGCGGCTGGAGGGGACGCTGGTGCGGACCCGGGGGACGGTCGTGAACGCGAACGACCTGGCCGCCTACATCGACGACGGCACGGGCGCCACGCAGGTCTTCCAGAACTTCTCGTCGCTGGATCTGACGCGCTACACGGTGGGCGATGTCCTGGAGGTGACGGGCATCATCACCCAGTTCGACTCGAGCGAGCCGTTCTTCTCGGGCTACGAGCTGGTGCCGCAGAACCAGGACGCCATCATCGAGCTCGACGGGGACTTCGCCCCGTCCGACGTCCCGACGCTGAACGTCGATCACGCCGTACTGGTCCCCTCCATGGGCGAGCGCATCGGCATCGAGGTGAGCGTGCCGCGCCGCTCGGACGTCATCGTGGAGATCTTCGACGTGGTCGGGCGCAAGATCACGACGCTGTACGACGGAGTGGGACTGTCCGGCCTCCGCTTCGAGTGGGACGGCCGGGGCCAGGATGGCGCCGTCGTGGAGCCGGGCGCCTACGTCTGCCACGTCCGCACCGTGCCGCTGGACGGCGGCAACGTGGAAACGCATTCCGCGCCGATCGTGGTCGGCCTGCGACTGGAGTAGGAGGATTTCGTGGACCGACGACGACGCCGCCACAACGGAGAGGGAGGTGACCCCGTGAAAACCCTGTTGCGGGGAACGGCCGCGCTGATCGCGCTCGGTGTCGGTCTGGCGACCGCTCCGCCCGCCGGCGCGGTGTTCGACGACCTGGAGTACAGCCCGCGAGCGCGGGGGCTGGGCGGCGCCTACGCGGCCCTGTCCGACGACGCGTCGGCGGTCTTCTACAACCCCGCCGGCCTCGTGAACGTGGAGGACATCCGCCTGCACGGATCCATCTTCACGCCGTTCAACTACGGCTTCCACCGCGCGAACGGCTTCTCGGTGGCGGTCCCCACGGAGAACTGGGGCACGATGGGCTTCGGCTACTCGGACTTCCGCGTGGAGTACCTGAGCCGCGTGCTCACCATCGAGCGCGCGTTCACGTTCTCCCACGGCGTGATGCTGATGGAGGACCTCTCCTCGTCCTTCGCGATCGGCTACAACCTGAACGTCTACAGCCTGGACTACCCCACGCCCTCGCTGTCCGGCCTGGACCTGGGGTCCGAGACCACGTTCGGCGTGGACGTGGGCTTCGTGGCACGGCTCCGCGAGCGGACGACGGCGGGCGTCTTCGCCAAGAACGTGAACGCTCCCACCATCGGCGAGCCGGAGCACGATCTCCCGCAGCGGGTCTCCGGCGGAATGGCGTACCGCCCGTACGACGGCGTCATCACGACCGTCGAGGTGGAGAAGGAGCTGGGCAAGGACACGCAGTTCCACGGCGGCGTCGAGTTCCGCGTGGTGGAGCCGCTGGCACTGCGCTTCGGTGCGCAGACCAAGCCGAACCTGTTCGACATCGGCGTGGGGCTGGACTACCGCCAGATCAACGTCGACTTCACGTTCACCCGCCATCCCGTCCTGGACGAGACGTTCCGGTACGGGATCGGCCTGCGATTCTAGGGGGCGCGATGCGTCGCGATCCCGTGGCGATCCGGCGAGGTCCGGGGACGATCGTGGCGGCGCTGCTGCTGGCGCTGGCCGTGCTGGCGTCCGTGCCGGGGCGGTCGGCCGCGGAGGGTCGGCTGGACCTGAACCGCGCCACGCTGGAGCAGATCCGCTCGCTGCCGATCCCGACCGAGGTGGCCGACGGCCTGTGGGAGCACCGCGAGTTCGTGGACTACTTCCACCGCTCGCAGGACCTCCTGCACGTCCGCGGTGTCACGCCGGAGATCGTCGCCCGCCTGCGGCCGCTCATCGTCATCGAGCCCATTCCGCTGTCGCCCGAGCGGCAGCGCAAGGAGGACCTGTTCTACCGCTTCGAGTGGTGGGAGGGGGCCGAGGGCACGGACGAGTCCCTCGTGGAGCTGTACAAGGACCTGGCGCTGGATCCGGTCAACGTGAACCGCGCCCGCATCGTGGACCTGCAGAATCTCCAGAGCGTCTCGCCCGTGGATGCCGTCGCGATCGCCAAGCATCGCGCGCGGGTGGGGCAGATCGGCAACCGCAGCGAGCTGCGTCGCTCCTCGGGGCTGTCGGGCTGGGGCTACTCGAACATCCGGAACTTCGTCTCCTACGAGGACGACGACGGGCCGGACGAGTTTGCGGGCAACTACTCGCTCCGCCTGGAGACCACGTCGTACTTCGACGAGGTGGAGGAGCTGCTGAGGGACGACCGGGATCCGGGGCAGGGGACCAACCAGAACTGGTGGGACACGCTCGGCCTGGACAATCCGGAGCCGGCGGTCTACCAGAAGCTGCGCGTGCGGCACGGACGGAAGTTCTACGCGGGCGCCGCCACGTCCCGCCGTCTGGGCGAGGAGGACCTCTTCGACACGCGGAAGGGGTTCGTGGGGGCCGAGGGTCTGCAGGTGGGGCCGCTCACCGTGGACAAGTTCTACGTCGGCAACTACCTCATCTCCTGGGGGCAGGGCGTCCTCATGGAGAACAACGACTTCCGGAGCTCCCGGAAGTCCGGCTACGGCTTCGCCAAACGGTACGACGGCATCCTGGGCGACCTCTCGCGGACGGAGCAGTATGCGCTGCGCGGGGTGGCCACCGAGGCGCACATCGGGCCGTTCCGGGCGCTCGGGTTCTGGTCGGAGGACGACCGCGACGCCATCATCAACGACGACGGCAGCGTCAACATGCTGGTTCGCCTGACGCCGCGCCTCGAGAACGAGGATCTCGTCCGCGCCGGCCTGAATCCCATGCGCGATCAGCTCCACGAGGAAACGTACGGCGGCAACCTGCGCTACCAGTTCGGCTGGGGCAACCACGTCGGCATCGGCGGCTACGAGAGCCGCTACGACCGCTTCTTCGATCCGAAGTGGAATCCCGACGATCCCACCGACAAGCATCCGCTGATCGCCGACGAGAACGAGGACGTCGTCGTCGCGCAGGACGGCGAGCTGTTCGCCTCCTACAAAAGCCCCGGCAAGTACCGTCGCATCTACGGCGCGGACTTCCAGTACGTGTTCCGGAACGTCGCGTTCCAGGGCGAGTACGCCGAGATGGACATCGACGGGGAGACGTTCAAGATTGGCGACGATCCGTCGGCGCTCGTGCTGAACTCGTTCGTCCAGCACGAGAACCTGTCGTTCCTGACGGTCTACCGCGACTACGACGTCGGCTTCGACAACCCGTACCAGCGCTCCTTCTCCAACTACGAGCGCTACAAGGGCACGATCATCGAGGACTTCTTCCGTCTCGAGGATCCGCTCTACGGGATGGTCTACCAGAACTCCGCGCAGCCGCAGGCCGAGCGTGGGTTCTACATCAACACGCGCTATCGCTGGGCCGAGCCGTTCATCACCACGATCGAGTACGACACCTGGCGGCGCGTGGCGGACATGAGCAAGTACTCGCGACTCGTCGGCCGCCTGGAGTACCGGATCTCGTTCCCGCTCCGCTTCAAGCTCCGCCACAAGTGGCAGAACCGCGAGCTGGAGAACTTCAACGACCCCAGCATCTTCAACAACATCGAGACGCGGATGGAGCTGGAGTACCGGCTCTCCCGGTTCGATCAGCTGGAGTTCCTCTACGCCCGCTCCACGACGCAGTGGCCGCCCCGCGGCCGGCTGGGCGGGGAGCCCGAGGCGAACGGCAACAACCCGATCTTCGGGAGCAACATGGAGCCCAGCAACGCCTGGGGCGCGTGGTGGACGCACCACTTCGAGAACCGTCGCATCAAGCTGGATGGAGCCTTCTTCGTGTACGACGGCTTCCTCTGGTTCTTCGAGAAGAGCACCTTCCGGGTGGTGGACGGGGCCGGGTTCCGGTCCTGGCTGGAGGTCACGGATCGTCTCTCGGACGACCTGACCGTCCGCGTCCGCTGGGTGCGCGACAACCCGTGGCGGAACACCGCGGTGGACGCCCGGGAATTCAACGACGAGGTCGGCGCGGAGATCGACGCGGACAACGTCTACGAGCCGACGAACTACTTCCGCATCCAGGCGGACTACTCTTTCTGACGGACCGCGGGAGGAACCGATGAAGAGACTGACGATTCCCGTGCTGGCGACGCTGCTCCTGGCGGGTTCCGCCTTGCCGGCCGCGGCGCTTACGTTCCTAGACGTGCTCACCGGAGACGAGGGGGCGCTGCCGGATGCGCGTTCCATCGCGATGGGACGCACCGGGCTGGCCGACGTCACCGGACCGTTCACCGGGCGGGCGAACCCCGCCATGCTGTCGCGCCTGAAGGGGCCGGTGGCCGCGGTGGGCGGCGGCGTCGTGAAGATCGAGGAGTCGCGCTCCACGCCGCTCTACGACAGCTTCGACGGCTTCCTGGTCAACGCCATCTACGTCTTCAACGACAACTTCCAGTGGGAGCAGGGGGCCGGCCTCGCCACGTCGCTCGACGTGGGAGGACGTCGCCTCGGGCTCGGAGCGTCGGTCTCGGCGGCCCGGGACTTCCAGTACGATTACACGGAAGAGGTCCGTGACAACAACGCGTTCACGCAGCCGCGGGACCGCCTTCTCGGCGAGAACCGCGTGGAGTCGGACGGCTCGCTGGACGCCTGGTCGCTGGCGGCCTCCTACGAGGTCGCGGACTACGCCCAGCTCGGCGTCGGGCTGGAGCTGCTCCGCGGCGAGCAGGAAATGGTCATGAAGACCCGCTTCGTGCAGGAGGGGACGGAGGAGACGTCCACGCTGGACTTCGACGACCTGTCCGGCCAGCGGGTCGTGGTGGGTGCGGCGGTCCATCCGCACCACTCGGTGAGCTTCGCGGCCACGTGGACCTCCGAGGCGACGCTGGACGGCGACGTGACCCTGGACGACGCGGCCGGCCACTTCGCCCGCCTCGTTCCCGGCGACGTGGCGCTGGCCGACTCCGTGAACAGCGAGATGGTGCAGCCGCAGACGCTCCGCGTCGGGGCCACGTATCGTCCGCGGGCGCGCCTCGAGACCACGGTCCGCCTGGACCTGGGCTGGACCGAGTGGTCCGCCTACCAGCACGCGCTGCTGGACGAGTCGGCGGCCGAGGACGTCTGGGACGTCCGCTTCGGCATCGAGCACGTGTTCTACAACAACTTTCCGGCGCGGTTCGGCTTCCACTACCGTCCGTCGCCCATCGACGACGAGGTGGCCACGACCGCCTTCACCTTCGGGTCCGGATTCGACTATGGTCCCCTGAGGGCGGCGCTCGCGTTCGAGATCGCGAACCGCCAGTACCGCTACGACGACCTGTTCGACGACGCGGCCTTCGGCGGCAGCACGCGCACCCAGGCCGACCGGGTGGAGGAGAGCAGTTCCGCCGCCTACTTCACGCTGTCCTACGACATCCCGCCCTTCGGAGGTTAGAACCATGCGTCGCGCCCCGCTCGTTCCGCTGCTCGCCGTTCTTGCGGTCCTGCTGCTGGCGGTTCCGGGGTCGGCGCGCATCGTTCGCCTCACCGTCGTCCATACGAACGACATCCACGGCGGCATCAATCCGTCCGACGCCACGTTCATGAACCGCGACTTCCCGCCGAAGCTGGGCGGCGGCGCGTCGATGGTGACGTTGCTGCGGCGGCTGCGCGCGGAGTCCGAGGCGAAGGGCGAGGGGTTCCTCCTCGTGGACTCCGGCGACATCTTCCAGGGCACGCCGGTCGGCACGATCACTCGCGGCCGCGCCGTCATCGACTTCATGAACGCCGCCGGCTTCGACGCCTTCGCCCTCGGCAACCACGACTTCGACGAGGGCCTGGACAACGCCAAGGAACTCGTGGGCCGCGCGGACTTCGCCGCGCTCTCGGCGAACCTCTACTCGCACGAGACGGGCGACCTCACCGACTGGGTGGAGCCCTGGATCATCAAGGACTTCGGCGACTTCAAGGTCGGCATCTTCGGGCTGATCACGCCGGAGACGCTGAACATGAGCTTCCCGGCCAACGTGGAGGGGCTGGACTTCCGGCCGATGGCTCCCGTCGCGCGGCAGGCGGTCGCGGAGCTGGAGGCGCAGGGCGTGGACCTGGTCATGGGGATCGGGCACGTGGGCATCCCCTACGATCCGGAGGAGGCGCTGAAGCAGCGCGAGGAGAACGGCTGGCCGGAGGAGGACAACCCGCGCAGCACCGCCATCGACGTGGCGCGCGCGGTTCCCGGCATCGACGCGTTCTTTGCGGGCCACATCCACCGCGGCTTCGACGAGGCGTACGCGGACGCGGTGAACCACACGCTGCTCTTCCAGACCTACGGCCGCGGCTCCGGCGCCGGCATCGTCACGCTCTCCATCGACACGGAGACGAACCAGATCGTCGACTACGAGTTCCGCACCGAGCGCGGCTACCTGGTGACGTTCTTCGAAGACGAGTTCTGGCCCGATCCGGAAGTCCGACGGATGATCGGGGAGCAGGTGGCCCAGGCCGAGCGCGGCATGGACGAGGTCCTGGGGCGGGCCACCGCCAAGTTCACGCGCGGCGGCAACGGCGAGACGCCGATGGGCAACGCGGTCTGTGACGCGATGCTGGAGGAAACGGAGGCGGACTTCTCGTTCACCAACCTGGGCGGCATCCGCGACGAGTTCGGCCCGGGGCCCGTCACGCCGCGCGACGTGTTCCAGGTTCTGCCCTTCGGCAACAAGATGATCGTCTTCCGCATGACGGGGGCGATGCTGCTGAACGTGATCGAGACGCGGGTGAGCGAGAACCACGGCGGCCTCTACATCGCGGGCGGCGAGGTCGTCTACAACAAGACGCGTGACGATTTCGACCGCGTGACGCATCTCACCGTGGGCGGGGAGCCGTGGTCGCCGGACGCGGAGTACCGGGTCGTCACCAGCGACTTCCTCGCCAAGGGCAACGCCGACCTGACGATGCTGCCCGGCGTGCCCGAGGAGCGGAAGACGTACACGGGCAAGACGATGCGCGAGGCCATGCAGAACTGGATCCGGCGCCACTCCCCGGTGGACCCCAAGACCGACGGCCGCTGGATCCGGGACGACGCCGCGGAGCCCACCGCGGAGTTCTCCGCCGCCAAGGGGCGGATGGAAACGCCCTAGAACCCTTGCGTTTCCTGGCCTTTCTTGCCGGTTTCCGGGAGCCATGCCCTGAAAGCCCCGATTCATGGGGTTTTCACGAGGTCTGCGGTTGGATCCGGATGCTCATTTCTGATAATCTGACCTGCTGATCGGGAGCGAGGAATCCAGGGCCAGGCCCTGCCGCTTGGAGCGATCAGCGTGTTCCGGAGAACGCACGGGACGGGGTCCCGGGCCGGACTTGCGGGGGAAGACACTCCCGCCCGGCGTTTCGCGTCTTCCGGATCCTGGCGCCCCCGCGCCGACGTCGAGACAACCAGGTTCCTTCGCACGAAGCTCGGGGCTCGTCCCCAGAGAGGATTCCCCATGCGAATGCACGTCCGCGGACTCGTTGCGACCGTGACCGCGTTGGCCTTCGCCGTTTCGGCCCAGGCGCAGGTCGTGATCAACGAGATTCTTCCGAACCCCGGTTCCGATTTCGACGGGGCGGAGTTCATCGAGCTGTACAACCCGACCGGCGGGGCCGTGAACCTCACCGGATGGGTGCTGACCGGCACGGAGTTCAACGGCACCTGCGGCGGCGAGGACCACTGGCAGTTCCCGGCCGGCGCCTCCATTCCCGCGGGCGGCTACATCGTCGTGGCGAAGGACGTCGAGGACGCGCCGCCGGAGACCGACGACGGTTTCCGCCAGCGGTTTGGATTCGACCCGGACTTCGAGATGTACGATGCGGATCGCACGTACGAGACGGACGACGGGGCCGTGGCGAACCTGAACCTCCTCACGAACGAGGGCTTCGACGACCAGATCGGCCTGATCCCGGACAACGGCTATGGCGCCACGTGCTCCGGGACGTTCAACCAGTACGACGCGCTGTACCTGTACAACGGCACTCCGGGCGGCGGCGGCACCATCGTCGACGTCATCGAGTACCGGTCGGCCCTCTGCGTCGGCGACGTGTGCCTGGGCGTGAACGGCAGCGACAACGACGCGTTCGTGGGACTCCCGGGCGTGGGCGAGTCGCTCGGCCGCGATGCTTCCGGCTCCGACACGGACAACCCCAGCGCGGACCTGGCCCTCGGAACCCCGACTCCGGGGTCGGCCAACATCGCCAACACGGGTCCGGCGCTCTCGGGCCTGTCGGTCGACAACCCGGATCCGACCACGTCCGAGGCCGTCATGGTCACGATCGACGCCACGGATCCGGACGGCATCGGCCCGATGTTCGTCGTCTACACCGTGAACGGCGGCTCGCCGGATTCGTCGGCCATGGCGATGTCCGCGCCGGGCCAGTACTCCGGCATGATCCCGGCCCAGTCGGACGGCGACAACGTCGACTACTTCGTGCGCGCGCGGGATGCCGTCGTCGCGCCGAACACGGGCGTCAGCAAGTTCCCGGACTTCGGCTCCCGCCAGCTCCGCTGGGGCACGCAGTCCATCTTCGACGTGCAGTTCCACTCGCCGCCCACGGACGTCGGCTTCTCGGCCGAGGTCGGGAACGCGGTGAACATCGAAGGAATCGTGACGTCGGAGCCCGGCCTGTTCAACGGTGGGACGTTCACGATCCAGACCGGCTCCGGTCCCTGGACGGCTGTCCACTGCTTCGACAACACCGCCACCACGACCGTGCAGCGGGGCGACAGCGTCCGCGTGGCCGGCGTGGTGGAGGAGTACTTCAATCTGACCGAGGTCACCTTCTTCGGTCCGCAGAGCGTGACGATCCTCTCCAGCGGCAATCCGCTGCCGGCAGCGTTCCTGCCCCCGGGCGGGACGTCGTGGCTCACCACGGGAGCGGCCACCGGTGAGACGCTCGAGGGCGTTTACACTCGCCTGGAGAACCTCGAGGTCACGCTGGACGACGACGGCTTCGGCCAGTGGCAGGTGACGGACACGTTCGGCACCGCGCTCATCGGCGACGACGCCTTCTATCTCTACATCCCGACGCTCGGCGACAGCCTGGACGCGGTGGAGGGCATCACGTCCTACTCGTTCGGCGAGCGGAAGCTGGAGCCGCGCGACAACGCGGACATCCAGGGCCCGCCGCTGGTGTCGACGGTCCGCTACTCGCCGATCCCGCCGACGGCGGCCGCCCCGATCAGCTTCACGTCGCAGATCACGGACAATGGCTCCATCTCGCGCGCGAAGCTCTACTTCTCCACGGACAACGGTGCGACGTTCGACTCCACGGATCTCTCCAACACCGTGGACGACGAATGGGCGGTCAACATCGGCCCGTTCCCGAACGGCACCGAGGTGGAGTATCACATCGAGGTCACGGACAACGACGGCTTCAACGGCCGCGCGCCGTTCGCCGGCGACTACGACCTCTACGTCGGCCTCCGGACAATCAACACGATCCAGTCCACCATGTCGGCCACGTCGGACAGCTCGCTGTTCGAAGGTTCGCCGACGAACGTGGCGGGCATCGTGACGATGGCTCCGGGCACGCTGGCGGACAACATCTTCACCATCCAGAGCAGCGCCGGCACGCCGGCCTTCCACGGCATCCACGTCTTCTCGGGCGGCAACCTCACCGGGCTGCTGGCCGTTGGCGACTCGGTGACGGTGGCGGGCGACGTGGACGAGTTCTTCGGCCTGACGCAGATCCGGATGCACTACACCGACGCCTACACGAACCACGGCGCGGTGGGATCGCTCCCGGCCTTCGAGCTGGACACGACGGACTTCCCGGCGGACAGCACCGGCATCCAGCCGGCCAGCGAGGCGTGGGAGGGCGTGCTGATCCAGTTCAACGGATCCACCGTGACGAACGCGGCGGCCGGGTTCGGGCAGTACTACATCGACAACACCGCGCCCTCGACCGGGGAGGAGACTCTCGTGGACGACGAGGCGCGCGTGCTGGGCTCCCTGTCCTACACGCCGACGCTCAGCGACGCGTTCACGTATCGCGGGATCGGTGATTTCTCGTTCGGCCAGTACAAGCTGCAGCCGCGCGATGATGCGGACATCCTGCCGTTCAACCCGGGCGATGCAACGGGCGTGAACCCGATCTCGGGCCGCCTGGACTTCGCCCTGCGGCAGAACTCGCCCAACCCGTTCGGGATCGCGAACACCAGCATCTCGTTCTCGATCCCGCGGACCGAGCACGCCACGCTGCGGGTGTTCGACGTTCAGGGTCGCCTGGTGCGGACGCTGCTGGACGCTGCGGTCGAGGCCGGTCCGCACACGATCCAGTGGAACGGTCGCAACGATTCCGGCCGGGAAGTCAGCTCCGGCGTCTACTTCTACCGCCTGACGGCGGGGGAGAAGCAGGCCACGCGCAAGGCGATCGTCCTGCGCTAGCGAATCCGGGGGTCGGGACGTCGTCCCGGCCCCCATCTCATCCGGGGCCCTGCCCCGGTCTCCCCGTTCCGTCGCTCGAGCCGGAACGGGAACGAAGCGGAGAATCCGCTTCGGGTTCGGCGCCCCCGGGCGCCAGTGGTTTCACTCCTCGGAGGATGCAACAATGAAGAAGGTTACGAGCGGTCTCCTCGTTGCGGCGGCGACGCTGGGCCTCGCCTCCATGGCGTTCGCCGGCGGTCCCACGCTGAACGAGATCGTCGCCAACGACGCCGGCACGGACGACCACGAGTTCGTCGAGATCTGCGCGCCTCCGTTCACCGACCTCACCGGCATCACGCTCGTCGTGATCGAGGCCGAGGGCGGCGGCAAGGGCCTGCTGGACGACGTGATCCCCCTGACGGGCTCCACCAACGCCGCCGGCTTCTACGTCGTCGGTGATGCGGCCGTGTCCCCGGACCAGCTGCAGTCCGCCAACTGGATCGAGAACGGCGCCGAGACCATCCTGCTGGTGCAGAACTTCACCGGTTCGCAGGGCATGGACATCGATGTGGATGACGACGGCGTCGCCGACGGTCCCATCGGCACCATCCTGGACGCCGTCGGCTTCTTCCGTCCGAGCCAGGGCGACGCCGTGTACTACGGCGCCTTCCCGATCGGCCCGGACACGGGCTCCGACGGTACCGCGGACTTCGATCCGGCCGGCGCGGCCCGCTGCGAGGACTGCTTCGGTGCGTGGGGCATGATCTGCCTGAACGAGGGTACGGAGCCGGGTCTGCCGGGTTGCGACACCGACAACCCGAACTACGCCGTGACGCTGGCCTCGCCGGGCTCGGGCAACCTCTGCCCGACCGTCGCGGTCGAGCCGACCACGTGGGGCAAGGTCAAGGCCCAGTACAAGTAGTTCCGGCGTCCCCGGACGCTGCGGGCGGGAGGCTTCGGCCTCCCGCCCTTTTTCGTGCCTTGCCGGTTCTGTGCCCGCCCCTAGCTTGATCGTCCTCCCCCGCATCGCTCCCCGGGAAGGACGACCCCATGAAGTCACTTCTGCTCGCCGTCGCGCTGACCGCGGCGTTCGCATCGGCCTCCGCGGAGGTCCGCATCAACGAGGTGCTGCCCGCTCCGGGGGCGGACTGGAACCAGGACGGCGAGTCGTCGTCCACGCTGGACGAGTGGGTGGAACTCGTGAACACGGGTGCCGCACCGCTGAGCCTGGACGGGTATCTGCTCACGGACGCCACCGGAACGCCGCGTCTGGGACTCGCGGGCAGCATCGCCCCGGGAGAGCACGTGTTCCTCACCGGGGAGCACGCCCTGGACTGGGAGGGGCTCAACGGCTTTCCGGCGCAGGGACTCTCCCTCAACAACTCCGGAGACACGGTGACGTTGCGCCGCGTGGACGGGGCGGACACGGTGGACGTGGACGCCTGGACCTACGACAGCACCGGGCCGGACGTCTCCTGGGGACGCCTCCCGAACGGCACGGGAGCCTTCGAGGAGGCCGATGCGCTGGCCGGAGGCGCCGGCGTCCAGCCCACGCCCGGCGGCGCCAACGGTGGCCCGGCGGGGCCCAAGATCCTGGACTTCGACGTGTCGCCGGCGTTCCCCACGGACACCGAGGCCGTGACCGTGCGCGTGCTCGCGGGGGACACGGACGGCGTGGCCTCCGCCTTGCTCTTCTGGTCGGAGAACGGGACGCCGCAGTCGGACCTCCCGCTGAGCCGCGTGGACGGCACGGACGCGCTGGGGCCGTGGGAGGTGGAGCTCTCGCCGCGCCCCGCGGGTACGGTGCTCACGCTCGCGGTCCGCATCTCGGACGGCTCGCTCGTGGAGCAGACCAACGACCGGGAGGTGACTATCGCGTCCGGGGCGTCGGACGTGGTCCTGAACGAGATCCTCGCGGATCCGCCGGCGGAGCTGGCGGGCGATGCCAACGGGGACGGCATACGCGACACGTCGGACGACGAGTTCGTGGAGCTCTTCAACGGTGGAGCGGCTCCCGTGGACATCGGCGGCTGGGTGCTCCATGACGCCACCGGACCGCGCCACGAGTTCGCGGACGCCACCGTGCTGGGGCCGGGGCAGCTGCTCGTCGTGTTCGGGGGCGGGACCCCCACCGGGATCCCCGGTCTGGTGGAGGTCGCCTCCACGGGCGGACTCTCCCTGAACAACGGCGGGGACCAGGTGCGGCTGGTCGGCGCGGACGGGGTCACGCGGGACACGCACGCCTACGGCTCGGAGGGCAACCAGGACGAGTCGCTGATCCGGGTCCCCGACGGCGGCGCGTGGACAAGACCGTCGTCGGCCGGCTATCCGTGGGCGTTCTCGCCGGGGCAGTCCAACGAGGGTCCGTCGTCCGTGGACGATCGGACGTGGGCGCACGTGAAGTCGCTGTACCGGGAGTAGCGTCGGGGGCGGGGCGTCCGCGGCGCCCCGCCCTTTCGGTTGGAGGGTTCGCGGCCCCCTGATATGCTCCCGTCCGCATCGCCAGGAATCGGGAACGCTCAGTCCGGAGGTCGCCGTGGAAGCCGTCATCGAAGCCATCGAACGTCACCGGGATCGGTCCGTGGAGATCCTGCGGGACTTCCTCAAGATCCCGTCGATCTCCTCGGACTCGCGTCGCAAGGACGACGTCCGACGGGCGGCGGACTACCTCGCCGACGTCTTCCGCGGGCAGGGCCTGGATCAGGTGGAAGTCCTCCCAACGGAAGGGCATCCCATCGTCTACGCGGAGTGGATGGGGGCGCCGGGAGCTCCCACGCTGCTGATCTACGGCCACTACGACGTGCAGCCCATCGCCGACGAGTCGGAGTGGAGCACGCCGCCGTTCGAGCCGCACGTGGAGAACGGCAAGATCCGGGCGCGCGGCGCCACGGACGACAAGGGGCAGCTGCTTGTGCACGTGTTGGCGGCGGGCGCGCACCTCTCGGCCAACGGTTCGCTGCCCATCAATGTGAAGTTCCTGATCGAGGGGGAGGAGGAGGTCGGCAGCGCGCACCTGGAGCCGTTCGTGAAGTCGAACCGGGAGAAGCTGGCGTGCGACGCCATCGCCATCTCGGACACGCACATGTACGGCCCCGGCGTGCCGTCCATCGCCACCGGTCTGCGCGGGATCGCCTACACGGAGTTCACCATCAAGGGGGCGGCCACGGACCTGCACTCGGGCGGGTTCGGCGGAGCCATCGACAATCCGGCCAACGCCATCGCCCGCCTGATCGCCGGCCTCAAGGACGAGAAGACCGGTCGCATCCTCATCGACGGGTTCTACGACGACGTTCGCGGGATCGACGCCGAGGAGCGCGCACAGCTGGATCGCCTGCCGGAGCCGGAGCAGCGCTTCCTGGAGGCATCCGGCGCGCCGGTGCTCCACGGGGAGGAGGGGTTCTCGGTGCTGGAGCGCGTGGGCGCCCGGCCGACGCTGGACGTGAACGGGATCTGGGGAGGGTTCACCGGAGAGGGCAGCATGACGGTCCTTCCGGCGCGCGCGAGCGCAAAGGTCAGCATGCGTCTGGTGCCGGACCAGAAGCCGGGGGACATCGCCGCCAAGCTGAAGGCCCACCTGGAGAAGCATCTGCCGGAGACGATGACGCTGGAGCGGTTCGTGGACCTGCACGGCGGGATGCCCTGGACGTGCTCGCTGGACAACCCGGTCGTCCGGGCCGCGTTCCGCGCGGTGGAGCGGGCGTTCGGGCAGGAGCCGGTGCCGCTTCGCGAGGGCGGGTCCATCCCCATCGTCCAGATGTTCGCGGACGAGCTGAAGGTCCCGGTCGTGCTGATGGGATTCGGCCTGCCGGACGAGGCTCCGCATGGCCCCAACGAGCACTTCGATCTGGGCAACTACGACCTCGGCATCAAGAGCGCGGCCTACTACTTGGAGGAACTGCCGAAGGCGCTGGCGGGCGACGCGTGAGTCGCCGCGCGTAGCGCCGATGCGCAGTCCGCAGGATCGGCGGAAGGCCCTTCACGCGGCCACGGGGCTCCTGGCGATGCTCCTGCGCGACGCCACGCCCGGGTTCGCCGTGGCCCTGGCCGGGATCCTCGTGGTCCACAACGTCGTCTTCCTGCCCCGGTGGGCGCCGTCGCTCCTGCGCTCGCCGGGCCGCGCCCTCGACGCCGGGATCGTCACGTACCCGATCGTCGTGCTCGGCCTGGTCCTGGCGTTCCACGCGCGCCTGGAGCTGGCGGCGGCCGCCTGGGGCGTCCTGGCGTTCGGGGACGGCCTCGCGGACCCCGTGGGCCGTCGCGCCCGGCGGACGCTCCCCTGGAACCCGGGAAAGACGTGGGCCGGGAGCCTCGCCTTCCTCATCGCTGGAACGGCGGCCGGAACGGCGCTGCTGCTCTGGGTGGCGCCGGAGACGGGCGCGGGCCGAGCCATCCTCCTCGTCCTGCCGGCCTGCCTGCTGGCCGCCGTCCTGGAGAGCCTGCCCGTCCGCCTCGACGACAACCCGCGCGTCGGGCTCGGGGCGGGCGCGGGGCTGGCCCTGACCGCCGCGGTGGACCCGGCGCTCGCGGCGCAGGCCTGGCCCGTCTGGGCCGATCGGCTCCCCTGGGTGGCCGGCGGGAGCGCCCTTCTGGCCGCCGTCTCGGCCCGGGCGGGGACCGTCACGGTCTCGGGCGTCGTGGTGGGTGTCGTCCTGGCCACCGTCCTCGGCACGTTCGGGGGAGCCGGCGTGTACGCGGCCTTCGCCGCGTTCTTCGTCCTGGGATCGGGGGCCACGCACCTCGGACGACGGATCAAGGAAGCCCGCGGCCTGGCCCAGGCCCGGCGCGGGCGGCGCGGTGCGTCCCACGCCCTGGCCAACGTGGGCGTGGCGGGACTCCTCACGCTCGCGGCCCCGATGACCGATCGAACGACGGAGTGCCTGATCGGAGCGGTAGCGGCGCTCGCGACCGCCGCGTTCGACACCGTGGCCACGGAGGTCGGGCAAGTCTGGGGCCGCCGGACCACGTCGCTACGGACCCGCCGGCGCGTGCCGCCCGGTACGCCCGGAGCCGTCTCCCCGGAGGGGAGCGGGGCGGGGCTGCTGGCGGCGGCACTGGTGGTCCTCGCCGGCATCGCCGGCGGAGCGATTCCGTCGGCCGCGCTCGGGCCGGCGACGGCCGGAGCCACGGTGGGAGCCGTCCTGGAGTCCGTGGCCGGAAGCTGGCCGGCCGTGCGGGAACGACTGGACGGCGGGACGATGAACCTTCTCAATACGGTCATCGGGGCCGGGGCGGCGATGCTGCTCGTCCGCCTCGCGGGAGTCTGAATGTTCGCCCCCTACCGACGACAGATCTTCGTGGTCGGCGTGCTGCTGCTGCTCCTGCCGATTCTGGTCCCCACGCCGGAGGGGCTGGAGGAGCGCGGCTTCCGCTGCCTCGGCGTGTTCGGCGCGTGCGTCCTCTTCTGGGTCACGGGCGTCCTGCCGCTGGCGGTCACCAGCCTGGCCGTCCTGGCGCTGCTCCCGCTGCTCGGCGTGATGCCGCCCGACCAGGCGTTCGCGCTCTTCGGCAACCGGGCCGTCTTCTTCATCCTGGGCGCGCTGGTCCTCGCCGCCTCGATGATCTCCACCGGATTGTCCGCGCGCCTCGCGCTGCTCGTGGTGTCGCGGTTCGGGCGGAGCTCCCGCACGTTCCTCATGGGCGTGCTGCTCTCCTCGGCGTTCCTGTCCTTCTGGATGCCGGAGCACGCCGTCGCCGCGATGATGTTCCCGGTGGTGCTGCAGGTGGCGCACGCGCTGGAGTTGGAGCCCATCCGGTCCCGCTACGGGCGGGCGCTGTTCCTGGCGCTCGGGTGGGGCGCCGTCATCGGCGGCATCGCCACGCTGCTGGGCGGCGCCCGCAACCCGCTGGCGATCGCCATCCTGTACCAGACCACCGGTGAGACCATCGGCTTCCTGGAGTGGATGCGGGCGGCCGTCCCGCTCTGCCTGGCGCTACTGGGCGTGACCGCGTTCGCGCTGGACCGCATGGCCAAGCCCGATCCGGTGGACATCGCCCCGTGCCGCGAGGTCCTGCGGAAGAAGCTGGAGGCCAGGGGGCCGCTGTCCCAGGCGGAGCGACGGCTCACGTGGATCGGGCTGGGGACGGTGGCGGCGTGGGCGATTCTCGGCCACAGTCTGGGGCTCGCCCAGATCTCGGTCCTCTCGGCGGTGATCCTCTTCGTGTTCCGCGTCACGGACTGGGCGGCCGTGGAGGAGAACGTGAACTGGGGCATCATCATCATGTACGGCGGGGCCGTGGCGCTGGGGTCCGCACTGGTGGAGTCGGGGGCGGCGCACTGGCTGGCCGTGCAGATCGTCTCCCATGCGCTCTTGCCGCCGCTCGTCGTTCTGCTCATCCTGGGGGCCGGGACGCTGCTGCTGACCGAGGGCATCTCGAACTCGGCGGCCGTGGCGGTGATCCTGCCCATTGCCCTGAGCCTGGCCCAATACGAGGGGATCGCCAGCGGCAAGCTCACGGTGTTCGCCGTGGCGCTTCCGGCGGGACTGGCCTTCTGCCTGCCGATGGGCAGTCCGCCCAACGCCATCACCTACTCGGCCGGCTACTTCCGCCTGCGCGACATCCTGGTCCTGGGACTAGTGCTGAAGGTCGTGGGGCTGCTGATCATGATCGGGCTGATGCTGTGGGTCTGGCCTTGGTTCGGAATGGAAATCTGAGAGGGACTCATGGAAAAGCAATCCTGCCTGATCGTCCTCACGGCCCTCCGCTTCTCCGACGAGTACGGGGCGGCGGCGCTCCGCTCCGCGGCCAAGCGCGGGGAGGATGTGGTCCTGTGTCTCGTGGTGGACCGCGACATCCCGGAGGGACTGTCCGGGCAGCTGGCCGAGGTGGGCTTCCTGGGCGAGCGGCTGATGCACGAGCTGCGCGACACGATGGTGGCCGAGTACCGGGAACGCGGCCTGGCCCATCTGGAGGACCTGGCGGCGGAGGCGGAGAAGCTGGGACTCCGCGCCGAGAAGCACGTGGCCGAGGGTCCGTTCCTGGACTCGGTCCGGGCCGCCGCCGACCGCTTCGAGGTCACGCGCATCCTCGTCGCGCGGCTTTCGCCCGCGCATCTCTCCCGCCACCTGTTCGGCAATCCGATCGATCGCCTGCGGCGGGAGGGAGGTCGCCCGGTGGAGCTCTTCCAGCTCACGGGGGAGAGGGTCGTGGCCGAGGAGAGCCCCTCCTCCGACTAGCGGGCCGGGGGACGTCGAACCCGTTGGAATCCCGAGCGTTCCCGCGCTCCGGAGGTGAGTCGACGTTCGTCGAGATCGACCCAAGTGACGGAAATTCAATGGTTTCATTCCATCGTGTGATGTGAAAGTCGAGGCCATGCCCCCAAGCGCCTCGCGTGAATGGCTCAGGAGAACCGACCCCGTCTTGACCCGCGTTCGCCCGGTTTGCTATTCTTTCTCCATCAGAGGTCGTTCTTTGCGGGATCTTCGGAACCTGTGGGTTCGGTCCCGGAAACTCCGAGGGGAGAGGGTGGCATGACGAAAGCCGACCTGGTGGAGAGAATCGCGAACTCGACCGGACTCACCAAGAAGGACACGGCTCTGGCGGTCGACCACCTGATCGATGCGGTGAAGGACGCGCTTCGCGAGGGGCGTCACATCGAGATCCGCGGCTTCGGGACCTTCAAGGTGAAGCAGCGCAAGGCTCGCACGGCCCGCAATCCCCGCACCGGGGATCCCGTGCAGCTCCCGCCCCGGAAGGTCGCGGTCTTCAAGGTCTCCAAGGAGCTGAAGGACCGGATTTCGCAGAATGGCGCCTCCGACGCGTAGCGCCCCACGAGTTCGCTGGCAACGCACCTCTGATCAGACGACCCCGAGCCGATCCGCGGTCCACCCCGGGACCGGGACTCATGGAGCAGAGGCATCATCATGGCCACCGACATCATGGACATCACCGAAGCGGCGACCTATCTGAACATCAAGAAGGGCACCCTCTACCGCCTGGCCAAGAGCGGCCAGATCCCCGGGACAAAGATCGGGGGCCAGTGGCGGTTCAAGCGGGAGCGCCTGGACGAGCTGTTCCGGGGAAGCCCGCCGGCCCCGCATCGCCACTGATCCGGGCGCGCGGAGCGCCCAGCCCCCGCCGGTCGGACGATCGGCGACCCCGCCCGTCCGGAACCCATGCCTCGCGGGGGATCGCGGCCGGGCGGAGGCGGAGAGCCAAGCGGCGCCTGCCTTTCCGACATCTTTCCCGCTCAAAACCCGTTGACACCCCCCAGGGGCATTGCTAGCTTGCGCTCGGCTCTTCGTCCACCCGAGTTACGCCACGTTGAGAGTGTGGTGAGGAGGTTGAGGATGAACAAGGCTGAGCTCATCGAGGCGGTGGCCAAGCAGGCCAAGCTCTCGAAGAAAGATGCGACGAACGCGGTGAACGCGACGTTCAGCACGATCAAGAAGGGTACGAAGAAGACCGACGGCGTCTCCATCGTCGGCTTCGGCAGCTTCAACTCCGTGCGGCGCAAGGCGCGCAAGGGTCGCAACCCGCAGACGGGCGAGACGATCCAGATCAGGGCTTCCAAGAGCGTCCGGTTCCGTCCGGGCAAGGCCTTCAAGGAAGCGCTCTAGCTCCGTACGCAGTCGGAATCATCGAAGAGCCGCAGGGAGAGTGGGGCAGGTCGCGAGATGCGCGACCTGCCTTATTCGTTGGGTCGGGTTCGTGGACTTCGGCCGATGCGGAACCGCAGCCGCGTCCGCGAGGTATCCACGGGGAGGAGGAAAGCCGATGCGTCACGCCTGCGCCGCCGTTCTCGCGCTGCTGCTCACGGGAGGTCCCGCGACGATCGCGATCGCGGATCCGCTGGACGATCTCGCCCGAAGCATCGAGCGCTTCCGGGGCATCGGGGATCCGGAGGTTCTGTCGTACCGCGTGCCCGTGGATCTTCCCGATGAGGAGGAGGACGCGGTCACGCTGCTGGAGTGGTGGCGCTCGCCCGCGTCGCTGTCGCTCGCAGCCCGCGATCCCTCCGTCCCCAAGGCCGTCACGCGCGGCTGGGCGCTGTACCTGGAACCGGTGTACGTGGCCCGCGCGTCGCTGCTCGGCATCGACCTTGCCGCCGGGGCGGAGTCGCTGCGCAGGTCCTCCACCATCGAATCTGCGGTTACGGATTCGGGGCGTCGCGTAGTGCTGGAGCTGCCGGCCAAGCCCGAAGCCGATCTTCCCCGGATGCTGCGCGATCTCGATCGCCTCGAAGCGGACCTGGACGGCTTCGGCCGGATCACGCGGCTCGTCGTCGACCTGGCCGAGACGGAGGCGTCCCCGAGCGAGACCATCCTGCTCACGTGCTCCTACGCGGACGGTGCGAGGCCGCTGCCCGACGAGGCGGAGTGGACGCTCCCGTCGGGCGACGAGGTGACGGTTTCCACGGAGTTCCGCGAGGAGGGCGGGCGCGTCGTCCCCGCCGCGCGCACGATCAGGTTCCCCAGTCGCTGGGATCCCGGCGAGACCGAGCGGATCCACCTCGTGTACGGTCCGTACGAGCTGCAGGCCGGAGCGCCGCGGGAGGGCGATGCCGCACGCTGGTTCCGATTCGACGCGAACGGACTGGTCCCGGACGCGCCGGCTCCCTGAGGCGGCGGGCGCTCGCGCGCGGTCCTAGAAGAGCAGGAAGATCAGCGTCAGGACGCCGGCGACGGCGCCCGCCACGGCGAAGGTGCGCTGTCCGGAGGGCGTGTCCTCGTCGGCCTCGTCCAGCAGGAGCTTGCGTCCCAGCACGAGGTTCACGATCCAGATCAGGCTGACGATGGCGAGATCGCCGCGGCTGATGGCGAGGACCACCGGCGACGACGGCCAGGGCCTTCCCGTGACCTGGTACGCGTGGATGGCACCCAGCAGGAGCAGCCCGCCGACCGCGACGGCCACGCCGAAGCCTCCCAGCATTCCGGCCGGGCCGGCGCTCATGCGGCCTCGCAGCGACTGCGCCGAGGCCGCGCCTGCCCCCAGGAAGAGCAGCGTCGCCAGCAGGGCGGAGAGCCAGGCGATGCCGCCCAGCACGCGCGAACTCCGACCGGCGAACTCCAGCGTGTAGACGCTTCCGTCCCGCGCGCCCTTGGGCAGGGACACGACGAGACCGGCCGCATCGCGCGCCTCCACCACGTAGCGGAGCTTCGTCCCCCGCGGGCGCGCCGGGATCCGGCCGACGGCCGATCCGTCCTCGGAGATGCGCAGCGGGATGCGTTCTTCCGCACCGTCGGGGCCGAGGACGCGGATCCACGCCTCCAGTCGAGGCGCTTCGAGGGAACTCACGATGAGGGCGTGCAGCTCGGCGTCCTCGTTCGCGACGACGCGCTGTGGCGGCTGATGCTCGACGCGCAGCGACAGGCGTCGGTGTTCCTCGGCGCTGTCGCGGGAGCCGCTGCACCCGGCGAGCACGAGGAGAAGGGTGGGAATCAGCCAGCGGACCGCGCGCCGCGGCCCTGATCCGTTCAGCATGAGACCTCCCGCAGGCGCGCGCATTGTAGGAACGGGCATTTCGGGATGTCAAGGACGCCGCCCCGCCCACCGATTGGGAGGTTTCCCGTCGCCCGGCCGCGGGCTAGACTCCCCGCCAGGCCGGACGGAGCTCCCGCCGGGGAGGGCGCGTGAGGATCCTGATCATCGGGGCCGGCGAGGTGGGCCGGTTCATCGCGGAACGCCTGCTGCGGGAGGGTCACGACCTCGTCGTCCTGGACACGCAGCCGGCGGCCGTCGCCCGGATCAACGATCTCGACGTGTACGGGGTCGTGGGGGACGGGACCGATCCGCGCGTGCTGCGCGAGAACGGGATCGACCACACGGACCTCGTCGTGGCGGTGTCGCAGGTGGACTCCGTGAACCTCACCGCCTGCGCCTTCGCGGTGCGGCTGGGCGCCACGAGATCGGTCGCCCGCCTCTCCCAGGGAGCGCGCTCCGAGGACGACGAGCGCCTGGCGCGCGAGGCGTTCGGCGTGGACTGGGTGATCAATCCCGACGAGGAGGCGGCGCGCGAGATCGCCGGGCTGCTGGAGGGTCGGCAGATCACCGACTCCCTGGAGTTCGACGAGGGCGAGGTCCGCGTGGTCGGCGTGCGCGTGGACGACGGTTCGCCCATGGCGGACCGGAGCCTGTTCGAGCTTCGCGAGCGCTACCCCGACGCGAACGTCCTCGTTGTGGCGATGGTCCGCGACGGGGAGACGATCATCCCCCGCGGCGACCACCGCGTCCTCGCGGGCGACCGGCTCTACGTGATCGGTGCGCGGGAAGACCTGCGCCCGTTCGTGGCGGCGGAGGACGGCGCGGCGACGCGCACCGGTCCGCGGAAGTTCCTCATCGTCGGGGGAGGCCAGGTGGGGGAGAGCGTGGCCGCGCGCCTGGAGGCGGCCGAAGCGGACGTGCGCGTGCTGGAGTCCAGCCGGCAGCGCTCGGAGGAGCTGGCCGTCCAGCTCCCGCGCACGACGGTCCTCCACGGCGACGGCACGAACCTGACCGCGCTCAAGGAGTGCGGCGTCACCGAGGTCGATGGATTCGTCGCCGTATCCGGCGACGAGGAGACGAACGTCATGTCGGCGCTGCTGGCCCGACACCTCGGCGCCCCGAAGGTCGTGGCGCTCGTCAAGCGCACCGACTACATCCCCGTGCTCAAGGAGATCGGCCTGGATGCGGCCGTGAACCCGCGGCTGACCGCGGCCGGCGCCATCCTGAGGTTCGTGCGGCGCGGGCACATCCTGCAGGTCGCCACGTTCAAGGACATCGACGCGGAGGTCCTGGAGCTGGCCGCGTCGGAGCGGTCCAGGGTGGTGGGGAAGCCGCTGAAGAACATCAAGTTCCCGAGGGACGCCATCATCGGGGGCTACTCCCGGGACGGGCAGTTCGGGATCCCTCACGGCGAGACGGTCCTGGAACCCCACGACCGCGTGATCGTCTTCGCCCAGCCGTCGGCCATCGTCAAGGTCGAGAAGATGTTCTCGTAGCGCGATGAACCTGCGTGGAATCCTCAACGCGATCGGCGCGCTCGTCGCCTTCGTCGGGATGGCGATGATCGTCCCGCTGGCCGTCGCCCTGGTCTACGACGACGGCGACGCCGCGGCGTTCGCGATCGCCTGCGCGGTCACCGTGGGATCGGGCGTCCTCGCGTTCGTCCTCACGCGCGGCGGGCCGGATCTGAGCACGCGCGACGGCTTCGGCGTGGTGGCGTTCGGCTGGTCGGCGATGGCGGGCTTCGGCGCGCTGCCGTTCCTGATCGCCGGAACGTGCGACAACGTGACCGACGCGGTCTTCGAGACGATGTCCGGCTTCACGACGACCGGTGCCACGATCCTCGTCGACATCGAGGCGGCGCCCCACGGGATTCTCTTCTGGCGCAGCATGATCCAGTGGATCGGCGGCATGGGGATCATCGTCCTCTCGCTGGCCATCCTCCCGATGCTGGGCGTCGGCGGCATGCAGCTGTTCCGCGCGGAGGCGCCCGGGCCGAGCCCCGACAAGCTCACGCCACGCATCCGCCAGACCGCGGCCTACCTCTGGGTCGTGTACGCGGTGATCTCCGCCGTCGAGATCGCGGCGCTGATGCTGGCGGGCATGGACCTGTTCGATGCCGTCTGCCACACGTTCACGACGATGGCGACGGGCGGCTTCTCCACGCGCAACGCCTCGATCGCGGCCTACGACAGCGCCGCGATCGACTGGATCATCGTCTTCTTCATGTTCCTGGCCGGGACGAACTTCGCGCTGCACTACCGCGGTTGGCGCGCCCCGGCGGCGTACTTCCGCGACCAGGAGTGGCGCCTCTACGCGCTGCTGGCGCTGGGCGCCACGTTCGTCATCGGCACGGCCCTCTGGAGCGACCGGGCGTACGATTTCGGGGCGGCGCTCCGCTCCGCCGCGTTCCAGGTCGTCTCCATCATGACCACGACGGGCTTCGCCACCGATGACTACGAGCAGTGGGCGCCGGCGCTGCGCTGGATCGTGTTCCTCCTGATGCTGATCGGCGGGTGCGCCGGTTCCACCGCGGGGTCGATGAAGGTGGTCCGCCACCTGATCCTCGCCAAGGCGGGGCTGCGGGAACTGGCGGTCGCGGCGAACCCGCGCGTGGTGCGTCCGGTCAGCCTGGGGCGCGGCCGTCGCGTCGATCTCGAGACGGTGCGGCACGTGCTGGGCTTCGCGATCCTCTACATGGGCGTGCTGGGCGCGGGAACGCTGGCGCTGTCGATCTACGGGCTGGACCTGGAGACGGCGCTCTCCGGCGCGGGGACCTGCCTCTCCAACGTGGGGCCGGGGCTCGGGATGCTGGGCCCGACGGAGAATTTCGGCTGGCTCGCGGCGTCGGCGAAGTGGATCCTGACGTTTCTCATGCTCGTCGGCCGCCTGGAGCTGTACACGGTGCTCGCCCTCTTCCTCCCGCAAACCTGGAAGCGTTGATGGGCGACATCGCGCTGCCGCTGGCCTGCCTTCTCCTGTGCTCCGGTCTCTTCTCGGGCTCGGAGACCGCGCTCTTCTCGATCCCGCTCCATCGCCTCCGGCGGATGGCGAAGAGCTCTCGGGCGGACGAGCGGGCCGTGGCCCGGGCGATGGACCAGCCGCGCTCCACGCTCGTGACGATCCTCATCGGCAACATGGTCGTGAACATCCTGGCCTCCGCGCTCGCGTCGGCCGCCGTGCTCGGCGTCGCCGGGAACTCCGGGTGGGCGCTGCTCGGCGTGACCGTCGTGATGACGTTCCTCCTGCTCGTGGTCGGCGAGATCGCGCCGAAGACGGTGGCGTATCACCACTCGGAGGCGATCGCGCGGATCGTCGCGCGGCCGCTGACCTGGTTCGGCCGCCTGCTGACGCCGGTGCGCGCGCCGCTGCTCTGGATCACGGACCGCGTCCTCGGCGATGAGAGCGCGGGCGATCGTCGCGTGGAGCTGGAGGAGGCGGAGACGATGGTCCGCCTCGCGCACGAGGAGGGCGAGGTGGACGACGAGGAGCGCGACCTGCTGCGCGGCGTGATCGAGCTCGGCGTGTCGCCGCTCGAGGACGTGATGACGCCGCGCACCGAGATCTTCTCCCTGCCGGGCGACCTGCCGGTCCGCGAGGCGCGCGAGCGGATCCGCCAGGCGGAGTTCTCCAAGGTACCGGTCTCCACGCAGGCGCCGGACGAGATGGCCGGCTACGTCACCGCGTTGGATCTCCTGCTCGCCCCCGATGACGACTGGCTGGGCGCGCACGCGCATCCGGCGGACTACGTGCCGGAGGTCAAGCCCGCGGTGGACCTCCTCGAGGAGTTCCGGCAGTCCGGCCGTCGTCTCGCGTTCATCGTGGACGAGCACGGTCACCTCGTCGGGATGGTGACACTGACCGACCTGCTGGAGGAGATCTCCGGCGAGATGATCGAGCGCGGCGACCTCCACAAGGTGCTCTACGAGTGGACCGGACCGAACCGCGTGCAGATTCCCGGGCGGATGGAGATCCGCTTCTTCAACGAGCAGTTCGGGACGTCGCTCTCCACGGAAGAGAGCGAGACGATGGCCGGGCTGCTGCTGGAGCGCACGGGACGGATCCCGGCCTCCGGCGAACGGCTGGCGGTGGACGGGCTGCGCGTGCACGTGCTGAGGGCCGAACCGCACCGCGTGCTCTCGCTCGAGGTCACGCTGCCGGCGAAGGAATCGACGGAGGAGACATCGTGAGCGCCGCTCTCCTGCTGCCGGTGATGCTGCTCGCGGGCGGGTTCGGCCCCGAGACGATCCTTTGGGTCCTGGTCCTACTGCTCACGAGCTCGTTCTACTCGGGCAGCGAGACCGCGCTGGTGTCGGCGCAGCGCGCGAAGCTGGAGACGATGGCGGAGTCGGGGCGGGCGGACGCGCGCACGGCGCTTCGCCTGCTGGACCGCACGCCGCGCACCATCGCCACGACGCTGGTGGGAACGAACCTGTCCAACGTCGGAGCGTCGTCGCTCACCACGATGGCGTGCGTCGCGATCTCGGCCGAGCACGGTGCCGCCCTGGCGACGGTCGTCCTCACGCCGTTCGTGCTGCTGGTGGGGGAGATCCTGCCGAAGGCGCTGTTCCGCTCGCACGCCACCACGCTCTTCCGGGTGTCCGCGCCGGCGCTGCGGGTCAGTGACCTTGTCCTCTCGCCGCTCGTCGCTCTGGCATCCGGCACCACGAGGGGGCTGCTGTGGGCGCTGCGCATTCCCGACGCGGAGCGTCGCCCGCTCTTCCGGCGGGAGGACCTGGGCCAGGTGTTCCTGCACGCGGTGACCCTGAGCGAGCCGGAGGAATCCGCCGGATCCACGTTCCGCATGGCCCGCAAGACGCTGGACCTGAAGGACAAGCGCGTCAGCGACGCGATGGTGCCGCTCCCCGAGTCGTGGACGGTGTCGGTCGAGGCCACGGTGGGCGAGGCCGTCGATCGAATCCGACAGGCGCGGCCGCGCTACGTGGCGGCCCTCGACGCGGAAGGGCGCGTGGAGGGCTTTCTGGCGGCCAAGCAGCTCCTGGCCCTGGAGCCCGATCGCCCGCTGGCGGGGCTCGTCCGCCCGGCCTATCTCCTGAATCCGGACGACGCCCTGGACGACGCCGTGGGGGCGTTCCGGCGGAGCCAGCAGTCCGTCGGGCTGGTGCGGGACCGCTCGGGGACCACGCTCGGCGTCGTCACGGCCGAGGACATCCTGGAGGAGATCGTCGGCGAGCTGACGGGATCGGGGCCCGCGGGCCCGCCGCGCGGCCCCAAAGACAGGAATTGACGGGATCCGTTCCGGACGGCAACCTGGGACGCGGACCGTGTACCTGGGGACCTCCTCCATGATTCAACGCCTGGGAGCCGCCTTCGCGGGATTCGCGGAGCGCTGGGTCCCGAGCCCATTCGTCCTGGCCCTGCTGCTGACCGCTCTGACGGGAGCCCTCGGGATCCTCGTGGGAGGGGCCACGCCGCTCGAAACGCTCACGGGCTGGGGCGACGGGTTCTGGGGATTCCTCTCGTTCGGCATGCAGATGACGCTCGTGCTGGTGACGGGGTACGCCCTCGCGGTCTCGCCGCCGGTGGCGGCCGGCGTCTCCCGGCTGGCGGGGATCCCACGGGGCACCCGGTCGGCGGTGGCGCTCACCGCGTTCGTGGCGCTGGCCGTGTCCCTGATCAACTGGGGACTCGGCCTGATCGTCGGGGCGCTCCTGGCCCGCGAGGTGGGACGGACCGCGGCGCGCGCCGGGCGGGAGATCCACTATCCGCTCGTCGTCGCGGCGGCGTACGCGGGATTCCTCTCCTGGCACGGGGGACTGTCCGGCTCGGCGCCCTTGACGGTGGCCACGCCGGGCCATTTCCTGGAGTCGGAGATCGGCGTCATCGAGGTCGGGCGGACGCTGGGCTCGCCGCTCAACCTCACCGTCGCGGTCATGCTGCTCGTGGCGGTGCCGCTGTTCCTGATGGCGATGGCCCCGCGCGACGCCCGGCCGGCTCCGGAGGAAGTGGTGCGGGGCGCGGACCGGCCCGAGCCGGAGCCCCGGGTCACGCCCGCGGCGCGGCTGGAGGACAGTCCCTGGCTCGGCCGCCTCGTGGGACTGGCGGGACTGATCGTGGCGGCACTGGCGTTCACGCGGGGCGGGTTCTCGGCCCTGGACCTGAACCGCGTGAACTTCACGTTCCTGTTCGTCGGGCTGTTCTTGTACGGATCGCCGATGGCCTACGCCCGGGCCATCCGCGAGGGAGTCCAGGGCGCGGCGGGCATCGTGCTGCAGTTCCCGTTCTACGCGGGGATCCTCGGCATGATGAAGGCCGGGGGCCTGCTGGAGAGGATGGCGGAGCTGGGCGCGGCGGCCGGCCCCAAGCTCTTCCTGGCGGGGACGTTCCTCGCCGGCGGGCTGGTGAACCTGTTCGTGCCGTCGGGCGGCGGCCAGTGGGGCGTGCAGGGACCGGTCGTGGTGCGCGCCGCGGCGGAGCTGGGCATGCCCGTGGAACCGGCCATCCTGGCGCTCGCCTACGGCGACGCCTGGACCAACATGCTCCAGCCGTTCTGGGCCCTGGCCCTGCTGGGGGTGACGCGGCTGGCCGCGCGCGACATCGTGGGGTACACGGCGCTGGTGATGCTGCTCACCGGGCCGCTCTACATCGCCGCGCTGCTCCTGCTCGGGAGCGCGCGATGAAGGAGGCAAGATGAAATCCAAGGTCGGCGTCGCGGAAGAGTGCGTGGCGCAGGTCCAGGACGGCGCCACGCTGATGATGGGCGGATTCGGGATGTGCGGAATCCCGGAGAACATGATCCGTCTGCTCGTGGAGCACGGCGCCCGGGATCTGACGATCATCAGCAACAACGCCGGCGTCGCGGACTTCGGCATCGGCCTCCTGGTCAACAACGACCAGGTCAAGAAGATGATCTCCACCTACGTGGGGGAGAACCCCATCCTGGAGAAGGCGATGATCGACGGCTCCATCGACGTGGAGCTGGTTCCGCAGGGCACGTTCGCGGAGCGGATCCGCGCGGGCGGCGCGGGCATCGCCGGCTTCTACACGCCGACCGGCGTGGGCACGGTGGTGGAGGAGGGGAAGGAGAAGCGCGTCTTCGACGGCCGCGAGTTCCTGCTGGAGCGGCCGCTCAAGGCGGACATCGCGTTCGTGAAGGCGTGGAAGGGCGATCACGTGGGAAACCTCGTTTATCGCCGCACCGCGCAGAACTTCCATCCCATGATGGCGGCCGCCGCGGAGAAGACCTTCGCCGAGGTCGAGGAACTCGTGGAGCCGGGACGGCTGGACCCCAACGGGATCCACACGCCGGGCCTCTTCGTCGACACCATCTTCCAGGGCGAGATCTATGAAAAGCGGATCGAAAAGAGAGTCCATCGCTAGACGCGTCGCCCGGGAGTTCCGGGACGGCCAGAACGTGAACCTCGGCATCGGCATCCCGACGATGGCGGCCAACTACGTGCCCGCCGGCGTGGACATCACGCTCCACTCCGAGAACGGGATGATGGGCATCGGGCCGTACCCGGCGGAGGGCGAGGAGGATGCAGACCTCATCAACGCCGGCAAGGAGACCATCACCGAGGCCCCGGGCTGCTCGTACTTCGCATCGGACCTGTCCTTCGCCATCGTGCGGGGCGGACACCTGGACATGACCGTGCTGGGCGCCATGGAAGTGGATGAACACGGCGATCTCGCCAACTGGATGATTCCCGGCGCCATCGTGAAGGGCATGGGCGGGGCGATGGACCTGGTCGCGGGTTCGCGGCGGGTCGTGGTCGCCATGACGCACACGTCGCGCGACGGATCGCCCAAGATCCTCAAGAAGTGCCGGCTGCCTCTCACCGGCGTGGGCTGCGTGGACCGCATCGTGACCGACATGGCGGTCATCGATGTGGAGCCGTCGGGCCTGCGCCTGGTGGAAGTGCATCCGGACTGCACCGTGGAGGACGTCGTGGCCGCGACCGAGCCGGAGCTCGCCGTGGACGACGTCCGGGAAATGGAGCTGTGATGTTCTTCCTGAACGACGAGCACCGGATGATGCAGCGCATGGTGCGGGAGTTCGCCGCCAAGGAGATCGCGCCGAACGCGGCGGAGATCGACCGGACGTGCGAGTTCCCGCGCGAGACGTTCCGGAAGATGGGCGAGCAGGGCCTGCTCGGCATCCCGTATCCGGAGGAATTCGGCGGCGCCGGCTTCGACTACCTCTCCTACGCGATCGCGGTGGAGGAGGTGGCGCGGGTCTGCGGTTCCACCGCGCTGAGCATGGCCGCCCACAACACGCTGGGCTGCGGTCCGGTGTTCCACTTCGGGACCGATGCGCAGAAGGCGAAGTACCTGCCGAAGCTGGCGTCCGGCGAGATCCTCGGCGCGTACGGTCTCACCGAGCCGAACTCCGGCTCCGACGCCGGCGGGATGCAGACCCGGGCCGTGAGGGACGGGGACCACTGGGTGCTGAACGGCCAGAAGGCCTGGATGACGAACGGCGGCTACGCCGGCCTCTACACCGTCACCGCGCTCACGGACCCGGAGAAGAAGACCAAGGGGATCACGGCGTTCCTCATCGAGGAGGGCACGCCGGGCGTGGAGATCGGCTCCGAGTACGACAAGCTCGGCTGCCGCGGCTCCAACACGGTGGAGTTCTACCTGACGGACTGCCGCGTCCACGAGTCGATGGTGCTGGGGGACGTGAATCGCGGATTCCAGCAGTTCATGAAGATCCTCGACATGGGACGGATCTCCATCGGCGCGATGGCCCTCGGTCTCGCGCAGGCCGCCCTGGACGCGGCCGCCAAGTACGCCCTGGAGCGGGAGCAGTTCGGCCGGCCGATCGGCCAGTTCCAGGCGATCCAGTTCATGCTCGCGGACATGGCCACCGAGATCGAGGCCGCGCGCCTGCTCGTGTACCAGGCCGCGCGCCTGAAGGATCTGGGCGAGCCGTTCGCCATCGCGGCGAGCAAGGGCAAGCTGTACGCCTCGGAGGCGGCGCACCGCGCGTGCCACAAGGCGATCCAGATCCACGGGGGGTACGGGTACTCGCGGGAGTTCCCGGTGGAGCGCTACATGCGCGACGCCAAGCTGACGGAGATCGGCGAAGGCACCTCCGAGGTGCAGCGCATGATCATCGGCCGGGAGCTCCTGAAGAGCACCGAGAAGAACCTGCAATAGGGAACGGAAGGAGCGAGGATGTCGAAGGATCGGGAGGCGGTCATCGTCTCGGCGGCTCGAACCGCCATCGGCAAGTTCGGAGGCGGCCTGGCAAAGGTGTCGGCGCCGCAGCTCGGGGCCGTCGCGGTTCGCGCCGCGGTGGAACGGGCGGGCATCGCGCCGGACCGCGTGGAAGACGTCATCCTGGGCTGCGTTCTGAGCAGCGGCGTCGGGCAGGCACCGGCGCGGCAGGCGGCCCTCCACGGCGGGATCCCGGCGTCGGTCGGCGCCATGACCATCAACAAGGTGTGCGGTTCGGGCCTCAAGTCCGTCGCCCTCGCCGCGCAGGCCATCCGGGCGGGCGATGCCTCGTGCGTTCTGGCCGGCGGCATGGAGAACATGAGCGCGGCGCCGTACCTGCTGCCCGGTGCGCGCGACGGCTACCGTCTCGGCAACGGCCAGCTCGTGGACTCCATGGTCCATGACGGTCTCTGGGACTCGTTCGACAACGTGCACATGGGCATCACCGGGGAGAACGTCGCCGAGAAGTACGGCATCACGCGCGAGGAGCAGGACGAGTACGCGCTGAACAGCCACAAGAAGGCGCACGCGGCGCAGGAGGCGAAGCGCTTCGACGACGAGATCGTCCCGGTGATGGTGCCGCAGCGGAAGGGCGATCCGACGGCGTTCGCGCACGACGAGAGCGTTCGTCCGGACACGTCCCTGGAGGCGCTGGGCAAGCTCCGCGCGGCGTTCAAGAAGGACGGCACGGTCACGGCGGGCAACGCGCCCGGCTGCAACGACGGTGCGGCGGCCGCGGTGGTCATGTCCGCCGCGGCGGCGGAGAAGGAGGGCGTCACGCCCATCGCGCGGGTCGTGGACTACGCGGTCGGCGGGATGGAGCCCAAGTGGGTGATGATGGCGCCGGTGGACGCAGTGCAGAAGCTGATGGCCAGGACCGGCCTGAAGATCGACGACTTCGACGTCATCGAGCTGAACGAGGCGTTCTCCGTGCAGGCGCTCGGCGTCATGCGGGAGCTGGGCATGGATGCGTCGAAGGTGAACGTGAACGGCGGCGCCGTGGCGCTGGGGCACCCCATCGGGGCGTCGGGCGCGCGGATCCTCGTGACGCTCCTGCACCAGATGAAGCGCCAGGGCGCCAACCGCGGGCTGGCCGCGCTGTGCCTGGGCGGCGGCAACGCCGTGGCCATGGCCGTGGAGATGTGACGGACGTTCGAAGCCGTGCGGCCGGGCGACGCACCGCGCTCGCCCTGGCCGTCCTGGGCGCCGAGGCCCTCGCCTGCTTCCTGATCGCGCCCGAGGGGGCGCGGCTCCGGTGGTTCGTCGATGTCCTCACCGTCCAGGGCATCCTGATCGCGCTCGCGGGTTCGTTCCTGGTTGTCGATGCGCCGTTCGCCGCCGCGCGGGCGGTGCGGCGCGCCGAGGCGGGCCGGGAGCCGGCCGGGGGCGGCGGCGCCGTCAAGGCGTCGCGCTTTCGCGTGGGATTGGCGCTCCTCTTCCTGGGGGGCGTCCTGTTCGGGGCGGCAAGCCTGCTGTGGGCCGTCGCCCGCTAGAGGGGAGAGCGAGAAATGAGCTTCGAGAAGACCGCGGTGGTCGGCGCCGGGACGATGGGCAACGGCATCGCCCAGGTGATGGCCATGTCGGGTCGGGACGTCACGCTCGTCGACGTCAGCGCGGACGCGCTGGCCCGCGGAGTGGCCACGATCGAGAAGAGCCTCGGCAAGCTGGTGGAGAAGGAGAAGATCTCCGCGGGGGACCGCGACGCAGCGCTCGGCCGCCTGAGCAAGAGCTCCTCGCTGGAGGATGCGCGCGGGTCGCAGATCGTCGTGGAGGCCGTGGTCGAGAACCTGGCCGTGAAGCGGAAGGTCTTCGAGCAGCTTGCCGCGCTCATCGACGACTCCGCCGTTCTCGCCAGCAACACCAGCTCCATCTCCATCACCGAGCTGGCGCGCGGCGTACCGAACCCGGAGCGCGTCATCGGCATGCACTTCATGAATCCGGTGCCGCTGATGAAGCTCGTGGAGATCGTCCGGGGACTGCGCACGTCCGACGAGACGGTGTCCGCGGTGGAGTCGCTGACGGAGGCGCTGAACAAGGTGCCCGTCACGGTGAACGACTACCCGGGCTTCATCTCCAATCGCGTGCTGATGCCGATGATCAACGAGGCGGTCTACTGCCTCATGGAGGGCGTGGCGGACCGGGAGGCCATCGACACCATCATGAAGCTGGGCATGGCGCACCCCATGGGACCGCTCACGCTCGCGGACCTCATCGGGCTGGACGTGTGCCTGAATATCATGGAGGTCCTGCACGAGGGCCTGGGCGACTCCAAGTACCGTGCCTGCCCGCTGCTGCGGAACATGGTGGCCGCCGGCAAGCTGGGCCGCAAGAGCGGCGAGGGTTTCTACTCCTACGCCTGAGTCCGTCCGACCGGGCCCGGGGACGTCGATCAGCATCGGCGGCGGGTGCGGCCTGCGTCTACTCCGTGAAGCGGATCCCCGACACGGCGGCCAGTTCCCCTTCCAGCGGGAGCTCGGCGAAGAGGGCCTGCACGCGGCCGGACCAGTCGCGGACCGGCCACATCTCGCCCGGGATCTCCCGCACCGGCCCCGGCGGCGACACCGCCAGGCGGACCCAGCGCGGCTGCGGCTCGCCCTTCAGATTGTAGGCGGAGAGACGGAAGCGCGAGCGGAGCTTCTCCACGATGAGCACGCCGTTCGCCTCGAACCCGACGCCCGGGATCTCCTGCAGGGCCACGCGTCCGTGGGTGCCGTCGGCCAGCTCCGCGAGGATGCTCTCCACCAGCGGATGCCCGGACGCGAAGAAGTCCAGCGACTCCTTCTCCACGGCCTCCTCGCGGCTGAACGTCCCGAGGTAACGGCTCCCGTGCGGGACGCCGTGCAGGGCCTCCACCGTGGCCTCCCCGCCGAACTCCAGGTACCAGCGGCTGCGTCCCCCCTTGGGCTCCATCTCGAAGCCGAACTGGCGGCACGCCTCGAGGAGGACCGAGCGCATCCGCGTCTCCAGATCCTCGGGGATGCGGGAGAGGATCTCGTCAGCCTTCGACGGGTCGTAGCGGTGGCGATGCAGGTGGTGGTACATCGCCTGGGTCACTCTCTCCCGTGCCTCGTGCGTCTCCTGGACGACGGCCTCCACGTCCAGGTTGCCGCCGGCACCGTCGATCGCCTCGCGGATCTTCTCCACGACGTGGCCGAGCGCCCGGTCGAGTCCGCCGAGCGGCTCGCGGAAGATGCCGAGCGCCTCGTAGAGGCGGGCGATCTCCGCGCCGAACCCCTGGGCGGGACGGAAGTAGACGATCTCCACCGGATCCTTCCGGTTGATGCGATCCAGCCGTCCGATGCGCTGCTCCACCACCAGCGGGTCCCACGGCAGATCGAACAGGACGAGGCGCTTCGCGAACTGGAAGTTGCGTCCCTCGCCGCCGGACTCGGTGGCGATGAGGAGGTTCGGGCCGTCCTCCTCCTGGAAGCGCGCCACCTCCAGATCCCGCTGGGCGGGGGAGAGGTCCTCGTGGAACACGGCGACGCGGCGGCTGGAGTGGTACTCCAGCTCCTTCTTCAGGAACGTGAGCGTCTCCCGCTCGTGCACGAAGACGAGCGTCTTCTCGCCGTCGCGGTCCCAGTTCCGGCACTGGCGACCCAGCCACTCGATGCGGCCGTCGTCCTTGCCCTGCGGCTTGGCGAGGAAGTGCGCCAGCTCCCGGGAGCGGACCTCGCGCTGCCGCGCGTCGTCGGCGGACCCGGAGAGGATGCGCAGTTCCTCGGCCTCCCGCGCGTCGTCCGCGGGGAGATCCACCGGCGCGGGAACGCGGGGCGGCAACCCGCCGATGTCGGTGCGGCTCGTGGAGGACGTGCACGGCTCCAGCGGAACGCCGGCCTCCAGGTCCGACTCGAACGTCTCCCAGGAGTCGTAGCGATCGGGGCGGAGCAGCTGGAGCAAGCGGAAGAAGCCGTGCGCATCGGCCTCTAGCGGCGTGGCGGAGAGCAGCAGCACGTTCTCCGCCGACTCGCACAGCGGGGCCAGCGCGCGGTAGGTGGGCGTTCCCTCCGTTCCGCGGCGTCGCCGCAGCCGGTGCGCCTCGTCCACCACGAGCAGGTGCGGATGCGACGCCAGCGCCAGCTTCGCGAGGCCTCGGTCCTCCGTGAGATCCTCCAGCGCCACGACGGCCAGCGGGTAGACCTCGAACGGGTTGAATCCCGGCCCCTTCTCCTTCACCACGTCCTGTCGCCGCTCCTTGTCCACTAGCACGAACACCTGGTGGAACTTCCGGTAGAGTTCGCCGAGCCACTGCACGACGAGCGAGCGCGGCGCCACCACGATGGCCCGCTCGGCGCGGCCCGTGCGCAGGAGGTGGTTCAGGATGAGGCACGCCTCCACCGTCTTGCCCAGGCCGACCTCGTCGGCGAGCAGCCAGCGGACGGGGCGCGTGGCCGTGGCCGTCTCGGCGACGTGGAGCTGATGCGGGAACAGCTCGATGCGGCCGCCGAGGAACGACCCAAGTCCGTCGGCCTCGCGCAGGCGGGCGAGCCGGAGCGCCTCGAGGCGGTTACGGAACGCCTCCACGGGATCGGAGTCGGCGCGCGCGAGCCGGCCTACCACGTCGTCCTGGAACTCGTCCATCCAGCGGTCCGGATCCGCTCCGGGCTGCATCTCGAGCGGGACCAGCGGGTGGTTGGCCACGGCGAACATCAGCGTGGTGTCGGCCTTGGGGAAGTGGATCGTCATGCGCTGGCCGGCGACGTCCTGGATCACGCCCGGACCGAGCTCCCGGTTGTAGGGGTGGAGGACCTTGTCGCCCGGCTTGAGCGTGGGTGTCTCGGAAGGCATCGCAGGATTTCCCCGGTGGAAGGACCCGGGGAGGATACCGGGGCCCCGGCCATCGGCCAACCGTCGTTCCGGGAATCCACGTCCCCGCGGTCCCGGAACGAGGGCGCGGCGCCGGGGACGACGGGACCGCGGGGTCGAGCGGGGGAGGGAGCCCGGAGGGGAGGCAAGCCCCGCCCTCCGTCCGGTTCCTTCCCGGTCCCCCTACCGGGCCCGGCCGCGCGCGGAATGGTGAAACCCGGGTTGCGCGCCGGTTGCGGGTGGACTCGACGGGACGCGGACCGAATGACGACGCGCCCCGGCTACCCTCCTTCCTACAGGATGACCTCCGTGGCCAGGATGATGAGGTCCGTCAGGAGCGACGTATCGCCGCTGGTGGTGCCGGTGTTGTCCAGGCGCTCGCCCAGCGGACGCTCCGCGCGGATCTGGTAGCCGTCCCACATCACCTCCTCGCGCGGCGGATCGATCGGATGGTCCGGATCGTCGGTCGCGCGGGCGCCGGCGGGGGCCAGCAGCGCCGCCGCGAGGGACAGCGTCGGGATCAGGAGGCGGAGGCTTCGCTTCGACATGACGGAACTCCTCGGGACTCGCGGCGAGGCCGGGGCGGGGGATTCCGGTCGGCGTCGCCAGCTGGTGGTGAGAATTGGCAAGTGCCATGCCGATGGTGGCGAATGTTGACCGGCGGACGCCACTTTTGTTTCAAGTTGTTGCAGGCCAACGGGTTCGAAACAGGCCGCGGGGCGGCGGCGGCCCGGCCTGGAGCCGCCGGTCGACGTCCACCGTCCACCGATCCGACGGGGCCGTCGGATTCGCGTCCCCGGACGGGGACGGCGACGCCGTTGGGAGGACCTCAAGTGTCGATTTGAAGGGGGGTTACGAGAGCGTCACTCCGAACCGACGATTCCGTCGGATCCGCCGACGCTTTCGTCGGAGGATCGGGAGTGACGGGCCCGCGTCGCGAGGTGCTTGAGACCGTAGCGCTGGAGGCGCCGGCGGAGCGCGGCCTCGTGGAGATCCAGCGCCTCCGCCGCGCGGGCGATGATGCCGCCGTGGCGCTGCATCGCCTCCCGGATGCGACGGATCTCGTGCGCGTCCAGCTCCTCTCGCACGCCGCCCTCCGCCTTCGGCTCGGTCTCCGCGAGATCGAGGGACAGCGCGCGCAGCTGCGCCGGCCGGATCACGCCGTCCGGAGCCTCGGCGGCCGCGCTCTCCACGCATCGCTTGAGCTCGCGGACGTTGCCGTGCCACGGACACGCGCGCAGCAGGCGAAGCGCCTCCGGAGCCACGACGTAGCGTCGCCCGCCCGGCCGATCCTCCATCGCCCGCAGGAACATCTCCACGAGCGCGGGGACGTCCTCCGTGCGCTCGCGCAGCGGCGGGACCTCCAGCCGGCAGTCGAACCGGTAGAAGAGGTCCGATCGAAACGCTCCGTCTTCCATGCGGCGAGGGAGGTCGGCGTTCGTGGCGCAGACGACGAGTCCCTCGAACTTGTGCTCGGCGGTGGCGCCGACGCGCCGGTACAAGCCCGTGTCCAGAAAGCGGAGGAGGATCGGCTGCAGCGGAAGCGGCAGGTCCCCGATCTCATTCAGGAACACGGTGCCGCCGTGCGCCTGCTCGACGAGCCCGGGCCGGGATTCCACACCGGTGGCCACGCCGCGAGTGACCCCGAACAGCTCGCTCTCGGCCAGCCCCTCGCCCAGGTTCGGCAGCTCCACGTTGACCATCGGCCCGGACAGCCGCGACGCCTGGTGGAAGATCCGCGCGAAGTGGTCCTTCCCGACGCCGGTCTCCCCGGTGAGCAGGATGACCTCCCGTCGCCGAGCCGCGCGCACCCCGCGCTCCACGAGATCGCGCATGCGCGGGCCCGCCCCGACGATCGTCCGGGGAAAGGAGTGCTCCTCCTCCTCCAGCTCGGAGCGCAGGCTTCGCACCTCGTCCTCCGCCAGCTCGAACCGGCGCGCATTGTGGATTCCGATCGCGGCCATGTCGGCGATGAACCGGAGGAAGAGTCGCTCCTCCGGACCGAACAGGTCGGTCAGCACGCGATGGTCCATGTAGAGCGCCCCGAGCACGCGGTCGCCGAAGCGGATCGGCAGGGCGATGAGCGACCGGATGCGACTCTTGCGGACGCTCTCGTGCAGGCTGAGTCGCGGATCCGCGAGCGCGTCGCCGGTGTGGACCATCTCGCCCTCGGCACCGACCGAGAGCAGCGCGGTCCGACTGATCTCCAGTCCGTCGGCGATGGACTCGTGGTCGATGTTGCGGGCGAAGCGCACGCCCAGCTCTCCCGTCTCCGGATCGGCCAGCGCGACGACGCCGCGCTCCGTGCCCAGGTACGTGATCGCCACGTCGAGGATGCGGGCCAGCACCTCGTCGACGCTCTGCAGCGCGGTGATGTCGCGGGAGACGGACGTGGCCGCCTCCAGGATGCGTTGCACTGCGCGTAGCGAGCCCGTGCCGCCGTCCTCTTCCTTGGGTTCCAGCTCGGGGAAGGGAGGGGGCGGCACCGCGACGCCCAGCGACCGGAACAGCGGCACGGCGTGTCGCCATGCGGTGCGGGCGGCGTTGCGATTGCCGAGCTGCCAGTGGCTCGTCGCGCGCGCCACGAGACAGCGGGCGCGATGGATCTCCGCGCCGAGGTCCGCGAAGAGCTCGTACGCGGACGAGATCGACTGCGACGCCGACTCGTGCTCGTCGCGTGCGGCGCGCACGGAGCCTTCCGCCAGCAGGAACATCCCGCGCCAGAGCGCCGAGTCCGACGTCTCCGCCAGCGTGCGCGCCTCGTCCAGGGCGGCGTGCGCCTCCTCCGGTTCCGACGACGCCAGCAGCTCGGCCCGCAGCCGCTGGATGCGGAAGCGGATGTGCCGGTTGATCGACCGGCCGTCGCCGGCCAGCGCCTCGTCCAGGCGGCTGCGGGCCTTCTCCCTCTCGCCGGCGGCCATCGCCGTGTGGCCCAGCACGCACAGCGACTGCGCCACGCCCCACCGATCGCGTGCCTCGCGGGCCAGGCGAAGGGCGCGGTCCGCCGTTTCCGTGGCTCGTTTCAGCCGCCCCGCCTCGCGCTCGATGTCGGCGCGCACGGTCAGGTGGCTCATCACGACGTAGTCGTCGCCCGTCTCGCGCGCGAGGTCCAGCGCCCGGTCGATGTGCGTGCTGGCCGTCTCCAGCTGTCCCCGAACGAGGGCGAGCTGCGCGCGGACCCGCTCGTAGAAGCTGACCGTGCGCGGGCCCGCCGCCGGGCCGCGCAGCCGTTCCGCGCTGGCGAGCGCGCGATCGGCCTCGCCCCAGTGTCCCAGCTCCACGAGGAACGTCGCGAGGTTCTGGTAGCAGCGGGCCGCCTCCGCCCGCACGAAGCGGCGCTGGTAGCCTTCGATGGCGCGGCGCTGGAACGTCGCGGCGCGGCGGAGCTGCACGAGGTCGAAGAAGCACGTGGCCTGCATCGCCCAGACGGCCGGGAGCAGGTCCTCGGCGCGCGACTCGCTGAAGTGCTTCTGCGCGCGCTCCTGCCAGTCCACGCACGCCAGTTCATCTCCTTCCCGCCAGGAGAGGATGCCCAGCCGGTTCTCCGCCCGGCCGATCAGTCGCGCATCGTCCAGGCGCTGGCCGAGGTCGCGCGCCTCGTGCAGCCGGACGCGGGCGGCGTCCAGATCGCCGTCGCCCAGCTCCACCTCCGACGCGGCCAGCTGCGCCTGCGCGACGAGCGCGGGCGGCACCCCGGCGTCGGTCGCGAGCAGCGGCTCCAGGCGACGGCGCGCCTCGTCGCGGTGTCCCAGGTCCAGCTCGGCGTACGCCGCCCCGAGGATCACCTGGGCGCGCCGCGCGTTCTCCGGCCCGACTCCCTCCGTGGCCGCGAGAACGTCGCGCGCCCGTTCCCGCGCGTCGGCGAGCTGACCGCTCTGGGCCAGCGTAGAGATCCAGTCGGGGGCGAACTCCGGGAGCGCCGCGCGCTCCGACTCCGCGTGCAACTCCCACGCGCGCGCGTAGAGTCGGGCGGCCTCCCCGCACGCCCCGTCGGCGCGAAGCTGATCGGCCGCGCGGACGCAGGCGCGGGCCGCCGGCTCGCGGCGTCCGGCCTGCTCGCAGTGGCGAGCCACCTCCTCCCAGCGCACCGAATCCGGCGATGCCTCCTCCAGGGCCCGCGCCAGGCCGCCGTGCAGGGCGCGGCGAACCAGATCGTCCAGCGAGGCGTACAGCGCGCGATGCATCTCCGGCGAGACGAAGCGGTACTCCGACGGCGTGCCGGCCCGCCGCGCGATGAGACCCCGCCGCGTCGCCTCGGCGAGGAAGTTCGTGATGCCGTCGGGATCCTCGGACCGGGCAGCCAGGATCGCGGCGTCGAACTCGGGGCCGGCCACGCACGCCGCTTCCAGATGCGGTCGCAGCGCATCGGGCAGGTCGCGTGCGCCCTCCAGCGCGTGCTCTTCCGCGGTGGCGGGCGGCCGGAGCGCGCGCAGACGATCGTCGTGCACGGACCACCGGCCGTCGTGCCGCGTGAGGGCGCCGTCCTGCGCAAGGGTCCGGAGCGACGACTCCACGTGCCGCGGATTGCCGCCGGCCTGCCGCTCCATCCAGGCCGTGAGTTTCTCCAGCGACACGTCGTCGAGCGCGACGGCATCGGCCGCCCCGCTGGCCTCGCCCAGATGCGCCCGCAGGAAGCGATTCAGTCCGCCCTCGTCCAGCGGCGTCAGCGTGAGGACGTCGGCGCCGCGCCGTCGGAACTCGTCCACGAAGGAGCCCGGTCCGTGATCTCGGCCCGCGAGGAGAAGCAGCGCCTTGGACGCCGCGAGCCGATCGTGCAGGGCGTGCAGGAACGAGAGACTGTCGACGTCGGCCGATTCGAGCGAGTCGAACAGGAAGATGCGTTCCTCGTGGATCCGGTCCGACGGAAGGAAGCGCTCCACCAGCCGGTCCAGGTCGGCGCGACGCGTCGAGCCGCGCGGCGGCTCGGCGGCCGGCGACCGGGAACCGTCGTCCTCTGGCCGCGAAGTCACGTCGACGAGTTCGCCCTCCTGCCGCACGCGACGCAGGATGCGGAATCCCGCCGACGTCCCCTCGCGCGCGTCGGAGCGGTGCACCGATCCGCCTTCCAGCTCTAGACGTTGCGCCACCTCCTCCACCAGCCGCGTCTTTCCGATGCCCTCATCTCCCGTGACGACGAGCGTGCGCGGCGCCGCGGGCGACCGCAGCGCGCCCAGGATGCGCTCGATCTCCGTCTCGCGACCCACCGCGGCGAGGAGCGAGCCGAACCGTGGCACCGCTTCGGCCGTGGCGGTCCCGCCCTCGCGGTCCCGGCCGAGGAGACGGGCGATCCGCTCCGACGCCTCGGTGGCGGACGCGGGGCGACGCTCGCGGTTCCGCGCGATGAGCGAGTCGATGAGCTCGGCCCACGGAGCGGGAAACTCCGGCGCGAGATCCAGCACCGACGGCGCCCGATGCTCGGCGTGCGCGAGGAAAAGCTCGCGCATGTTGGAGGCGGAGTAGGGGAGGCGCCCCGTGATCGCCTCGAAGAGCGTCACGCCGAGCGAGTACAGGTCCGATCGCGCGTCCGGCTGCGGCAGCGTGAGCGTCTCCGGCGCGAGGTAGATGAACGAGCCATGGATCTGCCCGCTCGACTGGCCGAGACGGTGCGCGTGACCGAAATCCGCCAGCATCGTTCGAGTCGCGCGGCCGTCGCCGTTGCGCGCGACGAGGAGGTTGGCCGGCTTGATGTCGGAGTGGAGGATGCCCTGCGCGTGGGAGAACTCCAGCGCGGACGTGACCGCCAGCGCCACCTCGCCGAGGGCCTCGATGCCGCCAGCGCGGTACAGCTCGGCGAGGTCCGTCGCCTCGACGAACTCCATCGTGTAGAAACGCCGGGTCTCGTCCAGTTCCCCGAAGTCCAGCGCCCGGACGATGTGCGGGTGCTCCCCGAGGCGGGAGTGGAGGTGGTACTCCAGCTTGAAGGCCAGCTCCTCGGCGCCGTGCCGCGGCGACGGATGGCTGACCTTGATCGCCACCTCGCCCGGCGAATCCTCGGCGCAGGCGCGGTACACCTCGGCCGATCGACCTCGGCCGATGAACTCGAGGACCTGGTAGCCCGGCACCACTGGGACTCGCATGCGGTGTCTCCGAGAGACTTGCTAAATCCTTGGAAAACAAGAGCCTAGCACCGTCGCGGCGGCACGGCAACCGGACCGCCTCCGGCCCCGTCGCGAGGGTTGCCGGGCCGGGAACCCGGCGGCACACTGCGCCGATGAACCGAACCGAGTCCTGGCCGATCGTCGTCGTCGGCGCCGGAGCCGCGGGGATCCTGGCCGCGACGTTCGCGGCGCGCTGCGGCGTTCGCACGCTGATCCTGGAAACGCGGCCCCGTCCCGGAGCCAAGATCCGGGTCAGCGGCGGCGGACGATGCAACGTGCTGCCGTCCGTCGCGGGACCGGAGGATTTCCGGACGGGCGGTTCGTCGCGCCTCGTGCGCAACCTGCTCGGCACGTGGCCCCTGCCCGACGTGCACGCCCACTTCCAGTCGCATCTGCGCGTTCCCCTCAAGACGGAAGTCACCGGAAAGGTCTTCCCGGTCAGCGACCGGTCGAAGGACGTGGTGGACGCGCTCCTGGCCGACCTGGCGCGGTCCGGCGCGGTGCTGCGCGGCGATGCGCGCGTGAAGGCGATGCGTCGGGCGAACGATCGCTACCGGATCGTCCTGGCGACGGGGGAGGAGCTGGCCGCGGATCGTGTCATCCTGGCCACCGGCGGTCGGTCGCTGCCCAAGACCGGAAGCGATGGGGCGGGCTACGGGTTCGCGCGCGCGCTGGGTCACACCGTGCGTGCGCTCTTCCCGGCGCTGGTCCCGCTCACCACGCCGGAAGCGGACTGGACCTCGCTGGCCGGGCTCTCCCTGCCGGTGGAGCTTCGCGCGCGCCGCGCCGGCCGTGACGTCGACGTGCGGCGCGGGGACTTCCTCTTCACGCATCGCGGCTTCTCGGGGCCGGCGGTCCTGGACGTTTCGGCGTCCTTCACGGATCCGGAACAGCCGGCCGACGAGCTTCGCGTTCGCTGGGGCGATCCGGATCGGCCGACGTGGGACGAGACGCTCGGCCGCGGCGGTCCGAAGTCCGTGGGCGGGGCGCTGCGGGAGCGGCTCCCGGCCCGGTTGGCGGACGTGCTGCTGCGGCGGGCCGGGACGGCCGCGGACCGGCCGCTGGGCCAGCTCCGGCGGGAGGCTCGTCGGAGACTGGCGGACGAGCTGGACTCCGGGACGCTGGTGGTGAGCGGCAGCGAGGGCTACCGGACCGCCGAGGTCACGGCGGGGGGCGTTCCCCTGGAGGAGGTGCGGCCGCGCACGCTGGAGAGCCGTCTCGCGCCAGGGCTGCACCTGGCGGGCGAGATCCTCGACGTCACGGGACGGCTCGGCGGATACAACTTCCTGTGGGCCTGGGTGAGCGGCCGGCGCGCGGGACTGGGCGCCGCGCGGGGCGGAGCGCCGCCGAGCCCTTGAACGATCGGCGGATCCCGTCGATACTCGCGAGCCATGAAACCCTATCTGGATCTGATGCAGCGCATCCTCGACGAGGGGGAGGAGCGGGACGACCGCACCGGCACCGGCACGCTCGGGGTGTTCGGTCACCAGATGCGGTTCGATCTGTCCGAGGGCTTCCCGCTCGTCACGACGAAGAAGCTGCACCTCAAGTCGATCGTCCACGAGCTGCTGTGGTTCCTGCGCGGCGAGACGAACGTGCGCTCACTGCAGGAGGCCGGCGTTTCCATCTGGGACGAGTGGGCCGATGACAACGGCGAGCTGGGACCGGTGTACGGTCGCCAGTGGCGCTCCTGGCCGACGCCGGACGGGCGCGTCGTGGACCAGATCGCGTCCGTCGTGGACGGGATCCGGGAGACGCCCCACTCGCGCCGCCTGGTGGTGAGCGCCTGGAATGTGGGGGAGCTGGAGCAGATGGCGCTTCCGCCGTGCCACCTGCTGTTCCAGTTCCACGTGGGGCGCGGGCGGCTCTCCTGCCAGCTCTACCAGCGGAGCGCCGACGTCTTCCTCGGCGTGCCGTTCAACATCGCCTCGTACGCGCTGCTGACGTGCATGATGGCGCGCGTCACGGGGCTGGAGCCCGGCGACTTCGTGCACACGCTGGGCGATGCGCACCTTTACCGCAACCACCTGGACGTCGCACGCCGGCAGCTCACGCGCGAGCCGCGGCCGCTGCCCCGACTGGAGCTGGATCCGGCGGCGCAGGAACTGGAGGACTTCCGCTACGAGCACGTCCGCATCCTGGACTACGATCCGCACCCGCGCATCCGGGCGGCTGTCTCCGTATGACGTTCGGGGCGTGCGCGTGACCCTCGAGATCGTCGTTGCGGTCGCGGACAACGGGATCATCGGCCGGGACGGTGAGCTCCCCTGGCGGCTGTCGCGCGACCTCAAGCGTTTCCGCCGCCTGACCACGGGGCACCCCATCGTCATGGGCCGCCGGACCTGGGAATCCATCGGCCGACCGCTTCCGGGCCGCACGTCCGTCGTGGTGACGAGCCGCGCCGACCTGGAACTGCCCCGGGGCGTGCTGCGCGCGGCGTCGCTGGACGAGGCGATCGCCCTCGTGCCGGACGCGGAGCGCGTCTTCGTGATCGGTGGGGCGCGCCTCTACGCGGAGGCCCTCGGCCGGGCGGACGTGATCCACTGGACCGCCGTGCACGGCCGCCCCGAAGGCGACGTGAGCTTTCCGCCCCTGGACGACGCCCTCTGGCGGGAGGTCGACGCGGAGTCCCATCCGGCCGACGAGAAGAACGAGCACCCGGTCACGTTTCGCCGGCTGGTTCGCCGGGAATCGCCCGCCTGAGGCTCCTCGCGGCGCATCCTCACCGCCCGTCCGGTTCGCGCGAGGCCCCGCCCGTTCCGATCGCCGTTGAGCGAGACCGGGCGATCGGGCATAATGCCGGTTTCGACCGGGTCGCGGAAAACCGGATCGTGGTCCCCGAAGCCGTGGAGAAGGCGTTGGATTCGCAGGAGATCGGCATCGTCTCGGGGCTGCCCCGCTCGGGCACGTCCATGATGATGCGAATGCTGGAGGCCGGCGGCCTGGAGGTCGTCACCGACGGCCTGCGGGAGGCCGACGTCGACAACCCCAAGGGGTACTACGAGTTCGAGAAGGTGAAGCAGATCAAGGAGGACTCCTCCTGGATCCCCTCCACGCGCGGACGGGTCTTCAAGATGGTCTCGCTCCTGCTCTATCACCTTCCGCCGGAGGAGACGTACCGCATCGTCCTCATGCGACGTTCCACGGAGGAGATCCTGGCGTCGGAGCGGAAGATGCTGGAGCGCCTCGGGAAGGATCCCGGTCCGCCGGACGGCCGGATGTCGGAGATCTTCGCGAAACACCTGACCCATCTGGAGGACTGGCTCACGCACCAGCAGCACATTGAGTGCCTTCAGGTGAGCTACAACGACGTCCTGGCGGACCCCGAACCGGTGCTGACGGAGGTCGGCCGGTTCATGGGCGGAGATCTGGACGTAGCCCGGATGACGGCGGTCGTGGACCGCTCGCTGTACCGAAACAAGAAGGCCTGACGCCCTTCCCCCAAGCCCCGACCTCGGGGCGTCGGCCGACCCTGAGCATGAAAAGGAGTCCCCGTGTCCATTCCCTTGTCCAACGCTCGCGTCGGGATCTACGTGGACGGCACGTACGTTTCCCGCGCCGGCGGCCACGGCATGCGCTACGACGTGCTGCGTGAGTTCGCGTCCCGAGACGGTGCCGAGGTTTCCCGGATGAACCTGTACGTTCCCTACGATGTCGTCCGCGCGCGCGGCGACAACGGCTACCGCCGCGGCCAGGAGAACTTCTGCGGTGTCCTTCGCGACTTCGGGTACAAGGTGACTCAGAAGCCCGTGGAGGAACGGACCGACGAGGAGGGCAACTTCCTGCACGCGGGCACCACGCTGGCGCTGGGCCTCGACGCCGTGCAGCAGGCGGAGCACCTGGAGCGGATCCTCCTGGTGACGGGGGACGGAGACTTCGCGGACCTCATCCCGGCGCTGCAGGATCGCGGCTGCCGGGTGGAAGTGGTCACGTTCGACCGCCCCTCCAAGTCGCTGCGCGACGTCGCCGATCTGACGATGTCCGGCTTCCTCATTCCGAACCTGCTGCCCATCCAGGGCCAGGGCGACCGGGAGTCCTGGGCGCAGGTGGGGAAGAAGGCGCGCGGCGTCTGCTACAACCACAGTGGTAAGGGCTACGGCTTCCTCCGCTACCTGCGCGAGGCCGGTCCGGGACTCTGGATCACGGACAGCCGCCATCCGGACTCGCCGTTCGACACCGTGTTCTTCCACGATTCCCAGCTGCCGCGGAACGTCGCGTTCCACCAGCTCCCTTCCCGGGACCACGTCTTCGAGTTCGAGCTGACGGAATCGGACCGCTTCGAGAACGACGTCCAGGCGGTGAACCTCCGTCTCGTGACGGGGCCGGAGCGTCGCGGGGCGCAGCCGGACGATGCGGAGCGGGACGAGGACGACGAGCTGTACGAGAACGGGGAACTTCCGCACGACGAGGACCCGGAGGACGAGGCGATCGAGGCGGAAGACGAGGCCGAGGAGTTCGAGGAGCAGGACTAGCCCGACCCGGGCCGGACGTCAGACGCTGAAGGACTCTCCGCAGCCACAGGAGCTCTTGGCGTTGGGGTTGTTCCACACGAAGCGCTGGCTCATGAGCTCCGTCTTGTAGTCCAGCGTGGATCCCTTGAGGAACACCAGCGAGCGGGAATCCACCAGCACGGTGGCGCCGTGCTCCGTGCGGACGTGGTCGCCCTCGCGCGGACCCTCCGGCTCGTAGGTCATCTTGTAGCTGACGCCGGAACAGCCGCCGCCCTGGATCTTCACGCGCAGAGGCGCGCCGGCGCAGCCCTCGCGTTCCGCCCGGGCCAGGATGGCGCGGGCCGCGGCCTCCGTCAGCGAGATGTCGGCCGTGGGCGGGGTGGATGCGGCGTGGGACTCCATGCTCTCCTCCTCGGGCGGGAGACGCGTCCCCGGCCCTGTGCTACGTTCTCGCGCGTTGCGGCCCCGCCGGGCCGGTTCCTTCCTTCGTCAGGAGGCAGATCGTGTCCGAAGACGTGACCACCACCAAGGCGGGCGAGCTGACCGTCTCCATCGACCGTCCGTCCTGCATCGGCTCCGGGAACTGCGTCAAGGTGGCGCCGAAGCTGTTCCGCCTGGACGACGAGGGCGTCGCGGCGTTCGCGGACGGAGCCGCCGACGCCGCCCATGACGTGGTGCTGGAGTCCTGTCGCGTCTGTCCGGTGGAAGCGCTTCGCGTCCGGGACGGCGACGGCAAGGACCTGGTTCCCTAGAAGAACCCCAGCGTCACCTTGGCGACGTCGGACATCATCTCCTGACCCCAGGGCGGATCCCACACCAGCTCGATGCGGCAGGCCGACACGCCCTCGATGGCCTCGATCTTCTGCTTGATCTCCGCCGGCAGCGACTCCGCGGCCGGACAGGCGGGCGACGTCAGCGTCATCGTGACGGTGGCCGCGTTCTCCTCGTCCACGGCGACGCCGTAGATCAGTCCCAGCTCGTAGATGTCGACCGGGATCTCCGGGTCGTACGTGGACTTCAGCGCGGCCACGATGGGCTCCCGCAGCTTCACGTCCCCTTCGAAGGGGAGCCGGATCGGCTCCTGGGCTTCGCTCACGCCATCCTCCGTCATTCCGTAGTGACCTTGTCCTTGCCTTCCACCGCCGCGTTCAGCGTGTGCCACGGCAGGGTGGCGCACTTCACGCGCACCGGAAACTCGCGCACGCCCGCGAAGACCGCCAGCTTCCCGAGCCGCTCCGACGCCGTGGCCGGGTCTCCGTGGCCGGTGACCAGCTCGTGGAATCCCTCGAAGAGGTGCTCCACCTCGTCCAGCGTGCGGCCGCGGACCGCGTCGGTCATCATCGACGCCGACGCGGTGCAGATGGCGCACCCCTGACCGGTGAAGGCGACGTCCACGACCTTGCCGTCCTCGTCCACCTGCAGGTAGACGTGGATCTGGTCGCCGCAGAGCGGGTTGAACCCCTCCGCATCCCGGTCCGCGTCGGCCAGGGAACCGAAGTTCCGCGGCTTGCGGTGATGGTCCAGGATGACCTGCTGGTACAGTTCCCTCAATTCCGCGTCCATCTCTACTCCTGCCCGAACATCGAGCGGATCTTCTCCAGGCCCTCGATCAGGCGGTCGATGTCCTCGCGGTCGTTGTAGACCGAGAGCGAGGCCCGGGCCGTGGCCGGCACGCCGAACCGATGCATCACCGGCTGCGCGCAGTGATGGCCGGTGCGCACGGCGACGCCCTCGTGGTCCAGGATCGTCCCAATGTCGTGCGGGTGCACGCCCTCCATGACGAACGAGAGAATACTGGTCTTCTCCGCGGCCGTCCCGATCAGGCGGATCCCCGGCAGCGCCTGGAGACGTTCCGTCCCGTAGCGAAGGAGGTCGTCCTCGTGGGCCTGCAGGGCGTCGAAGTCCAGCGCGTCCAGCCAGTCGATGGCCGCGCCCAACCCGACCGCACCGGCGATGTTGGGCGTCCCCGCCTCGAACTTGGCGGGAAGCGGGGCCCAGTGGCTCCCGGAGAACGAGACGGTGAGGATCATGTCGCCGCCGCCCATCCACGGCGGCATCTCCTCCAGGAGCTCGCGGCGGCCGTAGAGCGCCCCGATGCCCGTCGGCCCGAACATCTTGTGGGCCGAGATCGCGTAGAAGTCGCAGCCCAGATCCTGGACGTCGACCGGCACGTGGGCGATGGCCTGCGCTCCGTCCACGACGGTGATCGCGCCGGCGTCGCGCGCCATCTTCGCGATGCGCTTCACCGGGTTGACGGTCCCCAGCGCATTGGAGACGTGCCCCACCGCCACCAGCCGGGTGCGGGGGCCCAGCCGCCGTTCCAGCTCGTCCAGGAGGAGCGAGCCGTCGTCCGCGATGGGCGCCTCCACGACCTTGGCTCCCGTCTGCTCCGCGACCATCTGCCACGGCACCAGGTTGGAGTGGTGCTCCATCGTGGTGGCCAGGATCTCGTCGCCCGGCTTCAGCCGTGGACGGCCCCAGGACTGCGCCACGAGGTTGATGGCCTCCGTGGTGCCGCGGAGATAGAGGATCTCCGCCTTTTCCTTGGCGTTGAGGCGCCGGCGGATCTTCTCCCGTGCCGCCTCGTACGCCTCGGTGGCCTCCTGGCTGAGCCGGTGGACCCCGCGGTGCACGTTGGCGTTGTGGCGCCGGTAGTACTCCGACACCGCGTCGATGACCGACTGCGGCTTCTGCGTGGTGGCGGCGGAGTCCAGGTAGACCAGACGCCGGCCGTCCACTTCCCGCGCGAGCACGGGAAAGTCCGCCCGGATCCGGGGCAGGTCCAGCGCCGGGGTCCGCTCCACGGTGCTCACCGCGCCTCCGACATCTCCAGCAGCCGGTCCGCCACGATGGCCTGCAGGCGCGCGCGCACCGGCTCCAGCTCCATCCGCTCGAAGATCTCGTTCACGAACGCGAAGGTCAGCAGCCGCCGGGCCGTCTCCCTCGAGATGCCGCGCGCCTCGAAGTAGAAGATGGCCTCATCGTCCAGCTGGCCGATGGTGGCGCCGTGCGTGCACTTCACGTCGTCGGCGTAGATCTCCAGCTGCGGCTTCGTCTCCACCATGGCGTCCGGCGAGATCAGCAGGTTCTTGTTGGACTGAACCGCGTCCGTCTGCTGCGCGCCCTCGTCCACGATGATGCGCCCGGAGAACATCGCCTTGGCCCGGTCCGCCAGGATGCCGCGGTAGTACTGGCGGCTCTCGCAGTGGGCCGCCGCGTGGCGGACGCGCATCCGGTTGTCGTGGAGCTGCGTGTTCCGCGGGACGTACATGCCGTTCACCACGCTCATGCACCCCTCGCCGTGCAGCGACGGGAAGACGTTGTTCCGCACCAGCGCGCCGCCCAGCAGGGCGGAGTGCGAAGCGAAGTCCGAGTCGCGCTCCTGGCGCACGTAGAGCGTGGAGATCACGGACGTCTGCTCGTTCTCGCGCTCCACGAGGTAGTGCCGCGCGTTGGCGTTGGCGCCGACCACGTACTGGACCACGGCGTTCGTGAAGGCCGGGGCCGAGGCGCCGTCCTGTGACACGTAGTCCTCCACCACCGTGGCGTGGGCGGATTCCTCCACCACGACCACCGTGCGCGGGTGCGACATCCGCGGGCCGTCGGCGGCCGTGTTCACGTAGCGCGCCTGGACCACCGGCTCCAGGTGGACGCCGCGGGGAACGTGCACGAAGACGCCGTCCTCCAGGAAGGCGGCGTTCAGGTTCGTGAAGGCCTCCTCCTCGTCCTGCAGCCCGGTGAGGTGCTCCTTCACCAGCTCCGGTCGCGTCTCGATCACTCGGGAGAGCGCGTCCACGGTGACGCCGTCCGGCAGCGAGCCGATCTCGGAGAGCTCCGGGCGGAATCGCCCGTCCACGAACACCAGATGCGGGCCGTCCAGCTCGTCGAAGTCGGAGCGGACCGGCAGTCCGGCTCCCACGGCCTCTCCGGCCGGCGGCAGCGCGAACTCCCTCTTGGCGATGGGGGAGACGTCGGTGAAGCGCCAGTCCTCGTGGCGCAGCGTCGGGAAGTCGAGCTCCTCGAAGCGCTTCCAGCCCGTCTCCCGCAGCGAGGTCAGCCAGTCGGGCGCGGCACCGCGGCCGGCCAGCGACTCCTGCGCCAGACGGTAGGAATCCAGGGGCAAGGTCATCACGGTCATGAAGCCCTCCCTACGCCGACGCCGCGGCGGCGTTTTCCAGCCACGAGTAGCCCTTCTCCTCCAGCTCCAGCGCCAGCTCCTTGCCGCCGGAGCGCGCGATCTTCCCGTCCACGAGCACGTGGACGAAGTCCGGCTCGATGTAGTTGAGCAGGCGCTGGTAGTGGGTGATGACCACCATCGACCGATCCGGCGCGCGGAGCGAATTGACGCCCTCCGCCACGATCCGCAGCGCGTCGATGTCCAGACCCGAGTCCGTCTCATCGAGGACGGCGACGGCGGGCTCCAGGACGGCCATCTGGAAGATCTCGTGGCGCTTCTTCTCGCCGCCGGAGAAGCCCTCGTTGACGGAGCGGCGCAGGAACGCCTCGTCCATCTGGACGACCTTGAGTTTCTCCTTCACGAGGTTCAGGAACTCCAGCGCGTCCACCTCGTCCTGGCCGTGGTGCTCGCGCTTGGCGTTGTAGGCCGCCTTCAGGAACTCCAGCGTGGACACCCCCGGGATCTCCACCGGGTACTGGAACGCCAGGAACACGCCCTCGCGCGCCCGCTCGTCGGCCTCCATGTCCAGGACGTCCTTGCCGTCCATGGTGATGCTGCCCTGCGTGACCTCGTACCGCTCATGGCCGGCCAGCACCTGGGCGAGCGTGCTCTTGCCCGAGCCGTTGGGGCCCATGATGGAGTGCACCTCGCCGGCGCCCACCTTGAGGTCGATCCCCTTCAGGATCGGCTTGTCGTCCACGCTGACGTGCAGATTCTTGAACTCCAGCATCTCGATTCCGCTTCCTTCCGTTGTCGAAAGTCCGTGGCAGGTCCGCTCGGCCCGCCGGTTCCGTATCCGTCCGGCGTGTCTAGCCGACGCTTCCTTCCAGGCTCACGCTCAGCAGCTTGCGGGCCTCCACCGCGAACTCCATCGGAAGCTCCCGGAAGACCTCCTTGCAGAAGCCGTTCACGATCATGGAGACGGCGTCCTCCATCTCGATGCCGCGCTGCTGGCAGTAGAACAGCTGGTCCTCGCCGATCTTCGAGGTGGTGGCCTCGTGCTCCACGCGGGCCGACGGGTTGCGCACGTCGATGTAGGGGAACGTGTGCGCGCCGCACTCCGAGCCGATCAGCATGGAGTCGCACTGCGTGAAGTTGCGGGCGTTCTCCGCGCCCTTCTGCATGCGGACGAGGCCCCGGTAGGAGTTCTGGCCGTGCATGGCCGAGACTCCCTTGGAGATGATGGTGCTCCGCGTGTTCTTGCCGAGGTGGACCATCTTGGTCCCGGTGTCGGCCTGCTGGCGACCGCTGGTCAGCGCCACGGAGTAGAACTCCCCGACCGAATCGTCGCCCTTGAGGATGCAGCTGGGGTACTTCCAGGTGACGGCCGAGCCGGTCTCCACCTGCGTCCAGGAGATGCGGCTGCGCGCCTCCTTGCAGAGGCCCCGCTTGGTCACGAAGTTGTAGATCCCGCCCTTCCCGTCGGCGTCGCCGGGGTACCAGTTCTGGATGGTGCTGTACTTGATCTCCGCGTCCTCCAGCGCCACCAGTTCCACCACGGCCGCGTGCAGCTGGTTCTCGTCGCGCATGGGAGCGGTGCAGCCCTCCAGGTAGGAGACGTAGGCGCCCTTGTCCGCCACGATCAGCGTCCGCTCGAACTGGCCGGTGTTGGCCGCGTTGATGCGGAAGTACGTGGACAGCTCCATGGGGCAGCGCACACCGGGAGGCACGTAGACGAACGAACCGTCCGAGAACACGGCCGAGTTCAGCGTGGCGAAGAAGTTGTCGGAGTAGGGGACCACGCTGCCCAGGTACTTCTGCACGAGCTCGGGGTGGTTCTTCACCGCCTCCGAGAAGGAGCAGAAGACGATGCCCAGCTCGGCCAGCTTGTCCTTGAACGTGGTGGCCACCGAGACGCTGTCGAACACGGCGTCCACGGCCACGCCCGCCAGCATCTTCTGCTCGCTGAGCGGGATGCCGAGCTTCTCGTACGTCTCCAGAAGCTTGGGATCCACCTCGTCCAGGCTCTTCGGCCGGTCCGCGTCGGACTTGGGGGCGGAGTAGTAGGAGATGGCCTGGTAGTCCACCTTCTGGTACTCGACCATCGGCCAATCCGGTTCCTCCATCGTCAGCCAGTGGCGGTAGGCCTTCAGGCGCCACTCCGTGAGCCACTCTGGCTCTTCCTTCTTGGCGGAGAGCGCCCGGATGATGTCCTCGTTCAGTCCGGGGGGCAGGGACTCCGAGGCGATGTCGGTGACGAAGCCGTACTTGTAGTCGCGCTTGGCGAACTCGTGCAGCGTGTCGGTGGAACTGCTCATGACTCTCCCTGTCCCGAGGCTTTCAGCGTGGACAGCGGAACCCCCCGGGCTCCGCTCCGCGCTTCGGCCGCGTCGCTGATGAGATCGGCGAGCGAGATCTCGCCGAGGAACCTGTGCATCCTCTCGTTGAGCCTTCGAACCGAGTGCGTGATGGGGCAGTGCACTCCCACGGAGCAGTCGGCGGGGTCCGTGGCGGCGGCGCCCTCGGGGCCGCAGCACGCCGTCAGCGAGGGAGGGCCTTCCATCGCCACGATGACCTCCTCCACCGAGATGCTCTCCGGGGAGCGGGCCAGTTCGTAGCCACCCTTGGCCCCCCGCGTCGACTGGACGATCTCCCCCCGAACCAGCTCCTTGAGAACGTTCATGAGGAGGGGGTGGGAAACCCCATATCTTTCCGCCAGATAGCGGGCGCTGACCGGCCCTTCGCCCTGGGCCGAACTTTCTGCGAGGGAGGCCAACGCCAGGAGCGCGTAATCCGTCTTACGTGTGAAGGCGATCACCGGCCGGGCTCCGCTCGAGGCTGGGAGACGGCCCCGTCGGGGCGTCTCGTAAATGGTACCGATATTGTACGGATTCTGGCGCGTCTGACCACCCCGAAAGCGCCGGAGCGGGACGAAATCGGTCAGGAATGCGGTTCAGCGGGGTGGAGAGGGGCTTCCCGATGCGAGGTCTGATCACGGCGTCCGTCGTCGTCCTGGGGCTGTCCGCCGGGTCCGCGCGGGCCGGCAACGTCGACGCCGACTACCACGAGACGTTCCCGGTGGGGGAGGACGCGTCGCTCCGCCTCGACCACGGCGACGGCGACGTGACGGTGGAGGTCTGGGACCGGTCCGAGATCGAGATCCGGGTCCGTTACCGGGCCGAGTACCGGGGGAGCGAGCCGGACCCGGAGTTCGAGGTGACGTTCTCCCACGAGGGGAGTTCCGTGAACGCCGTCGGCCGGGAGAAGCACCACCCCATGGACGGCCGCCGGTTCCGGTTCTACCGCAGCCTGGAGTACGAGTGGGAGGTGAAGGTGCCCCGGGACGTGGAGCTGGTGACGCGCGGCGAGGACGGCGACGTCCGCATCCGCGGGACGCGCGGCAGCCTGGAGATCCGGGGCGGGGACGGCGACGTCTGGCTGCGGGACGTGGAATCGCCGGAAGGACGGATCCGCGTCTCCGACGGGGACGTGACGGTGACCGGCTGGATCTGCCCGGACGCGGAATTCCGGGTCTCGGACGGCGATCTCAACGTGGAGGGCCTTCGCGCCCGCCAGGTCGACGTCCGCACGAGCGACGGCGACGTGGAGCTGGAGCTGGTCGGCGAGGATCGCCTGGACCTGGAGATCCAGGGCTCGGACGGGGACGTCCGCGTCACCCTGCCCGGGAGCACGAACGCCGAGATCCTCCTCACCTCGGGCGATGGTCGGGTCCGCGTCGAAGCCGACGCGCGCGACGAGGACCGGAGCCGGGACGCGTACTACGGCGTGATGGGGAAGGGCGAGGGGCGGGTGCGGATCGGCACCACGGATGGCGGGATCACGCTGCGCGCGCGCAGCTAGTCGGGCGAGTCCAGCAGGTCGGCGGCGGCGCGGCCGGGCGACACCCGGCCCGCCCGCACGTCGGCCTCGCAGGCGGCCAGCCGCTCCTGCACGGTCGGCCGCGCCCGGAAGTCGGCGGCCAGGCGCTCGTCGATGAGGGACCACATCCAGCGCAGGCGCTGCTCCTCGCGCATGCGGTCGCGCTCGCCCGCCGCGGCCAGCGTCCGGCGATGCTCCTGCACCGTGTCCCACAGCTCGGCGATGCCGTCGCCGGTGACCGCGCTGACCAGCGTGGCGCGCGGCCGCCACGCCTCGGAGCGCGGCCGCAGGTAGCGAAGCGCCGCGGAGTAGTCCGCCACCGCCTCGCGGGCGCGCGGCAGCAGGTCGCCGTCGGCCTTGTTCACCGCGATGAGATCGGCCACCTCCACGATGCCCTTCTTGATTCCCTGCAGCTCGTCACCGGCGCCCGGCAGCGCCAGGAGCAGGAAGAAGTCCACCATGTCGGCCACCAGCGTCTCGGACTGGCCCACGCCCACGGTCTCCACCAGGATCACGTCGTGGCCGGCGGCCTCGCAGAGCAGCATCGACTCGCGGGTGCGACGCGCCACGCCGCCCAGCGTCGCCGCGGAGGGCGAGGGGCGGATGAAGGCCCGCTCGTCGGCGGCCAGCCGCGGCATGCGGCTCTTGTCGCCCAGGATGGATCCGCCGGAGACGCTGGAGGAGGGATCGACCGCCAGCACGGCGACGCGGTGCCCGGCCTCCACCAGGTGCAGGCCCAGGGCGTCGATGAGCGTGCTCTTGCCGACGCCGGGAACCCCCGAGATTCCGATGCGGAAGGCCTGTCCGGTGCGGGGCAGCAGATCATCCAGGAGGGTGTTCGCCGCCGAGGCGTCCTCCTCCCGGCGGCTCTCCACCAGCGTGATCGCGCGGGCCAGGCTCGGACGGTCGGACGCGGCCACGCCCTCCGCCAGACGCCGGACGTCCGGGGCGCTCAACGGGATCCGTTCTCCAGGAGCGTGAGCAGGCGCTCGGCCGCCTCGGCGATGACGGTCCCGGGACCGAAGATCTCCACCGCGCCGGCCTCGCGCAGGCGGTCGTAGTCCTGGGGCGGGACGACCCCGCCCACCACGACGCGGATCTCCGCGCGCCCCTGCTGTTGCAGGGCGGCCCGCAGCGCGGGCACCAGCGTGAGGTGGCCGGCGGCCAGCGAGCTGACGCCCACGACGTGCACGTCGTTCTCCACCGCCTGGCGCGCGGTCTCCTCCGGCGTCTGGAACAGCGGTCCGATATCCACGTCCCAGCCGAGGTCCGCGAACGCGGACGCGATCACCTTCTGGCCGCGGTCGTGGCCGTCCTGGCCCATCTTGGCGACGAGCAGCCGGGGACGACGCCCCGTGCTCCGCTCGAAGTCGGCGGCGCGATCCTGCGCCCGGCGGACGCGTTCGTTGTCCTCTCCCATCTCGCCACTGTACACGCCGCCCACGGAATCGATCACGGCCAAGTGACGGCCGAACACCTTCTCCAGCGCCGCCGAGATCTCGCCCACGGTGGCGCCGGCCCGCGCCGCGTCGATGCCGGCGGCCAGCAGGTTGCCTTCCTTGCCCTCCGCGACGGCGGCCAGCGCGGCCAGCGTGCGCTCCACCTCGGCACCGTCGCGCTCGGCCCGGAGTTGCTCCAGCCGCTCGATCTGCGCGCGGCGGACCCTCTCGTTGTCCACCTGCAGCACGTCGACGGTCTCCTCCTCCTCCAGCCGCCGATGGTTCACCCCGACGATGACCTGCCGCCCCGAGTCGATGCGGGCCTGCGTGCGCGCCGCCGCCTCCTCGATGCGCATCTTCGGGATCCCGGCCTCGATCGCCTTCGTCATGCCGCCGCGCTCCTCCACCTCACGGATCCGCCGCATCGCGCGCTCGGCCAGGTCGTGGGTGAGGCGCTCCACGTAGTAGGACCCGCCCCACGGATCGGCGCTGGTGCACACGCCCGCCTCCTGCTGGAGCTGGATCTGCGTGTTGCGGGCGATGCGCGCGGAGAAGTCCGTCGGCAGCGCCAGCGCTTCGTCGAAGGCGTTCGTGTGGAGTGACTGTGTCTGGCCGCCGGCGGCCGCCATCGCCTCCACGCACGTGCGGACGACGTTGTTGTAGACGTCCTGCGCGGTCAGCGACCAGCCCGACGTCTGGCAGTGCGTCCGGAGCATCATCGACTTCGGATTCTTCGGCTCGAACGGCTGCATGAGCCGCGCCCAGAGCAGCCGGGCCGCGCGGAGCTTGGCGACCTCCATGAAGAAGTCCTTGCCCACCGCGAAGAAGAACGAGAGCCGCGGAGCGAACGCGTCCACGTCCAGGCCCGCCGCGATTCCGGTCCGCACGTACTCCAGCGCGTCGGCCAGCGTGTAGCCGAGCTCCAGGTCCGCCGTGGCTCCGGCCTCCTGCATGTGGTAGCCGGAGATGGAGATGCTGTTGAAGCGCGGCATGCGCTTCGACGTGTACCGGAAGATGTCTGCGACGATCCGCATGGAAGGGCCCGGGGGATAGATGTACGTGTTCCGGACCATGAACTCCTTGAGGATGTCGTTCTGGATCGTGCCGGCGAGCTGCTCGGGCGCGACGCCCTGCTCCTCGGCCGCCACGACGTACAGCGCCAGCACGGGCAGCACCGCCCCGTTCATCGTCATGGAGACGGACATCTCGTCCAGCGGGATCCCTTCGAAGAGGATGCGCATGTCCCGGATCGAGTCGATGGCCACGCCCGCCATGCCGACGTCGCCCGCCACGCGCGGATGATCCGAGTCGTAGCCTCTGTGCGTCGCCAGGTCGAAGGCGATGGAGAGGCCCTTCTGCCCGGCCGCCAGGTTTCGTCGGTAGAACGCGTTGGACTCCTCCGCGGTGGAGAAGCCCGCGTACTGCCGGATCGTCCAGGGGCGGGTGGGGTACATGCCCGCGTACGGTCCGCGCAAGAACGGCGCGAAGCCGGGCATCGTCCCCAGGTGGTCCACGTCGTCCAGGTCGGCGGCGTCGTAGTGCGACTTCCGGTCGATGCCCTCCGGCGTACCGATCGTGCGGGCGGCGGGCGCCGCCGAGGGATCCGCCGGCGGAACGGCGTCGTACTCCAGGGAGGCCAGCGCGGAGAGGTTCATCGGACCACCTCCTCGGCGGTCTCGAACGCCTCGGCGTCGCGACGGACGGGGAGCGTCGGAGACTCCGGTTCCGACCGCGACGCGAGGACGGCCGCGCGCAGCGTCCCTGCGCCGTACCCACGGCGTGCCGCGTCCAGCAGGGCGTCCGACCAGGCCGTCTCGTCGGCGGGATCGGGCAGTGCCGGCGGATCCGGGGCGGCCGCCGGCGCGGGAGTCCCGGCGCCCGCGGGCAGCGGCCGCTCGTCGGCGTTCGCGTAGGCGGTGACGCCGGTGATGGGCGCATCGCCCGCCGCGATCCGCTCCTGCCAGCTTCGCCAGTCCCGTTCCAGACGATCCGTCACCGAACCGTCCCGGAGCGCCGAGCGCAGTCCGCCGCTCCGTTCCACGTCGCGCATCACGTCCCAGGCGGCGCGCGCGATCCGGTCCGTGAGCGTCTCGACGAGGTAGGAGCCTCCCGCCGGGTCGCGAACCGCATCCAGCGCGCACTCGCGCAGGAGAATCTCCGGGGTGTTCCGGGCCACGCGACGGCCCAGCGCGTCGGGCGACCGGACCGCCTCGTCGAAGCAGGTCGTCGTGACGAAGTCGGCTCCGCCGGCGAGCCCGGCGAACGTCTGCACCGTGGCGCGCAGCAGGTTCACCCACGGGTCGCGGCGGGTGAGCGTGCGTCGCGAGGCGGTCGCGTGCAGCTCCGGTCGCAGCGCGACGCCGGCGGCGGCCTCCAGCCGGACGATCAGTAGGCGCATCGCCCGCAGCTTGGCGATCTCCGGGAAGACCTCCCGGCCGACGGCCAGCTCCACGCGCAACGTCGTGGGAGGATCTTCCTCGCCCGCGCGCAGCGCCTCCACCGCGGCGGCCAGCGCCAGTCCGGCCTCCGTGGCGGGCCCCGCGCCCGCCTCGTGGAACCGGACGCCCGACACGGACGCCGAGCCCGTCCAGCGCGCGATCGCCCTTACCTCGTGGGGAGCCTCCGCGCCGTCGCCCAGGACGAGGATCCGCGGATCGTCGGCGACGGCGGCCAGCGCGGCGACGCCGGCCGCGGCCTCGCCCGATCGCCAGATCAGGCGACCGTCCTTCGGCAGCCGCCCCAGCAGGTCCCGCAGCTCGTCGACGCTCTCGGGGCCGGGCGGCGGCCCGGCGAGGGCATCGACGCCGGCGCGGATCTCTTCGTCGGCTCGTCGCGCGCGATCGGCCGCGGTGGAGCCGTGCAGCGTGGAGACGGCGCGGGCGGGGCCGAGGTCCGCGAGGGCGGGACGGGTGCCGGGAGGGGCGTTCGTGGCGAGCGGCGGCACGGTCACGCCATCGTCCACCGGATGGTCCAGGGAGGAGAGGCGGGCGCCACGAAGGCTCTTCTCCACCGCGGCCCGCCAGGTCGATTCGTCGATCGACGGAAAGTCACGGGCGCTCATGGCGGTCGTCACATGTTGCGGCGGTACTGGCCGCCGACGCGGTAGAGGGTCCGGGAGATCTCGCCGAGCGTGCACACCTTGGTCGCCTCCATCAGGGCCTCGAACGTGTTGTGGTTCTCCAGGGCGGCGGTTGCCAGGCCGTCCAGCGCGGCGCCCGAGCGGCCCTGGTTGCGGCGGCGGAACGCGTCGACCGAGGAGATCGCAAACTCCTTCTCCTCGGTGGTGGCGCGGATCACCTCCCGCGGCAGGACGGTGGGCGAACCCTCCGGGTCCAGGAAGGTGTTGACGCCGATCACGGGAAGCTCGCCGGAGTGCTTGCGCGACTCGTAGAGCAGCGATTCCTCCTGGATCTTCGTGCGCTGGTACATCCGCTCCATCGCCCCGAGCACTCCGCCGCGCTCCGCGATGGAACGGAACTCGGAGAGCACCGCCTCCTCCACGAGGTCCGTCAGCTCCTCCACGATGAACGCGCCCTGGAGCGGGTTCTCGTTCCGGGCCAGTCCGTGCTCCTTGTTGATGATGAGCTGGATGGCGAGCGCGCGACGCACGCTCTCCTCCGTGGGCGTGGTGATGGCCTCGTCGTAGGCGTTCGTGTGGAGCGAGTTGCAGTTGTCGTAGAGGGCGGTCAGCGCCTGCAGCGTCGTGCGGATGTCGTTGAAGGCGATCTCCTGCGCGTGGAGGCTCCGCCCCGACGTCTGCACGTGGTACTTGAGCTTCTGGGAGCGCTCGTTGCCGCCGTATTTGTTGCGGATCGCCTTGGCCCAGATGCGCCGGGCCACGCGGCCGATCACCGCGTACTCGGCGTCCATCCCGTTCGAGAAGAAGAACGAGAGGTTCGGCGCGAATGCGTCGATGTCCATGCCGCGCGAGAGGTAGTACTCCACGTAGGTGAAGCCGTTGGCCAGCGTGAACGCGAGCTGGGTGATGGGATTGGCGCCCGCCTCCGCGATGTGGTAGCCGGAGATGGAGACGGAGTAGAAGTTCCGCACGCGCCGGTCGATGAAGTACTGCTGGATGTCGCCCATGAGCCGCAGCGCGAACTCCGTGGAAAAGATGCACGTGTTCTGGGCCTGATCCTCCTTGAGGATGTCGGCCTGGACCGTACCCCGCACCGCAGAGAGGGCCTCCGCCTTCAGCCGATCGTACACGTCGCGCTCCAGGACCTCGTCGCCGGAGACGCCCAGCAGCATCAGCCCCAGGCCGTCGTGGCCCTCCGGGAGATCGCCGCGGTAGTGCGGCCGCGGCAGGCCGCGCTCGGCGTAGAGCGCGTCGATCTTCCGGCTCACTTCTTCCTCGCGTCCCTCGGCCCGGATCCACTTCTCACAGGCCTGATCCACGGCCGCGTTCATGAAGAAGCCGAGCAGCATCGGCGCGGGACCGTTGATCGTCATGGAGACGCTGGTCTTCGGGTCCGAGAGGTCGAAGCCGGAGTAGAGCTTCTTGGCGTCGTCCACCGTGCAGATGCTCACGCCGGAGTTGCCCACCTTGCCGTAGATGTCCGGCCGCGGGTGCGGGTCCTCGCCGTAGAGCGTCACGGAGTCGAAGGCCGTGGAAAGGCGCGCCGCGGGCATCCCGCGCGAGAGGTAGTGGAAGCGACGGTTCGTGCGCTCCGGTCCGCCCTCGCCGGCGAACATGCGGGCCGGATCCTCGCCGTCACGCTTCAGCGGGAAGACGCCCGCCGCGAACGGGAACGTGCCCGGCAGCCCCTCCGTGAGCTGCCACCGCAGGAGATCGCCCCAGTCGCGGTAGCGCGGCAGCGAGACCTTCGGGACGTCCGTGCCGGAGAGCGTGCGCACTTTCAGCGACAGCTCGATCGTCCGGTTGCGGACGGGGTAGGAGAGCGTGTCGGCCGCGTAGCGCGCGCGCACCTGCGGCCACTCGCGCAGCAGGCGGGCGCACGATGCGTCCAGCTCCTCGCGCAGCTCCGCGTAGCGCCTCACCAGCGCCGCGACCGCCTCCGGATCGTCCGGCCGCGCCTCGAGGTCCGGCAGCACGTCCTCGCCCGGCGCGTCCCCGCGCAGCGTGGCGACCGAGCCGGCGAGCTGGTAGAGGCTCCGCGCCCGGTCGCACTGGCGGTCGACGAACTTCGCGTAGCGGTCCGACTCCTCCGCGATCTCGGCGAGGTAGCGGGTGCGGTCCGGCGGGATCACGTGGACCTTCTCGCTCATCCCGGCCGTCAGCTCGTAGTCGGAGCGGAGCGGCGCCTCGGTCTTCGCCACCAGCAAGTCCATCAGGGCGCGGTAGAGCTGGTTCGTTCCCGGATCGTTGAACTGCGACGCGATGGTCCCGTGCACCGGCAGCGACGCGTCGTCCGCGTCGAAGAGCTGGCGCGCGCGCTTGTACTGCTTGCGGACGTCGCGCAGGGCGTCCAGCGACCCGCGCTTGTCGAACTTGTTGATGGCGATGATGTCCGCGTAGTCGATCATGTCGATCTTCTCGAGCTGCGTGGCGGCGCCGTACTCCGCGGTCATCACGTAGAGCGAGACGTCGGCGACGTCGGTGACCTCCGTGTCGGACTGCCCGATCCCGGACGTCTCCACGATCACGAGGTCGAAGCCCGCGGCCTTGCAGATGTCGATGAACTCGCGCACGTGCCGGCTCATCGCCACGTTGGACTGACGCGTGGCCAGCGAGCGCATGTAGACGCGCTCGTCGTGGATGGCGTTCATCCGGATCCGGTCGCCGAGCAGCGCGCCGCCCGTGCGTCGCTTCGACGGATCGATGGAGAGGATGGCCACCGTCTTGTCGTCGAAGTCCGCGAGGAAGCGGCGGACCAGCTCGTCCACCAGCGACGACTTCCCGGCTCCGCCGGTGCCGGTGATCCCCAGCACCGGGACGATGCGCGTCGACGCGGCGCCTTCCAGCTCCGAACCGATCCGCTGCGCCTCGTCCGGGAAGTTCTCCGCCACGGTGATGAGCTGGGCGATGTCGCCGGGCGCGCGCCCGTTCAGGCGACCCAGATCGCCGTTGAGCGGCGGCGTCTTCGTGGGGAAGTCGCACTGCTCCAGCAGGTCGTTGATCATCCCCTGGAGGCCCATCTCCCGGCCGTCGTCCGGGGTGTAGATCCGCGCGACGCCGTGGTCGTGCAGCTCCTTCACTTCGGACGGCAGGATCGTCCCGCCGCCGCCGCCGAACACCTTGATGTTCGCGCCGCGCTCGCGCAGCAGATCGACCATGTACTTGAAGAACTCCACGTGGCCGCCCTGGTACGACGTGATGGCGATGCCCTGCACGTCCTCCTGGATCGCGCAGTCGACGATCTCCGCCACCGACCGGTTGTGCCCGAGGTGGATGACCTCGGCGCCCGAGGCCTGCAGGATCCGGCGCATGATGTTGATCGCGGCGTCGTGGCCGTCGAACAGCGAGGCCGCCGTGACGATCCGGATCGGGTGCTTCGGCGAGTAGGGCGGGGCGGGTGGGGCGGTCGACATGGGCGGCTCCGGCCGGAGAAGGCTAGAAATCACCCGATTCGGGGAGAATCGGCGTGCGAGGGTTCTCCCCGAATGATACGCCTCCTGCGGCCGGATGCCAGCCCCCAATGCCCGGACCGCTGGGGCGGCCTCAATCGGTCGAATCGAGCCGCACGGGCTCCCCATCGGCGTTCGGAACGCGTAAAATGGGGATCCGCCCTGTCGATCAGACCGACCGCCCCGAGCCGAGGCCGGCCCGACCGATGCGCTTCCTTGTCATTCTCGTCCTGCTGGGCGTCCTGGTGCCCGAAGCCCGGGCGGATCGCTTCACGTTCCTGCCCGTCAGCGACAACGACGACGGCCAGCTCGTCGACGGCGTCGCGTGGGACTGGCGCCCGCTGCACGCCACCGAGGACGATGCCCTCCTGACGCTGGGGCAGGACGGGGCCACCACCTACGACAACGCGCTGGGCTACACGCTGCCGCCGCTGGACGAGGGGCAGGTCGTGGCCGATGCCCGGCTCCGGCTCAACGAGCAGGGCGGCGTCATCACGTCCGGGCTGACCGTCCGCATCACCGCCGCCCTGGACCTGGATCCGCTGGCTGCCGTCGGCGTGGCGCGGTTCTCGTTGCCCCGCACGACGGCCTTCCTCGACTGGACGATCGACGCGCCCTTCGACTCGTCCGGCCAGCGCATCGCCAAGTACGAGGAGAGCCCGGACCTGGCGCCCGTGATCAACGAGGTGCTCCAGCAGGCGGGGTGGGACGGTGGACCCAGGCAGATCCTCCTCTTCCTGGAGCTGGAGTCGGCGGTCGGCGACAACTTCGTCCGCTACGACGACACGCACGCGGCCATCACCGGCGGCAACCAAGGCATCGACCCGCCGCGGCTCGTCGTGGCGGAGACGTACCGCGATGCGTTCTGGGGGCGCGAGCTGCTCTGCCGTCCGCATCCCGATCGCGTCTCGGTGAACGTGATCCCGCACGCGGACTCCGAGGTGCAGGTGGAGTGGGGCGGCGACGGCGTCTCGTTCCCGTCTTCCGGTCCGGTGGAGACGGTCGCGCGAGGCGAGGCCGTGAACCTGGAGATCGGGGGGCTGTCCCCCGACACCGAGTACTTCTACCGGCTGCGCTCCCGTCCGGTGGCCGGCGTCTGGGAGACCGGGCCCACGCGCGCGTTCGTCACGATCCCCGTCGGGAAGTCCGGCGTGGAGGCCCGCCTCGTCGCCACGACGGACATCCACGTCACGAACCAGCTCGCGCTGGGGCTCACGACGCAGATGGACCTGCTCTCCAACGTCATGGCGGCGATGCCCGACCATCTGGCGCCGCAGCGCTACCACGCGTGGCTGGATCTGGGCGATCTCGTGGTGGTCCGCGCCCAGCGCATCGTCTTCGACCGGGAGGAGACGGAGCAGCGCTACCGCACCGCGCGGGAGTACATCGAGGCCGCTGCGCACTCGCTGCCGTTCGTCCTCGTGCGCGGCAATCACGAAGAGGTGAACGGCTGGGACGACGACGGCGGCACGGAGAACACGACCGTCTGGTCGGCGGAGATGCTGATCAAGTACTTCCCGCCGCCCGTTCCCGACTCGTTCGTCTCCGGGAATCCCGTGTCCCACCCCGTGTTCGGGCTGCCGGGGAACTACTTCGCCTTCGACGTCGGCCCGCTGCGGGTGCGCGCGCTGGATCCGTACCTCTTCTCGCTGACCCGCCCGCACAACGGCCACGGCGAGACCGGCGGCTCGCAGGATCCGTGGGACTGGAGCCTGGGCCAGGCGCAGTACGACTGGCTTCGCCAGGACCTCGAGCAGGAGCCGTCGCCCTACAGCCTGCTCGCGTTGCACCACCTGATCTCCAGCTACGATCAGCCGGGCGGCTACTACGGCCGCGGCGGCATCGAGGTGGCGGAGTGGAGCGTCGCCGGCCGGCCGTCGTTCGAGTGGGGAGGGCAGGACAACAGCGGCGCCGACAAGATGTCGATGAAGCGGCCGGGCTTCTCCGCCGGATCCATTCACGACGTCCTGGTGCAGGGCGGAAACCAGGTCGTCTTCAAAGGGCACGATCACTTCCACGGCCGGCAACAGCTCGACGGGATGATCTACGTGACGATGGCGAAGCCGGACGACACCGGCGAGCACACCGGCAACCTCTGGGGCTGGCGCTTCAACGCGGACTATCCGGGCTCCGAGACGCTCTTCGCGGAGAACTCCGGCTTCTACTCGATCGTGGCGGACGATGCCGGGGCCACGTACGAGTACGTGCAGACGTACCCGTACCCGGGCTTCGGCAACGTCGTGGATTCCTTCACGCTGCTTCCGGCCGCTCCGACGGACGCGACGGAACTGTCGTCGTCGCCGCGGCTCTCCTGGATCCGCTCCGTCACGCCCAACCCCACGCGGATCGCGCCGCGCATCGAGCTGGAGCTGGGGCGACGCGGTCCCGTGCGACTGGAGATCGTCGACGTGTCCGGACGGCGCGTGCGCGAACTCCTGTCGGAGGAGCTGCCGCCCGGCCGCCACGACGTCTACTGGGACGCGAAGGACGCCAACGGACGACGCGTGGGCAGCGGCGCGTACTTCGCGCGGCTCTCCGCCGGCGCGCGCGTCCACTCCGTGAAGATGATCGTCCTGCGCTAGACCGCGGGCGCGATCAGTCCCCCTCGCAGAGCTCCACGAGGATCCCGGACGTGCTCTTCGGGTGCAGGAAGGCGATCCGCTTGCCGCCCGCCCCGATCCGCGGCTCCTCGTCGATGAGCCGGATGCCCGCCTCGGAGAGCGTCTTGAGCGCCGCCGGAAGGTCGTCGACCTCCAGGGTCACGTGATGGATCCCCGGGCCGCGCTTGGCCACGTACCGGCCGATGGGACCCTCGGGATCGGTGGAGTGGAGCAGCTCGAGGCAGGCATCGCCCGCCCCGAGCTTGACCGCGTGGACCTGCTGGTCCGGAACTTCCTCTTCCTCCAACAGCGGGAGGCCCAGGAGGTCCTGGAAGACCCGCCTGGCGTCCTCCAGGTCGCCCACCGCGATGCCGAGGTGATCCAGCCGCCGGACCCGGAAGCTCACTGCGGCGCCTCCAGCCTCACGAGCACGTCGCCGCCGGCCACCGTGGCGCCCACCTCCACCTCGATGGAGGCGACGACTCCCGCGTTCTCGGCGCCGAGCTCGTTCTGCATCTTCATCGCCTCCACGACGATGACGGCCTGACCCTCCTCGACGGAATCGCCCGGCTTCACCGGGATGGCCACCACGACGCCGGGCATCGGGGCGAGCACGTCCGAGGCGCCGCTGCCACCCGCTCCGGCCGACTCCGCCAGAGCGCGCGAGAGCTCGTCCCGCACGACGAGATCCATCCGCTCGCCGTCCAGGTAGGCCGCCACCTTCTCGCCGTCCCGTTCCAGCACCATCTCGCGGCTGTGCCCGTCGAGCAACAGGGAGAACAGTGAAGACTCCAGCCGCGTCAGGTCGGCGACGACCGGAGTCCCGTCCAGCTCCACCGACAGGGATCCGTCGACGTTCTCGTGCAGGTCGACGATGCGCTCCTCGCCCTTCAGCGTCACGTAGTAGCGGAACGTCTGTGCGCTCATGCCGCACCTCCGAACCGGCGCGCCCGCCCGACGCGGACCCACGGGGGCATCGAGTCGCCGCCGTTGGCCGCCCCCGCGCCGCCGCTGCCCGCGCGCGATGCCGCGCGGTGCGAGTGGATCGCGGCCGCGATGACCGCGACGTCGTGGCGCTTGCCGAATCCGTGGCCCGGCGGTTCGTACGTGTCGTAGACGCGCTCCAGCCAGCCGGTGTCCACGCGGTTCTCCACGAAGTCCGGGTGGTTCAGGATCCAGCGCAGGAACGGGATGTTCGTGGTGGGTCCCTCCACGCGGTACTCGATCAGCGCCATGTTCGCGCGCCGCACCGCCTCCTCGCGGGTAGCGCCCCACGTGATGAGCTTGGCCAGCATGGGGTCGTAGTGAATGGGAACGTCGTAGCCGGCGTAGACGCCGGAGTCGTTGCGCACGCCCGTTCCCGCCGGCATCCGCTGGAAGTGGATCTTGCCGACCGACGGCATGAACCCTTTCGTGGCGTCCTCGGCGTAGATGCGGCACTCGATGGCGTGCCCACGCGGCGAGATGTGCCGCGGCAGGTCCAGCTTCTCGCCGGCCGCCACCTTGAGCTGCTCCTTCACCAGGTCGATGCCCGTGGTCTCCTCCGTGACCGGATGCTCCACCTGCAGGCGCGTGTTCATCTCCAGGAAGTAGTAATCTCCGTCCGGCGCGAGCAGGAACTCCACCGTGCCGGCGTTGACGTAGCCGACGGACTCCGCCGCCTTGACCGCCACCGCCCCGAACTCCGCGCGCCGCTCGTCGCCCAGGGTGGGGGAGGGCGCCTCCTCGATCACCTTCTGGTGGCGACGCTGCACGGAGCACTCGCGCTCCCCGACGAAGAACGTCTGCCCGTGCTTGTCGGCGATGATCTGCGCTTCCACGTGCCGCGGATTGAGGACGAGCTTTTCCACGAGGAGATCATCCGAGCCGAAGGAAGAGGCGGCCTCGCCGCGCACGAGCCGCAGCGCGGTGTCCATCTCCTTGGCGTCGTGGACCGCCCGCATCCCCTTCCCGCCGCCACCCTTGGCGGCCTTCAGCAGGATCGGGAAGCCGATGTCGGCCGCCAGCTCCTTTGCCTCCGCGTCCGTCACCGGATTCAGGCTGCCCGGGACCACCGGGACGCCGGCCTTGGACACCGCTTCCTTGGCCTCCGCCTTGTCGCCCATGGCGGTGATGGCGGCCGGCGGCGGCCCGATGAACGCGATGCCCGCCTCCTCGCATGCGGCGGAGAAGGCGGCGTTCTCGGAGAGGAACCCGTAGCCGGGGTGGATGGCCTGGGCGCCCACCTTGCGGGCGGCGTCCAGGATGTTGTCCATGACCAGGTAGCTCTGCGCCGCCGCGGCCGGTCCGATGTAGACCGCCTCGTCGGCCAGGAGCACGTGCAGCGCCTTGCGGTCCGCCTCGGAGTAGACCGCGGTCGAGGAGATGCCCATCTCGCGCAGCGCGCGGATGACGCGGACCGCGATCTCCCCTCGATTGGCGACCAGGACCTTGTCGAACATGGTCGACCTCACAGGGGGATGTTGCCGTGCTTCTTCGCCGGCAACGTCTGCTGCTTGTTCCGCAGCGACTCCAGGGCGGTGATGAGATGCCGCCGCGTCGTGGCGGGCTCGATCACGTTGTCGATGTAGCCGTAGCTCGCCGCGATGTACGGGTTGGCGAACTTCTCGTTGTACTCGTCCACCAGCTCCTTCTCGCGCGCGACCGGATCGTCCGCCTGCTTGATGTCGCGCCGGTGGATGATGCGGACCGCGCCCTGCGCGCCCATGACCGCCAGCTCCGCCGTCGGCCAGGCGATGTTGTAGTCCGCGCGGAGATGCTTGGACGCCATGACGTCGTACGCGCCGCCGTAAGCCTTGCGCGTGATCACCGTCAGCTTCGGCACCGTGGCCTCGGCGTAGGCGAAGAGCAGCTTGGCGCCGTGCTTGATGATCCCACCCCACTCCTGCGCCGTGCCCGGGAGGAATCCCGGCACGTCCTCGAACGTGACGATGGGCACGTTGAACGCGTCGCAGAAGCGGATGAAGCGCGCACCCTTGATCGACGCGTCGATGTCGAGCACGCCGGCCAGGTGCTTCGGCTGGTTCGCCACGATGCCCACGGGCCGCCCGTTCAGCCGCCCGAACCCGATCAGCAGGTTGCGGGCGTACTCCGGCTGGATCTCCAGGAAGTCGCCGTCGTCCAGCACCGGGAGGATGGCGTCCTTGATGTCGTACGGCTTGTTGGCATCGTCCGGGACGACCGAGTTGAGCGCGGCCTCGAGCCGGTCGGGCGGATCCGACGTCTCACGACGCGGCGGATCCTCCGTGTTGTTGCTGGGCAGGTAGGTCAGCAGCCGCCGCAGCAGCGCCAGCACGTCCTTCTCGGACGGGGCCCGCAGGTGGGCCACGCCGCTCTTGGACGCGTGCGTCTTGGAGCCGCCCAGATCCTCGAACGTCACTTCCTCGTTCGTGACCGCCTTGATGACGTCGGGGCCGGTGATGAACATGTGCGACGTGTTGTCCGCCATCAGGACGAAGTCCGTGATGGCCGGCGAATAGACCGCGCCGCCGGCGCAGGGGCCCAGGATGGCGGAGATCTGCGGGACGACGCCGGACGCCAGCGTGTTCCGCAGGAAGATGTCCGCGTAGCCGCCCAGGGAGAGAACGCCCTCCTGGATGCGCGCGCCGCCGGAATCGTTGAGGCCGATGATGGGAGCGCCCTGGTCCATCGCCAGATCCATGATCTGGCAGATCTTCTTCGCGTTGGACTCGGACATCGTTCCGCCGAAGACGGAGAAGTCCTGGGCGAACACGAAGACGGTCCGGCCGTCGATGCGGCCGAATCCGGACACCACGCCGTCGCCGACGATCTTTCGATCCCCCATGCCGAAGTCGGTGGTGCGATGCGTGACGAAGAAACCGAGCTCCTCGAACGAGCCGCGGTCCAGGAGCATCTCCAGCCGCTCCCGGGCGATCAGCTTGCCCGCCTCGTGCAGCTTGGCGATGCGCTCCTCGCCGCCGGCGCGGAACGCCTCCTCGCGTTTCTGCTTCAGAAGCTCCAGGCGATCGATCATGAATCCTCCCCGCGGACACGATTCTCCAGGACGCCGATCCCCTCCACCTCGCAGCGGATGGTCTGTCCGGCTCGGACGAAGACCGGGGGGGCCCGGAAGACGCCGACGCCCGAGGGGGTCCCCGTGGCGATGACGTCGCCCGGCTCCAGCGTCATCCCGGCGGATGCGTAAGCCACGAGCTCCTTGACGCCGTGAATCAGATCCGAGGTCCGGGCGTCCTGGCGGACCTCTCCGTCGACCGACAGGCGAATGGCGAGATCCCCGGGGGTGGGGACCTCGTCCTTCGTCACGATCGCCGGGCCCATCGGACAGAAGGTATCGAATCCCTTCGCCCGGGAGTATTGGACGTCGTCCTTTTGGTGCTTCCGGTCCGTGAAGTCGTTCACGATCGTGTAGCCGAAGATGCTGGAGCCGGCCCGCGACGCCTTCACGTTCTTGGTCCGCTTGCCGATGACCACGGCCAGCTCCACCTCGGGATCGCCGTGCTCGCAGATGGACGGGAGGACGATGTCGTCTTCCGGGCCGACGATCGCGGTCGACGGCTTGAGGAAGAGGCGCGGCCGCTCCGGCGGCTCCTTGCCCTGCTCCTCGGCGTGGGCCCGGTAGTTCAGGCCGACGGCGAGGATCTTGGAGGGGCGGACGAGCGGGGAGAGCAGGCGAACCTCGGCGCGGAGGTAGCGGCGCCGTGTCACGGCGCGGGCCTCCAGTTCCATCATCGCGGACATTCCGCCGCCGATCAGGGCTTCGAGCCCGGCGCCCGGGGGACAGCCGGCCTCTTCCGGCGTTCCCGCGTCGGCGATCATGTCGTCGATCCAGAGTCCGAAGTGCGTGGCGTCGGCGTCCGGGTGGTGCCAGCGGACGATTCGCATGGGTCCTTCCGGGGTTGGGGGCGATCGGGGGGCAGCGCGGGGCCAGGCGGGCCGGCCGGGAAGCCCCGACCGGCCCGGGGGCGCTACTCCATGACGCGGGTGTACTCCGCCTTCATCATGAGCATCTCCGAGCCGTCGGGGCCCGGGCCGTACATCTCGAACGTGTGATGGTCGTCATCCGGGTAGGTCAGGACCATGCGGTGCTCCATCGGCACGCCGCCCGGACCGTTCATCGACCCGACCATCTCGAGCTGGCCGCTGTCGTTGTGCTTGCCCTTCGAGACCAGGACACCGGTGGACATGTTGTCCATCCAGACGTTGAAGTACTCCTGCGTGGCGTTGTCGAAGCCGGTGACGCCGACGCCCTCGAACGGCATGCCCATCATCTCGCCCTTGTGGAGGGCGTGCATGTAGCGACCGCCGAGCGTTGTCTCGACGTGCATCGTGCCCTCGGTCACGGTCGGCTCCGGACCCCAGTAGCTCGTGCTCTGGTAGGTCCAGTCGCCCGCCATCTTGGCCATCTCGGAGTGGGCCTCGCCCGGAGTGGACATCTCCATCCACTCCTTCATCATGGCGTCGAAGTCCATCTCCCCGCCGGCCGCGTGGTCGTCGGCCAGGGCGATCGCCGGCACGAACAGCGCGGCGGCCAGCAGCATCAGAAGGTTTCGTGGGGTCTTCATGGACGGGTTCTCCTTCGGAAGAATGGGTTTTCCTGCGTTTCGGAATCTTGCCCACGCGCCGGGCATCCTATCAGTGTCGCGCGGCGGGGGATAGCCCGCGGACGCCGCCGGGCCCGCGGCTTGACAGCGGGGCGGACGACCGATAGCGTAAGCCTTTGATCCGTGGATGGTTGCAGAACTTCGCCCGAGGCCGGCCCCGGGCCGGGAGGGATCGTGGCGACGCTGCGCTCGGTCAAGAACAGCCGTCTGTGCTTCGGGTGCGGCAAGGAGAACGACGCCGGGCTGCAGCTGGATTTCCGGCGGCTGGAGGACGGTCGTCTGGAGACGCGCTTCACCCCGCGCGGCATTCACGGGGGGTGGCAGGGCGTCTTCCACGGGGGGCTCATGGCCACCCTTCTCGACGAGGCCATGGTGGCGTATCTCTATCTGAACGGAATCAACGCCGCCACGGCCTCTCTGGAGGTGCGGTACCGGGAGCCCGCCCCGCTGGGGGAGGAACTCCTGGTGCACGCTTGGGAAACGGAGCGCGCCCGGCGGCGCGTCTCGATGGCGGCGCAGGCGCAGCGCAGCGGCCGGATCGTCGCGAAGGCCGCGGCCAAGTGCCTGATCGTCCCGGAGGCCGAGGAGGCCGCCGGACTCAATCCGAACGAAGGAGTGTCTCCTTAATGTCGAAGAGCGTGGTGATCCTCGACGGGGCCCGGACCCCGATGGCGGAGTACGAGGGCGGGAAGACGGGCGCCGGCAAGCCGGGAGGCCTTCTGGGCACGGTGTCGGCCCTGGAGCTGGGCGGGATCGCGGCCACCGAGGCGCTGAAGCGCTCCGGCGTCGCGCCGGACCAGGTGGACGCGTGCTTCATGGGCAACGCGCTGCAGACCTCCGGCGATGCCATCTACGGCGCGCGCCACGTGATGCTGAAGGCGGGCGTGCCGCTGGATCGTCCGGCGCTGACCGTGAACCGGCTCTGCGGCTCCGGGATCCAGTCCGTGGTGAGCGGCATCCACTCGATGGGCTTCGACGAGGCGGAGACCTGCCTGGTGGGCGGCATGGAGAACATGAGCCAGGCGCCGCACGTCATCCGCGGCGCGCGGCGCGGCTTCAAGCTGGGACAGGGCAAGCTGGAAGACTCGCTGATGGTGGCGCTGCTCGACACGTACTGCAACTGCTACATGGCGAACACGGCGGAGAACATCGCCGGGGACCGGAAGATCCCGCGCGAGGCCCAGGACGAGTTCGCGCTGCTCTCGCAGCAGCGCGCGGAGGCGGCCAAGGGGCGCGGCGTCTTCGAGCCGGAGATCGTGCCGGTGGAGGTGGGCGGCCGCCGTCCCTACACCGTCTCCGAGGACGATCACGGCAAGCCGGATTCCACCCTGGAAGGCCTCGGTCGGCTGCCCGCCGCGTTCGGCAAGGACGGCACCGTCACGGCCGGCAACGCCAGCGGCGTCGTGGACGGCGCGGCCGCGCTCGTCATCGCCAACGAGGACAAGGCGAAGGCCGAGGGCTGGAAGGCTCGCGCACGCGTGAAGGGCTGGCACGTCGTCGGGGTGGAGCCGTCGCACATGGGCATCGGCCCGGTGCCGGCCATCCAGGGCGCGCTGAAGAAGCTGGGCATGGCGCTCTCGGACGTGGACCTCTTCGAGATCAACGAGGCGTTCGCCGCGCAGTACCTCGCGGTGGAGCACGACCTCGGCCTGGATCGCGACAAGGTGAACGTGAACGGCGGAGCCATCGCGCTCGGCCATCCGCTGGGCGCCACGGGAACGCGCCTGCTGCTCACGCTGATCTACGAGCTGGAGCGGCGGGGCGGCGGCACCGGGGTCGCCAGCGCCTGCATCGGAGGCGGTCAGGGGATCGCCATGGTCGTGGAGACCGTCTAGTCACCGATCGGCCCCGAGCGGGCCGGGCCGGTTGCGAGAGTGGCGGAATTGGTAGACGCGCCGGATTTAGGATCCGGTGAGGCAACTCGTAGGGGTTCGAGTCCCCTCTCTCGCATCCGGAAAGCGGAGGAATCTTTGAACGTCAAGGTCGAGATCGAAGAGCAGCCGTCCTGGCGCCGCATCCTCTCCATCGAGGTGCCGGCGGAGGACGTCGCCAAGGAGTACGAGAAGGTCGCGCAGCGCGTGGCCCGCACGATCCGTCTGCCGGGCTTCCGCAAGGGGAAGGTCCCGGTGACCGTCGTCATGAAGTCGTTCAAGTCGGAACTGGACAAGGAGTTCCTGGAGTCCGTCGTGCCGAAGGCGTTCGGCCACGCGCTGGACGAGACGGGACTGGATCCGGTGACGGAGCCGAAGTTCGAGGAGCTGTCGTTCGGGCAGGAGCGGCCGCTCTCGTTCAAGGCGGACTTCGAGATGCGACCGGAGATCACGCTGGAGGGCATCACCGGCCTGAAGGCGACGAAGGAGATCCCCGAGGTCGACGACGAGCAGGTGGAACGCGTGGTGGAGGACTTCCGCAAGGGTCGCCCGGACCTGGAGGAAGTGGAGCGCGGCGCCATCGACGGCGACGTGCTGCTGGTCGACTACGACGCCATCGACGACGAGGACAACGCCATCCCCGGCCGCCAGGTGACGGAGTACGTGCTCGAGGTGGGAGCGGGACGCGTCGTGCCGGAGTTCGAGGAGGCGGTGAAGGGCGTGTCCCCGGGGGAGACGTGCGTGGCCGAGATCCCGTACCCGGAGGACTACCAGGACGAGACGCTGGCCGGCACCACCGCCCGCTACCGCATCCGCGTCCGCACCGTCCAGGAGAAGCGCTTCCCCGATCTGACCGACGAGCTGGTGAAGGAGCACACGGATCTCCAGTCCGTCGACGAGCTGCGCGAGAAGGTGCGCGAGGAGCTGGAGTCGCAGGCGAACCGCGCCGGCACGGAGCGGCTGGAGCAGATGCTCCTGGAGAACGTCGTCGACGCGCATCCGTTCGACACGCCGCAGACGCTGGTGGACGGGTTGCTGGAGGACTTCATCCAGCAGCGTCGCCAGGAGGCGGCCTTTCAGGGCGGCGATCCCGACGCCGTCGATGCGGATCAGCTCCGCGAGACGCACCGCGACGGAGCGGATCGTCAGGTCCGTCGCATGCTCCTCTTGGATGCCATCGCGCGCGACAAGGAGATCCGGGCGACGGAAGAGGAGATCCGCGAGCGCGTCGTTCGCATGGCGCAGATGCGCGGAGTGCCGCCGAAGAAGCTCATCGAGGACCTCGGCGGCGATCGTCTGCTTCGCCGGCTCTCCCGCGAGATCCGCGACAAAAAGGTCCTTGCCTTTCTCGTGGAGAATGCCGAGATTACGGAAAAGACCGTCCCGGCGCCTGCAGCGCCGACGGATGCCTGAGGCGCCCTCCGGGGCGCCTTGACGTGAAGAGTGGCGCCCCGACGGGAGGAGAGGAAGAAGATGGCACTGGTTCCCATGGTGGTGGAGCAGGACGGGCGGGGAGAGCGCGCGTACGACATCTACTCGCGCCTGCTGAAGGACCGAATCGTGTTCCTCGGCACGCAGGTCGAGGACAACATGGCCAGCCTCATCATCGCCCAGCTGCTGTTCCTGGAGGCGGAGGATCCCGAGCGGGACATCTTCCTCTACGTGAACAGCCCGGGTGGTTCGGTGACGGCCGGACTCGCCATCTACGACACCATGCAGTACATCAAGCCCGACGTCGTCACCATCTGCATGGGGATGGCGGCCAGCATGGGTGCGGTGCTGCTGACCGCGGGCACCAAGGGCAAGCGCTCCGCGCTGCCGAACTCGCGAATCATGATCCATCAGCCGCTCGGCGGCACGCAGGGACAGGCCTCGGACGTGGACATCTACGCCAAGGAGATCCTCGGGACGCGCAAGCGCCTGTATGAGATCCTGGCGCACCACACCGGCCAGACGATGGAGAAGGTCCACGAGGACTGCGATCGGAACTACTTCCTGTCGGCCCAGGAAGCCAAGGATTACGGGCTCGTCGACGAGGTAATCGACAAGCGTCCGTAGCGGATCCCGTCGAAAGGACGGCGCATGAAGAAGGGCATGGATTCTCCGCACGCCATCAAGTGTTCGTTCTGCGGGCGCGGCCAGGACGAGGTGACCAAGCTGGTCTCCGGGCCGTCGGTGTACATCTGCAACGAGTGCATCAAGCTCTGCAACGACATCCTGGAAGAGGAGATGGGGCGGGAGAGCAGCGCGGTCTCCGTGGAGCTGCCCAAGCCGCAGGAGATCAAGGCCATCCTGGACGAGTACGTCATCGGCCAGGATCGGGCCAAGAAGGCGCTGGCCGTCGCCGTCTACAACCACTACAAGCGCATCAACTCGGATCTGGAAGAGGATCCCACCGAGCTGGAGAAGTCCAACGTTCTCCTCATCGGTCCCACGGGTACGGGCAAGACGCTGCTGGCGGACACGCTGGCGCGGGTGCTCAAGGTCCCGTTCGCCATCGTGGACGCCACCACGCTCACGGAGGCCGGCTACGTCGGCGAGGACGTGGAGAACATCCTCGTGAAGCTGCTGCAGGCGGCGGACTTCAACCTCGCGTCGGCGGAGCGTGGCATCATCTACATCGACGAGATCGACAAGGTCTCGCGCAAGGCGGACAATCCGTCCATCACGCGCGACGTGTCGGGCGAGGGCGTGCAGCAGGCGCTGCTCAAGATGCTGGAGGGCACCACCGCCAACGTGCCGCCGCAGGGCGGCCGCAAGCATCCGCAGCAGAAGTACCTGGAGGTCAACACCAAGAACATCCTGTTCATCTGCGGCGGAGCGTTCGCCGGACTGGACAAGGTGATCGCGCGCCGGACCGGTCAGAAGGTCGTCGGCTTCGGCACGGACCTCAAGGTCACCCGCGAGGAGCGGATGGGCCTCCTCAGCGGGGTGGAGCCCGAGGACCTGCTCAAGTACGGGCTGATCCCGGAGCTGATCGGTCGTCTGCCGGTCGTCTGCTCGCTGGACGAGCTCACGGAAGACCAGCTCGTGGAGATCCTCACCAAGCCGAAGAACGCGCTCTGCAAGCAGTACCAGAAGTTCTTCCGCATGGAGAAGGTGCAGCTCACGTTCACGGACGAAGCCCTCACCGCGGTGGCCCGCATCGCCAATCAGCGGGGCACCGGAGCGCGCGGGCTCCGATCGGTCATGGAAGGCTCCATGCTCGACGTCATGTACGACATTCCGTCGACCGAAGGCGTCATCGAGGTGGTCGTCACCGAGGACGCCGTGATGGGAAGGAGCGAGCCCATTGTCGTCCTCTCCGAAGAGAAGCAAAAAAAGGAAGCCTAGCGCTTCCGCGGAGAAGCCTCGCCGCTCCGCCTCCTCGCGCAAGACAAAGGCCAAGGCCAAGACTCGCGCGAAGTCGAAGGCGAAGGCCAAGGCGCGCACCAAGGCTTCGTCCCGGGCCAAGTCCAAGGCCAGGAAGAAGGTCGCGGCCCGCGCGCCCGCCAAGGGCGCGCGCAAGGCGGCCGCTCCACGTCGCACGACCCGCAAGTCCCCGACTGTCGGGCGGAGCGTGCGCCGCATCGTGATGAGCGCGCCGGGCGGGGACGACGTCTCCTTCGCCCGCGTCCTCCCGCTGCTGCCGCTGCGCGACGTCGTCATCTTCCCGGGCATGGTCGTGCCGCTGCTCGTCGGTCGTCCGGCGTCCGTCGCCGCGGTGGAGCGCGCCCTCGCCGAGGACAAGTACTTCGCCGTCATCACCCAGCGCGACCCGGCGGAAACGGAGCCGGGGCCGGACGGTCTCCACGACGTGGGCACCGTCGTGCGCGCCGTGCAGGTGCTGCGCATGCCGGACGGCACGCTGAAGATCCTGGTGGAGGGCATCGGCCGGTTCCGCGCCCGGAAGATCCGCGTGGTGGAGGACCATCAGCAGGCCGACATGGAGCTGCTGGAGCCGGACGTGCCGGACTCGCCCACGGTGAAGGCGCGCCTGCGCCGCGCGTCGAGGCTGTTCCAGGAGTACGTGACGATGCACCACCGGATCCCCGACGAGATGGCGTCGGCGGTGGACAGCATCGAGGACGCGAAGGCCGTCGCCTACGTCCTGGCCGGACACATCCTCGTGGATCTGGAGGTGCGGCAGCGGCTCCTGGCCATCGCGGAGATCCCGGATCTGCTGCAGGCCATCGCCGGCGTGCTCTCGGACGAGCTGGAGATCCTTCGCCTGGAGCAGAAGATCGAGGGCGAAGTGCGCACGCGAGTCTCCAAGGGGCAGAAGGAGTACTACCTCCAGGAGCAGCTCAAGGCCATCCGCAAGGAGCTGGGCGAGTCGCTGGGCGACGAGGACCACGATGGCCGGGAACTTCGCGAGGCCGTGGAGAAGGCCGGGATGCCGCGCGAGGTGAAGGACAAGGCGCTCGCCGAGGTGGATCGCCTCCAGCGGATGAGCCCGATGTCTCCCGAGGCGTCGGTGGTGCGCAGCTACGTGGAGACGCTGGTGGCGCTCCCGTGGAAGAAGCGCACCCGCGACCGCCTGGACCTGGAGCGCGCCTCGGAGATCCTCGAGGAGGACCACTACGGGCTGCACAAGGTGAAGGACCGGATCCTGGAGTACCTGGCGGTCGTGCGCCTCACGCGCAAGCCGCGCGGGTCCATCCTCTGCCTCGTGGGGCCGCCCGGAGTGGGGAAGACGTCCCTCGGCCGGAGCGTCGCGCGCGCCCTGGGCCGCAAGTTCGTTCGGATGGCGCTGGGCGGCGTGCGCGACGAGGCGGAGATCCGCGGCCACCGCCGCACCTACATCGGCTCCATGCCGGGGCGCATCATCCAGGGCATCCGGCGGGCCGGCACGAAGAACCCGGTCTTCCTCCTGGACGAAGTGGACAAGCTCTCGTCGGACTTCCGCGGCGATCCGTCGTCCGCGCTGCTGGAGGTGCTGGATCCGGAGCAGAACCGCGCCTTCAACGACCACTACCTGGACGTGGACTTCGACCTGTCCGAGGTGCTGTTCATCACCACGGCCAACGTCCTGCCGGCCATCCCGCCGGCGCTGCGCGACCGGATGGAGATCCTGCGCCTGCCGGGCTACCTGGAGCACGAGAAGATGGGCATCGCCCAGCGCTTCCTGCTGCCCCGCCAGCTCCGGGAGCACGGCCTGGACGAGAAGGACGTGGCCATCACCAAGGAGTCGCTGCGCCTGCTGGTGACGCGCTACACTCGCGAGGCGGGCGTACGCGCGCTGGAACGGGAGATCGCCACGCTCTGCCGCAAGGTGGCGCGCCGCAAGGCGTCGCGGAAGGCGGGAGTCAGGGCGCGCCGCATCCGGATCGGCGTGAAGGAGCTGGAGTCGTGGCTCGGGTCGCCCCGCTTCACGGATCGTCGTCTGCCGGACCGGGACCGCATCGGCATGGCGTCGGGGCTGGCCTGGACCGAGTACGGCGGCGACGTCCTGCCGGTGGAGGTGGCGGTGGTTCCCGGCGGCGGCAAGATCCTGCTCACCGGCCGGCTGGGTGAAGTGATGCGCGAGTCCGCGCGCACCGCCGTGACCTACGTGCGCCGGCGGGCCGCGCCGCTCGGACTGTCGACGGACTTCGCGGATCGCGTGGACCTGCACCTCCACATGCCGGAGGGGGCCATCCCGAAGGACGGTCCCAGTGCCGGCACGTGCATCGCCACGGCGGTCATCAGTGCGCTGCTGCGCATCCCCGTCCGCCGCGACGTGGCGATGACCGGCGAGATCACGCTGCTCGGCAAGGTGCTGCGCATCGGCGGCCTGAACGAGAAGGCGGTCGCCGCGTCGCTGGCCGGCTACCGCCGGATCCTCGTGCCGAAGGCCAACGAGCCGGACTGGGCCGAGGTCTCGCGCGAGGCGCGCAAGGCGCTGGACGTGGTGTTCGTGGACTCCGTGGACGACGTCCTCCGCCACGCGCTGCAGCCCAGCCCGGTGATCGAGCGCCTTCTCAATGAAACCGAGGATTCGCCTGCGGCGGAAGGACTTCCGGGCTTCGCTCACTAGCGCGAGCCCGACCCCTGAACCCCGCGGCCTCCGGCACCCGCCGCGCCTCCGACGTACCCGTAGGCGACTCCAGAAAGGACCCCCATGCTTCGGACTTCCCGCCGGACTCCGCCCGGCGCGGCCCTGCTTCTTGCGGTCCTCGGCCCGTCCGCGGCCCTCGCCGTCGATCTCTCGGGGCCGATCTCCGGCAGCTACCCGGCCGCCGGCGGTCCTTACCGCGTCGTGGCCCCGATCAGTGTGGAGCCGGGTCAGACCGCCACGCTTGAGGCCGGCGCCGAGTTCCGGTTCACGGCCGGAGCGGATTTCGACGTGTCCGGCACGCTGATCGTGGACGGCACGTCGGCCGAGCCGGTCCGCCTGGTCCGTGACTCCGAGCTGGATCCCCCGGGCGCGTGGCAGGGCATCGACGTGTTCGGCGGCGGCTCCGTCGACTTCCGGCACTTCGAGCTGGAAGGGGCCGTGACGGGAATCCACCTCCTCGGCGGCGGCGGGACTCTGCGGGACGGAACGGTGGATCTGTGCGCCCGCTACGGCGTGCGCGTCGACGTCACGGCGGCGACGGTCCAGGACCTCGTCATCACGCGGGCGGGGCAGGAGAGCGCGTCCTACCCGGGTCTCTTCTTCGGCGGCGGGCAGGCGCTGGCGGAGAGGGTCACCGTGTCGGACTGCACCGGCTCCGCGGTGGGGATCTTCACGCCCGCCGCTCCGACGCTGCGCGACTGCGAGATCACCACGTCGCGCAGCGGGATCACGTGCGTGGGCAGCGACGCGAGGATCGAGGACTGCGTGATCCGCGACCACGGGTTCGACGGGGACTTCGACTCCGGCGCCGGGATCTTCATCGGCTTCCCGCAGGGGACGCCGGTGGTGACCGGCTGCGTCATCGAGGACAACTTCTTCGGCGTGTCCGTGATCAACGACGGCCGCGCCAACCTGGGGAAGCTGGACAACGGCGACGGCACGGACGACGGCGGCAACGTGTTCCGCTCCAACGACGACTTCGACGGGACGACGCGGCACGTCTGGAACGCCACGGCGGTCGCGGTGGCCGCGCACGGCAACGTCTGGACGAACGCCGCGGGCGTCGCCACCGCGGATTCGTCCGTCATCGACGGCTGGGTCGTGGACGACGAGGAGCTGGGGCAGGCCGCCGTGGAGTTCCTGCCGCTGGCCGACGTCACGGGAACGCCCGCGCTTCGGTCCGGCGGTCCGGGGGGCTGGACCCTCGCGCCGAATCCGTCCCGCGGCCTCGTCCGCCTGGCCCCGCCCGCGGGCGGCGCCGGGCCCGGACGCTGGAGCGCCGAACTCGTCGACGTGGCGGGGCGACGCCACCATCGCTGGGACGTCGATGCTCTTCGCCCCACGCCGCTGCCGGCCGCGACGGCGGCCGGAACGTGGTTCGTCGTCGTGCGCCGGGATGGCGAGGTGCGCGACGTCGTCCGCCACACGAGGGTGCGCTGATGGCCGCGCCGCTTCCCGTCGAGTTCGTGAAGGGCGTCGTGTCGCTGGACGCGCTCCCCAGGGGGACGATGCCCGAGGTGGCGGTGTCGGGCCGCTCCAACGTCGGCAAGTCGTCGCTCCTGAACACCGTGTTCGGCGGCCGGAAGGCGATGGCCAAGGTGAGCCAGCGCCCCGGCAAGACCCGTGAGCTGAACTTCTTCCGCGTGGCGGATCGTTACCACCTCGTGGACCTGCCGGGCTACGGCTTCGCCAAGGTGCCGCTTCCGGTGCAGCAGAAGTGGCAGGCGCTCATGGAGTCCTACCTGGAGACGCGCGATCTCCTCTGCGGCATCGTCCAGCTCGTGGACGCGCGGCACGGGCCGTCGGCGCAGGATCGCGACATGCTGGAATGGTTGGAGAACCGCAAGCTCCCGGCGCTGCTCGTCGCCACGAAGGTCGACAAGCTCAAGGCGAACGCCCGCGCGAAGGCGCTCCGCCGGCTTCGGTCGGACTGGCCGGCGATGACCGTCGTCGGGTTCTCGGCCGTGACGCGCGACGGCCGGAGCGAGGTCCTGGGCTGGATCGATGAGGTGGTGGCGGGGGCGCGGCGCTAGACGCCTCGTCCGACCGCGGTCGAGGGCCCTGGGGGCGCCGTCTGGGCTCCGCCGAACAAGAGTGGTACTCTGGTCATTCCTTCAGGGAGGCCGGTGCCGATGTTCCGTCGCGTCCTGCCAATCCTCATCGTCCTGTTTCTCGCGCTCGCCCCACGGGCCGTGCGTTCTTCCGAGTGGATTCAGGAAGAGCTGCCTTTCGACCGCGCTCGCGTCGTGGCGGTGGGCCTTGCGCCGAGCGATCCCTCGCACGTCTACATCGGAATGGATGGCTGGGGAGTCCGCCACTCCGGTGACGGAGGCACCACCTGGTCGGGGCCCGGGTTCGGCCTGCCCCGGGACGCCACGGTCAACTGCCTCGCGGTCCATCCCACGAATGCCGATCACGTCCTCGTCGGACTCCCCGGCGCGCCGGGGCTCGGAGGCGTCTATCGCTCCCTGGACGCCGGAGCCACCTGGAGTCGCTTCTCCAAGGGAATCCTGGCGGACGCAGTCCGCGCCGTCGCGTTCGACCCGGAGACCGGGCAGGCGTACGCCGGCGGAGCGGAGCCAGGGGTCGCGGGCATCTACCGATGGATGGAGGGTGACGAAACCTGGACGCTGGTCCCCGGGACGGAGTTCGGAACGCAGATCCTCGCCATTGAGCCTCACCCGAGCGGCTCCTCCGTCGTCTTCGGCTCCGACAAGGGTTGGGGCGTCTCGGCGGATGGCGGAGCGACCTGGGAAATGCACGAAGCGCCGGACGGCTTCTTCCGACTCTCGTGGAGCCCGGTTCCGCCGCATCCCCTCTACGCCGCGCCCGACTCGTACTGGGGCGATCCGCTTTGGAGTTCGGACCAGGGACGGACGTTCGAGGCACTGGGAGCGTTGCCGTACATGGGGGGGGCGACGCTGGTCGAGGCTCACCCGACGGACCCGGACGTCGTGCTGGCGGGCGGTCCGTATCTGAACTACCCATACGGGGCGACGAATCGCCTCTGGCGCACCGACACGGAAGGGCAGGAGTGGGAGCCCTTCTACGACTACGGGGGACTCCTCGACCGCGTCTTCCGGGAGGTGGTGATCGACCCGTCCGATCCGGAGAACCTGTACCTCGGTCTGGTTCCGGATGAAGGATCGCGGTCCGGCACCGGGCTGCTGAAATCCGAGGATGGCGGTGAGAAATGGACGCCGCGGATCCAGGGCCTCTCGAACTACGCCGTGGATCACCTGACGGAGCGCGCCGACGGAACCCTGTTCGCGGTTTCGCACGAGCTGTTGTTCCGGAGGGTCCCCGGAGAGGACTGGGAGGAGCGGGGGCATATCGATTGGCATTTCACGGATCGAATCGATCAGATCATCGCCAGTCCGGTGGCGCCCGTTCTCTTCGGCCGAGGCTACTGGAGACAGTTCGACGTCGGTGGTCCGATCTTTTCGATCACCTGGTCGGACGGGACCGGGTGGACCCAGACGAACCCTCCCGGATTCAGCCCGTCCTCCGGTCTCCACGACGTGGCCGTGGATCCGACGGGACGCCACGTGTACGTGTCCCACGGTTCCTCCGGACTGTTCCGCAACGACGACTCCGGGGGAACGCCGCCCGACGACTGGTCCTACTTCCCGGTGAATCCGTCCCTCGGGAGTTCCTTGCTGGCGCCGGTGTCGAGTCCGGAACTGGGAGTGTTTCTCGCCGGGGGCACGGTCACGGTGGCCTTCAGCGCGGACGGAGGCGAGACTCTGGAGCCGCGTGAGGCGGGGCTGCCGCCCGAGACCTCCGAGAAGAAGATCGCCCGGATCCTGGCCGCCCCGCCGGCCGGGGACCGGCTGGCCGTCGTCTACTCGGACGGGGACGTCTACGGCTCAACGGATCAGGGGTTTTCCTGGCACCGGACGGCCTTCCACCGGCTCGCGCCCTATTCCCTGCGCGACGTGAGCTGGGACCCGGCCACCGGCCACGTGTTCCTGGCCGCCGATCACCGCGGGGTCCTGACGAGTCACCCGGCGATGCCGGCGGGCCTCCCGACCGTCGAGGTCGGCTCCGTTCTCTACTCGGCGACCTCGGGGCGCCTCTTCGTCGGGACGAAGAACCTGGGTTTGTGGTCCGCCGCCCTGGAGTCGTCGGTGTCCGCCCCGCCGCCGGGACTGGCGTCGCGGCCGATCTCCATCTCGCCGAGTCCGTTCACGACCCGTACCCGGATCGATCTGACCCGGTTCCGCTCGAGCGACGGCTGGACTCTCCGCATCTTCGACGCGGCCGGACGGTTGGTGTGGGTGTGGGATGCCGCGCCCCACGGGGCTTCCGACCGCGTGGACTGGGACGGCCGGGACGCGACAGGACGTTCCGTGGCCTCCGGCGTCTACTTCCTCGAGCTGCGGGACGGTGATCACCGCGCGACGGGCAAGGTCATCAAGATCCGGTAGGAGGGTAGTGGGTCAGTTTGAATCCCGCGGTCCTTGACGGCCGGTGGCGGCGGGCGTCTACTGGGCGCGCGTGCGGGTCGGGGAGCTGGGCGGCACGGTGCGCGTGGTGAAGCGGGGCCCCTAGAGCGTCGGGGCGGTCGCAGCACAGCGCCTGTTCAAGGGGTCGCGCGTGCGAGTGCGCTCCGGATGCCGGCCTTCAGTTGTTGAAAATCGTCGGCTCGTAGGAGGTCCTCAGTGGAGAGGTTCATGTCCGCAATCGTCGAAAGCATCGAATCTGCCCGTGCGGCAATCTCACGGACGCGCTCGGCCTCCTTCAAGAGCCCCTGCGTACTGAGTTCGGCATGACCGAGGGTCGCGATCTCGCGATCCAGGCGGGTCGCTTCGTTCTTCCAGAACGCCACCCGTCCCAATCTGGCTTCGGGTGTGAGCAGATCTGTCCCGGGTAGGAGCACTGGGCACAGGCGCTCCGCGAAGACTCGACTCTCGAAGACAAGAAGAAGCTCGTTCATGCATGCGGTGGATCGAAGGTAGCGATCGCCGATTACTGCGACCACGCACCGAGCTCCGCCAAGCTCCTCCATGAAGCCGGTTACACTGGATCGGTAGGGAAGTTGCGATTGATCGATGTGAACGTCGAACTCGTCAGCTCGAAGAGACCGAACGATCTCTTCCACGAGATCGACTCTTTCGTGGTGAGAGTAGGAGACGTAGATCTCGGCCCTTGAGCCGTCAGCGAGCGGAGCCGCCTCGTGGGCAACCTCGAGCAGGCCGGCCCGAACTTGAGCCAGTGCACGCCGATAGTCGCGCCCCGTCGAAACGCCTGTCCGATGGTCACGCTGGACAGATTGGTACTGCCCGCTCAGCAGCGTCACCTCCCGACGTAGGCGGTTTGCGCCCTCCGTCTTCAAGATCAAGTCCCTCAACGCCTCGATGGCCTCAGGAAGGGAGTCCTCGGCCAGTAGTCGCTCGATGTGTGGAAGGCTGGACAACGGAGTCAGCTCGGCGCCGCGACGGCTCTTCTCACGATCCGCGTCAGCAACCGGACGATCAGAATGAAGACGAGACTCAGGAGAAGAAAGGCCGCGCCGCAGAGTTCCTCAAGGTCATCGTTGCACACAAATCGAATCCATGCCCACCAGATCCACGGGCTGGCCAGGAGGGTCAGGCAACCCAGGAGGGTTACCAATGGAGCGCGTCGCTGACTCAGCGACGTCAGCAACGCGAATCCGGCGATGATCGGAATGGCCGTGAACGTGTAGAAGGGATCCAGCGAGGCGCCGATTGCGGTCAGTGAAGCGAGAATCACACTCACCACGATCCACATCGTGGCTCTCAACAGAAAGGTCGCACCACACAGGTACCCGATCAGAGAGAACAGCGCGACGTACGCGGCGGTGGCGGGCACGAGCAGAGAGGCGGCGTAGTCTCCCCACATGCCTGCGCCGACATCGACATGAACCAACGGCTCCTGTCCGCCGAGGAGAAACAGTGGAAGCGCTTTGGCTCCCCAGGTTTGCCCCACCAGACCCGTCAGGTAAACGTAGGCGTAGGAGCCGCCGTTGATCACGAGCAGCGGCAGAAAAAGCGTCAGAAAACCTGGGTAGCCCGCCAGCGCAGGGGCGTGCGGTAGTCGCATCGAGCGCAGGACCTTCCACAACCACAAGAAGCTGAACCCCGCCCCAAGGAGGAGGAGGGAGGACGCCGTAAAGAGGTGCTCGTTTCGCGGTCCGCGCAGGAGATAAGGGCCCAGCTCCGCACGGGCTGTCGATAGAAATTCCACGCCTAGGGATGGCTCCAGGTCGGAAAGTTGGGCAAACGCTTCGGATACGGTGAGAGCGCGACGCACAGATGCGTCAATCTGATTGAAAATGTAGTAGGTGTCGCCTCGCCTAGCCAGGTTGTTGTCGATCCAATCGGCATCCGCATCGGACGGCACCCGGAGCTCCAACATAATGTAGTAGATGAACAGGCTGGGACTGGCGCCTCGCCCAGCCAGGGTGTTGTCGATCCAATCGGCATCCGCATCGGACGGCACCTGGATCTCCTTGCTTGAGAGGGCCACCAGAGGCGGGAGAGTCAGGCAGAGGAGCCAGAACGCGAGGGCCACTCCCGCGGCCCAGTCGAGGCGAAGTGCCCAGATGCGCGGGTGTCGCTGGGAGATGTGTGCGAGGTAGCGATCTCTCACGGTTCGCGATCCTCCGATCGAGAAAGATCATCGCGTTTGTTCCGGAAGAGACGCCGGGTGGAAGACGTGATGTCACGTGCATAGAGGAGCTGGTCGCCAAAGCGTGTGGATAGGTGCTGCAAGACGTCGGACTTCGAGGTCCCTGACAGGAAGCTGGCGATGTAGCCGGTCATCGTGCGCTCAAGTTCATTGAGCTGGAGGGGGCGGAGCGCCTCCAGGATCGATCGTCGACTCGCGCCCGTGATCGAGAACTCGAACACAAGGTGCCCGGCGCGGTCGTGGAGGGCGTTCGGGGGGCCGTAGAAGATCACCTCTCCGTTGTCGAGAATCAGGATCCGATCTGCGATCGACTCGATCTCGTAGAGATGTTGCGATGTGACGATGACGGGGATCGGGGAAGCGAGAGACGTGGCAATGGCCTTCACGTCGAAGAGCAGGATCTGCTGCGCGACGATGTCAAGGTAAGCGAGGGGCTCATCCAGGAAAAGGACTCGGGGGCTGGTTAGCATGGCTCGGACGAGTTCGAACCGTATCCGGAATCCGCCCGCTATCTCAGACCAAAGCGAGTTTCGGAACTCATGAAGGCCGTATCGGTGCAGTAGGTAGTCGACGCGATCCCGATTGTCAGTCCCCACAAGACCGTATGCTCTCGCGACGTGATGAAGGTTGTCGATCAGGCGGCCGTGCCATCGATCGGGAAGCTGCGGGACGTACCCCAGGGTTCGCTTGATCTTGGCCCAGTCCTGGCGTGTCGAGCCCGCAAGCGCAGGATAGGTTATCCGTCCAGACGTTGGAGCAATCTCGCCGAGGCAGAGCCTGAGGAGGGTCGTCTTCCCGCTCGCATTCATGCCCACGATTCCTGTGATCTCACCCGGCCGCGCAGTAAGGCTGATCGGGGCGCTCGAGAAACGACCGAAGGACTTGGTGACCCGCTCGCAACGAAGCGCCGGAATGCCGAGTCCGGGCTCGATCTGACGCCGGTCGCGCCAGTACTCCGTTCGCGCGACATTGAGTTCCGAGTGAATGGACCCGTCCGCCCGTGTATCTCCTGAGGGATCCGGATCGGGCTCGGGGGGCTCCGATGCACTGTCGAGCGAAGGGACTTCGATCTCGGTGGATTCTGCGGCTCGGCTTTCGATCTGGGTGGCGAGGTCCAGGATGGAATCTGCGATCCGCTGCAGTTCCGTATTGGAGTCTGGATCATCGGTCTGGACCCTGCGGTCACGACGGAGCTGGGAGTAAGACGAGTAGAGCAAGACGGCTTCGCGTCGGTATCTAGGTGCGAAGTCACGGGTCATGTCCATGAGACTCTCGAGCGCCTCGGAGTAGAACGCGTCTGCGACATGACGCTCGATCTCTGCGCTGTATGCGTCTACAAGCTTTCGCGCGCGGGGCGGAAGCGTGGTCATAGTCCTGTCTCCGATTGACGATGGAGTGAATTGTAATGGACAGACGGGCCCGAGGGAAGGTGGAACTGCAAGGCGGGGGAGGAGTCGATGGAGGCGGTCGAACGACCGTGTCGGTCGGTGGTTTCCGGGGCCGGCAGTGGCCCAGCGCCGCCGGGGCATGCATGGGAGTCTGGACGCTTTTCCTCGTCTCCGAGCCCCGATCCCTGTATCCTCCCTGCCCGGAACGACGACCAGGCCGATCGGACGCTCGGAGCCCGAGGGGGCGCGCGGCCGTCGGTGCGGGATCCGGAGGGAGACATGGCGGTCCGCGTGCTCGTGGGCGTCCAGTGGGGCGACGAGGGGAAGGGCAAGGTCGTCGACTATCTCGGGAAGTCGGCGCACTACATCGTCCGGTTCGCCGGCGGTCCGAACGCCGGGCACACCGTCGTCATCGACGGCAAGAAGACCATCCTCCACCACGTCCCCAGCGGCATCCTCAGCCCGGAGCCGATGTGTCTCCTGGGCAACGGCGTCGTCGTCGACCCCCTGATCCTCCGCTCCGAGATGGATCGGCTGGCGGAGGGCGGCATGGACGCCTCCCGGCGCATCCTCATCAGTCCGCGCGCGCACCTCATCCTGGAGACCCACCGGGTGCTGGACCGGGTGAGCGAGGAGGCCCGCGGCGAGGAGGCCATCGGCACCACGGGGAAGGGCATCGGCCCGGCGTACGGAGACAAGGTGCTCCGGCGCGGCGTCCGCGTGGGCGATCTCCTGGAGCCGGAGACGCTGGAGGCGCGTGTGCGCGCCGAGGTGGAGGAGATGAACCGCGTCCTCGTCGGCCGCTACGGGGCGCCCGAGGTGGACGTGGACGAGATCCTCGCCGAGGCGCGGGCGGCGGCCGAGTTCCTGGGCCCGATGGTGCGCGAGACCGGGAGTCTCCTGCGCGACGCCATCCGGCGCGGGGAGAGCGTGCTGCTGGAGGGGGCGCAGGGGACGCTGCTGGACCTGGACCACGGCACCTACCCGTACGCCACCAGCTCCAGCCCGACCGCCGGCGGCGCGTGCACCGGCGCCGGCATCGGCCCGACGACCATCGACGAGGTGTGGGGCGTCGCCAAGGCGTACTGCACGCGCGTCGGAAACGGACCGTTCCCCACGGAGATGCGGGGCGCGGACGGCGATGCGCTGCGCGAGAGCGGGGGAGAGTACGGTGCCACCACCGGCCGTCCCCGCCGCTGCGGCTGGTTCGACGCGGTCGCCGCGCGCTACGCCGTCGATGTGAACGGCATCGACTCCCTGGCCATCACCAAGCTGGACATCCTCACCGGTCTGGATCCGCTGAAGATCGCCGTGGCCTACCGCATCGACGGCCGGGACGTGACGGAGTTCCCCGCGTCCGTGGAGCAGCTGGAGCGCGCGGAGCCGGTCTACGAGGAGATGCCGGGCTGGACGGAGCCGCTCGGCGAGACCCGCAGCATCGACGATCTGCCGGCCCGGGCGCGGGCCTACCTGGATCGTCTGGCCGAGCTCAGCGGCGCGCGGATCGCGCTGGTGGGCGTGGGGCCGGAGCGCTCGCAGACCGTGGAAGGCTTCCGAGAGGTCGCAAGCCGCTAGCCTCTACCCCGTGTTCCGCATCCCCGCGGCCACGCCGTTGACCGTCAGCAGCAGCGCGTCGCGGAGCGTCTCCGGATCGTCCCGGCCGGAACGGAGCCGGCGCAGCAGCTCGATCTGCACGAGGTTGATCGGATCGACGTAGGGGTTGCGCACGTCGATGGACCTGCGCAGCACCGGGTGATCGGCCAGCAGATGATCGCGGCCGGTCACCCGGAGCAGGTTCTCCACCGTCGCGTCGAACCGCGCGCGCAGCTCGCGCCCCACGCCGTGCAGCCGCTCCGGAACCAGACGTTCCTCGTACCGCTCGGCGATGGTGGGCGACGCCTTGGCTAGGACCATCTCCACGAGGTCCAGCGTCGTCCGGAAGAAGGGCCAGCGGGCGTACATCTGGCGCAGCTCGTCGAGCGCGCCGTCGTCGATCGCCCGGCGCAGTCCGTCGCCCAGCCCCAGCCACGACGGCACCATCAGCCGCATCTGCGTCCACGCGAAGATCCAGGGGATCGCCCGCAGCGACTCGATGCCGCCGTCCGGGCGGCGCTTCGCGGGTCGGCTGCCGATGTTCAGGTGCCCCAGCTCCTCCAGCGGAGTGGCGGCGCGGAAGTACTCGATGAAGTCGGGGCTGTCCACGAAGGAGCGGTACGCCTCGCGGGAGACGTCGGCCATCGTCCGGAGGCGATCGCGCCACGCGGCCGGGATGTCCTCGGTCGGGTGGAGCGTCGCCTCGGCGACGGCCGTGGTGTAGAGCTCCAGCGTCCGCGCCGCGATGCCCGGCAGCCCGAACTTCGCGTGGATGACCTCGCCCTGCTCGGTGATCCGCAGCCGCCCCTCCACGGAGCCGCGCGGCTGCGACTTGATCGCCTGGGAGATGGGGCCGCCGCCGCGCCCCACCGTGCCGCCGCGGCCGTGGAACAGCGTGACCTCCACGTCGTGGCGGCGGCAGACGTCCACCACGTTCTCCTGCGCCGTGAACAGCTCCCACGCCGCGGACAGTCGGCCGCCGTCCTTGGCGGAGTCCGAGTAGCCGATCATCACCTGCTGCCGGCCCGCGGTGAGCTCCCGGTAGGCCGGCACCGCGAACAGCCGATCCAGCGTGGCGGGCGCGCCGTGCAGGTCGGCCACCGTCTCGAACAGCGGCACGACGGGCCGCGGCGGGTTCACGCCGAACTCCTGCTGCAGCACCGCGACGGCCAGCACGTCGGACGGGCGACGCGCCATGGAGATCACGTACGCGCCGAGCGAGTCGGAGGGCTGGCGGGCCGCCACGCGGAACGTCTCCAGCACGTCGCGCCCGGGACCGGAAGGGGAGAAGCCGTCCGGCACGACGCGCTCGCCGGTCCGGAGCGCGCTCTCCAGGAACGCGATCCGCGCCTCCTCGTCCCGCTCCGAGAACGGCGGACGACTCGCGTGCCGGTCGATCTCGTCGAAGACATCGGCGTGACGGGTGGACTCCTGGCGAAGGTCCAACCGGACCAGGCTCAGCCCGAAGCAGGCCAGCTGCCGGCGCACGTCCGTGAGGCGACCGTCCGCGATGCGGTGCTCGTCCGTCTCCCGCAGCGAGGCGTCGCACAGCCGCAGCACGTCGGCGACCTCGTCCGCGTCCCGGAGGAGGGGAGCGGTCGGCTCCTCGCCGCGCAGCATCGCCTCCAGTCCGGTCCGCGTGTCCCGCAGCCGGTCGCGCACCTCGCGGAGGACCACGCGGTAGGGCTCGCGCTCACCGCCCGCCCGCTCGAGGAGCGCCGGCGATGCATCGCGCAGGGACAGCTCCTCGCGCAGCGCCCCGATCTCCTTCTCCAGCAGGTCGGCCGCCATCCACCGCGACAGTCGGCAGACCTCCTCCGTCACCTCGGGCGTGACGTTGGGGTTGCCGTCGCGGTCGCCGCCCATCCACGACCCGAAGCGGATCGGGGCGGCCTCCGCCGGCAGGCCCCGGCCCGTGAACCGGCGCAGCGCGCGGTCCAGCCGCCGGAGGTGGAGCGGGATCGCCCGCCACAGCGTCTGCTCGATGACGACGAAGCCCCACGTGGCCTCGTCGACGGGCGCCGGCCGGTCGCGGCGGAGCTCGTCCGTCTCCCAGAGGGCGTGGATCTCGCGGGTCAGGTTCGATTCCAGGTCCTCGCGCTCCGGCAGCGTGAGGTCGTCGCGGTCCCGGCACGCCAGGCCGTCGGCGATGCGGCCGAACTTCTGCAGCAGCGTGCGGCGCAGCACCTCGGTGGGATGTGCCGTGAGGACCAGCTCCACCTGCTGGCCGGCGACCGCGTCGTGGAGCTCGTCGGCCGAGACGCCGTCCGCCAGCAGCGCCGCGAACGTGTCCTCGAACGAGGCGCGCTGCGGCGGCGACTCCGGATCGCGCTGGTACTCGCGGCGCCGGCGGATGCGGTGGTGCTGCTCGGCGATGTTGGCGAGGTTCAGGAAGTGCGTGAACGCGCGCGTGACCGGCAGCGCCTCGTCCAGCGGCATCCCGCCGAGGAGGTCCGCGAGGGAGCCGAACGCGGCGGGATCGCCCGCCCGCCACTCCTTCGCCAGGGCGCGCACGCGCTCCACGCGCTCGAAGACGCCGTCGCCCGCCTGCTCGCGGACGGTGTCGCCCAGCAGGCGGCCCAGGTCGCGGACGTCCCGGCGGAGGCGCGCGTGCGGATCTTTGGGTTCGGCGGACATGCGGGCACCCTACACGATGCGGTGGTCGTCGTCTGCCGGGACCGGTCGTGCTAGGCTTTGCCCATGCGATTTCCGTCCCTCGACACGGCCGTCCGCGCCGCGGGTGAGACGTTCGCGCGCTTCCCGCTGGCCTTGCTGTGCGGGATCGCGGCGGCGGCATCCGCGTCGTGGATCGTCGAGTCGTCCGAGGAGTTCTCCGCGGTCCGGTGGCTGATGACGGCCGCCCTGGGTCTCTCGCTCTTCACGGCGCTGGAGACGCGGGCCGCCCGCTTCCCCGATCGGCGGGCGCTGCGCGCGAGCCTGCTCGGCCTCGGCGTGCTCCTCCTGGCCGGCTTCTACCTGGGCACCGGGCGCTGGCTGGATCCGATCCTGGCCCGCCGCTTCGCGCAGGCCGCGCTGGCGTTCCACCTGTTCGCGGCGGTGCTGGCGTACTGGCGGATCGACGAGCGGCGCGGCTTCTGGCAGTTCAACCGCCGCCTCTTCGAGCGCATCCTCGTCTCCACGATCTTCGCGGGCGTGCTGTACCTGGGGCTCGTCCTGGCGTTGCTGGCGCTGGACAAGCTGTTCGGCCTGGACGTCCGGGACGAGACCTACGCGCACCTGGGCTTCGCCATCGCGTTCGTGTTCCATCCGGCGTACTTCCTGGGCGGCGTGCCGCACGATCTGGCGGAGCTGGAAGGCCGCACGGACTACCCGGCCGGATTGAAGATCTTCAGCCAGTACATCCTCGTCCCGCTGGCGATCGTCTACCTGCTGATCCTCACCGCGTACCTCGGCCGCGTCGCCATCACGCGGATCTGGCCCAGCGGCTGGATCGGCTGGCTGGTGAGCGGCGTCTCCGTGCTGGGAATCCTGGCGCTCCTGCTGGTGCATCCGGTCCGGGAGCGCGCCGAGAACCGCTGGGTGGCCACGTTCTCGCGCGGTTTCTGGATCGCCCTGCTGCCCGCCCTGGCGATGCTGTTCCTTTCGATCGCCCAGCGCGTGCAGCAGTACGGCGTCACGGAGAACCGCTACTTCCTCTTCGTCTTCGCGCTGTGGCTGGCGGGGCTCGCGATCTTCTACATCGTCCGACGGAGCGGCGGCATCCAGGTGATCCCGTGGTCGCTGGCGCTCATCGCCGTCGGCACGGCCTTCGGGCCGTGGGGCGCGTATTCCGTGTCGGAGCGCAGCCAGACGGATCGGCTGCGTGCGGCGCTGGAGCGGCACGGATTGCTGGAGGACGTGCGGGTGCAGGCGGTCGAGGCCGACGTGCCGTTCGAGGACCGTCGCGAGATCGGGGCGGGGCTCCGGTACCTGGCCGAGCACCACGGCACGGCATCGGTGGCGGCCTGGTTCGAGACGCCGCCGGCCGAGGTGGACTCCTTGCAGACGGAGATTGCGAAGCGACGCGGCCGCCGGCCCGCGGCGACGAACGTCGCCCGCGCGTACATGACCGCGATGGGGCTGGAGTACGTCGAGGGAGTTCGGCCCACGGCGGACGGCGCCATCTACGCTTCCGCCGAGGTCCCGGGGACGGCGTGGGACGTTCGCGCGTGGGACGCCGTGGTGCAGGTGCAGGGAGCCGGCCGCGCCGGCGCGCCGGGCAGCGAGGGGGGAGTCCCGGTGGCGGGCACGTCCGACTCGCTCCGCGTCACCCTGGGGCCCGAGCGCCGGACGTTGCGGGTCGAGGACGGCGAGACACTGCGCATGACGGTGCCCCTCACGCCCATCCTCGAGCGCGTCCGCCGGGCCGCGCAACACGGCGGCGCCCTGTCCGTCCCCGCCGACTCCCTGGCGCTGGACCACGAGGAGCCCGGCGGGGCCGCCCGCTTCGAGGCGCGGTGGCTGAACGTGGACCGTGAGGGCGAGCAGGATCGCGTGCAGGCGCTGGATGGGATGCTGCTGCTGCGGCTGGAGTGAGGCGGAGCCGGTCGCGGCACTGCGCCCGGCGTGCTAGGATCGCCCGCCGAAGGCGGTATGGGGTGGGCCGTTAGCTCAGTCGGTAGAGCATCTGACTTTTAATCAGAGGGTCGCTGGTTCGATCCCAGCACGGCTCACCATCCCTCCGTGCGCCCCGGCAGCCTTCGGAGAGTCAGGCAGTCCGCGCCACCGGCGAACCCCACCGGCATGACGCCCCCGCGGTCTTTTGCTACGTTCGGACGCACTCGCTCGAGCTTCGAACCACCGCAAGGGGAAGCGCATTGTCGAAACCCGAAGGCAGCAATCCGCGCACCGGAGTCACCGTCGCCACCTGGAGCCGGTTGGCCGACCGCGAGCCCCAGTATGCCCTGGTGGAGGGCGTGGACCTTGTCGTCGTCCGCTACGGCGAGGAGGTCTCGGTCCTCTACGGCCGATGCCTGCACCGGGGTGCCCTCATGTCCGACGGGACCGTCCAGGGCCGCAACCTGATCTGCGGCCTTCACGGGTGGGACTACCGCCTGGATTCCGGCGTGAGCGAGTACAACAACGCGGAAGCTCTCCACAAGTTCGGTGCATGGATTGACGGGGACTGCGTCCGGGTGGACGAGGCCGAGGTGCGGGCGTTCGCGGAGGCCCACCCGCAGCCGTACCGGAGGGACGAGTATCTGGGCCTCTACGCCGACGTTCACGGCGGGCCGGAAGAGCCCTTCAACCGGCACATCCAGACGCTTGCGAGGGAGGGCTACGCCGGAGTGGGGCACCACGGTCCCTCTTCGGCGATGGGCGTACCGCTGACGGAACTGCCCCGGTGGGACGACCTTCAGATCCTCACCGCCCAGATGGCGACGAAGCCGCTGGCGGATGACGCGGACGTGGGCACCGATCTCGTGATCGGGCCCCGTGCTCGAAAGCCGCTGCGGCTGGAGATTCCGCTCTTCGTGAGCGACATGAGCTTCGGGGCGCTCTCGGAGGAAGCCAAGGTGGCGCTGGCCACCGGCGCCGAGCAGGTCGGGACCGGCATCTGCTCCGGCGAGGGAGGCATGCTTCCCGAAGAACAGCAGGCGAACTCCCGGTACTTTTACGAGCTGGCGTCGGCGAAGTTCGGGTGGAGCCTGGACAAGGTGGCGCGCTGCCAGGCCTTCCACTTCAAGGGCGGGCAGGGAGCCAAGACCGGCACCGGCGGGCATCTGCCCGGGGACAAGGTGGTGGACAAGATCGCCGAGGTGCGTGGTCTGACGCCGGGAACGGCGGCCATCAGCCCGCCGCGGTTCGGCGATCTGGACACCCCAGCGGACTTCCGCCGCGTGGCGGACGAGGTGCGGGAGGTCACCGGCGGCATTCCGGTAGGTTTCAAGCTGTCGGCGCAGCACATCGAGGACGACATCGACTTTGCCCTGGAGGCGACCTGCGACTACGTCATCCTGGACGGCCGCGGCGGCGGCACGGGGGCCGCCCCTAACGTCTTCAAGAACAACATCTCCATCCCCACGCTGCCCGCACTGGCGCGCGCGCGCCGCCACCTCGACCGGGTGGCGCCGGACGTCACCCTCATCATCACCGGCGGGCTGCGCCATGAGGGCGACTTCGTCAAGGCGATGGCGTTGGGCGCGGACGGCGTGGCGGTGTCGAACGCCGCGCTCCAGGCGATCGGGTGTCTAGGGATGCGGGCCTGCCACACGAACAACTGCCCGGTGGGCATCGCCACCCAGCGGTCCAGGCTCCGGGCCCGCCTGGAGATCGACAAGTCCGCGCGACAGCTCGCCAACTTCTTCGAGGCGACGGTGGGGCTGATGCAGGTCTTGGCCCGCGCCTGCGGTCACGATCACCTCCGCCAGTTCGGCTCGCGGGACCTGACCACCTGGAACCGCGATCTGGCGCACCTCACGGGCGTGCGCTATGCGGGCGTTGTTCCGGTCCGAACGGATCACGCGTAGGGCAGGCTCGCGCGGCGCCCAACTTCAGCGTGCCCGCGCACGCCGGCGCCATGTATTCTGCCCCCGCTCGGCCGGAGGACGTCCCCGAGGACCTTCACCCCTCCGCCGGGTCCGGAGAATCATGTCCGCAGAGATCGGCATCCTGTTCGTCGTCCTGGCAGTGATGGCGTACTTCTTCTTCACGGAGAAGCTGCCCATCGACCTGACGGCGTTTCTCGGCCTGGTGGTCCTCACGCTGGCCGGATTCGTCACGCCGGCGGAGGCCTTCACCGGGTTCTCCTCGCCGGCCGTCATCACGATGCTGTCGATCTTCTTCGTCAGCACCGCGATGCTGAACACCGGCCTGGCGGACTTCGTGGGCGAACGGCTGAACGCGCTCATCGGCGGGCGCGAGGTGCCGCTCATCATCGTCATCATGGTGGGGGCGGGGCTGCTGTCCGCCTTCATGAACAACATCGCGGCGACGGCCGTGCTGCTGCCGGCCGTGGCCAGCGCCGCCCGCACCAGCGGGATCGCGCCGTCTCGTCTGTTCATGCCGCTTTCCTTCGGGGCGATCCTGGGCGGCACCACGACGCTGGTCGGCACGCCGCCGAACATCCTCGCCGCGGAGCTGCTCCACGAGAAGGGGATGGAGCCGTTCGGCCTCTTCGACTTCACGCCGCTGGGTCTGCTTCTGCTCAGCGTGGGCGTGATCTACATGGTGATCTTCCGTCGGCAACTGCTGCCGGACCGGGGAAAGCCGGAAGCCTCGTCCTCCCGGCGGGAGCTCTTCCAGGCGTACCGTCTCCAGGACAACCTCTTCTCGGTGCAGATCCCGGAGGGATCCAGCCTGGACGGGGAGACGCTCCGCGACACGCGGTTTGGTCAGTCGCTGGGCATCCAGGTGCTGAGCGTGCTGCGGGGAGGGCAGCGGAAGCTGGTGGCCGATCCGGACACCGTGCTCCACGGCGGGGACGCGCTGCTGGTGCAGGGCGAGGCCGCGGAGCTGGAGAATCTCTTCCGCGTGCGGGGCGTCGCCATCTCCGAGGCTCCGCCCGGCCACTTCACGCGCGCGAGCAAGCTGATCGAAGCGATGAGCGTTCGGATTCTTCCGGACACGGCGTTCGTCGGGAAGTCGCTCCGGGATCTCCGTTTCCGCGAGCGCTTCGGCGCGCTGGTCGTCGGCCTTCGCCGGGGAGAACGCGTGAGGCGAAGCCGCCTGGCGTCCGTCCCGCTGGAGGTCGGCGATGAGCTGCTCGTGGTCGGGACCCAGGTCCAGCTGGAGAACGTTGCCATCCAGGGCGCCACGGCCATCCTCCAGTTCGGCGGCGACGTCCTGGAGGATCTGGAGAGCCATCTCTTCGAGCTGCACGTGACGGAGGAGTCCGACCTCGTCGGCTCCACGGTGGCGGAGACGCGCATGTCGGAACTCACCGGACTGACCGTCCTGGGGATCGTGCGCGGTTCGGAGGCGATGTATGGGGTGGAACCGACGGAGCGCGTGCGGGCAGGGGATCATCTGCTGGTCACCGGCGAGCCGGAGCGGATCCGGAACCTGCTGTCGCTGGGCGACGTGGAGCTGCAGCGCGATGTCTCGCAGGAGTGGCTGCAGTCCCAGGACGTGACGCTCGTCGAGGCCACACTGGCCCCGAGGTCGCGCGCGGCGGGGCAGACGCTCCGCGACCTCGACTTCCGGGAGCGCTATGGACTGCGGGTGCTGGCCATCTGGCGCGAGGGGCATCCTCTGCACGGCGGGCTGGCCCGGCTGAGGCTCCGGGTGGGCGATGCGCTTCTGCTGCAGGGGCCTTGGAACCGGATCCAACTCCTCGGATCCGATCCGGACTTCGTGGTCCTCAGCGCCACGGCCGCGGAACCCCGCCGCACGAAGAAGGCGCCGCTGGCGCTCCTGGGGTTGCTCATCATGGTCGCGATGGTGGTGACCGGCTTCCAGCCGATCCACGTGGCCGCGTTCGTGGCCGCGACGTTCGTCGTCCTGACCGGCGCCATCACCATGGAGGAGGCGTACCGCGGCGTGGAGTGGCGCGCCGTGTTCCTCGTGGCGGCCATCCTCCCGGTCGGTCTGGCGATGGAACGAACCGGCGCGGCGGCGCTCCTCTCACAGACCGTGACGGACGTGGCCGGTCCGCTCGGGCCGTACGCGGTACTCGCGGGACTCTTCTGCCTGTCCAGTCTGCTGAGCCAGTGCCTGGACGGCGCGCCGTCGGTGGTCCTGCTGACGCCGGTGGCGCTCGGCACGGCGGAGCAGCTCGGGCTCAGTCCGTATCCCATCATGATGGGCATCAGCCTCGCCGCGTCGGCCGCGTTCATGACGCCGTTCAGCCACAAGGCGAACCTCATCGTGATGGGTGCCGGCGGCTACCGTGTCTCGGACTTCCTCCGCGCGGGGACCCCGCTCACGATCGTCGTGCTGGCGATGCTCGTGATCCTCGTTCCGATCTTCTTCCCGGTCCGCTAGGCGGCGCCCCCCCTTGGCTCCGGTCCCCGCGAACCGGTATCATGACTCTGGAGTCAGCTATTGCCGACCCTCCGGATTCTCACGCTCCCGCGAGGTCCGACCCTTCGAACGCTCTCCTCCCGCCCGACGCGGAGGGAGCGCGGCTCGATCATCCAGTGCGAGGGAACCCATGCAGTTTCGCGCCTTTGCCCGGCCCCGGACGGCAATCCTGCTCGTCCTGGTCGGCCTCCTGACCGCGTTCGCCACCCCCGGCGCCCCGACCCCCGCCGTCGCGTCCGACGCCCCGACCTCCGACCTCCTGGACGATGCCGATGCCCGGCGGGCGGAGGTGCTTCGCCACCGCGTGGAGGAGGCGCGGCGCAAGGCCGAGCGCATGGAGGCCCGCCCGCAACTCCCGCAGCTCCGGACGCCGAACCAGCGGGAGCTGGACTTCACGCACTACGACCTGGTCCTGGACCTGGACCCCGGCACGTCGACGCTGTCCGGCGTCGTCACGGCGACGGCCGATCTCATCGGCGCGCCCCTGACCACGGTGGAGCTGCACCTGAACAGCGGAATGAGCGTGTCGGCCGTCACGCTGAACGGTGCTCCCACCACGTTCACCCACGCATCCGGCGTCCTCACCGTCGATCTGGACCGGACGTACACGCTGGGGGAGACGGTCGTGGTGGCCGTGACGTACTCGGGCAACCCCGCCGGCAACGGGACCTTCGGCTGGGACTCGCACAACGGCAGCGAGATGATCTGGACCCTGAGCGAGCCCTTCGGCGCGCGCGACTGGTGGCCCTGCAGCGACAACAACTGGGACAAAGCCTCCTCCGTCGACCTGCACGTGACGGTGCCCGATCACCTCGTCGTCGCGTCGAACGGCCTCCTGCTCTCGGACGTGGACCACGGCGCCACGCGCACTTTCCACTGGCAGTGCAGCTATCCCATCGCCCCGTACCTCGTCTCCCTGGCGATCCATCCGTACACGCAGTACTCGGACTGGTACACGCCGCAGGGCGGGGGACCGGCGATGGAGGTGCAGTTCTTCGTCTACCCGGACCACTTCACCACGGTGCAGCCGAACTACGCGCAGACAGTTCCCATGATCGACGCGTTCGCGCAGGCGTGGGGCGAGTACCCGTTCGTGAACGAGAAGTACGGCCATGCGGAGTTCGAGTGGGGCGGCGGGATGGAGCACCAGACCTGCTCCAGCATGGGCGGCTGGTCGATCGACCTCATCGCGCACGAGCTGGCGCACCAGTGGTTCGGCGATGAAGTGACGTGCAAGACGTTCCGCCACATCTGGCTGAACGAGGGCTTCGCCACGTGGGCCGAGGCGTACTGGCGGGAGCAGACGGAGGGGTTCGAGACCTACAAGGAGTACATGGACTTCGCGGCCTACTACGGCCCCGGGACGATCTTCGTGGAGAGCCTCACGAACTTCAACGAGATCTTCGACTCGAACCTGAGCTACAACAAGGCCTCCTGGGTGGTCCACATGCTGCGGGGTATCCTCGGCGACACGGACTTCTTCGCGGCGCTGGCCCAGTACCGCGCCACGTACGGAGGCGCTGGCGCCAACACCGAGGATCTGCAAGGGGTGATGGAGTCGGTCTCGGGCCTGGACCTGAACGCGTTCTTCCAGCAGTGGATCTACGGCGAGTACTTCCCGGTGTACCGGTACTCGTGGTCGCCGGCGCCGGGCGGCGTGGACGTGACGATCGACCAGATCCAGACGAACACCGGCCTCTTCACCATGCCGATCCCCCTGCGCGTGGAAACGTCGACGGGAACGTACGACCTCACGGTGCAGAACGCGCTGGCCACGGAGACCTACTTCCTGAGCGTGCCGGGGGACGTGGAGGATGTCGTCCTGGATCCGGATCGATGGATCCTTCGCCAGGTCGAGTCGGTGATCTCCAGTCCGACGTTCGATCAGGGGATCCTGCTCGTGAACGGCGTCGACTGGGCCACGTACGGCGCCGAGATCACGAACGCGTACGACGCCCGGGCGTTCTGGGGCGATCTGCCGATCTCTTTCTGGGACACGTTCGCCGAGCCCGGGGGCGGATACCCGTCCACGCTGCCGACGCCGATCGGTCACGGGCCGGTCCCGTCGCGCGTGATGGGCGAGTACTCGACGGTGATCTGGGTGGGCAACCACTACAACGGCGACCTGGCCGACTGGTTCGAGTCGCCGATCGACTCGTACCTGGACGTGGGCGGCAACCTGCTGCTGATGTCGCGGCGCGGGCAGTCGTTCCTGGATGCGGACCTCTCGACGTACCTCGGGGTCACGTGGTCGCAGGCGCAGATCACGCTGGGCAACTGCACCGCGCAGGTGCCGGAGCTGGTGGACATCGCCTTCACGGGCAGCCAGTCGTGGAACGACGTGGTCTCCCTGACGCTGGGACCGAACAGCACGCTGCTGTTCCAGGACACCGGCGGCAACAATCGCGGAACCGGCGTCCGCGTGCAGCCCCCGGGCGGCGGGGAGTACCGGCCCGAAGGTGGGCAGCTCGTGTACCTGGCGGGTCGGCCGTACCGGATGAACGCGGCGTCCCTGCAGACGAACGTCGAGTTCATCGTGGAGAACTACTTCGGCGAGCCGTACGACCCGCCGGTGGGAACGCCGGAACTCCCGGCTCCCTCGACGGTCTTCCACCTGGGCGCGGCGCGCCCGAACCCGTTCGGGGACGGCACGGAAGTCTCCTTCTCGCTGCGCGAGGCGGGCCGAGCCGAGCTGGTGGTGTACGACGCGGCGGGCCGGCGCGTCCGGGAGCTGGTGCGCGGGGAGCTTCCCGCCGGACGAAACGCGGCGCGGTGGGACGGTCGTGACGAGGCCGGCCGCCGGGTGGCCGCCGGTGTCTACTTCCTGCGGCTGAGAAGCGGGGAGCAGGCGTCGTCGCGGTCGGTGGTGCACCTGCGGTAGACGTCGGCCGCCGGGCTCCGGCCGGTCTTCTGATCCGGACCCCGGCCGGGCCCGGTCCCGGGCAGCGTCCGCTCCGGGTCCGATTCCCTCTGTATCTGTGGCCGACCCGCCCCGTCTGTGACATCGTTGAATCAGGATTCAAGAGTCAGGATTGCTCCGGCCCGCGCGGCCTGCGCCCGGCCGGATCGTCGTCGACTGGTATCCCACGCAAGGAGAAGGTCTCATGCGTCGTTCGTGCCCCGGGCCCCGGTCCCTCATCTCCCGTGCCGTCACCCCCCTCGCGGTCCTTTCTGCTTTCGTCGGCGCGTCGGCCGCCGGAGCGGTGGTGGTGGAGGATCTCAAGTTGATGGGAGGAGGGGTGGGAGTGGGCGACGACTTCGGTCGCTCGGTGGCCGTCGAGAACGGCGTCGTCGTCGTGGGGACCCCGCTCGACGACGACAACGGCCTCGACTCCGGCGCCGCGTACCTGTTCGACGCTTCCACGGGAGCCGAGCTCTTCAAGCTGACGCCGGACGACGGCGCCGCGGGCGACGGGTTCGGCCATTCGGTGGCCCTGAGCGCGGGCATCGTGGCCGTGGGCGCGCCTTCCGGCGGCGCCGGCGCCGCCTACCTGTTCGACGTATCCACCGGCTCGCAGCTGGCTCGGCTCGTCCCCGACGACGGCGCCGCGGGGGATGAGTTCGGTCACTCCATCGCGATCGACGACGGAGTCGTGGCCGTGGGCGCCCTGCGGGACGACGATCTGGGCGACGCCTCCGGCTCGGCGTACCTGTTCGACGCGTTCACCGGCGCCCAGCTCGAGAAGCTCCTGCCGGACTCGGGTGGGGCCAACCAGAACTTCGGCGCGTCCATCGCCCTGGACGGCGGGAGCGTCGTCGTCGGGGCGCGCACGTTCTTCGAACTCGGTGAAGGGTACACGTTCGCCAAGGCGCATCTGTTCGACGTGTCCACCGGCGATCCGGTCCATGTCCTGCAGGCGGACATCGAGAACTACAACGGGGACCTGGGGGGGCGCTTCGGCGATGCGGTCGATCTCGACAACGGCATCGTGGCCGTCGGAGCCTGGGGCCGGAGTGTCGTCTTCGACCACTCCGGCGCGGCGTACCTCTTCGATGCGGCCACCGGCTCGCAGCTTGCGTTCATCGCCCCGGAGGACGGCGCGGACCGGGACAACTTCGGCGTCTCCATCTCCATCGACGGCGGCGTCGTGGCGATCGGCGCGCACAAGGACACCGAGAACGGCTGGGATGCGGGCTCCGCGTATCTCTACGACGCGGCCACCGCCGCCCCCATCGACAAGCTTCTGGCCAGCGACGGAGAGACGTTCGACCGGTTCGGGACCTCCATCGCCATCGCCGACGGGATCATCGCCGTCGGGGCGACCGGATTCGGAAGCAGCGGGACCCCGACGGGGTTGACGTATCTGTACGGAACCGGCGCCCCGCCGACCGGGGTCGAGCCGGCCGAGGCCCCCTCGGGCGGCGTTCGTCTGGCGGCGCGTCCGAATCCCTTTCCCTCCGCGACCTCCCTCCGCTTTGCGCTCGCGGACGCGGGGCCCGTGCGGCTGGAGATCTTCGACGTGTCGGGGCGGCGCGTGGCCACCCTCGTCGACGGGCCCCTGCCTGCGGGCGAGCACTCGGTCCGATGGTCGGGCCTGACCGGCGCCGGGAGCGGGGTGCCGAGCGGGATCTATTACTCCCGGCTGACGACGATCGCTCGCTCGACGACCGAGAAGCTCGTCCTGATGAAGTGACGGGGCGGACCCGCCGGCCGGCCTGGACGTCGGCCGGTCCAGCGCCCCGCACCTTGCGCAATCGACCGGATCTGCGGATAGAGAGAGGAAGCCCGGGGCGCCCGAGGGTGTCCGACCGGAACCGTCCCTCTCGCCGGAGGTTCGTCGTGACCGTCCATCGACGCTTCAAGCTGACCTACCGACGCCGTCTGGACGTCAGTCTGGCGGCCGCACTGCTCGTCGTGTTCGCGCTGTTCGGCTTCTCCCATCCGCCCACCCCTCCGTCCGCGCCGGTCGTGGATGACTCAGGCCTCGAGGTGGTGAAGCTGCGGCCGGAGATCGTCGTCCCGCCTCCGCCTCCGCGCATCCCGCCGGTCATTGCGAACGCGGATGACGTCGTCGAGGCGACGCTGCCCGAGGAGGACTTCGACTCCACGTTCGACGCGCGGGAGCCGGTGGGCCCCCCCGCGCCCCCGCCGACCGCGACGTTCGCGGTGTTTGATCAGGCCCCACGACCCCGCACCACGGTGCTTCCGACGTATCCGGCCGTGGCCCGCAGCGCCGGGATCGAGGGGCGGGTGGTTTGCCAGGTCACGATCGACGAGGACGGCCGGACCGTGGCCGTGCGGATCCTGGAGAGCGACGCCGAGGTCTTCGAACGACCGGTCCGCGACGCGCTCCTGGAGTGGACGTGGCACCCGGCCCGGCAGTCGGGCAACCCCGTGCAGGCGATCGTCGTGGTGCCGTACGAGTTCCGCCTGGACTAGGCCGCGCCGATCCGCGGCGGACGCATCACGCGGTACGTCAGGTTGATCCGCTCGCCCACCGCCCGCTTCGTCTTGGGTACGGCGTGCTCCCAGTGCTCCTGGCAGTCGATCATCAGCAGCAACGAGCCGTGGGGCAGCTCGATGGTCACGATCTCCTGGGTGAGGCGATGGCGCATCCGGAACCGCCGCGTGGCACCGACGCTCACCGAGGCGATGCAGCGCGGATCGATCTCGGGCTCGTTGTCGCGGTGGAAGCCCATCCCGTCGGTGCCGTTGCGGTATCGGTTGGCCAGCACCGAGTTGAACTCCACGCAGGCCTTCGCACACGCTCTGCGTCTCAGCTCCTCCAGCGGCCCGGGCATCTCCCGCGCCTCGTGATCCAGTCCGGAGTAGCGGTAGGGGAACGCGCCGTAGTAGGCGATGAGCCGGGGGACGGGCACCTCGCGCCCGTACATTCGCACGCTCTCGGTCCGCCAGTCGATGGCGCCCCGCAGGTCCTCGAAGTCCAGCTCGCTCGCCCAGTCCGGAATCAGGACGGCACGCCCGTCCGCCGGCAGGAGTTCCGTCCCCGTCACGATCCCGGATCGGTGCGGTAGACGGACACGCCCTCGACGCGCAGGCGGAACGGCCCCGCGTAGCCGTCGCCGATGAGGAAGCCGAATTGCACGATGCGCGACGGATCGAGCGGGGGAGCGTCGGACACGACCCGCCCGCGCCACGTCGGCCGGAACTCCGGGAACGGGATCCGGACGTCGGCGCCGTCCGCGGGCGCCTCGAACCGCGCCCGGTGGGCGATGCCGTCCCAGGCGTCGTCCGTGCGCAGCCGGACCTGGTAGGTGTTCCCGTCGCCGGTCACGCGCAGCTGCAGCCCGTCGTAGGCGGAGAGATCCGGGTCGTCCAGGATCGTCCGGGTGGAGGCGAATCCGCCGTTGTTCTCCTTGGAGACGGTTCCCTCAAAGACGAGGCCGTCGTCCTCCACGCGCATCGTGCTCTGCGAGATCCCGCCCATGACGCCGTCGTTCACGACCATCCAGCGGCGGTCGGCGTCGACGGGATCGAAGAGGGGAGTCGGCAAGGGTTCCACCCCGGCTGAGGGAAGGGTCGCGGCGGCCAGCAGCAGGAGGCCCGGAAGCGGAGGCGTCATCGTGATCCTCAGGAAGGGCGTTCAGGGGCCTGCGGGGACGGTACCGGGCCGGACTCGGGCCGTCAAACGCCGGCGGACCGACGCGCGGCGCCTGCCCGCCTCCACCGTCATCTCGCTACCGGTGACGTCCCTTGATCTTTCCCCAGCTGTCGCCATCGACGGACACCGGGGCGAGGTCCACGGCGGTGGCCGCGACCATCCAGCCCAGATGGTCCGCCAGCGTCTGGATGGCGAGGGTGTTGGTCCCCGATTGCGACGTCGTGTTCATCTGCAGGACGCTCGCATTGAACCCGAGGTTCTGGTCGATCGGGCCGCCGAAGGGGGCGCCGTTGTACGTGACGACCTCGCCGGTGGCGGCGTTGTCGTCGTAGCACGTCAGGATCCACGCCTTCGTGATGCCGGACGGAAGCATCGTCTGAGCGTGTGATTCCGTCTCCGGACCGGACTCTCCCACCTGCTTCATCCCCTCGCTGATCGTGATCGTCCGCATCGGCTCGCCGGCGTCCTGCCAGACGACCACCAGGCCGACGGCCGCGATCCCGAGGCCGTTCACGGTCTCGGTGACGCTGAAGGAGTGCGAGGGCAGACCGGGGAGAAGGTGCGGCGTCACGTCCCATTGATACGTGTACAGCGTGCCGAACGCCGGGTCGCTCGCGCTGGGCCCGACGGCGCCGAGCGGGACTGCGTTGAACGAGGCGGTGAGGGGGTTGGTGCCGTTGTTGTTCTGGCTGGCGTAGAGCGTCGCGCGCTGCACGGCCGCGGCCGGGGGGAGCGCGCTGAGCGTCAGGTTGCCGCTGACGTGGAACTGGTTCTGCCCGCCGACGCCGGTGACCTCCAGGCCGAGGGTGCCGGTCTGCTGGTACGTCTGCACCAGGGCGGATCGGGTCGGGGTGGGAGCCAGCAGCGTGAGAGCGACGAGGATCAGGAGCGACAGGCGAGTCCGGTTCACTGGACACCTCCGGAAGTGGGGGGTGCCGACCCGAGGAGCCCTCCGGTCGGCTCACCCGTCAGGATCGCTCCGGCCCGTCGGCGGGAACAAGACGGCGCCTGAGCGGCGGCCATCGGGCGCGAAGGGCATGATCCCGCGACGGATCGGGCCGCCGGCTCAGCCCCCGGACGGGGCGTCGCGGAGCCGCCGCTCCATCGCGCGCGCCCCGGAGTGCGCCGGATCGAGGGTCAGCACCTCCTTCACCTGCCGGCGGGCCTCGTCTTGGCGACCCAGCGCCACGGCCACGCGCGCCAGCGCCATGCGCGCCGGCACGGCGGCACCGTCCAGCTCGACGGCGCGGGTCAGCGCCTCGAACGCTTCGTCCTCGCGGGCCAGGCGATGGAGATCCTCGCCGTAGGCCGCCCACACGCCGGCCGCATCGGGGTGCCGTTCCAGCGCCGACCGGTAGACGGCCAGCCCCGCCTCCACGGAGATCCGCTCGAAGCGTTCCCGCGCGAGCAGCCGCAGAGCGTCGGCGTTGCGCGGGTCCTTCTCCAGCACGGCGTCCACACCCGCCAGCGCCACGTCCCAGTTGGCGTCGCGCGCGGCGATCTTCGCCTCGTCGAGCAGTTCCGGGATGCCGAGGAAGTCCTTCGGATCGGGGAGCGCCCGGAAGTCCGCGGCCCCGCTCCAGTCGCCGTCGGTCACGTAGCCCAGCGCGCGCAGCCGCTCCGCCTGCGCCGGGTCGATCGACTCGGCGGCCAGCCCCTGCGGCGCGAGGAGGTCGTCGCCGAGGAGATCGTCCAGGCGATCACGGAGGTCGTCGGCGACGTCGGGACTCTCCTCGAGGGCGTTGCGCGTCTCGCCGGGATCCGCGGCGAGGTCGTACAGCTCCTCGCGCGGGCTCCGGACGTACTTCCACTCGCCGCGGCTCAGACTTCGCAGGTCCGACGTTCCGTAGGCCAGCGCGGAGTGGAACGTCTCCGCGTAGGACTCCGGGACGTCGGCGGGCGGCGCGGCCTGCACGGGGCGCCCCGGCAGTTCGGCGAGATCGCCCGCCCCGAACGCGGACAGCACCGTCGGGACGACGTCGATCGTGCGGGCCGGCACGTTCGTGACGTGTCCGACGGGGAGGCCGGGGCCCTGGGCCACGAACGGGATCCGCAGCGTGCTCTCGTAGAGGAAGAACCCGTGGCCGGTCTCGCCGTGCTCGCCGAACGCCTCGCCGTGATCGGCGAGCGCAACGACCATCGTCGGCCGATGCGGGGCGCGCGACTCCACGTGTCGCATCAGCCGCAGCATCTCGCGATCCGTGGCGGCCACCTCGCCGTCGTACGGCGCGTCGGGGAAGACGCGCGGCCAGGGAGGCGCGGGCCGGTAGGGATCGTGCGGGTCGTAGAAGTGCACGAAGAGGAAGAAGCGCTCGGTCGTCGGAACGGACTCGAGGAACTGTCGCGCCGAAGCCACGACGGACGGGGCGGGACGTTCCTCCGGAGCGGGTCGCCCGCCCGGATCGTAGAACTCGAAGCCGCGGTCCAGTCCCGACGCCGGCTCCAGGACGGCGGTGGCCACGGCGGCGCCGCACCGGAGGCCGTCGTCCGCCAGCCGCTCCGCGAGCGTGGGGACCGGCGGATCGAAGCGTCTCGACCCGTTGCGGCGGGCGAGGTGCTCGTACGGATCGACGCCGGTGAGCATCGTGGCGTGGGACGGCAGCGTGAACGGCGCGCAGCTGCCGGCCGATGCGCACTGGACCCCGCCGCGCGCGAGCCGGTCCCACGCCGGGGTGCGGGCGGCGGGGTTGCCGTAGCAGCCGAGGGCGTCGGCGCGGAGCGTGTCCACGGAGATGAGCAGCAGGTCGTCGGGGCCCGCGCCGCCGCCGCAGCCGGAGAGGGCGGCAAGCAGGAGGGCGGCCGGCACGAGCAGCGGCACCGATCCGCCGGGGAGCCTCCGGCGGGGGGCGGGGCGGGAGCGGGAATCCGTGGCCAAGGGCGATGCCTCCGATCTTCGAACCGCCAACAATCTAACGTCTTACGCGGTTCCGCGCCTCCGGGAATCGGGGGCGATCGGCTTGCCCCGGCCGTTCCCGACGGATAATGTAGGACTGAGGAATCAACAATTGGAGAGCCCCGAGGCCGGGAGGGTCCCGATGTCCGTGCGCACGCACCGCCCGCCGCCCGTCGTCCTGCCCCAGCTCTGCAAAGGCTGTGGCCGATGCCTCGACGCCTGCCCCAAGCACTGCATCACGATGGGGCACGAGGTGAACCAGGAGTCGGGCCTCATTCCCATCGTCATCGACTACGACGTCTGCAACGGATGCGGCGTCTGCCTGTCCGCCTGTCCGGAGCCGTACGGGCTCACCGAGGACGGGTACGAGCTCCACGATCCCGCGCACCTCTATGGCGAGCGCGAGGTGGAGATCCCGGACGCGGCGCCCGTGCCGGAGAAGCGGATGCCGATCCCGACCGCGGAGCCGCTCGTCATGAAGGGCAACTACGCGGCCGCCGTCGGCGCGCTGCTGGCAGGTTGCCGGCACGTGTTCGGCTACCCGATCACCCCGTCCACCGAGGGCGCGGAGTTGATGGCCAAGCTTCTGCCGAAGCTGGACGGCGTCTTCCTGCAGGCGGTCAGCGAGATCGCCACGGTGAACCACATGTACGGCTGCGGTGGAGCCGGTCTCCCGTGCATGACGTTCACCAGCTCGCCGGGCTTCAGCCTGATGCTGGAGGGGATCTCCTACATGGTCGGCGCCGAGGTGCCGGCGGTCTTCGTCAACGTGATGCGGGGCGGCCCCGGGCTCGGGAACATCGGCCCGGAGCAGGCCGACATCAAGCTGATGTGTCGCGGCCTCGGTCACGGCAACACGCACGCCATCGTCCTGTCGCCCACGACGCCGCAGGAGATGATGGACCTGACCATCGACGCGTTCCGCCTCGCCTTCGAGTATCGCCATCCGGTGTTCATCGCGGCCGACGGCTACCTGGGCCAGATGACCGGCAAGGTCTCGCTGCCCGCGGAGATGGTGAAGCCCGGCATCCCGGACTGGGCCGTCTACGGCGATGCCTCGCACCGCCACAACCTCATCAACTCGATCCGACTGGCCGAGGCCGATCTCGAGGCGCACAACGAGTACCTGGAGAAGAAGTACGCGCGCATGATCGCCAACGAGCAGCGCTCGGCCGGCTACCGCACGGACGATGCCTCCATCCTCGTCGTGGCGTGCAACACGCCCGCCCGGATGGCGAAGGGCGCGGTGGAGAAGCTGCGCGGGCAGGGCATCCCGGTGGGGCTCTTCCAGCCGGTGACGCTGTGGCCGTTCCCGATCGACGCCCTCAAGCCGATGCTGGACCGCGTGACCGATCTGGTCGTCGTGGAGGCCAGCGCCGGCCAGCTCGAGGACGAGGTCCGGCTGGCGCTGTCCAAGGCCGACGCTCCTTCGGTTCGCCTGCACGGGGTGCGTCGCATGGGCGGCATGCTCCCGCAGGAGGGAGCGATCGTCGAAGCCGTGACCCGCACCTGGGAGGTGACGAAATGACCCGCCCGGAGAGTACGTCGACCCCCAAGGGGGGAGACGGCAACGGCGCCAGCAACGGGAAGCACACCGGGGCGGCCTTCTTCCGTCACTTCGACCGGCACGCGCACGGCAAGGGGCTGAAGGGTGCATCCACGCACTACTGCCCGGGCTGCGGCCACGGTCTGGCCCACAAGTACCTCTCCGAGTGCATCGACGAGCTGGGCATCCAGGACCGCACCGTCGCCATCTCGCCGGTGGGGTGCGCCGTGTTCCTCTACTACTACTTCGACGTGGGGAACTCGCAGGCGGCGCACGGTCGCGCGCCGGCGGTGGCGCTGGGGCACAAGATGGCCAATCCGGAGAGCATCGTGGTGAGCTATCAGGGCGACGGCGACCTCGCGTCGATCGGCCTGGCGGAGATCCTCCATGCGGCGCAGCTTGGCGTGCCCATCAGCGTCGTCTTCGTGAACAACGCGATCTACGGCATGACCGGCGGCCAGATGGCGCCCACGACGCTGCCGGGACAGACGTCCACCACGACGCCGACCGGCCGCAACGAGTACCACGGACTGCCGCTGCGGGTGGCGGAGATGATCGCCGGCCTCGACGGTCCGGTGTACGTGGAGCGCACCGCACTCTTCGATCAGAAGAGCCGTCGTCGGACGAAGAAGGCGATCGAGAAGGTCCTGAAGCTGCAGATGGAGGGGCGCGGATTCGGCTTCGTCGAGGTGCTGTCCGAATGTCCTACGCACCTCAAGATGACGCCGGTGGAGGCGGAGCACTGGGTCAAGGAGCACATGACGAAGCACTTCCCGCTCGGCGTGCTCAAGGACGAGGAGCGGGAGCCCTGGTTCCGTCCGGGGGCGCCCTCCCACGACGTCGACCGGCTGATGGAACTGCTGGAGGTGTCGACGGACTCGGTGGAGCGGCTGGCGAAGAGCTTCCCGGAGCATCTGCACCCGAGCGACGTCTCGATCAAGTTCGCCGGGGCCGGCGGGGACGGCGCGCAGACCGCCGCGATGGTGCTGGCGAAGGCCGCGGTCCAGGAGGGCTTCGACGCCACGCACATCCCCAGCTACGGCCCGGAGTCGCGGGGCGGAACCTCCTACGCCGACGTCCACGTCGCCCAGAACGAGGTGCTGTCGCCCGCCTCACCCGAGCCGCACGTGCTGATCGCGTTCAACGCGCCCAGCCTCGCCAAGTTCGGGCCGACGGTGCAGGAGAACGGCATCGTCCTGTACGACTCCAGCACAATCTCCGAGGTCCCGGAAGTGAGGGCCGGCGTGAAGATGATCCCCGTGCCGTTCGCGGACGTGGCGCTTCACCTCGGCAAGGCGCTGGTGAAGAACATGGTCGCGCTGGGGGCGCTGCAGGAGGCGTCCGCCGTGCTGCCGGCGGAGTCGATCCGGCGGACCGTGGTCGCCAGCCTGAAGGACCGGTGCGCGATGATCCCGGTCAACGAAGAGGCGCTCCGCTGGGGCGCGAAGTGCGTTCGCGAGGAGATCGTCGCGTTCGACGAACCGGCAACGCCTTAGGCGTCGAGGCGCGCTGCCGCCGGGAACCGAACGGCCGCTCCGGATCTCCGGGGCGGCCGCTTTCCTTGAGTGCCCTGCCAGCGGGCGGCCGGATTCGTCTCGGACGGGTGTATCTGGAGCACCGGACACTCGTCTCTGGGGATGAGCTCGGCCGGCCTCGTTCCCCTCACGTCGCCCCTGCTGGCTCCGACGGGATGTCCCAATTGACGATCACGGAAAGGAATCGCCATGTCGCTCGAGACGGGGAATCCGCAGCAACTGGAAGTCGGACGGCGCGCGCGGCGCGGGGCGGCTCTGGTCATGCTTCTGGCGCTCTTGGCCGGACCCGCCGCCGCACAGTGGGAGGCTCAGAGTCCCGTTCCGACGCACCTCGACGTTCGCGGCGTGGCCGCGCCGACCGCGGCGCACGTGTTCCTTGCGACCGCGGACGATTCCTTCGACGACGGGGGCGCGCTCTGGGAGACGACGGACGGTGGGTCGACGTGGACCCAGCGCGCAATCCCGGTGAGTCTGGGCTCCCCGCTGAACGGCATCGCGTTTCTCGACGCGGTGAACGGCTGGGCCTGGGGCAACGAGAACTACCGGACCACGGACGGCGGCGTCACCTGGGAGCCGATGCCCTTCCTGGGCTCGACTTACCACATGGAGTTCTTCACACCGACGCTGGGTCTGGCCGCGTCCAACGGCCCCACGTGGATCAGCTTCGACGGCGGCGTGAGCTGGTCCGCCCAGGCCAACGGGATCCAGCGGATGGACTTCGTGGACACGACGAACGGCCTCGGGTGGGCGGCCGACGGCATCTACCGCTCCACCGACGGAGGCGCCACGTTCGTTTCCGTGCTGGCGGGAGCCGCCACTGACGCCAGGAACCTCTCGCCGGTGCGGGCGGTGGCCGTGGTGGACGGGGTCTTTCACGCATCGACCGACGGCGGAGCCACCTGGGCCGCGGGCGAGTCCGCCCTGGGGCGCACGCGCTTGCATCCGGTCGACGCGGAGGTGGTGCTCGCCTGGGGACGGTCGGGCACGTTCCCGGACCTGGACGATCGGTTGCTCCGGTCGACGGACGGTGGCGCCACGTGGGCGGATCTCGGGGAGGTGATGGAGAACGGAGTGTGGGGCTTCACGACCCTCGATCCGGCCACGCTCATCGCTTGCGAGCTGGGGGGCGATCTGCATCGATCCACCGACGCGGGTGCCAGCTGGGTCCGGACCTTCTCGTCCCCCAACAACGGTCCCGGATTCCTCTCCAGCGCGCTGCCGGTCTTCGTGGACGGCGCCACCGGATACTTCGGGTATGACGCGGGGTTCGTGATCGGAACCACGGACGGCGGCGCCTCCTGGCACCAGATCTCCAGCGGGACGGGCGCCTCTCTGCAGGCGGTCGATCGGTTCCCGGGCGGTGACCTGATCGCCGTCGGCGACAACGGCGCCGTTGTGCGCAGCTCCGGCGGCAATGGACCGTGGTCCATCGAGCCTCCCTTCACGGTCTTCGACCTGCAATCGGTGCAGGTGATCGGCGCGTCGGCCGTCGTTGCCGTTGACGCCGAGGGGCGTGTGTTCCGGAGTTCGGACGCGGGGGACACCTGGACCGCGGCGCTCGACACGCCTACGGGGCTGAGCGGGGAGGACCTTCACTTCGATACGCTGCTGGACGGCTGGGTCACCGGATCGGGATTCAGCAGTGCCGCGCTGTTCCACACGAGCGACGGGGGAACCACCTGGACCGGGGTGCCGGGCTTCCAGGGCGGTTACGTGGCGGTGGATTTCGAAGGGGACAGCGGCTGGGCGCTGAACGTCTCCGGTCTCCTGCAGCGGACGATCGATGGGGGTGCGACGTGGGATCCGGTGACGCTCCCCGGTTCCTCGCTCTCGCTCACCGATCTCGAGTTCTTCGACGTCGGCGTGGGCTATGTCGTCGGCCGGTTCGGGTACGCGGCCCGTACGCAGGACGGCGGGCTGAGCTGGGAGATCCTCCCGACGCCCGACTCGTCCGTGATGTTCACGGACCTTCATCTGCTCGGCCCGAACGAGTTCTGGTGCAGCACGGCGGACGACGGGGCCTACCACTCCGCGACGGGGGGGCAGAGCTGGTCGGTCCTGAACACCGGGGGGAGCGCGTTCGGGTACTCCGGGATCGTCGGCGTGCCGGGCGGAGATGCCTGGACCGTCGGGTTCGGCGGCGCGATCGACCGGTTCACGGGACCGCCCCCGCCGCCGGTGAACCGTCCCCCCGCGGCCTCGTTCGACTTCCAGGCGGCGGGCCTGACCGTGAACTTCACGGATACCAGCAACGATCCCGACGGCACGATCGTGAGCTGGACGTGGGACTTCGGCGACAGCGCGACATCCACGACGCAGAGCCCCTCCCACACGTTCGGCGCATCGGGGACGTACATCGTCCGTCTCACCGTCGTGGACGACGATGGAGACTCGGGTTCCACCGTTCGCTTCATCGTGGCGCAGCCGGGCCCCGGCGGAACGTTCGGAGACTTCACCGAGGTGACTCCTCTCGATCCGCTCTTCGTGACGCCGCAGGACGAGGACTTCTGGGTGGCCACGACGGCTCCGGCCGACTTCGACGGCGACGGCGATCTCGATATCGCGGTGCTCGGGTACTACGTCGTCTACTTCGAGAGCGTCGTCGAGCGGCTCGTCCTTCTTCGCAACGACGGCCCGGCGGGTCCGGGAGAGTGGGAGTTCGCGTACGTCGACGTGCCGCTGGGCGGTCTCAGCTCGGGCGCCTCGGATCTGGTCTGGGCGGATGTCGACGGGGACGGCGACCAGGATCTGGTGATGGGTTCGAACGGCTCCACGGTCCTTTATCGCAACGATGCGGGAACGCTGGTGATGACCGACACCGTGCTGCCCGGGTACTCCGAGGACAACGACCAGGCGGACTTCGATCTGAACTCCCTCTCCTTTGCGGACTACGACAACGACGGCGATCCGGATCTGCTGATCCCATCGGTATGGGACTCGAGCCTGTTCGAGTACCGAACGGCGCTGTGCCGCAACGACGGCCCGAACGGGACGGGAGGGTTCGTGTTCACCGAGGTGCCCGCGGCGATCGCTCCCACCTCGCACGCCCAGACCCAGTGGGCGGACTTCGACGGCGATCAGGATCTGGATCTCCTGGTGGTCAACCTGGCCCCGCTCACGGACGACGGGTTCATCCGTCGCTACCGGAACGACGGGGCGGGCGTCTTCGTCGGGGAGGACATCCTGGGAACGCTGACCGTCGAGCACGGCGAGGTGGAGTGGGGGGACTACGACGAGGACGGGGACCACGACGTCCTGGTGGCGGGGCACATCGTCGAGACGGACGGCACGATCACCCGGGCGCTGAGGATCTACCGGAACGACGCCGAGACCTACGTGCCGGTGGAGGTCGTGACCTGCGTCCCGTGCGACGGATGGTTCGACCTGACCGCGGCGGCCTGGGCCGACTACGACTCCGACGGTGACATGGACATCCTCCTCACGGGAACGTACAACTCCGGATCGCAGATCGAGGGGCGGGCGAAGATCTTCCACAACGACGCCGGCGTCTTCACCGACTCCGGCAACGATCTCCCGGCCCCGCGCTCGGCCGGGACCCGCGGTGGCACCTTCTCCTGGCTGGATCTGGACGGCGAGGGAGACCTGGACTACTTCATCGCCGGGGACTACTTCGTCCCGGGGGGCAACGGTCTGGTGGAGTCCCAGATGCACGCCTACCGGAACGACGTCAACGGCTTCAACCTTGCCCCGTCCGCGCCCACGAACCTGTCGGCCACCGTCGTCGGGGGCGCCCGCGCGGTCGGGGCCACCGTGGTGCTCTCCTGGACCGAGTCTACGGACGATCTGACCCCGGCGCGGGCGCTGACCTACGACCTGGAGGTGTTCCAGGACGGCGCGGTCGTGGCCACGCCGGGGCGGCTGCCGCAGCCGGGCAACGTCAGTGACGTGACCGCCTGGCTGCTGCATGGTCTTCCCGACGGCAACTACAGCTGGATCGTGCGGGCGGTGGACAGCGCGCTGAATGGGGGCCCGGTCGCCCAGGGTTCGTTCGTGGTCGGCGGGGCGGTGGGAGTTGATCCGGTGGCGGGACTCCCGCGTCACTTCGAGTTCGAGCGAAGCTTCCCGAACCCGTTCCGTGATGCCACGACGTTCCGGTTCGCGTTGCCCGGGCCGACCCGGGTGAACCTGGACGTCTTCGATGCGGCGGGGCGTCGCGTGGCGACGCTGCTGGATGAGGATCGGCCGCCCGGTGTCCACGAAGTGCGCTGGGAGGCGCGCGGGGCGGCCAGCGGCGTGTACTTCGTCCGCCTGCGGACGGACCGCGACGTGGAGACGCAGCGCATTCTCAGACTCCGCTAGGCCGCGCACGGCCCGACACGGCGGGGGTGGAGCTATCCACCCCCGCCGTCGAGCTTCTTCTCCCGGGCCAGGGGGAAGAGGGCCAGCGTGAGGCGATACCTCTCCTGGGCCTCTTCGTCGTCCTCCGGTTCCTCGCCGAGCTTCGTCAGCCAGTCCAGCAGCTCGGTGACGCGCTTCTGGATCCGCGCGAAGTCCTCGCGGGTGGCGCGGATTTCCACGTAGCAGAGCGCGCCCTCGTCCTCCAGCGACGATCCGCATCCCGCCCGGAGCAGGTTCTCCAGCTCCGCGGTCGTGGAGTCCATCACGGTGCGGATCGCCTGCCGGAGCTCGGCGTGCTCCGAGTCGGCCTCCTCGGACTGCTGGAAGATGGACGAGTCCGCCCGGAAGCTCCGCGCCACCGCCTGGTAGTACTTCTCCAGCGTCCCGCGGTTGGGCTGCGTGCGGGTGAGGCGGATCAGGCCGATCCGCTCGAGCGCCTCCACGTGGTGGTAGAGTCGGGTGGGCTTCTCGCCGAGCCGCTCGGCCACCTGCTTCGTGGTCCGCTCCTCCACCAGGGCCTCCAGGATCCGGACCCGGAGGGGGTCCGCGAGGACCTTGATCTGCTCCAGCTCCGTGAGGACCAGAACGTCCTGAACGGGCAGTTTGGGCCGCTTGGGGGCCTTTTTCTGGGCCACGAGGTTCCTCCGATCCGGCGGGTGACCCGGAGTCTAACCCACCCCGGGCTGGCCGAATATAAAAAAGAACTTGAATAAACGGACGGCCGCGAATATATTGCTCCCATCAAATCACTCCGGAAGGGAGCGGACCATGCGATCGTTCTTCGTCCTCTGGTCGGGCCAGACGCTTTCGCGCCTGGGGAGCCACGCCGTCCAGTTCGCGCTGATCTGGTGGATCACGGAGCAGACCGCCTCCGCCACCATCCTCGCCGCCGCCACATTTGTCGGCCTGCTGCCCCAGGTGCTGCTGGGTCCGCTGGTCGGCACCCTCGTCGACCGCTGGAGCCGGCGCTGGGTGATGGGTGTCTCGGACGCCGTCGTGGCGGTCGCGTCCCTGGTGCTGGCCGTCCTCTTCGCCGCCGGCGAGGCCGGGACCGCTCACGTCCTCGGACTGCTGTTCGTCCGGGCGCTCGGGTCCACTTTCCACGGCGCCGCCATGACCGCGTCCACGTCGCTCATGGTGCCCGAGAAGCACCTGACGCGGATCCAGGGAATGAACCAGGGCTTCGAGGGGCTGCTGCTCATCGCCGGGGCGCCGCTCGGCGCGATGCTCTACGGCTGGCTCTCGATGACCGGCGTGATGTTCGTCGACGTCTTCACCGCGCTGCCCGCCATCGTGCCGCTGCTCTTCATCGCGGTCCCGCAGCCCGATGCGCCGGGGGAGGAGGGCTCGTCCGTCCTGCGTGACCTCGTTTTCGGCGTGCGCTACCTCGCCTCGCGCACGGGCCATCTCATGCTCATCGCGGTCTCCGCCGTGGTGAATTTGATGCTCGTTCCCGCGTTCTCGCTGCTTCCGCTGTTCGTGCTGGAGCGACTCCAGGGCGACGCCGGTCAGCTCGGCTGGATCACGTCGGCGTTCGGGGTCGGGATGCTGGCCGGCGGAATCGTGCTCGGCTCGTGGGGCGGTTTCTCGCGCCGCATCGTCACCACGCTCGTCGGCATCTTCGGGCTCGGCATCACGGTGCTCGCAGTCGCTGTCACTCCGGAGGGATCGTTCGCGTGGCTCTTCGCCGCGATGCTGGGAGTGGGCGCGATGGTGCCGCTGGTGAACGGCCCCGTGCACGCGATCCTCCAGGCCACGATCGCGCCGGAGTACCAGGGCCGGGTGTTCTCGCTGCTCGGAAGCCTGGCCGCGGCGTCCGCCCCGATCGGTCTGCTGCTGGCCGCTCCCGTTGCGGAGTGGATCGGCGTGGGCGCCTGGTACGTCGGCGGCGGGATCGCGTGCGTGGCCATGGCGATCACCGGCTTCCTGCTTCCGGCGCTCCTGCGCATCGAGGAGCGCGATGTCGAGGCCGTCGAGCCGGCGTCGGCCTGAGTGCAGCGGGCGCTCCCGGGACCTGCCCGGGAGCGCCTCACGGCTAGTTCGTGCCCCGGGCGTCCGTCTCCGGCGGAACCGCTCCGGCCTCGGCGAACCAGTAGGCTTCGGGATCCAGGACCGAACGCACCACGCGGTTCACGTCGTCCAGCGTCGCCGTTGCGATGACGCGCTCCAGGCGCGTGCGACGATCCGCCTCCAGTCCGAGGGCCCACCACTGCGCCAGACGTCCGGAACGCCGCGACGCCGTGCGGTCCAGGCGGTTCAGGTTCGCGAGATAGGAGACCTTCACGCGATCCAGCTCGTCGGCGGTGAGGCCGTCGAGGGCGCGGCGCACCTCACGGTCGATCGCCTGCAGCGCGGCCTCGCGCTTCGCCTCCGCCGTGGCGATGTAGACGTGCGTGAGCGCGTGGTCACGGCGCGAGGTGCCCGAGAGCCACACCGAGTAGGCGAGTCCCTCGTCCTGGCGCAGCTTCCAGAGTCGTCCGGCCAGATCTCCGCCGATCGCCTTCTCCGCGATCGCCCACAGGATGGCGTCGTCGGAGTCCAGCGCGGGCGCCGGCCAGGCCACGTAGACGTTGGCCTGCGTCTTGCCGGGCAGCGGCCGGGCCGCGCGCACGACGTCCGAGGGCGCGGCCGGATGGATGGAGGAACGCTCCGGCGCGCGACCCTTCCGCGTGCCGAGTCCTGAGAGCGCGTCGGCCACCGCATCCACCGGAGCGTCGCCGCAGTAGGCGATGCCCATCGAACCGGCGCGGTAGCGATCGGCCCAGAAGTCACGAAGATCGCCCGGCGCGGCCCCGGACAGACCCTGTCTCACGTCGGCGAAGGACCTCCCGTACGGCGTTCCCGCGAAGACGGTGGCGGTCAAAGCATCGACCGCGACCGAGCGGGGCTGATCCATCGCGCCGTCGATAGAGGCGATCATCTCCTCGCGGACGGCCGACCATTCCTCCTGCGCGAAGTCGGGCTGGGTGAGGACCTCGACGAGGAGCTCCGCGCCCTTCGACGTGGAACCGGCCGGCATCTGGACGGAGAAGAACGCGGCGTCCGCCGTCGTCCAGGAGTTGAGGCGGAGTCCGTTGCGGTCCAGGTACTCCTGCAGCGCCGCCTTGTCGCGCTCCTTGGTGCGGCGGACCATCATCTCCGCCACGGCCTCCGCGACGCCGGCCGTGTCGCCGTCACGGTCGCCGGCGTGGACCGCCAGCGTGAAGCTCTCCACCGCGGCGCCGGGACGCGCCTCGTGGAGCAGCGTCGCCCCGGAGTCCAGCGCGCGGGACACGACGCCGCCCGAGACGGCCTGCGCCCGCTCCGCACCGGCTCGCACTTCGGCCGCGAAGTCCGGCGGGGTCTGACCCGTCGGGAAGATGGCCATCAGGCAGAAGCGGTCGGCGGTGAGGTACTTGCGCGCCACCGCGCGAACGTCGGCGCGGGTGACGCGGTTCAGTCGATCCTCGTACTCCGAGAAGAGCCGATAGTCGCCGTGCGCATCGGACTCGACGAGTCGCATCCCGACCTGAAGCTGGTCGTCGCACATGACGCCGTAGCCGGAGAGCAGCCGGCCCCGGGCCAGCTCCACGTCCTCGTCCGTGAACTCTCCCGCCGCCGCGCGACCCAGCAGCTTCCAGAGCTCCTCGACGGCCGCAGCCGCTTCCTGCGGCTCGCCCTCTCCGGTGATCGCCTGCCAGCCGCGCGGATAGCGGCGCGGCATCGCCGACACGTAGACGTCGTCCAGCAGCTCCCGGTTCGTGACGAGCTCCTCCCGCAGCAGCGACGTGTTCCCGTCGGCCAGGCACGCGGCCAGCACGTCGAAGGGGAAGTAGTCGGGCGAGGCGGCGTCCGGTCCCTCCAGTCCCAGCAGGAAGTACGCCTTCCCGATGTCGCGCTCCTCCGTCACCACCGTGATGCCCGGCTTCATCGCGAGCGGCTCGTAGAGCGCGTCCGGCACGTCGCCCGGCTCGTGCTTGGAGAAACGCGCGCGGACTCGCTCGAGGACCGCCTCGGTGTCCACGTCGCCCACGATGCAGAGCGTCATGTTGTTCGGGACGTAGTAGTCGCGGTAGTAGTCGCGGACGCGCTGCACCGTGGCCGCCTGCACCGCCTCGATCGTGCCGATGGTGGAGCGCGAGTAGAACGTCTCGCCCGGGTACATGTGGTACGGCGCCGTCTGCCAGAGGTAGCCGTACGGCCGATCCAGCCCGGAGCGCAGCTCCTCGAACACGGCCTTCTTCTCCGTCTCGAAGTCCTCGCCGGAGAACGCTCCGTGGAACATCATCTGCTCGTGGCGGTCCAGCGCCTCCTCCAGATCGGCCGGCGCGCACATGATCTCGAACGCCGTGTAGTCGTACCAGGTGTGGCCGTTCAGGTAGCCGCCGCGCCCCGCGGTCCACTCGCCGATCTGGTTGCCGGGGTACTTGTCCGTCCCGCGGAAGAGAAGCAGGTGCTCGAGGTAATGGGAGTTGCCGGCGAAGTCGAGCGGCTCCGAGCTGTCGCCGACGTGCGCGCTCCAGGTGACGGTGACGAGGGGACTGGTCCGGTCCTCGACGACGAGGACGCGGAGTCCGTTGTCCAGCACGTGGAGGCGCGGCGCGCCGACATCCTGGGCGAACGCGACGGCCGGAAGCAGGCAGGCGATGAGGCCCGCAAGGACTCGCAGCATCGGGAGCTCCTTGGTTCGCGAGCGGAACGCTCGGTCGGATCGATGGGAGGTGCCGCGGATTGTACGGGATCGGGGGACCGGAGACAGCCGGAGACGGGGAAGGGGGGCGCACGGCGCTCCCGCCGGGACGAGGACACGCCCCGGCGGGACGATCGTCGGGCGCCGGCGCCGGGGCCGGCGAACCCGGGGCGGCTACGCCGGCGGCGTGCCGTTCGAGAGCGACGCCTCGATGGGCGCCGGGGCCACCCGCGCGATGCGGGCCAGCCGCGTGATGTCGCGCAGGACGATCTCGCGTCCGCGCGTGGCCACGATGCCCTTGCGCCGCAGCTCGCCGAGGCGGCGGATCGCGGTCTCCGTCGTGGTGCCGATCAGGTCCGCGAGGTCCTCGCGCGACAGGTTCAGCACCAGATGGAGGCCGTCGACGTCCGGGCGCGAGTAGCGCTCGGCCAGCGTCAGCAGCGTGAGGGCGATGCGCTCGCGGGACTCGCCCGCCGACAGCTCCGCGCGGTCCTCGTCCGCATCGACGAGACGCTGCGCGAGGAACTGCACGATGGGACCCATCAGCTGGGGTTCTTCCTTCAGGATCGACTGCAGCTCCCGCGCATCGAGACGGCAGACCGTTCCCTCCTCCAGCATCTCCGCGGAAGCCCCGTGGGGGCTGCCGAGAAGAAGGGACTCCATGGCGAGGACATCGCCGGGACCGGCGAGGCGCAGGATGTAGCTGCGCCCGTGGGGGGCGCGCTTCGAGACCTTCACCAGTCCGGAATGGACGCAGTAGACCCCCGCACAGGGGTTGCCCTCGTAGAAGACTTCCTGACCCCGACGGTACACGTGGGACGTCTTGGCGGAGTTCAGTCGTCCCAGGCTCTCGGGGCCCAGGTGTTCGAAGATTCCCCCGCCGCGCGAGCCGCAGGCGGCGCAGTCATGACACGGCCGGGCCAACCGGGACCGATCCATCAGCAAACCTCCGGAAAGCTCCTCTCTGAGGAATACCCGGCCGTTGTGGCAAAATCAAGACTCAGGAGTCATCTTTTTGGGGGAGAGGGCGATGTTCCGAGGGTCATCCGGGCATCTGATGGCGGTCATTCCGAGGCCGGTGCGCCGGCGCTAGGTTGCAGGTGGACCCTCTCGCGGCGACGGCCGCCGCGGGAATCCGACGGGAGGCGGCGGAACCGCCGGGGGAGGGCTCGCGATGGCAGCATCGCGGGAGAGCAGAGCGAAGAGCCACGAGGACGACAGGACCACGAAGGCCCGCGAAGTGATGACTCGGGATCCGGTCCGTTGCCGCCCGGCGACGGACATCCGGACCGCAGCCCGCATGATGTGGGACGGGGACTTCGGGATCCTTCCCGTCGTGGATGACGACGACGAAGTGGTCGGTCTGGTGACGGACCGCGACATCGCGATGGCGGTGGGAACCCAGCCCAAGCCGCCGCACCAGACGATGGTCTACGAGATCATGAACCCGTCGGTCGTGACCTGCGCGGCCGATGACAACGTCACGACGGTGCTGGAGCTCATGCGTGAGCACCAGATCCGTCGCCTGCCGGTGATCCAGCGTGGGAAGCTCCTGGGTCTGGTCTCCCTGAACGACCTGGTCGTATCAGGGGAGGGCATTCCCGCGGAACGGATCACCGAGACGCTGCGGGCCGTCAGCCGACACCGGGGCATCCCGGTCAACGCTTGAGGCAACGGCCGCGGCGCCGAGGGGTGGCCGGTCTGCGCCCGGTCACCCCTCCTTCCTCTGTCCCTGTCCAAGGACGTTGCTCGCCGGGTCGGCCGGCGCGATCGCGCGGAAGAACGTGGACCGGCTGGACCCGGGAGAGACGACCGCCATCCGCGCGCGGGCCGACGACGTGCGGCGTCAGTACGGGATCGACGGGGATGCGCCCCGGCAGGCGGCGCCTCGGTGTTTCCCGCCGGGGGGCCGGGCGATGGTGGTACGATCGTGCCTCGATCGGAGAGACCGCCATGCCCCAGGAAGCCCCGGAGTTCACCCGCCTCCTCAACGACGCCGCCTCCGGTGACGACGAGGCGGCACGTCGCATCTTCCCGATCGTGTATGGGGAGCTGAAGCGCATCGCCGCCGCGCGACGTCGCGACGTGCCGGCGGGGGAGACGCTGCGGACCACGGCCCTCGTCCACGAGGCGTTTCTTCGCTTGGTCCGCAGGAAGGACGGGAACTGGGACGGACGCTCGCACTTCTTCTTCGTGGCGGCGCGCGCCATCCGCGACATCCTGGTGGAGGAGGCCCGGAGGAAGTCGGCCGCCAAGCGCGGCGGGGACCTCCAGCGCGTCACGCTCGCCGACATCGGGCACACGCTGGAGAACACCCCGGATGAAGTCCTCTCGCTGCACCGCGCGCTGCAGAAGCTGGAGGTCGAGGATCCGGACGAGTACCGGCTGGTCATGCTGCGCTACTTCACGGGCCTGACGGTCTCGGAAATCGCTGAACTGCAACAGGTTTCCACGCGAACCATCGAGCGTCGCTGGAAGTACTGCCGGGCCTGGCTGGCCCGCGAGCTGCAGGGCTGACCCCCACCGTCACGCGGGTGGCGGAGCCGGGAAATCCCAGAGGCCCGTCACCCGGGCGATGCGTCCGTCAGGCGCCAGCTCCACCACGTTGCTTCCCTCCACGATCACGCGGCCGCCGGGCGCCCGGGCCACCCAGTCGCACAGCGCGGTGCCCTGGCAGTGCCGCACCGGCCCTCGACGCTCCAGCGTGGGCGCGACACCGTGGGCCCGGGCTGCCTCCAGGTGTCCGGCGAACTCCGCCGCTCCCGCCACGCAGGCGAGAGTGTCCGAGAAGCGGAAGTCCTCCGTGACCAGGCTCTCGAGGGCCCGGACGCGCTCTTCCAGCGAGTCAAGCATCTGGGCCGCGAAGAACTCGTCCATCGTGCGGTCCAGGTCCGCGTGCTGGGCGCGGGCGGCGACGTTGGCGAACAGTCCGAGCTGGTGGCGCCATCCGGGTTCGTGCAGGCGCCGGACCTCCGCGTCGTCGACGTGGTGCCGGACGGTCACGCGGGTCCCCTGGGAGACCGGCGTCAGAGAGAACTCCACGCGGCTGCCGCCCGGCGGAATGGGGCCGGCGCCGTCCTCGTATCCGAACGTGAACCGGATGAGATGCGGCGGGTCGATCTCCTCGACCTCGCCGGACGCGACGATGCCGTTCGGATAGACGATCTTCACGGCCCCGCCGGGCGCCGGATCGATCGTGGACCCCGGTCCCCACCAGGCAGCGAATCGCGCGGCGTCCGTGAAGGAGCGGAAAACGGTGTCGGGCAGGGCGCGGATCACGACGGTGCGCTCGAGCGGCGTGTCGGTCATCGGGAGGTCCTCGAATCGGGGGAGTGGGAGTCGGCGGCGGACTCCGCCTGCAACTTCAGCTGGGTCAGGGCGTCGGCCCACATCGCTTCCAGCCAAGGGCGAAGCGCGCCCAGCGTGTGGGGTTGCGCCCGGTAGTAGCGGAACCGCCCGTCCCGGCGAACCGTAACCAGCCCCGCCTCCGTCAGCAGGCGGAGCTGCTGCGAGATCGCCCCGAACGTGACGTCCCCGATCCGGCGATGGATGTCCCCGGCGGAGAGCTCATCGTCCCAGACGAGGCGGAGGATCGTGCGGCGCCGGCCGGACTGGAGGGTGCGGAGCAGATCGTTCATGGGCTATATTTTAGAAGAAACTAAAATAATGTCAACCCCCGAGGGCGTCAGGAGGGCCAGGCTCGCGGGCCTAGTCCACTTGCGAGTCCTCTTCCATGGCCTTGCGGAGGCTGAGCGGCCGCATGTCGGTCCAGACGTCCTTGATCCAGGCCAGGCACTCGTCCTTCCTGCCGCTCTTGCCGGCCTCGTTCCAGCCCGCCGGAATCTCGCGGTCCTGGGGCCAGATGGAGTACTGCTCCTCGTGATTGACCACCACGGTGTAGGTCGTCGTATCGTCGTCGTCTTCGAACATCATGTTCTCCCGATCAGGAAGCCTGGGTGAGGGGTTGATCCGTCGCGGAGCCCGAAGGTCCCGCGGCGGAATCCGGTTCATCGAGGCGGCGGAGCGGTCGGGACAGACCCCCCACCAGGGCGATCAGCATCATCATGGCGCCGGCCAGGGCGAAGATCACGGCAATCCCGCGCCCCGGACCGACGCCGAACCACGGGCCGAGGACGCCGGCCCAGCGGCCGCCGGCGGCCAGGGCCGGCTCGAACACCCGGTCGGCCAGCGGTCCGGCGGCGATGGAGGCCAGCGGCACGATGGAGAGGGCCACGGTCGAGCGCACCGCGAAGACGCGCCCCTGGACGTCCGCCCCGACGGTCCGCTGCCAAACGACCTGGCTCGCGCCCGACGTAAGCGGCAGGAAGAAGAAGAAGACGGCCACGACGGCGGCCAGAAGCGGCTCTCGGGTGGTGAACGCGGCCCCGATGACCGCGAGGCCGCCGAGGCCCGCGAACGTCGCCGCCCCCCGCGCCGGTCGCCCCGGGCCGCCCCAGACGGTCAGCAGGAGGCCGCCGGCCAGCAGTCCGACGCCTCCGACGGAGACGATGCGCCCCAGCGCGTCCGGCGTGGAGAACGTGAGGACGAACGGCGTGAAGAGGACGGTGGCGAGCTCCGCGAAGAAGTTCGTCAGCGCGAACATCAGAAGCAGCGTCGCCAGACCGCGGTGACGGAACAGGAAGCGCCAACCGAACGCAAGTTCCGCAGCGTACGGCCGCCGCTCTCGCTGCCACGTCGTCGGCTCGGGGATCGTCGCCACGAGGAGCGTGATGGTGGAGAACGCGAAGGTCGCGAGGTCGAGCGCCGCCACCCCCGCCAGGCCGATCGTCACGACGAGGCCGCCGGCCAGGAGCGGCGCCGCGATGTGAGCGGCCGCCTGCGCGAGCTGCGTCAGCCCGCTGGCTCGCCCCAGCTCCGAGGAGGGCACGAGGCGCGTGACCGTGGCGGAGTACGTGGGCCACTGGAGCGCGGCCGAACCCGAGATCACGATCACGAGGAGGCAGGCGAGAGGGACGGTCAGCGCATCCCGAGCGGCGAGGGCGGCGACTCCGCCGGTGCCCAGCGCGCCCAGCACGTCGCAGCCGATGAGCATCCTCTTGCGAGGCAGGCGATCGATGATGGGGCCGGTGAGAGGCAGGACGATGAGCGGCGGCAGCGCGGCGCAGAACATCACCAGAGCGTACTGCGTCGTGGACTCGGTCTGCTGGAACACCGACACGCCGAGCGCGAACGACGTCAGCCCCGATCCCACGAGGGAGACCGTCAGTCCGGCCCAGATCCACAGGAAGGAGCGGGCCTCGCGCCTCCGCCAGAAGGAACTCACGGGCGTCCCGTCCCCGCGGCGGCAGGACGGCTCTCCTCCAGCACCGGAAGCGTTCCGAGGCCGAAGGGGATCACCCAGCCGGGGCCCTTGCCGGCGGCCGCGAGCGCTCCGGGCAGCGAGTCGTGCGGAACCATTCCCATGTGGCGGACGGCGGCGCCGGGGAGGGAGGAGACCAGGTGCACGCGGTACGCCTCCGTCTTCCAGCGGATGCCCCAGGCCGTCTGTCCGTAGATCTTGTACCCGCGGGAGAGGTTGAGGGCCATGGCCTCCGCGTCGCCTGCATCGAACCACTCGAGGAAGTCCGGCCGCCCGAGTCCGTCGGGGCACTCCGCCACGAGGATCAGGTCCCCGCCGTCCGCCAGGACCGCGCGCGCGTGTTCCATCGCCTTGTGCGACTGGATGAGGTTGATGTCGCGCGGTGCGCCCCCGCAGCTCACGACCACCACCGGCCGACGCTCCGGAGCGGCGACGCGGTGCGCGGCCAGGTAGTCGGCGCAGCCCCGGCGATGAGCCTCGAACCAGTCGCCGGCGTACGCCCCGACGATGCGCGATTGGTCGTCCAGGATCGTGTTCACCAGGAACGTCGGCCCGAACATGCGGGCCGCCTCCTCCATGTCCTCGCTCACGGGGTTGCCGTCGAGGCGCGCGGTGGCCACGCCCTCCGCCCGCGTCAGCCGCCCGAGATCGAAGCCGAGGAGGTGGTTGGCCTGGATCGAGCGCTCCGACGCGCAGGCCGGCAGGAGGGCCTTGCGGCCGCCGGAGAACCCGGCGAAGTAATGGAAGCCGATGGCGCCGACGAGGATCACGTGGTCGGTCTCCACGAGCCGACGCTGGATCTCCACCGGCGTTCCGCGCGACGTCCGACCGATCGTGACGTGGGCCGACGCGTCGAAGGCGTCGTGGAAGTGCACCGCCAGCCGCCGCTCTGCGTCCGTCCCGGTCAGCCTCGGGACCTCGTCCGCCGTCGGCGGACGATGGGTTCCGCCGCCGATGAGGAGGGAGACGTTCCCGTCGGGCAGCCCGATCCGCTCGAACCGGCGGAGAAGGGCCGCGGTGACGCGGTCGCACCCGCTCGCGCGGGTCGCATCGGGCAGGACCACCACGACGCGGTCGGCCGGCCCGAGAAGCTCCTCCAGTCCAGCCGAACCGATCGGCGAGTCCAGGGCGGCGTCCAGCGCCGGATCATCCAGCTCCGGAGTCGCGCCGGCGCCGGCCACGAGCTCGCGAAATCTCTCGCCCGGGTTCATCCGCACGGTCTCGCGTCCGTAGCGGAGGGAAATCGTGCGCTCAGCCATGCGGGACCCCCGGCGCCCAGTCCGCCAGCACCCGGCCGATCCGGGACACAGCGTCCTCGATCTCGTCCGGAGCCAGGAAACTGTAGCTGAGTCGCAGTCCGGAGCGGGAGGGGAAAGCTCCGCCCGCGGCGAACGCCGCCCCCGGCAGAAACGCGACGCGCTCGCGATCCAGGCAGCTCCGGAGCAGCGCCACGGTGTCGGTCTCGCCGGGGAGGTCCACCCAGACGAAGAACCCCGCCTGCGGACGGGAGTGCCTGGATCCGGACGGGAAGTGTCGACGCACGGCGTCCAGCATCGCGTCGCGCCGCTGGCGGTAGCCCCGGCGCAGGCGGTCGACGTGGGCACCCCATTCGCCCGATCCAGCGAAATCCTGGATCGCGCGGTGGGCGAGCGTCGAGGTGTTGATGTCGCTGGACTCCTTCAGGGAACCGAGGAGCCGCCGCCAGGACCTCGGGGCGATCAGCCACCCCGCGCGAAGGGCCGGGGCCAGCGTCTTCGAGAACGAGCCAGCATGCACGACCGACGGATCGAGCGCGCGCAGGCAGGGGAGAGGATCGTTCCCGAGATCGATCGCGCCGTACGCATCGTCTTCCAGGATCACGAACGCGTACTTCTGCGACAGCGCCACGAGTCTCTCCCGGGTGGTGAGCGGCAGGGACACGCCCCGCGGGTTGTGGCCGTCGGGAATGACGTAGAGGAGCTTCGGGCGAAGCCCCTCGCCCAGCCTCGCCTCGAGGGCGTCGACGTCCAGACCCGTTTCCAGATCCGAGGAGAGCGTCACCAAGCGGGGCTCCTGCGGCGCGGCGGCCTGAAGGAAGCCGGGGTAGCACGTCTCCTCCACGACGACGACGTCCCCAGGATCCAGGACGAGTCGGGTCGCGAACGACATCCCCTGCTGCGCGCCTGCGGTCAGGAAGACGTCCTCAGGGTCGCAGCGGACGCCTCTCGTGCGCATCCGGTCCGCCACGAACGCCCTCAGCTCCTCGCGGGGAGGCTCGTACTGGAGAGCCCGCGGATCCCGGTCGAGCGTGCGCTCCAGCGAGCGGCCGAGGGTCTCCGTCGGGAACAGATCCGGAGCGGGAAGACCCAGGGCCAGCGACCGCACGTCCGGGCGCGCGGTCTCGACCAGCAGGTCCTCCATCGCGGAGCGCTCGAGGCGACGGGTCCAGCGGGCGAGGCGCGGGGGCTGCACGGCGGCTAGAGGTTCCCGCGCGCCGCCTGCGCGCGCTCCACGGCCTCGAAGAGGGCCCGGACGTTGCCGCCGCCGAATCCCCGCGCTCCCTTGCGCTGGACCAGCTCCAGAAAGCCGGTCGGCTTCCCGGTCACCGGCCGGGTGAAGACCTGCAGCAGGTAGCCCCACGCGTCCCGGTCCACCAGCACGTTGAGATCGTCGAGTTCCGCGAGGTCCTCGTCGATCGTCCCCACGCGTTCGGTCAGCATGTCGTAGTACGTGGCGGGGGTCTCCAGGAAGTCCACGCCGTCGCCGTCGCGCAGGGCGCGAACCGCCGCCAGGATGTCCTCCGTGAGGAACGCGAGGTGCTGCCCGCCGGCGCCGTGGTGGTACTCCAGGAACTCCTCGATCTGCGACTTTCCCTTCCCGGGAGCCGGTTCCATCATGGGAAACTTGATCGCTCCGCCTGGACTCCCCATGACCTTCGAGTTCATGGCGCTGCGCTCGGTCACGATGTCCTCGTGATGGACCTCCTCGAAGCCGAACGCCTCTTCGTAGAACCTCGTCCACCGGTCGAGCGTGCCGGGCTCCACGCAGCACGCCACGTGATCGATCGCGTGCAGGTGATCGAGGCCGCCGTCGTGGCGTCGTGACCACTCGCGAAATCCGGGGAGAAAGCGACCGCGGTAGCCGTTGCGCTCCACGAGCGTGTGGACGACGTCCCCGAACGTTCCGACCGTGGCCAGCCGGACCGTGCCGTCGTCGTCGGTTCGCTCGTGCGGCTCGGCGATCGACCGGGCGCCGGCATCGAGGCAGCGACGGAACAACTCGCCGACGTCGTCCACCTGGAGAGCGATGTCGCGCACGGTGTCGCCGTGCTCCCGGACGTGCGACGCGATCGGACCGTCGTCGAGCGGGTTCGTGAACACGAGGCGGATGTCCCCCTGTGCCACGACGTAGGATTGGCGGTCCCGCTGCCCGGTCTCCAGCCCGGCCTGGGCGTGGGCCCGGAACCCGAGGGCGTGCGTGTAGAAGTAGGACGCGGTATGAGCGTTGCCGACGTAGAGCTCGACGTGGTCGATGCCTCGGTACATGGAAACCTCCTGCGCGCGGGCGCGGGTCACGATGATCTCGGGAAAGGGGAACGAGCGATTCGGTCGAGGAGGGCCGCGACGGCGCGGGCGCCTTCGCCGGCCAGCAGGGACTCGTGCGATCCGGCGACCCACTCCACGTGGACGTCGCCCTCGGCGAGCGATGACCAGCCGAGGGTCGGGTCCGACCCTCGGACGGCGGTCGACTCCGTGCCGCGGACCAGGAACAGGTCGCCCGGACGGCGAACGGGTTGGTGGCGACGACGCGCCTCGAGGCGTCGACGGATTCGCTCCCGCCATGCGTCGAGTTCGTGCGCCGGGACGTCCGCGTCGCCGAGGAGCGCCTCCGACGGCAGGGGCGAGTCGGCGCCCGGAGCCGGAGCGTCAAGCAGGATGGGCGGGTGGACGACGAGGCCGGCGGAGCGCAGCCGCATCGCCGTCTCCGCGGCGATCAGCGCTCCGTAGGACCATCCGATCAGCTGCACGGCGCCGCGCGGGGCCTCCGCCACGACGGCCTCCGCCCACGCAGAGGCCTCATCCTCGATGCTGGCCGAGTCGGGGAGCGCGAAGGCCGAGGCCACGCGAACGGGTCGATCGTCCTGGACGGCCGCTGCGAGCTCCGCGAAGTCCGAGACGCCGCCGCCGACGGCGGGGAACGCGTAGATCGGAGGGCCGGAGCCGCTGCGCAGCGGGGTGAACGCCGGGACGCGGGTCTCCGGCGCCCGGGCCGTTTCCTCGCCGTCCAGGATCCGGGCCAGTCCGGACAGCGTCGGTTGCCGGAACACGACGGCGACGGGCAGCTCGATGCCGAACTCGCGCCGGACGGCGGAGACCAGGCGAATGGCGAGGAGCGAGTTGCCGCCCACCTCGAAGAATCCCTCGTCCGCGCGAACGTCTTCCCGTTGCAGGACGTCGCCCCACAGCGCCGCGAGTCGTCGCTCCGACGGGCTCTGCGGCCGCCGCCCGTCGCGACTCTCCGGGGAGGGCGCGGGGAGGGCGCGCCGGTCGATCTTGCCGCTCGACGTGCGCGGCAGTTCGGGCAGGCGAACGAATGCGGACGGGATCATCACCGCCGGGAGTCGTTCCAGGGCGCGCGCGCGGAGAGCCGACTCGGAAGCTCCCTCATCTCTGGCGGTCCAGTAAGCGATGATCCGGGCCCCGGCTCCTCGGCCGACGCTGTGGGCGACGACCTCCCGCACGCCGGGCGCGTCGCGCAGGGCGGACTCCACCTCGCCGAGCTCCACGCGGAACCCCCGGATCTTGACCTGGGCGTCGCGGCGCCCGAGATGCACCAGCCTCCCATCGGGGAGGCGCCGTGCGAGGTCGCCCGTCCGGTAGAGGCGCGCGCCCGGATCGGGTGAGAACGGATCCGGACGGAACGCGTCCGCGGTGAGTTCCGGGCGATCCACGTAGCCGCGCGCGAGCAGCGGACCCCCGAGATGGATCTCGCCGATCGCGCCCACCGGCACCGGCCGCCCGCGCGCGTTGAGCAGGTGGATCCGGGTGTTCGCCATCGGCCGCCCCAGCGCGACGAGATCGGCGCTGGCTTCGGAGAGGGGTACGGCCTCTTCGGTGCACAGGATGATTCCCTCGGTGGGGCCGTAGAGGTTCCGGTAGTCGACGGAGCCGTTCGTCGCGCGGTGGAACGCCGCGACGCTGTCGGCGCGCGGCGCCTCTCCGCCGGTGGCCAGCAGGCGAAGTCGCCCGGGCGATCGCTCGGCCAGCGAGGGGGAGTGCGCCAGCTCGTGGAAGAACCCGACGGGGAGGTGGACCACGTCGATGCTGCGGCTGCGGAGGCGCTGCAGCAGTCCGTCGGGTGTCTCTCCGCGGGGGTCCGGATGCAGGACGATGGTGGCGCCCTGCGCGAGCGCGGGCAGGATCTCCAGGAGGGAACCGTCGAACGAGAGGGGGAAGAACTGGAGACATCGATCTCCGGATCGGATCCCCTCGGCGCGCGCCGTGTCCAGCGCGCGGGTCGCGGCACGGTCGTGCTCCACGACCGGGCCCTTGGGGGCGCCGCTGGAGCCCGACGTGAAGATGACGTACGCCGCCTGTCCCGGGGGAACCCTGGGCGGTCGACGGCGACGGGGCGAGGCATCGCTCCGGGAGAGCGGGAGAACCGGCAACCCGGGGAACGCGGCGTCGCGACCCGGTTCGGCCAGCAGCACCCGAACGCGGGCATCCCTCAGCATCGACTCGAGCCGCGGGCGGGGCTGGGACGGGTCCACGGGAACGTAGACGCCCCCGGCCTTCCAGACGCCGACCATCGCCACGATCGCGCGGACGTTGCGGGAAGCCACGACTCCCACGGCGTCCTCGGGGGAGATCCCCGCCTCCTGCAGGGCCGCGGCCACCGCCTCCGCCGCCTCGTCGAGGCTCCGGTAGGTCAACTCCTCGTCCTCGTCTTCCACGGCGATCGCGTCGGGCGAGCGTCGGGCGTGTTCCTCCACCAGGGAGTGAAGAGTCCGGGACGTCACGGAGCTGCCCGTGGCGTTCGTGCCGGCCACCAGCGCGCGCTCCGCCGGGGCGCGCAACTCCAGGTCCTCCAACCTCTCGTCCGGGTTCCGGATCGCCTCGCGCAGGGTCGCGGAGAAGACCGCGCCGATCCGGTCGATGGTCCCCGGATCGAAGAGGTCCGGATCGTACTCGAGTTCACCGAAAATCCGATCGCCGTCCTCGCCGAGGACCAGCGTCAGGTCGAACGCGGTGGAGCCGGTCTCCACCGCGAAAGGCTCCACGGCGAGGGAGCCCGTGGACCTCGTCTCGCGGCCTGCCCGGCGAAGGACGAACATGACGTCGAAGATCGGCTGGCGGCTCAGGTCCCTTGGGGGCGCCAGCGCGTCCACGACCGCTTCGAACGGAACGTCCTGGTGGGCGAGGGCGTGCGCGGTAATCTCGCGTGCGTGTCGCACGAGGTCACGGAACGTGGCGTCGGCCGACCAGCGTCCGCGCAGCGCGACGGTGTTGGCGAAGAACCCGACGATGGATTGGGACTCCGTCCCGCGTCGGTTGGCGATCGGGGTTCCCACGACGAGGTCCCGCTGTCCGGAGAACCGGGAAAGCGTGGCCTGAAAACCGGCGAGCAGCAGCTGGAAGAGGGTGGCGCTCTCCCCGCGCGCGAGGTCCGTCAGCGCCGCGGCGTCGATCGCGCCGAGCGGCAGCGGCCGGGATGCCCCGCGGAGCCGCCGCCGCGCCGGACGCGGGCGATCGGTGGGCAGCTCCAGCGGTGCCACGTCCCGGAGGGTCTCGGTCCAGGCGCGGAGCTGGCGATCCTGCTCGCCGTCGTCCAGCCACGAGCGCTGCCAGCCCGCCCAGTCGGCGTACTGGAACTCCGGCGCCGGGAGCGGGTCCGGTCGTCCGGTCCGGAACGCCTCGTACAGCTCGACCAGTTCCTCGTGCAGGACCTCCGACGAACGGCCGTCGGAAACGAGGTGGTGGAACACGACGGAGAGGACCGACCTCTCCGGGGTGATCCGGAAGAGGGTGGCGCGCCAGAGCGGGCCCGCGCTCAGGTCGAAGGGCCGCGTCGCCTCGTCCCGGAGTCGCTCCCGCAAGCGGGACTCGGGATCGTCGGCCGATGAGAGGTCGACGGTCTCCAGGACGCGGTCTCGCGGCTCGCGGAACCGCTGGACGGGGCCATCGTCTTCCTCCGGGAAGCGTGCGCGCAGCGCCTCGTGTCGGCGCTCGATCGTCCGCAGCGTCCCGTGCAGCGCCCCTTCGTCCAGGGGGCCGGTGAGCGCCAGCGCCGTGGGCAGATGGTACGCCGCCGTCCCGGGCTCGAGGCGCTCGATGAACCAGATCCGGGACTGCGAGTCCGACAGTCGTCGTCGCTGCGACTCGGGGACCCGGCGAAGGGGCGGGAGAGCCGGCTCCCCCGGCCGTCGCGCCCGCGCCAGCGCCAGGACGACCCCGCGAGGGGTCGGATCATCGAAGAACCGGCGCAGCGGGACGTCCACGCGAAGGGTCGTGCTCAGCCGCGACAGGAGACGCACCGCAAGGAGCGAGTGTCCCCCGCGCGCGAAGAAGTCGTCGTCCATGCCGAGGTCCGCGCACTCCAGCACCTCGCCGAAGAGCGCCGCCACCGCGCGCTCCTCATCGGTGGAGGGCGGCGCGGAGGGACGGGGGCTTCGACTGTCCGGATCGGGGAGACGCGCGAAGTCGATCTTGCCGTTCGGCGTGAGAGGCACGGACGCCACCGGGACGACGGCGCCGGGTACGAACGCCGCAGGCAGCCGCTGCCGGGCGAAGGCCAGCACGGCCTCGGGATCGGCCTCCCGTCCGGCGCGCGCCGTGATCCAGGCCGTGAGGCGACCGCGCCCGTCCGCGGCCACGACGACGTCCCCCACCTCGGGATGAGCTTCGAGTGCGGCCTCCACCTCGCCCCGCTCGACGCGGAACCCGCGAACGTTCAGCTGACCGTCGCGCCGTCCGGCCGCGCGCACGTTCCCGTCGAGAAGATAGCGGCCGAGGTCTCCGGTGCGATAGCAGCGGTCGGCTCCCGTTCCGACGAACCGCGCGGCCGTTTCTCCCTCGTCCGCGTAGCCGAGCGCCAGGTGCGGTCCGCGAATCCAGATCTCGCCCAGCTCTCCCGGCGCGGCCTCACGTCCTCCCTCCCGTCGGACAAGGAGCTGTGCGCTGCCGAGGCCCGTACCGGCCGGAACGATGTCGTGGTCCAGGTCGGCGTCCCTGGGAAGGACGAAACACCCCACCGAGCGCTGGGTCTCGGTCGTGCCGTACAGGTTCGCGATCTCCGCGTTCGGGCAAGCACGCCGGATCCGGTCCACGTCGCGGCGGGTCAGCGCCTCGCCCAAGGAGAACACCGTCCGGACCGCGGGCAGGGTCGTCGCGTCCGGATCGTCGGCCAGGAGGCGCATCATCGCGGGAGTGGTGCCGAGTCGCGTCACTCCGGCGGCCCGGACCCATCGGGCCAGCCGCAGCGGATCGACGTCGTCGGGGGAAGGGATCGCGATGCGCCCGCCCAGGAGAAGAGGGGTGAAGATGTCGCGCTGGAGAGGATCGTGCGAGAGGCCGGACAGCATGGAGAAGACGTCGTCCGGCCCGAGGGCGAAGCGCTCCTCCAGCGTCGGCTGGAAGTGCGTGAGCGGTCCGTGGGCGCCTCTCACGGCCTTGGGACGGCCGGTCGACCCGGAGGTGAACGTGATGCACGCGAGGTCGTCGGGCGCCAGGTCGTAGGAGAGGGGGGCGTCGGCGAAACGGGCGAGGCGCTCGTCGAGGAGCGCCGGCTCCGATTCCAGCACGAGGACCGGGAGACTCCGCTGACGGACGAACGACTCCACCGGTCCCGGGATCGCTCCCGCCGCCGCCACGTGAAGAACGGCCCGGACGTCGGCCTCCTCGAGGCACGCGACGAGACGGGCGGGAGGGTGGGACGGATCCAGCACGACCGTGGCCCCGCCGGATTCGAGGACGCCCAGGACGGCCAGCACGGTCGGAGCGCTCCGGTGCGCGATCACCGCGACCGCGGCTCCGCGTTCGACGCCGGCCTCCGCCAGGGCGCGCGCCACGCGGTTCTTGCGCGCTTCCAGCTCGGCGTAGGTCCAGCTCCCGCTCTGCGACGTGACCGCGATCGCGCCCGGGTTCTCTCCCGCCCGGCGGGAGACGAGTTCGGGCACCGAACCGCGCCACGCATCCGATAGAGCCGCCGACGCATCCGGAAGCCGCGACTCCGCGTCCGGCGTCCGCAGCGAGACGTCCGCCGTGAGCCCGTCGGGTTCCCGGATCAGGGCGTCGAGCGCAAGGACGACCTGGTCCAGGAACTCGTTGAGTCGAGCCTCTTTGAAGAGGACTTCCGCCCCGATGAGGTCCAGGAGCAGCGTGTCCCCGGTCTCGAACCCGTACAGGCTCAGGTCGAAGCGCGACTCGTTCGCCGCCACGCCGAGCGGTCGCACCTGGAGAGGGCCGAATCGGGCTTCCTCCTCCGGAACGTTCACGAGGTTGAACCACACCTGGAAGACGGGCGAACGCGAGAGATCGCGCGGAGGCCGGAGCTCCTCCAGCAGCGACTCGAACGGGACGTCCTGGTGCGAGAACGCCGCGAGCGACGCGTCGCGCACGTGATCGAGCAGCCCGCGCCGGGAGCCGTCGGGGCCCACCCGCACGCGGATCGCCAGCGTGTTCACGAAGTACCCCAGCAGATCCTCGGTCTCCTCGCGCGTCCGGTTTGCAACGGGGACGCCCACCGCGAAGTCGTCCTGCCCCGACCAGCGCGACAGCACGAGCGAGTAGGCCGCCAGCAACAGCATGTGGAGCGTGACGTCCGCCTCGGCCAGGAACGACCGGATCCGGGACGTGGTCTCCGCGTCCAGCTCGCACCGCACCCGTCGTCCCCGTCCGTCGAGCGCGGGGGGACGTGGCCGGTCCGTCGGCAGCTCCAGCGGGGCGACGTCGCGCAGCGATTCGCGCCAGTAGCCCAGCTGACGTTCGAGCTCGCCGCCCGCCAGCCATTCGCGCTGCCAGACGGCGTAGTCGCGGTAGCGGATTGTCAGGGAGGACGCCTCCGGACGGCTGGGCCGTCCCGCCTCGTACTCCTCGCCCAGCTCGCGGACCAGGATGCTCATCGACCAGCCGTCGGTGACGAGGTGGTGCAGCGTCAGGAGGAGGGCGTGGCGCCTGGGCCCGATCCGAACCAGCGCGGCCCGCCAGAGCGGCCCGGCGGCGACGTCGAACGGAATCGAACGGTTCTCCTCCAGTGCTGCCTCCAGCGCGGCGCGCGGGTCGGCCTCCTCCGTGACGTCGATGCAGTGGAGCGGAAGATCCACCGCTTCATCGACCACCTGGCGAGGAACCCCGTCCTTCTCGACGAAGCGCGTGCGAAGCGCCTCGTGTCGCCGGACGAGTGCGCGCAGTGCGGCGATCAGGGCACTCTCGTGCAGGTCGCCCTCCAGCTCGACCCCCACCGACACGTGGAATCCGGTGCCCAGCGGATCCAGCCGGTGCAGGAACCAGAGTCTCTCCTGCTGGTAAGAGAGGGGGGACAGTCCGGCCAGGTCCGCGCGCGGGATCGGCTCCGACCCCGGAGTCGTGCCGATCGTGCCCTCCAGACAGCGAGCGAGGCCTTCCACCGTCGGGCGTTCGAACACCGCGCGCAGCGGAACCTCCACGCCGGATCGCCGACGTAGGCGGGCGACCAGGCGAGTGGCCAGCAGACTGTGCCCGCCATGACGGAAGAAGTGGCTCGAGCGTCCGACCGGACCGCACTCCAGTACGGCGCGGAACGCATCCGCCACCGTCCTCTCCGCCTCCGTGCGCGGCGCGTCGTCCGCGCCGTCGGGTTCGTCCGCGGCGGCCGGCGCGGGGAGGCGGTCGCGGTCGATCTTGCCGCTCGGCGTGCGCGGGAGGTCGTCGATCGCCACCCACGCCGTGGGAACCATCGGCTCGGGGAGCTCCCGCGCCGCAAGTTCCCGCACCGCGTTCAGGTCGCCGCCCTCGGCCGCGACGATCCACGCCACCAGCTGCGGGGCTGCGCCCGGTCCCGGTCGAGTATCGACCACCGCTGCGCGAACGTCGGCGTGGCGCGAAAGCACGGACTCCACCTCCGCCGGTTCGATCCGGAACCCGCGCACTTTCACCTGCCGGTCCGATCGTCCGTGGAAGTCGAGAGTTCCGTCGGGTCGAAGCCGGACGAGATCGCCGGTCCGGTAGACACGCCGGCCGGGACGGGTCGGATCCGGAACGAAGCGTTCGGCCGTGAGCTCCGGCCGTCCCTCGTAGCCGCGGGCGAGCGAGGCGCCTCCCACCAGGAGTTCGCCGACGGCCCCGCGCGGCGCCGGAGTCAGGTCCGGTTCCACGATGTGGAGATGCGTGCCCGCCACCGGCCGGCCGATCGGGGGCAGGTCGGGCCAGGTGTCGGGCGGGCCCTCGAGCCGGTGGGCGGTGACCACGTGGGTCTCGCTGGGACCGTACTGGTTGTCCAGCGTCGCCGCGGGCAGGGCGCCGAAGAACCGGCGGAGCGCGGGGGTGATCCTCAGGCGCTCGCCGGCGGTCACCACTTCGCGCAGCGACGCCGGCGGCGGACCGTCGGTGTCCACCATCGCCTCCAGCGCAACGAAGGGAAGGAAGACGCGCTGGATGGAGTGGCGGGATAGCGTCTCGCGCAGTGCGACCGGATCCCGGCGTGTCGCCTCGTCGACCGGGACGAGCGTCCCGCCCGCAGCGAGCGTCGAGAAGATCTCCTGGAAGTGCACGTCGAAGGAGAGCGAGGCGAACTGGAGCGTGCGGCTTCCGGGTTCCAGGGTCGAACGCGACCGCTGCCAGCCGATGAGCGTCGCCAGCGCACCCTGCCGCATGGCGATGCCCTTCGGACGACCCGTGGATCCCGACGTGAACACGACGTACACGACGTCGTCCTCGTGGGAGCGGAGGCGCAAGCGTCCCGCCGCGGGGGCGGCCTCAGCCAGCAGGGCCTCCGCGCCGACCACCGGGGGAGTCCCCGCCGCTCCGGGCGGCGCGGCCGAGTCCACGACGAGGAGCCGCAGTCCGGCGTCGGCCGCCATCCCGTTCCGTCGCGACTCGGGGTAGGAAGGATCCAGCGGAACATAGGCGGCGCCTGCCTTGCGGATGCCGAGGAGCAGCGCCGTCGCGGTCCGGCCCCGGGCGAGCGAGAGACCGATCCGGTCCCCGCGCCGCACTCCGCGCGCCTTCAGTGCGCTCGCGAAGCGGTTCGCCTCCCGTTCCAGATCCTCGTAGGACGTCGTGACGCCGTCGACGAGGAGGGCCGGGGCGTCGGGATTCCGGTCCACCGCCTCCTCGAAAAGCCGGGCGAGATCGAGGGGGCGGTCGTCGGTCGGGGCGGGACCTTCCAGGCGTCGCTCCGTTTCCGCCTCGACCGACGGCTCCGACAGGGGCAGCGCCTTCAGCCTTCGGCCCGGAGTCCGGACGGCGGCTTCCAGAAGCTGGACGAACTGATCGCGAAAGTGCTCCACCGTCTCGGGTTCAAACAGGTCCCGGGCCGCGTGCAGGCGTCCCGAGAAGCCCAAAGCCGCGTCGAACAGCGACATTTCGAGGTCGAACTGGGCCGAGGCGCGTCCGAATTCGAATGAGTCGATCCGGAGATCGCCCAGGTGCAGCGGACCGAGCGGTACGTTGTGGAGGGCGAACATCGTCTGGAAGATCGGATTCCGGCTCGTGTCGCGCTCCGGCGCGATCTCCTCCACGATGCGTTCGAACGGGGCGTCCTGATGGGCGTCGAGCGCGAGCATCCGGTCCCGGACCTCGTCGACGAGCTCCTCGAAGCTGCCCCGGCCCGGACGGAGGCGGACGGCCAGGGTGTTCACGAAGAAGCCGATCAGGTTCTCGGTCTCCTCCCGCCGGCGTCCCGCCACCGGCGTGCCGACCGCGAAGTCGTCCTGCCGGGTCCAGCGATGCAGCATCGCGGCGAACGCGGTCATCAGCACGTGATGCGGCGTGGCGCCGCGCTCCCGTGCCAGCCGACGCACCGCCTCCGACAACCGGTTGCCCAGATCGACGTCGACCACGATGCCGCGGTAGGAGGGATGAGGGGGACGCGGGTGATCGGTGGGAAGCTCCAGCACCGGAACGGCGTCGAGTTCGCCCCGCCAGAACTCGAGCTGCCGGTCCAGTTCGCCATCCTCGAGCCACCGGCGCTGCCAGACAGCGAAGTCCGCGTACTGCGTGGCCGGAGTCGGAGCGCCGGTCGAGACGCCCCGGAGTCGGGAAGCGTAGCCCTCGGAGAGCTCGCGAACGAGCACGCCCATGGACCAGCCGTCGGCCGCGATGTGATGGACGACGAGCGACAGCACGTGGTCCTCGCGCCCGAGCCGGAGCAGACGAGCCCGCCAGACGGGACCCGCCGAAAGATCGAACGGAATCGACGCCTCCTCGTCGACGAGGTCACGGGCCGCTCGCTCCCGTTCGGCCGGCGTCCGACCGGGAACGTCCTCGGCGTGAAGCCGGACGTCCGGGACGGGGAGGACCTCCTGGCGCGGGCCGCTCCGTCCATCGGGAAAGCGGGTCCGCAGCGCTTCGTGCCGGGCGATGATGTCGCGGAGGGCTCTGGCGAGTGCGTCCGCGTCCAGCGGACCGCGGAGGCGAAGTGCGTTCGGGATGTGGTAGGCAGGGCTGGACTCCAGCCGGTCGATGAACCAGAGGCGCTGCTGGGCCAGCGACAGTGGGATCTCCCGGTCGCGGGGAGCGCGAGGAATGGACGACGAGGTCGTCGGAGCCTCGACGGTCGCGTCGTCCACCCAGCGCGCCAGCTGCTCCACGGTGGAGGCCTCGAAGACGATGCGCAGCGGAACGCTCACCTGGAGGCGCGTCCGGATCCGCGCGAGCACCTGCGTGGCCAGGAGGGAGTGACCGCCGAGCTCGAAGAAGTCGTCGGTCGCGCAGACCTCCTCCAAGCCAAGAACGTCCGACCAGATCCGGGCGATCGTCCGCTCCGTCGCGGTGCGCGGAGGGACGCGCGGCCCGGCCGGCCGGTGCAGTTCCTCCGGCTCCGGCAGCGCCCGACGATCGATCTTGCCGTTCCTCGTGAGCGGCATCTCGTCCAGCAGCACGAACGCCGTCGGCACGAGCGTCTCGGGCAGGGCGGCGGCGGCGTGCTCGCGGAGCTCCGGAAGGATCCCGGCCGCCCGCGTCACCTGCACGGGCTCGTTGGCCAGGGGGACGTCGTCCTCCGGGAGCGGCGTTTGGAGTCCGGCGGGCGGCGCTCCTCCCCGGACGAACGCGACGTCGAACCGGGCGGGGTCCGCCGAGAGTCCGGCGACCGCATCGTAGCCGCGGCGGGCGGCAACCTCGCGCAGGTCGTCCGGATGGATCGGCGCCTCGATCGCCTCCGTCCGGGCGCCGTCGAAGATCTCCCGCTCGATGTCGACGGGAACGGTGAGCCGCGCGTTCGGGAGGTGGCGGCGAACGATCTCCGCTCTCCCGGACCGCATCGCGGACTCCAGGTCGTCGCAAGGTTCGACGGGGTACGGCGGCGGCGACAGCTCCACGACCACGTCGTACCGGAAGCGCGTCAGCTCGTTGTCGGATCGCCCGCGCTTCACGAGAGCGCGGGCCCAAGCCGGTCGGGCGTGACGGGCGGCGGCGCGGGCGAACCAGCCCGGATGGAGGAGCAGCTCCTCCTCGCGCTCGAGGCGCAGGCTCGCCAGCGACCGCACCGCCCCGACGGAGGCGTCCGGGCGGCGGGTCCTCTCGACGGAGGCAGCGAACGCGCGGTGGAGACGGAGATCCCGGACGTCCCCGACGAACAGCCGTCCGCCTTCGGCCAGCAGTTCCATCGCCCGCTCCACGACTCGCTCCAGATACGCCGCGTCGGGGAAGTACTGAACCACGGAATTGAGGATCACCGTGTCGAACGATCCCGGCTCCTCGGCCCCGGCTTCGTGTGCGCGACGCTGGTGGAGCTCCACGTGTCCGAGGTCGGGCCGGCCGGCGCGGAGCCGGCGCACCTGCGCCAGCGCGGCGGCGGAAAGATCGGTGGCAACGTAGCGTTCGACCGCGGGGGCGATCCGGGTGAGCAGCAGTCCGGTCCCGCAGCCGATCTCCAGGACGCGCCGCGGCTGCAGCGACAGGACCCGCTCCACCGTCTCGTCGCGCCACTCCCTCATCTCCTCCGGAGGGAGAGGCTCTCCGGTGTAGCTGCTGTCCCACCCGATGATGTTGAACGATGCGTCGGCGTCCTCGGCCGTCGCCCCGTACGTGGCGTCGTAGAGATCACGCCAGCGGTCGACGTGTTCGCGGCGGGAAAGGTCGTCCTCTGCGTCGGCCCGGTCGATCACCACGTAGGCCACCAGCGCGCTCCGCTCCCCGACGGTTCGCGGCACCACGGCGGCGGTCCGGACGCGGGGGTGATTCCGCAGAATCGCCTCCGCCTCGCCGGGCTCGACGCGCTGCCCACGGATCTTGACCTGATCGTCGATGCGTCCGAGGAACTCCAGCCGACCGTCCGGAAGCGTGCGGACGCGATCGCCGGTACGGTAGAGGCGGGCGCCGGGTTGCGCGGTGAACGGGTCCGGACGGAACCGGTCCGCGGTCAGGGCCGGCTGGCCGGCGTACCCCCTTGCCACACCGGCGCCGCCGATCCACAGCTCTCCCGCAACGCCGGGGGGAACGGGGCGCAGTCGCGCGTCGAGCACGTGGGCCGCGGTGTTCGCGATCGGGCGGCCGATCGTCGGGAAGGGGCGCGATCCGCCGCCGTCGACGTCGCCCGACGTGGCCACGACGGTCGCTTCGGTCGGTCCGTAGTTGTTCACGACGCGAAACGGGATCCGCGTCGGAGCGACGGCGTGAAGGCGATCGCCACCGGTCAGCATCGTCCGCAGCGCCGGACTCTCCGGCCATTCCCGCCGGAGCACGCCCTCGGCGATCGGGGTCGGAAGGAACGCGATCGTGATCCTGCGCTCGACCAGCCACCGGACGAGCCGGTCGGCGTCGAGACGCGTGGTCTCGTCCGGAAGGAACAGCGAGGCGCCGCTCGCGAGCGCCGGCCACAGCTCCCACACGCTCGCATCGAAGCCGACCCCTGCCAGCAACGTCGTCCGGTCCGTGCCGTCCAGCGAGAACTCGGAGCGGTGCCATTCGACCAGTCCGGCGAGATTCTCCTGCGTCACCTCCACGCCGCGAGGCTCGCCCGTGGAACCCGAGGTGAAGATCACGTAGGCGACCTGCGACGGGTGGATCTCCGGCCCACACGGCGGATCCTCCGCGGTCGTCCCGCCCTCCACGTCGAGCGGGATCGTCTCGACGGAGCGAGGGAGCGCATCCGCCGGACCGCGGGTCAGGACGATGCGAACTCCGGACGACTCGATCATGCGGGCTCGGCGGGGAGGGGGGTTCGCGGGATCCAGCGGCACCCACGCGGCTCCGGTCTTCGCGACCGCCACGACGGCGATCACCTGCTCCACGCATCGGTCCGCGAGGACGCCGACGCGGTCCTCGCACCCGACCCCGCGCGCCCGCAGTCGCGACGCCAGGCGCTCGGCGGCGCGGTCCAGTTCCGCGTACGTGAGGCGCCGCTCCGGAGCCTCGAGAGCGAGCGCATCGGGCGTGCGGCGCGCCCACTCCTCGAAGCGCCGGACCACGGGCGTCGGCGGAACGTCCAGGTCCGGTCCGCGCGCGTGGGCTTCCCGCTCCCGATCATCGCTCTCGCACGTCACCTTCAACCGGGACAGCGTGAGATCCGGATCCTGTGCGGCCGACGCCAGGAGGACGGCGAACCTCTCGGTCAGGCGTCGGGCGGTTCGGGCCTCGAACAGGTCCCGGCTGTGGAAGAGGAAGCCGTCGAGGCCGCCCGAGTCGTTTTCCCACAGATGGAACTCCAGATCGAACCGCGTCGCCTCGTTCGGGGAGGGAACCGGCGACACCGACAGCCCCGGCAGCTCGAAGTCTTCCAGCGGGGCGTTCTGCAGGGCGATGGCCGACTGGAACAGCGGATTCCGGCTCAGGTCTCGGGTGGGCTGGAGTTCCTCCACCAGACGCTCGAACGGGAGATCCTGGTGGGCGAAGGCGTCCAGCGTCACTTCGCGGGCGCGGCCGACGATCTCGCGAAACGTCGGATCGCCGGAGACGTCCAGACGGAGCGCCAGTGCGTTGACGAAGAAGCCGATGAGCGGCTCCAGCTCCGGCCGCGTCCGGTTGGCGATGCCCGTTCCGATGACGAGGTCCGTCTCTCCGGTCAGCCGGGAGAGCAACGCGTCGAATGCGGCCACGAGCGTCATGAACAGCGTGGCGCCCTCCGCGCCGGCCAGCCGCCGGAGCGCCTCGACCGTGCGCGCGTCGATGGACACGGTCTCGACGCCGCCGCGGAACGTCTGCACGGGAGGTCGAGGGTGGTCGGCCGGGAGCTCCAGCGGCGGCGCCGGAGGGTGCAGTCGGGCTCGCCAGTGATCCAGCTCGGACTCGAGGGCGTCGCCCGAGAGGGACTCGCGCTGCCACGCGGCGAAGTCCGCGTACTGGATCGACAGGTCCGGCAGTCGGGGAGCCCGGCTCTCGCGTTCGGCCTCGTAGTGCTCCGCCAGTTCGCGCACGAAGACGCCGAGCGACCACCCGTCCGAGGCGACGTGATGCATGGTGGCCAGGAAGACGTGGTCCTCTTCCGCCAGGCGCAGGAGTCGCACGCGCAGCATGGCGTCGCGCTCGAGGTCGAACGGGGCGGCCGCTTCCTCGCCGGCGAGTCGCTCGGCCACGGTCATCCGCTCCGTCTCCGAACCCGAGGAGAGGTCCACGATCGGCAACGAGACCGGTCCGGGAGGATCGATCGTCTGTCGCGGACCGTCGGCGGTCTTCAGGAATCGCGTCCTCAGCGTCTCGTGACGGTGGACGATCCGCGTCAGGGCTGACTCCAGCCGTGCCGGATCGAGACGCCCCCGCAGCCGCAACGCCACCGGAACGTTGTAGGCGGGACTCCCGGGCTCGATCTGATGGATGAACCAGAGCCGCTGCTGGGCGAAGGAAAGGGGGAGCGACTCGCCGCGGGGCCGCGCGGGGATCGCGCTCCGCGAGGTCTCGCGCCGTCCCTTCCGCAGCTCCTCCAGGAGCGCGCGCTTGGCGGGCGAGAGACCGGCCACCCGGGAGGAAGCATCCTGACCCATGCCGTCAGTCCGCCTCCGGCAGCCGGGCGCTGCGAAGCTCGCTCTCGGCTTCCTCGTCCGTCATGCACTCCAGCTTCTCGAGCAGGACCTCCTCGACCGCCGCGGCCAGCGCCTCCACGCTGGAGCCCTCGAAGAACCGACGTAGCGGAAGCTCGATGCCGAACGAGGAGCGGAGGCGCGCGACGACCTGCGTCGCCAGCAGGGAGTCTCCCCCCAGCTCGAAGAAGTCGTCGTGAGCCCCCACGCGGTCGCGCCGGAGGATCTTCTTCCAGACCTCGGCGATGGCCCGCTCCGTCTCGCCGCGCGGAGCGACGAACGGTGCCTCGGATGTCCGCGCCGTTCCGGGCTCGGGCAGCGCGGCGCGATCGATCTTGCCGTTGTCGTTCAGCGGGAGGTCCTCGAGCGTGACGATCGCCGCGGGGACCATCGCCTCGGGAAGACGACGCCGCAGCTCTGCGCGCAGCTCCGCTTCGGAGGGCACGTCGGCTTGCGGCTTCGGCGTGACGTAGGCCACGAGGCGGGCGACGCCGCCGTCCTCGCGGGCGACCGCCACCGCGCGTCGGACGCCGGGCACGGACTCGAGAACCGTCTCGATCTCTCCCGGCTCGATCCGGTGACCGCGGACCTTGATCTGATGATCGATGCGTCCCAGGAACTCCAGCCCTCCCTCCGGGCGATGCCGCGCGAGGTCGCCCGTGCGGTACATCCGCGCGCCGGACTCGTCCGAGAACGGGTCGGGGAGGAAGCGCTCCGCAGTGGCGTCCGCGCGGGCCGCGTATCCGTGAGCGAGGCCGATGCCGCCGAGATGGACTTCTCCCGGAACGCCCACCGGCACGGGCTGGAGCGTGTCGTCCAGCACGTAGGCCCGCATCCCGGAAACCGGTCGCCCGAGCGGGACGGCGCCCGGACCACTCTCCGGCGTACAGTCGTGGTAGAGGCAACTGAGCGCGGCTTCCGTCGGGCCGTAGAAGTGCGACAGCGTTCTCCCGGGAAGCGTCCGGAAGAAACGGTCGTGAAGCTCGCGGTCGAGGGACTCGCCGCCACAGAACACCATGCGCAGCGAGTCCAGATCCTGCACGCCGGGTACGTCCAGGATCGTCCTCAGCATCGAGGGGACGAAGTGCGCGACCGTGATCCGCCGCTCGCGGAGCAGCCGGACGAGGGCCGCGGGGTCGCCCTGTTCGCCCTCCCGCGGCATCACGACCGTCGCGCCGACCCCCAGAGGTCCGAACAGCTCCCACGCGGCGATGTCGAATCCGAACGACGCGCTGTGGAGAACGCGATCCTCCGGAGTCAGCGGGTAGCGGGACTGGCTCCACTGGACGCGGTTGGCGATGGCGCGGTGCGGCACCACGACGCCCTTCGGAACCCCCGTGGTTCCGGACGTGAACATGACGTACGCGGCGGCGTCCGGCCGGGCGTCGTCGCCGTCGGCCTCCGTCCGATGCGTCGTCTCCTCCACGCGGACGGCGGGCGGCTCCCCTTCACGCGTCCCGGCGGCCCCCGCGGTCACGAGCAGCGGGACCGGGGCGATCGCCTGAAGCATCGCGTCCGACCGCGCCTGCGGCAGTCCGGGATCCAGCGGAACGTAGGCGGCGCCCGTCCGCAGGATCGCCAGCAGTGCAACGACCTGCTCCACGGATCGTCCGGCGCGAACCGGAATCCGCGCGCCCAGGTCGACCCCGCGCTCCCGGAGCGCCGCGGACAGCCGTCTTGCTCGTTCGTCCAGCTCGGCGTACGTGACGCGCTCTTCACCGAGGATCAGGGCGACGGCCTCCGGCCGCCGGCGCGCTGCGTCCGCGAATCCTGCGTGGAGCACCGTGTCGGCGGCGGACTCCTGAGGCTGGAAGTCGACGACAAGACGGTCGTACTCGGCGTCGTCCAGCATCTCCAGCTCCGCCAGCGGTCGATCGGGATGGCCGGCGGCCTGTTCCAGAACCCGTCCCAGATGGCGAAGCATGTCCCGGATCTTCGCCCCGTCGTAGAGATCGGAGTTGTACTCGATGTAGCTGTGGATCCCCTCGGAGAGCTCCCAGCAGGCGAGCGTCAAGTCGAACCGCGACGCGCCATTGTCGACGTCGAGGGACGAGGAGCGGAAGCCCAGGTCCTCCGGCGTGGTCAGCAGCTCGAAGTCCAGGTAGATGAATGACACCTGCATCAGCGGATTGCGACTGGCGTCCTGTCTCGGCTTGAGCTCCGAAACCAGTGTGGCGAAGGGGACGTCCTGGTGCGCGTAGGCGCCGAGCGCGGTGTCCTTGACCTGCGCCAGCAGCTGCCGGAAAGACATCGACGGATCGATCGTGGCCCGCAGCAGGAGCATGTTGAGGAAGTACCCGATGACATTCTCCGTCTCGGGTCGGTTGCGATCGACGATCGCGGAGCCGATGACGAGATCCCGCTGGCGCGAGTACTTCCAGCAGACGAGATCCAGTCCCGCCAGCATCGTCATGAACATCGTGGCGCCGCACTCCTGGGTGAGTCTCTTGAGGGCCTTCAGGAGCGGAACCGGATAGGTGATGTACTCCCGGGCGCCCGCGAACGTCTGAACGGGCGGCCGCGGCCGGTCCGTGGGGATCTCCAGCACCATCGGGGCGTCACCGAGCTTGTCCCGCCAGTACTGGATGTGCCGACGCCCCCTCTCTCCCGAGAGCTCCTCCCGCTGCCACGCGGCGAAGTCGGAGAACTGGATGGGAAGCTCGGGGAGGTCGGCTTCCGTGCCGTAGCGCAGGGCGACGTAGACCTGCCCCACCTCGTGCTCGAAGAGGTCGAACGACCAGCGGTCCGTGATCGCGTGGTGCATGCACACCATCATCACGTGGTCCTCGTCCGAGAGGCGAGCCATGACCACCTGGATCAGCGGCCCCGTCGCCAGATCGAACCGGATCGTGGCGGCGTCGGTGGCCGCCCCCTGGGCGGCGGCCTCGCGCTCCGTGGCCGGGAGGTGCGTGAAGTCGAGGACGGGAAGGTCGATCTCGAGCCGCGGCGCGACGACCTGCACGGGACCGTCGTCCACGACCTGGAACGTCGTGCGCAGGACCTCGTGGCGGGCGATGACGGCGTTGACGGCCCGGCGCATCCGATCCAGATCCAGGGGGCCCTGGAGTCGAGTCGTGGTGTGGATGTTGTAGGCGGGATTCCCCGGCTCCATCTGGTCGATGAACCAGAGTCGCTCCTGATCGAAGGACGCGGGGAAGTGGTCCAGACGTTCCCGGTCGGGGATCGGCCGGATCCGCGCGGCCCTCGGCGTGGACATGCCCTTCTCGCGAAGCCGGGTCTCCAGCAGGGCGCGTTGCTCGGGAGTGAGTCGGGCGAGACGGTCCTGGAGATCGCTCATCACGCGTCCTTTCCGGCGGCCGCCGCGGAGACGGGGCGGGAGTAGTGGGCGGCCAACTCGGCGAGCCGGGGCAACGCCTCCAGTACGACGTCCGTGTCCAGGCCGAAGTCGATCAGGCAGGCGACCTCGTCGACGCCGCAGTCGGCCAGCGTGTCGAGGACCCTCGCGCATTTGGCCGGCGTGCCCTGCAGCGTCGAGGCGCGGTAGAAGTGCTCGAACGCGAGCGCCGCCACCTCCTGGGAGTCGCGATCCACGGTCGTGCTGGCTTCCAGCGCCATGTTCTGGAACTGCTTCAGATACGTCTTCAGGTAGCTCGTCATCGGCTCGCGCACGCGCTCCCGGACCGTGTCGTCGTCGTCCCCCACGTACGTGTGCGCCACCATCGTCACGATCCCGGCGTCCGGATCATGACCGGAGGTCCGGCGTGCCTCCCGGTAGGCATCGATCTGCGCCCGCAGGTCGTCGGGCTCGTAGCCGACCAGCGCGCCCAGTACGTTGGCGCCGATTCGGCCCGCTTTCTCCCACGTCTGCGGGTTGCCGGCGCTCGTGACCCAGACGGGCAGCGAGGTCTGGATCGGGCGGGGAAGCGTGCGGATCTCGACGGTGCGCCCCGCGCCGTCCGAGACCTCCACCGACTGCCCGACCCAGAGGCGCCGGACCGTCTCGATGCCCCGGTACATCGCCTCCTTGCGATCGTCGTAGGGAGTGGGGAAGAGGACGAAGTCGTCCCGATGCCACCCCGAGGCGAAAGAGAGTCCCACCCTGCCGTTCGAGAGGTTGTCGACGACGGCCCACTCCTCCGCGACGCGGATGGGGTTGTGCAGCGGAAGGGCGACGCTGCCCGCCCGGATCCCGACGCGTTCGGTGATCGCCGCGAGCGCCGCGCCCAGCACGGAAGGGTTGGGATAGAGACCGCCGAACGGCTGGAAGTGCCGCTCGGGCGTCCACACCGACGTGAAGGCGTGCGAGTCCGCGAAGCGTGCGCTCTCCAAGGCCAGGCGGTACTTGCCCTCGCTGTCCCGCGAGCCGTCGTCGGAGAAGAGGTAGATGCCGAACTCCATCGGGGCGGGCGGGCGACGCTCCCGCCAGGCGTCCGGCGGCTCCGCTTCGGTGGGAGGCCCGTTCGCCGCATCGCCCCTCGTCACGGACGCCGCGGGGGCCAACCCCTTCTCGCGGAGTCGCTGCTCCAGGAGCCGTCGCTGCTCCGGCGTCAGGTTGCCGAGTCGATCCGTCAGTTCGCTCACGCGTCATCTCCCATCGCGTCCCGGTCGAGCTGGGCGCGGATCTCGTCCTCGGGCAGCGCCTCGATCTCGTCCAGCAGGCGGGCAACTTCCTCCTCGGTCCGACGCTGCTCCACCGCGGCGTCCACCGCGCCCGCAAGGGCGGCCAGGTCGGGCGATTCGAAGAGCACGGCGATCGGCAGCTCGATGTCGAACGCCTTCCTCAGCGCGGAGGCCAGCTGGATCGCCAGCAGCGAGTTGCCGCCGAGATCGAGGAAGCTGTCGCCGCGTCCCACGTTCCCGACGCCCAGGAGCTCCTCCCAGGCGGCGGCCACTCGCTCTTCCGTCTCCGTCTCGAGCGCGCCGCCCTGCCCGCCCTTCCTGGGCGCTCCGCCTGCGACCGCCGCGGAAAGCACGCTGCCGACGGTCGCGTCTCTCGCCTGCCGGATCGACTCCGCGAGATCCTGCACGGACACGATCAGTCGATCCTCTTCCGAGGACAGGCCGCGAAGCAGGGCGTCGACGCCCTCGTCGACCGTGATTCCGATCTCGTCCCGGATCTCCCGCAGCTGGGCGGCCAGCGTCTCGTCGTTCGCGGAATCCCAGCGATCCCAGTGCGCCATCCCCCAGTCGAGGACGCGCACGCGCGCGCCGGATCCGCGGCGGGCGGCGCTGAACGCATCGAGGTAGGCGCTGGCGGCGCAGTAGTCCACCTGACCGAAGACGCCGGTCTCGGAGATGGAGGAGGAGAAGAGGACGAGCGTCTCCTCGTCGCGCAGGGAGTCGGCGAGCCCGCGGGCCTCCAGTCGGGGAGCCAGGACGCCGTCGGCCTCGGCGGCGGTCTTGAGCTGGATCATCCCGCCTCCGATCGATCCGGCGGTGTGGAACACCGCGTCCACGCTCCCCAGTCGCTCGCGCAGATCCCTGACGGCCGCCGGTCCGTCGGCGTGCGCGTACCGGATCCACCGTGAGTCCGCGCCGTCCGCGGGGGCACCTCCGGCGCGCAGGAAGGCGACCGCCCGCGCGCCCTCCTCGAGGAGGCGCTCGCCCAGCGCGCATTCCAGATCGCCTTCGCCGCCGGTCAGCAGGTAGACGCCGTCTTCGCGGATCGGGGCGGGCGGCTGCGTCGGCCTCGCCAGCGGGACGGCCTCGAACGAAGGAACCCAGCGCCGTCCGCCGCGCCAGGCGGTGAGCGGCTCGCCGTCGTCGATCGTCAGTTCGCGCGCAACGGCCTCGGCGACGCCGTCGTCATCGCCGTGAACGTCGACGAGGCGGGTCGTCAGCCCCGGCGTCTCCAGGGGAGCCACCCGCGTCACGCCCAGCATGGCGGCGCGCTCCGGCCCGCGGACCGCCTCCCCGGTCACGTCGAAGAGGCCACGCGTCGCCGCGACCAGGCGAACGTCTTCGAGGGTCCCGTCACGCGTGATCTGCCGGACCAGCGACAGCAGGGCGTGGAATCCGTAGCGCACGTCGCCGTCGGGATCGCGCGCATCGAGGGCGCCCAGGTAGACGATCCGGGTCGGGCGGAAACCATCGGGCACGGCCCGGAGGGCCTGTTCCGCCGGAGTGGAGGCATCCTGTCGCACGACGCGGACTCCCCGGCGCTCACCTCGTCGGGCGAGCGCCTCCCCCAGCATCGAGCCGTCGTCGAGGAGCAGCCAGGTCCCGGCCGCGTCGGACTCGGGGCGCGCCCGCGACGTGCGCCAGCCGGGCGCGTAGAACCAGCGGGAGACGTCGGGCTCCTTCGCCGGCTCCACGAGCGCGGCCGAGGACTCCGGATCGGCGTCGATCCAGAAGCGCTGCCGCTCGAACGGATACGCGGGGAGGCGCACTCGCCGACGGGGTGCACCGTGGACACGAGCCCAGTCCAGATCCACGCCGGCCGCCCAAAGGTGTCCCATCGCGGTCCGATCCGCCGCGACATCCTCGTCGCCGTCCCGCGCCGGGGGCAGCGAGCCGATGGCGGTGACGCCGAGCGGGCGGGCCAGCGAGGAGAGCGCCGTGCCGGGCCCCACTTCCAGGAGCACTCGTCCCGAATCCCGCGCCAACTCGGCCAGGTTGTCCGCGAACCGGACCGTTCCCCTCAGGTGTGCGCTCCAGTAGGCCGGATCGGTGGCCTGCTCGGACGTGATCCAGGTTCCCGTCAGGTTGGAGAGGAACGGAATCCGCGGAGGCCGTGCCTCGAACGCCCGGACTTGCGTCTCGAACTCCGCGACCGCGGGCTCCATCAGCGTGGAGTGGAAGGCGTGGGACGTCTGGAGCTTCCGGGAGGCGATGCCGGCGGGAGCAAGATCGGCCTCCAGTCGATCGATCGCCTCCGCCGGGCCGGCCGCCACGCACGCCGACGGTCCGTTGACGGCGGCAAGAGATAGCTCGGGGTGGGCCGACAGGCGACGCCTGAGATCCGCTTCCGCCAGATGCACGGCCAGCATGGACCCCGGTTCGCACGAGCCCATCAGGCGACCGCGGTGGGCGACCAGCGTGAGGGCCTCCTCGCGCGTCCAGACGCCGGCGAGGTGGGCCGCGACGTACTCCCCGATGCTGTGCCCCGCCATCGCGACCGGAAGCACGCCCCGCGATCGCCAGAGCGAGGCGAGCGCCACCTCCAGGGCGAAGAGGACGGGCTGCGTGTTCTGGGTGCGTCTCAACGCCGCCGCGGCGGACTCGTCGTCGGGCGATGCTCGAAGCAACTCCCGGAGATCCATCCCGAACAGGGGACGGAGAATCTCCGCGCACTCGTCCACCTCGGCGCGGAAGACCGCCTCCGTTTCGTAGAGTCCGCGCGCCATTCCGGCGTACTGGGCTCCCTGACCGGGGAAGAGGAAGGCGGCGGGTGTCGCGCGCCGCTCGTCCCGCACCGCTGCGGGACGGAGCGGGGAGGCCCGGAGCGCCGCGACCGCCTCCTCCGTGGTCGACGCCGTGACGAAGCGTCGATGGGGAAGGCGCCGTCGCCCCGCCTGCAGCGTGAAGGCGACGTCGGCCAGCGGTGCGGCGTCCGGCGCCTCCAGCGCATCGGCGAGCCGAGACGCAACTTCCATCAGAGCGCTCTCCGTGGCCGCGCACAGCGGCAGCATCTGCGGTCGCTCGTCCGCGGGAACGGGTTCCGGCAACGGGGCCTCCTCCGCGATCACGTGCGCGTTCGTTCCGCCGATGCCGAACGAACTCACGCCGGCCCGGCGCGGTCGGCCGGGATCGTCCCAGGCGCGAAGCGTCGTGTTGACGTAGAGGGACGCGCCGTCCAGATCGAGTTGCGGGTTCGGCGCGCGGTAGTGAAGGCTGGGCGGGATCTCACCGTGCTGGAGAGCCAGGACCGCCTTGATCAGTCCCACCACGCCGGCCGCGGCATCGAGGTGACCGACGTTCGATTTCACGGACCCCAGCGCTCGCGCGGGACCCTCGGGGCGTGGCCCGAGCGCCTGCGCCAGCGCGGCCACCTCCACCGGATCCCCGAGCGGCGTGCCCGTCCCGTGCGCCTCGATGAGGTCGATGGTGTCGGGAGACACGTCGGCCACGGCCAGCGCTTCCTCGATGACGGCGGCCTGGCCCTCCACGCCCGGCGCCGTGAACCCGATCTTGCCGTGTCCGTCGTTGTTGACCGCCGACCCACGGATCACGGCGCGCACGGGATCGCCGTCCTCGAGCGCCTCGGTCAGGCGACGCAGCACGACGATGCCGCAGCCGTTGCCCTTCACCGTCCCCGCCGCCCCGGCGTCGAACGCGCGACAGCGGCCGTCGGGGGAGGCGATGTCGCCCTCCTCGTAGCGGTATCCGGTCGTCTGCGGAACGGTGATGGAGACGCCTCCGGCCACGGCGACGTCGCACTCGCGGTTGAGGAGGCTCTGTACCGCAAGGTGAACCGCCACGAGGCTGGTGGAGCAGGCCGTACTCACGGTCAGGGCCGGACCTCGCAGATCCAGCCGGTACGACGCCTGCGTCGCCAGGTAGTCGCGCCCGTTGCCGAGTGACGCCTGCACGCCGCCCATCGCGCCCACGGCCCGAGGATTGCGCGCGAGGAAGTTCTCCAGATAAGAGCTCTCGCTGGCGCCGGCGAAGACGCCCACTCGCTCCGCGGCGTCGCCGGAGCGGCCCGCGTCGTCCAGCGCCTCCCAGACGCACTCCAGGAAGGCCCGGAACTGCGGATCGGTCAGCTCCGCCTCCCGCGGAGTGAAACCGAAGAGCGGGGCGTCGAACGTGTCGACGTGGTCCACGTCCGCCGCGCGGCGGACCCGCAGGGGATCCTCCCGCTCGGCGTCGCTCAGCCCGGCGCTCCGCAGTTCGTCTTCCGAGAGGTCCCGGATCGCCTCGGTACCTCCGCAGAGGGCGCGCCAGAACTCATCGGGGTGGTTCGAGCCGGGCACGCGCACGCTCAGGCCGACGACGGCGATGGAGAGATCGAGGGATTCGTCGCGGTTCATGTCAGCTCCGCCGGACCGGTTGGGGAAGAGGGCGATGGGAAGCGGCGGGAGTCGGAGTCTCCCGGATGGGTTTCGTTCAAGTCAATCCTCCGCGCCGGGGCGGCGATCGGGGCGGGAACTGCGCGCGCGGTGGCGCATTGCGGCGCGCCGATCCCGCCCACGTTCCCGACCGACGGCCTCGGCGTGGCCGGAGCCGTCTCCGGCGGAGACGTGCGCGGCCAGCGAAGCGATGGTGGGGAACCGGAACAGATCGACGACCGTGAGGTCGCCCGGAAGTTGATGGCGAAGGGCGGCGTGCGCCCGGACGAGAAGCAGGGAGTGTCCCCCCAGGTCGAAGAAGTTGTCGTGCGCTCCCACGCGGTCGCGCCCGAGGAGCTCGCTCCATACCCGCGCGATGGTCTCCTGCGCGTCGCCGCGCGGCGCCTCGAAGCGGGAGGTCGGCATCCGGGGGGCGGGGAGTCGTCGTCGGTCCAGCTTCCCGTTGGGCGTCACCGGAAGGGAGTCCAGGAACACCCAGCCCGCCGGCTGCATCGATCCCGGCAGCGACTTAGACAGCGCCTCCTTCAACTCCTCCGCCGTGATCAGCGACGTGTCGGTCTCCGGTACGCGCGAGGACGGCGGGGCCTTCGGCGACAGGAACCGGCCGCTCCCCCGGCGCACCGCGTGGACGTAGCACAAGTCCGTGCCGTCCAGCAGCGGGTCCTGGTCCACGAGGACGTCGAAGTCGTGGGCCTCGAACATCTCGACGATCTCCACGAGGTGCTCCGCCACGTCGACCTCCACGACCGCCTGGTCGATGCGGTGCCAGTGATCGTCACGAATGCCGCGGAGCACGGCCAGCTCGGACTTCTCCACGTTGACCTTCAGGAAGTGGATGCGTTCGGTGCCCGTCTCGTCGATCACGTCCGATAGCGGACGCAGTCGCACGAGGATCTTCTCTCCTCGGAAGCGCTCGGCGAGAAGCTCGTCGGCCGCGCCGGACATCTCGGCGGCGCCTTCCACGCCCGCTTCGGCCTGATTCGCGACGAACGACTTCACGACGTCGCGCTCGACGCGCGCGTCGGCATGGAGTCCGCTCAGGAGGGAGAAGCCCGGGAAGAACGTGAACTCGGCCTCCCCCTCGCTCTCCCCGACGCCCGTGTCGATGAGTCGGGCGTCCGGCGCGTAGACCGCGAGGTTCGCGCGGAGAATGGGGTGGAGCTTCGGGTTGGGTTCGAACGCGACGATCCTCGGCGCGTCGCACACCCGACTCGCGAACGCGCTGAACATGCCGATGTTGGCGCCGACGTCGAAGATCGTGTCGCCGTCGCGCAACGTGAGACCGTGGCGGACGTACGCGGCCAGCTCGACGACCTCACGGTGAAGATAGTCGGTCTCGTTGCGGTTGAGCTCGGCCATCGCCAGTCCGCTGGGCAGCACACGGCGGGGTTGCCCGCGGAGCGTCGGCGCGCGGCGAGGATCCGGGACGACGTACGCAACGAGACCCGGCGCGGCGCCGTCGTCGCGGACCACGACCGCCGCGGCGCGCACGTCGGCGTGACGCTCCAGAGCGGCGCGGATCTCGCCCGGTTCCACCCGAAACCCGCGCACCTTGACCTGATCGTCGACGCGCCCCAGGAACTCCAGCCGCCCGTCGGGAAGAAGCCGGGCCCGATCTCCCGAGCGATACATCCGGGATCCCACGGGGCCGTAGGGATCGGGCACGAAGCGGTCGGCGGTCAGGTCCGGTCGATCGACATAGCCGCGCGCGACTCCGGCGCCTCCCAGGTAGAGCTCGCCGATGCTTCCCGGCGCCGCCGGATGGAGCCCGTCGTCCAGGACGTACGTGCGCGCTTCCGCGAGCGGCGTCCCCAGCGGGACCGTCGAGCGATCCGTGTCGCCGATCCGGGCCTCGCCCGCCAGGATGCCGACGGCGGTCTCGGTCGGACCGTAGTGGTTCCAGACGCGAAGGTCCGGCGCCCGCTCGCGGAGCGAGGCGAGGAACGCTCCCGAAGTCGCCTCCCCGCCGAGAATCAGCCGCCGCCGCGGAAGGATCGCGTCGACGTCGTCGCCGCTGAGAAGGGCGGAGAGATGAGACGGCACGATCTTCAGTACGTCGATCGGATGGCGGCCGAAGCGGCCCTGCAGCGCCGGGGCGTCGAGCGCCTCGTCGGGCGGGACGATGACGAGCGTGCCCCCGGTCGTGAGAGCGGGAAAGAGCGCCGTGTGGCCCAGGTCCGCTGCGATCGTCGAGATCCAGCCGTAGGTGAAACCGTCCCGGAGCTCCAGACGGTCCCGGACGGCCTCCACGTACGACACGATCTGCCGATGCTCCACGCCGACGGCCTTCGGGCGCCCCGACGAGCCGGACGTGTAGATGAGGTAGGCGAGGTGCTCCGGTCGCGTCGCGGCCTCGGGACGCGAGTCGGGCCGTGCGTCGAGATCGGATCGGTCCCGGTCCGGGAGGACGACCGGGACATCGACGGCGGCCGCCAGGGGAGCGCCGGAGTTCGTGATGAGGAGCCGGGCCCCGGCGTCCTTCACGAGCGACGCGAGACGCTCAGGCGGATCGGCGGGATCCAGCGGAACGATCGCGGCGCCGGCCTTGAGGATCGCCAGCATCGCCACGACGGCCTCGGGACCGCGGTCGAGACACAGGGCCACGCGCACTTCCGGACCGGCTCCCCCATCGATCAGGTGATGAGCCAGTCGGTTCGCGCGCCGCTCGAGTTCGGCGTAGGTCAGCGATCCTGAGTCCCCCACGCACGCGAGGGTGTCCGGAGAGCGGTCGACCGTCGCCTCGATGCGGACGGTGAGCAGGTGCGGCTTCGCGAAGGAGAGCGACGGACCGCGGGCGCCGTCCATCGCCCGCTGCACCTCCGCGGGTGACGCCAGCGCGATCCCGGGCAGCGCACGGGAAGGCTCCCTGAGCGCCCGCTCCAGGAGCCGCGTGAACCGGCCGGCCAGCCTCTTGATCGAGGCCGCGTCGAAGAGGTCGGTGCTGTACTCGAACGCGCCGGCCAGCTCGCCGCCCCGTTCCCCGAGCAGGAGCATGAGGTCGAACTTGGCGGTGTCGTTGTCGACGTCCAGCGGAGTCCACGAAACCCCCGCAGCGTCGGTCCGCTCGAAATGGAGATCCTGCAGCGCGAACGCCGTCTGGAAGATCGGTGCGCGGTTCAGGGCGCGCTCCGGCTGAAGCTCCTCCACGAGTCGCTCGAACGGGAGGTCCTGATGCGCGTGCAGGTCCAGGGACGCGCGTCGCACGCGATCCAGCAGTTCCCGGAAAGACGGGTTCCCGTCGCCGCGAACGCGGACCGGAAGCGTGTTCACGAAGAAGCCGATGAGCTCCTCGGCCTCCGGGACGCGCCGGTTCGCGACCGGCGTGCCGATCACGACCTCGTCCTGTCCGGCGGTCCGCAGCAGCGTCCAGGCGTAGGCGGTCAGGAGGACCATGTGCCGTGTGACGCCTTCCTCGCGCGCGAGGCGGGACACCGATTCCAGGACGTCGGCGGACAGCCGCACCTCCATCGTGGCGCCCCGGGCCGTGGTCTGCGCCGGTCGGGGGCGATCGGTCGGCAGTTCCAGGGCCGGGGGTGCATCCGCGAGGGTCTCGCGCCAGAACGCCAGCTGTCGATCGAGCTCGCCCCCCTCCAGCACGCGACGCTGCCAGGCGGCATAGTCGGCGTACTGAACGGGAAGGGGAAACCGTGAAGGCGCGTCGCCGGCGACGGCCGCCGCATAGCCTTCGGCCAGCTCCCGCCAGAGGATTCGGAGCGAGGCGCCGTCGGTCGCGATGTGGTGCAGGACGAGCGACAGCACGTGTTCGTCGTCCGCCACGCGGAGCAGACGCGCGCGGAGGACCGGGCCGGCCGCCAGGTCGAACGGGCGCGCCGCCTCCTCCCGCAGGGTCCGCGGCACGAACGCGTCGGCGTCCTCGCCGACGGGAGCCGACTCCGGGACGAGGCGGACCTGGACGTCCGTCGCCACCACCGCTTCCGGGCCATCCGGCCCTTCGGGGAACCGTGTGCGCAGGGCTTCGTGCCGGTGAAGCACGCCGGCCAGCGCCGACTCCAGCGCGGCGGGGTTCAGCGGTCCGGAGAGACGAACCGCGGCCGGGACGTTGTAGGAGGCGTCGTCCGGATTCATCCGGTGCAGGAACCAGAGGCGCTGCTGCGCCGGCGAGGGAATCCGCCGTTCCGCGGGAGAGGCCGGGCGCACCGGCGGAAGCATCGTCGTGCGCTCCCGGAACTCGAGCGCCGCGGCGGCGAGGCCGGCGGGCGTGGGGGCGTCGAAGAGCCGACGAAGCGGAACGTCCACGTCCAGGGCCCTGCGCACGCGGGAAAGAACGCGCGTGGCGAGCAGCGAGTGGCCTCCAAGGGCGAAGAAGTCGTCGTGGATGCCGATGGACTCGACGCCCAGGGACTCGGCGAACGCGGCGACGACGATCTCCTCCTCGGGGAAACGGGGTCCGGTGGTGGGGTCCGACGTCGCGAGCCAGTCCGGCTCCGGAAGGGCGTCGCGGTTCACCTTGCCGTGCGGCGACAGCGGAAGCGCCTCCAGGAACACGATCGCGGCCGGAACGAGGGCGCTCGGAAGCGAGCGAGCGAGGTGGGTCCGCAGCGCATCGGCCGTCGGAGCGTTCCCGGGCCGCGCCACGACGTACGCGACCAGACGCCGACCTCCGTCGTGCTCGTGATCGCGCACCACCGACTCCTGCACGGCCGGGTGTCGGGCCAGCTCGGCCTCGATCTCGCCCGGTTCCACCCGGTGTCCGCGGATCTTCACCTGTCGGTCGCGTCGTCCGAGGAACTCCAGCGTTCCGTCGGAGCGGAAGCGGGCGACGTCTCCCGTGCGGTAGAGCCGCCGACCCGGAACCGACGAGAACGGATCGGGGACGAAGCGCTCCGCGGTGAGGTCCGCGCGACCGGAGTAGCCCCGCGCCGGAGCCACGCCGCCGGCGTGGATCTCTCCGGGCGATCCGATCGGGACCGGCTGGAGCGAATCGTCCAGGAGGTAGAGCGGCGCATTCCGGATCGGGCGGCCGATGGAGGGGAGCGTCGGCCAATCGGCCGGCGGACCCTCCACCTCGCCGGCGGAGATCACGTGCGTCTCGGCCGGGCCGTACTGGTTGACCAGCCGGGCCCCGGTGCGCTCGAAGAACTCGCGCAGCGCCGGAGTCACGCGAAGCACCTCGCCCGCCGTGTTCACCTCGACCAGCGACGGAGGGAAGCGACGCTCGGCGCGCGCGGTCTCCGCCAGCGAGCTCAGCGCCACGAACGGCAGGAAGAGGCGCTCCACCTGCGCATCCTGGAGGACGCGCAGCAGTGCGGACGCGTCCTTGCGTTCGTCCTCGTCCACGAGCACCAGCTCTCCGCCGGCGGTCAGGGTGGAGAAGATCTCCTGGAACGACACGTCGAAGGAGAGCGCCGCGAACTGCAGAGTGCGCATCGGGCGACCGGAGTCGTCCCGCTGCCAGGACAGCAGGTTGGACAGTGCGCGATGCGTCATCGCGATGCCCTTGGGCACGCCGGTGGAGCCGGACGTGTAGACGTGGAAGACCGGGGAGTCGGGGGACGCGGCGACGGCGGGGGGATCGTCGGCCTCTTCCGGATCCCGATCCACCCGAACCCGCGACGTGAAGTCGTCGGGGAGGCGAACTTCCGACGCGCCGGTGGTCAGCACGTGGCTCGCCGCGGAGTCCTCCAGCAGGAACGCGATGCGGTCCGTCGGGTGTTCCGGATCGATCGGCACGTAGGCCGCCCCCGCCTTCACGACGGCCAGAACGGAGACGACGAGGTCGGGGGATCGCTCCACGGCGATCGCCACCGAGCTCTCGGGCCCCACTCCGAGTGTCACGAGCCGCCGCGCGAGGCCGTTCGCGCGCCGGTCCAGTTCGAGGTAGGAGAGGCGACGGCTTCCGTGACGGAGCGCGGGGGCGTGCGGCCGCTTCGCGGCCAGGGCCTCGAACGGCCGGTGCACCGGCGGAGGCGTCGGGGTCTCCTCCCGGGCGGCGTTCCAATCGCGCAGCACCCGGCGACGGTGCGACGGCGGCAGTGCCGGCAGCCGGCCCATCGGGACGTCGGGGCGCGCGGTGACCGTCTCGACCAGGAAGGTGAAGGACTCCAGGAAGCGCTCGGCCGTGCCCCGATCGAACAGCTCGGTGGAGTAGTTCAGCAGGCCGTCGAGCGCGCCGCTTCCGCCACCGGCTCCGGGGAGCGCCGTCTCCAGCCGCTCGGTCTCGGCGAGGAAGAGCTCCAGATCGAAGCGGGTCGCCCCGGTCGACGGTTCGTCATAGGTGAGCCGGAGTCCGGGAAGCTCCACCCGATCCACCGGGACGTTCTGCAGCGCGAACAGCACCTGGAACAGGGGATGGCGCCCGCCGTGCCGCTCCGGATCCAGATCCTCCACGACGCGCTCGAACGGCACGTCCTGGTGGGAGTGCGCCTCCAGCGCGGTCCGGCGGACGCTGCGGAGCAGGTCGCGGAACGTGAGGGCGTTTCCCTCCGTATCGACCGGGAGCGCCAGGGTGTTCACGAAGAATCCGATGAGCGTCTCCGCCTCCGGCGTCCGTCGGTTCGCAACCGGCGTTCCGACGGCGAACCGGGACTGACCCGACCAGCGCGCCAGCGTCGCGGAGTAGGCGGCGAGCAGGACCATGTGCAACGTCGCCCGCTCGTCGCTGGCGAGCCTCTCCAGCCGCTCCCGCAACGGGGCCTCCAGTCGAACGGGAAGGAAGTCGCCGGCGAACGTGGGATGAACGGGGCGCGTCCGATCGAAGGGCAGCGTCAGCGGCGGCACGTCGCTCAGCGCATCGCGCCAGTGCGCAAGCTGTTGATCCTCTGCTCCGCCGGCCAGCCAGGCGCGCTGCCAGGCGGACCAGTCGGCGTACTGCACCCGGAGTGCGGGCAGCGGGTCCGGGCGACCCTGGACGAACGCAGCGTAGAGTTCGCCCAGCTCGCGGGCCAGCACCATCAGCGACCAGCCGTCGGAGGCGATGTGGTGGGTCGTGACCAGCAGCGAGGATCGCGTGTCGTCGCGGCGGTAAAGGATCGCGCGAAGCATCGGCGTGCGGGTCAGGTCGAACGGACGGCGAATCTCCCTGCGAACCTCGTGCTGAAGGGCGCGCCCGCGATCCCGCCGGGGGAGTCCCGACAGGTCGACCACCGGGAGATCGAGCGGCCCGGCCGGGTCGATGCGCTGCTCCGGGCCGTTCTCCCCCTCGACGAAGCAGGTCCGAAGCGCCTCGTGCCGGTGGACCAGCCCCTCCAGCGCCCGCCGAAGCGCATCGCGGTCCACCGCGCCCTCCAGGTGCAGCAGCGTGGGGAGATGGTAGGCCGCCGTATCGGGTTCCAGCCGGTCGAGGAACCAGAGTCGCCGCTGGGCGAACGACGCGGGGCGGCGCTCGTCCTGCGGGGCGGGCCGCACCGGCGGCAGGGGAGCGCCGTCGTCGGAGTCCAGCGAGGCCGCGAGGCCGCGCACGTGAGGGAACTCGAAGAGCGCGCGGACGGGGACGTCTCGTCCGAGGTCGCTGGCCAGGCGCGACGTGACCTGAACGGCCAGCAGGGAATGGCCGCCGAGCGCGAAGAAGTCGTCGTCGGCGCCGACGCGCGGCAGACGGAGGACCTCCGCGTAGATCGCCGCGACGCGCCGTTCCATCTCGCCGGTCGGCTCCTCGAACGCCCGGGCGAGGGACGCGGGCTCCGGCAGGCGCCGGCGGTCGACCTTGCCGTTGTCCGTCAGCGGAAGCCGGTCCAGCACGGTGAAGGAGGCGGGGATCCAGCCCGACGGCAGGCGCCGGAGCATGGTCTGACGCGCGCCCTCCTCGTCGAAGCCGGCGCCACGGTCCTCCACGTAGGCGCAAAGCCGGGTGTGCTCGCCTTCGCCGCGAACGACGACCGCCCCCGCGCGGACGTTCGGCGCGCGGAGAAGGGCGGCCTCGATCTCCGCGAGCTCCACGCGCTGCCCGCGCACCTTCACCTGGTCGTCGTCCCGGCCGACGAACACGAGGCGGCCGTCCCGCAGGAACCGCGCGCGGTCCCCGGTCCGGTAGGCTCGAGCGCCGGGCGGACCGAACGGATCCGGGACGAAGCGATCCGCGGTGAGGTCCGGGCGCCCCAGGTATCCGCGGGCCACCGATGGGCCGCCCAGGAAGAGGTCTCCCACCACCCCGGGAGGGCACGGCTCCCCGGCATCGTCCAGGACATGCACCGTGGCGTGCGCCAGCGGCCGCCCGATCGGGGGATGGGCGCCGCCGGCGTGGCCCTCGTCGAGGAACCAGACGGTGGAGTCGATTGTGGCTTCCGTCACCCCGTAGGAGTTGGCGAGACGTGTGTCGGGGCCGAACGTCGCGCGGAAGGCCGCGGCCTCTTCCATCGACCAGACGTCCGATCCCACCGCCACGATTCGAAGCGAGTCCAGGCGCCGAGCGTCGCTGGCGGCGTGCGCCGAGAGCGGGCGAAGGACGGCGGGGACGAACTCGGCGAACGTCACGCGCTCGCGGTGCGCCAGCTCGAACAGGGCCTCCGGATCGAGCAGCGTTTCGCGATCGGCGAGGACCAGGGTTGCGCCCGATCCCAGCGCCCGCACGAGGTCGCCGGCGCACACGTCGAAGCCGACGCCGGCCATCTGCAGATGGCGATCTCCGGCGCGCAGTTCGTAGCGTTCGGCCCAGGCGTCGTAGGCCGCCGCCAGGGAGCCGTGCGGGACAACGACGCCCTTGGGTCGTCCGGTCGTGCCCGACGTGTAGATCACGTAGGCGGCCGCCTCCGGGATCGGGGAGGGACCGCTCGACAGGACCTCACCGTCGTCCGGGGTATGCGGCCCGAACGGGAGCGTCCGTCCGACCGGCGGCGTGAAGTCCGTCTCCGGGGTGACCACGCACGCTGCAGGATCCGCGTCGTGGAGAGCCTCGACCAGGCGATCGCGCGGATGCGACGGATCGAGCGGGACGTAGGCCGCTCCCGTTCTCCAGACCGCGAGGACGGCCGCGACGAACTCCGGCGATCGATCGAGGAGCAGCGCGACGCGTCGTCCGGGACCGGCCCCGGCGTCCTTCAACCGAGCGGCCAGTCGGCCGACGCGTTCCTCGAGGTGGCGGTAGGTGATCGATCGCGCTCCGGCGACGACGGCGATGGCGTCGGGCGTCCGCTCCGCCACGACGGCGATCCGCTCCGGGAGGAGAACCGTCGCCTCCCGAGCGTCACGTCGACCGCTCCACTCGACCAGAGCGCTCTCCCGGTCCTCGGCGGAGAGGAGGCGCAGGCGACGCAGCGGATGTTCGGGCGACCGAAGGGCTTCGTCGAGCAGCCGCAACAGCTCGGACCAGAGGCGCGCGAGCGTCGCCTCGTCGAAGAGGTCCGTGGAGTACTCGACGTCCCCCACGATGTCCTGGGAGTCGCCGTCGGCCGCGACCGCGCGCTCCTCCGGCGGCTCCAGCGAGAAGGTCAGATCGAAGCTCGACGTTCCGGTCGGCGCCTCGAACGGGCGGATGCGCAGGGGGCCGAGATCCAGCGCCCCGACCGGCGCGTTCTGGAGGATGAACATCACCTGGAACAGGGGCGTCCGCGACAGGTCCCGACCCGGGGCGACCGCCTCCACCACCCGCTCGAAGGGCACGTCCTGGTGCTCGTACGCGCGGAGCGCCGAATGCCGGACCCGGGCGAGCAGGTCGCGGAAGGAGAGGGTTCGTCCACGAAGGTCCGCGCGCAGCACCAGCGAGTTCACGAAGACTCCGAGCAGTGGCTCCGCCTCCTCGCGGGTCCGGTTGGCGACCGGCGTGCCGATCCCGAAGTCCTCCTGCCCTGACCAGCGTCCCAGTACGGCGGAAAGGGCCGCCAGCAGCGTCATGTGGAGGGTCGCGCCCTCGGCGCGGGCGAAGCGGCGCGCGCGCGCCACGAGATCCGCCGGGATCCGCACGGGGAAGGAAGCGCCCCGACCGCTGGCCTGCGGCGGGCGGGGGCGATCCGTCGGCAGCGCAAGTGCGGGAAGTTCGTTCAGCTCGCTCTTCCAGTAGGCGAGCTGACGGTCTCCCTCGCCGTCCTCGAGGTAGCTCCGCTGCCACGCGGCCCAGTCCGCGTACTGCACGGGCAGCTCGGGCAGATCCTGCTCGCGACGATCCCGGTGCGCCCGATACGCCTCGGCGAGCTCGTGCACGAGGACGCCCACCGACCAGCCGTCCGCGATGATGTGGTGCATCGTGAGGACGAGGACGTTCGCATCCTGGGCCAGCCGTAGTCGTCGGACGCGGAGGAGCGGGCCCACCGAGAGATCGAAGGGACGGCGCGCCTCCTCCGCCACCCGACGACGGGCCTCCGCCGCCGGATCGGCCGTGTGCTCGAGGTCCTCGGACGGGATCTCCACGGGAGAGGGCTCCTCCACGATCGTCCGCGGGCCGTCGTCGCCTTCCCGGAACCGCGTCCGGAGTGCCTCGTGTCGCTCGAGGATCGTCGTGAACGCGGAGGCCAACGCCTGCGGATCGAGGTCGCCCTCCAGGTGCAGCGCCGACGCGATGTTGTAGGCCGCACTGTCGGGTTCCAGTCGGTCGAGGAACCACAGGCGTCGCTGGGCCGGGGAGGCCAGCGTGCGCTCGGAGTCCGGGGCGCGGGGGATGGGGACGGACGCGGACGATCGCCCCCGTTCCAGGCGCCGCGCCAGCGCCGCGGCCGTCGGCGTATCGAACAGCGCCCGCAGCGGCAGATCCACGCCGAACGCCCGACGGATGCGGGAGACGACGCGCGTCGCGTGGAGCGAGTGTCCGCCGAGCGCGAAGAAGTCGTCGTCGACGGAAAGGCTTTCCCGACCCAGCACGGCGGAGAAAAGGTCGAGCAGGGTCCGCTCGGCCGGCGTGGACGGTCCGCGGGAAGGAGCCGACACCGATGCGGCGACCTCCGGGGCGGGAAGCGCGGTCCGGTCGATCTTGCCGCGAGCCGTCAGCGGCATCTCGTCGAGGGCCAGGAGCCGCACCGGCATCATGAACCCGGGAAGACGCCGCTCCAGCCGCCGGCGGAGAGCGGAAGGATCGACGTCTCCCTCCGGGACGTAGTACCCCACCAGCTCGACGTCTCCCCGTTCCCCCTGCGCCACGACGCACGCGGAACGGACGCCCTCCGCCGCGGCGAGCGCCGCCTCCACTTCGCCGACCTCCACCCGGAATCCGCGGATCTTGACCTGCCCGTCCCGCCGGCCGAGGAACTCCAGACGGCCGTCGGCATTCCAGCGGGCCACGTCGCCGGTCCGGTAGAGACGCTCCCCGGGACGGCCGAACGGATCCGGTACGAATCGATCCGCGGTGAGGTCCGCGCGGGACGAGTACCCGCGGGCGAGCCCGGCGCCGCCGAGGAGCAGCTCGCCGGGAGCCCCGGGGGGAGCGAGGCGCATCTCCCGGTCCACGACGTAGGCGCGGTCGTTGGTGACCGGCCGACCGATCGGGACGCGTTCCGTCAGGTCGTCGTCGGGAGAGAGCGGATGCGTCGTCGCGTACGTCGTCGTTTCCGTCGGACCGTAGGCGTGGATCAGTCCGGTCGCCCCCCGCTCCAGCAGCGACCTCACGACCGCGGGAGCGATCACGTCGCCTCCGAAGAGGACCTCCGGAATCCGCGCGAGTCTCTCCGGCTCTTCCTCGGCGAGCACCTGGAACAGACCGGTGGTGAGGAAGATCGTCGTCACGCCGTGTCTTTCGACGAGGTCGACGATCTCCCGGGCGGTCGCGGGGCCGTCCGGCGCGATCGCCAGGGCGGCGCCGTGCAGCAGCGCTCCCCAGATCTCGAACGTGGAAGCGTCGAAGGCGACCGTGGAGAGCAGCAGTTGCGTGCGACCGGGCCCGAAGCGGACGTAGTCCCCCGACACCAGGTGGGCGATGGCGCGATGCGTGATCTCGATCCCCTTGGGTTGTCCCGTGGAGCCGGAGGTGAAGATGACGTACGCCAGCCGGTCCGCGGACGGCGGGTCCGGCAGCGGAGTCTCCAGTCGGCCGCCCTCGCGCGCCAGCTCGTCGAAGGGGACGTGCGGAACGTTGTGGAAGGCGGAAGGAGAATCCGCCACGAGGAGCATCGCGCGGCTGTCGGCCAGCATGGCGGTCTGCCGGTCGGGCGGCGACTGGGCGTCCAGCGGAACGTACACTCCGCCGGCGCGCAGAATCCCCAGGACCGTCGCCACGAACTCCGGCGAGCGGGGCAGCGCGACGGCGACCCGGCCCTCGGGTTGCAGTCCGCGCGCGACCAGAGCCCGAGCGATCGCCGCGGACACGTGGTCCAGGCGCCCGTACGTCCACGACTCGTCGCCCGCCCGGAGCGCGACGGCCTCCGGACGGCTCCGCGCGTGCTGCGCAAAGATCTCTCCCACGGCCCGCTCCCGGACGTTCCGCCGCGCGAGTTCGTTGGGGCGGTTCACGACCTCGCGCTCGTCGTCGCGCAGGCGGGGCAGATCCCGCAGCGGCACGTCGGGATGCGAGAGGAACGTCTCGATCGCGAACGTCAGTCGATCCCGAAGGGTCTCGACGGCCCGCCGGGAGAGGCGCGAGCGATCATGGAGGAACCGGAGTCCCGTCCCGTCCCCTTCCCCCACGACGATCGTCAGCGGGTAGTGCGTCTCCTCGTGGAGCGCGACGCGGGAGATCCTGAAGGTCTTCCTCTCCCGCAGGCTTCGCACGTCAATGGGGTAGTTCTCGAAGACGAGCAGCGTCTCGAAGAGGGGAGCGTGGGGCGGCAGGCCCGTGCACCGCTGGACGTCGGGCAGGGGCGCAAACTCGAACTCGCGCAGGCGAGCGCCGTCACGCTGGACGTCGCGCAGCCACTCCCGCGCCGTGAGCGACTCCGGCGTCCGCAGCCGCACGGGAAGCGTCGTGATGAACAGCCCCACCTCGTCGGCCAGTCCGTCCACCCCGTCGGGCCGCCCGGCGGAGGTCGTCCCGAATACGACGTCCCGCCGACCCGTGGACGTGGCGAGCACGCTCGCCCAGGCGGCGTGGACCAGGGTCGCGGGCGTGACCCCCAGCCGGCGGACGCGGGCGACTAGGTCCGCGGGCGCCTCGCCGCGGATGACCCCGATTCCGGTGTCCCCGGTCGGACGATCCAGGGGTAGGGGAGTCCCCGCGGTGAGATCGCCCAGTCGTTCGGAGAAGAAGGCGCGCGCCGCCTTGGGATCGCGGGACGCTCGCCACTCCTCGAAGCGTCGGCTCGCCGACGAGTCCCGTCGCGCGCGCGGCTCGTCCGGCCTCGCGCAGGCGCCCAGCACGGACTCGAGCACGAGCGGCAGCGACCACCCGTCGAACAGCAGGTGGTGGTGCGTGAAGACGGCGACCACGCGATCGGCGCCCGGAATCAGGTCGACCCGGGCGAGCGGGGCGACGCCGACGTCGAATCCGGCGTCCCGGGCGGCCTCGGCCACGAGCCGCTCGTCGGCGTCGGGAGCGTGTCGCCGGATGGGGATCGCGGCGGAACGGCTCACCCGACGACGGAAGCGCCCGTCCGGGTCCTCGACGAAGGACGAACGCAGAGCCGGATGGATGTCGACCGCGGCCTGCCAGGCGCGCGCAAGCCTCCCCACGTCGAGGTCGCCCTCGAACTCCAGGGTGATCTGGGCAACGTAGGGATCGTCGTCGTGGCGAAGATGATGGAAGAGCATCCCGTCCTGCATCGGGGTGAGGGGCAGGTCTTCCTCCACGTCGCCGCCGGGCAGGTGGTCGAGCAGGTCCGCGCGGAACGCGTCGACGAGGCCGGGGAGAAGCGGCGTGAGGTCGGGATGCGCGGACCAGTCCACCGTCAGCCGGCCGTCGAGCACCATTGCGTCCACCTCGAGCGCGTGCGTGCGGTGGGCGCGCCCGGATCGCCGGGGCGCATCGGGTTCCCACAGGCGTTCGAACAGGGAGGACGCACCGGTCGCGGAGTCGAAGCGGCCGAGGTAATTGAACGAAAGGGTGGGGACCGTCCCCTGAATCGAGGTTTGCGCCCGGAGCGCGGCGCGGAGTCGGTCGGGCAACTCCGCGCGGGATGCGGAGGCGAGTCCGTCGACGACGATCATCCGCACCTGCGTGAACCAGCCGACCGTACGCGAAACGTCGGCGTCGGCCGCTTCGCGGCCGTGCTCTTCCCGCTCCAGCGCCAGGCGATCGGGGGCCCCGTGGCGGCGCGCGGCCTCCACCAGGGAGGTCAGCAAGGCGATCTCTGGATCCTCCGGGCCGGCCAGCCAGCGCTGCGTCTCCTCCGCGGACCACCGGGTCCGGCGCCGAACGGACTCTCCCTCGGTGGCCGCGGTCTCGCAGCGGGGCCATGCCGCCGTCTCGTCCCGTGCATCGCTACCGGCGGCCTCTTCGCTTCGCTTGCCGAGCGCGCGGGCGAAGTCCGCCACGGAGTCGGTGCGAGGCGGGAGATGGATGTCCTCTCCGGCGACGGCGGCTCGGTACGCCGTCGCCAGGTCCTCCAGGATCCACCGCAGCGAGACGCCGTCGGACACGAGATGATGGACGGCCAGGACCAGCGCATCGCGCTCGTCCGCGTCCTGCACCAGGGCGACGCGCAGCAGCGGACCGCGCTCCAGGTCGAGTCGGCCGTGGAGCGCCGTCAATGCGCGCGCGGCCGCCTCCTCCAGCGTCGTGCCGGGCTCCGCGGAGAACACGTCCGGTGCCTCCACGGCTCCGGGCGCCTCGATCCACTGTCGCCAGCCGTCGGAGCTCCGCTCGAAACGCGCGCGGAGAGCGTCATGGCGCGCGAGGACCGCCCGGAGCGCCGCGTGAACGGGGTCCGGGTCGAGGCGGGAGGAGGCCCGCACCGCGAGCCCCAGATTCCAGTGGGACGGCTCCGCAAAGTCCTGGCGGAAGAACCACTCCTGCATCGGGAGGAGCGGCGCCTCGCCCTGCAGGGCCGGCCGGTCCGACGGGGGACGGTCGCAAGCGGCGACGCCCGCGAGCTCCGCGACGGTGGGAAACTCGAAGACCTGGCGCGCCGAGATCTGGAGGCCGGCCGCGCGGGCCTTGGACACCAGCTCGATCGCGAGGATGCTGTCTCCGCCGATCTCGAAGAAGTCGTCGTCCGCGCGGATCTCGGACCGATCGAGCACGCGACACCACACGTCCGCCATGCGCTGCTCCGCGCCCGCGGAGGGCGCGCGTCCTGACGACGCTTCCGTGGGGGGGGCGGGCAGCGCGCGCCGGTCGATCTTGCCGTTGGGAGTCAGCGGAAGTGCCGGGAGCCGGACGAACGCGGACGGCACCATGTAGTCGGGGACGCGCGCGGCCACGTGGCGACGCAGTTCGCTCTCGTCGATGTGTTCCGGAGCGACCACGTACGCGACCAGACGTCGCGTCTCTCCGGAGGTCACGGCGATCACGGCGGCGGCGGAAACGTCGGCGTGCTCCGACAGCAGCGACTCCACCTCGCCCGGCTCGACTCGGTAGCCGCGGATCTTCACCTGCTCGTCGAAGCGGCCGAGGAACTCGATCCGACCGTCGCTCAGCAGGCGGGCCGCGTCTCCGGTCCGGTACAGCCGGCTCCCGGGCGCGCCGTCCGGGTCGGGCACGAAGCGCTCCGCCGTGCGCGAGGGATCCCTCGGGTAGCCCCGCGCGACGGCTGCGCCGCCGAGGACCAGTTCTCCCCGGACGCCGAACGGCACAGGCTGCAGGCGATCGTCCACGACCCGGGCCGTGCCGTTGGCCATCGCCCGCCCGATCGGAGGGGCCGCGCGCCCGGCGTCCTCGGCGCCGACGTCGTCGAACAGGTTGTCGACGGTGGCCTCGGTGACGCCGTACGAGTTGAGCAGTCGCGCGCCGCCGAAAGCCTTCCGCAGCACGGGAACGTCGGACGTGGACCACGCGTCCGAGCCCACCACGACGATCCGGAACGAGTCGAGCGGGCGATCGTCCTCCGCGACGTGTCGCGCCAGGGCGCGAACGACGGCCGGAACGAAGTCCCCGAACGCCACGCGGTGCCGGCGGCAGAGATCGGCGAACGCGGCCGGCTCCAGGAGGAGTTCGCGGTCACACAGGACGAGCTGCGCGCCGGACGAGAGCGCGCGCGACACGTCGCCCAGGAACACGTCGAAGCCGGGCGACGCCATCTGCAGATGAACCGGAAGCGTGGCGAGATCGTAGGCCAGGTCCCAGGCTCGGATCGCCCCCGCCAGGTTGCGATGCGAGACGCCCACGCCCTTGGGGCGGCCCGTGGTCCCCGAGGTGTAGATGACGTACGCCAGCGAATCCGGCGGCGGATCGGCCGGCGGCGGGGTCGCGGCGCCGGCGACGGGGCGGGGCAGCGGCAGCGTGGGCGCGCCCCAGGTGACGTGGCCGGGGCGCCCGAGGACGAGGCGCGCCCCGGAGTCCTCGACGAGGTAGCGCTGCCGGTCCGGGGGGAGCGACGGGTCCACCGGCACGAAGGTCCCGCCGGCGCGGAACACCGCCATCAGGCCCACGAGCAGATCGATGGACTTCTCCGCCGAAACGGCTACGGGCACGTCCGGGCCGACCCCGTGTTCCCAAAGGAGGCTCGCCGCGGCGGCGGCGCGCGATCGCAGCTCCCCGTACGTGATGGACTCGCCCCGATGATGGGCCGCGACCGCGTCGGGGCGGCGGAGCGCGCACTCCTCGAAGCGCCGGGCGAGCCCCGGAGGAGCGTCGCTCCGGGAAATCCGCGGCGCCGCCCCCAGCACGCGGGTCCGTTGCTCTTCCGACAGAATCGGAAGCCGCGACACGGGCAGGTCCGGTTGGCGCAACGCGCCGCTCAGCAGTGCCAGGAATCCTTCCGCGATTTCCTCGACGCGCGCGGCATCGAAGAGCTGCGTGTCGTACTCGAACTCCATCCCGAGTCGCTCGCCGTCGTCCGTCACCGTGACCGACAGGTCGAACTGGGAGAAGGGGTGCGGGAGCGCCAGCGGCTCTCCCCGGACGTGTCCCTCCAGCGTCAGGGTCCCCTCCCCGCCTCCGGCCAGATCCCCCCGGACCCCATCGGCCGTGCCCCGCACGTCGAACATCACGTCGAACAGCGGAGAGCGGCTGGGATCGCGAGGCGGCGCCAGCTCCCGGACGAGCGCCGCGAACGGGAAGGCCTGATGCTCCAGGGCCGCGCGCAGCCGCGAAGCGGTCTCCCGCACGAGATCCTCGAACGACGGGTCGCCCGTCACGTCGCCCCGGAGCACCAGCGAGTTCACGAGGAAGGCGACGAGCTCCGACGTGCGACCCGATCGCCGGTTGGCGGCCGGCACGCCCACCTGCGGGATCGGGTTGCCGGTGAGCCGCGCCAGGAACGCGTGGAACCCGGAAAGGAGCAGGGAGGTCAGCGTCACCCCGCGGGCGCGCGCGCCGTCGCGAAGCCGTTCCGCCAAGGCGGGGGGCACGGGGATCGCGCGAACCGCGCCTCGAAAGGAACGCTGCGGCGGGCGCGGGCGATCCGTCGGGAGATCGAGCGCGGGGGAGGGACGGGACAGCTCGGACTTCCAGAACTCCAGGCTGTCTCGGCCCGCGTCGTCGTTCATCCATCGCCGTTCCCGCTCGATGTGCTCGGCGGGGTGGGGAGCGACCGGCAGCTTCGCAGGGCGGCCGGTCAGCTCGGCCGCGTAGAGCGCCCGGAGATCGCGCAGTACGACGGACAGCGACCACAGATCGGCGATCGCATGGTGGGCCGACAGGAGGAGGACGTGGTCCGCTCGCCGGGTGATGAGGTCGAGTCGCAGCAGCGGGCCTCGCGCCAGATCGAAGGGCCGGTACGCCCGGCCGCCCAGCCGCTCCGGGAGTTCGTCGTCCGGCACGTCGCTCCAGCGCAGACTCGAGAAGATGGCGTCGAAGGGCACGTCGAAGACCTGGCGAGGCCCTCCGGGGCGAGGGACGAAACGCGCGCGGAGGGATGCGTGGCGCTCGACGACCCGCTGGGCGGCGCGCCGCAGCGCGTCCGGATCGAGGGGGCCGCGCCAGCGAATCGCCGAGGCGATCGTGTAGGCCGGACTCTCCGGCGCGAGTTCGTGGAGCGAGTGCAGTGCTTGTTGCCCGATCGAGAGCTCGCACTCCTCCTGGACCTCGATCTCGGGATCCGCGGTTGTCCCGGGCGACGAAGAGGAGAGTTCCTCCACCCGATCCAGCAGCGCGGCCAGGGACCCGGCGGAGAGGAGCTCGGTGGAAGCGAGCTCCACACCCCACGCGCGCTCCAGTTCGTGCGCCAGCTCCATCGAACGGAGCGAATCGAGGCCGAACGCCGCAAGCGGCCGATCCGGTTCGAGCAGGTCGACGGGGATCCGGAGCTTCGCGGCCAATCGCGCTTCGAGCCAGCTTCGCACGTTGTCCGCAGAGTGAGTGTCGTCCGGTTGCTCCCGGCGCGGCGCGTGCCACTCCGCGAGGACGGGCAGGTGGTCGTCGAGGAACTCCCGGCGGCAGGCGCGGCGCTGGATCTTGCCGCTCGTGGTCTTGGGGACTCCGTACGGCTTGACCAGGAGGATCGCCCAGGGATCCACCTCCGCCGACTCGACAATCGCCGATCGGACGGCGGAGAAGAACGTCTCCCGGTCCTTCGGCCCCCGGCGCTCCGCCTCCAGCACGACGACCAGACGCTCCTGACCGTCCACGTCGACGCTGAACGCGGCGCCGGCCCCCGGGCGCAGGGCATCGCTGCAGCCCTCTGCGACACGCTCCAGGTCCTGCGGGTAGAGGTTGCGCCCGCGGATGATGATGAGGTCCTTGAGACGTCCCGTCACGTAGAGCTGCCCGTCCCGGAGGAAGCCCAGGTCGCCGGTCCGCAGGCGCGGCCTGGAATCGGCGGGCGTCGTGGCCCGGAAGGTCGCGGCGCTCTCCTCCGGGCGGTTCCAGTAGCCGAGGGCGACGCTCGGTCCGGCGACGCGGATCTCACCGATGCGGTTGTCCGCAAGGACCTCCGCGGTCTCCGGATCGACGATGATCACGTCCGTGTCGTGGCCGATCTCCCCGCAGCTGACGAGGTCGTGATCCGCCGCGTCGGTTTCCACGCGACCGGCCTCGAGGGTCGCGCGCCGGACCCGGAGGACGCGGGCGCCGTCCCCGCGGATCGGCCCGCTGACCTTGAGCGTCGACTCCGCCAGGCCGTAGGCGGGATAGAGAGCGGAACGCCGGAACCCGCACCGCTCGAACCTCGCGGCGAAGGCCTCCAGCGTCGCGGCCCGAACCGGTTCGGCGCCGTTGTACGCGACGGCCCAGGACGAAAGGTCCAGCGCGTCCGGATCCGGATCGACGCGCCGCATCGCCAGCTCGTAGGCGAAGTTGGGGCCGCCGGAGTGCGTGATCCGGTCGTGGGAGATGATCTCCAGCCACCGCGACGGGTTCTGCAGGAACGTCAGCGGATCCATGAGCGTGGCGGGGAATCCGGAGTAGACGGGCTGCAGGATCCCGTCGATGAGTCCCATGTCGTGGAAGTGCGGGAGCCAGGTCAGGGACCGGCTGCCCTCGTCGTGACGAAAGCCTCGCCGGATCGACTCGGAGTTGGCGACGATGTTCCCGTGTGACACCATCACGCCCTTCGGGGCCGACGTGGAGCCGGACGTATACTGCAGGTACGCGACGGCGTCCGGATCCGGCGCTCCGGGGCGTGGCGCCGTGCAGTCGTCGGGGATCTCGTCGGATCCGGTCCAGCGGAGTCGCGCCAGCGGCGCAGAGTCCGACCCGATGCGGCGGGACCGGTCCACGTGGGGGCCGATGGTGAGTGCCGTACGGACCTTCGCGTCGTCGGCCATCGTCGCCACGCGCGGCAGCGTGCGATTCGCGCGGAGCGGAAAGGCGGGGACCGCGAGGCAGCCGGCGTACAGGCAACCGAAGAATGCCTCGACGAACGGGAGGCCGGCCGGGTGAGCCAGCAGGATCCGCTCGCCGACGGATTCGGTCCGCCGCAGGAAGGCGGCGATCGAGCGGGCGCGAAGATCCAGCTGCGCGTACGTGATCGTCTCGGGCGGCGACGCGCCGGTCACGAAGCGGTAGGCGACGTCGTCCGGCCGGGCATCGGCTCGACTCGCAAGGATGTCGACGAGCGAGGGGGGGCGACTGACCAAGGGGACCTCGAGACCCTCCGGTTGCGAAGACGGTCCACGCACCGACTTCGAAGGGGAATCCGGGAATCGCGAGGCCGCATAGTACACTAGTTGCGGTGCGCATTTCCGGGAAAACACGAGTGAAGGATCATCGATGTTCGATCGACGGCAGAACAAAGCGTGGTGGCCGTTCGGAAGTCCGGGGGGTGGCTCCCGGATTCACCTGGTGTGCCTTCCCTACGCGGGGGCCGGCGCCTCCGTGTACCGTTCCTGGATCGGCGCGGTCGACGGCGTCGAGGTGTGCCCCCTTCAGCTGCCCGGTCGGGAGGCGAGGATTCGCGAACCGTCGTGGCGCGACATGAACGCCGCCGCCGAGTCCGTCGCCTCCGTGCTGCGGACCGACATCCCCGGGCCCTTCGCGATTCTCGGCGCCAGCATGGGCGCGCTCCTCGGGTACGAGGTGGCGCGACGAATGAAGGGGAAGGGTCCCGTGGCGCTCTTTGCGGCGGCCGCGTCCGCCCCGCATCGCCGTCGCGTGACAGAGCCGCTGCACCGGCTCGGGGACGCGGACTTTCGCGAGGCGCTGCGCCGGCTGAACGGAACGCCGGACGCGGTTCTGGAGCACGCGGAGCTGATGGAGCTCCTGCTGCCGACGCTTCGGGCCGACTTCGAGTTGTGCGAGATGTACCGTCCACAAGACGTTGATCCATTGGAGATTCCCATCGTGGCGCTCGGAGGTTTCGACGACGCGAGCGTCCCGCCGGACGAGCTTGCGGCCTGGGGAGAACTGACGTCCGCGGCGTTCGACGTCCGGCGTTTCACCGGAGATCACTTCTTCCTGGAGGCGGTGTCGCGCGAGGTGCAGGACTGCGTTCGGGAGGCGGTGACCGGGACCCTGAAGGAATCGTCGTGAGCGAGGGCCTCACCGTCCCCCGGCTGCCCGAGCTGCGCTCCGGAGAGGTCCACCTTTGGACGTTTTCCGCCGCCGGCGATCCGGGAGCGGGCGCCGACGGCCTGGACCCCGACGAGCGCGATCGAGCGTCGAGCTTCCGGTTCGAGCTTCACCGGCGTCGCTTCCTGCGCCGGCGCCAGGGCGTTCGGAGGATTCTGGCCGGCTATCTCGAAGCGGCGAAGCCGGTGCGGTACCGGACCGGGCCGCACGGCAAGCTGTCGCTTGTCGATGAGGAACTTCGATTCAACGTCTCCCACACCGAGGACACGGTGCTCCTGGGGGTGACGCGGGCCGCGGACATCGGCGTGGACATCGAGACGATGCGCGAGGTCCCGGATCGGGACGAGCTGGTGGAGACCGCATTCTCCCCGGCGGAGCGCTCGGCCTACCGGAGGTTCCCGCCCGAAGAGCGGGACCTGGCGTTCCTTCGCGGCTGGACGCGGAAGGAGGCGTTCCTGAAGGGGCGCGGCGACGGGCTCATCGGCGACCTCTTCTCCTTCGACGTCTCGCTGGACGACTCGCCCCGTGTGCTGCGCGTGGCCGACGCGCCGGACGAGGCCGATGGCTGGCGGCTCTTCGCGTGGGAGGAGCCGGGGCTGATCGCGGCCGTGGCCGTCGCGGCGGACGACGCGCGGTTTCTGCGCCTTCCCGCGGTCCGGTGAGCCGGGCCCGGCGGGCTGCTACGCGCTCCCGGGCTCCGGCCCGATCCTTCCTCCCGGAGGTGTCCATGCTTCGCTGGTCGACGCGCTGAGCGATCCGTCGCTGAACACCGTCGGACGATGCGCGTCCCACCACCGTCGCGCGCGCTCGGGGGTCCACTCGGTCTTCGTCCGGACCGCGGCCAGCCGGGCATCCAGGTCCGGCGCCGAGACCGGTCGATCGTCCGGCGCTTTGGCGAGGCAGTCCAGGACGATCCGGTCCAGCTCCGGCGGCACGTCCACCTCCGCCACCGAGGACGGGGCGGCCGGATCGGTCCGGGCGTGGTGGACGATCATCTCGGCGGCGGTCCCGGCCGTGAAGGGCGTCCTTCCCGTCAGCAACCAGAAGGCGACGCCGCCCAGGCCGTAGAGATCGCTTCGCGCGTCCGTGCCCTTGCCGAGCGCCTGCTCCGGCGCCATGAACGCGGGCGTGCCGCCCGCCGATCCGTGCGCGGTCAACGTCACGTCGTCCGGGGTCGTGGATCCCTGCACCAGGCCGAAGTCGAGGACCTTCACGAAGTCCGCGTCCCGCCCGTAGCGGCACGTGAAGAGGTTCGCCGGCTTCACGTCCCGGTGCACGAGTCCCCGCTCGTGGGCCTCGGCGAGCGAGTGGCAGGCCTGCCGCAGCAGGAACACGACCCGGTCGGCGGGGATCGGACCGTGCCGCTCGATGAGCGTCGCCAGATCGAGCCCGTCGAGGAGCTCCATGACGTAGTAGAAGTGGCCCTCGTCCGTGCGACCGAAGTCGTAGAGGTTGACCGTGTGCGGGGATCGCAGCGTGGCCGTGACCTGCGCCTCCCGCTCGAACCGTCGCAGCACGATCTCCGTGTCGCGGAGGGCGGCCAGCCGATCGGACCGGATGAGCTTCACCGCGGCCGGGCGAACCAGGATCCGGTGGCGGGCCCGCCAGACCTCGCCCATGCCGCCCCGACCGAGCACCTCCTCCAGGTCGTAGCTGCCGGCGCGCCGGGCGCGCGCCACCTGCAACCCCATGCCGTGCACGACGCGCGCGCCGACGTAGGCCATCGCCACCGCGATCGCCGGACCGAACGACGCCGTCACGAGATCGTCGCCGGAGACCGGGAACGTCCCGAGTCCCTCGTGCACCAGGAGCGCGAGCGGGCGGCACGCGGCCGCGGCCAGCGAGGTGAACAGCATCCGGCGGGGCGTGACCGGGGCGATGAGCGGGAAGAGGATGATCAGCGGCGTCACCCAGGTCAGCTGCGGCAGCGTTCCCGCTTCGCGGTAGACCGCCGCGGGGTTCACGAGCGCGATCAGCGCGCACAGGACGACCTCATAGACGAGCGTGGCGTCCAGGAGTCGTTCATCCGTCAGGCGGGCGGATCGGGCCGTGATCAGGAGGGCGATGGACAGCAGCAGCATGACCGCGTCGGCGCCGACCGGGACGAGCTCGGCCGGCGTGGGCGAGACGCTTCCCGACCAGACCGCGCCGGCCACCATCAGGACGAGATCGGTTCCGGATCCGAGCAGGCCGACGGCGGCCAGCACCTGCACCCGGCGACGGGCCTGCAGGAGGATGTCGGAGGGCAGCGGCAGTCCGGACGGACTCTGCTGGCGCACGGTGGGCGGGGTCGGATCCCCCGGAGCGGTCGGCGAGGTCATGAAGGCCTCCCTCCTCGGATCCCGGACCCTACTCTTCGGAGCCGCGACTCGACAAGGAAGGCGATCCTGCAGCCGTCATTCGCCGGCGGAACCCGACACGCCGGCCAGCAGTCCGGCCACGTCGCCCCAGTGTTCGTCCAGGTCGGGCGGGCAGTCGTTGTGATGGGCGTCGTAGAGCACGAGGCGCGCGTGCGAGGCGGCCCGGGCGAGCGCCTCGCCGTGCTCCGAGGGGATCGTTGCATCGCGGCGGCCGTGCGCGATGAGGATCGGCCCTTCGAAGTCGCGGACGACGGCAAGGTTGTCGTACGGCTGCGAGACGAGGAACCCCGGCACGAGGCGGCGGGCGGCCAGCGCGCGCACGCTCGTGAATGTGGAGGAGAGCGCGAGCGCCGCCACGGGCCGCAGCGCGGCCAGCCGGCAGGCGGCGCCGCCGCCGAGCGATCGTCCGTAGGCGATGACCCGCGTCTCGTCCAGATCCGGCCGCTCCTCGACCAGGTCCCAGGCGCGCAGCGCGGCCTCCTCCAGGGTGGACTGGTGCGGCTTCCCGCCGGATCGGCCGTAGCCGGGGAATTCCACCAGCAGCACGGCCAGCCCGCGCCGGCGAAGTCCCTCCACCGCGAACGGCCAGTCGTCGATGAGCTCTCCGTTCCCGTGGAAGAAGAGCACGGCCGGCGTGGGCGCGGGAGCATCGAGTGCCGGAAGGAGCCACGCCTCGACCTCCGCCTCGCCCACGCGAAGGCGATGCACCTCCAATCCGGGCACGGCGGGCGGCGACGGCGCCGGGTCGCGGAAGCGGGCGCCGGGGTAGAGGATCGCGGTCTGGGACACGACCATCAGAATCGACCACGCGACCCAGACGACGCCCAGTCCGACCGCGAGGAGGAGCAGCAGCTTCATCGGCGGTTCCTTTCGCAGGGAGGATGGGGCAGGGCCGGCGGGGCGGCCAGGGAAACCCACTTGCCCAAGGTGCGGACCTGGGACACCCTGGGAAGCCCCAACCCCGGGAGGGCCTGCATGGAAATCCGCCATGAGCCGGACCGCCATCGCTTCGTTGCCGTGCTGCCCGAGGAGTCGGGCCATCTGGATTACGCGCTCGTGGACGACAAGACGGTGGACTTCCGCAGTACCGTGATCCCTCCGTCCGCGCGCGGCACCGGTGCCGGCGGCCGCCTGGTGGTGCACGCGCTGGAGTGGGCGCGGAGCCGGGGGCTGCGTGTCATTCCCAGCTGTCCGTTCGTCCCGGTGGTGGTGGACCGGCACCCGGAGTACCGCGACCTCCTCGTGTAAGGTGCGGCGCTTGTGCCCGGCGGCCCGGCCGTCTATCGTCGAAGGCCTCCTGTCCCCGTCCCGTCTTCCGGAGTGTTCCATGCCGCGCCGCCTTCGATCGCTGCTCGTCGTCTGCCTGATCGCCTCGATGATCCCCGGCTGCGGGGACGACTCCTCCGGAGGACAGGGCCCCGTCGATGACGGCGTCGTGAACTTCCCCGCGGAGGCGGCCACGCTGCAGGCGGCCATCGATCGGGCGGGGGAGGACGGCGTGGTGGAGGTGGCGGCCGGGACCCACGTCATCGACGAGGAGATCGCCCTGCCCGCCGGCGTGGAGAACGTGACCGTGCGCGGGGAGGCCGGCTCGCGACCCACGCTGTCGTTCACGCTGGCGGCCGGCTTCGACGATGCCATCAGCGTGCAGGGGAGCGGGGCCACGCTCCGGAACCTGGAGATCACGGGCACGTTTCGCATCGGCGTGATGATCCTCACCAGCGGCGTCTCGGTGGTGGACTGCGTGATCCGGGACGCCGCGTGGTACTCGGTGTCCTGCGGAGCGCCCACCGTCGATGCGACGATCCAGGGGAACATCCTGGAGAGCGCCGGTCTCTTCGCCGTGCACGTGGTCAACGGCGCGGATCCGCTGGTGGAGAACAACACGATCGTGGATGCGGGGGACTGTGGGATCTATACCGCGGCCGCCACGCCCGTCTGCCGGAACAACATCATCGCCGGTTCCGCCAACTGGGGCATCGCCTGCTTCTCCGCTCCGCCGCCGGGCATCACGCTGGAGTGCAACGTTCTCTACAACAGCGCCACCGGCCACTACTCGCCGGAGTGTCCGTCGGCGCCGACGGACCTCGACGCCGATCCGATGTTCTGCGAGACCGAGAGCTACACGTTGCTGGTGGGATCGCCGTGCGCGGCGGCCAAGGCCGGCGCCTGCGGGGCCATCGGCGCCGTGGAGGACATCTGCGCGCTCGCGCCCGGACCCTGATTCGTCCCGCTTGATCCTGCACGGGAACGCCGCCTAGACTGCCGATGCCGCCGACGAGCGGCGGCCTGCCCCCTCGGGCGGATCCTCTCCTGGCAGTCTGGAGGCCTGAATGCGTCTCTCCACGACTTGCGGGGCGATCCTCGGGGTCGCTCTGGTTCTCCCCCTCGTGACCACGAACGTCGCCTCGGCGTTCTCCGTCTCCAACGCGTTGCTCGAGGGCGACGTCGTCCCCGGGGTCGGCACCGTGACCCGGATCGACAACCTCGCCGTGAACGATCTCGGCGAGTGGATCGTCGAGGCCGACACCGACAACGCGGACGCGAACATCGACACCGTCGTGATGAAGAACGGCGTCCTGCACCTGCAGGAAGGCCAGGCGCTGACGTCGCCGGCGGGCGCCACGCTGGACTCCTTCGACTCGATCAACCTGAACAACAACGGCGACAGCGGCTGGAACTTCTTCCTGGACGGGACGTCGGGCACCGGCGACGACTCCGGGATCTACTTCAACGACCAGCTGGTGCTGCAGGAGAGCACGATCTCGACGTCCGGGGACTTCTCGCCCGGCACGCCGTACATCGGCTTCTTTGACGCGAAGATCGACGTGAACAACAGCAACCAGATCTTCGTGGTGGCCAGCATCGACGATCCGGCGATCGCCTCCACCGTGGATCGCGCGCTCGTCGTCATGGGGCTGGACGGATCGGGCAACCTGATCAGCGAGTCGGTCCTCGCCAAGGAGGGCGACATCCTTCCGGGTCAGGCCGAGGGCGTGAACGACTTCGGCTTCGGCCCGCACCAGTCCGCGTTCAACGACATGGGGCAGGCGCTCTTCTTCGCGGACGTGGGCGCCGCCAGCGCCACCGACGGCACGATCTACCTGGGCAACACGCTGCTGGCCCAGGAGGGCTCCGCCTCGCCGGTGGGCGGCCGGAACTACGAGTTTCTCTCCAGCCGCGGCCTGGATCTGTCCAACAGCGGAGCCTACGTCTTCAAGGCGAACCTGGACGGTTCCACCGCGGACGACGAGCTCATCATCCGCAATGGTGCCGTCTTCCGGCGCGAGGGCGATTCCCTGCCGGCGATCGCGCCGTTCCTCTTCACGGCGTTCGGCACGGGCAGCGGTCCGGTCCAGGTGGACAACCTGGGCAATGTCCTCTGGTTCGGCGACTGGGACGACCCGGACACGAACGTGGACACCGGACTGTTCCTCAACGACGAGCTGCTCATCCAGGAGGGCGTCACCAAGATCAACGACCTGCTGGTGGATACCATCAGCAGCGGTCAGGACGCGTTCCAGCTCAGCGACAACGGCCAGTGGGCGATCTTCGAGGCCACGCTCGAGGACGGCACCAACGGCGCGTTCCTCATCCAGTTCGACAGCCCGGTGGCGGTGACGCTGTCGCAGCTGGCGGCGATCCCGACCGAGCGCCGGGTGGAGGTCAGCTGGGTGACGTCGGCGCAGGTGAACCACGACGGCTTCCGCGTCTACCGCTCGGACTCCCGGTCCGGGCAGCGCGTCCGCCTCACGGACGACCTGATCCGGGGCGCGGGAAGCACCTACCGGTTCGTCGATGCGAACGTGCGCGGCAACGCCACGTACTTCTACTGGATCGGCGCGGTGGAGATCGGCGGCCTCGAAGAGGTGCACGGACCGGTGCGCGTGGACACGCCGCAGTGGCTGGTCCGGGTCTCCGGTCTGATGCCGGCGGCGCCGAACCCGTTCGTCGGCCGGACGAACCTGCGCTTCTACATGGAGCGTGAGGGCGAGGTCCGTCTGGACATCCTGGACGTCCAGGGCCGGCTCGTGCGGGCGTTCGATCCCGCGGTCTATCCCGTGGGCGAGCACGCGGTGCGGTGGGACGGCCGGGACGCCTCCGGACGACCGCTGCCGGCGGGCGTCTACTTCACGCGCCTCCACGTGGCGGGCGCCGTGAAGACGGGGAAGGTCGTGAACCTGGGCGGCTAGGCCGATCGCGGCCGAGGGGCATCGGGGCTCGGGGCGCCGCGGCGCTCCGGGCCCTTTCTCTTGGACTCTCGGGTGGAGTGGTGGGGCGAGCGGGGTCGGGAGACGGCCTCAACGTGGCGGCGGGCGGGAAACCCGAAGGTCGCCCACCCGCGCCGGTGCTCGGAGGTATGCGAGCAACCTCAACGTAGCCACGGTCTAGCGGAGTGTCAAGAGTTCTCGAAATGAGCAAGAATCGCTCAGAACGGCCAGGTTAGGCCCCGGTCGCTAGTCCAGCAGGCTCCCCGAGAAGGCGGAGCTCTCCGAGGTGGTGGGAGGGATGCGCTCGCCCTGGTGGCAGGTCCAGCACGTCACCACGAACTCCTCCTGGTCCGGGAACCAGGATTCGTTGATCTCCAGCTCCAGTTTCATCATCTCCCGGGCGACGAGCTTCAGCTCCTTCTCGTCGGAGGCGAAGTCCCGGAGATTGTGGCAGTCCCGGCACTGCATCCCCAGCGCCTCGTTGAAGAGGATCATGTACTTGCGGGCGTCTTCCAGGCGCATGGACGGATCCATGACCTCGACGTTCTCGAGCTGGTAGCCCGTGCCCAGGTCCCGCTCCGCGCTGATAAGGAGCGAGGCCGGGGCCAGGAGGCTGGCGGCGGCCGCGAGGGCGGCGAAGACCGCGAACGGGGAGATCTTCAAGCGGGACTCCGGAAAGTGGCGGGTCGGCGGGCCCGGCTACTGACGATAGAGCGCCTTGATCTGGCCCCAGCTGGTCTTCTCCACGGAGACCGCGCCCGGGCAGTAGTCGCCATCGTCGTAGGCGCCCCGGTCCAGCTTACCACCCGCGAGCTCGCAACTGGTTCCGGCCTCCGGGCTGGTGGTGGCCAGTGAGTAGTCGCCCAGAGGGGCGTCGCAGAAGAGGGGGTCGAGGCCGATGTGGTTGGTGGCGGACGAATTCACCGCCTGATCGCAACGAGTGCCGGCGACTTCCACGCCGGTGCTGTTGGAGGGATCCACATGGAAGCTGGAGCACTGGATGAACGGTGTCCCGGTCTGGGCAGCACTGCCGCCGCGACGGCAGCGGACGGCGTTGCCCTCCAGCATGAAGGCGAGGATGTTGCCGCCGAAGTTGGCGATGCTCACCGTCCCGTAGGCCGCCAGCGTGAATCCCGCGCCGGGATCGCCGGAACCATCGGCGCGGCACCCGTACAGCGTGTTGTTCAGCACCGTGGAAACCTCATGCTGCGAGATGAGCTCCGTGCGGAGCACCATCCCGCCGCCCTCCGACGCGGAACAACCCTCCACGATGTTCAGCGTGATCGTGAACGGGCTGTGCAGCACGTAGGCGCCGCCGCCCCAGTCCAGCGCCTCGCATTCCGTAAAGCGGACGCGGGAGACTGTCCCGACCGTCTCCTCCGCGTAGAGCCCGCCGCCGTGCACCGCCGCGGTGCACCGCACGAAGCGCGCGGGAGAGGGATCCACGGTGGCGCCGGAACCGAGAACCTGCAGGTCCACGTCCAGCGCCCAGATGCCGCCGCCGCTCCGGCCGGCGGAGCAGTCCTCGAACGCGCAGTTCATGACGGTCGCCTCGGAGAACGTGAGCAGGGCGATGCCGCCGCCGTCCTCCTCGGCCCGGCAGTTCACGAACGTCTCGTTCTCGAACGCGGCGATGGACTGGTCCCGCACCGCGACGCCGCCGCCCGTGCGCGCGCGGCAGGACTCCCACCGGTTCTCCGCGAACCGGGCGGACGCCGGCGACTGCTGGAGGTACGCGCCTCCGCCGGAGGCCTCCCAGGTCCGGCAGCCGCGGATCACGTTGGACGAGCAGTACACCGCGGCGTCGAACAGGTAGAGGCCGCCGCCCTGGTGCATCGCGGTGTTGTCCGCGATCAGGTTGTCGATGAGGCGCGGCGCGGAGGACTCGACGCGGACGCCACCGCCCGAGCCCGCGCTGGAGTTGTTCACGATCCGGTTGCCCTGGAACGTGGCGTCCGAGCCGCCCGTGATGTACACGCCGCCCGCGAGCCCGTCACGGCACTGCGTGATCTCGTTGTTGGTGAAGACGGGCGACCCGCCCTGGACCAGCACGCCCGCGATGGCGCCGCGACCGGAGGTCAGCGTGAATCCGTCCACCGTGGTGCCGGCGCCGATGCCCACGCCCGACGTCACGGCGGGGCCCAGCCCGTTGCCGTTGATGATCGTCCGGTTCGTGAACGCGTTGCGGGTGGCGTCCGAGAAGGACGCGTCGTAGCCGCCCAGCAGGGCCACGCCGTTCACCAGATTCACGGTCTCGACGTACGTGCCGGCCTCCACCAGCACGCGGTCCCCGGACGATGCCCCGGACAGCGCCGAGGAGATGGAGCCGCCGGCCGAGACCGTGATGTCCACGGCCGCGGCGGACGCGGGGACGAGGAGGCCGCAAATCAGGGCGAGAAACCGTCGGGGAATCGTCATCGCAGAGTGGCCTCCAGGTTCGGTCGATGCGAGAACCGGCGCAGCCTAGCATAGGACCCAAGTCCTTACAACCGACCATCTTGCGGGATCGACGCCGAACGGCGTCGGTGGCCCCGCCCGATGATCTCTATCCCCCGACGGGGCAAAAACGTCAAGCGACCTTATTATTAGGCTGTACAACTAGACCGATGTCTAGTAGATTGCCCTCCACGCACGACAGACGAGGAGGGCGGGATGATGCGGACGCGGAATCGGATGAAGGTGGCAGGAATCGGGCCCCGGCACTCTCGGCGGAAGCCGTCTCCCCGGGCACGGATCCTCCGGATCGGAGACCTGGGTCGTCGCGTCGCTTCCGCCCCGGGTTCGCCGGTCTCTTCGCTCCGTTCCCCTCGCTGGGAGGCGGAGCGCACGGCCTGGACCCGATGCTGGGGCCGGGACTGGGTGGACGGCGTGGACTCGCTGGCCCGCTGGCTCGCGGACGCCGGCATTCCGGTGCGGGCGGGCAGCGTGGATCTGGCGCAGTCCGCTCTCGGACAAGGGTGGGGTTGGGGCGGTCTTCCGCACGGCATTTCGCGCGCGCATCTCGGCGCAGAGTCGTCCCTTCCCCCCTGGAACTCCGGCGCCGACCACCGGTCCCGGGCCACCTGGATCCTTCGGGTTCCGCCGGGGCTCGGGAGCATCGTCCGGGGTCGCGTGGACGCGGATCCGCGGCTGGACGCCCGGGGTGCCGCCCCCTGCCTCGTCGTGGAGGAGGCGGCGGAAGCTCACCTGCCCGTGGAGCCCGCCGCACAGGCCTGGCCGGGGCGGGAGGCGTGGATCCGGGCAGGCCGGGCCCTGCATCGACCGTTCTCGGCGCCGCCCGCGGATCCGGAGGATCTGTATCGACGGCTTCGGGACGGAGACCGGAACGCGGACGTCGCCCGGCATCCGCTCGCCCCGGAGGAAGCGGCGCTGGCCGCCTGGGATCTCTGGTGTGCGGCGTCGGCCTGGGAGCGGGACCGCGCGGCCTGGTGGATCGTGCGGGCGTCGCGCGGATTCGCCACCCCGGAGGAATCCGCGCAGTGGGATCGGCGCGCGGCGGACTGGGGAATCCGCGTGCTGCCCCCGGACCTCGAGCGCAGCGTCACGTGTCACCGCGCGCAGGGCGGCATCGTCCGGCGCGGCCTCGTGTCCCTGCCGAAGGCGGCGCTGACGCTGGCGCCGGAACTCGTCGTGGAAAGAGTGCGCGGGGGCTCGTTCCGCCGCGCGGAGGACCTGCTCCGGCGGGCGCGCCGTCGCGGCGCGTCGTGGGAAGCCGTTCTCGCGCTGGCGGGAGCGGGACTGCTGAACTCGGCGATGGAGGTGTCCGTTCGCTCCGTCGCCCGGGAACTCCGCGGACGTGTCACGCGCTGGATTCCGGGCCGGAACCGCGTGGAGACGCCGTGGATCGAGGTGCCCGGATCGGAACGGAGGACGGCCATTCACCTTTCCTGCCTCTCACCGTGATTGCCCACACAGTGACGGACCCACAAACGAGGCCGGCCGTCCTCCTCTTCGATCCGGGTGCCGACGATGCGCTCCCGGCCGGATCCCGCGCGGACCGGTCGGGGCGCTTCGGTTTGCTGGACAGCCTGGATCGTCCCCTTCATTCTCCCGTGCGGGAGGGGAGGTAGCATGACGGACAAGCTCACGGCACGACAGGCGGAGATCCTGGAGTACCTGCGCGACGAGATCGACCGGCGGGGACTGCCGCCCACCATCCGGGAGATCGGCGAGGAGTTCGGGATCCGCTCCACCAAGGGAGTGGAGGACCACCTCGCGGCGTTGGAGCGGAAGGGCTACATCCGGCGGGAGAAGGGCAAGTCGCGCGCCATCGAGATCCTGGATCGTCCGGACCTGAGGGGTGCGCGTCTGGTGCCGTTGGTCGGTCGGATCGCGGCGGGAGCGCCCATCCTCGCCGTGGAGAACCACGACGGTTCGTTCGTCCTGGACGAGGCGCTGGTGGGAACGGGAGACACGTTCCTGCTCCGGGTGGTCGGAGACTCCATGAAGGACGCGTCCATCCTGGACGGGGATCTGGTGGTCGTCCGCTCGCAGGAGTCGGCGCGCAGCGGGGAGATCGTCGCGGCGCGGGTGGGAGAGGAGGCCACGGTCAAGCGGTTCCACCGGGACGCCTCGGGCATCCAGCTCCTCCCGGAGAACGAGGCGTACGAGCCCATCGTCGTCACGGAGCACGATGACTTCCACGTGCTCGGACGGGTCGTCGGGATCATCCGGATGATGTAGCGCGGCCGGCGGAGACGGGTCAAGGTGGGCTCCCCGGGAGGTTGGCTTCCCTGGGATCCGCTGGCCGATGCTGGGCGGCCGTGAGCAGGGCGCGGCTCCTCCGGAGGCGGGCGGTCTCCCGCGGTTGATCGACGTCCCCCGGATGTGTGAAACTCGTTCACAGACGGCATCCGAAGGGCTCTCCCGAGCCAACTCGCCCACCGCGTTCCTAGAGATCCGCATGCGCCCGATTGCTTCACTGCTCTGTCTGACTGCGCTGCTCGTCTCCGCCCCCGTTCTTGCGCAGGGAACCCACTTCGAAAGCGCCCACGTCCACCCGGTGGAGCTGTCGCCGGACGGAACCACGCTGTTCACCGTGCACACGGCGGATCATCGCCTGGGGATCTGGGATGTCTCCGGTCCCGGAGCGCCCGTCCGCGTCGCGGACGTGCCCGTGGGGCTCGGTCCGGTGACGGTGCGCGCCCGGACCAACGACGAGGTGTGGGTGGTGAACCACATCTCCGACGACATCTCCGTGGTCAACGTGACGGAGCGGAACGTCGTGGCCACCATCCTCACCGGCGACGAGCCCACGGACGTGGTCTTTGCCGGCACGCCGGAGCGCGCGTTCGTCTGCGTGTCGCAGGAGGATCGGATCCGCGTGTTCGATCCGGCGTCGCCGGGATCGCCGGCCGAGGAGATCGACCTGGAGGCGTCGGATCCGCGCGGGCTGGCCGTCTCCAACGACGGCCTCACGGTGTGGGTCACCGTGCTGGAGGGCGGGAACCGGACCACCGTCGTGAACTTCGACGAGGTGGAGATCTACGGAGCTCCTCCGCCGTCGCTGCTCGTGAATCCGGCGCTGCCGCCCGCGCCCGTCACGTCGCTGATCGTGAAGCACGACGGCGTGAACTGGGTGGACGAGACGTCCACGTCGTGGGACGCGAGCGTGCCGTACCTCGTGCTGGACAACGACGTGCTGGGCATCGATGTGGCCACGCGCACCGTCACGCAGTCCTTCGACGACGTCGGCACGTCGATGTTCAACGTGGCGGTCAGCCCGGCCGACGGATCGCTGTGGGTGACGAACCAGGACGCCATCAACGAGGTCCGCTTCGAGCCTGTGCTGAAGGGGCAGTTCGTCACGAACCACGTGACGCACATCGCGCCCGGGTCGTCCACGGTGACGCCGTGGCACCTGAACTCGCACATCAACTACGCCAACCCGGCGGGCGACGCCCTCGAGCGATCGCTCAGCCTCTCCATCCCCACGGACATCGTGGTGGAGTCCACCGGCGCCACCGCCTACGTGGCCGCGTTCGGTTCGCGCAAGGTGGGCGTGCTCAACGCCGCCGGCGCCGTCACTCGACGCATCGACGTGGGGGAGGGGCCCACCGGTCTGGCGCTGGACGAGGCGGGGCAGCGGCTCTTCGTGCTGAACCGGCACTCCAGCAGCCTCTCCGTGGTGGACCTCACGGACGACTCCTCGGTGGAGCTGTCGCTCGGCTTCGATCCCACGCCCGCCAACGTGAAGCAGGGGCGCATCGTCTTCTACGACGGCGAGAACTCGTCGGCGCACGGCGACATCTCCTGTGCGAGCTGCCACATCTTCTCCAACCTCGACAACATCGCCTGGGACCTGGGCGATCCGGGCGGCAGCATGCAGGATCCGCCGCCCGCCGCGCCCGGCGACACGCTGGCCGGCTTCCATCCGATGAAGGGTCCGATGACCACGCAGACGCTGCGCGGCATGGACGGCACGGAGCCGCTGCACTGGCGCGGCGACAAGGATCAGCTGGTGGGATTCAACGGAGCGTTCGTCGCCCTGCTCGGCCGCTCGGCGGAGCTCTCCGGCACGGACTTCCAGCTGATGGAGGACTTCCTGTTCTCCATCCGGTTCGGGCCGAACCCCTACCACAACCTCGACGGTTCGCTGCCCACCACCGTCGCCGGCGGCAACGTGGCGGATGGCGAGGAGATCTTCAACACGTCCATCGAGGCGGGCGGCGGTGCTTGCTTCAGCTGCCACCAGAATCCGTCGGGCAACGATGATCGCGTCCTACCGGCGGCGCGCGTGCAGGCGCTCTCCAAGCAGGACATGACGATCCCGCAGCTTCGGAACATGTTCGAGAAGACGCGCTTCACGCCGGACGAGCCCACGTCTGTGCGCGGGTTCGGGACCACGCACAACGGCCAGAACCCGAACGTCTTCCCCACCAGCTGACGCTGGGCGGCGGACTCGGCCGGTCGTTCCCGCCGACCCCGCCCGATCCCGACAACAGCGACATCGAGGCGTACCTGCTCTGCTTCGACACGGGAACGCACCCGGGCGTCGGCGCGCAGTGGACGATGGACGGCACGAACGAGGCGCAGGGGCTGGTGCGCGTGAACACGCTGCAGGCGTCGGCCGACCTCTCCGACATCGGCCTGATCGCCAAGGGCCGCGACGGCCTGGGCGATGCGCGCGGCTGGGTCTACGTGGGCGGCGGCGGCTGGGAGAGCGATCGTCTGTCCGAGGGCACCGTGCCCACCGCCACTCTGCTGGCGATGGCCGGGGACGGCACGGAGGTCACGTTCACCGGAGTCCTGTCCGGCGATCAGCAGCGGCTGGGCGTGGACCGCGACGGGGACGGCTACCGCGACCGCGACGAGCTGGACCACGCCTCGGACCCGGACGATCCGGGCAGCACGCCGGCGTCCGTGTCGGCGCCGCTTGTGGCAGGCCAGGCGTCCGTGCTGCGCCTTACCGGCGCGAACCCGACGTCCGGCGACGCCTCCATCGTCTTCGCGCCGTCGGGGCGGGGCGTCGTGGAGCTGGCCGTCTACGACGTGACCGGCCGTCGCGTGCGGTCGCTCTACCGCGGCGCCGTGGAGGACACGGTGTCCCGCGAGACCGTCTGGGATCTTCGCGACGGCTCGGGACGTCGGGTGGCCAGCGGCACCTACTTCGTCCGGCTGCGGGACGTGGCGGGCTCCACGGCGCGCCGCGTGACCGTGCTGCGGTAGCGGGTCCGGAAGGAGGGCTCCCCCTGACGCGCCTCGGAGCCGCGTGCTCCGGGGCGTGTGCCCCTTCCGGGCCGGCCGCGGGCCTTGCCCGGTTGACCGCCCGAGGAACGCGTTGGTATCTTGCCCGGCGACCTACCGAGTGAAGGCGTCCCCATCGTCTAGTGGCCTAGGACACCGCCCTTTCACGGCGGCAACACGGGTTCGAGTCCCGTTGGGGACGCCAACTACGCTCTAGTGGTTCCTACGCTTGTCCTCCCGCTACCACAAGTGGCTCCCAAATGGTTCCCATCCTTCCGCCGTTGATCGCGGCCGCGCCCGACCTCGTTGGCACTCAGTGAGCTACGTCACCCGCCTCGTGCACGAGCATGAACCAGCCCCGCCGGACGCGCTCCGCCATGATGCCGATGGCGTTCAGCGCCTTCCAAAGGATGTACAGGAACAGAACCGCAAGAAGCGTCATCATCAAAGTGAGCAAGTGATAGAGCACGTTGGTGATGTTCTTCACCATGAGCTTCAGTTGGACGTAGGCGGCCTTGCGCTCCAGCTCGACGGCTGCGCGCAGCGCTTCGATCTCGTCCAGCTGAGTCTGGACGGCGCCCGTGATGACGTCTCGATGGGCGATCGCCTGGTCGCGGAGGTAGGTCAGCCTGGCGAACTGCGCTCCGAAAGACGCCTCCATCTGCGCGGTGATTCGGAGGACGATGGCATCGAGCAGCCCCGCGAGATCGGTGGTTCCGAAGATGCTCGAGAGCACCGGCTGGAGGGCGGAGTTGACGATCGTCCCGATCCCTAGGCTGGGCATCTTGAACTTGAAGAGCCCGACTTGTAGATCGGGGAGCGTGAACGCGGAGTCGAGCGTTTGCGTCACGCCGGACACCACGCTCTCCGCCTCCGACTTCGCTTGGGCAAAGGCCGCTTCGCCGAGCGTGGCAAGGTCCTGGGGCACAATCTGCTTCGCCCAGTCGATGTCGACCTTGGCGGCACGGAGCGTGGACTCGACGAGCCGGATTCGGGTCTCGAGCGAATCGCTGAAGACCGCGACATGCTGCGCGACGCGGTCGGCTCCCTGTTGGAGCTCGACGGTGCCGGCCTTGACTTGAGCCGCGGACTCCTTCGATCGCTCGACGAATGTGTAGAGTCCCCCGAGCACCGCAAGGATGAGGAGGAGTGGGGCGATTCCGTGGATGATGAGAACGGCGCCGCGAATCCGCACCGCACGAGCTCGTGCGGAAGCGTCTCGATCGATCCAGATTCGCTTGGCGAGGAACGCCCCGACGGCAAGCAAGGCCCCAAAGACGCTCGCGAGCAGGAACTCCCCCCATCCGGCGTCCACCTGCACCACCTTCCCGATGAGGAGCTCGACGTTTACGATGGTTCGAAGGATCCAGCCCGCGGCGACCGCGGCGATGGGGACCATCATCACGGCCCCCGGCTCCGTTCGGTGCGCGACGTAGGCCAGCAGCGCAGCCGCGAGAACGGGAAAGATGGTGGTGTCGCCAACGGAGAGCCCGTACCGGTAGGCCACATCCGCCTTCTCGCCAAGGGCCCAGGAGAAGAGTCCGTTGGCAACCAGTACCGCGGCGAACCCGGCAAGGCCGTACCGGGCTGCACCTGGAGCAATCCTCAGGCGCCTCGTCCAGCGCATGCCCAGGAGCAGGGCGATGGGCACCCCGATCGAATGCAACGTGAGCGAGGCGGTGCTCCTGATTCCCACCTCGGCCCGGGCGGCCATCTGCTCCGCGCGAGTCGAGGCGGCAAGGGGCCCGTCGGGATCGGGAACGGGCGGTGTCGGTGAAACCGTGGCGTGAAGGGAGAGGGACGAGAAGAGTGCAACCGCCGCCGCGACCAGCAGGCTGTGGGCGAGGCGAGCGCGGCGCCGGAGGAACAGGCGACCGAGGATGGAGCCAAAGAGGATCAGCGGCCAGGCGATCATCGTGATGGCGAGCCAGATCCCCACGATCTTGGTGCTCGGCGCTGAGAGTATCGAGCTGGCAAAGTAGACGAGAGCGGCGGCCGATGCGACGTATCCGAGGTCCAGTCCAAGCCGATCTCGCCGCCTCTCAAGGAGCTGAAGGGACCCGTCGCCGTGACAGTCCTCCGAGATGTGACGCGCGACGACCCGGGCGATCGTGAGAAGCGCGTGGCGTCGTGCGTGGATCATCCGTGCAGCCTCGAATACGAGGGCCGGGAGCAGTGCGGCGGCGGCGGAGGCAAGCAGGCCGGTTCGATGGAGAAGCAGGCTCTCTTCCGGTCCGGGTTGAGCGAGACTCTTGCACGCGAGGGCGGTGACGAGACCTCCCATCGGCCAAAGCAAAATCCGGCCCGGCCAGCGTCGCAAGTGAACGTATCCCAGCGCAATGAATGCGCAGGCCATCGGCCCTACGACGCTGCGCGCCACCTGTCCATCGAAGAGGATTCGATCGCCGTAGAGTAAGTCCTGGAGAAGGGCGACGGACAGGATCCCCACGATGGCGCCGCGGACCTCGTGGTAGATTGAGAACTCCGATGCGGCCCGGCGAGTCCCGTAGAGAAACGCCAGAGTGGCCGCGCCCGTGATGCCAACCGCCAGGAGAAAGAGGCCGGCCACGGTGGTTGTAGGCCTGTCGGTCAAGGAGTCCCACCACGCGAACATCGCCGACCGGTGAAGGACGGGGATAGTGGCGGCGAACATGGCGAGGGAAACGTCATGCACTCGCCATCCCAGCCGGCGGGCAGCGGCACGCCGGAGCAGTGCCACGACGCCGATGGTGATTCCCAGGAAGAGTGCCTGCAAGAGAAGCGCGGAGCGGTCCGGGTCTCGCGGCTCGAACACGTGGAGAATCCCCAACGCCAGGGCGAGTGCCCCGGCCGTCATCCAGTACCGGGGCAAACGCTGAGCAAGATGCAGCGCCTGCGGCATCCCGGCGGCGCGGAGCCCCGTCACGAACCGTAACCCATCGTGTCTTCGTACCTTTGGACCCCATGACCATTGACAAGCACTTCCCCTCCCGGCACGGAGAACGGATAGAAGTCGATCGTCTTCGCGTCCTGCACGATTCGTGACTTGTGCGGAGGCACCGTCCACCCACTGCGGCGACCGTCCGCGAGAAGGTCCAGTTGGTTGCAACAGGCATCATAGATGGGCGTCCTCTGCCCGAAGACGGCTCGAACCAGCCTCAAGTCAGAGCACATTGGCGTCTTGTGGCCATTTGCATCGAGCAGCTCGCGGAGCGTCAACCACTCGCGGAAGTCCTGAAGCCTGGATTGGGCCTCGTTCCCGGCGGATTCGTGGAATCCGAAGTAGACGGCCCGTCCGTCCTCACCTTCGAACCAGAAGAGTCCCGCGGTGCAAGCGGCGACGTTGATCGCGCGAACGAAGAGGTCGGCGCTGGGCTCACAGGTTCCATGGCACACGCAGTCCGTTCCAAGGTCCTCGTGCAACTGAGGCATATCGGGCGACTCCCTTTCGAGTGGGACGGGGTAGGGGGATTGAACATGTCGGCCCTGGAGGCGGGGCGACGTTAGCATCGATTGCCGACCCGTTACGATGGGCAACGGGGCCCCGCGGGAGGGGAGAGCACTGAAGGAGACCGATTGAGGGTCGAGTACGGGATTCATGTTGGCGTGAGAGGTGCCTGAAGGCCACTCTTGGCGCCTCGCACCCCGAACGGACGCGACGAGCAGCGGAAGGTCGAGGAAGGCACTGTGCACGTCTGCGCCCCAGCGCGTCGAAGGTTGTCTGCGTCGGACGTAGGCCGCCGCCCGGACGCTCCAGTGGAGCGCCGCGAGACCCCCCCAGTGAGCTTCGAACCAGGAATCGGTGGAGGCGCCACTCCAGCGGCCACGTTTTACGCGCTCGTGAGCCCTCCAGTGCCTACATTTCGGATCATGGAGAGGGTCGCGATGTGTAGGCGGAGAGTGCCTGCTGCGTTTCTTGGGCTACTTGTCCTTGCCCTGTTTCCACTTGGCGTCGAGGGCGCAGACCAGCCGGACCTGGCGGGTCAGTGGATCCTGGATCTGACCACGGACGACGAGGGCAACACCTCGGAACTCGTTCTCGACATCGGCGCGGTCGGAGAGCGATGGATCGCCGAGTTCGATCTCCTGGACTTTGGCGTTGAGAACTACCCCGTCAAGGTCGTGCGGCAAGACGGAGTCGTTCAGATGTTCCTCACGGCGATCGGATCCGAGTTCACGGGTGAAGTGTCTGAGGACGGCGGCCGACTGTCGGGCACTGGGCGTCGGGCGTCGGATGGTGAGACGGAGTCCCTGGAGTTTCGTCGGGTTGCGACCGAGCCGAGTTTCTCTGCCGACTTCATGGCGCTGGAGACCGCGGCCGACGATCCGTCGCTCGTCGAGGTGCTGGGACCGGATGCCAAAGCACTTCGGGAGCGCTTCAATGAGGACGCCGATCGGACACGGCTGCTCATGCTGCTGTCGCCGACGTGACCCGGATGCCAACGCGGCGCCCGGGTGGTGCAAGAGGAGGTTCTGGAGGAAGTCGCAAGCGAGGAATTGAGAGCTTATGCGGTGTGGGTCCCGATGCTTCGGACCGACGACGAGCGATCGGCCCGCCGCGCTACGACGTTCCTGCCCGACGAGCGCGTGTCCCACTACTGGATACCTTCGCAGGGCCTGGGAAGGGCCTTCCAGGAGCCGCTGGCTTTGGCGGGCGAACCGGCCTGGGATGTCTACCTCCTGTTCGGGCCGGGGCGATCCTGGAGCGACGGAGAGGTGCCGGCGCCCGACCATTTCATGCATCAGCTCAGCGGGAGACTCCCGGAAGACAAGAGACTCGACGGTCACGTTCTGGCAGAACAGATCGGGACGTTGCTGGGCGACTAGGCGCGGGCTGAAGCGGACACGGGCAGCGAGATCCTCCGTGCCGGTCCAAGGCACGATCGGACCTGGTTCCAACCGGGACGGCCGCGGGACGCCAAACAACTGCTTCCGGCACCCTCCTGCTTCCCTCGGCAACCCGACGACGCAGCGCGAACTCCGCCGTGAGTCCCGTCGGAGCTACCAGGGAAGCGCCTACCGCGTGACCACGATCTTCCGGGAGATCCGGTCGGCCAGGACCTGGGCCTCCCGGCGGAATCGGGCCATGCGATCGGGGTCGCGCGCGAAGGCCGCGGGGAGCATCTTGAGCGCGACGTCCCGGCCGAGTCTCGGGTCGCTCGCGCGCCAGACCTCGCCCATGCCGCCCTCGCCAATCTTCTCAACGATCCGGTAGTGGGCGAGGGTCTTGCCGATCACGGGCACGGCTCCGCGGGGACCGAGGAAGGCGTGAATGTAGCGGGTGCGGGTGCGATCGGCTAGCCCGCATGAGGGGGACTGGATCTTGATCGGTGGCACTTGGGCTACAGTTCAACACGGGAGGCGCCGGAGGTCCCCGCGAAGGAGCCCCGTCCGCGTCCGGCGGATGGTACGCTCGGCCCCACCGTGAAGGAGCCGACCTCGCTCCGCGCGGTGCTTCCGCGTCCACCACGCTAGGAGACCGACTTGAGCACGCACTCCGCCCCGCGGTTCCGGGAGGTCCCTTCCGTGACCCTTGAGCCGCCGAGGCTGGTCTCGGTGGCGACCGCCACGCCTCCCCATCGTGTCGATCAGGAAAACGTGCGAGCGTTCGTGGCGGCGCTGTTCGCCACGGTCCTGGAAGGGGACGGTGACCGGCTGCTGCAGGTCTTCGACAACAGCGGGATCGAGAGCCGGAACCTGTGCATGCCGCTGTCCTGGTACGGGGATCCGCACGACTTCGAGGAGAAGAATGCGCTCTACGTGGAGCACGGGCTTGCCCTCGCCACCGAGGTGAGCGAAGGGGCCCTCGTGGCGGCGGACCTGCAGGCACAAGACGTGGACCACGTGGTGTTCGTCTCGTCGAGCGGCATTGCCACCCCGAGTCTCGACGCGCGACTCGCGAACCTCCTGGGATTCCGCCGGGACGTCCGACGCACACCGGTCTGGGGACTCGGCTGCGCGGGAGGAGCGGCGGGCCTCGCGCTCGCGCGGGACTTCGCCGTCGCCGACCCGGAAGCGTGCGTGCTTCTCGTGTCCCTCGAACTCTGCAGCCTGACCTTCCAGCACGGCGACCGCGATCGCCGGAACCTGGTGGCCACCGCCCTCTTCTCCGACGGTGCCGCGGCCGCCATCGTACGGGGGGCCCGTTCGGGGGTGGGGACCGTGGGGCCGGGGGGCCGCGTTGAACTCGCGGCGTCGCGAAGCACGACCTGGCCCGACACGCTGGACGTCATGGGCTGGACCGTGGATGGCCAGGGGCTCCACGTGGTGTTCTCCCGCGACATCCCCTCGATCGTGCGCCGGCGGGTCCGACCCTCGCTGGAGGACTTCCTCGCCGGGCTCGGCCTCGACTTCGGGACGATGACCCACGTGGTGGCCCATCCGGGGGGGCCGAAGGTGCTGGCGGCGTACGCCGAATCGCTCGGGCTTCCTTCGGCGGCGTTCCACCACGCCCGCGACATCCTGCGTTCGTACGGGAACATGTCGTCCCCGACCTGCCTGTTCGTCCTCGAGCGTCTGCTCGCCAACGAAGGGATCGAGCCGGGCGAGACGGCGGTCGTGACGGCGCTGGGACCCGGCTTCTCCGCCGAGTATGTCCTGCTCCGGGGCGCGTCGTGACCATCGTGGCGCTCGGGGCCTTTCTGGTCGCACTCGCTTTCCAGCGCGTCTGGGAGCTCCGCATCTCCGCGCGGAACACGCTTGCGCTGCGCGAACGCGGCGCGAGGGAGTACGGCAGCCGGCACTTCCCGCTGTTCGTCCTCCTGCATGTCTTCTTCCCGATCGCGGTCACCGCCGAGGTGCTCTGGGGCGGCTCCGAGCCGCCCCGGACCTGGCCCGTCTGGCTCGGGATCTGGCTGGGGGCCCAGCTGCTGCGATACGGTGCGATCCGCACGCTCGGCGAGTCGTGGAACGTCCGGATCTGGGTGGTGCCGGGGAGGAAGCCCGTTCGCCACGGCCTCTACCGATACCTTCGCCATCCGAACTACCTGGCCGTCGTGCTCGAGCTCCTGGCGGCGCCCCTCATGTTCGGAGCGTGGCGCACCGCGCTCATCGTCTCGGCCCTGAACTTCGGCGCCCTCGCCATCCGGATCCGCACCGAGGAACGCGCGCTCGCGGAGGCGGCCGCGCAGGGCACGGAGTCGCCGTAGGTCTCTAGGGTGTGGAAGCGGGCCTGCGCTTCGAGATGAGCAACGCCAGCAACAGGGCCGTGGTGAGGGCAAGAAGGCCCTGACGCCAGGGATGTTGCGTGCACCGCCCGGTTCGCCAGCGCCGTCGGCCACCACGCCGTCCGGAAGTCGACGCTGGCCGGCACGGGCCCCGAGGTCGGCCGGGCGGACCGAGAATGAGCGCGCGGAACTCTTCCCGGGCCGGAAGCTCTCTGGCACCAACGTCCAGCCGCGGGACGGCGGCGGTAGTGGCGCTGAGGAGCGACCGGGTGCCGCTCAAGCGCCACGTCCGGTCCGGCCGAGGTCGGCCGAGAGTGCCTCGAAGCCCCGGAGCCAGCCTGCTAGCTGGTTCCAACCGGGACTGCCTTGGGACGCCAGATCCATCCGCTCGGAGCCCTCGCATCGTGTCTGCGCGAACTGCTCCGACCGCTTGGCCACTTCGAAGCCGCCGTGATTGATCGGAACGGTCCCTTCACCTCGGCCGTCCTGCGTCCGCCTCCCGCGCCGAGAACGGTCCCACCTCGAGTCCGACGCCTCGCGCCGCGACTGTATCGCCCTCGCACGTGATGGCGAAGAAGCCCCCGCGTCGATCGGACGGGAGAAAGTCCACCTCCAGGTCGAGGGAGAACAGTTCCTCGGAGTCGAAGTAAAAGTCCAGACTGGCGGCCACGGACGGCGCGGTTTCGCAGGGGGCGGCCAGCTGGAAGCGGCAAGCGTCGGCGTTTCCGCCACAGAGCTCAGCGTTCAGCCACGGTGGGATCATGTTCACGACCGGACCCACCCATCTCAGGTCCTCGGGAGCGCGACGGAGCCGCGTGGAGAGGTTGAAGTAGCATGCGCCCAGAGGTTCACTCCTGCTCTCTGCCAACCAGAGGTAGAAGGTCACCTTCGTCAGGTCGCCCCCGACAAGCATGGGGGGAGCGGTCGTGCGGTTCGGGTCGGTTTCACTCGCGCTGATCGTCCAGACTAGCTCCTCGCGCGGGACGGCCACGCCGGAGGGCGGATCTCCCTCGCAGCCGGTCGTCAGGGCAAGGGCGACGATTCCCGCTGCGGCGTGCCCACAACGAGTCCGAAGGAAGAAAAGGTGGTTCATGGCACTTTCTCAGGGGCAGGTCTGGGGAGGGCGGGGCAGTTGCATCCGTTGCGATCTCATGATGACGTTCCGTCCTCGGTCCAGCACGGGCTGTGGTGGTCGCGGCCAAGAGCGCCGTCGGCGGAGCGGCGGGGATCAGCGTCGATAACGCGCCTTGACTCGGGCCCAGGACTCGCGTTCCACAGACACGCTATTGCACCCACCGAAGCCGAACGCCCCGATTGTCCCACAGTCGCCGGACTGGGCGGGCAGGCACGGGGAGCCCCACTGGAGCCGAAAGTCCTCGGCATCGGGGTCGCAGAACAGCGGGTCAGCGGACAGGTTTCCGTCCTGCCCGATGAACGCGGCGAGTTCCCCTCCGCTTCCGTGGAACACGGAGCAAGTGACGGACACAACGGAAGGGGCTGCGTCAACGCGGATGTCCGCGGGAGCCCCGAAGGCGCACCTGTTGAGAGAAACGGACGCTCCGGGGAGCACCGTGAGCTGCTGTCCACTCGGTCCGAACGTGCACCCGATGAGTTCCACGTCTCCGCTCCATACCCAGAGGTCCGTGTCGTAGTAGGAGGAGGGGTTCGAGAACCAAGAGTTCCGGAAAGTGACCGACGACTCCGAGACCCCGACGACTCCCTGGGCGGCGTTGTTCCCGATGAACCGGCAACCCTCGACGTAGACGGACGGGCACTCGGTGGCCCCGAGCGCCGTGAAAGAGACGTTTCTGGATGCCGCGAAGTTGGACCGAAAAACCGTGTCGATGACCTCCAGCGAACTCCTGTGGGCCACGACTCCGGCGCCTGTTCCTTCCTCATGGTAGCTCGCCCGGTTGTTCGCCACCAAGCAGCGCTCCATTCGCACGGTGGATCCGGGGCCGATATTGATCGCCCGCCCGATCGCGCCTTCGATGAGACCTGAAAATCCTTAGAAGCGGCAGTCCGAAATGAAGACGTTCGATCCTTGGATGTTCAGGCCCTTCGCGCCGCCGCAAAAGTCGATGCCGACCAGGGAGGTGCCGGCCTGCGCGTCGGTGATCCTCATCGCGTAGGGATACGCCGTGCCGCGGACACACACGCAGTCCGGATCCCCCGTCCGACTCCTGAGGACGATCCCGGAGGGCAGGTCGAGGTTCTCCGCGAAGTACTCGCCGCAGTTCAGGTCGACGACGTCGCCCGAGGTGGCCGCGCCGAGCGCCGCTGCGAGCGTTGGCTGGTCTTCGGGGACGCGGATCGTCGCGGCGTGCGTGGGCAGGGCTAAGGCCTGTGCCAGGGCGGAGGGTAGGACGAGGCGGGCAAGCAATCTCATGATGCACGCTCCGGCCGGTGGCGGGATCGGATGCCGCTGAGCGTATCAGTCGATCCGCTTCCGGATCAAGCGGCGGTCCGATGTTGATCGGCCCGAAACTCCGCCGAAGGCGGGTGAGGAAGATCGGCACCAAGGCCGAGTCCGCACGAGGCCGGCGGCCTTGACATCGGCCCCGACCGACAGCTCGACGAAGTGGACACCGGCGGCAGCCGTAAGGCCCTCCTGCTTGGCTCCGTCCTCGCCGCGTCCGTCGAGTGGCGGCGTCCGGCGTGTACGCGGAGCATCCAGGCGCTCCCCTTCAGGGCCGGAGTCTGACGGACACCGCTTGGCAGGACCTTCCGTCGCGGATCAATCCACAGCCCGGGGATGTGATGCAGGACGGCCGGACGATGCGTGCGCATTGCAACGATTGCGGGGGGAGGGTCCTCGGCGAGGTCAACGGTCGCCACGGGCGGCCAATCTCGACCATTGGATGAGACTCTCAGGTGTTCAACTCCCGGGCAGCCGGGTGGCAGCACTCTTGCACCGCCCATGGGGTCGATGTCTCGGTGAGCAGACGTGCACGTTCCTAGGCGATCACTGGAGGGCGATCATGGCGAGTTCCAGTTTCGGGCGGGGCCCTGTCGTCTCCATCCTGCCCGTCGCACTTCTGCTCGCGGTGGATGGGGCTCCGGCGCGGTCGGAGCTACTCCATGCCACGCTTGGGGCCACCCGGGAGGTCGCCAATGTCGGCGACTTCGATGGCGACGGCCGCCCCGAACTCGCCACCGTCGGGCCGAACGAGGTGCGGCTGATCCGCAGCGCGGATCCCGACGGAGCGGGTTTGACGTTTCCTCAGGAGCGTCTCGAGCTGATCAGCGTGTCAGAGTCTGGCGACCTGAACGGAGATGGCTGGCCAGATGTGCTGATCGGGGGTCGGCACCGAACCGGCGACGTCCCGAATCAGGGCGTTGCGGAGATCTACTTCGGAGGGAAGGGTCCGGGCCAGGGAGACACAACGGCCGACCTTGAGATTCGCCCACCGTTCGAGACGACGGCCAAGGGCTTCGGCTGGAGTGTGCGGATCGTGGGAGACGTGACGGGAGATGGATTCGACGATTTCGTCGTGAGTGGTGGGGTCGAGTCTGAGGCGGATCCCGACGCCGCGGCAACGTTCCTCTACGCCGGCGGACCCTCCGTCTCCAACGTGCCCTACTGGTCGATCGGGCGGACGCTGGGGAGGCACACCCCCGGTCGGGCCGATCTGAACGGGGATGGGCGGCCGGATCTCGTCCTCGGAAGCAAGGCGAGGCTGAGCGAAACCCAGCGCGTCAGCATCTGGTACGGGCCCCTCGGTGCCACGGAGGCGGATCCGGATGTCGTCCTCGAGGCGGCGCCTTATCCCGCCTACTCTTCGTTCGCCGACTATCTGGACGCGGACGGTGACTTCAACGGGGACGGGGTGGACGATCTGGCCATTGGTGTCAGCGCGAATGACGGCGAGTACAGCTTCCCGAGGTCCGCGGTTGAGGTCTACTTCGGGCCCATCGAAGCCGGAGCGGGGCCGGACTGGGTGGCCTTTGATCCTCGTAGTCGCACGCAGGCAAGGCCTCGCGTGATGTACCTCCCCGATCAAGACAACGATGGAGATGACGAGCTGATCATGGGGAATCCGGACTTCGAGTACGACTGCACGCTCTCCTCGGGGGAGGTCTACCTCTTCCGCGGCGGAGAGTCTCCAAGCGTGTACCCCGAAGATACGATCCACGGGCGATGGGGAGTCGGCGTGGGTTACTGCCTCGGCCACATGGACATGGATGGCGACGGCGTCGACGAGCTGGCCGTAGGGGACGGCTTTCCGGGTGACTTCTTCGCGGGGACCGCGCCGACTCTTCGAATCTATCGGGTGCCGGATCGGAAGCAGGTGTATGCCCCGGCGATGAACGGGGCGGGATCACGCCTGGTGTTTCACCTGATCGAGCCGCACCGTACGTTGGCGGCCACGTTGCACGTCCGGAGCGCAGCGGGGAGCGGGTTCGACGCGGTGGAGATGGCCCGGTCAGATCCGGACTCTCCGTGGGAGATCATGCTACCGGCCGCGCTGAGTCGGCGAGGGGGAGAGTACTTCGTGGAGTTGACCATCCGGAATTGCAACGATAGTCCGAACAGCGACGAGGTCGACTGGGACACGTTCCCGTTGCGGCATCCGTATCCGGATTCGAACTGGGCCGCGCCGGAAACCGTGCCGGAAGTCTTCTACGAGCTGGATCCCGACCTCCACGCCGTGCCCACGCCCGCCGGGTGGGGAAGTCTGACGGTCTCGCCGAACCCGCTCCGGAGCGGGGCTCCTGTTCGGGTCGATTGGTCGGAGGCGACCGGCACGGTGCTAAGCGCTCGAGTGTTCGACCCTGCGGGGCGACGTGTGCGAAGCCTCATCGTCGCCCGGAACGGTCCGGCGACGGCGACCTGGGACGGAAGGGATACCAGCGGTCGGCTCGTAGCCTCGGGCGTCTACTTCGTTCGAGTGAGAACGGCCGACGCGTCGGCCACGCGACGCGTGGTTGTCCTTCGGTAGGGAGGGATCGTCCCCGGGCATCCCCGTAGTCGCGTGCCCTCGACGGGGGGCGACCCGCTGCGGAGCGGCGTCGTCCCTTGCCCCGCTGGCCATCGGAGTCAGGCGAGCGCACGCGCTCGCGGGCCCGCGCCCTTCCCCCAAGAACCACACCCCTGCACCGTCGCGCGGGAGGGCAGCCAGTTCCTGCCGGCACGGGCCCCGCGAGGTCGGCCGGCGGACCGAGAGGAGCGCGCGGTACTCGCCCCGGGCCGGAACTCTCCGGCGGTCACGTCCAGCCGCGGGACGGGGCCGGCAGGGGCTGAGGAGCGACCGGGTGCCTCAAGCGCCACGTCCGGTCCGGCCGAGGTCGGCCGAGAGTGCCTCGAAGCCCCGGAGCCAGCCCGCTAGCTGGTTCCAACCGGGCCTGCCTTGGGGACGCCAACTCCATCTCCGCTCAAGCTCGCCAGGCGCAGAATCAATCCTTCCGCTCGCGTACTGCGAAATAGACCGTGTTGGACGACTCCGACTCCGTGAGCGGATTCGGAAACGTGACGACGTGCGCGTGGGCGGTCTCGAACACGCTCTCGAGCGCTGCTCGGAATTCCGGGTCCGGAGGATCGTCCGACCACAGGGCGAAGACCCCTCCGGGGAGCAGAGAGTTCGCCAGGTGCGCAAGGCCCGCAGGCCCGTACAGCGCAGCGTTTCCGGCTCTCAGCACCTTGCGGGGCGTGTGGTCGATGTCCAGAAGCACCGCATGAAACCGCCGTCCCGGGGTCGACGGATCGAAGCCGGGCCCATCGGGGGCGACCATCGCGAAGAAGTCTCCGAGAACGAGCCTGCAGCGCCGGTCGGTCGTGAGTTGTGGTCCGTTCGGAACCAGCCCTGCTGGCGCCAGTCGATGACGGCCTCCATGGCATCGATCACGAGAACCTCTCGCACCGAGTCCTGGGCCAGAGCGGCGGCCGCCGTGTAGCCGAGGCCCAGGCCTCCCACCACGACGTCGAGTTCGGGAGCGCTTGCGGCGGCGAGCCCCAGGTTCGCGAGCGCTTGGCGACCGGGTGGAAGGGGACCAGCCGAGGACGTCCGCCTCACCGATCCGTGAGGTCGTGCGAGGCTTGGTCGCTTGAGGGAGGGAAATCTCGAAAGTCAAAGCTACAGAAGGGATTAGGTCACTCCTGGTCACCCGGGGTTGGCCAGGCGTCCAGCTCCCTCGGGATGGCGGCCGAGGCTGGCCGGACTCCGGAGCCCGCCGGCGCCCCGAGCAGCCGGGTCGGCCTTGACCGTCGACCTCGGGCGCGACATCTATGGACAGCCCGCATCTCTCACCCGGGAAGGCCGCGGGCGTCTTGTTGCGAGAAGAGGCGGTCATGAAGAATCGTCACCAGATCCGCTGCTACGACTACGTCAATCATCCCTACGAACAGGTCCGCGATTTACTAAGCAAGGACGCGGTCAGCGTGTTCCACGACGCCACCCAATCGGCGGCGTCGCGCGCCGAATCGGTGGCCGCCGAGCTCCGGGTCGACATCGGCGGAGTCGATCTGGGCGCGGAGATCGCGGTTGCGGTACCGAGCGTAACGGACCAGGACCGCAAGGTGACGTCGCGGCCGACGACCACGCTCGTGGTCGAGTGGAAGGCTGCGAAGTCGCCCCGGCTCTTCCCCGTCATGAGGGGCGAGCTTTCGATCTACCCGCTGACCACCACCGAAACCCAGCTCGACTTTTCGGGGCACTACGAGCCGCCGCTGGGCGCGCTCGGCGGTGCGGTGGACGCCGTCCTCGGACACCGGCTCGCGGAAGCATCGGTCCACCGGTTCATGACCGAGGTCGCACGCCACCTCCGAACGTCCCTCAAAGAGTAGGATCCATGCACCGTCTCGTCCGCCTGTTTGGCACGTCCCTGGGTCGAGAGCTGATCATGACGGCGACGGGGGCGTCTCTCCTGCTCTTCGTCGTGGCCCATATGCTCGGCAACATGAAGGTGTTCCAGGGTCCGGACCCGCTGAACAGCTACGCGGCGTTTCTGATCGGGCACCCGCTGCTTTGGGTGGCTCGCCTGGGCCTGCTCGTGATCTTCGTCGTGCACGTCTACCTCGGAATCTGGCTGTCCCGGCGCAACCGGGCGTCGCGGCCGAAGCGCTACGGCCGGTTCAGGACGCAGAGGGCGAACGCCCTCACCCGTCACCTGTTGATCAGCGGACTCGTGATCCTGGCCTTCGTTGCGTATCACCTGCTGCACTTCACCCTCGGCGTCATCGATCCCGGGAACGGGCACCTCGTCGATGCCGAGGGGCGCCGCGACGTGTACTCGATGGTCGTGCTCGGCTTCAGCAACCCCTGGATCGCCGGCAGCTACGTCTTCGCGATGATCGTCCTCGGTTTTCACCTGATCCACGGGACGAGGACGCTGTTTCAGAGCGTCGGCATCAACCACGAGAGCTACAACCGTTTGATCGGCGTCGCGTGCGCAGTCCTCGTCGTGATCATCGTGGTCGGCAACTGTTCGATCCCCATCCTCGTGCTGAGCGGGGTGGTGAAGCTCTCCCCGGGCGGCTGACCGCCCCGGGAGTCAGGAGTTCGGACGTGATACTGGACGGAAAGGTTCCCTCCGGGCCCCTTGCGGAGAAGTGGGAGCGTCGGCGCTTCGACCTGAAGCTCTTGAGTCCCGCGAACAAGCGGAAGCATCGCGTCATCGTCGTGGGCACCGGGCTCGCCGGCGCGGGCGCCGCGTCCACGCTTGGTGGCCTGGGATACCAGGTGGACTGCTTCACGTTCCACGACAGTCCGCGCCGCGCGCACAGCGTCGCGGCTCAGGGCGGGATCAACGCGGCGAAGAACTACCAGTACGACGGGGACAGCGTCTACCGGCTCTTCTACGACACGATCAAGGGCGGCGACTTCCGCGCCCGCGAAGCCAACGTCTACCGGCTGGCCGAGATCAGCAGCAACATCATCGACCAGTGCGTGGCGCAGGGGGTGCCGTTCGCGCGAGACTACGGCGGACTGCTCGACAACCGATCGTTCGGTGGCGCGCAGGTCTCGCGCACGTTCTACGCGCGGGGCCAGACGGGCCAGCAGCTGCTCCTCGGGTGCTACGGAGCCCTCAGCCGGCAGATCGAGGCGGGGCGCGTCCGCATGCAGTCGCGGACGGAGATGCTGGATCTCGTCGTCGTGGACGGAAGGGCCCGGGGAATCGTCACGCGCGATCTCGTCTCGGGGAGGATCGAGCGCTGGGCGGCCGACGCGGTCGTCCTCGCGACCGGGGGGTACGGCCCCGTCTTCCACCTCTCGACGAACGCGGTCGGCACGAACGTCACCGCGACCTACCGGGCGTACAAGCGGGGAGCGCTCTTCGCGAACCCGTGCTTCACGCAGTTCCATCCGACCTGCATTCCGATCTCGGGCGAGCATCAGTACAAGCTGACCTTGATGTCCGAGTCCCTCCGCAACGACGGCAGGATCTGGGTCCCGCGCGAACCCGGCGAATCGCGGCCCGCGAACGAGATCCCCGAGAGCGCCCGCGACTACTACCTGGAGCGCATGTATCCGGCCTTCGGGAATCTCTGTCCGCGCGACATCGCCTCACGCGCCGCGAAGCACGTCTGCGACGAGGGGCGCGGCGTGGGCCCGACGGGGCTCGGCGTCTACCTCGATTTCGCGGACGCGCTGCGGGAGCTCGGGGAGGATGTCATCCGCGGCCGCTACGGCAACCTCTTCGACATGTACAAGAAGATCACCGGCGAGAACCCGTACGAGGTCCCCATGCGGATCTACCCGGCGTCCCACCACACGATGGGCGGTCTCTGGGTGGACTACGACCTCATGTCCACGATCGACGGCCTGTTCGTGCTCGGCGAGGCGAACTTCTCGGACCACGGCGCGAACCGTCTCGGTGCAAATGCGCTCATGCAGGGTCTGGCAGACGGCCTCTTCATCGTCCCCGAGACGCTGGGCAACTACCTCGCGGAGCACCGGCCGGAGACGCGGTCGACGGACGGACCCGAGTTCGCGGAAGCGGAAGAGAGCGTCCGGAAGCGAACCCGGCAGCTGCTCGACGTCAACGGCACGCGTTCGTCCGACGTGTTCCACCGCGAGCTCGGTCGCATCATGTGGAGACACTGCGGGATGTCGCGAACGAAGGCGGGCCTGAAGGAGGCGATCGGGCTGCTCGACGACCTGCGGGAGGAGTTCTGGCGGGACGTCCGCGTTCCCGGCGGTCAGGAGGAGTTCAACGTGGCTCTCGAGAAGGCGGGGCGGGTGGCGGACTTCCTGGAGCTGGCCCCCTTGCTCTGCTGGGACGCGCTCGACCGCGAGGAATCCTGCGGCGCGCACTTCCGCGAGGAGCACCAGTCCGCGGACGGTGAGGCAAAGCGCGACGACGAGAACTTCTGCTACGTCTCCGCGTGGGAGCACCGCGGCGTGAGCGAGGCGCCCGTCCTGCACAAGGAGGTCCTCCACTTCGAGACGGTCGATCTCGCGACGAGGAGCTACAAATGAACTTCCGGTTGCGAGTGTGGCGCCAGAGGAACCCGGACGAGAAGGGCGTCTTCTCGATCCACGACGTGCGGGACGTCGAGCCGGACATGTCGGTCCTGGACGTCCTGGATCTGCTCAACGAGCGACTCATCTCGGAGGGCGAGGAGCCCATCGCGTTCGACAGCGACTGTCGCGAGGGGATCTGCGGAACCTGCTCGGTGATGATCAACGGGATCGCGCACGGCGGACAGAAGGGCACGACGGCCTGTCAGCTTGCGATGCGCCAGTTCCGCGACGGCAGTGAGATCTGGATCGAGCCCTGGCGCGCCAAGGCGTTTCCCGTCATCCGGGATCTCGTCGTCGACCGGACGTCGCTCGACCGGATCATGCAGTCCGGCGGCTACATCTCCGTCAACCCGGGCTCGGCCCCCGATCCGAACGCCATTCCCGTCGCCAAGGAGCTGGCGGACGAGGCGTTCCAGGCGGCCGCCTGCATCGGGTGCGGCGCCTGCGCGGCGGCCTGTCCGAACGCCTCGGCGATGCTCTTCGTCGCGGCCAAGACCTCGCACCTCGCGAGGCTTCCCCAGGGTCAGCCGGAGCGGACGAAACGGGCCATCCGCATGGTGGAGTCGATGGACCGCGAGGGTTTCGGGAGCTGCTCCAATCACGGGGAGTGCGAGGCCGTCTGCCCGAAGGAGATCCCTCTCCGGTACATCGCCGACCTGAACCGGGACTTCCTCAAGGCGGCGCTGACGAGCCGCCAGTTCGCGCGGCTTCCTCGGAGCCAGCGGGCGGCGCCGAGCGCCTGACGCGCCGGCGGGGGGTCCCGCGTTCAGCAGGTCGGCGCTACCGAACCAGCACGATCCTCTGCGTCTCGTTCACGCCCGGCGCGACGAGGCGGGCCCAGTAGACTCCGGCCGCCATTCCCCGCGCCTCGAAGGAGGCCTCGTGCCGGCCGGCGGCGTGCTCTCCCTCGGCGATCGTCGCCACGCGCCGGCCCGCGACGTCGTAGAGCGCGAGATCGACGGTCGCGGCGTTCGGCAGCGAGAACGCCAGCGTCGTCCGGTCGCGCACGGGGTTGGGGCGAGGTGCCTCGAGCCGGAGGCCCGGAGCCGCGGAGGGCGCCTCGGCAACGTCCACGGGATCGTCGCCCGAGATCTCGCGCGCCCAGATCCCGCGCCCGTACGTGGAGGCGTACACGTAGAACTTCCCGGACGTGGAGAGGCTGTCCACCCCGATCATCTCGGTGACGATGGCCGCGTCCGGCATGCCGTTGTTCCACCGGGACCACGTGCCTCCGCCGTCCTCGGATCGGAAGCACCCGAACGCCGAACCCAGGTAGAGCTTGTCCGGGTCGGTGGGATGGCGGACGAGGTCCGACACGGGAATCCAGGACGGGAGGTTGCCGGTGATGTCGGTCCAGGACTGGCCGCGGTTCGTGGTCCTCCAGACCTTGGGCACGTTGGCCGTGCCGTCGATCAGGGCGAACGCACCGTACGGATCGTTGGCCTGCACGGAGACCTTGCGGACGCGGCGATCGAAACCCCACCCGCGCTCCGCCCACGTCCCCGTGTAGACGCGCAGCCGCGCGCCGTCGACGTTGGAATCGAGGCAGGCGTAGATCGTGGAGCCGACCGAGGCGGTCCAGTCCGTGAGCGTGAGCGAGCTGATCTCGGCCGAGAAGGCGGTGCCGCCGGTCATCGACGTCCAGGTCGTCCCGAGGTCCGTCGACTGGTAGATGAAGGAGGCGGACGTCGTGTAGAGCCACACCGGATTCACTCCGTCGTCGCGGATCTCGGGCACCCACTGATCGGAGTCCGCGATGCCTGCATTCTGGTCGGTCCACGTCGCGCCGGAGTCCGTCGTCCGGAGCCGGCGGAAGTCGAGGCCGCCCGAGTAGAGTCCGTTCGTCACCCACCACCGGCTCGAGTTGTGCGGATCGATGACGACGCATCCGCCGTCCGCGCCGAAAGGGCGATCCCAGTTCGTGCCGCCGTTGGAGGTTCGCGCGAAGCCGTTGTCCTGCGCGCCGCCCACCATGATCTGGGGTTCGTTCTTCGCCGTGTCGAAGTGGTAGAACTGCGTGATCGGGACGACGTTCGTGTTCGAGCTCCAGTTCACTCCCTGGTCCGACGAGATCATCCAGCCGCCGTCCGTGCCCACGTAGACCTTCGTTCCGTCGTTGCTCCACCGGATCGCGTGGTAGTCGACGTGCAGGTCCGGGTCGGACACCTGGGTCCACGTGGATCCGCCGTTCGTCGTCCGCATGAGCTGGACGCCTCCGGCGAGCACGATGCTCGAACTCGTGTGAGAGACGTCGATCACGTTGTCGTACCAGCCCTGGGTGCCCATGTAGTTCGTGGAGGGCGTGATGTCCGTCCAGGTCGTCCCGCCGTTCGTGGAGCGAAAGACGCCCTGCATCGTGCGGTCACCGTCGACGTCCCCCGCGATGGCGCAGTACACGACGTTGTAGTTCGTCGGCGCCACCGCGATGGAGCCCCGCCCCAGGTCCGGGGAACCCGGGAAGGCCCCGAGCGTGCTGAAGGTGTCGCCGCCGTCGTCGCTGTAGCGGGCGCCCGTCCCGATCTCGTACGTGAACATCCGGTCCGCGACGGTCAGGACGAAGTCGACGTCGGTGAACGTGCCCCAGTCCTCCGTCTGCCAGGTCGTGCCGCCGTCCGTCGAACGCCAGACGCCCGTCCCGACCGCGAACACGCGGTTGTTGTCGTGCGGGTCGAACCGGACCCGGACGCAGAACGGCATCTGGGCTCCGCTGATCCGCTGCTCCCAGGTGTCGCCTCCGTCGTGCGTCTCCCAGACCCCGGTGCCGTTTCGCTGATAGAGCTCTCCGGTTCCGATGATCATGTGATCCGGGTCCTGCGGGTCCGTCGCCACCGATCCCACCGCGAGGCTGGTGACCTCGTCCGAGAGGGGAATGGGGATGATGAACTCGTAGGTCCAGAGCCCGCCGCTCGCGGCGGCGACGCGGACCGGGGCGCCGTTCGGAGCCTCGATGTCCAGGACCCGACCCGTCCAGCGGGCGCCGCTGGACTGCTGCATCGTGATGGGACCCTTGAGCTGCCAGGAGTTCACCGAGCGCCCCATCTCCTCCTCCTCGGGCATCTCCCGGAGTTCCGTCCACGCGCGCTCCAGGAACTCCGGGCTCAGCTCGGCCGGCTCCGGGTCGAACCAGCGTCCGAAGTACCAGCGCTCGAGATCGGGACCCTTGGCGGGGCGGTCGGCGAGCCGCACGGACGAGCCGGGGACGGCGTCCGGCGGCGCCGGGGCGGTCCGGGGCTCCCCGGGACGGAACAGAGCCATCGTCCCCAGGGCGAGGAGGAGGACGGGAGCGGCGATCGAGAGCGAGCGTTTCATCGGGGACCTCCCTTGCAGGACAAGGGGGGAACCCCCTCACGCTGCCTACCGGATTCGGCGCACGGATCCGGACATCCGGGGACGGGCAGGCAGCTTGTCCCTTTCAGGCTAGCAGGTAGGCGTGTGGCGGAACAAGCGGCCGGGCGATCGAATCCGGAGGGTGCCGCCCGCCGGCCATGCAGCCCCCGGATCGGCGACGCCGCGGAGAACCGGTTGACATCGGCCTCCCAATTGCCCATCGTGGAGTCGCCCGTTTCCCTCAACACGAAGGACTCTCATCGTGAAGCGAAGATACCGCAGGCTTTCTGTCGGGTTCGCTCTTGCGGCGCTGAGCCTCTTCGTCCAGGTTGCGGGGCTCGCGGTCCACCAGGTGATCGATCATCACCCCCGGGACTGCGACAGCCGGTGCGAGAGCACCCCTGCGTCGCCCTTCACCGGCACGCAAGCGGACGATGCTTGGCTCGCGGGCGTCATCACGCCCTCCCAAGCGCTGGACTGCTGGGTCTGCGAGGCGCTGCAGCAGCTGCGTCCGGAGGCCGATTCCGTCCACCTTCCCGAGGTCGGTCCCGCCGATCTCGTGGCCGCCGCTCCCTTCACCGTGGCTTCGGACCCGATCCGAAGCGCCTCGAAGCGGACGTACTCCTCCCGCGGCCCGCCGTCGCTCCTCTCCTGACCCACCCAGCTCCCATCCCGTCCTGAACCGGTCGCGCGCTTCGGCGTGTCGTCGTGGCTGCGTGCGAACCGACTCAGGCTCCGGACGCTCGGTGAGGTCTCCCGAAAGCGCACTCGCTTCCTTCACCGTCCGTGGGCGCCGCTGACCGCAGCGGACCGCCGGCGCGGACGGTGGGTTCCGGCATCGACCGGACGAGGCCAGCCCTGCCTTTCCAACGCCTACTGGAGGAGTGACGCCCCATGCGTCGATTCGTTCTGATGATTGCGGTGGCCGCGGCCACCCTGCCCCTGCTTGCCCATTCCGCCCTCGCGCAGATCAACGGCCTGCGTGTGGAGGAGGACGGCGGAGAGATCGCTTCCGTGTTCGGAGGCTCGGTGACCGGCGAGATCGCCGTGGAGCACGAGCAGACTTCCGGCGTGCTCTCCGTCACGTTCCTGAACAACGACACCTCGGACTACGTCCCGGCCGCCGGGGACTCCCTCACCTGGAGCATCGCGGACACCGGGATCGCCACGTCCCAGGCGGTCGGCGCGCCCAGCCCGTTCACGCTGTCGGTCAACGGCGTGACCGAGGGAATGACCACGATCACGTTCACGCTCCGGAACAACGGGGTGCTCTACACGTCTCCCGCCATCGAGTTGCACGTGGAGGAGGAGTTCGAGGCGGACGGCCTGGTCATCACCGACGAGCACGGCACCGAGATCGTGAACGTCTGGCAGGGCCTGGTCACCGGGGAGATCGAGGTGGAGCACGAGCAGGCCAGTGACTCGCTGTTCGTGGAGTTCCTGTCCCCGGACTCCACCAAGTTCATCCCGGAGTTCGCGGAGGGCTTCGAGATGCGCCTCTCCGTCGACGACGAACTGGTCGCGACCGTGGATTCCCTGGGCCACTTCATCTTCCGGGCGAACGGGATCGAGGAGGGGATGACGGAGCTCACGATCTCCGTCTGGCACATCGACCACATCGACTTCTCCGCGCCCCCCGTCGAGATCCACGTGGAGGAGCCGTTCGAAGCGGATGGCCTCGTGATCTCGCACCAGGGACAGGAGATCGTGACGGTCTGGCAGGGGCTCGTCACCGGCTCGATCCAAGTCCCGAACGGCGGCCTCACCGGGGATCTCACGATCGAGTTCCTGGCGCCGGCGGCCAGCCCGGACGCGGCGTCGCGATTCGTCCCCTCGGCGGCGGAGCTGTTCGAGATGCAGCTCAGCGGAGTGAACGGAGCGATCGCGACCGTGGACTCCGTGGGCCACTTCGTGATGCGCGCCAACGGCGTGTCGCTGGGCTCGACGAGCGTGGTGATCGAGGTCTTCCACATCGAGCATACGGACTTCACGTCCCAGCCCATTCCGATCGAGGTGCTGGATCCGTCCGCGACGGATGCCGGCCTCGTTTCGGTTCTGCCCACGAGCGTGGAACTGTCGCGTGCCGCTCCGAACCCCGTGCGGGTGGGCACCACGATCCGCTTCGCGCTGCCGCGGGAGATGCCGGTGGACGTGGGCGTCTTCGACGTGACGGGTCGACGCATCGCGACGCTGCAGAGCGGTGTCGTGGAGGCGGGTGTGCATGCACTGAACTGGCAGCCCACCGCGGTGCCTTCGGGTGTCTACTTCGTCCGCCTCGCGACCCCCGAGGCGCTCGAAACCCGCAAGGTCGTGGTGGCTCGCTGAGGTCGCGATGGCCGGTCGGGGTCCCCGGTTCGGGGGCCCCGGCCACACCCGAAGCAGGAGGATCGAAATGAGGCGATGGAACGGGTGGGCGATCGCGCTGGTCGCGACCACGCTGATCTCGTGCGGCGGGAATCCGGCGAGCGAGAGCCCGATCGACTGCGAGCACGTGGACGCCGACGGGGTCGAGCTCTCGCAGGGCAACGTGATGCTGCATCGGCAGTTCAACGGTATGAGCGAGGGCGCGGTGGAGATCCCGGCCGGCGAGACGCTGGCCTCCATCGCGGCGACGTTCCTGGCGGAGGACCGGGTCGACGGCAAGCTGGTCTCGACGGAGATCGACTTCGCACCGGAGTGTGCGGAGGCGTTCGAACTGGGAGTGACGGTCACGAACGAGGCGGTGGCGCGGGTGGCGGCCATCGACCAGGAACTCTGGACGTTCGACCTGGAGGGCCTGCAGGAGGGTGACACCGGCCTTCGGGTCGCGATTCGCCACGGAGACCACAACGACTACCTGTCGCTGGAGATCCCGATCTCCGTGACGACGGACACCGTCCTCCCGCCGATCGAGCCGGAGGCCCTCTTCGTGCGGGACGGCCCGAATCCGATCGCGACGTGGAATCACGACGAGGCGCGGGGAGCGGATGTCGCCACGGGCCCGATGCTGGTCCGCTTGGGGCAGACGCGCGCCGATCTGGAGGTCGTGCTGGAAGGCGAGTGGGACCCCGGAGACGGCGGAGTCGAGTCCGGGAGCCGGGAGGAGATCCCGCTGCCCGAGGGGCCCTATGCCCTGCGCTGGACGGTGGCGGACGAGTCGGTGGCCACGCTGGCGGACGGAACGGACGTGACGCGCTTCGATCTGATCGGGGCCGGGATCGGAAAGACGACGGTGATCCTGGAGCTGCTGTTCCAGGGCAGCCCCATCCTGACGTCGGGTCCCATTCCGATCGTCTGTGTGGATCCCGCGGCCGCGGAGTTGGCCGACCCGAGCTTCACGTGCGTGGCCAGCGGACTCAAGTCCGTGATCGTGGACGAGGGGACGGTGCTGCCCGCCCTCTTGCCCGGGGAGGGTGCGCCGTGCAGCTGGTGGACTCCCGGCGCGTTCGAGCTCGAGGAGGGGGAGGAGAGCACGCTCTACTCGGTTCGCGAGTTCCGGGTGGAGACCGATCCGTGCGAAACGAACACGCTCAGCAAGTTCACGTATCGCCTCTCGTTCGAGTTCTCGGACCCCGACGTCGCACGGATCACGAGTCATCCGTTCCACTGGGACGAGGTCACCGTGTTCCACGTCAACGGACTCGCGGCCGGGACGACGACGCTCACGATGTACGTGACGCACAAGGACACGGGGGCGCTTCGATGGATGTCGCCCCCGATGCCGGTAACCATTGAAGCGCCGTAGGCCGCGTCTCGCGGGGATCGTCGCGATCCTGCTCCTGCCGACCGTCGTGGGGGCGGAGGAGTCGTCCGTGGCGACACTGTCGGGCCGCTTCGTGGACGCCGCCACTCTGGAGCCGATCGCGTGGGCGGAGGTGCGTGTTCCGGCGCTGGGCGTCGGGAGGATCTCGGATGCGGACGGACGGGTTTCGGTGGACGGGGTGCCGGTCGGGTCCTGGGAGGTCGTCGTCCGGCACGTCGGCTACGGCACGACTTCCCACGAGATCACGGCGAGGACGGACAGCGTCCCCTTCGAGATCCGCCTGGATGCGGTGGCGATCGAACTGGAGACGCTGAAGGTCGTCGGCCGGGAGGAGCCGCAAGTCGTCGCCGACCAGATCCCCATGTCACTCGCCGGAGCCTCTCTCCGGAGGCAGCTCGGGGGTACCGTGGCCGAGACCGTGGCCAGCGAGCCTAGCCTGGCGGAGCGGTCGATGGGACCGGCGCCGGCGCGGCCGGTCGCGCGAGGCCTCGACGGGAACCGGCTGCTCGTTCTGGAGGATGGGGCTGATCCGGGAGATCTTTCGGCGACGGCACCGGACCACGCGGTCGTTGTCGATCCCCAGGGTGCGGAGCGCGTGGAGCTGATCCGGGGACCGGCTGCGTTCCGCTACGGCTCGACGGCACTCGGCGGCGTCGTGAACGTCCGGCGGGGGCTCATTCCGGACGAGCTGCCGGATCGGTTGCAGGGAAGTGCCAGCTTGCGCGGAGCCTCCGTCAACTCGGGCGCATCCACGCACGCCCGGCTCGCCGGTCCGGTCGGGGACTTCGCGCTCCAGGTGGAGGGGCTCGGCCGGACCGCTCGGGACGTCGGCACGCCCATCGGAACGCTGGAGAACACGGACATCCATACGTGGAGCGTCGGGGGCGCCGCCAGCCGGGTCTCGGATCGAGGATTCGTCGGGGTGTCCGCGAGCCGATACGAGTCCGTCTACGGGATCCCCGGCGGTTTCTTGGGCGGGCACCGGAACGGTGTCGACATCGAGCTGGAGCGATCCCGGTACGAGGGACACGCAAGGTTGGATCGGCCGGCGGACGGTCCCGGGTGGGCGGGGCTGGAGGCCCGAGCCTCCTACTCCCGGTACTTCCACCGGGAACTCGAGAGCGACGGACTGTGCGGCGTCTCCTTCGGCCTCCTGAGCTACGATCTGGACGTGGCGACGGACTTCCGCTGGAGCCGGGGGCGCGGCACGGTCGGGATCGCCGCCGAGCATCGGGACTTCGCCGGCGGCTGCTTCAGCTTCATCACGCCCACGACCGAGAGCACGTTCGGAGGCTTCGCGTACCACGAAGCGTCGCTGGGGGACGCTCGCATCCAGGCGGCCCTGCGCTTCGATCATCGGCTGGTGCGGCCGGAGGAGGCGGACACGAACAAGGCGGGCGTCATCCGGGACAGAAGCTTCCGGGGCGGATCCGGAGCGATCGCGGTGCAGGTCCCGGTCATCGCGGGCGCCGTCGCGGGAATTCAGGTCAGCCGGACGTTCCGCCCACCGTCGATCGAGGAGCTGTTCGCGGAGGGACCACACCTGGCCGCCTACTCGTACGAGATCGGGAACGCGGATCTGGGCTCGGAGCACGGGCTCGGCCTGGAGGCCTCGCTCCGGTGGGGGGGAGGTCCGGTGGAGGGAGGCGTCGTCGTGTTCCGGAACGAGTTCGACGGCATGATCGCGCCTCTGGACAGCGGGGAACTGGAGTTCGGCCAGGGCGATCTCGGATTCCTGCCCCGTTTCATCTACGACGGCCGGGATGCGCGGATGCAGGGAGGCGAGGTCGATGCAGCCTGGCGGGCATCGAGGGCGGTCACGCTCGAGGGTTCCGCCAGCTGGGTCGCAGGGGAGTTCCGCGACACCGGCGAGCCGCTGCCCCGCATCCCTCCCCTCACCGGACGGGTTCGCGGCGAGTATCGCGTGGCCACGTGGGGGTTCTCCGTCTCGGCGCGAGGAGCGACCGCGCAGGAAGAGGTCGGTCCGTTCGAAGAGCGCACGGCCGCCTACGCGGCGCTCGACTCGTCCGTCGAATGGCGGCTTCCGGCGAGCACTCTGGGGGTCCAGAGCATCACGCTTCAGGGCCGGAACCTCACGGACACTGCGTACCGGAACCACCTGTCGCGGATCAAGTCCATCATGCCCGAGGCGGGCCGGAGCCTTTCGCTGCTGTACCAGATCTCGTTCTGAGGGTCGGGCCTCCCGAGGTCTCGAGACCAGGGAATGATCCGGCTGCGGCCGGTGCTGTTCGCGTGGAAGCCGCCGAGAGCGGCCTCATCCGCCCCGGAAACGATCGCCGCCGCCGGCCCGCGCTCTCCGCGCAAAGAGCCCCGTTCCCAGCACCAGGGCGCTCATGAGGACGACAAGTCCCTGACGCCAGGGGTGGGCGTGCACGGCCCGATTCGCCAGCACGGTCGGCCACGATGCCGTCCGGAAGGCGACGCTGGCCGGCACCGGCCCGGCGAGGTCGGCCGGGCGAACCGAAAGGAGCGCCCGGTACTCGCCGCGGGCCGGGAGTTCTCCGGCCCTCACGTCCAGCCGCGGGACGGCGCTCGCGCCCTCCCAGGCGACCCGGCCGTTCTCGTCGTAGAGCTCCACGACGTACTTGGCGACTCCGTCCAGTTCCGTCCAGCGCAGGTCCAGCCCGCCGGCGGGCACGACCTCGCCCTCCACCGGACGCAGGAATCGAAGCTCGCCGCCCCGAACCGCCGGCAGGTCGCCCGGCGGCTGCGGAGGCAGCAGCACCAGCGCCGCCAGCGACGCGGCCCAGGCCACCGCGGTCAGCGGCACGAGCGGCCGCACGGCACCCCTCGCCGGCACCGGGCGAGGCAACCGGCCGGCCTCCGCCAGGCTCCCGACCCGCCGGTTAAGGTCCAGCAGCTCGCGGCAAGCGTCGCACACGCTCACGTGCGCCTCGATCTGCGCCCGTGTCGGCGCGTCCAGGTCGGGCCGCTCCAGCTCGGCGAGGCGGCCGCCTACGGAAGGATCCACGCACTCCAGGGGACTTCTCTCCAGGTCGCGGCTCATGGCTCTCTCGACCCTCCCTTGTCGGGGCGCAAGGGGGATCCGATCTCCTGACCCTCGAACCACACCCGATTCAACTGATCGGCGAGCTTTTTCAGGCACGCGTACTTGCGCTGGTAGATGCCCTGGACGGTCGTAAGCCCGGCCTCCCGCTGCAGCTCCCGGATGGGCCGCCCCTTCGTGTAGATCTCCAGCAGGAGCTTCCGGCAGGGGGGATCCAGCGCCGCCAGCGCCTTCCGGACCAGCCCCTCGGCTTCGGCCGCCTCCAGCGCGGCCAGCGGGTCCTGACCGGGAGCCGGCAGGTCTCCGGTAGAGTCCAGATTCGTGCTCGGGCGGCGGCTGCGCCAGCGGTAGAGATTTCGGCAGCGGTTTCCGGCCATCGTCACCACGAACGCTTCCATGCGGTCCGGTCCCGTCCCTGCCTTGCGCAGGTACTTGAGGAGACCCATCAGCGTCTCCTGCACCACGTCGTCGTGATCCGCGTCCGTCGCGGGCAGGAAGCGCCGCACTTCCGCGCGGATGACCGGTTCGAGCGCGCGGCAGATCCGATCCGCCGCGGAATCGTCGCCGGCGATGTACGCCGCCACGTCACCGTCGAGCGCGTCGTGCCCCGAATTCTGCTGACGCTGCGGTTGTCTCTGACCCATGATCGGAATCCTAATCGATCGGGTGCCGATCCGGCACGCTCTGGAGTCCACCGAGGCTCTCCCGCCCCGAGGTCCCGACTTGCCGAGACGACGCCTGCGGCGCGGCTTTCCGCCCTCCATCGTCCCGCTCCTCGCCCTGGCCGGAGGGCTCGCCGGCTGTGGCGGCGCCCCGGAGACCGACTCGCGTCGGGACGTTCCGGTCTCCGACGAGCTGCTCCCGCATCTGGAGGAATCGCGCCGCTCGCTGCAATCCGGCGACCGCGGAGACCCACGCGTTCACGCCGATCTGGATCGTTACTTCGCGATCGCCACGCTGCTCTCGTCCCGGGACCATCGAGCCGCCGGAGAGGACAGCCTGTACGCAGCGTGGAGCGCCGATCCGCACGGCGTGCTCTGGCCCGACCTCACGGCCTTCTACCGCAACCGCGTGAACGATCTGGACCGTCTCCAGGCCATCTTCGACCGGCCGGACTTCCCGGACTCCTCCACGGCGCTGGGGGCCTACCTGCGCGAGTGGCGCCGCAGCGGACCCCGCCCCGACGGCTCCGGGTACGAGCGCGCCGCGGCCGCCCGGCACGAGTTGACGCCGTTCGAGAACGCGTGGTTCGGGATCCGGTACTCGCGCCACGCACTGTCGCGCGGCGACGCCGATCGCGCTCTGCAGATCGCCCTGGAAGGACTCCCGGATGCGCGCGCCACGGGCTGGCGAACGGAGATGAAGGCGTGGATCCAGATCATGTCGACCTTGCGACGCGCCCAGCGCCTGGACGACGCGCTCCACGCGGCCACGATGGCGGAGGAGTTCGCCCGCGCGGTGTCGGCGATGAACGGCGATCGGCTCATCGTGCTCGAGGCCCGGTTCTACCGGGCGAACATCCTCGCCGACCGGCGGGATTCCGAGATCGCCCTGGAACTCTACGGGGAGTGTGCCGCCGCGGCCCGGGACGCCGGCCTGATCCTGTTCGAGGGGACGGTCCTGAACCGGGCGGGTCTCTTCACGGACACGCTCGGTCGCTACGAGGACGGGTTGCGCATGTTCCACGCCGCGCTGTCCGGAGCCCTGACGATCTCGGACTCGCTCGACGTTCCGCGCCACCTCGCGAACATCGCCGATCGCCACCGGAAGATCGGCAACCTGGATTCCTGCCGCGTGTACCTGGACGAGGCGGAGCGCTGGATCCGCGCTCATCCCGATCCGGCGAACGAGGCGCGCTTCCCGCTCTTCCAGGCGGAGTACTTCGCGCAGGTCGGTGACTACGGTGCGGTGGACTCGCTGCACGCGCTGGCCGCCCAGCTCACGCCGCGCTTCTCGCCAATGCAGGAGCTGGCCGAGCTGCACCTGCAGATGATCCGGCAGGGGACCGAGCGCGGGCGCCCCGTCCAGGTGTACCGGTCGCTGGCATTGCTGGATTCGTTGCGATCGCGGCTGCTGGCCACGCTGTCCGATCGGAACGAGCTCTTCGATCTGGATCTGGCCGCGGCGGACTTCCTGGGCCGCCAGGGCATCTTCCCGCGGGCGGAGAGCGCCCTGGATCGCGCGGCCGAGGCCCTGGAGCGTCGTCCGGACCCCGGGCGTGCGTGGGAGCTGTCCGGAGCGCGCGGGCATCTGGCCCGGCTGCGCGGCAACTCCGCCGAGGCGGAGGCCGCCTACCGCGAGTGCGTGGCCAGGAGTCGCGAACTGGGCGATCCCGATCGGCTCGGACGGAGTCGCGTCTGGCTGGCGGCCCACCTGCTGGAGGAACACGGCGCGCCGGCCGAGTCCGGCGAGATCGACGAGATCCTGGCGTCGGACGACGCCCACTCCGGACTCCGGCTTCGCACGCGAACGGTGGAGTCGCTGCTGCGCGCTTCTCTTCACTCGCGCCGCGGCCGACATGAAGCCGCGCTGGACGAGCTGGAGGAGGCGCGCGCACGCTTCCGCTCCGACGCGGCTCCGGACTTGACGGTGCAGCTGGAACTGGCGACCGGCCGCGCGCTCTCCGGCGTCGGCCGCCATGACGACGCGGCGGAGGCGTTCGCGCGAGCCCGCGATCTTCTCGTGAGCGAGCGGATGCCCTTCGCGGCGCGGTCCGGGATGTTCCTCGACCGCGATCTGAGCCGCGAGGCGGCGGAGGCCACGCTGGAGCACGCGTTCGTCCGGCACGGAGCGGAACTCTCCGGAAAGCTCGCGCTGGAGACGCTGCGCGCCGTCCAGATCGTCCTGCCCGCCTGGCACCGCGCCGACGGGCGAATCGAGGCGCCGGCAGAGCCGCAGATCTTGTACTTCGTGGGGGAGAGGGTGTCGGGTCGATGGGTTGCGCACGACGGCGGTCTTCGCCTCCGTCGGCTGCCGGGAGAGGCGGCGCTGATCCGGGAGATCGGGCCGCGGCTGGCCGATCTCCGGTCGCCCGCGCGTCCGCCGACGGCCGCGGATCCGGCGGAGCTGACCCGCATTCTCGGAGGCCGCCCCGGAGCGCCCGGCCCGATCACCGTCGTTCCGGACGGCCCGCTGTTCTCGGTGCCCTGGGCAACGCTCGCCGTGGGCGACGGCACGGGCGACCGGTGGATCGATCGCGGGGCCATCCTCGTGGCGGACTCCCCGCGGGAGGCGTCGCCGCCCGCTCGCGAACGCACCGGGCCCCGTTCGCTGAGTCTGATCGCGATCGGCGCGGACGCGACCGCGGCGGCCGAGGAGGCTGGACTGGACCCGCTCCACCACGCCGAGGACGAAGCGCGCGAGATCCACGGCCTGTGGCCGGCGGACCTTGCGTCGCTGTCGATCGGAAGCGCGGCATCGCGCGACGCCGTCCTCTCCGGCCAGCTCGCCGGCCACCAGGTCATTCACGTTTCGAGTCATGCGAAGGCCTATCAGGGTGTCGCGGACCAGACGACGCTGTACCTCGCCGGAGCCTCCGGCACCCCCGTCACCGCCGCCGAGATCCGCGAGCTCGACCTCGACGCGGAGCTTGTGTTCCTCTCGTGCTGCGAGGCGATGGGCGGAATCCGGCGCGGTGTGGGACCGGCGCACGCCGGGCTCGCGCGGAGCTTCCTGGCCGCCGGGGCGCGCCACGTGATCGCGTCCGGCATCCCGGTGGACGATCGCGCGGCCCGTGCCCTGGCCCGCTCGTTCTATTCACACTGGCTGGGCGGAGCCGACCTGGAGGACGCCCTCCGGCGGGCCCAGCTCGACGTTCGCGAGAACGCGAACTGGGCCCACCCGTACTACTGGGCGTACTACCAGGTCATCGTCCCCCACGGGTCGTGAGGAAGCGGTCGATCACTGCTCGTGGAAGTGCAGGCCGCCGGCGTCGTCGGTGGGAAGCGGCTCGGGGCCGGTCTCCCAGCCGGAGAAGTGGTCCACGAAGAACGTGACCCGCCACCGATCCTCGGAGGGCACGTAGAAGGTGCTCACGCCGTCCTCTTCCTCGAGCACGCCCTCGTTGTAGACGTTGGTGGCTCCGGGCACCGTGTCGTGGGACCACGGCATCCACGTCCCCAGGATCTGGACGTCCTCCAGGAACTGGGTGCCGGCGGGACCCATGCGGAAGACCAGCCACTTCTCGAGGCCGGGATTGTCGTCGTAGTCTTGCTTCGTGGGGACCTGCATCGTGAACGTGATCGGCTGGGCGGGCATGGCCGCCTGGGAAACGATGAGGCCGAACCAGCAGTCCTCGTAGCCGCCCCAGCTCGAGAGCTCGTCCACCATGGCGCCGCTCTGGCCGCCGGACAGCGTCCCGGTGAGGGTCTCCCACTCGAAGGAGTCCAAGTCGTAGACCGGAGGATCCCCGCCGCCGGCCGGCGGCGCCAGCGGGATCATGTAGGTGGTCAGGTCCTGGTCCGCGCGCTCCTGGCCGCAGCCGGCGAGCGCGACGATCGCACCGAACAGTGCGACGACGGCAGCGTTCTTCGTGGCGTTCATCCGGATGATCTTCATTCGGTCCTGCTCCTTCGGTCATCGGTAGAGGCGAGACGCCAGGGCCTCAAGGCGGGCCGCGACGGCCGAGGTCGATCCCCGATAGCTCCCCTGTCCGATCGACACCCCTGGCGGCGATGTTTCAACACGCTTGTCGCACTTTCCTCCAAAAAGCCTGTGTTGAAAACATCTCCGTCCGCTGTCGGGACACTGAACCATCGCGGCGGCACCGTCGCAGCCATCGTGAGTCTTGCACTCCCCGGCGCCGGTTCCAAGCGACGCCGGGGGCGCCCTCAATCCGCAGGAGATCTCCCATGAATCGCCTTCTTCTCGTCCTGGCCCTGGTCGTGGCGTTCGGTTCCGGCCCGGCCCAGGCCTCCCGCTTCTGCGCGCACCCCGACGAGCCGCAGGAGGAACTCCAGGTTCCGGACAGCCCGCTCCAGCGTTCCGTCGGCATCCTGCCCTCGTCCCACGTGGCGGTCATTCCGATCGCGTTCCCGGACGAACCGGCGTCGGCGCACGACATCGACTGGGTCGAGATGACCGATGCGATGAACGGCTTCCAGACCTACATCGACCAGCTCTCGCGGAGCGGGCACCCCGTGACGGTCAGCTACCTCGTGGATCCCGCGACCGGGAAGCGCTGGATCGCCGACGAAACGGCGTCCACCTACAAGAGCTCGACATACGAGGGCCCCTACGCCGACTGCACGAATCCGGTGGATCCGCAGTACGACCAGTACGAGGGGCACGGCGTCCACGAGCTTCAGGCGGAGATCCTCTACAAGATCGCGAACGCGTACGCTCCGTTCAATCCGTTCCAGGACCAGACGGAGGAGATCACCACGCTCCTGTTCGTCCACAACGACCGGATCTTCAAGAACGCGCACGTGGGCGGCCTCGGCCGGCTGCGGCTGACGCAGAGCGCCAGCATCGACACGACGGACAACGGCGTGAACGACCCGGTGACCTGCCTGGACTTCCTGCCGGCCAACCCGATTTGCAACCAGTACGCGGGCGCCTACACGGACGATCCGTTGAGTTGCTACGGAATGACCACACTCTGGGTCAACGACGCGAACCCGTTTCCGCATCACCGGACGGACTTCGAGCACATCTTCTCGCACGAGTTCGGGCATCTGGTCCTGGACCTGCCCCACAACGGGACGTGGGAGGGCGTGTACGACTGCATGAAGCCGGACCTGCTGCGCTGGCAGGGATACCTGCCGTACTCCGAGCGGGACCTGGTGTCCGTCGGCTGGCTGGACGAGCCCACCGCGATCACGCCCCCGGTGACCGGGCTGAAGATCTACGACGTTCGCTCGGACGGCGCGGCTCACGCGGTCAAGGTGGGCCCGGAGTCCGTGTACCAGATCCCCGGGCTGGGAACCTCCACGGCGGAGCAGCACCTGCTCCTGACCTACCACGCCGGCGTGGGACCGGACGCCGAGCCGAACCGCGACGGTGATCCGCTCTATCCCTCCACCGGCATCAAGGTGCGGCACCTCAGTGCGAACTACTGGGATCCCGAGGGGCCGGAGGAGGAGTTCTTCGCGGGCTACGGATACGCCGGCCTCGAGCCCGCGACCGGGCGCTTCCTGGACCCGGGGGTCTGGTCCATGCCCGACTCGGTGAACGGCTACCACAACCTGCAGTACTGGCCGAACCGTCCGGACCTGGACCTGAAGCGCTACACCGGGGACCCGGATGACTTCTTTGCGGCCGTGTCGGGACGGGACGAGCTGTCCTTCCGGACGAATCCCGTGACGAATCCGGCCGATCTGCTTCCGTTCGGCCAGATGTCGAACTCCATGATGCTCTTCGTGCAGGAGCAGGGCGAGGACGCGGGCGGCAAGTACGTGGTCGTGGACATCGCGGCGGCGCCGAGCGAGACGCTGCTCTCGCCGATCGACGGCGAGTGCTACTCCGTGGGCGACACCATCGACGTGACGTGGACCGTCGATCCGACGCTCCTGATCGACACCGTGGACGTGGAGCTGTCGACGAACGGCGGCGCGTCGTACTCGCTGCTGGCCTCGGTGGCCAACGGCGGCGCCTACTCCTGGGCGGCCACGGCCGGGCAGACCACGGCGAATGCGAAGCTCCGGCTGACGTTCCACAACACGCTCAGCTCGGTGACGGCGACGGCGGAGTCCCCGACGTTCAGCGTGGGACAGCCGGTGTCGGCCCAGAACTTCGCGTGGAGCAACAACGCGGACTGCTCCGTGACGACGCTGTCCTGGGATATGTGCCGGGCGGCGGCCTGCAAGGTGGAGTGGGGTCCGAAGAAGTCGGGTTACACGGACTCGACCTTCACGGGAGTGGGGGAGTCGCACTCCATCAACATCTCGGTTCCCACCGGGAAGCAGTACAACTGCCGCATCACGCCGCTCGTGACCGATGGGGTGGCCGAGGTCTTCCCCTTCACCACGATGATCTGCGGCAACGGTGCCCAGCCGGTGATCGCGCAGCTGCCGACGGTTTTCCAGGTGCAGCCCAACCCCTCGCGCGGGGACGTGCGGATCAGGTTCGCCGTGCCGGTGGTGCAGGACGCCCGGGTCGAGATCTTCGACGTCACGGGCCGTCGCATCCGGACCCTCTCCGAGGGTGCGCACGCCGCCGGCGTGCACGACGTCTACTGGAATCGTGACGCCAGCGGCGGCGACCGTGTGTCGCCCGGCATCTACTTCGTCCGCCTGGCGTCCGGGGAGGAACGTCACGTGAAGAAGGTGGTCCTGCTGGACTAGCCGGACCGGGAAGCGAATGCCGCACCGAGGGGCGCACGTCTCAAACGTGCGCCCCTCTTCTTCGGCCCCGCGGTCTTGAGTCCCGCCGCCCCGGGGTGTCGACAAGGTGAGGGAATCCGCCGTCCCGCTCCCTCGGCCGGGCTTGCCCGGTCTCCTTTGGGGGACGCGGCTCCCTCACCACGGGCGGTCGCCGGGTCGCTCCCGGCGGCTGCCTCCACCGGGCCGGGGGCGGGAGGCGATCCCGCCGCTCATCGTCGAACCAGCACCCTCGCCGTCGCGACGCCGCCCGGCGATGCTTCGGCGCGGAGGAAGTACACGCCCGGCGCCACCGGACGACCGACTCCGTCCCGGCCGTCCCAGGGAATCTCGCGGGGTCCGGCCGGGAACCGCTGCGCCTCGAGCGACCGGACCCGCCGCCCGGCGGCATCGTGGACCGTGAGGGTCACCCGGGACTCGGAGGGGAGGGCCAGCTCCAGGGTGACCGGCCCCTCGGTCGGACTGGGGTAGGCGCGCAGCGAGAACCGGGTCAAGGCGGGGCTGAACGTCGGGCGCAGGGAGTAGCGGTACCCATGCGCCTCGTGAGCCTCGAAGTGGTCCGTGATCCGGCCGCCCGTCGCGGTCACGGAGCGGTCCTCCCGAACGACTTCGACGCCGGCCGGATCGGCCGCCAGACCGGGAAGGCGAATCTCCACGGGCCCCGCGTACCCGTTCCGCGAGATGGCGAAGGCCACGGCCTCGTTCGACGTCCGGTGTCGCTTCACCCGCACCTCGACGTCCGGGTGCGACGATTCCGCGCCGCCGAGGTCCGCGCCGACGAGGAAGTCGTGAAGGGACGCCATCTCGGAGACGACCTCGACCGTCACCGGCCAGCCCTCCTCGCCGCCTCCCAGGGGATGGACCCAGGTCCAGCCGGCCCAGAAGATCCCGGTCGCGCCGTGCACGATCGAGGCGTAGGCCGTCCATCGCGACTCCCGCAACGGAATGCTCTTGAACGACTGCACGATCATCCACAGCGGCTGATCGGGCCGGTTGATCTCGGCCAGGTAGAGGTCCGCGTTGTCGGCCAGACGATCCATCGTACAGTCGGGCCACCCCAGGACGTTCAGCGGTCCGCACGTTCCGGGGCCCGCCGGATAGGGGTAGGCCGCGTGCATGACGACATCCGTGGCGGCGACGAAGGGCAGGAGCTCCGCCTTCCAGGTGTCGAAGTCACCCGAGACGTGGACCGGCGCGAAGTTCATCGCCACCAGCGTGGAGTCCACCCGGTCGTGGATCTGCCGGTAAGTCTCGTGGACGTGCGCGGAGTCGATGTCGCCCAGCCAGCCCTGCGCAAGCGTCCATACGGGCTCGTCGCGGTTCGTGAAGCCCAGCATGATGCCGGGCTCCCGCCCCATGCACTCCACGAGCGCATCGAGTCCCTCGTCCTCGTAGATCGGAGCGGAGACCTCGTACTCCGGCGTGGCGGGATCGTCCCACCAGAGGGTGTCGTAGGAGCCCAGAAGCAGGCGGTATCCGGTGACGCGGGCCGAGTCGACGATGGCGGCGCAGGAGGGCGACGTGTCGGCGTAGGCGCTCATGAAGTCCCAGACCACGTTGGCCCCGCTCTGCCGGATCCGGGCGTTCCAGTCCTCGAACTCCGGCGCGCCCATCTCCATCAACCCGATCGGGAAGAACGGCTCCCCGTCGATCTCGACCATGCGGTCGGGTCGGATGACCACGCCGGCGGAGTGCGACGGGGCCGGCGCGGCCAGGATCGCGAGGACCAGTGGGACGAGGACGTGCGGGAAGCAGCGGCGCATCGAGGCGCACCTCCCAGGGGCGCCGACAGCGTAACCGACGCAGGCCCCCGGTGAAAAGCCCTCCGGGAACTGGTACCCGGCCGGACGCGCACATCCCGATGTGTCCTTGCGGCTGGAGCCGCGCTAGACTGCCCTTCATGGCTCCCTCGAACCCGCCCGACCCCGATCGGACCCTCCCCTCCGACGAGGACCCCACGCGCGTCTCGGACGACCGCCCGCGTCCCTCCGGGGGCGCGGCGACTCCTCGCCTGCCGACGTCCATCGGGAACTACACCGTCCTCGGCCAGCTGGGGGAGGGCGGGATGGGCGTCGTCTACGAGGCTCAGCAGCAGAGCCCGAAGCGCAGGGTGGCCCTGAAAGTGGTCCGCGGAGGGCACCTCGTCACCGAGACGTCCGTGAAGCTGTTCCAGCGGGAGGCCGAGGCTCTCGGCCGCCTGAAGCATCCGGGCATCGGCGGCATCTACGAGTCCGGCCGCACGGCGGAAGGCCAGCACTTCTTCGCGATGGAGCTGGTGCGGGGCGAGACGCTGGACGTTCACGTGAGGAAGCGCCCGTCGGAGCTGCGGCAAACCGAGATCCGTTTCCGACTCGAGCTCTTCGGGAAGATCTGCGATGCGGTGAACTACGCGCACCAGCGCGGGGTCATCCACCGCGACCTCAAGCCGTCGAACATCATCCTCACGAAGAACGGCGACCCGAAGGTTCTGGATTTCGGCCTGGCGCGCATCACGGATGCCGACACCGAGGCGATGACGGTGGCAACGGAGATCGGCGCCATCAAGGGCACGCTGCCCTACATGAGCCCGGAGCAGGCGCGCGGCAATCCGCATGAGATCGATGTACGTACGGACGTCTACTCGCTCGGCGTGATCCTCTACCAGCTCCTCAGCGGACGACTCCCGTACGACACGCAGAAGAGCTCGATCGTGGAGGCCCTTCGCGTGATCACGGAGGAATCGCCGGCTCCCTTCCGGTCGATTCACGCCGTCGAGCGGCTGGCGGGCGGCGATCTGGAGACGATCGTCCGAAAGGCGATGGAAAAGGAACCGGGCGAGCGTTACCAGAGCGCCGCGGCGGTTGCCGAGGATCTGGAGCGCTACCTCGCGGATCAGCCGATCCAGGCGCGGCCTCCCAGCACCCTGTACCAGTTCCGGAAGCTCGTGAAGCGGAACAAGCTGCCGTTCGCCTCGGCCGCGGTCCTCGTGGTGCTGCTGCTCGGATTCGGCGTCTGGATGAGCGTGCTGTTCGCACGCGCGGAGATTGCGCGGCAGGAGTCCGAGGCCGTGACCGGTTTCCTGGCCGGAATGCTCGCGGCGGTGGACCCGAACGAGGACGGTCGTGACGTCACGGTGCGGCAGATCGTGGACGAGGCGTCGAAGTCGATCGATGACGAATTCGCAGAGCAGCCGCTCGTCAAGGCGCGGCTCATGACCACGATCGGCGAGGTCTACCACGGTTTGGGGTCGTTCGACGACGCCCGGCCTCTGCTTGAGCGTGGTTTGGCCCTCCGGCGGGAGCATCTCCCGGAGGACGACGCAGACGTGGGCGAGACGCTCGGGGTTCTCGGCGTCGTTCACAAGGATCTCGGCGAATGGCAACGGGCGCAGGAGCTCCTCGAGCAATCGGTCGCCATCGCGGAGGAGAAGGTCGGCCCGCGAAGCGCACGAGTCGCTCGGCTCCTGACGAACCTCGGGGACGTCCACTTCCAGCGGGGCGAGTATGAGGAGGCGAGGATTCACCACGAGCGCGCCCTCGCCATCCTCGAGGAGGCGAAGGGGGTGGGGCACGAGGAGACCGTTCCCATTCTCAACAACCTCGGGAACACGATGGGGTTCCTGGGCGATACGGAGGCTGCGCGCGAGGCTCTGGAGAAGAGCCTGCGCATCCAGGAGGAGATCCGGGGACCAGAACACAAGCGAGTTGGAAAGGCACTGATGAACCTCGGGCATCTGGCGTTCCAGTCCGGGGACCTGGCCAGGGCTCAGGAGCGCTGGGAGCGGGCGCTCCGGATCCTCGAGAAGGAACTCGGGCCCGAACACGTCGATACCGGCGGCATGTACCTCAATCTTGCGGTCCTGAAGTGGAACCTTGAGCGCTACGAAGAAGTGGAGGCGCTGCTGACGAAAGCGCAGAGCGCATACGAGGCCGCCCTGAGTCCGGATCATCCGCTGGTGGCGGTCGCGGCGCTGAACCTCGGCATCCTCTACTCCGACCTGCTTGGGGAGCTGGACCGCGGCTGCGAGTCGATGGAGCGTGCGCTGGCGATCCGGGAGAAGCGCTTCGGCGCGGAGAGCGAGCCGGTCGCGGAAGTTCTGAATGCCTTGGGGTCGGCCTACCTGACGGCGGGCGAGATCCGGGCCGCCCGCCCCCATCTGGAGCGGTGTCTGGCCATTCGAGAGAAGCTCTTCGGCTCGGAGGATGAGCGTACGGCGTTCGCATTGATGAACGTCGCCACGCTGCGCTGGAAGGAGGGTGATCCGACCGCGGCTCGGATGGCCTACGAGCAGACGATGCGGCTGCTGACCGACAACCTCGGGGAGGTCCACCTCGAAGTGGAACGGGTTTGCGTGGAGTACGCCAAGTTCCTGCGAGCCAACGGAGAGGAGCCGGCGGCGGAGGAGCTGGAGGCGCGGGCCGCCGCGATCCGGGCGGCGATGCTCGGAGAGGGCGAGGCGTGACCCACCCGCGCGGGCGCCCCGCGGAGATGCCGCAGGAACACTTCGTCTCGGAGCTTCGGGAGTTGCTGGAGGAGCTCTTCGACGTCCACCACGGTCTGTTCCTCGACCGGGGCACGTCGCTCTTCGCCACGCTCGACGGGATCTCCGCCGCCGCCGCTTCGCGCCCCATCGCCGGCGGGAACGTCTCGATCGCCGCGCACGTCGAGCACGTCATCCTCTACATCGACGTCCTCGGGCGGCACATGTCGGGGGAACCGGCCGGGCAGGTCGACTGGACGGAGATCTGGAACCGGGTCGGCGCGGTCGACGAGGAGGAGTGGGCGTCGATCCGGAAGCGGTTGCGTGACCGCTACGTGTGGCTCGTCGCCGCCGTCGAGGGGGTGGAGGACTGGCGGGAGAACGACGCCGTCGGCGCGTCGATGATGATCCTCGCGCACACGGCCTGCCACCTGGGCGTGATCCGGCAAGCCGTGGCGCAGATGGATCGAAAGGAGTGAGGCCGAGCGTCCGGCCGCGTCAGCCGGTCTCCTTCGGCTTCTCCTCCCCGAACCGCGCGATCAGCGACGTCACCGCGATCCCCAGGAGCACCAGCCCCAGCGCTCCGCCGATCTGCCCGCCGGTCGGCGGGAAGTAGCGAACCGGCCAGTCCTCGGGGTCGAACTCGGCCAGGTTCTCCACCGTCACGACCTGCCCCTTGATCACGGTCTCGCCCGGAGTCGGCTCCACGCCGGCCTGGAACGGCCAGAGGCCGACGACCGCCCCCAGGAGCAGGCCGAGCAGCACGCCCAGCGTCGCGTTGGAGTAGCGGGCCAGCAGCCACTTGAGGAGGTTGCTCACGCCGACCACGCCGGCGACGACGCCGAGCCCGACCGGCAGCATCACCGAGAGCGCCGGCCCCATGGCGGCGGCAAGGTCGCGCGCGCTGAGCGCTTCCTTGAACGCGTCGATGCCGGAGAGGATCGGGACGTACTGGCCGAGGACGAGCAGCAGGTAGCCGCCGCTCACGCCCGGGAGGATCATCGCGCTGGCGCCGGCCAGCCCCGCGACGAAGAGCATCGGGAAGCTGCCGGTGCCGCCGCCGGCTTCTCCGGCGCCTGCCTGCTGGGCCAGCGCCAGCGCCGACATCACGAGGAAGCCGACCACGGCGCCCGCCCAGGTGGAGCCGCGCGCCGGCCGCGCCATCCGCCACACGACCGGCAGTCCGCCGAGCGTGAGGCCGATGAAGAGGCTGTACATGATCCAGCGATGGTGCACGACGAGATCCTTGATCGTTCCCGCGAGCAGCAGGATTCCGAGCACCGCGGCGAGGACCACGCTCCCCAGGACCACCATCGACGGAACGCGGAGCCGCAACGTGGAGATCTCGGCGATGGCCGCAATGAACCGCGGGTAGATGCCGGCCGCGAGAAGCATCGTGCCGCCGCTGATGCCCGGCACCAGGTTGGCGAGGCCCATCAGCACCCCGCCGACCACGCCGCGCAGCGCGAGGAGGGGAAGGGAGACGGACGCATCGGAGCCGGGGGACATCATGAGCGGACCTCGCGGAAGGCGGGGAGTGAGCGGGGGGCCGGGACGGCCGGATCTCGGGGGATTCTAGCGCGGGTGCCGGGAGGCGTCGCGGTTTCGCTGGCGCCGGGGCTGCCGCGACCCGGCCGCGCTCACGGCATCGGCCGCGACATCGGGTGCGGCTGGTCCCACCACGTGGCCTCGAAGCTGGTGCACTGGTCCTGGGAACAGCGCAGGCTCCTTCCCTCGGCGCCCGGAACTCCTGGCTTCTGCGTCACGACGGGAAAGCGTTCGAGGGGCGGGATCCGAGTGTCCGATTCTACGACGCCGACGTTCCCGGAGTCGACGGGCGCGTCCCTCGCCCCGGGGGCGTCACTCCGGGGGCGACGGCGCGTCGAAGGCGATGGCGACCTGGGATCCGTACAGGGGGTAGGCGATCGAGCAGCGGTAGACGCGGAACTTCCCGTCTTCCCAACCCGTGCGCTCGAACACGTGCCGCAGCAGGTCGGCGTACAGCGGGGCGCGGGCATCGCGCGCGACCCCTGCGCCCCGTCCCAGCGGCTGGATGGACTCGGCCATCTCCAGACGATCCCCGTCGCGGGAACGGTCGTTGATGTCCGCGACGCCCTCGAGCACGGTGTCGTAGATCATGAGCTGCGGTTCCCGGCCGGGGTAGATGTCCTCGTGCACGAGGACGTCGAAGAGCAGCGACTTCGTGGGGGCGGAGATCTCCGCGAAGACGTGCCCCTTCCGGTCGGACCCGCGAGGCACGTAGCGCTGCATCTCCCGCTCGTTGACCTCCACCAGCACGAGGTCCACCCCGGAGTTCGGTCCGAAGTCGCTGCCGGCCAGGTGGTAGTGCACGGACTCGTTCGCGTGGGAGACGGCGGCCACTTCGGCCCGCGGCCCGTCGCAGAACTCGTCGAGCCGGGCGTCGTCCAGGTGCAGGATCGGCCGACCGTCGAGGTTGCGCGGGACGCGGGGATCCTCCTCGTTCGCCATCCGGCGGGTGGCCAGCTTCGCGTGCACGTTCGGGCGGAGTCGCTGGAAACCCAGGAAGCCCATGACCCAGACGATGTCGATCGTCAGGCCGTCGCTTCCGGGGTGGAGGAGGACCGTCGACAGGGTCGTCTCGGCCATCACGCCCTTGAGCTGGCTCATCGCCTTGAACACCGCCTGCTTGCGCCGCAGCTCGAAGTCGCGGCGCGCCTCCGGGAGCCACGCGCAGATCATCGCGTCCAGCGAGCTGCGGTCACCCGCCTCCACCTGGATGAGGTGCTCGAATCGATCGACCGCCTCTGCGGCGGCCGCCACGGTATCGGCCGGGGCTCCTCGCCGCCCGGCGGCCCGGAGCAGCCGCCGCAGGGGATCGGGGCCGGGGAGGTGGAAGGCCACCGCGATCGGATCCTTCATCCGGATCGCCTTCAGCACGCGGCTGGCGAGCACCTTGTCGAGGCCGAGGCTCTTGGCGAGCGCCTGGGGACCGAGCCGGCCGTCCGGAAGGGAATCCAGTGTGGCCGTCAGCGTTCCGGAGATCCGGCGGCCGATGTCCGCCACGGACCGTTCGAGATTCCTGCCGGCCGGGGCTGCCGGGGGCGATGAACTGGCCAAATCCTTCTCCCGGAAGACGTTGGACGATCTTCGATGGGGGCATGATACCAGAAACGGACCGGGGCGGACAGAGTAGATTCTCTCGGGGACTTCTCGTAGAAGTTTCCCAGAAACTACCTTGACACCGACCTAGGGCGATCGGTATAACCACGGCACGTCCCGGGGCGAGGGTCGACTTCGACGATCCGCCGCGACCCGGCAAACGTCCGTTGCGGGCCCGTGAGCCGATCCGGCCAGGGGTCCGGCCGGCTTCCGGCTCCCGGAGGCCCCTCGAAGGAGACGAATCCAATGCGCAAGATGGCTACGTTCATGGCGATCGCGGTGTTCTCGTTCGCCCTGGAAGCGAGTGCGGCATCGTCCACGATGGTCGGGTTCGACGGCGGGGACCCCAGCGGGTTCAGCGGGAACGCCCTGTTCGAGGCGACCGACGGGAATCCCGGCGGCGCGGCCCGCCACGTGACGGACCTCTTCTTCAACGAACTGCGCACGGGCGCGGTCGGCGAGCCCGCGAACCCGGCGTTCCTCGGCGATTTCTCGGCGTTCCCGAGCGTGACCATCAGCGTCGACGTCCGGACGAACATGCTGACCGACTTCATCGGCAACCCGATCGTCCGGTCGATCGGCGTCAGCTTCAAGGACCGGGACATCACGGGACCGAGCGGTCCTTCGGGAGTCTTCTTCGAGCTCGGGCTGATCGGCGAGTCGATCACCCCGGGCTGGACTACCTACGCCGTCACGATCGACGACCCGACGTCGGCCACGCTGCCGCCGGGATGGATCGGGTTCGGGGACGAGGATCCGGGCACGTTCGAGCCGATCCTCCCGGCCGGCGCGACCTTCGCCAGCGTGCTCGCCAGCGTCGACGAGTTCCAGGTCACCGGCGCCGTGCCGGGCTTCTTCTACGGCTTCGCGTTCTGGGACGTCCAGATCGACAACATCACGCTGATGACCGGCCCGGTCTCCGTCGAGCCGCGCTCGTGGACGTCGCTGAAGGCCCTCTACCGGTAACCGCCTCCCACGGCGCGTTTCGTTCCGATGCCCGGGGGCGACGGCTCCCGGGCATCGTTCGTTCGCCCGGCCGGGCGTGTCCCTGATACATTGATCGGGGCCGCCCGGACCGGGCGGCCCAGGCCCCCGGCTTGGAGGCGCCCGTGACCGCTCCCGCGCCCAGGATGCGACCGGAGTTCGACGTGCCTGTGCCGGGCGACGGCCGGGCGGTCGTGGCGCGGCTGCGCGCGTTGCTCGAAGCGCCCGATGCGCGCTTCCACGGACAGGTCCGCGGCGACTTCGCCTTCGTCCGCCACCACGAAGAGGAGCGCTCGCTCCTGTCGCCGCACCTCAACCTGGAGCTCCGGCCGGCGGCCGGCGGCACCGTCCTCCACGGTCGATTCTCCCCGCGCCCCAACGTCTGGACCGGATTCATGGCCGTGTTCTTCGTGCTGGCGATGTTCGGGATCTCCGGCGTGGTCTACGCCCTGGCGCAGATGACCGTCGGCGGCCCGATCTGGGCGATGTGGTCCGCCCCGATCAGCATCGGCCTGATCGCCTTCGTGTACGGCGCGGCGTTCATCGGCCAGGGGCTCAGCACCGACGAGATGTTCGAGCTGCGCTCCTTCGTGGAGCAAGTGGTGCGGGAGGCGGCCGGAGCGGGGGAGGAGGCCCGGCCGGCGGGGGAGAACCGCGCTGCGGAGTCGGGGCCTCGAGGGACCGACCTGTAGTCAGGGGGAGCTGCGGCTGGAGCGCTTGGAGGCCGCGGATCCGGTGGAAAGAGGGCGGCGGATCCGGTTCGATCCGCCGCCCTCGCGTTCACGACCCCACGGAGCGGGTCAGTTCAGGTCGAACCGGTCCGCGTTCATGACCTTCGTCCACGCCGCGACGAAGTCCTTCACGAACTTCTCCCGATTGTCGTCCTGCGCGTACACCTCGGCGTAGGAGCGAAGGATCGAGTTGGACCCGAAGACCAGGTCGAGGCGCGTGGCGGTCCACTTGGCCTCGCCCGACTTGCGGTCGCGGATCTCGTACACGCCCTTCTCGCCAGCCGGTGCCCACGTGTAGCTCATGTCGGTCAGGTTGAGGAAGAAGTCCGGGGCGAGTGCCCCGACGCGATCGGTGAGCACGCCGTGCGACGTCCCGCCGTGGTTCGTCCCGAGGACGCGCATGCCGCCGACCAGCACCGTCATCTCCGGAGCCGTGAGCCCCATGAGCTGCGTGCGATCCAGCATCATCTCCTCGGGATTCACGACGTAGTCGTCCTTGAGCCAGTTGCGGTAGCCGTCGTGCAGCGGCTCCAGCGGCTCGAAGGAGTCGGCGTCCGTCATCTCGTCGGTGGCGTCGCCGCGGCCGGGCGAGAACGGAACCTCGATCTCGAACCCGGCGGCTCGGGCGGCCTGCTCCACGCCGACGTTGCCCGCCAGCACGATCACGTCGGCCACGCTGGCCCCGCACTCCGCGGCGATCGGCTCCAGCACGCCCAGAACGCGGGCCAGACGATCCGGCTCGTTGCCGGCCCAGTCCTTCTGTGGGGCCAAGCGGATGCGCGCGCCGTTCGCGCCGCCCCGCATGTCCGAGCCGCGGAACGTCCGGGCGCTGTCCCACGCGGTGGCCACCATCTCGCCGACGGACAGGCCGCTGCCGGCGATGCGCTCCTTGACCGCCTTGACGTCGTAACCGGTGCTGCCGGCCGGGACCGGATCCTGCCAGATCAGATCCTCCTTGGGGACGTCCGGACCCACGTACCGGGCCTTCGGGCCCATGTCACGGTGCGTCAGCTTGAACCAGGCCCGCGCGAAGACCTCGGAGAAGTACTCCGGGTCCTCGTGGAAGCGCTCGGAGATCTTGCGGTAGGCGGGATCCACCTTCATCGCCATGTCGGCGTCGGTCATGATGGGGTTGTGGCGGATCGTCGGATCCTCCACGTCGACCGGCTTGTCGTCCTCGGCGATGTCCTGCGGCTCCCACTGCCACGCGCCGGCGGGGCTCTTCTTCAGCTCCCACTCGTGGTTGAGGAGCATGTCGAAGTAGCCGTTGTCCCAGCGCGTCGGGTGCGAGGTCCACGCGCCCTCGAGACCGCTGGTGACGGCGTCGCGGCCGCAGCCCTGGCCGCCGGGGTTGTGCCAGCCGAGGCCCTGCTCGGCCACGTCGGCCGCCTCGGGCTCCGGACCCAGCTTGCCGGCATCGCCGTTGCCGTGGCACTTGCCGACCGTGTGGCCGCCGGCGGTCAGCGCCACCGTCTCCTCGTCGTTCATCGCCATGCGCTCGAACGTGATGCGCACGTCCTGGGCCGTCTTCATGGGATCGGGCTGCCCGTCGACGCCCTGGGGGTTCACGTAGATGAGGCCCATCATCACCGCGGCGAGCGGGTTCTTCAGGTCACGCTGGCCGGAGTAGCGGCTGTCCGGGTTGTCGGTGGGCGCCAGCCACTCCCTCTCCGAACCCCAGTACGTGTCCTTCTCCGGATGCCAGATGTCCTCCCGGCCGAAGCCGAAGCCGAACGTCTTGAGGCCCATCGACTCGTAGGCGGCGGTGCCGGCCAGGACGATGAGGTCCGCCCAGCTCAGCCGGTTGCCGTACTTCTTCTTCACCGGCCAGAGCAGGCGACGGGCCTTGTCGAGGCTGGCGTTGTCGGGCCAGGAGTTCAGCGGGGCGAAGCGGATGTTGCCCGTGCCGCCGCCGCCGCGCCCGTCGGCCACCCGGTAGGTACCGGCGGCGTGCCAGGAGAGGCGGATCATCAGGCCGCCGTAGTGACCCCAGTCGGCCGGCCACCAGTCCTGGCTCTCCGTCATCAAGGCGCGGACGTCGGCCTTGACCGCGTCGAAGTCGAGCTTCTTGACCTCCTCGCGGTAGTCGAAGTCCTCGCTCAGCGGGTTCGTCTTGCGGTCGTGCTGGTGCAGGATGTCCAGGTTGAGGGCCTTCGGCCACCAGTTCATCACCGACGATCCGGCGGCCGTGTTGCCGCCGTGCATCACCGGGCATCCTCCGGAAACAGTCGCGCTCTCTGGGTTCATGACGGTTCTGTACCTCGCTCCCTTACTGGGTTCTGTCCGTGGGTTTCGGGCTCTTGGGTTTCTCGGGTTTTGTTCTCGCGCACTCCCGGCAGAGGCCGCGCGCCTCCACGTGCGTCGCCTCGACGCGGCCGATCTCCCGGATCGACCTCGGCAGCTTTAGTTCGTCCAGGGCGTCGCTGTAGAAGTCGCGGGTGAGTCCGCAGCGGACGCAGACGAAGTGATGGTGTCGCGTGAGGTTCGCGTCGAACCGGGTCCGTTCGCGGGAGGGGCCGAGCGTCGTGACCAGTCCGAGGTCGGCGAGCAACCAGAGCGCGCGGTAGACCGTGTCCAGCGACACGGTGGGGATGCGCGCGCGCACGCCGCGGAAGATCGTCTCCGCGTCGGGGTGGTCCCCGCTGCGGGCGACCTCCCGGAAGACTTCCATCCGCTGGTGCGTGAGCTTCACGCCGGCTTCGCGGCACACCTCCTCGAAGCGGGCCATCCGGCGGTGGGTCTCGGAGCTCTCGGTGGTCACGGGGCGGTTCCTACATCGGAATGGGTTCGGATGTAGGAAGCAATCAGATTCAGGGCGGGTCGTCAAGGGGGGGCGGCGAAATCTCCGGCGTTGTGAGCCGATGTCAGTGCGCTCCCTGATTCCCGTCGTGGCGCCGCGATGCGAGCGCCGGGCGCGGGCGGACCGAGCGAGAGGGGCATCGCATCGCAACGGCCGATACGTTTCACACCAAGGCGCTTGCAATCCTGGGGGCGATGGGCGTAGCGTCCAGGACTCGCCGATGCACATCCGGGCGATCAGGCTCGGGATCCTGCTCCCCCCTCCCGACGGAGCACCGGTGTCCGCCGATCCAGAACTGGACGGAGTCTTCCGCGATGCGGACGAGTGGAACGTGCCGCGAGCCCTCCGGCGCGCCATCCGGAAGTTGTGCCGCAGCCGTCCGACCTATCCGCACCTGACCCCGCGGGAGTGCGAGATCGTTCGGCTGGTCGCGCGCGGCCTCCAGGACGATTCCATCGCGCGCGTGCTGCAGATCCGACCGGGAACCGTGGCGACCCACCTGAAGCACATCCGGGCGAAGCTGATGGCTCGCTCACGCCCCGCCGTCATCACCAGGATTCTCGAGCTGGCGGAAGAGCTGGACGACGAGAACGGTAGCGCAGCGTCCAACGGCGAAGCCGATGCAGGACCGGAGACGTCAAGAGCACGCCGACGTTCGCGATCTGCGGGGTAAGGGGATCGTCCTCTCGCTTGTGCACGGCGACGAGCTTCACGCCGGTGCCGGAGAGGATCCAGACGGGACTTCCGCTCTGCCCCGGCATGGTGTCGTTGTCGTACTCGAGGAAGTGTGCGGAAGCATCCCGGACCCGTCCGCGGGACCTCACGAGCGTGCCTCCCCCGAGGTCGCCGGGATACCCGGAGGTGAGAACCGGCCTCCCCTTCAGCGCGCCGGGATTGCGAACTCCGTGGGGACGGATCCATCCCACCGTCGCGCCCAGAGGACGGTCCAGGAACACGAGCGCGTAGTCGTGCGGTCCCGCCCGACGCTTCGTGGCGGCGCGCCGGTACTCTGACGGCACGACGATGCGGGCCGCCCCGCAGGCTCCGAAGGGGGGGCGCTTCCCCTTCTGCAGGGCGGGCGTAACGCTGCCGACGCGGCGGTAGCCTCCCCCCCGACGATACAGGCAGTGAGCGGCCGTGAGGACGACGTCGGGGCCGATCAGCGTTCCCGTGCACACGCCTCGGCCGATGCGGAGCCGACACACGAAGCGATAGGGAGACGCTTCGGGACGCGGCACGACCTGACGCTCGTCCGCGCCGAGGATCTCATGGGCGATCTGGGACGAGTGGGAAGGAACGGCGGCTCGGAACATGGGGGACTCCCTGGCGCGAGGCTTCTCCGATTCGTGCGGCCGATCCTAGGGGGCGTCGGCCGGGGCGCATAGTCGGTCGTTCGAGCTACCTCAGCGACGCTTGCTCGGTCAGGTGACTGGAGGTCGTGTGCGGCTCGCTCTTAGTCTGGGCCGGAGTCGTTCCCAAGAGAAAGGAGCTGCCATGCTGAGCGAACTCGATGTCTTGGAGGCCGAGGAGATGGAAGCGTTCGAGGAGGATCTGGAGGACGCCGAGGATCTGGAGGAAGGGGATCCGGAGGAGGGGGTGGGGGAAGAGTCACTGGAACTCCTGGTCGGGGCATCGGAGTCCGGGCTCCTCGAAGAGGAGCTGGAGGAGGACGAGTTTCTCGGGAAGGTCCTGAAACGGGCCAAGCGGGCCGCTCGTACCATCGGTCGTGTTGCATTCCCCGTGGCCTCACAGGTGCTTCAGCACTTCTCCCCGTTGCTGAAGAAGCTGGCTCCGATGGCCGGCCGCGTGATCGGGACCGCCATCGGAGGTCCGGCGGGTGCGGCGGTCGGCGGGGCGCTCGCCTCGGCCGTGCTCAGTGAGAGCGAAGCGGAGGAGTCGGGCGATCCGGCGATGGACGCGACGTACGAGGAGCTGCAGCATCCCGACGCCGTGGCGATGGAATCGGAGGCGTATTGGGCCTCGAGCGTCCGATCGCCGTCCCGGGCGGACTCCCACATCGTCCGCATGGTCACTCTCTCCGCGCGGATGTATCGCCACTCCTCCCAGGTTCGGCGAAACCTGCCCCACATCATCCGTGGGGCCGTCGCGCTGGCGAAGGCATTCCGGCGATTCCCCAAGACCCGCTGGGCGGTTCGCGTCGTTCCCACGATCGTCCGCCGCTCGCTGGCTCGCTTCGCTCGAATGCGCCACGTGTCCCGGCGGACCATCATCTCGGTGATGTCCCGTGAGGCGGCCCGGGCGCTGAGATCCCGGTCGCGAACGCAGGCGATCCTTCGTCGGAACCGGATGATGGCCCTGGCCCGCGCCCGATCGAGGCGAGCGAACGGTGGATGGGGTGGGTACCGGAGCCGGCGCCCGCGCCACGGCGGGTACCGCATGGGGTGGTAGAACCGGTCGTCGGATCGGGATCGAGGAGTGGGACCGGATTCAATCGGCCGGGGGGCGGGAGATGCCCTCCGGCCGATCCGCGTGGGCCGCGTGGATGGCTTCCGACACCGACGCCACCATGGCGGCCTTGGAGCGGACGGAAAGCTTGGCGAACACGCGCCGCAGGTGAGTGGCCACGGTCCACGCGCTGATCTCCAGGACCGCCGCGATCTCCTTGTTCGTGAGATCACGCGCCACGAGACGGACGATCTCGCACTCGCGTGGGCTGAGATTGATGTGTCGGGACCATCCGCGACAGCTCGCGAACAGAGTCGTGCGATCCACGGAGTGTCCCGCGCCCGGGCGGCGCTCCGGCCGTGCGCCGCCCGAGAGGGGATCGGCCGGCGCCGGGTTTCCACCGGCTGGCGTCATGATGCTTCTCCCACGGGCCCCTCCGGGCGGCCTACGAAGCCTGCTTCTGAATGAGCTTCAGCACCGGAGCCTTGGCTCCGGCCTGCTTGGCGGTTCCAAGCGACTTGGCGCTGGTCAGCCACTCCTCGGTGGAGTCGGAGATGTCCTGGAGAAGTGTCTCGAACTCGACGGCGGTGCCGGCGGTCACGATGTGCGGCTGCGACAGCCACTGGAGGATCTGTCGTCCGGTGATGGCCATGCGGCTCCGCTGGGAGGTCCAGCTGGTCTCCTTCAGGTACCGCCGCTGGAGTTCCTCGAGCGCGTCCCAGGCGTTGTCGGCGCCGAACAGGTGCATCACGTCATCGGCACCGAGGATCTCGAAGGCCTCGTCCAGTAGCTGCGAGAGCTCCACGGTCATCACGTTGACGTGCCCGTAGGACGCCTGTTTCAGGCTGCTCCGAAGGTCCAGGCCGGCTCGACGGACCTCGGCGATGCTGCCGAAGGACTGGGCCGGATTGGCGCCGGTGAAGAGGCTGGAGATCCGATGGTCCCGGAAGAACGTCGCCACGGACGTGTTGAAGTTCGTGAAGAGAGCGTGGAACGCCTCGTTGGGCTTCGAACCGGTGGGCGGGTTCGCGTTCGTGTAGCCGAACACTCGGCGGTACGCTCGCATTCGGTCGTTCCTCGTGTACCGGAGGACCTTGCGTCGGTCGTAGCGGTACAGGGCGAGCGCGCCCGGTCCGGAAGACAGGCGCACCTGCCCCGAACGGAAGAGCTCCTGCAGCTTGAGGACGCCGCGGAACACGCCGACCCGCTCGTGCTGGTAGAGGTAATAGAGATCGGCGAGGGCGAGCAGGCGCTCTGAGGTCACGGACTCGTCGTACGCCGGCACGTTGACGTTGTAGCTGACACTGCCGAGGTCGTCGGTCGTCGCGTCCCCGATTCCGACGAGTCCCGCCAGGCCGCCATCGGCCTCCGTCGACGTCTGGGCGATCGTGCTGCTGACGAGCTTCTCGAAGTCGGCGAGCGTGTTCTGAATGAGCAGGGGGATTTGCTGGTTGCCCGGGCACTGTGCGGCCTGGGCGTTGGCCAGGCGGGCGCGCAGCGACTCGAGTTGGTTCGTGAAGTCGAACATCTGGTTTCGGTCGGCCATCGTCTCTTTCCTCCTCCGCGCGTCGGCGCAGCGAGCTTCCGCCTAAGAGGCTTCCTGGGCTGCCTGGTCGTGGTCGAAGTCGCCTTCGCGCTCGACCAGGGCCCGCGCGGCGTTGAAGTATCCACGGAGCCTTTCGGCCTGGAAGAAGAGCACCTCCGAGCGGCTCAGGAGCGGTACACCGGGCCTCGGGTCGACTTCGACCCGCCCCTGTTTCCGAGCCTTCAGGACGCGATCGCTGAGGTCGTCGGGCACGATCCCCTCGACGATGTCGGAGAGTCCGCACAGGTCCTTGCGCATCGAGCAAAGGCCCACGTACCCGCGGGCCGAGGTTACCGTGAGGATTCGTCGCGACAGCGTCGCCACGCCCTGGAGCAGCATCCCGATGGGCCGCGTGGCGCGGTCTCCGTGCTCGTCCAGGCCTTCGCAGAGCATGACCCGGCCGACGGGGAAGTCCACCTCCTCGAGGAGAAGGCACTCTTCCCATCCGTACTCCCGGACGACCGCGTGGATCTCCCGGATCACGGTCACGGCGCAGCGGAGATAGGTCACGCAGCGACGCGTGATCCGGGTCGGATCGAGGTCGCGCTCGCGCTCCTTCAGCCAGCCCGCGTACAGGCAGCAGAGCACCTGGTTGAGCGCGCGGGCCTTGCGGAGCCGAGCGTCGGCGCCCGGGATGGTTTCGAGGATCTCGGGAGCCTCGTAGTTCGAGAGGTCGAGAAACCGGTCGCAGCGGTCCAGGAGCTGCGGGAGGGCGACGTCGATGAGGAAGGGACGGCCCGCCCGCGACTCCCGGTCGATCGTTTGCAGATCCTGGTGGGCCAGCTCGTACAGCAGGTGCAACTGATGCGAGTCCTCGGAGACATCGTCCGGGGGCCGGAGGTCCAGCAGCAGACTGCGGGCGCTGGAGGTCTGGGCCTGAATGAAGACCTGGGATTCCACCCCGGTCTCCTGGAGTTCCGTCTCGGAGTTCGGGTCGAACCCGTACGAGACCTCGCCGGTGTCTTCATCCTCCCGGCGCGGGAACACCTCGGCAAGCCGGGTCATGATCTCCCGGGCCTGTTCCAGTCCCGCCTCTTCCGGAAGGGCACCCCCGGCCCCCAGATCCGGATACGTCCCCAGGATCTCCGTCAGCTGCCCGTGGAGCCACTCGGATGCGGGGACTCCGTTGCACGCGTCACTCGACATGGTTCATCTCCTTACGAGGGTTTCGTAGAAGCGGTCCACGATGGGGCCCGGCCGCGCCAGCCGCCGACGGATCGCGGTGCGAGCGGCTCCGATCAGGAATCGCTCCGGGACGATTCCCGAGATGGTCCCGGTCGCAAGTCGGCCGGCTGCGTCGTCGATCATCGACTGCTCCTTCCGGCCGAACGGCACGACCTGGACGAGACTCCGGTGTCCGAGTTCGGGCAGGGGCGCGAAGCAGAGTCGGTCGACCGTCGCCCGCGCCGCTTTCGGAAAGGTCCGACGGAGCTCGACGGGAAGCGAACGGACGACGGTGGGCGGGTACAGGACCGACCAGAAGCGCCCCCACGCCGCGGCCTCGGCCCGGAAGCCGAGGCGCCGAAGCAACTCCAGGGAGATCAGGAGGCGCCAGTAGGGGACGGGGTGCACCGCTCGCTCCCGGAATCGAACGGTTCGCCGGGGCGTCCTCGCGAGGACGGCGGCCAGCGACGACACGTACGCCGGTCCCGAGAGCAGGAGGCCCAGAAGGTCCGCGAAGAGCTCCCTTTGCCAACGAACCCAGGTCCCGACCACGGCCGGCGCCAGCCCCGCGCTTCGCAGGTGCGCCGCCAGGGAGCGCGGACCGCGTTCCCAGAGCTCGAGGTCGTGCTGGATGTTGTGGGCGACCTCGTGTGCGACCCCGCCGAGCGTCCACGGGTTGAGGAGCCGGTGCATCGGGAGCTTCACGAGCGGGAAGGGATTCGCGGCCCCGCCGAGCAGTCCCGTTCGGATGCCCCGGCGGAAGGTGGCCGGGGAGAGGCGGCTCTCCAGGTAGGAGAAGGGGGTGGGAGACGGCACCGGGCGCGACGTTCCGAGCCCGGTGTAGACCGCCCGGTAGCAGTCCGTCGCGATGCGGTCGGCGGCGAGGAGGAAGCTCGCATGCCGTGAAGTCCGCTGTCGAAACACGCCGAAGTAGAATTCCCAGACGGGCTCCGCCCGCTTGACCGCTCGCTCCCCGTTCTCCTTGTGGGCAAGGAGGCGATGGGCGTGCACGCGGTCCCGGTGTTGGTGGAACTCCTGCCCGACCCGGCGGAGGATCTTCCCCCGGCGCACCACCTCCGTGCGCAGTCGCCCGAGGATCCGGTTGACCGGTCGAAGGTGGGCGCGCGAAGGACTTGCCGGTCCCGTCCCGAACTCGCCCTCCTCGAAGGATCGAAGTCCCTGCGCGTGTCGCAGCAGGTTGATCGACTGGGACCGCACCCAGTCCTCGGTCGCCGGGCGGGTGCCCGGCGAAGCCGAGGGGGGCGGTGCCGAGGAGGGATGGACGCGTGCCGACAAGGAGACCTCCCTACCGGTACCGGTGGGTGCGGGAGCGACGAGCGCGAGCCGCCCGACGTCGGCAGTCCGCAACGCATCGCCGCATGTAGCTCGGGCTCCGCATCGTCCGGGCCGTCGCGTAGGCGAGATCCCGGCTCACCGTGTTCACGTTGACCGGGCGACCGGCCGCGTGGCGGCGAAGGGTCCGGTACGTTGCATGGCGGACGATGCGCGGCGTGGCTCGAACCGCGCTCCGACCGAGCGAACGGACGAGCGACCGTCCGGTCCGAACGGCACCCCGCACGAGACCCGGCAGCACCTTGCGGCCGATCGAGATCGCCGACGGCAGTAGGGAGGCGGCCAGCGGGGCGAGCGCGGCCAGGAACTCGTCGGCCTCCTTCTGCGTCTTCGCCTTCGCCGCGCAATCCGCGAGAACGGCCATCTTCTTCTTCACGGCCTCCTTGCCGGCGGGAGTGACGGTCGCCGGCGCGTCGGCCTCGAACTCGAAGTCCTCTTCGCCGAACTCGTCCTCCTCGAAATCGTCTTCCTCTCCTTCGAACTCGTCCTCCTCGAAGGCCTCCTCGCCGTCCCACTCGTCTTCCTCGTACGCGAACTCTTCCAGGTCGCTGCCTTCCATCAGGTCCATTTCCATCGGGTGCCTCCAGTCAGGTTCTTCGAGGGATGGCTACTCGAAGCGCTCGGCGCGATTCGCGAGCCTTCGACGGCGGTTCTGCATCATGTTGCGAGCCGCACGGATGCGACGCGCGGATCGGAGCTGGCGCTGCCGGTGGGAGGCCAGGGTGTGGCGCAGCCGGCGCCGGGAGCCGAAGACCCGGCGGGTCTGCGTGGCCTGGATGCGCGCGACTCGCCGACGCGAGAGCCTTGAGCCGCGTCGAGCGTGGCGAAGGAGCTGGCGAACCGTGCCGCGCACGATGGTGGGGACGGTGCGAACCAGAACCCGCGTCCGGGGACGGCGCCGCAGGTACCGGACCAGGCGAATCGTGTGGCGAGTGACGTCAGGAAGATGCCCCTGCACGGGAGCGGGCGCGGACGTGAAGATGTTGATCGTGATCCCGCCGGCAAGGGCCAGGGCCTCGCGGGGGTCGGACGTCTGCGCGGCGCGCGCCGCGAGGGACTCCGTGAGGTCGGTCGCCGCCCCGGGGACATCGTCCTCCTCCTCCCAGAGGGCTTCCTCTGCCAGGAACTCGTCCTCGTCCTCGTCCTCGTCCTCCTCCAGTTCCTCCTCGCCCAGCCCGAACACGGTGGAGGCGAGCCGACCGAGCGAGTTGAGAGTGCCTCCGATCTGCCCGAATCCGAGCGGGAGGAACTCGTCCTCCTCGCACGACTCACAGGATTCGGCGGTGAGGTCGGATGCTCCTTCGAACGAGTCGAACCCGCCGTGGAAGGACTCCGAACTCTTCGCCGCGGCGCCGCGCTGACAGCTGCAGCTTGACGCCGCGGGCGCCTCCTCTCCCGACCAGTCTTCCTCTCCGAGGAAGTCGAACTCGTCCTCGGATTCCTCCGGGGACCGGCTTGGTGCATCAGGGCCGAGTTCCTCGAGCGCGTCGAAGTCGCCCGGCTCGGTCTGCGGGTCGTGGGATCCGTTCCCTTTCATGTCCGTCCCCCGGTCGAAGGCGTTGAGGCCTGTGCGATGAGGGCAGCGTAGAGGGACATCGGTCGGACTTGTAGTCGCCCCGGTGCAGTACTCCGAATGGGGTACCCCGGGAGGGGGGCGAGACCGGCGGGAAGTTCTCCAGGGGACGACCGGGGACGCATGGGCCCGCGGGACGATGGGGGTGGAACTGGGGTCGGGGGGAGACGGCGGGCCGGGCGGATGCGCCGCGCGTCTCGGGGATGGGGATCGCGACTTCGACCGCAGGACGGTCAGCCGCCCCGCCGACCGCGCATCGCCCTCCCGCACCCTCAGGAAGTAGACGCCCGAGCGCAGGTGCCGCCGCCATCACGTTCACGATGGCCCCGCCCGGCCCGAACAGCGCCATCTGCGTGGACGTTCCCGCGCCGCCGTTTGTCCGGACGCCGGTGAGGGAGAAGTCCGTGGACTCGCCGAGGTCGAAGGAACGGTGTGAACCTGGCAGATGGGGCGGGGCAGGGCGAGCGACGGCGCCGTCGCGGTCCGGCGGCGCCTGTCCCCTTCCGGCCGCCCGCCGCGTTTCCGGAGGGCAGCGACGCCATCTCCGATCCCCCGAGCCCGGGAGCCCGCCGTGAAGACGATCCGGATCGCCGCCCTTCTTGTCGCCGCCCTCGCCTCACCGTCGACCGCCCAGGTCAGCTTTCCCATCGACGACTTCGAGGTGCAGGGCTTCCAGCTCTCGCAGTCCGGTCCCGGGAGCGTCGCCGACGTGCAGGTCATCGCGCCTTCGCAGTCCGGCCACGTCATCTCCACCACGCGCGAGGTCTTCTGCATCGGCGGGCTGGATCCGGAGACGTTCTCGCAGGTGACGTTCGTCCCCGGCTCGGCGGGGGATGACCAGATGCTCGCGCTGATCGGGACGGCCGGAAGCGTGGTGGTGGCCTACCCGATCGGGTTTCCGGTGGACCTGACCGTCTCCGGCGGGGTCGATCGGATCTCGTTCCACGTCGCGGCGTCCTCGGAGGGCCGGCCGGTGACGGTCGTCCTCGTGGACGAGAACGACGACTTCGCGTCGGCGTCCGTGCCCATCACCTCGGCGGGCGACGAGGAGATCCCGCTGTCCGCGTTCGCCGGCGTCGACCTGGAGAACATCGTGGAGGTCATCTTCCGCTTGGACGAGCCGGGGAGCTACTCCGTGCGCGACGTGCGGCTGCGCGGTGCGGGCTCGCAGGGAGTGGACTTCGACATCCACGCCGAGGCGACGCAGACGCCGCCGCTCCCCACGCCGCCGGTGCTCGCCACGATCTTCGAGGCGCCGTTCGTGAACCCGCTGTTCGACCTGGGAGTCTCCCTGGTCGATGCGAACGCGGGGTTCCTGCCGCAGTTGCTGCTGGGGCTCGGCGCGGAACCGTCGGCGGACGGCCAGCGCGCGCTGATGTTCCTGCAGTGGGAGGATCCGGCGCTGTTCGATCCGGTCGACGTGGCCTTCTCCTTCGACTTCGCGAGCTCGGGAGACCTCGTCCCGGAGCTGTATCCGCCGGACCCGGTCCACGGCCCGGAGGGCGTCACCGTGCGGCTGCTCGTCGGCCTGCGCGACGGCGTCGGCGGTCCCACCGTGGGGATGTCCGAAGGCTGGCTGACGATCGATCCCGCCGCCCAGCAGGCGGAGTCCGCGCTCTCCTTCGAGAACGTGATGGTCACGTTGAACGCGCAGCCCGCGGGCGGAATGGCGACGGGGTTCACCGTGTCGATGCTGCTCCTGCCCGGAGCGGCGGGCGTGGAGACGATCTGGCCCGTGCTGGACATGAACCTGTGGATGGACTGGACCCCCGTGACCGTGACGGACACGCCGATCGTGGCGGCGCCCGGAGAGTCGCGCGGGCTTCTGACCGCCGTGCCCTCGGTCACGTCCGGCGCCACGGAGATCCGGTCCTCCCGTCCCTTCTCGGCCGGCGCCCGTCTCCTCGTCCATGACGTCGGCGGTCGGCGCGTGGCGACGGTTCCGGTGACCGGGGGAGAGCGCGTGGCCTCGTGGTCGGGACGAGGGCGGGACGGGCGGTCGGTGCCGGCGGGCGTCTACTTCGTCCGTCTGGAAGGGAGCGCGACCCGGGCGACCCGCGTCGTGAAGCTGAGATAGACATCGCGTCGTAAGCCCTTGCTGTTGAGGCGCTAACCGGTTTACGCTCGAAACGACTGGAACCGGTTCCCCCCAGCGGAAGGTACCCCCGTGAACAAGCTCGCTCCCGTCCTGATCGTCCTCCTCCTCCTGGCGGTCGCCGGCCCGGCCCTCGCGGCCGGGGGCGACCACTCCCTCTCGTTCGACGGCGCGGACGACGTCGTCTGGGTCCCGGATCCCGCGAACCCGACGGCGGGCCTGACGATCGAGGCGTGGATCCATCTCGACGGCACCGATCTCAACGGACGGATTGCCACGAACCGGGTGGCCAGCCTGGGCTACGACCTCTCCATCTTCGATCCGGGCGGGGGCGTGGAGCTCCGGTACGGCCACAACGGCAGCCTGGTCCTCAATGTTCCCATGGGAGATCCGGTCGGGGAATGGGTGCACGTCGCGTCCACCTGGGGAGGGCCCGGCAGCGGCATGGCCCGCCTCTACATCGACGGCGTGCAGGTGGCGGAGATGGACTGGGCCGAGGACATCCTCAGTTCCACCGAGAACCTGCGGATGGGCGTGCTGTTCTCCCAGAGCACCTACTTCAAGGGACTGATGGACGAGGTCCGCATCTGGGACGCGGAGCTGGACGGCACGACGATCGCGACGTGGAAGAACTGGACGCTCAGCTCCGATCACCCCAACTGGTCCGACCTGATGGGCTACTGGCGATTCGAGGAGGGTGCGGGGCAGACCGTGGCCAGCGAGGTGAACTCCCCCGCGTACGACGGCGAGCTGGGCTCCGGCAGCGGGGCCGACTCGCAGGATCCCGCATGGGAGGCGAACGGCGCTCCGCTGCCGGTGGAGAAGACCAGCTTCGGCCGGATCAAGAACGCGTACCGCTAGGCGCGGCCGCCGCGCAGCCCCTCGGCCAGTCGGGCCAGATCCCGCCGCCGGACCGTCGTCGGAATCCAGACGAGGATCGGCACGACGTACAGCGGGAACCAGGAGACGACGAGCGCATAGAACAGCCGATCCAGCCCGCTCCGGGTCGACTCCCCCAGCCGGATCCCCGACTCGGGGCTCGTCGAGAAGAGGAGCACCAGGTGCAGCGCCAGCTTGACCGCGACGAACGCGTGAAGCAGCGCAAGGCCGACGGGAAGGGCAAGCCACCTGCGCCTTCGCGGCACCGGGGTGGCGAGGACCAGAGCGACGAACAGGCTCGAAGGCAGGTAGGAGTGGAGGAAGGCGCTCGTGTGATCCTCCCGGCGGGAAACGGGCGGATCGCCGAGGCCGAGCGTCATGCGGGTGTCCTCGAACCGGGTGGGACCGTCCACCGGATCGAAGCGCACGTGGGCGGCGGATCCGAACCGCGACAGCCCGACGTTCCCGAACGCGCAGAACGCGGTCCGATGCGCATCGCCCACGAGCGGCCAGAGGGCCAGCAGGATTCCGTACCCGAGAAGCAGCCGGACGAACACGCCGACCGGACCTCGAGCTCGGATGGGTCGGCTCACGCCTGCTTCCCGCCCGTAACCCGTGCCGCCCACATCGACCAGAGAAGCAGCGTGATCAGCACCATCGCCACCTGCAGGACCTCGACGTGGATCCACTCGAACGCGCCCGGCGCGTGCTTGCCGACGTAGTAGAGCACGAGCAGGCGCACGAAGTTGATGACCTGCAGCAGGACGAGGACGACGCCGATCCCGAGGATCTTAGATCTCGCGGCGGCCGGGAACGCGACCACCGCCGCCACGAGCAGCTCGGAGCACTCGACCACGTCGCACCCCCGCCGGATGCTGAGGGAGACGGCGCCGCTCAACGTCGTCCCGGCGACGACCACTTCCTCTCCCAGCATCCGGAGCAGCGCTCCCACCACGTCGGCGTTCATCCCCAGGTTCCAGGGCCAGAAGTGACGCTGGGCGATCGCGGTGAGGCCGGCGGCGTAGAGGAGTCCGAACACCAGGGAAAACACGGCAAGGAAGCGGATGACCGCGCGGTTCGAATGCCACCAGCGTCGGAGCGGGAAGCGAGGAGGCGATGACTTGCCGCCGGATCGGCGGGAGGCTCGGCGCATGCTTCGGGTTCCATCCGGGGGAGACGGGGGTTGCTCCAGGATTGTAGGGAACGGGGCCCCCGAGGCGAAGGGGAATGGCCTTCGTCTGCGGACGTCGCGAGCGGAGTTCTTCGGCGGGAATGGCCCGCTATGACCCCGTGGAGCCCCGATCCGGCGTGGCGTTGCGCGCGCGAAACCGGGCGTGGTAACAGAGGGGTTGCATGCGTTGCATTCACTCCCCCCCCCGGAGGATCCATGCCCCGCCCATCCACGCCGCCCCAGCCGGGACGCCGGCGCTTCCTGCGAAGCGCCCTCCTGACCGGGGCCGCCGTCGCCTTGCCGGTTCGCCCGGCCCGTGCCGACCTCGACATGCAGTGCGCCGACGCCGACGCGCAGCTGACCGCTCTCGACAGTCAGGTGGAGGCGGACATCCAGGCCCACTGCGGAATGGCGAACCGGCTCGACTGCAGCTCCCTCGTCCCGACCGGGCAGGTCGACGTCTATCTCGCCCAGCTCGCCGCAATCGAGGCGCCCATCACGGCGGCCTTCTGCGATCCTTCCGTCTCCGAATCCGAGCTGATCGCGCGCGCCGGCCTGGACGTGGACTTTCCGTCGCTCGTGAGTTACTTCGACGCCGAGGGTCTCTCCTTCAAGGCGGAGCTCTGCGGGTCCCGCGTGGTGCCCGGCATCGGCCCGGGCGGCCTGTGGGTCCTGGCGGCGCTCGTGGCGGCGTCCGGCGTCTGGGTCCTGCGACGCCGCGGCGCCCTGACCGGGAGCGCGCTCGGCGTCGCCGCGGCGGGCACGCTGCTGAACCCCGGCCGCGCGAACGCGACCGATGGAGAAAAGGACCGCGCCGCGCTCATGCTCGAGCTCGTGGACCTGCTCGAGACGGCGCTGCAGGAGGTCGTGCCGAAGGGCACCAACGTCCGGTGTCCCGCCCGGATCCTCGCCATTCTCATCGACCGGATCGTGCCCGTGGACCTGGCGCTCGAGTTCGCGGAGCAGCTCAACGCCGTCCGCACGGACCCCGGGGTCCAGGGCGCGCTGACCGCGATTCTCGGCGCGCTGAACACCGTCGTCCAGGCTCTGATCTCGTTCGAGGTGGGCGAGATGAAGATGAGGATCAAGGACGTGACGAAGGAGCTGGCGGACCTGATCGTGGAGCTGGATCGGTTCCCGGCGGCGAAGTCGGCGGCCCGACGGCTGGCCAAGGCGCTCGGGAAGCGCATGGCCAAGTGCCTGGGCGCGATCTTCCTCGTCGCGGATCTCGCGTACACGCTGATCGACAAGTGGGATGTGATCCGGGCGGACTGCTAGCATCCGCCGTCGGGATCGCCCGCTACCGGTGCAGGTTCTTGATGCGTCCCCACGTGGACCCGTCGACGGAGACCGGCTCGTCGCAGTCGCCTGACTCGCACGGAGTCTCACCGGTCGAGGCGAAGCCCACGTAGGCCATCGGGTGCAGATCCGGAGTGATCCCGCAGTCGCGAACGCCGAGCGTTCCCAGCCCGCCCGTGTCGAAGCAGACGTTCACGCCGAAGCCCTCGTCGAACGCGATCATCCGCAGGACGACCGCCGGTGCCTCGACGCACCCCGCGAAGGCGATGCCACCGGGGATCGGCGTGTGCGGCCCGTAGTCGAAGCCGACGATCTGCCCGCTCGTGGTCTCCAGCCCGAACTCCAGGAGCTGCGCGCCCTGACTCGCGCAGATCAGCCACAGGTAGAGATCGTGCACGCCGGGCGAGGGAGCGGTGACGTTGGAGTACGGATCCGTGGAGCTGTTGCTGATGGTCCAGAGGTAGGGCTCCGCGGAGACGGAGGCGGCGAGCATCAGGGAAGGAAGCAGGATCATCAAGGCGCGTCGCATGTCGTCCTCCGACGTCGGGGTCTCCTGGGGGAGTGGGGTCCAGCCTAACCGACTCGCGGCCCGACTTCAGGTCGATTCGTTGACGGCGTTCGCGGACCCCGGACGGTCGCACTCCCGGCCTTCCCCGGAGGACCGTTGCCCCTTGTCGGGGGTGAGGCCGCGCAGCTACCGTGAAGCGATGACTCCCAGAGTGTTCGGCGGTGTCCGTCCCGCTTGCCTCCATCTGCTGCCGCTGCTGCCGGCGATCCTTCTCGGCTGCGCTCCGGAGCCGCCGCCGCCCCCGAACGTCGTGCTGATCACGATCGACACGACGCGTGCCGACGCGATCGGCATCGGCGGACATCCGGACGTCCGCACGCCCCGCCTCGATGCCTGGGCGCGGTCCGGCACGCAGGCCGCCGTCGCCGTCGTCGACGTCCCCATCACGCTGCCCAGCCACTCGTCGATCCTGACCGGATTGCCGGCGCCGGTGCACGGCGTGCGCACGAACACGAACTACCGCCTCGGCGACGGTGTCATCACGCTGGCCGAGGAGCTCCTCGGGCGCGGCTACCGGACGGGAGCGATCGTCTCCTCGCGTGCGCTGGACGAGGACAGCGGCATCCACCAGGGCTTCCAGCACTTCGACGACGATCTGACGACGCCGTACACGCCGGGCGATCCCTCGCGTCTGCCCGCGGATCCGCGCTGGCTGCCGCCGGTGGACCGTCGCGCGGACGAGGCGGTCGGGCGGGCGATCGACTGGCTGCGGGCGGACGACGATCGTCCGTTCTTCCTGTGGCTCCATCTCATCGACCCCCACACGCCCTACGATCCGCCGCCGCCCTGGGGCGAAGCGCGGGCGGACCTGTACCTCGCGGAGCTGGAGTTCACGGATCGCCAGCTGATGCCGCTCGAGCGGGAGCTGCAACGACGCGGACTCGCCGGCACGACGCTGCTCATCGTCACGTCCGATCACGGGGAGGGGCTCGACGACCACCGCGAGGACGAGCACGGTCTCTTCGTCTACGAGGAGACGATCCGTGTTCCGCTGGCGATGCGCGGCCCGGGATTGCCGGCGGGACGCATTCTCCGGGAACAGGTCCGTTCGATCGACATCGCCTCCACGGTCCTGGAGCTGGCGCTGGCCCGTGACGAACCGTTCGGCCGCGGGGAGAGCCTCGTGCCGCTGGCGCTTCGGGAGGGTGTGGGACCGGAGCCGGCGGCGTACCTGGAGACGCTGCGCCCGCGCCTGCACCATCGGGGCTCTCCGCTCTGGAGCCTGCGCACCGATCGACGGAAGTTCATCTGGGCGCCGATCCCGGAGCTCTACGATCTGGAAGCCGATCCGGGGGAGACGCGGAACCTCCTGGCGGGGGGGCCGGAGAAGCCCGACGCGTACCTGGACGAGCTGCGGCACTACGCCGCGGATCTGGCCGCAATGGCTGCGCTCGCGGTGTCGGCGGACTCCGGCCGCGACGCGTCGTCACTGGAGGCGCTGGCGGCGCTCGGGTACGTCGCCGTCGATCCCGGCGAGGCGCCCGACGATCTGCTGGACGTGGAGGGACTGGATCCGAAGGACTTCGTCGACGTGGTGGGGGCGGGCCGCGATCTCGACATGGGGTACCCGGACCGCGCGGAGCGCAAGACCGAGCGCTTCCTGCGCACCGCGGACCCGCCGGCCGAACGCCCGGAGCTGGCGCCGCTCTGGTCCGTCGCGCACCAGAACCTCGCGGCGGTCCGTCTGCTGCGGGGCGAGAACGGGGCGGCGGCGGAGTCCTACCGGGAGTCCCTTCACCACGATCCGGCGAACGGGACGGCCGCCTGGGGACTCGTCTACGCGCTCAACCGCGACGGTCGGCCGGCGCAGGCGCTGCGCGAGGCGGATCGTCTGGGCGGGCCGGAGGCCGATCCGCAGCTTCGCCTGCACCGCGCGCTGGCGCTGGCGCTGCTGGATCGGCGGGAGGAGGCGCGGGAGGAGCTCGCCCGCGTGCAGGATCGGCTGCCGGAAGGCGCGCGGGAGACGTGTCGCCGGCTGGCGCAGGAACTGGCCGCGGGAAGGACGGATCTGCTGGATCGATACGCAGGCCGCTGAGGCGCCGCGCGGCGGGTGCGGTGGACTCTCCGCGGGCGGCGCCGCGCGGCCGCTCCGTCACTCGGCGTTCGTCGTGCCCTGCCCGCCGTCCTCCTCGTCTCCGCCCTGCGGAACCAGCTCGATGGAGAAGAGCGTCTCCGCCCGATCGACGAGCTTCTCGGGACCGCCCCAGGCTCCGGACAGCCGGATGCGGAGGGTCTGGGCCAGGTCGACGTGCGTGCTCCACCGGACGTAGCCGAACGGATCGTGGAACCCGATCTGGTCGTAGAAGTCACCGGTCCCGTTCACGAACGCCCAGCGCACCTGGAGTCTGGTGTCCGGGGGAAGCACACCCGTTGCCAGCCGCTGACTCGCGAGAGCGCTCGAAGCCGTCAGGAGAACGAGAACGATGGAGGCAAAGAGGAGCTTCATCGGGACCTCCCACGCGTTTCGGTCGGGGGGCGACGCCGTCGGCGCCGGAACGACTCTCACGCAACCCACTGATCGGAGGCGGAGAAGGTGGCGAGATCCGGAGTCTAGGGATTCGCAAGTCGGAAAGCAACCGGAGGGACATTCGGTCGTCCCTGCGGAAATCTGGACCGTCCAGGCGGCAACTCCGCGCGCTGGCACGATCGAGGTGCAGGTGACGCTCTCCGGCGCGGCCCGGGGGGAACCACGGCCCCACCACCACGATCACGCGGCGGGCGGGGCCGTCGCGCGGAAGGTGACGCGGATCCGGTGGGGAAGGGTGGCCCCTCGTCGGGAGGACCTGCGTCTTTCGGGATAGAAGCGGTTTCCGACTCCCGAACGCCGAGGTGCCCCGTGAACGCCCCCGCTCCGATCGCCCTGAGCCTGCTCCTGCTCGTCTCCTCCGTGGCCCGGGCCGAAACGCCGGCCCCGGTCGACCTGGAATCCCTGGCCCTCAGCCTCCGGGAGCTGGAGTACGAGATCTCCGGCTCGAACGGCTCATTCCGCGCTCCGAACCGGGCGCAGGACCTGCGGGCGACGTTCACGGGCGACGGCGTCGCGGTTTGCGCCCGGACGGGTCCCGCGGAGTGGTCCTGGAGCTGGGAGACCGTGGCCTGGGGGCGGCCCGGGTCGATGCGGGCGGCCGGTCACTCGACCCGCGAGGCGGAGGGCAACCGGGTGGAGTTCCACTTCGGCGATGATCTGACGGAGTGGTGGATCAATCGCCCGGACGGACTGGAGCAAGGGTTCACGGTGCCCCGCGCGCCGGGCGGGGCCGGTGCCCTCGTCCTCCGTGGGCGCGGCCCCGACGGGCTCGCGGCCGATCCGGTGGAGGGTGGGCTGGCCTTCCGCGCGACCGACGCGCCCATGGATTCGTCGCCGCTGCTCCTCTTCGATCGACTCAAGGCGTTCGATGCGACGGGAAGGGAGCTTCCGTCCGAGATGTCGTGGGACGATGGATTCATCGAGCTGCGCATCGATGACGCCGGCGCCGAGTACCCCCTGGACATCGATCCCGTGCTGACCAAGTACATCCAGGACCCGACGCCGCCGTCCCAGTTCGGGGCGACCGTCGGGTTCTCGGTCCACACGGCGGGCGACGTCAACGCCGACGGCTTCAGCGACTTCCTGGTCGGGGCCCCGGGCTGGGACAACGGCCTCCTGGCGAACACCGGCCGGGTGTTCCTCTTCCGCGGCGCGTCCATCGGCATCGAGCCGACACCCGTGTGGGACGCGATCTCGATCGCACCCCTCGCCAACTTCGGGCACTGCGTGTCCACGGCGGGCGACGTGAACGGCGATGGCTACGATGACGTGATCATCGGCGCCCCGTACTACAACAACGGTTCGGGCGACGAAGGCCGCGTCTACCTGTACTACGGGACGTCGGCGCCCGGAGGATACCTGCAGGGGTCGCCGGCGTGGTCCACGGCGTCGGCTTTCGCGGACAGCCACTACGGATGGAGCGTAGCGGGGGCGGGAGACGTCAACGGGGACGGTTACGACGACGTTCTGGTCGGAGCCCCGGACTACGAGGGGTTCGCCAACCCCACGAACAGCGGCGCCGCTTACCTGTACCTCGGTTCGGCGAGCGGTCCGGGGGCCGCGCCGGCGGATGCTTTCTTCGGAGCTTCCGCCGCGGAGTACCTGGGCTACTGCGTCTCCACCGCCGGTGACGTGAACTCCGACGGCCTGGCCGATGTCGTCATCGGCGCGCCGAGAGCACGCAACAACGCGAACGCGATCGTCGGGAAGGCGTACGTGTACCGCGGAGACGGCGGAGGAGTGGAAGCCTCTCCGGTGACGCTCCTCGGCAACCAGACGAACGCGTGGTTCGGGGCGTCGGTCCATCTGGCGGGCGACGTCGACGGCGACGGCTACGGCGACGTGGTGGTGGGGCAGCCGTACTTCGACGGGACGGCGGGGACTGACTGCGGCCGGGCGACCGTCTACCGCGGCGGCGCCGCCGGGATCAGCACGTCGGTGGGCTGGGCCGGGGAAGGTGGCACGGCGGAGGAGCTGTTCGGCTTCTGCGTCTCGGCGGCCGGCGACGTCGACGGGAACAGCTTCGCCGATTTCCTCGTCGGATCTCCAGACTACAGCGGGGGGCACGGGAGGGCGAGGGTGTACCTCGGGAGCTGGACCTTCCCGTCCCTCACCGGCCAGCTGATCACGGGGACGCCGTCGCCCGGAGACGAGATGGGGCGGTCGGTTGCTTCCGCGGGCGACGTCAACGGCGACGGGTTCTCGGACGTGCTGCTGGGCTTTCCGTACGCGAACGGCGGCTCCACCGACGAAGGACGGGTGGAGCTCTGGATGGGCGGGGCCCGGGATCCCGGCGTCAGCCTCTGTGACGGCAGCAGTGGGTCCACTTCCCGGCCGATCGGCCGATCCGGTTGCATCGCCGACGTGAACGGGGACGGCTACAGCGATTGGCTCTACCAGGCGGGGGACGGCGAGATCGACGTGCATCCGGGCGACGAGGATTGGATCGTCCCGAACCCGATCCTCCAGACCATCGTCGGCCCGACCGGCGTCGGATTCGGTGAGGCGATGGCCAGCGCGGGCGACGTGAACGGGGACGGCTACGAGGACGTCGTCGTCGGGGCGCCTCGTGAGGGTCCCAACGAGGAGGGCGCGTTCTACGTCTTCTACGGATCGCCCTCGGGGCTGCAGACGCCGGCCGGAACGCACATCCTTCATCCCGACGGCATGCAGGCCCACTTCGGCTTCAGCGTGGCCGCGGCCGGCGACTACGACAACGACGGCTTCGCGGACGTCATGGTGGGTGGGCCCCTCTGGGGGGGCAACAACGAGGGCACGGCGCGGATCATGCGCGGGTCCTACACCGGCCTCATCACGCACGCCTTCAAGCTGTACCTGGGATCCCAGAGCGGCATGCAACTGGGTTACTCCGTGTCCGGCGCCGGCGATTGGAACGCCGACGGCTACGCCGACTATGCGATCGGGGCGCCGTTCTACGACTTCGGGGGCATCGAGTCCGGACTCGTTGCCCTGTATCTCGGCGGCGAGACCGTCACGTTCGCCGGCAGCCGGACCGGTCCGCAGGACGCCGCCGGTTTCGGGAAGGCCCTGACGTTCGCGCCGGACATGGACGGGGACGGCCATTCGGAGCTGATCGTCGGACTTCCGGAGTACGACTTCCTTGCGCCGCTGTTCAACGACACGGGCGCGATCTTCGTCTACGACGGCGCGGATTCATCGCTGTCTCCGGTGGCAAAGGTCTCGACCGACGTCGGAGCCCGCTTCGGTGCTTCTCTCGCGTGTGCCGGGGACATCGATGTCGACGGCTACTCGGACCTGGCGGTGGGATCGCCCGGGTACAACTACACGCCGCAGGGCGAGACCGGCAACGGTCGCGTCCAACTCCTCTTCGGCCGATCCGGGACGTGGTACGCGGACCCGGCGGTCGACGTGGAGATCGGGATCTCGACGGGTGACAGCCTTGGCTTCTGGCTTGCGAATGGCGGTGATCTCAACGGGGACGGGTTCGCCGAGTACATGGTCACAGCGCCGTTTGCGAACAACGGGCCGGAGCTGAACACCGGGACCGTACTGGTGCCTCACGGCTCGAACTACTGCCATGGCACGTTCTCGTACCGGCTCCGCCAGCTGACGACCGGCGGCCAGCCGATCGCCTGGCGGGGGCTGGCCGAGGACGTGGACGCGTTCCGGATCCAGCTTCGTGGACGATCGGCAGGCGGACGACTCCCGCAGCGGTTGGAACTTCAGCTGGCCGAGGTGGGAGGATCGCTCGGCAGCGGCATCGCGTTCGGCTACCAGGAACCGACCGGCGCGCTGGCGGTCGAGAGCGAGGGGATGCTCTTCGAGGAGGACATCTTCGGGCTGGCACCCGAGACGGGGCACCACTGGCGCGCGCGACTGCACTCGCGGTCCCCGTACTTCCCGAACAGTCTCTGGCTGACGCCGGCGCCGGGGATTCCGTCCTTCAAGTCCTTCCGGACTCGGGGCGGACCGACTGGCGCACCGGAGATCGCTGCGGCCCCGTCCGTCGGCCTGCGCCTGGACTCGGTCCACCCCAATCCGAGTCGAAGCGCGACGTCGGTCGCGTTCTCGCTCGATCGGAAGCACCGCGTGACGGTCGACGTCATCGACGTCACGGGAAGAAGGGTGGCGACGGTGGCGGATCGGCCGTTCGAGTCGGGGCGCCACGAGGTGCAGTGGGACGGGAGGAACCGGGACGGGGCCGGCGTGGCCGCGGGCGTCTACTACGTCCGCATCGCGGCGGGCGACGTGGCGGAGGCCAGGTCGGTGACGATGCTGAGGTGATCGCGCCGTGCGCGGGCTTGTGGGGGCTGGAACCGGGCGCCTATACTTGCGGGGACCGGAGACCCGCCGCCCCGGAGCGACCATGCCCGCCGACCGCGACGTCACCCGTCTCCTGGCCGACCTCCGCGGCGGAGACGAGGCGGCCCTCAACGACCTCTTCCCGTTGGTCTACGCCGAGCTTCGCGCCCTGGCCCACCGGCAGCTCGGGCGGGAGGGACGGGGCACGCTCAACACGACCGCCGTCGTGCACGAGGCTTACCTCCGTCTGGTCGGCAACGACCTGGCGCCGGAGGACCGACGTCACTTCTTCAACCTGGCCGCGCGGGCGATGCGACACATCATCATCGACCACGCGCGCCGGCACCTGGCGAAGAAGCGCGGGGGAGGGGCGCCCCACTCGATGCTGGAGGAGAACGACGTGGCGGTCGAAGCGCGGGCGGAGGAGCTCATCGACTTGAACAGCGCGCTGGAGCGACTGGGTGCGCTGGACGAGCGACTCGGACACGTCGTGGAGTTGCGGTTCTTCGCGGGTCTGTCCGTGGAAGAGACCGCGTCGTCCCTGGGCGTGGGGGAGCGCACGGTGAAACGGGACTGGCGGAAGGCGCGGGCGTTCCTCTTCGACGAGCTCCACGGCGACGGCGATCCCGCATGACGAGGGTCCGGGATGCCGCGCTCTGGAAGCGGGTCGAGGCCGTGCTCGACGAGGCGTTCCGCACCGATCCGCAGGATTGGCCCGGTCTGGTCGCGCGACGCTGTTCGGGGGACCCGGAACTCCAACGGATCGTCGAGCGCTACCTTGCCGCCGATGAACGCGCGGGCGCCTTTCTGGAGTCCGGAGCCGAGGCGTACGCCGAGGGGCTGTTGCCGCTCGACGCCTCCGAGTCGGCACCGGAGGACGCCGAGGGCAGGATCGTCGGCCCCTACCGGATCGTCCGCCGGCTGGGTCGGGGCGGAATGGGAGAGGTCTTCCTGGCGGAACGGGCGGACGGACAGTTCCGCCAGCAGGTGGCGCTGAAGCTCATCCGGGCGGGCCTGGAGACGGAGGCGGTGCGCGACCGCTTCCTCCGGGAGCGACAGATCCTGGCGGGGCTGCAGCACGATGGGATCGCCCGCCTGCTCGACGGAGGCGTGCTCGAGGACGGCCGACCCTACTTCGCCCTCGAGTACGTCGACGGCCGACCGATCACGGAGTCGGCCGACGAGGCCCAGCGCACGGTGGCGGACCGGGTGGACCTGCTGATCGCGGTCGGGGAAGCGGTCGCGTACGCGCAGCGTCGCCTCATCGTGCACCGCGACCTCAAGCCGTCGAACATCCTGGTGACCACGCGCGGAAGCGTGAAGCTTCTGGACTTCGGTATCGCCAAGCTGTTCGAGGAGGAGGAGAAGCTGACGCGGGAAGGCTCTCGCCTCCTCACGCCGGAGTACGCGGCCCCGGAGCAGCTCCGCGGGGAACCCGTGACGACGGCCACGGACGTCTATGCCCTGGGATGCGTCCTGTACGAGCTTCTCTCCGGGCGCCATCCGCACGCCGGCGCCACCACGGTGCGCGGCGAGCTGGAACGTCGCGTGCTCTCGGGGGACGTGACCCCCCTGTCCCGCGTCGTCACGACCGGTACGGAGTCGCGGCGCGACGGTGAGGTTCGGGCGGTTTCTCCGGAGCGCATCAGCCAGGATCGACGGACCACGGTCCCGCGACTGAAGCGCGAGCTCTCCGGCGACCTCTCGACGATCGCGGCGCGGGCGCTCGCGACGGACCCGGAGCATCGGTACGCCACGGCCCAGGACCTCGTGGACGACCTCAGGCGCTACCGGGAAGGCCGCCCCATCCTGGCGCGGCCGGACTCGGTGGGGTACCGGCTGCGGAAGTGGGCCACACGCCATCGCACGGGGGTCGCGGCCGGCGGCGTCGTGGCGCTGGCGTTGCTGGCGGGCGGCATCGCTACGGTACACCAGGCCGATCGGGCGGCACGCGAGGCTCGCCGCGCGGTCGAGGCGCGGGACTTCCTCGTGGGGCTGTTCGAGGCCACCGATCCCGACATCGCTCGGGGAAGGGATCTGACGGCCGTGGAACTCCTGGAAGCCGGCGCGGATCGGATCGACGGGATGCTGGCGGACGAGCCGGTGCTGCAGGCCGACATGCTCCAGGTCATCGGGCGAACGTTCCTGGCGCTCGGTCGTGCGGAGCGCGCGGAATTGCTGTTCCGGCGGGCGACGGAGCTGCGGACGGAGCACCTGGGACCCGAGGACCCCGAGACGGTTACGAGTCTGACGAACGTGGGAGAGGCCCTCCACGACCAGTCGCGGCACGAGGCCGCGGAGTCCGTGTTCGTCCGGGTCCGGGCAATCGAGGAAAGACGATTCGGTGCCGAGCATCCCCGCGTGGCGAGGGCCTTCCTCAACCTCGCCGCGACCTATCGCGCCCTCGGGAGGTTCGAAGAGGCCGAGTCGCTCTACGTGCGCGGGCTCGAGCTGGATCGCCGGATCTTCGGCGATCGACACCTGGAGGTCGCCAGGGACCTCGGCAACTACGCCGTGTTTCTCTCGGAGGTCGGGCGCTACGACGAGGCCGTGGAGGCGCACCGGGAATCCCTGGCGATCCTGCGGGAGTCCCCGGAGGCGGGCGCCACCGACGTGGCGCGGGCGATCGGCAATCTCGGCGAGGCGCTGAAGTACCGCGGCGACCTGGAGGAGGCGGAGCGACTCTCCCGCGAGTGCGTGGACGTTCGTCGGGAGCTGCACGGCGAGGCGCATCCCGCCTTGGCGTCGGCGCTGCGTCGTCTGGGTGCGGTTCTCCAGAAGGCGGGGCGGCTCGACGAGGCGAACGGGGCCCTGGAGGAATCCGTCGCGATGTCGCGGGCGACGTTGGGAGAGGCACATGTCGTCGTCGCGACGAGCCTCAACGAGCTCGCCATCAACGCGTTCTACCGGGGAGATCTCACGGCCGCCCGGGAGCGCTTCGCGGAGGCGCTCGGCGCGTTCGAGCGGATCCTTCCGCAGGGCCATCCGACCCTGATCACGCTGAACAACAACCTGGCCACCGTGGCGCTGGAGTCGGGCGACGTGGACCGCGCCGAGTCCGCCTACGACAACGTGCTTCGTCTCCGGCGGGAGAAGCTGGGCGAGGACCACCCCGACGTCGCACTGGCCTGGCACGCGGTCGGGAGCGTTCACGCGCACCGCAATCGCTGGGACGAAGCCGCTGCGTGCTACGAGAAGGCCCTGTCGATCTACGCGGAGGTGCACGACGGCCCCGGGGTGGCCTCCGCCGACACACGGGTCGCCTGGGCGGGCGCGCTGGAGCAACTCGACCGTCTGGAGGAGAGCGAGCGTGAGCTCCGACGGGCGCTGGAGTACGCCTGGGCGGAACTGTCGGAGGATCATCGCGTGGTCGTGGCGGGACGTTTGGGGCTCGGGCGGGTGCTGGTGGCGACAGGTCGGGCGGCCGAGGGACTGCCGCACCTGGAGTTCGCGTGGCGGACGAGGCGCGACGCCCGCGGAGACGATGACGCGCGCACCGCCCAGGCGTGCGTGGCGCGTGCAGCCAGTCTGGCCGCGCTGGGCCGAAGCTCCGACGCCCGCGAGGGTCTGGCCGCCGCGGAGGAGATCCTCCGTCGAACGTGGGGCCCCGACCATCCCGACGTTCGATTGGCCGAGTCCACCCGGAGGTCTCTCCGCTAGGGGACGGGGAGACGCCGGCCCGTCGACCGACGCTCCCCGTGGCGGGTCCAACTACGGAAGGCGATGGATCGTCACGCGCGCGACCGGACCCTCCCAGCCCCACTTCGCCACATCGAGGTCGCCCGTGCCCTGCAGGCCCGGATGCGGATGGATCGGCATGGCCGTGTCCGGGCCGGCGCCGGGATTGCCGCAGCACGGTCCCGGGATGTGGGCGATGAGCTCCGTGTTCTCCTCGGAGCCGGCGTCGTAGGCTTGCAGCATCATCTGCTTCTCGCCGCGGGCGGGGAGCATGATGCTGTCCAGGCCGGCGAAGCCGTCGTTCGTGTTCACCAGCATGAAGATGCCGGACAGGCGACGGTAGCCGCGCTCGATGTCGACGGTGTACGTGGCGGATGCTCCCGGAGGGATGACCGCGTCGCCGGCCACGACGTGGAGGACGCCGTCGGCGCCGTCCAACGCGTCCACCAGCGCGTCGTTCAGGGCGTCCTCGGCCACGCCCGCCACCGGAGCCGACGCCATCTCGCCGGCGCGCCACATGTAGACGTTCGGGCGATGCACCGCGAAGACCGGCGGCGAGAACACCTGCGTCCCGCCGTCGCCCGTGTCGGCGGTGAGATTCTCGATCGTGATCTCGTACGAGGCCGTGCCCGCGCTCGCGGGCCCGGCGCCACGCGCCAGGGCGGGGGAGTCGTCGGCCGGACCGAGCGGGGCGTCACCTTCGGAGAAGCAACCGGCGCCGACACCGAGCGCGGCGAGCGCCATCACGATCAGGGGACTCTTCTTCACGGATTCTACCTCCGGGTGGAAAGGGAAACGATCCGGCTGCGGCGCGTCACCGCGCGTCGTCGGTGCGCCCCGGATCCTGCCTGCCTTACGACAGGCGGCAGCGTGTGTGACATCGGAGCGCGCGGTTGCCGCGGTCGGCGCGCCGGGCTACGCTGCGGAGGCCACCCCCCCTTCAGTCCGGGAGTCCACCATGACGCTGCGCACCGGAGTCGTTCGTACGCTCGCGTTCCTTCTCGTCCTGCTCGCCGCCGGATCCCTCCTCGGGATGGGCCGATCCGAGGCTCCGGTGCCGCGCGAGCCGATGTCCCCGGCCGCCGCGGCCGTCCTGCCCGACCTGGAAGGCGACTGGGCCGGTCAGTGGTACGACACGACGTTCGACGTGCCGGGTCCCATGACGATGTCGGTGGCGGTGTCCGGGTCCGACGTGACCGCCACGGGGACGATGGATCTCACCGGCGTGGGGCTCGGGAACTCCGAGCCGTTCACGCTCACCGGCACGATCAGCGGCAACACGCTGAACTTCACCGTCGCCTTCGACGCGATGTCGGCGCTGACGGCCACAGGTTCCGGCACCGTGAACGACGCGGGAACGGACAACCTGACCGGCGACGGTGACGTCGGCCTCCCGCTGAACTTCGGAACGTTCAACTTCACGTGCACGGTGACGGCAAGCACGATCGACGGAACGTTCGGCGGCTACGGTTCGGGTGGCGCGGGGACCATCGCCCTGACGAAGTCCAGTCCGGTGGAGCGCTCCACGTGGACGGAGACGAAGGCCGCGTACCGGAGCGGAGAATCGCGCTGACGCAAGAAGGGCGTCGGCCGGAGCCGACGCCCTTCCGCGGGTCCGATCGGTGAATCGCGTCAGCGATAGAGGTTCTTGATGCTCCCCCAGCTGCTGGGATCCACGGACACCGGCTCACAAGCGTAGGCCGCGAACCATCCGTACCATTCGGAATCGCACACACCGTCATTCAGCGTGGAGCCGGGGCAGAGAGGCGAGGCCACGGTCCCGAAGTAGAACGAGTGCGCCACCCGGGTGGTCGGGTAGCAGAAGCCGCACGCCGCCGGACCGGTGGGTCCGGCCGCCGGGTGATCGGAGACCCAGATCGTCGGGTCCGGGAAGGCGGAGATCCCGTGCTCGTACGCGAGCACGTGGGTTCCGGTCACGGGAACGCCCCAGAACAGCGTGTTGAGGCCGCTGACCGGGAGCAGCGGCTGCGCTGCGAGCAGGGCCGTCGGGCAGCCGCCGGGAGCGTCCCAGATGCCGACCGTGCCCGTGAATCCGTAGCCCGAAGGCGTGGACGACCAGGCGTACATGTCCGTGCCCACCAGGAACGTGTCGTTGTCGGGCGGACAGCACGGCTCGAGGACCATGCCGACCACGTCGCCCGCGGACCAGCCCGACCAGAGCCAGATCCAGCCCGTGCAGATGTTGTAGTAGCTGATGGAGCACGTGGTGCCTGCAGCCCAATCCCGATCCGCGAGGTCGACCGGGGCCACGGCCGCCGTCTTCTCGAGGGCGAGGCCGGGGGCGCACAGGATGAGCGCCGCCAGCAGGACGAGGGTCGTGGAGAGCAGATTGCGCATGATGCTTCCTCCATGGCGTGAGATGCCGGATTTGGGAAGCTCCGCGGGAATCGGCCCGGTTTCACTCCGCCGCCGTTGCGGTCTCGGGGTCGGCCGGAGGCGGCCCGACTCGCGCAGTGCCTCGCCAAGCGTCTCAGGTTCGCGATTTCGGAGTCAACGGTCCGGTACGGCGTCAGCGTTCGACAACGAACGCAAAAGCGCGGGCCAACGTTCGTTTCCAAAACGAGTTGCAGCGTCGACGAGTTGAGTGAGATCCGTCGGGACCGAGGATGATCCCGGACAGGGCGAGGGATCGCCGGGGCGCTTCGTCCCCGACGATCCGCTTCGCGATCTACTGCAGCGTGACCGAGCCGAGGATGCCCAGCACGTTGTTGCGTGCCTCGCCCGCCGCGTCGTCTCCCGCGACGTTCGTGAGGCCCTTTGAGTAGCGCAGTTCGAGGCCGTACGTGCGTCCCGAGATCTCGAAGTCGACGCCGGCTCCGGCCACCATGCCCAGATCCATCGTGTTGACCTGATCCTTCACGTCCACGTCCACGTCCGTGCCCGGTCCCTCCAGCGTGGAGTGGGCGGACAGGTTGAAGCCCAGCGCGGGGCCCGCGAACAGCACGGGGCTCAGCGGCGAGTCCTTCCGGAAGCCGTAGCGTGCCAGCACCGGGAGGTCGAGGTAAGTGATCTTGGTCGACGTCGTGTAGCCGCCCGACGTCTCCGAGTCACCCTTCACGGAATAGACGGCCTCGGCCTGGACCGAGAGCGACTCCCGGATCGGACGACGCCACCAGCCGCCGACCGTGAAGCTGGTGAGCGACTCGCTCTCCTCCAGCCAGCCCGGATCCGTCGGAAGGTTGGACATCGTCATGCCGGCGATGGCGCCGAGTTGGTAGCTGCGCGGCGCCGACGGCTCGCTGTCCCAGGAACCGACGTCCCGGCCGGCCAGTCGCGCGGCACGGGGCATCGTGCTGAGAAGATCGGTGCTCTCGGGGGTCAGCTCCGGATCGTCCGACAGTCCGGACCGCGTCGTGGCGTCCCGGACGATCTGGTAGACGTCGCCGCGGGGAATGCTGACGCGCTTTCCGTCCGCGGTCTCCACCACGAGGACGCCGGCGTCCTGTTGCACGATCGTCCCGGTCACGGAGTTCACCGAGGCCGAACCGGACGACGCGTAATACACCGTGTCGGCCGTCGCCGCCGGGGCGAGGGCCAGGATCGCAAGGGTCACGAGGGCTCGCAGCTTCACGGGAGTCTCCTTACTTGGTCGTGGGGCCCGTCGCCAGATCCGAGCGCGTCACGCGGGGCGCGGCGGGCGGACCGGTCGTCCGGGTAAAGGTGTCGATCAGGACGCCGCTGCCGAACCCGCCGGCGTCGCCCGGACCCGTGAAGCTGCCGCTGTAGATCGAGACGTCGCCGTCGTTGTTGATCAGCACCGTGTAGTCGGTGCGCGACGCGTCGCAGTTGGCCCAGTAGTCCACGCGCACCGTGTAGGTGCCGATCGGAGCCGTGTCCGTCGCCCACGTGATGTTCTCGTTGCGGACGTTGTCGCCCGCGCACGCGGCGTTGGAGTCGAGGTCGAGCTGACCGCCGCTGATCGACGTGCGGTTCGCCCAGTAGATCTCGTCGCCCGACGGATCCACGACGTGAAGATCCACGTCGGCGTCCGTGTCCCAGGCCACCGTGACCTGGATGTCACCGGTGCCCACCGTGAGCGCGTTGAAGGGAAGCTCCACCACGGGGCCCACGTTGCCCTGGGCATCGGCGGCCGTGACGTAGAGGCGGAACTCGTTCGCGGGCAGGGTCTGCGGGAACACCACCACCAGATCCGCGGACTGGGACGAGACGGACAGCGGAACCTCGAAGTAGCCGCTCACCGGTTGGAAGAGCTCCGAGACCGGCGCGCTCGCCGAGACGTACAGCGTCTCGAACGGCGTGGCCGACGAGACCGACAGGCGCGCGGTGCCGCCGTTCACGACGTAGCGCGGACCGGAGACGTTGATCGCCGGGTCGCCCCCCTCGGGGCGGGGCAACGAACGCATCTGAACCGTGCCGTCCGTGTCGGCGACGCTCGCGGAGGCGACGAAGTCTTCGACGGATCCGCCGGACGGCATGGTGGGGGAGTCCTCGCTGCAGGCGGCCAGGGCCGCGGCGAGGACGATGAGGGCGACGAAGCGGATCGGGCGCTTCGGGAACATGGATGGGCCTCCGGGAAGGAGTCGACGCAACAGGGCGGATTTGCCTGAATTGTCGGTTCCTGGAGGCCCGTCCTTGAGCCTGGGAGATCGTGGCGGAGGGTGCCTCAGCCCGTCTCCGCCCGGAGCTCCTCGATGCGGTCGGCCAGGGCGGCCCTTCCCGCGGAGGTCCCCACGTCGGTGGTGAACGCCGGGTCCAGCGCCTGCACCCGCGTGAGGCTCGCCGTGAACTCGCCCAGCGCGAAGTGGTTCTCCGCGGCCAGCACGATCAGGTCCTCGTGGTCGAGGTCCGGGCGGTGGGAGAACGCCCAGGCGGGGTCCAGCGTCTCCGCGGCCTCCACCTGGTCGTTGGACTCGGAGTGTCGGCCGGCCACGCCGTGCCGCGCGTTCCAGCCGAAGGCCCAGCCCGCGTGGAGATCCGCGCGCAGCCCGTCCGGGCCGCTGCGGGCGTCGGCCGCCGAGAACGCGTCGTGGGCGCCGACCAGGTCGTCGAGGGCCAGCTCCGCCCAGCCGAGACCCACGTGGCCCTCCATCGGCCCGGCGTCCGCGGCCACGGCCGCCGCGAAGCCGTCGCGGGCGCCGGCGGCGTCCCCGGACTCGTAGGCGGCCCACGCGGCGGCGATCCGCTCGGAGTAGGTGGGGTCCGGCGTCGGACCGGTCCCGCCACCGCCGCCGCTGCCGCCGCACGCGTTGAGCAGAAGGGCGAGGCCGAGGGCGGTGAAGCTCGTCCGGATCGTCGTGGTTCCCATCATCGCAACCTCACGATCTTGATCGTTTGCAATTCCTGATCCGTCCGGATCCGGCCGAAGTAGATGCCGGCGGCGACCCGTCGTCCGGCGTGGTCCCGGCCGGTCCAGGGGATGGAGTGGACGCCGGCGTCCAGCGGTCCGTGGTGGAGGGCCGCGATGCGTCGCCCGTTCACGTCGAACACCTCCACCCGCACGACGGAGCGCCGCGGCAGCTCCAGGCCGATCGTGGTGGCGTCCCGGAACGGGTTGGGGCGCGGAGGATGAACCGCGAACGCGACGGGCCGGGAAACCGACGCCGGGGTGCCGTCCCCGATCTCGTACGTCCCGAGGCGATCGATCCGCGCCCGCACGATGCCCCGATCGGGCAGGACCTCGGCGATCACCTCCACGAGACGATCCGCCTCGCGGCGGAGGACGATCAGCCGATCCGGCGGCGGCATGCGGTCCGGATCGTACGGAAGCTCCAGCGTGGCCGTCCGGTCCAGCGCCACGGACGGACCCACGTGGATGATCGGCCCGGCGCCGCTCTGTGGCCCCTCCACGTCGATCCGCAGGAACGCGTCGGCGCGCAGCGCGCCGGCCGGGATTCGCAGCGCCACGCTGCCGTCCACCGACCACGCCCGCGTTTCCCGGGCGGCCTCCGCCGGCGTGACCGTGAACGATCGCTCGAACTCGAACGTTCCGGTGGCCGTACCGGCCGTGGTCCGCAGCGTGTGGACGCCGCCCGTGTCGAAGCGGACCGGTCCGCGGTACGTGGCGTCTCCGCCGGGCACCGCCTCCATCGTCACGGCCGCGGCCGGGTCGGGCGCCACCTGCAACGTCACGGCCGGGACGCCGGTGAGCGGCGTGTCCGCGACGACCGTGACGTCGGCGTACTGCGAGAGGAGCGGATTCTGGAGGACGGAGGTGACCACGACCGGCGCCGACGTTCCGTCGTTCGGGGTGGCGGGGATCGGCGACGGGGCCTCGCTCTCGTTGCCGGCGCTGTCGACGGCCGTTACGGCGAAGAAGTACGTCGTCCCGTTGGCGAGTCCGGTGACGACCGACGTGGTGTCTCCGGCGACGGTGCTGTCCGCGAGTGTTACGGGCGGGGAGACGTCGTCTGCGTAGATGCGGTACGCGGCCAGGTCCCCTTCCGGACCGCCGCTCCAGATCAGCGTGACCTCGCCGTCGCCCGCCGACGCGATCAGCCCCGAAGGCGCGACCGGAGCCAGCCGATCCGGGGCGAGGGCGGAGCTCTCGTTGCTGGCGGGGCTCAGGTTGCCCGCCTCGTCCCGCGCATAGACCCGGTAGAACCACTCGCCGTACGCCGGGGCGGTGTCGGTGTGGGCCGTGCCGTCGACGACCGCGACCTGGTTCCCGGTGGTGTCGGCTCCGGACGTCGCCGTGCGGTAGACGAGGTAGTCGTCGACGTCATCGCTGGTGGAGGGGGACCATGTCAGGTCGATCCTTCGATCGAGCGCGCCGGGAGCGGCCACCAGCCCGGCCGCCGGCAGGGGAGGCTCCCGGTCGAGCCGGAACGCCGCCAGGTTCGTGTGCCAGTAGCCCTGCACCTTGTTCGTGTTGCCGCCGACGAAGATCATGGAATCGGCCGCGGCGATGGTGTTCGCCTTCCCGGCGTCCACGACCCAGTTCGACGCCTCGCCGGTGACCACGTCGACGGCCCCGGCGCCTCGGTTGTCGGCGGTGAAGATGCCGCCGAAGTCCCCCGCGATGTACAGCTTGCCTTCCACCAGCGCGTAGTCGCGCACCTCGGTCTCGAAGCCGGATTCCAGGCGGGCGTTGAAGGAGTAGAGCGTGTTCCCGGTGTCGCGGTGCACGGCGGCCAGCCCGCGCCGCAGCCCGATGCCCAGGTTCAGGAAGTCCCCCCCGATGAACAGTCCGCCCTGCGGGTAGGCCGGGTGGTCCAGGGGGAAGAACGACTCGATCTCGTTCGTGCCGATGAGGGAAATGTCCGTTCCCCAGTCCAGCGCCTCGCCGCTGATCCCGTCGATGGCGGCAAGGTTGAGGCGGGAGCTGTCGCCGATCGCGGAGAAGGAGCCTCCGACGAAGATCGTGTCGTTCTTCGCGGCGATCGTGTTCACGAACCCCGAGCAGCTCGGGTCCCAGTCCGCAAGGCCGCCCGTGGCCCGATCAACCGCGCAGAGGTCGGAGCGGAGCTGCCCGTTCACGACGGAGTACGTTCCTCCCAGGTAGACGAGCGAGTCGGAGACGGCGAGGTCGTAGACGTCGCCGCTGAAGTCGGGGTTGAACGACGTGAGCGTTCCGGTCGCGAGATCGAACGCCGCGGCCTTCGGCCGGGACACCCCGCCGACGTCCTCGAAGCGGCCGCCCACCCACAGGGTGTCGCCCGTGGCGTTCGCCTCCATCGACCAGACGATGTCCTCGAACTCGGGCGCGAACGGAAGCAGCTCCAGCGTGGAGGCGTGGAACGCCGCGAAGCGTCGGCGCGGAAGCCCGTTCACCGCGCCGAAGTCGCCGCCCACCACCAGCGTGTCGCCGGACGCGGCGATCGTGTTCACGATGTCGAGCGGAGCGGGAAGATCCAGCACGTCGCTGGTGACGCGATCGTAACCGCCGAGGAAGCGTGACTCGACGCCGTCGAGCGCCAGGAAATCACCGGCGACAAGCAAACGTCCGTCGTGGATCAGGACGTCGTTGACCAGCCCCGTGGTCCCCTCGAAGTCGTTGAGCGCGGCCCCCTGGTCCAGATCGACCTCGGCGATGGCCCGGTGGATGGCGCCGTTCACGGTGGAGAACGCTCCGGCCACGATCGCCGTGGAGTCCGCCAGCTCGATGTCCTCGATGCGGTTGGGAGTTCCCGGAACGTCGGGCCGCCAGGGCAGGAGGGCGGAGGTTGCGGTGTCGAACGCGGCGAGCTTGTTCCGCGTGGAGTCGCCGGAGGCGGAGAATCGACCGCCCGCGTAGAGGACGCCGTCGCGTACCGCGAGGCAGAGCACGTCGCCCAGCAGGGGAGGGTCGAACGGCGTGAGGTCGCCGGTCGAGAGGTCGAATGCGGCGATGTCGCGTGCCTGTCCCGCGATGGTGGTGAAGTTGCCGGTGACATACAGGATCCCGTCGTCCACCTGGATGTCGTCGACGCCGCCGCCGTCGGGGTCCGGATCCCAGGGATCCAGCGCCCCGGTGGAGCGGTTGACCGCCGCGAGCTGGGATCGGAACTCCCCGCCGACTCGCGCGAAGTGTCCATACAAGTAGACCCTGTCTCCGTGGAGCGCGAACCCGCGCACGCGATTGTCCGCGTCGGCGTCCCAGGCCGGATTCACCGTCAGGTCGGGTAGGACGTGCGCCACGTGGTTGCGCGCCACGCCCCCGATCTCCGTGAAGTCGCCTCCGACGAACCACCCACCGGCCCCGTCGGCGGCCACGGCGAAGACGCGGTCGTTCGCTTCCGGGAAGTCGGCGAGGGTCTCGCCGGTGGTCAGCGAGACGGCGGCCAGGGGCCCGGTGTACGGCCCGACGTGGGTGAATCGGCCGCCCACGTAGACGGAGTCCCCGACCACCCGGATCGACTCCACGACGTTGTCGGTGACGTGGAAGCCCTTCTCCGGAAACCGGCTCTGGGCGCCGGCGGTGCCCGCGAGAAGCAGAAGACTCAGCAGGGCCCCGGGACGGGCTGCGCGGCGACGGGGGCGGGACATGATCCACCTCGGGCGGCAGGAATCGGCGCGCCCGCTCCGTTGCGGTCGTGCCTCGCCCTCGGTAACGCAGATCGGGACGGCAGGGGACAGGGGCTAGGAGGCGGAAGCTCCCGACCGGGGCGAGAGCGCCCAGGTCTGGAGGGCTTCCTGGATCTGGGCCTGCGTGAACGGCTTCGTGAGGACCGCGTTCATCCCCGCCGCCAGGCAGCGCTCGCCGTCCGACGGGGCCGCATGGGCAGTAAGGGCCACCACGGGCATCCCGAGGCGGTCCACGCCGGGAAGGTCTCCACGGCGGATCGCGCGAGCGACCTCCAGTCCGTCGACTCTCGGCATCTGGCAATCGAGGAACACGACATCGAAGGGTCGTCGTGCCAGAGCGTTCAGCGCGGCCTCCCCGTCCGGGGCGATGGTGACCGCGCAGCCGAGCTCCTCGAGCATCTCACGAGCGATGATCTGATTGATCTCGTTGTCCTCGGCCACCAGGACGTTCAGCCCCGCGGATCGCATCATCTGCGGCGGCGGGGCGAACTCCTCGGGAAGATCCGGAGCGAGACAGAGGTCCAGTGGAACCTCCAGGCAGAACGTCGAGCCTGCATCCGACGTCTCGTCCAGCCAGACGCGCCCTCCCAGAAGGGTCGCGATCTGGCGGCAGATCGTGAGCCCGAGGCCCGTGCCTCCGAACTCGCGCGTGAAGGTTCCGTCCGCCTGCGTGAACGAATCGAAGATTCGCGCCCGAGCCGCGGCGGGCACGCCGGGGCCGCTGTCGCGGACGACGAAGCGCAGCAGCGGCGAGGTGTCCGTCGGGTCGACGGCCATGATCCGGAGTTCCACGACCCCGGAACTCGTGAACTTGACGGCATTCCCCACGAGATTCGTCAGGGCCTGGCGAAGGCGGGTGACGTCCGTGCGAGCCCAGGTCGGAACCCCATCCTCGATGGCGAGATCGAGGTCCAGCCTCTTGTCCGTCGCCGTCGCGCGGAACAGCTCGACCACGTCGCGCCCCAGGGCATGGAGGTCCGTGGGAGCCGGAAACAACTCGATCGCGTCGGCCTCCAGCTTGGAGAAGTCCAGGATGTCATTCAGCAATCGCAGCAAGCTCTGGCCGGACGTCAGGACCAGCTTCGCGAGGCGGCGCTGATCGTCGCGAAGCTCCGTGCGGAGAAGCAGGTCGGCGGTGCCGACCACGCCGGCCATCGGCGTGCGGATCTCGTGGCTCATGTTCGCGATGAACTGTGACTTGACCTCGTTCGAGCGGCGCAGCTGCTCCGTTCGCGTGGAGATCGTGTGCTCCATGGACTCGTGGTGGTTGCGCAGGTCGCGGGCGAACGAGTTCATGGCGGCGGTCAGTCGACGGATCTCGGCGGGGCCGCTCTCGTGCAGCGGGAACTGGTCCTTGTCGGCCTCGACGCCGTCCGCCGCGCGCGTGAGCTCGCCGAGGGGGACCGTGACCTGTCGAAGGACCCAGGCCAGCGTGCCTGATACCAGGAGAAGGAACGCCGCCAGCGCCAGGGACGTGCGGCCGCGGAGGCGATCGCGCTCCACGTCGAGGCGGGTGGCGTCCCTTTCCAGCCGAAGAGCGAGGCCGTCCCGGATCGTGTCGAGACGTTCCGGGATGGAGGCGGTCCCGCGATCGAACACCGTCATGACCTCCCGTCGGGCGGTCTCGTCAGGGGCGGCCAGGAGGATCTGGAGCGAGTCCTGCGCGGTGCGGACGCTCGTGGCGAGCGCCGAGAGGTCCGCGCGCATGGGCGCACCGAGTTCGTTCTCCGAGATGGCCAGCGCCAGCGCGGTCAGGGACCGAGCCTGCTCACCGGCGTGCGGCAGGAGAAGGTCCTGCCCGGAGCCCGCAATGAGATCCCCCGCGGAGAGCCACTGCCCCACCACGGCGGCGAGGTGATCCGTCTGAGCCCGGACCGCGGCGTGTCGGCCGTGGAGGTCGGCGCGATGCGCCAGCGCGGCGTGCTCCCGCGCGATCCAGTGGCTGATGCCGAGGCCGGTGCCCGAGCAGACGATCGCGAGTACCAGGAGGTACGAACGGACGCGCCAGCCCACCTCAGTCGTCCGTGGTCGCGCCGTCCGGCGACGTTGTCCAGACGAGATCCGTGACCGCGATCGTCTTGAGGGCCGAGCGGATCACGGTGCCCGCCAGCTCCGATGCTCCTTCGCCCACCGGAAGGGCGCCGAGGATCGGGCGTCCCGTTTCCGGGTCGAGCAGGCTGGCGACGTCCTCGAAGGAGCGACCGTGGAGCGCTTCCCGGACGGACGGACCCTCCAGCTCCGAGCGGCCCCGATCCCGGCAGCGCTGAAAGCGAAAGTCCAGGAGGCGGAGTTCCGGATCCAGCGCCCATGCGATCTCGATCAGCCCCCATCGGCCCGGCTCAGACCGGCTGTGGACGTACCCCACGAGCCGATCGTCCTCGTGGATCGCGTACAGCGTGTGCTGTCCGAGCTCGGAAGGCAGGAGAGTGAAGGGTAGACGATCCAGCAGGGCGGACCGGACATCCTGGTCCACCGTCTCCACGCTCGATCGGTACGAGATGTCGCCCGGAAAGAACTCACGGATGGCATCGACGGGATCGCGCAGGGCGCAGTACGCCTGGGCCGCAGCCGCAGTTCCGATCAGCTGCGCCAAGGCGATGCATGCGATGGCGAGTCTCTTCACGACGGACTCCTCAGATTCGGTACCGGGCCTGGCCGGTGAGAGCGAACCCGCCCGGATCGCCCGCCTCTCGGACGATCCGGTGCTGCGACTGCAGGCTGATCGCGGCGTGGCGGCCGAGGGTCAGCCGAGCTCCCGCCACGGCATCCACCGAACGGTTCCAGTCCGCTTCCGCCTCCAGGAACGCGGCCCGGGACTGCACGAAGATCAGCCAGCGCGCCGTCGGCTCCCAGTCGAGTTCCAGAATGGAGCGCGAGACCGCGCGCCCGTCATCGGCACCGCCTCCCAGTTCCGCGAGTGCGGTCAACGGCCCGATGGGTCGACGTAGGTCCACGGCGGCCCTCCACCGGCGCGTGCCCACCGGATCCGCGGCCGGATGGCCGACGTAGCCCGAAAGGCCGATTCCGGACTCGGGGTCCGACGTCCCGAGCCTGCCGGCGGCGATCCAGGGGTCTCCGTCGGACTCCCATCGCTGTCCGCCTCCGCGCGTGAGGGCGACTTCGTACTCCGCCGAAAGGAGCCGTCCGTGCAAGGCGGCCCCCCAATCGGCCTTCACTCCCAGGTTGGCTCCGTGCTGATAGTCGCGCAGCGTGCCGTTCGTGTTGATCACGTGTTCCAGACCGAAGGGGACCTCGAAGTGGCCGGCCCTCAGCTGCAGCGATCGATCGCGGCGCAGGGGAACGTCCACCGTCACGATGCGGTAGATCAGCGCCGTGTCGCTCTCGTGCTCGAAGACGCCGCCGAACGAAGGCGCGTCGTTGAGTTTCGTCAGGTAGAGCTGGACGGTCAGCGTCGCCAGGTCCCGGGTCCGGGTGGAGACCACCTTGTGTAGGTCGAGTCCCGCGAAATCGGTGCGGTGGACGACGTCCTCAGGCGTGCGGGTGACCCGGCTGGCCAGGTCCACCGAAAGCCTGAGGTTGTCCCGGATCGGCTCCGGGAGCGGCAGCACGTCGGCCAGCGGAGCCTGTGCGAGGGCCTGGGCCGTCAGGATCAGGATCAGCGCCGTAGCAAGGGTCGTCGCTTTCATGAGGCTTCCTTCGGAAGGACGGGGTCAGGATCTGAGTCCGCGGGCCGGGGCGGGAGCCAGCGCGCCAGAACGGCCGCGAGGCCCTTGTGCTGGAACGGCTTGGAAAGGAAGCCGTCCATCCCGCAAGCCAGAGCGGCATCGCGGTCTTCCGACGTGGTGTTGCCGGTGAGCGCCACGATGGGGACCGGGGGGAGCGCGCGCTCCCGCTCGATGCGTCGGATGCCTCGAGTGGCCTCGAAGCCGTCCATCTCAGGCATCTGACAATCCATGAGGATGACGTCGTAATGGGCTTTCTGGTAAGCAGTTACCGCCTCAACTCCGTTGGCGGCAAGGTCCAGCGTGAGGCCGAAGTGCTCCAGCGCTCCCATCACGACCTCCTGGTTGATCTCGTTGTCCTCGACCACGAGGACGTGTCCCCGGAACCCGAGCGCCTCGGATGCCCGGGGGGCCACCACCCGAGGCCCACCGATCCGCAGGAGGTCGACCGAACGGACGGGCTTGGCCACCTCGTCGTCGAAACACCGGGCCGGGGGTTCGGGATCTCGAACCGCGCGGGCGGCAACCAGGCGGACTTCGTCGCCCACCGCCTCGCGGATCCTGCGAACCACGGAGCAGACGTTCGGAACGCTGGAGTCGATCAGGACGAAGCCCGGATTCCCGGAGAGTGCGCGGGCGACGCCGGAAACGACCCCGCTCCCGGGAACGATGCACGTGGCAACGCCGCCCAGCCTCCGAATGCGGGCACTGATTCCGGAGGCGGAACGTTCGTGTCCGTGGACGACGACCCAGTGCTGTCCGTCCAGGGGAGTCTTGCGCGGGCACGGAACCGCCCGGTAGGGGAGGCGCACCCAGAAGCGCGAGCCCTTGCCGGGCTCGCTCTCGACCCCGAGCTCGCCGCCCATGAGATTCACGAGTCCCCGGCAGATCGAGAGTCCCAGACCCGTGCCGCCGAATCGTCTCGTGGTGGAGCCGTCGGCCTGGCGGAACGCCTCGAAGATGTGTTCCAGCACGGAGTCGTGGATGCCGATGCCGGTGTCGCGCACTTCGATGAGGATCGTCAGCGGATCGGCGCGCTCCCGCTGGAGGGCGACCTCAACCCCTCCCTCGCTCGTGAACTTCAGCGCGTTGCCCAGGAGGTTCGTGAGCACCTGGCGGAGTCGCGTGGGATCTCCGCCGACGACCGGAGGGACGTCGGCGTTCGGGCGGCAGGTCACCTCCAGGCCCTTCTCGTTGGCGCGATCGGCGATGAGATCGAACGTCCCCTCGACGACGTCGACGAGGTCGAAGTCGACGTCGTCCAGCTGGACGTGCCCGGCTTCGATCTTGGAGAAGTCGAGGATGTCGTCGATCAGGTCGCGCAGGGAGTCCGCCGATTGCTCCAGGCGATCCACGAGGCGGCTCTGTCGGGCGTCCAGGGGCGTCGTCCTCAGGAGCTCCGTGTTGCCGAGCACACCGTTGAGGGGCGTCCGGATCTCGTGACTCATGTTCGCCAGGAACTCGCTCTTCGCGCGGTTCGCCTGATCCGCCAGGTCCGTCGCGTGGCTGAGGCGGGCGTTGGAATCCTCGAGCTCCTTCATGGCCCGATGGAGCTCGGCAGTACGCTCCAGGACCTGAGCCTCCAGGATGGTCGCAGCCTGGAAGAGGGAGAACGGGTTCTCCTGCTCGTCGAGCGACTTCTCCACCCGATCCATCAGGGCCCGGTTGATGCGTTCGAGACGCCGGACGCGCTCGATCAAGGCGTCGCGATCCAGCCCGGCCACCGTGTCCGGACCGTCCTCCGGTGTTCTCATGAGCGGCGGCGGGGGGGGCCGATGGCGACGCCCGTGAACGTCTGGTTGACGTGCATCCCGTTGAACTGCTCGCCGTACGTCGCGAACCCGACCACGCGGTTCTCGCGAAGGACCCCGGAGATCGATTCCCGGAGCCCCTTCTGGTCCATCTCCAGCTTCCGGAAGAGGCAGTCGCAGGCGATCGTGAGGATCGGCGAGCCCACGCGGGCACGAATCTGCGCGAACGTCTCTTTCAGGTTGTCGAGCATGCTCACGCCCTTTGCCACGGACAGGACGATGCCCTCATCGATGGCACAGGCAAACTCCAGGGATCCGTCCGGGTTCATGCGCATGATGGATCGCACGTACTGCGTGCCCCCGACCCGCACGACGACGGGATGGGCCGCGAAAGCGTCCTGGCTCAACGTGCCCTGATCGAGGTCGATCATCCTCGCGTACTCCTCAGCGGCTGGCAGGCCGTTGATCTCGTACACGATCCGGGAGGTGGGATCGGCCCGCGTCACGACCAGCTTCTGATCCGAGCTGGCGAAGTGCTGTGTCTTGAACACGTGGAAGGGGAGCGTCGTATGAATGAGCGCGAGTACGGCGTGTCGCGACCGGAAGGCGCCGTCATGGAACACGTGCGTCGTCTCGAACGCTCCTCCGTCCGCGGCCGACCCGCCGAACAGGGAGATCCCGTCGAGCCCCTGGTGAAGGCCGTGAGTCACCACCTCCTCCCGCCGCGACATTCCGTCGATCAGAAGGAAGGCGAACGTGTTCTGAGGACTGGGTTCACGGCCGGAACGCCGGAGCCGGTCTCGGAGCGCATTCAGCGCGAGACGGCCGTCGGCGATCTGGAAGTTGTCGAGGTCGAGGAGCATCGTCTCGGTCTCGAAGTGCTCCCGAGCGAACGAGAACCCCGTGATCGATCCGTCGAGATACCCCTGGCTTCCCATCTCTCCGGCCGTCGTGCAGCCGATGACCGTCGAGTCTCCGAACCGTTCGAGGGCTCGTGCTCGAAGCGCATCGAGGTCGTGGGCGGAAGCCGCGAAAAAGACCGTCAGGGCGGCGTCGTCACGGTGGATCTGATCCGCGAGGGAATCGAAGGCGGCGGCGGAATCAGGACCGGAAGCGGAACCGATCGACACCGGGGCCGCGGTCTCACTCAGGAGTCGCTTCATCGGGGGTACTCCGGGGGGCTTCTGTCCCCGTGAGTCGGGCGAGCGGTCGCCGGCCTTGAGAGAGAACGTAGCCCCTGGTGACCCTCGGGGATGCGGGCCGAGAAACAACACGAACCATGTGCAACGATGCGATGGACCTGCAACAAGCCGCAAGGTTCGCTTCGTGCCTTCCTGCTGAGTTTTTGGGCACCTCGGGACGCGGGGGGCAGGCTCGCGGCGTCCCGCGGACCAGGTTCGTCCTGGGGGACGCAATCGGCAGGAGCAGGGACAGAGCGCCTTCGTTGCGGACCCCGGTGGAGGGAGACGGCCCCCGAAGACCGGGGGCCGTCGATCTACCTGCCTTGCTCCAGCGCCGCGCGGATCTTCTCGGGATCCGAGAACGCCTTCCAGAGGTCCGCGCTCAGCACAACGGAGACGGAACGGTCGGGATCCTCGGTGTCTCGCCACATCCCGCCCAGGGAGAAGCTGCTGTTGAGTGCGTGTAGGAGGAACCCGATGCCGACCTTGTCGTCGTTCGGAGACTGCGCGTAGCTCAGGGCGAAAGAGGCGCCCCAGCGATTCTTCCGGTCCGCGGATCCGTCCACCCAGGTCCAGTCGTAGAACCCGATGACCTCGAGTAGCATGGCCGTGCCGAACATCTCCACGTTGCGCTCGCCGCGATCCAGCACCAGCTCATACGCCGGAGTCGGATGAAGCCAGATCCACTGCGACCCCGGGGGGTCGACGAAGCCCCGCCCCTCGGGGTTCCGCCGGTGGAAGAGGGCGCTGTTCGTCCAGAGTTCCCACGGCGTCTGCGAGCGGGCCTCCGTGAAGTACGCTTCCCAGCGCTTGTTCACGAGCTGGGCGCGGTGCACGAACGACCGCCGTTCCGGATCCAGGAGTTCGTGAGCGACGTGGAACGTGCTATGGGAGATCTCCAGCATCCGCGCAGCGTCTCGCCGGATCGCTTCGCACGTTTCAGGGTCGCGGCAATGATCCCTGACAATCGCCTCGAGGTCGATGTACAGGGCACTGTCCTCGTTGCCGATCTCGAGGCGGGAGGACCTGAATCCGGCCACCCCGGCGCGGACCGGACTCCCGTCCCGGTGGATCGCCTCGATCGTGCGAGCGACCTCCGCCGCGAACCGGCTGGCACCTGCGCGAAGGGAAGCCGACGGGCACGTCTTCGCGAGCTGCTCCGCCTCCTCGGCCAGCGCGTCCAGCAGGCTCATTCCGTCGCGGAAGAGAAGGACCGTGGGCGCCTCGGTCCAGGCCTCCTGCCAACCGGTGACGGCATCGGTCACGGGGGGGCGCGCCTCCATCTCCTGCAGATCTGCGACAATCTCGTCGACGGGCGAGGCTTTGACGGTCCCGACCGTCAGGAGCAGGGCCACGAGGCAGAGCCCGACGGGCACGGACCGCGAACCGGAAAGAAGCTTCATCATCCGTTCTCCTGAAGGTCCTGGTAGAGATCCCAGATCGCGGGAAACTTTTCCCACGCGGCGCCGAGGGCCGGCGCGTGATCCTCGAGCTTCTGCCGGATGCGGATCCCGCGCCCCTCGGAGAGCATCTCTGGAGAGAACGTCGGGAACGCCTCGACGGCGGCTTCCTCGTCCGTGTCGCTGATGGCGTAGGGAAACGTCAGCGCCCGAAACAGCGCGACGTGGACCGACGGGTGCGCGATGTAGTGCTCGAACGCGTGGATGTTCACCCGGTGGAAGTGGTCGGCGAAGCGCACCGAGTAGCGACCGCCCGCGCCGCTGGAGTCCGGCCAGTCGACCGGATCGAAGCGCTTGATGAGAGTGAACGGATCCAGTTCGTGAACCGCATTCACGTAGTGGAGACATCCCCGCCCGGCCTGGCCGGGATCGCCCGGGCAGACCAGGGAGTCGTACGCCTTCGGCTGGGTCTGGAGAACGCGGGAGACGTTCGCGATCATCGCAACCGCGTGCGCCTGCTCGTTGACCGGGGAGAACGGGCCGGTACTCTCATCGCCGGCGAAGCCGCTAAAGAGCTTCTGAAGGGACTGCTGAGTTACCGCCGTGCCGAGCGAGTGGGCCACGACGGACCAGCGCGTTCCCGAAGGCAGCTCGGCCACCCGCTGGGCGATCGTGGTCGCCACGAGGCTCGTGACGCGCTCGCGCACCAGCCGGAACGCCCGGAACATGATGACGTCGGTCGCGTGGCTCCAGACGAAGTTGCCCTCGGGGTCGGGGGACTGGACCACCTCATCCAGCAGCTCTCGGACGGCGTCGTTGTTCATGGCGTCGGCCATGGGGCCAAGCTCGTCGGCGTCCTGGGCCCACCGGGCCAGAAGTTGCTGGAAGATCCCGTCGTAGGTGATCGGCGTGACGTGAAACCGATCGTCGAACGCAACCCGCGCAAGACGGGAGTTCGGAAACTGCGAGTAGGCTTGGCGTAGGGAGTCGACCATGGACGTGTGCCAGTCGCGTCCGAAGTGGTTGCCCATTCCGTGGAGAAGGAAGATCTCGTGCTTCATTTTCGAAGCCTCCAGGTTTCGGTCGGCGGATGCTAGGCATGAATCGCAAGGAAGTACAAGCGTTTGTGCTGGATTGCATCGGCCGGCGGGATGGCGGCGGGATCCTGTGATCGACTTTTGGTCAGGAAGGGCGGTGCGGACACTTGCCCCAGTGGGGTGAGTCCCATCGGAGTGCCCCATGTCTGACGTGGGAACGCAAGGAGTGACAAAGGCCGGTCGCACGGCTGTTCGGACGTATTGCAATCGCGGGTTCGTCTGTGCGATGATTGAGCCCGCTTCGCCACCCAGCTCGAGGCAGCCCTCCGGAGCCCCGCCCCTTCGGACTCGAGCGCCGGCCCGAGGTACTTCTCCCATGTTCGCTCGTCTGTGGTCGGGACGCTCCGCTCTGGCGTGGAGCCTTGCCCTGCCCCTCCTCCTGTTGCTGCCGCCGGAGGCCCTGGCGGCTTCCGTGAACCTCGATCAGGTTCGCAACGGCGGCTCGGACTCGCCGACGGATCCCGGTCACTGGCAGAACGGGAACCTGAACGCCAGCCAGGCCCACTACGTGGAAGGCTGGTCCGTCGCCTACCGGGTCGTCATGACCGACGTACCGACCGGCGCCCCCGTTACGCTGACGCTGGGGTACGACATCAAGCACAGCGACACCCATGCCCTGGACTACCTGACGCACTTCGACCGGCTGGAGCCGCACGAGGCGACGTTCGGGCACGAGAAGGAGACGGTGGATCCGCTCATCGACACGGGCCTGACGATGGCCAGCCCGATGAGCACGTTCGCGATCCCCGTGCCGACGAGCGTCGGATCCCCGGTTGCGGGCCAGCCGGCCACGAGCTTCCAGGCTCTTCCGGCCGACGAGCGTGTGATGACGATGTGGAACGGCACGATCACCGAGATTCAGTACGCGACCCAGGGCGACCTGATGGCCTCCCAGGAGGAGACGCAGATCTCCGTGACGTTCACGCCCACCGACTCCACGGTGGTCCTGGCGTGGGGCGGGCACATCGCCAGCCGCCGCGACTGGGGCTTCCACGGCGACGGCACTCCGCTGTCGGCCGCCGGGATCAGCGGTTCGCCCTACCACATGCGCGTGATCGACTGGACGCTGGGCAACCTGGGCCAGCAGGATCGCTCGCTGGCGGCCGCGGCCGTGTTCCCGCCGCCGATGTGCGAGATCACGGGCCAGGGCCTGCTCTGCGAGGGCGGCACCGCGGTCTACCAGGCGATGACGGATGACCCCAGCGCCACGTACGAGTGGTCGTTCCTGGGGAACACGGCCGGCGCGTTCTTCGTCGGCTCGAACACCGACACCACCGCGACCGTCGAGACGACCGGCCCCGGCTTCTTCGAGCTGCAGCTGACGATCAGCTCGCTGACGGGCACCTCGGTGTGCGACACCCTGGTGACGGTGACGGCGGTTCCCACCGCCGATGCCGGCGAGGACACGGCCGTCTGCTCCGACGACGCCTCGGAGATTCCGCTCTCCGGCGTCGTCGGAGGCGGAGCGTCCGGCGCGACGTGGACCACGAGCGGAACGGGCAGCTTTGCGAACGCGGGCGATCCCGGCACGACCTACTTCCCGTCGGCGGCGGACATTTCGTCCGGGAGCGTCACGCTGACGCTCACCACGGACGATCCCGAAGGCCCGTGCGTCGCGGCCGCGGACTCGATGGTCGTGACGATCACGCCGGCCGCGACGGTGGACGCCGGCGCCGACCAGGAGGTTTGCTCCGTTCCGGCTCCGGTCGTGACGCTGAGCGGAAGCTTCGGCGGGGGAGCATCGTCCGCGCTGTGGACCACCAGCGGCACCGGTTTCTTCGGCGATGCGTCCGATCCGACGACGAACTACACGCCGTCGGCCGGTGACGTGGCGGCCGGCTCGGTCGTGCTCACGCTGACCACGGACAGTCCGGGCGAGGCGTGCGGTCCCGCCGTGGACTCTCTGACGGTGACGATCCATCCGGCGGCCACGGTGGACGCCGGCGCCGACCAGTCGGCGTGCTCGCTCCCGGAGCCCTCGTTCACGCTGGCCGGTTCGTTCGGCGGCGGGGCCGGATCGGCGACCTGGAGCACCAGCGGGACGGGATCGTTCGCCGACGCGAGTGACCCGACGACGACGTACTTCCCGTCCGCGGCCGACATCTCGTCCGGCACGGTCACGCTCACGCTGACGACGGACGATCCGGCGGGGCCTTGTGACGCCGAGTCCGACACGATGGTCCTGACCATCAGCCCCGCGGCGACCGTGTCCGCCGGAAGCGACATCGACGTCTGCTCGCTGCCGGCTCCGGTGATCCCGCTGGACGGCCTCTTCGGCGGTGGGGCCAGCTCGGCGACGTGGAGCACGAGCGGCTCCGGCGCCTTCGCCGATCCCACGAACCCGAAGACGGACTACGTTCCGTCCGCGGCCGACATCGCCGCCGGCACGGTGACGCTGACCCTCTCCACGAACGATCCGGGCGATCCGTGCGGCGCGGCCTTCGATGAGGTCGTGGTGACGATCCACGCTGCGGCCGAGGTCTCGGCGGGTGACGATCAGGAGGTCTGCTCGCTCCCGGATCCGTCGATCACGCTGTCCGGCAGTTTCGGCGGGGGCGCCTCCGGCGTCACCTGGACCACGAGCGGTTCGGGCAGCTTCGCGAATCCGGGCAGCGCGTCCACCATGTATGAACCGTCGGCCGCGGACATCGCCGCCGGCACGGTGACGCTCACGCTCACCACGAACGACCCGGCCGGTCCGTGTGACGCGGCCCAGGACGCGTTGACCGTCTCGATCTACCCGGCGGCGACGGTCGATGCCGGGGACGACGTGGCGGTCTGCTCCGACCCCGCTCCGACGATCGACCTGAACGGGTTCTTCGGGGGCGGAGCGACGGGAGCCGTCTGGAGCACGAGCGGATCGGGCTCGTTCGCCAACGCGAATGCGGCCATCACCACGTACACCCCGTCGGCGGCGGATGTCGCGTCCGGGTCGGTGGTGCTGACCTTCACCACGGACGATCCGGCGGGCCCGTGCGGCGCCGCATCGGATTCCCTCCGGGTGACGATCTCGCCGGCGGCCGTCGCGAGCGCGGGAGCGGATCAGGTCCTCTGCACGCTCCCCGCACCGGTGGCCCAGCTGATCGGCTCGTTCGGTGGCGGCGCGACCGGAGCTTCGTGGACCACGAGCGGCGGCGGCACTTTCGCCGATGCGACGGATCCGAACACGACCTACACGCCGTCCGGAGACGATATCGTGAACGGCACGGTGACGCTCACACTCACCACGAACGATCCCGAGGGATCGTGCGGTGCGGTGTCCGATGAGATGGTGATCGGGTTCCTGCCGGCCGCCACGGTGAACGCCGGGAACGATGCATCCGTCTGCGCGCTTCCGGCGCCGGTGATCCAGCTCGATGGCGCCTTCGGAGGCGGAGGCTCCGGCGTCACCTGGAGCACGTCCGGCACGGGGTCGTTCGAGGACGCGAACGATCCCGACACGAAGTACACGCCTTCCGCCGAGGACATCGCGGCGGGCAGCGTCCTTCTGACGCTCACCACGAACGATCCGGAGGGTCCGTGCGGCGAGGTCAGCGATGAGCTGCTGCTGACGATCTTCCCCGTGCCGACGGCCGATGCCGGAGACGATCAGGAAGCCTGCGCCATGCCGGCGCCGGTGTTCGAGATCGCCGGTTCGGTGGGCGGCAGCGCCACCACGGGTTCCTGGAGTTCGTCGGGAACGGGCTCGTTCGGCAACGCGGCCTCGCTGGCGACGACGTACACGCCGTCGCAGGCGGACCTGGATGCGGGCAGCGTGGTCCTCACGCTCACCACGGACGATCCGGAGGGCCCGTGCCCGGCCGGATCCGACGAGGTGAAGCTCACGATCTTCCCGCTGCCGGACTGCGAGCTGGCCTATCCGGACGTGCTGCCGTTCGCCGGAAGCATCGGGAACGAGCTGAGCGGCCCTCCGGGCATGGCGGACTACTTCTGGAGCCTGACCGGGAACGGCACGATGACCGGCGGCCAGGGAACGGACACGATCACGTACGACGTCGGCCCGAACCTGGGGCAGATCCACATCACGCTGACGATGACCGACGACAACGGCTGCCAGAACACGTGCGAGATTTCGCTCTACGTGGTCGAGCCGGGCAGCGTGGTCTGCAGCTTCACGCAGGGATTCTTCGGAAACCGCGGCGGGAAGTTCAACCAGGTCGGCACGCTGAACATGATCCGCAGCGTGCTGGACGTTCCCATGGTCCTGGGCGATGCGTCGCGGGGCTTCGAGGTGCCGCTGGCCTCGGCGGAGTGCGTGATCGAGCGCCTTCCGGCCGGGGTGACGCCGACCACGCTTCCGGAGGGCCTGGGCTTCCAGGTTCTTCCGGCCGATGACTGCCAGACGGATCCCGGGCTGCCGGTGGACTCCTCCGGCAAGTGGGAGAACATCCTCCTGGGCCAGACGACGGCCAACACCCTCAACCAGCGCCTGGATCCGGACCTTCCGGACGTGCGCCTTTGCGCGCGGTTCGTGACGGTGAAGGCGCTCCCCGGACCGGACGGGATTCTCGGGACGGACGACGATGTTCCGAGCGGGGATCCGGATCATGTCCGCGTGTGGACGATTCCGCAGTCCGTGCTGGACCGGCTCGGCGCCAACGTCTGGGTGTCCGGACTGCTGGAGCTGGCAAACTCGGCACTGGCCGGCCACGAGGATCCGGGCCTGATCTCGGACATCAACCACGCGGTTTCCACGATCAACGAGGCCTTCGACCAGTGTCGGTTCATCGTCGAGGACTGCCGCGTGCCGCGGGCCCGGCAGAACCAGATGGTCAAGAACGACATGGGGAACCTGCGGAACGGCGGGTTCGGTGACCTGGTGGGCGGCGCGGCGGTGCCGGACCTTCCGTCGCAGTTCGCCCTGCACGGACCGCGTCCGAACCCCGTCCGCGGCTCGGCGGAGATCCGGTTCGACCTGCCGGTGTCGTCGTCCGTGGCACTCGAGATCTTCGACGTGACCGGTCGGCGCGTGAGGGTCCTCGAGAATCGCACGGTGACGGCCGGCCGCCACGTCCTCCAGTGGGACGGTCGCGACGATCACGGATCGCGCGTGGCGGCGGGGATGTACTTCTACCGCCTGCAGGCGGGAGAGTTCCGCGACATCCGGAAGATGGTGGTGCTGCGGTAGGGAGAAGTGACCCAGGTCACTTCAAGGGCCCCGGGGCGGAGACGCTCCGGGGCCCGCTTTCTTGTGCCCAGGGACCCCGGCGTGCACCGCGAGGGGGTCGTGCCGGGTCCATTGCAACGGCATGGACAATGTGTCACCTTGCGGTCGGGAGGCGTTCTCCCGACCGGGCGAGCGACCATTTCGATCGCCCGGACTCACTCAGGAAGGAGTCGGAAGATGAGATCCATCCGCGAGTTCGGCATTCTGCTCTTCCTCTCGGTCTTTCTCCTTGGGATCGCGCCCGCCGCCGATGCGAGCCCGTGCACGCCGCGGACGCCGTTCGGGAATCCGTGCGGGGCCGTCGTGACACTGTCGGTCTTCACCGGGACCCCGACGTATCCCTGTCCCTCCGGCGACGACGTGATCGAGGTCGTGATCGTCGTCACCTGCGGGGGCAACCAGGAAACGGTCGTCGAGTACACGTGCTCGAGCTTCACCGCCGGCCTCACGTTCTCCGCGCTGGGGTACACCCACAAGCTGGTCGTGGACGGCACATGGGGGGATGCCGAGGCGGACTGTCGCGGCAAGCTGAGCTTCTCGACGCAGTAGGAAACGGGGTCGGGGACGGGCCCGCTCCGTCCCCGACTCGCCCGTGCGACTTCAAGCGAGCGGTCGCGGCCGATCTGGGGTAGGCTCTCGTCGGAGGTCACTCATGGGCGATCGCTCCAGGTGCGGGTGGCTGGCGGCTTTGGTCATTGCGCTGATCGGGCTCGGGGCCGGATCCGGCCGGGCCGATCCCTCGTCCGAAGGGCAGCTCGTCCACATCCAGGTCCGGGACGGGTCCGAGATCACGGCCCGCGTCGTCGAGGCCGACGAGGATCGACTCGTGGTGTGGAGCGCCTCGCTCGGGACGCTGACGATCCGCCGCGGGGAGGTAGTTTCGATCATCGTCGTTCCGGAGCGCGGGCCGTCGCGACCGGGGACCCTTCCGCCGCCGGCCGACCCTCCGATGGAGATTCCGACCCCGACCGCGACCCCGACTCCGGCCGCCGCCGGCCCTGTCGACCGGACGGCGTCCTTCCGGACGGATCCGGATCGCAACACCATCCTCCTCGGGCCGACGCCGGAGACGCTGCCGAAGGGCAGCGCCTACTTCCGCAACTTCGAACTGCTGATCCTGAACTTCGGGCTGGCGCCCGCCGATGCGTTCAACCTCAGCTTCGGGATGATCTTCCCCGTGACGGGGGAGCTGGTCTCGCTGAGCGGCGGCTTCAAGCTGCGCCTCGTCGATCGGGCGGCCGACGGACTGGGACTCGCCGTGGCGGCCAGCGGCACCTATCTGGAGGACGGCGCCTTCGGATCGATCATCGGGATCGCGGGGGTGGGTTCGGAGCGCAGCAGTCTCAACCTCTCCATCCATCGAAGCTACGCGGAGAACTCGGACGCGCTCTCGTACTTCATCGTGGGCGCGGACACGCAGGTGGGTCCGGGCTTCAAGCTGCTCGCCGAGTACGCGAACAGCACGCGCGCGGTCACCCGCGACGAAGACGACTTCAACGGGTTCTTGAGCGTCGGCTTCCGGGTCTTCGGCGAGGGCAGCAGCTTCACGCTCACCGGGTTCCGCCCGCTCGTGGACACGGGTAGCTTCATCGCCTTCCCGGTGGCCATGTACTCGCACCAGTTCTAGGAGGGTCGGGTCGTCTCGGCCGGTCGGCCTCCCGGCGCGGCCGGGAAGTCCGCGACGCGAGAGGAGGCATCGCGTACAATTCCGCCCACCCCCGGACCCGCGAGACAAGGCGATGATCGACCGAACGCTGCGACACTACCGGATCGTCGAGAAGATCGGCGCCGGCGGCATGGGCGACGTGTACCGCGCATCGGACACGAAGCTCCACCGCGACGTGGCGCTGAAGGTCCTGCCCGACGCCGTGGCGAAGGACCCGGAGCGCCGCAGCCGCTTCGAGCGCGAGGCCCGGGCGATCGCCTCGCTCCAGCATCCCAACATCGTCACGATCCACGCCGTGGAGTCCGAGGGGGACACCCACTTCCTCGTCATGGAGCTGGTCGACGGGCGGACGCTCAAGGAGCTGATCCCGCGGGACGGCCTGCCGCTGGACGCGTTCTTCGCGTACGCCATCCCGCTGGTCGACGCGGTGCGGTTCGCGCACGAGCGGAGCATCACGCACCGGGACCTGAAGCCGGCGAACGTGATGGTGGACGAGGAGGGGCGGCTTCGGGTGCTGGACTTCGGTCTCGCCAAGCTGATGGTGGAGGAGGCGCCGCCGGATCAAACGGTCGCCCACACGGAGGACACGGCCGTGGGACAGGTGGTGGGGACCGCCGCGTACATGTCGCCGGAGCAGGCCGAGGCCAAGCCGGTCGACGCGCGGACGGATCTCTTCTCGCTGGGGGTCGTGCTGTACGAGATGGCGACGGGCGAGCGTCCGTTCCGCGGGGACACGCGCATGTCGACGCTGAGCGCCGTGCTCCGCGACCACCCGCCGTCGGTCTCGGAGCGACGATCGATTCTCCCGCGACATCTCGGCCGGATCATCGGCCGATGCCTGGAAAAGGACCGCGAGCGCCGCTTCCAGTCCGCCAAGGAGCTGCGGCTGGAGCTGGAGGCGCTGCGCGACGAGGTGGCCTCCACGACCGGCGGCGGCGCGGGCGTGACCTCCTCGGCCGCGCCCGCCGGGCCGGCCGCCGCCCCGGACACGCCGTCCGGTTCCGGGAGCCGATCGGGGGCCGCAGACACGCCGTCGGGGACCTCGTCCGGATCGCAGACCACCTCGTCGTCCGCGCTGACCTCCACGGTGTCGGTGCCGGCCTTCCTGCCGTGGGCGGCGCTGATCGTCGTGGCGGCGCTGGCCATCGTGTTCGTGATGCGCGGGGGGAAGGACTCCGACCCGGCGCAGCCGGCCCCTCCGGCGACGGCGACGGCGCAGGCGCCGCCGGCCGGCGAGGACTCCGGCCTGCAGATGACCGTCGTCTTTCCGTTCGAGAACCTGGGTCCGGCGGAGGACGAGTACTTCGCCATCGGGATCGCGGAGGAGATCTCCAGCCGGCTGGCGTCCGTGAGCGGCCTCGGCGTCCTCTCCCGGACGACGGCCACCCAGTACGACCGCTCCGGCAAGACCATGCGGGAGATCCACGAGGATCTGGGCGTGGGGTACGTTCTGGAGGGATCGGTGCGCTGGGCGAAGTCGGCCGACGGCCCGGGCCGCGTGCGCATCACGCCGCGCCTCGTGCGCGCGGCCGACGACGCGCAGATCTGGAGCCGCACGTACGACCGCGACATGACGGACGTGTTCGCCGTGCAGTCGGAGATCGCCGGAGAAGTGCTGGCGCAACTCGGCGTCACGCTGGGCGCGGACGAGCGGGGAGAGGTGGAGGCGCGCCCCACGGAGAACTTCGAGGCGTACCAGGCGTACCTGCAGGGGCTCGCCGGGCAGGAACGCATGCAGACTCCGGAGGAGGCGGTGAACGACTTCCGCCGGGCCGTCGAGCTGGATCCGGGCTTCGTCGATGCGTGGTATCAGCTGGCCACCACCGAGCTGAACCTGTACTTCAGCCTGGATTCGCGCTCCGAACGTCTGGACAGCGCGACGGAGGCGGTGGAGCGGCTGGAGGAACTCGCTCCCAGCAGTCCGGAGGCCCAGCTGGCGCGGGGATCGCTCTTCTACTACGGCTTCGGAGAGTACGACCAGGCGCTGGACCTGTACCGGGCCGCGCTGGAGCAGCGTCCCAACGATGCCCGCTCGACCGCCGCGGTGGGCTACATCTATCGCCGGAAGGGCGAGCTGGATCGGGCGGTGGACTACCTGAAGGCGGCGCACCGGCTCGATCCCCGGGGCGCATCCTCGCTCACGGCGCTCGCCGAGATCGCGATGCGCCAGGATCGTCCGGAGGAGGCCATCGCGCGCTACCGTCGGGTGATCGAGCTTCGTCCGGAGAGCGGGATGGGATACATGGAGCTGGCGTTCGCGCATCTCTCCGAGGGGGATCGCGAGTCGGCCCGAGAAGCGATCAGCCTCGTCCCGCCGTCGGCCCGGGGCATGTACGGATTCTCCCGCTCGATCCTGGCCTGGCTCGACGGTGATGCGGAGGGCGCGCTGCGGGCGGCCGACGAGGTGGACACCATGAACATCCCGTTCCTGGTCGTGGCCACCGAACACTGGCGTGCCATCCTGCTGGCGATCATTCATGGCCGGGAGGAGGCTCGCCCTCGGGTGGTGCAGCTCATCGAGAAGGTGGAGCCGATCGTGCGGGAGTTGCAGGGCAACCACGAGCTCTGCGGGTGGTTCGCCAAGATGCAGGCCGTGGCGGGGAACCGTGAGGCGTCGCTCGAGTGGATGGACCGCGCCGAGGCGGCCGTGGCCCGGGATCGGTGGACCCTGCCGAGCGTCCACCTCGATCGCGCCCGGACCCTGGCCCTGCTGGGCGATGCGGACGGTGCGATGGATCTCCTCGAGGAGCTGGAAGCCCGGCCGTCCTCGCCGGTGAGCCGCAACGGGGTGGGCTTCGCTCTGGAGTGGTACTTCCTCCGGGGGAATCCCCGCTACGAGGCGTTCGTGGCGGGGGTGCGGTAGGGGGGCGATGCCAGGCCAGCCTGACCGGAGCATACCGTCCCTGGGTCGCGTTGCAATGAGTTCTCGCCGGGAGTAGCATGGAGCCATCCCATGAGTTCTCGCTCATTCCGGAGCTGATTCCATGCACCGCCGTTCCGTGATTGCGCTGACGTTCTTCGCGCTCGTAGGTCTTGTGCCATCGCACCCGACGAGCGGGTTCGCCGCTCCCCCGACGCCTCCCTCCAGCCAGTGGATCTCGATCGGTCCGGACGGCGGGCGCGTCCAGGATTTCCGTCAGTCCGTCTCTTCGCCGGATTTCCTGTACGCCCTCCCGTACCGTATGGGGGTCTACCGATCGACGGACCGGGGGACCACGTGGTCTCGCCGGGACCAGGATCTTCCGCTGGACACGATCTATACGCGGCTCGCGGTTTCTCCGATCGATCCGGATGTCGTCTTGCTGACCTCCTGGAACACGGGGACCGTGCTTCGGTCGACGGATGGGGCCGCCACGTGGTCGTCCCACGCCGTGGGCCCGGACTTTTCCTCCGTCGCGGACTTCCGGTTCGATCCGCACGATACAGGCGCTGCCCTGCTGGCGGTGACCGGAGGTGCGGCACCGGGCCTCTACCGGACGACCGACGGGGGGCTGACCTGGGCCTCGTCCAACTCCGGACTGGCTTCCACGTCGGTGAACTCCCTTGCGTTCCATCCTACGACGCCCGGCGTCGTGCTCCTCGGAGGGGCGGACGGGGTATCCCGCAGCACGGACGGCGGCGTCACGTGGACCGCGTCCGACACCCAGGGCTTCCTGAACGTCAGGTCGACGTCGTTCTGTGCGATCCAGCCCGATCGAGTGTGGGGCAGTGCCTGGGACATCGGCCTCATCAGCGATGACGGCGGCCAGACGTTCGCCACGCAGTCGCTCATCGATTGCTTTCCCTTCGGGTGCAACTATCCCCGCATCCTCGCGTCTCCCGACAATCCGCAGGAGGCACTCGTGGCTTCCGAGATCCAGGTCTGTTCGCTGGGGTCCGGGCCGCTGGTTTCCGTCTTCCATCTGACCGCCAACGGCACGTCCTGGGATCACAACTACAGTCACATCGATCACTGCACGCATCGAAACGAGATCCGGGGGCTCGAGGCCGATCGGACCTTGCCGGGTACGGCGTACCTCGTCTCCGGCAACGTCGGCGGGGACATTGCCGCGAACGGGCTGGTACGGACGACGGACGAGGGCGCGAGCTGGAGCCCGATGATGGACGGCATCGCAGGAACGCGGATCCTGCGCATTGCGTCCGACGATGTCGGAACGATTCACGCCTGGAGCCCGTTCCACGCCAGCATCTACTCACGCGACGGCCTGGCCCAGCCGTGGGTGACGGCGGCGCCGATCACGGAGGGCCTTACCAACCAGCGTGAAGTCGCAATGGCGGCGCCTCCCGGACTTCCGGGAAGAGTTCTCGTGGGCTTGGGGTACCCCGAGGGCGACGCCTACGGAATCGGTCTTGTCCAGTCCCATGACGGCGGGCAGTCGTGGACTGGGGTCAGCCTCGACACACCCGACGAACTGTTCCTGATCTGCACCTGGGTGGGGTGCAGTTCGGACGGGCAGATGCTGTACATGAGCAGCGTCGGGAGCTCGACCTCTCCCGGCTACCTCTTCCGTGGGCCGGATGGCGTGCGCACCCTGCTCGAACCGGTGCCGCTGGCATTCGAGATCGAGGACGCCGAGGTCGATCCCACGGATGGGAACCGGATCTTCGCGGCGGAGTACGGCGGATCGGGAGGGGTGCGACTCACCACGGACGCGGGGGACACCTGGGAGATCCGATCGACGGGGCTGCCGGCGGACATCGTGGTGGAGCTGCTGATGAACCGGACGACCCCCGATCACCTGCTGCTCGTCTACGAGGATGCGGGGGTCTGGGAGACCACCGACGGTGCCCTGACGTGGTTGCCGGTGTCCCTTCCGGGGGCGCCGGGCGGGATCAAGGCCGCGGACTGGTCTCCGGCGACGGGCGAGGTCTTCCTGGCGTCGGAAGGCGGAACGGTCTACGTGTCCGGTCGGGGCACCCTGGCCGCGGAGCTTCCCACCCGCGCACTCGAGTCCCTGCACTTCCTCCCGGGGAACCGAACGCTCCTCGTGGGGTCGGACCACGGCGGGGTCCATTCGATCCAGCTTCCGCGGGAACTCCCGGTGAACGCGCCGGAGCCCGTCGGTCGTGAGCGTGTCCAGCTTCGTGCCATTCCGAACCCCTTCGCGGGAGGCACCCGGTTGGAGTACCAGGTCCCGACGGCGGGGGAGCGGGTGGAGGTGGCGGTCTTCTCGGTGAAGGGTCAGCGCGTCCGGACCCTCTTCCGCGGCGGAGCAGGATCCGGTAGCGGGGTGGCGTACTGGGACGGCCGCGCGGCCGACGGCGCTCACGTGGCGGCCGGGGTTTACTTCGCGCAGATCCGGCAGGGTGATGCGGCGGCCACCGTTCGCATCGTCCGTCTGGACGGAGGCGGCGGAAGGTAGATTCCGCTCCGGATACGCACGCCGGAGTGCCTTCCGACGTGCGCCGTCCGGGGCGTTGCGGCGCTCGCGGCCGCGCGCGCTCTAGCGACGGATCCGGACCGCCCGCGTCCGGCTGCTTCCGTCCACGGTCACTCGCAGGAAATAGACCCCCGAGCTGACCCCTTCGCCGGTCGTCGTTCGCCCGTCCCAGACCACGAGGTGCTCGCCGGCGTCCCGGAAACCCTCGCCCAGTCCTCGCACTCGCTGGCCCAGCACGTTGTACACGGCCACTTGAACCGTCGCCGCGCGCTGGATCTGGAAGGTGAACGTCGTCCTTCCGCGAGAAGGGTCGGGGGCCGGGCGGCCGAGCACGAATGCGGCGGACCTCTCCGGATCCGGCACGCTGACGGCTTCACCTCCCGGCACGAAGAGGAGCCCCGCGGGAGACTCCAGGCCGCCGAAGTGGCCGCCTCCGCCACTCCCGGGCGTGACGAAGTCACCCAGGGCAGCCCCGGTTTCGCCGTCGTAGCGCTTCACGGAATGGGTGTTCCGGGACGCGACATAGAGATCTCCGTCCGGACCGAAACGGAGGCTGTGCGGATTGTTGAGACCGCCGGCGCCGGCGGCGACGAACTCATCGACGAAGTCGCCCGTGACGGCATCGAAGCGCAGCACGTTGTTGGCGGGGACGTTGCTGACGTAGAGGTGACCGCCGTGGAACACCAGTCCCTGTCCCGCGCTCAGACCACCGTCCCCCGGATCCACGAAGGCGCCCAGCGCGGCTCCGGAGACCGCGTCGAACTTCTGGACGGTGTTTCCCAGTGAGCCGACTCCCACGACGTAGATGTGCCCGTCCGGCCCGTACTCCATGTACTTCGGGAGGGTCATCGCCCCGAGGTTCGAGAACGTTCCGAGGAAGCTCCCGTCGGACGCGGCGTAGCGCCGGATGTCGGAGGCGTTGTTATCCAGCAGCAAGAGGTCGCCGTTGCCGTCGAAGAGCAGGTCGACGAACACTCCGACGGCCTCGAGGCGGCCGTCCGCCACGTTGTCGATCGTCCGGCCGGTGGCCAGGTCCATCCGCTGGACGACCGTCTGTGAGGTCAGGTAGACGTGTCCGTCGGGGCCGAGTCGCACCTGGTGGACCCAGGGCTGGCCGTTCCAGAGGTCTCCCCGCCAGTCGCCCGTGCCCGCCGCGTAGTAGCGGGGACGACGGCGCACGTTCTGGTGCATGCCGGAGACGATGAGGTCTCCGGGGTTCGGAAACGTCTGGCAGACGTCGGGGACCATGTCGAGGTTCCCGTCCGGGGTCGTCCCGGCCAGGATCTCGTCGAGATCGTCCACTCCGTTCGAGTCGCAATCCACGAACACGCTGGGTCGAAGCGGACCGAGGAGGTCGGCCTGCTGCGTCTCCATGAAGTCGATGTGACGCTGGATCTGCTGCGGTGAGAACTCGTCCCGGCGCACGTGACCGGGCTGGCTGCTCGTGTCCATGTAGAGGCGCGGGTTCGGGTCGTACGGCGGATCGCCGCTGCACGGGCCCGGCGTTCCCGCGTAGAAGAAGCCGGTGGCCGTGACGTTCTGGCTCGACAGGCCCGGGGAGGCCGGCGTGTCACAGAGAAGATCGCCCACGCTCGTGCAGAAGACGCGGGTCACGCACTCCACGCCGAACGCGGTCTCGTAGGGGTGGATCAGGTTCCCGATGTGCCCCATCTCGTGCGTGGGAGTCACGATGTTCCGAGGCGTCCCCGTGTTGTCGTACGCCATGATGATGGCCCGCTGCCCCGTGGTGAACGGGGGGCCGATCCAGGTGCCGCCCGGAGCCGTGCCGCCGCCCACCAGCGGCACCAGGAACCAGTTCAGCACTCCTGCCTCGAAGCAGCAGTTGACGAGGTCGATCTGCGTCTGGAAGTCCGGTAGATCCGCGTAGAACACGTCGTTGTCCACGTACGTCGTACCCGGCTCCCGCACGAAGCGGTAGGGCGTGTCCCGGAACCCGACGTTGAGGTCTTCCATCATCTTTGCGATCACTCGCTCGTCGACTCCGCCGGTGCCGTCGGCTCGACGGACGACGTGGAATCGGCAGACGACGCGCTCGATCCCGCCCCCGGCCCGCGGGAGGCGGAACTCGGGAATCTTCGGCTCGGCAGTGGGGTCGACGGGAGGGTTCCGGCAGCCGTCGACTTCCGTCGAGCGGGCGGAGTGGAGCGCGGCCGGCTCGGACGTGGCCCGGGCCACGGATGTGAGCATCGGGCAGCCGACGAGGATTGCCGCGAAGAGCGCCGGCGCGAAGCGATGAATGGACACGGGACCTCCCGGGTCGGAGTGCAGGCGGGACGACGGGGGGGAAGCCCCTTCCTCCCGCCCCTAGGTCCTTGGCGGAGAGAAGTGGACACGGCTCGGTCAGGAACGGAGCCCCGACTCGCTTTCCAGGCGGCCCAGGATCGCACGCAGCTCCCGTCCATCGTCCGGGCGGGAGCCCTGCTCGAGCGCTCCGGCGAGCCGACGAGTCGTGGAGATCAGGTTCGGGAGGATCTCGGGAGCAAGCGCCTCGAGGTGTTCCCACACCACCGGCAGACGACCGGCCCGCAGGCCGTCCCGTCGGACGTCCTGCGCCAGCGCCAGCAGGTCGCCGCGATGAGCAGGATGCTCCTGGGCCAGCCACTCCAGGCGGGAGGCTACCGCCGTCTCCCAGTGCGGGATCGCTTCGCCCGGAAGGCCGCGGCAGTCGTACGTGCCCCCGATTGCCGCGTGGCACGCCGGAACTCCGCCGTCGAGCGCTCCGTCGCGCAGATCCAGGGCTTGGCGCAGCGCGGCCTCCGCCTCGGCCCATCGTCCCGTGGAACAGAGCGCCGCGCTCAGACCCTGGAGGCTGTGGATCCGGACGGTGGGATCCGCGTCGGGCAGGGCGTCGAGGATGCGGAACACGTTCTCGTAGGCCGGGATGGACTCCTCCGGCCGCCCGTGTACGCGAAGAAAGCGCGCGTAATCCTTCCAGAAGAGGGAGAGCTTGAGCGACGGCGTCGTGTCCGGAGGGAGGCGCTCCGCCGCGCGCCGAAAGGCGGCCTCCGCTCGATCCGGGTCGGGAGGACTGGCGCACGTCCAGATCGCGTTGGCAAGGTCGTGCCGGACGAAGGCCGTGGCCGCATGCTCGTCCCCGAACGTGGCGGCGTATCGATCGCGCGCGTCCTCCAGGAGTTCGATGCACTCCGGCTCCCGTCGCGCGAACGCTGCAATACCGAGGATCCGGATGCATCGGGCGCGCAGGACCGCGTCGTCCTCCGGTAGGTCATGGAGCAGGTCCAGGCAGCGGCGGGCCTGCGCCTCCGAAGCCGTCCACGCCTGTTCGTCCAGGTAGCGGACGGCGAGACGCAGGCGGACGCCCAGTTCGATCTCCGGCTCCCCGATGAGTTCCAGCTCCGCCTGGGCGGAGGCGCGGTCCAGCAGATCCATCAGGGCTCCGTCGGCTCCGGCGGGGGCGGTCGCCACCAGCGACGTTTCCAGGAACGTCTGGATCCTCCGCGCGCGCAGCGCCTCGCGCTCGGACCTCTGGTAGAGATACGTCATCGCGACGCCGAACCCCACGACGAGGAGCGCGAGACCCGCCGTCACGGAAGAGGTCACCGGATGTCGCCTGGCCAGCCGGGAAAGGACGTCCCAGGAGTCCCGGCCCTGGGCCTCCACCGGCTCACCGGCCTCGTGCCGTCTCAGGTCGGCCAGCAGCGCATCGGCCGACGGGTACCGGCGATCGCGGTTCCGGGCCATTGCCTTCAGGACGATGGAGTCCAGCGCACGATCGACCGAGGGGTTGAGGGACGAGGGACGGGGAGGATCCTCGTTTGCGATCGCCCGGACGAGCTCGGAGAGGGAACCGTGGCGAGGCACCGGAGGTTCGCCCGTCAGCAGCTCGAACGCCACGACGCCCAGCGAGTAGACGTCCGAGCGGGCGTCGATGTCGGCGGGGTCGCCGTCGATCTGCTCCGGGGACGCGTAGGCCAGCGTTCCGAGGAACTGGCCCGTCGACGTGAGCGAGCGTAGGTCCGCCGTCGCGTCCACCTTGGCGACCCCGAAGTCCAGCAGGTGGGGACGGTCCTCCGCGTCCACGAGCAGATTGGAGGGTTTGAGATCGCGGTGGATGACCGCGCGCTGGTGGGCGTAGAGGAGCGCTTCGGCGATGCGCGCGATCATGCGAACGATCTCCGCGGGAGAGCGCCGCTTCCCGTCGCCCGCCGCCCACTCCGTGACGGGAACGCCGTCGATCCACTGCATCACCAGCACGGAGGCGTCGCCCACTTCCGGCGCGTCCAGAAGCCGAACGATCGCCGGATGGTCGAGGCGGCGAACCGCCTCGATCTCGCGCTCGAATCGTCGCCTCCGTTGCGGCGAGGCGAAGGACCCGGCGAGGATCCGCTTGAGCGCCACCCGTCGACCGTCGCGACGGGCGAGGTACACGATCCCCTGGCCGCCCCTTCCGACCTCCTCCAGGAGCTCGTATCCGGCGACGCGCCCGAGCGGCCGGATCTCGCGCGCCTCCCGAAGCCGTCCGAGCCAGTCGGGCCCGTCCAGGTCGATGCCGAGTTCGCCGATCCAGTCGTCGCTCAACTCGGGAACTCCCCTTCGTCGCGCAGTTGCTCGGCGACGACCGCCTTCAGCCGGTCCCGGACGCGCTGTTTCGCCTTGTACACCGCCGCCGTCGACATCCCCAGCGCGGCCGCGACCTCGGCCGGGCGCTGGCCGGCAAGGCATCGCCGGAACACCTCCACGGATCCGGGCTCGAAATCCCGCTCGACGCGGCTCATCGCCCGCCGAAGGTGGTGGTTGACCCATTCTTCCTGCCAGGGGTCGTCTTCCTTCGGGCCCGGGAGGGCGGACAGCAGGGTCTCGTCCAGCTCTAGGACGTCGGGGCGGCGGAATGGACGTCGGTGAGCACGATGGATCGCATTTCCGACGACCCGTCCGAGGTAGCTTCGGAACCGGCCGCGCTCCGGGCGCAGCTCGAACGTGCGCATGGCGCTCGCGAGGCTGACGAGGACGACCTGCCGAAGGTCCTCGGCGTCGGGCAGGGACAGCCCCCGTCGACGCGCGTAGGCGACGATGAGCGGGCCGTACCGACGGTCGAACTCGCGCCAGGCCTCGTGGTCGTCGTGGTCGTGCAGGCGCCCGATGAGGGACGGCTGCGTGGTATTCCATCTCATGGCACATCGGGGCGGCGGGGAACGGGGACGACCTTGCTACGTTAGCACACGATTCCCGGAATCGCCGGGCGGTCGGGGTGGGAATCGCCTGGCCGGCGCGGCATCGCGTCGCGTTGAAGGCGGAAGCGCCCCGGTGGTAAGCTCCTCTCCTCGGATCCGCCGACCCCGGCATCCGACGGAGCGCGCTCCATGGTTCGCCATCTTCGCCTCTTCCTGCTGCTGGTCGGGATCGTTCCGGTCCTTCCCGCGCCCGCCCGCTCCGCCCCCTGGGAAAGCGTCGGCCCCGACGCCGGCTCCGTGCAGGCGATGATCCAGTCGCCGGACGATCCGGATCGCTTCTACTGCCTGCCGTTCCGTCGCGGCGTTTCCCGCTCGGACGATCACGCCGCCACGTGGCAGCGCGTCGACACCGGTCTGGGTGACGAGGCGTCGTTCCAGACGCTCGCCACGTCGTCGACGGATGCGGATCTGGTTCTGATCGTGCCCCGGGTTGGCAGCGACGTTCGCCGGTCGACCGACGCGGGAAGCACCTGGGAATCCTGTACGGTGGGCGGCGGATGGCACTTCCCGGAGGCGCTCCGCTTCGATCCGGTCGACGGCAACCTGGCGCTGCTCGCGGTTCGGAGCGGCGCGGATCCGGGCGTGTTCCGCACGACGGATGGCGGACTCACCTGGGCGCCGTCCAACGTCGGGTTGCCGTCGGTCACGCCGCGCGCGCTGGAGTTCCATCCGACCATCTCCGGGGAGGCGCTCGTCGGCGTCTCCGAGGGACTCTTCCGGACCACCGACGGCGGCCTGTCCTGGGCGGCCGTGGACACCGGCGGATCCACGTCGGTGTCGTCCATCTCGTACTGCCGCGGAACCCCGTCCCGGGTCTATGCGCGCGGATGGCCGGACCTCCTGCGCAGCGACGACGGCGGACTCACGTTCACGCCGATCACCGATCCCTGCACGAATCCGATGAACTGCGGGACGCTCCTCCTGGCCGCGCACCCCACGGTTCCGGACCGTGTGCTGTCGGCGCCGCACGACATCTACTGCACCGGCGACTGCATGTACCTTCCGCGTCTGTCGCTGAGCACCGACGGCGGTACGACGTGGACCGGCGTGTACCAGTCCGGGGCCAGCTGGGGCGAGGTGGAGCCGATGGCCGACCTCTTCTTCGATCTCGACGTTCCCGGCCACGCGCACGGCACGGCGGGCGCGCTGGACGGGATCGTCCGTTCCACGGATGACGGGCAATCGTGGGCGCGACGGATGAGCGGGATCTCGGCCGTGGAGGTCCTGGGCCTCGGCCGGGATGCCGCGGGCCGCCTCTACGTCCAGACGTCGCTCCGCGGCGGTCTCTTCACGACGACGTCGCTCGACAGCGCGTGGACGCCGACGTCTCCGTCCTCGGGTCTCAGCGAGAGCATCCTCGCCGCGGCGGTCCCGGTCGGTGGTTCCGGCGTCGTCGTGCAGGGCGGAGGCTCCGCCAGCTTCGACACGTTCTCGCCGTTCTTCACGCGGTCGACCGATGCGGGAGGGACGTGGGACGTGTTCCCGCTGGAGCAGCACTCCCTCTTCGTGTTCGCGGGGCCGCTGGTGGCGAGCCCGGGGAACGGGGACGTCGTCTACTACTGGGCGGACCTGGTCGGGATCGGGGAAGTCTGGCGCATCGAGGGAACCTACCCGTGGACCTCCTACGACCCGGGCTTCCTGGCCGAAGCCGGCGTCATCGACCCCGCCGATCCGCACCGGACGTTCGCCGTGGAGACCGGTTCGTCCGGGCGCGTGCACCTCAGCACGGACGGCGCGGCCACCTGGACCGAGCGATCAGCGGGTCTGCCGGCGGACACCGCCGTGGACCTGTTCCTGGACCCGGCCGATGCGGATCGGCTGCTGGTGATCTACCGGAACGCCGGCGCGTACCGGACCACGGACGCGGGCCTCACCTGGACGACGGTCGACGGGGGAGTGGGCGGTGCCGTGGTCGCCGCGGAGTGGGACCCCGTCACCGGGGAGATCTTCCGGGCCGTCAACGGCATGGGGGTTCACGTGACCGGCCAGGGCTTCCTGGGCGACGGTCTGGACGCCGTGAACCTGCGCGCGCTGGAGTTCCTGCCGGGCTCGCGAACGCTTCTCCTCGGAACGCGGTACGCCGGCGTGTACGCCCGGACGATCGATCCGCCGCCCACGGGGGCCCCGAATCTCTTGGAGGCGCCGGGGGCCCTGCGAGTGCGCACGGCCCCCAATCCCTTCGCCGCCGAGACGCGCGTGGAGTTCTTCCTGCCCGCCGCCTCCGACGTCGACGTGGGAGTCTACGCCGTCGACGGACGGAGGGTGGCGACGCTGGCCGCGGGACCGGCGGCGGCGGGGTGGAATCGCGTGGGCTGGTCCGGCCGGACCGACCGCGGGACGGCCGCGGGCGGGGTCTACTTCGTTCGGGTGCGGGCGGGCGGCCGGGAGACCACGCGCCGGATCGTCCGCGTCGCGGCGGACTGAGACCTAGTTGGGCGTCGCGGTCTCCTCGGTTCGCGAGCTCCACGCGTCATACTCCATGTAGCGCGCCACCGCGTCGGCCTGGGCGTTTCCGTCCAGCCGCGCCACCAGGTGCAGGGATCCGTCGATCCCGGCCGAGACGCCCGCGCACGTGATGATCTTGCCGGTGTCCACCCAGCGTCGATCGTCGCGCACGGTCACGCCGGCCTCGTGCGCGCGCAGCGCCGCCAGGCTGGAGTGGTGCGTCGTCGCCTCCAGGCCGTTCAGCAGTCCCGCCTCCGCCAGGACGAGGGCCCCGTTGCAGACGGACATCACGTGGTCCGCGGTGGCGGCGGTCTCGCGGAGCCACTGCATGAGCGCGGGATCGTCGAGGACGGCGCCGATGGATCCGCCCGGCACCACCACGATGTCGACGTGCGGCGCATCGTCGATGCCGTACTGCGGCGTCACCTCCACGAATCCCTGGCTGGTTACGGGGTCCCGGGTCGCGGCGAGCGTGAACGGACGGAACTGGTGGGCGGCGGCGAACACTTCACCCGGGCCCGAGAAGTCCAGCAGCTCCACGCCCTCGTACACGAGGATCGCGACGCTGCGCAGCGACGCGGTGTTCACCAGTTCCATGTGGCACTCCGGACAGGTGCCGGCCGCCTCGAAGAACGTCCCGTCCCGGGAGCAGCCGCAGGGTGGACAGATCCAGTCGCCGGACGAAGGGGCATCGGCGGACGCGGGCGCGGGCAACGTGACGAGCAGGAGTGCGACGAACAGCGGAGCGAAGCGAACCACGGGGACCTCCCGGACGGATGCGTTCGTGAGCGGGGAAGCTCGATGCCGGGAAGGTGGGGCGACCGCGGTCCTCGCGCAAGGCGCGCGGGCCCGTCGCCCGGCGGGCGGGGACGGGGCCACCGAGAGACCCCGCCGGTTGCCCGGCGGGTCCGCGCGGATCCCGGAAGCCGCCGGACCTGAGAGTTGTCACGTTTCGTAAAACACCCCGACGGGACCTTGAGTGATCGCTCAAGTGCCTCTAGAGTCCCTCCGTGGCCCGGTTCCCTCGGGCCGGGAGGAAGCTCTTGCCGCCGGACACCCGCGAACGCCTCCTGATCACCGCCGCCCGGCTCTTTCACGAGCAGGGGTTCGCGGCCACGGGCGTCGCCACGATCGTCCGGGAGGCGGAGGCCAATCCCGGGTCGCTCTATCACTTCTTCCCCAACAAGGACGCCCTGCTGGCCGGCGTGCTGGAGTGGTACCGCGACCACCTGCAGGAGATCGTGCTGGGCCCGGTGGAGGAGGCGGAGCCCGATCCGCTGGAGCGGATCTTCCGCCTGCTGGACTGGTACCGCGAAGGGATGACGCAGAGCGGCTGCCGGCTCGGCTGCCCCATCGGCAACCTGGCGCTGGAGGTCAGCGACACGCATCCGGAGGTGCGTCCGCTCCTGGACGAGAATTTCCGCGGCTGGGCCGCGGGGGTGGCGCGCTGGCTGGACGATGCGGGGGATCGCCTGCCCGCCGACTGCGACCGCGCCGGACTGTCGCGCTTCGTGCTCACCGTGATGGAGGGCGGCCTGATGCAGGCGCGGGCCGCCGACGATCTTTCCGCCTTCGACGACGGGGTCCGCGTCCTGCGCGACCACCTGGATCAACTCCTCGCCCGGTCCGCTGCGGGACCGGCGAGGCCCAAGAAACGGGAGGAACGATGACTCGAACGACGATCCTGACGGCCGTGATGCTCCTGGCGACGACGGCCGCCGCCGCCGGTCCTCTGCAGGGACGCGTCGCCGAGCTGGAGCCGCTGCTCGGAACGTGGGAGATCGATGCCGCGTGGAGCGGCGGGCAGACCATCTGGGCGCGGTCGTCCTACGTGCCGGGGCTGGGCGGACGAAGCGTGGAGGGTCGCGTCCTCGTGCAGGACGGCGACGCTCCTCCGTACCAGCGCTACTTCTCCGTGTTCTCGTACGACGAGGAGCGCGACGCGTGGGTGGCCACCACCGTCCACCGCGACGGACGCGTCACGCAGGCGGACTTCACGTTCGAGGACGGAGTCCTCGTTACGGAGTGGACCGAGGGGGATCATGCCTTCCGGGATCGATCGGAGCTGCGCGAGGACGGCACGATGCAGTGGACCGTCGCCGTCGGACCGGCCGGCTCGGGGGAGTTTCAGACCATGATGGACGCCGCCTGGCACCGGGCGGGGGAGGAGACGATGCCCAGGCCGATCGACACGAACCTCTTCGCCGCGGATCCCTCGTCGTCGTTCGTGCGCGAGCAGTTCATCGCCGCGCCGGTGGATCGGGTCTATCGCGCGTGGTCGGCCGGAGCGGCGTTCGCGGCGGCCTACGGACCGGATCGGCCGGAGCTCCGAGCCGACATCGACCTCGCCATCGGCGGCCGGTACGAGTGGCTGTGGGACGGGAAGATGGGCAGCAACGACTGCCAGGTGCTGAGCTACGTCCCGAACCGGATGATCAGCTTCAGCTGGAACGCGCCGCCCGAGCAGGCGAAGAGCCGGGCCCAGCGCACCTGGGTGGTCGTGGAGTTCGAGGCCGCGGAGGGCGGCACGCACGTCCGGCTCACGCACCTGGGCTTCGGGAAGGAAGCGTACTGGCGGGAGACGGAGGAGTACTTCGGGAAGGCGTGGACCCACGTCCTTGCCACGTTCGCCGAGAACCTGAGCGGCGAGGGGGAAGAGGGCACGCGATGAAGCGAACCGTCATCCTGGGGGCGGGCTTCGGCGGACTGGCCGCGGCCGAGGAGCTGCGCCGGAGCCTGGGCCGGGACCATGACCTCGTCCTCGTGGACCGGCGGGAGCACTTCCTGGCCGGGCTGCGCAAGCTGTGGGAGCTCGTCGGCATCGGGTCGATGCGGGAGGGCAGCCGGTCCCGCAAGGCGTTGAACGATCGAGGATGGCCGTTCCTGCGCGAGGAGATCCGGAGCCTCGATCCGGCGACGCGCACGGTGGAGACGGATTCGCGCACCCTGGAGGCCGACTTCCTCGTCATCGCGCTCGGGGCGGAGGCGCGCGCGGATCTCGTGCCGGGGGCGGCGGACCACGCGCACAACCTCTACGACCGCGACGCGATCCCCGCGCTGGCGCAGGCGCTTCGCTCGCTGGATCGCGGCCGGGTCGGCATCGTCATCGCCGGCGGCCCGTACAAGTGTCCGCCCGCCCCGTACGAGTGTGCGCTCCTGCTGGACGAGCACCTGCGGGAGACGGGGCGTCGCGATCGCATCGACCTCTCCGTCCGGACGTTCCAGCCGATGCTGCTGCCGAACGCGGGCCCCGCGGGTTCGGAGTGGCTGGCCGAGCGGCTGGCGGCGCGGAACGTCGACGTGGCGTGCGGGTGCCCGGTGGAACGGGTGGAGGCCGGGCGTGTCGTCTTCCGGAACGGCGAGCCGCTGGAGGCCGACGTCCTGATGATCGTGCCGCCGCATCGGCCTCCCGACGTTGTGGTGCGGGGCGGCCTGGCGCCGGACGGCGGCTGGATCTCCGTGGACTCCGGCACCATGCGAACCGGCTTCGCCGGCGTGTTTGCGGTGGGCGACGTGATCCACATCCCGCTCGCGAACGGGTTGCCGCTGCCGAAGGCGGGCCTGTTCGCGGAGCGGCAGGGACGCCACGCGGCGGAGGAGATCGTCGCCGAGATCCGGGGAGAGGATGCTCCGCCTCCGTTCGACGGGCAGGGGTACTGCTACCTGGAGATGGGGCGGGACTCCGCGGCCCACATCACGGGCGACTTCTTCCACCGGCCGGAGCCGAGCATCCGGCTGGGCGAGCCGTCCGAGGAGCACGCCCGCGCGAAGCATCGCTTCGAGGCGGAGCGGCTGGAGCGCTGGTTCGGGGGATAGGGGGCCGCGTCCGCGGCCCCCGTCCGGTCAGCTCTCGAAGCTGCGCTCGAAGTGGCAGGTGTAGCCGTTCGGGTTCTTCACCAGGTAGTCCTGGTGGCTCTCCTTCGCGGGATAGAACTCGCCAGCCTCCACCACCTCGGTGACGATCGGCCGTTCCCACCGTCCGGAGTCGTTCCACTCCGCGATCACCTTCCGCGCGACCTCCGCCTGCTCCTCCGACTGGTAGAAGATGGCAGAGCGGTACTGCGAGCCGACGTCGTTGCCCTGGCGGTGCTCCGTGGTGGGATCGTGGATGCGGAAGAAGCGATCCAGGAGGTCGGCATACGTGATCTTCGACGGGTCGTACTCCACGCGCAGCGTCTCCGCGTGCCCCGTGGTGCCGCTCCGCAGATCCTCGTAGCGCGGGTTCTCGGTCCTCCCGCCGCTGAACCCCACCTCCGTGTCCAGCACGCCGGGGAGGTTCCGGAACAGATCCTCCATGCCCCAGTAGCATCCGCCGGCCAGCAGCGCGATCTCGGTCTTCACGGCCTTCGTCTCCTCGCGGGTCTCGCCGCCGCCGGCCGCCGGGTCGTAGCCGGCCTGACGGAAGGCGTCCACGTACTCTCCGTAGCCCTGCGCCTCCATCTCCGCCAGCGGCACGAAGCGCAGCGCCGCGGAGTTGATGCAGTAGCGCTGGCCCGTGGGTGCCGGACCGTCCGGGAAGAGGTGACCCAGATGGGAGTCGGCGTGCTTGGAGCGGACCTCCGTGCGCGGGTAGCCGATCTTGTGGTCCGTCTTTTCCGTCAGCTCCGTGTCCTCCGCGGGCCGCGTGAAGCTGGGCCAGCCCGTGCCGCTGTCGTACTTGTCGAGCGAGCTGAAGAGCGGCTCGCCCGAGATCACGTCCACGTAGAGGCCGGGCGCCTTGTGGTCCCAGTAGGCGTTGCGGAACGGCGCCTCCGTTCCTTCCTCCTGGGTCACTCGGTACTGCACGTCGGACAGGCCCTGGCGGAGGGTCTCCCGGTCGGGCTTCTTCCAGGTGGTCATGGCGTCCTCCTCCCAGACGGGCGGGGCGACGGAGAGGGGGCGCTCTCCGGTCCGGACGGAATCCAGTGTCGGTGAAGCGGTGCCGGCCGCCGCCAGCGCCGCCCCCGCGAGCAGAGTGAGAGTCAGGATACGGGCTCTTCGGGTCATCGGGCACCTCGTTCGTCACTGGATCGAACCGCGGGAGTCGGCCCGGAGTTCCGGCCGCTCGATTCTTCGATCCCAGTACGGGGTCCGCACGGCGATTGTGACGGAAGCCGGATCCCGAGGTCGGCTTTCCGGCCGACGCCAAGAGAAACCCGCCGCACCCTTCACCGGCGCGGCGGGCAAGTCGATCCGGCGGCCGCGAGCACCGCGGCGGGAAGGACTCCTACCGATAGGTGGCCTTCACGCTGCCCCAGGACGAAGTCTCCACCGGCGTGGGACCGACGATGAAGATGCAGTCACAGCCGAGGAACGGCGTGCCGTCCAGGAAGGTTCCGGAGATGCAGATCTCCAGTTGATCGCCCGGGCCGATCTCCCCGAGCAGGTCGCGGAAGGCATCCGCGTCGAAGTGGAGCGTGAGGTCCGTGAAGCCGTCCGGTCCGTCCGTGGTGCATGCGCACTGCGTGTCGTCCTGGACCGGCGTGGCCACGTCCTCGTAGTTGAAGCTGATGGGAGCCAGCACGTCGCCGCCTTCCCCGCGGCCGCCGCCGCCGGGGCTGATGATGACGAGGCCCTCCACCCGGATGTTGGACACGTCCACGTCGTCCTCCCCGAGGATGGCGGTCGGGAACGTGGGCGCCAGCGTGAGGACATCGTCCGGATTGAACGGGTTCGGGCAGGAAGTGGGCTTGATGTCGAACGAGACCTCCACGACGCCGCCGTCCGCGAGGACCGCGATCGGAGCGAGGAGGAGGAAGCACAGGGGCAGGAAGCAGCGCATGAGGAACCCTCAGGTCGGTGGAGTGGATCGACTGGCATCGATGAGTCTACCGGGCCGCGACCACCGACGACAACCGGGTCGCTTCCTGCCGCCATCGGTCCAGTTCCTGGCGGGACTCGGGCGATCCCGTCTCCGCGACCCGCCGGGCGAAGAAGTCCTCCAGGCGACGGGCGGCCTGGAGCCGCCTCAGGGGGGGCGCCTGGCCCGCATCCATCTCCCGGAAGCCCGTCCGGAGGAGTTCCATCGCCTCGTCCGAGCGTCCCAGGCGCCCCAGGGTATCTCCCAGCACGCTCCGGGCCTGGCCGGTCTCCCAGTGCCCCTCCGGAAGGGTGGCGAGGCGGGCGTCCAGACAGGCGCGCAGCATCGGCTCGGCCTCGTCGGCGCGGTCCAGGCCGAGCAGGGCACGGCCCCGGTGGAGCTGCAGCGACGAGAGGTTCTCGTTCCCGTCCGGGAGCACCCGGAGTCCGATCTCCAGCGAACTGCGCGACACCCGCTCCGCCTCGGCGAACTTCCCCCGGTCCGCGAGGATCCGGGTCAGCTGCCAGCCGGAGCGCAGCGTGTGGGGATGCTCGGGACCCAGCGACCGGAGCCGACGCTCCAGCACCTGGCGATAGACGTCCTCCGCCACCTCCAGCTCGCCCGCCGCCCGGTGCACCCACCCGAGATCCGCGAGCAGGGTGATCGTCACCGCGTGGTCCGGACCCAAGGTCTCCTCCGCGCGGGTCAGGGCCTCCCGGACGATCGGGCGAGCCTTCTCGCCGCGATCGCTGCGCAGGTACAGCTCGCCGAGGTTCGTCATGCCCTGGATCGTCGTGGGGTGATCGGGGCCCAGCACGCGCTTCAATCGGCCCGTCGTCTCCAGGTAGGTGGCCTCGGCCTCGTCGGATCGCCCGAGCAGATCCTGCACGGACGCCAGGTTCAGCCGGCTGACCAGCACGCTGGGATGATCCGGCCCGAAGATCCCGGTGTTGATCTCCAGCGCGTCGCGGAACAGCTCCTCCGCCTCCTCCGTGCGCCCGCGGAAGTGGAGCGTCCAGCCCAGGTTGTTCATCGCGTCCGCCACGCGGACGTTCTCGTGGCCGTGCATTTCCTCGTTCAGGGCGAGCGCCTCGCGGAGCATCGGCTCGGCGCGCTCGTAGTCGCCGCTGGTCTGGACCACGACCGCCAGATCGCCCAGGCTCATGGCGACGGACTCCTCGTGATCTCCCGGCAGGCGACGGAACATCTCCAGCGCCTCCCGGATCAGCTCCTCCGCGCCGGCGTAGTCGCTCTTCGCCCAGCGGAGGCGGCCCAGCGAGTGCAGGCTCTCCGCCACGTCCTCGCCGTCGCCTCCCGTGAGCGCGCGACGGATCTCCAGCGCGCCCTCCAGGTGCGGCTGCGCCGCGTCGTACAGACCGAGCGCCTGGTACGTCGCGCCGATCGTGTTGCGGATCTCCGCCTCGACCTCCTGCTCCTCGGTCTGTTCGCCGGCGCCGGTCTCCTCGGACGCGGCATCCAGCAGCTCGCGCACGGTCACCTCCCGGCCCTGCGCCTGCGCCGGGTTGGCCGAGGCCAGCATCCCGTGGAGGAACTCGTTCACGGCCTTCGCCTTGGCCGCCTCGTGCCGCGCCTCGGTTTCCGCGCGCCGCGCCGCCAGCAATCCGTACGTGGCGACGGTGAGGCCCAGGACCATCGCCAGGATGACGAACGCCCCCGCCAGCACGAAGACCCGGTTGCGCCGCGCGAACTTCCGCATGCGGTACGCCGTGCTCGGCGGTCCGGCGATGACGGGCTCCAGGTCCAGGTAGCGGCGCACGTCCTCGGCGAACTCGCGCGGCGACGCGTACCGTCGCGAGCGATCTTTCTCCAGCGCCTTCATCGTGATCCAGTCGAGGTCGCCCGACAGCTTTCGCGTGAGCCCCTTCACGTCGGTCTTGCGGCGATGCGCCGCCTCCGTCGCCGTCTCTCCGGCGCGGCTGACCTTCGTGCTGGGACGCGTGGGGTCGTTCTCCCGGATGAGGCGCGTCATCTCGAAGAGCGTCGCCTGCTTGTGCTGCCGCGAGTCGAACGGGAGCCCGCCGGTGAGCAGCTCGTAGAGGATGACGCCCAGTGCGTAGACGTCCGTGCGGGTGTCGATGTCCTTGTCGCCCTCGAGCTGCTCCGGACTCATGTACTCGAGCGTCCCGATCATGGCGCCGGCGCTCGTGTGCATCGTCTGATCGGTCACGCTCTCGTCCGTCACCTTCGCCACGCCGAAGTCGATGATCTTCGGCATGTTCTTTCCGTCGATGGGGGTGACGAGGACGTTGCCGGGCTTGAGGTCGCGGTGGATCGTCGCCTTCTGGTGCGCGTGCTGGACGCCCTCGCACACGCGGATGAACAGTCGCAGGCGGGCGGGCAGATCCAGCGCGTTCGCATCGCAGTAGCGGTTGATCGGCGTGCCGGGCACGTACTCCATCACGAAGTACGGGCTGCCGCCGTCCGTCGTCCCCGCGTCGAAGATCCTGGCGATGTTGGGGTGGTCCATCATCGCCAGGACCTGGCGCTCGGCCTCGAAGCGCATCACGAACTGGCCGCTGTCCATGCCGGTCCGGATCAGCTTGAGCGCCACCTTGCGGCGGACGGGCTCCTGCTGGTCGGCCTCCCAGACCTCGCCCATGCCGCCGCGCCCGAGCTGGCGGACCAGCTGGTACGCGCCCACGGTGTCGCCGGGGCGGAGCTGCGCGGAAGGGCGGAGAGGGCGGGAGTCGTCGTCCGGGGTGGTCAGACGGGTGTCGACCCGCGTCTCGTCGCTGGCGTTGTCGTCGCGCCGATCGTCGGGATTCACGTTCCCTCACCGCTGGGGGAGCTCCGGGCGGAATCCTGTTTCTAACACCGGGACGGGCTGCGGGGAAGAAGCCAGGGGCGGCACGCCGGGGCCTCAGCCGCGCAGGGCTTCCTCCAGCGCCGCGCAGTCCTCCTCGGACAGGTTCGAGAAGTGCGCGCATCGCCCGGCGACGTCGGCGGTTCCGAGGTACTCTTCGGCGCATCCCGCGTGGACGAACCCCGAGGGTTCGAAGCGCCCGTCCTGGTAAAAGACGAGGGAGAGGCGCCAGGAGTCCTTCCCGATGAGCTCGCGGCAGTGCCGGCAACGAGCCCGCCCGGTGGGAGAGGACTCGGCGCCGGCCAGGCGCGGCAATCGCCGGTGCGCCACGCCGAGACGGGCGGCGTCGGCCAGCTCCTTCGTGTCGCGGACGTCCTCTGCGGTCCCGTTCAGCGCGGTCAGGAACGGCTCGGGACGGCGGTAGGCGCCGCAGCGCGGATGGAACCACAGCGTGGTGGATCCCTCGCCGTACGGGTTCTCGATCCGCTCGCCGAAGCGGACCTCCCCCTTGGCGATCGGCCGTGCGCAGCCGCGGCAGCGGGCGCGTCCGGTGGGGGCGATCTCGAAGACGGGCTCCATCGCGTCCTCCCGCGGCCACCGTAGGTCCCTCGACCGGCCGGGGTCAAACGGAAGGGGCGCCCGCCTCTCGGCGAGCGCCCCGGGCCAGGGGGTTCGGGTTCCGGGTCCGTCTAGCGGACGCGGGTTACGCGGGTCGTGCGGGCGTCGTTCTCGGCCTCCAGCCGGAGGAAGTAGAGACCCGGCGCCACCGGACGACCGGAGTCGTCGCGGAGGTCCCAGCGCTCGGTGTGGGCGCCGCCGCCGCGGACCTCGTCCACCAGCGTGCGGACCCGCCGGCCGGTCACGTCGTACGCCGTCAGGCGAACCGAACCGGTCCGGGTGAGGGAGAAGCGAACGTCCGCGTGCGTCACGGAGGGCGTCGGAGCGACCCGGGAGAGCGAGAGGCCCGCGTCGTCGTCGGCACCGCCCAGGTTCACGCTCGTCGGATCCTCACCGATGCGGATCGGGTAGTCCTCGGTCTCGCCGCTGAAGAACGGACCCTCGTTCATGCCGGCGGAACCGGCCCACGGGAAGTCGTCCGGCACCGGAGCCTCGGTGACCGTCGCCCGCATCCAGCCGTAGCCTTCCTTCTCGCCCGGCAGGATCATCGGCGACGTCCACACGCTGCAGCCCGGCGGCAGGATGACGGCCAGGTTCTTCACGGCCCACTCGGGAGCGCAGCCCTGCGGGCAGTTCAGCACGTCGTTCCAGTCGCCGTCCTCGTTCCAGTCGAACAGCAGGTTCACGTACACCTGGATCGGCTGCGTGGAGCAGTTGAAGAGACGGAATCGAAGGTCGCGCGGCGTGCAAGGATCGAAGCGCGGCTGGCTGAGCAGGCCGGCGTCGACGCCGTCGCCGAAGCACTCGTCCTGTCCGAAGGACAGACCCGGAATGGACAGCGCCTCGATGCAGTCGACCGGCGTGACGTCGTCGCAGGAGCTCGGCGTGCCAGCCACCGGAGTCACGTTGACCTTCCCGTCCGGCTCGGAGTCGATGAACAGCGCCGGCGTCATGTCGCAGCCCCACCAGAAGCCGACCGGATCGAGCGGAGTCTTCACGTGCTCGACGTAGCCGGTGGGTCCCGGAGGCGTACTGAGCGGCGAGCAGCCGGCGTCGATCTCCTGCGTGCCCGGAGCGCCCGGGAACGTGCAGGTCGGGAACGCGCCGACGATGCCGGTGGAGTAGGCGGTGATGCCCTCGGGAGCATCGCCGAAGTCCTGGTAGCCGATGTCGCAAGGCTCACCCTCGCCGCCGAACGCGACCAGGTAGTCCTCCGTCTCGCCCCCGCGGAACTCGGCGGTCGGCAGGCCGACGGAGCCGTTCCACGGGTAGTCGTCCGGCGCCGGATCCTCGGACAGGGAAATCCGGATCCATCCGTACTCCACCGGCAGACCCTCGACGTCGGCCAGCGGACCGACGAGGAAGGCCGGTGTGTCGAAGACGAAGCAGCCGGGAGGCAGGCTGACCGGAACGTTCTTCAGCGCCCATTCGTACGCGCACTCGCCGGGGCACTGGAAGTTGTCGTTCCAGTCGCCGTCACCGTTCATGTCCACGAGCACGTTCAGGAACACGGTGCGCTCGTCGGGCAGGCAGTTGAACGTGCGAAGCTTCAGCATGCTGGGCGTGCAGGGAAGCATCGTCGGCATCTCCTCCAGGCCGGCGTCATCGTCGCCGAAGCACTCGTCCTGACCGAAGTCGCCGATCGGCGTCGACTCGACGCAGTCCACCGGCATCTCCGCGCAGAAGCTCATGGGAGCGCCCATGGGACTGGTCTTGCCGTCGAACTCGGAGTCGATGCCCATCGGCGGAGCGGTGTCCTCGCAGCCGAGCCAGAATCCGGTGCCGGGCTCGACGTTCACGTGCAGCACGTGACCCGTGGGGCCCGGAGGCGCGCTGATCGGGGGGCAGGCGATCTCCTGCGTCCCCGCGGCGGAGAAGAAGTTGCAGGTGGGGAAGTGGGCGAGGACGCCGGGGTACGCGTCGTAGCCTTCCGGGGCGTCACCGCGATCGTTCGTGAAGCGCTCGCAGTCGTCCGGTCCGTCGACGTCGCTGGCCAGGCCGGTCGACGGGGCGCTCAGCAGCAGCAGCGCCAGGAGACTCGGGGCGAAGCTCGATTTCATCGTTCGAACCCTCAGGGATGGAGGAGGTGGGAATGCCGGGGTGGCGAATCACACCAGTGGACTCCCGGGAGCCCGGGGTTTTGAAATTCCCGCCTCAGAATCTGCACGAACCGCCCGGGAACCCCATGACGGGGCGCAGGCGGCCGGAGAGGGGATCTCAGCCGGGGAGGGCGGCGGCCAGCTCGTCGGCCCGGCGGGCCAGGGCGGGAATGCCGAGGCGCTCGCAGACGGCGGGGAAGTCCGGAGTGGGGCCGGTCCAGAGGAGCTCACCGACCGACTCGAAGACCGGGAAGTCCGTCCGGAGCGTGGCGAGCGTACGGTAGAGGTCGGCTTCCTCGCGTCCGTCGCGGAGGATCTCGCCCAGCGCGACGGCGCCGCGAACCTTCACGTCCCAGACGGAAGGATCGTCCGGGATGTGGCGGAGGTGGGACCAGCGGGCGAGGACGGTCGAGGCGCTCTTCGCCCCCCAGCGGGGGAGGCCGGGGAACCCGTCGGCCGTGTCGCCGACGAGGGCCAGCCAGTCCGGAATGGAGGCAGGCGCCACGCCGAAGCGATCCCAGACACCGGCTTCGTCGCGGATTTCCTGCTTCCGGCGGTCCAGCTGCACGACGCGGTCCGCGCGCACGCACTGGGCCAGGTCCTTGTCGGGCGAGGCGATGAGCACCTGTTCCACCGCGTCGTCCCTTGCGGCCCGCTCCGCCGCCGCGGCGAGGCCGTCGTCGGCCTCCAGCTCGATCATCGGCCAGACGCGCACGCCCATCGCCGTGAGCGCGTCCTCCAGCGGGTGGAACTGCTCCCAGAGCTCCGCTTCCAGGCCCTCACCCGACTTGTAGCCGTCGTAGAGGTCGTTGCGGAACGATTCCACCGTGTGGTCCGTGGCGATGCCGACGTGCGACGCCTCGTCCCGGAGGAGGCCCAGGACGGATCGCAGCACCCCGACGAGCGCGCCCACCTCATGACCGTCCCGGTCCTTCCGCGACGGCACGGCGAAGTAGTGACGGAAGAGCTCGTAGGTCCCGTCGACGAGGTGGACGCGCACGTCAGGACTCGGGAGCGTCGAGGACGACGACGCTCTTCACGTTCGTGAACTGACGCATGCCGAAGACGCCGAGCTCCCGCCCGAACCCGGAGTCCTTGATCCCACCGAAGGGAAGGCGGGGATCGGACTTCACGAAGTCGTTCACGAAGACGCAGCCGGCGTGGAGCCGGTCCGTCGCGAAGCGCCGGCCGCGCTCGCGGTCGCGTGTGAACACGGCGGCCCCGAGCCCGTACGGCGTGGCGTTGGCGAGCCGGACGGCGTCGTCCTCGTCGCGCGCCGGCACGACGGCCGCCACCGGACCGAACGTCTCCTCGACGAAGGCGGGCATCCCGGGCGTCACGCCGGCGAGCACCGTCGGCGGATACCAGGCACCCGGACGATCCGGCACCTCGCCGCCGAGGCGGAGCCGGGCACCCGCGCGGAGCGAGCGGGTCACCTGGTCGTGCAGGGCATCCCTCAGGTCGGTGCGCGCCAGCGGTCCGAGATCCGGCGCCGGCTCGCCGCGGGGATCACCGACCCTGCGTCTCGCCATCGCCGCAACGACGCGCTCGGTGAACTCCTCCGCGCGCGACGCCGTGACGAGGAACCGCTTCGCCGCCACGCACGTCTGGCCCGAGTTGACGAGGCGGGCCGTCACGCAGGTCTCGGCCGCAAGCTCCAGGTCGGCGTCGTCCAGGACGACGTAGGGATCGCTGCCGCCCAGTTCCAGCACGCACGGCTTGAGGTTTCGCCCCGCGGCCTCCGCCACGGCGCGCCCGGCCCGGGTGGAGCCGGTGAGCGTGGCCGCCCGAACGCGATCGTCCGCCAGCAGCGTGGCCACGTGCTCCTCGGGGACGCGGAGGTGGGCGACGAGTCCCGGAGGCAGGTCGGCGTCACGGAGGATCCGGTCGATGGCGTCGGCGCACGCGGGCACGCCCGGCGCGTGCTTCACGAGGGCGCCGTTGCCGGCCATCAGGGCGGGAGCGGCGAATCGGAAGACCTGCCACAGAGGGAAGTTCCAGGGCATGACCGCGAGGATGACGCCGAGCGGTCGGAATGCGACGAAGGCTTCGCCCACATCGAGCGCCACCGGATCGGAGGCCAGGAAGTCCGGAGCCTGATCGGCGGCCGCCTCGCAGACCCAGGCGCACTTCTCCGCCTCGGCGCGTCCCTGCGGGAGCGGCTTGCCCATCTCGTCGGCCATGAGGCCGGCCAGCTCGTCTGCGCGCTCGCGCAGGAGCGCCCCGGCCCGCCGCAGCGGAGCGGCCCGGGTCTCCAGGGAGGCCGACGCCCAGTCCCGCGCGGCACGGTCGGCCCCGGCGACGAGGCGTTCCACCTCGCTCCCGTCGTGGTCCGGCCACTCGCGACGCAGCTCGCCGTTGCTGGGATCGACACTCCGGAAGGCCATGGCGACAGTCTACACGACGTCTTCGGTGACGTGGTCCAGCCAGTCGCGGACGAGGTAACTCTCCACGCCCTCCAGGCCCGTGTACGTGCGACGAACCTCATCGTCCGGAAAGATCTGGTGCCATCCCACGCCGTGGAAGCGGTTCAATCGACGGCCGTCGAGACGCCGAACCATGCGACGTGCCGTGCGGGCGGCGGACAAGAGGCGGAACGCTCTCAGCCAGCGCCGCCAGGGGCGCCGGTGGAGAGGGATCACACCCGGATTGGCGGGGGGCAGATCCCACGCGCTTGCTCGTCGGCGAACGTACGCGCGGTGCAGCGCGGCGCCACGTCGATCGCGGCGGGGAACGCGCCTCCAGAAGTCGATCAGCTCCGGATCCCGGTAGGGGAACGTCCACTCGAGACCGAAGAACTCGTAGGTGCGCCGGGCGTTTCCGATCATCTTCGGCTGGAACTCCCGTGTCTCCCATCGCTCGATCAGATCCTCGCCGTCCCGGGCGCCGGGAAGAAGGCGTTCGAGGGAGCCTCGCAGGCGCCGACGAAGGACGTCTCGCGCGTCCGCCGGGAGCGGATTGAGGACGTAGCGATGCTCCAGGAGATGGGAAAGCGCCGCTTCCACGGGATCGCTTCCGGAGACGGGATGCGCCGGAAGGACGGAGCCGGAGACGGCGTCTCCGAAGTGTCCGGACACGATCACCGCAGTGGGAGGTACTTCGCCGGACTTCCGGAGCTCGTACAGCGCCGGCCATTCGAGCAGGGAGGGGCAGGCGCCGGCTCCGTCGGCGTGACGCGTGAAACGACGACGTTCCGCGGAGCGGTACCAGATCTTCCACTGGTTCGGCTCGGCCCCGAAGTGCCGCCAACGATGCCCGAGACGATCGGCGACGTCGCGGGCGATCGTCGCTTCCCAGTGGTGCGCGCGGTACGAACCTAGGCAGAGGATCGGCTCGTAGCGAGCTTCCCGGAGCAGGATCGCCAGCAGTCGGGAATCGAAGCCTCCGGTCAGCGGGAGGATGGCGGGGCGTCCGTCGAGGTTCCGCACCAGGCGTCGGGTCACGCGCTCCCAGATCTCCCCCAGCTCTTCCATTCGGGCCCGCCGATCGGGATCGTTGTCCCGGGTCGAGAGAGGCGGCGGCGCCGCTTCGTCGATGGAGAGAGTCGGGCCGTTCGGACCCGTCCGCGCCCGGAGGATGTCACCCGGTCGCAGCTGCCGAACGCCGCGCAGCAGCGTGCGCCGCCCGATCACGAAACCGGACGCCAGGGCCTCGGGAACGGTCTCTTCGTCCCGGGAGCGATCGTTCGTCTCCCGCGCCAGCCGTCGCGGATCGTCCGAGAGGAGAATCCCGTGGTCGCGCGACTCGTGAAAGAACAGGGGGAACGCGCGTCCCTCATCGACGACCGCCAGGAGTTCGTCCTCGCGTTGGCGGACGATGGAGGCTCCGTCCCCCGCGCCGGCGCAGCTTCTGAGCTCGTCGCCGGAAGGCGATGGCGGGAGTGCCGGCACGCTGCCGGTTCCTCCACGGATGTGAACGCCGTCCTGCTCCCGCCAGGGAGCGAAGTCGTGGGAGACGGGGAGGAAGCGGATCACCGACGGCCCGGTCGGCCGCGCATCGCGCGCGCGGCGGAGAGGAGGATCATCAGCGCGGCGGCGGGCACGAAGGCCGTCTTCCAGGCGGTTCCGACGAGGGCGATCCCGCCGGTGACGGCGGCGGCCAGGGTGAACTCACGGCCCAGCTCCGTCCAGGGGAGTCCGCCGGCGACGCCGGCGCGTCGAAGCGACATCTCCAGCCCGATCATCCGGAGGAGGCAGGTGACGACGAGTATGCGAAGACCGCGATGGCGCCCTGCCCGGTCCGGGCCGCCGCCGCGAATGCGGCCGAGGCACCCGCCAGTAACGCGACGTGGAGGATCAAGGAAAAGCGCGTGCCGCCGGTGACCGAGAGGATCGGCACGAGCGGTGCGGCCAGGATCGCCCCGATGGCCCAGGGCGCCAGCGCGCGGAGGAACGGTCCGGCGGCGCGCCACTCCTCTCCGAGGAGGACGGCGAGGAAGTCCGGGGCCGCCAGCGTCGCCACGGCGATCGGGATGAAGGACCAGCGCGCCAGTTCCGCGATCGTGTCGGCGGTGTCGGCCGCCAGGGAGCCATCGCGGTGGACGCGAGCGGCGTGGGGGTGGAACACCTGGGCCGAGGATCCGGCGAGCAGCGCAACCCCTGCGTGCAGGACGCGCCCGGGCAGCGCGAACCAGCCGGCGATCGTGGTCCCGAAGAAGAAGGGGAGCAGCAGGAACGGAAGCTGGTCCGTCGCTACGCGCAGAACTCCGGACCCGGTCATGTGCCGCGGGAAGTCGACGTACGTTCGCGCGACGCGCCGCAACGACGCGTGCGGCGGCAGAGCCGTGAGGCGTGGCGCGTTCCGGCGGAGGAGGACGATCGAAGCGAGCGCCTGCCCCGCGATCGCCCCGATGAGCAGACCGGCCGAGCCGGTCCGCCCCGCGAGGCCCATCCCGATCTGGGTGGTCACTGCAGCCGCCGTCTGGGCGATGCGGCTCCACGCGATTCCCGTGAACCGTCCGGTCCGGGTGAACCAGAAGGAGTAGGGCTGGTACACCGCCGTCAGCGCCAGCGCCACCGGGATCCAGGGAACGGACTCGGCCAGCACGGGCGGCAGGGAGATCGGGGCCTGCCGCATCGTCACCGCGGCGACGGCCGCCAGCGCCGTCACGATGAGCCCGAGCTGCACGGCCAGAGAGAGAAGTCCTCGCGCCTCCTCGTCATCCTCCGGCAACGGGATCGCGCTCTCGTAGCGCCCGCACATCAGCAGCCCCCCCAGCTGCAGGGTCCCGGCGAAGAAGGCCAGGGCCGCGAACGCCTCCGGACCGTACAGGCGGGACAGCGCGGGGAGGGCGAGCAAGCCCACGGCCTGGGCGGCGGCGGTTCCGCCCGCGAGACGCACGGTGTCGGCACGAAGAGTCATCGTGGGATTGGAAGGCCCGCCCGGGGGAAAGTCAACGGCCCAGCCGCTTCGAGCGGCCTTGCCGGACGCGATCCGGGCTTCTAGGATGAGTCACGCTTTGTCCGCGGCGTCGTAGGAGGAGCGGCGGCAGCAGGACCAGCGGGGAGGAGTCGTGCGTTCCACCTTCGTCATCTTCGGGCGCGCGCCCGGGCGGGATCGCCGGACGTCGATCCTGCAGCGACGGGCCGGAAGGGTCCTGCTGCGCCGGACCGTCCACGCGGTCCGGGACGGCGCGCAGGGAGCGCCGGTCGTGCTCCTGGCCGACGGCATCGACGAGCTTCGCGCGGACGGGATTGCGGCGGCGGAGGTCCGCCTCGTGGCCCAGCGAGGCGACGGCTTCGAGGCGCGGCTCCTGGACGGACTGCAGAGGATCGGCACGGATCCGGGCCGACGTCTCGTGGTGGTCGCGGCCGACACGCCCGAGCTGGACGCGGCCGATCTGCGCGCCGCCGCAGGCGCGGCCGACGGGGAGGCGGTCGTCGGGCCGGCGCCGGACGGCGGTATCTATCTTCTCTCCGTTCCGACGGATCTCGTGCCGGCCCTGGCCGGTCTGCCCTGGTGCACGTCGCGGCTGCTCCCCGAGCTGCGCCGTCGACTGGAATCGGCCGGACTCGCGGTGCGTACGCTCGCCCCGAAGGCCGACGTCGATGACGCCGCGGACGCGATCCGTCTGCGTCCCGTCCTGGAGCGGATCTCGAGGCTGCTCCTCGGCTGCGGTCTGGACGGCGCCCCCGATCCGCATCGGCCCCGTCCCCGACGCGTCGTCTTCCGCCCGGGCGCGCGGCATCGTCCCCTTCCCGGCCGCGCTCCGCCCGCCTTCATCGTCGCCTGATCGCGCGAGGGATCGGCCGTCCGGCCGTTCCCGCGGGTTTCCCCGCGTTCCCGACGGACGAAAGGCCCCGGATGTCCACGAACCTCCTCTGGGTCGCCCTGCTGCTGTACGGCGTCCTGATGTTCCTCGTCTCTCCGACGGCCCGCCGCTTCGGCGAGTTCTTTCTCAGCCGCGGCCCCGGGGGACGGGACGTCGGCCTCGGGATGCTCGTCGCCTCGGTCGTGATCACGTGGATCTTCGCCAAGTCGATCACGAACGCGGCGAATCTCGCCGCCAGTTTCGGGGCCGTCGGGGCGATCGCGTACGCCGGCTACTATCTCTCCATTCCCGTCGCCGGCGTCGTGATCTACCAGATCCGCATGCGGACCGGCGCGGAGAACCTGGCGGGCTTCCTGACCGCGAAGTATGGACCGCTGGCCACGCTTGCGTTCCTGCTCGTGATCCTGTTCCGCCTCATGAACGAGGTCTGGTCGAACACGGCGGTGGTGGGGGCGTACTTCGGCGCGGCGGGGACCGCTCCGTACTTCGTTGCGGCGATGGTCTTCGCGGGGCTCACGCTGGTCTACTCGCTGCGCGGCGGGCTGCGCAGCTCCATCTTCACGGACGCCATCCAGCTGGCGCTGGGCCTCTTCCTGCTCGTATTCGTGCTGGCCCTCATCGTCCCGAAGTCGGGGATCGAGCCGCTTCTCACGTCGGGGGAATGGACGCTGCGGGGCGGGGTGGATCTCCTGCTCGTCGCGATCCTCCAGTCGTTCAGCTATCCGTTCCACGATCCCGTCCTCACCGACCGCGCGTTCCTGACGCGGCCGCGCGTGATGCTGAGGGGCTACCTCATCGCCGGCGCGGTCGCTGCGGCCTTCATCGTGCTGTTCGGGCTGACGGGAGCGTACGCGTCGCTGGCCGGACTTCCGGCCGGGCAGGACGCCCCGCTGCGCGTGGCGAACGCGTTCGGCGTCGCGGCGCTGGCCGTCATGTCGGTCCTGATGATGGTCTCCGCGGGCTCGACGCTGGACTCGACGCTCTCCTCCGTGAGTCGCGCGGTGGTCGTCGATCTGGGCGGCCGACGCTCCGACGGTTCGGAGGGGCCGGGCCCCTTCGCCCGGCTGGCGCGTCGTCTGGCCGGGGTGGATCCCGTGCGCGCGGGACGGATCGCCATGGTCGCGGCGGTCATTCTCGGTTCTCTGCCGCTGTTCGCGGGGACGGCCATCATCAAGGCCACCACGGTCAGCGGGACGATGGTCCTCGGGCTGGCGCCGGCGTTCCTCTTCTTCCTCTGGGGACGGGCGAGGGCGTGGGCGTTCCACCTCGGGTTCTGGCCGGGAGTGGCGGTGGGCGTGTTGTACGCGGCCGGCGCGGTTCCGGAGGCGTGGGGGATCGGCGGCGGGAAGTACGGAGCCCTGCTCGGTGCCAACCTCGTCGGGACGATCGCCGTGTTCGGCGGCTACACGATCGGCGCCTGGCTCGACGGCCTCGCGGGACGTCGACGGCCGGCGGTGGCGGTCGGCATCGTCCTGCTGGCGATCCTGCTGGGGCTGTTCGGAGCGAGGTCGGCGCGGGCGGAAGAGCCGTCGCCGCTGCGCTTCTCCGGCCAGACGATGCTGCGGGCCACGATCCGCGTCGAGGCGCCGGAACGTCCGGGCTACGAGGTCTACAACGTCCGCCTCGTGGGCGACTACGACGCCGCGCCGTTCACGTACCGGGCGGAGCTGCGCTTCCGGCAGACGCCGCTGCGCTCGTTCAGCCCGTCCAACGTGTGGCTCCAGCAGGCGTTCGTGAAGTGGCGGGCGCCGGTCGAGGGGCTGTCAGTGTCCACGGGGCTCGTCTACAACCAGCTCGGCCTGTTCTGGGACTCGTCGTGGTTCGGCAACCTGCCGTACCTCAACGGCCACAAGCTGGATCCGGACATGAACCTGGAAGCGTCGTACCGCGTCGCCCCCTCGGACGATCGTCCGCTGGGCGTGGACGCGTGGCTGCAGATCGGCCTCGCGGAGGACGGCCTGAACGGCACGTTCGAGACGGCGGGCAAGTCGGAGCGCCTCACGCTCCCCGCGGACCTGGAGGCTTCGACGGACTTCCGCGAGGGTCCCTCCGTGCGGCTCCGGGCGGTGCCACGGGTGCCGATCGGGCCGGTGGAGGTCCGGCCCGGCGCGTCCCTGCAGCGCTCCGTGTACGATCGATCGTCCACCGACGACACCGGCGACCAGCTCGTGCTGGGCGGGGAGCTCACGCTGGCGTCCGGCGGGCACCGGCTGTTCGGAGAGGTGCTGATCGAGACGGTCTCCGGCTTCACGGCGGGGGACCTGGAGCGGGACTACGCGCTGGCGGGCGTCGACCTGAAACTGCGCGGCCGTGACACCCCGTTCCTCCCCGAGGTGCGCGCGGGACTCTCCTGGCAGCGGACCACGTACGAGCCGGAGGGGTTCGACGAGAACTTCCTGACGGCCCGGCTGTTCGGAAGGGTGACGCGGCAGGTCGGCCTGACCGCGGAGTACGTCCGGTGGGAGCTCGAGGATGCGGACGATCCCGAGCTCGACCGCTTCGAGATCATCGTCCACGTCTGGTACTGATGAAGACCTTCGACTCCGCCCGCGCCTCGTTCACGCCGCCTCGTTCGTCCGGTGGTGCGGCCGGCGTGGGTCCGGAGCTGGCCTTCACCGGCCTGGACACGCTGTGGATCCAGATCACCGGCACGGTGTGCAACATCGCCTGCAAGCACTGCTTCATCTCGTGCCATCCGAAGAACGAGTCTCATCCGGTGATGGAGACGTCGCACGTGATGGGGATCCTGCGTCAGGCGCGGGAGCGGGGCGTGCGGGACTACTACTTCACCGGCGGCGAGCCGTTCCTGCATCCGGACATCCTGCCGATCATCGAGGCGACGCTGGCGCAGGGGCCGCTCTGCATCCTGACGAACGGGCTGCTGCTGGACGGGGAGACGGCCGGGGAACTGGGCCGGCTCTTCCGCGCGAGCGAGCACACGCTGGATCTTCGCGTGAGCGTGGACGGCGTGTCCGCGGAGGAGAACGATCCCATTCGCGGTCCGCGCACGTTCGAGGGGATTCTGGCGGGAGGGCGTCGCCTGCTGGAGGCCGGAGTCAATCCGGTGTTCACGGTCACCACCGTGCACGCCGCGTACGAGGGCAACGAGGGGCGCCTGGCGTTCATCGACCGCCTGCGGAGCCTCGGCTTCGACCGACCGCGCGTGAAGTTCATCCCGCCGTTCCGGATCGGAAGGGAGGCGCGCCGGGCGGGCGGCTACGAGCCGGACGCCGTGCTGGCCGAAGGCGATCTCCTGAAGGGCGAGGAGGAGATCCTGCTCTGCGGATCCAGCCGGACGGTGACGGCGCGCGGGGTCTGGCCCTGTCCGATCCTCATCGAGCAGCCGGAGGCCCGGATGGGGGATTCGCTCCCGGACGGCGATCGACCGATCCGGCTGTCCCATCCCGCCTGCGTCACGTGCCACGTGGAGGGGTTCTCGTGCCGGACGTGAAGCCGGGCGATGCGTACGAGCGCATCGCGGTGTTCGGGGGCGTCTACAACAACTGGCTGGCGCTGGACGCCGTCCTGGCCGATGCGAGGGCCGCGGGCGTGGACGCGGTGTTCTGTCTGGGCGACGTCGGCGCGTTCGGGCCGTCGCCCGACCGATCCGTGGAGCGCCTCCGGGAGGAGCGGATTCCCACCGTGCAGGGCAACTACGACCACAGCGTCGGGCACGGCCTGCCGGACTGCGGCTGCGGCTACACGGACCCGCGCGACAACCACTACGCCCAGATCTCCTACGATCACACGCTCCGGAACACGTCGCCGCGGCACCGGGAGTGGCTGCGGGAACTGCCGCCCGCGCTCGACGTGACGCTGGGGACGACGCGCGTCCACCTCTGCCACGGATCGCCGCGCCGCACGAACGAGTTCCTCTGGGAGTCCACCACGCCCCGCCCGTTCCTTCGCCGTCTGCTGGACGACGCGGACACGGATGTCCTGGTCTGCACCCACACGGGGCTGCCTTGGTCGCGCTGGCTGGAGGAGGCGCCCGGAAAGGGGGCGGTGAACGTCGGCGTCATCGGCCGACCGGACAACGACGGCGACCCGGCCGTCCACTCGGCCGTGCTGACCGCTCCCTCGCGGCCCGGCGCCGCGCCGGACGTGGAGATCCGCCGCGTCGAGTACGAGCACGAGCGGCTGGCGGAGGAGATGCGCCGCGAGGGACTGCTGGACTGCTTCATCGAAACGATCCTCACCGGCTGGTGGACCACCTGCCTGGAGATCCTGCCGGGGAAGGAGCGGTCGCGCTCGCGCCACTAGACGTCCGGATCCTGAATCCGCGGCGTACGCGCGCGCATCCCATCCCTCGACCCCACGAGGGCACCGGCAACCCGGGAGAGGGAAATGATCACGCTGCGTCCCGCGCAGGAGCGCGGACATGCGGACTTCGGCTGGCTCGACACGAACCACACGTTCTCCTTCGGCCGCTACCACGACCCGGAGCACATGGGCTACCGGACGCTCCGCGTCCTCAACGACGACGTCGTGGCGGCGGGCGCGGGCTTTCCCACCCACCCGCATGACAACATGGAGATCATCAGCTACGTGCTGAGCGGAAAGCTCCGGCACGAGGACAGCACGGGCACGGGATCGACACTGGAGGCGGGCGACGTCCAGCGGATGAGCGCGGGATCGGGCGTCACCCACAGCGAGTTCAACGCATCGGACTCGGAACCGCTGCACTTCCTGCAGGTCTGGATCCTTCCGGAACGCCGGGGAGTGACGCCGGGATACGAAGAGAAGAACTTCCCCGCGGCGGAGAAGCGGGATCGCCTGCGCCTCCTGGCGTCGCCGGACGGTGCGGAAGGCTCCCTGACGCTCCACCAGGACGTTCGCCTCTACGCGACGATCCTGGGGGCCGGGAAGTCGGTGCTCCACTCGCTGGCCGACCGGAGGGGGGCATGGATCCACGTCGCGCGCGGCCGGGCGGAGCTGAACGGGAAGGCGATGGTGGCGGGGGACGGGGCCTCGGTGGAGGGCCCCGACGACCTTCGGTTGACCGGAACGGTGGAGGCGGAGATCCTCCTCTTCGACCTGGGCTAGGGTCCCGCGCTCCGCGACGGGGCCCGGTCCGAATCCACCCTGCGGGAGGGACGATGCTGAAGGTATCCACGGATCACGCGGCCGGCGTCAGCCGGATCACGCTGACCGGCGCGATCGACGGCGGCGAGTCGTGCCGCGACATCCATCAGGCGATCGGCAAGGAGATCGACGCCGGGCGGAAGAAGATCATCCTGGAGGCGTCCGGCGTCGAGTGGATCAACTCGATGGGCGTCGGCTTCCTGGTGGCGGCGTCCGTGTCGGCGGTGCGCAGCGAGGCGATCGTCCGCCTGTGCGGTCTGACGCCGCGCGTCGACACGGTCCTGCGTGCGTGCGGGGTGGTGCCGCACGTCTGGAAGGCGTTCGACACGGAGGAGGAGGCCCGGGCCGGACTCTAGCGCCGGCCCGGCCCGCTCCTATCCCCCGGGGTTCGTGGCGAAGACGGTCAGCTCCGTCGTGAAGCCGCGATCGTCCATCTCCAGCATCGCCCGGATCGCGTGCGCGATCTCCACGGCCCGCAGCTTCCGCTCCGACGCCTTCTGGGAGCCGCCCGCCGTGGCGGCGAAGTCCGTGAGGACCTCGCTGGGGTTGATCTGCATCACGCGCACGTCGAACTTCCGCAGCTCCGCGCGCCAGCACTCCGTCATGCCGCCCAGCGCAAACTTGCTGGCGACGTACGCCGTGCCGCCGGCGAATCCCCGCGACCCGGCCGTCGAGGACACGTTGACGATGTTGCCGCGACGCTTCTCGCAGAAGTGGGCGGCGGATTCCCGCGCCATCAGGAACGCGCCGAGCACGTTCGTGCCGAGAACGGCCCGGAAGTCGTCGAGTTCCAGGTCCTGCAGCAGGGAGAAACGCCCCCAGCCCGCGTTGTTGATCAACACGTCGTAGTCGCCCAGTTCCTCGAGCGTCGTGCGAACGATCCGGCGCGCATCGGCCTCCTCACCGACGTCTCCGGCAATCGCGATCGCGCCGATCTCCCGGGCGACCTCCTCCAGCGGCTCCGCGCGTCGACCGCAGATGGCCACCTTGGCGTCTCTCTCGCGCAGGAGACGTGCCGTCTCCCGGCCGATGCCGGTGCCGCCCCCCGTCACGAGGACGTGGGCGTGGTTCAGATCCATGATTCCTCCGTGGAAGAGGCCCGGCGGACGAGCCGCCGGGCCTCGGTGATCCTGCGCTCGGACAGTGCGGCTAGCGCAGCCGGACCATCTTCCGCGACTCGTCGAAGTCCGCCGCCTGCAGGCGGTAGAAGTACGTGCCCGCGGCCACGCGCTGGCCGCCCTCGTCCGTGCCGTCCCAGACCACCACGTGGTAACCCGGCGTCTGCGGTCCGGAGACGAGCGTCCGCACCCGCCGCCCCGTCACGTCGAAGACGGACAGGTTGGCCTCGGCTCCCGCGCGCGGCACCTCGAAAGTGATCGCGGTCTGGGAACCGAACGGGTTCGGGCGAGCGAGACCCAGTGCGAAGCGCGCCGGCCCCGCGATCACCGGAGCATCCACCGCGCCGGTGGTCACCGTGAGATCCAGCGGCACGACCAGCGGCGTCTCGTCGGGATCGTTCGAGTGGATCGTGAGCGTGGCCTGGTAGAGACCGTCCGGGAGCCCGGCGGAGTTGAAGTCCACCGACAGCTGCATGGAGTCGTCCGCCGGGACCATGCCGCTCAGCGGCGTCACGTCCACGAACGGATCGATCTGTCGGTAGAGAACGGCCAGCCCGTCGTGCAGGTAAGCGGCGTTGAAGACGGTCTGCAGGCCGTCGTCGCCGCCGGCGTTCTCGATGCCGACCGTCGCCTCGGTCACGCCCGTGACCGTCTGGTACTGGTACACGATGGAGCCGTCGGCGTGCAGGATGACCTGGAACGTCTGCGGCGCTCCACCGCCGCCGGTCTCGTAGTGTGCCACGCCGTCGTACTGGACGATGAACCGGTTGTTGGCGCCGTCGGCGTAGTAGTACACCGTGCCCGCATCGGTCGGGTTCAGGTCGTCCCAGTAGACGGCCAGCAGCGCGTTCGGCGTGCTCGCCGATGGGATGGATGCGTTCGTGTATGGGGAGTTCGTGTCCGTGAACGTCAGGAACCCGTTCGAGCAGGCCCGGACGCTCGTGTAGTCCACGCCGTAGTAGCGGAACGTGAATCCGAGCGGGAACGGCCCCAGGTTGCTGTCGTCCGAGAAGCCGATCGGCGTGCCGACGCCGGAGATGTCGACCCAGCCATAGGTGGGTCCGTTGGCATCGTCACTGTCGATCCAGACGTAGCCCGCCCCGTCCGGACCGCCCTGGCCGGTGATGGGAGCGGAGCCCGGACGCGGGTCCGCCTGGTCCTTCTTGAGGAAGATCTCCTCCTGAAGCTCGCCCGCCGGCTTGCTCGACGTCACGACGATGTTGTTGCTGACCAGAGCGGTGAAGCTGAGGGGACCTTCGCCCGTGTTGGAGACGGTCAGCGGCACGCTGGAGGTCTGGTCCGGATTCAGCGTCTCCTCGACGGAGGCGTCGGACAGCTCGACGTCCGGGAACTGGAGCGGCGGCAGGGTGACCAGGTCGATCCAGGCCGCGTCCGAGTTGGAGCTCACGGAGGCGTCCTTGTCGTACTCCCACTTGAACACGTGCTGGCCGGCCGCCACCGGGTAGGAAGCGAGCGTCCATCCGACGACGCCGGACCACGAACCCTGCGGCACATCGTCGATGTAGAACGTCAGGAAGTCGAAGCCGGACTCCGACGAGACGTTGTACATGAACTCGATGTCGCCCGGATCCCGGATCCACACGTCGAGCTCCAGCGTGGACGCCTGACTGTGCGTGATGACGCCGGAACGGGCGCTGTAGGTGCCCTCGAAGGCGTTCCCCGAATCCAGGAACCAGTCCGCGTCCCCGCTGACGAACCACGGCAGCGTGGTGAAGTCGCCGGTCTCGAAGTCCTCGTAGGTGAGCTCGGACAGCTCGAAGTCCTGCGTCAGGTTCCCGGTCATGTTGATGGTCTCGGTGTCGGGGCCGAGGCCGGGATAGCTGGCGCGGACGTCGTACGTCGTGCCCGTGGGGATGTCGATGGAGTAGCTGCCGTCCACCAGCGAGAGCGTGGGGGAGAGCGGCGTATCCAGGACGCGGATGGTGGCGCCCTCGACGAGGCTCAGGTTGAAGTCGCGGACGACGCCCGACAGCGTGGCGGTGGGCGCCTGGCTCAGCGCGATGTCTCCCGGCGTGACGACGTCGGCCGTCACGCTCAGCATCTGCGAGTTGTCCACGTAGCCGAAGGCCGAGTAGTCCAGCGTGTAGGAGTCCTCGGGCAGGATGAACTTGTAGAAGCCGGCGGCGTCGGAGACGGCCGTGCGCGGATCGCCGACGATGGACACCGTGGCTCCCTCGACCGGGAGCGTCGTGGTGGCGTCGGTGATCGTGCCCTCGATGGAGCCGTAGCCGTCGATGACGGCGAGGACGGCGTCGTAGGCGTTCAGGAACCCGTGGCCGTAGGTGTTGTCCTCACCCGCGGTCCCCAGGTCCGTGGCCGTGTCCATGAGGACCTGCTTGATGGTCTGCACGTCCAGGTCCGGGCTGGCGGCGCGCATCAGCGCCACGACGCCCGCGACGTGCGGGCCGGCCATCGACGTTCCGCTCTTGGAACCGTAGCCGCCGCCCGGGACTGCGGACATGATGCTGCTGCCCGGCGCGGAGATTTCCGGCTTGATCGGGAACGGCGCGGGCGCGCACGTGGAGGGCCCGCGGCTGGAGAAGCTGGAGATGGTGTACGGCGCCGTCGCGATGGTGGATCCGACGCTGAAGCAGTTGTACGGCGTGTCGCAGCGATCGGCCGGCGAGCGCAGCGTGCCGGAGCCGGAGCCCTCGTTGCCCGCGGACCAGGTCAGGACCACGCCGGCCGCCTCGCAGTTGTCGATGGCGGTCCACCAGCGGCTGTCGCAGTCGACGTAGCCGGTGAAGTTCTCGTTCACGCCCCAGCTGTTCTGGACCACGTCCGGGACGTCGTCGAGCGTGAGCGGGTTGCCGTCCGGATCCGCGAACCAGGCCAGCGCGGCCAGGATGTCGTTGTCGAACTCGGAGCTGGCGCCCTGGTTGATGGAGTTGTCCGCGATCCAGAGCGCGCCCGGCGCGATGCCGATGCTGTCCACGACCGTGAAGCCGCACATGGTCCCCATCGTGTGCGTGCCGTGGCTGTTCGTGTCGGTGGGATTCGCGTGGCCGAGGTCCGCGCCGTCCTTCCAGCATTCCGAGATCGGGGCGCCGGTGGCGGTGGCGCGGAAGCGCGAGGCCAGCGCCGGATGCGTCCCGTCGACGCCCGTGTCCAGGCCGCCGATGAGGGCGCCCGTGCCGTCGATGCCGAGCTCGCTCCAGACCCGGTCGGCCTGGACCGCCTCGATGCCGGGCAGGAGGCCGAGGCCGCCGCGCGCCATGCCCATCTTCTCGTGGGCTTCCACCGGTTCGATCAGGCTGACCACGAGGTCCGGCTCGATCACGTCGACGCCCGGCAGCGCGGCCAGCTCGTCGAGGTGATCCACGGTCGTCCGGACGACGACGCCGTTGACGATCCAGTGCGCGGTGTAGCCGAGCACGGCGCCCGCGGACTTGCTGGCTTCCAGCGACTGCAGCAGCGGAGCCTGGGAGCGGCTCGCCGACTGGCGCAGCGACTCGATGACCTCCACGTGGCGGACGGCCAGAGAGGCCTTCTCCAGGCGCAGCCGTTGGTCCATCGCCTTCACGTCGGGACCGATCGGATCCTCGACGAAAAGCATCACCTTGATCTCGTCGTTCCCCTGCTTGCCTTCGATCAGACGTTCGAGGCCGGGGGAAAGGCGACCTGCCTGCGAGTCCGAGGCCAGCGACATCGCAAGGAGGAGGGCGAACATCGAAGCGAGCAGCAGTCTCTTCATGGGGACCCTCGGGAGCGGGGGGCTAGGTCGGCCTCCAGGGACGGGAGGCCGCTCGTGCCGGAGGGTAGCATGAGGGGCGGGGACAGCCGAAGCGGAACGTTAGCAGAGGTTCGTCGTGCGGCGTGACCGGGGACGGGACCGGGCGCAAGGCGGGGGCGCGGACGCCGGGCCTAGTCCTCGCGCTCGATCGGGGCGCCGACGAGGTTGCCCCACTCCGTCCAGGAGCCGTCGTAGTTGCGGACGGACTCGTAGCCGAGGAGGTAGCGCAGCACGAACCACGTGTGGGAGGAACGCTCGCCGATCCGGCAGTAGGTGATCGTCGGTCGATGGCTTGCCACGCCGAGCTGCTCGTACAGCTCGCGCAGTTCCGGAACCGGCTTGAACGTGCCATCCTCGGCGACGGCCATCGCCCACGGAACGTTGGCGGCGCCGGGAATGTGACCGGCCCGCAGCGCGGTCTCCGTCATGCCCGGCGGCGCGATGACGCGACCCGTGAACTCGTCCGGCGACCGGACGTCGACGAGGTTGACGCCGCCCTGGTCCAGCGCCCGTTCCACGTCGGCGCGAAACGCGCGCAGCGAGACGTCGGCGTCGCGCGCCTCGTATCGGGCGGGCGCAGGGCGGGGAATCTCCAGCGTGTAGGGAAGCTCCTCGGCCTCCCACTTGGTCCGTCCTCCGTTCATCAGGCGGACGTCCGCGTGGCCGATCATCTTGAACTGCCAGAACGCCCAGCAGGCGAACCAGTTGTTCGCGTCGCCGTAGAGGATCACCGTCGTGTCGTTGGAGATGCCCGCCGCGCCGCAAAGCGCCTCGAACGCTTCCCGGCCGATCAGGTCGCGCCGGACCGGATCGTTGAGATCCTTCTCCCAGTCCCATCCCACCGCGCCCTCGATGTGGCCGGCTGAATAGAGATCCGGGTCCACGTCCACCTCGACCAGCCGCACGCCGTCGTCGCGGCCGTGCTCCCGGACCCAGTGAACGTCGACGAGGACTTCCGGATGGGCGACATCGTTCATGCGACTCTCTGCTCCCGGGTTTCGCCGGTCAGCGGCAGTGACGGTCCTTGCCCTTCTCCGGCGGGGCGGACTCGGAGCGACGGAGCTCCTCCGTGCACCGATGGCCGAGGTACTCCTTGGCGTCGTCCGAGCGGAATCCGCAGAAGTTGCACCAGTAGCGCGACGACTTGTTCGGATCCCGGGCTGACTGGACCATGGTGACCCTCGTGGCGATGACGCTGGTAACAATCTAGGTTCGCCCGCCCGAAGGCGCAACGACGACGTTTCCTTCACGAAAGGGTTGGTCGAGTCCGGACGTCGTCCTACAATTCCCCCTCGAGGGGGCGCCATGGAATCCGCCGAGACCCGTCGCCTGATGGCCCTGGACGGGGTGGAGGCGATCTACGACGCCACAGACGAGCGCGGACGGCCCTGCCGGCGCATCCTCGTCCGTTCGCTCCGGGACCTTCCCGAGTCGCTCCCTTCCACCCTGGACGGTTTTCCGGTCGAGGTTCGCGAGAGCGGGGCCCTCGGCCCACGGGGGGATGCATGAGAAACGTCTGTCTCATCGTCGTCGTGTTCCTGTGCGGCGGGGCCGTGCTGGCCCTGGAGATCCTGGGCACGCGGATCCTGGGTCCGTTCCACGGCGTCAGCCTGTTCCTCTGGTCCGCGCTCATCACGGTGACGCTGGCCGCGCTCAGCCTCGGGTACGCCCTGGGCGGGCGCCTCGCGGACCGCGGAGCCACGTTCGGCCGACTCTCGACGCTGATCGCCGTGGCCGGCGCGTGGACCCTGCTGATCCCGTGGATGGTCCGCCCCGCCCTCCTCGCCACCGAGGGGTTCGGGCTGCGACTCGCCGTCCTGACCACCGCGGCCCTGCTGTTCGGGCCCCCCCTGACCCTGCTCGGGACGGTCAGTCCGTACGCGATCCGCTTGCGCGCGTCGTCGCTGGACCACGTCGGACGGACGGCGGGCAACCTCTATGCGATCTCCACCGTGGCGTCGGTCGTGTCGGCGCTGGCCGTCGGCTTCTTCCTCATTCCGGCGCTCGGCGTCGCGCGCCTGACGCTGACGGTGGGGCTCGCGCTGCTGGCGGCCTCCGCACTCGCGGCGCTCGTCGCCCGGACGGGGCGCCCGGCCCGCGTGACGACGGCGATCGTGCTGCTGGGCGTGGGGCTGCTGGCGGCGGGGCGGGTGGGCGCCGGCGCCTCGACGAACGCCGAGCTCATCGACTGGCGCGACAGCGCCTACGCTGAGCTGAAGGTGGTGGACGTTCAGGGCGCCCGGCACCTCCTCATCGACGGCGGCGTGCACACGATCGAGGATCTGGAGAGCGGGGACACGTGGCATCCCTACGCGGTCGCGGTGCAGAACGCACGCTTCCTCTTCGAGGAGCCCGGCCGTCTCCTGCTCATCGGTCTGGGCGGCGGCTCCGTGGTGAAGGACTTCGCGGCGGAGGGCTGGACCATCGACGTCGTGGAGATCGATCCCGCCGTGGGGGAGATGGCGCGCAAGCACTTCGGTCTCGCGGACGATGCGGCGAGGATGTTCTGGATGGACGGCCGACGCTACCTCCGTACGAGGGAGGACTCCTACGATCTCATCCTGGTCGATGCGTTCGGCAGCTCCTCCATTCCGTTCCACCTCGCCACGACGGAGGCGTTCGCCCTCATGCGGGAGCGCCTGGCGCCCGGGGGCGTGCTGGCCATCAACGTGGAGACGCTCGGCTGGCACGATCGCCTGCTTGGGGGCTTTGCCGCCTCGCTGGAGCCGCACTTCGACGAGATCCTCGCGCTCCCCACCAGCGAGCCGCCGGACGCTCTCGGCAACATCATCCTGCTGGCGTCGGACCGGGAGATGGCGTTCGACGAGTACGAGAAGCTGCCCCGCCCGATGCATCACCTGGACGATCCGCATCGCCACTGGTGGTCGCTCCAGCTGACGCACGCGTGGGACAACCGCTACCGCCCCGAGACGCAGGGTGTGGAACCCTTCACCGACGATCGCAGTCCGCTGGACCTCCTGTCGGAGGAGGTGAACCGGCAGGCGAGGTTCGCCCTCCACGACTACTTCCGGGAGGCCGGAATCGAGGCCTGGTAGCGGGACGATCACGGGGCCGGGCGGGCAAGGGCAAGAAGAAGGGGCGCCCCCGCGAGGGGACGCCCCGATCCGTTTCCGGAACGATCCCGGAGACTAGTTGCCGACCATGCTCATGCCGCCACCGTAGTAGCTGAGCACGTCGCCGATGGGATTGGCGATGGCGATGGCCGTCTTGTTGCAGCGCGTGGAGCCGGCAAACAGCAGGCCGACCGCGCGCGGGTTGTTCGTCACGTCCTCGACCATCAGCGAACCGGAGTCGCCGCCGTCCAGGAAGTTGCAGCGATCGTTCGTGATGATGATCTGGCCCGTGAAGGTCTTCGTGAAGGCCAGCCCGCCGGCGCACTCGTTCTCGTAGGAGATCTGCACCGAGGCGTTCAGGCCGTCCACCGTGCCGCGACCGAGACCCGTGGTGCGTCCCATCTTCTTCACGTCCTGGCCGATGGAAGCGCCGACCGTGGAGGAGGAGATCACTCCGATGTCCAGAATCTCGCCGTCGGACGCCACCTGGCCCGGGATCACCGCCGCGATGGCCGCGTCGACGTTGCCGCCGGGAAGGCTGCCGCCGCCGTTGACGAGCGTGGCCACGTTCAGCGCGTTGGCTGCGTTGCACCCCACGTCCAGGAGACCCGGCTGGATGACCGGATCGCCCGCGGTCGCGACGCGGCTGTTGCCGCCGTTCACGATGTCCGCGTAAAGCACGTGGTAGTTGGAGAGGATGTACTGGGTGCCGCCGTTGTCCTCGACCAGCGCGCCGAGCGTGCCGCCGCAGCAGAAGCCGTTGGCCAGGTCATACCGCCATCCGCCCGACGTTCCGAGCTTGATGGGCGCGGACTGGGGCGCCTTCGGATCGGCTCCGTTGTTGCCGTTGCCGCCCGGAGGGCCCTTGCGGGCGATCAGCGGACCGGTCACGACCGGGACGACCTCGAGACCGTCGATCTCCGCCGGAAGATCGACGAGGCCGGCCTCGTCCTCCAGGTACACCTTGATCGCGACGTTGCCGTCCTCGGCGAGGCCGACGGCCGTCCCGACGACGCGGTCGCGCTGCAGCAGCGAGGTCGTGTGGAGTTCCTGGATGCGCATGGCATTCCGGACGTCCACGTGCTCGGCGTCCAGGGTCGGGCCCTGCGGCGCGGATCGGGCCACTTCCTCGTGGTCAGGGGAGACCGGGGCGCGATCATCACCGCAGCCGACGGCCAGGAAGGCGAGCGTGGCGGCGGAAGCCGCAACGAGCCAGAGGTTCTGGCGGAGCTTCATGTGCTGACTCCTCTCCGGGGCGAGGGGATTCGCCCACTGCCGAGCAGCCTAGGCTCTTTACGAGCCGCGAGTAAAGAACGGAATGTCCATGGTCTACATTGACCGTCGAGGGGCCGACAAAATCGGCGTTCGGCGGGCTAGTTCAGGCGGAACGCCAGGCCCAGTCGCAGCGGAAGGAACTGCGTGTTGGATCCATCGGTGAAGATCGTCGTGTACGTGCTCTCGAGGGTGAGCAGTACGGAGGGCGAGAGATCCAGGCGGAGTCCGCCGCTGAGGGACGTGGCGAACTCGGTGTCGGTGCGGCCCTCCACGGTCACCGTCGGGATGCGCGGGTCCTCGGCCGTCACCTGCGCGTCGGCGGTGGAGAGCTCCGCCGCGCCGAATCCGAACCCGAGGAACCACGTCCGGTGAGGAGACGACGAGGGAAAGAGCAGTCGCGCCTCGGCCAGCAATGACACGATGGTGAGTTCCCGCCCCTCCAGCCGCTCCACCTCCGCCACGACGCCGCCCGGCCCGGTGAGCAGAAGATCGGCCGCCTGCCGGCGCGTGTCGGAGCCGTGGTGCTGGTACTGGAAGAACGTGGCCAGCTCCCACTGCTCGCCGACCGGCATGCCGAACCCGGCCCCCGCACCCCAGCCGGCGTTCCAGAACTCCCCGTACTCCGCGGGATGAACCGGGAGCGCCCCGGTGGCGTTCGTGTAGGCGAAGAAGTCGCCGGCGCGGGACGGCACGGGACACAGGACCAGGGCGACGGCGACCAGGCCGAGGAGCATCGACGGGCCGGTGAGAGAGGATCGCATGGCCTCACCATAGCCACGGCGAGCGTTGCTGCCTAGGGAAGCGGGTGGTGCTGCGGAGCTCACCCCACGCGAGCGGACGGGGACGCGAGAAGGAGCCCCGCGCGCAGTTGGGAAGGGGCGCCGTGAGAGTCCGGGCGCGGACGGCCAGAACACGCGCCCCTTCCCCTGTCTGAAGCACGGGGCTCCTTCTCGCGTCCCGTCAGTGCTCCAAGGCCACGGGGCTCCTTCTCGCGTCCTCGTCCGCGCTCCGAGGCCACGGCGCTCCTTCTCGCGTCCTCGTCAGTGAAAGCTCCGCGCCTTCGCCCCCTCGGCCGCCTGCAGCTGAGGATCCCAGAGCCGATCGGCGACGAGGTGGATCACGCCGCTCTCCGACTGGATTTTCCCGGCCACGCCCAGCAGGGGGGCGGTGCGAGCGACCACCGAGAACTTCTCGAACACCGGTTTCCACACCACGACGTTCACGAAGCCGCTCTCGTCCTCCAGCGTGTAGAACGTGACCCCGGTGGCGGTGCCCGGCTGCTGCCGGCAAATCACCAGACCGACGTACCGCGTACGCGTCCCGTCCGGCATCGCGTTCAGCGTGGCCGCGTCCGGCAGGCCGTCGCGGCGGAGCGCGGCGCGCAGCCCGGCCAGCGGATGGCCGCGCGTGGAGTGCGACGACGTCCGGTAGTCCCACAGCACCTGCTGAGAATCCGAGAGCGAGGGGAACGTCGGTTGCCGGTTCGGATCGTCGTCGCCGTTCAGGGCCAGGGCGTCCCCGAGGCGCGTGACGATCTCCCGCACGGCCCACACTGCGCCGCGACGATCCAGGTCCAGTCCCTCGAACGCGCCCGCCTCCGCGAGCTTCTGCAGCGCCTTGCGCGGCAACCGTGTGGTCCGCACGAACTGTTCCAGGTCCCGCCACGGTCCCGGCACCCGCTCGAACGCCTCGCGCTCCCGGGTGCCCAGGCCCTGCACGAACCGGAGTCCCATGCGCACCGCCCACCTCGGGCCGTCGGCCTCCAGGGTGCAGTCCCAGCGGCTGGCGTTGACGTCCACCGGCCGAACCTTCACGCCGCGGCGCTTGGCGTCCTCCACGATCGTCGAGGCGGAGTAGAAGCCCATCGGCAGCGAGTTGAGCAGGGCGCACGTGAACGCGGCCGGATGATGGCAGCGGATCCAAGCGGTGATGTAGGCGAGCAGCGCGAAGCTGGCCGCGTGGCTCTCCGGGAAGCCGTACTCTCCGAAGCCGCGGATCTGGGAGAAGATGCGCTCCGCGAACTCCGGTGAGAGACCGTTCTCCACCATGCGTGGGACCAGCGCGTCGCGGTGCCGGTCGATGCGACCGGAGCTCTTCCACGCGGCCATGTCCCGCCGCAGACGATCGGCCTCGCCGCCGGTGTAGCCGCCCACCAGCACCGCGATCTTCATCACCTGCTCCTGGAAGATGGGCACGCCCAGCGTCTTCTTGAGAACGCGTTCCAGTGCGGGATGCGGGTACTCCTCCTTCTCCTCGCCGCGCCGACGCTTGAGGTAGGGGTGCACCATCTGCCCCTGGATGGGGCCCGGCCGGACGATGGCCACCTCGATGACGAGGTCGTAGAACGTCTTCGGCCGCAGCCGCGGCAGCATCGACATCTGCGCTCGCGACTCGATCTGGAACACGCCGACGGTGTCGCCGCGCGAGATCATCTCGTAGGTGCGAGCGTCCTCGGCCGGGACGGTGGCCAGCGTGAGGTCCCGCCCCTCGTGCTCGCGCAGCAGGTCCAGCGCCTTGTGGATGTGCGTGAGCGCGCCGAGCCCCAGCAGGTCCACCTTGAACAGGCCCAGGTCCTCCACCGAGTACTTGTCCCACTGGATGACGGTGCGGTTCTCCATCGTCGCCGGTTCGATGGGGACCAGCGTGTCCACCGGCTCGTGGCCCAGCAGGAACCCGCCGGGATGGATGGAGAGATGTCGCGGGAAGTCGCGGATCTCGGAGACGAGGCGCAGCAGGTGCGCTTGCCGCGGCGACTCCGGATCCAGCCCGGAGTGGGTGAGGGCATCGCCGTGGAGATCCGCGAAGCGGCTGCCCATCAGCTTGGAGAGACGGTCCAGCGCGGTCTCCGCGAGGCCGAGCGTCTTGCCGACGTCGCGCACCGCGGACTTGGTCCGGTAGCGGATGATGTTGGCCACCATGGCCGCGCGTCGTCGTCCGTAGCGACGGTACACCCACTGGATCACCTCCTCGCGTCGCTCGTGCTCGATGTCCACGTCGATGTCCGGCGGTTCGTCGCGCTCGCGACTGAGGAAACGCTCGAAGAGGAGGTCCAGCCGGACCGGATCCACCGCGGTGATTCCCAGGCAGTAGCACACCGCGCTGTTGGCCGCGCTGCCGCGTCCCTGGCAGGCGATGTTCTCCCGCCGGCAGAACTGCACGATCTCGTACATCGTGAGGAAGTAGCCGCCGTAGTCCAGCTCGTGGATGAGCGAGAGTTCCCGCTCCAGCTGCCGGCGCACGTCGGCGGGGACGTGCTGGCCGTAGCGGTCCCAGGCGCCCTGCCAGGTGAGTTCCGCCAGCCAGTCGCGTTCGCTCTTGCCGGACGGACGATCCTCCGCGGGGTAGCGGTAGCGGATCTCCGCGAGCGAGAAGGAGCAGCGCGCCGCGACGTCCCGGGTGCGCGCCAGCACGGCGGGATCGTCGGCGAAGAGTTCCCGCATGGCCGCATCGGTCTTGAGCGCGTTCTCCGCGTTGGGTCGCAGCAGGGAGCCGGCCTCCTTCAGGGGGACGCCGTGCCGGATGCACGTGAGCACGTCCTGCAGCGGCTGTCGCGACGGCTCGTGGTAGAGGACGAGATGACCGCCCGCCACCGGCAGCTCCAGGCGTCGCGCCGCCAGCCGGAGTTCCCGCTCGTGCCGTTCCTCCTCGAACACGAGATGCCGTTCCGTCCACGCGTAGAGCCGATCCCCGAAGGCGTCGCGCAGCGGCTCCAGCAGCGACACGTCCGGCACCAGCGCGAGGATGCCCCCGGCCGCGCCCGCCACCTCCTCCGCCGTCACGAGGGAAGCGCCCTTCTCGCAGCGCTGTCTTCCGGTGGAGATCAGCCGGCAGAGACCGGCCCACCCCGCGCGGTCCTGCGCCAGCAGGACGACGCGGCCCGTCGGCGGGTCGCCTCGCGGGCCGGTGCAGGAAGATGTGGGGGGCGAGGGAATCTCCACGGTCATCTCCGCGCCGGCGAGCAGCTTGACGCCGAGTTCCTGCGCTGCCACGTGCGCGGCGACCATGCCGTAGACCCCGTCGCGGTCGGTCAGGGCGACGGCATCCAGCCCCAGCTCCTGTGCGCGTTCGACCAGCTCCGCGGGATGGCTGGCTCCCTCCAGGAAGGAGAAGTTGGAGCGGACGCGCAGCGGCACGTAGGTCATGGTCAGTCCAGCGAGCCGTGCAGGAACCAGCGCCGATCCTTCCTCTCGCGGAACAGCCAGAGACATTCGCCGGTTCGGGTCCGGGCCCAGTAGTAGTCCCGATGCGCCGCGTCCTCCCACCAGCCGGTGACGATCCGGCCGGGCCCCGCCAGGGACTCCACGGCGCCGAGCCGCCCCAGCCACCTCTCCCGCTCGTGGCGCGGAGGATCCGGGAGGGCGCGGGGCGAGGGAAGCAGTCCGCGCACGAGCGGCACGGGAGCGTCCTCCTCCGGCGGCCGCGGGAACCGCACCTCCGACACGGGCTCCCAGCGGAAGCGGGATTCCGGCAGCCAGGCCGGAACGATCCGGGCGCACACGACGGAGTCCGCGCCGAACGCCGCCTTCAGCCGGGCGATCGCGCGGGCGGCCGCCGCGAGGTCCCGCTTCGGGCGATCGCGCAGGATCTCCGCCTGCTGCGGCGACATCGGCCGGGGCTGCGCGACCAGGCGGATGCACTCCACCGGCGCCGCCAGCTCGCGGGCGGCCAGGCGCAACCGGATCAGGTCCACCAGGCGGACGACGTCCACCGTGGGTTTGGCCGTCTCGATCCGCTCCCGGTGCGGGTCAGCGTGGTCCAGTTCCAGCGTGAGCTCCAGCGCGGAGACTCCCTCGCTCCGCTCCTCCAGTTCCGGAAGCAGGCGATGCAGCATCGTCTTGATGCCGAAGAGCAGGCGGGCGTGATCGTCGTCCGGGGGATCGATGGGCAGCGTGGCGTGGGGAGGATCCCGCGGCATCTGCGGACGGAGCGGCAGCCAGGCCTCGCCCGAGGCGAAGGCGTGCAGTCCGCGGGCCTCCTCTCCGTAGCGAAGACGAAGGCCGGAGGGCGGAAGGGCCAGCAGTTCTCCCAGCCGGTTCACCCCGAGCACCCGGAGCGAGTCCAGCAGCTCCGGGGTGAGGTCCAGGCGGGAAAGGGGAACGTCGGCGGCCAGGCGCGTTTCCGTTTCCGGATCCGGAAGCACCCGGGCACCGGTCCGTCCGCGAGCGATCGCCAGCACCTGTCCGCGCTTCCAGCCCGCCACGACCGACGCCACGAAGCGTCCGGAGCGGACGAGGCGATGCACTTCTCCCGCCCAATTCTCCAGGCTGCCGAACAGCGGAACGAGTCCGGTGGGATCCAGCCAGTACCGTCCCGGCGTCTCGTCGGGTTCCACGCGCGGCGTGACGGTGAGCAGCCGTCGTAGCAGCGCCTCCGATTCCTGCTCGATCTCCTCCGGAGGGACGGTGGCGCCGTGCAGCCGGGCCACGAGTGACTGCGCGTGCGCGAAGCGCAGCCCCCGCCGGATGCGATGCTCCCGGGCCGCGCGGTTGGCCCAGAGGATCTTCGCGCCGGGACGATCCTCCTCCACCACGACCACTGGATCCCGGGCCCACTCCGGGTTCCGGCGCAGCACGAGCTGGAGCGGGAACGCCGGAACGTCCACGCAGGCCACCGGGGGAAGGGTCGGAGTGAAGAGCGAGGTCTGCACGACGGTTTATCGCAGTCCGGGCGGACCGCTTCTCCGTTCCGAGGCTTCCGCGAACGGAAGTCCCGGCTTGTTCTTGAGGACCTGATGTTCCACCGCGAAGAGTCCCGGGGCGAAGCGGACCCGCCGCGGTTCCAGGCGCAGGCCGACGAGCGAACCGACGGACGACGCGGTGGAGGCGTGGGACGTGAGGAAGATCAGCCGGCTGTGGCCTTCCCGCGCCGCGCCGAGCAGGCGACCCTGCCAGGCGGAGGGCAGTCGCAGCCGGCAGTCCCGCGCGTCCACCACCACCCAGCCGAATGCGCCGGAGCGCACCAGCATCTCAGCGGCCTTGCCGAGATTCCGCTCCGTGCCGCCGGATTCGCCCGGGATGTCCGGGACGAGGACCACGATCAGGGAATCCAGATCCAGTCCCGCCGCCTGGAGGTCCGGCGGATAGAGCGATCCCTGCCGGGGCTGGATCCAGGCGGTGGTCTCTCCCCGGCGCTGGGCGAGGCGAAGCGCCGAGACCGCCGAGCTGAGCCGGGCGGTCTCCCGATGACCGGAGAGCTCCACGAGCATGCCGGGCGGGAACTCCGGAACCGGCTCCGTCCGGGGGAGGGCGGAGGGGAGGGCCGATCCGCGGAAGGAGGACTCCGGTCCGGTCGGCAGGGACACGACGTTTCGACTGGGAAGCATGGCCCCGGGATGATAACTAGACATCAGTCTAGTGTCAACGATCTCCGGAAGGCGGTGGCGGATGCTAAACTGGCCATCCCCGGATTCCACCCAAGACCCGCTTCTGGAGGTTCCATGCTTCGCCGCGCCGTGTTCCTCGCCTTGCTTCCTGCCGTCCTGTCCGCGGCCCCCGCCGACAGCAGCGTCATCGCCGAGCGCGTGGCCACGGGGCTGACCCGTCCGGTCTTCGTCACAGCGCCGCCGGGAGACTCCCGCCTCTTCATCGTGGAGCAGCCGGGCCGGATCCGGATCCTCGCGGGTGGCAGCCTTCTGGTGCGACCGTTCCTGGACATCGAGACGATCGTCGACGACGTCGGCAACGAGCAGGGACTCCTGGGGCTCGCGTTCCATCCGGACTTCGACACGAACGGATACCTGTACGTCTATTTCACGTTCGATCCCGGCCCGGGACTCGACCTGTCGATCCTGCGGCGCTACACCGTCTCCTCGGATCCGGACAGCGTCGATGTCGGCTCGGGCGTGGATGTTCTCCGCGTGGCGCAGGACTTCTCCAACCACAACGGCGGGACCATCGCCTTCGGTCAGGACGGGTACCTGTACTGGGGCCTCGGCGACGGCGGCTCCGGCGGCGATCCCAACAACCGGGCGCAGACGGGGTCATCGCTGCTGGGCAAGATGCTCCGCCTCGACGTGGACGGCGACGACTTCCCCGGCAACGCGCAGCGCAACTATGCGATCCCGCCTGACAATCCGTTCGTCGGGGACCCTGATTTCGAGAACGAGATCTGGGCGTACGGCCTGCGGAATCCGTACCGCTGGAGCTTCGACCGCCTGACGTACGACCTGTGGATCGGGGACGTGGGACAGGGCACCTGGGAGGAGATCGACTTCCAGAAGGCCTCGAGTCCGGGCGGGGAGAACTACGGCTGGCGATGCTGGGAGGGGAATCACCTCTACAACGACACGCCGCCGTGCACGACGACGGTCACCTTCCCGATCCGCGAGTACTCCCACGCCACGGACGGCTTCTCCTGTTCCATCACCGGCGGCTACGTCTACCGGGGCAGCGAGCTGGGGGCGTCGTGGCAGGGGACCTACTGGTACGCCGACTACTGCAGCGATCAGGTCTACTCGATGCGTTACGACCCGGACACCGGCGCCGTCAGTGAACTGACGAACCGGACCTCGGAACTGACGCCGGATGTCGGTTCGATCCGGGAGGTGTCGGGCTTCGGAGAGGACGGTTTCGGGGAGCTGTACATCGTGGATCTGGGCAGCTTCTCGCCGCCGGGAGAGGTCTACAAGATCCTCCTGGATCCGACGGAGGCTCCCGACGTGAACCGTCCGCGGGCGGAAGCCATCGGCCCGGCGTTCCCGAACCCCTTCGACGCGATGACGAGGTTCGCGCTGCGTCTGGACGACGACCGCGACGTGCGCGTGGACGTGTACGACGCGGCGGGGCGACACGTGCAGCGTCTGGCGAACGGACCTTATCCTGCCGGGGATGCCACGCTTCGCTGGAACGGAAGGGACCACGACGGGAACGCCGTGCCGGCCGGCGTCTACTTCGTGCGGGCGCGCGTGGGTGAACGTGTGTTCACGCAAAGGGTCACGCGGCTCCGGTAAGGTTCTGCTGGAAGTCTTGTGCAGGTTTGGTACGCCCGGATGCGCGATGCGCGTCCGGGCGTTTCTCCGAGTCTTCATCTTGTGGTCAACTTCGCGCGAGGCGCGGTACACTGAACGTGCCCCCAAGCCGCATCCAGCTCTACCAAACCGAATGTCGTCGTGAAGTCGAGGGAGTGGGTGGATGAGCCGGAGTCTCCGGAGCGGTGGAGTCTTGTCGAATCTTCGTTCGAGGACGGTCGTCCGTGCCCTGATCGTCCTTCTCGTGGGCGGTCTGGCCTGGATGGGCGATCCCGCGTCCACGCTGGGAGACCGTGAGTCGGTCGCGCCGGAAGGCGCCGCCGTCCGCCCCGGCCGGGTTCTGGTCCGGGTGGCGCCGCAGGTCGACGTGCGTGAGCTGATGACGGGGCTGCGCGGGGGAGTGCGCTCCGTCCGCCCGGCATTCGCGGAGGCCGCGCGACCCGAACTGGCGTCCTCGCTGGGGTTGGATCGCTGGCACCTTCTGGAGATCGACCCGGCGACGGATCCCGAACGGGAGGCCCGCTCCTGGGCGACGGTCCCCGGAGTGGAAGCGGCGTGCGCCGACTACGAGTCGGAGCTGGACGGCACTCCGCCGTCGGATCCGATGTTCGCGCTCCAGTGGGGCCACGACAACACCGCGCAGATGCTGGACTACTGCGACGGTTGCGGCGGTCACGACGGCGGCGTGCCGGTGGGAGCCGTCGGCTTCGACTCCCGCATCGACGAAGCCTGGGACCTGGCCGGGTACGGCGACAGTTCCGTGGTCGTCGCGTTCGTCGACACCGGCGTGGACCTGGACCACCCGGACCTCGTGCTCGGTCCCGGCTACGACTTCTTCGCGAACGATCCTGATCCGGAAGACACGAACGGTCACGGGACGATGGTGGCCGGGATCATCGCCGCCACCGTGGACAACGGGATCGGGACGGCCGGCGTGGCGCCGGGTTGCACGCTGATGCCGATCCGCGCGGGCGGCAGCACGTCCGAACGCGCCACCGCCATCCAGTGGGCGGCCGACAACGGCGCGGACGTCATCAACATGAGCTGGACCTTCTACAACGTCTTCGATCATCCCGCGTTCGAGGCGGCGCTGGACTATGCGGCGGCCGCCGGCGTCGTCCTCGTGTCGTCGTCCGGGAACCGCAACCAGTCGGTGCTGTGGCTGCCCCAGAGCCACATCGACGTGATCTCCGTCGGCGCGGCCTCACCGTGCGGCGATCGCAAGCGCTCCAGCTCGGATCCGGGCGAGGTGAACTCCGGCTACAACACGGATCCGAACGGCGTCACGTGCGACAACGAGAAGTGGTGGGGATCGTCCTACGGCGTGGACGTGCAGGACGCGAACAACGCGATGGATCTGCTCTCGCCGATCATCCTGCCGACCACGCGCTTCGACGGGGACTACGAGAGCTGGTTCGGCGGAACGTCGTGCTCGGCGCCGTTCGTTTCCGGCGTGGCGGCGCTGCTCCTCTCCGCCCATCCCGGCTGGACGCCGCTGGAGGTCCGCACCGCGATGACGACCACCGCCATCGACGTCGTGAACGTGGAGTCGGCGCCGGGATGGGATCGCTACGCCGGCTACGGTCTCGTGGACGCTGCGGCCGCGATCGGCTGGGTCTCGTCCGTTTCGGCCCCGGAGGGCGCGCTGCGGCTCGGCGCTCGGCTGGAGCGCGTGGGACCGTCCCCGTTCCGCGAGTCGACGCGGATCGACTGGGCGAGCGATCGCGCGGCCGACGTGTCTCTGGCCGTCTACGACACCGCGGGCCGCCGGGTGAGACAGCTCGCCGCGGGCCCTGCCTCGGCCGGCGTTCACTCCGCCGTGTGGGACGGGCGGGACGAGGGCGGTCGACTCGCGGCGGCGGGGATCTACTTCGTGCGGCTGGAAGGTCCGGACGGACCGGACGCCCGGAAGATCGTCCGGACTCGCTAGGGCCACCGGCCGGCGCGCAGGTACTCGCGCGCGGCGTTCGCATCCGGATCGTCCGGGGCCAGAAGCAGGAACTCCTCCAGCTCCGACTTCGCCGCGTCCACGCGTCCCGCGCGGTCCAGGGCGATGGCCAGGTTGTAGCGCGTGACCGGGTCCGCCGGCGTGAGCCCCTTCAGTTCCTCCAGCACCGCGATCGCGCCCGAGGGGTCGTCCGCGCCCAGCGCCTCCCGCGCCCGCGCGCGGAGCAGTCGGGTGAGACCCGCGACGGCGGCGCCTTCCTCGGAGCCCGCGCCCAGCGCTTCGCGGTAGGCCTGCTCCGCGCGGACCGCATCGCCCCGGAGCTCCGCCAGGTAGCCGCCGAAGGCGATCGCCTCCTTCATGTCCGGCCGCTGCCGCGTGACGCCCGCGTGGATGGACTCGGCCGCCGCGACGTCGCCGCGCGCCGCGAGGAGCGCCGCCTCGCGCAGCCGGACCTTCGCGACCTGGAACGCCGTCCAGTCGGGCAGGGCCTCGCGAGGGTGCGGACGATCCTCCGCGCCCGGGTCCGGGTGGCCGGAGAGGTAGCCGAGTGACGCCAGCAACTCCTCCGGCTGCGGGTTCTCGGCCTCGTCCAGTCCGCGCAGGACGGCCTCGGCATCGTCCTCCGCGACGACGTCCTCAAGGAGATCCCCAAGCCGACGGCGCACCTCGGCGTCCGGCCGATCCGTGGTCTCGCCCGGATCGCGGTCGAGGCGGTAGAGCTCCTCCGTGCCGCCGCCGCGGATCAGCTTCCACGGGCCCTGTCGCAGCGCGCGCAGCTCGGCCCAGCCGTAGGAGAGCAGCGGGCGAAGCGCTTCCGCGTAGAGCGGACGATCGTCCGGAGCGGGCGCGGCCCAGTCCAGGGCGATGCCGTCCGCGTCAGGATCCGCCGGGAGTCCGCAGGCCGCCAGCACGCTCGGCGTCACGTCGATCAGGGAGACCGGCTCCGCCCGCACTCCGACCGGCACGCCCGGCCCCGCGACGAGGAACGGGACGCGCAGCGTGCCCTGGTAGAGGAGGAAGCCGTGCTGCGGCTCGCCGTGCTCGCCCTGCGACTCCCCGTGATCGGCCACGACGATCACGAGGACGTCGTCCCCGACGGCGTCCAGCAGCCGACGGAGCTCCGCGTCGACGAACGTGAGCTCCGCGTCATACGGCCGACCCGGATGCTGCGCGGCGAAGCGCGGCGGAGGATCGTGCTCCATGTGCACGTCGAAGTAGTGGACGAGCAGGAACCAGGGATCGTCCTGTCGCTCTTCCAGATGGGAGAGGGCGCGGTCCGTGACCCGATCGGCCCGCCGGCGCGTCCGGGCGAAGTCGTCGGCGGATCGCTGCAGTCGCGGATCGTAGATGGGGTAGGGCGGAGCGAACTCGTCGTCCCAGACCTCGAAGCCGGAACCCAGCCCGCGGTCCTTCGCCAGCACCGCCGAGGCGACGACGGCCGCCGGGCGGTAGCCGGCGTCCGAAAGTTGGTGCGCGAGGGTGCGCGTTTCCGGCTCGAGGACGAAGAAGCCGTTGTCGCGCAGGCCGTGCCCCAGCGGAGTGCGTCCGGTCAGGATCGTGCCGACGGCGGGCAGCGTGACCGGAACGGTCGTCATAGCGTCCTCGAAGCGGAGGCCCGCCGTCGCCAGGGAATCCAGCGTGGGCGTGATCGCCGCCTCGTAGCCGTACGCCCCGATGCGGTCGGCGCGCAGCGCGTCGATCACGACGAGGAGGATCCCGCGGGGAGCTTCCGGGGACGGAGCGGGACCGCAGCCGGAGGCGAGCAGTCCGGCGAGAAGGAGACATCGACGGATCATGGCGCGAGGATAGCAACGCCTCCGGGCAGCGTCAGCGCCGGAAGCGGCTCTTCACGCGCCCCCACGACTCCGCGCGGATCCGCTCGGGCGAACCGGTGGCGCTGCAGGCGACGTCGCCGGACCCCACCCCACCGCATCCGGCGGCGGCGCAGGGGGACGTCGCATCGATCCCGTCGCCCTCCTCCGCGCAGAACCGCGGATCGGCCCAGAGGTTGTCGTGGGCTTCCCGCTGGACCGAGAGGAAGCCGACCCAGTCGCCGCCCTCGTTGCCCCACAGATCGCAGCACGCGAGCTGCGGCGGAACCGCGCCGATGCCCAGCAGGATGGGGCCGTCGCCCGCACCGTCGGCGATGAGAGTCCGCTCGATCACGGCGGGAGCGAACCCGTGCCACGCGATGGCCGACCCCTGCTCGCCGGCGACGTTCGCGCGGAACGTGCACTCGACGATCTCGGGCGTGGACGCGTACGCGTAGAGCCCGCCCGCGTCGGCGGTCGCGGTGTTGGCCTCCAGCCGGCATCGCTCCAGCCGCGGCGACTGCCCGTGGCGCTGTGACGAGACGAACGTGATCGCGGCGCCGTGCCGGGCCGTGTTCCGCTCGAAGACGCAGTCCAGGAACGTCGGCGCGGAGAGGACCGACGAGACGCCGCCGCCGTTGTCGTCGGCCTCGTTCTCCACGAACCGGCACCGGGAGATCTCGACGGTGGAGTCGACGAGGAGGAGACCCGCGCCGAGGCAGTACGTGCCGGCGCCGGGATCGGCGCACGGCGCGGACACGCGGCCGCCCCGGATCGTCAGTCCCTCGATCCGGGTGCCCGACTCCAGTCCGGCGCCGGTGAAGATCCGCCCGAGTCCCTGTCCGTCCAGGACCGCGTCGGCGGGATCGCCGGTGGCGCCGCGGAGCGTGACCTGATCGACCAGGATCAGTCCGGACTCGAAGTAGGTGCCCGGCTCCAGGACGATCTCGTCGCCGGGCCCCGCGCCCGCGAGTGCGGCGGCCACCGTGGGTGCGTCGCCGGTTCCGTCCGCGCGCACGCTCCACACGGCGGCGTCCGCCGGCGGGCAGCAGGGGAGGAGCGGGAGCAGGAAGAGCAGACGGTGCATGCAGAATTCCGGGCTGTCGAGTCTCCCGGAAGTCTAGCACGCGGGCCGGTCAGGCCGGGGCGATGCTTCCGGCGGGCAGCCGAACGGTCAGGCGAAGCGCGTTGCGACCGTCCATCGTGGCGTAGGAGATCTCGTCGCACACCACGCGCAGGATGGGGAAGCCCATGCCGCTCTCCGGAACGTCGTCCAGCGACTGTGGATCGGCGACGGGGAGCGGGACGTCCTCGTGCAGGCGGCGTTGCACCTCAGGCGGCATCGACCGGCCGCGATCGGCGATCTCCAGCACGAACCGATCGGCGTGCAGCTCCGCGGAGATCTCCAGGACGCCGTCCGGCCGCAGTTCGTACGCGTGGCGGATGGCGTTGCCCGCCGCCTCGATGAGGCAGATGTCGAGGCGCGCGAAGAGATCCTCCGGCAGGGGGATCTCCCCGCGCAGCGGCGCCAGGATCTTCCGCACGAACCCCAGCTGTTCGAACGTGCTGGGGCCGCGGAGGACGACGCGCCGCGTCGGGTTCACGAGGTCTCGGCCGAAAGGGAGGCGCGAGCCTCGTCCGCGGAAGCGAACGTGGTGAAGATGCTCGTCATTCGCGTCACCGCCAGCATCGACCGCACCGGTCCCGAGACGTTGCACAGGACGACGTGCCCCTCGGGGGCGACGGCCTTCAAGATCGCGACGATGGCCCCCAGCGCGGTGCTGTCGACGAACTCGACCTCGCCCAGATCGAGAACGAGATGGCGATCCCCGTCCCGCACGCGGCGAAACGCCGCCGCCTTGAGATCGTCGGCCACCGCGGCGGTGAGCTGCGGGATCTCGGGACGAAGCGTGACGACGTGATCGTCGCGACGTTCCTCGAGTCGCATGGACCCACTCCTGTGAATCGGGGCGCGTGGACTTCCGGGGTATCGGCAGCTCTGTCTCCCCGCTAGAGTGCGAGGGACGCTTCCGGAGCCCGGATTCCGGAATGGATTGCCCTTGACGGTCCCCGGGGCAGCGGAAACACTGCCGCCCGGACGAGTCTGTGGCGGGGAGAGGGAGGAACATGAGCGCACGGAAAGGTTCCCGGCGGCGCGCGGCCGTCGCCGTCGCGATCGGCCTCGTGGCCTCCGGCTGCAGCACCTCGCAACTCGCCGTGAACTCCTTCACGCCGGTGCTGGAGAACACGGTCGACGTGGCGCTGCGCTCCGAGGACCCTCGCCTCATCGGCGATGCGCTGCCCACCAGTCTTCTGCTCGCCGACGGCATGCTGGAGACGAGTCCCGGCAACCGCGATCTCGCCGAGCTGTCGGGCCTGCTCAATTTTGCCTACGCGTTCGCGTTCGTGGAGGCCGAGGATCCGGCTCGGGCCAGCCTCTTCTACGACCGCGGCCGCGAGCGCGCCTGGCAGGCTCTGGATCGGCCGGAGTTCGAGCGCACCGTGCGGGAGGGCTCGTTCGAGGAACTCCACGCGGCGCTGGACACCATCTCCGACGACGACCTCGACGCGTTGCTGTGGGTCTGTGCCAACTGGGGCATGTGGATCCAGCTCAACCTGCAGGAGCCCCGCGCGGCCGCCGATCTCGCGCGCCTGATGCCGCTGGCGGAGGCGCTGGCCGAGCGCGACGACACGCTGTTCTGGGGAATGCCGCGCATCCTGCTGGGCGCTCTCCACGCCGGTCGTCCGGTGATGCTCGGGGGCGATTTGAATCGCGCGCAGGAGGAGTTCGATCGGGCGTTCACGATCTCGGACCGGAACCTGCTTTTGGCGCAGGTGTTTTACGCCAGGACCTGGTGCGTGCAGAGCTTCGATGCCGAGGCATTCGATGCCACCCTCCGTGAAGTCCTCGACGCTCCCACCGGACAGTTGCCGGATGCGGAGCTGCTGAACCGAATCGCGCGCATCCAGGCCGGGTCGCTGAAGGCCCGGGCCGAGGACATCTTCGAATGAACGGGGGGACCATGCGTACGCTCGCCACGCTCCTGATCGCGCTGCCTTTCCTCATCGTGGCGCCCGCGGAAGCCGCCAAGCCGAAGGTCCAGCTCAAGGTCGCCACGCTGGCGCCGGACGGCTCCACGTGGATGAACCTGATGCACGAGCTGGACGAGCGCGTGCGGGAAGCCACCGGCAACGAGGTCGGCTTCAAGTTCTACCCGGGCGGAGTCCAGGGCGACGAGGCGCTGGTGCTGCGGAAGATGCGGTCCGGCCAGCTTCACGGCGGCGGCTTCACCGGCAACGGACTCGGAGTCGTCGCGCCGTCGCTGCGCGTCATGGAGGCGCCGTTCCTCTTCGAGTCGCTCGACGAGATCGACGCCGCGTACGACGCGCTGGGCGACGATCTGGAAGCGGCGCTGAACGAGAGCGGTCACGAGCTGATCGGCTGGGCCGAGGTGGGCTTCATCCACCTCCTCACGAAGCGCCCCGTGACCGGGCTCGACGGCCTCAAGAGTTCCAAGATGTGGCTCTGGGAGGGCGATCCCCTGGCCGAGGGCTTCTTCAAGGCGGCGGGCGTGGCTCCCGTGTCGCTGGCCATCACGGACGTCTACACGTCGCTGCAGACCGGTCTCGTCGACGGCGTGTACTCGTCGCCGTACGCGGCGCTCGTGCTGCAGTGGCACACGCAGGTGGGCGCGATGAGCGAGGTGCCGATCACGCATGGCATCGGGGCGGTGGTCGTGACCGGCAAGGCGTGGAACAGGGTTTCCGACGAGTCGAAAGGCAAGATCCGGGAGATCGCGGACGACGTCTTCGCGCGCCTCAAGGAGTCGTCGCGGCAGGACAACGCCAGCGCCATCGACGACATCCGTGCCGCAGGGATCGAGATCGTTCCCATCCCGGGCGCGGAGCTGGAGCGCTTCCGCACGATCGGCCTGCAGGCGGCGGAGGAGGCGGTCGGCACGCTGTACTCCGCGGACCTGCTGGCCCGCGCGCGGGCGGCGGTGGCCGAGCAGCGCCGCGTCGCCGCGCAGTCCGCGGACTAGGTCGTCCCCGTGGAGGCCGCGCTCGCGGGACTCGTCGAGAATCTCCCGGAGATCGCGCCGTTCGTCGCGCGGACCGGCGGCGTCCTGCTGGCCGGGGCCGGAATCTTCTTCACCCTCCGGAAGACGCTCGTGGGGCGGGGACTCGCGCGACTGGCGGACCGCGGGCTGGAGATCCTGGTGGCCGTCGTGCTACTGGGCATGGTGTTCCTCTCCGGCCTGCAGATCCTGCTGCGCAACTTCTTCGACGCCGGCCTGCTCTGGATCGATCCGCTGCTGCGTCACCTGGTCCTCGTGCTCGCGTTCGCCGGCGCCATCCTCGCGACGTCGTCCAAGCGTCACGTGCAGATCAACGTCCTCGGCCGCCTGCTCCGCGGCTGGGCCGGGCGGATCGGCGGGACGATGATCGCGCTGCTCGGGGCCGTGCTGTCGCTGCTGCTCGTGCACGCGTCGCTGCAGCTCCTGGGCGAGGAGATCGCGTTCGGCGGCGAGGTCTTCCTGGGCATCCCGTCGTGGGCCATCGTCCTCGTGTTCCCGGTCGCCTTCGTGACCATCGCGTTCCGCCTCGTGCTGATGGCCTTCCAGGAGCTGGCGGGCGAGGCTCCTGCGTCGGCGGAGGAGCAGGAGGCCGACGCGGCCCGCAGTGCCGCCGACGCCGATGACGTCCCGGCGGCGGAGGCGTCGTGATCCTGACCCTCGTCCTTCTGCTCGTCGTCGCGGCGCTCTTCGGGCTGCCGCTGTTCCTCGTGCTCGCCGGCGTTGCGCTGATCCTGTTCTACGGCGCGGACATCGCCGGCTCGGCCGTGGTGATCGAGATGACGCGCCTGGCCAGCTCGCCGATGCTGGTGGCCATCCCGCTGTTCACGTTCGCGGGGAGCCTGTTCGCCGAGGGTGGCGCGCCCCGCCGGCTCGTGGCGCTGTCGCGGGAGCTGCTGGGCTGGCTGCCCGGCGGCCTGGCGCTCGTGGCGTTGGTCACCTGCGCGTTCTTCACCGCCTTCACCGGCGCCTCCGGCGTGACCATCGTGGCCGTGGGTGGACTGCTGATGCCGGCCCTCGTGAAGAGCGGCTACCCGCAGCGATTCTCCCTGGGCCTCGTGACCACCTCCGGTTCGCTGGGCCTCCTGTTCCCGCCGAGCCTTCCGCTCATTATCTACGCCTACGTGGCCGGCGTGGCCGTGGACGAGCTCTTCCTGGCGGGGATCGTTCCCGGCATCCTCCTCATCGTGCTGCTGTTCCTGTACGGGGCGCGTCGCGGCCTCGCCGGTGGCGCGAGTACCCAGCCGTTCCGCCCGCGGGAGGCGTGGCGGGCGGTCCGGGAGGCGGCCTGGGAGATCCCGCTCCCGTTCGTCGTGCTGGGGGGGATCTACTCCGGCAAGGTCACGGTGATGGAGGCCGCCTCCCTCACGGCGCTCTACGCCATCGTGGCGGAGGTGCTGATCTACCGGGACATCCCGCTGCGCCGGATCCCCGAGATCGTCCGTGGCAGCATGGTCCTGGTCGCGGGAATCCTGGTGATCCTGGCCTCGGCGTTCGGCCTCACGAACTATTTGATCGACGCCGAAGTGCCGATGACTCTTCTGGAGTGGATGCAGGGCGCGTTCTCGTCCAAGTGGACTTTCCTTTTGGCCTTGAACGTGTTCTTGCTGATCGTCGGCAGTTTGATGGACATCTTTTCGGCACTGATCGTGGTCGTGCCGCTGATCGTCCCGATCGCGGAGGGGTACGGAGTGAACCTGACCCACCTGGGGATCATCTTCCTGACGAACCTGGAGATCGGGTACTCCACGCCGCCCATCGGCCTGAACCTGTTCATCTCGTCGTACCGCTTCCGGAAGTCGATCCTGGACCTCTACCGGGCCAGCCTGCCGTTCCTGGGAATCCTCCTCGCGGCCCTGGCCCTGATCACCTACCTGCCGGATCTCAGCCTCTTCCTGGTGCGGCTCCTCGGAGAGGGGGGCGGCGGATGACGAGAGCGAGCGCGCTGATCGGCGGGATCCTGCTCCTGGCCGCGGCGGTCGACCCGGCGACGGCGCAGACTGCGGCGGCGGCTGCGATCCCGCCGGCCGATGACGTTCGGCAGCAGCTGGGCGAGGAGATCGTGTCGTTCTTCTTCGACGATCCGACGGAACCGGTCGTGCACCTGGACGCCGCCGCGATCGACTCCGTGGGCACGATGTTGTCCGACGCGAACCTGGAGCTGCTGAACCGCATCGACCGTGCCTACCGGGAGGGGCACTACGGCCCGCCGGACGAGAAGTCGGCCCGCAAGGCCGCGTTCGCGGCGTTCGTGTACAACGCGCAGACCGCCTTCGATTTCTTCACGGAGCTCTCGCTCCAGCACGAGGTGATCTACTCCACGTCGGAGGAGGACCTCAAGAGCGCGTTCACGGAGCGCTACCGGAACCCGGGTCTCTATCCCATCGTGAACCTGAAGGACGCGCGCACCGGCTTCGGACGGTTCTGCCTCCAGTTCGAGGTCGATGATCCGGAGAAGCGCGAGATCGAGGTGACGGGCGAGAAGATGAAGGCGTGGACGGAGGAGATCGAGATCGACGATACGCCGATGCGCGTCGTCAACATCGACATGAAGACGATGTCCCACGACCGCGTCCACGTCGTCTACCAGCGCTACTCGTGCGGCGTCGTCGAGGTGTTCGATACGGAACAGGACGGGCAGCCGGTCCGCGTCCTCTCCATGGAGAAGCTCGGCGGACAGTACGTCCGCAAGTGGGGCTTCCACCGTCCGGAGGCGATCGTCCTCTGGCGGTCGCGGGTGGAGGGCACGGAGGCGCCTCCGGAGGACCGTCGGTTCCTCGGATCGGCCATCTACTTCCCGTCGCTGGAGCTGCAGCTGCCCTGGTTCCTGCCCGACCTCGGCTTCGACGACCTCCGCCGATTCGACTTCCCCGAGGCGCTGCTCACACTCGACGCCGTCGACGAGATCCGGACGCGCGATCTGGAGTGGATCGAGGTGAAGGGCGACTCCCGCTTCGCGAACTGGGACGGGCAGGGCGATGTTCCCGCGTTCGTGAAGGAGCGCTTCCCGGACCGGTAGGCCGCGTCAGAGCTCGTGCGGCATCCGCTCCATCGGCGCACGGAAGTACGTGTTCAGGGGATAGTCGAGGAAGTTGGACACGCGGCTGGTGTACAGGCACGCGAAGTCCTTCACCTGGTGCCCGAAACGACTCACCTCGTTGCCCTCCCGAAACAGCGGTCCCCAGTGCGGGTGATAGGCCGCGTTGCACTCGTCGTCCAGGCGGGCGATGAGGTCGTGCAGGCGTGTGCGCTCCTGGTCCAGGTAGGCCAGCCGCTCCTTCGCCCGTTCGATGTGGCGACGCAGTTCCTGGCGGACCTCCTCGGCCGAGCCGCCGTCGCCGGCCAGCACCCGCTCCAGGCGGGCCTTCTCCAGCCCCGTGCGCTGCTCGTCCCGGAGCACGTCCACGCGGTCCTCGATGGCGGCCTCCAGGCGGGCGATGCGCGGCCGGATCTTCTCGGTGACCGTCAGTTCCGGCTCGAGCTCCGGGATGATCATCGCCGTCCGCCAGCCGACGGACTTCTTCGACCGCAGGATGTCGCCGTAGGTATGGTCGCCCCAGTAGAGGACGCGGTCCCCCTCGAAGCCGATGCGCTTCTCCAGGCTCCAGACGTTGCCGCCGGACACGATCGGGGCGCCGGGGCCGGACTCCTCCAGGACCGTTCCCTTTCGGTCCCGCTCCTCGAAGAAGCGCGGCTTGCCGGCATCGACCGCGATGAGGTCGAAGTAGGTCCGCCACGACGGCCCCCCGGAGGTCTCCAGGAGGTGAGTGAGGAGGACCTCCGTGTAGAAGTGCTCGGAGTTCGTCAGCAGGAACACCCGCTTGCCGCCCTCGCGCAGCGTGCGCAGGAACTCCGGTAGCCTAGGGTCGCGCTCCAGGAACTTCTCAGGATCGGCCTGGATCTCGCGCTTGATGGAGCCGTCGGCGTGCGCCTGGTCGATCATGTCGCGAACGTCCTGGTAGATGCGGCCGAACGATCGGCGGAAGCGTCCCTCGTTCACCAGATCCACGAGCCGGGCGTAGAGGTGCACCTCGGGCAGGTGGAAGAACGTGTCCACGGAGGCGTACGCTCGGGCGGACGTCCGGATGCGCCGCGTCCGGTAGATGCGCTTGCGGTCGTCGTCTGTGAGCGGTCGCGTCCCGTGCGAGGCCCGGCGGACGTAGTTGTGGTAGTCCATTTTCAGAAGGTTGCCGCGCTGGCGATCCACCACGAGCCCCCGCACCACGAACGACGGGTCGAAGCGGAGATCCAGGATCTCCTCCGGATAGTCGCGGTGCTCGACGAGCTTGCGCTGGGTCAGGCCGAACGCGAGCTCGTCGATGGCGAGCACCCGGTAGTTCGCGAGGGTGTAGTCGAGGTCGAAGCCGACGGCCCCGATCCCTCGCATGCGCAGGTTCCGGTTCACGTAGATGCGGGCGGCGGCCGGCAGTCCGTGCGGATGGACGGCGTGCGAGGCGCGGAATTCGGTGGGGTCGGCACCGCCCGGAACGGGCAGGAGAGAACTCATCGTCGATCCTGGCTCGATGGTCGAAATTGGCCGATTCCTGGAATCGGTGGTCCGTTCTGCCATCGGCACCGGTGGGCGGGTGCCTGAGCGGGCCCCGCACGCGCGGGGCCCGACCTCGGCGTTCGGGGATCAGGCTCCCTTACGGGCGAGCTCCGGCTCCGCCAGAGCGTCGCTGTCCTCCGTGTCCTCCTGCAGCTCGGCTTCCAGCTCCAGCACCAGCCGCTTCAGCAGGTGGAGCTGCTCGAGCTTGGAGAGCCGTCCATCGCCGGCGGACTCCGGGTTCTCACCGAGGAGCGTTCCCACGGTGGTTCCGAGGGCTTCCGCGATCCGATGGGTCACCTTCACACTGGGGACGCGAATCATCGACTCGATCTGGCTGATGTACGCCGGGGCGACGCCCACGGACTCGGCCAGCCGCGTCTGCGTGACTCCCTGCATCTGGCGAAGGACCTTGATGTTCTTTCCGATGGGATGCATTCCTTCACTCCTTGGTGGCTTGCTTGTGACGGTAACCCTTGGCTCCAGGGTAAGCGGTCGGCAACAAATCCTCAAGGAGAATTAGATCGTCGACCGGATGGATCAGGCGGCCAAAATACCGCCATTCAACGAATTGGGGCGCTTGCTTCAACCAGGAGGCGAGATCCCTCCTCCCTCCGGACGGCTAGAAGGCGTCCACTCGCGAACGCCCTGCGGATCCCCGATGAGGATCCGCGTGGCCATTCCCGGGAACAGCCCGTTGTCCAGCACGCCGTCGATGGCGTTGAGGCGATCCTCCAGCCCGAAGGGGTCGTCCACGCCGTCGAAGCGGGCGTCCAGGATCCACTGATCGTTGTCCGTGACGTACGGCCGGTCCCCGTCGCGGCGGAGCTCCGGATCCGCGCCCAGCTCCCTCAGCGCGGCCTCCACGGCCTCGCGCGCCGCCGGATCGAACTCCACCGGCACCGGGCAGCCGACGCCGAGGCGCGGGACCTCCTTGGAGGGGTCCGCGATGATGATGAAGACGGCCGACGCCTTTGCCACCCGCTTCTCGCGGGTGAGCGCGCCTCCCAGCCCCTTGATCAGGTGCCCCGCGGGATCGATCTGGTCGGCCCCGTCGATGGCGACGTCCAGGCGCGGACACTCGTCCAGCGTCACCAGCTCGATGCCGAGCCGCCGCGCCTGCTCCGCCGTGCGTTCCGACGTGGGGACGCCGCGAAGGCGCAGCCCCTCGGCCACTCGTTCCCCGAGCCGATCCACGAGGTGGCGGGCCGTCGATCCGGTGCCGAGCCCGACGATCATGTCGTCCTCGACGAACTCGGCGGCGCGTCGGCCGACCGCGCGCTTGGCGTCTTCCTGTGTGGTGTTCATCCTTCGCCCCCCAGGGTCGCGAGCCCCAGTGCGGCTCGCGCGGCTTCGATGTTGGCCAGGAGTCCCGGATCCTCGGGGGCGACGGTCAGGCCTCGCTCCCACAGCCCGATGGCCCGCTCGACCTCGCCGTCGCGCGCCATGAGCGCCCCGAGGTTCCGATAGGGCGGGAGGTAGTCGGGATGGTCCCGCAGGAGGCGTGCGTACTCGTCCGCGGCCTCGGGGTACCTCTCCGCCCGCTCGAGTGCGAAGGCGAGAGTGTACCGGGTGGACGGGCAACGGTCCCCTCGTTCCATCGCGTGACGGATCGAGGTCAGCGCCTCCGCGTGCAGGCCGAGGCGGCTGAGGCCGGCGCCCACCGAAGCGAGGTCGTCGGGCTCGCGCGCATGGGCCAGCGCCGCGCGTAGATCGTGGACGGCGCCCTCGGGGTCGCCGGCGGCCAGGGCCACCCGGGCTCGGGCGGCACGTGCGCCGGGATGCATCGGCTCGGCGGAGAGCACCGGATCGAGCAGGGCGGCGGCGGCCTCGTGGTCGCCCTCGGCCGTGACGAGGCGGGCGAGAAGGACCCTCGCCTGCGGGTGCTCCGGCACGCGCTCCAGCACCGCGCCGGCGTGACGCGCGGCGCTCCGCCGATCGCCCGCGCGCCGGGCCAGATCGGCGGCCTGGACGCCGGCATCGATCCACCGCGGTTCGGCCTCCGCCAGCCAGGCGAATGATTGTCCGGCCGCCAGCAGGTCTCCGGCGTCGCGCTGCTCGAGCGCCTCGGCCCACCGGCGACGAAGCTCCTCCGGCAGCGGCGGCGCCGCGAACGCGGGCATCTGCCGATCGGCCGGGGGATCCGCGAGCGCGGCGTCCAGCGCCTCGGCACCGGCGACGACGCTGGCCAGCAGGGCGGCAGCATCGGCCACGTCGGTCGGCGTCGACCGGACGGAGGGCGACACTCGAGGACCGCTGACGAGGAACGGCGCACCGCGGCGAACGTCGTCGCGCGCGCCGGTGGAGGTGACGATGACGAAGCTCCGACGCCCGGACGGCACGGCGGACAGGACCTTCTCCACGTCCACGTCCAGCGAGGCGCCATCGGGCGCGGCGAGATGGACCCAGGCGAACGCGCCGCGCAGGCCGTCGGCCTCGATCCATTCTTGCAGCTCGCGCTCCGGCGCCGCGCCGGAGGTGATCGCGTGGCGGGAGAAGCCGCGCCCCAGTCCGTGATCGCGGTCGGCGGCCGACGTGGCCGCGAAGGCGCCCGTGCGCCAGCCCGCCTGGAGGATCGCCTCGGCGACCGTGGGGTGTGCGGGATCGGTGTGGAAGGGCGATCGGACGAGCCCGTGCTCCTCCGGCGCGCGTCCCGTCAGGATCGTTGCCAGCGCCGGCCGAGGCTCCGTGGTGACGGACCGGGCGTCGGCGGCCAGCAGTCCGCGGCGAGCGAGTCGATCCAGCGTGGGGGTTCGCGCCTCCGGGGACCCGGTGCAGCCCAGGTCTCCCGCGGCGAGATTCTCGGCGGTGATCAGCAGGGCCACGTCCGCCACGGAGGGTGGCGTGGTCCCGCTCTCTCCGCACCCGCCCAGACTCCAGGCGGCGATGAGGAGGGAGAGGACGCGGGCGCTTCGATGCGTTCGCGTGGTGTGCATGGTCCCCGGCCCTGAGATTCGTTTCCTTGCAACGTTCCAGGTTTCGGCGCGGAGCTAGGGCAGGTTCAGTCTTTTCTTGCTGAGAATGAGATTTCCTGGCGGTGGATGAGCCGAGCGGGCAGCTTGAGAGTCCCGTGGGGCTAGTCCTCCAGCGCCTCGGACTCCTCCCGGCGCAGCAGCGCCAGGATCTCCTGCGGGGAGGAAGCGCGGACCAGCTCCTCGCGGAAGCCGTCCGTGGAAAGGATGCGGGAGATGAGAGCCAGCAGCTTGATGTGCGGGCCGGTCATCTCAGGAGGGGAGACGAGAAGGAAGAAGAGGTCCACCGGCTCCCCGTCCAGCGCGTCGTAGTCGACGGCCTTCGGCGCGACGCCGAGCGCCATCTCCATCTCCTGCACGAGGTCCGTCTTCCCGTGCGGGATGGCGACGCCCTGCCCGATGCCGGTGGACATGCGGCCCTCCCGGTCCAGGACCGCCTCCAGGATTCCGTCGGCGGTCTCCCGCGCCCGATCCGGCAGCAGCGAGACCAGCTCGCGCAGGACGTCGTCCTTGGTGTCCGCGGTCAGCGGGATGCGGATTCTCTCCGGAGACAGGAGTTCGGTGAGTCTCATGACCTCGATTCCGGTGGGAGGTGGGGCGCCAGCGGAAGCTATCAGGTGCGCCGCGACCGCTCAAGGGTCGGGGCTTCGTGTTCCACGCGTCCGTCGACGATCGTCAGGTCCGCGAATCCCGGATTCTCCAGCTTCTCCGGATCCGAGGGGAAGACGGCGAGATCCGCGATCTCACCGGCCTGAATGCGTCCCGACACGGGGTGCCCGGGCACGCCCTCGGCCGCCGCTTCCGTGTACAGCACCAGCGCCTCGTCCGGCGTGAGCCGCTGCTCCGGAACGGGATGGTGGACGGCGAGGCGCAGTCCCAGCGCCGGCGACGTGGGCATGCCGTCGGAACCGAAGAAGGGCCGGCAGCCCTCCTCCACGAACGAACGGAACGGATTCATGCGGGCCAGTCGCTCCGGGCCGAGCGCCTGCTCGTAAAGGCCGCCGGGTCCCGCCCACTGGAGGAAGTTGGGTTGCACGCACGGGCGGACGTCCAGCGCGCGCATCCGCTCCCGGTCCTCGGGCCGCGCGAGTTCCGCGTGCTCGATGCGGTGGCCTCGCCCGACCGTGCTGCCCGCCGGCAGCGCCTCGAACGCCTGCAGCACCACGTCGATGGCGTGATCCCCGATGGCGTGGACCGCGACGCTTCCGCCGGCCTCGTGCGTGGTGCGGACGGAGCGGCGGATGGCGTCCGGTGTGTCCAGGAGTCCGCCGCGGTGGCCCGGACGATCCGCGTAGTCCTCGCGCACGGCCGCCGTCCTTCCGCCGATGGTGCCGTCCGAGAAGATCTTCAGGCCGCGAAGGGAGAGGCGAGGTCCGTGCGCCCGCTCCATGAGATCCGGGTGGGCGAAGCACGACTCCAGCAGGAAGGCGTTCACGCGCACGCGCCCCCGACCCTCCTGCGCACGCTCCGCCCAGCGGCGCAGGAGACCCGGCCGCAGGAAATCGCAGGCCGTGGTGATGCCGCGCTCCAGGCAGAGGCGGTCCGCGGCGTCGAAGCAGCGGACCGCCTCTTCCGGATCCGGGAGCAGCAGCTGGTCCAGGTCCAGCGACGGCTCCTCCACCAGGTGGCCGAGCTCCGCGTCGATGCCGGGACCGTGCCACCGCTCCGAGAGCAGCGCGAGGCCGGGCGTGTTGGCGACGGTGAGGTGGCCGCAGATCCGGCGCGCGATGAGGGGGCGGTCCGCGTCAATGCCGTCCAGCAGCGCCCGGTCCGGCACGATGGCGCGCTCCCAGGTGTTCTCGTCCCACGACTCGAAGACGACGGGTCCGGTCCCCGGCGCGCCCGCCGCCCGCTCCGCCACCCGGTCCCGGAAGTCCTCCACGGTGCGACACCCGGCCAGAGAAGTGCGCCGGGCGTGGATGCCGGCCTGCAGGAAGTGGAAGTGCGCGTCCTGGATGCCGGGCACGAGGACCCGTCCGTCCAGGTCCACGCGACGTGCGTCCGCCGAGGCTCGTGCGGCCACGTCGGCCGACGAGCCCACGAACTCGATCCGGGATCCGCGCACCAGGATGGACGTAGCGTCGTCCGCGCGCTGCGGACGGATGCGGGCGTTCAGCAGGGCGATGTCCACGCTCACCTCCGAGGATGGGGGAGAAGGTAGCCCGGAGACGCAGCGCCGGAAAGGGTCGCGTTGACGCTCCGCGAGGGAGCGTGGGAGAATGCGCCGTTTGCATTCCGGAGGCCGAGTTTGATCCGACTGGACGGGGAGCATCTCTCGATCGACGACGTCGTCGCGGTCGCGCGCGATCGTGCGCCCGTGACGCCGTGCGAGAGCGCGATGGAACGCGTCGCGGCGTCGCGGACGTTCCTGGAGCGATGCATCGAGCGCGGGGATACCATCTACGGCGTGAACACCGGGATCGGCCACCTGGCGCAGGTCGCCGTCGGCACCGAGGACCTGGTGGAGCTGCAGCGCAACATCGTCCGGAGCCACGCCGCCGGCACCGGCCCGGAGCTGGACGACGACGAGGTCCGGGCCATCCTGTTGCTGAAGCTGAATCTGTTCCTGAAGGGCGTGTCGGGCGTGCGCCCCGAGCTGGTGAAGGCGCTGGCCGGACTCCTGGAGAAGGACGTTCTTCCGGTCGTTCCGGCCAAGGGATCGCTGGGCGCCAGCGGAGATCTGGCTCCGCTCTCGCACGTCGCGCTGGGACTGATGGGAGAAGGAGAGGCGCGCCACGAAGGCCGTCGCGGTCCGGCGGCGGAGATGCTGCGCGGGGCGGGACTGTCTCCGCTGGAGCTGTCCTACAAGGAGGGCCTCGGCCTCATCAACGGCTGCCAGCTGATGGCCGGCCGCGGGGCGCTGTTGCTGCACGACGCCCGGGCGATGCTCAAGACCGCCCAGGTCACGTCGGCCGCCACGCTCGACGTCCTGTGCGCCTCGGAGCGTCCCTTCGATCCGAAGGTTCACGCCGCGCGGCCTTACCCGGGCCAGCGGAGCGTAGCGGCGAACCTGTTCCGCCTCCTCTCCTGTGAACGTCGCCGCGACGCGCGCGTGCAGGACGCGTACTCGCTGCGCTGCGTGCCGCAGATCCTGGGCGGGGTCTCGGACGCGTTCGACGATCTGGATCGTCGCCTGGGCGTGGAACTCAACGCGGCGTCGGACAACCCGCTCGTGTTCGCCGAGGAGGAGCAGGTCATCGCGGCCGGCAACTTCCACGGCGAGAGCCTCGCGATCGCGCTCGACCACTTCGGCGTGGCGCTCGCCGAGATCGCGTCCCTGGCCGAGCGGCAGGTGAACCGTCTCCTGAATCCGGCCCTCTCCGGGCTTCCCGCGTTTCTCGCCCCGCAGACCGGCCGCAACTCCGGCCTCATGATCCTGCAGTACACCGCGGCCTCGCTCGTGTCCGAAAACAAGGTGCTGGCCCATCCCGCCAGCGTGGACTCGGTGCCGGTGTCGGCCGATCAGGAGGATCACGTCTCCATGGGCGCCACGGCGGCGCACAAGGCCGCCGAGATCGCCCGCAACGTGGCCGACGTGCTGGGCGTCGCGGCGATCTCCGCGGCCCAGGCCGCGGATCTCCTGGGCGACGTCCCGGTGGCGCCGGTCACGCACGCGCTGACCGCGGCGGTGCGGACCGAGATTCCCTTCTGGGCCGAGGACCGCTACGCTGCGGGGGATCTGCGTCGGGCATCCGACCTGGTGCGCTCCGGCCGCTTGCTGGCGGCGGTGGAGGCCGAGGTCGGGGAACTGGAAGGGAGCCGCTCCGCATGAAGGATCTCGCCGCGCTGCTGGTCCCCGAACGGGTCCGTCTCGACGTGGCCGCGCCCCGGCGCCGGGACGCGCTCACCGTGCTCGGGGAACTCCTGGGCGGCCACGACGTGGCCGCGTCGGAGGCCGTCTACGACGACCTCGCCCGCCGGGAGCAGATGGGAACCACGGGGGTGGGCAACGGCATCGCCTTCCCGCACGCCCGGGTGGAGACGCTGCCCGCGCTGCGCCTCGCGTTCCTGAGGACCGAGGAGCCCGTGGACTTCGGGGCCCTGGACGATCGGCCGGTGGACCTCTTCTTCGGGCTGGCGGGCCCTCCGCGGGCGCGCCGTGACTACCTGGCGGCCCTGGCCACTCTCTCGTATCTCTTCCGGGGCGATGAGGCCCGCCGCCAGTTCCGCGAGGTCGAGGACGCCGCCGCGGCCGTGGAACTCTTCACTCGCCTGTCCACGTCCGCCCAGCCGGGCTGATTCCCGCCTCCGGCGCGGATCGCGTTGCGGGATTCCGGTCCGGTTCGCGCAGGGGGGAGTGAGGGCGCCGGAGGGCGTCGGAGGCCGCCAAACGGCCCGGTAAGTCGCCTTGACGCCATTTCCGGGATCGGGTTAGCTTCCACGCACTTCGAGCGCTTCCATCCTGACGCATCCACCGGACGGGGGCGGACCCGTGATCGATGTCGACAAGCTGCTGGAACCGCTGGCCGGCGATTCCCCGGTCGGTGCCAACATCCGCATGACCGCGGGCGACACCACGCTCGACGAGATCGAGGAGACCCGCCGCGAGGTGGATCCCGCTCTCGATCCCGACGGGCGCGGCAAGGACGCCGACTGGCGCAAGACGCGCCGTTTGGCCGAGCGGGCCATCGCCGAGCACAGCAAGGACCTGCAGGCGGTCGCCTACCTCACGGAAGCGCTGGCCCGCCTGGAGGGGTTCGGCAGCGTTGCCGACGGCCTTCGCCTGACCCGCGGCCTGCTGGAGCGCTACTGGGACCAGCTCCATCCCGGCGTGGACGACGGGGAGCTGATCCCGGCGCTGCGCGCCCGCTGGATCTCCTGGATGGGCAGCTCGCGCGAGTTCCTCGCCGCCATGAAGTCCATCCCCATCACCTCCGGTCCGGGCGTGGACGAGCGCGGCTGGGCCGACTACGAGGACTCCCAGCGCGTTGACGACGCCGCGATGACCGGGGATCCGGCCGTCGTGGAGGAGATGAAGCGCACCGGGCGCATCACCGGCGCGGAGTGGCAGTCGCTCGTGGCGGCGACGCCCACGGAGCGCCTCGCCGCGCTGCACCAGGAGATCTCCACCTGCGAGGCGGAGGTCAAGGCGCTGGAGGCGATGTGCGCGGAGAAGTTCCCGGAAGACGCGCCGAATCTCGTCGACCTGGCGGGATTCCTCTACGACTGTCGTAGCTACCTGGAAGAGAGGGTTCAGGGCTCCGTCGGCGAGGCCGCGGAGTACGAGGACGATTCGGCGCCGGCCGGTGAGCCGGGCGCCGCGCCCGCTGCGGGCGGCGGGGGAGGAGGCCCCATCTCCTCGCGGGACGACGCGTACCGTCGTCTGCGGGAGGCGGCCGAGTACCTGCGTCGCACGGAGCCCCACAGTCCGGTCCCCTACCTGGTGGAGCGGGCCATCAACTGGGGGCAGATGCCCTTCCAGGAAGTTCTCCGGGACGTCCTCAAGGACGACAAGGCCCGGAACGCGATTCTCGAGACTCTCGGGATGTCGGAGTAGGAACGCCTCGAACGGGGCAGAAGGGGATCGACGTCGGCGGGTCCGCCGCGCGGATCGATCCGGCCCATCCAGGACCCGGGCTCTCTGAGCGCGGAACACGAGGGAGATCGTCATGCCAGGCGAAAGCATTCACAAGAGGAAGGAACGGGTCCGGCCGCCGCGCGTCCACATCTCCTACGAGGTGGAGCTGAACGGCGCGCAGGTGATGAAGGAGCTTCCGTTCGTGGTCGGCGTGATGTCGGACCTCGGCGGCCAGCCCAAGGAACCGCCGGCGAAGCTCAAGGACCGGAAGTTCGTCGACATCGACCGCGACAACTTCGACGACATCCTGAAGAGCATGAAGCCGCGCCTCGCGATGAAGGTGGACAACACGCTCCAGGGCGACGGCAGCGAGCTCTCCGTGGAACTCAACTTCGAGAAGATGGGCGACTTCCGGCCCGAGAACGTCGCCAAGCAGGTGGAGCCGCTGCGCGAGCTCATCGCCACGCGCGACAAGCTCAAGGATCTCCTGGGCCGGACGGAAGGCAACGATCGCCTCGAGGACATGCTGAAGGCGATCATCGAGAAGGACGACGTGCGCGGGAAGCTCAAGGATGCGCTCGGCGCCGGGGGTCCGGCCGCGGCCGGCGGCGACGATGCTCCGGCGGCGGACCCGCCGGGAGAGGAGGGCTAGTCGTGGCGGAGAAGAAGGCGAAGGCCACCCCGCTGGAGGAGCTGCTGGAGCAGGACGGCGGCTCCATCCTGGACGACATGATCTCGACGGGGATCAAGCCCCGCGATGACGCCGCCAAGGAGCGCGGTCAGGAGCTGATCAAGAACCTCGTGGAGCAGCTCCTCGATCCGGGCATGAAGGTCCAGAAGGGCGTCACCAAAACCATCACCGCGCGCATCGCCGCCATCGACGAGGCCGTCTCGCGTCAGCTGGACGCCATCATGCACCACGAGGACTTCCAGCGGCTGGAGGGATCCTGGCGCGGGCTGCACCAGCTCGTCCACCAGACCGAGACCAGCGAGACGCTGAAGATCCGCGTGCTGAACGTCGGCAAGAAAGAGATGCTCCGCGACTTCCAGGCCGCCTCCGAGTTCACGGAAAGCGCACTGTGGAAGAAGATCTACGAGTACGAGTTCGGTCTCTACGGTGGCGATCCCTACGGCTGCCTGGTCGGGGACTACGATTTCGACAAGGGACCGATGGACGTGGAGCTGCTGGAGCACGTCGCCGGCGTGGCGGCCGCCGCGCACGCGCCGTTCATCTCGGCGGTGTCGCCGTCCATGTTCGCGATGGACAGCTACACGCAGATGCCGGACCCCCGGGATCTGGCGAAGATCTTCGACAAGACGAACCCCGAGAACACGAAGTGGCTGTCCTTCCGCGACTCGGAGGACTCGCGCTTCGTCACGCTGACGTGCCCGCGCGTGCTGGGTCGCCTGCCGTACGGCAAGGACAACCCCATCGACGACTTCGACTACCAGGAGAGCGTCGACGGGACGGACCACGACAAGTACCTGTGGACGAACTCGGCCTACGCCTTCGCGGCGCGCCTCACGGACTCGTTCGCCAAGCACCACTGGTGCGTGGCCATCCGCGGTCCGGAGGGCGGCGGCCTGGTGGAGGGGCTTCCCATCCACACGTTCAAGTCCCGCGAGGGCGACATCGGTTCCAAGTGCCCCACGGAGGTCCTCATCCCGGACACGCGGGAGAAGGAGCTCTCGGATCTCGGGTTCGTGCCGCTGATCCACTGCAAGAACACGGACTACGCCGCGTTCTTCGGGGCCAACTCCGTGCAGCGTCCGAAGAAGTACGACGACGCCGGGGCCACCGCGAACGCGAAGCTGTCCACGCAGACGCAGTACCTCATGGCCACGTCGCGCATCGCTCACTTCCTGAAGGCCATCTGCCGCGACAAGGTCGGCTCGTTCGCGTCACGTTCCGAGTGCGAGCAGTTCCTGAACAAGTGGATCGGGAACTACGTGCTCGCGCAGGACGAGGCGTCGCAGGACCTGAAGGCCAAGCGTCCGCTGCGCGAAGCGCGCATCGACGTCATCGACGACAAGGCGCGACCCGGCTGCTACAAGGCCGTGGCGTACCTCCGTCCGCACTTCCAGCTCGAAGAACTCAACGTCTCCCTGAGATTGGTCGCCGATCTGCCGGCAGGCGCCAAGTAGGTCGGTCCACAACACCTGAAACCGAAGGAGAGCGATCATGCCTCTTTATCTGGAGATCCCGGGCCTCGAGGGGCCGAGCACCGTCGCGGATCTGAGCGACGTCTTCCCGATCGAAAGCTACGCGCACGGCCTGAACCAGTCCTACGGTCCGGAGGGCGCGTTCGCCAAGACCACCGGTTCGGCGAACGTCCAGCTGTTTTCCATCTCCGGCAAGGTGGACGGCTCCACGCCGCTGCTGATGCAGACGCTCTGCCAGAACGACCACTACGACGAGATCATCCTGCACGACCTCGTCGCGATGGAAGGCGGAGAGCTGCACACGTTCATCAAGGTCACGATGGAGAAGGTCTCCATCGCGGACATCCAGTACAGCGGCTTCAACGAGGGCGAGGCGGCGCAGTCGGTCATGCTTCGCTTCAGCCGGATCCTCTGGGAGATCGATCCGCTGGACAAGGAGACGGGTCAGCCGCTCGGCATGAAGAGCTTCGAGTGGGACGCGGCCTCCTCCGGCGTTCGTACCTGATCCTCGTCGACGGACCGGAGCCGGGTCGGGCCACACGCCCGACCCGTCCGGACCCGACGCCGGCCGCCCTGCGGCACTCTGCGCCCGCTCGCGTTTCGCGGCGGGCCGTTCCGTTCCTCGGAGGGACATCGTGACCGCGCAGGACCTGTGGCAGGAAGGACGTCTGGACGAGGCCATCGAGGCGCAGCTCGCGCTCGTGAAGTCGCGTCCCACCGACGCGGAGGCGCGCTACCTGCTGTTCGCCCTCGTCGTGTTCTCCGGTGACCTGGAGCGGGCCGCGCGCCAGCTCGACGCCATCGGACTGCAGGACGAGCAGCTCGCCCGCGGGACGTTCGTGTACGTGAACCTCCTCGCCTCGGAGGCCGATCGCCGCCGGGCGATGGCGGGCGAGGCCGATCCGCTGACGCCGGAGCTGGACGATGCGTCGCTGGCCGCGCGCCGCGACGCGGTCCGCGCGTTCGGGACCGGCGACTCCGCCGCCGCCCGCGCCGCGGTGGAGACCGCGCGGGAGAACGCCCGGGACGTCCGCGTCCGGGTGGACGGCCAGGAGTTCGCCGGCGCGGAGGATACGGACGAGCTGCTGGGCGACACGCTGGAGGTGTTCGCCGGCGGTCGCTACCTGCTGGTGCCCTTCTTCCACCTCCGCCGTCTCGAGATCTCGGAGCCGAAGCACCTCCTGGATCTCGCCTGGATCCCGGCCGAGTTGGAGGACGTCACCGGCGCCGTCGCCAACGTGCACCTTCCCGTGCTCTACGCGGGCAGCCACGAGGCGTCGCGTCCGCTGGCGCTCGGACGCAGCAGCGAGTGGGCCGAGCGGGACGGCATCGTCCGGGGGCTCGGGCAGCGCGTGCTGGCGTTCGGCGGGGACGGCGATCCCGAGAACGATCGTCCTCTGCTGACGATCCGCCGCCTCGAACGGATCGAGGACTGATCCCGTGGCCCGGCTGCGCGGTTCGGACATCCTGCGCCACTCCGTGCTGGATCGCCTCGTGGGCGACGAGGACGGACCGCCGCGGGGCGGCGACCTGCGCATCGGCGTGGACGAGCTTCGCCAGGTGATCCGTCGCGACCTGGAGTGGCTCCTGAACACGCGTCTCGTCTTTCCGGATCGCCTGGAGGGCCACCCCGAGGCGGAGACGTCGATTCTGGGCTTCGGGCTGCCGGACCTCAGCGCGTACTCGCTCGCCTCGGCGCTGGACAGCCAGGAGATGTGTCGCGGGATCCGCCGCGCCATCCAGACCTTCGAGCCGCGCTTCAACCGTCGTTCCGTCCAGGTGGAGCACGTCCCGCACGACGACGTCACCGACTTCTCCATGCACTTCCGCATCACGGGCATGATCGAGGTGGATCCCATCCGCGAGCCGGTGGCGTTCGACACCGCGATGGACCCGGACAGCGGCTCCGTGCACATCCGGGAGGCCCGTTGATGCGCGACGAACTGCTCCCGTACTACGAGCGCGAGCTGCGCTACATCCGACGTCTGGCGGCGGGATTCGCGGAGCGGTACCCGGCCGTGGCGGGCCAGCTCCTGCTGGAGCCGGAGAAGTGCGAGGACCCGCACGTGGAGCGCCTCATCGAGGCGTTCAGCATGCTCTCCGCGCGGGTCCGCCTGAAGCTCGACGACGAGTTCCCACAGATCTCCGACTCGCTGCTGGGCATGGTGCATCCGTCCGCGACGGCGCCCATTCCCTCCTGCACGATCGTCCGGTTCGATCTGGACCCGGAGTGGGCCAAGGAAGGGGAGGGGCTGAAGATTCCCGGTGGCACGCCGCTCCAGACGAAGTCCGTCGACGGCGTACGCTGTCGCTTCCGGACGTGTTACCCCGTGACGCTGTGGCCCGTGCGCGTGGACTCGGTGACGGCGGAGGCCGTCGGCGAGCGCGAGGCGGGATGTCCTCCGGGGACCGGCGGCGCGCTGCGCCTTCGGCTGAAGACGTTCGGCGGACGGGCGTTCTCCACGGTGGGCGTGGACGAGCTCGTCTTCCAGCTCGACCGCGATCCGGTCGTCGTTCACCGGCTCTACGAGCTGCTGTTCCGGAGTCCGAAGGGATTGCTGCTGCGCGAGCCGCATCCCACGGAGGAGGGCGGCCTGGATCCGATGTTCCTGGATGCGGAGCACCTGACGCCGGTAGGATTCGGTCGCGACGAGGGCCTGCTGCCCGACCGCAACGGCGCATCGCACGGCTACCGGCTGCTGATGGAGTACTTCTCGTTCCCGGACAAGTTCCACTTCTTCCGGGTGGCCGCGCTGGCCGGGTTCCTCTCGCGCGTGAAGTCGGACACGGTGGACGTGCTCGTGCTCCTGGACGAGTTCCCCATCGACCTGCAAGGGAAGCTGGAGCCGGAGAACGTGCAGCTCGGCGCCACGCCGGCCGTGAACCTCTTCGAGCACGATGCGGATCCGGTGCGCCTGACCGAGACGGACCTGGACTATCGCATCGTTCCCGACGTTCACGGGCAGGACGCCTACGAGATCCACTCCCTTCTGGAAGTCTCGTCCGTGGCGCCGCGTTCCGGCAAGGAACGGAACTTCCGGCCGTTCTACGGGCTCAGGCACGGCGACGACGATCCGGACGCCGCCGCGTTCTGGCACGCGGAACGTCGTCCGTCGGAGCGGGAGGGCGACTCCGGCTCCGAGATGTGGATCCTCCTCGTGGACCGCGCGTTCGGCCCGGTGCCGAGGGAACCCGGCGAGGTGCTCAACGTCCGCGCGCTCTGCACGAACCGCGACCTGCCGTCGAACCTGCCGCTGGGAACCGGCGCCCCGGACGAGCTGCGGGTGGAGGGCAAGCCGGGCGTGAGCGCGGTCCGCTGCGTGCGCAAGCCCACGCGCACCATCCGCCCGGAAACGGGCACGGAAGGACGATGGAAGATCGTCTCGCACCTGAGCCTGAACTTCCTGTCCATCGTGGACTCGGACGCGGGCGGGGAGGCGCGGTCGGATCTCTCCGGCGTCGGCAGCGGTTCCGCGGCGCTGGACTCGTTCCGTGAGCTGCTGAAGCTCTACGACTTCACGGCGTCGCCGGTCACGCGGCAGCGCATCGCCGGCCTCGTCGGCGTGGAGTCGCGTCCGGTGCTGCGCCGGATCCGGAGCGCGGGCATGCCGTTCCACGCGCGCGGTCTGGAGGTCACGCTCCGCTTCGACGAGTCCGCGTTCGCCGGATCCAGCGCGTTCGTCTTCGCGTCCGTGCTGGAGCGGTTCCTGGCCCACTACACGTCGATCAACTCGTTCGTTCAAACGGTGGCGGAGGTCCGCCAGCGGGAGGGAGTGCTCAAGCGATGGCCTCCTCGGGCGGGAGCGAAAACGCTCCTGTGACGGAGACCCTCCGCGAGGAGGGCGTCCGGTTCGATTTCTTCCAGGCGGTGCGGATCCTCCAGCACCTGTCCCGGAATCGGGAGGCCGTGGGCGGCGACGCCGCGCCCGAGCGGGAGTCCGTCCGCTTCCGATCGGACGTGCGGCTCACGTTCCGACCCAGCGACGTGTCCGACATCGACGTTCCCGAGGATCCGGCGGACGGCCCCGCCACGGTCACCGTCCCGTTCTTCGGGGCGACGAGCCCGGCCAGCTTCGGCTCCCTGCCGGACTGCTACGCGGAACTCATCCTGGAGCGGGCTCGCGTCCGGGACCGGGTGCTCCACGAGTTCGTGGACCTGTTCAACCACCGGTTGCTGTCGCTGTTCTACCGCGCCTTCGAGAAGCATCGCTTCCCGATCCGGTGGGAGCGGTCCGCGTCGGACGACGGCGAGCTGTTCGAGCACATCCTGTTCTCCGCGGCGGGGCTGAACACGCCGGGACTGCGCGGCCGTATGCCGCTCCCGGACCTCGCGCTGCTGCCGTGGGTGGGCGTGCTGGCGCGGCGTCCCGTGGCCGCCTCCGAGCTGGAGGCGATGGTGAGCGACCTGTTCGGCGTGCCGGCCGAGGCGATCCCGTTCTCGCCCGCGTGGTACGCGGTGGACGAGGAGGAGCTGGAACCGCTGGGCGGCGGCGCGCGGTTGGGGCGCGACGTGTTCCTGGGGCGGACCGTGTGCGTCGGGCAGTTCCGGTTCCGTCTCCGTCTGGGTCCCGTGAACCTGGCGACGTACCGCCGGTTCCTGCCGAACGGCGAGGCCTTCCGGTCGCTGGGCGATCTGGTCCGCCTGGCCACCGGCACCGAGTTCGATTTCGAGTACCAGCTGGTCCTGCGCCGCGAGGAGGTCCCGGACTTCCGCCTGGGCGGCTCGCCGGGGAGCGGGAACCGGCTGGGATGGACGAGCTGGCTGAAGACGATGCCGCTGGAGCACGACCCGGACGACGTGATCGTCGTGGGGTCCGCTCCCCGGCGCGATTCCGCATTTCGAGAGGAGTAGGGAAGGGTGAGCCTGAACCTGAAGTCGCTGCTGGGCAAGCTGACCGACACGTCGCGTCGGGCCCTGGAGTCCGCGGCCGGCCTGGCCGTTTCGCAGAGCCACTACGAAGTGGAGATGGAGCACTGGCTCGGCCGCCTGGCCGACCTTCCCGACGGCGATCTCCCGCGCATCCTGCGCCGCTTCGAGATCCAGCCCGATGCGTTCCTGCGCCAGGTGGCGCAGTCCCTCTCCACGTTCAAGACCGGATCGGGCAGCCGCCCGAACCTCACGGAGACGATCCAGGACATCGCCCAGGAGGGCTGGCTGATCGCCTCCGTGAACTACGGGCAGACGAAGGTCCGCTCCGGTGCGCTTTTCCTGGCCATCCTGCGCAATCCAGTACTGAAGCGTCGTCTCTCGGAGATCAGCCCGCAGGCGGCCGAGATCTCGCCCGACGCCCTGGCCAAGGAGCTCAAGTCCATCGTGGACGGCTCTCCGGAGGACCGGGAGGTGACGGCGGCGGCCGCCGCGGCCGCGCGGGATCTGGGGGCGCCGCCCCCGGACGGGGCCTCGGGGTCCACGCCGGGACTGGACCAATACACGGTGGATCTTACCGCCGCCGCCAAGGCCGGTCGCATCGATCCGGTCCTGGGCCGCGACGCGGAGGTTCGCCAGATCGTGGACATCCTCATGCGCCGTCGACAGAACAACCCCATTCTCACCGGCGAGGCCGGCGTCGGGAAGACGGCGGTGGTGGAGGGCTTCGCGCTGCGGATCGCGGAGGGGGACGTCCCCGAGCCGCTGCAGAACGTCGCGCTCCGCACGCTGGACCTGGGGCTGCTCCAGGCGGGCGCGGGCGTGAAGGGCGAGTTCGAGAACCGGCTCAAGCAGGTGATCGAGGAGGTCCAGTCCTCGCCCACGCCGATCATCCTCTTCATCGACGAGGCGCACACGCTCATCGGGGCGGGCGGCGCGGAGGGCCAGAACGACGCGGCCAACCTCCTGAAGCCGGCGCTGGCGCGCGGCGAGCTGCGGACCGTCGCGGCCACGACGTGGGCCGAGTACAAGAAGTACTTCGAGAAGGACCCGGCGCTCACCCGCCGCTTCCAGGTGGTCAAGGTGGAGGAGCCGGACGAGGAGTCGGCCATCGAGATGATGCGGGCCGTCGCGCCGAAGCTGGAGGGCCACCACGGCGTGCGGATCCTCGACGAGGCGGTGGAGGATTCCGTCCGCCTGTCGCACCGGTACATCCCGGCGCGGCAGCTTCCGGACAAGTCGGTCAGCGTGCTGGACACCGCGTGCGCGCGCGTTTCCATCGGCCAGGGCGCGATGCCCGCAGCGCTGGAGGACACGCTCCGCCGCATCGAGCGACTGGAGCGGGAGAAGGGCGTTCTGGAGCGTGAGACCGCCACCGGCGGTGCGCACGAGGAGCGTCTGGAGCTGCTGGAGGAGGCGCTGGCGGAGGCCGGCGCGAGGCGCGACGAGCTGGAAGCGCGCTGGAAGCAGGAGCGCGAGCTCGTGGCGGCGATCCGCAAGATCCTGGACCGGCTGCAGGGTGTCGCGCCGGTCACGGATCCGGACGCGGGAGAGGAGCCGCCCGCTCCGCCGACGGACGAGGAGCGGACGAAGCTCCGGGCGGAGCTGGACGAGAAGCGGCAGGCGCTGAGCACGCTGCAGGGCGAGAGCCCGCTGATCCAGCCGGAAGTGGACGCGCAGACGATCGCCGAGGTGATCTCCGCCTGGACCGGCATTCCGGTGGGCCGCATGGTGGCGGACGAGATCCAGACCGTGCTGGACTTGGCGGGCCGGCTAAAGACGCGCGTCATCGGGCAGGACCACGCCCTGGAGGCGATCAGCCAGCGCATCCGGACGTCCCGCGCGAAGATGGACAACCCGTCGCGGCCGGTCGGCGTATTCCTGCTGGTCGGGCCGAGCGGCGTCGGCAAGACGGAGACCGCCCTCACGCTGGCGGAGACGCTCTACGGCGGCGAGCGCAACCTCATCACGATCAACATGTCCGAGTACCAGGAGTCGCACACGGTCTCCAGTCTCAAGGGATCGCCGCCGGGCTACGTCGGCTACGGCGAGGGCGGCGTGCTGACCGAGGCGGTGCGGCGTCGTCCGTACTCGGTCGTCCTCCTGGACGAGGTGGAGAAGGCGCATCCGGACGTCATGGAGCTGTTTTTCCAGGTGTTCGACAAGGGCACGCTGGAGGACGGCGAGGGGCGCGAGATCGACTTCAAGAACACGATCCTCCTGCTCACGTCGAACGTCGGCTCCGACACGATCATGACGCTCTGCGCCGATCCGGACACCACGCCGGAGTCCGAGGCGCTGGCCGAGGCCATCCGGGGCGAGCTGCTGCAGGCGTTCCCGGCGGCGCTGCTGGGGCGCATGATCACGGTGCCCTACTACCCGATCCAGGGCGAGGTGCTGCACTCCATCATCCGGCTCCAGCTGGAGAAGATCGTCCGCCGCGTGCGGGCGAACCACGCCGCGGAGCTCGCCTACGGCGACGACGTGGTCAACGCGGTGGCCGAACGCTGCACGGAGTCGGCCAGCGGGGCCCGGAACATCGACGCCATCCTCACGCGGTCGATCCTGCCGGCGGTGTCCGGCGAGATCCTGCGGCGGATGGCCGACGCCGAGTCGTTCGAGCGGGTGACCATCTCCGCCGGCGGCGACAGCGGCTTCCAGTACGACATCCAGTAGGAGAACTCCATGTCCAGCGACACGCCCAAGCTCGAAGCCGAGGTCCTGACCCCGCTCCCGGACGAGACCTTCATCCTGCGGCGTCTGAAGGGCACCGAGGCGCTCTCGCGCGGTTTCGAATTCCGGGTGGAGGTCGTGTCGGAGAACACGGACGTGAACTTCGCCGATCTGGTGGGGCAGACGATCTCCATCAAGATCAAGCCGGACGGCGAGGAGTCGCGAGTCTTCAGCGGCGTGATCCTGCGCATGGGACTGAAGGGCACGGAGGAGCGCTACGTCGCCTACGAAATGGTCGTCGTGCCGTGGTTCCGCCTCCTGGACCTCGCCGTGGGATGCCGCGTCTGGACCGAGACGACGACGGACGAGGTCGTCCGGGACGTCCTCGGTGCGCACTCGTGGTCGTTCGAGCTGGAGGACACCGGCACGGAGCGCGACTGCTGCGTCCGCTACCGGGAGAGCGACCGGGCGTTCGTGGCCCGCCTGCTGGAGGAAGAGGGTTCCTACTACTTCTTCGAACCGGAGGGCGACGATCACCGGATGATGATCCGCAAGGGCAACGCCCCGATCTCGGACCACGTCGAGGCGCACTACAAGGCGGAAGGGCAGGGGCACGGCGAGGCCGACCAGGTCCTGGAGTTCCGCTTCTTCCAGGAGATCGTCCCGGACAGCTACGAGATGGTGGACTTCCTCTACGGGGATCCCACCATCGGCGATCCGGCGGAGACCGCTCGCACTCGCGTGGACCAGGGGAGCGCTCCGTCGCTCTCGGTGTTCGACTTTCCCGAGCAGTACGGGAAGTACGCCACCGGCGCCCGCACGGCGCTGGACAAGTGGATCAAGGTCCAGGCCGCGCAGGCGGACGCGCGGGCGAAGACGTACCGCGGGCGAAGCAACGTCTGGGGACTGCTGGCGGGCCACGGACTCACGCTCAAGAATCACCACGACGAAGAGCTGAACCAGGACTACCTGGTCACGGAGCTGCACCACGACCTGGAGTTCTCCGGATCGCTGGAGGCGGGTCAGTTCGAGGAGTCTCGCTACCACAACGAGTTCATCTGCATCCCGGACGGCGTCGAGTTCCGGCCGCCGGCCGTCACGCCGAAGCCGCGGATCCACGGCGTCCAGAGCGCCGTCGTGTCCGAAGCCATCGACGATCAGGCGCGCATCCGCGTCGAGTATCCGTGGGCGCAGGGCCAGCCGAGCTGGTGGGTCCGCGTGTCGCAGGCCTGGGCCGGCGCGGGCTGGGGGCACCAGTACCACCCGCGGGTGGGGCAGGAGGTCCTCGTCGCGTTCATGAACGGCGATCCCGACCTGCCGGTGATCGTCGGCCGCGTCTACAACGGCGCCAACGAGGGCCCGTACAGCGGCACGCACTCCCAGGGCGGCGTGAAGACGCGGTCGATGGAGGGCGGGGCCGAGGACTTCAACGAGATCCGCTTCGAGGACGACAAGGGCGCGGAGGAGATCCTCGTCCACGCACAGAAGCAGCTGACGGTCTCCGTCGAGGCCGACGAGTCCCGCGAGGTGGGAGGATCCCGCTCCGAGAAGGTGGAGAAGGACGTCTCCATCCAGATCAACGGCGGCCGCTCCGAGACGGTCGAGGGGAAGCGCGGGCTCGCCGTGGGCGGGAACAAGGAGGAGTCGGTCGGCGGGGCCAAGAGCGTCTCCGTGTCAGGCAACCACACGGAGAACGTGGACGGAGAGATGAAGGTGGACGTCGGGAAGAACTGCAAGCTGAACGTGGGGAAGAGCCTCACGGAGTCCGCCACCGACGACGTCTCCGTCTCCTCCGGCAAGGCGATGACGCACAACGCCGGCAAGGACGCCACGCTCTCCGTCGGCGGGGAGTGGTCGGTCAGCGTCTCGAAGGCCGCCCGCATCGAGATCAGCAAGGAGCTGGGGGTCGAGGCGAAGGAGATCCAGATCGAGGGGAAGGATCAGATCGTCCTGAAGTCCGGCAAGGCGAAGATCATCCTGAAGAAGAACGGCGACATCGTGATCGACGGGAAGAAGATCACGGTGAAGGGATCGGGCGACGTGAAGCTGAAAGGATCCAAGTCGACGGTGCAATAGCGCGCGTCCACGGCACGGTCGGTCGACGGCCGGCCGGAGCTAGTCGTCGTCCTCGTCCGCCCAGGTGTCGACCTCAGGATCGTCGCCCTCCAGCTCCGCCTCGTCCTCCGGGGAGAGCGGCTTCACCTCGCCGTCGTCCGGCTCGCCGAACGGGACCACCCGCTCGCCGTCGGGCGGCTCCAGGAACTCCCGCTCCCCGTCCGCGAACGCCTGCGGACGACGCTGACCCTCCAGCGAGAAGACCGCCTCCGCGAGATCGCGGCTGAGCGCGGGCTCGTCAGCCGTGACGTCCGCCCAGGCCAGCTTGCCGCGCTCCACCCAGGGCTTCAGGTCGAAGTCCCAGACGTCGTTGGCGATGGACCAGGCGGACTTGCCGCTCTCCGGATCCTGGAACCACCACATCTCGCGGCACCACGGCTGGTGGAGGAGGTTGGGCGGGATCTCCCGGTCGGACCAGTAGCTGATCGGCCAGGCGACGTCTCCCGTGGGCATCTCGATGCGGGAGATCACGGCCTGCATCCCGGGCAGCTCCATGAGTGCCGGCACCACGAAGGGGACGTCCGGTCCCGGCCTCACCGCATCGCCGCCGACCTCCGTCGGGGCGGGGCGGTTCAGCGTGACCGCGCCCAGCAGGACCTGAAACTCGGAGCCGGCGCGCGGTTCCTCCAGCTCCACGACGAGGTCCACATGCCACCACCAGCCGTCGAACCCGAACGGATCGAAGGTGCGCAGGAGCACGTCCCCGCTGAACGGATTCACGCCCATCGGCACCCGCGGCAGGCGATCGGCGTACTCGGCCAGGACCTGGTAGTACGCCTCCCGCATGCGCAGGAACTCGCCCTGCGGTGGACGATCGCCGCCGCCTTGGGGGTACATCCGCGCCCAGAGGTCGGCGCCGCGCGCGACGAGGGCGTCGCGCTGGTCCTTCGGGAGGGAATCGGTCACCGGGTCCTCCTCACTTGCGGGTCTCCTTCGGCTCCTTGCAGCCCATGCACTCCAGCGCGTCCTTGGCGTTCTGATTCTCGGCGAGGTGCACCGTGCCACCGGGATAGACCACCGTCAGATCGTTGCTGCAGGCGGGAAGCGACCGCGACGCGGAGATCTGGATGCGCGGCGGATTCGGATCGTCGCTGGCGAGCCACTTGCTGATCTCCGCCGGCATGTTGATGTCCTTCTCCACCCACTGGGCCTGCGGACCGTGCTGGATGCCGTCCCAGGTCATCCCGGCGTTCAGCTCCTTCTTGATACGGGCGAAGGAGGCGGCGTCCTGGTCGGGGCGCTCGCAGCCGTTGGCGTTGTACATGATGTCCATCAGGTCGTAGTCGCCGGTGATCCACTTGCCCTTGTAGTTGCATCCCACGTCCGACTTCAGGCCGCCGTACTTGTTCTTGCGCGCGCGCAGCGGCATCCCGTCGTCCGGGTGGCCGTCCTTGCGCCACATCACGATGCCGTGGAAGTAGGAGTAGTTGTAGCTGCGTCCCGCGCGCACGCGGTGGCGCTGGAGCTGGGACAGCGCGGTCTTCGCCTCGCTGCTCAGCTTGCGGCCCTCGCGCTTGCGCCGGCGGGCCTTGGCCATCCACATCTTCACCAGGTCCTCGTTGCCCGGCTCGATCGTCTTGCCGTCCAGGACCGCGTGCGGTTTGGGCCGGTGCTTCTGGTTGATCCACTTGCCGCTCGCGGGGTTCGTCGAGCGGATGTAGATGACCACCTTGAACGTGTCGGCGACGTTCTGAAACGCGGGCCGGTCCCGGGACACCACGCCGGAGTTGCCCCACGACGTGTCCGGATTGGAGCCCTGCTTCTCCTTCTCCTCGTTGACGCGGTCGCAGGCCTCGGCCTGGGCGCCCATGCCCACGTTGGGGGCCTGCAGCTCCGCCGGTCCGAAGGCGTTCGGCGAGCTTCCCTGATTCTGCTTCATGGGATCCGCGAGGCGGCACACGTTCTTGCCGCCGGCCTTCACGTCGAATGAGTAGTTCGCGAACTCGCACTTGCCCTTGATCTTGTTCGAGACGATGCCCTGCGCCACGCCCGCCTCGTCGCCGGAGCTCATCCGGAACTTCGAGGTCTTCACCATCAGCTTGGCGCCCTCCATCTTCACCTTCTTCGCCTCCTTGGAGGCGTCGGAGGACATGCCGATGTCGGGGTAGGGGATCGGGATGGGCGAGGGCGCGGGCGGGGCCGGCGTCTTGCAAACGTCCGGGAAGGCGATGCTCATCCCGGTGCTCGACGCGTGAACGGCGGTCATGAAGTTGACGATGACGTCCGGCATCGCTAGCTCCTCCCCTCGGGCGGTAGCAGGAGAGCCGCGCCGCGGGCCGCGCCGTCCGAGGCGCCCCACACCAGGGTCTCCTCGCGGGGGGCGTAGCCCTTGTCGAACGCGGCCACGGCCCAGACCAGGTTGAGCGCGCCGGATCCGGCGCCCGCATCGCCGATGCAATCGGCGGGGTGCCAGAGCACCTCGTCCCCGCTGTGTCCCGCCAGCGCGCGCATGGACGCCATGGCCCATTCCATCGCCCGGTAGCGGTCCCCGTTGAGGTCGCAGACCGTCAGCGGCGCGAGGTCTCCGTTGCGCGGCGGCACCGTCTTGCGCAGCAGTCGCGTGAGTCCGGCGGCCTGGTTCGCGTCGTCGGTGCCGGCGGTGGGCTCGTCTTCCTCGCCGATGGCCGCGATGCGGACGCGCACGGCGCCGCGGGCCCTCGCGCGGGACTCGCGCTCCAGCACGACGAACGCGGCGGCCTCGCCCGGGAGCACGCCCTGCGGATGGCTGGCCGAGCGCAGCGCGCCGGCCTCCGACAGGGCGGCCAGTCGCTCCCGCCGGATGAGGGAGTCCACGCCGCCCACGACGGCCACCTCCACCTCGTCTGCGCGGACGGCCTTGGCGGCGGCGCGCAGCGCCAGCAGCGCCGAGCATCGTCCCCGGGCGATGACTTCCTCCCGGAGGGGAGGCGGCAGGGGAAGGGCGTCCCGGATCGCGACGGTGGGCGCGGCGTCCGCATCGGACTCGTCCAGCCCGATCCACAGTCCCCACCCGTCGGGCTCGTCTCGGTCGGCGTCCGTCCAGGCTTCCGCCGCGGCGCGCGCCGACAGCTCCGCCAATCGATCGCCACCCGACTCCACGATCTGCTCGGGGGAGGGAGGTTCCTCCTGGCCGAACCGGTCGTGGCCGGGCCACTCCGTGATGGAGGGTCCGCCCGCGTACCACTCGGTGGGGGCTCGACCGCCGACCGCGGACTCGTTCCCGACCAGTTCGCCCTCCACCAGGAACGTGTGGACCTCTCCCAGCCGGGCGATGCCGGCGCGCAGCGCGGCGCACGTGCTCGGTGCGTCGAGGCCGACCGGCGTCACGGCGCCGATCCCGGTGAGGGCGAGATCCAGCGCGTCAGCCAACGTCGTCGCCTCCGATCTCGCACGCGGTCCAGCGCAGGTCCGGGACCTCGCCGTGCACGTCCACCGCCGCCTTGTAGATCAGGCGCACCGTGCGGCTCTCCGTGTCGAAGCCGACCGTGTCCAGGCGCATCGCCGCGGTCTCCGCGCGGCTGCGCATCCGCACCTCCACCGTCGGGCGAAGCGTGGGCAGGGCGAACTCCACCTTACCCTCGGGCTGGAAGCCGTAGAGCGCGACCGGTTCGCCGCCCTTGAGACCGCTCCGCGAGATCTGGTCCGGCGGCGCGGCGTGATGGAAGCGGTCGTCGAAGTCGTCGGGCAGGAGCGGCATCCGCTCCGCCACCCAGCGGTCGTCGTAGGTGCCCGCGTAGCGCACGCGCGGGATCCAGTGGCGGCCGATCGGGGCGAAGGCCATCGGCTTGACCTTCTTGCCCGGCCGGTCGAACGACTCGTCGGGATCCTCGAGGTTGGGGAGAAGCTCCTCGCCGGCGTCGACGCCCGATCGCTTGCCCCGCACGCCGCGACCCACCGGGTTGCGGGGCTCCGCGCCCACGTGCCTGTCCTTCTTGGGCGTGTCGTCCACGCCGCCGTAGGCGTTCTCCCAGATCAGCGGGATCTTCTCGAACGGCTCCGGATCGCCGGGGCGCTTCACGCCCAGCACGCTCTTCCAGCGGCGGTCGCCGTAGACGCGGATCGTCTTCTTGCGCCGGCCGACGACGAGGCGCACGTCCATTCGTCGCGTGCCGCCGCGCGGCGCGACGGCGCAGCCGGTGAGGAGGATGTCGGTGCCGGGCTTGGCGGGGCAGAGTTCGGCCTCCGCCGCGATGCTGCTGGCCGCGGGATCGCCGTGGAACTCGTCTCCGGGACGCGGTGTGGCCTGCACCGGCGCGACGGTCAGCGTCCCGTGCTCGTCCCATGCGAACGTCGCCTTCAGCACGACGTTGAGTCGCTCGCGCGCGTCCTTCGTCAGGTCGATGACCTGGGCCAGCGCATGGGGGGTGCCGTTTCTCAGTTCCACGTCAGACTCCGCACTCCGATTCCTCGCCGGGGGCTCCCGAGAAGAACCCGTCCGGGACCTCCCGTCCCAGCGCCTGTCCGGCGCCGCGGCCGCTGCGCACCAGGCGTCGCCAGACGGCCTCCGTCATCTCTTCCTCGTCCGGCTCGGCCGGCGGGAACGGTCGGCCTCGCAGGAGCCGGGTGTCTTCCGGCAGGGCCGAAGCCCGTTCCCGGGCGTAGGCCCGGTAGGCATCGACGTCCAGGATCTCCTCGTCCGGCTCGTCCGAGTGCCCGTCCGGGAACCCGGCGATCCGGGAGACGGCTTCCGCGGCCGGCAGGGCCGCGCTCTCGTCCTCCAGGGCCTCGGTCAGGTGCGGCAGCGCTCCGGCGTCTCCCAGGTCTCCCAGGGCCCTCAGAGCGGCCGGGAGAAGCCCCAGGCGCTCCAGACGCGGCCGATCCGAGGCGTCGCCGAAGAGCCCCAGGACCCGCACGAAGAAGGGGTCCGGGGCGTCGGACGCCACCTCGGAGCGGGCGATGGAGCGGGCCGCGTCCGGGGCCGCCAGCGCCAGCGACCAGAGAGCCGCGCGCCGGACCCCCTCGTCCTCGTCCCTGACCCTCCCTGCGAGAACGGCGCCCGGATCACGCGAGGCGTCGTTCTCCCAGGGCAGGCTCCGGACCGCGGCGAGGCGGACCGACGGATCGGGATCGGCCAGGGCGGCGTCACGGGCGGGCGCCGCCAGGCGGCCGTGCCAGCCCGCCGCGTCGATGGTCAGGGAGCGCAGGCGGGAGTCTTTCTCAGCTGTCGGCTGGGCGGGCAGCAGGTCCAGCGCGCGCCGCGACGTCCGCCGGAACGCCTCCCGCCAGCCGGGCAGCGTCTCCAGGACGTCGGTGCCCAGGATCCATTCGCGGACCTGGTCGGGCGACGGATCTCCCTGCTCCAGGACGACGCGCGCGCACGCGTAGGTGTCCCACGCGGAAAGCGGATCCTCGAACCGGGAGAGGGCAAGCTGCACGGAAGCGTCGCCCGCGACGCGCAGCGCATCGCGGTGGGCCTCGATCCGCTCGTCGTGCTCGGCGAGATCCGGCAGGTCGGATTCCCAGTCGACGATCAGCTTGCGCCGCGTGAGTGACAGGAAGCCGAACTCCTCCAGGTGCTCCTCGACGATGTCCGGAATGACGGGGGCGGGCGGCGCGCTCATCGGCGGGCCGTCAGTTCAGCGCGATCGTGGCGCCCTTGATCCGGTGCGGCCCGGTGGAGGACGACACGATGTGGGCGCCGTTCAGGACGACGCGTCCGTCGCTGCGAAGCACGAGGCGCGACTTCCCGCAGCGCAGCTCCAGCGAGTTCTCCGCGCGAAGCCGGAGCGTCTCCCCGTCCACGCGCACCTCGAGGTCGCCGGGCATGGCGTCCCGCGCTTCCGAGCGCACGCGCTCGCGCAGCAGGGCGATGAGGACGGCGGGCACGTCGGTCTCCGCAGCGGCCAGGACCGCCGCGCGCCTTCCCGTGCGGGCCGCCTTCACCAGCGCGCCGTCCGGGATCTCCACTCCGATCGTGACGGGCTGCGCCGCGTCCGCGTCGTCCGCGCGGAAGAGAATCCTCCCCTCGGCGTCGACACCGTCGAGGTGGCCGTGGCGCAGCGTGACGCCGGGCGCCGGGGCGAGGAGCAGCGCGGGATCCGGGGCAGGGATGCGGTCCGTCATGGTGAGATCTCCAGTTCTCCGGATCAGGAGGCCGCGTCCGGCGGCGGTCCGATCTGGCGGGGGCAGGTGAAGTCGAAGAAGCCGGGGCGCAGCGGATTCACGTTCTGTGCGGCGCGGAACTCGTAGGGAACCTGGATGGAGTAGGCGCCGGGACGCTCCAGGGTCCACCGCACGACGGACTCGCTGTCGCTGCGCGGCTCCACCGCGGCCTGGTCCAGCAGGCGGAAGAACGCCCACGGTCCCTCGAAGTCCAGGGAGTTGGGCTCCGGGCCGTTCATCGTGACGGAGATCCGCGCGCCGCCCTCGGCCGCATCGCCCGGCCAGTCCACCGTCTGCTCGCGCGCGAGCCCCATGTCGTAGACGAAGCGCGATCCGCCGATCGTGAGGATGCTGGTCTGCACGAACGGGGAGTCTCCCGTGAGCTTGGCGGTCTGCATCGGCTTGAGGCGGAACGAGAAGCCCAGCGCCGACGGGTCCTTGCGGTAGAGCGCGTCACGGAACGCGAACGCCTTCGCGACGGCCGTCTTCGTGTCGTCGCCGAGCCGCAGGCCGTGGCGGTAGATCACGCGCGCCTCGCCGTCGCGGTCCAGGAACGGCGCGAGCTCCTGGTCGTAGAACGTCCAGAAGACGCCGCCCGGCGCGAAGATCCGGCTGAACTCCGCGAAGGGAGCATCGGGGCCGCTGGGCACGAACGGGTACTTTCCGGTGAGCGCGGACTGGAACGGCTCCCAGACGTCCGTGCTCCACGCCGCATCGAGGTAGAGCTGCGCCTCCTTGATCATGGCGCCCCACGCCGCCTCCGCCGGGCGGCGCAGCAGGAGCCGCACCGCGTTCGTGCCGTCGACGTCGCCGGAGATGGTGTCGGCGGCGTGGCGCTCGGCGAAGCGGATGGCCGCGGAGATCGCGGTCTCGCCGGGAGTGACCTCGGCAAGGAGCTGCTTGGCCGCCTGCGTCGATGTCAGGCCGGGGTCGCCGCTCTCCTGGAGCTGGCGAAGCGCCTCGGTGACGGCGCCCTGCGCCGCGAGGAACTGCTCCATCGGCCGGTAGGTCTGCTCGCCCTCGCCGCGTACGGAGAACATCGCGTGCAGCGCGGCGAAGCGATCTTCCACGTCGGCCAGCGGATGCTCGCCGCCCTCGCCCGTGCCGCGGAAGCGGAGGTTCGTGGCCGCGCTCTCCAGCAGGCGGACGAGCGGGGAGTTGGGGCCGCCCAGATCGCGGGCGCGCGTGGCCGCCATGGAGACGCCGGAGGACGGCGCCACGTCCACGGCGCCGAGGAAGCGGACCCAGTGCGACACGTAGTCCTTTCGGTAGGTGTCGATCATCCACTCCCGCATGTCCAGCGCCTGCCCCTCGAACGCCTCCTTGAGGATCCAGTCGTTGCGAAGCTGCTCCTCGCTCCGCTCGATGCGACCGGCCACCTCGTCGCGCCAGCCCTTCAGCGTGAACGCCCCCGGTACGAACGCGACGGTGGCATCCGCGGCCAGCAGCTCCGCGTCCGTCGCGAGCAACCGCGATCCGTCCGGCACCGACGCGAGCGTGAACGCCGGCACCGAATCGTTCACCTGCTCCACGATGGCCAGGTAGTAGTTCTCGGGCCGCCAGAACTCACGGATGTAGACCCCGGCGCGATCCGTGAGGTGCGGATCGCGAGGGGGGAGGTTGGCGCTGTGGTACGTGATGTCCGCCGTGTGTCGCCACGCGTACTCCACGTGCCGGTGGATCGCCTCGGTGAGGCCCTCCGTGGCGCCGGTGCCCACGCCGGGCCGCGTCCACAGCTTCACGAGCTGCCCGGCGAGGAACGTGGTGTCGGCACGAGCGGGCTCGTGCAGCATGAGGTAGGCGCGGTAGGAATCGAAGAACGACGAGTACTCGCCCGGCGACGCCGGGTACGTCGTGAGGAGCTGCGCGCCCAGCTCGCGGCGGCTGGGGCCGAGGAGCACGTCCACCAGGCGGCCGAAGTAGATCGCGCGCGCGCGCTGGTTTACCGGCTTGCCGCGGTACAGCGCGAAGCCCATCGTCAACGGCCGACCCTCGTCCAGCTCGTCCAGGTGGTCCAGGCGAGCACGGAGGTCCTCCAGCAGGCGCAGGCGGTTCTCCACCTCGCCGCCGGACGTGGCGTTGCCGGGGATGAGCGCCGCCTCGCGCGCCGTGTCCACGACGCCGTGCACGACGGACCGGTTCTTCACGAACGAGACGGTCATCAGCGCCGCCAGGATCCCGGCCACGGCGTACGCGCCCACCTGCGCGCCGATCCGCTGGAACCGGCGGCGGCGCATCGCCTCGTCGGTGGGGCGGGCGAGGTGGATGCTGCGCGGGAGGATGCGACTGAACAGCTCGCGCAGGAAGCGCGGGTCCGCATCGGTCTCGCGCTCGCGCCGCGGAGCGGGCTCCGGCTCCTCCAGGCCCGGCATCATGTCGATGACGCGCGTGAGATCCCCGCCATCCAGGTCCGCGGGCAGGCCGATGACGCGGCTCACCTCGTTGACGACCATATCCACCGGCTCGCCTTCCAGGCTGCCGCTGGTGAAGTAGAAGCCGCGGAACATCGGGTTCTCGCCGTAGGGGTTCGGCTCGAAGAGCGTCTTCACGAACCCGGCGAGCTTGCGGCGCAGCTGCAGGAACTCCAGCGGGAACAGGTACACGTCCCCGCGCGGTCCCAGACGCTCCTCGGCCGCCATGCGGTGCGCGCGACGGTGGCAGAGCGATCCGTAGAGCCGATCGAACTCGCGCGCGAACGAGCGGACCGGATCGCCGTTCTTGATCTGCTCCGCGTCGAGCGTGGCGCCCAGCACCTGGTCGCGCGCGTTGTCGCGCAGGTCCGAGAAGAAGTTCTCGAATCCGTGCACCAGGTCCACCTTGGAGACGACGAGGTAGACCGGCGTGAACGCCTGCAGAGTGGTGACGGTGGCGTCGAGGCGCTGCCGGATCACGCGCGCCTGGTCCTCCAGGCGTCCCGGATCCATGCGGATGAGGTCCTCGGCCGAGATCGTGACCATGATGCCCTGCACCGGGATGTCGCCGCGCGTCTTGCCGACGACCTCCAGGAGCCCCTGCCAGTCGTGGCGAGCGTCCGCGTCGTCCTCGCGGTCGACGAAGCGACCGTCCGTCTCCAGCAGGACGGCCTGGCTGGTGAACCACCACTGCACGCTGGTGCCCGCTCCCACGCCGCGGTCGCGCGTGGAGGGGCCGGAGCCCGGGAACGTGAGCCCGGAGTTGCGGACCATCTTGCTCTTGCCGGAATCCGTCCGACCGAGCACGAGGTACCACGGCAGCTCGTAGAGCGCCGTCTTGCCGCTCCTGCCTCCGGCCACTTTGGACTTCTTGAGCGACTCGATCGCCTCGGCCAGCTCCTCGCGTGCCTGTTCCGCCGCGGCCCGCTGGGCGCCACTGGACGTCATGACGAGGCTGTCGGCCTCCAGGAGCAGCGAGTCCTCGATCTGCTCCGCCTTCTTCTTCTTCTCCCGCTGCCGCAGGATGATGATGACGATGACGCACACGACGAGAACGCCGACGGCCACCCACAGGCGCATTCCGCCCTTCATCCCGAGCTTGGCGCCGAAGCGGATCACCTGGAACGCGAAGCCCAGGCCCATCACACCAATGAGGACCTTGGGATTGCGGACGACCTTGAAGAGCTTCTTGGGGTCGGTCAGCGTGGCGAGGAGCTTCTTCATCAGGCCCCCCGTCCCGGCAGCGTGCCGAGCTTCTGGAGCGCATCGCCCTCCAGGTGCCCCATCACGAAGAAGAAGATGAGCCAAACGAGGACCAGACCGCCGAGGCTGATGGCCGCCACCTGGAGGAGCGGGAAACCCTCCTCGCGGGCGGACCGGCGCGACTCTTTGCGGCGGCCGTGCGGCGAGATGGGGACGCGGTCCGAGAGGGGACGGGCGTAGCCCAGCTCGCGCCGGAGATCATCGACCAGCGAGCGCAGCTTCTCCTTGCCGAGGATCTTGTACTTCCCCTCGAAGCCGAGCGAGAGGCAGAGGTAGTAGATCTCCAGGAGCTCGGACTTGGACTCGCCCTGCGCGCGCAGCCTCTCCAGCCGTTCGAAGAAGCGCTCGCCCGCCACGGTCTCGCCGTACTTGTCGAGCTGCATCGGACGCTCGCGCCACGACTCCCGACCCTCCCAGTTCGAGTTCAGGATCGTCTCGTCGATGAACGCGACCAGCGGGAACTTGGCCGCCTCCAGGTCCTCCCGCGCGATGCCCGCCCGGTGCCCGTCGGCGTCCATGCGGTCCAGGTACTCCCCGATCTTCGCCCGCAGCTCGGACTCCGCGCCGTACGCGGCCGACGTCCTCAGCGAGAGGATGAGGGAGAAGAGACCGGAGGCCAGGTCCGGAAGACTCTGGACCCGGCGGCCGGTCCTTTCCTCCTGCTCGAATTCCACGGTGCGCCCCCGAATCAGAGGTCCGGCGACGGCTACGTCTGCGTGACGATCAGCTCGAACGAGAGCTCACGCAGTTCGGTGCCGCGCAGATAGATGGCGATGCTGCGACTCTCCTTGACGGTGTCCCAGGTCTCGCCGTGGTTCTCCAGGCGGAAGTAGACGTGCCCCGACTTGATCGGGAAGTCCGCGGACGGGATGGCCGTGTAGGCCAGGCCGACGCCGCGCAGCGCCTGCCGAACGAGGAACTCCACGTTGTGTGGCGAGCCGATGGTCACCTTGCCCGGCATCTCCTCGCGGATGCGGTCCTCGGTGAGCGGCCCGTGCACGGCGAGGAACCACTGGTAGCCGGTCTCGAAGAGCCGCTCGTCGCCGACGTCGCCCTTCAGCGTGGCGTCGTCGGTGCGGGTCAGCGGAACGCGTTCGTGGCGCGCCACGTCCGAGATCTCGATCAGCGAGCGGAAGATCTCCTCCAGGCGCCGGAACGTCCCGCCGAGGTTGTCGTGCTCGTAGGGCGGGATCTCCCGTGGATGGCGGTCCTCGGCGAACGTGCAGAGCGAGCCGAGCAGCTCGGACACGGCCAGGTAGACGTCCACCGGATGCACGGACGGATCGCGCTGGAAGTGGGCGAGGAGCGGGATGGCGGAGTTCACGGTGTGAACCTGCCAGAAAAGCATGACGTCGCTGGTGCCGTACTGGACCTTGCCGCCCGCCTGGCGCGTCTGGATCTTGAGCGTGTCGCTCTTGGCGGACAGCGCCTCCAGGAACGTCCGCAGGATGGACGGCAGCGGACCGGCCGCGGCCGCCGACAGCGCCGGCGGGGACCAGTTCGGATCGCGGATGAGCGCGCCCTCCGTGGAACGCCTCAGCCGGGCGATGGGGAGGACCGTGAAGCCGTCGCGGTTCTCGCCGGAGAGCAGCAGGCGGAGGTTGGGATGCGCCACCGCCACGTCGGCCTCCGAGCCCGGGGAGTTCTCGTCCTGGACCCGCAGCGACTCCGACCGGAACCGACTCTCCGCCGCGGTGGGATCCTCGGCCGGACGGCAGCGCGGAGCGCCGGGGCGCTCGTCGGGGAGCGCCAGGTAGACGTCCAGCTCCGCGCGGTCCGCGCCGAAGGCGCCCGTGACGTCCCGCCCGGTGGGCACGGGATCGATCTCGGGGAGCCGGATGGCCGTTCCGTCCGGCAGGATGGCTTCCAGCTCCAGCAGGTGGAAGTGTCCGTTGCCGAGCGCCTCCTCGTCGATGGCGAGGCTGCGCACGCCGTGGGCGTAGGGAACGGCGATGTCGAGGCGATGCCGCATCTCGCCGAGGAGATGCCGCTCGGCCTGCTGGAAGTGATGCGGACCGAGAAGCATCCCCTCGGTCCACACCATGCGTCGGTATCCGCTCATCGCTGATTCTCCCGGCGCCGATCCGTCACGACTGCGCCGTCACGGTGCGGCCGTCAGTCGATGGACAGGCAACCCTCGTCCAGGTGGACGCGGACCTTCGTCTTTCGCCCCTCCAGGGGGACGACCTGCCGCCAGCAGCCTTCGCCCGGGCGGCAGAAATTGGCGATGATGCCGAGCGCGACCGCTTCCTTGGCGTCGTCGCTGCGCTCGATGGAGAGGTTCACCTGCTGGCGCGGATTCAGGGTCTTCTCGTGCATGTCCAGCCGGTCGTCGGCCAGCACGGTCCGATCATCGTCCCAGAGGGCGGCGAAATCCGCGGAGCGGAAGCGCGCCGTGCCGCGGAGGTAATAGACCCTCATCACCACGGGGTGAGGATCCGATCCCTCGCAGGTGTTCAGCCGCGGCGACGTGGTGAGCGTGAGCTTGTCCACCGAGGCGCAGCCCGTGAGGGACAGCGCGGCCAGCAGGCCGACGGCGGCGATGATCCTGAGTTCCCGTCCCATCCGGCGGCCTCCCTGCATCCGTTGCGTACTGGAAACCGACGGGGTTCCCCGCCGGGGAACGTCCGCGGCGGCGTCCCTCTCCATGGGGGTATACGCAAACCGCGGGTCGCTTGCGCAACGAAACCGGGGGCATTCTAGGAGCGCCCCCACGACCGGTCAAGTCGCGAACTCCGGGCCATTTGCGCCGATTGACGCCGTTTTCGGGCCGCTGCTAGACTCGCCCGCGCGGGAGACGGGGTCGGGCCGCGTCCCGAGGGAGGGGTGATGTTCTTCGGGAAGCGTCGAAAGAAGAAGAACGAGGGCAAGCCCCTCGACGAAACGTACGTCGGCGACGACTTCGGGTTCGACGAGGACCTGGAGAGCCGCGACATCGCCCCGCCGCGCCGTCCGGACGAGCGCGACGACTCGCTGACGTTCGATCCGGATCCGCCCCGAGAGGAGCCGCCGCGCCGCCGGTCGCGCTCCTCGTCGCGTCGGCCTTCCCGTTCCGGGCCGGAACCGCCCTCCGCCGGCCGATCGCTCGAGGACGACACGTTCGTCGAGACTCCGGGCCGCTCGGACTCGCCGCCGCTCGTGCCGCGCGGCGGGAGCCAGGCCGCGCCGCCGCCGCCCGCCGACGAGGATCGTCCGGACATGACCGTCTTCATCGGCGCCCCGGCCGACGTCCGGTCCACCGCGGTGGCCTGGCTCGTGGCCGCCTCCGGTGAGGCGCGGGGGCGGGACTACCGGCTCAAGGACTCGGTGACCCGCGTCGGGGCGGCGCCGGAGTCGGACATCCGGCTCACCGGCGACGAGTACGCCTCCACGCGTCACGCCGAGGTGCGCTTCGAGCGGGGCGAACACCAGCTCGTCGACCTGGAGTCCACGAACGGCACCTTCGTCAACGACGAGCGCGTACGCGGCGCCACCCTCGCCGACGGCGACCGCATCCGCTTCGGACTGTCGGAGTTCGTCTTCAAGTGCGCCCGACTCTGAACCGGGACGGCGCCTGATGCGTCGGCGCCTGCTGCCCCGCGGCCGCGTGACCGCGGCTCCCATTCCGCTGCCGGAGGACGGCGAGGTCCGGGTCGGCCGAGAGGCCCCCAACGAGTTGCCGCTCTTCGATGCATCGATCAGTCGCGAGCACGCCGTGCTCGACGTCGACGGCGAGGCGTGCGTCCTGCGCGATCTCGGCAGCGCGAACGGCACGTTCGTGAACGGCAAACCGGTGCGGGAGCAGCGGCTGCGCGGGGGAGACCTCGTCCGGTTCGGGCCGCAGCTGGAGTTCCGATACTTCGAGGACACGGAGCCGCCGGGCTGGCGGGAGCTCGTGCGCAGCCTCTTCCGTCACGCCGTAGAACCGCGCGACCCCGAGTCGCCCGGGCGGCGTGCGGTCATCGGCGGGCACGGCCTCATCGTCGGCCGATCCGCACAGTCGGGGCTGCGGCTCAAGCTGTCGCAGGTGTCCGAGGTGCACGCCCGGCTGGAGAATCGCAACGGCCTCCCGTGGGTGGTCGACGTCCGCAGCCGCAACGGCACGTACGTCAACGGCGAGGCCGTGAAGGCGAAGCGCCTGCACGTGGGCGACGAGGTGGCGTTCGCCGACCAGCCGTTCGACGTGACGCTCTCCGGCGTGCCCACGCTGCGGGGCTGGATGGCGGGCACCGGCGTCGCGGCGGTGGCGGCGCTGGCGGTGTTCTTCACGACGTGGTCGCCCGCGCCGAAGCGGGAGAGCCTGTGGACGCGCGCGATGTACGAGGAGACGGTGCGGACCAGCCTCTCGGACGCGCTGTCCGCCTACGACCGCGCGCCGCCGTCGCCGGAGGTGGCGCGCGCCCAGTTCGACATCGCCGTGCGCTCGCTCCAGGCGGCCGATCGGCTTCCACCGACGCGTCCGACCGACGCGCAGATCCAGGCCGCGTTCGCCCGGGCGTCCGAACACCTCTCGTCCGAGCTGGCCGGCCGCGAGCTCCACAAGATCTACGTGTCGCTCACGGTCGTGGACTCCACGCCGCCTCCGCCGCCGGAAGAGGACATCGTGGAGGCGGAGCTGAACCGGATCCTCGCGGAGTTCGGCATCGACGCGAAGAAGCAGGACGTGCCTCCGCGTCTCGTGGAGGAGGTCGAGCGCTTCGTCGAGTTCTGGACCGGGAAACAGCGCGGCTACACGCAGCGGTCGATGGCCCGCGCCCGCCCGCACCTGTCGATGATCCGACGCGAGCTGCGCGCCCATCACCTGCCGGAGGTGTTTTGCTACCTCCCGTTCGTCGAGAGCGGCTACCGCACGAAGGCGGGCAGCCCGGCCGGCGCGCAGGGGATGTGGCAGTTCATGCCGAAGACGGGGCGGAGCTACGGATTGCGGGTGGACGACACCGCCGACGAGCGCGAGGATCCGCTGCTGTCCACGCGGGCCGCGTGCCGCTACATCGACGGCCTGCTGAGCTCGTTCGGGGCGAACGCGTTCATGTGCGCGACGGCGGCCTACAACAAGGGCGAGTACGGGATGGTGACGTGCCTCAAGCGCGCGGCCGCGGACTCGCCGGGGGCGTGGCGCTCGCAGTGGAAGTTCTGGGATCTCGTGGAGCGCGGAGACGGTTGTCTCAAGCAGGAGACGATCGAGTACGTTCCGAGGTTCCTCGCCGCCGCCATCGTGATGCGGCGGCCGGAGGCGTTCGGCCTCGTGGCGGAGGGTTCGGGATGAGAATGCGCGGGGCGATGCTCGCGGCCGCGGTGGGTCTGATCGTCGCGGGGCCGCCGCGATCGGCCGCGGCCCAGTCGGCGGAGGGATCGCTCTCGCTCCGGCTGGAGCCGGGCGTCGTCCTGTCGGACGGCTCGGCGGAGGTCCCCTTCCAGCTTCTCGACCGGCAGGGGCTTCCGTTCCCGCTGAAGAGCGCGGAGCTGCGCCTCGACGTGGACGGTCGCCCCGTGCGACCGGAGCTGATGACCTACGACGGCGCACGACGCACCGCGGTGTTCGCCCTCGTGGATCCCTCGGCGTTCCGCGGTTCCCCGGACGCCTGGGCACAGGAACTCACGGCGTTCGTGTCGGGCGGCGTGGGCGACGAGCGCGCGCTGCTCGGACTGGCGAGGGTTCCGGAAGTTTGGACGGACGTGGGAGGGGTGGCGCCCCCGCCGACGGAACTGGCCGATCGTCTTGCCGGGAGCGGGGAGTTCGCGCTGTGGGACGGAATCCTGCTGGCACTGGATCGTCTGTCCGAGCCGGGGCCGCCGCTGCCCGAGCGCCGGATTCTGATCGTGGTCAGCAACGGGCTGGAGGCGCGGGAGAGCCGTCACCCCGTCGCGACGTGCGTGGACGCCGCGGACAGCGCCCGGGTCTCCGTCTGGTGCGTCACGCCGGACGCTCCCGTGGAGGCGGAGGGGATCGGCGTGGACCGGCTGCGCGTGCTCGCGGAGCGGACCGGCGGGCGCGTTTTCGTGCCGGGTCCGGGCGAGGGCCCCGCGCGCTTCCGAGATCTCGTCGCCGGCGTCCGGGCCACGCAGGGCCTGCGTCTGGCCACGTTGCCCGGGCCGGCGCCGCTCAACCTGACGCTGACGCCGGGCGTGGCCGCGGCCCGGCCCGTGAGCGGCGTGCTCCGCCCCCGGCAGGCGCTGGGCCTCTCGGGAGGCGGTCCGTTCCCGTGGATCCCGCTGCTCGCCGGAGTGGCCGCGGCCGGGCTCGGCGGCGGTCTGCTGCTGCGCCAGTCCGCCCCGATCGGCCGCCTCCAGCGCCGGGACACCGGGGAATCGGTGCCCGTCACTCGCCGCGGCCTGACGATCGGGGGCGCGCAGGGGAACGGACTCGTGATTTCCGACTCGCGCGTTTCGCGAAACCACGCCGCCCTGCGCATGGAAGAGGGAAGGGTGACGCTCGTCGATCTTCGCTCGTCCAACGGCACGTCGGTGAACGGCCGGCCGATCCGGTCCGCGGTTCTTCGCGACGGGGACCGCATCGTGCTTGCGGACCGCGTGGAGATGATCTGGCGCAGTGGTTTTCGGTTTGGCAGGGGCGGATGACGTGGCAGACTGTCCGCTTGACCTGGATCGACCCTTCCTGAGGAGAGGCCGTTGGAGGAAATCCAGCTGACCGATGGGAGCGGACGGCTCGTTGTAGCCGCCCTCAGTGACATCGGCAACGTGAGAAAGAACAACGAGGACTCCTACGGTGTCCTGCCCGGTCAGAACGCGGAGCGCGGCCATCTGCTGATGGTGGCCGACGGCATGGGTGGCGCGGCCGGCGGCGAGGTGGCCAGCCGGCTGGCGGTCGAGCGGGTCCAGGCCTGCTACGCCGATCCCCCCCCGGGATCCTCGGCGGCGGCAGCTCTGGAATCCGCGGTGCGGGACGCGAACGCCGCCATCTTCCAGAAGTCCGGCGATGATCCGGGCCTGGGCGGCATGGGCACCACCTGCACGGCCGTCGCCGTCGTGGGACGACAGATCTGGTTCGGTCACGTCGGCGACAGCCGGGCGTACCTCGCCACGGGCGGGGAACTGAACCAGATCACGCGCGATCACTCGCTGGCCGCGGAGTTCGAGCGGCAGGGCGGGAGCGGCGGAGCCGCGGCGCGCGTGAAGAACGTCCTCACGCGCTGCCTGGGCGTGAAGCCCGACGTGAAGGTGGACACCCCGGACGCGCCCATCGCGTTTCCGGAGGACGGTTGCCTGATCCTCTGCTCGGACGGGCTGACCAACCTCGTCGAGGATGGGGAGATCCTGCACGTCGCCTCGATGCATCTGCCGGACGGCGCGGCCAAGCGGCTCGTGCAGCTGGCGAAGGAGCGCGGAGCGCCGGACAACGTCACGGTGATCATCGCGCGAATCTCGGCGTAGTCCGGGAAGGAGGAGTCCGTTGGCCCGGTCGTTCCGCGGTTACGAGATCGAGAAGAAGATCGGCGCCGGGGGGATGGCCACCCTCTACCTGGGCACCCAGAAGGCGCTGAACCGGCACGTCGCCATCAAGATGCTGCACCCCGGGCTGGCCGACGACGAGAGCTTCATCTCCCGCTTCGAGCGCGAGGCCAAGACGGCCTCGTCCATCGGGCACCGGAACATCGTCTCGGTGTTCGACTTCGGCGTCGAGGACGACGTTTACTACATCGTCATGGAGCTCGTGCGCGGCTCCGACATGAAGGACCTGCTGTCGCGGTCCGGCCCGTTCCCGCCCGAAGTGGTCCTGGCGGTCCTGGAAGAGGTGAGCTACGGGCTGGAGGCCGCCCACAAGCAGAACGTCATCCACCGCGACATCAAGCCCGGCAACGTGATGCTCTCCGAGGACGGAGAGGTGAAGGTGGCGGACTTCGGCCTGGCGCGTGAGTCCAGCGACATCGCCCGCATGTCCTCGCTGACGCTGCCGGGCTCCGTGCTGGGCACGCCCGCGTACATGTCGCCGGAGCAGGCCACGGGCAAGGAGATCGACCACCGGACGGACATCTACTCCCTGGGCGTGATGGCGTACGAACTGCTCACCGGGGAGAAGCCGTTCCAGGGGGCGTCGTACTCCGAAATCCGCGACCAGATCATCAACCGCGAACCGCCCGACCTCACCGTGAAGGCGGCAGTCACGCCGGAGACGCAGACGCTCCTGCGGCGGATGATGGAGAAGGATCCGGACCGCCGCTTCCCGTCGATGCGCCACTGCATTCGCGCGATCGAGGACTGCATGGAGACGCTGGATCCCACCGGCGGTCTCATCAAGTACCGGCGCAAGTACCTCACGAAGTTCGCGCAGGATCCTCCCGTGTTCGGCGAGGAGCTGCGAAAGAGCAGCATCTCCGCGCACCTGGACCGCGGGTATTACTTCAAGCAGATGGGCCTCGCCAAGATCGACGATGCGGTGCGCGAGTTCCGCTACGTCCTCGCGATGGATCCCGACAACTCCAAGGCCAACACGGCCATCGTGGAGCTGCGCAAGCAGGCGGAGGAGTCCGGCGTCCGGCTTCCGGAGGAGTCCTCGGGCGAGAGCAAGGAGCCCAAGACGCGTCGGCTGGCCCCGGAAGGCGCGGAGGCGGCCGGGCCGCCCGCGGCGGAGGCTCCGCCGCCGACGCCCGCGCCCGCGGCGAAGCCCGAACCGGAACCCTCGCCGCGGCTCGGCGGCGCGCGGGATCCGGAGGCCACGAAGGTGTTCGGCGATTCCTCCGGCGCCCCGATGGCCACGCAGGTGCTGTCACCGGAGGAGAGCGGCCTTCGGCCTCCGAAGTCCGGCGGATTCCCGGTCCGGATCGTCGGTCCGATCGTGGCCGTGCTGCTCCTGGCGGCCGTCGTGTTCCTGTGGAAGCCCTGGGCGGGGAGCGGGGGCGGGGATTCCGGCCGGCTGCGCCTCGCCTCGGAACCCGTCGGCGCCGCGGTCTACCTGAAGGGACCGGCCGACGCGGACTTCCGACCGACCGGGAAGGTCACGCCCTGCGAGTTCGACGACCTGAGCGAGGGAAACTGGGAGGTTCGTCTGGAGATCGGCGGTTCCAAGCCGCAGGTGCGTCGCGTGCCGATCGGTGCGGAGCCCGCCACGCTCTCGGTCACCATGACGCCCATCGAGGCGGAGGGGCGGCTGCAGGTCGCCACGACCCCGCCCGGGGCCACCGTCCGGGTTCGCCGGCCGTCGGAGCCGGACTTCCGGCCGCTGGACGGCGTCACGCCGGTCACGTCCGGTCCCCTGGACTCCGGACGATGGATCGTCCAGGCGGAGCTCGCGGGCACCGGCATCGTCACGCGGCCGGTGGACCTCCCCGCGGGCGGGACGGCCGAGGTGGCGTGGGACTTCGCCCGCGACGCCGACAAGGGCCGCCTGGAGGTCACGTCCGAGCCGTCGGGCGCGTCCCTGCGGATCCGGCCGGCGGGCACGGACGAGTGGACCTCCACGGGCAGGCAGACTCCGGCCACGCTGGAGGATCTGGCCACCGGCGACTGGGAGGTCCGGGCGGATCTCCGCGGCCACGACCCCGCCACGGCCCGGGCGACGGTGGCCCGGGACGGGACCGCGTCCGCCGCGCTGTCGCTGCGCAAGAAGGACACGCGTCCCGCGCCGACGCCGGTCGGGGACGGGTACGCGCGGATCGTCGTGGCGCCGTTCGCGGACATCTACCTGAACGGCCGGGTGTTCGCCACGGAGCAGCGGCTGGCCGTCATCCCGCTCGCCGGGAACAAGCAGCACGACATCGAGCTGCGGCACCGGACCTTCGGGTCCAAGACGTTCTCGGACGTGAAGGCGGCGCCCGGCGACACCGTGGACCTCGGCCGCTACGAGTTCCGCTGGGGTCACGTTCGCGTCTTCTGCAAGCCGCCGGTTCCGGCCGACCTCCTCATCGACGGGCGCCAGGTGGATCGCCAGACGCCGTACTCGGATCAGATCGCGGCCGGGAAGCATCGCTTCCTGGTCCGCAAGGGCGGCTACCGCGTCACGGAGGTCGTCATCACCGATCCGGGCGGTGGACAGAGCCGGCCGGCCCTCGGTTCGGAGGGACAGGTCACGGCGGAGATCCCCTCGGGCGGGGAGGTGCGGATCCAGTTCACGCTGGAGAAGACGCCGTAGGCCTGCGCGGATTCGCCCTGCTTCGCGCAGAGGAGAGTGACTGCCGATCCCGGTCCGCCGGGAAATGAAAGGTTGCCGGGTTCGCTCGATCGGGTACGATCCCGGCAGTTGACCCGCTGCCACGTTCCCTCGGGAAGGAGACTCCCATGCGGCTCGAACGTCGGAACCCGGTGATGCGAGGCCTCGCCACGCTGACCGCGGCGCTGTTCCTCTTCGGGACCCTGGATCTGGGCCTCCTCGCCGCGACGGCGCACGCCGACGCGCGGGAAGAGCTCACCAAGGCCGAGGACTACTTCCTGGTCGCCGACTTCGCCACGGCGCTGGAGAAGGTGACCCAGCTGATCGACTCCGGGGACCTGCAGGGCGGGGCCCTTCGCGACGCCTACGTGCTTGCGGCGCGCTGCGAGGTCGGCCTGGCTCACCGTTCGTCCGCGGTGGATTACTTCTGCGAGGTCCTGCGGGTCTCGCCCACGTGGCAGCCCGACGCCGACCTGTACACGAAGGACGAGATCGAAGTGTTCGAGCAGGCGCGCACCACGTGCGTGTCGTCGGGCTCGGACGAGACCACGCCCGTCTCGGACGAACGCGACGAGGAGCCGGTCTTCTCGTCCCGCATGTCCGAGGGCGATCCCTGGTACAAGAACAAGATGTTCCTGGCCGCGGGTGTCGGCCTGGTCGCGCTGGGCGTCGTGCTCGCGGCGTCGGGCGGAGGCGACGACGGACCGGGCGATCTCTCGGACTTCCCGCCGCCGCCGGGCAGCTAGAAGGCGCGCGCGGGCTTCTCGAGCGCTACGGCCATCGAGAAGCCGAGACCGCCGGAGACACACAGCGTCGCGAGGCCCTTCGGAGCCTCGCGACGTTTCATTTCGTGGAGCAGCGTCGTGAGGATGCGCGCACCCGTCGCGCCGATGGGATGGCCCAGCGCGATGGCGCCGCCGTTGACGTTCGTCTTGTCCAGGTCGAGATCCAGGTCCCGCTGCACCGCGATCGCCTGCGCGGCGAACGCCTCGTTCAGCTCGATCACGTCGATCTCCGGCATCGTCCAGCCGATGCGATCCAGCAGCACGCGCGTCGCGGGCACCGGGCCGATGCCCATCACCTTGGGATCCACGCCGGCCGCCTGCCATCCCACGATCCACGCGAGCGGCGCGAGGCCCCGGCGTTCCACTTCGGCCTCGGAGGCCAGGACCACCGCGGCCGCGCCGTCCGTGATGCCCGACGAGTTGCCGGCGTGCACCGTGCCGCCCTCCTTGAACACGGGCGGCAGCTTCGCCATTCCCTCGAGCGTGGTGCCGGGACGGGGATGCTCGTCGCGATCGACGACGGTGGTGCCGCGCTTGCCGGGCACTTCCACCGGCGTGAGTTCGTCGGCGAAGCGGCCGGCGTCCCACGCCGCACCGGCCCGCCGCTGGCTCTCCACCGCGAAGGCGTCCTGCTCCGCCCGGTCGATACCGTACTGCTCGGCCAGCGTCTCCGCCGTGCGTCCCATGAGCTGATCGGCCAGCGGGCACTGAAACCCGTCCTGGTACATCGCATCGACGGCGGGGGCGTGTCCCATGCGGTAGCCCAGGCGCGCGCGATCGAGAAGGTAGGGCACGCGCGTCATGTTCTCCATGCCGCCGGTCAGCACGACCGACGCCTCGCCCGCGCGGATCGCGGCGGCTCCGAGCGCCACGGACTTGATGCCGCTGGCGCACGCCTGGTTCACGGTCATGGCCGGGGAGGTGACGGGCACGCCCGTCCCGATCGAGACCTGTCGCGCCGGGTTGGGGCCGTTGCCCGCCTGCCGACCCATTCCGAAGATCGTCTCGTCCACGTCGTCGGGGCTCACACCGGCGCGTTCCAGGGCGGCTCGGCTCGCGGCGATTCCGAGGTCGCGGGCCGGAACGTCGGCGAAGGAACCGAGGAAGCGGCCGATGGGGGTACGGACGGCGGACAGGATGGCGACGTTTGACATGGGGACTCCATTCTCCGGTTTCACGATGGGATCCAGACCGGTATAAAGCCCGAGGACGTCGACGCCAACCCCCGAAACCACCGGCCCCCCATGATCGCCCTGCTGACCGATTTCGGACTCGAAGACCCGTTCGTCGGAGAGATGAAGGGCGTGATCCTGGGGATTCATCCCGGGGCCGTGATCGTCGACGTGACCCACGGGATCCTGCCGGGCGCCGTTCGCGAAGCGGCCTGGGTTCTCGCGAACACGTTGCCCTCGTTCCCGGAAGATACGGTTCATGTCGCGGTCGTGGACCCCGGAGTCGGCACCGAGCGTCGCGCGCTGGCGGCGCGCTGGGGACGGCGGTTCCTCGTCGGACCGGACAACGGGGTCCTGATGGCAGCGCTTCCCACCGGCGATCCGGACGTCGAGATCCGGGCGCTCACGATCCGCACGGTGGATCGGGTGAGGCGTGGCACGACGTTCGACGGCCGGGATCTCTTCGCTCCCGCGGCGGCCCACCTCGCGGCCGGCGGGGCGCTCTCCGAGCTCGGACCGGAGGTCCAGGATCCCGTCCCGATGGCGTCGTTCGAACCCAGACCCCGGGAGGGTGGTTTCGAAGTCGAGGTCATCCGGACGGACCGTTTCGGAAACATCGTCTTGTCGGTGGACGAGGCGTTCCTGAGGCGGACCTGGGCGGAGGACTGGCGGGACGTCGCGCTGGAGCTGCCCGAGGGCACGTTGCGTGGAATTCACCTGGGTTACGGCGATGTGTCGCCCGGAGAAGCGGTTCTCGTCATCGGCGGATCGGGAGTCCTGGAGCTCTCGCTGAACCGTGGATCGGCTGACCGAAAGTATGATTTGTCGACAGGTGACCGGCTCCGGCTGTCCGGACCTGGGCAGGGTTGAACTCCAGTGACAGCCCTCGCCGGTCGAAACGGAGAGAAGGCCCCGCGAGGTTCGCGGTGCGGGACGGACGGGGATCCTCGAGAGGAGCGGACTTGAACGGACTCGGGTCATGGATCCTGCTGACGCTGTCGATCGGCGCGCTGGCCGGATGCGCGCAGCGGGAGGAGCGGGAGGCCGGTCCGGATCCGGCGCCGCCGGTGCAGGAAGCGGTCGTTCCCGCCGAGCCGCCGCCCCCGCTGGTTCGACAGGAGCACGAGGTCGCGCGGGGAGAGGGACTGGACGTCGCGCTGCGCTCGCTGGACCTGGGCCCGACGACCCGCCGGACCGTTCTCGACGCCCTGGACGACGTCGAGGTCGATCCGCGACGGATCCTCCCGGGCGAGGTCCTGGAGGCCGCTCGCACGCCGGACGGAGAGCTCCGCGAGGTCGCGCTCCGGCGCAGCGCGTTCGAGTCGGTGGTGGTCACGTTCGAGACGGACTCGCTCGCGACGGCGGAGGTCCGACGCGTGGAGCCCGACGTCCACCTGCGCCGGATCGAAGGAGTCCTGGAAGGCAGCCTCTACGAGGCGATGCTGGCGGCCGGCTCCGACGACAACCTGACGATGCGGTACGCCGACTTGCTCGGTTGGCAGGTCGACTTCCTGACGGAACCGCGCGGCGGCGACCGCTTCGCCCTCGTGGTGCGCGAGGAGTTCCTGGAAGGGGAGCGACTGGGTTTCGGGAAGATCCTGACCGCGGAGTACGAGGGCGAGATGGCCTCGGCCCGCGCCCTCCGCTACGTGGACTCAGAGGGCGTCCTCGACTGGTACGACGACGAGGGGAAGTCGGTGCGGCGCGCGTTCCTCAAGTCGCCGCTGAACTACCGGCGCATCAGCTCGGGCTTCAGCTCGCGGCGTCGCCATCCCATCCTCAAGACGGTCCGGCCGCACTGGGGCGTGGACTACGCCGCACCCACGGGAACGCCGGTCAGCGCGCTGGGGGACGGCGTGGTGAACTTCGCCGGACGGAAGGGCGGATACGGCAAGTACATCGAGGTGCGGCACAGTTCCACGTACACGACGTGCTACGCGCACCTTTCGCGGTACGCCAAGGGGATCCGGGCGGGCCAGCGTGTGGAGCAGGGACAGGTCATCGGCTACGTGGGGTCCACGGGGCTCTCCACCGGGCCGCACCTGGACTTTCGCGTGAAGCGGAACGGCTCGTTCGTCAATCCGCTCACCATCGACGCGCCGCCGGGGCGCGAGATCGGCACGCTGGAGAAGCCGCGCTTCGAGGCCTACCTCGATCGCGCGCGTCAGCTCGTGGCGTCGCTGAACGTCGCCGAAACGGTGCCCGAGGCGGAGGCGTGGGACCGGATCCTCTCGCCGATGAGCGCCGAGGAGGTCATGGCCTGGTCGAGGCCGGAAGCGTCCGTTCCCGTGGCCGCGGAGGCCACGGACGCGGCGGCGCCCGAGACGGTGATGGCGGGACGTTGACACGGCGCTGCGCCCGATCCTAGGTTGGGGCCCGAAGCGGGGTCGTCCCGCGCGCACCCAGCCACGCACTCGGAGGATCGAACATGACGCGCAGAGTCCTGATCGTGGGCGCGATCGCCCTGGCCGCCTTCCTGGGCGCCCGTTTCTCGGGTTCGGAGAGCGCCGTCCCGGCCGTCTCGTTGGGACCGCCCCCCGCACTGGCCGGTACGCCGATGGCGGTGGCCCCGGGGGAGACGTTCGTCAGCACCGACGGCGGCAACGCGTATCTGTGGCGTCGCACGGACGACCGGATCGAGCTGGTCGGGCAGTGCGTCCGGGTCGACCCGGAGGCGACCGTCCAGGCGCCGTTCGTGTGGCTGCCGGGCGTCGAGCGACGGAAGTAGGAGGAGCTGGTGTCGGATTGGGGAGGTTTCTGGGATCGTCTCGCCGTGGACTGGGTCGTGGCGCTCGTGGGCGGATTCGTCCTCCAGGGCTTCTGGTTCACCCTGATTCATGCGACCGGGGAGTTCAACCCGGCGCTTCAGACGACACTGGAGTCGATCACGCCGAAGCTTTTCATTCCGTGGGCCCTCCTGATCCTGGCCGGAATGACCTGGGGAGTCCTCCGGGCGGTCGAGGCCAGGGACCGGCCCCGTTGACACTCCGGGCGCCCGGTTCTAGAATGGGGTCAGCCGGAAACTGTCGCTCGCTGCTAACGATGTGACAGTTCGTGCCAACGGTTCTCTACCTGTAGCGGAGTACCTGCACATGCTGAAGACGATGCGGGTCCTGATCACCACCCTGAGCTTGATGCTCCTGGTCGCCGGCGGTGCGCTGGCCGGCCCGGGCACGCGCGGGGAAGGCGACCCGGACCAGCCGCAGAAGACGCCTCCCGGGAAGTACATGTCCCGCTCGGGCTCCGTCGAAGCGAATCTGCAGGGCACCTCGACCTTGGCCGACGAGGAGAGTTCGGACGAGCGCTGGCAGCTCCTGTACCGGACCTATCTCCAGATCCTCCAGATCATCGTCCAATAGTTGGAGCGGGAGCCCCTCGGGGCTCCCGCGGCCTTGATCGAGACCCTCATTCGCTCGGCTCCCGAGGGGCCGTTGGCGTTTGCGCACAAGGGTGAAGCTGGTTCACAGTCAGTGAAAGGCTGGTGGGCATGCGAGGGCCCCACGACAAGCCGGATTCGGGAAAGCCCGCCGGAGGCGCGCATCCGGGGGCGAACGTTCCGGGTTCCGTGTCCGGCCGGGAGGCGGGCGATCGGGATCGACCGGATCAGGATCCGGCGCGCGAGGAAGTGAGCCTGCTCGAACAGCTCGCGGAGTTCAGCCGCAGCGCGGGCGAGTTCAGCTCCGCCATGGAGTACTACGAGCAGCTTCTCGTCATCGCCCAGAAGGCCCGCGAGTCCTCGGACCTCCTTTCCCAGATCCACTACAACATGGGCACCTGCCGCAACCAGAGCGGCGAGTATGCCAAGGCGCTGGAGCTGCTGGAGGCGGCGGAGCGTCACCTCCCCGCCGATGCCGACAAGCTGCAGCTCTCGCGCATCCGCAACGAGCGTGCGTTCGCGCTGATTTCCCTGGGTCGCTACGAGGACGCGGAGGAGTGCGTCCGCCACGTCACCGACGGCATCCTGGATCCGTCCGCCGCCGGAGAGCTGGCGCGTGCGCAGAAGACCTACGGCATCATCGCGATGCGTCGCGGCGAGTGGGACGCGGCCAGCCGGTCCTTCGAGGCGGCGCTGGCCGGCTTCCGGCTGATCGGGGACCGGGCCGGGATGGCCCAGTGCCTGAACAACCTGGGGCTGATGGAGAAGAACGTGGGCAACTTCGACCGCGCGGTGGAGCACCTGTCCGCGGCGGTGAAGCACCACGAGGATCTCGGCCAGACCCGCGACGTCGGCAGCAGCCTCTTCAACCTGGGCGTCGCCGAGTTCAAGAGCGGCAACTGGGAATCCGCCCGCGATCACTTCGAGCGCGCGCTTCGACTGCTGGAAGGCATCGGCAATCGCTCGCACGTTGCCAAGTTGTGCCTCAACCTCGGGAACTACTACCGCCTGAAGCGGGACTGGGCCGAGGCCGATGCGCAGTATGACCGCGCGGAGGAAATCCTGCGCGAGTACGGCGAGCCGCGCGAGCTGGTGCTCGTCGACGAGTTCCGCGGAGACCTGCACTTCGCCTGTGAGTCGTTCGACGAGGCGCGCGCGTTCTATCGCGGCGCACTGGAGGGCGGAGAGGCCCTGGCTCCCCGCGGGGACCTCGTGCTGGAATCGCTGCGCCGCCTGGCCGACCTGGAGTCCCACACGGGGCACCTTGCCGAGGCGCGCGTGCACGTGCAGCGCGGTCTGGAGCTTTCGAACGCGCTGGAGGAGACCTACGAGAAGGGCGTGCTGCTTCGCGTCCGGGCCCGCATCGAGGCCGCGGAGGGCGACGTCGCCACGGCGTCGGAGACCTACGCCGAGGCGCTCCACCTGCAGGGTGAGAGCCGCGTGCCGTTCGATCTGGCGGTGACGCGTCTGGAGTACGCCACGTTCTGCATCGAGAACATCGTGGACCTGGATGCCGCGGCGCATCACCTGGAGAAGGCGCGCGCCACGTTCGACCGCATCGGCGCGTCGTACGAGGCGGGGCACGCCTATCTCATGGCAGCCAAGCTGGAGATGGTCTGCGACCATCCCACCGGTGACGCGCGCCACCACCTGGAGACGGCCATCGACCTGCTGGAGCGGGTCGGGGACGGCGTGGACCCCGAAGCCGTGCGCGAGGTCCACCGCGACATCGATCGTCTGCTGGAGGAGTCCGCGCTGTCCGAGCGCAACGACCTCGCCGCGCTGAATGAAGCCGTCGCGCGCATCCAGGCCGCAGGCGAGGGTGAGTCGCGCGTGCAGGAGCTGGAGCGGATCCTGGAAGAGCGCATGAACGCAGATCGCGTGGCGCTGTTCCTGCGTGCGGAGGGAGCCGAGCGGGAGGAGTTCCGGCTGCAGCTCGCCGCCGGCAGCGCGATCGACCCACAGGAGGGGGAGGAGCTACTCTCGCTGGTCCACGCTCTGCGCGGGGACTCCACGCTGGGAGCGAAGCCGCTCGTGTCGACGTCGCCGGTCCGGGATCCGCGCTTCGCGGACGTCGACCCGGCGCGCGTGGAAAACCTCGGCTCCGTGGTCTTCATGCCGCTCTTCGCGGAGGAGGAGCTGCTCGGCGGTCTCTACGTGGACCTTCGCTCGGAGGTCGGCTACTTCCGCCAGGGCCAGCTGGACTTCCTCGTGGCGTTCGCCACCGCGGCCACCGTTGCGGTGCAGGAGATGCGACTGGATGCCGTCCGGCAGGAGAACCGTGCGCTGCGTCGCCGGCTCGCCCGCCAGCACGGCTTCTCCGGGATCCTCACGCAGAATCGTCGCATGCTGGAGATTCTGGATCTCGTGGAGCGCATCCGCGAGAGCCGGACCACCGTCCTCATCGAGGGTGAGACCGGAACGGGCAAGGAACTCTTCGCCAACGCCGTCCACTCGTGCTCCACGCGGTCGGATCGTCCGCTGGTCACCGTGAACTGTGCGGCGCTCTCGCGGGACGTCCTGGAGAGCGAGCTGTTCGGACACGTGCGCGGCGCCTTCACGGATGCCAAGGCGGACAAGCTGGGGCTCTTCGAGAAGGCGGACGGCGGCACCATCTTCCTGGACGAGATCGACAAGACGCCGACGGCGTTCCAGGAGCGGCTGCTGCGCGTCGTCGACCAGGGCGAGGTGAAGCCGGTCGGCGCCAACCAGACGCGGACCATCGACGTGCGGATCCTCTGTGCGTCCAATCGCCCGCTCATCGACCTGGTGAAGAACGGCGACTTCCTGAAGGACCTCTACTACCGGCTCCGCGTGATCCGCGTGAACATCCCGCCGCTCCGCGAGCGCAAGGAGGATGTGCCGCTGCTGGCCGAGCACTTCCTTGAGGAGTTCAACGCGGCTTCGTCCAAGACCGTGGCGGGATTCTCTCCGGAGGCGATGAACGTCCTCGTGGCGCACGGGTGGCCGGGCAACGTCCGGGACCTTCGTCATGAGGTGGAGCGGGCCGTCGCGATGGCCGAAGACGGCGCTCGCATCGAGGCCGATGCCCTCTCGAGCGATCTCCAGGGGGACGCCGCCCCGCCGGCGGCCGGGCTGGCTCCGAACCAGAGCCTGCAGGACTACGTGGAGTCGATCGAGCGGACGCTGGTGATGAAGGCGCTGACCAAGACGGAAGGCAATCGCTCCCACGCGGCCAAGCTCCTGGGGATCAGCCGCCGCGGCCTCCTGAACAAGATCGCGCGCTACGGGATCGGCCTCTAGGGGCGGCCGGCCGCCAGGGCCGCCCTTCGGACTCCGCGAACGGACCCTCACGGCGAGGCCTCCCGGCTTCGCCGTTCCTCGTGGGAATGCCCGCGCTCCTCGAGAGGGGCCCCAGCCCGCCGGCTTCCCTGGCCCGCCCGCTTCCCGGCCTCCGGGGAAGATCCCCCAGCCTGTGCACGACGTTCACAGTTTCCCGCCCACGCGGTGTAAAGCAGGGTGTCATCTCCTGCGACCGTAAAATCAACGACTTCCACGTTTCTTGACACAGGTGTAAAGACGGTTCTCAGTCCCGTGCCTCCCGGACGGGGTGAGCACGACTCGGAGCCCACCGCGACCGATCCTCCAAGCCCTTCTCCTGCAACGACCTGCGGGCTCCGCGGCTCGCACTCGTCTCTCTGGTATTTGCTGGCACGACCTCTGCAATAGTGAGCAGTGACGGCAAAATCGTCGTGGGGTTTGCCGAAGCAGTGCCGGCCCAACGGAAACACCTTCACCGGTCGCGAGCAGGCTGAAGGGGGTCGCCATGAACCTCTGGGTTTCGGACAACCTCCGAGAATGGAACATTCTCAGAGGAGATCTGGACATGTTGGACGCCAGGGAGACCTCCCTCGAGTCCGCGGGACGCTCGACACGGGACAAGTCGTCCGCTTCGAGCCGATCCACGGGCACGTCGGGGAGCCCGTCCCGCTCCCGGGACTGTCTGGGCGCGTACCTCGCATCGATCAGCCGCATCAAGCTCCTCAAGCGTGAGGACGAGGTGCGGCTGGCGCGGGCCGCCAAGAAGGGCGATCAGGCCGCCTTCGACGGCCTCGTCGCCGCGAACCTTCGCCTCGTCGTCTCCATCGCCCGCCGGTATCAGGGCATGGGGCTTTCCTTCTCCGACCTGATCGGGGAGGGCAACCTGGGCCTCATCAAGGCGGCGGAGTACTTCGACCCCGAACTGGGCTTCCGCTTCTCGACGTACGCGTCGAAGTGGATCCGCCAATCGATCACGCGGTCGCTGGCCAATCACAGCCGCACCGTGCGCATTCCGGCCAACGTGATCGCCAACCTGCGCAAGTATCTGCAGACCGAGCGGGACCTCGCGCAGAAGAAGGAAGGCCAGCACACCATCGATGAGGTCTCCGAGGAACTCGGCCTGCCGATCGAGAAGGTCAACACGCTGGCGCGTCTCACCAAGAGCACGCTGTCGATGGACTCGCCCATCGGCGACGAGGCGCAGACCACGCTCTACGACCTGGTGCCGGACAGCATGCAGTCCTCGCCGCTGGACACGGCGGCCGACTCGCTGAACCGTCGGCGGATCACCGAGCTGCTGGCGTCGCTGGACGAGCGGGAGCGTCGTATCCTGAACTTCCGCTTCGGTCTGGACGGTCAGGAGCCCCTCTCGCTGGAGGCCACCGGCAAGAAGATCGGCGTCACGCGCGAGCGCGTCCGCCAGATCGAGAAGCGCTGCCTGCTGAAGCTCCGCAAGCAGGCGAAGAACCTCGACGAAGCGGCCTGAGCACCGCCGGCTCGGGCAACTCGCGGCCTCCGGGGGGGAATCCCGGGGGCCGCACTTCTTTGGGGGCGGGAAGCCGGGGATTGTCCTGGGTGCGGCGTCGTGGTACCCACGGGAATCGCCCGCCCTCCGGAGTCCGCCGTGCCGCCAGGAAAGCAGCTTCCCATGTTCACCACCGGCCGTCGCCTCGCGGACGAGGCGGAGGAGTTCGCCGGAACGGTGGACCGGATCACGTACCGCAGCGAGGACTCCGGCTACACGGTGCTTCGCGCGTCGCCGGAAGGGGACGAGCGCACCGTCACGCTGGTCGGGCGGATGCCGCCGCTCGCGGTGGGAGAGAGGATCCGGGCGCGCGGCCGCTGGGTGCAGCATCCCAAGTTCGGCCGCCAGCTGGAGGTCGTCCGCCTGGAGCGGACGCGTCCGCACACCGGCAATGCCATCATTCGCTACCTCGGATCGGGGCTGGCGGCCGGCATCGGGCCGAAGCTCGCGGAGCGGCTGGTGGAGCGCTTCGGGGAGGACGTGCTGGACGTCATCGAGCATCGTCCCGAGGAGCTGGCCTCCGTGCCCGGCATCTCGCCGAACAAGGCGCGCGCGCTGCACGAGGCCGTGCGCGAGAACGAGCGTCTCCGCGACCTGACGCTCCTGCTGGAGGAGAACGGCCTCGGGGCGCGCTACGCCGCCCGCATCCACGAGCAGTACGGCGCCTCGGCCCTGACCGTCGTGCGGGAGGATCCGTACCGCCTGGCCCGCGACATCTGGGGCATCGGGTTCGTGCGGGCGGACGCGCTGGCGCGCAGCCTGGGCATCGACCCCGAAGATCCGGCGCGCGTGGACGCAGGCATCGTCTACACACTGCGTCGGTCCTCCGAGCTGGGGCACGTCTACCTGCCGGCCGAGGAGCTGGTCCGCTCCACGGCGGAGCTCCTGGGCGTGGACCTGTCCGCCGCGGAAGCGGGCGTGGAGGAGGCGGTGGAAAGCCGCCGCGTCGTCCGGGAGCACGACCGCATCTACACGCGTCGCCTGCACGCCGCGGAGGCGCGCTCGGTGGAGCTGCTGCTGGACCTGCTCTCCGCGGACGATGATCTGCCGGAGCTGGAGTTCCGACCGGACTCGCTGCATCGCCTGCAGCGGGAGCGACAGGTGGAGCTGGATCCGGACCAGATCGAGGCGCTGCGTCTCGCGCACGAGCGCAGTGTCGTGGTGATCACGGGCGGACCCGGAACGGGAAAGACCACGCTCACGCGCTTCCTCCTGGATCTGTTCGACGAGCATCACCTGGGGGTCGCGCTGGCCGCGCCCACGGGCCGGGCCGCGCGCCGCCTCGCGGAGACCACGAAGCGCGACGCCTCCACGCTGCATCGCCTGCTCGGTTTCGATCCGTCCACCGGGGAGTTCGGCCGCAACGAGGACCACCCGCTGGAGGCGGCCGTCATCCTGGTGGACGAGTCCTCCATGATCGACCAGCCGATGTTCGCGTCGCTGCTGCGAGCCATCGAGCCGGGGACGCGCCTCGTCCTCGTCGGCGACGCCAACCAGCTGCCGTCCGTCGGTCCGGGTGAGGTGCTGCGGGATCTCATCCGCTCGGATCGCATTCCCACCGCGCGCCTGGCCCGCATCTTCCGGCAGGGTGAGCGCAGTGGCATCGTGACGAACGCCCACCGCGTCCTGGAGGGGGAGCGACCGCGCACCACGGAACCGGGGGAAGGGGACTTCGCGTTCGTGGTCCGGGACCGTCCGGAAGACGTGGCGGCCGAGGTGCGTCGTCTGGTGCGGGAGGTCCTCCCGAAGAGCGCGGGCGTGGATGCGCGCCGCGACGTGCAGGTGCTCGTGCCGATGTACAAAGGCGATGCCGGAGCCGACGCGCTGAACGCCGCGCTCCAGGAGGACCTGAATCCGCGGGGCCGGGAGGTCCGCGCCGGGCGACGTCGCTTCCGGCACGGCGACCGCGTCATCCAGCTTCGCAACGACTACAGCCGCAACGTCTTCAACGGCGAGATCGGGTGGGTGGACTCCGTGGGGGAGGACGGACAGCGCTTCTCCGTGCGCTTCGACCAGCTCGTGGACCTCTCCGCCTCGGAGTGGGATCAGGTGGCGCTGGCGTACGCCATCACCGTCCACAAGTCGCAAGGAAGCGAGTACGACTGGGTCATCCTGCCGCTTTCCACCCAGCATGCCATCCTGCTGGATCGTCCGCTGTTCTATACGGCCATCACGCGCGCCCGGAAGGGGGTCGTGCTGGTGGGAAGCGAGCGGGCGCTCTCGCTGGCGCTGCGGCCCGGGCGGTCCCATGCACGGCGCACCACGCTGGCGGAGCGCCTCCGCGGCGAGGCCGACGGTCCGCTGACCGGAGCGGATTCCTAGCGGGCACCCGTCAACCGGCGAGGTTGGCCTGCCGATAGAGCAGGTAGCCCGCTGGAGGAGTGCCCATGAACCTCGTCATCGTCCTCGGCGGCCTGGCGGTCGCGACCGTAATCGTCGCGATCGTCCTGCGCCGCCGGAGTCAGCCGATCGACAACTTCGGGGAGGACCTGTTCGAGGGTCTTCTCCCGTCCGCCGCGACCGGCCACCCGGAGGATCGACCGCCGGCGCCCGAGGCCTGGGAGCTTCGCTGGGCCGACGTGACGAACCTGTCCGGTGCGGATTCGGTCCGGAGGCGGAAGAAGTCGCGTCCCGCGGAGGAGAGCGCGGAGACGGTGGAGGTCGAGGTGCCCGTGAGGGAAGCCGGGCCGTGAGTCGGGGAGTTCCCCCGCTTGACCAACCGCGGCGCTTCCCGGACGATGGGCGACACTGCCCCCCCACGCGTCCGACGGAGGCCGCGCTTGAAGCTGTTGTTCGGATCGGCCGTCTTCCTCGCCTCGCTGTTCCTGATGCGGCAGGTCCTGGTGGGAACCGGACTGACCTCGCCGGTCGGGGCGATGCTCTTCCTGCTCTCGGCCGTTGGGATCCCGTTCGGCGGGCTCGTCCTGGTGGAGAGCGCGCTGGAGGTGGAGACGCGTCGCCTGCGCGAGCGCATCGACGCGCTGGAGCGTCGCGTCCGCTCACTCGAGGACTCCTCGCCGCCCTCCTGATCGTCCTCGCGGCGCTGCCGTCGCTCGCCGCGGAGCCGAACTGCTCGCTCTGCGGCGAGGAGATCCGGGGCGGATTCCTGCGCTACGAGTCGCTGGACCTGACCGTCTGCGGCGCCTGCTCCGCCGCGCCGCCCTGCCGAGCGTGCCGCCTGCCGAACACCGGCTGCAACCACGGCGACGCGGACCACTGCCGGCGGTGCCGCACCTCCGCCCGCCGATGCGCATCGTGCGGGCAGCCGGCGATGGAACGGTACTGGAAGGTGGCCGGCTCCGAGGGCGTCTACTGCGGCGACTGCCACGAGAACGCGGGCGTCTGCTCGGCGTGCGGCGTGCCGACGCGGTTCGGTCGCCAGACGGACGGACGGACGTTCTGCTCCGGGTGCGATCGCACGCGCGTCACGGATCCCGCCGTCTACCAGGTCATCCTCGACGACGTGGTCCGGCGCGCGGAGACGCGACTGGGCCTGGTCCTGGACCGGGTGCCGCCGCTCGTCGTGGAGCGGAAGGCCCACCTCGGAGCCAATCCCGGGTTGAACCACGTGCCGGAGTCGCTGTCCGGGCTGTACGTCACGGACGGGCGCGGCAACGGGCGGATCCACATCCTCTCGGACTTGCCGCACCCGCGCGTCACGACCGTCCTCTCCCACGAGATCGCGCACGCCTGGCAGGACGAGAACGTGGAGCACCCCCAGAGCGATCGTCTGCGCGAGGGGTTCGCGGAGTGGGTGGCTTGGCGCCTGCTGGAGGGAGTTCCCGGCGGGGACGCCGAGCGCGCCATCATCGAGGCGCGCACCGACGTCTACGGCGAGGGGTTCCAGCTCATCGCCCGGCTGGAGCGGGAGAGCGGCGCGGACCAGGTGCTGTCGTGGGTCCGCGCCGCCGCCAGCCGCGTCGCGGCCGACTGAGCGCGCTCGCTTTCGGTCAGGAGACCTCGGCCGGGATCGTCGCCATGGCCTGCTCGAGGTCCTGCCACAGATCCTCCAGATCCTCGATGCCCACGGAGATCCGGACGAGTCCGGGCGTGATGCCCAGGCGCTCGCGGTCCGCGGCCGGGACGGAGGCGTGCGTCATCTCCGCCGGCTGGGAGATGAGGCTCTCCACGCCGCCGAGGCTCTCGGCCAGCGCAAAGATGCGCACGTTCTCCAGCGTCTGGCGGGCGGCCTCGCGCGAACCCAGATCGAACGTGATGATGCCGCCGAAGCCGCTCATCTGGCGCTTGGCCAGCTCGTGGTGGGGGTGGGAGGGGAGCCCCGGGTAGATCGTCCGCTTCACCGACGGATGCTCCACGAGGCGTTCCGCGATGGCGGCCGCGCTGGCGCAGTGCCGCTCCATCCGCAGCGCCAGCGTCTTCACGCCGCGTGAGGCCAGCCAGCAGTCCATCGGCCCGGGAATGGCGCCCGCCGCGAACTGCAGGAAGCCGATGCGCTCCGCGATCTCCGGATCGCGCGCGACGGCGATCCCCCCGACCATGTCGCTGTGGCCGTTGAGATACTTCGTGGCCGAGTGGACGACGATGTCCGCTCCGAGATCCAGCGGGCGCTGCAGGTACGGCGTCATGAACGTGTTGTCCACGACGAGCAGCAGTCCGTGGCGGTGGGCGATGTCCGCCAGCGCGGCGAGATCGGAGACGAGCAGGTTGGGGTTCGTCGGCGTCTCGACGAAGAGGATCTTCGTGTCCGGGCGCACCGCCGCTTCCACCGCGCCGAGGTCGTGGGTGGGAACGCGGTCCAGCGTCAGGCCGTGCCGCGAGCGGATGCGCGAGAACAGGCGGTAGGTCCCGCCGTACACGTCCTCCGTCATGAGGAAGTGGTCGCCGGCGTCCAGCAGGCAGACCACCGCGTCGATGGCGGCCAGGCCGGAGCCGAACGCGAACGCGGAGTGCCCGTTCTCCAGCGTGGCGATGTTGCGCTCCCAGCAGGCGCGGGTGGGGTTGTCGCCGCGGGCGTACTCGTAGCCCTTGTGGACGGCGATGCTCTCCTGGACGTAGGTCGACGTCTGGTAGATCGGCGGAATGACGGCGCCGGTCGACGGATCCGGCTCCTGGCCGGCGTGGACCGCGTCGGTCGAGAAGCCCATGGAGCCCCCTTTACGCGTGCAGGAACGGGAAGAGATCGTACTTCGTGAGCAGGCCGGTGATCGTGCCGTTGTCGGCCACGAGCACGGCCGCGCGGCGGTCCGAGAGCGGCTCCAGCGCCGCGGTCATGGGCTCCGTCGGCCGGATGACCGGGTAGGGCTCTCCCATGATGGATCGCACCGGCGCCTCCAGCGCGGACGCGTCCTCCAGGACGCGGTTCATCGCCGATGCGTCGTCGACGGAACCGACGTTGTTGCCGCCCTCCAGCACCGGCAGCTGCGAGACGTCGGCGTCGCGCATCTTCTGCAGCGCGGAGCGGAGCGTGTCGTCCGGCGACACGGCCACGAGCGTCTCCGGGTGCTTCTGCCGCAGGACGTCGCCCACGGAGACCTCGGCCGGATCCACGAACCCGCGCTCGATCATCCACTCGTCGCCGTGGAACGTGGACAGGTACCGGTTGCCGTGGTCCGGGAGCAGCGTGACGAGACGCTTTCCGCGTCCCTCGCGGCGGGCGATCTGCATCGCGCCGGCGACGGCCGAGCCGCACGAGCCGCCGACGAAGATGCCCTCCTCGCGGCTGAGTCGCCGCGCCATCACGAACGACTCGCGGTCGCCCACCGTCACGATCTCATCGACCACGGACATGTCCGTCGTGGTGGGGATGAAGTCCTCGCCGATCCCCTCGATGAGGTAGGTGTGCGCCTCGGACATCTGCCCGGTGGCGTGGTAGTGCGCCAGGATCGATCCCTCGATGTCCACGCCGACGATCTTGATGTCTGGGTTCTGCTCCTTCAGGTACTTGCCGGTCCCGGAGATGGTCCCGCCCGTACCCATGCCGGCCACGAAGAAGTCCAGCTGGCCCTCGGTCTGCTCCCAGATCTCCGGCCCGGTCGACTCGTAGTGCGTCTTCGGGTTGACGGGGTTGTGGTACTGGTTGGCCAGGATGGCATTCGGCGTCTCCTTGGACAGCCGATCCGACACGGAGTAGTAGCTGCGCGGATCCTCGGGCTCCACGGCGGTGGGGCACGTGACCACCTGCGCGCCGAGCGCCTTGAGGTAGCGGATCTTCTCCTGGGACATCTTGTCCGGCATCACGAAGATGCACTTGTAGCCCTTCTGGATAGCCGCCAGCGCGAGTCCTGCGCCGGTGTTTCCGCTGGTGGCTTCCACGATGGTGCCGCCCGGCTTGAGACGGCCGCTCTGCTCGGCGTCCTCCACGATGCGGATGCCGATCCGGTCCTTCACGGAGCCGCCCGGGTTCCAGGCCTCCACCTTCACGACGACTTCGGCGTCTTCCGGCCCCGGGATTCGGTTCAGGCGCACCAGCGGCGTGTTGCCGATGAGCTCGAGGACGTTGTTGTGGATCATGGGAGGGTCGCTCCGGGTTTTCGGGATCATCGGCGGGAATCAGGACGGTCCAGGGTAGAGAGGGCGGGCCCGGGCCGTCAAGGGGCCGGAGCGGGGCCGGGGGGCCGGCGGATTTCCCTTTCCGCCCCTTCTGCGGGGCGGTAACTTGCCCGGTCCGGAGGTCGTGAATCCATGCACAAGAGACTGTTCATCCCGGGGCCCACCGAGGTCCTCCCGGAGATCCGTCAGGAAATGGCCCGCCCGCCGGTGGGCCATCGCTCGGAAGAGGCCACCCTTCTGGGCGGTCGGGTCATCGAGAAGCTGCAGCACCTGCTCCACACGTCGGGGCCCATCTTCCTGTCCACGTCGTCCTCCACCGGCCTCATGGAGGCGGTGGTTCGCAACGGTTCCCGCAAGCGAATCCTGTCCGTGACCTGCGGCGCTTTCGGCGATCGCTGGCGGGCGGCGGCGGAGATGAACGGGAAGGGCGTGGACGCCATCGAGGTCGAGTGGGGCCACGGCGCCCGGCCGGAGCCGCTGCGCGAGGCGCTGAAGACCGGCAAGTACGACGCCGTGCTGCTCACGCACAATGAGACCTCCACCGGCATCCTGAACCCTCTCCCGGAGCTGGCCGCGGTCGTCCGGGAGTTCGACGACGTCTTCCTCTTCGTCGATGCGGTGAGTTCCATGGGCGCCGTGGACATCGACTTCGAGGGCCTGGGCCTGGACGGGGTCCTCGCGGGCGTCCAGAAGGCCATGGCGGTCTCGCCGGGATTCGCCGTCATGGCGGTCAGCGAGAGGGCCGTGGAACGGGCCCGCCACGTCGAGAATCGTGGGTTTTATTTCGATTTTGTGCGACACTTCGCGGCGTACGAGAAGAAGCAGGGAGTCACCACTCCCTCCACGTCCCATCTCTACGCTCTGGACCTCCAGCTCCAGCGGATCCTGGAGGAGACCATGCCGGCGCGCGAAGCCCGCCACCGTGCCATGGCGGAGCGAACGCGGGCGTGGGCGCAGGAACACTTCGCGCTCTATCCGGAGCCCGGCTACGAGTCCGTGACGTTGACCGCGGTGCGGAACACCCGGGGCATCGACGTTCCCGCTCTCAACCGGGAACTCGCGGAGCGCGGCGTGGTGATCGGGAACGGCTACGGCAAGCTCAAGAACCAGACGTTCCGGATCGCGCACATGGGCGAGATTCGCATGGAGCACATCGAAGAGCTCCTCGGCTGGATCGACGAAATCCTGGGGTTGTAGACAATGAAGAGAATTGTGGTCCTGGATCCCATTTCCGATGACGCCGCCAAGCGACTGGCGGACGAGACCGGATGGGCCGTGGAGAAGCGCCTGGGCCTGAGCCCCGAGGAGCTGCCGAAGGCCGTCGAGGACGCGGACGTCGTCATCGTCCGCAGCGCCACGAAGCTCACGGCGGAGGTCATCGGTGCGGCCCGCCGCCTGAAGGTCATCGGCCGCGCCGGCATCGGCGTGGACAACATCGACATGGAGGCCGCGTCGGAGCGCGAGATCCGCGTGATCAACACGCCGGGCGCCACCACCACCTCCGTCGCGGAGATCACACTCGGCGCCATGCTGTCACTGGCCCGGTGGATCCACGTGGGCGACGCCTCCGTGCGCAAGGGCGAGTGGCGTCGCGGCGACTTCCGCGGCTTCGAGCTGAAGGGCAAGCTGCTCGGCCTCGTCGGCTTCGGGCGCATCGGCCGGGAAGTGGCGGCGCTGGCCAAGGCGTTCGGCATGCGCGTCACGGCCACGGATCCGTACCTCACGGAGAGCCACGTGGCGGGCGTGAAGCTGGAGTCGCTGGAGAACGTGCTGTCGCGCGCGGACTTCGTGTCGCTGCACGTGCCGCTGGACGACGAGAGCCGCAACCTGCTCGGTCGCGAGGAGCTGGAGTCGATGAAGCGCGGCGCCTACCTCCTCAACTTCGGCCGGGGCGGCCTGGTGGACGAGGAGGTTCTGGCGGAGCTGCTGGAGCGCGGACACCTGGCCGGTGCGGCGCTGGACACGTACTCCACGGAGCCGCCGGGCAGCACCATTGATCGTCTGAAGGACCACCCGCGCACGCTGCTGCTGCCGCACCTGGGCGCCAGCACGCGTGAGGGGCAGATCCGGGTCGGCATGGAGCTCGTGGACGGCGTGGCCAAGGCCATCAAGCGGTTCATGAACGACCGTGCCGCCAAGATCGCCGCCGAGAAGGAGGCGGCCGAGGCCGAGATCGCCGCCGCGGAGGCGGAGGCCGCCGCGCAGGCGGGCGGGGAGGAAGCCGCTCCCGCGCCCGAGAGCTCGCCCGGCACCGCCTAGACGGAACCGATGCGGGGCGGCCGAAGTCGCCCCGCATCCACTTCCGCGGCGCGTCCGCGCGGCGGGAAGGAGCCGATATGCCCGTCAAGAACGACCGCTGGATCCGCGACCGCGCCGCCGCCGGGATGATCGAGCCGTTCGAGGACCGGCAGGTCCGCGAGGGCGTCATCTCCTACGGCGTCTCGTCCTACGGCTACGACATCCGCGTCGCCGACGAGTTCCGCATCTTCACGAACGTGAACAACTCGGTCGTGGACCCCAAGGCCTTCGATTCGGCCTCGTTCGTGGAGACGCAGAAGGACGTCTGCATCATCCCGCCGAACAGCTTCGCGCTGGCCCGCACGGTGGAGTACTTCCGCATCCCGCGGAACATCATCACCCTCTGCGTCGGGAAGAGCACGTACGCCCGGTGCGGGATCATCGTGAACGTCACGCCCTTCGAACCCGAGTGGGAGGGCTACGTCACGCTGGAGATCTCCAACACCACGCCGTGTCCGGCCAAGGTCTACGCCAACGAGGGCATCGCCCAGGTGTTGTTCCTGGAATCGGACGAGGAGTGCGAGGTTTCCTACGCGGACAAGAAGGGGAAGTACCAGTCGCAGCAGGGAGTGGTGCTGCCGCGCATCTAGCCGGCGCCGCTCGAACCCGGGAGACACGATGAAGTCGATCGTCTTGATCAAGCAGGTGCAGGAGGCGCCGTCCATCCAGGGCGAGCCGGGCGGGACGGGAACCGTCCTCGCGGATTCCCAGAACGTGACCAATCCGTACGATCTGTTCGCCATCGAGGAGAGCCTCCAGATGCGCGAGAAGCACGGCGGCGAGGTCTCCGCCGTGACGCTCGGCGGCGACACCGCGGTGGAGTCGCTGCGCGAGGCGCTGGCCATGGGCGTCAACGGCGCCGTGCACGTGAACGACGCCGCGTTCGAGAACGTCGATGCGGCCGGTGCGGCCAAGGTCCTGGCGGCGGCCATCCGCAAGGTGGGCGACGTGGACGTCGTGTTCGTCGGCAAGCAGAGCATCGACACGAACACCGCGCTCACGGGACCCATGGTGGCGCGCACGCTGGGCATGACGCTCCTCACCGAGGTGTTCCAGGTGGAGGAGCTGGACCTGGAGGGGCGCACGCTGACGGTGCGGCGCCTCCTGGAGGGCGGCCTCCAGCGGGTCAAGGCCAAGCTGCCGGCGCTCATCGCCGTGACCAAGGACATCAACGAGCCGCGCTACGCGTCGCTGCTGGGCATCCGCAAGGCGGCCAAGGCCCCGGTGACCGTGTGGGGTGCGGGCGACCTGGACGTGGACGCGGGCAGCGGCACGAAGGTCGTGGAGCGGAAGGTGCCGGCCGCGCGGCCGGCGGGCGAGCTGATGCAGGGCGAGGCGGAGGAGCTGGTGGATCAGCTCGTCGCGAAGCTCGCGGACGCGAAGTTCATCTAGGCGAGGAGAGAGACCATGTCGAAGGAACTCTGCGTCGTCGTCGAGCACTGGAAGGGAGACGTTCAGCCGGTCACCCGCGAGGTGATCGGGCGGGCGAGGCAGCTCGCGGACGCCGCGGGCGGCACCGTCACGGCGCTCGTCCTGGCGGAGAACGCCGGCGACGTCGCCGGCAAGCTGGCCGGCCTGGGCGTGGACGAGGCCGTATGCGTCTCCTCGCCGGAGCTCAAGCGCTACCGGGTCCGCCCCTACGTGGAGGCCGCCGGCGCCGTGCTGCAACAGCGCGCCCCGATGGCCGTGCTGGTGGGCGCGACCATGAACGGCCGGGAGTTCGCGGCGTCGCTGGCAGCGCACCTGGACTGCGGCATCGCGGCGGACGTGACGGAGGTCGACCTGGACGGAGATCAGCTCGTGGGGCGACGTCCCGTTTACGGCGGCCGGCTCATGGAGGTCGTGCAGTGGGAGGGCCAAGGTCCCCGCGTCGCGTCGGTCCGTCCGCGCGCCTATTCGGATCCGGGCGCCGGCTCCGGTGAGGCTCCCTCCGTCACGGAGGCGGCGGCGGAGATCCCGGCCGACGCCCTGGACGCCGAGATCCTCGGCTTCGAGAAGGAGGAGGGCGAGTCCGTCAACCTGGCCGACGCGGACGTAATCGTGTCGGGCGGGCGAGGCATCCAGGACCCGTCCAACTTCGCGATCATCAAGGAGCTGGCCGACGAGCTGGGCGGCGCGGTCGGCGCGTCGCGGGCCGTGGTGGACTCGGGCTGGATCCCGTATCCCCACCAGGTGGGGCAGACCGGCAAGACCGTGCGCCCCAAGCTGTACGTGGCCGTCGGCATCTCCGGCGCCATCCAGCACCTGGCCGGCATGAAGACGTCGGAGACCATCGTGGCCATCAACAAGGACGAGGCGGCGCCGATCTTCAAGATCGCCACCTGGGGCGTCGTCGGCGATGCGCTCACCATCGTCCCGATGCTCACGAAGAAGATCCGCGAGCGGAAGGGCGCGGCCAGCCCGGCCTGACCTCGAGGATGACGATGTTCCGGGCCGCCCCGCTGAGGTCGATTCGACGCCTCGGGGGCGGCCTTCTGCTGTTCGGGGCTTTCGTCGTCGGGTGCGGGCCGTCCGAGCGGTCGGGCGGCGACGGTGCCGACCCGGGCGCGACCTCCTCCGGTGCCGCGAATCGACCCGCCGCGCCGGGACGCCTCCACACCCCGCGCGAGGAGCCGCAGCCCCATCCCCACGACGGCGAGGGAACCGCGATCGTCCGCCCGGACGGCCCCGTCGTGGCGTCGTCCCGCGGAACCTGGACGATCGAGTGGACGGCCGGTCCGTCCGGCCTGGACCCGGGCGACGCCGTCGTCCTCCAGGTGTCGCCCTTCTGGGGCTGGACGCCTCCTCAGGCGCGTCGGCCGGGCTTTCCGGGTCACACCACGGTCTCGGCGACCGGGGCGGCGGTGGAGGTCGTGGACGGCGCCGTGCCGATGACGGTGGTCGCCCGCGTCACGGAGGGCCGCCTGGATCCCGGCGACACGCTCCGCTTCGTCTACGGTGACCCTGCTGGCGGGGAAGCAAGTCTCGCCCAGGCCGACCAGTACGCCGAGGAGTTCGAGGAGTTTCTCATCAAGGTTGACGGGGACGGGGACGGGTTCTTCACGCCGATCGCGGAGTCGCCGGGGATCCGGATCGTCGCCGGACGGCCCGAGCGCCTCGCCGTGGCGGCTCCCGGCCAGGTCCGGCCCGGGGAGCCGTTCGACGTCCGGATCCACGCGCTCGACCGGCGCGACAACCGGGCCGCCTGGCCGGAGGGGGCGGAGGCGACGCTGTCGATCCGTCGTCTGACGCTGGCGGGGGAGACCCCGGTCGATCCGCGGCCCGCCGGAAGCGCCTCGCCGGAGCCGCCCCGGGCGTTCCCGCCGTCGGGGGCCGGCGCTCGCGTCTCCCTCGACGAGCCGGGACTCTACCGTCTGGAGGCCCGCCTGGCGTCCGGTCCCGCCGGACGCAGCGAGCTGATGTTCGTCGATGCGGACTCGCCGTTCGGCGACGTGCTCTGGGCGGATCTCCACTGCCACTCGGCCCTCTCGGACGGGACGGGATCGCCGGCGGAGCTGTACGCGTACGCGCGCGACGTGGCGGGCCTGGACGTCTGCGCGGTCACGGACCACGACGCCCACGGCCTTCATCCGCTGGCCGAGGGAGGGTGGGACGTCGTGCGGGCGGCGACCGAGGCCTTCCACGATCCGGGCCGGTTCGTGACGGTGCTCGGCTACGAGTGGACGTCGTGGACGTGGGGACACCGGAACGTGTACTACCCGGGCGCGGAGGGAGAGGTCTTCTCGTTCCTGGAGGACGCCTCCGACACGCCGCAGGAGCTGTGGAGTGCCGTGGCGCCGTGGGACGGCCGCACCATCCCGCATCACCCCCTCGGCGGGCCGGTTCCCGTGGACTGGAGCGTGCCGTCGGACGAGGAGCGCGAGACGGTCGTGGAGATCTGCTCCGTGCACGGGTCGTCGGAGGTGATCGGCGGCGAGCGCGGGATCTACCGTCCGGTGGAGGGGCACTCGGTCCGTGACGCGCTCTCGAAGGGACATCGCCTGGGCATCCTCGCCTCCGGCGACACGCACGACGGCCATCCCGGCCGGCGGACGATCGGCGCCCCGGCGAACGGCCTCGCCGCGATCCGCACCGGCGAGCGGACACGCGCCGCGCTCTTCGCCGCGCTGGAGGAACGTCGCGTGTACGGCACCAGCGGCCCGCGCATCCTCCTGGCGAGCACCTGGGGGCGGGAGCGCCCCGGTCAGGTCCTGGACGACCTTCCCGCGGCCGACGTCCTCGTGGAGGTCGCGGCGCCGGAGCCGGTCGAGGTGATCGAGCTGGTGGGGCCGGAGGGCGTCGTGGACCGCGTCTACGGCGGCGGACGACGCGTCAGCGCCCGGCTCGCTCCGGTCATCGAGACGCGCCGGACGACTTGGCGCTATGTGCGCGTCGTGCTGGCCGACGGCGAGATGGCGTGGGACTCTCCGTGGTGGGTCCTCAGCGAGTGGGAGTGATGGAGAGCCTTCTTCGCCTCGACGAGCGATGGTTCGTCGTCCTGAACCAGGAGTGGACGAACGGCGTCCTCGACGCCGTGATGCCGTTCCTCACCGACTTCGACCACTGGCGGATCCCGGTCATCGTGATCCTCCTGATCGCGCTGGCCCGCGGCAGCCGCACGACGAAGCTGGGGATCCTGTTCGCGATCCTGGCGGTCGTGGCGGCGGACCAGCTCTGCTCGGCCGGGATCAAGCCGATGTTCGACCGGCCGCGCCCGTTCAAGGTGCTGGAGGGCGTGCGCCAGCTCGTCGACGCCCACAGCTCGTCGTTCCCGTCGTCGCATGCGGCCAACACGTTCGCGGCCGGCGTCTTCCTGGCGCTCCGCTTCGCGAAGCTGCGCTGGATCCTGATCGTTCCGGTGCTGGTGGCGTACTCGCGCGTCTACGTCGGGGTGCACTACCCGCTGGACGTCCTGGCGGGCGCGGCGCTCGGCGCGCTGATCGGCGGGACTTTCGCCATGATCGACCACGTGTCGCGGATCCGGCTCGACCGCTGGCTCCGGCCGCCGAAGTCCGCGGACTAGGCGCCGGCCGTCGATCCGGCGGGCTTCTCCGCCGCCGCCCGGGCGCGCAGCATCACGGTCACGCCCTCCGCCACGAGCCAGATCGCCATCGCCAGCAGGAGCAGTCCGAAGCCGAGCACGAGCCACGCCTCCTGCTGCGCGAAGTCCCGGATCTTCGTGATCATGGCGATCAGCGTCATCGCGAAGAGGAAGAGCATCGGGAGGAAGACCGCGCGGACGGGGCGGCGGAGCTTCGTGAGCCAAACGGTGACGGTCAGGAGCGCCAGCCCGCCGAGGAGCTGGTTCGTGGTGCCGAAAAGCTCCCACAGCACGATGCCCGCCGGCTTGCCGCCGACCTTCAGGAAGGCGAACGCCGAGATCGAGAGCACCGCGCCCAGCGATGCCACGTAGCGGTTCGTGAGCAGGGCGAGGTCGAGCGACCGTCCGATCTCTTCGAGGTTGTAGCGCAGCAGTCGCGTGGCGGAGTCCAGTGTCGTCAGTGCGAACGACACGACCACGACGGCCGCGAACGCCGTGGCGACGCCGAGGGGTACGCCGGTGGCGGCGATGAACCGGCCGGCGCCCGTCACGAACGCGCCCACCTTGGGGCCGAGCCCGCCCGCCTGCGCCCAGCTCGCGTAGTGCTGGTGCCACTCCGCCTGCGTCGCGATGCCGGCCGTGCACGCAAGCACGGCGAGGATTGCGAGCATGCCCTCCGTCGCCATGCCGCCGTAGCCGATGGCCTGAGCGTCGCGCGCGCACGCGATCTGCTTGGCCGTGGTCCCGGACGAGACGAGGCAGTGGAAGCCCGAGACCGCCCCGCACGCGACCGTGATGAACAGGAACGGGAAGAGCGGGGGCAGGTCCGAGGGAGCGTCGTTGAAGGCCGGCGCCACCACGTCCGGGCGCGCGATCACGAGTCCGACGAACATCAGCCCCATCCCCGCGAAGAGCTGGAACGAGTTCAGGTAGTCGCGCGGCTGGAGCAGGAGCCACACCGGCAGCACGGACGCCAGGAACGCGTACCCCAGCAGGATCCAGATCCAGGTCGTGCGGCCGACGCCCGTGACCGGGATCTCCGAGCCCCACAGCAGGCCGGCGAACGAGACGGCGACGCCCAGGATCGTGACGAGCGGGAACGACACGCCGCGCCGCATCGCCAGTCCCATCCCGACCGCCGCGACGAGCAGGACGAGGACCGGCAGAACCGCCTCGGGGTGGGAGTCCGGGCGGGCGACGCCGTCCGGCGGGGCCGTGAACAGCGTCGCGATCACCAGGACGAACACGCCCATGGCCAGCGACATCAGGAAGAAGATCAGCAGCAGGAAGAGCCGGCGGGCGCGCGGCCCGATGACGTCGGAGGCGATGTCGCCGATGGAGCGACCGCGGTGGCGGAGCGAGAGGACGAGCGTGGAGAAGTCGTGGACCCCGCCGATGAAGATCGTCCCGAAGACGATCCACAGGACCGCCGGGACCCAGCCCCAGATCACGGCGATGGCCGGGCCGAGGATGGGACCCAGCCCGGCGATGGAGGCGAAGTGGTGGCCGAACAGGATCGACCGCCGGGCCGGGACGAAGTCGACGCCGTCCTCCAGCAGAGTGGCGGGCGTGGGCTCGTCGTCCAGGACGGCCAGCACGCGGCGGCGAAGCCAGCCGCCGTAGAGGCGGTAGGCAGCCAGGAACGCCGCGGCGGAGACGGCGGCCAGCAGGAGTGCGCTCATCCTTCCTCCGGTCCTGGGAAAGGCTAGCACGGATCATCGCCTCCCGGCACCGGATGGGGTACCCTCCCGCCATTCCCGGAGGTGCCCGATGCGCAAGTGGTGGTCCCATCTGCTGCGAGGTCCCATCCCGCTGAGCCTCGCCGTGACGACCGCGGTGACGCTGCTGGCGGTGCGTTTCGCGCCGGCCGACGCCCGGGACGAGGTGCTCCCCGGCCGCATCTACGACACGAGCGGCGCGCTCACGCCCGAGGAGGGCGCCAACCTGACGGCGGCCGTCGTCGGCTCGTACGACTCCGCGAGCGTGCATCACCTCCGTGTGGAGCAGGGCGTGAAGCGCCACTTCCACCGCGTCCACGACGAGACCGTCGTGGTCCTCTCCGGGCGGGGACGCATGACGGTGGGGGAGGAGACCCGCGAGATCGGGCCCGGCACCGTGCTCCTCCTGCCGCGCGGGGTCCGCCACGACCTCACGGTCACGGAGGGTCCGATGGAGGCGGTCAGCATCTTCTCGCCGCGGTTCGACGGCGAGGACCGGATCTTCGTCGAGGAGTGACGTGACCTCCCCGCGGACGCCGGACGCCGCCGACGACGAGCGGCGCGCGCGCGAACTCGAGACGCTGATCCGGGCGGGCGAGCTCCTCGATCCGTCGCTGCACCAGGATCGGCTGGTGGGGCTGGCGTTGGAGCTGTCCCTGGCCGGCGTCCTGGCCGATGCGGCGCTGCTGGTCCTGGAGGACGAGCGGGGCCGGGCCACCACCCACGCCCTGCGTCGCGGTGAGGAGCGGCACCACACCGTCTCCGGCATCCGTTCCCGCCTGGCCGAGGTCACGCTGCGCACCGGACAGACGGGCGAGCGCCGCGAACGGCAGACGCCGGGCGCGCGCGCCGCCGCCGCGGTCCTCGGTGAGACGCCGATGGTCCGCCTGGCCGCGCCGCTTCGCCGGGCCGATCGCGTCTTCGGGGTGCTGGAGGTGGCCTACCGGAGCGACCCGGGCAAGCATCTGGACGACGAGCAGCGCGCGCTGACCTCGGTGGCCGATCATCTCGCGGTCGCGCTGGACGCCGCGCGCCTCGTCCGGGAGGAGCGCCGACGCGCCTCGGAGCTGGCGCACCTCGTCGACATCGGGACGCGCATCGCCTCGCACTTCGATCTGGAGGAGCTGCTGGAGGTCATCGTCCAGTCGATCCAGGAGCTGATTCCCGCGGACGCCGTCGGCCTGTTCCTCATCGACCGCGAGACGGGCGGCATCCAGCGCGAGCGGGTCGTCGGCTATGAGCTGGACCGCGTCGACGACATTCGGCTGAAGGTGGGGAAGGGCATCCTCGGCTGGGTGGCGCGCGAGGGCCGGCTCATCAACGTGCCCGACGTGCGCCGCGACGAACGCTACATCTCGGCTCGACCGGAGACGCGCTCGGAGCTGGCGGCGCCGCTCCAGGTGGAGGGCGAGGTCATCGGCGTGTTCAACCTGGAGTCCGATCGCGTCGGCAACTTCGACGAGCGCGACGAGACGCTGCTGACCAGCTTCTCGAACCAGGCCGCCATCTCGATCCTGCACGCGCGCCTGCTGGAGGAGGCCACCGAGAAGCGTCGCCTGGAGGAACAGCTCAACGTCGCCCGGCGGATCCAGGAGACGCTCCTGCCGAGCCGGGCGCCGGAAGTGCCGGACCACGTGCTGGCCGGGCACAACGTGGCGTCGTTCTCGGTGGGCGGCGACTACTTCGACTTCCTGCGCCTCCCGGACGATCGGTGGGCGATCCTCGTGGCGGACGTGTCCGGCAACGGGATTCCGGCCGGACTGATCATGGCCGGGTTCCGGGCCGAGCTTCGCGCGGAGCTGCGCCGGGACGACGATCCGCGTCGCGTGCTGGAGCGCGTGAACCGCGTGTTGGCGCGCGAGCTGGATCCGCATCGCTTCGTGACGGCGTTCATCGGCGTGTACGCGCCCGCTTCGGGGACGCTCGTGTACGCCAGTGCCGGGCACGAGCCGGGACTCCTGCTCCGGAAGGACGGCCGGGTCGATCGGCTGTCGGAGGGCGGGCTCCTGCTCGGCGTGTTCGAAGACGCGACCTACGTCAGCGCGATGGTGAACCTGGAGCGGGGCGAAGTCCTGCTGCTCTACACGGACGGCCTGTCCGACGCGGGCGACCCCTGGGGCGATCGCCTGGAGGAGGACGGGATCCTTCGCCTCTACGCGGACCTGCGGCGCGAGCGTGTGGCCCTGTCCGAGCTGCCCGCCGAGCTGCTGGCCCGGGCCGTGCGCGACGCGGCCGACCCTTCGGACGAGGCCGACGACCGGACGCTGGTCCTGCTCGCCCGACACGCGTCGGAGAGCCCCAGCGCTGCCCAGGATGCCCCAGGATCGCCAGGGCCGGAGGGCGAGGTCCCACCGCCCGGTTGAGGAAGGCGGGCCTCCCGCGATACAATGGTCAGGCCCCCCGAGACTCGGCCCGGCCCTTCCGCGGCCCGCGCCTTCCGAGGAAGTCCATGACCCGAATCGGCACCGCGCTGATCGCCCTCGTCCTGGTCGCCGCCTCCACCGCGCACGCGGGTCTGCGCTCGCGCGAGCTGCCCGTCGCCGGCCGCGGCGTGGCGCCCGCCCTCCGGGTCGCCGCCGAGGCAACGTCCGGGGAGCGCATCCATGCCATCGTTCGGGCGGAAGCCTCCTCCCGTCGCTCGCTCGAGCGCGACGGTGTCCGGCTGCTCCGCTCCATCGACGGGGATCTGTGGCTGGCCTCGCTGCCGGCCGACCAGGTCGCGCGAGGCGAGCTGGCGGAGGCGGTCCAGGGCGCCTGGGAGATCCGGCCCGAGGACCGGGCGCCGGAGTTCCTCCGGGAGCGTCTGGAGCGCGCCGATCCGGAGGAGGTCGTCTCGCTGCGGGTGAAGGCCTTCCTCGACGTTCCCCCCGCCGACGTCCGGGCGCGGCTCGAGTCGCTGGGCGGTCGCGTCGGAGCGGCGTCGATGGTCCTGGGGCTGTATCCGGTGAGCCTCTCGGCCGCGCGGGCGATGGAGCTCCTGGAGGCGGACGAGGTCCGCTGGGTGGAGCCCAGGCCGCGCGATCCGGTGCCGGCCAACAACGGCCTCCGCTTCGACGCGGAGGTCAACGCGCCGCAGTCGCTCGGATTCGACGGGACGGGATTCGTCGTCGGGATGTGGGACGTCGCCATCCCGGACACCACCCATCCCGACCTCACCGGTCGTGTTCACGCCGCGGAGAGCGCGACGACGGGTCTGCATCCGACGCATGTCGCCGGCATCGCGGTGGGGGACGGGACGAACTCCCAGGCCGAGGGCGGGAATGCCCTGCAGTGGCGCGGCGTCGCGACGGGGGCCACGATCTGGGCGTACGAGGCGTTCGATGCCGTCGTCGAGGTGGATAGCGCGATCGCGATGTACGACATCGACGCCACCACGAACTCCTGGCTCTACCCGGTCGACAGCCTGAACTGTTCGCAGTACGGCGACTACGCCGTGGACGCGCCCGAGTTCGACGCCGTCGTGACGGGCGTGTACGGGAAGGCGATCCCGGTCGTGTTCGCCGCGGGGAACGAGCGCGACGATCCGGACTGCGGGATCCCGGCCGGCGACGGGTACGGCCTCATCCCGCCGCCCGCCACCGGCAAGAACGTGCTGGCCGTCGGCGCGCACCACTCGGACGTGCTCTACATGACGCCGTTCTCGTCGTGGGGCCCCACGGACGACGGCCGCATGAAGCCCGACGTGACCGCTCCGGGCTGTCAGAGCGGCGGCGACAACGGCATCACGTCGACGACGCTCTTCGGCCAGTACATCGCGTCGTGCGGGACCAGCATGGCGACGCCGGCGGTCACGGGCGTCATCGCCATGCTGCAGCAGGTGTGGGGGAACCTCTACGCGGGGGATCCCCGCCCGGCCACGTCGAAGGCGCTGCTGGGAGGCTTCGCCAAGGACCGCGCCCAGTCGGGGCCGGACTACCGGTTCGGGTTGGGAGCGGTGCACGCGGAGGCCAGCGTCGAGGCACTGCGCACGGCCACGACGGTGGAGGACGATCTGGGGGACGGCGAGACGGACTTCTGGACGTTCACCGTGCCGCCGGGCACGGACACCCTCAGGGTGACAATCGCCTGGGACGACGTTCCCGGCGCGGAACTCGCGGACACGGCGCTCGTGAACGACCTCGATCTGGAGCTGGAGAGTCCGTCGGCGGTCGTCCACCTGCCGTTCGTGCTGGATCCGGCGAATCCGTCGGACCCGGCCGTGCCGGGGAAAAACCGTCTCGACAACGTGGAGCAGGTTCGCGTGCTGAGCCCGGAGCCGGGCGTGTGGACCGCCAGCGTGCACGCCTTCGACGTTCCGATGGGACCGCAGGGCTACTCGCTGGTCGGCTTCGATCGTCGCGCTCCGGCCGATGTCGTCTCGCCGGTCGTGGCGGCCGGGAACGACACCACGCTGGCGTTGAGCTGGATCTCGGCCGGCGATTCGGACCGGGCGGGAACGCTCGTCGTCCGCTCGGAGTCGCCGGTGACCTGGTCGCCCGCCGAGGGATCGTTCTACACGCCGGGGCAGGAAGTGGATCCCGGCGTCTTCGTGGTCTCGGCGGACGATGCCGACCACTCGGGCACGCCGCTCTCCGACGCTCCGCTCGCTCCGTCCACCACCTACCACTACGCGTTCTTCTCCTTCGACGAGGTCCCCAACTATTCTCCCGGCGTGGCGGGCTCCGCCCAGACGACCGGCGTCGCCGTGGACGCCCCGGTGACGGCCGGCGGCCTCGCGGTGACGCGGTTCGAGCGGCGGGGAGCGCATCCGGCGCGCGGCCCGGTCACGTTCCGCTTGGAGCTTCCTCGCACCCAGGGCGTCCAGGTGGACGTCCACGACGTCCGCGGCCGACGCGTCGCCACGCTGCTCAGCGGCGAGATCACGACCGGCGCCCGGGACGTGGTCTGGGACACCCGGCATGACGACGGTCGTCCGGTGGCGGCCGGGCTCTACTTCGTGCGACTCCGCTCCCGGGACCTGCAGCGAACCTGGAAGGTGCTGCTGGTCCGCTGACCCGCCGCGCCTTGACAGCGTGGGCCTGCGCCCGGACGATGCCCGGCGGAGGTGGAGCGTGTCCAAGGTCTCGCGGAAGTCCCTGCAGTTCACCGAGTCCGTCATCCGCGAGATGACGCGCCTGGCGAACCGGCATCAGGCGGTGAACCTCGCCCAGGGCTTCCCCGACTTCGCGGCGCCCGACGCGGTGAAGCAGGCCGCCTGCGAGGCGATTCTCGCCGACGTCAACCAGTACGCCATCACCTGGGGGGCCCCGGAGTTGCGCGAGGCGATCGCCCGCAAGGCATCGGCGTACAACGGTCTCGCCGTGGATCCGGAGCGCAACGTGACGGTCTGCTGCGGCGCCACGGAGGCGATGCTCTCCACGATGCTGGCGCTCGTCGATCCCGGGGACGAGGTGATCGTCTTCGAGCCGTTCTACGAGAACTACGGCCCCGACGCGATCCTCTCCGGCGCGGTGCCGCGCTTCGTGCGGCTGCGGGAGCCGGACTGGACGTTCGACGAAGCGGAGCTGCGCGCGGCGTTCGGACCGCGCACGAGGGCCATCGTCCTCAACACCCCGAACAATCCCACCGGCAAGGTCTTCTCGCGCGCGGAGCTGGAGTTCGTGGCGTCGCTGTGTGCGGAGCACGGCGTCATCGGCATCACGGACGAGATCTACGAGCACATCCTCTACGACGATCGCGAGCACGTGACGCTGGGCTCGCTGCCCGGCATGGAGGAGCTCTCCGTCACGATCAACGCGCTGTCCAAGACGTACAGCGTGACCGGCTGGCGCGTGGGGTGGGCGATCGCCTGCGAGGAGCTCACGTCGGCGATCCGCAAGGTCCACGACTTCGTCACCGTCGGGGCCGCGGCTCCGCTCCAGCGGGCGGGCGCGTTCGCGCTGGGGTTGCCGGACGACTACTACCGGGACATGGCGATGCGGTACCAGGGAAAGCGCGACCGGCTCGTCGGGGCGCTGGAGGAGGCCGGCTTCGGCGTGTTCCGGCCAGGCGGCGCCTACTACGTCATGACGGACATCGGCGGTTTCGGGGCGGCCGACGATGTCGCCTTCGCGCGGTTCCTGGTCGAGGAGATCGGCGTGGCCGGCGTTCCGGGGTCCAGCTTCTACCGCGATCCCGCGGACGGGAAGGATCGCCTCCGCTTCAACTTCTGCAAGCGGGACGAGACACTGGATGAAGCGATCGGGCGACTGGGCCGGGTGCGTGAGCGCGTCGCGCGAGGCTGACCCGGGCGCCGAGGCGCGGCGCGCTCGCTGGCTCGTCGTCGCGGCGATGCTCCTCACGATCGTGGTCCATCTGCCGGCGCTGCCCGGGGAGTGGATTTACGACGACTATCCTTACCTCGTGGAGAATGCGGACCTGCGCGGTGGCTGGGACCGCGTGCCGGAGCTGTTCACGTCGAGCTTCCCGTCGCGGGCGCCCGAGCGCGGCCTCTACCGGCCGGTGACGGCGCTCTCGTTCCGCCTGGACCGGGCAGCCGGCCCGCGGCCGATCGTGTCCCACGGAATCAACCTGGCGCTTGCGGCGCTGCTCACACTGAGCGTCTACGCGCTGCTGCGCCGGATGGTGGGCGACACGCCCGCGTCCTTCGCCACGATCCTCTTCGCCGCGCACCCGGTCCACGTGGAGGCGTTCGCCTGGGTGACCGGACGATCGGAGATCCTCGCGGCGCTGGGCGGCGCCACGGCCACGATCCTCGCCCTGGACTTCGCCCGCGGCCGGAGGTCCTTCGCGGCGGCCGTGCTCTCCGGTGTGCTTCTGCTCCTGGCGTTCCTGGCCAAGGAGAGCGCGGTCGTCTTCCTGCCGCTGGCGATGCTGCTGCTCGCATCGGACGGGGAGACACGGCCGGGGTTCGGGCGGGCGATCGCGGCGCCGGCGATCGCGATCGGGGTGGGACTGACCGTGCGGTTCGCGGTCCTCGGCGCCCTGGGACCGTCGGCGGGGGAGCGGGTGGGACCGGCGGGGCTGATCGACCGGATTCCCCTCGTCCTGGGGGCCGCGGGAGAGCACCTGCGCCTCCTCGTCTGGCCGCATCCGCTCTCCGTGGAGCGCATGGTCCATCCGCCCGCCTCGTTCACCGACCCGCGCGTGCTGGGCGGCGTCGCCGCGCTGGGAATCGTCGCGGCGCTCGTCGTGGCGCTCCGGCGATGGCCGGCCGCGCGCGCCCTGGCGATCTGGCCGCTCGTGGCGATGCTGCCGGTGTTGCACCTGATCCCCATCGGGGAAGCCGTGGCGGAGCGCTTCCTGCTGACGGCGTCCATCGGCGCGTGCGGACTCGCGGGCCTCGGGGTCACGGCGGTGGCGCGGCGCGGGTCCGGAGCGGCCGTCGCCATCCTGCTCGTCCTGGGACTCGCGGGCTCGGCGGCCGGCACGCTCCGCGCTCGCGACTGGCGCTTCGAGACGGAGTTCTGGCGGCGCGAGACCGAGCTCTCGCCCGGGTCACCGGTGGCCTGGACGGCACTCGGCGACTCCTGGGTTCGCCGTGACTTCCCGGATCGCGCGGTCGATGCTTACCGTCGGGCGCTGGCGCTGGACCCCGGGAGGACCGTCGCCCGCCTGGCGATGGCCGGCGCCTGGGACAAGCTCGGCCGCGCGGACCTCGCCCGCGAGCAGTCGGCGGAGGCCGTCCGCATCGACCCCGACCACCCCGTGGCGCTCAACAACCTGGGCGCCCGCCTCGCGCGCGAGGGGGACGTGTCCCGCGCGGAGGAACTGTTCCTGCGCGCCGTGGAGGTTTCGCCCCGTTACGCTCCCGCGCTGCGCAACGCGGCGATGGCGGCGGCGCAGCGCGGCGACGGCGCCGGGGCGCGGGACCTGATGGAGCGGGCGCGGCGCGCGGATCCCGAGGCGCCGGGACTGGACGCGCTCGCCGACCGGATCCGCGCGCTTCCCTGACCTCGGCGGCCGCGGGAGCGCGTGGTACCCTGGGCGCATGCAGGACTTCCACGAGAAACTCGGACAGCTTCGCCGGCGCGGGGAATCCGTCGTCGTGGCCACGATCGTCGCGGCGGAGGGATCCACGCCGCGCAAGGTCGGCGCCAAGATGATCGTGCGCGCGGACGGCCGCATCGACTTCACGCTGGGCGGCGGTCCCTTCGAGGCGCTCGTCATCCAGGACGCGCGGGAAGCGCTGCGCACGGGTCGGTCGGGGCTCAAGGCGTACCGGTTCCTCCCGGTCGGGGAGAACGCCACCGGCATGACGTGCGGCGGGAACGTCGAGGTGTTCCTGGACGTGCTGCGCGAGCCGGGGCGCGTGGTGATCTTCGGGGGCGGGCATGTGGCGCTGCCGCTGGCGCGTCTGGCCGGCCAGACCGGGCTGCGCGTGGCCGTCATCGACGACCGCGCACAGTGGGCGTCGCCGGAGCGCTTCCCCGACGTGGACGAACTCCTCCACGCGGAAGGAGGCTACGCGCGCACGGACATGCCACTGGAGGCCGAAGACTCCGTCGTGATCGTGACGCGTTGCCACCAGACGGACGAGGCCTGCCTGAGGCTCGTCCTCGGGGACGACATCGCTCCGGCCTACGTGGGGGTCGTGGCGTCGCGCCGCAAGGCGAAGGTCCTGTTCGCGAAGCTGCGCAAGGAAGGTGTGGACGCGGATCGTCTGCGCGCGGTCCGGTCGCCCATCGGCCTGGACATCGGGGCGGAGACGCCGGAGGAGATCGCCGTGTCGATCCTGGCGGAGATCCTCGCGGTCCGGTCCTCGCGGAACGCGGCGCCGCTGGCCGATCCGGATCTGGTGCCGGAGAACGTGAAGGTGGCCCGCGTGCCGCGGCGGGCTACTTCGGCTCTGCCTTCGCCTCCCGCTCCGACTCCGGCGTCGAGTCCCCGTTCGCGCCCGTGACCCGGTGCGTCTTCTCGGGCTTCTGGCCCGGGTTGGCGGTGGCCGGGTAGGCGCGGAACCCGTTGCGCATCTCCACGTCGCAGTCCAGGAGGGCCGCGCTCTGGGAGTAGAGCGAGGGGATCACGTCGATGACGACGCGACCGCCCGGCTCGTGCGGCTTCAGCACGATCTTCCCGAAGTACACCGGGGGCGCGACGCAGTCCGGACCCGTCGCCTGGGAGATGGTGCCCGGGTACGGGTTCGGCAGCGGCATGGCGATCCAGGGGAAGAACGTGTCCATCTCGTAGCGGAGGAATTCCGCTCCCTCCAGCGCCAGACCGAACTCGCCGCCGCGGGTGGAGATCCCGTCGGAGAAGATGTACGCCGTGAGCTCGTCGTCGGTGGTGTGCTCGATCGTCTGAACGTTGGGATCCTCGGGAGAGAAGCTGACCTTCAGCTCGCGCTCGGCCCGGACGGAAGCGGGGACGAGGAGCAGGCCGGCGGCGATCAGCGACAGGTACGAACGGGTCATGTCATCTCCTGGGGGCGAAGACCTCGGGACGGAAACAGGCTCCGGACAGTGTACCGGATTCGACCGGACGCCGGACACCTAGCGAACCCGGCCCCGGGGACGAGGTTCCGCGTCCCAAGCCGTGCAAATCCCGCCGGAGCCCCGCCAAGGCTGCCAACCTCCGGACCGGACCCCGTCGCTGGATGCTCAAGGCGACGGGCCGCGTCGGCCGAAAGCCCTGGAAACGTCGAAGCGCCAGCCGGTAAGGGGACGGGACTCCATGAATCGACACCGACGCTTCTCCCTGGCGGGGGTCACCTCGATCGAGGGCGACACCGGGTTCGTGATCTGGAACGTGAAGGTGGGAGGTCTGCGGAAGATCGCGGACCAGGTCGATGAGTTCCTGCGCGCCGTGGAGCGCGCGGCGGTCTCGGGAGTCTCCCTGGACCTCGACCGATCGCCGCCGCCGACCGCGCCGTGGTGCGCGGACGTCGTCGACGTCATCGATCGTCTTCAGGCGCGCGGCTGCGGCGTGGTGCTTCATTCCGCCCCCGGCGACTTCCTCACCGCCCTGGCCCTGGACGGAACCGCCTCCCGCGTCCCGACGACTCCGGATCTCACCGCGGCCGTCCGCTTGCTCCGGGAGGCCGACTCCCTGCGTCGCGACGGGGGCCGGGGGCCCGGACGACGCGGCCGGCAGCTCCGGATGCCTGCGCGGGCCGAGTCGCTGGCGCCGCTGATCTCGTACGCCCGGGAGCGGCTGGAGCAGGACGATGCTCCCGAGGAGGCGGTCCACGCGCTGCTGGAGGAGCTCTACCCGGTCCTGGCGAGAGTTCTGGGGGGCGGGGGCGTCTCCGGTCGTTCGGACCTGTATCTCGGCGTCACCGTCGTGGACGAACGGGCCAGCGTCACGCTCCTGGATGCGGGGGACCCGCGACCCGGCGAGGAGGTTCGAGACGGGGCGCGGGTGGACCGGATCCACTCGTTCCGCATCCTCGACCGCCACAATGCCGTCGTCCTGGAGAAGGACTTCGGCCCGGTTGCGAAGGGCTGAGCCCAGCCGCTATGCTCGGGGTCGCCCCCCGAGGAGTCGCTGCTTGCTTCCCATTCGATCCATCGCCGGCATCCTGGCGCTGCTTCCCGCGATCCTCGCGGTGGAGGCCCGCGCCGAGTTCTCCGAGGTCAGCGGCCCCGCCGGCCTCTTCGGGACTCAGCCCACCTGGGGCGCGCAGATCGTCGACCTGGACGGCGACGGCGATCTCGAGATCCACCGGACGATGCACTTCTACGGGGCGTTCCTGTTCACGAACCTGGGCAATCTGAGCTTCTCCGTCTGGGAGATCCCGTCGCTCATCGTGCGCACCGGGGATCGTCACGGCTGGCTGTGGGTGGATCTGGACGGCGACGGACTGCGCGACGTCGTGTGCTCGCACGGCGGCGACGGCGGCTGCGGCTGCTCGGACGACGGGAACGAACTCTGGCAGGGCCAGGCGGCTCCGGCGGGCACGTTCTCCCTGGTCGCCGGATCCGGCGGCATGACCGACCTCGTCGGTCGTGGCCGGGCGTTCTCGGCGGCGGACATCGACGGGGACGGCGACGTGGATCTCTACCACGCGAAGGCCCCGCTGGTCGCATCGCCGAACTCGATGTACCGGAACGACGGAGCACTCACGTTCGTCGACGTCGCGGCGGCTTCCGGGCTGGACGAGACGATCGGGACGGAGGGGGGGCTGTTCGCCGACGCGGATGATGACGGCGATCCCGACCTGATCGTGGGCGGCGAGGAGTTCCAGCGCCCGACGACGTACTTCCGCAACGACGGCGGCGTCTTCGTGGACGCGACGAGCCAGGCGTTCGGATCGCTGCCGGTGGCGTCCTCCCTGGACTGGGGCGATGCCGACGGCGACGGGGACCTGGACTTGCTGCTCACCGAGGGCCGGGACGGCGTGTTCGATTGGTACGAGGACGATCCCGCGGAGCCGTGGTTCTTCTCGCACGCGCGCTTCGGCGAGGATGGCGACGACGTCCTCACGTTCGAGACGCCGGGCGAGACGGTGATCGCGCGGCCCCGTTTCAACGGAGGGTGGTATCCGGACTTCATGTTCCTGGGGTCGACTGCGTCGCATCCGTCGCAGACACAGTTCCCGCTGGACGACAGTCTGGTGGGAGCGCCCGCGTTCACGCCCGGCGTGGACCGCGGCCTCTACATCTGGCGTGAGTTCGCGGGCGGTCCGTTCCAGATTCACAGTTCGGCGCCCGCCGGGGCCTGGGGCAACTTCCACGTCAAGCTGCTCACCCAGAACGGACTGCAGAACGTCGTCGTGTCCGGCCTGGAGGAGGTCGTGATCGATCCCGCGGCCCCCCGGCTGTGGCGCAACGACGGCGGAACGTTCATCGAGGTCGCGCTGCCCGGCGTGACGCCGTCGGCCAATCCGCGGTCGACGCGATTCGTGGACTTCGACAGCGACGGCGATCTGGATCTGCACCAGGTGAATCGCGGCACCGTGGCCGCCGGGAACGAGCCCGACGTCCTCTGGCGAAACGACGGAGGGAGCTACGTCGCCCTGACGGGGAACGACTGGGTGCCCGGCCAGAGCGCTCACCTGGCGGACGGCGCCGTCTGGGGCGACCTGGACCGGGACGGAGACCTAGACTGCGTGCTGCAGGATGCCAGCGGCCCCGTCATCTTCACGCTGGGAGCGCCGGCCCGGCTCTACCGCAACGACGGTCCCACCGGTTCGTCGATTACGGTGGAGCCGCGACCGGGGCCGGCGGGCGACACCGCCCTCGGTACGCGTGTGACCGCTCACGTCGGCGGGACGATCGTCCACCGCCGGCTGCATGCCAACGCGTACCGCGGCTTCCAGGACCGGACGGAACTCCACCTGGGACTCGGCGCGGCCTCGGCCGCCGACAGCATCGTGGTGGAGTGGCCGGGCGGACTGCGGCAGGTGCTGCGCGACGTCCCCGCCGGCGAGCGACTCGTCTTCGGGCCGGGCGAGAGCCCCACCGGGATCGGCGGCGAAGCGCCGGCCCCGCCCCGGCTCGGGAGGATCGTGCCGCAGCCGGCGCGCGGCCTCCAGACGATCCGGGTGGGAGAGGGCGGTGTCACGCGGGTCGGCGTGTACGACCTGACGGGGCGGCGGATCCGGGACCTCGGCGACGTGGAGGGTGCGATCGGCGGAGCGTCGGTCGCCTGGGACGGCCGGGACGACGCCGGCCGACGTGTGGCCGCGGGCGTCTACTTTGTGCGGGGAGTGGGAGCCGATCCGTTCCGGGCCAAGGCCGTGCGTCTCCGCTAGGGCGTCACTCCACGTAGCCCAGCGCGCGCAGCTTCTCGCGCAGCTCCGGCGAGAGTTCCTCCGCCTCGATGGATCGCGCGCGCTCCGAGTAGAGGTCCGTCGCCGTCGCCTCGATCCATGCGCGCAGCATCGTCTCCTTTTCCCGCCGGTCGTCCGGATCGATGGAAGCGGTGCGCCGCTCGCCGGGATCCAGATCCAGGCGGTAGAACTCGCGGCCGCCGTCCTCGCGCACCACCAGCTTCCAGTCCGGCGTGCGCAGCGCGAAGTCACGGTTGAGCTGTCCCACGGTCGGACGGACGCGCTCCGGGGCGGCGGGGTGGAACGACGTTCCCTCCCAGTCCGGCGGCGGATCGCGCTCCAGCAGTTCCCACGTCGTCGGCAGCAGGTCGATGTTCTCCAGCACTGCGGGCTCGAGTCCGCGCCTCAGCCCGCGCGACGGCGCCCGGATCGCCGCGAGGATGCGGAGCGTCGCGTCGAAGAGCGTTCGTCCGTGCGAGAAGTTCGGCTCGTGGTCCAGCAGGTTCTCGCCGTGATCGGACGTGAGCACGAGGATCCCCTCGTCCAGGCGGTCCGTCTCCTCCAGCGCGCGCCGCAGCCGGCCGATCTTCCGGTCCGCGAAGCGCACCTCGGCCGTGTACGCCTCCTCCGACGGCCGCCAGCCGAACCGGTTGCGCCGCCCCCCGTCGGACCGGCCCGCCGACGGATCCGCGCCGAAACGCGGACCCCAGGGATGCGGGGGAGCGTACGGTGAGTGAACGTCCATCAGGTGCACGAAGAAGAACGCCGGTCCGTCCGTCTCGCGGATCCATCGCAGCGCCGTCTCGAACGAGGGATCGTAGCCGGGCGTCAGTCGCACGCGGATCCGATCGACGATCTGCACGAGCGCGAGGCTCCGCCAGAGCGCGGAGGGACTGGGCTCCTCCAGCCGCTCGACCTGCCCGGACTCCACATAGGCGTCGAAGCCCTGGTCGAAGTGGAACCGCTTCCCCAGGAACGTGTTCGTCGCGAAGCCGCCGGTGCGGTAGCCCTCCGCGGCGAGCACCTCGGCCAGCGTCAGGACCTCGGGATCCATCACTGAGAAGTTGGCCCAGACGCCGTTGGAGACGGGGTAGCGCGACGTCAGCAGCGCCGCGTGCGAGGCGGCGGAGCCGGGCGAGACGGCGAGCGCTTCGGGAAACAGCAGTCCCTCGCGGCAGAGGCGATCCAGCTCGGGCGACGTGGCGTCCGGGAAGCCGCCGCCGGAGAGATGGTCGGGGCGGAGCGTGTCGATGGACACCACGACGATCGTCGGCCGATCGGGATCGGGGCCGGCGCCGCGCTGGATCACGCGGGGCAGCAGGGCAAGCAGGACGAGGACGACCAGGAACGCCGCGGTGGCCACGGGGCGCGGCGCCGTGGGCCGGTCGCCGACCCGTCGGGAGATGCCGCGCCCGATCTGCCACGCGGCCGCGCCGGCGACCAGCAGGGCCGCGAAGTCGGCCAGCAGACTGGTGCGGCTGAGGAAGTGGGTGCCGGAAAGAAGGACCTTGTTGACCAGGAGGCCCAGCGCGGCGGCCAGGACCGGGAACGCGACGACGCCCGTGATCCAGCCGACCGCGGCCCCGATCCCGCGGCGTCGCGCGCCCGGCCACAGCGCGAACGGCAGCGCGGCACCGGCCCCGACGAGGGCTCCGGCGAGTCCGTCCCAGCCGATGGCGGTGGTCAGGCGAAGCGGCGTGCCGAGCGGCGCCGCGACCGCCTCGAGGGTGCCCACGAGAGCGCCCACGCCTCCGCCCAGGACGACGCCCAGGGAGAGAATCTCCCGGGCCGAAGGGATCCGCGGGGCAGGGAGAGGGGTTTTCGCTTCGTGCATCGGCGGTTCCGCCCCTCGAGCGCTTTACAGTCCGGCGATCCCGCCGCAACATCGAGAGAGAGGCCCCGTCGAAAGGAGACCCGTGCGACGTTCCGCATTGCTCGTTCCCGCCGTCGTCTTCGTCCTGGCCGGAACGCTGGGATCATCATCCCCGATTTCGGCCCAGGAATCATCCGAAGACGTGACCGGAGCGGGCTCGCTGCGGTCCGAGGAGGACATCGACCGCACGGACCCCGCGGAGATCCGCCGGTCGGTGGAGCGCGGGGACTTCGAGGAGGCCCTGGCTCTCGTGCGCAAGCGCATCGCCTCCTACCCCGAAGCGGACGACGTCGCGCGCTCGCGGCTCCTGGAGGCCCGCATCCTGGTGCGTCTCGGCGAGGTCCAGGACGCCGGCAAGGTCTACCGTCGACTGTTCGAGGATCCGGAAGTGGGAGACACCGCCCGCACGGAAGCCCACGACCTGCTGGTCCGGCGCGGTCTCTTCGGATCGGCCGACCGGATGACGGCGGAGGCGGCGGACTCCAGCGGGGTTCCCGTGGAGGATCCCGCGGAGCTGCGGCGCTACGCGTACTCGCGCGGTTCGCAGGGGCACTTCCGGGAGGTCGCGGACCGGCTGGAGGAGCTGGCGGCCTCGGGCGACGGTCGGGCCGGCGTGCTGCGCGGCAACGCGCTGCTCGCGCTGGGCCGGCGGGAGGAGGCGGAGACGCTCTACCTTTCGGTCCTGGCCGACGAGGAGGAGGACGCCGTCCGTCAGGTCGCCCACTTCGGGCTGGGCCAGGTGGCGCGGTTGCGCGGCGCACGGGCCGTGCGGGCCATCCAGAACGAGAAGGCCGTCCAGCTGGGGCCGGCCCCCTGGGCGGAGCTGGATTGGGGGCAGACGCTGCGGGCGCTCGGGCGGCACGAGGACGCGAGGCGGCGCCTGGAGTCGGCCCGCCGCTCGGACCCGCGTCTCGCCTCGTGCGTGCGGCTGGCGCTGGCCCGCCTGGACGAGGAGCAGGGGCGGACCGACGAAGCGGTCGAGCACCTCGTGGAGGGCCTGGACGGTCGCCTCTCGGACTTCCTGGTCTGGACGCGGCTCGGGGACCTGCTCCTGAAGAAGGGCGACGACGAGGCGGGGCTCTCCGCCTACCGGCGCGCACTGGAGATCTTCCCTCCGTTCCCGCCTGCGCGCGATCGACTGACCCGCGCTCTGGCCGCCCGCGGCCGCTGGGAGGAGGCGCCGGAGCCGGCTCCGGAGGAGTGGATGCTCCCCGGCTGGACCTGGGATCGTCTGCTGGACGGGGATCTTCCGTTCTACGAGCTGGCCGACGACATCGAATCCGTCTCGGCGGAGGACCCGCGGCGTTTCGTTCTCGCGCTGGTCCAGCTCCGCTCCGGTTTTCCGGCCGGAGCGCTCGCCTGGACGGGGGAGGAGTCCGAGGCGGCTTGGAGCCGTGCGGTTCGCGCGGAGGCGCTGGAGCAGGTCGGGCGCACGGAGGAGGCGGTGGCCACGTGGGAGACGCTGTTGCACCGGGACTCCGCCTCGGGGCTGGCGCTGGAGCGGCTCTCCCATCTGCTGCGGGAGCCCGATCCGATCCGATCGTCGCAGCTGCGCGGGGAACTGTACCGGAGCCACCCGAACGCCATCCGGGCGCGGCTGCGCTGGGCGAGGTTCCTGGAGGAGGAAGAGGACTGGAGCGCCGCCCTCGCGGACTACGAGTCCGCCGCGGGGTTCGAGGGCTGGCTGTCGCCGGAGGAACGCCGGCGGGTTCGGGTCGCCGTGGAGGACCTGGAGGATCTCATCCAGTCGGAGGAGGACGAGCTGGCCGCCGAGTGATGGTGCCGGTGGCCGGAATCGAACCGGCACGGCCCGCGAGGGCCAGCGGATTTTGAGTCCGCCGCGTCTACCAATTCCACCACACCGGCACGGATCACTCCGCGGGACCGTCGTCCCTGCGCAACCGCGGCATTCTTCGCCCCGCCCGGCGGCCTGTCAAGGCCGCCCCCTCAGTCCACGTAGCCCAGCGCCCGTAGCTGCTCCAGCAGTTCGGGCGAGGTCTCCGTGGAGACCGTGGGCGAGGGATCGCGGCGGGCGACGATCTCCTCGTGGAGCGCGGAGAGCGAGTCCACCAGGTCCGGGCGCTGCGGCGCCAGGTTGACCCGCTCGTAGGGATCGCGCTCCAGGTCGAACAGGTGCTCGTTCGCCAGCTTCCAGCGGTCCGTCCGCAGCCCGAGGCTGTCCGCGTTGGCCTGCTTGTCGCGGCGGGCCAGCGTGGGAAGCTCGGCGCCGTCCCGGCGCAGGAGCGCTCCCGCGTCGCGGCCGTCGAACGTCGACGGAGCGGGGAGGTCCAGCGCGGCCAGGATCGTCGGGGCGAGGTCGATGCCGCGCACGGTCCGTGAGAGCGCGCGGCCCGCGTCGCGCGAGCCGGGGTACTTCACGAAGCCCGGAACCAGCAGCAGTTCGTCGAAGAGCGTGTGCGAGTGCCAGCCCAGGAAGCCCCGCTCACCGAACTCCTCGCCGTGATCCGACACGACCACGATCATCGTGTCATCGTAGCGGCCGGTCTCGTGCAGGTGATCCAGCAACGCCGCGAGCGCGTGGTCCACCTGGCGCAGCTCGGCGTCGTACGTCGCGATGATGTGGGCGAGGTCGGCGGGCGGGATCCGTCGCCGGTCGCGGTTCATCCGCATGAGAAGCTCGACGGAGATGGAGTCCGGCAGCGAACCCTCGTAGCCCGCGTCGAAGCGTTCCCGCCAGGCCGGGTCCGGCGTGTAGGGGTGATGGACCTCGTAGCTGTGCAGGAAGAGGAAGAAGGGCCGGTCCCCGACTGCGTCCAGCCACTCCAGGCTGCGCGCCACGGCCGATCGCATGCGCGTCTCCTCGCCCTGGAGCGTCTCGGCGGCGTCCCCGCGCGACCGCGCGCTCTCGTACACGTCGAAGCCGCGATCCAGTCCGAACGACGGATCGAGCTGGATGCCACCGTTGAACGAGGCAGTGGCATAGCCCGCCTCCCGGAGCACCTCTGCCAGCGTGGGGACGGTCGGCGACACCCGGAGCTGCTCCGGCACCGACGCGGAGTGGTGCTGGGGCAGCAACGACGTCAGCATCGAGGCGTGGGCCGGCAGCGTGGAGGGCGAGTGAGAGACGAAGGTCCGCCACAGCACCGACTCCCGCGCGAGCGCGTCCAGGGTCGGGCTGGTGGGCGACGGGTAGCCGTACGTGCCCAGATGATCCGCCCGCAGCGTGTCGATGGAGATCAGCAGGACGCTGGGTCCGGGGGGAGGCGCCTCGCAGGATGCGGTGAGCAGTGTCAGGAGGGCCAGGAGGCCCGATCGGGAGCGGCCCGGTCCCGGGAACCCCCGCCGGGGGAGGCCGCGCTGCGTCCGGGGGCGCGGGCCCGTCAGACGATCCGCCTCCGCGCCGAAGCGGCCGGCCGGGGATGCGGGGGCGGGATGGTGGAGCTGAGGGGGATCGAACCCCTGACCTCATGACTGCCAGTCATGCGCTCTCCCAACTGAGCTACAGCCCCATCCGCCCGAAATCCCCCGTTTGGCGGGGAACCGACCCGGAAGAGTATCGGGGGTCCGACCGCCGGTCAAGGCCCTTCGGCCGGGGGCACCGCTTCCGGCGCGTTCCGCTGCGCGATGACCACGACCACCACGTTGACCGCGACGACGGCCAGGTAGAGGACGACCAGCCAGATCCAGGGACGACGCTTCATCACGGCCCCCGGAACCTCAGGTCCTCGGTGTGTCGATCGCCCGTGAGGGAATCGACCACGGTGACCGTCATCGGGAACGTCTCGCTCCATTCGGAACGGGGCACCGTCACCACGATCGGCGCGCGATGGTCCGTGAGCGGCGCCAGCTCGATCCGGGGCTGCGCCACCAGCGACTCCATGGAGGCCGGGGCGCCCTCGCCCGGCGCGATCTCCAGGAAGAACACAGCGGCGGCATCGCGCTTGTTCTGCACGCGCACGTTGACGACGTTCCGGAGCACGTCGCCCTCGATGTGGTACGGAAGGCCGCGAGCCCGGAGCACGTGGACCTCGAACGCCTGCCGCTTCGAGATGGTGAACGTGGCCACCGTGAGGCCCACGATGGCCAGCACCGCGTACCAGTACATGCGCGGTCGGAAGATCGACCGCCGCTCTCCCGTCTCGAAGCCGCGCTGCGAGTCGTAGCGGACCAGTCCCGTCGGCTTGCCGATGCGCCGCATGATGTCGTCGCAGGCGTCCACGCAGTTCGCGCAGCCGATGCACTCCATCTGCAGCCCGTTGCGGATGTCGATTCCGGTGGGGCAGACCGCCACGCAGCGGAAGCAGTCGATGCAGTCGCCGCCCTCCTTGATGCCCTTGGACCGCGGCTCCCCGCGCTCCTCGTCGAAGCCGATGACCACCGTGTCGGCATCGATCATGGCGGACTGCGCGCGCCCGTACGGGCAGATGATCAGGCAGACCTGCTCCCGGAACCACGCGTAGTCGAAGTAGAGGACGCCCGTCCACACCACGCCCCAGATGAAGGCGGCCATGTGCTCGGACGGCGGACTCTGCACGGCCTGAATGAGTTCCCGCGCCGGGATGAAGTAGGAGAGGAACACGTGCGCGTTGAGGTAGGCGAGCCCCAGGAAGAGGACGTGCTTGACGATCTTGCGCGTCGCCTTGTTCACGGTCATGGGGCCCAGGTTGCGCTTGATCCGGACGTCCCGGGGACCTTCGATCCAGCGCTCCACGCGCCGGAACACGCCTTCCATGAAGACGGTCTGGGGGCACGCGTAGCCGCACCAGATGCGACCCCACAGCGACGTGACGGCGAACAGCGAGAAGCCGAGCGCCGACAGCAGGAAGAAGACCAGGTAGAAGTCCTGGTTCGTGAACGTCTGGCCGAACAGGAACGCGTTGCGTCCCGGGATGTCGATGTGGACGGCCGGTCGCCCGCCGATCTCGATCCACGGGACGAACACGTAGATCGCGAGCAGCACGCCCCACGCGAAGTTCTTCCGGGTCTGCCAGCGTCCGTGGACGTCGGCGGGATGGAGGAAGTTGCGGGAACCGTCGGCGTTGATCGTGTAGACCGTGTCCAGGTCCGGACGTCGCTGCGACGATCCCCGCTTCTTCGCGGGAGCGGACGAACTCATGTCAGCCCTCTTCCCCGGCCTCTTCCGCCGGCGTCGGGGCGCTGGCGTCCATGGCGTCGGGGGCGTCCACTTCGGGCGGAGCCTCGACCTCGATCTCTCCCTGCGGCTCCTTGCCCGGGAGATTCCTGCCCTTGAGGGTCAGCACGTAGGCCACCACGTTCTGCACGCGCATCGGTCCGAGCTGACTGCCCCAGGCGGCCATGCCCTTGTCCGGAACGCCGTTCGTGACCGTGTGGTGGATGTCCAGCGGCTGGCTTCCGTGCAGCCAGTAGCGGTCCGTCAGGTTGGGGCCGACGGAGCCCGAGCCGTCGGCCTTGTGGCAGACCACGCAGAACTGCTCGAAGACCGCGCGCCCCTGCTCCACGGTGGCGGGCACCGTGGACATGAGGGAGAGGGCCTCGTCGCTCAGCTCCTGCCCGGCCATCGCGGCCAGCTGCGCCTCGGCCGCCGCCACCTGCTCCTGGTGGTACCGCTCGTGGGAGAGCGGTGCCCAGCCCCAGGTGTGGTAGGCCATCCAGTAGCCGACCGCGAAGACGATGGCGCCGTACAGCGTGTACAGCCACCAGTTCGGGAGGCGATTGTCGAACTCGCGGATCCCGTCGTAGTCGTGATCGAGCAGCTTGTCGTGCTCACTCATCTCGTTGCCTCCGCGTGCGGAGAAACGTGCGGGCGATCATCGTCCTGGAGCGGCATCCGACCCAGTTCGGTCAGGCGCCCGGGCCGCCGCCAGGAGAGCGCTACGTACACGAGCACCCCCACGAACACCGTGAAGAAGATTCCCAGGGCCACGAGCGGCCAGATCAACAGATCGGTCCGGGTCGCCAGGTACTCCGAGAACATCACTGCACCTCCGCCGCTTCGATGCCGGTCGGTTGCGGTCCGCGTCCGAGCCGCTGGAGATACGCCATCAGCGCCACCAGCTCGCTCTCACGGTCGAGGGTCACGTCGTTCTGGGCCAGATCCGCGACGATGAGCTCGGCCTGCGAGAGGGCCGTGCCCTCGGCCGCCAGGATCTCCGAGTCCTCGTACGGAACGCCGAGCTTCTGCATCGCGGCCATCTTTCCGGCCGTCCGGCTGAAGTCGACGTGGGCGTCCTTCAGGAACGCGTAGGCCGGCATGTTGGACCCCGGCGACGTCGAGCGCGGATCCCGCATGTGCTCGTAGTGCCAGAGGTTCGGGTAGCGGCCGCCCACCCGGTGCAGATCCGGCCCCGTGCGCTTGGAGCCCCACTGGAACGGATGGTCGTAGAGGTACTCCTCCGCCCGTGAGAATGCCCCATAGCGGAGCGTCTCGTGACGGAAGGGTCGGATCATCTGGCTGTGGCAGTTGTAGCAGCCCTCGCGGATGTAGAGATCCCGTCCCTCCAGCTCCAGCGGACTGTACGGCTGCTGCACGAATGCCGGATCCGCGGTGGTGGAGTACCCCGTTCCCGAGACCGACGGGTCGATCTCCACCTTCGGAGCGTCCGCGGCCTCCGTCAGCAGCGGGATCTCGCGCTTGATGACGACGGACGGGATCAGCTCCGCCACGCCGCCCACGAGCACCGCGAACAGCACGAGGAACGTGAACAGCAGCGGCCGACCCTCCACGGCGTGGTGCCAGCGTCGTCCGCTGCGCGACGCGATGGCGCCGTAGATCATGCCGCCGGCCACCAGCGCCAGCCCCACGCTCAGGAGCACCGGGCTCAGCGTCGGTCCGGACATCCCGAACGCGACCGCCACCGCGATCACCAGGATCGAGAGCGTCACCGGAGCCGCGACCGCCAGCTTCCAGCCGCCGCCCGGCGTCGGCTTGGCGTCGGCGGTGAGGACCGGAACCTTCACGGTCACGTCGGTGGGTTTGCCGGAGCGTGCCGTCATCGCGAGGTTGAACGCCCCGATCACGAAGCTGAGCAGGTACGCCGTCCCGCCGACGAGCCGCATGATGTAGAGCGTGCGGGAGGCGAGCAGCCCCTCGACGAAGTCCGGGTACTTCAGGAAGCCGGTGTCGTCCAGCGCGCGCCAGTAGAGGCCCTGGCTGACGCCGGACACCCACATCGCCGTGATGTAGAGCAGGATGCCGAACGTCCCGATCCAGAAGTGCGCGTCGGCCAGGCGGACGGAGTAGAGCTTCGTGCCCCACAGGCGCGGGAAGAGCCAGTAGAACATGCCCGCGGCCATGAAGCCGTTCCAGCCCAGCGCCCCGCCGTGCACGTGCCCGATGATCCAGTCGGTGTAGTGCGCCAGCGCGCTCACGCTCTTGATCGAAAGCAGCGGTCCCTCGAACGTCGACATGCCGTAGAACGTCACCGCCACGATCAGGAACTTGATCACGGGGTCGGTGCGCAGTTTGTCCCAGGCGCCGCGCAGCGTCAGGAGGCCGTTCAGCATGCCGCCCCAGGACGGGGCCCAGAGCATGAGGCTGAAGACCATGCCGAGCGTCTGCGACCAGTCCGGCAGCGCGGTGTACAGGAGGTGGTGCGGTCCGGCCCAGATGTAGACGAATACCAGGCCCCAGAAGTGCACCACCGACAGCCGGTAGGAGTACACGGGCCGGTCCGCGGCCTTGGGCAGGAAGTAGTACATGATGCCGAGGATCGGCGTGGTCAGGAAGAATCCCACCGCGTTGTGGCCGTACCACCACTGCACCAGCGCGTCTTGAACCCCTGAGAAGATGGGGTAGGAGTGGGTCAGGCTGGTCGGCAGGTGGAGGCTGTTCGTGATGTGCAGGACCGCGATGGTCACGATCGTGGCGATGTAGAACCAGATCGCCACGTAGAGGTTCTTCTCGTTCCGCTTGGCCAGCGTCCAGAAGAAGTTCACCGCGAAGGCCACCCACACCACCGCGATGGCGATGTCGATCGGCCAGATGAGCTCGGCGTACTCCTTGCCCTGGGTCAGCCCCAGCGGCAGCGTGAGCGCGGCCGCGACGATGATGGCCTGCCAGCCCCAGAAGTTGAACCAGCTCAGGAAGTCCGAGGCCATGCGCGCCTTCAGCAGACGCTGCGTGGAGTAGTAGATCCCCGCGAACATCATGTTGCCCACGAACGCGAAGATGGCCGCGTTCGTGTGCAGCGGGCGCAGCCGCCCGAAGGTCAGCCACGACGTGTTGAGGTTCGCCTGCCACCACACCAGCTGCGTGGCCACGATGGCGCCGAGCAGGAACGCCACGAGGCCCCAGGCGAGGGAGGCGATGGAGAATGCCCGCGTGATCCCGTCGTCGTAGGTGATCTCGCGGAGCTGGGCCGTTCGATCCGTCATCGCGTTCGGTTCCCTCCTCGTGTGTCCTCCGTCCCGGCGGGTCCGGAGGGGATGTCATCGTTTTCGAGCGGCAAGAGAGTCAGGCGATCGCCGTGCTCCAGGTCTCCCTGGCGCACGCTGGCGTAGAGCAGCAGCAACGCCCCGACCACGAGGACGAGGCTGATGAAGATGAGGAGGACGATCACTTCCATGACGGGCTCCGGTCGGAGAGACGGGCCCAGGTGATCGCCAGGATGCCGAGCGATCCGGTGGGCATCAGGATCGCGGCGATGGCCGGCGTCACGAGGCCGGCGAAGCAGAGCGACAGCGCGGCGGCGTTGTAGATCACCGCGTACACGAGGTTCCCCCGGAGCACCGCCCGCAGGCGATGCCCCGCGGCGAGGGCCACGCGCACGGCCGCGATTCCGTCGCCGAGGAAGTAGAAGTCGCTGCGGGCCGGCAGCGCGGCGTGGTCCACGGCGGGCGTGGCGGCACACGCGCTCTCCGCGAACGCGCCCGCGTCGTTCAGGCCGTCGCCCACCGTGAGCGTGTCGCCCCGGTCCAGTTCCCGCAGAATCCGCGCCTTCTCCTCGGGAGAGCAGGCAGCGCGCGCTCGATCCTCGTCGATGCCGAGGAGATGCGCCGCGCGACCCACGCGGTCGGGAGCATCGCCGGAGAGGACGTGGATCTCGTAGCCGGCGTCCGCGAGGCGACGGACCTCGTCGACGGCGTCCTCGCGCAGTCGCTCGCCGTACGCGAACGTGGCGCGGACGATGCCGTCCACCGTCCAGAGGACGGCGTCCCCGCCCGGGTCCGAGCCGGAGCCGTCGAGTGCGAAGGTCGCGCGTCCCAGCCGATGTTCCCGGCCGTTCAGGCGGGCGTTCAGTCCCTCGCCGGGAATCTCGCGCACGGGCGCGGCGGGATCGGCCTGCGGGTGGGGATCCAGCCGGCGCAGCGCGGCGAGGAGCGCGCGACTCACGGGATGGTTGCTCCGGACGACCAGCTCGTGCAGCTCCGCGCGCTCGCCCGAGGGGAGCGCCGCCAGCGTCGCCTCCGCGTCCGCGGTGAGCGCCACGCCGTCCCGCGTGAGGGTCCCGGTCTTGTCGAAGACGACGCGCTTCACGCGTGTGGCGCGGTCCAGGAAGCCGGCGCGCCGCACGAAGATCCCGCGCTGCCGCAGTCGATGGTGCGCGAGGTCGTGGGCCAGCGGGATCGCGAGGCCGAGCGCGCACGGACACGTGACCACCAGCACCGACACCATCACCTGCAGCGCCCGGCCGGGACCGTCGCCCAGCCAGAGCAGGAAGGCGGCGGTCGCGAGGGTCAGGACCAGGGCGACGTAGATCCGCGCGAAGCGGGACCAGAATACGTCGTGGCGATCCGGTCCCTCCGTGGGACGCAGCAGGTCGTGGAGCCGCGACTCCTCGAAGTCCTGGGCGGCGACCGCCCGAAGCAGCGTGCCGGACGCGTTGATGGCGCCGGCCGGCAGCGTGGCGGCGGCGGGGAAGCGCCGGAGCCGGGATTCCCCGTCGATCCATTCCAGCGAGACCTCGGAGGTCTCCTCCGCGGCCGTGGCCTTCACCGGCAGGAGATCGCCGGGCACGATCCACAGTTCGTCGCCGGCGCGCACATCACTCGCGGGGATCGAGGCGACCTCGCCGTCCCGGCGCACGCGCGTCCAGAGGTCGCCCACTTCGGGGTTCGCGAGCAGGGCGGCGGCGTTCCGCTCGAGCTGCCGCTCCTGGAGCCATCGTCCGAGCAGCATCAGCGTCACGAAAACGGTGAGCGAGTCGAAGTAACCGCCGGCGGGGCCGTGCGTGAAGTGCCCGGCCACGGAGCCGGCCCACGCCAGCACGATGCCCATCGCGATGGGAAGGTCCAGGTGGATGACGCCGCGCCGCAGTCCGCGCACGGCCGCCAGCACGAAGACGCTGCCGCCCGCCACAGCGGCGATGGTCCCGAGCGTGAGGTTGAGCCAGCCGAAGAGGTCGTGGAGGCCACCCTCGCGCGGGGCCAGCCCGAAGTAGAACGAGAGGCTGAAGATCATCGCGTTCATGGCCGCGGCCGCGGAGATGGACAGGCGCACGAGGAGGCTGCGGCTGTGGCGCGTGGGTTGCTTGGTGGGGAGGCCGAAGCGGTAGCCGAAGCGTGCCGCCTCCGCCACGAAGTCGCGGACGACGTCGTCGGATCCGGTCCAGACCAGATCCGCCCGCCCGACCGCGGGGTTGAGCCGGAACTCCACCGCGCCCGGCAGACGGCGGAACAGCTCGCGGAGCAGCCAGACGCACGCGGCGCAGTGGACTCCCTGCACGTCGAGCTTCAACCGTCGGAGGCCGTCGCTCTCGGGAAGGGACGCGAGCGCGTGATCCAGCCACGCCAGTCCGTCCGGCTTCAGGGTGGCGGGCGGGGCCGACGTGCCCGTGCGGAGGTCGTAGTAGCGGTCCAGGCCGGTGTCGCGGATCAGCGCGGAGACGCGCTCGCAGCCGTCGCAGCAGTAGTCGCTGCCATCGCGACGGGCGGGAATCTCCAGTCCGCAGTGGACGCAGACGTCCGGCTTCGCGCGTCGCGGCGGGGCGGGTTCGGCGCCGGGGCGCATCGTCTTCCTCACCACAGCATCCACGTCCCGATCTCGGAGTGGGGAACCACGCCGAACGCGGCCAGTCCGCGCATCGACAGCTGGAACGCGACCGTCACGAGCAGCACCGTGGCGACCCTCTGCAGGCCCGCGCGCCACCGCATCGGCACGGAGGCGGCGCCCCACGCGACGACCAGCATCGACGGGACCGTGCCCAGGCCGAAGGCGAGGAGCATCAGCGCCCCGAGGCCCGGTCCGCCCGCGCCCGCGGCCGCGATGGCCACCGCCGCCACGGGTCCGCAGGGGAGGAAGCCGTTGGCCAGCCCGAGACCGAACGGCCCGCGCCGGCCCAGCGAGAACGTGGCCCGGCGGATCCGTCCCCCCAGCGCCTGGAGCGCCGGCAGTCGCCGGACGAGGCGCGGCACCAGGGGGCGGCCGAGGACCGCGAGGAGCATGGCGATGCCGGCGGCCAGGGCGAGCCCGGCCCGCAGGCTGTCGGCCGGAAAGGCGCGCGCCGGCAGAGTGCCCACGGCTCCGGCCAGCGCGCCGATGACGACGTAGCCGAGCATGCGCCCGGAGTGGTAGATCGCGAGCGACCCGAGGAGTCCCGCGCCGCTCCGGCCGACCGAACGCTGGCCCGCGCCGAACGCGGCGACGAGCGGCCCGCACATGCCCAGGCAGTGGCCCAGGCTCACGGCCAGGCCCGTCCCGAGGACGACGGCGAACTCCAGCGGTCCGGCCGGCAGGGGAGCGGCGCAGCAATCCATCAGTGCGATTCCACCGGTTCCTTCTGTGGGGCGGACGATCCGGACAGCGGAGTCTCCGCCGACGTGGAGAAGCGGTGGCGGACGTCGTAGCGCCTCTCGGATGCGTCCCAGCGGATCCGGTGCCCGAGTCCGCGGTGGATCCGGACCATCGTCTGGTTGCCCGCCAGGATCGTCGCGGTCACGCCGGCGATGCCCACCTTCTCCGCGTACTCGCACAGGCGACGCAGGAGATGCGTGCCGATGCCTCGTCCCCGCATGTCCTCTCCCACCACGATGGCCGTCTCCGCGAGGTTGGAGCGCGGATCGAGGTCGTAGCGCGCGACCCCGACGATCCGCTCCTGATCGTGGACGCCGGAGAAGACTCCGAACGCCATCCGCTCGCGGAAGTCCACGGAGCAGAGGTGCAGCGCCTCGTCGGGCGTGAGCTCCTTCTTCACCGTGAAGTAGCGATGGTAGATCGTTTCCAGCGTGTGCGAATAGAAGAAATCACGCAGCCGGCCGGTGTCGTCCGGGCGAAGCGGACGGACCGTGAACGTGTCGGGGCCGAACTTCTCGGAACGGACCTCGTTCTCCGGGTACGCGTCGAACACCTGGCGCAGCGCGCCCGGATCCACGGAGGCGTAGTGCTTGCGCTGCACGAAGTCGCGGAGCTCGGAGCGGAAGTCCGGATGCGCCACGTTGATCAGCGCGAGCGCGCGCTCCCGGATCGTCTTCCCGTGCAGGTAGGCGACGCCGTACTCCGTGACGACGTAGTGCACGTCGCCGCGGCTCGTGACCACGCCGGCTCCCTCGTCCAGGTGCGGGGCGATCCGGGAGACCGTGCCGCCCTTCGCGGTACTCGGCAGCGCGATGACGGGCTTCCCGCCGCGGCTCATCGCCGCGCCGCGGATGAAGTCCACCTGTCCGCCGATCCCGGAGTAGAAGTTGTAGCCGAGCGAGTCGGCGCAGACCTGGCCGGTGAGATCCACCTGGAGCGCCGAGTTGATCGCGACGACCTGGTCGTTGCGCGAGATCACGCGCGGATCGTTGACGAAGTCGGAGGGGTGGAACTCCACCGACGGGTTCCCGTTTACGTAGTCATAGAGGCGACGGGTTCCCATGACGAAGCTGGTGACGGTGCGGCCGGGCAGGATCGTCTTGTTGGAGTTGTCGATGTTGCCGTTCTCCAGGAGACCCAGCACGCCGTCCGAGAACATCTCCGAGTGGATGCCCATCTTGCGGCGGTCGTCCAGGAAGCGCGCCACGGCGTTCGGGATGGCGCCGATGCCGAGCTGCAGGCAGGCGCCGTCGTCCACCAGGCGGGCGACGTGCATCCCGATCTCCATGGAGGTCTCGTCGATCTCCGGCTGCGGCATCTCCAGGATCGGGTTGCGCGTCTCCACGCACGCGTCGATCTGGTCGAGCGAGATGGTCGACTCGCCCGAGGTGCGGGGGACGTTCGGATTGATCTCGGCGATGACGAGATCCGCGCACTCGACGGCGGCCAGCTGGATGTCGATGTGGACGCCCAGGCTGCAGAATCCGTGACGGTCGGGGGGCGAGACCTGCAGGAGCGCCACGTCGACGCGTTGCTGCCCGGACCGGAACAGCTCCGGGATCTCGCTCAGGAAGATGGGCGTGTAGTCGGCGCGGCCCTGGCGGACGGCGCCGCGGACGTTGGAGCCGATGAAGAACGCGTTGTGCCGGAAGTGGCCGAGGAACCGCTCGTTCACGTAGTCGGCGGAACCGAGCGTGAGGAGCGAGCACACCTCCACGTCACGCAGCCGGTTCGCCTGATCGCACAGGCCGCGAACCAGCGTCTCCGGCTGGGCACAGCCCGAGCCGAGGAAGATGCGGGATCCGGAACGGATCCGGGAGAGGGCCTCCTCCACCGAGGCCAGCTTGATGTCCAGTTGCTCACGCGGCGTCACGACCGAGCTCCCTTCACGGAGGCGTCGTTCCCCAGGCGCTCCAGGGCCACGAGCAGCACCTCCATCATGTCCTGAACCGTGATCACGCCGACCACGCGTCGCCCTTCGCACACCGGAAGGCCGGTGATCTTCTGGTCGTGCATGATCCGAACCGCTTCACCGAGGTGGTCCGTCGGCGCGACGACCGAGATGCTCCGGCGCATGATCTGGGCGACCGGAGGGTCCTCCTCGGCGGGGCGGTACGTTTCATCCGTGCGGGGAATCCCGTGGGGGGGGAGTGCCGCCCGCAGGTCGCGATCCGCCACCAGCCCGATGAGGTCCCCCTCCTCGTCGACGATCGGCAACCGACGGATCTCGTGCTCCATCATCTTTCGCAGGGCCAGCGAGGCCGGCACGTCGGCCGGGACCGTGATCGCTGGGCTCGACATCCAGGCTTCGACCTTCATGGCGACCCTCCGTCGGTGGTGGACTCTCGACGTTCGAAGTATCCGGGCCGGACAACCGATCGGGAATTCGCGGTTTCCGAGGACGGGTTTCGGGAAACCCGTATGCCGTTTTGCGATGCCGATTGTCCGGGGTCGGGGACGCGGATACCCTGGCCAGCGCAGCCGGAGGAGGACCGTGAGCGCCGAGAGTTCCCGCGAAGCCCAGGCCCGCCTGAACGCCATCCTGGAGGCGGCCGTCGACGCGATCATCGTGATCGACGAGCGGGGACGCATCGAGCTGTTCGGGGCGGCGGCGGAGCGGATGTTCGGCTGGTCGGCGGACGAGGTCAAGGGACGCAACGTCTCCCTGATCATGCCGGAGCCGCACCGCACCGAGCACGACGCGAACCTGCAGCGCTACCTCAACACGGGAATCCCGCGGATCATCGGGATCGGCCGGGAGCTGGAGGCGATGGACCGGGAGGGGCGTCGCTTCCCCGTCGAGCTGGCCGTGGGGGAGATCGCCTCGTTCGGCGAGAGCCGGCGGTTCGTCGGGCTCGTGCGGGACATCTCGGAGCGACGCCAGGTCGAGGAAGAGGCGCGCGTCCTGCGCAACCGGCTGGCCCACGTGGGGCGGCTCGGCACGCTCGGCGAGATGACGGCGGGGATCGCCCACGAGATCAACCAGCCGCTCACGGCCATCGCGTCCTACGCCCAGGCGCTCGGACGTCTCATGGACGGCGGCGGCGCGGTCACGGACGAGCATCGCCGGGTCGTGAGCCGCATCGCCGAGCAGGCGCTGCGGGCGGGCGATGTCGTGCAGCGGCTGCGGCAGCTCGCCCGCCGCGAGGGAGGGACCCGGGCGCGGCGGGATCCCAACCGGCTCGTGCGGCACGTGCTGCGTCTCGCCGAGGTCGATGTCCTGTCGCGGGGCCTGCACGTCCAGCTCGATCTGGAGGAGCCGCTGCCGGCGGTCGAGGTGGACGACGTCCAGATCCAGCAGGTCGTCCTCAACCTCGTCCGCAACGGCGTGGACGCCACGGTGGAGGCCGGCGGCGAGGAGCCGCTGCGGGTGTCCACGCGGCTCCGGAACGGCAACGCGGTGGAGATCTCCGTGACGGACCGGGGCGCCGGCCTGACCCAGGCGGCCCGCGAGCACCTCTTCCAGCCGTTCTTCACCACGAAGCCGGACGGGATGGGCATGGGGCTTTCCATCAGCCGGTCGATCGTGGAGGCTCACGGGGGAACGCTGGATTGCGGGGCCGGCGGGGAGCCGGGCACCACGTTCCGGTTCACGCTGCCCGCCGTCGATCGGCCGGCCACAGAGGGGGAGGAGCCGTCGTGACGGAGTCCCCGAAGGTCTACATCGTCGACGACGATGAGGCGGTGCGGGACTCCATCGCGCTCCTGGTGCGGTCCGTGGCACTGGAGGCGATCCCGTACGCCTCCGCGTCCGACTTCCTGGAGAACCACGACGAGGCGGTTCCCGGGTGCCTGGTCCTGGACCTGCGGATGCCGGGGATGAGCGGTCTGGAACTCCAGCGGGTCCTGACGGACCGCGGGAGCCGCCGGCCGATCGTCTTCGTGACGGCGCACGGGGACGTGCCGGACGCGGTCCGGGCGATGCAGGGCGGCGCGATCGACTTCATTCAGAAACCGTTCCGGGATCAGGACTTGCTAGATTGCATTCAGAACGCGCTGGAGGTGGATCGGCGCCAGCGGGACGAGGCCGGCGATCGCTCCCGGGTGGCCGCCCGCCTGGAGCGACTGACCGCGCGCGAGCGGGAGGTCCTCGACCGGGTCGTGGAGGGGCAGGCCAACAAGGCCATCGCGGCGGAGCTGGGAGTCAGCGAGCGGACGGTGGAGATCCATCGCTCCCGGGCCATGTCCAAGATGGAAGCCGGGTCGCTGGCGGAACTCGTGAGGATGATCGTCCGGTTCCGCGAGGAGACCTAGGGCTCAGGCCGCTTCCGTGAGCGACGACGGCTCCTGGACCGCTCCGGCCGGCGCCCCGGTGGGCACCACGCTTTCGACGCTGCCGTCACGCCGGACGTGGTAGGTGAGATCCCGCCAGACCAGCCGGCGGCGGCGCCAGGACGCATCGGCGCAGGCCAGGAAGCCGGCACTGTGGGCGAGCAGGGCGGCCGACCACCATGCGCTCGCGCTCGGGCGCTCCGGGAGCAGGTAGCGGAACAGGTGCAGGGTCCCCAGCACCGCCGCGCTCGTGCCGATGGCCAGGACCCCGAGTGGCAGCCCGGCGGGCCAGCTCCCCGTGGCGACGAAGTGCGCCGCGTGGTAGACCGCCAGCCAGAGCGCCGCCACTTCGACGCCCTGCTTGAGCCAGAGGAGTCCGTAGAAGCGCGGCAGGTAGACTTTGACGAAGAAGTACTGGCGACCCAGCCACCGGACGAAGCCGCGGTAACCGGTGATCTCGGAGCGGGTCTGGACGAGGAAGCGCGGCACGGAGGTGACGCGCAGGCGACCCACGCGGAAGACGCGGCTCGCCGAGACGTCGTCCACCACGGTGCGGGCCCAGAGTTCGTCGAGGCGATGTCGCCGGAACGGCTCCGCTCCGATCGCCATCGACCCGCCCCACGTGGATCCCCGGCAGACCAGCGCCGCCAGCGACTGCGCGGCCTCGGCGATGCCGTGCAGTGCGTGCAGGATGCGACGCCCTTCGGCCGCCACCCAGTGGAAGCTCGTCGTCGCATCGGCCACGTTCGTGGCGATGGGGCGGACCATCTCGCGGAGCCAGCCGGAGTGGACCAGCAGATCCCCGTCGCAGAAGGCGTAGATCTCGGCCGGAGCGGGGCTCCGGGCCGCATGCCCGACGCCGGCGAGGAGGTTGAAGTTCTTCTGGCTGCACCGCTGGCCGCTCTCCAGGACGCGTCCGGAGACGACATGGTCGCAACGGCTGCGCTTCGGGAGGATGTCGGTCAGCGCCGCGGCGGCCTCGTCGCGGGGGGCGTCGGCCTCGGTGACGAACGTGACGCGAAAGTCGCCGGGGTACTCCTGGTCGTTCAGCGCCGCGGAGGTCTCCACCAGGCGGGGGAGATCGCCCTTCAGGCAGACGATGACGTGGGCGCGCGGCCAGCGCTGAGGATCGGGCATCCGGCGGGCGCGGCGCCAGGCCAGGAATCCCCGGCCGGCGAAGAACCAGAACAGTGCGTTCGCCACCAGGGCGAGCACCGCCACGACGATCGTCAGCCAGCCGAGCATTCAGGTCCCTCCGCGAGGACCGGGAAGCCTACCAGCCCATGAGCCCGCAGCAGCGGGCGCAGATCGGGAGCAGGCCGTCGTCCCGGAGACTCTCCCGGAAGCGACGGTAGCGATCGTTGTTCCAGATCTCCAGCAGACTCTGCTGCTGGATGTTCCCGCAGACGTAGTCCGGGTAGTCGCGGCACGTCGCGACGTCGCCGTTGGGGAGGATCTCGGTCACGACCCAAGGCTGGATGCACTCGCCGTAACCGAAGAGCCGCGTGGGATCGTCGTAGTACTGCGGGATGTCCTCGTCCGCCAGGTCCGGGATGAAGAGGACCGGGAAGGGCCATTTCCGCGACTTGATCGACCGGACGTCGGCGCGGAGTCCGTCGGAGTCCAGGCCGGTGAAAAAGAGGTAGCCCTTCCAGGAGTCCGGCACGACGCCGAACCGCTCCTGCATCGCCTTCTCGTGCTCCTGGCCCGTCTCCTCGTTCGTGAACCAGGAGTAGTAGTACGTGAGCAGGTCGATGCCCTTGTCCGCACCCCAGTCCGCCACGTCTTCCAGGTGTCCCACGTTGTCGCGCGAGATCGTGTTGAGGACGTTGATGTACGGCTTGGTCGAGCCCTGCTTGCGCTTTTCCTCCAGGACCGCGTCCACGCCCTCCATCATCCGCTCCCAGGCGCGCTCCTCCTGGCGGATCTCATTGTGGACGGCGCCCACGCCGTCCACGGAGAGCATCAGCATGTCGACGCCGGCGCGCACGAGGCGGTCGGCTGTCTTGGCCATCATGGTGCCGTTGGTGACGATGCCGACCGTCCCGTTCCGCTTCTTCATGTGCTCCATGAGCGGAACGATGTCGGGGTAGAGGTACGGCTCGCCGCCCCAGATGTAGTAGAAGGGCTTCTTCGGCGCCAGCTCGTCCACCATGGATCGGTAGATCTCGTACGGGACGATCTCCCGGATCTCGTCGTCGCTCTTGGTGTGGTTGTAGCCGGTCTCGCCCCACTGGCCGCAGGTCTTGCACCGCAGATTGCAGGAATTGACGATCTTCAGGCTGACCTGGGTGAGCTGATTGCTCACGCCGTCCAGGCGTCGGCGCTCCCGGGGGGCGAAGATGTGCTTCGTCGCCTCGGCCCGCAGGAGCCTCCAGAAGACGTCCGGGGTGCGCAGCAGCACCCGCGAGAGATGTCCGGCCGGAATCCGGCTGTTGCGATTTCCCGCGTCCGGCGCGGGCTGGCGGGGTGTGGTCTCCAGCGTGGACACTTCCGGCACCTCCCTCTCCCGTTCGGTTTCGAGCCTCCAGAGGGGAGTTGAACCCGGATTCCGCGGGGCGTCAAGAGGGGCTCAACCCCGGGCCCCGTGCCGCCGATAACCGACTCGAACTGCATCTTCAGCCAAAACGGGAGGCCCCCCGATGCATTCTCGCTCGCTGCTTCGCTTTCTGGTTCCCGGAGTCGTCCTGGCGGTCGTCGCCGGTTGCGACCCCAAGCTCGGCCTGGAGGAAGAGGGAACCGGGGGGGGCGTCGACACTCCCGATCCCGTGGTGACCCAGAACGCCCTGACCGCCGGCTCGATCGTGTCGATGCACAACGCGATCCTGCAGGGCGGCCTGTCCGTGGCCGACGCGTTCTCCGGTGCCGGCCCCGTGCCGCGCTCCTTCCCGGCGACCTGCATGGCGATCACCTCGCTGGGGACGTCGCCGGCGAGCTACTCCGTCGACCTCGACGGCTGCTCGAACGCCCAGGGGACCGCGTTCTCGGGACTCGGCACGTTCGAGGTCGCCGACGGACAGTCCGACGGCTTCACGTTCTACCCCGACTTCACGACGGAGGACGTGATCCGTGCGCGGAACGAGACGGAGGCGGGGCGCAACCACGACATCTCGCAGGGGACGTTGGTCTTCACGTTCGAGCGCAACGGTTCGGACGAGATCACCGGCATGACGATCGGGTCGACGCTTCGTCATCTGTCCCAGGGCGAGACGATCACGGTCAGCTATCCGGACGTCTCCGTGACGGGCTCGCCGGCCTCGTTCAACGACCAGCCGGATCTCGGCAGCCAGGCCAACGTGACCTGGAACGGCGTCGGGGTGTTCGAGGTGAACTTCGCCGGAAACGGCACCGCCACGTACACGATCTCGGGCGTGCTTTACAGCGTGGCCCTCGCCTCGGGCGAGGTGACGATCGCGGGCTCCTAGTCCCGCGTCGCCGCGGATCCTCCCGTGTTACGGGCCGGAGTAGAGCTCCGGTCCGAACGCGGGGACCACGGGATCGCCCAGCGGCTCCAGCGTTTCCGGCTCCAGATAGAACCGTACCGTGGAGAACGGCACGGGCACCGTGTTGGGCGGGACCGGCTGCAGGACGATGAAGTCCACGCGCCACGCCAGCTCCTCCGCCGGGCCGATGGAGGGCGGCGGCCACTGGTTGCGGGAGAGCAGCGCCGCCGCGAACAGGTCCGTGACGGGGATGCTGTCGGCGTTCGCGGCGTTGATGGACTCGGCCAGGTTGATGGCCACCGCGACCGCCGCGTCCGAATCCGCGAGGGAATCCAGGTCCTGGAAGCGCGGATCCGGTGCGCCCGGGTTCACGCGGTCGTCGTGCCAGACGATGCCGCCCAGGATGTGGAGATTCATCACCCGGCGGATGGCGCCGTCGCGCGCGTGGTAGACGAAGGAATGGTTCGTCGCGCGCCCGTTGGCGTCCATGAGGGTGAAGCCTCCGCCCAGTTCCGTGACGTAGGCTCCCTCGGACCACTCTCCGGCCACGCGATCCGCCAGGACCATCGCCTCCTTCAGCGTGGCGGGCAGGAGAATGTCGTCGTCGCCGTAGGAGACGGCCTGGTCCGACGAGCAGGAGGCGAGCGCGAGCCCGGCCAGGGCGAGGGCGGAGAGCGCCGCCGCGCGTCGCCTCAGATCCATCGGAAGCCCAGGCGAAGTCCGCCGCCGCCCAGATCGACGTGGCGGGTGGCGGGGAGGATGGTGCTGGCCCACTCCGACGTGTTCACGTCGACGTCGGCGGATCCGGTCCGCCAGAACGCCTCCGCGAAGAGGTTGAGGTTGGAGTCCGTGAAGTAGTCCACGGAGAGGGCCGTCTCCAGGCCATGCCCGACGCCGCTGGACTCCACTTCGAACGTGGTCTCCGAGCCGAGGAACGCCTGCAGCTCGTCGACCACCTTAACCGGCGCTACGACCCAATTCGCGCTGAGCCCCCAGCGCACCGCGTCCCATCGCAGGGACCTCCCCAGGCCGAACGCGAAGATCAGCGGACTCGATTCCACGCGGGCGGTGTAGCCCAGGGAGACCGGGGTGCGCTCACGACCGCTGAGGTACAGAAGGAACTGCCGGTCCCGGTCCTCCCAGCTCATGCGCGTCCACTCGGCCTGGGAGCGGAAGAACCAGTCCCGCGTGAGCCGGACCTGGAGCTCCGCCCCGAACGCGTACGTGGGCCCGAAGCTGGCCTCCGCGAAGTTGTAGCCCTGGTCCTCGTAGACGCTGTTGCGGATCTCCAGCGACTCCTCCAGGCTGCCGAGCGTCCAGTACTGGTAGCCGCCGGAGATGCCCAGCGTGAGCGTCCCGAACTGGCGGGTGTAGACGTCGAAGGGCGCGGCCTGCGCGGGGACGATGCCCAGCAGGGCGAGGCCGACAAGCAGGGCGAGAGCGGGCGGACGGGTCGGGCGGGCGAGCGACAAGGATCTCCTCCAGGACGGTCCTCGCCACTTTGGGCCGAAACGGCGCGGGCCGCAACCCCGGTCAGGCTTGACGAAGGCGCCGCGGGCCCCTAGGAATTCGGAAACGCATCCGGAGGAGAAGGGAATGGGACGCCAGACGGACGGTGTGGAGTGGGTCCTTGCGACCATCTTTGTCCTCGCGATCGCGCTGGTCGTGGGGGCAGCGGTGCGCGAGTTCCGGAAGATGCGCAAGGGGGATCCGGGGGGAGACATCCACCACCCCGGCGATGATTCGGGCGGCGGCAAGCCGTGACCGACACGAGATGGCTGGAGGCCCTCTCGTCCTGGTTGGAACATCCTGCGTACCGGCTGGCGGCTCTCGTCGTCGGGACGGTCGTGGTGACGCTGGTCGTGGACCTGGTCTACCGCGTCGTCTTCCGCCGGCTGGCCGAGCGAACGGCCAGTCAGGCGGACGATCGGGTCTTCGCGCTGATCAACCGGGTCCTACGTCTCACGATCTACCTCGCGGCCGCCGCGCTCGCGTTCCCGTGGCTGGGGGCCCCGGACGGCGTCAGTGCGCTCGCGGCCCGCGTGGCCCGATCCATCGGGCTCGTGGCGTGGACGTTCGCCGTCGTGTCGGCCCTCTCGCTTCTGCTACGCGAGAGCGCGCGGACGGGGCGCTTCGCGGCGCTGGAAGCCCGGACCCTGCCGCTGTTCGACGTGGTGCAGAAGGTCGTGCTGTCCGGCCTGGCGGTCTACGGGTTCTTCCTCATCTGGAACATCGACGTCACGGCGTGGCTGGCCAGCGCCGGCATCATCGGCATCGCGGTGGGCTTCGCCGCAAAGGACACGCTGGCCAACCTGTTCTCCGGGGTCTTCATCCTCGTGGATGCGCCGTACCGCATCGGCGACATGATCGTCCTCGACACGGGTGAGCGAGGCCGGGTGACGGACGTGGGGATCCGGAGCACCCGGATCGTGACCCGCGACGACGTGGAGATCACCGTGCCCAACTCGCAGATCGGCGCGGCCAAGATCGTGAACGAGAGCGGGGGACCGTACCGGAAGCGTCGCCTCGACATCCGCGTCGGCGTCTCCTACGGCGCCGACGTGGAACTCGTGCGGCGACTCCTCACCGAGGTGTCCGAGGAGCTGGACCTGGTGTGCGCGCAGCCCGAGCCCCGGATCCGCTTCCGGGAGCTGGGGGACTCGGCGCTGATCTTCTCGCTGCTGTTCTGGGTGGAGGATCCGGAGCAGCGCGGGCTGGCCACCGACCGGGCGAACTCGCTGATCCTGGAGAAGTTCCGGGCGTCCGGTGTGGAGATCCCGTTCCCGCAGCGGGTCGTGCACCTGGTCGGGGAATCGGGGGACCCGACGTGACGCGTTACGGATTCCCAGTCCTGCCCACCGGCCGCCACTTCCGGCAGTTCGCGCGACGATCCGGAGGGGTTGTCGCGTGCTAGAATCGAATCCTCCGCCCCGAGGTCCCTCGGAAAGCGCTCCCATGAGTCAGCCCGAAGAAGCTCCCGCGACGCGACCGCGCACGCAGCAGGTGGTTCGCCATCTCGTGCTGTCGGTCGCGCTGTGGATCACCTACGTGCTCTACTGGCGCGTCGTGCTGCGTCGCGGGGTGGAGAGCGAGGCCTCGCTGGCGCTGCTTCTCCTGGGGCTCTTCGTCCTCCTGCAGATCCTGTTCACCCAGGCCTGGATCCTCCACAACCGTCGGATCGCGCGCGTGCACGCCGGCCGGCGAGTGGAACGGCCCGCGGTCCCGCCGATGTCGCCCGAGGACTTCCTGGGGCGCCGCGTGGAGGTGGTCCCGGCCGGCACCGACCTGACCACCGTGCCGGTCGTGGTGGTGCGCGCCGACGAGCACGGCAAGCGGTACGAGGCCGGGATCGAGCTGGGCACGGACGTCGCCGGGGAAGCCTGATGGACATCATCTCCTTCCTCGAGTGGCTGGAGCACACCCGCTTCTACTTCGGGTGGCTGATCTTCTTCGCCTGGTACCCGATGCTGAGCGGTTTGATGTGGATCGTCACGGCGCTGACGTACTGGTGGCGACGGGAGCGGAACGACGCGGGGCCGCCCCCGCTGCCGGAGCCGGCGCCGCCGGTCACGGTGCTGATCCCCGCGTACTGCGAGGCGGCCCACATCGTCGCCACGGTCGAGGCCTCGCTGCGCATCGACTACCCGGACTTCGAGGTCCTGGTCGTCGATGACGCCAGCACGGACGACACCGTGTTCCGCCTGCGCCACCTCATCGACGCCGGCAAGGTCCGGCTCGTCCGCAAGAGCGTGAACGAGGGCAAGGCGATGGCGCTGAACGACGCGATCCCGTGCGCGCGCGGCGAGATCCTCTTCATCATGGACGCGGACGCGCGTCCCGATCCGAACATCCTGCGCCGCATGGTGCCGCACTTCTCGTCACCGCGCGTCGGGGCGGTCACCGGGAATCCTCGTGTGGCCAACCGCGTTTCGCTGCTGGCGCGCCTGCAGGCGATCGAGTTCACGTCGATCATCTCGCTGCAGAAACGCGCGCAGCGCATCTGGGGCCGCATCCTGACGGTGTCGGGGGTGGTGGGAGCGTTTCACCGGCGCGCGCTGGAGGACGTCGGGCGATTCTCGCCGGACATGGCCACCGAGGACATCGACGTCTCGTGGAAGCTGCAGCTCCGCCACTGGGACATCCGCTACGAGCCTCAGGCCATCGTCTGGATGCAGGTGCCGCCGCGCTGGCGCGACCTGTGGAAGCAGCGTCGTCGCTGGGCGCTGGGGCTCGCTCAGGTGCTGCGGCGACACTTCGCCGACGTCGCGCGCTGGCGGTCCCGCCGGCTCTGGCCGGTGGCGGCCGAGTCGATCTTCTCCATCCTGTGGGGCTTCAGCTTCGTCCTGCTGACGACGCTGTGGATCATCTCCTACGCGGTCGGCTACCCGCCGGTGGGAGGGAGTCCCATCCCGAACTGGTGGGGCATGTTGATGGCCACGGTCTGCCTGGGCCAGCTCCTCACCGGCGTGCTCCTGGATCGCCGCTACGACGATCGGCTTGGCCGCTCGTACGTGATCGCCGTGCTGTATCCGCTCCTCTACTGGATGTTCCTCGCGCTTGTGACCGTCCGGTCCTCGCCCGAGGGACTCCTCCGCCGTCCCGCCCGGAAAGGTACGCAGTGGAAGACTCGACGCGACTGAGCCGGACGAGCTCCGGCGATCGACTGCGGCGATGGTTCCTGGTCGTCGCGCTGATCTGGACGGCCGTCCTCGTCGTCGGCGTGGCCCGCGCGGCCGCCGAGGATCCCGCGGCCCGTCGCCTGGCCGACGGCGCGAAGGTGGCGGCCGGCGAGGACCGGCACGTCGATGCGGTGGTCTGCGCGCTGGCGGCGCTGCGGCTGGATCCGTCGCTGGAGGACGAGCTGGCGAAGATGATCGGCTTCCAGCTGCTCTGGCAGGAGCGAGCCTACGAGGCGATCCCGTGGTTCGAGAGCCACCTGTCGCGGCACCCGGACGATCGGGAGGCCCGCCTGGCGCTGGCCCGCGCGCGCTCGTGGGCCGGCGACCTCCACGGCGCCGGGGAGCTGTACGAGGAGATCGCCGACGAGGAACCTTCCAACCTGGAGGCCCGCCTCGGTGCGGCGCGGATGCACGCCTGGGACGAGCGCCACGATGCGGCGGCGCGCGAGTACCGGGCGGCCCGCGAGCTGGATCCGGACCATCCGGAGGCCCGCCTCGGCGAGGCCGCCGCGGAGAACCGTCGAGGGTTCCATCGTCGAGCGGAGGCGCTGCTCGAGACGATGCTGCAGGAGGACCCCGACCACGCGGAGGCCCGCGCAGAGCTGGCGCGTGCCCGCTACTGGATGGGGGAGGGCGACCACGGGCTGGCCACGCTGGACGGCGACGCGTCGAAGCCGGCGGCCGACGTCCGGGCCGCCATCCTCGCCGACCGGCGGGCGCGGTTCGAAGTGTTCGGATCGCACTGGGAGGACGTGGATGATCAGGAGGTTGACGTGCTCGGGGGCGCCGTCGAGAAGGGCTTCGCCCGCGGGGTCCGTCTGGGCTTGCGCGCTTCGCACCACCGCGTCGACGAGCCCGGGGCGGAGGAGATCGGCGCGGTGTGGATCACCGGCGGCGCCGACTGGCAGCCGAACCGGCACGTCGCGCTCCACGCCCGCGTGACGGCGGACGTGGTCGGCGGCGACCTGGAGGACGATGCATCGCTGGACGCCGGCGCCGGGGAGACGCGGCCCGGCGAGGACGTGAAGACGACGCGGCTGCACTTCGACGGCTGGGGCACGTGGTACCCGGCCGACCGCACGCGGGTGGACGTCGGCTTCGCGCGGGTGCCGGTGGAGACGCCGAAGGCCCGCGTCCGGGACGTCCGCGCCGACGTCGTGTCGCTGAGCGCGGACCGGAACCTCACGGATCGCTGGACGATTCACGCCGGCGGGTCGGTGTCGGACTACTCGGACGGCAACGGGCGCTGGGCCGTGGAGGGAAGCCTCGGCTGGGGCGCATGGGTGCCGGTGCGCGGACTGGACGTGAAGCTGGCGGCCGGGGCGCTGCGCTACGAGTTCGACGAGAGTCCGGACCACGGCTACTACGCGCCGCCGTCCTACGACGCCCTCTGGGGCGGCGCCACGATCGGGGCGGCGCTGGGCCCGTACGTTCGCCTGGAGGCGGACGGTCGCGTGGCCTCGGAGCGGGAGGACGAGGGCGATCGCTTCGGGGTGGCCAGCGGCGGTCTCACGCTCACGTGGACCCCGGTCGAGCGCTTCGGGATCTCCGCCTTCGCGCGGAAGTCGACGTCGCGCTTCGACACGGATGCCGGCTACGAGCGCGAGGGCTTCGGCGCGTCGCTGTTCTTCGTCCCGTGATCTCCGGACGGCGCTCCCGCGCGGTCCTCTCCCTGGCCGTCGTCGTCGGCCTGGCCCTCGCCGCGCTGGGCTGGGCCCGCTGGCTCTCGCTGGACCGCGAGCCGTCGCCGGAGGGCGATCTGGACGTGCCCGTGCTCTTCGGCCGGGAGGAGCTCCGCTGGGAGGACCTCGAGGACGACGCGGACCAGGGCGGTGTGCCGGTCCTCTGCTACCACTACTTCCGGCCCGGGCTGACGGCGGGTCGGATGGTGCGGGTCCTCGGCGCCGTGCTCCTCAACATGCCGACGCTGCCGGACCGCGACTTCTGGACCACGACGGTGCCGGAGTTCGACCGGCAGATGAAGTTCCTCTCGGACGAGGGCTACGTCTCGGTCTCGCTCCGGGATCTGGCCGACTGGATGGACGGCCGGCGGGAGATTCCCGCGAAGTCCGTCGTCATCACGATCGACGACGGCGACGAGTCGTTCGTGGAGCATGCGGTCCCGGTGCTTCGCCGCTACGGCTTCCGGGCGACGCTGTTCCTGCTGACCGGGCGCGCGGGCGAGCGCGACTGGAACGAGCTGGACTTCGTCGACTGGGAGACGCTGCGCCGGCTGGAACGGGAGGGCGTGCTCCGGGTGGAGAGCCACACGCACCGCATGCACACGAAGGTCGACGTGAACGGCGACCCCGTGCCCAGGTTCCTGCTCGCGGCCCGTGACTCGACGGGTCGGCTCACGGAGAACTCGCGGCTGGTCCAGGATCTCCGGGCCAGCCGGGCCACGATTCGCCGCGAGCTGGGCCACGATCCGGAGTTCCTGGCCTGGCCGTTCGGGTTCGGCGACGCGGCGGTGGACTCGGTCGCGCACTCTCTGGGATTCCGACGCATCCTCACGCTCCGCGCCGAGCGGAATCACCAGGACTTCGAGGAGGAGGATCTCGCACACGACGACGGCCTGGGCCGCTACGCGATGACCGCCCGGACGTCCTTCCGCATCTTCCGACGGATGGTGGAGCGCTCCACGGAGGTCGGCCACGCCGATCCGTGGTAGCTTCCCGCGGACCCGCGCCGCGAGGAACGCCGATGTCGCCCCGCAGACCGCGCTTCCGTCTGGGAGCGCTGCTCACCCGCGAGTACTGGTTCGCCGAGGAGCGGTCGCTGGTCGCGGCGGCGCTGGCTATCGGCGTGCTGAGCGGTCTGGCGGCCGCCGTCCTCGTCTGGATGATCCATGTCATCGGCGGGGTCCTTCCGGACCTCGGCGCGGGAGCGCGCCCTCCCTGGTGGATCATCCTGGTGCCGGCCGTCGGGGGTCTCCTGGTGGGGCCCATCGTGACGAGGGCCGCGCCGGAGACGCGCGGGCACGGCGTGCCGGAGGTGATGCTGGCCGTCTCCCGCGGCCGCGGGAAGATCCGGGCGCGCGTCGCCGTGCTCAAGGCCCTGGCGTCCGCCATCTCCATCGGCACGGGCGGCTCGGCCGGGCGGGAAGGGCCCATCGTCCAGATCGGTTCGGCGGTGGGGTCGGCGGTCGGCGGGGCGCTGCGGCTCAGTCCGGAGCTGGTCCGGATGTTCGTGGCGTGCGGGGCGGCGGGCGGCATCGCGGCCTCGTTCAACACGCCGATCGCTGGGGTGATCTTCTCGCTGGAGGTCATCCTGCGCGACTTCGCCGGTCGCGCGTTCGCCACCGTCGTCATCTCGGCCGTGACGGCCTCCGCCGTGTCGCGCTCGCTGCTCGGGGAGGCGGCCTTCTTCCACGTCCCGCCGTACCGGCTCGGCAGCACGTGGGAGCTGCTGATCTACGCGCTGCTGGGCCTCCTCGGCGCGCTGGTGGCCCGGCTCTTCGTGGTGGTGCTGTACCGCATCGAGGACCTCTTCGAGGACCTCACGTTCCCGCCGATCCTGAAGCCCGCGCTCGGCGGACTCCTGCTGGGCGGCCTCGGCTGGGCGATGCCCGAGGTGCTCGGCACCGGCCATGACGCCATCGAGCGGGCGCTGCACGGAGAGATGATCGGGCCCGTGCTGCTCCTTCTCGTCTTCGCGAAGATCCTGGCCACGTCGCTCACGCTGGGCTCCGGCGGCTCGGGGGGCGTGTTCGCGCCGTCGCTCTTCATCGGGGCGATGTTCGGCGGAGCGTTCGGGTACGCGGTCGACTGGGCGTTCCCGGGTCTGCACGTGGAGCCGGGCGCCTACGCGCTGGTGGGGATGGGTGTCGTCTTCACGGGAAGCACGTGGGCGTCGATCAGCGGCATCCTGATCCTGTTCGAGATGACGCGCGACTACGACCTCATCCTTCCGATGATGATCGCCTGCGTGGTGAGCGTGCTGGCCGCCAAGCAGCTTTCTCCCGACACGATCTACACGCTGAAGCTGCGCCGCCGCGGCATCGACCTCGACGAGGCGACGGCCTCGCCGCTGGCAAACGTCCGCGTGGACGAGGTCATGTCCCGCGAGATCGAGACGATCCAGGTGGACGCGCCGCTGCAGCAGCTTCTTGAGGCCGTGCGGAACTCGTCGCACTCGGGGTTCCCGGTGGTGGACCGCGACGGCCGGCTGGAGGGTCTCATCACGTACGCGGAGCTCCGGGACGCCATGGCGTTGGCCGGCGCCGACACCGCCTTCCTCATCGCCTCCGACGTGATGCGTCCCTTCCGGCCCACCGTGACCGTGGACTCGAACCTGGATGAGGCGGCGGAGAAGATGCGCACCGCCGGCGTGCGTCGCCTGGCCGTGCTGGAGTCCGGCGACTCGGACCGGCTGGTCGGCATCCTCACGAACCACGACATCATCGCCACGCTGGCGCGGATCGGGAAGCCGTCCGGCGGGGGCCGTTGACGCGCCGTAAGCCGGCCGCCTAGGATCGGCCGCCACGAATCGAACCACGACGGGACGGGAGGAACCCATGGCGGTCCAGTACGTCTACACGATGATCGGTCTGGAGAAGATCGTTCCGCCGAAGCGGAAGGTGCTGGAGGGGATCTCCCTCTCGTTCCTGCCCGGCGCGAAGATCGGAGTCATCGGCCTGAACGGCGCCGGCAAGTCGACGCTGCTGCGCATCATGGCCGGGCAGGATGCGGAGTTCAACGGCGAGGCGCGTCCCGCCGACGGCATCAAGGTGGGATTCCTGCCGCAGGAGCCGGACCTGGATGGTTCCAAGGACGTCCTCGGCAACGTGATGGAAGGCGTGGCCGAAACGAAGGAACTCCTGGACCGGTTCGAGGAGCTCAGCCTCAAGCTCGGGGAGGATCTTCCGGACGCGGAGATGGACAAGGTGATGGCCGAGCACGCGCGCGTGCAGGACGCCATCGAGGCGTCGAACGGCTGGGACCTGGATCGCACGCTGGAGATCGCGCTCGATGCGCTGCGGTGTCCGCCGGGCGAGACGGCGGTGGAGGTGCTGTCCGGCGGCGAGCGTCGCCGCGTGGCGCTGTGTCGGCTGCTGCTCTCCAAGCCGGACATGCTCCTCCTGGACGAGCCCACGAACCATCTCGACGCGGAGTCCGTCGCCTGGCTGGAGCGCCACCTGCAGGAGTACCCGGGCACGGTCGTCTGCGTGACGCATGACCGCTACTTCCTCGACAACGTGACGGGCTGGATCCTGGAACTGGACCGCGGCCGGGGCATTCCCTGGGAGGGGAACTACTCCGGCTGGCTCACGCAGAAGGACGCGCGCCTGGCCCAGGAGGAGAAGGAGGAGTCGGCCCGCCGCAGGGTGATCCAGCGCGAGCTGGAGTGGGTCGGCATGTCCCAGAAGGCCAAGCAGGCCAAGGGCAAGGCGCGACTCAATGCGTACGAGAAGCTGCTGCAGGAGGAGCGGGAGAAGCGCGGGGATCCGGTGACGATCCGCATCCCGGCGGGAGAGCGGCTGGGCAACGAAGTGCTGCAGGCGAAGGGCGTCGCCAAGGCGTTCGGCGATCGCCTGCTGTTCGAGGACCTGGACTTCCGGATCCCGCCCGGCGCCATCGTCGGGATCATCGGCCCGAACGGCGCCGGCAAGACGACGCTCTTCCGGATGCTGGTGGGGGAGGAGACGCCGGACGAGGGCGCGCTCACGATCGGCGAGAGCGTCGAGTTCGCGTACGTGGACCAGAGCCGCGCGGACCTGCAGGGCGAGCGGCTGGTGTGGGAGGAGATCGGTGACGGGCAGGAGACCCTCGACCTGGGCGGGCGCGAGGTGAACACACGCGCGTACGCATCGACCTTCAACTTCCGGGGTCCCGACCAGCAGAAGCGGGTGAAGGACCTGTCCGGCGGTGAGCGCAACCGCCTGCACCTGGCCAAGCTGCTGAAGCGCGGCGGCAACGTCCTGCTCCTGGACGAGCCGACGAACGACCTCGACGTGGAGACGCTGCGGGCGCTGGAGGTGGCGCTGGAGGACTTCGCGGGCTGCGCGCTGATCATCAGCCACGACCGCTGGTTCCTGGACCGCATCGCCACGCACATCCTCGCGTTCGAGGGGGACAGCCAGGTCCGCTTCTTCGAGGGGAACTACCAGGAGTACGAGGCCGACCGGCGCGCGCGACTCGGCGCCGAGGCCGATCGTCCGCACCGGATCCGTTACAAGAAGCTCACGCGCTAGCCGGTGCGGGATCGCACCCGCGGACGTGCGCGACCGGAGCGAAGCAAGAAGGGCCGCCCGGGTTTCCCGGACGGCCCTCTCTCTTGCCGGCGGAGGTCTGCCGCGCGGCGCCTACTCCTTGGGAGCGTTCGCCTCGATGTGGATCTCCACTTCCACGTCGTTGCCGAGCACCAGGCCACCCTGGTCCAGGGTGTTGTTCCAGGAGATGCCGAACGCCTGGCGGTCGACCGTGCCGGTGAGGTCCATGCCGATCACCGGGGCCCCGTCGCGCATGGGGTTGGCCATGACGCCCAGCACCTCGGCCGTCATCAGAACCTCCTGGGTGACACCGCGCATCGTGAGGTTGCCGATGACCTCGTAGGTGTTCTCCCCCTTCTTCTTCACGGAGGTGGACTCGTAGGTGATCTCCGGGTGCTCGTCCGTGGCGAAGAAGTCCGGGCTGCGCAGGTGCTGATCGCGCTTCTCGTTGTCCGTGTCGATGGAGCCCGCCTGGACGGTGGCGTTGATCTTCAGCGTGCCCGCGACGTCCTCGGGATCCACGGCGATGGTCCCGGAGTAGTCCGCGAACTCGCCGTTCGTCTTGGCGACGAGGTGGCGGATCTTGAAGCTGACGGCGGAATGGACCGCGTCGACCTCGAACGTGTGGGCCTTGGCGAAGGCGAACGCGGGGACCAGCAGGCTCGCCAGGGCGAGGCCGAGCGTGGCGACGAAAGTTCGCGACGTGCGCATCTTGTCTCCTTCCGGTGATGGGCGGGCGATCCTCCGCGGACCCCCCTTCTCGAACTCCTACGAACGCCTCAGCGCCCACCGGGTTCCCGCGGGAATTGCCCGGAGAGGGGAATCGTGCGACGATCCCGTCCTCCCGAACCGGAGGGGCCCGTGAGCGATCCGACTTCACCATCCGCCTTCGGGGCCGAATCCCTGGACGAGACGACGTCCACGGCCCTTTCCGAACTGGCGGAGGCCGATGTTCCGCGTCGTATCGGAAATCGTGACTTCACGGTCTGGAGTCACGACCCGGACGAGATCAGCAACCGCCTGGGCTGGCTGTCGGTTGCGCATGAGATGCGGACCGGCCTCGAGGAGATTCGCGTTTTCTGGCGCGATCGGATCGCGGAAGGGGTTCGCGACGTCGTTCTCGTGGGGATGGGGGGCTCGTCGCTGGCGCCGGAGGTCTTCCGCCAGACGTTCGGCTCCGCGCCGGGACACCCCCGACTGCACGTCCTGGACTCCACGTCGCCCGCCTGGATCCGGCGCGTCACCGCGTCCGTGGATCCGGCCCGCCTCCACCTTCTCGTCGCCAGCAAGTCCGGCTCCACCATCGAGGTGCGCACGGTGGCGGCGCACTTCCTGGAACTCCTGGGTCCGCACGGCGGAGCCGCGTGCGCCACGGCCATCACGGATCCGGGCACGGGGCTGGCGCAGCGAGCGGAGGCCGAGGGCTTCCGGCATGCGTTCCTGAACCCTCCCGACATCGGCGGGCGCTTCAGCGCGCTGTCGCGCTTCGGGCTGGTGCCGGCGGGCGCGCTGGGGATGGACCTGGACCGCTTCCTCGATTCGGCCGACGTCATGGCCGCGCGCTGCGGACCGGACGTCCCGGCCGCGGAGAACCCGGGGGCACGACTCGGCGCCTTCCTGGGCGGGCACGCGCGCACGGGCCGCGACAAGCTGGGCCTGCTCGCGTCGCCGTCCATCGCGTCGTTCGGGCTGTGGGTGGAGCAGCTGCTCGCCGAGTCCACGGGCAAGGACGCGGTGGGCATCCTGCCGGTGACGGACGAGCCTCCCGTTGCGACGGATCGTCTCGGGCCGGACCGGATGTTCGCCGTGCTGCGCGTGGAGGGGGACGACAATGCGCGCCTCGACGAGCGCGCGCGCGAGCTGGTCGACGCCGGCTTCCCGGTGTTCCGCTGCGATCTCTCCGATGCCTACGACCTGGGGGCGGAGATCTACCGCTGGGAGTTCGCGACCGCCGTGGCGGGACGCCTCCTCGAGATCCATCCGTTCGATCAGCCGGACGTCCAGCTCGCGAAGTCGCGCACGCAGTCCATCCTGGAGACGTTCCAGCGGGGCGAAACGCCGCCGGCTCCGGAAGTCGGCGATGCTCTCGAGGCGCTGCAGGAGCTGCACCCGGGCGATGCGGCCATGCTCATGGTCTACGGTGACGTCGACGAGTCGCTCCAGGCGGCGCTGCGAGATCTGCGCGCGGCAATCCAGACCCGCTGGGGCGTGCCCACCACGGTCGGCGTCGGCCCCCGGTTCCTGCACTCCACCGGGCAGCTCCACAAGGGCGGCCCGAACCGCGGCGTGTTCGTGCAGCTGGTCCTCGACGAGGAGTCGCTGCCCATTCCCGGCGAGGGCGATCTGGACTTCGCGCGACTGATCCGCGCGCAGGCCGACGGCGACTACGGCGCGCTGCTGGAACGGGAGCGCCGCGTCGTCCGGATGGCGGCGGGCGAGGATCCCGGGGCGACGGTCCGGGAGCTGGCGGACGCGTGCCGCTGATCGTCTGCGGAGACATCGGGGGGACGAAGGTCCACCTGGTCCGCATCGACCCGGCGACGGGGAGTCGCGTGGCCGAGCAGCGCACTCCCACGTCCGACATCGAGGATCTAACGAGGCACGTCGCCGAGTGGGTCACGGACGGTCCGGAGCCGGTCGCCGCGGTTGTGCTCGGAGTGGCCGGACCCGTCGTGGACGGCCGGGTCGACGGCGCCAACCTTCCGTGGGGCATCGACGAGATTGAGCTCTCCCGCCGATGCTCCGCGCCCGCGCGTCTCCTCAACGACCTGGAAGCGTCGGGGCTGGGACTCGACGCCCTCGCGCCGGACGCGCTCGTCACGCTGCACGAGGGCATCCGATCCGGCGGCGTGCGCGCGCTGCTGTCCCCGGGGACGGGGCTCGGCGAGGCCGTCGTGCTCCCGGACATCGGGGCGGGGCCGCGCGCCGTGGCGGGGGAGGGCGGTCACGCGGACTTCACTCCGCGCACCGACGAGGAGATCGAGCTGCTGCGCTGGATGCGTTCCGTGTTCGGGCGGGCCACGCAGGAGCGCGTTCTCTCGGGGCAGGGCCTCGCCAACCTCTACGTGTGGCTGCGCGACTCCGTCGGCGTCGCGGACGACGCCGGCATCGAGGCGGCGCCCGGCGATCCGGCCGCGGCCGCCGCCATCGGGAGCGCGGCGGTTCACGGGACGTCGATGCTGTGCCGGGAGACCGTCCGGGTCTGGGCCGGCGCGCTGGGCGCCGAGGCCGGAAACATGGCGCTCCGCTCGGTGGCGCTGGGAGGCCTCTACCTGGGAGGAGGGATCCCGGCCCGACTCCTGCCGCTCCTCCGCGAGGGTCCCTTCCTCGAGGCTTACCTGAGCAAGGAGCCGCAACGTGCCATCGTGGAACGGATTCCGGTGTACGTGATCACCGATCCCGAGACGCCGATCTACGGTGCGGAGCGCGTGGCGCGGTCCATGATGTCCGGCGCGGCCTAGGCCGGATCGAAGCGGAGCAGCCGACCGCCGCCGGCGCAGATCTCCACCTCCAGCGACGCGTCCTCTCCCGGACGATGCTCCTCGTCCGTCAGGACGTCGACGCCCTTCAGGCCTGCTCCCGCGACGCGGGCGCGCCGGGCGTCCTTGCCCACGTTCGCGATCGCCCACCAGACGACGTGGCCGTCGCTCCACCGGGATCCGACGAGCCCGTCCGTCGGAGCGTCGTCCACGGCGTCGAACGGGAGCGGCGACCAGTCGTCGCCGTGGAACGCGGCGTGATCCAGGGCGGGGAGGAGCCGGTCGTAGAGCGCGCGCGCCGCTTCGTCCACGGTCTCGTCCGCCGGGCGGGAGAACTGCACCGGCAGCCGCTCGAGGGAGCCGGTCTCCTGCCCGTCCTGGAAGAGGCGCAGCCCCGGCAGCGTGAACGTGACGAGGGCGGCGGCCGTGGAGCGGTCCGCCCCGAACGTGCTCCACGCGCGCGGCTCGTCGTGGTTCTCCAGGAAGCGCATCCGGATCGAGTGGTGGGACGGCTCGGCCTTCACGGTCTCCGCCACCGCGGCCGCGTCCCCGTCGATCAGCTGGTCGTAGAGGTCCTTGTCGTAGCCGTAGTCGAAGCCCAGCGCGGCCAGCCGGTCCTGCAGCCCCCAGTACACCTCGGCGACGGTCACGGTCTCCGGACGATGCTCGCGCAGCGCGGCGAACGCCTCGGCCCAGAAATCGCCCGCCTCGCCCGCCGGACCCGGTCCCCAGGTGGACTCCAGCACTTCGGGCAGGAGCAGCATCGAGACGTCGCAGCGAAGGCCGTCGGCCTGACCGGCGAGATCCAGGAAGAGGTCCACCATCGCCTGGCGGGTCTCCCTCCGGCGATGGTCCACCTGGACCGTGTCGGACCACCCGGCGAAGTGGGGATCCCGGCCGTGTCCGAAGATGCGGTCCTCCCCGCCGGGCGTCGTGTGCACGAACCAGCGGTCGGGGTGGGCGGCGAGATCCCGGGCGGTGCCGCGGACCAGTCGCTCGGGGTGCCCGTCCAGCCACGGATGGTCGAGGCCCAGGTGGTTCGGGACGAAGTCCAGGACCAGGCCCAGCCCGTGGGCGTGGAGACGCTCGCGCAGACGGCCGAGCGCGGCCCGTCCTCCCAGTCCGGGGTGGGGCTCGTAGGCCGCGATGGAGTAGGGCGATCCGCCCACGTCGGCCGGCTCCCAGTCGGGCGCCAGGCGCTCGTAGGTGGAGAGGAGGTCCGGGTAGCCCAGCGCGAGCCGGCGGGCGCGGGGACCGGTGGTCCACACACCCATCGGCCAGACGCCGTCGAAGCCCCGGGCGCGGACGCCGGCCATCCAGTCGTCGGAAATCGAGTCCAGCGTGGCGGGGACACCCGTCTCGTCCGCCCGGGCCCTCAGGAACGGCCGGACGGAGATCTCCAGGAGGTGCGGGTGCTTCCGGGCGCGGAGCGGATTCATCGGAACCTCGGGGAGATGACCCATGTCTTCATACCAGACGCCGAGAAGTCTGGCGAAGGCGAAGGTCGCAGGGTACCTTGCATCATCGCGGAAGGAGGCCGCCGATGGCGCTGGAAAGTACGCGAGCCGTTCTGCTGCTCGAGGTCCGAAGTCGTCCGTCCGATTCCACGGACGCCGTGGAACGATCCCTCTCCCGGGCCCGCGCGGTCCTGGAGGCCCCCTCGAACGGGCGGGAGTGGACACCGGCCGCCGGTTCCGGCGTGTCCGGAACGCTGGCCCTGGAGGATGCCGCCGAGGTCTTCCCCGTACTGCACCGTCTGCGGACGGAGCTGCGCGCGGAGCCGGACTGGCCGCGGGTGGACGTCGTCGCGGGTCTGGGGCGCGGAGACGCGGTCGAGGGCGGTCGACTGGCCGCGGAGGCGTTCCGCAACCTCGGCAAGCGCGGTCGATTCCGCACCCGGGCGCTCACCCGCGATGCCGATGCCAACACCGTGCTGGGCGCTCTCTGCCGCACGCTGGACAGCCTGCACGTCGGCTGGACGCGCGCGCAGTGGCAGGCCGTCCACCGCCGCGACGGCGGCCGCACGCTCCAGGAGATCGGGGGCGAGTTGGGCATCGCTTACCAGAACGTGAGCAAGCGGCTCATCGCCGCGCAGTACTCTCTCTACCGGGACGTCCTGGACGCGGCGTCGCTCGTGTTCTCGCGGGCTTCGGTGATCCGCGACTGACCGACCGGACCTGAACCTTCGGGGCTCCCGCCGCCCCGCGACCCTCCCGCCTTCATTTTTCGAGGAATCACGCATGTCGAAGAAGCACGTCGTCACCCTGTTGCCGGGAGACGGAATCGGGCCCGAAGTCGTCGGGGTCACCGTCCGCGCCATCGAGGCGCTGGGCGTGGACATCGAGTGGGAGAAGGGACTCATCGGTGAGTCCGCCTTTCTGAAGCACGGCACCACGCTCCCGGACGACGTGCTGGAATCGATCCGCCGCAACCGGGTCGCCCTGAAGGGCCCCACCGGCACCCCGATCGGCGGAGGGCACGTCAGCGTAAACGTCGGGCTGCGACGCGCGCTGAACCTGTACGCCAATTTCCGACCGATCCGCAACCTGCCGGGCGTGAAGGCGCGCTACGAGGACGTGGATCTCTTCGTCGTGCGGGAGAACACCGAAGGGCTGTACTCCGGCATCGAGCATCTGATCGTACCGGGTGTCGTCGAGTCGCTGAAGATCATCACGGAAGAGGCGTCCACGCGCATCGCGCGCTTCGCGTTCGAGTTCGCGCGACGCCGGCATCGCCGGAAAGTCACCGCGGTGCACAAGGCGAACATCATGAAGCTCTCCGATGGTCTCTTCCTGGAGTGCTGCCGGCAGGTGGCGCAGGAGTACACGGAGATCGAGTACGAGGAGCTCATCGTCGACAACATGTGCATGCAGCTGGTCATGGACCCCACGCGCTTCGACGTGCTCGTGTCGGAGAACCTCTACGGCGACATCCTCTCGGACCTCTGCGCCGGACTCGTCGGCGGCCTCGGCTTCGCGCCGGGAGCCAACCACGGCCAGGAGATCGGAATCTACGAGACGGTGCATGGCTCCGCTCCCGACATCGCCGGACAGCACAAGGCGAACCCCATCGCATCGGTGCTCTCGGGCGTGATGATGCTGCGCCACCTGGATGAGGACGAGGCGGCCGATCGCCTGAAGGAGGCCGTGTTCCGTCACCTGGAGCGCGCCGACGTCCTCACGCCGGACATGGGCGGCACCGCCACGACGCCGCAGGTGGCCGATGCGCTCGTACGCGAGGTGGAAGCCGGCGGGCGGGGCTAGAGGTCCAGCGCGCGCCGCCAGTCCTCAAGGTACTTGAGCGCGCTGCCCGTCTGGAACACGACCACGCGATCGTCCGGGCCGAGGGTTCCGTCCTCCAGGAGGTGGCGTGCGCCGGCCAGGGCGGCGGCGCCCTCCGGGCACGGCAGGAGGCCGTCGCGGCGGGCGAGATCGCGCCCCTCCCGCGCCGCCTCGTCGTCGGTCACCGCGAGCGCCCCGCCGCCGGTGCGGCGCAGGGCACCCAGGATCAGCCGGTCCGCAAAGGCGACGGGGACCCGCAGTCCGGCCGCGAAGGTCGTCGGGTTCTCCCAGGGTTCCGCCGCTTCGTTTCCCGCCGCGAACGCGCGCACGACGGGCGCGCACCCCTCGCACTGGACCGCGAACATCCGCGGGGGCGGACCGGTCCATCGCCCCATCGCCCGGAGCTCGTCGAAGGCCTGCGCCATCGCCACGATGCCGGTGCCGCCGCCGCATGGGTACACGATGGCGTCCGGTGCGCCTTCCATCTGCTCGAAGAGCTCGTATCCCATGCTCTTCTTGCCCTCCACGCGTCCTGGCTCGCGGAACGTCGCGACGGGGAGGAACCCGTTCTCCGCGGCCTCGGAGGCGGCGAAGCGTCCCGCGTCGGCGATGGATCCGGGGTGCAGCGTGAGCCGCGCGCCGCGCAGACGGATCTCCGCGAGGATCTCCGACGGCGTGGTCTCCGGCGCGTGCACGGACACCGTCATTCCCGCGCGCGCCCCGTACGCCGCGGCCGAGGCACCCGCATTGCCGGCCGTCGGCAGCACCAGACCCCGCACGCCGGCGGCCGACGCCAGGCTCACGGCGACCGAGAGGCCGCGGTCCTTGAAGGAGCCGGTGGGATTGGCGGACTCGTCCTTGAGGAGCAGCCGTCCCCCGAGGGCCGCGGAGGTGCGCGGGATCTCGAGGAGCGGCGTCCCGCCCTCGCCCAGCGACACCGGATCGGCGTCGGCGGGAAGCGGGAGCACGGCGCGGTAGCGCCACAGTCCCGGCACGGGGCCGGTCCCCGCGCGGGGGAGGAGTTCGTCCGCGCGGGCGGCGTCGTAGAACGAGGACAGGGGCGCGGCACAGCAGCGGGAGACGGTGAACGGCGCCGGGCCGTCGGCCGGAGCGTCGCACCGGCTGCATCGATGTTCGTGGAAGGCGGTGTCCATGACGATGGATCATCGCACGAGTGGGCCCCCCCGGCGACCACGCACGGGCCGGGAACGTCACCCGACGGGCACGGGAGGGCCCACCCTCGAGCTGCGAGGCGTCATGCATTCTGCAGCGCGGTTCGTGCAGAACGCGCGAGGGGCGCGAAGGGGGCGTTTGCGGATGTTTTCGATTCCTGGGATCCCTTGGACGATTCCGGGCTGCGCGAGTTTGGCACAGGGTCTGCAACAGCTGCTCACCGGAACCGCGGAGGGGCGAGGCCCAACGACCTCCTTCTCGATGCCTGGACACCCGAGGCCGAGTCCCACCTTTCGGTTCCGTACCGCTTCGGCGGTTCCATGTTCGGTTCCCTGCGGTGTACGTGATTCGCGGGCGCTGGCTTGACAAGTTCAAGACCTTCTCCGGCGACTCGACGCACGGCGCCAGAGTGGGGGACCGCAACTCGCGGGGAGGACTTCGGTCCTCCCCGCTCTCTTTTGGGGGTCCGTGATTGACAGGCCTCCCCGCTTGGGCCTAGATGGTGCCTTCGGAGGCGGATGGCCCCGGTTCACGCCGTGCAACGGAGCTAAGGCGCATGTCGGATTCCGCCCTGGGGCTGCTGGAGACGCGGGGCTACGTCGGCGTCGTGGAGGCGTCGGATGCCATGGTCAAGGCAGCCCGGGTCACGCTCACGCGGTACGAGCGCATCGGGTCCGCGTATGTGACCACGCTCGTGCGCGGAGACGTCGGGGCGGTGAAGGCGGCGGTCGCGGCCGGAGAGGCGGCGGCGTCGCGGGTGGGAGAGCTCGTCTCGGCCCACGTGATCCCCAGTCCGCATCCGCAGCTGGAAGACATCCTGTTGAAGTGACGGGCCACGCAAGGTTCCGGCGCGCCGGAACGGTCCCCGGGAGGAGAAGACGATGAGTGAGGCGCTGGGACTGATCGAGACGCGCGGCTTCGTCGCGCTGGTCGAAGCCTCGGACGCGATGGTGAAGGCCGCCAACGTCACGCTGGTCGGCTACGAGAAGATCGGAGGCGGGTACGTCACCGCCGTCGTTCGCGGGGACGTCGCGGCGGTGAAGGCCGCCACCGACGCGGGCGCCGCGGCCGCGAACAAGGTCGGGGAGCTGGTGACGGTGCACGTGATCCCGCGTCCGCACGCCAACGTGGAAACCATCCTGCCGGTCGGGGAAGCGCAGCCGGCCGAGGCCTAGCGCCCGGACGACGGAAGGGGGAAGGGCATGACCCTCGGCCGCGTCGTGGGCACCGTGGTGGCCACGCGGAAAGAGGAACGCCTGCAGGGCTTCAAGCTCCAGGTCGTGGAGACCGTCGATCTGGACCTGAATCCCACCGGTGCCTTCACGGTGGCCGTCGATGCCGTGGGCGCTGGCTTCGGGGAGATCGTCCTGACGGCCGCGGGCAGCTCGGCCCGCCTCACCGGAGCCACCGACCGCAAGCCCGTGGACGCCGTCATCCTGGCCATCGTCGATTCGGTGGAGACGGAGGGACGCGTCCGCTACGACAAGGCGCACGCGAACTAGCGCGCGGAGGTCCGCCGGATGAGCATCGAGCCCGGGCGCATCGACGGCATCGTGGAGCGCGTGCTCCGTCGCCTGGAGCAGGAGGGCGCCCTGGAGCGCCCGGCGGGCGGAAGCGCATCGCCGGCGCCGCCGTCCTCGCCTGTCCCCGCCCGCGTCGCTCCTCCGGCCCCGGTCCGCAGCGGCCGATCCGGCGGTCCCGTCTTCGACACGGTGGACGAGGCCGCCGCCGCCGCGCGCGCCGCCTTCCTCGATCTGGGCGAGACCCCCGTCGACATCCGCAACGCGATGATCGCCGCCATCCGCCGCACCGTGCACGAGAACGTCCGGGAGCTGGCTGAGCTCGCGGTTCGCGAGACGGGCCTCGGCCGCGTCGAAGACAAGGTGAAGAAGAACCGGCTCGTCGCGGACCATACGCCGGGCACGGAGATCCTCGCCCCGGCCGCGCGCTCCGGCGACCACGGTCTGACGCTGGAGGAGTGGGCGCCGTATGGAGTCATCGTCTCCGTGACCCCGTCGACGAACCCGTCCGAGACGGTGATCAACAACGGGATCGGCATGCTGGCCGGCGGCAACGCCACGATCTTCGCGCCGCATCCCGGTGCGCGTGAGGTCTCGCACCTCATCGTGCGTCTCCTGGAGAAGGCCTGCCGCGACGCGGGCGGTCCGCCCAACGTGTTCACCACGGTCGCCGAGCCGTCCATCGAGGCGACGCAGGCGCTCATGCGTCACGAGAAGGTTCGCCTGCTCGTGGTCACCGGCGGCGGTGGGGTCGTGAAGGAGGCGATGAGCGTCGGCAAGCGGGCGATCACCGCCGGGCCGGGCAACCCGCCGGTGGTGGTGGACGCCACCGCGGACCTGGACCGCGCGGCGGCCGGGATCTACGCGGGCGCTTCGCTCGACAACAACATCATCTGCACGGACGAGAAGGAAGTGATCGCGGTGGACCGGATCGCGGACGACCTCCTCGCGCGTCTGGAGCGCGTCGGCGCGTACGTCCTGCATGGCGCGGAGCTGGACGCGGTCCGGAAGGTCACGCTGGCCAAGGAGAACGGCCCAGGGCGCAAGGGTGCGCCGAACCGCGAACTGATCGGGAAGGACGCCTCCGTGCTGCTGGAGGCGGCCGGCATCTCCGGGCCGCGCGACACGCGGCTGCTCGTCGCGGACGTGGGTACGGATCATCCGTTCCTGTGGACGGAGATGATGATGCCGGTGATCGGGGTCTGCCGCGTGCCGGACGTGGACACGGCCATCGACTTCGCGCGGGAGGTGGAGGGCGGCTGCTTTCACACCGCCTCGATGTACTCGCGCAACGTGGAGAAGCTCTCGCGGATGGCGCGCGTCTGTGACTGCTCGATCTTCGTGAAGAACGGGCCGCACTTCAACGGCCTCGGACTCGGCGGCGAGGGCTACACCAGCTTCACCATCGCCAGCCCGACCGGCGAAGGCATGACGAACGCGCGGAGCTTCACCCGCTTCCGCCGCTGCAGCCTCATCGACCTCTTCCGGATCGTCTGACGTCATGCGGCTGGCCGACGTCGCCCTCGGACTCCTCGAAACCCGATCCATCGCCGCCGGCGTGCGCGTGGCCGACGAGGTGTGCAAGACCGCGGAGGTGACGCTGATTGAGGCGGCACCCGTCTCCCCCGGCAAGTTCCTCGTGTTGTTCACCGGCGGCGTGGCCGAGGTGGAGGCGTCGCTGATCGCGGGCCGGGCGTTCGCGGCCGGGCACGAGGTGGACGAGCTGTTTCTCCCGCGGCTGCATGCGCAGGTGGCCCCGGCGCTCGGCCGGAGGGAAGCAGAAGGCCCCGGGCGCGGCGAGGCCATCGGGGTGGTGGAGACGCTCACGGTGTCGTCCGTCATCACGGCGGCCGATGCCGCAGCGAAGGCGGCACGGATCCGCCTCCTGGAGATCGGCCCCGGGATCGGCATCGGCGGAAAGGGATTCTTCACGCTCGCCGGCGACGTCGCCTCCGTGCAGGCGGCCGTCGACGCGGCGGTTCGAATCCTGGGTGACCGCGGCCTTCTCCTGCACCGGGAGGTTCTCGCCGGCCCGCACGAGACCATCGCCTCGCGCGTGGCGGTCGGGCTGCGCGCCTCGTTCGATCCGTCGCGCTACGGCGGGGAGGAGGCCGAGTGAACTTCGCGCGCGTGATCGGGACGGTGTGGGCCACGGTGAAGGACCCGACGCTGCACGGGCTCCGCTTCGTCGTGATCCAGCCGGAGAACGAGCGGGGGACGCCGCTGGGCGATCCTCTCGTCGCCGCGGACAAGGTCTCCGCGCGGGAGGGCGACCGCGTCTTCTTCGTCCGGTCTCGGGAGGCCGCGAAGGCGTTCCCGGGCAAGTTCGCGCCGCTGGACGCGGCCGTCCTGGGCATCGTCGACGGCGTGGACGTGGACGAGGAGGAGCCGGCGTGAAGCTCGGACGCGTGATCGGCCGGGTGTGGGCCACGGCCAAGGACGAGTCGCTGGAGGCGACGCGCATCCTGCTGGTCCGCCCGCTGGATCCGGACGGGAACGCGGCCGGCGAAGCCTACCTGGCGATCGACAGCGTCGACGCGGGAGCGGGGGAGCGCGTGCTCATCGTGGACGAGGGCGGGAGCGCGGGCCAGGTCCTGGGCCAGGACGATCCGCCGATCCGCACCGTGATCGTCGGCGTGGTGGACGACATCCGACGGGAGGCGTCCGCGTGAAACCGCTGCACGAGATCCGCGCCGACATCGTGAAGGTGTGCCGGGAGATCGACCGGCGGGCCTACGTCGGCGGGAGGGACGGCAACGTCTCCGTCCGTGTGAGCGAGACCGACATCCTGGTGACGCGGGCGAGCGTCCGGAAGGGCGACGTCACCGGGGACGACCTGCTGCGCGTGGACCGGCGCGGCTGTCGGATCGAGGGGAAGGGGCAGCCCTCCACGGAGACCGGCATGCACCTGCGCGCCTACGACCTTCGTCCGGACGTGCGGGCGGTCGTGCACGCGCACCCTCCGGTGGCGACCGGCTTCGCGGCGGCCGGGGTGGAGATGAACGAGTGCGTCCTGCCGGAGGTCATCGTGGGGCTCGGGCGCGTGCCCATCGCCCGCTACGCCACTCCGGGGACGCCGGAGCTCTCGCGCTCGCTGGATCCGCTCCTGGGATCCCACGACGCCATCCTCCTGGAGAACCACGGGCTCGTCACCGTGGGGCCGGACGTGCTGTCCGCGTACCAGCGACTCGAGACCGTGGAGCACGCCGCCCGGATCCTGCTCGTCGCCCGCCTTCTCGGCGGCCCCAATCCACTGGCGCCCGGGGCGGTGGCGGAGCTGCTGGAGGCGCGCAGCCGCTACGGCGTGCGTGAAGGACTGGCGGCCTGCGACGTCGCGGGGCCGGCGGGCACGCCGTCTCGCGAGCCGGACGAGGCGCTCGTCGACCGGATCGTGGAGCGGGTGAGGGCGAGGCTGGAGTCCTGAGGGGAGGCGGCACGATCCGCCGACGGTCCCGGAGGACCGCCGGTCGGATCAGGCGCTCTTCTTGTTGAGGGCCTTGGCCAGGCGGCTCTTCTTGCGATCCGCGCGGGCGCGCGGAATGACGCCCTTGCGGGCGGCCCGGTCCAACTCGGACGCGACGATGCGATACTGCTGCTCGGCGTCCTCTCCCTCCGCGGTCTGGAGCTTCTTGGTGAGCGTCTTCACCGAGCTCTTGACCGCGCGGTTGTACAGATTCTGCTTCTTGCTCGTGCGAATGCGCTTCACGCACGACTTGTGCTGCGGCATGGAATCCTCTTCCGGGCCGATGCCGGCCCTGTTCGGGTTTTCCAGGGATCGAACCGGGAGAGTCTACGGATCGCCCCGGGAGGGGTCAACCCCCTTTCCCCGCGGAGATTGACGGCCGGAGGACCCCGTGGAATTCTCGCCCGCTCGACGGGCGGAGGAGTGGAGGAGACGCGTTTGAGCGCTAGGACCCCGGAATCGGGCGGCACCCAGGTCACCCGGTCGGCCACGCGGCTCGGCGTGGCCACCATGGCGTCCCGCGTCTTCGGGCTCGCCCGGGACACGGCGTTCGCCGTGCTGTTCGGCACGGGCTTCATCGCCGATGCGTTCAACCTGGCCTACCTGCTGCCGAACTTCTTCCGCCGGGTGGTGGGCGAGGGGAACCTGAACCCCGCCTACGTCCCGGTCTACACCGAGATCCGCGAGCGCCAGGGCGCGGAGCGGGCCCGCGAGTTCTTCCGCTTCGCCCACGGCATGCTCCTGGTCCTCGTCGCCGTGATGACGATCCTGGGGATCGTCCTGGCGAGGCCGCTCGTGGCGCTCTACGCGGGCGATTGGCGCGCGAACCCCGAGGACTTCGAATTCGCGGTGAAGCTGCTGCGCGTCCTTTTTCCGTCGCTGCTCTTCGCGGGCGGCGCCGCGCTGGCCGGCGCCACGCTGAACGCCTACCGGCACTTCGCGGTTCCGGCCCTCTCGCCGATCCTGCTGAACGTCTGCTTCCTCCTGGGTGCGGGCGCGGCGGCGCTGGGCTGGGAGGAACTGGAACCGCGGATCCTGGCGTTCTCCATCGGCGGCCTCGTCGGCGGGGCGGCGGCCTGGTTCATCCAGTTCCCGAAGCTCCGCTCCTTCGGCCTCCCGATCCGTCCCGGCTGGAATCCGGGCGACCCCGATCTCCGGCGGGTGGGGAAGCTCATGATTCCGGGGATCGTCGCGCTGGGGGTCACGCAGCTGATCCTGTTCGTCGACACGCTGCTGGCGCTGCGCCTGGAGGAGGGCGCGTTGACCGCGCTGCGACTCGGCAACCGGGTGACGCTGCTGCCGCTGGGCGTCATCGGGATCGCGGTGTCCACGGCCTCTCTCCCCACGCTCGCGCAGAAGGCGGCGGAGAAGGACCGGCGCGAGCTGATGGAGACCGTGGCGCACACGCTTCGCCTGCTGCTCACGCTTCTCGTGCCCGCCGCGGTCGGGCTGCTGCTCCTCGCCGCGCCGATCGTGACCGTGCTGTTCGAGTACGGGGAGTTCACCGCCGAGCGATCGACGCCGATGACGGCCGGCGTGCTGCTCTGCTCTGCGCTGGTGGTGCCGGCGTTCGGACTCGTGAAGGGGCTGTCGTCCGCCTATTACGCCGTGCAGGACACCTCCACGCCCGTGAAGATCGCGTCCATCGCGGTCGGGGCGAACATCGTCCTGGATCTCCTGTTCATCGTTCCGTGGGGGCTGAACGGACTCGTGCTGGCCACGGGCGTGGCCTCCTGGCTGAACGTCGTGCTGCTCCTGCGCGGGCTCACGCGGAGGGTGGGAGCCCTTCCCGAAGGCTCGATGCGGGGCGCGCTGATGAGGATCGGCGCGGCGTCGGCGGCGCTGGCGGTCGGCGTCCTCGCGGGCCAGTGGGCGGCCGGTCGGATCCCGCCCGGGACGGAGTTCGTGGGCCGCCTCCTGGAGGTGTTCCTGCCCATCACGACGGGACTGATCGCGATGCTGGGAACCTACCGGGTGCTGCGCCATCAGGAGATGCGGGAAGTCCTGGAGTCGCTGCCGAGGCCGGGGCGGCGATGAGCCGCGGGGAGACGCGCGCCGCCCGCCGCGAGCGGCTGCAGCGGATCGCGCGCGGCCTTCCCGAGGAGCCGGGCGCGTACCTGTTCCTGGATTCGGGCGGTCGGCCGATCTACGTCGGCAAGGCGACGTCGCTGCGCGCGCGCGTGCGCAGCTACTTCTCGGATCCGGGGGATCGCGGCGTGAAGGTGGTGCGCATGGTGGATGCCGCCCACGACCTGGACTTCCTCGTGACGCGGACCGAGCGCGAGGCGCTGCTCCTGGAGTACAACCTCATCAAGGAGCATCGCCCTCGCTACAACGTCGTCTACAAGGACGACAAGCGGTACCCGTACGTCAAGGTCACGCTCGGCGACACGTATCCCCGCGTCTTCCCGACGCGGCGCATCGAGGACGACGGATCGCGCTACTTCGGTCCGTACACGGACGCCGGCGCGATGCGCCAGACGCTGCGCGTGCTCGGCACGCTCTTTCCGCTGCCGTCCTGCTCGCTCAAGCTGGAGGAGGGGATGTCGGAGCGCGGCTGCCTGGACTACTTCCTCGGACGATGCGTGGCACCGTGTCGCGGCGACGTGGATCCGGGCGAGTACCGGAAGATCGTCGACGAGGTCGTGCAGTTCCTCGAGGGCAAGAAGGACGACGTCGTCGCGCGCCTGCAGTCCGAGATGGCGCAGGCCGCGCGGGAACTCCGCTACGAGGACGCGGCGAAGCTGCGCGACCGTCTCGCGTCGCTGAACCGGACGATGTCGAAACAGCACGTCGAGCTGCCCGGTCCGAAGAACGTCGACGCGCTCGGCCTGGCGCGACTCGGCGGCCGAGCCACCGGCGTGCTGCTGACCGTGCGCGGGGGCAGCGTGCTCGGCCGGGACCGGATGGAGATCGGGTGCACGCCCAAGGAACCGGAGAGCGGCATCGTGCGCGGATTGATGCTGGGCTTCTACGCGGGGCGCGACGACGTGCCGCCCGAGATCCTGCTCCCGTGCGAGGTCCCGGACGCGGAACTCCTGCAGGAGTGGCTCTCCGAGACCGCGGGGCGCGGCGTTCGCCTGCGCGTGCCACAGCGCGGCGACGGGCGACGAATCCTGGAGATGGCGGAGCACAACGCGCAGGTGGCGCTGGCCCCGGAGGAGGAACGCGGCCCGTCGCGCGCCCGCGCGGGCAGCGACGTGAAGGCGCTGCGCGACGCGCTGGGTCTGCCGCGACCACCCAAGCGCATCGAGGGATTCGACATCTCGACGATCCAGGGGACGGACACGTACGCATCCATGGTGGTGTTCGTGGATGGTGTGCCGGCCAAGGGGGAGTACCGCACGTTCCGCATCCGGGAGGCGCCGCGCCGCGACGATCCGCGTTCCATCGGGGAGGCGGTGCGGCGACGCGCCCGCCGGATCGCGGCCGGCGGTTCGCTCCCGGACCTCATGCTCATCGACGGCGGCCCCACGCAGCTGGCGGCGGCCTCCACGTCGCTGCGCGAGGAGTCGCTGGGCGAGCTGCCGGTGGTGTCCCTCGCCAAGCGGGAGGAGCTGGTGTTCTTCCCGGATCGCTCGGAGCCGCTGCGCTTGCCGCGGGGCTCGGGCGCGCTCAAGCTGCTGCAGCGCGTGCGCGACGAGTCGCACCGTTTCGCCCTGCGCGCGCACCGGAGGCGCCGCGGCGGTCGGATCGCGGCGAGTGCGCTGGACGAGGTGCCCGGGATCGGGCCGGCGAAGCGTCGCCTGCTGCTGCAGCGATTCGGCTCGGTGGCCGGGCTGCGCGCCGCATCGCTGGACGAGCTGGCCGAGGTCCCGGGCATCGGCCGGGAGCTGGCGCTCGCGATCTGGACGCACCTGGGCGGAGCGGAGGAGCGGTGAGGCTCGCGCATCTGTCGGTGCGGGGCGGCGGCCTGACCGTGCACGCCTGGTCGACGGAGGTCGGCGTGTGCGCGCTGCGGGTGGGAAGTGTTCCGCCCGACGGGACGAGTCCCGGTCGCCATCCGGTGGAGGGCGTGGAGATCGTGAAGCCGGGGAGCGTGCTGACCGCGCTGGGCGATGCGCTCCGGCGGTACCTGTCGGGCGCGCCGCTGGACTGGACCGGCGAACTGGACGAGCGAGGGATCTCGGCGTTCCAGCGGCAGGTGTTCGAGGTGGTGCGGAGCGTGCCGCACGGGGAAAGAACCACGTACGGGCGCGTGGCTGCGCAGCTCGGCCAGCCCGACGCGGTGCGCGCGGTGGGCAACGCGCTGCGCCGGAATCCCTTCCCGCTCGTCGTGCCGTGCCACCGCGTCGTCCGGGCGGGGGGCGCGCTGGGCGGGTTTTCCGGCGGCGTCGGGGCGAAGCGTCGCCTGCTCGCGCTGGAGGCGGGGCAGTCGGAACTGCCGTGGCCGGGAGGCGGGACGTGAGACTCGAGACGGCGATCGACCTCTTCCTGGACGAGCTCTCCGTGGAGCGCGGCATCTCCGAAGCCACGCGCGCGGCGTACCGCCGCGACCTGAACGCCTACGCGCAGCATCTCCGGAAGCGGAAGCGGCAGCACGTCGGCGACGTCGTCGCGGCGGACGTGACGAAGTACCTCGAGGCCGAGAAGACGGCGGGGCGCTCCGAAGCGACGCTCCGGCGCCGACTCTCCGCGGTGCGCGGGCTGCACCGCTGGGCCGCGGGATCGGGCAACGCGGTTGAGGATCCCACCCGCGAGATCTCCGGGCCGCGCCGGGGCCGGAAGCTCCCCAAGGCGCTCTCCGTGGCGGACGTGGAGCGACTGCTGGAGGCCGCGGCGGGCGACGATCCGCAGGACCTGCGCGACCGAGCGCTCCTGGAGTTCGCGTACGCCACGGGGCTGCGCGCCAGCGAGGCCGTCGGGGTGGACCTGAACGATCTCGACGTGGAGCCGGGGATGCTCCGGGTCCGCGGGAAGGGCGACGTGGAGCGATGGGTTCCGGTGGGGCGCGTCGCGCGGGAGCGGGTGGAGCGCTGGATCCGGCACGGTCGCCCGGCGCTGGTGGAGGATCGCCCGGAGGCCGCGCTGTTCGTCGGGCTGCGCGGCAAGCGACTCACGCGCAACGCCTTCTGGACGATCCTGAAGCGCCGTGCCCGGGAAGCCGGCCTGCGCGGCGACGTCTCCCCGCACACGCTCCGGCACTCCTTCGCCACGCATCTTCTGGAGGGAGGGGCGGACCTCCGGGTCGTGCAGGAACTGCTGGGGCACGCGGATCTGGGCACCACGCAGATCTACACGTCGGTGGACACGGCCTACCTGGGCGAAGTCCACCGGTCGTTCCATCCCCGGGAACGCACCTTCGCGGGAGACGCGAAGGCCGGAAAACGCTAGGATGTCGCGGTCCTCACGAGTTCCGGAGCCGGCATGACCCAGGATCCCCGCACCCAGCCCGATCCCGCCCCGCCCGCATCGATCGAGCCGGCCTCCCTCGGGCCCGAACCCACCGGGTCGGCGGCGGTCGAGCCGGCCGCGCCCGTCCTGCGCGGCCCCGATGCTCCTTCCGCCGGCGACGGCACCGCCGACGGCGACGCGCCTCGTCCGCTCCCGGTGGAGGGAACCGGCCCGCGGATCCATCTGGATCAGTTCGAGGGACCGCTGGATCTCCTCCTCTTCCTCATCCGCGAGGAGGAGATGGAGATCACGGACATTCCCATCGCGCGGATCACGGACCAGTATCTGGCCACGGTCGGGGACCTGGACGCGCTCGATCTGGACAAGGCGGGAGAGTACCTCGTCATGGCCACGACGCTCATGCGCATCAAGGCCAAGATGCTGATCCCGCGCGACGCGGACGACGACGAGGACGAGGACGACGAGGATCCCCGCGCGGAACTCGTCCGGCGGCTGCTGGAGTACCGCGAGTTCAAGCGTGTTGCCGAGGGGCTCGGCGAGCGTCAGGACGAGTGGCGCAGCATCTTCTCGCGCGCCGGCAGTCCCATCCCGGAAGTGGAAGGCGGCGACGACGAACTGGAGGACCTGGGCGTGTCGCTCGTCGACCTGTTCCGGGCGTTCCGCGAGATCGTGGTGCGCGCCGTGCCGGAGACGCCGCTGCACATGCAGACGGAGGAGTACTCCGTGGAGGAGTGCATCGACGTCATCCGCGGAGCCGTCGAGCTCAAGGCGGACGGCGTTCCGTTCGGCAGCCTGTTCCGGGACCTGAAGGATCGCAACCGGGTGATCACCACGTTCCTGGCGCTGCTGGAGATGATCCGTCAGCGCGAGATCGTGGCGCGCCAGGTGGAACGCTTCGGAGAGATCTGGCTCAAGAGCAGTGCCACGGAGGAAACGGCCGCGACATGACGAACGAACACGACGAAGAGAAGGTGGCCCCCGCCGCCCCGGTGCAGCCGGCCGAAGAGGAGGCCACGGACTCCGCCGGCGGAAACGGCGCGGAGCCGGAAGCGGAAGAGACGTCCGAGGCCGTCGAGGGGACGGAAGAGCGTTCGGATGAGACGGACGAGGAGCGTGCGGAGCGCCTTCGTCGACAGGAGGCGGAGCTGGAAGCCGTCCTCTTCTCCTCCGAGATTCCGCTGACCTCGTTGAAGCTCGGCAAGATCCTGGGGCTCGGGAAGCGGGAGCTCCTGGAGCTGATCGATCGGCTCAACGTGTTCTACGGGGAGACCGGCCGTGCGTTCCGGATCTCGCCCCTGGCCGGCGGCTTCCAGCTCGTGAGCACCGCCGATCACGCGGAACTCCTCGGCAAGCTGCACAAGGAGCGCGTGCCGACGCGGCTCTCCCGGGCGGCGCTCGAAACGCTCGCCATCATCGCCTTCAAGCAGCCGGTGACGCGCAGCGAGGTCGATGCCATCCGCGGCGTGAGCGCCAGTGACCGCGTGCTGCGGCACCTGATGGAGCGCAAGCTTATCCGGATCGCCGGCCGCGCGGAGGCGCCGGGCCGACCGCTCCTGTACGGGACGACGCGGGAGTTCCTGGCCTACTTCGGGCTGTCCGCGGTGGCGGACCTGCCCCGTACCGACGAGCTGGAATCGCTGCTGGCCGGCGATCTGCCGGAATCGGCCACGAAGGACGAAGAATGGCCGGAAGAGGTCAGGGAGGCGGCGGCGAAGCGGGGGATGGATCCCTCGGAGATCCCCTCCGCGGCCGAGATGTCGGGTATGATGGAGGACGCCGATGCCGGGAGTGAGGAATCCCCCGAGGCATCGGAGCCGGAGGCGCCGACGTCCGCCCCGGACGATGACGTACCCCAGTCTCACTCCGGGGAGGAGTCGGACGATCATGAGGGAGTCCCTGCGCCTCAATAGGTACCTGGCCAGCGCCGGCGTCGCCTCGCGCCGGCAGTGCGACGAGCTCATCCGCCAGGGGCGCATCGCCGTGAACGGCATCCGCATCGAGGAACTCGGCACGCGGGTCGATCCCGAGGGCGACGAGGTCGCCGTCGACGGCGTGCGGGTCGCGCTGCCCACCGGGCAGTGGACGCTCGCCCTCCACAAACCGCGCGAGGTTCTCGTGGCCGCGTCCGACGAGCGCGGGCGCAAGACCGTGATGGACCTCTTGACCGAGGCGCCGGGGCGGGTGTTCCCGGTGGGCCGTCTGGATTATCGCAGCGAGGGGCTTCTCCTCTTCACGAACGACGGCGATCTCGCGTACCGTCTGGCCCATCCACGCTTCAAGGTGGAAAAGGTCTACCACGTCGAGTTCGAGGGACTGCCGCCCGCGGAGACGTTGCAGTCCTTGCGCGACGGCGTGACGCTGGAGGACGGCCTGACGCAGCCGGCGCGGGTCGAGATCGTGCGACATCGGAAGGGACGGACCGTGCTGGAGATCGAGCTGAAGGAGGGACGGAAGCGGCAGGTGCGGCGCATGCTGGCCGCCTTCGGCTTCGAGGTGATCCGGCTCCGTCGCATCCGCTTCGGTCCGCTGGCGCTGGGATCGCTGGACGCCGGCAAGTGGCGTCCGCTCAGCGAGGGCGAGGTGTCGTCGCTGCGACGCGCCGTCGGCCTCGGGGAGCCGGCCTCGTGATCCTGCTGCTGCGAAGAGACGTGTCGCCCGACGACCTGCAGACCGTCCTGGATCGCCTGGAGGCGCTGGGCGTCGGGGCGCACCGCACGGACGGTTCCGAGCGGATCGTCCTGATGCTGGACGGCGACGAGGAGATCCTCCGCTCGGCGCAGCTGGAAGCGCTGCCCGGCGTCGATCGCCTGGTGGCCACGAAGAAGCCGTACAAGCTGGCCAGCCTCGACTACCGCGGCGACAAGTCCTCCTTCAAGGTGGGCAAGGCACTGCTCGGCGGGAAGCGCGTGCTCGTCATGGCCGGTCCCTGCTCCGTGGAATCGCGCGAGCAGTGCTACCTCATCGGCGACGAGGTGGCCAAGGCGGGCGCCACGGTGTTCCGCGGCGGAGCGTTCAAGCCGCGCACGTCGCCGTACTCGTTCCAGGGACTCGGCCTGGAAGGCCTGAAGATCCTGGCCGAGGTGCGCGAGCGCACCGGACTCGCGGTCATCACCGAGGTCATGGACACGCGCGATGTGGAGATGGTCGCGGAGTACGCGGACATCCTGCAGATCGGCGCGCGCAACGTGCAGAACTTCAGCCTGCTGAACGAGGTGGGCAAGACGCGCGTGCCCGTCTTCCTGAAGCGCGGCATGATGACGACGATCAGCGAGCTGCTCATGTCCGCCGAGTACGTCATGTCGAACGGAAACGAGGAGGTCATGCTCTGCGAGCGCGGCATCCGCACGTTCGACAGCACGCTGCGCAACACGCTGGACCTCTCCGCGGTCCCGCTCCTGCAGAGCCTGACGCACCTCCCCGTCATCGTCGATCCGAGCCACGGGGTGGGGGACTGGCGCTACGTCGCCCCGATGGCGCGCGCGGCGGTGGCGGCCGGCGCCGACGGCGTCATGATCGAGGTGCACCACTCGCCCGAGACCGCGTTCTCCGACGGCGTGCAGTCGCTCCTTCCGAAGCGGTTCGCCGCCGCGATGGGCGACATGCGGAAGGTGGCGCGAGCCATCGGCCGTGCGCTCTGACGTGACCCCGCGTCGCCTCTCGGGCCGCTACGCCCCTCCCGGTGACAAGTCGCTGTCCCACCGTGCGCTGCTCCTGGCCGCGATCGCGGGGGGACAGACCGCGTTCCAGCACCTGAACCCCGGAGCCGACGTGGAGTCGACGGCCGCGGCTCTGCGCGAGTTGGGCGTCCGCGTGGAGCGGACCGGCGACGACTGGACCGTGGCGTCGCCGGGATCGGTCGGATTCCGGCGGCCGCGACGGTCGCTGGACTGCGGAAACTCCGGCACCACGATGCGTCTCCTCGCCGGTGTCCTCGCCGCGTGTCCGTTCGATTCGCGGCTCACCGGCGACGACTCGCTTTCCGCGCGCCCGATGGACCGCATCGCTGCGCCGCTGGAGTCGCTGGGCGCCAAGGTGCAGGGACGATCGGGGGGTGCCGGCCTCGTCCCGCCGCTCCGCATTCGCGGCGGTTCCCTCCGCCCCGGACGATGGTCGTCGCCGGTGGCCAGCGCGCAGGTGAAGTCCGCGGTGCTCCTCGCCGGCTGCGTGGGGTCGGTGGGCGTCACCGTGCGCGAGCCCGTCCGCTCCCGCGATCACACCGAGCGGATGCTGAAGGCGATGGGCGGTCGACTGGAACGCGTGCCGGGCGGAGCGCGGTGGCGGCCGGGGGGAGACCTGGTGCCGCCGTCGGGGCGGATCCCGGGCGATCCGTCGGCGGGGGCGTTCTTCGCGGCGGCCGCGGCGGGCCTTCCCGGGTCGAAGCTGGTGCTGGAGGACGTCTGCCTGAACCGAACGCGTCTCGGCTTCTACCGGGCGCTGGAGCGGATGGGGGCCGGCGTGGAGCGGAACGTGACGCGCCGATGGTGGGGCGAACCGGTGGGAACGCTCGTCGTCCGGGGACGGAGGCTCACCGGCGTGCGCGTCGACCGTCGGCAGATCCCGACCCTCCTCGACGAGATCCCCGCGCTGGCGGTCCTGGCGGCGGGGCCGGCGCATGGCCGCACCACGATCTCCGGGGCGGGGGAGCTGCGCTTCAAGGAGAGCGACCGGCTAGCCGCCCTGGCCCACGGCCTGACCCGCCTCGGCGCGGCGGTCGCGGAACGACCCGACGGTCTGGGGCTGGAGGGCGGACGACTCCGCGGCGGCACCGTGGAGGCGCGCGGCGACCACCGCATCGCGATGGCGTTCCGCGTCGCCGCGCTGTTCGCCGACGGTCCGGTGCGAGTGAAGGGCGCCGATGCCGCCGCCATCTCGCACCCCGGCTTCGATCGGGATCTCCGGCGGCTGTTGGGCGGGGGGCGTTCGTGAGCGGATTCGTCGTCGCGATCGACGGGCCTGCGGCGTCGGGCAAGAGCACGACGGCCCGCCTCGTCGCGCGCGAGCTGGGATTCCTCTACCTGGACACCGGGGCGATGTACCGCGCGGTGACGTGGAAGGCGCTCGACGCCGGCCTCGACGTGCACGGCGCCGACGCGCCGGCCCGGCTGAAGGCGCTGGTCCGGGACTTCGACCTGTCGTTGGAGGCCGAGGACGGCGGGGCCCGGGTCCGCGTGGACGGTGTCGACGTGACGGATCGGATCCGCGCGCCCGAGATCTCCCGCAACGTCTCCATCGTCTCCCGGGTGCCGGCGGTCCGGCGGCGGATGGTCGAGATCCAGCGCGAGCTGGGCCGGACCGGATCGTGCGTCATGGAGGGCCGGGACATCGGCACGGTGGTCTTCCCGGACGCGCGAGTGAAGATCTTTCTGAAGGCATCGCTGGAAGAGCGTGTGGAAAGGAGACTTCGGGAGCTGGAACGGACAGGCGTGACCCAGGGCCGGGAGGAGCTGATCCGGGAGATCGAGCGCCGGGACCGCCTGGACTCCGAGCGCGAGGACAGCCCGCTGCGGCCGGCCGACGATGCCATCCCCCTGGACACGACGGGCCTCACGATCGAGGGCCAGGTGGCCGAAGTTCTCCGGGTGGTCCGGGAAGAGATGGCTCGCCCGGACCCGGATCCGGCGCCCTGAGCGGCCCGAGCCGATTTTCCCCCTTTTCGCACCGGGGGTGAATCGGGTACCCTGCCCGATTGGCTGGCTTGCGAAGCGGAGGAAACGCCCCGCCCTTGACTCTCTGGTACCGATTCTGCCGGGATTCGGCTCGCGGTCTGATCGGCCTCCTGTGGGGTTTGAGGGTGCGAGGACGGGAGAAGATCCCCGAAACGGGGCCCGTCATCGTGGCGTGCAACCACATCAGCCTTCTGGACCCGCCGGTCGTGGGGAGCGTGATCCCGCGCGAGGCCGGGTTCGTGGCCAAGCGGGAGCTCTTCAAGGGGCTCCTGGGCCGGCTGATCCGCTCGCTGAACTCGATCCCGATCGACCGGTCGCGCCTGTCGTTGCAGACGATGGACCGGCTCGCGGACTTCCTCGGCTCCGGCCGGGTGCTCGTCTTCTTTCCGGAGGGGACGCGGTCGCGCGACGGCGAGTTCGGGAAGCCGAAGGTGGGAGTGGGCGTGCTGCTGGACCGTTGTCCGGCCGTCGTCGTCCCCGCCTACGTGGAAGGGACGAACGATCTCGTCCGGAACCTGTTCCGGCGGGGACGCGTGAGGATCACGTTCGGAGATCCTTTCGCGCTCCCGAAGGGAGACGCCGTTCCTGCCGACGACCGGGCGCGGGCCCGGTTCATCGCGGAGACCGTCTTCGAACGGATCCGTCGGCTGTCGGAGGAAGTGCGATCGTCCTGAAGGAGACCGACGTCGCGGACGCCGGTTCGCCCCGCGCGAACCCGCCGACGACGCCGGAATACGAAAGAAGGGTAGGGACCTAGAAGAATGACCGAAGAGACCGAAGTGACCACGCCGTCCGGCACCGAGCAGAACGGAGCGGAAGCGCCGGCCAAGGCCGCGCCGCCGCCGCCCAAGTTCATCAACCTGGCGGACGAGGAGGACATTGACCTCAACTCGCCCGAGATCCAGGAGCTGCTCGGGCTGTACGAGGAGACCCTCGGAGACCTGACCGAAGGTCAGATCGTGAAGGGCAAGATTCTGAACGTCGGCGAGAAGGACGTTCTCGTCGACATCGGCTTCAAGTCCGAGGGCATCATCTCCCTGTCGGAGTTCTCCGACCCGTCCGAGATCGGCAAGGGCGACGAGGTGGAGGTCTACCTCGAGCGGATGGAGAACAACGACGGACTCGTGGTCCTGTCGAAGCAGCGGGCGGACTTCCTCCGCGTCTGGAACAAGATCAAGGACGCCTACGACGAGGAGCAGGTCGTCGAGGGCAAGCTGGTGCGTCGCATCAAGGGCGGCGTCGTCGTGGATCTGTTCGGCGTGGACGCGTTCCTGCCGGGTTCTCAGGTGGCGCTCCGCCGCGTGCCCAACCTGGACGACCTGATCGGCCAGGTCCTGGAATTCCGCGTGATCAAGCTGAACAAGCGTCGCCGCAACATCGTGGTGTCGCGCCGCGTCGTGCTCGAGGAGGAGCGCGCCGTCAAGCGGGGCAAGCTCATCAAGGAGCTGGAGAAGGACCAGATCCGCAAGGGCCAGGTCAAGAACATCACCGACTTCGGTGCGTTCGTGGACCTCGGCGGCATCGACGGCCTTCTGCACATCACTGACATGTCGTGGGGCCGCGTGAGCCACCCGTCGGAGATCGTGTCCATCGGCGACGACATCGAGGTGAAGGTCCTTGAGTTCGACAAGGAGCGGGAGCGCATCTCCCTCGGGCTGAAGCAGCTCGAGAAGTACCCGTGGGAGAACGTCGCGGAGAAGTATCCGGTCAACACCAAGATCCGGGGCCGCGTGGTCTCGATCACGGACTACGGCGCCTTCGTGGAGCTGGAGAAGGGCGTGGAGGGTCTGATCCACGTCTCGGAGATGAGCTGGACGCGCCACGTGCGGCACCCGGCCAAGATCCTGTCGATCAACGACGTGATCGACGCCGTCGTGCTGAAGGTGGATCAGGAGAACGAGAAGATCTCGCTCGGCCTCAAGCAGGTGGAGCCGGATCCGTGGCTCACGCTGGACGAGAAGTACCCGGTGGGCTCCAAGTTCTCCGGCAAGGTCCGCAACCTGACCAACTTTGGCGCCTTCGTGGAGCTGGAGGAGGGCATCGACGGTCTGGTTCACATCAGCGACATGTCGTGGACCAAGCGGATCCGCCACCCGAACGAGGTCGTGAAGAAGGGCGACGACGTCGAGGTGGTCGTCCTGAACATCGACAAGGAAGCTCGCCGGATCTCGCTGGGCCTGAAGCAGGTCCAGGACGATCCGTGGCTCGAGCTCTCCGAGCGGTACACGCCGGGCGTCTCCGCCAGCGGGCGGATCAGCCGGGTCCTGGACCGCGGGGTCGTGGTGGATCTCGCCGACGACCTGGAGGGCTTCGTGCCGATCTCGCACCTCGGCTGGGACAACATCGCCACTCCGGGGGACCTCTTCCAGGAGGGCGACGACGTCCCGCTCAAGGTGATCAGCCTGGATCAGCAGCAGCGCCGGATCGTGCTGTCGCTGAAGGATCACCTGAACGAGCTGGAGGACGAGGACGAGATGAACTTCCGCGCCGAGGTGCAGCGTCGGGCCGGAGAGCGGGCCGAGCGCGCCAAGGAAGAGGCCGCCCAGGCTCCTGACGAGGACGCCGGATCGACCGATGCGGACGATTCGGCCTTCCAGGAGATCGAGCGGTCGCTGGGAGACGGTTAGTCCGACGGCACGGCTCCGCGGCGGTTCTCGTCGCGGAGCCCGCCGGAGGGCGGCACCCGGCGGGGAATTGACCCTTGACGGGGGTGGGGGGACTCCACCATTTTACGGTCCCGTCCGTCGAGGAATCGGGGGCGATTAGCTCAGCTGGTTAGAGTGCCTGCTTGACATGCAGGAGGTCACTGGTTCAAGTCCAGTATCGCCCACCATTCCCCGGCGGAGCGCCCCGAGAAGGGGCCCCGGGCGAATTCTAGGATCCAATGAGGATCGGGAGGGAACGCTTCATCGAGAAAGAGCTGAGGGTCAACGAGCGCATTCGCATCTCGCCCATCCGCGTCGTCGACGAGGACGGGGAGATGCTCGGCGTCATGGAGACCGACGCCGCGCGCGCGCTGGCCCGCGAGCGGGGTCTGGATCTGGTGGAAGTGGCGGCCACGTCTCGGCCGCCGGTCTGCCGGATCATGGATTTCGGAAAGTACAAGTACGAGCAGAACAAGAAGGATCGAAAGGCGCGGAGCAAGCAGCATCAGCAGCAGCTGAAGGAAGTGAAGTTCCGCCCCAAGATCGAGAAGCACGACCTGGAAGTGAAGCTGAAGCGCGCCCGGAAGTTCCTGGAGGCCCACAACAAGGTCAAGGTGACCATGAACTTCCGCGGGCGGGAGGTGACCCACTCCGAGCTGGGGCGGGACATCCTGCAGCGGGTGGCCAAGGAGCTGGAAGACGTGGCCAACGTGGAGACGCCGCCGCGCATGGAGGGGCGTCACATGCTGATGCTGCTCTCGCCGAAGCCGTCGTCCACGCGCAAGCCGAAGGTCAAGGAAGAGGCGGAGTCCGGAGACTCCGCGGAGTAGCTCGCCGGTTCGGCGGGTCCGGTGACGACGGTTCGTCCCGGGGAATCACGGGAACGGGGTCCTAAGTCTCCCTGCCGGGAGCCCCCTCACCGAAAGGAGAGGCGCCATGCCGCGCGCCGGTCGTTCGCACGAATCTCGTCAGCGTCGCAAGCGGGTCCTCAAGTCCGCCAAGGGATACTTCGGCGGTCGTCGCAAGCTCTACACCGTGGCCAAGCACGCGGTGGAGAAGGGCATGCAGTACGCGTACCGGGACCGCCGCACGAAGAAGCGCGAGTTCCGCCGCCTCTGGATCATCCGCATCAACGCGGCGTGCCGGGAGAACGGGCTCAGCTACTCGCGGTTCATCAACGGCCTGAAGCGGGCCGGTGTGGAGCTGGACCGGAGCGTGATGGCGGAGCTGGCCGTGACCGACCCGGCCGCGTTCACGGAGCTGGCCAACCTGGCGAAAGAGAACCTCGACTCCGCTGCGGCCTGACGCCATGGCGGACGGAGAGGCGCGAGGGGGCGGAACCCCGGCCGATGCCGCGCAGCTCCAGGAGCGGGCCGTCGCGGAGGTCTCGGCGTGCGAGAGTTCGGACGCGCTGGAGGCCGTGCGCCTGCGTTACCTCGGTCGCAAGGGCGAGGTGACGGCGAGGCTTCGCGCGGTCTCGTCGCTGCCGGCCGAGGAGCGGCCGGTGGCCGGGCAGGTCTGGAACCGGACCCGCAAGGCGATCGAGGCCGCGCTGACCGAGCGCCAGGAGGCACTCGAGGCTTCGTCGGGGCCGGCGGGCGCGGGGGACTTCGATCCCACGCTGCCGGGCCGACGTCCGGCGCTGGGACGACCCCACGTCATCATGCGGACGATGGACCGCGTGGTGCGGATCTTCCGCGCCATGGGCTTCGCCGTGGTCGACGGCCCCGAGGTGGAGACCGCCCATTACAACTTCTCGGCGCTGAACATCCCCGAGGACCATCCCACCCGGGATGACCACGACTCGTTCTTCCTGAACCCCGATCTGCTCCTGCGCACGCAGATGTCGCCGGTGCAGATCCGCGTCATGGAGTCCGAGCCGCCGCCGGTGCGCATCGTGGCGCCGGGACGCGTGTATCGCCGCGATCACTTCGACGCCAGTCACTCGCCGTTCTTCCACCAGATGGAGGGCCTGTACGTGGCGGAGGACGTCACGCTGGGCGATCTCAAGGGAACGCTGCACGAGTTCGCGCGCCGTTTCCTCGGCGAGCAGGTGGACGTGCGCTTTCGGGGCAGCTACTTCCCGTTCACGGAGCCCAGCCTGGAGCTGGACGCCACCTGCACGGTGTGCGGAGGTTCCGGCTGTCCGGTGTGCAAGCAGACCGGCTGGGTGGAGTTGCTGGGCTGCGGCATGGTGCACCCCAACGTGCTCCGCGGCGTGGGCTACGACCCGGACCAGGTGTCGGGGTACGCGTTCGGGATGGGGCTGGAGCGCAGCGCGATGATGCGCCACCGCATTCCGGACATCCGCCATCTCTACGAGAACGACGTGCGGTTCCTGCACCAGTTCGGAGGGCACGCGTGAAGATCGCCCTGGAGTGGCTGGGCTCCCTCGTGGATCTCCCGGCCGACGACGAGTTCGCAGCGCGTCTGACCTCGGCCGGGCTGGAGTGCGAGGTGCACGCGCCCGCGCCCATTCCGGGCACCATCGTGGCGGGGCGCGTCCTCACCTGCGAGAAACATCCCGATGCGGATCGCCTGTCCGTCTGTACGGTGGACGTGGGCGACGGCCGGACGCGGAGCATCGTGTGCGGCGCGCCGAACGCGAAGGCCGGCATCGTCGGCGCGTGTGCGCTGCCGGGCACGGACTTCGGCGAGGGGTTCATCATCGCGGAGCGGAAGCTGCGCGGCGTGCCGTCGGAGGGGATGCTCTGCTCGGAGCGGGAGCTGGGGCTCTCGGAGAGCCACGACGGCATCCTGTACCTCTCCGACGACGTGGAGCCGGGGACGCCTCTCCAGGACGCGCTGGCGCGACCGCGCGTCCTGGAGGTGGAGCCCCTGTCCAACCGCGGCGACTGGATGTCCGTGCGCGGCGTCGCGCGGGAGACGTCGGCGGTGCTCGGCGTTCCGTGGGAGGATCCGGTCGCCGCGGAGGCGTCGGGCGACGCGGGACCCTGGTCGGTGGAGATCGAGGACCCGGGCGACTGCGCGCGCTACGCCGGGCGCGTGCTGGAGGGCATCGCCGTGGGGCCGTCGCCCGCCTGGATCGCCGATCGTCTGCAGGCGGCCGGCATCCGCCCCATCTCCAACGTCGTCGACGTGACCAACTACGTTCTGCTGGAACACGGGCAGCCGCTGCACGCCTTCGATCTGGAGAAGCTGACGGGCTACCGGATCGGCGTGCGCCGTGCGCGCGGCGGCGAGAGCGTCGTCACGCTCGACGGCAAGAGACGGGAGCTCACGCCGGACGTGCTCGTCATCACGGACGGGTCGGGCGTGGTGGCCACGGGCGGCGTGATGGGCGGCGCGAGCACGATGGTGACCGACGGCACCACGCGCGTCTTCCTGGAGGGCGCGGCCTTCGGTGCGGCGCGGATCCGGGCGGGGGCGCGGGCAATGCGCCTCGCCACGGACGCCTCCGGGCGATTCGAGCGCGGCGTGGACCCGGAGGGAACGGCGCGCGCGCTGGACCGCGCGGTGCAGCTCCTGCTGGAGACCAGCCCTGGCGCAAGCTGCACCCACTCCGTGGACCAGTACCCGGCGCCCGTACGACCGACGCCGGTCACCCTGCGGCGATCCTCGCTGGCGAGGATCCTCGGCACGGAGCTGCCGGCGGCGGAGGTGCGGCGCATCTTCGAGGGGCTGGAGCTGCGGGTGGACGCCGAGGACGACCGTGGCTGGCAGGTGACCGCGCCCACGTTCCGCCGGGATCTGGTGGCGGAGGAGGACCTCATCGAGGAGGTCGCGCGCATCCACGGCTACGATCGCTTCCCGGAGCGGACCGTCGTGCACGCGCGCGCCCTGTCGCAGGACTCGCCGCGCGTGGCGGTCCAGGACCGCACCCGCGCGCTCTGGCTCGGCTTCGGCTGCACGGAGGTCGTCACGCCGGGACTCATCGACGGGGAAGCGGAGGCCGCGCTGGGCACGGATGAGTTCTTCCGCGCGCCGGTGCCCGTCCGCAATCCGCTGTCGCAGGACCGTGGCGCGCTGCGCGGATCGCTCGTCCCGTCGCTGGTGCAGGTTCTGGCCACGAACGTCGCCCGGGCGGACCGCGACCTGGCCGTCTTCGAGGTGGGGCGCGTTTGGTCGGGCGATCCGGCGGCCGAGGTGGAGGAGAAGCTGCGGCTCGGCGTCCTCCTGTCCGGCACCGGGCTCGAATCCTCGCGAACGATGGGCGCCAAGTCGTGCGATTTCTTTGACATGAAGGGTTTGCTGGAAGTATACGTCGAGGAGTTCCGGGGCGCGTCGCCGAGCGTGGAGTCGGCATCGGCCGTCCTGCTGGATCCGGTGCGCTGTGCCGGCATCCGCGCTGAGAACCGGTCGCTCGGTTTCCTTGGGGAGCCGTCTCCGGAACTGCGGAAGGCGTTCGATCTTCCGGCGGATCTTCCGGTCGTGGTGGCGGAGCTGGACCTCGACGGTCCGGCGTCCGGTCTCCGCGACCCGGAGTTCCGGTCGCTCCCGAAGTATCCCGGCGTCCTGCGCGATCTGGCGTTCGTCGTTCCGCGACGAGTTCGGCACGCGGACCTGGCGGAGAACGTCGTGCAGGCCGCGGGCGAATGGCTCGTGGAGGTCCGGCTGTTCGACGTGTACGAGGGAGCGCCGCTGAAGGAGAGCGAGAAGAGTCTCGCGTTCACGCTGCGGTTCCGGTCGCCGGACCGGAGCCTGACGAACGATGAGGTGGACGGCCGCGTGAAGGCGGTCGTCGATCACCTGAGTCGGGAACTGGGCGCCCGGATCCGCTGACGGACGGGAAGAACCAGCAATCGGGACGGGAGTCCCGGAGGGGTGGGGATGGAACTGGAGATCCTGGATCGGCTCGAGGACCGGGTGGACGTCGCGGTGGCGACGGTGCGTGATCTTCGCGTCGAGAACGAGGTGCTCAAGGAGGAGACGGAGGGCCTCGGCAAGAAGGTGGAGAGCCTCGGCAAGGACCTGGAGACCGCGTCGTCGGCCCAGGGAGACGTCGAGGAACTGCGTGCGCGGTGCAAGGAGCTGGAAGGCAAGCTGGAGCGCGTGCGCGGTCGGATCGAGGGCATGGTGGAGAAGATGAAGGCCCTCGAAAGCTAGACGCGCGGGAGGGAACATGGCCGCCGAGCCGCGGACGGTTTCGGTCCACATCCTGGGACACGAGTACAAGGTTCGCACGACGGAAGAGGGCGACTTCGTCCGCGAGGTCGCGCTCTACGTCGACGAGTTGATGCATCGCATCTCCTCGCGGATGACCACCGGGACGCAGACTCAGGTGGCCGTGCTGGCGGCTCTGAACGTCGCGGAGGAACTGTTCCGTGAGCGCCGGGATGGAGTGGCCGGAGGGAACGCGGACGAGGTGAACTCGAGGCTCGAGGCGCTGGTCGGCCGCGTGGAGGAGATCATCCGGGAACCGGGGAGCACGGCCGATGCGCTGTCGCCCTCGGAATCCCGGGCCGGCTGACGCCCGATTCCGGGCGTCAAGGTCGAGGAAGCGGGAGGCTCGGTGGCGGCGGATCCATTCCGGATTCTCTTCGTGGGCGACGTGGTGGGTCGCCCCGGACGTCGCGCGCTGCGGGAACTCCTCCCGATCGTCCGGGACGAGGCTCGTCCGGATTTTCTGATCATCAACTCCGAGAACTCCGCCGGCGGCTTCGGGCTGAACCGGCGTTCCGTGCAGGCGCTGTTCGACGCCGGCGCCGACGTCCTCACGAACGGCAACCACACCTGGGACAAGGCCGAGGCGTTCGAGATCGTCGAGGAGGACGATCGCGTCCTGCGCCCCGGCAATCTCCCGCCCGCCGCGCCGGGACGCGGAAGCGGCGTGTTCGAGTCGCGCTCCGGCGTGAAGGTGGGCGTGCTCAACCTCATCGGCCGCGTGTTCCTGCCGCCGGCGGACGATCCCTTCCGGTTCGGTCGGCGGGAGCTGGAGGAGATGCGCGCCGAGACGCCGATCCTCTTCGTCGACTTCCACGGCGAGGCGACCTCCGAGAAGCAGGCGTTCGCCTGGCACGTCGACGGGCTGGCCACGGCGGTCGTGGGAACGCACACGCACGTGCCCACCGCCGATGCGCGCGTTTTGCCCAAGGGAACGGCGTACCAGACCGACGCCGGCATGACCGGCGGATACGAGGGCGTGATCGGGATGCAGCCCGACGGCTCCCTCAAGCGATTCCTGACCGGATTCCCGATGCGGCTGGAGCCCGCCACCGGGGACCTGACGTTGGACACCGTGCTGGTGGAGGCGGATCCGGCCACGGGCCGGGCGCTGTCCATCCGCCGCATCCAGAAGCGAATGGGAGAGTGACAGCGATGGCCGCGAAGATCCTCGACGGAAAGGCGACCGCCAAGGCGGTCCGGGCGGAACTGGCGGAGCGCGTGGAGACGCTGCGGGCCGCGGGCGTGACGCCCCGGCTGGAGGTGGTGCTCGTGGGTGACGATCCTGCGTCCCGCGTCTACGTCCGCAACAAGGGACGCGCCGCGCGCAAGATCGGCATCGACGGTTCGACCCGCGAGGTTCCCGCGGACGTCTCGCAGGCGGAGCTGGAAGGCATCGTCACGGAGCTCGGCCGGGATCCGGCCGTGCACGGGATCCTGGTGCAGCTCCCGCTGCCCGACGGTCTCGACGCGGAGCGCGTCGTGCGCTGCATCCCGCCCGAGAAGGACGTCGACGGTCTCACGCCGGACAACGTCGGGGAGCTCGCGCGCGGGACGCCGCGATTCGCGCCCTGCACGCCGGCCGGCGTGATCGAGATGCTCGTGCGCCACGACATCGACATCCGGGGCAAGCACGTGGTCATCGTCGGACGATCGAACCTCGTCGGGCGACCGCTCGCCTCGCTGCTGCTGCTCAAGGGTGATCGTGGCGACGCCACCGCCACGGTCGCGCACTCGCGCTCCGAGAACCTGGCGGAGATCTGCCGCTCGGCGGACATCGTGGTGGCCGCGGTCGGACGGCCGAACACCGTCACGAAGGACATGGTGCGTCCGGGCGCGGTGGTCGTGGACGTGGGCATCAACCGCATCGACGATCCGTCGACGGAGTCGGGGTCCCGCCTGGTGGGAGACGTGGACTACGACGCGGTGGCGGAGACGGCGTCCTGGATCACGCCCGTGCCGGGTGGCGTCGGCCCGATGACCATCGCCATGCTGCTGGCCAACACCGTGCAGGCGGCCGAGACGGAGGCGCGAGCGCGTGACCTCGTCGCCGGATGACGTCTACACCGTCTCCGAGCTGACCCTCCGCATCAAGCGATCGCTGGAGCGGGACTGGGCGGCGGTGTGGGTGGAGGGGGAGCTCTCCAACGTCAAGCGGCACACGTCCGGCCACGTGTACTTCACGGTCAAGGACGACCGGGCGGCGCTGCGCGGCGTCATGTTCCGCTCGCGCGCGCGGACCCTGCGCTTCGATCCGGAGGACGGGCAAAAGGTCCGCGTCTGCGGCCAGATCACCGTGTACGAACCGCAGGGCGCGTACCAGATCGCGACGCTGAAGATGGAGCCCGTCGGCGTCGGGGAGTTGGAGATCGCGTTCCGGCAGCTGCACGCGCGTCTCGAGGCGGAGGGGCTGTTCTCCCCGGAGGACAAGCAGGAGATCCCGTCCCATCCGGAGGTCGTCGGGGTGGTGACGTCGGAGAGCGGCGCCGCGCTGCGGGACTTCCTCAGTGTTCTCGGACGGCGGGCGCCGCACGTGCGCGTCGTGCTCCGCCCGGCGCGCGTGCAGGGCTTCGGCGCGGCGGAGGACGTGGCGGAGGCCATCCGGGAGCTGGACGAGTGGGGCGGCTGCGACGTGCTGCTGGTGGGACGCGGGGGCGGATCGCTGGAGGACCTCTGGGCCTTCAACGAGGAGGTCGTGGCTCGGGCGATCCACGGATGCGCCACGCCGGTGATCTCCGCCGTCGGCCACGAGGTGGACACCACCATCGCCGACTTCGTCGCGGACCTTCGGGCGCCCACGCCCAGCGCCGGCGCGGAGCTGGCCGTGCCCGCCCGGACGGATCTGGAGGTGGAGGTCTGGGACCTGGCCGGCCGGCTGGCCGGGGCCGTCACGCGCCACTTGCGCGCCCGGCGGGAACGGGTCATCCTGGCCGCCCGTTCGCCCGCCTTCCGGACTCCGTGGGAGTTCTACCGGCGGCGGTCGCAGGACACCGATCGTCTGCGGGATCGTCTGGAGGCGGCGGGACATCGCCTGCTGGATCGCGGCCGGTTGCGGTGGGAGGGCGTCTCGGGGCGCCTGCACGCGCTGTCGCCGCTCGCGGTCCTGGACCGGGGCTACTCCATCGTCCGTCGTCCGGACGGGGCGGTGGTGCGCGGGTCGGGCGACGTGGAGGAGGGGGATCCCGTCTCGGTGCGGCTGGGCCGGGGGGGAATCTCGTGTATCGTGGAGCGTCGCTGGGAGGCGGAAGAGCCGTCCCCGCGCGCCGGGAAGGGAGAGGAACGCTGAGTTCGTCCGCTGCGGATCACGAAGAGCTCTCCTTCGAGGAGTCGCTGGAGCGGCTGGAGGAGATCGTGTCGCGCCTGGAGACGGGCGATGCGCCGCTGGAGGAGGGGCTTGCCCTCTTCGAGGAGGGCGTGGCGCTCAGCCGTCGATGCCACACGCTGCTCGCCCGCGTGGAGGATCGTGTGAAGCGTCTGGTGAAGGAAGAAGACGGTTCGGTCACGCTGGACCTGTTCCCGGCCTCCGACGGGGAGACGGCATGACGGTGGGAACCGCGGACTACCTCACTCGCGCCCGGGAGGACGTGGACCGCGCCCTGCGCCGGGCGTGGCCGGATCCCCCGGCGGAGCTGAATCGCCTGCACGAGGCCATGCGCTACAGCCTCGACGCCGGCGGCAAGCGGCTTCGCCCGGCGCTCGCGCTGGCGTCGTGCGAGGCGGTCGGCGGCGTGCCGGAGGCGGCGCTGTCCGTCGCGGTGGCCCTGGAGCTGATCCACACCTACTCGCTCATCCACGACGATCTCCCCTGCATGGACGACGACGATCTGCGTCGCGGCCGCCCCACGAACCACCGGGTGTTCGGGGAGGCCATGGCCGTGCTCGCGGGCGATGCGCTCCTGACGCGCGCGTTCGGCTGCCTGGCCGACGCGGATCGGCTGCCGCCGGAGATCCGGATCGCGCTGGTCCGGGATCTCGCGGATGCGGCCGGCCCGGTCGGAATGGTGGGGGGGCAGGCCCTGGACCTGGCCGCGGAGGGGGAGTCCGTCGATGCGGATCGCCTGCGGGGGATCCACTCGCGCAAGACCGGGGCGCTCATCGCGGCGGCCTGCCGGATGGGGGGGCGCGCCGGCGGAGCAGGCCCCGAGGAGCTGGACCGACTGGAGGCGTTCGGCCGGGAGGTGGGCCTCGCCTTCCAGATCGCGGACGACATCCTGGACGAGACCTCTACACAGGAGGAGCTGGGCAAGGCGGCCGGCAAGGACCGGACGCGCGGCAAGGCCACCTACCCCGCGCTGCTGGGGCTGGAAGAGAGCCGGGCGCGGATGGAAGGGGCGATTGCCGAGGCGGTGGACCGGGTCAGGCCGCTGGGCGAGCGCGCGGAGGCGCTGCAGGGACTCGCCCGGTTCGTCGTGGATCGCAGTTCGTGACCTCCACCGGCGCGGCGCGCGCCCTTTCCAGGCTGGATCGTCCGTGGATTTGATGGCATCCTTCCCGCTGAGCCGTCCGCTGATTCTCGCCCTGGCCAGTTCGGCGGCGGCGCAGCTCCTGAAGTTCGTCTTCGCGCTGTTCAGCGAAGGGAGGATGAACTTCAAGCGTCTCGTGGAACTCGGCGGCATGCCGAGCGCGCACTCGGCCTCCGTGGCCGCGCTCTCCACCGGGGTCGCCATGGAGTCCGGAATCGCGTCGCCCCTGTTCGGGGTGACCGCGTTCTACAGCCTGATGACCATGTACGACGCGGCGGGAATCCGTCGGTCGGCTGGGAAGCAGGCGGAGGTCCTGAACCGCATCGTGGACGACCTCCAGATCACCGGGAAGGTCCGGGAGGAGAGACTCCTGGAGCTGCTCGGACACACGCCGTTCGAAGTGCTGGTCGGTGCCGCGCTGGGCATCCTGCTCGGCTGGTTCGGCGGCGGATTCCTGAATCTGTAGAGGGAGGGCCCCATCGTGGAACGCATTCTGGATCGCATTGATGCCCCGCGAGACCTGAAGCGGCTCTCCAATCCGGAGCTCCTGGCGCTGTGCACCGAGCTGCGCGAGGAGATCATCCAGACGGTGACCCAGACCGGCGGGCACCTGGGCTCCAGCCTGGGAGCGGTGGAACTCACGGTGGCCATCCACCGCGTGTTCGACGCCCCGAAGGACCGCGTCGTCTGGGACGTCGGCCACCAGGCGTACGGGCACAAGCTGCTCACCGGACGTCGCGACCGCTTCTCCACGATCCGTCAGTACGGAGGTCTGTCCGGTTTCCCCGTCCGCCACGAGAGCGAGTTCGACACGTTCGGTGTCGCGCACGCGGGGACGTCCATCTCCGCGGGCCTGGGCATGGCCACGGGGCTGGAGGCGCAGGGCTCGGACGCCCGTGTCGTCTGCGTCATCGGTGACGGTGCGCTCACGTGCGGCATGGCGTTCGAGGCGTTGAACCAGGCGGGCCATCTCAAGAAGAACATGATCGTCGTGCTGAACGACAACGAGTGGTCGATCTCCAAGAACGTCGGGGCCCTCTCCACGTACCTCACGCGACTCACGTCGCGCCCGCTCTACCGGCGCATGGAGCAGGACGTGTGGGATCTCCTCGGCCGCATCCCCAAGGCGGGGGACAAGGCCCAGGAAGCGGCCCATCGCATCAAGGAGAGCCTGAAGAACCTTCTCGTGCCGGGCGTGATGTTCGAGGAGCTGGGCTTCAAGTACTACGGTCCCATCGATGGCCACAACCTGCCGGAAGTGATCTCCACGCTGGATCACCTGCGGCACCAGGGCGGTCCCATTCTCCTGCACGCGGTCACGCAGAAGGGCATGGGGTACCCGTACGCGCCCACGTCCAAGACGCGCTCGCACGGCGTGTCCCCGCCCTCGGACCCCGCCAAGAAGAAGGCGCCGGCCTACACCAAGGTGTTCGGTGACACGCTGATCGAGCTGGCGGAGAAGGATCCCAAGGTGATGGCCATCACCGCGGCGATGCCGGACGGCACCGGCACCACGGAGTTCGGCGAGCGCTTCCCGGACCGCTTCTTCGACGTCGGGATCGCGGAGCAGCACGCGGTCACGTTCGCCGCCGGACTGGCGTGCGAGGGGATGAAGCCGTTCTGTGCCATCTACTCCACGTTCCTGCAGCGCGCGTTCGATCAGGTGGAGCACGACGTCGCCCTGCAGAACCTGCCGGTGCGCTTCGTTCTGGACCGGGCCGGGCTGGTGGGCGATGACGGTCCCACGCACCACGGCGTGTTCGACCTCGCTTACCTGCGCGTCCTGCCCAACCTGGTGATCATGTCGCCCAAGGACGAGAACGAGCTCCGGCACATGCTGTTCACCATGCAGGAGCACGAGGACGGTCCCATCGCGCTGCGATACCCGCGCGGGAACGGCGTCGGCGTGGCCCTGGACAAGACGCTGCGCGCGCTCCCCATCGGCCAGGCGGAGACGCTCAGCGAGGGTGAGGAGGTCACCTTCGTCGCGCTCGGCTCCATGGTGCATCCCAGCCTGCAGGCCGCGGAGCTCCTGCGGGAGCAGGGCGTGTCGGCCGGCGTCGTGAACGCGCGCTTCGTGAAGCCGCTGGACGAGGAACTCCTGCTGGAGCTCGCGTCGCGCGGCCAGCTGATCGTCACCGTGGAGGAGGCGCAGCGCGCCGGCGGCTTCGGCAGCGCCGTCGCGGAGCTGTTCCAGGACCGGAAGGTCTCCGTCCCGCTGGAGACCGTCGCGCTTCCGGACCAGTTCGTGCCGCACGGGAAGCCGGATCTCCTGCACCGGAACGTCGGGCTGACGGCGGACGCCATCGCGAACCGCGCCACGGAGGCTCTCCAGCGGATCTCGTCGGCCGCTCCCCGCGAGGCGGCCGGACGCACCGCCTGACAACCTCTCCCCGGAAAGGACGGGCTCCTTGCTCACGGAACTCTCCATCCGGGACATCGCCCTGATCCCGAGCCTGAACGTCCGGTTCGGTCCGGGGCTCAACGTGATCTCGGGCGAAACGGGCGCCGGGAAGTCGCTCATCGTCGGAAGCCTGCGCCTCCTCTGCGGAGAGAAGCCTCCGGCGGGTTTCGTCCGCGCGGGCGCCGATCGCGGCTTCGTGGAGGGCATTTTCGAAGTCGAGCCGGACGGCTGGATCGCGCGCGCCCTCCTCGAGCTGGGCATCGACGTCGACGACGGCGAGATCATCCTGCGCCGGGAGATCTCCGCGGGCGGCAAGGGGAGGGTTCGGGCGAACGGCCGGGCCATCCCGCTTCGCTCGCTTTCCGCCGCCTCCGAACTCCTCATCGACCTGCACGGACAGCACGGGCACCAGAGTCTGCTGCGCCCCTCGTCGCAGCTGGAGGCGGTCGATGCGTTTGGCGGTCTCCTGGAGAGCCGCGACGCCTTCGGGGCGGAGCTCCTCGCCTGGCGCGGCGCCGTGGCGGAGCGCGACGAGGCCCGCCGTGAGTTCGCGCAGGACCGTGAACGCCGGGAGCTGGCGCGCTTCCAGCTCCGCGAACTGGACCAGGCCGACCCGCAACCGGGCGAGCGCGCGGAGCTCGTGACGGAGCACTCCCGCCTCGAGCAGGCCGAGTCGCTGCGCGCCGTGGCGTCGCGCATCTCGGAGCAACTCCTGGATGCGGACGGGGCCCTCCGTGATCAGCTGTCGGAACTGGCCGAGGAGGCCGACCGCGCGGCCGGCGGAGATCCGGACTGGGCGCCGGTGGCCGAAGGGCTGGAGCGCGTCGCCATCGACGTCGCGGAGCTGGCGGCCGAGGCGCGGAGGCTCGGCGAGCGGGCAGTCGACGATCCGGAGCGCCTCGCGTGGGTGCGCGACCGCGTGCGAGTGCTCGACGATCTGCTTCGCAAGTACGGCCCCGAGGAGGAGGACCTCTTCTCCTTCCTGAAGCGGCTGCGCTCCGAGGAGGCCGATCCGCAGGCGCGGGAGCGCCGGCTGAGGGCTTTGGAGGAGCGGGTGGAATCGATCTCTGATAAACTCGACGGCCACGGCGGCCAGCTCTCGCGCAAGCGGAAGAACGCGGCCCGTCGCCTGGCGAAGGCGGTGGAATCGGCCCTCCAGGCCCTCGGCATGGAGGGGACACGGTTCGACGTCGCGCTCTCGGATCGGGAGAGCGGCGATGCCTTCCGCGGGGAGTCCTCCCCGAAGCGGGCGGGGCGCAGCGGGCTGGACGCGCTGGAGTTCCGGATCTCTCCGAACCGGGGGGAGGATCTCCGGCCGCTGCGGACCATCGCCTCGGGCGGCGAGATCTCGCGGGTGATGCTGGCGCTGAAGTCGGTCGTGGGAGCTCGTCGCGGCACCGCCACGATGATCTTCGACGAGATCGACAGCGGGGTGGGAGGGACCATCGCCTCCCGCGTTGCGGACACGATGGCGGCCATCGCGGAGGATCGCCAGGTGGTGTGCATCACGCACCTCGCCGGCATCGCGTCGAGGGCGTCGCAGCATCTGGCGGTCCGGAAGGTCGCCGGGAAGGACCGCACCGTCACCACGCTGGAGCCGGTGACCGGAGAGGATCGCGTGGAGGAGATCGCGCGGATGCTCGGGGGCGCGGATCAGGCGGAGTCGGCCCGCGCCCACGCGCGCGAGCTGCTCACGAAGGAGCCGAGTTGAACGGACCGAACGTGCTGTCCCTGAGCCGGATGCTCCTGGCGATCCCGCTGTTCCTCGCCCTGCGATCGGACCAGACCGCCGCGGCCGGTGTCGCCCTCTGCGCGGCGCTTCTCACGGACCTCCTGGACGGTTGGTGGGCGCGTCGCTCCGGACAGTCGACGGAACTGGGGCGCCTGCTGGATCCGCTGGCGGACAAGATCCTGGTGGCGGCGGCCCTGCTGGCGCTCACCGCGGCGGGCCGCATCCCGCGGGAGTTCACCGTCGTCGTCCTCACGCGCGACGTCGCGCTGCTGGGCTTCACGTCCGTCCGGCTCCGCCACGGCGTCCGGATCCCGGAGGCCACGCCGGTGGGCAAGGCGGCCTTCGCGGTCCTCGGCGTCTACCTCGTCGGCGTGGTGCTGGGCGCCGCATGGCCGACGGTCGTGACCGTCGGCGTCGGGGCGCTCTACGGCGCGGCCGGCCTGCTCTACGCCCGACGACTGCCGCGCCTCTCCTTCGCGCGGGTCCTGAAGGAGGAACGATGATCCAGCCGTCGAAGCGTGAGTTCCTGTCGCTGGCCAAGCCAGGACGTCGCGTGCCCGTGATGCGGGAGATCTTCGCGGACACGGATACTCCCGTGTCGGCGTACCTGAAGATCGCGCACGGCTCGCATGCGTTCCTGCTGGAGAGCGTGGAGTCGGGAGAGAAGTGGTCGCGCTACTCCATTCTGGGGGCCGATCCGGCCGAGATCTACTTCGCGCAGGGCGACCGCGTGGAGCTCCGGCGCCCCGGCCGCAAGCCGAAGATCCTGGCGAAGCAGAAGGATCCGCTGCTGGAGCTGGACCGCTGGCTCAAGCGCCAGCGTCCCGTGCCCGTGGAGGGCCTGCCGCCGTTCTGGGGTGGCGCGGTCGGCTTCCTCGGCTACGACGCCGTCCGTCATTTCGAGCGGCTCCCGGACCGCACCGAGGACGATCTGAATATCCCGGACGCGGTGTTCCTGCTGCTGGACACGGTCGTCGTGTTCGACAACCTGTCGCTCACGATGAAGGTGATCTCCAGCAAGCCGGCGGGGAAGGACCCGGAGAAGACCTGGGACGAGTGCAACGCCGAGATCGATGCCGTCATCGAGAAGCTGCGCGCGCCGCTCCCGCCGGACGCCCGCCCGCCGAAGGCGAAGGCGCCGAAGAAGTTTCGCAGTAACTTCACGCGCAAGGAGTTCGAGGCGGCGGTGGGCAAGGCCAAGGAGCACATCCACGCCGGCGACGCCGTCCAGGTCGTGCTGGCCCAGCGGTTCGAGAAGAAGCTGGCGTGCGATCCGCTGGATCTTTACCGGGCGCTGAGGGTGATCAACCCGTCGTCCTACATGTACTACCTCAAGATGGGCGAGCACCGGATCGTCGGCTCTTCGCCCGAGGTCCTGGTCCGCGTCACCGGGGACCGCGTGGAGCTGCGCCCCATCGCGGGAACGCGTCCGCGCGGCGCGTCGCGCGCAGAGGACGCGGCGATGGAAGAGGAGCTCCTGCGCGACGAGAAGGAGCGCGCCGAGCACGTCATGCTGGTGGACCTCGGCCGCAACGACGTGGGGCGCGTGGCGGAGTATCGCTCCGTGGACGTGAACGAGTTCATGACCGTGGAGCGATACAGCCACGTGATGCATCTGGTGTCCAACGTCGTCGGCACGCGCCGCAGGGGTGTCACGTCGCTCGACGTCCTGCGCGCGGCGTTCCCGGCCGGAACGGTCTCGGGCGCCCCCAAGGTGCGAGCGATGGAGATCATCGAGGACCTGGAGCCCACGAAGCGCGGCACCTACGCGGGAGCGGTGGGCTACCTCTCCTTCGACGGCAACCTGGACACGTGCATCGCCATCCGGACCGCCTACATCGAGGACGACGTCCTTCGTATCGGTTCGGGTGCCGGCATCGTGGCGGACTCCGTCCCGAAGAAGGAGTTCGAGGAGACCGTGAGCAAGGCGAAGGCCCTGTTCTCCGCCGTGGAGATGGCCGAGAAGCGCCGGCTCGGGAGGGACGGCCGATGATCCTCGTCATCGACAACTACGACTCGTTCACCTACAACCTGGTCCAGTACCTCGGGGAGCTGGGGGCGGATCTGGTGGTGCATCGCAACGACGCCGTCAGCGTCGCGGCGGTGAAGCGCGCGAAGCCGGAGCGCATCGTCATCTCGCCGGGGCCGGGACGTCCCGAGGACGCCGGAGTCTCGCCGGCGATCATCCGAGAGATGCAGAGCCGCGTTCCCATCCTGGGCGTCTGCCTCGGGCACCAGTGCCTGGCCCAGGTCCACGGCGCCACGATTCGCCGGGCGGATCGCCTGCTGCACGGCAAGACGTCGCAGGTCATCCACAACAACAAGGGCCTGTTCCGCGGCGTCGAAAATCCCTTCGAGGCCACGCGCTACCACTCGCTCATCGTCGACAAGGACACGCTGGGTGAGGACCTCCAGGTCACCGCCTGGACGGCCGATCAGGAGATCATGGGACTGGCGCACCGGAAGCATCCGCTCCACGGCGTGCAGTTCCATCCCGAGTCGATCCTCACCGACCAGGGCAAGAAGATCCTCGAGAACTTCCTGGAGATCTGATCGTTGACCGAGGATGCCGCGCCGAGACTCAAGGAGGCGCTCCACCGCGTGATCGGCGGCTCGTCGCTGGCCGAGGCCGAGGCCGAGGCCGCCATGGCCGAGATCATGGCCGGCCAGGCGTCCGAGGGGCGTATCGCGGGCTACCTGGTGGCGCTCCGGATGAAGGGGGAGACCGCCGCGGAAGTCGTGGGCTCCGCCCGGGCGATGCGGGCCGCGGCCATCACCATCTCCCCGAAGCGCACCCCGCTCGTGGACACGTGCGGCACTGGCGGAGACGCCTCGGGCACGTTCAACATCTCCACCGCCTCGGCGTTCGTCGTCGCGGCGTCGGGTGCCGCCGTCGCGAAGCACGGCAACCGTTCAGTGTCGTCCCAGTGCGGGTCGGCCGATGTTCTCCGTGAGCTCGGCGTGCCGGTGGACCGCGAGCCCGCGGACGTCGAGGAGATGGTGGACCGGCTCGGGTTCGGCTTCCTGATGGCGCCGCGCTTCCACGGTGCCATCAAGCACGCGATGCCGGCGCGCATCACGCTGGGCACGCGCACGCTCTTCAACCTGCTCGGCCCGCTCTGCAATCCGGCGCTCGCGCCGCGTCAGGTGGTGGGCGTTTTCTCGGGGGATGTCCTGGAGCTGGCGGCCGAGGCGCTTCGCGGGCTCGGCTCGGAGCACGCGTTCGTCGTGCACTCCCGGGACGGCCTCGACGAGGTGTCGCTCAGCGCCCCGACGGACATCGTGGAGGTGCGGCCCGACGGTACCCGACGCTTCCGGGTGACGCCCGCGGACTTCGGACTGGAGACGGCGGATCGCGCGGCGCTGGCCGGCGGCGATGCCGCCCGCAACGCCGCGATCCTGGAGGGCGTGTTCCGCGGGGAGCCGGGGCCCGCGACCGACGTCGTCGTGATGAACGCGGCGGTCGCGCTCGTGGCCGCCGGCCTCGCCGACGATTTCCGCGCGGGCGTGGACCGGGCGCGGACGGCGCTGCAGGAGGGCAAGGCCGCGGCACTCCTGGCGGCCCTTCGGGCGGAGGCGGCGTGAGCGTCCTGGAACGGATCGTGGACAGCGTGCGGGGTCGCCTGGAAAACCGCAAGCGGGACACGCCGATCGCCGACGTGCGCCGCGCCGCGGAATCGGCCGCGGATCGCCCGTCGTTCCGGGAGGCTCTGGCAGCCGATGGAACGTCGCTCATCGCCGAGGCGAAGTGCGCGTCGCCGTCCAAGGGCGTGATGTGCGCCCCGTACGATCCCGTGGCACTCGCGGAGACTTACGAGAGGGCCGGAGCACGGGCGATGTCCGTCCTGACGGAGCCGGACTTCTTCCGCGGCGCCCCGGAGCATCTGCAGTCGGTGCGGGACGCGTGCGGGCTGCCCCTCCTGCGGAAGGACTTCCTGGTGGATCCCTACCAGCTCTGGGAGGCGAAGGCCTGGGGCGCGTCGGCGGCATTGCTGATCGTGGCCGCCCTGGACGACGCCGTCCTGCGGGATCTGAGGACGCTGGCGGGGGAGCTCTCGGTGGACGCGCTGGTGGAGGTGCACACGGAGGCCGAGGCGGAGCGGGCGCTCACGTCGGACGCGGCGATCCTCGGCGTGAACCACCGCGATCTGCGCACGTTCGAGACGGATCGGGCGATCACCGCGCGCATCGCGGATCTCGTCCCGGCCGACGTGCTGCTCGTCTCCGAAAGCGGGATCCACACCCGCGCCCACGTGGAGGAGGTGGAGCGCGCGGGCGCGTCCGCCGTCCTCGTGGGGGAAGCGATCGTGACGGCCCCGGATCCGGCCGGGAAGATCGCGGAGCTGCTCGGCCGCAAGGGGGTCCTCTGATGTTCGAGTCCCAGCCCGACGCGCGAGGCTACTTCGGCTCGTTCGGCGGTCGCTTCGTGCCCGAGACCATCATGACCGCGCTGGAGGAACTGGAGCGCGAGGCCGACGCCGCCTCCAGGGACCCCGCCTTCGAGGCGGACCTGCACCGTCTCCTGCACGAGTTCGTCGGCCGCCCCACGCCGCTCTTCCACGCGCGACGGCTCTCGGAGCGCTGCGGCGTGAAGGTGTACCTGAAACGGGAGGACCTGCTTCACACCGGCGCGCACAAGATCAACAACACGGTGGGCCAGGCGCTCCTGACCCGGCGGATGAAGAAGCCGCGCGTCATCGCCGAGACGGGGGCGGGACAGCACGGCGTGGCCACCGCCACGGCGGCCGCGCTGCTGGACCTCGACTGTGTCGTCTACATGGGCGTGGAGGACATGCGCCGCCAGGAGCCGAACGTGTTCCGGATGCGGCTCCTCGGCGCCGAGGTGGTCGGCGTGGACTCCGGCAGCCGGACGCTGAAGGACGCCATCAACGAGGCGATGCGGGACTGGGTCACGAACGTCCAGGACACGCACTACATCCTCGGCAGCGTGCTCGGGCCGCATCCGTTCCCGCGGCTCGTGCGGGACTTCCAGCGGATCATCGGGGTGGAGGCGAGGCGGCAGATCCTGGAGGCGGAGGGTCGCCTGCCCGACGCGCTCGTCGCGTGCGTGGGAGGCGGATCCAACTCCATCGGGCTGTTCCACGCGTTCCTTCCCGACAACGACGTGCGGCTCGTCGGCGTCGAGGCGGGCGGACTGGGCGTGGAGAGCGGTCGGCACGCAGCGCGCTTCTCGGGCGGCAGCCCCGGCGTCCTGCACGGAACGAGGAGCTGGCTGCTGCAGGACGAGGACGGTCAGGTGCGGGAGACGCACAGCGTGTCCGCGGGCCTGGACTACCCGTCCATCGGGCCGGAACACGCGTGGCTCCACGAGATCGGCCGGGCGGAGTACACGTCCGTCGAGGACGACGAGGCGATCGACGCGTTCCAGCTCCTCTGCCGGGAAGAGGGGATCCTGCCCGCGCTGGAGTCGTCGCACGCGGTGGCATGGCTGCTGCGGGAAGGGCCCAGGATGCCGCCGGACTCCGTCGTGATCGTGAACCTGTCCGGCCGCGGCGACAAGGACATGCAGCACGCGTCCGCGGAGATCGCCCGCCGGAAGGATCGGTGAGCGCGTCAACGCTCCGCGCCGGCGCGATCCCGCTCGCCGCCGCCTGCCTGCTTGCCGCGTGCGGGACCGACGCTCCCAACCCGCGCCCGAACGTCCTCGTCCTCTCCGTCGACACGCTGCGTCGCGACTTCGTCGGCACGTACGGCGCCGAGCGCGGCGGCACGCCGCACCTGGACCGGCTGGCGCGGCACGGACTCCTTGCGGTCGATGCGCTGGCCACGTCGTCCTGGACCCTGCCGTCGCACATGTCCCTGCTCACCGGGCTGTATCCGGCCGGACACGGCGTGGACGGGGACGGGCGCGCGCTACCCGCGGCCCGCACCACCCTGGCGGAGGCCCTCTCGGCCGAAGGGTACCGGACGGCCGGCTTCGTCTCCGGGCCGTACCTGCACCGGGGCTACGGGTTCGATCAGGGCTTCGACGTGTACCGGCACTGCATGGCCTACGGCATCGAAACGCACGAGGACGGTCGGGTGAGCAACGTCATCGGTGCGAATCTGAAGTCGCAGACGGGGGAGACGTCGCGGCGCCTCCTGGAGGAGTCCACGGGCTGGCTCGCCTCCCTGGAGGACGATGCCCCGTGGTTCCTGTTCGTCCACTGGTGGGACCCGCACTACGACTTCGAACCGCCGTCGCCGTGGGACGCTTGGCTGGGGGACACCGACGTGCGCATCTCCGGGCGCGGCTTTCTTCAGAACCGTCGGGTGAACGCGGAGATGGGCGACGCCGAGCGGCAGCGCCTGCTGGATCTCTACCGCGGCGAGATCCGCTGGACGGATGCGGCCATCGGGGAGCTGCTGCGCGAGCTGGAGCGGAGAGGCGAGCGGGAACGGACGATCGTCGTGGTGACGGCGGACCACGGCGAGGAGTTCTTCGAGCACGGGAACAAGGGGCACCGGATCAACCTTTACGGGGAGACGCTGCGCGTGCCGCTGATCGTCGACCGCCCGGGACGAGACGGCGGAGAGCTGGACGTCGAGGTGCGGAGCCTCGTGGACGTGGTCCCGACGGTGACGGAGGCGCTGGATTCGGCCGTCTTTCCCGAGACGGAGGGCGTGGGGCTGGACGAGGGACGCACGCGCGGTGGCGTCGTGGCGGAGTTGCACCGTGAGCTCGTGTCCGTGCGGGAGGCGCGCTGGAAGGTCGTGCACGACCGCTCGACGGACGGGTGGGAACTCTACGACGTGCGGGAGGATCCGGGAGAGACGCGCGACCTGGCGGAGGCGAGCCCGGACACGCTGGCGGCCCTCCGCGCGCGATGGTCCGACGTCTGGTCGGCCGGGGCCGCGCCGGACGCCGACCGCGCCGACATCGACCCGGCCACCGAGGAACAGCTGCGCGCCCTCGGCTACACGGACTAGGAAGCCGCGTGGTCAGCGGAGCGGCACGCGCCGCAGCCGCGCCGCGTCAGTCCTGAACGCTCGAGATCTCCGGCTTGGCGCCGTCGCCCGGCGCGAGCCCCAGGTCCGCGCGGGCCTCGCTCACGGTGGCCACCGGGATCTTTCCCAGCGCCGCGAGCTGCGACAGGGCCGCCAGCACGATGTTTTCCGCATCGATCCGGAAGTACCGGCGCGATGCCTCCCGCGTGTCGCTGCGGCCGTAGCCGTCCGTTCCGAGCGAGTGGTACGGGCCCGGGACCCACCGGCTGATCTGGTCCGGAACGGCCTTCATCCAGTCGCTGGCCGCGATCACCGGACCCTCGGCGTCCTGGAGCAGCTCCGTGACCCACGGCGTGCGCGGCGGCTCCTCGGGGTGTTCGCGGTTGTGCCGCTCGCAGTCCAGTGCCTGGCGTCGGAGGAGCGTGTAGCTCGTGGCGCTCCAGACGTCGCCCGCCACGTCGTAGCGATCGGCCAGGATCTCCTGGGCGAGTAGCGCCGCCCGCAGGATGGGCCCGCTGCCGAAGAGCTGCACCCGGTGCTTGCCCTTCTCCCCGCGACGGAACCGGTACAGCCCGCGGAGGATCCCGTCCTCCGCCCCGTCCGGCATGGCGGGCTGCTCGTAGTTCTCGTTGTAGATGGTCACGTAGTAGAAGACGTCCTCGTCCTCGTCGTACATGCGCCGGAGACCGTCGCGGATGATGACGGAGACCTCGTACGCGAACGCGGGATCATAGGCCTGGACGGAGGGGACCGCGGACGCCAGCAGATGCGAGTGGCCGTCCATGTGCTGGAGTCCCTCGCCCTGCAGCGTGGTCCGGCCGGCGGTGGCGCCCATGAGGAATCCGCGGCCCCGCGCATCGGCGAAGGCCCAGATCTGATCCATGGTCCGCTGGAAGCCGAACATCGAGTAGAAGATGTAGAAGGGGACCGTGGGGCTCGCGTGCGTGGAGTACGACGTGCCCGACGCCGTGAACGACGCCATGGAACCCGCCTCCGTGATTCCCTCCTCCAGGATCTGGCCGTCCTTCGCCTCGGAGTAGGAGAGGAGCAGCTGCGCGTCCACCGGCACGTAGCGCTGCCCGAACGGCGAGTAGATCTTGAACTCCTTGAAGAGTCCCTCCATGCCGAACGTTCGCGCCTCGTCCGGGACGATGGGCACCACGCGATCGCCGAAGTCGTCCGAGCGAAGCAGCCCGCGCAGCAGCCGGACGAAGGCCATCGTGGTGGAGACTTCCTGCTGGCCCTCGGTGCCCCCGTACAGCTCGCGGAAGACATCGTCCTTGGGCGGATCGATGGGCTTCGGCCGCACGATGCGCTTCGGCAGCTCGCCGCCCAGCGCTCGCCGCCGCTCCTTCATGTACCGGACCTCTTCGCTGTCCGGTCCGGGGTGGTAGTACGGCGGCATGTCCTGGAGCTCTTCATCCCGGATGGGAAGTTCCAGACGGTCGCGGAACGTCTTCAGTTCCTCGGTGGAAAGCTTCTTCATCTGGTGCGTCATGTTGCGCGCCTCGAAGCCCTCGCCGAGGGTCCAGCCCTTCACCGTCTTGGCCAGGATCACCGTGGGCGAACCCTCGTGCTCCACGGCGGCGCGGTAGGCGGCGTAGACCTTCTTGTAGTCATGGCCGCCACGCCGCAGGCGACTGATCTGGTCGTCCGTGAGGTGGGCGACCATGTTGCGGAGCTCCTCCTCCGGACCGAAGAAGTGCTCGCGGATGAACGAGCCTGGCTCCACGGAGAACTTCTGGTACTCGCCGTCGAGCGTGGACATCATCTTGGCCTGCAGCGTGCCGTTCACGTCCTGGGCCAGGAGCTCGTCCCACTCGCGGGACCAGATCACCTTGATCACGTTCCAGCCGGCGCCCCGGAACGTGCCCTCCAGTTCCTGGATGATCTTGCCGTTGCCGCGCACCGGGCCGTCGAGGCGCTGCAGGTTGCAGTTCACGACGAAGATCAGGTTGTCGAGCTGCTCGCGCGCCGCGATGCTGAGCGCACCGAGCGCCTCGGGCTCATCGGTCTCGCCGTCGCCCAGGAACGCCCACACGCGGCTCTGCGACGTGTCGGCCAGGCCGCGCGCGTGCAGGTAGCGGTTGAACCGCGCCTGGTAGATGGCGGTGATGGGGCCCAGCCCCATGGAGACCGTGGGGAACTCCCAGAAATCCGGCATGAGACGCGGGTGCGGATAGGAGCTGAGTCCCGGCCCCTGGATCTCGCGCCGGAAGTGATCCAGCTGCTGCTCCGAGAGCCGACCCTCCAGGAACGCGCGCGCGTACAGACCGGGCGCGCCGTGCCCCTGGTAGAGGATCTGATCGCCCGCGGACTCGTCCTTGCCGCGGAAGAAGTGGTTGAACCCCACCTCGTAGAGCGTGGCGGACGATGCGTACGTGGAGAGGTGCCCCCCCAGCCCCTCGAAGCGCTTGTTCGCCCGCGTCACCATGGCCGCGGCGTTCCAGCGGATGAGCCGCCGGATCCGGCGCTCCATCTGCTCGTCCCCGGGGAAATCCGGCTCGTCGGAGGGGCCGATCGTGTTCACGTAGCCCGTCCGCGTCAACGCCGGCAGGCCGACGTTCCGGCGCTTGGCGCGGGACAGGAGGCGCCGGAGCAGGTACTGGGCCCTCAGCGGTCCGGCGGAACGCAGGACGGACTCGAAGGACTCCAGCCACTCCTGGGTCTCCTGGGGATCGGCGTCCGGCAGCTTGTCCTGGCTCTCGGGGAACATGAGCCGCTCCTCCGGCGTTGGGGGCGTCTTGCGCCCGTCTGGGGCGGGATGTTTGGAGGGAAGATAGACGTCCCTCGCGGGGCTGTCCATCGCGGGAGTGCGGAGGGGGCCGGAGTTGACACCCCCTGGGGCATCGCCTAGATTCGCTCCGCGCGGGCCCGTAGCTCAGCTGGATAGAGCGTTGGTCTCCGGAACCAAAGGCCGGAGGTTCGAATCCTCTCGGGCCCGCCAACTCTTTCAGGGACGCCCGGGCCGCGTGGTCCGGGCGTTCGTGCATGGCGCGTCCTCCGCGCGTCTGCTAGGATTCGGCCGTCCTGAGCCGGAAGTCGTTGATGTCGTTCAAGTTCTCTATCTTCGCGCTCGCGCTGCTGCTCACCGTTCCCGCGGTTGCGCAGGAGCCGCCGCCCACCCCGGGCGGAACGCTGATCTACGGGCGTGGAATGGACGCGGTGGGGCTGGACCCCGCCCACGAGTCGGACGGCGAGTCCTTCAAGATCTGTGACAACCTCTTCGAGGGCCTCGTGCGGTTCTCGGACGAGGGGACTGCGGTGGAGCCGTGCCTGGCCACGTCCTGGGACGTGAACACGGACGGAACCCACTTCACGTTCCGGCTCCGCGAGGGCGTTCGCTTCCACTGCGGCGACCCGGTGGACGCGGACGCGGTGGAGTACTCCATCGCCCGGCAGTGGAGCGCGCGGGAGCCGCGCCACGAGGATTACGGTGTCGGGGGGCCGTACCCGTTCTGGGGCTACCTCGGCATGGACGACGTGCTGCAGTCCATCGAGATCCTCAACCCCAAGACGATCCGCTTCGTCCTGAGAAAGCCGAGCGCGCCGTTCCTCTCCAACCTCGCGTGCAACTTCGCGGCGATCGTCTGCCCGCGCGACGCGAAGGAGCACGGCGAGGAGTTCTTCCGCAATCCGTGCGGGACGGGACCGTTCCGCTTCGAGGAGTGGCGCCGCGCCGAGCGCATCACGGTGGCCCGGCACGAGGAGTACTGGGGATTGCCGGCGCACCTGGAGCGGGTCGTGTTCCGCTCCATCCCCGAGAACTCGACGCGCTTCTTCGAGCTGCTTTCCGGATCCATCCACATGATGGACGGAATCCCGCCCGACGACGTTCCCGCCATCCGGAAGAACCGATCGCTCAAGCTGATCGGGGAGCCCGGGATGAATGTCGCGTATCTGGCGATGAACCTCGACCACCAGCCGTTCGGCAACACGCTCGTACGCCGCGCCGTGTGCCACGCCGTCGACAAGGAGGCGATCGTCTCCGGGCTCTACGGCGGACTGGCGGAGGTCGCCCGCGGCCCGGTGCCGCCCAACGTGTTCGGCGCGGATCCGGATCCGGAGGACTACCCGTTCGATCAGGAACTCGCGCGGGAACTGCTCACGGAGGCGGGCTATCCGGAGGGGTTCGAGACGACGCTGTGGGTCATGTCCGGGCCGCGCCCGTACATGCCGCAGCCGCTGCGCGTGGCCCAGGTCATCCAGGCCGATCTGGCCGCGGTGGGCATTCATGCGCGCATCGTCTCCTACGAGTGGGGGACCTACCTGGACCGCGTCCACCGCGGGCACCACGACCTGGCGCTGCTGGGCTGGCAGGCCGACAACGGCGATCCCGACAACTTCCTCTTCGTGCACTTCGACAAGTCGGCGGCCGTGCCCCCTGCGGGCAACATCGCGTTCTACCGCGGGGAGCCGGTCCACGAGCTGCTGGTCCGCGGCCAGGAGACGGTGGACGCGGAGAAGCGCGCTCCGCTCTACGTGGAGGCCCAGCGGATCCTCCACCGCGATGCGCCCTGGGTTCCGCTCGTTCACACGATGGAACTGGCGGCGATGCGGCGGGAGGTGTACGGCTACCGCCTCCATCCGACCGGACGCGTCCTTCTCTCGCGGGTGTGGATCGCCCGCTAGGCGACGGAGCCACCGGAGAGCCGATGATCGCCTACCTCGCGCGCAGGATCGTCTGGCTGATCCCGACGCTGTTCGGCGTGTCGATCGTCGTGTTCCTCATCGTGCGCTGGATGCCGGGGGATCCGGCCGAGATCCTCGCGGGCGAGCACGCTTCGGCCGAGGTGGTGGAGGAGCTGCGCCGCGACCTCGGGCTGGATCGGCCGTGGTCGGAGCAGTACGTCCGGTGGATCGGCGGTCTCCTGCGCGGCGATCTCGGACGATCGGCCAAGACGCACGAGCCCGTCTCCGAGGAGATCCGCCGCTACTTTCCCGCCACCGTGGAGCTGGCCTCCGCCGCGCTGCTCCTTTCGACCCTGATCGGCTTGCCGCTGGGGATCGTCGCCGCGCGTCGCCCCGGCGGCTGGGTGGACTCCGCCAGTACCGCGGCGGCCTCCGTCGGCGTCTCCATGCCGGTGTTCTGGCTCGGACTCCTGCTGATGTGGTGGCTGGCCGTCCGCTTTCCCTTGTTCCCCGTGTCCGGTCGCGGGCCCGCCACGCTGGCCGTGCCGTTCCAGACGGGATTCCTGTGGATCGATGCGCTGCTGGCCGGCGACCGCGGGGCCGCGTGGGACACGCTGCGCCACCTTGCGCTGCCCGCACTCGTGCTCTCCACCGTCCCGCTGGCGGTGATCGCCCGGATCACGCGGTCCAGCCTCGTCGACGTGCTGGGGCGAGACTACATCCGGACCGCGCGCTCCAAGGGCGCGTCCGAGCGCCGCGTGCTCGTCCGGCATGCGCTGCGGAACGGCGTCCTGCCGACGCTGACCGTCATCGGCCTGCAGTTCGGCATGCTGCTGGGCGGCGCGATCATCACGGAGACGATCTTCGCGTGGCCCGGGATCGGGCGGTGGATCCTGCTGGCCGTGGAGGGGCGCGACGCCGCGGTCCTGCAGGCCGGGGTCCTCCTGATCGCCCTCTCGTTCGCGCTCGTGAACCTGGTCACGGACGTCCTGTACGCGGCGCTGGATCCGCGCATCAAGCTGAATTGAGGCGAGGTCGATGACGCAGGAGAGGGGAGCCGCGCCGTCCGGGCGCACGAGGCGGATCCTGGCCCGCATGGGCCGCCGCAGCGGGGGACGCCTGGGCATCGCGCTCCTGGGGTTCTTTGTGATCCTGGCGGCGGTGGGGCCGTGGCTGGCCCCGGACGATCCGCTGGAGCAGGACCTCGGGCGACGCCTGCAGGCGCCGGGCCGGGAGCACCTGCTCGGCACGGACGAGTTCGGGCGGGATGTCCTCTCGCGACTCTTGTACGGAACGCGGATCTCGCTGCTGGTCGGCATCGTGTCGGTCGCCATCGGCGTGATCCTGGGAGGAACCCTGGGACTCGTGACCGGTTACTTCGGGGGATGGGTGGACCTGGCGGGCATGCGCCTCGTGGACGTGATGTTGGCGTTCCCGGGAATCGTCCTGGCGATCATCGTCGTGGCGGTGCTGGGGCCCAGTCTCTCGCACGCGATGATCGCGGTCGGGGTGGTGGCGGTGCCGCACTACGCCCGCATCGTCCGGGCTTCGGTGCTGGCGGTGAAGGAGATGCCGTTCGTGGAGGCGGAGCGGGCCCTCGGGGCGTCGCCCGCGCGCATTCTGTCCCGCACGATCCTCCCGCACTGCTCCGCGCCGCTCCTGGTGCAGGCCAGCCTGGGACTGGCCACGGCCATCCTGGAGGCGGCGGGACTCTCGTTTCTGGGACTCGGCGCCCAGCCGCCCACGCCGGAGTGGGGGGCGATGCTGGGTCAGGGACGTTCGTACGTGATCCACGCCCCCTGGATGCTCGCGGCCCCGGGCGCCGCGATCCTCCTGACGGTGCTGGGGTTCAATCTCATCGGCGACGGGCTCCGGGACGCTCTGGATCCCCGACTGGCCGCCACGTTCCGCGACGACGCGCGAGGTCGCGCCGTCCTCCCCTCGACGGGAAGGGTTTCATGATCCGCCTTCGCTTGCTGACGGTCGCCCCGCTGCTGCTCCTGGCCTTCGCGGCCCCGACGATCGCGGCTTCGGGCGAGGACGACGTTCCGGAGCTCTCGTTCGAGTCGCTGGAGCACTACTCGCTGGGTTCGTTCTTCGAGACGCGCGGACGCCTGCGCGAGGCGGTCCACGAGTACCGGCTGGCGCTGCAGGAGACGCCGGATCATCCGGACGTGCTGGGCAGCCTTTCGCGCGTGCACCTGCGCCTCCACGAGGCGGAGGAGGCGCGCCGTGCCGCCGATCGCGCACTGGAACTGGATCCGGACAACACCGAAGCGCTGGAAGTGCGCGTGCAGCTCCAGGTGGGCGAGCGCGACGTGCCCGGCGCCATCGACACGCTGCGGCGCGTCGTCGAGGCCGACCCGTCGGACCTGGAGAACCGCGTCCGGCTCGCGGAGCTACTCGAGACCGAGGGCAAGCTGGAAGAGGCGGCGGACGAGCTGGGCGAGGCCACGCGCATCCGGTCCGGCGTGCCGCAGCTGCACTTCCGACGCGCGTCGCTGCTGTCGCGCCTGGGCCGCCTGGACGAGGCGCTGGTCGAGTACGACACGGTGCTGCGTCTGGATCCGGAGTTCGTCGAGGCGCTGCTGTCGTCGGCCGCCGTCCACGAGCTGTCGATGGATCTGAGCGCGGCCTCCGAGATGTACCAGCGCGCGCTGCAGCTCGATCCGGAGAACCTGACCGTGCGCCGTCGCCTGCTCCGCGTCCTGCTGCTCCTGGACGACACGTCGGAGGCGCGCGGCGTGGCCGAGTGGGTGCTGGAGCGCTATCCGGACGACGAGGACGTGCGCGAGCAGTACGGGCTGCTCCTGCTCCGTTCGGGCATGCCGGACGAGGCCATCGTCGAACTGGAGCGCGTGATCAAGCGGAGTCCGGATCGCGTGAGCGCGCACAAGCACCTCGGCCGGTTGCACTGGGACCGGGAGGACCTGGACGCCGCGCTCGAGCAGTACGGGCGGACGGTGGAGATCGACCCGACGTTCGTGGAGGGGTGGATCTCGATCGGCTACCTGCGCGTCCAGTCCGGTCGCGTGGCGGAGGCCGTGCCGGCGTTCGAGACCGCGGAACGGCTGAATCCACAGAACCCGGTGCTGCCTTTTCTGCAAGGTGTTTGCCAGAATCAGCTCAGGGACTATCCGAAGGCGGAGGAGTCCTTCGAGCGCTCGCTCCGGCTCCGTCCGAAGAATCCCGAGGCGCTGTACGCGCTCGGCGTCGCCCGTGAGCGGCAGGGCCGGGTGGAATCGGCGGCCGACGCGTTCCGCGAGGTCCTGGAGCTGGAGCCGGAGAACGGCGAAGCGCTGAACTACCTGGGCTACATGCTCGTGGAGCACGACCTCGACCTGGACGAGGCCGTCCGCCTCCTCACGCGGGCCGTCGCGCTGGAGCCGGAGAACGGCTACTTCCTCGACAGTCTGGGCTGGGCCCTGTTCCGGCAGGGCGATACGGAGCGGGCGCTGCGACTGCTCGCGGAGGCGGTGGAGCACTCCGGGGATGATCCGGTGATCCTGGACCACTTCGGGGACGCCCTGGCCGCCGACGGTCAGCGGGAGGCTGCCCGTCGGGCGTGGGAACGGGCGCTCGCCGGCGATCCGGAGGAAGCGGAGGCCATCCGGACGAAGCTCCGCGGGGAGACTCCCTGATCGCGACTTTCCGGTGGAATCACCTACATGACGGTGATTGAATCCGAAAGACCGGGGCGGAACCCCGGACGGGGCGGAACCTTCGCCGGATCCGGTGGGTAAGCCGGGCAAGGAGGAGGTGAGGTATGCTCCCACTCAAGATCGCTCGGCCCGTTACGGAGGAGAAGCCGCGAGTGCGGGACGAACGCGCGGATGAGGACCTCATGCTCGCCCTCAAGACGGGCGACGACTCGGCGTTTGCCGAGCTGATGCGCCGTCACCGGGGCCCCATCGTGAACTACGTGAACCGGATGATCGGGGACCGGGATCGCGCGGAAGACCTGGCGCAGGAGGTCTTCCTCCGCGTCTACCGACACGCCGGCACCTACCGCGTCACGGCGCGGTTCACGACGTGGCTCTATACCATCGCCTCCAACCTCGGCAAGAACGAGCTGCGCAACCGGGCGCGGCGGCGGAACGTGTCCGTGGAGGACACGCCGCGGGAGCTGAAGCAGGACGATTACCATCTGGGCACGCGGGAGGACTTCCTCCAGCCGGATCGCATCACGGATCTGAACGACCGGCAGCGGAAGGTACGCATCGCCATCGACTCGCTGCCGGAGCACTTTCGGATGATGCTCGTCCTGCGGGACCTGGAAGGGTTCGCCTACGAGGAGATCGCCTCGATGCTGGATCTTCCGCTGGGCACGGTGAAGTCCCGGATCAACCGGGCTCGCCTGGAGTTCAAGAAGCGCGTGGAGCCGCTGCTCGCGGCGGGGCGGGCCAACGACCCGTCCATCTTCTGGAAGGCATCCCACGCAAAAGGATCCTCTTCGTCGTCCCCATCGCGGTCCGATTCGGATCGTCACCACGAAGAAGAAGAAGGAGACCGGCAGTGAAGTGTGAACAGGCACGAGAGCTGGCTTCGGACGCTCTTGACGGAGCTCTCGGCGCGGGAAACACGGATCGCTTCCACGCGCACCTCGACGGATGTCTGCCCTGTCGGACGTACTACGCGGAGATGAAGGAGTCGCTCCTCCTGCTGGAAGAGCTGCCCGTTCTCGAGGTCGGAGAGGACTTCGATCGCGCGGTGTGGGCACGGATCCGCGAGGAGGAACGCAGCGACTCGTTCGTCGACGTTCTTCGCGAGCGGTGGGAGATGCTTCGCCTGCGCTTCTCGCTGGGCACGGGAACGCTGCGCTGGGCGCCGGTCGGCGTCGGCGCGATGGTCCTTGCCGGCCTGGCCCTGGTGTCCTCTCCGCCGGCGCCCGAGGCTCCGGTTCCCATGGCGGGACTGCGGGTTTCCGCGGCCGAGCCGAGCGGGCTCGACCTGGAGGTGGCGGAGGCCGCTCCCATCGAGGCCGACGAGGTCACCGCCGACATTCCGGACGCCGTCGAGGCGTTCCTGGAGTCGCCGGCGCGGGACCTGCGCCTGGCTCCGGACCAGAAGTATCGGAAGGCCATCTACAGCTATCCCATTCGACGATTCCCGGACCAGCGGTTCGAGTCGGATCGTCAGGGTCTCGGCACGCCGGTGTCCACGGGGGGAAGCATGCGTGGAACGCCGGTGAGCGCGCAAACCGCCCCGGGGACGACGGGAGCCGCGGTCTTCGCGTTCTGATCCGATGGTCAAAGCCCTCCGAAATCCCCTCGCCTTCCTCCTGATCGCGACCGGCTTCGCCGTGTCCGACGTTCCGCTCGCGTCCGCGGTGGAACCGTCCGGCGCCGGGGCCGACCTGCTGCGCGTCGCGCAGGACTGGCGCCATCGCGTGTTCGTCGTCCTCGCGGACGGCGGCCCCGCGCGTCCGTCCGTTTCCGAGATGGAGAAGAACCCGGACGCGCTCTTCCGGAAGCGACGCGTCGGCTGTGCCGTGTTCCTCGGAACGGGCCGATTCCTGCTGACCACGGCGTCGGTGACGGCGGGCGGAACCGAAGTGGAGATCTTCGACGGGAACGGCCATCACACGCTGGCCCGGGTCGTCGGGGCCGATCCGTTCGTGGATCTGGCGCTCCTGGAGGCCGTGGACCGGCTGCCGGGGACGGATCATCTGGATCCGCTCACGTTCGACGTCGAGCCGGCGGCCGGAGACTCGTGCCTGCTGCTGGGCAGCGCCTACGGCCACGAACTGTCGGCTACGGTGGGGCGCGTCGGCGGATCCATCGAGATCGAGCCGGGCGGCGTGCCCACGCGCGCCCACCGTATCGAGGCGCCCATCTACCCCGGAGATTCCGGAGCCCCGGTCCTGGACTCCTCGGGGCGCCTGCTCGGGATCATCACGGGCGCGTCGCGGCCGGGGCGCCATCCCGTCCGTGAGGAAGTGGGAGAGATGCGCGATCCTTCCGCGGAGCCGCCGGCCGGGCTGGTGGGGTTCGCGGTGCCGGCGCGCGAGTGCCGCCGCGCCTGGATGGACCTGCGGGACTTCGGCTACGTGCGCCGCGGCTACCTGGGCGTGCGCATCGCCGCGCAGACCAAGGACTCCGGAGCGCAAGTGCTGAACGTCGCTCCGGGCGGACCGGCCGCCACCGCCGGACTGCTGCCGGGCGACATCGTCACGCGCTTCGGCGACATGTTCGTGCGCGACGCCAAGCAGTTCTGCGCGGTCGTCGTCTCGGAGGAGCCGTTCCGCAGCGTCCCGATGCGCGTGCTGCGCGACGGTCGCGAGCACGTGCTCACCGTGGAGGTCGGCGTGGCGGCGCAGCTCCCGAGGCTGACGTCGATGAACCTCGAGGACCTGGGGCATCCGCTGTCGCATCCCTCGCGCGGCAAGCCGAACGACGAGGTCCGGGTGGTCGGGCAGGAAGACTCCCGCTGATCGCGTGTCGTTGACCCTCCCCGGACCGCGTGCTAGCTTGCGCCCGCCTGCGGGAGGAACGCCCTTGAGAAGAGTCCCGATTCGCGCCGCGCTGATGCTGGCGCTGCTCGCCGTCGGCGGCTGCACCAGCCAAAAGCAGATCCCCGCGGTCGGTCCGTCCTACGAGATCGTCGTGATGGCGCCCAAGGGCATGAGCGTCCTCGCCGAGGAGGTGGAGAAGATCCTCGGCGCGGACGTGACGATCCTCCGCGACGAACCCCGTTTCGACATCGAGACCGACACGCTCGACCGCGCGAAGTTCTACAAGACGCGCAAGGTGCTCTTCGCCGTCGGGCCGCGCGAGGAGAAGTCCTTCGAGAAGCTCCTGCGGCAGGCCACGGGAACCCGGATCCCCACGGACTTCCCCGGACTCTTCGTGGAGATCGATCCGTTCTCCGCCGGGCAGACGATGTTCTGGCTGTCCGGCGATCCGCAGCAGATCGTGCGCCATCTCCGCGACGATCCCGACGAGCTGATCCGCATCGTCGAGGACGCCACCGTCACGCTGCTGGTGGCCAACCTCTACCGCGTGGGTGAAAAGTCGGGCGCCCGTCGCACGATGCGGGAGCGCTGGGGCTGGGGCATCCGAGTGCCCACCGGCTGGGTCGTGGAGGACCGGTCCTCGGAGGACAACCACTTCGTCCGGATCTGGCAGGACGGTCCCGTGGCACAGATGTTCGTGTCCTGGGAGGACGGCTACGTCGAGCGGACGCCGGACGAGTGGCTGGAGCGCCGCCACGAACTCTCCTGGTACCACTACGACCGCGACGAAGTCGTCTTCGACCACAGCGAGGCGCGCCGCGGCGAGACCCCGTACGACTGGGACGGGATCCTGCTGGAGGGTCTCTGGGAAAACGACGTCTACACGATCGGCGGACCGTTCGAGAGCTGGGCGTTCTACTGCCCGGAGGACGATCGCACCTACCTGATCGACCTGAGCGTCTACGCGCCCGACCGCTCGAAGCTCCCGGTGCTTCGCCAGGCGAGGGCCGTCGCCCGGACGTTCCGCGGCGAGTGCGTTCCGCGCGTCCGCCGCGGGGGCGCCTCGTGACGGAGGCGGCGTCCGTCCGCGTCGACCTCGGCTCCCGTTCCTATGACGTCCATGTCGGTTCCGGCGCGACGGATCGCGCGGTGGGCCACGTGCAGTGCGCCGCCGCCGGCGCCGGCGCGGTGCTGCTCGTCGACGAGAACGTGGAGGAGCCGCACGGCCGTCGTCTGGCGCAGCGGCTGGAGGCGGCCGGCGTGCCGGTTCGCCGGCATCGCTCGCTGCCCGGCGGCGAGTCCGCCAAGACGCTCGCGGTGGTAGAAGACGTCACGCGCGAGCTGGCCGCGGCCGGCGTGGAGCGGGGCGATGTGGTGGTGGGGCTGGGCGGCGGAGCGGCCACCGACGTGGCGGGCTTCGTGGCCGCGATCCACCTGCGGGGGCTTCGCTTCGCATCCTTTCCGACGACGCTCCTCGGCCAGGTCGATGCGGCCGTGGGCGGCAAGACGGGCGTCAACCTGCCCGAGGGCAAGAACCTCGTGGGGGCGTTCCACCAGCCGCTGGTCGTGGCGTGCGATCCGGGGCCGCTGACGACGCTGCCGGCGCGCGAGTTCCGCGCGGGGCTGGCGGAAGTCGTGAAGACGGCCTGGCTGGGCGACGCGGAGCTGTTCGAGCGTCTCGAGTCCGACCCGCCGCTCGACGCGTCGCATGCCGCGCTCGGCGAGACCGTGCGACGCTGCGTGGCGGTGAAGGCCGCGGTCGTGGCGGCCGACGAGCGCGAGGGAGGGCGGCGGGCCGTCCTGAACTTCGGGCACACGCTGGGGCACGCCATCGAGACGGTGTCGGGCGGCGGCTACCTCCACGGGGAGGCGGTCGCGCTGGGAATGGTGGCGGCGGTCGCGATGTCCGTGGACACCGGACGCTGCGATCCGTCGTGCCTGGACCGGATGATCGCCGTGCTGGAGGCCATGGGGCTGCCCACCCGGGCGGTCGATCTGGACGTTGACCGGGTGCTGGAACTGACGGCCCGCGACAAGAAGCGCGCTCGCGGCCGGGATCGCTATCAGTTGACGACCGGAATCGGCTTCGTTAGCGTGGCCGAAGATCTCCCGGAAGGCGCCCCCCGCGCCGCTCTCCACGCTCTTCGACGCTGAGGTTCGCCATGGCCCCGGCCCCCGACCTGCCCGGCCTCGCCGAGGCCTTGCCGGAGCTGGAATCCAGCCTGACCGTCGATCCGTCCCCGCGCAACGTCGTTCGCGTCGCGGAGGCGTTCCGCATCGCCGGCCGACCGGACCGCGCGGCGGAGATCCTGGAGCCGTTCGTGACGGCGGAGCCCAAGCGCATCGCGCCGCGGGTCCTGCTCTCCTGGACGCTCGCGGACCTCGGACGGGTGGAAGACTCCCGGAGCATGATGCGCTCCGTGCACGCGCTGGATCCGGCCAACCCGTTCGCGCGGCACGCGGAGGAGTCGTCCGGGCTCGTCGCGATGCCGGAGCCGTCGCCCGCCGAACGCGCCCCCGTGACCGCGACGGACGACGACGAGGACGACGACGGCCGCTTCGACCCGGAGTGGGAGGCGGAGCCGGAGCGCGCGCTCACCGAGGAGCAGCTCCGCCACGTGCCTCCGAGCCCGCTCTACTCGGCTACCCTCGCCGAGATCTTCGAGCGCCAGGGATTCGAGGAGAAGGCCATCGAGATCTACGAGGAGATCCTGCGGGAGGAGCCGGACCGGCAAGACCTCCGCGACCGGATCGCGATGCTGAGGGAGCGGATTCCGGGGGAGGCGGGCCGATGAGCCTGCACTTGCTCGTCCTGCACGGGGCCAACCTCGACCTGCTGGGCAAGCGGGAGCCCGAGATCTACGGCACCACGACCCTGGAGGACCTTCGCCGGGCACTGGAAGAGGCTGCCACGCGGCGGGGTCATCGTGTATCGTGGCTGGTTTCGAACCATGAGGGAAACTTGGTCGATGCCCTGGGAAGCCATCTGGGGAAGGTGGACGGGATCCTGATCAACCCGGGCGCGTTCACGCACACCTCGGTGGCGTTGCGCGACGCGCTGCTGGCGGTCAACGTCCCCACGATCGAGGTGCACCTCAGCAACATCCATGCTCGGGAGGAGTTCCGGAAGACGTCCCTGATCGCGGACGTGGTCACGGGACAGGTGAGCGGACTGGGAGCGCACGGCGTGCTCCGCGCATTCCAGACGCTCCTGGATCTCCTGGAAGATCGGCCGTTCCCGCCCGGGGACGGTCCGGAGGACTGATGGCTTCGACGAACGATTTCCGGAACGGCATGGCGCTGAACCTCGATGGAAAGCTGGTCACCATCGTGGAGTTCCAGCACGTCAAGCCGGGGAAGGGGGGCGCCTTCGTGCGCTCCAAGCTGAAGGACGTCGTCACGGGCGCGGTCGTGGAGAAGACCTGGCGCGCCGGCGAGAAGGTGGAGGAGGTTCGCCTCGAGCGGACCCCGATGCAGTACCTCTACCGGGACGACGACTGGTTCCACGTGATGCACCCGGAGACGTTCGAGCAGATGACGCTCGCGACGGACCTGTTCGGGGAGGACGCGAAGTTCCTGAAGGAGAACGACACCGTGAACGTGCTGATGCACGGGGAAAAGCCCATCACGGTGGAGATCCAGAACTTCGTGGAACTGGAGGTCACCCAGACGGACCCCGGCTTCAAGGGCAACACGGCCCAGAACGCCACCAAGCCGGCGACGCTGGAAACCGGAGCGGTGGTTCAGGTGCCTCTCTTCATCGAGACGGGGGAGGTTCTGAAGATCGATACCCGCACCGGCGCGTACATGGAGCGCGTCCGCAAGTGACGTTCCCCGGGCCCGGAGGGGCCCGGAGGGTCAGAAAAGCCCAGGAGGATCCATGGACGAGGCCAGACTCAAGCGCCTGATCCGGATGGTCGAAGAGAGTGACATCGAGGAACTCGAGATCGATCGGCCGTTCGGGCGGATCCGGATCAGCAAGAGGCGGGGCCCGGCGGCCGCGGCTCCCGTGATCCAGGAGACCCCGACGCCGACTCCCGCTCCGGCGCCCGCCGCGCCGGCCCCGGCGGCTCCGGTCGCCGCCAGCGAGGAGCCGGCCGCGGCGGATCGTGACGCGGGTCTCGTTCCCATCGCGGCCCCGATGGTCGGTACGTTCTACTCCGCTCCCGCGCCGGGGGCGAAGGACTACGTGTCGGTCGGGGATCGCGTCTCGGTGGGGCAGGTCGTCTGCATCGTCGAGGCGATGAAGCTGATGAACGAGGTCCAGTCCGAGGTCTCGGGTGTCGTCCGCGAGATCCGCGCGGAGAACGGGCAGGCCGTGGAGTACGGCCAGGACCTGTTCCTGGTGGATCCGGCCTAGGCCGTCGAACGGGAGGTTCTCCCCGCCGACGGGGGGGAGAACCGTGAAGCTTCGTTCCGCGCTCGAGGAAATGATTCGCCGCGGCGGATCCGACCTCCACATCTTCGTGGGATTCCCGCCCGTGATGCGGGTCAACGGCTCTCTGGAGCCGACCGAGCAGCCCACCGTGACCCCCGAGGACATGGTGGCGCTGGCCGAGCAGATCCTCACGCCGAAACAGCTCAAGACGTTCGAGGCCGAGAAGGAGATCGACTTCGGCTTCGGCGTGCCGGGGCTGGGGCGCTTCCGGGCCAACGTCTGCAAGCAGCGCGGAACCATCGCCATGGTCTTCCGACTGGTGCCGATGGACGTGCCGGCGCTCGAGTCGCTGAATCTTCCGGACGTCATCAGCGAGATCTGCCTGCGTCCGCGCGGCCTGATCCTCGTGACGGGCATCACCGGCTCCGGCAAGTCGACGACGCTGGCCTCGATGCTGCAGCTCATCAACCAGGAGAAGCGATCCAAGATCATCACGATCGAGGATCCGATCGAGTTCCTGCACGCCAGGCGGAACGGTTTGGTGGCCCAGCGCGAGGTGGGGACCGACACGGAGTCGTTCTCCTCGGCGCTGCGGCACGTCCTGCGTCAGGACCCCGACGTCATCATGGTGGGAGAGATCCGCGATCTAGAGACGATGCAGATCGCGATCACGGCGGCCAACACGGGCCACCTGCTGATGTCGACGCTCCACACGATCGACGCGGCCCAGTCCATCAACCGCGTCATCTCGTTCTTCCCCACGCATCAGCACGCCGAAGTGCGGCTGCTCCTGTCGTCCTGCCTCCAGGCCATCGTCTCGATGCGTCTGGTGCCCCGCATGGACGGCAACGGACGGGTTCCGGCGGTGGAAGTCATGCTTTGCACGCCGACCATCCAGGAGTATATCATCGACCCTGACAAGACTCTGATGATCCGTCAGGCGATCCAGGAAGGTCACACTCAGTACGGGATGCAGACGTTCGACCAGTCCCTGATGAAGCTGTACAAGGACGGTCTGATCTCGTACGAGGACGCCCTGACGAACAGCACGAGTCCCGATGAATTCGCCTTGCGGGTGAAGGGGATCGAGGGGTCCTCGGACTCGACGTGGTCGCAGTTCGAGGACCAGGCCGACGACCTGGAGAAACGGATCTCCGAGGCCGGCTAGGTCCGCGCTCCCGCGCAACCTGGTGGTTCCATGTTCCGCAAGATCCTGGTCGCCAACCGTGGCGAGATCGCCGTTCGTGTGATCCGTGCCTGTCGCGAGATGGGCATCGAAACCGTCTCCGTGCATTCCGAGGCCGATGAGGATGCGCTCCACGTCCACATGGCGGACGAGGACGTCTGCATCGGTCCGGGGCCCGCGACGGAGTCCTACCTGAACATCCCGCGCATCATCAGCGCCGCGGAGATCACCAACTGCGACGCGGTGCATCCCGGCTACGGTTTCCTCTCGGAGAGCGCCAAGTTCGCGGAGATCTGCGAGTCGTGCGAGCTGGCCTTCATCGGCCCGAGTCCGGCCGCCATCCGCGGCGTCGGGGACAAGGCCAAGGCGCGCGAGACCATGAGCGGCGCCGGGGTTCCGGTGCTGCCCGGATCGGACGGACCGGTGGCGGGCCTGGACGAGGCGAGGGCGGTGGCCGAGGAGATCGGCTATCCGATCCTGCTGAAGGCGTCGGCGGGCGGCGGCGGCCGCGGAATGCGCCGCGTGCTGGAGGCGGGCACGCTGGAGTCGGCGTACAACGCCGCTTCGGCCGAGGCGCAAGCGGCGTTCGGGAACGGAGAGCTTTACGTGGAGCGGCTGGCGCTCAACCCGCGCCACGTCGAGGTGCAGGTGATGGGCGACACCGACGGGAACGTCGTCCACTACTTCGAGCGCGAGTGCTCCGTGCAGCGTCGCCACCAGAAACTGATCGAGGAGAGTCCCAGCACCGGTCTGGACGAGGCCACGCGGACGGCCCTCTGCGAGGCCGGGGTCCGGGCGGGCAAGGTGCTCGACTACGTGGGCGCCGGGACCGTGGAGTTCCTTCTCGACGCGGAGGGGCGCTTCTACTTCATGGAGATGAACGCGCGGATCCAGGTGGAGCATCCCGTGACGGAGCTCGTGACCGGCCGGGATCTCATCAAGGAACAGATCCGCGTGGCGGCCGGCTACCCGCTCTCGGTCAAGCAGTCCGATCTCGTCTCCGCCGGACACGCCATCGAGTGCCGGATCAACGCCGAGGACCCGTACCGCGACTTCGCTCCGTCGCCGGGCCGCGTGGACGACCTGCACCTGCCGGGCGGCCCGGGCATCCGGGTGGATACGCACCTGTTCACCGGCGCGATGATCCCGCCGCACTACGACTCCATGGTCGCGAAGGTGCTGGCGTACGGCCGGGACCGCGACGAGGCCATCGCGCGGATGCGGCGGGCGCTCACGGAGATCTCGCTGGGCGGCATCAAGACCACGGTGCCGCTGCTTCTGGACATCCTCGTCGATGAGCCCTTCGTGACGGGCAACTACGACACCGGGTATCTGGATGCTCGCGGGGCCAGCCTGAAGCCGCCCCAGGAAACGACTCCGGCGGCGGCCTCGTCCTGATGGCGACGCGCCGGCTCGAGGTCCTGGCCACCCCGTGGGGGCTGCCGCTCCTGGACCGCGAGGAGCGGTTCTGCATCGTCATCGATGTGCTGCGCGCGTGCACCTGCATCGTCCACGCCTTCGACGCCGGCGCGCGGGGAGTGATTCCCGTGGAGTCGGTGGAGGACGCCACACGACTCGCGCAGACGCTGGGGCGGGACAGCATCCTGCTCTGCGGGGAGCGGGAGAACGTCCGGATCGAGGGTTTCGATCTGGGCAACTCGCCCGCCGAGTTCGAACGGTCGGTGGTGGAGGACAAGACGCTCGTGCTCTCCACCACCAACGGCGCCCGTGCGCTGGCCGGGCTGGCGGACGCGCGCGGTTGCATCGCGGCCGCGTTCGTGAACCTCTCGGCGTGCGCGCGCCGGGCCGCGGCCGAGCCGCTCGTGACCATCGTGTGCGCGGCCTCCGGCGCCCACTTCTCGCTGGAGGACTTTGTCTGCGCGGGACGGCTGGTGGAGGAGATCCGCCGGCACGCGCCGGAACCGTACGAGCTGGACGACGGGGCCCGGACGGCCGTGGCCGCGGCCCGCGCCGGCGGCGAGGACCTGGCGGCGTTCCTGCGCGGCACCGATCACGGGCACCGGCTGGCCGCGCAGGGGTTCGGCGCGGATCTGGAACTGGCGGCCCTCGTCGACCGGTTCCCGCTGGTCCCGGTGCTCCGGGACGGCCGGCTGGGCCTGGATCCCGCGGCCGTCGCCTGAGGCCCTCGATTGACGCCGCCCCCCTCTCCGGTGTAAGCAGGGAGGGGGGAGGATGCGGACGGGTGGGGGAGCGCTTCCCCGACCTCCCCGGGAAGCGCTGACAAGGCCCCGTGCGGGGCGGTCAAGCTCATGGCCAAGAAGAAGCGCAAGGGCGGCGGCTCGTCGTCCCTGCAGACGCGCGTCGTGTTCTCGGTGCTGCTCGCCACGGCGGGGGCCCTGTTCTCGATCGCGCTCATCGCTTATCTCCAGGACGGCAACTGGCGCGCTCCCGCGGCGGAGCTGGCTCCCCGCATGGGGACCATCAACTTCGTGGCGGCGCGGGCGGCGGTGGCCGTGCTCGGCGTGCTGGGCGCATGGCTCGCCGTCGTCCTCGTGGCCGCCGCCGCGCTTCGTGTTTGGATGGCGCGGCCGATCCCGGGGCTCTCTCGACGCAGCCTTCTCCTCGCCGCGGGCGGCGTCCTCCTGGCCAGCGCGCTGTTCGCCCTTCCGGGCGGAGAGATCCCGGCGGAGCGGACGCTCTTCGCGGGTTGGATCGGGGCCGGCCTGGTGCAGGGGCTGCGCGCGCTCTTCGGCGGCATCGGGGCGGTGGTGGCGCTGCTCGGTCTGACCGCGGCCTACCTCGCCACCATCGGGGTGCCGGTGTTTGCGCCGCTCGGGCGTCTGGCCGGCCCGCTGCGTGCGGCGGGCGAGACCGTCCGGGACGTGGTCCTGGACGGCCTCGCCTGGATCCAGGAGGCCTTCGACTTCGAGGAAGAGGACGAGGAGCCGGAGCCCGCCCGCAAGGAGCCGAAGAACCGGAGGAAGAAGACACGCCCGGAGCCGGCGGCGATCGTGGAGGAGAACCCGGACGAGCCGGTGGTCGTCGCCACGAGCGGGGCCTCGGCCGCCGAGTGGGTCGGGCGCGGGGCGGAGGCCGTGGACGTCCCGACGGAAGAGGACGAGCCCGCGCCGGACGCCGCCTACGAGGAAGAGGCGGAGGAGCCGGCCACCAACGGCAATACGCCCATCCCGGACGACGTTCCTCTCGTGGTCCTGCCGGCGGCCGGCGAACCGGAGGAGAAGCCCGTGGAGGCGCCGGCCGCCGCGGAGAGCCTGCGGGACCTGCCTCCGGCCACCGCGGGACCGTACCAGCGCCCGCCCGGCAACTTCCTGGAGCACGACGACGAGGAGACCGAGGAGGACGCCACGCACCGCGAGGGGCTCCTGGAGAGCGCGAGGCTGCTGGAGCGCACGCTGCACAGCTTCGGAGTGAAGGGGAAGGTCACGCAGGTTCAGCCCGGCCCCGTCATCACGCGCTACGAGATCGAGCCGGCGGTCGGACAGAAGGTGGCGCCCATCGCCAATCTCTCGGACGACCTGGCCCTGGCGCTGAAGGCGCGCGCCATCCGCGTCGTCGCTCCGATTCCCGGGAAGGCCGCCGTCGGCATCGAAGTGCCCAACGCCCGCCCCAAGGTGGTCCGCCTGGGTTCGCTGCTCGAGACGCCGGAGTACAAGGACGAGGAGTCCGCCCTGAACATCGCGCTGGGTCGCACCATCTCGGGCGAGCCGTTCTGCGCGTCGCTGGACAAGATGCCGCATGTCCTCGTGGCCGGCGCCACCGGCGCCGGAAAGTCCGTGTGCATCAACACGATCATCACCAGCATCCTCTACCGATCCGGGCCCGAGCAGGTCCGCTTCGTCATGGTGGATCCCAAGATGCTGGAGCTGATGTCGTACGCCGGACTGCCGCACGTGATCCCGCCCATCGTCACGCAACCCAAGGAGGCCGCCAAGATCCTGAAGTGGGCGGTCGGCGAGATGGAGGCGCGCTACCGCACGCTGGCGCACGTGGGCGTGCGCAGCATCACGGACTACAACAAGCGACTCGCCTCCGAGGGCGCGGACCCGATGCCGTACCTCGTCGTCATCGTCGACGAGCTCGCGGATCTCATGCTCTCCAACCAGAAGAGCGAGATCGAGGATCACATCGCCCGCCTGGCGCAGATGGCCCGCGCGGTCGGCATCCATCTCGTGGTGGCCACGCAGCGCCCGTCCGTCGACGTGATCACTGGCGTCATCAAGGCGAATTTCCCATCGCGGATCGCGTTCCAGGTGCCGACCCGGACGGACTCCCGCACCATCCTCGACTCCATCGGGGCGGAGAAGCTCCTCGGCAAGGGGGACATGCTGTACCTCGGCGTCGGGATGTCCCAGCCGGTGCGCGTTCACGGATCGTTCATCTCCACGGAGGAGACGAACGACGTGGTGGAGTGGCTCAAGAGCCGCAATCCGCAGCCTCAGCGGCAGGATGCCGAGGAGGAGGCCAGCCCGCTGGACGAGGGCAACGAGCTCTTCCCGATGGAGCGCGAGGACGACCTCTTCGAGGAGGCGTCCCGGATCCTGGTCGCCCACCAGCAGGGGAGCATTTCCCTGCTGCAGCGCCGCCTCAAGGTCGGCTACGCTCGCGCCGCGCGCCTGGTCGACATGATGGAAGAGGCCGGGATCGTGGGTCCGTTCACGGGCAGCAAGGCGCGTGAGATCCTCGTGCCCACCGTCGAGGACCTCGAGAGATTGCTGGCCGCCAGCCGACGGGCCCCGCTCGGCGGGAAAGCAGGGAATTGACCCCGAAGAAGAAGCGGGAAACGTTCGTCGCCGTCGATGGAACCGCCCTCGCCTACCGCTCGCACTTCGCCTTCATCAACCGGCCGCTGACCACCCAGGACGGGCAGGTCACCAGCGCGGTGTTCGGTTTCATCCTGGGGCTGCGTCGGATCCGCGAGGCGCTCTCGCCGGACACGCTCGTCGTCGTCTTCGATCCGCCGGGCAAGACGTTCCGTCACGAGATGTACGACGACTACAAGGCGCAGCGGGAGCGGATGCCCGAGGACCTGCGCTCCCAGCTTCCGCTCATTCACCGCTGGCTGGAGGCGTCGGGCATCCCGCACCTCTGGGTCGACGGGTACGAGGCGGACGACGTGCTGGCGACGCTGGGAATCCGCGCCGCGCAGGACGACATGGACGCCCGGATCGTCTCGAACGACAAGGACCTGCTGCAGGTCGTGGACGGTTCCCTTTCCGTCGTCCAGCTCGGCAAGGCCAGCGAACCGCCGCGCGTCATGGATCCGCCGAAGGTCGAGGAGGTCTTCGGCGTGCGCCCGGACCAGATCATCGACTACCTGGCGCTCACCGGCGACTCGTCGGACAACGTGCCGGGCGTCCCCGGCGTCGGCAAGAAGACCGCGGCGAAGCTGCTGGGCGAGCACGGGACCGCGCAGGCGCTCCTGGACGCGGCCGACGGCATGAAGAAGAGCAAGCTGCGCGAGAACCTCCTGGAGGCGCGGGAGACGGTGGCGTTCTCCCGGGATCTCGTCACGCTGCGCACCGATGTCGCCGTGCCGGCCCCGGAGTCGTTCCACGCCACCCGCGAGGACACCGAGGCCCTGGACGAGCTCTACGACGAGCTGGACTTCCAGTCGCTGCGGACCGGGGAGCGCGACACCGAGTCGAGCGACACGTCGAAGTACCGGGTCGTCCGGGACATGGGCGAGCTGGAGGCGCTGGTGAAGATGCTGCGCAAGGCAAAGGGCTTCGCGCTGGCGGCGGTGGGATCGCAGGACGATCCGCTGCGCGCGGACCTGATCGGCCTGGCGCTGTGCGCGCGCGAGGGCGAGGCCGCGTGGCTCCCGCTCGGGCACGCGGACGGGGACAACCTGCCGTGGGAGATGGCGCGTCCCGTGCTGGGGCCGCTCCTGGAGGATCCCTCGTGCGCGAAGGCGTCCCCGGACGCCAAGCGGGACACGTTGCTGCTGGCGCGCGCCGGTGTGGACCTGAGCGGAGTGGGGTTCGACGCGATGCTGGCGTCGTACGTGCTGGATCCGTCGCGCCGCACGCACGACGTCGCCGAGCTGGCCCGCGATCGCCTTCGCATCGCCCGCCTGGAGAAGGAAGAGGTGACCGGCACCGGCCGGTCGCGCGTGCCGCTGGCCGAGGCACCGTCCGCCGACGTGGCACGTTGGGGCGCGGAGACGGCGGACCTCGTCGTGCGCCTGCGTCCGTCGCTGGAGACGGACCTCGACAACCTGGATCGCGGCCACGTCTACGACCGCATCGAACTGCCGCTGTTCGGGGTCCTGGCACGCATGGAGCGCACCGGCGTGCGCCTGGACGTGCCGTTCCTGGAGACGCTGTCCGGACGGATGGAGAAGGAGCTGGAGAAGGTCCAGAAGGAGGCGTGGGACGCGGCGGGCGAGGAGTTCAACCTCGGCAGCCCGAAGCAGGTGGCGGAGCTGCTCTTCGGGAAGCTCGGCCTCAAGCCGCGCGGCCGCACCAAGACGGGCCTGTCCACGAACGCCGACGTCCTCGCGCAGCTCGCGGACGATCATCCGGTTCCGGGTCTCGTCCTGCGGCACCGCGAGGTGGCCAAGCTCAAATCCACGTACGTGGACGCGCTGCCGATGCTCGTCCACCCGGACACCCGGCGCGTCCACACCGGGTTCAACCAGGCCGTCGCGGCCACCGGGCGGCTCTCCTCGGCCGACCCGAACCTGCAGAACGTGCCGGTGCGCACGTGGGAAGGGCGCGAGATCCGCAAGGCGTTCATCCCGTCGGCGGAAGGTCGCGTGCTGGTGTCGTGCGACTACTCGCAGATCGAGCTGCGGGTCTTCGCGCACATGGCGCAGGACGAACCGCTGCTGGACGCGTTCCGGGAGGGCCGCGACATCCACCGCGCCACGGCGGCCCTCGTGTTCGGCGTCTCCGAGGACGAGGTCACGGCGGATCAGCGTGCGCAGGCCAAGACGGTGAACTTCGCGGTGATCTACGGGATGGGCGCGGTGAACCTCGGCCGCTCCCTCGGCATCACGACGCGCGAGGCGAGTCGCTGGATCGAGAACTACTTCGAGCAGTATCCCGGCGTGCGCGCCTTCATCGAGCGCACGCAGGACCGGGCGCGCGAGGAACTGGTGGTGGAGACGCTGGCCGGTCGTCGCCGGCCGGTGCCGGAGATCGCCAGTCCCGATCACCGCACGCGGTCCTTCGGGGAGCGCATCGCGGTGAACACGCCGATCCAGGGGACGGCCGCCGACATCATGAAGCTCGCGATGATCGAGATCGACGGCGAGTTGTCGGAACGGAAGCTGGACGCGCAGATGATCCTCACCGTTCACGACGAACTCGTGTTCGACTGCGCGGAGGACGACCGGGAGGAACTGGTGGACCTGGTCCGGGACCGGATGTCCGGGGCGATGGAGCTGTCGGTGCCGCTGGACGTCGACGCGGGCTGGGGCGCCAACTGGTCCGAGGCGCACTGAGATGTACGTGCTGGGCGTGACGGGAGGCATCGGCTCGGGGAAGTCCACCGTGTCCTCGCTCCTGGCCGAGCGCGGGGCGCGCGTCCTCGACGCGGACCGTGTCGTCCGGGAGCTGTACGACGGCGGACCGCTCGTGGACCGGATCGCCGGACGCTTCGGCGGCGAGGTGCGCGCGGACGACGGTTCCGTGGACCGGGCCGAGCTGGGTGCGCGGGTCTTCCGCGATCCGGACGCTCGCCGCGCGCTGGAGGACATCGTCCTGCCGGCGGTCCGGGAGGCCATCCAGGCGCGCCTGGACGCCTGGAAGGAGGAGGGCTTCGCCGGAGTGGCGGTCGTGGATGCCGCGCTCCTGGTGGAGGCGGGCGATGCGTATCCGCTGGACTCGCTCGTCGTGGTGACGGCTCCCGTCCCGCTGCGCCTGGACCGCCTGGAGGCGCGCGGAACGCCGCGCGAGGACGCGACGCGCCGGATGGCGGCGCAGTCCACGGACGAGGAGAAGGCGGCCGCCGCCGACGTCGTCCTGGCCAACGACGGCACCCTGGAGGACCTCCGCCGCCGCGTCGGCCGGCTCTGGGACGATCTGCCCCGGGACGCCACGGCGGCTTCCGGGTACACTGGCGCCCCGAAGATCGAAGAAGAACCCAACGTCCGGAGGAACACGGATGAGTGAGGACACACGGCGCTCCCTGGCGTCGCTCGGCAAGCGAATCGAAGACCTCCGGAGGTATCTTTGACGTCGAGGCACGTCAGAAGAGGATCGCGGAGCTGGAGGAGCAGACCGCCCGGCCGGACTTCTGGGACCGGGCCGAGGCGGCCCAGAAGGTCCTGCGCGAGCTGAAGCTCGAGAAGGGCTGGGTGGAGTCCTTCGAGGACGTTCGCTCCCGGCACGAGGACCTCGGCGTCCTGCTGGAGCTGGCCGAGGAAGAGGGCGACGAGTCCGCGTCTGCCGAGGCGGCCGAAGGCCTCGGCGATCTCGGGCGTGCGCTGGACGCCCTGGAGGTCCGGAGCCTCTTCCGCGACGAGGCCGACGCGCGCGCTGCCATCGTCACCATCAACCCGGGCGCCGGCGGTGTGGACAGCCAGGACTGGTCCGAGATGCTGCTCCGCATGTACCTGCGCTGGGTGGACCGCCGCGGGTTCGAGGCGGAGGTGGTGAACGAGCAGCCCGGCGAGGAGGCGGGACTCAAGAGCGCCACGGTGATCGTCCGCGGGGAGTACGCATACGGCTACCTGAAGGTGGAGACCGGCGTGCACCGGCTCGTCCGGATCTCTCCGTTCGACGCGCAGCACCGTCGTCACACGTCCTTCGCGTCGGTGTTCGTGTACCCGGAGGCCGACGAGGACGCGGAGATCGAGATCGACGACGGCGACCTGCGCATCGACACGTTCCGGGCCAGCGGCGCCGGCGGGCAGCACGTCAACAAGACGGACTCCGCGGTGCGCATCACCCACGAGCCCACGGGCATCGTGGTGACGTGCCAGACGGAGCGCTCGCAACATCGCAACCGGGACACGGCGATGAAGCTGCTGCGCTCGCGCCTTTACGAGGCGAAGCGGGAGCAGGAGCGGAAGGAGCGGGAGAAGCTGGAGGAAGGGAAGGGCGAGAACGCCTGGGGCAACCAGATCCGGAGCTACGTGTTCCAGCCCTACACGCTCGTGAAAGACCATCGACTCAACCTGGAGAACGGCAACGTGCAGGCCGTCATGGACGGCGACCTGGACGGATTCATCGAGGCGGCGCTGATCGCCGGAATCGGCGGGGTCAGTGCGCCGGTGGGAGGAAACTCGTGACGTCGCGTCCGGCCGCACCCTCGCACGAGGAGAACGACCAGATCCGCTTCCGGCAGCAGAAGCGGGCCGCGCTGGAGGAGGCGGGGATTCCCGTCTATCCCAACTCGTACCCCGTGACGCACACGGCCGCCCAGGCGCTGGCCGCGTTCCGCGAGGAAGGCGATCCGGAGCGCGTGGTGCTGGCGGGGCGGATGGTCTCCAAGCGCAAGATGGGGAAGGCCACATTCCTCCACCTGCAGGACTACTCCGGGCGAGTGCAGGTCTACCTCAAGCGCGACGTCGTGGGCGAGGACGTCTACGCGATGCTGGGGCAGACGGATCTGGGCGACTTCCTCGGCGTCACCGGGACGATGTTCCAGACGCGCACGGGAGAGATCACGCTGGAGGCGGAGTCCTGGACGTTCCTGGCCAAGGCGATGCGCCCCCTGCCGGAGAAGTTCCACGGCCTCGCCGACAAGGAGGCGCGGTTCCGGCAGCGCTACCTGGATCTCATCTCCAACGAGGAGTCGAGGCGGATTGCCGTCGCGCGCTCCCGGATCGTCTCCGCGATGCGGCGCGTCCTGGACGAGCGCGACTTCCTCGAGGTGGAGACGCCGGTGCTCCAGCCCATCTACGGCGGTGCATCGGCCAGGCCGTTCCGGACCACGCACAACGCGCTGGGCGTCACGTTCTACCTGCGGATCGCGAACGAGCTCTACCTCAAGCGATGCCTCATCGGCGGACTGGAACGCGTGTACGAGTTCGCCAAGGACTTCCGCAACGAGGGCATGGACCGCACGCACCAGCCCGAGTTCACGATGGTGGAGATCTACGAGGCCTACGCGGACTACGAGGCCGGGATGCGGCTCATGGAGGAGCTCTGCCGGGCCGCGTGCGTGGCCGCGAACGGGAAGGACTCCTGCGACTATCGCGGTCGCACGCTGGACTTCGGGAAGCCGTGGAAGCGGCTCTCGTACTTCGACGCGCTGAAGGAGGCCACGGGCGAGGACTTCTCCGACCTGGACGAGGCTCGGCTGCGGGCGGCCTGCGAGAAGCACCACGTGTCGCTGCCGGACGGGGATCCGTCGGCGGCCAAGATGCTGGACGAGCTGTTCTCCAGCGTCGTGCAGGACGAGCTCTTCGAGCCGACGTTCGTGATCGACCATCCCAAGGTCATGTCGCCGCTCTCCAAGGAGAAGCCGGACGAGCCCGGCGTGGTGGAGCGCTACGAGCCGATCATCGCCGGCATGGAGCTGGGGAACGGCTTCTCGGAGTTGAACGATCCCGTGGAGCAGCGCGCTCGGTTCGAGGACCAGCTTCGCCTCGCGGATCGGGACGAGGACACCATGGTCCTGGACGAGCCGTTCCTCCGGGCGATGGAGCACGGGATGCCGCCGGCGTCGGGCCTGGGCATCGGCGTGGACCGTCTCGTGATGATCCTCACCGACGCGGACCAGATCCGGGAGGTCATCCTCTTCCCGCAGATGCGTCCCGAGACGTCCGACGGATCGGGCGGGGATGAGGAGTCCGACGACTCGTGAGCTTCGCCTGGTTCGTCGCCAGCCGGTACCTCCGCGCCAAGGGGCGCAGCCGCTTCCGCTCGCTGATCACCGCGCTCGCGGTCGGCGGCGTGGCGGTGGGCGTCGCGGCCAGCATCATCGTCCTGGGAGTCATGAACGGATTCTCCAAGGAGGTCCGCGGCCGCATCGTCGGGACCAACGGGCACGTCGTGCTGCTGGATCCGGCGGAGCAGGGCGTGAAGGAGCAGGATGAGGTCCGCAGCCGCGTGGAGCAGGTGGACGGCGTCGTTTCCTCGTCGCCGCTCGTCTACGGCAAGGTCCTCTTCACCTCGGACATGGACTCCGAGGGCGGCGTGCTGCGGGGCATGGACCCGGAGCTGGAACGCCGCGTGACGGAGCTGCCGCTCCAGTTCCACCCGGAGGACGCGTCGCTGGAGATCCAGCCGCAGGCCGCCGGCGACGATCTGCCGGCCATCATCCTCGGCAAGGATCTGGCCGCATCCCTGCGCGTACGCATCGGGGAGAAGGTGGTGGCCACCATCCCGGAGGTGCGTCGCCGCGGCATCCCCCGCATGCGCACGTTCGTGATGACGGGCTACCTGGAGACCGGCATCTACGAGTTCGACTCGGTGCTCGGGATCACGTCCGTCGAGGCGTCGCAGGAGGCGCTCGGCCTGGACGATCGCGTCACCGGGATCCTCGTCCGCGTGGACGACATGGACCGCGCCCCGGAGATCGGGATGCGCATCATGAACGAGATCTCGGAGCCGGCGCTGTGGGCCAACGACTGGATCCGGCAGAACCGGCAGCTCTTCCTGTGGATGAAGATCGAGAAGCTCATCGGCTATCTCATCTTCGCGATCATCCTCATCGTGGCCGCGTTCCTCATCGCCTCCACGCTCATCATGATCGTCCTGGAGAAGACGCGGGAGATCGGCGTGCTCATGTCGCTCGGGTCGGGCCGGCGCGGCATCCGGTCCATCTTCCTGCTGGAGGGGATCATCATCGGGGCGGTGGGGACGTTGTCCGGCGTGCTCGTCGGTTGGCTGGCCTGCCTCGGTCTGGATCGCTACCGCCTGCCGCTGCCGGGCGACATCTACTTCATCGAGACGCTCCCGGTGGATCTGTGGTGGGCCGACGTCGCCATGATCAGCGGACTGGCGCTGCTGATCTGCCTCGTGTCGGCGCTGTACCCATCGTGGCGGGCGTCGCGACTCGTGCCGGTGGAGGCGATCCGCTATGAGTAGCGGCGGCGTGCTGGTCGGGCGCGGGCTGGTGCGGCGGTTCCGCTCCGGCACCACGGATCTGGAAGTGCTGAGCGGCATCGATCTGGACGTGGCGGCCGGGGAGATCATCGCCATCGTCGGTCCGTCAGGGTCGGGCAAGAGCACGCTGCTGCACCTGCTGGGCGGTCTGGATCGGCCGGACGCGGGCGACGTGACGGTGGCGGGGCAGGACCTCGGCGCGCTGGGCGACGAGTCACTGGCGCGGCTCCGCAACCGGCGGATCGGCTTCGTGTTCCAGTTCCATCATCTGCTGCCGGACTTCACCGCGCTGGAGAACGTCATGCTGCCACGCCTCATCGGCGGGGCCTCGCCCTCGGAGGCCGAGCGGGCGGCGCGCGAGCTGCTGGGAGCCGTCGGTCTGGCGGATCGCGTGACGCACGCGCCGGGCGAGCTGTCGGGCGGGGAGCAGCAGCGCGTGGCCGTGGCCCGTGCGCTCGTGAACGAGCCGTCCGTAGTGCTGGCCGACGAACCGTCGGGCAACCTCGACGTCGCCTCCAGCCGCGGACTCCACGAACTGCTGCGCCGGCTTCGCGACGAGCGGGGCGCCACGTTCATCCTCGCCACGCACGACCCGTCGCTGGCCGACGCCGCCGACCGCGTCGTCGGACTGCGCGACGGCCGGCTGGCCGACGTGGACCGGCACGATCCCACCACCTGGGTGGGCGCGGAGGAGGTGACCCCGTGATCTGCGACCGGTGCGGGGAGCGCGAGGGCTCCATCCGCTACACCGAGTACGCGGATGGGGAGGCCCGGCGCATGAAGATCTGTCCGGAGTGCGCCCGGGAGCTGGGCTTCGGGGACGAGCGCGAGGCCGATGCCCCGCCGTCCGCCGGTCAGGTGCACGGCGCCATCGACCTGGAAGCGGTGCTGCGCGGCGACGCGGAACTCGGCGGGGACGAGGACGATCGCCGGTGCGAGCGCTGCGGCCTGACCGCGGCCGAGCTGTCTCGCGCGTCGCTGTTCGGTTGCGAGGTCTGCTACGAGACATTCGGCGGCACGCTGGAGATCCTGTTCGTGCGGCTGCACGGCGCCACGCGGCACCGCGGCCGGACGCCGGGGGCTTCGTCGTGACGCTGCGCGCGCTGGCCGATCGGCCGATTCCCTGGCTCACGGCGCCGCGCCGGATCACGGACGGCGTCGTCTCCACGCGCGCCCGCCTGGCCCGGAACCTCGCCGGGCGGGTGTTCCCGCACCGGGCCGACGCCGGATCGTCCGCCGAGGTCTACGAGGAGATCCACGCCGCGGCCCGTGCGCTGCCGGCGGGAGAGCCGCCCGAGAGCTGGGAGCTCGATGTGCTGGGCGCCTGGGAACGAACGCTGCTCGTGGAGCGCCACCTGGCCAGTCGCCGCCACACCAAGGGGAAGGGGCAGCGTGGCGTCCTGTCGTACGAGGCGGACGGACTGAGCCTCGCGATCAATGAAGAGGACCACCTGCGGATCCAGGGCGTCGCGGCGGGGTTTCATCCTCAGGAGGTCCTGGAGAGCGTCGTCGCGGCGGATCGGCGCCTCGAGAACGGCCTCCGGTTCGCCGCGACCCCGGAGCTGGGGTACCTTACGGCGTGCCCCACGAACGTCGGGACCGGGCTGAGGCTGTCGGTGCTGGTCCATCTGCCCGGACTCGCGCTCACCGCGGAGATCCAGCGAGTTCACCGCTCAGTTGGTGAGATGGGCATGGCGGTCCGCGGCTGGCACGGAGAAGGCTCCCGGGCGCTGGGAGACCTGTGGCAGCTCTCGAACCAGCGGACCCTGGGCTTCACCGAGGAAGAGGCCGTGGAGCGCCTGGAGCGCGTCGTGGCGCGGGTCGTGGAACTGGAGGGCGTGGCCCGGGAGCGGGCCGTGGAGGAGGCGGGCCGAAGAAGACGGGTGGAGGATCGTGTCCACCGGTCCCGGGCGATCCTGGAATCCGCCCGGATGATCACGGCGGCCCACGCCATGGCCTGCGCGTCGGACGTCCGCCTCGGGAAGTGGATGGGGTACTTCCCGGAGGTGTCGTGGCACACGCTGAACGAGTTGACGGTGCGGGTCCAGCCGGCCCATCTGGGCGCCCCGCGCGAGGAGATGCCGGACCCGGAGGACGCGGAGTGGCTGCGTGCCCGCTGGATTCGGCGGGCGATGCAGGAGGACGCCGCTGCGGACGGGGAACCCGAAGAGGGGTAGCGTCGTTCAAGAACCTGCGGCGTCCGGTCGATGAAGACGAAAGATCGGGAGAGATCCACCGGAACCCTCCGGTGCGCGACGCTTCGACCGGGATTTGCGGATTCCGGGAAGGATCGTGGAGATCTCGCGGGGTTTTGCTAGAATCGAACCGTTCCCGGTGCGTCGGGAGGACGGGGGGAAAGATCTCATGCAGGATCGCTTCACGGAGCGCGTGCGGAAGGTGATGTACCTGGCCCGGGAGGAAGCGGGCCGGCTGCACCACGACTACATCGGCACCGAGCACCTGCTCCTCGGGATCATCCGCGAGGGCGAAGGCATCGCCGCCACGGTGCTCAACAACCTGGGTCTGGATCTGGACACGATCCGTCAGTCGATCGAGAACATGGTGCCCACGTCGGGCGGTACGCTCACGATCGGCGAGATCCCCTTCACCCCGCGGGCCAAGCGGGTGCTGGAGCTCTCCGTCGAGGAGGCTCGCCTCTTCGGCCACAACTACGTCGGGACCGAGCACCTGCTGCTCGGCCTCATCCGCGAGGGCGAGGGCGTGGCCGCGCGGGTCCTGATGGAGCTCGGCGCGGACCGCAAGCGCGTCCGCGAGGAGACGCTGAAGCTGCTCGGCGGTTCGTCGCCCGGCGGTTCGGCCAAGGCCTCGGAGAAGAAGTCGGAGACGCCGGCGCTGGACCAGTTCGGCCGCGATCTCACCCAGCTGGCCATCGAGGGTTCACTGGACCCGGTGATCGGCCGCGAGGACGAGATCGAGCGCGTCATCCAGGTGCTCTGCCGCCGGAAGAAGAACAATCCGGTGCTCATCGGCGAGCCGGGCGTCGGCAAGACGGCGCTCGTGGAGGGCCTGGCCCAGAAGATCGTCGACAACAAGGCCGCCGAGCCGCTGAAGGACAAGCGTCTGCTGACGCTGGACCTCGCCTCCGTCGTCGCCGGCACCAAGTACCGCGGTCAGTTCGAGGAGCGCCTGAAGGCGGTCATGAACGAGATCCGCGAGTCGGACAACATCATCATCTTCATCGATGAGCTGCACACCATCGTCGGGGCCGGCGGGGCGGAGGGCGCCATCGACGCGTCCAACATGCTGAAGCCGGCGCTCGCGCGCGGGGAGCTGCAGTGCATCGGCGCCACCACGCTGGACGAGTACCGCAAGTACATCGAGAAGGACGGCGCCCTGGAGCGTCGCTTCCAGCCGATCATGGTAGAGCCGCCGTCCATCGAGGAGACCATCGAGATCATCAAGGGTCTCCGCGACAAGTACGAGGCGCACCACGGCGTCAAGATCACGGACGAGGCCATCGACCAGGCCACGAAGCTCTCCGAGCGCTACCTCTCGGATCGCTTCCTGCCGGACAAGGCCATCGACGTGATCGACGAGGCCGGTTCGCGCGCGCGGCTGTCGGTGTCGGCCATTCCCTCGGAGATCCGCGACCTGGAGAAGGAGCTGGAGCAGATCACCAAGGAGAAGGAATCGGCCATCCAGTCGCAGGAGTTCGAGAAGGCCGCCCAGTTCCGGGACAAGGAGAAGAACCTCCGCCGCCGCCTGCGCGAGATCCACAAGAGCTGGCGCGAGTCCAAGGAAGAAGTGAAGGCGGTCGTGGACGGCGAGTCCGTCGCACAGGTGATCAGCATGATGGTGGGCATTCCCGTCGTGCGGATCGAGGAGGAGGAGTCCAAGAAGCTCCTGCGCATGGAGGACGAGCTGCGTCGTCGCGTGATCGGCCAGGAGAAGGCGCTCAACGCCATCTCCAAGGCGATCCGCCGCAGCCGCGCCGGCCTCAAGGATCCCAAGCGGCCCATCGGCTCGTTCATCTTCCTCGGCCCCACGGGCGTCGGGAAGACGGAGCTGGCGCGGACGCTCGCGGAGTTCCTGTTCGAGGACGAGGCCTCGCTGATCCGCGTCGACATGTCCGAGTACATGGAGAAGTTCGCCGTGTCCCGCCTGGTCGGAGCGCCTCCGGGCTACGTCGGCTACGAGGAGGGCGGGCAGCTCACGGAGAAGGTCCGTCGCAAGCCGTACAGCGTGGTGCTCCTGGACGAGATCGAGAAGGCGCACCCGGACGTGTTCAACATCCTGCTCCAGGTGCTGGACGACGGTCAGCTCACGGACAGCTACGGACGTCGCGTGGACTTCAAGAACACGGTGCTCATCATGACGTCCAACGTCGGCGCCCGGAAGATCAAGTCCGGTACGGTCATGGGCTTCGGCGCCAGCGACGAGGAAGGCAGCGCCAAGGAGCGCATCACGGGCAAGCTCATGGAGGAGGTCAAGAAGACCTTCAATCCGGAGTTCCTGGGCCGCATCGACGAGGTGCTCATCTTCGACCCGCTGGGCAAGGAGGAGGTCACGCAGATCGTGGACATCCTCATGGCGCAGTCGCTGGAGCGGATCGCGGAGCGCCAGCTCAAGGTCAAGATCTCGGCCCGGGCGAAGGACTTCCTCATCGAGAAGGGCTTCGATCCGGCGGCCGGCGCCCGTCCGCTGCGTCGCACCATCCAGCGCTACGTCGAGGATCCGCTCTCCGACGAAATGCTGCGCGGGACGTTCAAGGACGGCGACACCATCAAGGTGGACTTCAAGGGCGGGGAAGAGCTCGCCTTCGAGAAGGCCACGCCCCGGAAGAAGAAGGCCGAGGAGTCCCCGGCCGAGGATCCGGTGGAGTCCAAGGGCTGACCCGGAACGTCCCCCGGAGCCACCGCTCCGGAACCTTCCGCCCCGGGCCGGGTTCACCGGTCCGGGGCGTTCTCTTTGCATGGAGGCCGCCCCGGCCCTCCTCCGCGCTACGGGCTGTTTTTTCGTCGCTGGTCCCCGGGGTCGGTGATAAGGTGCCCCGTCGTTCGACGAAACCCCTTGGAGCGCGTGAATGCCCCGTTTGGCCGGACATTCCGGCCGGATCGCCCCGCCTCTCCTCGTCGCGCTGATCGCGGGGAGCCTCCTCCTGGCGGGGGTGCAGCCGGCCCGAGCCCAGTCGGAAGCGGTCGTCTCCTCGCTCAGCGTGGTGGGCAACCAGCGCGCCGAGGAGTCGCTCGTCTTCCAGACCTTCGGCGTGGAAGTGGGCGACCGCTACCAGGTGGAGAAGGTCCGTTCCGGCATCAGGAACCTCTACCGCCAGGGGCTCTTCCGCGACGTCCGCGTGGAGGGCGAACGCACCGGGGAGGGCATCGCCCTCACGATCCGGGTCACGGAGAATCCCACGCTGCTGCGGGTCCGTTACGACGGCGCGGACAAGCTGGACGAGGACGACTTCCGCGAGGTCGTCGAGCTGGTGCCGGGCGCCACCGTCACGAACGCGTCGGTGGCGGAGGCGGCCCGGGACATCCTGGATCTCTACCGGTCCAAGGGGTACCTGCTGGCGGAGGTCGCGCCCGAGCTGCGCGGCGACCGGCGCGCGGACCTGACGTTCACGATCCGCGAGGGCAAGAAGGTCCAGGTGGAGAAGGTCCGCTTCTCCGGGAACACCACGGTCTCGTCCGACGATCTCCGGGGCGTCATGGAAACGAAGGAGGACCGCTGGTGGCGCGGCGGGGACTTCAAGGAAGACGTCTTCGAGGAGGACAAGGCGAAGATCGTCTCCCGCCTGGGGCAGGAGGGCTTCGTGGACGCCCGGGTGGTGGAGGTGAAGCAGACGTTCTCGGAGGATCTGGAGAAGCTCTCGCTGGACATCCAGGTGGAGGAGGGGCGGCGCTACCACGTCGGGTCGGTGTCCATCGACCACGGCGGGATCCTCGCCGAGAACCGGATCCGGCGGGCGATCCTGCTGGAGGAGGACGAGCCGTTCGACACGGTGCGGTTCGAGGACTCCACCACGAACCTCTACTCGCTGTTCCACGAGCAGGGTTACATCTACGCCAACATCGACGTGCGGCGCGTTCCCCGCGAGAACCAGGTCATCGACCTGGAGTACGTGATCAACGAGCAGGAGCCGGCGCGGATCAACCGGATCCTCATCACGGGCAACACGCGCACGCGCGAGAACGTCATCCGGCGCGAGCTCCGCGCGGCCCCCGGCGACATCTTCAAGCGCTCCCGCGTGCTGCGCTCGCAGCGCGAGGTCTTCCAGCTCGGCTACTTCAACGACATCCAGCTCGACAGCCGCACCGCGGATCGCGAGACCGGAGCCATCGACCTGCTCCTGAACGTGGAGGAGCGGCAGACCGGTACCGCCAGCCTGGGCGCCGGCGTCAACAGCCAGGCCGGGCTGACCGGCTTCCTCCAGCTCTCTCAGAACAACTTCATGGGGCGCGGCCAGGTCGTGTCGGTGCGGGCGGAGTTCGGCAGGTTCCGCGAGTACGACGTCTCCTTCACGGAGCCCTGGCTCTTCGGGACGCCCACCAGCGCCGGCGTCGACGGCTTCGACACGCGGCGCCGTTACACCGAGTTCATCGAGAAGCGGCGCGGCGGCAATCTCCGCCTGGGTCGCCCGTTCCCCTGGCTGGACTACACGCGGATCTCGACGCGCTACTCGCTAGCCGAGTACCGCATCGAGTCGCGGGACGGCTACACGTTCCTGGACGGATCGCTGATCCAGGACTCGTCCGTGCCGGAGTCCCGGCAGGACGACGTCGTGGACGAGACGAAGGCGACGGTCTCCTCCATGGCCGTCACGCTGGCCCGGAACTCCGTGGACAGCCCGTTCTTCCCGACTCGCGGCTCGGCGGCGCGGCTCAGCTACGAGATCGGCGGCAGCTTCCTGGGCGGCGGGGAGGACTACCACGTCGTCACGCTGTCGAACCGGTCGCACTTCCGGACGATCGGGAAGTTCGTGCTGTCGCTGTCGGGGCAGGTCGGCTTCCTGACCGGCCTCAAGGACCCGGACGACGTACCGTTCTGGGAGCGCTTCCGCCTCGGCGGCATCGCCCGCTACGGGCTGCGCGGCTACGACGATTTCGACGTGGTTCCCAACGAGAACGCCCCGTCCACCGGCGGGCGCTCGATGATGATCATGTCCAGCGAACTGCGGTATCCGCTCGTGACGGCCGTCCAGGCTCTCGCGTTCTTCGACGCCGGCAATACGTGGGAATCGCCGGGAGAAACCAACGTCACCGACCTGAAGCGCGGCGCCGGACTCGGGGTCCGCATCGACGTGCCGATGGTCGGCCAGCTCGGATTCGACTACGGGTACGGATTCGATCGCACCGAACGGGAAGGAGGCCCGGGATGGGAGTTCCATTTCCAGATCGGCGGACAGTCGTTCTAGCGGCCGCCGCCGTCGCCCTGCTCGTGGGCGGTCCGGCGCGCGCCCTCGAAGGCATCGCCGTGATCGACTACCAGATGATCTTCGACCGCTACGAGGGCACGGCCGACGCGCAGCAGACGCTGAACCGTGAGCTGAAGGACTGGGACGAGGAGGCCAAGGCGCTGCGCGGCGAGATCGAGCAGCTGGAGTCGGAACTGCAGAGCCAGGCGCTCATGCTCTCCGACGAGCGCAAGCGGGAGAAGGAAGAGGAGATCGAGCGCAAGCGCCGCGATTACGAGCGCTTCGCCCAGGAGATCTGGGGCGTGAACGGCAAGGCGGCGTCGCGGAATGCGGAGCTGACGGCGCCCATCGCGCAGAAGATCCTCGACGTCATCGCCGCGCTCGGCGACGAGATGAACGTGAGCATCATCCTGGACGCCGGCACCGGAGGAGTCGTGTGGGCCAAGGACGACGTGAACATCACGGACGTCGTCCTCGAGGACCTGCAGATCGCCGTGCAGCGCGAGCGCGACGCGGAACAGGAGGCGCCCGCCGACGGCCAGAGCGACGGAAACGGCGGGGCCCAGGAGTGAGCCCCGCGGGACCGCGGTCCCTGACGCTGGGCGCCATCGCGAAGCACGTCGGGGGAACCCTCACGGGATCTCCCGACGTTTCCGTGACGGGTGTGGCCGGAATCGACGAGGCAGGGTCCGGCGATCTCACGTTCGTCGCCCACCCGAAGTACCGCGAGGCGCTGCGCGTCACGCGCGCCGCGGGGGTGCTCGTGGCGCCGGACCTGGACGCTCCGGAGGGCGTCGCCGTCATCCGGGTGGACGATCCCTACGCCGCGATGATGCGCGTCCTCATGCTCTTCGATCCGGGGCCGCCGGGGATCCCGGACGGGATCGATGCCAGCGCGCGGATCGCCGGGGACGCCGAGCTGGGCGAGGGCGTGGCCGTCGGGGCGCATACCACCGTGGCGAGCGGGGCGCGGATCGGGCGCGGCACGCGGCTGGCCACGGGAGTCGTCGTGGAGGAGGGAGCCGTCGTCGGGGAGGATTGCTACCTCTACCCGAACACCTACGTCGGCCGGCACTGCGTGCTCGGGAACCGCGTCGTGCTCTACCCGGGCGCGGTCATCGGATCGGACGGCTTCGGCTATGCGCCGGTGGACGGCGCTTACGTCAAGATCCCGCAGCTCGGCATCGTGGTCCTGGAGGACGACGTGGAGGTCGGCTGCAACTCCTGCATCGACCGCGCGACGATGGGGAGGACGTGGATCGGTCGTGGCACGAAAATTGACAACCTGGTTCAGATTGCCCACAATGTCGCGGTTGCGGAGGGGGGTGCCATCGCGGCCCAGTCGGGGATCGCGGGGAGCACCCGGGTCGGGAAGCGCGTCCGCCTCGGCGGACAGGTCGGGATCAGCGGTCACCTCCGCCTCGGTGACGACGTCTCGGCGGCCGCCCAGGCCGGCATCATCGAGGATCAGCCGAACGGCGTCACCGTCGCCGGATACCCGGCACGCCCCACGCGCGAGACGTGGCGGGCGGTCGCTCACCTTCGCCAGCTGCCCGAGCTGGTCCGGCGCGTGAAGGCGCTCGAGTCCCGAAGCAGAGAAGAAGAGGAGAACGCGTGATCCAGGATCGCCAGCGGACGATTCGCGAGCCCGCCGAGCTGAAGGGCATCGGCCTGCACACGGGCGAGGAAGTGGTGGTGCGGTTCCTGCCGTCGCCGCCGAACTCGGGGATCCGGTTCATCCGGACGGACCTGCCCGACCGCCCGTCGATGCCGGCGCGCAGCGACTTCGCGATCGACCACACGAACGATCCGCGCCGCACCACGCTGGACAACGGCGTCATGGAGATCGGCACGGTGGAGCATCTGCTCTCCGCGGCGGCGGGCCTCGGCATCGACAACCTGGACGTGGAGATCAGCGCGGCGGAGCCGCCGGAGCGCGACGGCAGCGCGCGCCCGTTCGTGGAGGCGCTGCAGTCCGCGGGAGTCGCCGAGCAGGAGGAGCTTCGCCACTACTACGAGACGAAGCGCCCCATCTCCTACCAGGACGGCGGCGCGCAGCGGATCCTCCTCCCGCACGACGGCTTCAAGGTCACGTTCACGATCGACTACCCGAACAAGCTCGTCGGCACGCAGTACGCCTCCTTCGAACTGGACACGGACGTGTACCTCTCGGAGATCGCGTCGGCGCGGACCTTCGCGATGTTCGAGGACGTGGAGCCGCTACGGAAGGCGGGGCTCATCCGGGGCGGCAGCCTGGCCAACGCCGTCGTCGTGACGCCGGAGGGCATCAAGTCCGACGAGCCGCTGCGCTGGGACGACGAGTTCGTGCGTCACAAGGTCCTGGACCTCGTGGGGGACCTATCGCTGCTCGGGATGCCGGTCAAGGGACACCTGATCTGCGTGCGCGGCGGCCACGCGGTGAACGTCGCCTTCGTGAAGCGTCTCGTGGAGGACGCCAAGAAGAGCTATCGCTGGCGTGAGCCGGGACAGAAGAGCATCTCCCTCGACATCATGCAGATCGAGGAGATCATGCCGCATCGCTACCCGTTCCTGCTGGTGGACCGCATCGTGGACCTGGTGGACCGGGACCACGTCACCGCCATCAAGAACGTGACGGTGAACGAGCCTTTCTTCCAGGGACACTTCCCGGGACATCCCATCATGCCCGCCGTTCTCATCATCGAGGCGATGGCGCAGGCGGGCGGCGTGCTGCTCCTCAACACGGTGGAGCGGCCGGAGACCAAACTCATGTACTTCATGGGCATCGACAACGCCAAGTTCCGGCGGCCCGTGCGCCCGGGCGACACGCTTCGCTTCGAGTTGAAGCTGCTGAAGCTCCGCTCGAAGTTCTGCAAGATGCACGGAAAGGCGTTCGTGGAGGACGATCTGGTGGCGGAGGCCGACCTCCTGTCCACCGTGGTCGACCGCGACCAGGAGTAGTCCGATGACGGAACCCAGCCCCGTGGCGATGCCGTCGCCCCGCATCCATGAGACCGCAATCGTGCACCCGGCGGCCCGCGTCCACGACGACGTGGCGGTGGGGCCATACTGCCTCGTCGGCGCGGACGTGCAGCTCGGCGCGGGCTGCGTCCTGGACTCGCACGTCCGCATCGACGGACCGCTGACCGCGGGCGAGCGCAACCGGTTCTTCCACGGCGCCGCCATCGGCGGGGTGCCCCAGGACCTCAAGTTCGACGGCGCGGACAGCCGCGTGGTCATCGGCGACGACAACGTCTTCCGCGAGTTCGTCACGGTGAACCGCGCCACGGACGAGGGGCGGGAGACGGTCATCGGCAACCGGAACCTGCTGATGGCCTACGTGCACATCGCGCACGACTGCGTCCTGCACGACCACGTGATCCTGGCCAACTCCGTGAACCTCGCCGGGCACGTCGAGGTGGAGGACTGCGCCATCGTCGGCGGGATGACGCCGGTGCACCAGTTCGTCCGGATCGGGCGGTACGCCATCGTCGGCGGCGGATCGCGCGTGCCCAAGGACATGCCGCCGTACATGAAGTCCGCCGGCAATCCGCTGCGCGTGGTCGGCCCCAACACCATCGGCCTGGACCGGCACGGCTTCCCCCGCGAGGCGCGTCGCGCGGTGAAGGAGGCCTACCGCCTGCTCTACCGGTGCGAGCTGAACGTCTCGCAGGCCGTGCAGCGCATCCGCGAGTCCCTTCCCGATTCCCCCGAGGCGGCCCAGCTCGTGGAGTTCATCGAGCGGTCCGACCGGGGCATCGTCCGGTAGCGACCCGTGAATCCCCTGAATCTGGGCGTCCTCGGGCTCGGTCGCATGGGCCGCCACCACGTGCGCTGCGCGGGCCTCGCGCCGGGCGTGCACCTCGCGGCGGTGGGGGACCGGGATCCGGCCCAGGAGCGCAATCTTCCGGACGGCGTTCCGTTCTTCGCCGATGTCGACAATCTTCTGGACCGGTGCGATGCCGTCGTCCTCGCCGTCCCCACGGACCGCCACGCGGAGCTCGGATCCCACATCCTGAAGTCCGGCCGACATCTCCTGGTGGAGAAGCCGCTGGCCACGACGGTCGAGGAATGCGAGCGGCTGGCCGCGCTCTCGGAATCGTCCGGGCGGGTGCTGCGGGTCGGGCACGTGGAGCGATGGAACGGGGCCGTGCTCTCGGTCCGCGGCGTCCTGGACGCGCCGCGCTTCGTCGAGGGGCATCGTCTCGCGGCGTTCGATCCGCGCGGCACCGAAGTGGACGTCGTCCTGGATCTGATGATCCACGACCTGGACCTCGTTCTGCATCTCTTCGGCGAGGAGCCGACGCGCGTGGAGGCGGTCGGCGTGGCGGTCTTCACGGATCGCGTCGACATCGCCAATGCGCGCCTCGAGTTCCCCGGCGGCGCGCTCGTGAACCTCACGGCCAGCCGCGCCAGCCGCGAGCCCGTGCGGAAGCTGCGGATGTTCCAGGAGGACGCGTACCTCTCGCTGGATCTCGCGGCGCAGAAGTCGGAGATCTTCGCCCGCAACGGATCCAGCCCGCTCGGCATCCTCCACGACGTCCGGTCGCCCGCGGACGGTCACAATCCGCTCGTGAAGGAGCTGGAGGGATTCGCGGCGGCCGTGCGCGGCGAGCCGTCGGCCGGGGCCACGGCCGAGGAGGGCCGCCGCGCCGTCGCGCTGGCGGGTCGCATCCGGGACTCCATCGACGCCCGCCGCACGGTCTGGGCGGGCGAGGCAGGGGGGCCCGCGTGGCCCGACGCACCGTCCTGATCCTCAGCGGAGAGCCCTCCGGCGACGTGGCGGGCGGTCGTCTGGCGGCGGCGCTGCGCGAGGCCGATCCCGAGGTCCGGCTCCTGGCCGTCGGCGGCCGGCACCTGCGCGACGCCGGCGCGGAGATCCTCCAGGACATCGCCGAACTTTCCGCCATGGGCTTCGCCGAGGTGGTGCGCCAGATCCCGAAGCTGAAGGACCTGGAGCGACGTCTCCAGGACGTGATGGAGCGGGAGCGCCCCGACGTCGTCGTCCCCATCGACTATCCGGGCTTCAACCTGCGGATCGCGGCGTGGGCCAAGGAGCACGGCCGCCGCGTCGTCTGGTACATCGGGCCGCAGGTCTGGGCCTGGGGAGCCAAGCGCATCCCGAAGATCGCCTCGGCGGTCCACCGGATGCTGGTCGTGTTCCCGTTCGAGGAGGATCTCTACGGGGAGGCCGGACTGCCCACGACGTTCGTCGGCCATCCGCTGATGGAGTCCGTCGTGGAGGCGCCGTCCCGGGCCGAAGCCCGGCGGGAACTCGGCATCCCGGACGACCGGCCGCTGCTGGGACTGCTGGCGGGCAGCCGCGTCCAGGAGGTGCGTCGCCTGCTCCCCGTGATGCTGGAGACGGCGCAGGCCGCGCGCCGCGAGATCTCCGGGCTGGAGGTCGTGGCCAGCGCGGCGGCCGACGTTCCCGCCGACGAGTACCAGCCCGCGCACGCCGCGAACGTACCGCTCCATCCCGGCCGGGCCGCCACGCTCATCGCGGCGGCCGATGCGCTGCTGGTGACCTCCGGTACCGCCACGCTTGAGTCCGCGCTGATCGGAACGCCGCTGGCCGTCCTCTACCGGACGTCGCCGCTGACCTGGTTCATCGGGACGCGCGTCGTGCGGATCGACCGGATTTCGCTCGTGAACATCGTGGCCGAGGAGGATCTGGCACCGGAGTTCCTGCAGCACGACGCGCGCGCGGACCGGATCCTCCCCTGGGTGCTGGAGACCCTGGGGGACGGCGAAGCCCGCGTCGCCACCCGGGATCGTCTACGCCGACTGCGCTCGCGCTTCGAGGGACGGAACGCGTCGCGGGAGGCGGCACGGATCATCCTGGAGGAGGCGGAGGCGTGAGCGGCGCGTTCGTGAAGGGGCCGCTCACGCGCTTCGCGATCGCCAACGGACATCGCGTGCTGCGGGCGCTCGGCGCCACGTGGAGGATCCGGCACTGGGGCGCGGGCTCCGTGGCCGCCGCGCGGCAGTCGCGCGGTCCGGTGCTCTACGCGTTCACGCACGGGGTCCTCCTGCCGCTGGCGTTCACCCACCGCGGCCGGAACGTCCAGCTCCTCATCAGCGAGAGTCGCGACGGCGAGATCATCACGCAGATCACGTCGCGCCTCGGGTTCGGCGCGGCGCGCGGATCCAGCTCGCGGGGCGGGGCCAAGGCCGTCCTGCGCCTGGCGCGTCTGGGGCGCGAGGGCCACGATCTAGCGATCACGCCCGACGGACCGCGCGGGCCGCGCGGCTCGGTGGCGCCGGGCGTGCGACTCGTCGCGGAGCGCGCCGAAGTTCCTATCGTGCCGGTGGGCGTGGCCGCGCGCCCGGCGTGGCACGCGCGCTCGTGGGACCGGTTCCTGGTGCCGCCGCCGGGCGCACGGGTCTGGGTCGGCTACGGGCCGGCGCTCCGCCCGGAACCGGACGAGGATGACGACGCCCTCGCCCGGCGCATCGCCCGGGCGATGGCGGACGTGGAGGCGGAGTGTCTCCGGCTGGCGAACGGCGGCGAGCCGGTGGACGCCTGGCAGCGGGGGCCGGCATGAGCTGGATGAACGTCGTCTACCGGGCGCTCGGGCGCGCGGGAACCGGAGCGCACCTGCCGCAGTTCCTCCTGCGCGATCGCCCCGACGAGCTGGCGGAGCGGCTGGGGCGATGGCCGCAGGCGCCGCAGCCCACGTACTGGTTGCACGCCGCTTCCGTGGGGGAGCTCACGGCGGCCGGGCCGTTCGTTCGCGCGCTCCGGGGCGATCGCCTCGGGCCGATCGCCCTCACCGCGATGACGCGGACCGGCCGACGCAAGGCGACGGAACTGGATCCCGACGTGGGGCCGTACCATGCGCCGATCGACGCTCCGGGGCCGGTTCGCCGGGCCGTGGAAGCGCTTCGTCCGAAGGCGTGGATCGCGATGGAGACGGAGCTGTGGCCGGCGCTCTCGCACGAGCTCGTCCGGCGCGAGGTTCCGCTGGCCGTGGTCTCCGCGCGGCTGTCGCCGTCGGGGCTCGCGCGGATGAAGCGCGCGGCGTCGCTCTACGCTCCGGCCCGGCGCGGGCTGCGCGCGGTCGGCGCGCGCACGGAGGACGATGCGCAGCGCTGGCGCGAATTCGGGATCCCCGCGGAGGCGATCCGGTGCACCGGGGATCTGAAGGAGGACGGCGACGTCCCGCCGCGCGCGGACCCGCCCACGGATCTCCCACGCTGGGTGGCGGCCTGCACCCGGCCGGGGGAGGAGGAGGAGGTGCTGGCGGCGCTGGAGATCGTGGAGGCCCGCGTGCCGCGCGGCGAGCTGATGATCGCCCCGCGGCACCCCGAACGCTTCGAGGAGGCCGCCGATCGAGCCGCGCGAACGGGCCGACCGGTCCGTCGCTGGGACCGGCGCGACGACGATCCTCCGACGTCGGGGTGGAGCCTCGTCGTCGTGGACCGGATGGGCGTCCTGGACGAGGCGTACCGGCGGTCATCCGCCGCATTCGTCGGCGGATCCCTGGTTCCCGTCGGCGGCCACAGTCCCTGGGAGGCGGCGTGCGCCGGACGCCCCGTGGTCATGGGACCGGACGTGACGAACTGCGCCGACGCCTTCCGGCGGCTGGAGCGGGCGGGCGGCGCGGTCCAGGTGGACGGCGCGGAAGCGCTCGGGGCCCGGATCGCGACGTGGCTGACGGATCCTGTGGCCGCGCGGCGGGCGGGCGAGGCGGCGCACGCGGTCACCGTCGAGGCGGCCGGCGCGGCGCGGCGCACGCTGGACTTCCTCCGCGAGCGGGGGGTGCTGACGTGAACGGGCCCGTGGAGGATCGCCGCGGCGTGCGCCGGCGGGAGGAGCGGCGCGGCCCTGGCGCCACGCTGGCCTCCTGGGTTTACGGTGCCGGCGCGCACCTCGTGAAGGCGCTCTACGATTCGGGCACGTGGCGCGCGCGGCGCGTGCAGCTTCCGGTCGTGTCGGTGGGCGCGCTCTCGGTGGGGGGCGCGGGCAAGACGCCGTTCGTTCGCTGGCTCGCCCGATCGCTGCAGGAGAGAGGCGTGGCGGTGGCCATCCTGTCGCGCGGGTACGGCGGGCAGGGCGGGAAGGCCCCGCGGGTGGTCGATCCTGCGTCGCCCGATGCAGCGCGCGACGGCGACGAGCCGGTGCTGCTGGCGAGGTCGCTCCCGGGAACTCCGGTGGTCGTCGGGGCGGACCGGGCCCGATCGGCCGCCCTGGCGGAGGCCCGTGGGGCTCGTGTCCTGCTCCTGGACGACGGGTTCCAGCACCGGAAGCTGGCCCGCGATCTGGACATCGTCCTGTGGGACGCCGCATCGGCCGCCGCGGGCGGACGATTGCTCCCGGCGGGCTGCCTGCGGGAGCCGCTCTCGGCGCTGCACCGGGCTGACGTCCTTATCCGGGTGGACCGCGGGGACGGTCCGCCTCCGGACGCGCCGGTCGCGGTGGAGGCCGTCATGGACGCACGCCTGCGCTCGGCCGCCCGTCAGGAACTGACGGAGGGAACCCGGGTTCACGCGGTCTCGGGCATCGCCGATCCGGAGTCGTTCGAGCGCAGCCTGCGGGAGCTGGGGCTGGAGGTCACGGGGGCCACGCGCTTCCCCGACCATCACGCCTTCCGTCCCGACGAGGTGCGGGCCGCGGCGCAGCGGGCGGCCCGGGAGGAGGCGGACTGCCTCGCGGTCACGGCGAAGGACTGGACGAGGTGGCCGTCGGGAGGCAAGGATCTGCCGGTGCCCGCAGTGTTCGATCTCGACGTGGAGGTCGAGCTGGGCGATGCGCTGATCGGTCGCGTGGCCGGACTGGTTCGGGAGGGACCGCGATGAACGTGATGGAATGCACCACGCTGGTCCTGGGCAGCGGCATCGCCGGTCTCACGTACGCACTGAAGGCCGCGCGGTGGGGCGACGTTCTGCTGCTCACCAAGAAGGATCGCGCGGATTCGTCGACGAACTGGGCGCAGGGAGGCGTGGCCTCCGTGATGGCGCCGGACGACTCGTTCGAGCTGCACGTGGAGGACACGCTGGAGGCGGGGGCGGGCCTGTGCCGCCGCGACGCCGTCGAGACGATCGTGCACGAGGGGCCCGAGCTCGTGCGCGAGCTCATCGACTTCGGCGCCCGCTTCTCCTGGGGCGAGGACGGGGAGCTGGCGCTGGGGCGCGAGGGCGGCCATCGCCGGCGGCGGATCGTGCACGCGAAGGATCTCACGGGCCGCGAGATCGAGCGCACGCTGCTGGAAGCGGTGGAACGCGAGCCGCGGATCCGCCTCCTGGAGGACCACTTCGCGCTGGACCTGTGGGTGGGGGAGACCGAGCGCGGAACCCGACGCTGCCACGGCGTCGTCTGGTTCGATCCGGACACGGGAGAGCGCGGCCTCGTGCGCGCGCGACGGACGATGCTGTGCACCGGCGGCTGCGGCAAGGTCTACCTCTACACGACGAACCCCGACATCGCGACGGCCGACGGCGTGGCGATGGCGGCCCGCGCGGGTTGCTCTCTGGTGAACCTGGAGTTCGTGCAGTTCCACCCGACCTGCCTGTACCACCCGGACGCGAAGTCCTTCCTGATCTCGGAGGCCGTGCGGGGCGAGGGAGCGATCCTGCGCAACCTCGACGGCGACGACTTCATGGCCGCCCGCCACCCGCTGGGATCGCTCGCGCCGCGGGACATCGTCGCCCGCGGTATCGACGAGCAGATGAAGTCGCGGGGCGACAAGTACGTCCACCTCGACGTGTCGGCCATCGGCCGGGAGCACTTCGCCGATCGCTTCCCGACGATCTCGGACCGGCTCCGCGAGTTCGATCTCCGCCCCGGGGTCGATCCCATCCCGGTGGTGCCGGCCGCGCACTACATGTGCGGCGGGGTCGCCGTGGACCTCGACGGGCAGACCGAGATCGAGGAGCTGTTTGCGGCGGGCGAGGTGGCGTGCACGGGCGTCCACGGCGCCAACCGCCTGGCCTCGAACTCCCTGCTGGAGGCCCTCGTCATCGCCCACCGGGCCGCGCAGCGGGACGCTCCGGACGACGCCGATCCGCCCGAGCCGCCGGCCGGCCCCGGCGACGGCGATCCCGAACCCGACCACGGCGTTGTGCTGGACCACGAGTGGGACACCGTGCGGCGCCTCATGTGGGACTACGTGGGGCTGGTGCGGACGCGGGGTCGGCTGAGGCTCGCTGCGGCGCGTCTGCGGGAGATGACGGCCTCCGCGGACGCCCTCTACCGGCGGGTCCGGCCCGGCCGCGACCTGGCGGAGTTGCGGAACATCGCCCAGGTGGGCTGGATCGTGGCGGCGTCGGCCCTGCACCGGCGGGAGTCCCGGGGCCTGCACTTCCTGCCCGAGAATCCGAGGACGGATCCGGAGCCCCGGGAGACGTGGGTCCGGTGGACGCCGGAGGGGCCCGTGGCCCGGGATCGCACGCTTTCCGTTGCCGGTAGTGCTTGATTCTCGGCGACTTTGGCCCGATAAAGGACTTGGATTGACGTCCGTCCGCTCAGCTTCGTCGGAGCGTCCATGTTCGATTTCACCCCAGAAGACGTGCGCCTGCTGCGGATCGTGCGGCGCGACGGCCGTTTTCGGGTCGGCGCCTACGACTTCGTGCGCGACGCCGTGACCTACGCCTCCCACGTCTACTTCGCCACGGGAGAGCACGTGAGCGGCCCGCAGCTCCTGCAGGCGATGCGGAAGCTGGCCCGGGAGCGATTCGGGGTGATGGCCGCGGACGTTTTCCGGACCTGGGGGGTGCGGAGCACCGCCGACATCGGGGAGATCGTCTTCCAGCTCGTGGAAGGCAAGATCCTCTCCACCACCGACGACGACCGGATCGAAGACTTCCACGAGGTGTTCGATCTGGAGGAGGCCTTCGAGGCCGACGCGTACTGGTCGCATCGGCTAGACCGACGCCCGAGCGAACCCCGGGTCGGGGCCTGACGCGAACGCTCCACCGGAGAGACGACTTGCTGAAAGCGTTCGATCCCCTCGTGCTGCACCTCGGTGAGGCCTTCCTGAGCCGCACGCAGCGCAACCAGGCGCTGAGCTTCGGCTCGTCGCTGGAGGGGACGCGCGACATCCTGCTGCTGGCGTCGCGCGATCTCACGGACCTGCTGGCCGTGGTGCCGGCCGCGAGGGCGCTGCGCAAGCGCTTCCGCCTGGCCCGCGTGCACGCGCTCGCCGCGGGCGCGTCCGCCGAGGTGCTCACCGGGCGCCCGGAGGTGTTCGGCGTCATCCCCTGGATCGACGAGGACACGCCGCTCCTCTCCCGGGACTTCCTGGAGACGTTGCGTGCGCTCCGCGAGCGCGACTTCGATCTGGCCATCGCGGTGGACGACGGCCGCGCCCGCCTGCCGCGACTCGTGTCGTCATTCTCCGGCGCCAAGCTCCGCGCCGGCGTGCATCCGGAGGGCAAGGACCCCACGCTCAACCTGGTCGTGTCGGCCGCCCCTCCGCAGGGGTACGCCCCCGTCCAGAGCCTGGAGTTCCTCTCCTTCCTCGGCATTCCGCGGGAGGAGCTGGCACCCACCTGGGAGATCCCGGAGCCGGACTACCGCTACGCGGTGCGCCTCCTGGAGCTGCGTCGCCGCGGTCGCGAGGGGTGGCTTCTGGGCGTGGATCCCGCCGTCGGCCGATCCGGCGTTCGACCGGCCCCGGAGAAGCTGGCCTGGCTCGTGGATCGACTGGCGTCGGCTCGGGGAGCCATTCCGGTGCTTCTTACCGGTAGCGGAGACGACGATTGCGTGGAGGATTTCCGAAAGCACTTGAAGTGCCGGCCGCTGGAGATGTCCGTCCGCGGGATCCGCGACGTCCTGTCCTTCACGCGATGCTGCGAGCTGTTCCTGTCCGGAAACACGGATCTGTTCCACTTCGCGGTCGCGCTCGGCGTCCCGACGCTGGGCCTGTTTCCGGGGACGGAGGAGTCGCGCTGGTGCCCCGAGGAGACGTCGCGGTGCCGGCTCCTGCGCTGGCGGCCGGGGGAGAGGGTCTCGGAGGCGGAGTTCCTCCGCACCGCCGACGGGGTTCGCCGGTCGCGAGTCCACCGGGAGCTTCCGGACCATCTCACCCTCCCCGACGAGGAAGGCCTCTCCGTGGACGATCTCCTCGGCTCGACGTCGCCCCGCCCCGAGGAGTAGCCCCGCAGTTTCCCTCCCGGGGCCTTTCCGGTACCCTTCCCGGTCATGAATTCCAACCCGAAGCTTCGCCTCCTGCGGCGCGTATGCCGCCACGGCCCGCTGCTGGCCACGGCGCTCGTCTTCACGGCGCTCTACGCCGTGGTGTCCGGCGTGTCGCTGGGAATGGTCTTGCCGTTCGTGGACCTGCTGTTCTCCGGCGGCCAGGCCACGCCGGTCGTCGTGCCGGAGGGCGCGGGCGCCCTGGATCAGCTCCGGGCCGACGTGCAGGCGCGCGCCGCTGAGTGGTTCTTCGCCGGGGAGCCGCGCGCGGCGCTGGCCCGCATCTGCGGGTTCCTGGTCCTGGCCTTCGCCCTGAAGGGGATCCTCGGCTTCTTCCTGGCGGTCTTCAACGTCACGCTGGAGGAGCGCGTCCTCAAGGATCTGCGGGACGATCTCTTCGTCCACCTGCAGCGCCTCTCCATGGGCTGGTTCGCGGGTCGTCGGGCGGGGGAGCTGCTCTCGCGCGCCACCAACGACGTGGCGGTGGTCCGCAAGGCCGTCTCCTCGATGTACCGGACGCTGCCGCGCGACGCGCTGCTCGTCGTCGTCTACCTGGCCGTCGTGTTCGTGGCGAGCTGGCGCCTGGCCCTGCTCTGCCTCGTGGTGTTCCCGGTGCTGGCCGCGATCATCGGCGTGATCGGTCGCAAGATCCGGAAGCACTCGTCGCGCGCGCAGGCGCGCATGGGCGATCTCTCCAGCGTCTTCCAGGAGAACATCTCCGGGATCCGGGTGGTGAAGGCGTTCGGCGGGGGAGAGTTCGCGATCCGTCGCTTCCGCGACGTGACGGACCGCTACGTCACGTCGGTGGTGCGGCTGCGGCGCATCGCGTCGCTGGCCAGTCCGGCCGCGGAGATGATGGGAGCGATCGGCGCCGTCATCGTGCTGTGGGCCGGCGGCAACCAGGTCCTCTCCGGGACCGGACTCTCGGCACCGTGGTTCATCATCTTCCTCGCCGCGATGGTCTCCCTGATGCAGCCCGTGCGCGGCCTCACGCAGATCCACACGCACCTCGAGGAGGGCGATGCCGCGGCCCAGCGGATCTTCGAGATCCTGGACACCGAGCCGGTCATCCGCGATCGCCCGAAGGCCGGCGAGCTTCGGGAGTTCCGAGACGCCATCCGCTTCGAGAACGTCTCCTTCGGCTACGAGGAGGAGGTCCCCGTTCTTGACCAAGTCAGCTTCGAGGTGAAGCGCGGACAGGTCGTGGCGCTTGTCGGTCCGAGCGGCGCGGGGAAGTCCACGCTCGTCGACATGATCCCGCGCTTCCACGATCCGGTGGAGGGGCGGGTGACGCTGGACGGCACGGACCTCCGCGACCTCCGCATCGCATCGCTGCGCGGGCGCCTGGGCATCGTCACGCAGGAGACGATCCTTTTCCACGAAACGATCCGCGCGAACATCGCGTTCGCGGACCCCGATCCGGACGAGGAGCGACTGATCGCGGCGGCGAAGGCGGCGAACGCGCACGAGTTCATCGTGCAGGCGCCGCGCGGCTACGACACGGTCATCGGCGACCGGGGGCTGCGGCTCTCCGGCGGCGAGCGGCAGCGCCTGTCCATCGCCCGCGCGATCTACCGGAATCCGGAGATCCTCATCTTCGACGAGGCCACGTCGTCGCTGGATACGGAGTCCGAGGCGAAGGTGCAGGAGGCCATCGATCGTCTGATGGAGGGGCGGACCGCGGTCGTCATCGCGCACCGGCTCTCCACGATCCGCCACGCCGACCGCATCATCGTGCTGGAGCGCGGGCGCGTCGTGGAGACGGGGCGTCACGAGGAACTCGTGGAACGCGGCGGCGTCTACGCGAGGCTCGCCGGCGCGACGTTCAAGGACGCGGGATCCCCCGCCGCCTCCGCGTGAACCCCCGCATCCTGGTCTGCCGCCTCTCCGCGCTGGGCGACATCGTGCTGACGCTGCCGACGATCCGCGCGCTGCGCGGGCGCTTTCCAGACGCCTCGCTGGAGATGATCAGCCGCGCGCCGCTGCACCGCCTCCTGGAGCGCGTCCCCGAGCTCGACGTCCGTCACCCGTGGCCGGGCAAGGGCGCCCCGCCGCCGGAGGAGATCCGACAGGGGACGTTCGACATCGTCGTGGATCTCTCCGGATCCGGGCGCAGCCGACGGCTGCTGGCCGGCGTGCGCGCGAATCGTCGGCTGCGGGTCCGCAAGTTTGCGGTGCGGCGCTTCGCGCTCGTCCATCTGCGCCGGTTCGGCTTCGACGGCTCGGGGATCCTGCCGGCCGTGGAGCGCGGGCTGGAGACGGTCGCCCCGCTCGGCGTGCCGGAGGTCGAGGCGCGCCCGAGGTTTCCGGACACCGCGGCGGATCCCGACGGCCCCGTGGTCATCGCGCCGGGCGCGGGCCGCGAGACGAAGCGCTGGGCGGCGGAACGCTTCGCCGACGTCGCCCGCCGGATGGCGAACGAGGGGCGGGACGTCCTGGTGATCGGACCGCCGGAGGAGGCGGAGCTGCTGCGCGCCGTCGCGAATGTCGGAAGCTCGCGGGTGACCGCCGTTCCGTGCGACGATCCCGCGGAGTTGCCGGATCGCGTGTCGGGGGGATGTATGGCGCTGACGAACGACTCGGGGCTGCTGCACGTCGCGGAGGCGTGCGGGCTGCCTGTGGTGGCGCTGTTCGGCCCGACGCACCCGGCCCTGGGTTTCGCGCCGCGCGATCCGCGCTCCATGCTGCTGCGCACCGACATCGACTGCAGTCCGTGCGATCTCCACGGCCCGGAGACCTGCCCGCGCGGACACCACCGCTGCCTGGGCGACCTGTCGGTGGAGACCGTGCTGGACGCCGTGCGCCGCACGATCCGGGCGGGGGCGGGCGCATGCCGCTGAAGGACTGGGAGCGCCGGGGCAAGCGAACGCTCACGCGCGCCGTGGGAGCGGCGCTGAAGGCGCGCGGGGCAGCGCCGGAGGCGCCGCCGGATCTCGCGGGACTGGAGCGGATCCTCCTCGTCCGCCAGCAGAACCAGCTGGGCGACATGCTGCTGGGCACACCTCTGTTCAAGGCCGTGCGGCGGCGGGCGCCGGAGGCCCGCGTCGACCTGGTGACCGGGCCGCCGAACCACGAGCCGGTTCGGCTCTGCCGGTTCCTCGACGACGTGGTTCTCTACGACAAGGCCGCGTACCGTCGAAGTCCGCGGGAGGCGAGGCGGTTCGCGCGCCGGCTCCGCGACACTCGCTACGACCTCGTCCTCGTGATCAGCACGGTCTCCTTCTCGACGACCAGCGCGTGGCTGGCGGCGCTGGCCGGGGCCCGCTGGCGGGCCGGCCGGCCCGGGCCCGACGCGCAGGGCAGGGACGTCGCGCGCGACGTCTACCACTGGACGCTGCCGGAACCCGTGCCGGGGCGCCACCAGACCGGCGTGAACCTGGACCTCGTGACGCCGTTCGGCGCGCCGGACGACGACTGGCGCCCGGAGATCGACCTGGAACCCTCGCTGGCCGGGCAGGGGAGCGATGCACTGACGGAGTCGCTCGGCGAACCGGACGCGACGTCGAAACGCATCGTGCTGCATCCGGGCGCCGGCAAGAAGCCGAACCGGTGGCCGGCCGAGCGGTTCGGGGCGCTGGCGCGCTCGCTGACGGAAGCCGGGCACCGCGTCGTGCTGGCGGCCGGGCCGGGCGAGGCGGATCTCTTCGCCGGCGTCGACGCTGGGGCCGGACGCACACTCCCGAGGCTGCCGGGAATGCCGCTCCACGCGGTGGGCGGCTCCATCCGGAGCGCGGACTTCCTGCTCGCGAACGACACGGGCGTCCTGCACCTCGGAGCATCGGTCGCCACGCCGACGTTGACGTTCTTCGGGCCGACGGATCCCGCACAGTGGTGCCCCGCGGTGCCGGAGGTGCGCTACCTGCGGGGCGGTGACGGGAGCGTCGCGTCGATCGAGACGGACACGGCGGTTCGGGCGGCGCGGGAGATGCTGGAGGCGCTGGACGGCGGTCCATCGCCGGTCACGGCGCACCCGGCCCCGTCGCGGCCTCCGGAAGGTCCGGCATGAGCGAGCGAATCGCGTTCCGCGCTCCGAACTGGCTCGGCGACGCCGTGATGGCCACCGTCGTGCCGGCGGCGCTGCGCCGCGCGCACCCGGACGACCACCTGACCGTGCTCGCTCCCGCCCCGCTGATCGACGTCTTCCGGAACGACGAGAGCCTCGACGACGTGGTCGGGTTCGCCCGCGGGGACGAGGTGGACGCCTACCGGACCGGCCGCTACGATCGCGTCCTGCTGGCGCCGGTCTCGTTCGGCAGCGTCTGGCGGGCGTGGCGCGGCGGCGCCCGGTTCCGGTACGGCTTCGGTGGGTCGGGACGGGACTGGTTGCTGAAGGATCGTCTGCCCGGCCGGCAGTACCGTCGCGACCGGCACCAGGTGGAGAACTACAAGGAATTGGCGTCGCTGCTGGGGCGCCCGGAGGCGAGCGACGAGCCGAGGGTCCGGACGGCGTCCGCGGACCGGAAGGCGGCCGCCGAACTCTGGCCGGAGCGTGCGCGGCCGCGCGTGGTCCTGCAGCCCGGCGCCACATACGGCCCCGCCAAGCGATGGGCCGCGGAGCGCTTCGCCGAGGTCGGGCGCGCGCTCCTGACGGACGGAGGCGACGTGGCGGTGGTGGGCGGCCCCGGCGACCGCGAAGCGACGTCGGCCGTGACGGACGCGGTGAAGGGCCTGCACGATCTCGCCGGCCGGACGACGATCGGCCAGTTGGCGGCGGTGCTGGAGGGGGCGGATCTCGTGATCACGAACGACAGCGGACCCATGCACCTGGCGGCCGCGGTGGGCACGCCCACCGTGGCCGTGTTCGGCTCGACGAGCCCCACGTGGACGCGTCCGTACGGCGACGGCCATCGCGTGCTGACCCATCCGGTACCGTGCGCGCCGTGCTTCCGCCGCGACTGCGAGATCGGCTATCTCTGCCTGGAGGGCGTGACGCCGGCCGCGGTGGCGGCCGCGGCGGGGGAGATCCTCGGACGGGAGGTGGGATCTTGAGACCGGATGACGCCCGCTTCGGGGAGATCCTGGACTCGTTCGAGGGACGTCGCGTGCTCGTGGTCGGGGACCTGATCGCGGACGAGTACCTCTTCGGGGAGACCGCGCGCCTCTCTCGCGAGGCGCCGGTGATGATCCTCCGCCACGAGTCGCGGCGCGTGATCCCCGGCGGCGCGGGGAACGCGGTCCTGAACCTGCGATCGCTCGGCGCGGAGCCGCTTCCCGTGGCCGTCATCGGAGATGGAGAGATCAGCCGCGAGATGCTGGCGGAACTGGCGCGCCGCGGCATCGACACGGACGGCGTCCTTCGTGACCCGGAGCGTGTCGCGGTGCGGAAGACCCGCGTGATGGCCGGAGCCGCGCACGGGCAGAAGCAGCAGGTGCTCCGGATCGATCACGAGGACTCCACGCCCATCCCCGGCACGCTGGAGACGAAGCTGGTGGAACGGGCGCGCTCGCTCCTCGGCGGCGTGGAGGCCGTTCTCCTCTCCGACTACGGCTACGGCACGCTGGATCCCGGCATCCGCGGTCCCATCCTCGCGGCCGCCCGGGAGGCGGGACTTCCGGTCTGCGCGGACTCGCGGTACCGCCTCCGCGATTTCCACGGCGTCACGTGGGCCACGCCGAACGAGGGCGAAGCCGAGGCGGCCTGGGGACGGAGGATCGAGTCCGAGGACGACCTGCGGGAGGCCGCGGAGGCGCTCCGCGCGGAACTGGACGCGGAGTTCCTCCTGCTCACCCGCGGGCGCGACGGCATGGCGGTGGTGGAGCGCAACGGTGCGTTCGCCACGCTGCCGGTGTTCGGGACCGCGGAGGCCGCCGACGTCACAGGGGCGGGGGACACCGTGGCTGCCGTGTCGCTTCTCTCCATCGCGGGGGGAGCCGCTCCGGTGGAGGCCGCCCAGGTGGCCACCGTCGCCGCCGGCATCGTCGTGCAGAAGCACGGAGCCGCCACGACCACCCGGGAGGAGATCGAGCGTGTCGCGAACGTTCGCCGACAAAGTCCGCACGCTTGAGGAGGTTGTCCGGGACCTGGGTGACGTCCGGCAGCGCGGGCTCGCCGTGGTCCTGGCCAACGGCATCTTCGACCTGTTCCACGTGGGGCACGTGCGCTACCTGCAGGGAGCGGCGGCCGAGGGGGACTTCCTCGTCGTGGGCGTCAACGGCGACGAGTGCGCGCGACGCCTCAAGGGAGCGGGGCGCCCCTTCCTTCCGGCCGTGGAACGGGCGGAGATCGTCGCGTCGCTGGAGTGCGTAGACCGGGTCGTGATCTTCGAGGACGTGAACGTCGAGTCGCTCCTGCGCACGCTGCGCCCCGACGTCCACGCGAAGGGGACCGACTACACCGCCGACTCCGTTCCGGAGCGCGAGGTCACGCGCGAGGTCGGCGGCCGCACCGCGATCGTCGGCGACCCGAAGGACCACTCCACCACCGACGTGCTTCGCGTCATCCTCGAGGCGCACGGGCTCCACCGGTGAAGATCCTCCAGATGACCCATCAGGGGGATCTCGGAGGGGCGACCAACTCCATCACCTGGTTGACCCGCGGTCTCGCGGAGCGCGGCCACGACGTCACGCTGGCGTGCCGCCCCGAGAGCCTCATCGCGTCGCGCTTCCCGGACGGCCCCGTGCGGCGCATCGACTTCGATCCTCCGCGTGGGCTCCGTCTCCTGGGCGAAGCGCGACGCTGGAAGCGCTTCGTGGAGGACGGCGGCTTCGACGTCGTGAACGCGCACGCGTCCCTCGACCGGCACATCCTGTCGTACCTCCGGATCCTGGGCGTGCGGTGCGCCCTGGTGCACACGCGGAGGAACGTCGCTCTCTCCACGGGCGGCGCGCTGCGCGCGCGGTTCGACGTCGCCACGACCGATGCCATCATCGCGGTGTCGGACCGGGTCGGGAGGGACCTCGTGCGGCGCGGCATGCCGGAGGATCACGTCTTCGTGGTGCGCAACGGACTGCCGCTCTCGGAGCTCCGCGCTCCCGATCCGGATCGCGCGGCCCGTCTCCGCTCGGAACTGGAGCTGCCGGAGGGCGTGCCGGTGCTCGGTGTGATCGCCCGCCGGAAGTCGCAGGAAGAACTGCTGGCCGCGGCCGCTCGGCTGGATCGGCCGGTGGAGGTCCTGCTGGCCGGCATCGACGAGGACGATGCTCTTCGGGCCGCGATCGCCGCGCTGCCGGACCGCGTGAACGCCCGCTGCCTGGGGTACCGGGACGACGTTCCGGAGATCTCCACGCTGCTCGACGTCTTCGTGCTGCCGTCCACCATCGAGGGATTCTCGCTGGCGCTCCTGGAGGCGATGGCGCGCGGCCTGCCGTGCGTCGCCACGGACGCCGGTGGCAACGCGGAGGCGCTGGCCGAGGGCGCCGGGCTCCTCTACCCTCCGGGCGACGTCGACGCGCTGGCCGGACACCTCCGCGCGCTCCTGGACGATCGCGACGCCGCCCTCCGGCTGGGGAATCACGGCCGGGCGCGCGCCCATGCCGAGTTCGACGTCTCGCGCACGGTGGAACGCACCGAGGCGGTGTACGAGCGGGCACGGAGCCGTCGATGAAGAAGGTCCCCGAGTACCTGCTGGTGATGTACGCGCTGAGCGGCACGCTCTCCATCGCGGCCAGCCAGGTCGTGATGGGGCTGGGCGCGCTGGTGGCGGCGGCCGATCGCGGACGACGAACCTACCTGCGCTGGCCCGACACGGGGATGGAAGCGCCTATTCTGTTCTGGGTGTTCGCCGCGCTGCTCGCCACCGTCTTCGCGGACGATCCCACCGCCAGCGCGGAGAAGCTCAAGAAGACGCTGCTGCTCGGCATGGTGTTCTGGCCGCCCGCCGTCCTGCATCGCCGGTGGGGACTGGGGCGCGTGTTCATGGGACTTCTCTTCTCGGCCGGCGTCACGTCGCTCTACGGCGTCCTGACGTTCTTCCTGCAGGGCGGCCCGGAGCTCGGCGTGCGCATCCGCGGCTTTCACGGCTTCTACATGACGAACTCCGGGCTGCTCCTGCTTTGCTCGTTCCCGGCGCTGCTGTTCGCCGGGATGAAGAACGCGCCGGCGTCCTACCGGTGGGGCGCGGGGATCGCCGCCGCCGCGATGCTGATGGCGCAGTTCTTCGGCGCGCTCCCCGGTGCGTGGCTCGGGACCGGGGCCGGTCTCCTGTGGCTGGCCGTCGGCCGACGTCGATCGTCCGCGGGCGTCGTGCTGCTCGGCATGACGGTCGCCCTGTTCTTCATGCCGCCGGTCCTGCAACGCAGCGCCAGCGATCTTCTGGATCCGGAGAGCCCCTCCAACCGCGAGCGGGCGCGCGTCTGGAACAACGGCTGGGATCTCTTCGCCGAGGATCCGTGGACCGGGCACGGCCTGCACGACCTGCGGGACCGCTACGACCGGGTCCGCGCGCCGGACGAGCCGATCGAGGGACACATGCACTCGGTTCCGGTTCACGTGGCCGCTTCCATGGGAGTTCCGGGGCTGCTCGCGCTGGCGGCGCTCCTGTTCGCCGCGTTCCGCGCGCTGCGGCGGTCGCGCCGGCGGGTCCTCCACGACCCGTTCCTGCGCACCGTGGTGGAAGGGGCGGAGGCGGGACTCGTCGCCTTTCTCGCGGCCGGGCTCGTGGAGTGGAACCTTGGCGACTCGGAGATCCTGGCGCTCCTGTTCTTCCTGATCGGGACCGGGATCGCGGCGGGTCGGCCGGAGGTGGCCGCATGAGGCGACCTGTCTCGGTGCTGATCCCCACGCGCAACGAGGAGGAGATGCTGCCCGGTTGCCTGGAGAGCGTGGCGTTCGCGGACGAGGTCGTCGTCCTGGACTCCGGGAGCGACGATCGCACGGTGGAACTGGCCGAGGCCGCGGGCGCCCGCGTGCTGACCCGCCCGTTCGACGATCATGCTCGGCAGAAGAACTGGGGACTGGAACGGCTGACCCACGACTGGGTGCTTCTCCTGGATGCGGACGAGCGGGTCACTCCGGAGCTGCGGGCGGAGGTGGAGTCCCATTTGGAACGGGAGCCGACCCGGGTCGGCTACTGGATCCCGCGCCGGAACACGTTCCTGGGCCGGGAGATCCGCGGCTGCGGCTGGCAGCGCGACAAGGTGCTCCGCTTCTTCGACCGGCGTCGCGGTCGCTACGAGGAGCGCGCGGTGCACGAGGAGGTGTCGTTGGACGAGCCGGCCGGACGGCTGGACGCGGCGCTCCTCCATCACTCCTGCCGCGATCTCTCCACGTGGTGGCGCAAGACCGATCGCTACTCGGCGCTGGGCGCGGAGGAACTGGCGCGCCGCGGACGACGCGGATCCGTGCGCGACGTCGTGCTGCGGCCCCCGGCGCGCTTCCTGAAGCAGTGGCTGTGGCAGGGCGGCTTCCGGGACGGCGTGGAGGGCTGGATCCTCTGCTCGATCTCCGCGTACGGAGTCTTCTCCAAGTACGCCCGACTCCTGGATCGGCCGGGGGACGGACGATGAGGATCCCGGCGGACTTCGTTCCGCGGCGCGTCTGCCTCGTGAGGCCGCGCGGACTGGGCGACGTGGTGCTGTCGTCGGCCGTCATCGATGCGGTGCGCCGCGCCTGGCCCGAGGTGCCGATCGATTTCGTGGTGGAGCGCCCGGGGCGGAGCCTGCTGCAGGCCGACTCCCGCCTGGACCAGCTCTTCCTGATCGGCGACGCCTCGGACGATCCTCCGGGCGGGCGCAGCGGAAGGTGCATCGCGTGGATGCGGAGGCGACGCCCCGACCTCGTGGTGGACCTCTTCTCCAATCCACGCACGTCCATCATCACGGCCTGCTCGAGCGCGCGCTTCCGCGTGGGGCTGGACTGGGGCGTTCGGCGCCTCGCGTACAACGTCCGGGTGCCGCGCTTCGTGCCGTCGCGCGAGGAGGATCGACGCTGGGCGGGGGAGGTGCAGCTGGACTTCCTTCGCCACGCGGGGATCCGCTGGCCGGGAACGGCGAGGCCGTCGATGGCACTCACCCCGGAAGACGTCGCGACCGCGGACGAGGCCGTGGCCTCTCTCGGGTACGCGGCCGGCGCCCGCTTCGCCGCGGTGCTGCCGGGCGGATCCTGGGCCAGCAAGCGATGGACCCCGGCGGGCTTCGCGGCCGTCGCGCGCCGGGCCGCCGAACGGCTCGGGCAGCGGACGCTGATCCTCTGGGGGCCGCCCGAGGCCGACGACGCCCGGGCGATCGCCGAACTGGCCGGCGACGCCGCCCACCTGGCTCCGCCGTCGACGCTGATGGGCATGGCGGCCCTACTGGCCCGTCCGGCGCTGCTGGTGGCGCCCGACTGCCTCGGCCGCCACATCGCGCTGGTGCACCGCACCCCGACGCTGGGGATCTTCGGGTCCACGCGGCCGTCGGACTGGACGCCGCCGGAGGGCCCGCACCACACGATCCTCTCCGCGAACGCGGGGCACCCGGATCTGATCGACCTGCCCCCGGAACCGGTCCTGGAGCTCCTGGAGGAGTGCCTCGCGGAAGGGCGGCTGGACACGCCCGGGGCGGCCCCCTAGAATCCCCGTCGCTCGCTTCCCGGAGAGGAGTCCCCGTTGAACCCGACGCCCGGATCCAAGCTGGAAACGCTGCTCATCGCGGAGCGCACTCCGCCCTCCATCGGGGGGAAGGAGTCCGTCCTCGCGGAGCTGCTTCGCCATTCCCCGGGCGCGACCACGCAGCTCGTGGCGCCGGGCGCCAAGGGGGCGTCCTCCTTCGACCGGACGCTGGACGTGACGGTCCGCCGTCGCCCGACATTCCTCCCGGGTCCGCTGAAGCCGTTCATCCGCCGGAAGCACCTGGACTGGACGGTGGGACGTCGCCGGCCGAACCTGGTGGTCGCGTTCGGCAGCAAGGCGGAAGGACCCATGGCGCTTCGACTGAAGCGCGAGCTGGACATCCCGTTCCTCTTCCACCTGGACGCCGCGGAACTCGTGGAGATCCGCCGCGCGATTCGGGACGGAAGCGAGAAGGGCGTGCGCTACCAGGAACTCCTAGACGAGTCCGAGGCGATCGTCTGTGCTACGCGCGACTGCCGCCTGGAGGCGTACCGCGCGGGAGTGCTGCCGCACCACCTGCAGGTGATCCCGATCGGGGTGGATCTGGAGCGCTTCCAGCCCGGCCCCAAGGACGCGGGACTCGTGAAGAAGCTGGAGCTCGGGCAGGGGCCGGTGCTGCTCACGGTCGGCGGATCGGGGAATGCGCGCGATCCCGAGACCGTCTTCAAGGCCTTCTCCGCCATCCGGGGACAGCGCCGCGACGCGCGTCTCGTGGTGGTGGGGCGCGTGGACGGCGCGGCCTGGCGGGCGGCGCTCCGCAAGCTGCGCATCGACCGGAGCGTCCGCTTCGTCGGGTCGGTGGCGCCGGCCGATCTGCCGCGCTACTACCGCACGGCCGATCTGTTCGTGGCCGCTCACAAGGAGCGCCGCGACGAGGGCATCGTCCAGGGACCGGAAGTCACCATGGTCGAGGCGCTGGCCAGCGGCCTCCCGATCGTGACCACGCGCACGCCGATCATGGAGGAACTCCTGCCGGTGGAGGAGGCCGGACTCCTGGTGGAGCCGGAGGCGCACTCCAAGTTCGCGCGGGCAATGTCCGACCTGCTGGGATCCAGAGAGCGGCGGGAAGAGTACGGTCGGGCGGCGCGGGAGCACGCAGAGCGGGAACACGACGCCCGGAAGTCGGGGCTCGCCTTCCGCGAGTTCCTGGAGGTCGTCTACTACCGTCGCCTCGGGCGCGGCCGCCTCGAGAGCGCGCCGGCGCCCGCCGAGGATTCCGAGCGGTCCGCCGCCTGACCATGAAGGTCCTTCACGTCGATCCGGCCGACGGTTGGCGCGGCGGGGAGCGACAGGTGAGGCTCCTGGCCCGCGGCCTAGGGCGTCGCGGTCTCCGGAACGTCGTCGTTGCCGCTCCCGGATCCCCGCTGGCCCGTCACGCCCGCGAGGACGGCATCGACGTCCACGAGATCCGGATGCGGGGCGACGTGGACCCGGCCGCCATCGTGGCGCTGCGGAACTGCATCGCCCGGGAGAAGCCCGACGTCCTCCACCTGCACACGGCCCGCGCCCACGCCGTCGGGGGACTGGCCGCGAGAGGCGCGGGCGCGAGACCCCGGGTCCTCGTCACTCGCCGGGTGGAACTGGTCACGCGCGGCCCGTTCGGCCGCTGGAAGTACCGCCGCCTCGGCGATCACTACGTCGCCATCTCCCGCGCCGTGCTGGACTCGCTCCGGGCGGCCGGAGTGCCGCCCGAGCGCATCACCCTCATCCCGAGCGGCGTGGAGCTTCCGGAGTCCCCTTCGGGACCGGCCGGGCGCCCCGGGGAGTGGGTGGTGGGCACGCTGGCGGCCTTCACGCCCCAGAAGGACCCCGATACGTGGACCCGCGCGGCCGTTCGGCTGGCCCGGAAGGTCCCCGACGTCCGCTTCGTCTGGGCGGGAACCGGGGAACTCCGGCCCCGGGTCGAGGGTGCAATCCGGGAGGCCGGCCTGTCGACGAAGGTGGAGTTGCCGGGTTTTCTGGCCGATCCTGAGCCTGTCTGGAGGCGTCTGGACGCCTTCTTTCTCCCCTCCGCGTTCGAGGCTCTGGGAACCGTCATTCTGGACGCCATGGCCCGCGCCCTGCCGGTGGTCGCCACCCGAGTCGGGGGCATTCCGGAAGTGGTCCGCGACGGCGTGGAGGGGCTCCTGGCGGAGCCCGGAGACGACGCCGGACTGGCCGAGGCGCTGAGGCGGTTGAAGGACGAGCCCGATCTCGCCGCACGACTGGGGGCGGCGGGACGACGCCGGGCCGAGGACTTCGACATCGAGGGAATCGTGGACCGTATCCTGGAACTGTACGAGCGTCAGCTGGCCGGAGTCCCGAGGTGAGCCGCGTCGGCCGCCGGCGCGGGTCGGCCGTCCTCGGTCTGACCGCGTTCCTGGGGCTGGCCGCGGGCGCGGGCGCCTCCATTCCGGGCAGCCCGACGCCGACGCCGTTCGGAGACGTCCCTGCTCCTCTCGTGGAATCGCGCCAGGCCCCCGCCGACTCCATCGCCTTCGGGCCGCCCGAGTCTCTCGCTCCGCCGCCCGCGCCGCGCCCCGCGTTGCCCGACGTTCTGCCGTTCGGCGAGGGGGAGTGGCTCAAGTTCTCGATCGACTACGGCGTGATCAACGCGGGCGGCGCCGTGATGGAGGTCAACGGCATCCGGCGCATCATGGGCCGGGAGTGCTTCGACATCCGCACGGAGGCCAAGAGCAACCGCTTCTTCTCCCAGTTCTACAAGGTGTGGGACCGGGCCCAGACGTTCGTGGATACGGAGACGGTGCTTCCGTGGCGCTTCGAGAAGCATCTGCGGGAGGGCTCGTACGAGAAGGACCTCGTCATCAAGTTCGACCGGAACGGGCACTTCGCCCGCTACGAGAACGGCGACGAGGTCTCGATGCATCCGTACACGCAGGACGAGCTCTCGGCGTTCTACTACCTGCGGACGCTCCCGCTGGAGGTGGGGAAGGACGTCTTCATTGACAACCACACGAACCGCAAGAACTATCCACTGAAGGTCATCGTTCACCGTCGCGAGACCATCGAGGTGGACGCGGGCGAGTTCGACTGCTTCGTGATCGAACCGGTCATCCGGGAGGGCGGCATCTTCACGGCGAAGGGCACGCTGACCATCTGGATCACCGCGGACGAGCGACGGATGCCGGTGAAGATGAGCACGAAGATCCTCGTCGGATCGATCACGGCCTCGCTGCAGAAGTATCGCCTGGGCGAGGCCACGCCGCGACCGGGGGCGGGCTAGATGGCGCACGAGGAGCTGGATCTCTCCGGAGTGAAGACCGTGTCCATCCACGACCGGACCCGCAAGGTCTCCGTGGACGATCTGGGCCGGGCCCCGCGCCCCGGGATGACCGTGTCGGAGCTCATCGACTCGCTGCCGGACATCCTAGCCGCGCGGGATCTGCGCACCCTGCTGGATCGTCTGGAATCCACCATCCGCGGCCGCCGCGAGTGGCTCTTCCTGCTCGGCGGACACGTGATCAAGACCGGAGCCGCTCCGCTGCTCGTGCCGCTCCTGGAGCGTCGATGGATCACCGGGATTGCGATGAACGGCTCCGGCGCGGTCCACGACCTGGAGCTGGCTCACTTCGGCGCGACGTCGGAGGTGGTGGAGGAGAACCTGGAGGACGGCAGCTTCGGGATGTCGCGGGAGACCGCGGAGATCCTGAACGGAGCGGCGGTTCGCGCCCGGGAGGCGGGCGCCGGGTTCGGGGAGACGCTGGGACGGGAACTCCTGGACGCTCCCCATGCCCAGCACAGCCTGCTGGCCGCGGCGGCGCGGTCCGGCGTCCCCGCCACGATCCACGTCGCCCTGGGCACGGACATCGTCCACCAGCACCCGTCGGCCGACGGATCGGCCATCGGCGACGCCTCGCTTCGGGATTTCCGGATCCTCGCCGCGCGCGTGGCCGCGCTGGAGGGCGGGACCGTCCTCAACGTGGGCTCGGCCGTGCTGCTGCCGGAGGTCTTCCTGAAGGCTCTCACGGTGGCCCGGAACCTCGGTCACCGGGTCGGGGACTTCGCGGCGGTGAACTTCGACATGATCCGGCACTACCGCCCGCTCACCAACGTCGTCCAGCGGCCGACGCAGGGGCAGGGGTGGGGAGCGCACCTCACGGGCCACCACGAGCTTCTCCTGCCGCTCCTCGCGGCCGCCCTGGAGGACCGCCTGGCCGACCTTTCCGGCCGGGGGCCCGGTTGACCATAGGATCGGCGCTCTGGTATGCTTTTTCCCACCTCACCGGACTCCCCTGAGTCCGGGCCCAACCCAGAAGGAAGCCTATCGCACCTTGCTACGAGTGATCCGGGACGCGAGACCGGATCGACAGCAGGCTCTGACATCCGAGGTTCGAGGAGGTCGACGGAGCCGTTCCCCTGGACGGTGACGTCGGGAGCCCGTGAGGCTCCTCGTGCGAGCAGCGTTTCCCCCCCTCTTTCGGGCAGATCGGTGCCGGCGTGCGTCCGGCAAGTCGAGCGTCGTACGCCCTGTCGTTTCAGGTAGGCGACCGGGCGGCCGATCGATAGGTGCACGCCGCGTCGACCCGGAAGCGGGTCCGCGCGGGGAGCCATGCGAGGGTTGGGATGCTTCGGAAGAACGCCGCGGCCATACTGCTCTTGATCCTGGTCGCCGTTGCGGGGGGCATCTCCGCCTGCGGCTCTCCTTATTATGTCGAGGGCCAGGACGAGTTCGGGAACGTGCCGGACTCTCTCCGCGTCCTCATCGAGGACCCCAAGTCCAGCAAGACGCAGGGGCAGGAACAGAACGAAGGCGTGTTCGTGCGCGACCTCGAGTCGGGCGAGGACACCGTTCCGCTGCCGCTCGAGTACGCGTCCGAGGGTCCGTACCTCCTGCGTCGCGGCGACAAAGTCCAGATCGACGTCCTCTTCTATCCGGAACTGGAGACGATCACCGTCGTCCGCCCGGACGGCATGATCACCGCACCGGGCGTCGGAGACGTGCCCGCGCTGGGACGCAAGCCGGTCGAGGTGGCGGCGGACGTGGAGGCCTACTACTCCACGATCCTGCGCGATCCCACGACCACGCTGAACGTCGTCACGTTCGGGGAGCGCAACGCCTACGTGCTGGGCATGGTCAACAAGCCCGGTCCCATCGATCTGCAGCAGCGCACCTCGCTGACCCAGGCGCTGGCGCGGGCCGGCTCCGTCACGCAGGACGCCAAGCTCGGCACCGTCGTGCTGCTGCGCCGCAAGACGGAGAACACGGCCCAGGCGTACCGGCTCGATCTGCGCGGCGTGCTGGACGGCGAGTCGTTGGCGGCCGACGTCCTCCTGCAGCCGGACGACGTGGTCTGGATACCACGGTCGTTCATCGCGAACATGGAGCACTTCGTGGATCTGGTCTTCGACGGCCTGATCCCGATTCCCGAACTTTTCATCAAGTCGTACGACGCGATCCACGTGGATGAGCGGTCCGCTCTGCGGAAGAACACCGGGAACGGCACCACCATCATCACGGCGGAGTAGCATCATGGCCTCACCGACATCCTCGTCCCCGAAGGGCGACGCCGGGCAGCAGTTCACGGCCCGCGACATGCTGGCCATGATCTTCCGGCGCAAGTGGGTGATTCTCTCCATCTTCTTCGTAACGCTGGCGATGGGCGTGTCCGCCAGCCTGAAGACCACGTCGGAGTTCCAGGCCACGGCCAAGGTGCTGATCCGTCGGGCGGAGGGATCGTCCTTCGCGAAGCAGAGCGCCCCGCAGTTCGGCCTGGAAGAGGAGATGAACACGGAGATCGAGATCCTCCGCTCCAAGCCGGTGCTCCAGCGCGCGCTGTCCTACGTGGAGGCAGAGCTGGAAGAGGTGGAGCCCGAGGAGCTCTCCTCGCTGTTCCCGCCGGAGGAGCCGGATGATGCGTACACCATTCCCACCGTCCGCTGGATCGAGAAGAACATCCAGGCCGAGCCCATCGAGAAGTCGAACGTCATCATGGTCCGCTTCCGGCACGAGAATCCGAAGACCGCCCGCATTCTCACGGATGCCGTGGCGAACGCCTACGTGGTGGAGCGGATCTCGGTGCGACGCAACCCGATGCTGGAGAGCTTCTTCCAGGACCGGACGTCCAACCTGAGGGACCGCTTGCTGGACCTGCGCACCGAGCTGGGGCAGCTCCAGATCGAGGCGGGCGTCTACGACGAGGAATGGCAGCAGCGCGTGAACCTCGGCTCGCTGGACGAGCTGCGCACGGACCTCCTGAGGGTCCGCGTCAACCGCGAGACGCTGGAGCAGCGGCTCGGCGCCATGCGACGGCGCGTGAACTCCGCCGGCGACATCATCCCGGCGCTGGAGTTCGGCGAGGACCGTGCGTTCCAGGAGATCCGCACCAAGCTCATCGACAAGCAGACCCAGCTGGCCGAGCTGCGGGGCCGGTACCTGCCGGACCATCCCAAGGTGAAGCAGGCCGAGGCCTTCGTGGATCTGCTCCGCAAGGACCTCCGTTCCGAGGTGGAGATGCAGATCGCCATGCGCGACGACGAGCTGCAGGCGATCCGCGCGCACGAGGCCGCGCTGGAGCGGGCCGTGCGGGAGATGGTGGAGGAGATGAACCGCATCCCGCGCTACTCGCCGATGATCCGCCAGATCGAGCGGGAGATCACGAACACCGCGGAGCTCTACGAACTCGTCGGCAACAAGATGGTGGACACGCAGATCTCGGAGACCGAGGACCAGCGGATGGTGAACGCGAAGGTCCTGAGTCCGGCCACCGTCCGCGTCTCGTTCGTGCAGCAGAGGAAGAGCCTCTTCGCGCTGTTCGCGGCGATGCTCGGCCTGTCGCTGGGCCTGGCGCTGGCGTTCCTCTTGGAGGGTCTGGACCACACGCTGCGCACCCCGGACGACGTGGAGGTCAACCTCGGTATCCCGCTGCTCGGCTCGATCCCCGAACTCAAGCCCGCGGCCCGCCGCTAGGAGACGCTCGTGTACGAGAAGTTCTTCGGATTCCAGCGGGCTCCCTTCGAGCTCGTCCCCGACCCCGACTTCCTGTTCCTCGGGGAGTCGCACGAGGCGGCCCTGGCCAACCTCGTCATGGGTCTGGAGTCCGGGAAGGGCTTCGTGGCGATCACCGGCCCGGTCGGGGCGGGGAAGACCACGGTGCTCCGCGCGCTGCTCCGCCGCCTGAGGCGGGAGGGCCGGACCTGCTTCCTCTCCCAGCCGGAGATGGAGGTGGCCGATCTTCTTCGCGCGATCCTCGACGGGTTCGATCAGCCCTCCGACAACGCCGCCATCGTGGACCTGCGCCGGCGCATTCGGGAGTTCCTCACGGACGGCGAGGTGCCCGGGATCCTGATCGTCGACGAGGCGCACCTTCTCAGCGAGGAGGCGATGGAGCAGCTCCGCCTGCTGTCCAACCTGGAGGCGGACGACCGCAAGCTCCTGCAGATCGTCATCTCGGGACAGCCCGAGCTGAAGGACCTGCTCTCCCGGCCGAGGCTCCGTCCGCTCGCCCAGCGCATCGAGATGTTCTACGACATCCGCGCGCTGAGCCGTGAGGAGACGGGCGCCTACGTGGACCGTCGGCTGCGCATCGCGGGCGGTCCCGAGGCCGTGCTCTTCACCCCGGACGCCATCGAGACGATCCACGACTGCTCCGCCGGCGTTCCCCGGCTCGTGAACCTGTTGGCGGATCGTGCCCTCGTGTCGGGCTACGTGGCGGACACCGGCCACATCGACGGAGACTTGGTGCGGGAAGCCTACGAGGATCTCGGCGAGGTCACGCAGGCGGTCATGCCCGGCGCTCCGCGCGGTCGCAAGCGGCCTCCGCGCCGGGCACCCGAGCCGCCGCCGGCCGCGCCCGCCCCGGTGGCGATTCCGGAGCCCGTCGTTGCGGCCCCGCCGGCTCCCGCCGCCGCCGCACCGCCGCCTCCGCTTCCGCCACGGGAGCCCACGCCCGCGCCGACCCCTGCGCCGATAGTGGCCGAGCCCGCCCCGATGCTGGGTCGGATCGGCACCGAGGCCCCGCGGCCCCGACGCCGTTCGTCCGCTTCGCGCGGCGGCGGCGCGCAGCGCTGGCTCGCCGTCGCGGGCGTGGCCGCGGTCGTGGTCCTGGCCGTCGGCTCGCTCAGCGGGCAGTTCCTCTCCCGGGACGGTGGAAGCGCCGTGGAAGCCGCCCCCGCGCGCGAGGGCGACGACGTGCCCGTGTTCGACGACGGCGCCGGACTCTCCGGCGAGGCGTTCGCCGTGCACGTCGCCTCCTTCCGGGACGCCGGGGCCGCCCGCAAGTTGGCCGCCGAGCTGCGCACGTCGCTGGCGCGAGCCACCCACGTGGCGCCCACCCAGCTCGAGACCGGCCTTTGGTACCGCGTCCTGGTCGGCGAGTTCGCCGACCGGGAGGAAGCGCGCAGCCTCATGCGGGACCTCTCGCAGGGCGACGACTTCGCCTTCGTGAGGACCGTACGTCTCGTCCGCCCCGACGCGACCTCGGAGGATGACTCGTGAGCAAGATCCGCGACGCCATGCGGAAGTCCGAGGGCGAGTACTGGCGCCCCGAGACGCCGAAGTCCGAGGCCGCCGCCCCGGCTCCGCGCGGGGACGGACCGCTGGGTCTGGTGCCGCCGCTCTCCGCCGAGGTCCTCCGCTACTACGAGTCCGTCGGCAAGCAGATCGAGGTCAAGCTGGGCAACACCACGCACCGCACGCTCGTGTTCACGGGCGCGGTGGCCGGAGACGGCATCTCCACCGTGGTGTCGCAGTACGGCGAGGTCCTGTCGCGCCGGGGCGAGCGCGTCCTCCTCATCGACGGCAACCCGCGCCATCCGGTGCTGCATCGACAGTTTCACGTGCCGGACGCGCCGGGACTGGCCGAGTACGTGGCCGGGTCGGCCTCCGCGGACGCCGTCGTGCATCCTACGGGCTTCGCCAACCTGAACCTGGTTCCGCTTGGACGATGCTCCGACCGCTCGGAAGCGGAGCGGATCATCGAGGCGCTGGGCGACTTCCAGCGCGCCGTGGCCGACCGGTACGACTACGTTCTGGTGGACTCCGACTACATCGGATCCCCCTTCTTCAGCCAGAGCGGGGTCTCGGCCGCCGACGGCGTGGTCCTGGTGATCCGGGCGGGCAAGACGAACCGCCAGATCGCGGCGCGCGGACTGGAGACCGTGAGACACGTGGACGGTCGAGTCCTCGGCGTGATCCTCAACCGTCGCGAGTTCCCCATCCCGAACTTCATCTATCGACGACTGTAGCCGGAGCCGGACGCGATGATCTCAGGCATCCGCTCGACTCCCCCTTGGCTCGTCGGTTGCCTCCTGGTGGCAGCGGGACTGCGCTTCTTTCGGCTCGGTCACCAGCCGCTCTGGATCGACGAACTGATCAGCCTCGAGCTGGCCACGTATGCGCAGGGCGCCGAGTTCTGGCGCGGCCTGCTGACGGACATCCACGGTCCGTTCAACTCCGCGATCCTCCACGGCTGGGTGGCCGCGGGCGGGATGGGGGAGACGTGGCTTCGGACGCTCTACGTCCTTCCGTCGCTCGCCACGATCCCGGTCGTCTACCTGCTGGCCCGGGATCTCTTCGACACTCGGGCGGGGAAGGTGGCCGCCTGGGTCGCCGCGCTGTCCCCGTTCCACGTCTGGTACGCGCAGGAGGTCCGCAGCTACTCATGGACACTGCTCTGGGCCGCGCTGGCGCTCTGGCTCTACCTGCGACTCTGGGACGATCGAGCGAGGCGCGGACACTGGATCGCGCTGTCGCTGGTGCTGGCGCTCGCTGTCCTCACGAACTTCAGCGTCGCCTTCCTGCTGCTGGCCCTGTCGGCCGCCACGCTGCTGCGCCGCCCGTTCTCCTCACGCTTCGTCCTGGGGTGGGTCGGCGTCCTGGCCTTCGTCGGCGTCGTGTTCCTGCCGTGGTTCCTGGACTGGTACGGGCGGATCGGCGGGGAGCGGCTGTTCACGAACGCGCCGCCGCCGATGAGCGTCCCGCTGCGTGAGGCCGGAGGCTTCTCGCTGCTGGAAGTGCCGTACACCGCCTGGTCGTTCGCGTTCGGGTACTCCCTGGGACCGTCGCTGCGGGCGCTGCACCTGGACCGATCGGTGGCGGCGCTGATGCCGTACCTGCCGGTTCTGACGGCGGGCGCGCTCGCCGTGGCGGGCGGCCTGCTGGCCGCTCTCCCGAAACTCCGCGAGCATCGTCGGACGATGCTTCTGGTCGTCCTGGTCGCGGTGCCGCTGCTGCTCGCGGTATTCCTGGCCGCCCGCGGCATCAAGACCTTCCATCCGCGCTATCTCGTCGTCACGTTCCCGCTGTTCCTGGCGTGGCTCGGGGCCGGCTGGTCCCGCCCCGGTCTTTGGGTCCGGAGCTCCGGCGTCGTGGCGGCGGGGCTGGCGCTCTTCGCGCTGGGCCAGCACTACTACGACGACACCTACGCCAAGGAGGACTGCCGGTCCGCGGCGCGCCTCGTCCGGGAGCACGAGGCGCCGGGCGACTCGGTCGTGGTGATCTACGCGTTCCGGCCGTTCCGGCACTACTTCGAGCAGGGAGCGGGCGGGGCGGCGGAGCTGCATCACGTTCACAAGCGCTTTCTGCGCACGGACGATGAGATGCGCGCGCACGTGGCCGACGTGAGCGAGGGCGCAACCCGGGTCTGGCTGGTCCTCACACGCTGGTGGGACGTGGGGCCCGAGGATCGGATCCGCCGGATCTTCGAGGAGTCGCTGTCCGAAGAGGAGCGCTGGGAGTTCCCGGGCGTCAAGGTGACGCTGTACGAAGGGAGGCCCGCGTGAGCTCCGGTCTGCCCTCCGTCCCGACGCCGACCCCGAGCTTCGCGCCGATGGCGAAGTGGATCGTGGCCGGCACGGGGCTCGGCCTGGCGCTCGTGGCCGGCGCCGTCATCGACCTGACCATCCTGATCGCCGTGCTGGGCCTGTTCAACGTGGCCGTGGCGCTGTTCCTGCTGCTCCGCAAGGACATCACGTGGGGGTTCGTGTTCTACCTCACGTGCGACATCTTCTTCCAGACCGGCTTTTGGATCCGCCTGCCCGCGTTCCCCGACCTCTATCCGGCCCGGATCGCGTCCACGCTTCTTTTCCTGATCTTCACCGTGCAGCTGGCGACGGGATTGCGGAGCGCCCCCAAGTTCGGGCGTCTCGAGAAGACGATGCTCATCTTCCTGGTCGTCATGCTCATCTCGATCCTGACGTCCGGGCAGAAGCGCTGGCTCATGCTGATGCGCGGGTACCTCTACCCGTTCATCTTCTTCTACTTCGCTCGTACCACCGTCCGGACGACAAGCCAGATGCGCATCGTGTTCACGTACCTGGCGCTCGTGGGGATCTACTTCGCCGTGATGGGAATCTTCGAGTACCTGAAGTGGTACCACCTCGTCTGGCCGAAGTTCATCGTGGATCCGACCGTCCGCGACATCGGCCTGTCGCGTCTGGGCTACCGAGTGCGCGGGATCTTCCTGCAGCCGGCGGTGCTCGGCGCCGTCATGACGATGGGCTTCTTCCCGGCCTGGCACTACCTGAGCCACGTGAAGGGGATCGTCCCGCTGGTAACCCGCCTGGTGCTGCTGGCCACCACGCCGCTCACGATCTTCTTCACGCAGACCCGCTCCGTATACCTGGGCTTCGCCGTGGCGCTGCTGCTCTCCGCGTTCAGCAGCCGGAAGATGCGCCCCATTGCGGTCGGGCTGATCCTGGGCGCCGCCACCGCCGCGTTCCTCAACTGGGACAACCTCGGCTCGGCCGATCGCGAGAAGGGCGGTCTGGCCACCATGAACACGATCCACTACCGCGTGGCGCTGGTCTACGAGACGGGGGAGAGCTTCCTGGATCATCCGTTCTTCGGGGTCGGCTTCATGAACTTCGAGGAGGCGCTCAAGGACTACCGCCGTCCGCGGGAGGTCCCGATCTTCGGGCACATCGACCTCGGCGTCGGCGGCCGGGCGGTGTCCCACAACATCCTGATCACGATCCTCGCCGAGCAGGGGCTCCTCGGCTTCATTCCGTACGTCCTGATCATCGTGTTCATCCTGCTGCGAAGTCGGCAGGTCTATCGCGATCTGCCACGGAAGGGGTTGATCTCGAAGGACTACGTGGTCTGCGTGTGGTGCGCCATCGGCGCGTACTACGCCAACGCGATGTTCCTGGAGCTGCGCTACTTCGAGTACATCAACGTCCTGTTCTGCTTCATCGTGGGCGCGATGATCGGCCTCCACGAGCAGATGCAGCAGGATGGCGAACTGGAGAAGGAAAGGCACGAGGAGGAAGAGGAACGCGCGGCGCTGCTGGGCCGGGAGCTCCCGGCGGGGGGGATCGCATGAGGATCGCGCTCTGTGCCGAGTACCCGCTCCGGCGGGACCGTGTCGTCGGCGGGATCGAGGAAGTCACACGACGGTTCGCGCACGCGCTGGCCGCGCGGGAGGGCGTGGAGGTCCACATCGTGAGCTTCCACCAGGGGATCCGGCCGCGAGCGTCCACGGAGGAGATCGACGGAGTGTTCGTGCACCGTCGCGCGCTGCCGGACCGGTTCGGCAACGTGTCGATGGGACGCCCGGAGCGGGCGGACACCATCGCGACGCTGCGCGACATCGATCCGGACGTGGTGCATCCGCTGGGCATCGGCCCCAAGGCGCTGGCCGCGTCCGAGTCCGGCTATCCGTGGGTGGTCACCGTGAACGGCGCCCAGGCCGCGGAGACGCAGGCGGTCGGCGGACTCCGCAACCGGATCCGGGCGGCCGTGTTCCGCCGCCTGGAGGAGGAGAGTCTACGGCGTGCCCACACCATCATCGTCCCGAATCCGGTCGTCCGGTCGATGCTGGGGGCACGGATCCGACACGCGCGCGTCTTCACCATCGAGAACGCGGTGGACGATCTGTTCTTCGAGCTGCCGGACGGCGGCGATCCCTCGCGGATCGTCTGCGTGTCCCGAGTGATCCCGCACAAGCGGCCGGAGCTCCTGGTGGAGGCCGCGCGTCGGGTGAAGGAAGCGGGGAGGGAGTTCCGTCTCCGCTGGATCGGACCGGCGGACCACGACAGCTTCCTGGAGGGGCTCCGGGCGCAGGCCGAGGCCGGGGGACTGGGGGACCGCTTCACGTTCGTCGGCTTCGTCTCGGACGAGGAGCTGCGCCAGGAGTTCGTGGAGGCCGGCCTGATGGTGCTGCCGTCGGCGGTGGAGATCGCGCCGATCTCGGTCATGCAGGCGATGGCCTCCGGCGTGGCCGCGATCGCCACCGACGTGGGAGGGACGCGGCACCTGGTGGATGACGGTCGGACCGGCCGCCTCGTTCCCCGGGACGACGTGGACGCCCTCACGGCCGCGCTCACCGCCGCCCTGGAGGACCCGGACGGGACCCGGGAGCAGGGGCGGGAGGCCCGCCGCGAGGCGCGGGAGCGCTTCCGCGTGAGCCGGGTCGTGGATCGCACGCTGGAGGTCTACGGAACCGTCACGCCCCGCCGCGAGCACCTCGAACCCACTGGATCGAACGGCCGTAATTCTTTAGAATTGCGGGCGATTACGTCGGGCTCCCCGAAACCGGATGAGCAGCCATGAGCGCACCCGTCGAAACGTCTTCCCCCCGGACGGCCGACGCCCCGCCGACGCCGCCCTCCGGGCGGAAACGGCCTTCGGAGCTCCGGTTGCTGATCGTCGCCATGGTACTGGACGCCGTGGTGCTGTTCGGCGGATTCCTGGCCGCGCACGCGTTCCGTTTCCAGACCGGCTGGTTCGCCGGCCCGTCCGAGGCGCTCCGCCTGGAGCACGTCTGGACGCTCGTCCTGATGCTCCCCATCTGGATCCTCATCCACGGGATGAGCGGCCTCTACCGGCTTCGCAGCCTGGAAACCCGCCTGGACCAGATCCTCGGCGTGGTCAAGTCGGTGACGCTCGGCTGCCTTCTCGTGCTCGCGCTCGGGTTCCTGACGAAGACGAACTACTTCTTCGAGAAGCGGCTCGTCCTCATCTTCGCCGCGGTGTTCTGCACGACGCTGTCGCTCTTCTTCCGGTTCCAGGTGCTCCGGCCCCTCTACCGGCGCCAGTTCGGGCCCCGTCGCCGACTCCAGCGCATCGTCATCGTGGGGGCGGGGGTGGAGGGCACGCGCTTCCTCCAGCGGATCCAGGAAAACGAGGCGTTGCGCTACGAGGCGGTAGCGTTCGCGGACGACGATGCCGGCAAGCACGGCCTCGACATCGACGGCGTGCAGGTCCGGGGCGGCGTGGACGACCTCCCGGAGATCGTCCGTCATGTCCAGGCCGACCAGGTCTTCGTGGCCATCCCGAGCCTGGGGCAGGAGGGGACGCTCGCCATGATGTCCCGCTGCATGGAGGCGGGGTTGCCGGTGCGGCTCGTCAATGACATCCTTCACCTGATCGTTGCGGACACGCAGGTGGAGACCATCGACGGCGTCCCCACCTACGACATCCGGGCGGAGAACGCTCCGCAGCTCAGCCTCTTCGTGAAGCGCGCCTTCGACATCGTGGTGTCGGGATCGCTGCTGCTGATGTTCTTCCCGCTGTTCCTCTTCATCGCGCTGCTCATCAAGGTCTTCTCGCCGGGCCCCGTCCTGTTCAGGCAGGTGCGGGCGGGACAGTTCGGCCAGGAGTTCACGATGTGCAAGTTCCGCACGATGAAGCTCCAGACCGACGACTCGATCCATCGCGAGTACGCCACGAACTTCATCCAGGGAAAGCAGCTGGAGTTCAAGGACGAGAAGAAGAACTCGGATCAGGTGTTCAAGATGACCCGGGATCCGCGGATCACGCCCGTGGGGGCCGTCCTGCGCCGGACCAGCCTGGACGAGCTGCCGCAGCTGCTCAACGTGCTGCGAGGAGAGATGAGCATCGTGGGGCCGCGCCCCCCGATCTTCTACGAGCTGAATCACTACAAGGAGTGGCACAAGAAGCGGCTGCGCGCGAAGCCCGGCCTGACCGGCCTCTGGCAGGTGAGCGGCCGATCCACGGTTCCGTTCGACGAGATGGTGTTGCTGGACCTGTACTACATCGATCACTGGTCGCTGAAGACCGACCTGGAAATCCTCTTTCGCACGATCCCCGTCGTCCTGTACGGCGAGGGTGCCTACTGACGCCCCGCGTCATCGATCACCAAAGGAGCTGCCCCGTGATTTCCGTTGCCGTCATCGGAGCTGGCTACTGGGGTCCGAACCTGATTCGGAACTTCTCCCAGATGCCCGGCGTGCGGATGAAGACCGCCGTCGACCTCAACAAGGAAAGACTTCGCCACATCTCCCAGCTCTACCCGAGCGTCGGCACGTCCACGTCGGTGGAGGAGGTCCTTGCGGACCCGGAGATCGAGGCCGTGATGGTGGCCACCCCGGTGTCCACGCACTACCCGCTGGCCAAGAAGGCGCTGGAAGCCGGCAAGCACGTGCTGGTGGAGAAGCCGATGGCCGCCAGCGTCGTGGAGGCCGAGGAGCTCCGGACGCTGGCGATGGACCGCGGCCTGGTGCTGATGGCGGGGCACACGTTCCTGTACACCGCGGCCGTGAACAAGATGAAGGAGCTCATCTCGTCCGGCGAGCTGGGCCACATCTACTACATCTCCACCACGCGCGTGAACCTGGGGCTGTTCCAGGAGGACATCAACGTGGTGTGGGATCTGGCTCCGCACGACGTCTCCATCCTGAACTACATCCTGGACGCCGAGCCGGAGACGGTTTCCGCCCAGGGGCAGGCGTACATCCAGACCGGCATCGAGGACGTGGCGTTCCTGAATCTACGGTACCCCGGTGACATCATGGCCAACACGCACGTCTCGTGGCTGAACCCGGACAAGATCCGGCGGATCACGGTCGTCGGCAGCAAGAAGATGCTGGTCTACGATGACGTCTCCACCACGGAGAAGATCCGTGTCTACGACAAGGGCGTCACCGTTCAGCCGCACTACGACACATTCGGCGAGTTCCAGCTGTCCTACCGCTTCGGCGACATCTACACGCCGCGCCTGGACGACAACGAGCCGCTGAAGAACGAGTGCCAGCACTTCGTCCACTGCATCCAGAAGGGCGAGACCCCGCGTTCGGACGGCGAGGCCGGCCTCTCGGTCGTCCGCGTGATGGAGCGGGCCTGTGACTCCATCCGGTCCCACGGCGAGGAGCTGCCGCTGCGGCCCCGAACGTCCCCCACCGAGAAAGGTGTCCAGAAGTGAACGTCCCCTTCAACGATCTTCGGGCGCAGTATCAGACCATCAAGCCGGAGGTCGATGCCGCGATCTCCGACGTCGTCCAGAACACCGCCTTCATCGGCGGCCCCGCCGTCGCGCGGTTCGAGGAGAACTACGCGAAGCACGTGGGGACGAAGTACTGCGTGGGGCTGGCCAGCGGCACGGCCGCCCTCCACATCGCGCTCTCGGCCATGGACATCGGGCCCGGCGACGAGGTGATCACGACGCCCTGGACGTTCATCGCCACGGCCGAGGCCATCACCCAGACCGGCGCCGACGTGAAGTTCGTGGACTGTCGCCTGGACAGCGGCTGCATCGATCCGGAGCAGCTGGAGGCGGCCATCACGGAGCGGACGAAGGCCATCATCCCCGTGCACATCTACGGACAGCCGGCCGACATGGATCCGATCCTGGAGATCGCGAACCGTCACGGCATCCCGGTCATCGAGGATGCGGCCCAGGCGCACTGCGCCACGTACAAGGGGCGCAACGTGGGCACGATGGGCCGGATCGCCTGCTACAGCTTCTACCCGGGCAAGAACCTGGGCGCCTACGGCGACGCCGGCGGCGTCGTGACGGACGACGAGGCGCTGTTCCGGCGCGTGGAACTCCTCCGGGACCACGGGCGCGCCAGCAAGTACGAGCACGCCGCCGAGGGCTATGCGTACCGCCTGGACGGCGTGCAGGCCGCGGTCCTGGACGTGAAGCTGCGCTACATCGAGGACTGGACCGAGAGCCGGCGGAACTTCGCCGCGCGGTACGACGAGCTGCTGGCCGGCATCGACGACGTCACGCCGCTCTCTCCGGTCGGGGACGTGCGCCACGTCTACCATCTCTACGTCGTCCGCGTTCCGGACCGCGAGAACCTGCTGCCGTTGCTCCACGAGCGCGGAGTGGGGGCCGGCGTGCACTATCCCATCGCCCTGCACGAGCAGCCCGCTTACACGCGTCTCGGTCTGGCGCGGGGCTCGTTCCCGAACGCCGAGCGACTGGGCGAAGAGGTCATCTCGCTGCCGCTCTACGCGGAAATGGACGAGGCCGCGCCCGAGTACGTGGCCTCCGTGCTGAAGGAGCTGGTCGGCGCCGGGGCGTAGTCGCCCCGGCCGCCCGCCGGCGGAAAGGACTCCATGAGCATTCGGCTCCGTCCCGTCGAGGCCATCGTCGCCGTCAATCATCGCTGCAACACGTTCTGCGTGATGTGCGACATCTGGTCGAAGCCCGACCGCTTCGAGCTGCCGCCGGACTGGTACCGTCGTCTGCCGAAGAGCCTCAAGAACATCAACATCTCCGGCGGCGAGCCGTTCATGCGGGACGACATCCCGGAGATCATCGAGGTGCTCCAGGATCATCTGGAGGAGCCGCGAATCGTCTTCTCGACGAACGGCGTCCTGACGGAGAAGATCGTCGAGCAGGTTCAGGGAATGATGAAGGGCGGCCGGATCGCCATCCGGATCTCGACGGACGGCGTCGGCGAGGAACACGACCGGATCAGGAACCACAAGGGATGCTTCGACAAGATCATGACCACGGTGTCCGAGCTGAAACGCATCGGGCTCAAGGATCTGGGGCTGGCGTGCACCGGGTCGAAGGACAATCCCGGGGCGCTGAAGGCGGTCCGGGAACTGGCACGGGAGCTGGGCGTGGACTACGTGAGTTCCGTGGTCCACTCCAGCGAGCTGTACTTCGGGGACCAGGGCGACATGGTGCCGCGCGACCCCGTGACCCGCGGCAACCTCGTGGACATCGCCACGTCGCAGCTCCGCTCGCACAAGCCGAAGGACTGGTTCCGCGCCTACTACACGGACGGCATGATCGACTACGTGGACGGCAAGCCGCGGCGCACGCCCTGCACGGCGGCCGTGAAGCACATCCATGTGGACCACAAGGGCGTCGTCTTCCCGTGCAACGTCCTGAACCGGCCGCTGGGCGACCTGAACGAGGTCTCCTGGGAGGAGATCGAGGCCGATCCGGCGACGCTGGACGTGCTCCAGGCCGTCCACGACTGTCCCATCCAGTGCTGGATGAGCTGCACGGTGGCCCCCGGGATGCGCGCCAAGCCGATGGAGCCGCTCCGCTGGATCGTGAGCCGGTGGCTGGCCGGCGCCACGCCGCGTTCCGGCTCCTGACGTCGCCCTCCGCGGGCGCCCGGACGCGCGGCGGCCGCCGATGAGGATCCTCGTCGCCAACAAGTTCTACTGGCCGAAGGGCGGGTCCGAGCGCGTCCTCTTCGACCTGTCCTCGGAGTGGGAGAGGGTAGGGCACGAGGTGGCCCCGTTCTCGATGGCCTCCGCTCGCAACGTCGACACGCCGTGGTCCCGCCACTTCGTCTCGGAGATCCGGTACGAGGATCTTCGCGGGCTCTCCCGCCTGGGCGCCGCGGCCCGCTCGATCTGGTCCCGGGAGGCGCACCGCAAGCTGAAGGCGATGATCCGGGAGTTCCGTCCGGACGTCGCGCACCTGCACAACATCCACCATCAGCTCTCCCCCTCCATCGTCGATGCGTTGCGCGAGGAGAACGTCCCCGCAGTCCACACGCTGCACGACTACCAGCTCGTCTGCCCCAACTACCTGCTCTACACGGAGGGAGCGCCGTGCCGCCGCTGCCTGCCCGGGCGCTTCCACCCGGCCGTCGCGCATCGCTGCGTGCGGGACAGCCTCGCGGCGTCGGCGCTGGCGGCCTTCGAGATGACGTGGCACCGGCTGCGGGGAACGCTGGAGCGGGGCGTCGCCCGCTTTGTCTCACCGAGCCGGTTCCTCGCACGCCAGCTGGAGGAGGCCGGCTACGACGCGGGGGCGATCCGGGTGGTGCCCAACGGCATCCGCCCCGACGACTTCACGCCGTCGTCCGCGCCGGGCGAGGGCTTCCTGTTCGCCGGCCGTCTCTCGCGCGAGAAGGGAGTGGGCACGCTGATCCGGGCGGTGGCGACGGATCCCGCGCTCCGGCTGGACGTGGCCGGCACCGGTCCCGTGGAGACGGAGCTGCGCGCCCTGGCCGAGCGTGAGGCGGTGGGCCGCGTGCGGTTCCTCGGGCATCTCGACCGCGCGGAGCTCGCCCGGCGGCTCCGGGAAGTCCGCGCGGTCGTTCTGCCGTCGGAGTGGTACGAGAATGCCCCGATGTCGGCGCTGGAGGCGTCCGCCTCCGGTCGCGCCGTCGTGGCGTCGGATCTGGGCGGTCTGCCGGAGATCGTCGAGGATGGAGTCACGGGGCTCACGTTCCCGGCCGGAGACGGGGCGGCGCTCGCCGCGGCCCTGCGTCGCCTGCACGATGCACCGCAGGAGGCCCTGGCGTTCGGCCGGGAAGGACGACGACGCGTGGAGTCGCGCTTCTCGCTGGCCGGTCAGGCTCGCGCCATGCTCGATCTGTTCGAGGAGGTGACCTGATGCGCGTCGCCATGATCGGACAAAAGGGCGCGCCGGCCACGTACGGCGGGATCGAGCGCCACGTCGAGGAACTGGCCCGCCGCTTCCCGGAACACGGCGTGGAGACGGACATCTACTGTCGCCCGCACTACACGCCCCGGAACGCCACGCTGCCCGGGGCGCGCCTGCTGCTCCTTCCCTCCATCAACACGAAGCACCTGGACGCCATCACCCACACGGTCCTTTCCACCGGACACGCACTGTTCCACGGCGCCGACGTCGTCCACTACCACGCGCTGGGACCGTCGGCGATGGCCTGGGCGCCGCGCCTGCGAGGCCAGAAGGTCGTGGCCACGGTGCACGGGCTGGACTGGCAGCGCGACAAGTGGGGCAGGGTCGCGGCCTCGTTCCTGCGGATCGGGGAGTGGTGCGCGCGGTCGCTTCCGCACGCCACCATCGTGGTCTCGAAGACGCTCGCGGCCCACTTCCGGGAGGCGGGAGCGCGGAACGTCCACTACGTTCCGAACGGCACGCCGCTGCCGCCCGCGGCGGCCACGGAACCGCTGACGGAGTTCGGGCTGGAGCCGGATCGCTTCCTCCTCTTCGTAGGGCGCCTCGTCCCGGAGAAGGGGCTCCACCTGCTGGTGCGCGCCCACCGGGAGGCCGTGCCGGACTGGCCGCTGGTCATCGCCGGCGGCGGGCACTTCACGGACGCCTACGTGGAGGCGTGCCGGCGCGTGGCGGGTGACAACGTGCACTTCCTGGGCCCGGTGTACGGGGAGTCTCTGGCCGCGCTGCAGGCGCACGCGGCTCTCGTCGTCGTGCCGTCGTTCCTGGAGGGTCTCTCCATCGCCCTGCTGGAGGCGATGAGTCACGGGACGGCCGTCCTCGGCTCCGACATTCCGGAGAACGTCGAAGTGGTGCAGGGCGTGGGGGAGACGTTCGCATCGGGGGACGTTCCGGATCTGGGCCGCCGGCTGAAGGAGCTGCTGCCGGACGCCGCGCGGCGCAACGGGATGGGAATCGCCGCGCGGGACCGGATCGCGCGGGAGTACGACTGGGAGCGGGTCACGGAGCGCACGGCGGAGGTCTACCGGAGCCTGGCGCTCTGACGGGCTTGCCGGAGGGGTTCGCCGGAGCGAACTTGGAAGGGAAGGAGGAAGCATGAAGATCACCACCCTGGCGGCCGCCGGGCTGCTCCTCGCGCTCGGGGCGTGTTCGCCGCCGCCCGTGCCGCCGGCGCCGGGTCCCGTTCCGGAGGAGGACGGGAGCGGCGTGGCCGCGCCTTCCGTCGCCGCGCCGGCGCCGCGCTGGACCATCCGGATCCACTCCGACGAGGATCCCACGCGGGCCGAGGAGGTGGCTTCCCTGGCCCGGGACCGCTTCGATGAGCCGGTGGAGGTCGTTCTGGGGGGCGGCACCGCCCACGTCGACGTCACGGGATTCCGCTCCCGGGACGACGCCCGGGCCTTCCTGGCGATCGCCCGCGAGCGGGGCTACCGATCGGCCTCGCTGATCGAGCCGGAGGGCACCTAGCCCCCTTCCGCAATTCCATGCTCAAAAGCGCCCAAGCTTCGGTCGATATTGCCGGAAGCAGTAGCGAGGTCCGTTCAGCTTCCGGAGGAGCCCGTGAGCGCGCGCCCCAAGACCCAGGAATCCGCCCCCGGGAAGGCCGATCCGGCCCCCCGAACGGACCGCCGCCGGAGCCCGGCCGCGCCGAAGGCCCCCGCCGAGCCGCCCCGGGGCGGGCCCGCGTCCGCCCGCGGTTCCGCCAGTCCGATGCTGACCGTCGGATTCGCCCTGATGTCCGTCGTGCCGATCCTGGCCGCGGTGGCCCTGGCGACCGCGCGTTCCGCCCCCGATCCGGGTCCTCTCGGACGATCCGGCGTGACGGTCGTCCTCATGCTGGTCTCCGCGGTGAGCGGCTTCCTGTTCCTGCGGCACGAGATCCGGAGGATCCTGCGCGAGGTCAGGTCGTCCCCGGCCGATGCGGCCGAGCGACCTCCGTCCCGGTCCGGCGATGACGATCTGAAGCGGATCACGTCGACGATCCAGGGAATCACGCGCCAGCTCGAGGAGAGGACCGACGCCGCCGTCCGGTCGACCGATCGCCTTCGGGGTGGGCTGCATCACGTGGCCCACGCGATCCAGGCGGCCCGCTCCACCGACGATCTCCTCGACGAGATCGTGGAAGGGGCCCTGCAGGCCGTGGACGGCCGCACCGCGTATCTGATGGGCGTGGACGAGGAGGAGGGCGACTTCGTGGCGATCGCGGCGGTGGGCGAGAACGCCGCCACCGCGCGCGGCGCGAAGATCCCGCTGGGCGAGGGGGTCCCCGGCCTGACCGCGCGGGAGCGCCGCCCGCTGCTCCTGTGCGACGTCGACACCGCGCAGATGGAAGGGATGCCCAAGGCTCCCGAGTGCACGATCGCCGTCCCGATGTTCACCGGCGAAATGCTGCACGGCGTGCTCATCGTGGAGGACCGCGCCGGCGGCGGCAAGTTCACGCAGGACGATCTCGGCGTCATTGCGAACCTCGCGACGCTCTCGTCCGCGGCGCTTCGCCAGCACGAATCCAACGGCCGCACCGAGACGATGCTCGACGAGGTCCTCAAGGTGTTCGCGTCCGTCGTGGAGATGCGCGATCCCTACTCGCGAGGCCACGCGATCCGCGTCGCCCGCTACTGCGAGGAGATGGCGAGGGCACTGCACCTGGACGCCGACACGATCGGGACGCTGCGACGCGCGGCGTTCATCCACGACCTCGGAAAGATCGCGATCCCGGAGACCCTCCTGCGCAAGGAGGGCAAGTACACCGAGGAAGAAGCCAAGCACGTCCGCCACCACGTCTCCCAGGCGGAGCGGCTCCTGCTGGACCTCCCGGAGCTGGCCCCGCTGGCCCCGATCGTCCGCCACCACCACGAGCGCTGCGACGGCTCCGGGTACCCGGACGGACTCAAGGGCGACGAGATCCCGCTCACGACCCACATCCTCATCGTGGCGAACGCGTACGACGTCATCACGTCGGACCGTTCCTATCGTCAGGCGGCGTCCGTGAAGGACGCGCTGAAGGAACTCCAGAGGAAGACGGGGACGTGGTACGACTCGCGCGCCGTGGAGGCGCTCGTCAGGCTCGACGAGAAGCTCCTCAAGGCCACCGGCGACATGAGCGGCCCGTCGGACTCGGAGAGCGTGAAGGAGCGGGGCGCCGCTTCCATCTCCATCCGCGACTGATCCCGCGCTTGCAAGGGTTGACAGGAACGGGGCGGGGCCCTAATCTGGTTTCGCTCGAGCGGGAATAGCTCAGTGGTAGAGCGCCACCTTGCCAAGGTGGATGTCGCGGGTTCAAGTCCCGTTTCCCGCTCCAATCTTCCGCGAGGGCGTCAGGATGGCGGCAACCGCCGCAAGCCGGCGTCCTCGCGCTGTTTCGAGGCGGCATAGCCAAGTGGTAAGGCAGAGGACTGCAAATCCTTTATCCCCAGTTCGAATCTGGGTGCCGCCTCCAGTCTCCTGAGGACCGGCCGCATTCGTGCGTGGCCGATCTCGAGGGTTCAGGGCCCGGGGCGGACGCTCCGGGCCCTTTGTCGTGAAAGGTGATCTCGTCTCCGCGCGGCATCGAGCGCGGCGGAGGCGATGTGCCACGGGCCGCCTCGCCCGCGACCCGACGACGACGAAGCAGGGGCCGGGATGGCGAAACCGGCAGACGCAGCGGACTTAAAATCCGCTGGGGCATGGCCCCGTGGGGGTTCGAGTCCCCCTCCCGGCACCACTTCCCCTCCGCGCCTGCGCGCGGGGAGCGCGCAAAGGAAAGGAGCCCGCGGCCAATCGGCCACGGGCCCCCGGGGGTCCTTCGCGTTTCGCGACGTCCTCTCGGCGGACTAGCGCAGCTTGGTGACCTTCCCGGTCTCTGTGCGGCCGTCGGCCTCGAGGCGGATGAAGTAGACGCCGCCCGGCAGCGATCGGCCCGAGGCATCCAGACCGTTCCAGTCGGCGCGGTGCGTCCCGGCGTTCATGGGACCGTCCTGCAGGCGCGCCACGCGGCGGCCCTGCACGTCGAACAGGTCCAGCACCACCGGTCCCGGCCGCGACAGCGAGTACTCGATCGTCGAGCCGGTCCGGAACGGGTTCGGCGAGGCGCCGTCGAGCACGGCCAGGCGATCGGCCGCCACCACCGGAGCGTCCACGGCGTTGACGCCGGTGAACGCGACGTTGTCGTAGAAGATGCCCGACGCCTCGAAGTTCTTCGCGGTGTTCGCGAAGCCGAACTGGATGAGCTGTCCCACCAGCGGCGCGACGATGGGCAGGGATATGCTGTAGCGGTTCCACTCCACCGGAATCGACGTCATGTCCAGGAAGACGAAGTTCGTCTGGTCGAAGCCGGAGAGCGGATCGATCGTCTTGATGAACGCGAGCGCCGTCGAGCTGCCGGCGATGTTGCCGCGCTTGGCGTCGAACTCGAACGTCCACACCTGCCCGATCTCGGAGGCCGTGAGCGTCTGCTCCTGGAAGACGTTCGACTCGATGAGGCGCGGGAGGTTGTGATCCGCGTTGTTGTAGTCGTTGTAGACGCTGAGCTGGTTCATGCCCTGCGACTCGCCGCCCTGACCGGTGTCGAGGGCGCAGAACGCGGCGCCGTCATTCGGGGCGGGGAAGGGACCGTACTCGTACAGGAAGGACGTGTCGGACTCCGCGAAGACGTTGCCGAACACGATCCAGCCGTCACTGGAGAGCGCGTTGAGGTCGAGCGGGTTGAGGAGCTCGAAGCTCTGCGCGTAGGGTGCGATCTGGGCCGAGGCCGGGACCGCGAGGAGCATCAGGAAGAGGCCGGCGACGGCCCCCCGACATCGCTGCTTTGCTTGCCGCATTTCGTATCCCCTTTCACTTTGCACGGCTGCCGAACAAAGTCATGTCCGGAGAATACTCCAGGAGGGGGGGGCAAGGCAAATGCTCCCGGCGGGGGGCAAGGGCGAGACGCAGGGCCCGCGGAATGCCGCGAGAGGCGCTCCAGGGGGCCCGAGCCGCCGTCGCGGGGTCCGAGCCCCGAAGGACCCCGGCGGCCCCGTCGCGGCGCTTGCCGCTTCCGAGCCCCACGCCGTATCCTCGTTGGCCGTCGTCCGGCTCCGGGCGGCCGTCATCCCCGTTCGCCTGGAAGGAGAGATCCATGCTCCGCACGATCGCCCTCGCGGTCGGTGCCCTGGCCGTGGCCGGCCCCGTCGCCGCCTCCGGCCCGTCGCTGGCCGATCAGGTCCACCAGTTCCGGCTGGACAACGGGCTGACCCTGCTCGTCGTGGAGAACCACGACTCCCCGACGATCGGCGCGGTGACCGCGTTCTCCGTCGGCACCGCGGAGGAGAAGCAGGGCGGCATCGGCATCACGCACATCCTCGAGCACATGCTCTTCAAAGGGACCACCGAGATCGGCACCACGGACTGGGAAGCGGAGAAACCGCACCACGACCGGATCGAGGAGCTCACGCAGGAGATCGTCCGTCTCCGCGCGGAGTACCATCCGGACGAGGAGCGCATCGCGGTGCTGCTGGAGGAGCGGTCGAAGGAGCGGGATCTCGCGAAGCAGTACGCCGTCGACAACGAGTTGATGGGTCTGTACGAGGGTGCCGGCGGCACGAACCTGAACGCGTTCACGAGCCCGGACATCACGGCGTACATCCAGTCCATTCCGTCCAACCGGCTGGAGCTCTGGACGTACCTGGAGTCGGAGCGGCTGCGCCGCCCGATCCTCCGCCAGTTCTACACGGAGGTGGAGAACGTCCAGGAGGAGCGTCGCCTCTCCGTGGAGGGCAGCCCGTCGGGCAAGCTGCAGGAGAACTTCCTCGGCGTCGCCTTCGACGAGCACGGCTACGGGCTCACCGGCATCGGCTTCCCGTCGGACATCGCGGGCATCACGCGTACGGAGACCGAGGAGTGGTTCCGGGTCTACTACGCGCCGAACCGTCTCACGGTGGCCCTGGTCGGGGACGTGAAGCCGGACGAGGCGCTCGAGCTGGTCGAGGAGTACTTCGGCGACATCCCGGCCCAGGATCCGCCGCAGCCGCTCGAGACGTTCGACATCGAGAAGAAGGGGCAGCGGCGCGTCGAGGTGGAATACGACGCGGAGCCGCGCCTCCTCATGGGCTGGCCCAAGCCGAACGTGCCCTCGGCGGACGATGCGGCGCTGGCGGTGGTGGCCGAGATCCTCACCGGCGGCCGATCGTCGCGGCTGGAGAAGGGACTGGTCCGCGGGCGGCAGGTGGCGTCCAGTGTGGACGCCGATCACGAGTACCCGGGCATCCGCTGGCCGAACCTGTTCGTGCTGGAGGCGCTGCCGCGCGCGCCGCACACCGTGCAGGACCTGGAGGCGGCCGTCTGGGAGGAGATCGGGCGTCTCGGTCGCGAGGGCGTGACCGACCGCGAGCTCACCAAGGCGAAGAACCGCCTGCGCGCGTCGCGCGTCCGCGACTTCCAGTCGAACCTGCAGCTCGCGGTCCAGCTCGGTATGTACCAGGCCGCGTTCGGCGACTGGCAGGTGCTCACGCAGTTCGCCGACGGGGTGGAGGCCGTCACGGCCGACGAAGTCCGCTCCGTGGTGAACATCTACCTCAAGCGGAACCGCTCCGTGGTGGCGACGCTGGTGGAGCCGTCGTTCGAGCCCGATCCCGCCAAGCTGGAGGTCGGCGAGCGGCTGGCCGCCCGCATGACGGAGGCGCTGGGCGGGGAGAAGGCCATCGCCTCGCTCCAGGCGATGCGCATCGAGTCGAGCGTCTCCATGAACACCCCGATGGGCGCCATGTCCGCCTCCGCCACGACGCTCTACGGCGTGCCGGGTCGGCTGCGCTCGGAGTTCTCGGTGTTCGGACAGTCCCAGTCCCAGGTGGTGACGCCGGACGGCGCCTGGCGGGTCCAGGCGGGGACGACGACGACGCTGGAGGGGGAGGACCTGGACGACGTGCGCCAGGACATGGAACGCGACCAGTTCCTGCTTGCGTACTCCGCGCTCCGGGCGGACTACGTGCTGCAGGGCGACGAGAGCGGCGACGTCCCGACGCTGGAGGTACGCGGACCCAGCGGCAGCCCGTTCACGGTGGAGCTGGATCCCGAGACCGGTCGGCCGGCCGCGATCCTCTACGGTGGCACACACCCGATGACGGGCGCCAAGACCGAGGTGCGGGAGGAGTACCGCGACTTCCGGAGCGTCGGCGGCGTGATGCGGCCGCACGAGACCGAGACCTTCTTCGACGGCGAGTCGTTTGCCGTGGGCACGGTGACCGAAGCGGTGCTCAACCCCGAACTGCCGGCCGACGCGTTCGGCCCGCCGACCAGCTGACGGAGGAACGACGATGAAGACGATCCGTGCCCTGACGATCGGGCTGGGGCTGACGGCGATGACGCTGGCGGCGGCCCCGGCCGTGCACGCCCGGGCGAACACCATCGACGAGGCGCTGGCCAGCTCGCCGGCGCTGGAACTGGACGTGCCGGAGGCGCGCACGTTCGAGCTGAGCAACGGCATTCGCGTCTACCACGTCGAGAACGATCGGCTTCCGCTGGTCACAGTCCGTGCCCTGGTGCGGACCGGCGCTGTGTGGGAGCCCGCGGACCGGATGGGGGTGGCGTCGCTCACCGGCGCGATGATGCGCGCGGGCGGCACGCAGAACGCCACCGCCGACGAGGTGGACGATCAGCTCGACTTCCTGGCCGCCACGCTCGGGTCGAACATCGGGAGCGAGCAGGGGAACGTCACGCTGAACGTCCTCGCCGAGAACCTGGAGCCGGCGCTGGCCATCTTCGCCGACGTGGTTCGTCGTCCGGCGTTCGAGGACGCGCGCATGGAGGTGGAGAAGAACCTCATCAAGGAGGGCATCCGCCGCCAGAACGACAATCCCATCCAGGTCGGGATTCGCGAGTTCAGCCAGCTCCTCTGGGGCGAGGACCATCCGCGCGCGCGGAGCGCCACGGAGGAGTCCGTGGATGCACTCACCCGCGACGATCTCGTCTCGTTCCACGGGGAGTTCTTCCGTCCCGGCGCCGTCCTGCTCGGCGTGGCCGGCGACGTCTCGCGCGGCGACATCAAGAAGCTCCTGGAGAAACACTTCGGGAACTGGCCGACCGCGGCGACGGACTACCCGGCCCTCCCGGCCGCTCCGCCCGTGGAGCCGCGCGTGGCTCTCGCCGCGAAGGGGATCCCCCAGACCACCATCCTGCTGGGTCATCTGGGTCCCAAGGAGACGGATCCGCAGCGCGCGTCGGGCGAGGTCATGATGCACATCCTCGGTTCCGGCGGGTTCACGAGCTACATCACGGACGCCATCCGCAACGACGCGGGACTCGCGTACGTGGCGGCGGGCTTCCTGCAGTTCGGGCAGATGGATCCGGGGCTCGTGCTGGGCATCGCCCTCTCCAAGTCGTCCACCACGTGCGAGGCCGCCGACCTGCTCATCCAGCAGTTCGAGCGGATTCAGAACGAGCCGGTGACGGACGAGGAGCTGGAGCGCTCGCGCAACGCGATCCTCAACTCACAGGCGTTCGACTACGACACGCCCGAGGACATCCTCGGCAAGGTCCTGTCCGCGGCCTACTATTCCCGTCCGGAGGACCACGACGAGAAGATCGTGGCGGCGGTGGGACAGGTCACGAAGGAAGACGTGCAGAAGGCGGCGCAGGAGCTGCTGCATCCCGATCGTCTCTCCTGTCTGGCCGTCGGGGATCCCGAGGCGATGGACTGCGCCTGGGCCACGTTCGCCGACCGGCTCGGCGTGGAGCTCGTGGAGATCGAACTCGAATGACCCCGGAGACGCCCGACGCTTCGCCCGACCGGCGGGCGTCGGGCCCTCCCTCCGGGCTGGGCCGCGTCTTCCGTGACGCCGCCGGCTTCGCCACCAGCCAGTACATCCTCCGCTTCGCGAACATCCTGCGCGGCTTCGTGGTGGCGCGGATGCTGGGCCCGGCCGGCAACGGCCTGCTCCAGCATTACACGATCCTCTTCGAGTACGGGATCAACCTGCACGCGGGCATCCTTCCGGGGCTGAACAAGCACATCGGCCATCGCCTGGGCGAGGGCGACGCCGAGGAGATCCGCGTCGCCAAGCTCACCGGGCTCGGCGGCATGGTGCTCTCCGGCGTGATCGTCTGGATCGGGCTGTGCGTCTGGGTGGCGATGCAGTGGGAGACGATCCACCCGGTCGATCGATGGGGGCTGCCGATCGTGGGCTTCCTGGTCGTGGTGGAGAACGTCACCAACACCTACCGCGCGCTGATGCGGGCGTACGGGCGCATCGGACCGATTTCCACGCTGTCCGTCATGTTCGCCGGCACGAACCTGGCGCTGGCGCTGGCGCTGCTGCCGGGCCTGAAGATCTACGGCGTGCTCATCGCGTGGATGGTCACGCGGGTCGGCACGACGCTCTGGTTCATCGGGAAGAGCCGGGAAGGGTTCTCCCTCGCGCTGGACCGCCGCGCGCTGAGGGTGCTCCTGATCACCGGCCTCCCGATCTTCGCGTTCCAGACGACGCGGATGATGCTCCGCAACATCGACCGCGTACTGGTGGACAGCGTTCTCGACCACGCGGACCTCGGAATCTACGGACTCGCGGTGACGCTGGTGGGACTCGTCCGTTACGGCGCGGAGGCCGTCGGCTTCGTCATGTACCCGATCTTCCTGCGGCAGTTCGGCGAGAGCCGCGATCCCACGAAGCTCCGCGAGAACCTGGAGTCCCCGACGGATTTCCTTGCACTCCTCATTCCCGTGATGCTCGGGTTCCTGTTCCTCACGCTCCACCTGCCCGTGCTCTGGCTCCTGCCGAAGTTCGAGGCGACGATCCCGGTCTTCCGGCTGCTCTCGCCGTCGGTCGTCTTCTCCAGTCTTGCCGTGCTGCCCGGCTTCTTCATGATGGCGATCAACCGGCAGAACTGGCTCATCGGGATCGGGGCGGTGACGGTGGCGCTCACGTACTTCGTGGGACGGGCCGCGATCGGGGCGGGGTACGGGCTGGAAGGCGTGGCGGTGGTCACGTCGGCCACGCTCGGCCTCGACGCCACCGTAGTGCTGGCCCTGGCCGGACGGTTCGCGTTCGGATCGCTGCCGGCGGCGCTGGCGTGGATCGGGCGGAGCTACGCCGCCGGCGCGTACGTCGCAGCGGTGCTGATCGGCATCCTGCTCGCCACGCCGCACACGGCGCTGGCGGAGTGGTCCGAGGTCGGCCGATCCCTGACGCAGGGCGGCGTCTTCCTGGCCGTGATGATCCCCGCGCTGTTCCTCTTCGAACGCCGCACGCGGTTCCTGCAGCGGATGAGGCGCGGCCGGAAGGCCTAGCGGCGACGCTCCAGCAGGCGCGTGAAGAGGTCCTCGTACGCATCGATCATGCGCCGGAGTCCGTAGTCCTCCTCGACGCGCCGACGGGAAGCCTCGCCGAACGCGCGAATCCGCTCCGGGGAGCGGAGGATCTCCAGCAGCGCGTCCGCCAGACCGCGGGGATCGCGCGGGCGAACGAGGAATCCGTTCTCTCCCTCGCGGATCATCTCCGGGAGTCCTCCCACTCGCGTCCCGACGAGCGCGCGACGAGCGGCCATCGCCTCCAGGAACGCGAGGGGAAACGTCTCCACGTCCGTGGAGCAGAGCACCGAAACGTCGAACGCGGTCAGGACGTCGTGCACGTCGGAGCGACGGCCGGTGAACACGGCCCGCTCCTTGAGGTCCAGCACCTCCGCCTCCCGCTGGAGGTTGTCGCGCTCCGGGCCGTCGCCCACCAGTAGGAACCTTGCGGCCGGAAGCTCGTCGGCCACGAAGCGCGCCGCGAGGAGGAACGTCTTGGCGTCCTTCTCCGGACGCAGGACCGCGAGCATCCCGGCCACCGGAGCGTCGGCCGGGAGCCCCAGCTCCGCGCGGATCCGCTCGCGCGTCCCGGCCGGCGGATCGGACGGCGGATCGATCCCGTTGGGGATCACGTGAAGGCGGCTTCCCGGGACTCCCTTCTCGTTCTCCAGGTAGGGGCGCTGCCCCTCGGCCACCGCCACCCACGCGCTCGTCCACGGGTTCAGGAATCGATTGATGCGATGCCGACCCGGGCTCATATCGCGCTCTCCGGTGGAGTGCTCCGCCAGGATGCGTACCGGCGTGCCCGCAAGCAGCCCGCCGAGGCGCGCAGCGACGCCGGGGAAAAACCCGTGGGACATCACGACGCGCGCGCGATGCTTCCGCAGGAACGACGCCACGATGAAGGGGAAGCGGGGATCGCCGCGTCGGCCTTCCGCGAGGACGTGCACCGGGATTCCGGCCCCGGTCAGCTCCTCCGCGACCGGACCGGCCGCGTGCTGACACGCCACCACGGGGCGGAAGCGCTCCGCATCCAGGCCGCGGGCGAGCGCCGCGATCTGGCGTTCCGCGCCGCCCACGGGGAGCGCCGGCACCAGGAACACGACCGGGACGGGGGAGGCCATTTCGTTCCTCATCGTGAGGGTCAGGAATCGGACGAGGCGTATGCTTCAACCCGTTGACAGTAAGCGCCTTCCCGACGCCTGTCACCCCCGTGTCGGTCGGCCCGGGCCTTGCGGGGATCCGCCTCATGAGACCGGACGGACGATGGCTGGCGGGGCAGGTGATCCTGGGGATCGTCCTGGCGCAGACCGTGGCGCCGGCCGATCCGCGCACGGCCGGCGCGGTGACGGCCGCGCTCGCCGCCGCCACGTTCGGGACGGCGCGGGCCGCACCGCTGGTCCCGGTGGGCCTCGGCTGGTTCCGTGCGCTGGCCGCCGGCGACGAGTGGGAGCGTCGTCGCGTCCCGGGACCGCAGCGGGCCGTCGGAGTGCTGGAGGTGGTTGGGGACCGGGGGGCTCACAAGATCGTCCGGGCCGGAAGCCGACGTCTCCTGGTGCGGGACTCCACGTCCACGTTTCCTGCGCCCGGCTACTCCGTGGCGGGCACGCTCCGCCTGGACCCCATTCGTTCCCGCGCCGAGCGATCGGCCTTCGACGCGATCGCCTGGGCGCGCTCGCTGGAGATTCACGGTCGCGGCGTTCCGCTCGGGGAGCTGGGGCCGCCTCGTCCCGCTCCCGGTGGCGTCGCCCGCGCGCGCCGCGCCGCGTCGAAGTGGCGGGAGTTCGCCCGGGAGAGACTCGGCGACGGCCCCGGCCGCGATCTGCTCCGGGCCCTCGTGCTCGGGGACCGCGCCGGCCTCGAAGACGACGACCGGAACGCGTTCCGGCGGGCCGGCCTGGCGCATGTCCTGGCGCTCTCCGGAATGCACGTCGGAGTGCTGGCCCTCGGCCTCGCCGCGATCCTGCGCGGGATCCGTCTGCCTCCGCTCACCGGGCTGATCACCGTGATCGCCTTCCTCGGGAGCTTCGCGTTTCTGGTGGGCGGCAGCGCGCCGATCCTCCGCGCCGGTCTGACGTCGGGGCTGGCGCTGCTGGCGTTCCGCCTGGGACGTCGCCCGCGCGCCGGCCACGCCATCGGGCTCGTCGCGGCCGGACTGCTCCTGCTCCGGCCCGCCTGGCTCTGGGATGCCGGGTTCCGGCTCTCGTTCACGGCGGCGGCGGTGCTGGGGCTGCTCGCGGCGTCGCCGCCGTGGTTCCGGGGACGGACGCCCCAGGGAAGATGGACGGCCGGAGCGGTCGAGGCGCTCCGGATCTCATCCATCGTGACGCTGGCCACGGCGCCGGAGATCCTCGCTTCGTTCGGGGAGTGGAGCGTGCTGTCGCCGGTCACGAACCTGCTCGCCACGCTCCCGGCCACGGCGGCGCTCGGGTGGGGGGCGCTCGGGGCGCTCGTCCCGCTGCCCGACGCCGCCGGTGAGCGACTCGTCTCGGCGGGGGCGCGCTCCGCCCAGCTCCTGGCGATGCTCGCCGAACGGGCCGCCCCCTGGCCCGGAAGCCGCGTGATCCTGCCGGCACCGCCCCTCGCCGTTGGGGCGCTGGCGATGCTGATCGTCGTCGGGCTGGCACGGGGCCGTCGTCCCCCGGCGCGGGCGATGCTGTTCCTCGCTCCGCTCGCGGCGGCCGCCCTCCTTCCGCGGGACCGGATCACGGTGCTGGACATCGGGCAGGGCGATGCGGTGCTGCTGGAGTCGCAAGGGCGGACGATGCTCGTGGACGCGGGGCGCCCCGGCTTCGAGGGACGATCGCCCGACGCGCCACCCGCCGTCACCACCCGCGTCCTCGGCCTGGACCATCTGCTGCTCACTCACGGGCACGCCGACCACACCGGCGGCGCCGCGGATCTCCTCGCGTGGGGCCGCGTGCGCACGCTCTGGATGAGGGATCCGCCCCGCGACGACGGCCTGCGCCGGCACGCGGCGCTGGCCGAGAGCCTCGGGGTGCCGGTGCGGAGCCCGGGAGCCGCAGCCGTCGCCGCACTCGGCGGAGCGGCCCGCATCGCGGCGGCCTGGGAGGGCGAGCCGCCGCCGGAGATCTCCGAGAACGACCGGTCACTCGTCGTCCGCTACGAGGCCGGTCCGCTGGCGATGCTGATGCTGGGCGACGGCGGGCACCCGACGGAACGCACGCTGCTCCGCCGGACGGGATCGGACCTGGCCGCCCCCGTGCCGGTTCTCCTCACGCCCCACCACGGTTCGCGCGACTCCGCGAGCCCCGAGCTCCTGGACGCCGTCCGACCAAGGCTCGTCCTGATCTCCTGCGGACAGGGCAACCCGCACGGTCATCCCCACGCGGAGATGCTGGCGCGGGTCCGCGGGCGCGGCGGGGCCGTCCTGCGCACCGACCGGGACGGGACCGTGGCGCTCACCCGAACCTTCGACGGGTTCCGGATCCGCTGGACCCGCGACTTTCCGGGCCCGCGGCGCGCGCGGTCCGCGATTCCGCTTCCGTCGCCGGGATCGATCTCCTAGACTCCCGTCTTTCCTCGACCAGGGAGGCGTTTCGCCGTGCGCGTCGCCGTCATGGCTTCGGGCCGAGGCAGCAATTTCGACGCCCTCTTTGCTTCCGCCCGCGACTCCGCCGGGCCGGAGCGCATCGTCCTGCTCGTCACCGACAAGCCCGAAGCGCCGGTCCTCACGCGCGCGCGCGACGCGGGACTCGACGTCGAGATCGTGGATCCGCGCACGAAGCGCGGACCGTGGGACCCGGCCGGCGTGCAGGATCTGCTGGACGTGCTGCGTCGGCACGACATCGACTTGATCTGTCTGGCCGGGTTCATGCGGATCCTGCCCGAGGAGATCGTCCGCGCGTATCCGCACTGCATCCTCAACATCCATCCGTCGCTGCTGCCCGCGTTCCCGGGACTGCGCCCGCAGCGCCAGGCGCTCCGCGCGGGCGTGAAGGTCTCCGGCTGCACGGTCCACTTCGTGGACGAGGGCGTGGACACCGGTCCCATCGTCCTGCAGGCGACGGTGCCCGTCCTCGACGACGACGACGAGGATCGCCTGGCCGCACGGATCCTGGAGCAGGAGCACCGGGTCTATCCCGCGGCCGTGCGGGCCGTCGCCGAGGGTCGGCTGCGTATCGAGGGACGCCGCGTCCTTTCACCCTCCCCGACGGAATCGACGACATGAACGAGACGTCCACGCTCCCCGCGCCGATCCACCGCGGAAAGGTCCGCGACATCTACGACCTCGGCGAGCACCTGCTGCTCGTGGCGTCGGATCGGATCAGCGCCTTCGACGTCGTGCTGCCGAATCTCATCACGGACAAGGGGCGGCTCCTGACCGCGATCTCCACCTGGTGGTTCCGGCAGACGAGTTCCGTCGTGCCCAACCACCTCGTCTCCGTGGACGCCGCCGACTTCCCCGAGCCGTTCCGATCCGCCCAGGACCTCGCCGGGCGGTCGGCGCTGGTGAAGAAGGCCGACCGCGTCGACGTGGAGTGCGTCGTGCGCGGGTACCTGGCCGGGTCGGGCTGGAAGGAGTATCAAACGTCGAGGTCGGTCTGCGGCGTGCCGCTGCCGGAGGGTCTGGGCAAGGGATCGCCGCTGCCGGAGCCCATCTTCACGCCCACGACGAAGGCGGACGAGGGCCACGACGAGCCCATCACGTTCGACGAGATGGTCGGACAGGTGGGGCGGGAGCTGGCGGAGCGACTGCGCCGGGTCTCGCTGGACGTCTACCGCTTCGGGCACGAGGTCGCGGCCGGGAAGGGCTTCCTGCTCGCCGACACCAAGTTCGAATTCGGCTTCGTGGACGGGGAACTCATCCTCATCGACGAGGTCCTGACGCCGGACTCCTCGCGCTACTGGCGCAAGGAAGACTACGTCCCGGGCGAACCGCCCGACAGCTGGGACAAGCAGGTGATCCGGGACTACCTGGAGACCCTGGACTGGAACAAGCAAGCGCCGGGCCCCGAGCTTCCGGCCGAGATCGTGAACCGCGCCCGCGAAAGGTACCTGGATGTCTACCGTGCACTCACCGGCTCCGAAGAGCTCTGATTCCGACGGGCGTGTCCACGTCCGACACGCGCTGATCTCGGTCTACGACAAGACCGGGGTGGTGGATCTGGCCCGGGCGCTCGCGCGCCACGGCGCCCGCGTCATCGCATCCGGCGGCACCGCCGTGGCGCTGGAGGACGGCGGTGTGGACGTCCTCTCCATCGAGGAGTACACGGGACTCGCCGCCGGCTTCGGCGGTCGCGTGAAGACGCTCCATCCCAAGGTCCACGCGGGGATCCTGGCGCGCCGCGACGTGCCCTCGGATCTGGAGGATCTGAAGGAGGGCGGCGCCGAGCCGATCGACCTCGTCGCGGTGAACCTCTACCCGTTCGAGGAGGCCGTGGCGGCGGGGGCTTCCGAGGCGGAGCGCATCGAGAAGATCGACGTGGGCGGCCCCACGATGATCCGGGCCGCCGCGAAGAACTGGAAGCACGTGGTCGTGGTGTGCGACCCGGCCGACGTTCCCTGTCTCCTGGAGGAGATGGACGAGAACGACGGCGCCATCTCGGCCACGACGCGACGTCGCCTCGCCGCGAAGGCGTTCCAGCGGACGTCCGCCTACGACGCCGCGATCCAGGCGGAGCTGGCCGGCGTTGAGGCCGGGGACTCGCTGCCGGACGCGCTGGGACTGTCGCTGGCCAAGGTCCAGGACCTGCGCTACGGCGAGAACCCGCACCAGGCCGCGGCGCTCTACGCACCGGCCGGATCCGGCGCTGACGAGGATCACCTGCCCGGCGGCTGGCGCAAGCTCGCCGGAACCGCGCTCTCCTACAACAACTGGATCGATCTGGTGGCGGCCGCGGAGCTCGTCTCGGCCTTCGACGACACGGCGTGCGTCATCGTCAAGCACACGAACCCGTGCGGCACGGCGACGGCCGGGAGCGCCAAGGAGGCGTGGGACGTCGCGCTCTCCTGCGACCCCATCTCCGCGTTCGGCGGCATCGCGGCCTTCAACCGTCCGGTGGACGGCCCCACGGCGGAGGCCATGAAAGACCACTTCCTGGAGGTCATCGTTGCGCCGTCGTTCGACGATACGGCCCGCGAGGCGCTGCGGAAGAAGAAGCGGCTGCGGCTGCTGGAACTGCCGGAGGATGCGTTCTCCGCGCGCGGTCACGACTGGCGCCGCCTGCCGGGCGGCGGGTTCCTCGTGCAGGAGGGACCGGGACGTCCCGGTCGGAGCGCGGACTGGAAGACCGCGTCCCGCCGCGAGCCCACCGCGCAGGAGATGAAGGATCTGGAGTTCGCGTGGAAGGTGGTGGCCAGCGTGAAGTCGAACGCCATCGTCTTCGCGAAGGACGGCCGCGTGGTCGGAGTGGGCGCGGGGCAGATGAGCCGCGTGGACTCGGTGCGCATCGCCGTGGAGAAGGCGAAGGAGCTCGGCCACGAGCTCACGGGAAGCGTCGTGGCGTCGGACGCGTTCTTCCCGTTCGCCGACGGTCCGCAGATCGCGCTGGACGCCGGAGCCGTCGCCATCGTGCAGCCGGGCGGCAGCAAGCGGGACGACGAGACGGTGGAGGCCGTGGACGCGGCCGGCGCCGCGATGGTGTTCACGGGCGCCCGCGTCTTCCGGCACTAGACCGGAACCGGGCCCACCTGCCACGGGCAGAAGGGGAAGCATGAGCGTGTCGACGGCCGGAACCCGCACCGCCACGGAGTGGATCGCGATCCTGGACTTCGGATCGCAGTACACGCAGCTCATCGCGCGCCGCATCCGCGAGGCGCACATCTTCTGCGAGATCCTGCCGCACGACGCGGTGGACCGCCTTTCGGATCCGCTGCTCAAGGGGATCGTGCTCTCGGGCGGGCCGGCCTCCATCTACGGAGACGGCGCCCCGCCGCTGCGGCCGGAGGTCCTGGACCGCGACGTGCCCGTGCTGGGCATCTGCTACGGCATGCAGCTCCTGGCGCACGCGCTGGGCGGCGACGTGAGGGCGGACCCGGGCGGGCGGGAGTACGGTCCCGCCGTCATGGACGTGGAGTCCGAAGGCATCCTGGCCGGACTGGGCGACCGCCTGGACGTGTGGATGTCGCACGGGGACCGCGTGGAGACGGCGCCGCCGGGATCGCACGTCATCGCCCGCAGCTCCGGCGCCCCGATCGCGGGCTTCGTCCTGCCGGAGCGGAGGATCCACGCCATCCAGTTCCACCCGGAGGTGTCGCACACGCCGAAGGGCCGGGACATCCTGGACCGGTTCCTCCACCAAGTGTGCGAGTGCCACGACACCTGGCAGATGGATTCGTTCGTCGAGAGCCAGCTGACCGCCATCCGGGAGAAGGTGGGGGATCGGCAGGTGCTCTGCGCCGTGAGCGCGGGCGTGGACAGCTCAGTGGCGGCCACGCTCGTGGGGCGCGCCATCGGCGACCGGCTGCACCCGATGTTCGTGGACCACGGCCTGCACCGCGACCTGAACGACGATCGGGAGGTGCTCGCCGCCCTGGAGAAGTCGGCCGGGGTGAAGGTGGCTCGGATCGACGCGGCCGACACGTTCCTCTCCCGGCTTCAGGGCGTCACGGATCCGGAGGAGAAGCGGAAGATCATCGGCGAGACGTTCATCCGCGTGTTCGAGGCCGAGGCGAAGAAGATCGGCGACGTCTCGCTGCTCGTGCAGGGAACGCTCTACCCGGACGTCATCGAGTCCAGCGTGGGACACCACTCGGCGGCGCGGATCAAGACGCATCACAACGTCGGCGGTCTGCCGGAGCGGATGGACCTGGATCTGCTGGAGCCCCTGCGTGATCTCTTCAAGGACGAGGTCCGCGCGGTGGGCGAGGAACTCGGTCTGCCGAAGAACGTCGTGTGGCGGCATCCGTTCCCGGGGCCGGGCCTCGCGGTGCGCGTGCTCGGGGAGATCACTCCGGAGCGTCTGCGCAAGCTGCGCGGGGCGGATCGCATCTTCCTCGACCTGCTGCTCGAGACCGGTCTGTACGACGAGGTCTGGCAGTCGTTCCCGGTGCTGCTGCCGGTGCGAAGCGTCGGCGTCATGGGAGACGGCCGGACGTACGACGAGGCCGTCGTCCTGCGCGCGGTCACGTCCGTGGACGGAATGACCGCCGACTGGGCGCGCCTCCCGCACGACTTCCTGGCGGAGTGCTCGCGGCGCATCATCAACGAGGTGGACGGCGTGAACCGCGTCGCCTACGACATCACGTCCAAGCCCCCGGGAACGATCGAGTGGGAATAGGGTAGAATCATCGAACGGCCACGAAGCGCGCTCTTGACCCGAGCGACCGTGCGTCCGATGGTCACAACATGTTCCCGTACCCCCGCCGGATCCTGCTTTGCACTTGCTGGGCCTTCGTTGCCGTTCTTGGCGGCGTCGCGCCGTCGTCCGCCGCGCGCCTGACCGGAGCCGATCTCGAGTCGATGGAGGACGCCTCCTCGGTCGACGTGCTTGTCACCGTGGGCCTCTGGGCCGAGGCGGAGCGCCAGCTCCGGGAAGCGGCCGAGAAGGGGAACGCCGAGGTCCGCCTGCCGCTCCTGCGCCTGCTGCTGCGCCGCGACCGCATCGACGAGGCCTCCGATCTCCTGGCGCAGTGGCAGGGCGCGCTTCCCGGCGACGGAGCGGAGTTCCTGGCCGCGCGCATCCACGAGGAAGCGGAGCGCTGGGTGGAGGCGGCCGAGGCCTACGAGCGATCGGCCGCGCGGGAGCCGCTCCTTTCGGATCACGCGTCGTACCGGGCGGGCCTGGCCTGGCAGAAGGCCGATGAGAACGATCGGGCGATGGACGCCTTCGAGACCGCCTCGGGTGCCGCGCGCAGCGGCGGCCTGTCGGCCCGCGCCTCCTGGCGCGCCGCCGGCCTGGCGGCCGTGTCGGGGAATCCGGACCGCGCGCTGGAGAACCTGGAGCGAATCCCCTCGCGGTCGGTGATCGCCCGCAAGGACCTGCTGGACCTGGAGGTCAAGATCTACCGGGCCCAGGAGAACACGGACCGGGAGCTTCGCGTGCTGCGCGAGATCCTGGACCGCGTGCCGTCCTCCGAGGAGGCCGTGGAGGCCATCCGCCGCATCGAGGAACTGACCGAGCCCACCGTGAAGGATCGCCTGGCGTTCGCCGAGGCCGCCCTCCGGAACCGTCACGCCACGCTGGCGCTGGAGCAGGCGGGACTCGTCCTGAAGATGCTGGAGGGGACTCCGGATCCCGAGGTCGAGGGCGCCGCGCGCCTGGCCATCGGGAAGGCGCTGATCCGGCAGCGACAGCTCACGCGCGCGCGGGAGGAACTGCTCACGCTGCCCGCGAATGCGGCGCCGAAGGACCTCGCGGAGGCCGCCCTGGACCGCGCCCGCTGCCTGTGGCGACTGGGGCAGATCGAGGCGTGCCTCGTCGAGTACGACGCCATCGTGAACAGCGACTCCCCGGACGAGCACCGGGCCAGCGCGGCCTGGGAAGCCGGGCGCGAGGCCAAGGACAACCGGCTCTGGGCCGACGCGGCCGCCCGCCTGAAGGAGTTCCGGGCTCGCTGGCCGAAGCACGAGTACGCCGACGATGCCGCGTGGCACGGGGGACGCGCCGCCGCCGAGGCCGGCGACACCACGGCCGCGCTCGCCGCGCTACGCCTCGTGCGCGAGGAGTATCCGGACTCTCCGTACCTGGAGGAGTCGTCGTACTGGGCCGCCCGCCTGCTGCGCACGGCCGGCGACGGTGACGGCGCGTGCGCGGAGGTGACGCGCCTCCTGATCCGACACCCGGACTCCTACTGGACGCAGCGCGCCAAGGCGACGCTGGCCGAGGGCTGCGCGCCGGAGAGCGTCGTGGCGGCCCGCGCCCGCCCGGACGACGATCTGCACGAGTGGCTGGCCGCCCGCTTCCCGGACCAGGATCCGGCGGAGGCCGCGCGCTCGCGGGAGTCCCTGGTGGAGAGCGCCCCGTTCCGTCGCGGCGAGCTGCTCGCCTCGCTGGGACTCATGGATGACGCCGAGGACGAGATGGATCGTCTGCGGCGCTCGCTGGAGCGCGATCCTCCGACGCTGCTGGCCTTCGCGGAGAGCGTGTGGCGCGCCGGCGTGACCCGCTCCGGGATGCGGGCGGTCTCTGTGCTGCGGGCGCGCGCCGGCCTGCCGATCCTGTCCGGCGAGACCCCCGCGCAGGTGGCCCGGCTCCTCTATCCGCTGGACCACCTGGACTCCGTGCTCCGCTGGTCGGAGGAGTACGATCTGGACCCGCTGTTCGTGTACGCCGTGATGCGGGAGGAGAGCTGGTTCGACTCCGGGGCGGTCTCCTGGGTCGGGGCCCGCGGGCTCCTGCAGATCATGCCGTCCACCGGCCGGGATCTGGCCCGCCGCGTGGGGCTGCGCCCCTTCGACCGGAACGACCTCTTCGATCCGGACGTGAACATCCGCCTGGGGACCTTCTACCTCCGCTCGCTGTTGAACGAACTGGACAAGGAACCCGCCCTGGCTCTCTCCGCGTACAATGCCGGGAAGGGAAACGCCCTTCGCTGGAGGAAGAGTCTGGATGGCGACTTCGACGTGGATCGCTACGTGGCCGGGATCACGTACCGGGAGACCTACAACTACGTGCAGAAGGTCACGCGAAGCTGGGCGATCTACCGCCACCTCTACGGCGATCTCGTGCCCGCGCTGGAACGGCTCCAGGCCGAGCGCGACGCCGCGCGCTGACCTCCGCGGCGTTGCCCGGAGCCTTGTCCTTCCGCTGATCCTCGGGCTGGGAAATCCGGTCCTCGCGCCGTCGGCCGAGGCCCAGACGCTCGTGGCGCCGCCGCGCGGACACACGTTCGGCATGCACCGCGTCACCTCGCGGGAGTTCAGGCTGGTGGCGCCCACGCTGAAGATCGGCGAACCGGCCGGTCTGGCCGTCACGCGCCTGCGCGCCACGGACGGTCCGGATTCCGGGGACGACGACGAGGTCACGATCGTCGGCGTGGACCGGCAGTACGGCCGCGTCCTCACGAACCTCGGGCTCATGAAGGTGGGAACCTGGGACGGGAGCGGAGAGGCGCTCGGCGCGCTGAACGCTCCCGCCGACGTGGCCATCGACCGGGACGGCCGCGTGGCGGTCACGGATACGGGCAACCGGCGCGTCGTTCTCCTGCAGCACGACGGCTCCTCGCTGAAGGCGCTGGCGCAGTTCCCCGGCTTCCTGGAGCCACGCGGCATCGCGGCCGATGGTGCCGGCGGGTTCTACGTGTGCGACCGCCGCTTCCAGACCGTCGTCCACCTGGACTCGAAGACCGGAACGCGCAGCACGTTCGGGCTGGAGGTCGGGTTCGAGGGTCCGACGGCTGTGGCCTGCATCGCCGAGGGCGACCGGATGGCGCGCGGACAGCGACGGGTGATCGTCGTGGTGGACCGGGACGGCCGGCGGATCCGCTCCTTCGATCCCGCGGGCGCGCTGCGCGCCTCGCGCGAGGTCTCCACGCTGGACGTGAAGGACGCCCACTTCGACGACGTGGACATCGACTTCTACGGGAACGTCTACGGCGTCGACCGGGCGGGGAACCGCATCCACAAGTTCCGCGACGATCTCTATCCGCTGGACACCTTCGGCGAGCGGGACGGCGACCCCGGCTACCGCGCGCCGCGCGGCATCGCGATCCACCGCCGGCTCGGCCAGGTCTTCCTGAGCGAAGAGGCGGGCGGCGTCTACCTCTGGGTGGGAACGGACGTGCGCGGACTGGACGTGCAGGGCGGCGGCGCCGGAGCCAGCTTCACGTACGTCCTCACCGAGAACTCCGACGTGACCGCGCGCGTGCTGGACCCGCAGGGGCGGACGCTCGTCACGCTCATGCACGAGGCGCGGCAGACGGCCGGGCCGCACCAGGGACGATGGGACGGCAGCGACGGGTCCGGAGACCGACTCCCGTCGGGCCGGTACCTGCTGGAGATCCGGGCCCGGGCCACGTACGCGTCGCGTTCCAGCCACGAGGCGTGCAAGCTCGGCTCGTTCCGGCTGGGCTCCTCGTGACGCTGCGCCGCGAGGCCGGGGAGCGCGTGCAGGCCACGGCGCAGCGCATCAAGGGCGAGGCGCCGCGCAAGGCGGTCCACCTGGCCGCCATCGCCATCCCGCTGGGACTGCTCTACGTGCCGCTCATCCCCGCGCGCCGCACGCTGATGGTCCTGGCCGCGGTGCTGCTCGTCGTGGACCTGGCGAAGATCCGGCAGCCGCGCCTGCGCTCCTGGTTCGTTCACTTCTTCGGTGCGGCGCTGCGCCGCCACGAGCGGACGGACATCACCGGCTCCACCTACCTCGTGATGAGCGCACTGCTCTGCACGTACCTTTTCGAGCTGAAGACGGCCGTCGCGGCGCTCGTGTTCCTCATCGTCGGGGACACGATGGCGGCGATCGTGGGGAAGGCTTTCGGGCGGACGCGGCTCTTCGGCAAGACGCTGGAGGGATTCGGCGCGGGCTGGATCAGCTCGACACTGGCGGCGGTGGCGATCGTCCCGGAAATCGGGTGGCTGCCGCTCGCCGCGGCGGCCTTCGTGGCGATGGTGGTCGAGATCGCGCCCATCCCCGTGGACGACAATTTCCGGATCCCGCTGGTTGCGGGACTGGTGCTAGAGTGGCTCCGATGAGGCAGACGGGAACAGGGAAGAGGAGGGGGACGCCATGGGGGTCCCGCGCACGCGCATCGAGGCCGGCCCGGTGCCGGCGGACATCCAGGTCCACGTGGAGAACGGACGCGCCCGGGGCTCACTGAGCCTCGCGCTCGTCATTCCGGGACGCGACGCGTCGGTGCTGGCGCAGGCGCTCCACGATCTGCACGACCCTCAGGGCCCGGCCGATCTGGACACGCGGCTCGGACGCATGGCCGGCCGCGCCCCCCAGGGCTCCGCGTTCCTGATCGGCCTGGAGGACCAGGCCTGGGTCCTGCCCTCGGACCGCATCGAGATCCGTCGCTTCCGCGACGGAGAGCCCGAATCCCTCGACGAGCCGCAGGTCGTCCGGCTGCGCCCGGGGGACCGGATCACGCTGAAGCAGGCGGGCGACGGTCCGCCGCTCGCGGAAGCCCGCGTCATGGAGGCCCCCGCGCCCAACCCGATCGTGGTGGAGGACGCATCGCTCTCGCCGATGCCGGCGGCGCCCGCATCGCCCTCACGCTCCGCGGCGCCCCGGAAGAAGCGAGGGCTTTCCCGCCCCGCCTCCGTGGCGCTGGCGTCCGTCGTCATCGCGGCGATCGTGGCGGGCACCCAGCTCTTCGGACGATCGTCCGAGCCCGAGGCCAGCGCCTACGTCGCCCCGACGCTGGAGCAGCGCGTCGTGGACCTGCTGACCTTCGGATCCTCCAGCCGGAGCTCGGAGAAGTCGGTGCCGCCCGAGGAGGCGGACACCGAGGCCGGATCGGCGGAGGCGGTGGAGGAGGCGCTCGCGGAGGCGCCGGAGGCCTCCCCGAACCAGGGGGCGGAGACCCGGACGGACGAAGGTGGCGACCCCGCGGCCGAGGATCCGGGCGACGAAACGCCGCAGGTCGCATCGGCCGCCGTCTCGACGCCGGGAACTCCCTGGGAGTTCCGCACCGAGGGCGCCATCACGTCGTCGCCGCTCCTGACCGACGGCCGCATCGTCTTCGGATGCCGGGACCATCACCTGTACTGCCTGGATGCCGAGTCGGGGGAGGCGCTCTGGACGCTGCCGGCCCGCTCCGGCATCGGTTCCTCGCCGCTGCGCGTCGGAAACCGGATCGTGGTGGGCACGTACGGCGGAGAGCTCGTCGCCGTGAATCTCGCGGACGGGACCGTCGCCTGGGAGACCACGCTCGGGGCGCGGGTCGTTTCGAGTCCGTGCCGCGTGGGCGATCGCATCGTGGTCGGCGCCTACGACGGCAAGGTGCACGCCGTCGACGCGGAGTCCGGCACGCCGGTCTGGTCCGTCGACACGGGCGCTCCCGTCCGGGCCTCGGGGGAGCGGGTGGGCGACGCCGTCGGCATCGGCTCGGGCAACGGTCGGTTCCTGGTGATTTCGGCGAAGAACGGCGGGCTCGTGTGGGAGCGGAACTACCCGAAGGCGGTCCACGCACAGGCCGCCTGGGACGAGGCCTCGGGTCGGCTCTGGCTGGCCACCCAGGACGGGACCGTGGAGTGCCTGGACGCCGCCACCGGGAAGGTCCGCTGGAGCGCCCGGCTCCCCTCGGAGGTGAACGCGAGGCCGATCCTGGCGGGCGATCGACTCATCATCGGGACGGGGCAGGGAACGCTCCATGCGCTGTCGGCCCAGGACGGGGCGGAGCTCTGGAACGCCACCGCGGATCGCGGGTTCGATGCGAGGCCGGTGGTGCGGGACCGGGTCGTCCTGGCGCCCTCGTTCGACGGGACGCTCCATCGCCTGGCGCTGGAGGACGGCCGCGTGCTGGACCGGAGGGCGGTGGGGGCGGAGGTGTTCTCGTCTCCGGCGGCCTCGGAAGATCGCCTCTACCTGGGCACGATGGACGGGACCTTCCTGGCCCTGGCGCTGCCTTGACACGCCGACGGCGCCCCGACTAGGCTCGTTCGCCGCGCGTCCGATCCGACGCGAAACGGCCCGTTCCGCCGCCCGGAGGGGATTTCCCGCCGGCGGCGGTACGGATCGTCCGGCCCAGGCCCCTTGACCGATCGGCACCTCGGCCGTTCCTTACCCGTCCGACTTCTGCCCGGAAGGACCCCATGAAGTTCCTGACCCGGCTCTTCGGGAGCCAGCAAACGCGGGACCTCAAGCGGTACCGCCCCCGCGTGGATGCCATCAACGCGGAGTTCGACAAGCTCCAGTCCCTCTCGGACGAGGAGCTCCGCGCCAAGACCGACGAGTTCCGTTCCCGGCTGGCGGGCGGCGAGGACGTCGAAGACCTGATGGCGGAGGCCTTCGCGGTCGTCAAGGACGCCTGCCGTCGCCTCTGCGGCCAGACCTGGTCCGTCGTCGGCAACGACCTCACCTGGGAGATGATCCCTTACGACGTGCAGCTCGTCGGCGGCGTGGTCCTCCACGAGGGGCGCATCGCCGAGATGGCCACCGGCGAGGGCAAGACGCTCGTCGCCGTGGCGCCGCTCTACCTGAACGCCCTCTCGGGCAAGGGCGCGCACCTGGTCACCGTGAACGACTACCTCGCGCTGCGCGACAGCCAGTGGATGGGAAAGGTCTTCCGGTTCCTCGGACTCACCGTGGGCGTCATCCAGCAGGGGCAGTCCCCGGCGCAGCGGCGGGAGCAGTACGCCGCGGACATCACCTACGGCACCAACAACGAGTTCGGCTTCGACTACCTGCGCGACAACATGGCGGTGCGCGCGGAGGACCGCGTGCAGCGACCGCACCACTTCGCCATCGTGGACGAGGTGGACTCCGTGCTCATCGACGAGGCACGGACGCCGCTGATCATCTCGGGGCCCGTGGACAGCGACACGCAGCGCTTCGAGGAGCTGAAGTCCCCGGTGCAGCGTCTCTTCTCGAAGCAGCGCACGCTGCTCAACGAGAAGGTGGGGGAGGCGGAGAAGCTCCTGGCCAGGGCCGAGGAGGAGAAGGACGACGAGGCCCGCTACGAGGCCGGTCGCCTGCTGCTCCTCGTCCAGCGCGGCGCCCCCAAGAACCGCCGCTTCATGAAGCTGCTCGCCGAGACCGGCGTGAAGAAGCTCATCCAGGAAGTGGAAGCGGACTGCATGCGCGACAAGCGCCTCCACGAGCTCGACGAGGAGCTCTTCTACGTCATCGACGAGAAGCGGCACTCCTGCGACCTCTCGGACCAGGGACGCCATGCCATCGCGCCGCGCAATCCGGAGCACTTCGTCCTGCCGGATCTGGCCGACGAGCTGATCCAGATCGACAACAACGAGGAACTCTCGGACGAGGACAAGCAGAAGTCCAAGGAGGAACTGCACTCCGTTTACGATGAGCGGGCGGAGCGCATCCAGAACCTGAACCAGCTGCTGAAGGCCTACTCGCTGTACGAGAAGGACGTGAACTACGTCGTGCAGGAGGGGAAGGTCGTCATCGTCGACGAGTTCACGGGACGCATGATGCCCGGCCGCCGCTTCTCCGACGGCCTGCACCAGGCGCTGGAGGCCAAGGAAGGCGTCCGCATCGAGCGGGACAACCAGACGCTGGCCACCATCACGCTCCAGAACTACTTCCGCATGTACGAGAAGCTGGCCGGCATGACCGGAACGGCGGAGACGGAGGAGTCGGAGTTCGTGGAGATCTACGGCCTGCAGGTCGTGGTGATCCCCACCAACCGGCCCATCGCCCGCGCGGACGGCGACGACCAGATCTACCGGACCAAGCGGGAGAAGTTCAACGCGGTCATCGAGGAGATCCAGGAGGTCCACAAGGCGGGGCGACCCGTACTCGTGGGAACCACGTCGGTGGAGACCTCGGAGCTGATCTCCCGGATGCTCAAGCGGACCAAGATCCCACACTCCGTGCTGAACGCGAAGTACCACCAGAAGGAGGCCGAGATCGTGACCATGGCGGGCCTGCCGGGGGCAGTGACCATCGCCACGAACATGGCCGGCCGCGGCACGGACATCAAGCTGGGCCCCGGCGTGAAGGAAAAGGGCGGCCTCCACATCATCGGCACCGAGCGGCACGAGGCGCGCCGCATCGACCGACAGCTGCGCGGGCGCGCGGGACGCCAGGGCGATCCGGGGTCCTCGTCGTTCTACCTCTCGCTGGAAGACGACCTCATGCGTCTCTTCCAGTCGGACCGCGTGGCGTCCGTCATGGACAAGCTCGGCGTGGAAGAGGGCGAGGTCATCGAGCACAAGTTCATGACCAAGGCCATCGAGCGCGCTCAGAAGCGGGTGGAGGAGCAGAACTTCGGGATCCGGAAGCACCTCCTCGAGTACGACAACGTCATGAACAAGCAGCGGGAGATCATCTACAAGCGTCGTCTGGAGGCGCTCGAGGGCGAGGATCTCGGCGACGAGTGCCACAACCTCGTCGGGGATATCGCGGCGGCCACGGTGGAGGAGCACACCGTGGAGGCGGGCAGCGACTACGCCGACGACTGGGATCTTTTGGAGCTGCGCCACGAGTTCGGACGTCGGCTCGGGGTGGACCTGGACTTCGAGCATCTCTCGAGCGACGGCTCCAATGCCGCGGCTCTGAAAGAACTTGGAGTCAAGGCCGCCATGGACCGGTACGCGGAGCGCGAGGAGGCCGTCGGGCCGGTGGTGTACCGGCAGTTCGAGCGCTTCGTCACGCTCACCACCATCGACGCCAACTGGAAGGACCACCTTTACAGCCTGGACCGGCTGCGGGAGGGCATCGGGCTTCGGGCGTACGGTCAGAAGGACCCGCTGCTGGAGTACAAGAAGGAAGCGTTCCAGCTCTTCTCGGACCTCATGGACCGCATCGATCTGCAGACGGCCGAACGGCTCATGAAGACCGAGATCCGCGCCCAGGAGGCGCCCCCGCCGCAGCCCGTCGGCGTCGCGCACCGGCCCGAGGTGGTCGGAGCGGGCGTGGCCGGGGGCGGGGCTCAGGCGGGGCCGCAGGCTCCTCCGGCGCCGCGGGCCGCCCGTCGGCCGGCGGCCGGGGGCCCGGCGCTCCCGCCCTCGGGAATGCCTTCGGGCGATGCCGACAAGTTCAAGAACGCCGGCCGCAACGATCCGTGTCCGTGCGGCTCGGGCAAGAAGTTCAAGAAGTGCCACGGCAGGAACGCTTAAGGCTGCCGTTCTCCCCCGGAAGCGCCGACCGCCGAAATTCGCCTTTCGCAAGGTGAATTCGGCGTCGGTTTTGCCAAAACACGCTCAAACCTGCAAAGTCCCGGTCCGATACGCGGGCCAGGGAGGGACGCACCAGCCCCTTGCCGCTCGGGCGGGGTCGGTGATAGCGTGCCGCGCCGTATGTCCCCTCGGCGCCGCGACGGCAGGAGGACGGGATCGATGCCGAAGGCCCTGGTCATCGTCGAGTCGCCCACGAAGGCGAAGACCCTCAATCGCTTCCTCGGCGACGACTACGTCGTGGAGTCCAGCGTGGGCCACGTCCGCGACCTGCCGGCCAGCGCGGCCGAGATCCCCGAGGAATTCAAGAAGACGGCCTGGGCCCGGATGGGCGTCAACGTCGAGAACGACTTCGAGCCGCTCTACATCATCCACCCGGACAAGAAGAAGACGATCACGCACCTGCGGAAGCTGGCAAAGACCGTGGACGAGGTGCTGCTGGCCACGGATGAGGACCGCGAGGGGGAGGCCATCTCCTGGCACCTCCTGGAGGTCCTGAAGCCGAAGGTTCCCGTCAAGCGCATGGTGTTCCACGAGATCACCAAGCACGCCATCCTGGAGTCGCTGGAGCACACGCGGACGCTGGACGAGAATCTGGTCTCCGCGCAGGAGACGCGCCGCATCATCGACCGGCTGTACGGCTACGAGGTGTCGCCCATCCTCTGGCGCAAGGTGGCTCCCAAGCTCTCCGCCGGGCGAGTGCAGAGCGTCGCGGTCCGGCTGATCGTGGAACGGGAGGAGGCGCGCATCCGCTTCCGTCCCTCGATTTACTGGGACCTCACGGCCACGTTCGCCGATGCGGAGAAGCGCACGTTCCCCACCCGGCTGCACTCCATCGACGGGAAGCGCCTTGCCGGCGGCAAGGACTTCGATCCGGACACCGGGAAGCTCGTGAAGGATGGCGTCGTCCACCTCGCGGCCGACGATGCCGCCACGCTGCAGACCACCCTGCAGGATGCGGACTGGACCGTCACGTCGGTGGAGGAGAAGCCCTTCACGCGCACGCCGTCGCCCCCCTTTGCCACGTCGACACTTCAGCAGGAAGGGAACCGCAAGCTCCGCTTCGACGCCAAGCGCACGATGCGGGCGGCGCAGCAGCTCTACGAGAACGGCTTCATCACGTACATGAGGACCGACTCGGTGACGCTCTCGTCGGAGGCGGTGCAGCTGGTCCGCGGCGCCATCGCGGACCACTACGGCAACGACTACCTGCCGGAGTCCCCGCGCGAGTACCAGAGCAAGGTGAAGAACGCCCAGGAGGCGCACGAGGCCATCCGGCCGGCGGGGGAGAAGATCTCCACGCCCGAGGACGTGGCGGCCAAGCTCGGCGACGACGCGGCCAAGGTCTACGACCTCATCTGGAAGCGGACGATGGCGTCGCAGATGAAGAACGCCAAGGGACGACGCATGACGGTGCAGGTGTCCGCCGACGCCGGCGGCCGCGCCGTGATCTTCCAGGCCACCGGCAGCACCATCGACTTTCCGGGATTCCTGCGGGCCTACGTGGAGGGCTCGGACGATCCGGATGCCGCGCTGTCCGAGAAGGAGACGATTCTACCGCCGGTGAAGGAGAACGATTCCGTCACCGCGCAGGACCTGGCCGCCGAGGAGCACGTCACGTCGCCGCCCGCGCGCCTGACGGAAGCCTCGCTGGTGAAGCTGCTGGAGGAGAGCGGCATCGGCCGCCCCAGCACGTACGCCTCCATCATCGACACCATCCTGCGGCGCAAGTACGTCTTCAAGAAGGGGAGCGCGCTGGTTCCCACGTTCACTGCGTTCGCCGTCGTGAAGCTCATGCGCCAGCACCTCGGGTCGCTGATCGACGTGGACTTCACCGCCCGCATGGAGGATCGCCTCGACGAGATCTCCCGCGGCGAGTCGGAGTCGCTGCCGTACCTGAAGGACTTCTACTTCGGGAACGGGCTGCCCGGTCTCCAGCCGCTCATGGAGCGGAAGGTGGAGGAGATCGATGCGCGCGAGGTCTGCACCTACGTGCTCGGTCAGGCGGCGGACGGCGAGGACATCGCGGTGCGCGTGGGGCGCTACGGCCCCTACGTCCAGAAGGGCGAGCGCACCGCCACGATTCCGGACGGAATCTGCCCGGACGAACTCACCGCGCCGAAGGCCGTCGAGCTGCTGAACAACGCCGCCAAGGCCGACGAGCCACTCGGGACGCACCCGGACACCGGGCTGCCCATCTATTTGAAATCGGGGCGATTCGGCCCCTACGTGCAGATGGGCGAGATGGATCCCAACGACAAGAAGAACAAGCCCAAGACCGCGTCGCTGCTGCCGGAGATGTCGGTGGACACGCTCACGTTCGAGCAGGCGGTGTCGCTGCTGTCGCTGCCGCGCAACCTGGGGCAGGACGACCAGGGTGTGGACGTCGTGGCGTTCAACGGGCGCTACGGCCCCTACATCAAGCGCGGCGACGACACGCGCAGTCTCGGGCCGGACGACCACGTCCTGAAGATCCAGCTGCCGCGCGCGCTGGAGCTGCTGGCACAGGAGAAGAAGGGCCGGGGCTTCCGCCGGGCCGCCGCGCCGCTGAAGACCTTCGAGAAGGTGGAGGCGCTGGACGGCGTCGACGTGCAGCTGCTGAGCGGTCGCTACGGCCCGTACGTGACGGACGGTACGGTCAACGCGTCGCTGCCCCGCGACGTCACGGATCCCCAGACGCTGACCGTGGAGCGGGCCGTGGAGCTCATCCTCGCCCGCCGCGAGAAGCAGGGAATGCGCGGGAAGACGAAGGCCAAGAGCAAGGCCAAGTCGAAAAGCAAGGCGAAGGCCAAGCGCAAGGCGAAGACGAAGTCCAAGTCGAAATCCAAGGCGAAGTCGAAGAGCAAGGCCAGGACGAAGGCGAAGGCCAAGTCGTCCCGGGCCGAGGCGGACGCCTAGCCCTCGTGCGTCCCGCGCCACCCTCCCCACATCGTCCCGTTTCCCGTATCCTACGCGGTCCCCACGGGAGGAACCCATGTGCGTGACCGTCATCGGCGGCGGACTCTCCGGGTCCGAGGCCGCCCTCCAGCTCGCCGCCCGCGACGTCCCGGTGGACCTGTGGGAGATGCGGCCCGTGGTGCCGACGGACGCGCACCACGGCGATCGGCTGGGGGAGGTCGTCTGCTCCAACTCGTTCAAGTCGATGGCGCCCCACCACGCGTCGGGGCTGCTGAAGGACGAGATGAAGGCGATGGGCTCCTTCCTGATCCCCATCGCGGAGGCGTGCCGGGTGGAGGCGGGGACCGCCCTGGCCATCGACCGCGACGAGTTCGCCGACGCCGTCACCGCGCGAGTGGAGGCAGAGCCGCGCATCACCGTCCACCGCGGCGAAGTGCAGGACCTGCCGGCTGACGGCCACGTCATCGTGGCCACGGGACCGCTGACTTCGCCCGCCCTCACGGAATCGCTCACGCGCTTTCTCGGGCTGGACCAGCTCTACTTCTACGACTCCACCGCGCCGATCGTGTCCGCCGAGTCCATCGACCGGGACGTGGTCTTCGAGGCGAACCGCCGCGACGCGGGCGACGGACACTACCTGAACTGCCCGTTCTCGGAGGAGCAGTACGACGCGTTCTGGAGCGCGCTGGTGGAGGGCGATCAGTATCCGCTCCACGAGTTCGAGAAGGCGACGTTCTTCGAGGCGTGCATGCCCGTGGACGAGCTGGCCCGCCGGGGCCGCCGCACGCTCTGCTTCGGCCCGATGCGCCCCGTCGGCCTGATCGACCCGCGAACCGGACGGCGGCCGTTCGCGGTGGCGCAGCTTCGACCGGAGAACCGGGACGCCACCGCCTACAACCTCGTCGGCTTCCAGAACCGTCTCCGCCACGGGGACCAGAAGCGGATCCTGCGGATGATCCCGGGGCTGGAGAGCGCGGAGTTCTACCGCCTGGGCCGCGTCCACCGGAACACGTACCTGAACGCGCCGAAGGTCCTGGACGCCACACTGGCCGTGCGGCAGGAGCCTCGCGTCTCGCTGGCGGGGCAGATCACCGGGCTGGAGGGCTACGTCGAGGCCGTCGCCACGGGTATGCTGGCCGGGCTCTACACGGCGCATCGCCTGCGCGGCGACCTGCCGGAGCCGCTTCCGCCGGAGTCGGCGCTGGGCTCGCTGATGCGGTTCGTCTCCGGCTACGAGGGGAAGGACTACCGCCCCACCAACGTCAACTTCGGCCTGTTTCCGCCGCTCGCGGATCGTCGCCGGAAGGGTCGGGAGCGCAACTCCGCCCTGGCCGATCGTGCACGCGCCGCGATGGCCGACTGGACCGCACGCAACGCCGGCCACGTCCTTTCGGGAAGTTGAGCGTCGGGGTATCCTGCGGGCCCGGGAGGGGAGGACGAGGATGTCGACCCGCAAGGACAGCTCCACCCGCCCCGGCGCGCCGCCGCTGAGCGCCGCGCGCCGCCGGGCCCTGCGTGCCTTCGCCTCGCATCTGGAGTTCGATCGCGGCCTGTCGCGGGGCACGGTGGATCTCTACGTACGGGACGCGGAGCGCTTCCTCGGGTTCCTCGCCGGCATCGACGCCGACGATCCGCTCCCGCGGACGCTCGATCGCTCGCGGGTGGCGGGCCATCTCGCCCGGCTCCGCGCCGCCGGCGTGCAGCAGCGGTCGCTCGCCCGCATCGTGTCGGGGCTGCGACGGTTCCTGCGCTGGGCGCGCCTCTCGGGCCTCATCGAATCCGAGCCGGAGATCCGACTCCAGGAGCGGGTGCGCCGGCGGCGTCTACCGCGGGCCGTGGCCGAGGGGCGCCTGGAAGAGAGCGTGACCCGCGCCGCGCAGGCGGAGACCGCGGTCCGTGACGTCGCCGTGCTGGAGCTGCTCTGGGGCTCCGGTCTTCGCGTCTCGGAGGCCCACTCGCTCTGCCTGAGGGACCTCGATCCGGCCGGTCGGACGGTGCGCGTGAGCGGCAAGGGCGGCAAGGAGCGCATCGTCCCGCTGACCGAGGTCTCTTTGAAGGCGCTGGAGATCTCCTTCCGGGAGCGCGGCGTAATGCCGGGGCCGGGATCCGACGGGGACCGTCCGGTGTTCGTGAACCGGAGCGGGGCCCGACTGTCCGTGCGGACGCTGCGCCGCATCGTGAATCGTCACCTGCCCGCCACCGGGGAGCGTGGCGGCTCCTCGCCGCACGCGCTCCGCCACAGTTTCGCCACCCATCTCCTGGACCACGGCGCGGACCTGCGCGCGGTGCAGGAGCTGCTGGGGCACGCGCGTCTCTCCACCACGGCGATCTACACGCACGTGACGAAGGGGCGTCTCAAGGAAGCGTACGATCGCGCGCATCCGCGCGCGGGAGAGGAAAAGACCGGGTGAATCCCACTTTCGAAGCCACGACGATCCTCGGCGTCCGCGCCGCGGGGCGCGTCGCGCTGGGCGGCGACGGCCAGGTCACGCTGGGCGACACGGTCGTCAAGTCGACCGCCACCAAGGTCCGTCGCATCGAGAACTACGGCGTCCTCTGCGGGTTCGCCGGTTCCGCGGCGGACTCCTTCGCCCTCTTCGATCGCTTCGAGAAGCGGCTCGACGAGTTCAAGGGAAAGCTGCCGCGCGCCGCGGTGGAACTGGCCAAGGACTGGCGCACCGACCGGGCGCTGCGCCGCCTGGAGGCGATGCTGGTCGTGATGAACCGCGACCACGCGCTCATCGTCTCGGGCACGGGCGACGTCATCGAGCCGGACGACGACATCTGCGCGATCGGCTCCGGCGGCGCTTACGCGCGAGCGGCCGCGCGGGCGTTCCTGTCCGCCGGCGTGGACGACCCCACGCGGGTGGTGCGCGACGCGCTCGGCATCGCAGCCGACATCTGCATCTACACGAACCACTCCATCGAGGTGATCGAATCGTGACGCGCGCACTTCCCGCGCCCGAGGAGGGCGCCGCGCTGACGCCGAGGGGCATCGTCGCGGAACTGGACCGGTACATCGTGGGACAGGCCGCGGCCAAGCGGGCGGTGGCCATCGCGCTCCGGAACCGCTGGCGTCGCCAGCAGGTGGAGGGGCACCTGCAGGCGGAGATCAGCCCGTCCAACATCATCCTGGCGGGCCCCACCGGAGTCGGGAAGACGGAGATCGCCCGGCGGCTCGCGAGGCTGGCCGCCGCGCCGTTCGTGAAGGTGGAGGCCTCCAAGTTCACCGAGGTCGGATACGTCGGCCGCGACGTTGAGTCGATGGTGCGCGACCTCATGGAGAACGCCATCGAGATCGTGCGCGAGGAGTTCCGCGAGCGGAACGAGGCCAAGGCACGGGAGCGCGCCACGGAGCGCGTGCTGGACCTGCTCTTCCCGCCGCCCCCGCCGCGTCCGGCCGGACGGGAACCCACCGACGAGGAGCGCGACGCCGAGACGCGTCGGGAGGCTTCCCGCGACAAACTGCGCGTACGGCTGCGCGAGGGCGGCCTCGACGACCGCGAGGTGGAGGTGGAGGTCTCCGCGCGCAAGCCCGGGACCATCGACATCTTCGGGCCGCAGGGCATGGAGCAGATGGGCATCGACCTGCAGCAGATGATGGGGCAGGGCGGACGCAAGACGCGCCGCATGGTGACGGTGAAGGAGGCCCGCACGATCCTCGAGGAGGAGGAAATGGAGGGGCTCCTGGACGACGAGAAGATCCGCCAGGAGGCGCGCGCCCGCGCGGAGTCCTCGGGCATCGTCTTCGTCGACGAGATCGACAAGATCATCGCCTCGGACTCCAAGCAGGGCCCCGATGTCTCACGGGAGGGCGTCCAGCGCGACCTGCTGCCCATCGTGGAGGGCAGCTCCGTGACCACCAAGCACGGCGTCGTGCGCACGGACCACGTGCTCTTCATCGCGGCGGGGGCGTTCCACGGCACCAGTCCGTCCAACCTCATCCCCGAGCTGCAGGGTCGGTTCCCCATCCGGGTGGAGCTGACGTCGCTGGGGGCGGACGAGTTCGTACGCATCCTCACCGAGCCGGAGAACGCGCTGCTCAAGCAGTACCGCGCGCTCCTGGACTCGGAGAAGGTGGAGCTCGCCTTCGAGGATGATGCGGTGGAGGCGATCGCGCGGGTCGCGGCCGGCGCCAACGAGGCCGGCGAGGACATCGGCGCCCGGCGCCTCCAGACCGTGCTGGCCACGCTGCTGGAGGACTTCCTGTTCGACGTGCCCGACGCGCACGACGGCGGATCCATCCGGATCACGGCCGAGCGGGTCCACTCCCGTCTGGACGAGGTCCTCCGCGACGAGGACGTCCGGCAGTACATCCTTTGACCCGGAACGCCGTTCCCGGCCTGGCGGCGCTGGCCCTCCTGGCGGTGGCGTGCGCCAAGGTGGCGCCGCCGCCGGGCGGACCGGAGGACCGCGAGCCGCCCACCGTGCTGCAGGAGTCGCTGCTGCCCGTGCCGGGCAGCGCCGGCGTCCATCCGGACGAGCCGGTGCGCATCGTGTTCTCCGAGCGCCCCGATCAGCGTTCCGTGATGCGATCGCTGACGGTGCTGCCGCGCGTGGACTTCCGCGACGTGGCGTGGAGCGAGGACACGCTCCGGATCCTGCCGGCCGACGGCTGGGCGCTGGACCGATCCACCATCCTGCGCCTGTCCACCGGCGCCAAAGATCGCCGCGGCAATCCGCTGAAGAACGCGTTCCAGTTCCGCTTCTCCACGCGCGCCGTCCCGGACTCCGGCGAGATCACCGGCCGCGTGTTCGCCGGCCGGGAGAAGTCGTCCACGCGGCCCGTGGTGCTTCTGGCCTACGACGCCGCCGACGTATTGGATCTGGAGAGCGCGGCGCCGCACGCGCTGGCCGAGGCCGGGCCGGACGGCACGTACGCGCTCTCCGGACTGGACACCGCCCGTTCCTGGCGCGTGCTCGGCCTGCTGGACACGGACGACGACCTCCGGGCGGAGGGGCGCAACGAGGCGTTCGCCTTCGCGCCGAACACGATCGACTTCCCGGCGGACTCCGCCCGTGCCCGCGTCGAGGACTTCCTCGTCGGGACGCTGGACTCGCTCGGCACCATCGCCGGAGAGGTCGATGCGGATTCCGCCGCGGCCGTCTGGGTCGTGGTGACGCCCGTGGAGCCGGGCGAGCCGTTCCGCGACGGCCCGCGTCCCGGCGGCGGTTCCTTCTCCATCGAGGTCCCGACCGGCGCCGAGTACAACGTAGCGGCGTTCGTGGACGCCGACGGGGACACCCTGCCCGACGAGGGCGGGCCGTCCGCGGAACTGGAGGAGCCGGTGTCGCTGCGTTTCACGTCGCGCGACTCGACGGTCCGCTTCGACCTGAGGACGGAGGAACCGGAGGAGAACCTGGAGATCACGCCGGGCGAGGACGACGCGGACCCGGAAGGCGGGACGGAGACGCCCGCACCCGGGGAGGACGATCGTTGAACGTCCGATTCGTGAAGTACTCCGGCGCCGGAAACGACCTGCTCTTCGTGGACCACCGCGACGGCGCGCTCCGCGGCCGGGAGGCGGACCTGGCGCGGACGGGCTGCGACCGCCGCTTCGGGGTCGGGGCGGACGGGCTTCTGCTCGTGGAAGACGATGCGACCGCCGACTTCCGCGTGCGCTTCTTCAACCCGGACGGGGGCGAGTACTCGCTCTGCGGCAACGGTGCGCGCTGCGTTCCCCACTTCGCCCGTGAGCTCGGGATGTCCGGCACGCGCTTCGAGTTCGTCACGGACTCCGGCCGACACCTGGCGGAACGCGTCTCCGAAGACGCCGGCCGCATCCGCCTGGAGGGGGTCCGCTCGGTGCGGCGGGACGTCGAGGTGGAACTGGAGGGGCGGACCGTCTCGATGGACTGGGGCGACATCGGCGTGCCGCACGCGTCCCTCCGGGTGCCGGACGTGGCCGTGGTCCCGGTCGATCGGTGGGGGCCGCTGCTGCGCGACGCTCCGGCCTTCGCGCCCGAAGGCACGAACGTCTCGTTCGTCCAGGTGGTCGCCCCGGACCGCCTGAAGGTCCGCACGTTCGAACGGGGCGTGGGGGAGACCTGGGCGTGCGGCTCGGGCTCCGCCGTCGTGGCCACACTGCTGCGGGAACCCGGGCCCGGCGAGCGAACGCTGACCATCGACGTCCGGGGCGGGCGTCTCCGCCTCACGGTTCCCGAGACGCCGGGAGGAACCATCGTCCTGGAGGGTCCCGTGCACCGCTGCTGCGAGGGAATCGTGGCCCTTTCGGGGGCGGGAAAGCGTAAGGGATTGATATGAAAACCTTTGACACCCCCTGGGGCACCCTGATACCGTGCTGGCCAGCATGCCGGACCTGAGAATCCAAGATTCCCGGGCGGTCCCGTCGGCGCTGGCGGGGTAGCTTGGCCCTTGGGCCGTCCGGCGGGGGGGCCCGATGACGAAAGCCGACCTGGTCGATCGAGTGACCGCCGCGACCGGCCTGACGAAGCGGGACGTCGCGGTCGTCGTGGACCGCTTCATCGAGGCGGTCGGCGACGTGCTGGCCGACGGGAAGCACATCGAGATCCGCGGATTCGGGAGCTTCAAGGTGAAGGCCCGGCGGGCGCGGATCGCCCGGAACCCCCGGACCGGAGCCACGGTCCAGGTTCCGGAGAAGGTGGTCCCGTACTTCAAGGTTTCGAAGGAGCTGAAGAAGCTCGTCGAGGAGGCGAACCCCGTCATCGATGACGGGAGCGCCTCGAACAGCCGGCCCAGCGAAGTGGACGCGGGCTGAGTTTTTCAAGGAGCATCGAACGTATGCCGAGTGGTAAGAAGAGGAAGCGCGCGAAGATCGCGACGCACAAGCGGAAGAAGCGTCTTCGCAAGGATCGTCACAAGAAGAAGAAAAAGTAGTTCGCGGGCGCGCTTCCCCGGCCCTGGGCGGTTCCTCCGCCCGGCCGGTGGTCGCGAGCGCCCGATGTCCAGCGGAGGGAGGGTGACGTGAGCCGACCGGATGAACGCCGCAGGGACTATCGCGCCGACGCCCGACTGTCCGTCGGCGTCCAGACGGAGGCCGGCGGCGAGGCGCTCGCGGTCTCGTCCCTCAACGTGAGTGCCGGCGGCGTCTACGTGCAGCTGCCGCGCTTCATCGAGCCGCTCACCAAGGTGGCGCTCGCCCTGGAGATCCCGGGCCCCACGGCCCAGGAGGCTCCGGTGCGCATCGAGACGGACGCCATCGTCGTCCGGACGGTCCCGGAGACCCCGCAGGACGGCGTGGATCGGTACGAGGTCGCCTGCGCCTTCCTGGAACTCGCCGACGAGCATCGGGACGCCATCAACCGCTACATCCTGACGCACCGGGCCCAGAGCCCGGCCTGATCCGTCGCCGGTCGGCTCCCCGCCGCACCGGGTCGACCGTCCGCTTCCCGCGGTTCCTCGGTCAACGACGACCTGGGTTCTGCCGATCCTCCGGGGAAGGCCCGACGTCTCGGGCCGGGGGATCACGATGGCGGAGTCCTTCGAACAGCTGCGTGCCGAATTCCTTGCGGAGACGGAGGACACCCTCCAGGAGCTCCAGCGGGATCTGAACGAACTCGAGCAAGCCCATCAACAGGGCCCACTTCCGGAGACCACCGTGGATCGGGTCTTCCGGACGACGCACTCCCTCAAGGGCGTCGCGGGCATGTTCGGCCTCTCCCGCATGTCCGAGGTCTCGCACGCTCTGGAGAACGTCTTCGAGGACCTCCGCCGAGGCACCCTCGAGCTCGACCCCGAGCTCCTGGATCTGCTGCATCGCGGCAACGGCCTCCTCCATGACCTGCTGGCCTCGGCCGAGACTCCCGATGCCCACCGGGACGAGGCCGAGGAACTGATCGAGGGGATCCAGTCCGCGCTCGGTGCGCGACGACCGGCGGAGACCCCGGGCGACGACGTGATCTCGGACACGTTCCTCCGGCTCGACGCCGGGGAGCAGGACGGCGCCCGCGCGGCGGCAGCCGAGGGCCGGACGATCGTGGTCGTGGAGGCGCATCTTTCGGAGGGGTCGTTCGAGACGCCGTTCCGCAAGCTGTTGGCGGCCATCCGGGAGTGGGGGCGGGTGCACGGGACGGCCTCCCACGAGGACGACGCGGAGGCGGGCACGTTCCGCGTGCGCCTCCTCGTCTCGGGTCCCGACGAGGTCTTCCCGCTGATGAAGAGCGTGGGGCCGCTGGGCGGAGAAGTCCACTTCGGCGCGCTTCCCGGGAACGCGGTGCCCGCGGAGTCCGGTTCGTCCGGGGCGACGGAGACCGACGATCCGCCACCGGAGGCGTCGTCCGCCGGACCGGAACCCGGCCCGGCCCCGACCTCCGACGCGCCGACCGCCGAGCCCCGACGATCGTCCACGCTGCGTGTCCCGGTGGAACGGATCGATCACCTGCTCAACGAGCTGGGCGATCTCATGCAGGCCAAGATGATCCTCGACGAGACCGCCGACGCGATCCTCGAGACGGTGCCCGACCGGATGTCCAGGACCCAGGTGGCGCAGTCGCTCCGCGGGCTGGATCGTCACCTGCGCCGCCTGCAGGACCGCATCCTGGGCGTGCGTCTCATCGGACTGGACCCGCTCTTCCAGCGACTGGAGCGAACGTTCCGGGACGCGTGCCGCGTGACCGGGAAGAACGCCCGTCTGGAGACGCGCGGCGGTGCGCGCGAGCTGGACAAGGAGATCGTCGATGCGCTGTCGGAGCCGCTCGTGCACCTCGTTCGGAACGCGGTCGACCACGGTGTGGAGGATCCCGACGTGCGCGCCGCGGCCGGCAAGCCCCCGCAGGGCACTGTGACGATCGCGGCCCGCACGCAGGGTCCCAACGCCATCATCGAGGTGTCGGACGACGGTGCAGGCATGGACTACGAGCGCATCCTGGACCGCGGGCGGGATCGAGGGCTCGTCGGTCCGGACGAGGTCCCCACCCCGGCCGAACTCCGGGAGCTCCTCTTCCACCCGGGCTTCACCGTGAAGAACGAGGCGACGGAGATCTCCGGCCGCGGCGTGGGGCTGGACGCCGTGCGCGAATCGGTGAACCGCATCGGCGGCGCGGTGGAGATCGACGAGACGCGCGTGGGCACGCTCTTCCGGCTGCGCGTGCCGATCACGCTGTCGATCCTCCCGGCGCTGGAGGTCGAGGCCGGCGGCCAGCCCGTGTTCCTGCCGCTGGCGCACGTGCGTCGCGTGCTTCGCGTCGCGCCCCGCGCGCTGGACCGGCTCGGCGAGCGCACGGTCTATCTCGACGGCGATCGGGCCGTCCCCTGCACGCGCCTCGACGAGATCCTCGCCGGACGCCCCACGGACGGGACGCCCGAGTTCGGCGTGCTGCTGGGTCTCGCCGACCGCCGCTGCCTGCTGCGGGTCGAGGGGGTGGGCCGGCGTCGCGAAGTCGTCGTCCGGTCGCTGGGCGACCTGCTCCCCGACGTGCCGGGCGTCGCGGGTTGTACGGAGCTCGGAGACGGGCGGACGCTCCTGATCCTCGACGCGGTGGCGCTGTTCGCGGCGGGCCCGACAGCGGTGACGGCATGACGTCGACGCTGCGGACGCTGGTGACGTTCCGGGTGGGCGAGTACGACTACGCCCTGGAGCTGAACGACGTGATCGAGCTGATCGTGCAGCATCCGCCGACCCCGGTGCCGGGATCGGCGCCCCGCCTGCTGGGGGTCACGAGCTGGCGCGGCCGGACGCTCCCGGTGCTGGGGCTGCCCGGCGCGCTCAAGCGGGAGCGGGCGGAACCCGACGGGAAGGGGAGGTTCCTCGTCCTTTCCCGGCCGTCGCCGTACGCCCTGCACGTCGACGATCCGGGAAGGCTGGCGAGTCCCCGGGACCTGGAACCCGTGGCCATCGAAGGGGCGGAGGCCGAGGCCGAGGCGCGCGAGCTGGGACTGAGGCTCGCCCGCTGGAACGGTCGGCTGCTCCGCATCCTCGACCCGGTCCGGATCCTCGGGGACGAGCCGCTCGTGCGCACCGGGGACGATGCGCGGGAGGAGAAGGCATGAACGGATCGAACTCTCGCTGGACCGCCGCTGCGGCCGCGCTGGTCCCCGCCGGGGCCGCCACCGCGGTCTGTGCCGTCGCGCTGGGGAGCGGGGTCGACCTCGGGCGGACGATCGGAATCGCCGGAGCCGCGATCCTCGTCGGCGTCGTGGGCGGATCGGTGGTGTTCGCGCCGGCGCTGAGGCGACTCGCGGAGTGGCCGCTGCGCCTCCGCAACGTCTCCCGTCGCCTGGCCGAACTCGAGGCGGAGCGCGAGGCCGGCCTCGAAGAGCCGCCGGCCGCCGAAGCCCTCGTGCCCTCCACCCGGGACGACGGACTCGAGGAGGCCCTCGCCGAACTCGCGGCCGCCCTGCGCGACGAGGAGCGGATCCGCGAGCGACGGAACGGGAGTTCCCCCGTCATCGACGAGCTGATCCGGCGCGGGCGCGAGCTGGCCGGCGCGGATGACCCCTGGGAGTCCGAGCGCCTGGCCCGCCTCCTGACGAGCCTGGAGCGGGGCCTCCACGAGGCCCGCGAGCAGTCGGGACGGGTGCTGCAGCAGAGCATCGCCGCCGAGGAGGTCGCGGGACTGATCCACGAGCACACCTCGTCGGGGCGCGACGCCCTGACGCGCGCGGGCGACGGCAGCGAGTCGCTGGAGGAGGGGATCGCCGGCGTGCGCAAGCTCGTGAACCGGCTGGAGACCCGCTCCCGCGAGATCGAGCAGGTGCTGCTGGTCCTGAACGACATCACCGAGCAGACGAACCTCCTCGCGCTGAACGCCGCGATCATCGCCGCGCAGGCGGGGGAGCAGGGCAAGGGCTTCGGGGTCGTCGCGGACGAGATGCGGAACCTCTCGGAACGGGCCGCGAGCTCCACGAAGGAGACCGAACTGCTGGCCCAGACGCTCCGCAACGACGTCGGGCAGGCGGTGCGGAGCATGGCGGACACGAACGAGGTCGTCCGCTCGCTGCGCTCGGCGATCCTCGAGGCGGCCGAGGCCGGACACACGCTCCACGACCTGGGCAAGCGCGCGACGGACACGTCGCGGCAGTCCGTGTCGCTCTCCGAGCGTCACTCCGAGTCGATCCGCGAGGTCTCGGCGCACGGCCCGCAGCTCGCGGCCGAGCGGGATCGCCTGGAGCGACTGGAGCGGGAGATCACGCGCCCGGCGCTGGAGGTGCTGGGACGCTCGGCGGAGCAGCTCGAGATGCAGTGGCAGCTCGGCGCGATCCGCGACAGCCTGCGCGCGCGACTCGAGGGAGCCGTCGACGCGATCCGCGGCCGGCGTACGCTGGACGAGGAGCATCGGCAGGCGCTCGAGGAGACCGGGCGCGTCCTGCGCGAGTCCGGGCAGCGCTGGCGCGACGCGCTGGAGGCCGGGCGACGCCGCGAGCACCTGGTGCGCGAGGTCACGCGGGACATCCGCGAACTGACCGGCAGCGCCGAGGGCTGACCGGCAGATCTTGCCGCCCCGGCAACTGCTGCCGGGCGGGGAGCCCCCTTCCGCGCCCTCGAAGGCCTCACGGGCCGCTTCTCCCATTTCGAAAGATGGCACGACGCTTGCGGGAATCCTCCGCGTCGCACCGTGCGAGGAGGAGAACCGTGACCGGTGGTCTTCAGGTGGCGGGCAACGCGATGGCCAACTTCGCGTCCCGGCACGACGTCATCTCGAACAACCTGGCGAACGTGGACACGCCCGGGTTCGCCCGGCAGGACACGTTCGTCGAGCGCCTGGCCGAGGCGAGCGGCTCGCCCTTCGAGTCCCCCCGCGTCTCCACGCGGACGGACTTCAAGGCCGGCGCCCCGATCCTCACCCACAACCCGATGGATCTCTCGCTGGAGGGAAGCGGCTTCTTCACGCTGCTGACCGACGACGGCGAAGTCTACTCGCGGGTCGCGTCCCTGCGAGTGGACTCCGAGGGCTTCCTGCGGGACGGCTTCGGCAACGCGGTGAGCGGGGAGAACGGGCTGCTCTACGTCGGGGATGCCGCGGTCAGCGTGGAGAAGGACGGCTCCATCCTCGCGGACGGGACGTTCCTCGACCGCCTGAAGCTCACCACGTTCTCCAGCGGTGACGACATCGAGCGGGGCGGGAGCGGCCTCTACGAGCTGCGCCCCGGTCGCAAGGCCAACCTCACGCTGCATCGTCCGACCGTTCACACCGGCCAGCTGGAAGGTTCCGCCGTGGAGCCCGTGCCCGAGCTGGTCCGCATGATCCAGGCCCTGCGCTCCTACGAGGCGGCGGCCAGTGCCCTTCGTGCCACCGACGCGTCGCTGGATCGCGCGGTGAACGACATCGCCCGCGTCTAGGAGGATTCCGCCCCATGATGAGAGCGCTCTCGACCGCCGCCACCGGCATGCAGGCGCAGCAGCTCAACGTGGACACGATCGCGAACAACCTCGCGAACGTGAACACGCCGAGCTACAAGAAGACCCAGGTCCGCTTCCAGGACCTGATGTACCAGGACCTGCGTCCCGCCGGCGATCCCGCCCGCCTCGGTCCGCCCGCCGAACTGGCCATCGGGCACGGCACGAAGCTGGCCGCCACGGAACGGAACTTCCGCCAGGGCTCCACGCAGCAGACCGACAACCCTCTGCACATGCTGATCGAGGGGCCCGGCTTCTTCCAGGTCCGGCGCACGGACGGCTCCGTCGGCTACACGCGCGACGGCTCGTTCTTCGTCTCCTCGGAGGGCGCGCTGGTGAACTCCGACGGACTCTACCTGGAACCCGCCATCTACCTCCCGGACGACGTGCGCGACGTCTACATCTCTCAGGACGGGATCGTCATGGCCACGTTCCTGGACTCGAACGTCCCGGAGGACGTGGGGCAGGTGGAGCTGGCGCGCTTCCTGAACCCGGCCGGCCTGGAATCGCTGGGACGGAACCAGTTCGCCCCGTCGCTGGCGTCCGGGGAGCCCATCTTCGGCACGCCCGGCACGTCCGGCACGGGCACGATCCTCTCCGGATTCCTCGAGGGATCCAACGTGGAGGTCGTGGACGAGATGGTCTCGCTGATCACCGCGCAGCGCGCCTACGAGATCAACTCCCGGTCGATCCAGACCGCGGACGAGATGCTCCAGGCCGCCACCCAGCTGGTGAGGTAGCCTTGAACCGCCCCGGGCTCCTCGCCGCGCTGCGGCCGCTGATCGTCCTGCTGCTCCTGGCCCCCGCGCCGCTGCGCGCGGAGCGGCTGCCCCTGCCGGAAGGCGTCGTGCGCGCCGCCATCGAGGCGGGGTGGAAGGAGCACGTCGCCGACGGCGCCACGCTGGAGATCGTCCGCGTTCCGGAGCTGATCGCCCCGGCGGACGCGCTCCTCACCGTGTCCTGGCCGGACCACGCGCTGGGCGCCGGGCCGCGGGCCCTGACCCTGGATGCCACGGTCGACGGCCGCACGCTCGCGCGCGGCCTCGCGAACGTGATCGTCCGGCGGGAGTTCCCGGTGTGGGTGCTCGTCCGGGACGTCGGTCGCGGCGGGATCCTCTCGCCGGACGACGCGGTCCAGGAGATGCGCTCCTTCGATCGTCCGCCGACGACGCTGATGCTGGACGACGCGCCGCCGCGCGGCTGGACCGCCCGGCGGGCTCTGACCGCCGGCTCCGTGCTGCGCGCGCGCGACGTGAAGGCGTTGCCCGACGTGGAGGCGGGGCAGGAGATCCTCCTCGTGTCCCGCGTAGGCGATGCCGCCGTGAGCGTGCCGGCCCGCGTCCGACGCGCCGGCTCCGTCGGCGACCGCATCCTCGTCAGCAATCCCGTCACCGGTGACGTCGTGTCCGCGACGCTCGTCGATGCGAACACCGCCGAACTCGTCGGCGCCCGCCACGACTCCCGCGAAAGGAGCGACTCGTGAACCTTCGAACTGCCGCGGGGATCACAGGGCTTGCCGCCCTCGCGCTGGCGCTGCCCGGCCGGGCCGAGACCGTCGTCCCGACCGCCGGCTCGCTCTTCTCGGACCATGCCGCGCACAAGGTCGGCGACATCGTGACCGTGCTGATCGTCGAGCAGACGAGCGCCTCCAAGGCGACGCTGACCAAGACGAAGTCCGAGACGGACCACAGCGCGGACAGCAGCGGTCGTCTGGCCGGCTTCCGCATGTGGGGGCTGGACGTGAACAACCAGTCGCTCGGCGAGGGCAGCACGGCGCGCCGCGGCGACCTGCAGGCACAGATGACGGTGGAGATCACCGAGGTCACCGCGGGTGGCCTGCTGGCCGTGGAGGGGACGCGCTCCGTCCTCGTGAACGGCGAGGAGGAGAGGATCCTGCTCACGGGCACGCTCCGTCCCGAGGACATCCAGGCCGACAACACCGTGCTGTCGACGTACCTGGCGAACGCCTCGATCGAGTACACCGGGGAAGGGGTCCTGGCCAGCGCCGAGCGGCCGGGCATCATTTCCCGCGTCTTCAACTGGCTCTTCTAGGGAGGACGTCGTGAAGAGAACGGGACTCATGGCGGCGGCGATCGCGCTGGCCGTCACGTTCGCGCTGTTCGTGGCGCGCGACGCCTCCGGATCGCCGGTGCGCGTGAAAGACCTCGTCACCATAGAGGGCTCCGATCCGGTGGAGGTGTTCGGGTACGGACTCGTCATCGGCCTGAACGGGACCGGCGACGGCCGCTCGATCTCCTACACGCGCCAGTCCATCCGCAACCTGCTGGAGCGGATGGGACTCACCGTGACGGACGACCGCATCCGCGCGAAGAACGTCGCCTCCGTGATGGTGACCGCGACGATCTCGCCCTGGGACGGCACCGGATCGCTCGTGGACCTGAACGTCAGCTCCATCGGCGACGCATCCAGCCTGGCCGGCGGCTACCTGCTCCTCACGGAGCTGCGCGGACCGGACGGTCAGCTCTACGCCACGGGGCAGGGGGCGATGTCCGTCGGCGGCTTCGACTTCTCCACGTACTCGGGCGCCCGCGTGCGGCGCAACTACGTGACCGCGGGCCGCGTACCGGAGGGTGGCCGCATCCTGACGGCGCCGGCGTTCGAGGCGCCGACCGGCACGATGCATCTCTTCCTGGACGAGCCCGACTTCGGGACCGCGACGCGGATCGCCACCGCGCTCGACGGCCACTGGAGCGCGAACGGTGCCGTCGTGGCGCTGGACGCGGGCAAGGTGGCGATCCCGCTGGATCAGCTGCCCGCGCCGAACGACTTCGCCGCAGCCATGGCGGCGCTGGACGACGTGACCGTGGAGCCCACGGTCGTGGCCAAGATCGTCATCAACGAGCGGACGGGAACGCTGGTCGCGGGCGGCGACATCCGCATCCAGCCGGCCGCCGTGTCGCACGGCAACCTCAGCGTCCGCGTGGAGGCGCTGAACGCGGTGTCCCAGCCGGCGCCGTTCTCCGAGACCGGGACGACGCAGGCGGTGCTGAACCAGACCGTCGGCTTCCAGGAGCAGAACGGCGGGGTCGTCTCGCTGCCGTCCACGACGACGGCCGACGAGCTGGCGACGGCGCTCAACGGACTGGGCGTTGCGCCGCGCGACCTCATCGCGATCTTCCAGGCCCTCAAGGAAGCCGGCGCGCTGCCGGCCAAGATGGAGATCCTCTGATGCCGGCGCCGGTGCAAGGCGAGGGACTCTTTCCCGCCGGCTTCCAGGGCCTTCCCGATCGGGAGCGCCTGACCGCCGCCGCGAAGGAGCTGGAATCCGTCGTGATCTCGCAGCTGCTCTCGACGATGCGGAACACGGTGCCCGAGGGCGGCCTGTTCGAGAAGTCCGCGGCCGACGACATCTTCCGGTCGATGCTGGATACGGAGCTCGCGCGCGTGGCGTCGGAGAAGAGCCCCTTCGGACTGGCCGAGAAGATCGTGGAGCAGCTGGAGTCGGGGCTCGTCAAGGGAACCGAGGCGCCCACCGAACCGGGGGCCACCGCCGCGCCCGCGCGATCGTGGAGGGCGTGATGAACGAGAGCTATGGAGCCACGCTGGAGCGCTTCCGCGATCTCGTCGCCGACCAGATCGCCGGGTACCGCACCCTGCTGGACACCACCCGCTCCGCCACGGCGGCGCTTCGCGGCCACGACGTGGACGCATTCGAGGACGTGCTCGAGGAGCAGGTCGAGACGCTCCGTCGACTCAAGGAGCTGGAGCGCGAGCGCACCGAGATCGTGCGGGTCGTGGGCGGCGAGCACGCCGACGAGCGGCTCAGCGAGATGCGCCAGGAGCTTCGCGTCCTCGCCGACGAAGTGCAGCGCGCGGGACGCGTGGAGCGCCTCGTGATCGAGCGCAACGGCGCACTGGTCGAGGCGCGACTGGGCCTTCACCGTCAGGCGGGCACGCTGGAGGGGGCCAAGCCCTCCGGTGTCCACCAGATCGCGTAGGGGAGGCGAACGATGCCCGGACTCTTCGGAATCTACGGCCTGGCCAGCCAGGCCCTGCTCAGCTTCCAGAGCGCAATGTCCACCGTCGGCCACAACGTGGCCAACGCCGGAACCGACGGCTTCCATCGCCAGCGCGTGGAGCTTCGTCCCGGACGCCCCGAGTACACGCCGGTGGGCGCGCTCGGCACCGGCGTGCGGTTGCACACGGTGGAGCGGATCGAGGATCGGTTCATCGAGCTGGCGGTCCAGCGCGAGGTCCCCATCCTGTCGCGGTACTCCGCGCGGGCGAGTGCGCTGGCCCAGACGGAGCTGGCCTTCGGCGAGCCGTCCGAGCAGGGGATCACGTCGATGCTCGATCACTTCTACGACGGCTGGGACGACCTGGCCTCCAATCCGGAAGACGCCGCCGCGCGGGAGTCCATCGTGCGGCTCGGGATCGGGCTCACCGACTTCGTGCGCGACGCGCGCAACCGCTTCACGGATCAGCAGACGTCGGTGACGGGGGAGATCGCGCGGACGGTGGACGAGGTCAACCGGATGACGAAGGAGCTGGAGGGGCTCAACCGGAACATCCTCGCCGCGACGCGCAACGGCGTTGTCCCACCCGATCTGGAGGATCGCCGCGACCTCCTCGTGGAGGCGCTCGCCGAGCTGGCCGGTGCCACGGCCACCGTGGAGGACAACGGCACGGCGACGGTCCGCGTGGCCGGCCGCGTCATCGTCCAGCTGGAGACGTCCCAGCCGATCACGTTCGACCTCGCGCACTCGGACGTGCCGACCATCGAGGGTCGATCGTTCGCGGCCGGAGAGCTCGACGGACGCATCGGCGGGCTCATGGAGGTCCGCGACCGCGACATCGCCGACGCCATCCGTCGCCTCGACGAGTTCGCGGCCCGGCTCGTGAGGGACGTGAACGACGTCCACGCGCAGGGCAAGGGAACCTACGGCGACGAGGCCGGAGACTTCTTCGTCCTGATCGGCGTGGAGCGCGACGGCGTCACGGGAGCGGCCGCGGGGATCCGGGTGAACCCGGTCCTGCGCGACGACTCCACGCGCGTGGCCGCCGGAGCCGACGGAGCGCCGGGCGACAACACGGTGGCGCTGGCCATCGCCGCGCTGCGGGACGATCGCGACGGCGCGGTCGGCATCCTGCGCTCGCTCGTCGTCGACGTGGGCGCGCGCGCCCGCGAATCGGAGGACCTGGCGCTCGGGCAGGACATCGTGGTGTCCAGCTTCCGGGCCCAGCGCGAATCCATCTCGGGAGTGTCCCTGGACGAGGAGGCCGCGAACCTCCTCCGGTTCCAGCGCTCCTACCAGGCGGCGGCCCGCATCATGACCGCCACCGACGAAATGACCCAGACGCTTCTCGCCCTGTAGCGGAAGGACCGAGGTCCATGCGCATCACCGAGAACCTGATCGCCCTGAACTTCCTCCGTCGCACCGGGGACACGCTGTCCCGGATGGCGGCCGCCCAGGAGCAGATGGCCTCCGGCCGGAAGTTGCTGAAGCCCTCCGACGATCCGCTGGCGATGTCGAAGTCGCTGGCGATCCGTCACGAGCTGCGAAGCGTCGCGGCCTGGTCGGACAACGCGTCCTCCGCGACCGCCTTCATGAGCAGCACGGAGGACGCCATGCAGGAGATCTCCGATCTCCTTTCGCGGGGGAAGGAGCTGATCCTCGCGGGCAACAACGACACCACCGACCCGACCGGGGCCGAGGCCCAGGCGCTCGAGCTGCGCTCCATCGTGGAGGCGCTGATCCAGATCTCGAACCGGGACATCGGCGGACGATCGATCTTCGGCGGCCGGGAGACGAACACGCCGGCGTACTCGCGCATCGGCGGGAACGTCGTCTACCGCGGCGACGACGGCGACATCCTGGAGCAGCTCGGCAAGGGGCTCCTCGTGGGCATCAACCTGAACGGACCGCAGGCGTTCCAGACGGTGCCGTCGAGGATCCACGGCGACGTGGATCTGGATCCCGCGCTCTCCACCACGACGCTGCTCTCGAGCCTGCGCGACGGCAACGGCATCGTCCCCGCGACGATCCAGCTGGAGGACGGCAACGGCGTCGTCGCGGACGTGGCGCTGGGCGGCGCCGAGAACATCGGCGAGGTGCTCGCGGCGATCAACAACGCGGGCACGGGCATCGTGGCGACGATCTCCGCGGACCGGAAGGCGATCGAGCTGACGGACACCACGGGCGGGGGATCGTTCACCGTCCGCGACGTCCAGGGCGGCGACTTCGCCCAAAGCCTCGGCCTGGAGACCACCTCGGACACCGGCACGATCCTGGGGACGGACCTGGAGCCGGCGGTGAGCGAGGACACGCCGATGGCGCTCCTGTTCGGCGGCGCGGGGATTCCACCGGGCACGTGGACCCTGCGCAACACGGTGGGAGGTGAGCAGCGGAGCGCCGTCATCGATCCCGGACAGGCGAACACGCTGGGCGATCTCCTGGATCTGGTCAACTCCGCGAGGACGCCCGACGGCCAGGGCCTCGGCCTGCGCGCGACGCTGGACGGCCGTGGCCTCTCCGTGACCTCCACCATCCCGCAGACGACGATCGGCATCGATGACTCGACGCCGGGGGGCAGCGCGTCCATCATGGGCGTCGCCGGAGTGGGGACCTCGCTGGACGTCTTCGCCCTGCTGGAGCAGGCGGCGGCGGCCGTGGAGTCGCGGGACCACGATGCGATGGACGCCGCGCTCGCCGACATCGACGCCGCGATCCACCAGACGTCGGGCATCCGGGGGACATACGGAGCCCGCGCCCGTCAGGTGCTGACGCTGGCGGAGAACCTGCAGGACCGCGAGGTCGACGTGACGCTCCGCCTGTCCGACGTGGAGGACGCGGACCTGGCGCAGGCGGCGATCGAGCTCACCAAGGCCGAGACGGTCTACAACGCGTCCCTGGCCACGGGGACGCGGATGCTGGAACTGAGCCTGTTCAACTACATCCGATAGGAGCCCGCGGGAATGAAGACCGAGACGATCCGCATCGACCATCCGCTGGCCCCGGGCCGCGAGGTGGGCGCCGACGCCGTGTGGGAGTTTCCGGAGGGGCTGATCGGACTTCCGGACTACCGGAGGTTCGCGCGGATCGCGCTGGAGGACGCGCCGCCGTTCGAGCTCCTCGCCGCGGTCGATGATTCCTCGTTCGGGCTCGTGGTCGTGGATCCGGTGCGGCTGGTGCCGGACTACGAGCTCTCCCTGGACGAGGACGCTCTGGCTCCCCTGAGCGAGCGCGATCCCGGGAGACTGCAGGTTCTCGTTCCCGTCGTCCTTCCGACGGACGAGGCCACGTTCTCCCTGAACCTGAAGGGGCCGCTGGTCCTCTCGCCCGGGGAACGCCTGGGAATCCAGAGGATCTCCGGCGACGAACGGCACTCCCTGCGCTGGTCCCCGGGAGCGAGCGAGAGCGCCTCTCCATGCTCGTCCTGACCCGTCGCCTCGGCGAGTGGATCGCCATCGGAGACGACGTGACCGTGAAGGTCCTCTCCGTGAAGGGGGATCACGTCCAGCTCGGCATCGAGGCCCCGCGCGCCGTCCCCGTCCACCGGGGAGAGGTGTTCGAGCAGATCCGCACCGAAACCGAGGCCGCCCGCCGCTCCGCCGCCGACCCCGCGGCGCTCGCGCGTCTGCTTTCGCAAGGAAAGCCGCGAGAAAGCGAATAAAGCCGAGCGCTTGAGGCTCCGATACCCAGGGCGACGCCGAACCCTGGGAGGACGCCGATGAAGACCGTGCCCGGCCTCACCGTGTGCATGATCGTCCGGGACGAGCGGGACAACCTGCAGGAGCTCCTGTCCACCGTCGTCGAGAACGTCGACGACGTCATCGTCGTGGACACGGGCTCCACGGACGGCTCCGAGGAGGTGGCCGAGCGGCGCGGCGCCCGCGTGTTCCATCGCCCCTGGGACGACGACTTCGCGGCGGCCCGCAACCGCGGCCTCGAAGAGGTTCGCACGTCGCACGCGATGTGGCTGGACGCGGACGACCGGATGAAGGGCGAGGATCTTCGCCGGATCCGCGACGCCGTCGTGGCGGAGCCCGGGCGCGGCCTGATGCTGCTCCTCGTGAACGAGAGCCCCGATCCGTCGGCCGTCTCCTCCTGCTGGCAGCTGCGCGTGTTTCCGGCACGTCCGGAGCACCGCTTCTCCGGACGCGTCCACGAGCAGGTGCACGACGCGCTGGAGCGCACGGGAACGCCCGTCACCCGCCTGGACGTCACGGTCACGCACACCGGCTACGCCCGCAACGACGAGGTGATCCGCAAGGCGCGGCGCAACTACGAGCTGCTGCGCCGCGAGCGCAACGACGGCGGCGAGAACGATATCAACGTCCTCTTCCACTTCCTGAAGGCGGCGTCCCGCTGCGGGGAACTGGAAGCGGCCGTGGCCACCGCCGAGCGCATCCTGAACGATCCGCCCGCGGGCACGCCGATGGACATCGTCCAGGCGACGGCGGTCCAGCTCGGCCGCCTCGAGCAGCAGCGCGGCCGCCACGAGCAGGCCGTCGACGTCCTGCGTTCCGCCGTGGATCGCAAGCCCGACGATCCGCTGGCGCGGTTCTTCCTGGGCGAGCTCCTGCAGCGCCGGGGCGACCTTACCGGCGCGATCACGCAGCTCGAGGCCGCGCGGGTCGCCCCGATCCGCTTCGACACGCTTCCGGTTCCCGTGGCCGGACTGACCCGCGCCATCCGGATGCAGCTGGGGCACGCCTACGAGGTCGTAGGGAGGCACGCCGACGCCGTCGACGTGTACCGCGAGGCGTTCTCGCCGTCGCCGGACGACATCGTGGCGGGGCGTTCGCTGGCCCGGTCGCTGATCGGAGCGGAGGACCGGGACGAGGCGCGCCGCGTCCTCGACGGGCTACCCGCGCACGACGATCCGCGGCACGAGACGGCGCTGCTCCGGGCCCTGCTGGCCTTCGACGACCACGACGACGAGGAGGCCGCCACGCTCTTCACACGGATCGCGGGGGAGTCCCCGCGCACGTGGATCGCCCACCTGCACCTCGGCCATCTGCGTCTGCGCGGCGGCGACCTTCCCGGCTCGCTGACGCACTACGAGCGCGCCCGGGAGATCGCCGACAATCCGGAGACGCGCGTGGGCCTCGCCGCCGCGCTGCTGGAGTCCGATCGCGTGGCGGAGACGCTGGACCACCTCGCGGAGGCGGTCGACCAGTGCCGGAATCGTCCGCTCCCGCCCGGGACGGAGGCACTCGCCGGGGAGGCGCTTCTGCGCTTCGGCCGGCCGGAGGAGGCCCGCAGCGCGTTCGAGCGCCATCTGGCCCGCGGCGGCCCGGATGCCCGGGTCGTGAGCCGCCTGGCGGACTGTTACCGCGTGCTGGGAGCCCCGGAGGCGGCCCGCGTGGGGTACCGCGAGGCCCTTCGCCTGAACCCCGATCTCTCCGAGGCGGAGCGCGGGCTCCGGGAGCTGGAGACCGTCCACTGACGGCCGCTCCGGCCCGATCCTAGCTCCTCGCTTTTGGGCTCAAGCAGCCGAGCCGCCCTGCCGATCCGCTCACGAGAAGGGATCGTCCCCTTCACCGTTCCGTCCTGCGCCTTCGGGTGGGGACCGTCGAATCCGCCCGGCGGGGTAGGAGCGGGCGCGGGCAAGGACGCCCGCATCGTTCGAGGATCAAGGAGGAATCCACTCAATGAGTCTCCGCGTGAACCACAACACGGGTGCGCTGAATGCCTGGCGTCACCTGACGAACAACGACTTCATGATGAACAAGTCTCTGGAGCGTCTCTCCTCGGGACTTCGCATCAACTCCGCGTCCGACGACCCGGCCGGTCTGTCCATTTCGGAGAAGCTGCGCTCGCAGGTCGCCAGTCTGAACCAGGCGGTCTCGAACTCCGAGCAGGCCATGACCATGATCAATACGGCCGAGTCCGCGATGAACGAGATCCACAACCTGCTCACCACGATGCGTGAGCTCGCCGTGCACGCCGCCAACGAGGGCGTCAACGACGAGACCGCGCTCGAGGCCGATCAGGCTCAGATCCGCTCCTCGCTCGACACGATCACCCGCATCGCCCAGACGACCCAGTTCGGCACGAAGTACCTGCTGGACGGTTCGACGGACAACAAGGTGTTCGCGCAGGGCGCGTCCGGCATCGGCCTGGACCGGGCGAACCACTCGTCGCTGTCCTCCGGCACGCACACGCTGACCGTGGCGAACGTCACGGCGGCCGCGGGCACGTTCGTGGACGAGACGGTTGCTTCCAACGCCGGTCTGGACAGCACGACGGACCCGACGCCGGCGAACCTGTCGGCCGGAACGCACACGGTGACGGTCAAGGCCGCGACGTCCGCGTTCATCCAGAGCGAGAACACGCTGGGTGAGGCCATCATCGAGTCCGGCGGCCAGATGACGATCTCGAACGGTTCGACGACCGCTTCGATCTCGTTCGCGTCGGACACGGTCAACACGGCCCAGAACATCGCCGACACGATCAACGCCGGCACCACGTTCTTCACGGCCTCCGTGGACCTCGACGGCTCGCTGAAGGTCGAGACGGCCACGGTCGGCGGCACGGAGCAGATCTCCATCGCCGTGGACGGCACGAACCTCACCCAGTCCGACCTGGGCATGGAGACGCTGACCGGATCGGACGGCACCACCGCGACGATCCAGCTGGACGGCGGCTCCACGCAGGAGCTCACGAACACGGCCGGCACGATCACGCTGACCGACGGTTCCGGCGGCTCCCTGGTGCTCGACACGACCGGCACGTCGCAGGCCGACTTCAAGAGCGCGACCCTCAACGTGAACGTCTCGGCGGCCACGTTCGACGTCTCGCTGGACAACGGCTCCACCGTCACCATGCGGGCGGACGCCGCGGCCACCCTGAAGTCCGGTCTCGCGTCCGGCGGCAGCATGGACGTGGTGTTCGGCCAGAACGTGACGGCCGGCTCCGGCAGCATCTCGGTGCTGGACAACGCGCTCGTCTTCCAGGTGGGTGCGAACTTCGGCCAGAGCGTGAAGATCGGCGTCGAGAACATGGCGGCCGATCAGCTCGGCATCGGGGTCACGAACCAGTCCGACTTCGGAAGTCTGGACGAGGTCGACGTGACGACGGCGCAGGGCGCGGCGGATGCGCTGCTGCTCATCGACTCCGCGATCGACGCGGTCTCGTCGCAGCGCTCCGAACTGGGTGCGTTCCAGCGCAACACGCTCGAGTCGAACCTGAACAACCTCCGCATCGCGGCCGAGAACCTGGGCGCGGCGGAGTCGACGTTCCGTGACGCGGATCTCGCGCGGGAGATGGCGGACTTCACCAAGCTCCAGATCCTTGCGCAGACCGGTGTGGCCATGATGGCTCAGGCGAACCAGATCCCGCAGACGGTTCTCCGACTCATCGGCTAGTCCGGAAACGGGGGGCCCCCGCCTAGGGGGCCCCCACCTACATCGCCGCTCGGAGAAACCTCATGGATCTCGATTCGATCGTCCGGCCGGAGGGAACGGCGCCTCGCTTCACGGCGACGCCCGCTCCGACGGCACCTTCCCGGACCGAACCGGGGGGATCGAGCGAGGGACGGGTGGAAGACGATCGCGCCGCGGGACCGGGAGAGCCCGAGTCGCGCGAGGCGATCGAAAGGGTGGTGGACGAAGCGAACTCCCACCTGCAGGCGCTCAACGAGTCGCTGGACTTCCGGGTCCACGACGAGACGGGCCAGCTTCTCGTTCAGATCGTGAATCGATCGACCGGGGAGGTGGTCCGGGAGAGCCCGCCGAGGGAGTTCCTCGATCTCGCCGCGAGGATGAAGGAAATGGTCGGCCTCTTCCTGGACGAGCAGGGCTAGTCGCCGCTCGACCGACCGCCGACCCGGGGAGGACATCTTGAGCGTCTCTCAGATCTCCGGACTGGTTTCCGGGCTGGATACGGCGAGTCTCATCGACGCGCTCGTGACCGCCCGGTCCGGTCCCATCTCGCTGCTGCAGCGTCGCCAGGCGGAGAAGACGGCCGAGCTGACTGCCTGGCAATCGTTCGAGACCGTTCTCCTCTCCCTGAAGATCGAGACGGAACGTCTCGCGAAGCCGGGGCTCTGGGATTCGCTCCTGGTGACCCCCTCCGACGAAGAGCACCTCACCGCGACCGCGAGCGGCGACGCTCCCCTGGGGGAGTGGAACCTGTTCGTGGAGCAGCTCGCGTCGGCCCATCAGATCCAGTCGGACACGTTCACCAGCCGGGACGAGCTGGTGGGCGAGGGGACGCTGTCGCTGACGATCGACGGTGAGACGATCGACGTGGAGGTCGCGTCGGGCACCACGCTCGCCGACCTGACGACGCTCATCAACGACGCGGACGCCGGCGTCACGGCGTCGGTGATCCGATCCGAATCCCAGGGGACGGAGTCCTTCCACCTCGTGCTCACGTCGGACGAGACGGGCGAGGTGGGGCAGTTCACGGTGGACACGTCGGGCCTGTCCGGCGGAACCGCTCCGGACTTCACGGTCCACGCCGCGCGCGACGGGCAGGATGCCATCGTGCACTTCGGCGGCGAGGGCGGCCTGGAGATCCGCTCCTCCACGAATCGGTTCCAGGACCTCGTCGAGGGGCTGGACCTCACGGTGACCCGCGCCCACGAGACCGGCGACAGCACGTCGATCACGATCGCCAAGGACACCGACGGCATCGTGAACCGCGTGAAGGAGTTCGTGGATCGTTACAACGCGGTCATGGAGTTCCAGAACTCGCAGTTCCGGTTCGATCCCGAGGTCGGCCAGCGGCCGCCCCTCATGGGCAGCGCGACGCTCGTGAACGTCACCTCCACGCTGCGCTCGCGCCTGCTCGGGCCCGTGCCCGGCCTGGAGGACGCCACCTTCCGCACGCTCGCCGGGATCGGCCTGACCAGCGGCGCCAACGGCACGCTGTCGTTCAGCGAGACCGATTTCCTGGACGCGCTGGAAGAGGATCCCGACGCGGTCGCCGATCTCTTCCGGACGCGCGCCCGCTTCGACGGGGAGGGCATCGAGTGGCTCGGCGCCCCGGACGGAATGGACCTCTCGGACCGCGACCTCGAGGTCGTCGTCACGCAGGCCGCCGCGCGCGCCACGCTCACCAGCGCGACCCTCGACCTCTCGGGCGGACTCGTCATCGACGAGACGAACGACACGTTCCAGATCACGATCGACGGCGTGCGCTCCGAGGAGCTCTCGCTGGAGCACGGGACCTACACCGACGGCACCGAGCTGGCCGCGGCGCTCGCCAAGGCGGTGGAGCGCAGCGACGACCTCGGGGCGCTGTCGGTCCGCGTCTCGTTCGAAGGGACCGACACGTCGGGAGCGCTCGTGCTGAGCTCGCAGCGGTACGGTTCGGCCGCCTCGCTCCAGCTCCATGACTCCGGCTCGAACTTCGCCGCGGACCTCGGCCTGTCCTCCGTGATGGGCGTCCGGGTCACGGGCGAGGACGTGCAGGGCACGATTGCGGGAATCACGGCGGAGGGGGACGGCCGGGTGCTCCGGCTGGCCGACGACGCCGAGCAGTACGGAGGGATCTCCTTCCGGGTCACCCTGGATTCCATCTCGGGGTCCACCACGCTGAACGCGTCGTTCACGGAGGGCATCGGCCCTCTCGGGACGCGCGCGCTGGAAAACCTCACGGATCCGGTCGACGGCACGCTCGCCAACGTCTCGGACTCGATCCAGTCGCTCCTCGATCGCTACGCGCGGGACCTCCAGTTGAAGCAGGAGCAGCTCGAAATCCGCCGGGCCCGTCTCGAGCGCCAGTACGCTTCGCTCGAGTCGACGCTCGGACAGCTCCAGAGCCAGGGCCAGTTCCTGTCGGCGCAGATCAGCGCCGGGCAGGGCGGTCGCTTCGGCCGTACCGGCTGACGCACTTCACGGAGGTTCCATGTCCGCTTCGATCGACGTCTACCGCAACATCAACGTCCAGACGGCGAGTCCGCACCAGGTCATCCTGAAGCTCTATGCGCTCGCGATCCGTTCTCTGGAGGAGGCGGAGTCGCACCTTGGCGAAGGACGATCGGCAGAGGAGCCGCTCCACCGGGCGCACCAGGTGGTCGGCGGCCTCATGGCCGCGCTGGACTTCAACGCGGGCGACGGCGAGCTGCCCAAGAAGCTCCTCCAGCTCTACCTGTTCGTGCTGGACCGGATCCACGAGACCCGCACGCACGGCCGGGACGCGGGGCTGCGGGACGCCCGCGGCATCTTGACCACCCTGAACGAGGGCTGGGAGGGCCTGCCGCCGGCGGAGGCCTCCGCGGCCGCACCGGCGCGCCGCTCCGGCTTCAACCTGCGAGGCTGACGTGAGCACCGCCCCTCCGCACGCCGACCTCCTTCGCTTCGAGACGCTGGCCCGGGACTTCCTGGCCGCGGCGGAGCGGGGCGACGAGACCGCGATGGCCGGGCTCCTCGACGCGCGTGGCGACATCGTCCGGCGGCTGGAGGGCGACGGCCCGGCCACCGTGGACGCAGGCGACCGCGCGGCACGGCGGATCGTCGAGTCGATCCTGGACCTGGATCGCCGCGCCGAGGAGCTCCTGACGGAGCGCCGCAGCCGGGTGGGATCCGAACTGCGGGAGATGAACCGGGGGCGGCGGGGTCTGGCCGGCTACGCGGCGGGCGGACACCGGGCCGGCAAGTGGATTGACGAACGCGGCTGAGCATGGCAGCTTGAACCCGGTTGGGTGTACGGGTGGGGAAGGAGAGCATCATGAGTCCCTCGCAGTCGGGGGAGTCCACGCCGGCACCGGTGGTGAATCAGCGGATCGTCCTCGCGATTCCCACGGGCGCCTTCGAGGGCTCGTACGTCACCAAGGTCCTGGAAGAACTGGAACACGGCCTGAAGGTCTACGCGCCGTCGTTCCGGGGCACCATCCTGCCCATCCCTCCGGGCGAGCGCCTTCAGGTCCACTTCAGCTCACAGGCCTCGCACTACGAGTATGAGTGCGAGATCCTGGAGCGCTTCCCGGGCCCCATCCCCACCATCCTGGTCTCGCGCCCCGATGAGTCGATGAAGCGGGTGCAGCGGCGGAGCTTTTTCCGGCTCGGCGCCAACGTCCCGCTGAAGATCGAGCCGCGCGCCCCCATTCCGGGCACTCCGCCCCCGGGCCCCGCTTCGTCCGGCGTGACCGTGAACCTGTCCGGAGGCGGACTGCTCATGGAGTCGCCGGAGCTGTACCCGGAGGGCGCCCTGCTCGACCTGGCGCTGGAGATCCCCGACGGATCGCCGCCCGCGATGGCCCGCTGCGAGGTCATCCGCGACGCCGGGCGGGCCTCCCCGGGCGCGCGCGCCACGTGGTTCCTGGCGGTCGAGTTCCTGCAGCTTGACGATGACGCCCAGGACCGGATCACGCGCTACATCTACCTCCTCCAGCGCGCCATCCAGGACGGAGGCACCGGGGCCGAGGGGGCGTGATCACCCGGGGGCGCGTCGCCGTCGTGTCGCCGCGGCCGGAGCGCCGGTCCTCGGTCGGCGCGTGGGCGCCGCTCCTGAGAGCCCAGGCCGATCTGCATCTCTGCGAGAGCCCCGACGACGACGCCGTGTCGACCGCGGACCTCGTGGTCGTGGACGACGAGTGTCCCCAGCTGGCGCGCTGGCTCGACGACGCCCACGCCGGGGGAAGATCCGCCGAGAGCATCGTGGTGTTCTCCGCCGATCCGCCGACGCGGAGCGGAGCCGTTCCCTGGGGGACCGAGGGGGAGGATGTCCTCTCCATCCTCTCGGACCTGCTCGAGCGCCGCGACCTTCTGCAGGCGTCGGATCGCTTCGTGGAGGATCTTCGCGCGTCCAACGACCGGCTGGAACGACATCGACAGCGCTTCGCCGGTCTCGTGCTGGAACAATCCGAGGCGCTGCGCGGCGCGAACGCGTCGCTCACCCGCGAGGTCGATCGCCTCAAGCGACTGCAGTCGCTGGCCCGGTTCTTCGCCTCCGCGGAGGCCGCCGGAGACGACTTCGAGGATCGCCTCTCCGAGATCGTCGGATCGACGCTGGGCGCGGTCGGGGCGGCGCTGCTGAAGCGCGACGAAGCGGGCGGCTGGACCGTCGCCGGACGATGGCGGATCGCGCGGAAGAACGCGCTCGGTGTCGTGCCGGAGACGGATCGGCAGACGGCCACGGACCGCCCGAGCACGCGCAAGGGAACGACAGGAGCGTGGATTCCCACGACGTCCGCCGGCCCGCGGGCCGGCATCGTCCTGCTGCTGAAGGAGGGACGGGACCTCGCGGAGGAACTCGGCGACCTGCAGCCGCTGCGCGAGCTCCTGGACGACGGCCTCCGCGCCCGCGCCGCCGCCCGCGCCGCGTCGTCGCGCAGGGCGCAGAGCGAGCGGATCCTGGAAACGCTGCGCAGCGGCGTGCTGAAGGTCGACCCGGCGGGGCGCGTCTCCTTCGCGAACCCGGCGCTGGCCGACATCCTCGGACAGTCCGTGGAAGAGATGGAGGGCGCCTCCGCGGAGCGCGTCTTCCCACGCGACTCCCACGTGCTGGCGTTCCTGCGCCGCGTCCTGGACACCGGCGACTCCATCGACGATCACGAGACCTGGATCACCGGCGAGGGCGGTCGCGTTCCCGTGACGTTCCGCGCCTCGCCCATCGGGGCGGGCTCGAATCCCGAGGGCGTGCTCGTCCTCGTCTCCGACCTCGCGCGCCGCAAGGAGCTGGAGGCCGAGGTCCGGCGGGCCGATCGACTGGCCGCGCTGGGCCGGCTCTCCGCCGGAGTCGCACACGAGATCCGCAACCCGCTCACCGGAATCCGGACCACCGCGGAACTGCTCCGCTCGCGGGTCGGCTCCGCGGACCTGGAGCGCTTCGTGGACGTCATCCTGGAGGAGACTTCGCGGCTGGACCGCATCGTGGGCAGCCTGCTGCAGTTCGCCAAACCCTCATCGCCGCGGCTGAGCCCGATGCCGCTTGGCCCGGTGCTGGAACGGGCGCGGCAGCTCGCGTCGGGGCGGGCGGTGGAGCAGGGCGTCGTCCTGGACCTGGACCTTCCCGACGGCACCCCCGATCCGCTTGCGGATCGCGACCAGATCCTTCAGGTTCTCCTGAACCTGCTGATCAACGGCATCGAGGCGACGCCGGCGGGGGAGCGGGTCACGCTCCGGGTCCGGCATCGGCGGGAGGACGGCCGCGAGGACGTGCATCTCATCGTGGAGGACGGCGGCGAAGGCGTGCCGCCCGCCATCCGCGAGCGCATCTTCGATCCGTTCTTCACGACGAAGCCCGGCGGAACCGGGCTGGGCCTGTCGATCTCGCAGAACATCCTTCGCCAGCACCAGGGGCAACTGCGCCTGGAGCGGCACCCGAGCGGCCGGAATCGCGCCATCGCCGTGCTTCCGCTCGGGTCCAAGATTTCGGACCGGAGGTGACGCATGGCGGACATCCTGATCGTCGATGACGAGAAGAACCTTCGGTGGTCGCTTCGCATCGCGCTGGAGGAGAAGGGCCACACGGTCGAGGAGGCCGGGACAGGGGAGGAGTGCCTGGAACTCCTGGAGACCTCGCCGAAGGATCTCGTGTTCCTGGACGTGCGGCTGCCGGGGCGCGACGGGCTGGACGTGCTCCAGGAGATCCGGCGCAAGCGCCAGGACAGCATCGTGGTGGTGATGTCGGCGTACGGCGAGCCGGACGGGGGCGCGGACCCGATGTCGCTCGGCGCGTACTACTTTCTCGCCAAGCCGTTCGAGCTGAAGAAGGTCATCGACCTCGTGGACGACGCGATGGTCAACGTCGAGACGCTGCGGGAGGCGAAGAACGCGCGGCAGATCCGCATCGGCAACCGGGACACGGATCGCTTCATCGTCGGCAGCTCCGAGCGGATGGGCGAGGTCGTCGGCATCATCGAGAAGGTGGCGGCCTCCAGCACGTCGACCGTCCTGATCCAGGGCGAGTCCGGGACGGGCAAGGAGCTGGTGGCGAAGGCGATCCATCACCTCTCCCACGAGAAGGATCGCCGGCCGTTCCTGGCCATCAACTGCGCCGGCCTTCCCGAGAACCTGCTGGAGAGCGAGCTGTTCGGCCACGAGAAGGGCGCGTTCACGGATGCCCGTGACCGCAAGCGGGGACTGCTGGAGATCGCGAACGGAGGGACGCTCTTCCTGGACGAGATCGGGGAGATGCCGCTGGGACTGCAGGCCCGCCTGCTGCGTGTCCTGGAGACGAAGACCTTCCGCCGGATCGGCGGCGTGGCCGACATCGAGGTGGGGCTGAGGATCGTCGCGGCGACGAACCGGGACCTGAAGCGGGAGGCCCAGGAGGGACGCTTCCGCGAGGACCTGTTCTTCCGCCTGAACGTGGTGCCCATCGACATCCCGCCGCTGCGCGAGCGCCCGCACGACGTTCCCGTGCTGGCCAGCTACTTCGTGCAGCACTTCAACCGCGAGCTGACCCGGAACGTGCGCGGCTTCTCCCCGGAAGCGCGCGATCGCCTGATGTCCTACCACTGGCCCGGCAACGTCCGCGAGCTGAAGAACGTGGTGGAGCGGGCCATCCTGCTGGAGTCGGCCGACGTGATCCTGGCGGAGCACCTGCCGCTGGAGGTCGTCCCGGACCGCGCGGTCGCCCCCACGGCGCCGTCAGCCGGCACCGGCGCTCCGTTCCTGCCGCGCCCGCTGCGCGAGGTGGAGCTGGAGCACATCCGGCGGACGCTGGAGCACTTCGAGGGCAACAAGTCGCGCGCGGCCAAGTGCCTCGGCATCTCGCGGCAGACGCTGAGGGACAAGCTGGCGGCCGCGGAGAAGCGCAAGGAGGCCCGGGCAGATCGCCTCGCCGGCAAGTCCCTGGGCAGTGACGCGACGGCGACTGACCAGATCTCGGTCGGTTCGACCAGAACCTAGCCACCCCGCTTTCGCCTCGCCGCGAACCCCTCGGCCCCCGTTCCTTTCCGGAGTGGGGGCCGGATTCGTTCCAGGCGGCCCCTGAGCCCCGTAGTCGCCCCCGGCGGCCGAAGTTTCCGGGTCTGGGCGATTCTTGCCGGGATTGGCCTCCGGCTTGCAGTTCCCAGCATCGTTCCGCGAATCCCACGGAGGAATCCGCCGATGCTGCGATGTGTTGCCGCGACCCTGATGCTCAGCGCCGTCCTGGCCGGGACGCCCTGTGAGGCCGCCCGCCTGCTGTCCACGCGCGCCGGCGAGACCCCGCGCGGCTCCGTGCGCGTCGTCTTCGAGACCGATCGCCCGGTGGAGTTCCTCACGGTGGAGCTCCCCTCGGAGAACGGCTTCGAGGTGCATCTCCTGGGCGTGGAGTCCGACGATCTGCCCGGGCCGATGCCGCTGGCCGATCCGCGCCTGGAGACGGTGTCGTTCCGCTCCTCCGAGATGGGCGTCGTCGCCAAGATCCTCGGCGGCGCCACCCGTCTCAGCGCGCTGTCGTTCCCGCTGGAGGATCCGCACCGCGTCGTGGTGGACCTGAGCACGGACAACAACTCCGCCGCACGGGCCGCCGCTTCGGCCGCGGAAGCCGCGCCGACCGTTCCCGTCGCCCGCACGAAGCCCATCGTTGCCGCCAAGTCGCCGCAGCCGAAGAGCGTCGCGGCGCCCGTAAAGGCCTCCGGGGAGAAGGAGGCAGCGCCGACCCCGTCCGAGCCGACGCTCGACCCGTCGCCGGCCCGGGAAGCCGCCGCGACGAAGACGACGGCCGCATCGCCGGAGCCTGCGGGAGCCCCCGCGCATCGGAAGTCCGTGTTCGAGGGCGGGGAGCCCGACGACTCGCCGCGCCTGAACCGAACCGGCGATCCCGAGTTCGACGACCTCATCGTCTGGATCCACGGCCTCAAGACCGCGGTGGACGCGCTCAGCTTCAGCGAGACCGAGGAGGATCGCGTGCGGCATCGGCGCCACCTCGCCTACCTGCTGCTGGAGCGCAACATCCTCATCGAGGCGGAGAAGACGCTGCTCACGGCCGTCGACAACGAGCACCGCGATCCGACGACCGCCGTCGCCGATTCCGTGACGTTGGCCGAGATCCGCCTGCGCCTCTCGGACCCGACGGGCGCCGCCGACGTCGCCCGGAACGTCAACGCCGGACGGGCCTCGGATTCCGAGCGCGTCCGCCTGGCCCAGGTCCTGCTGGACGCGGAGGATCCCGTCCTGGCCGAAGCGCTCGTGAAGGAGATCGCGGACCGCGACGATTCCACCGTGGCCGCGCGTGCGTCGTTGCTGCTGGCGCGCTGCCACTGGGACCGCGGCGAGATCGCCGAGGCGCGCGACCGCGTGCGTGCCCTGACGTCCGGACGCGCGCTTCCCAGGGAGCTGCTCTCCGACGCCGTGCTGCTGCACGCCGACTGCGAGTTCGCGCTGAACCGCACCGCCGATGCCCAGGCGCTCTACGCGCGCGCCTCGTCGCTGCCGCTCTCCGACGAGGAGTCCGCGTGGGTCGGGCTGCAGCTCGGCAACCTCGCCCGCCGCGACGGCCGCCTGGAGGAGGCGCGGGAGCATTGGCGCCGCGCGGAGGAGGCCTGGCCGGAGACGTTCTACGGCTCCCAGGCCGGCTGGTTCCTGCGCTTCGAGGAGGAGATGCGTCGCCTCGGCCGCGCCGAGGAGAGGAACTCCCGTGGTTGAGGCGGGACACGGCGCCGGCGCCGATCGGATCGGACAGCTCGTCCAGGCCTACCGATCGATCCTGACCGGTTACGAGGAGATCGAGGCGCTGTCGCGCCGGGAACGCGACGGCCTGCGCGAGGGCGCGGAACTGGCGGCGGTGACGGAACTGCTGCGCACGAAGCAGGAGAGACTCGCGAGGGTTCGCGACGAGGAGGAGAGAGTGAAGGGGGCCCGGGAATGGTGGAAGAAGGTGCGGCGCACGCTCCCGGCCGGAGCGGGGCGCGACCTGCTCTCCCTCCTCGACGCGATCTCGCGCTCGGTGGAGCGCTCGCTGGAACTGGAGGCCGAGTGCCGGAGCCTGCTCCAGCATCGCACGCAGTGGGGACGCTCCGGCGGCCCCGAACCGTCGCTGGCCGGCGCTCGCGCCGGCGCCGCGCGCGCTTACGGACAGGACACGGGAGGAGTGCGGTGACGACGAATCCGATCTCCGCTCCGGCGCCGGCCGAGCACGATCCGAACGCGCTGGGCGAGGCGCTGGCGGCATTCGATCAGGGTACGCGACTTCTGGAGACCGCCTACCGCGAGCTCTGGTCCGCACGGGAGCGCGAGCGCCGCGAGCGCTCGCTGCGCGACTCCGAGCGCGTCCGCGACCTCTGTCACGAGCTCCGCAACCCGCTGGGCGGGGTGCGAGGACTCGGCGAGCTGCTGCGGCGCGAGCTGCTGTCGCGGCCTTCGTCCGATCGCGCGGGACGTCTGCTGGGCGAGATGCTCCGCGGGCTCGACGCCCTGGAGGAGACGATCTCTCGCCGCTCCGAGACCGAGGACGATCACGCGGACGCCGGCACCATCGCCGAGGAGACGGCCGGACTCGCGCTGGCCGAGGCCCGCGCCAACGGCAACGACGTGACGCTGCGCGTCGACGCGCCGGAGGGCATCGAGCTGCCGCTGCCGGCCGGGGACTTCCGCCACATCCTGGGCAATCTGGTGCGCAACGCCGTCGAGGCGTGCGGCCGGACCGGCACCGTCCACGTCCGCGTGGAATCCGACCTGGACGAGATCCGCGTCACCGTCGAGGACGACGGACGCGGGCTTCCGTCGGTGCCGGACGCGAAGCTCTTCCGCCGCGGCTTCAGCACGAAGGGTCCGCGCCGCGGGCTCGGGCTGGCCGTACTCGCCGACGTCCTGGAGCGACACGAAGGCACCCTCCTGTTCGGACGGCTCGAGCGGGGCACGATCGCCCGGGCGCGCCTACCGCGAGGAGGGAACCGATGACGAAGCCGAAGGGTCGCGTGCTCGTCGCCGACGACGAGCGGACGATGCTGGAGCTGTTCCGCGAGACGCTCGGTTCCGACTGGGACGTCCACCTGGCGGGCGACGGCGCCGAGGCCGCCGACCTCCTCGACGCGAACGCCTACGACCTGGCGTTCCTGGATCTGCGGATGCCGGGAGCCGATGGCGCGGAGCTGGTCCGCCGCATCCGCGAGGCGGGCCTGCCGCTCAAGGCCATCGTGATGTCCGCGCACGCCGGCGAGGAGCGTCGGCGCGAGCTCCTGGCCGGCGGCGCCGACCGCTTCCTGCCCAAGCCGTTCCTGCCGCAGGACATCGAGTCCCTGGTGACGGAGCTGATGGCGGCGTCCCGCCCCTCGCCGTCGCGGCTCGTCGCCGAGGATGACACGATGCGTCGTCTCCTGGAGGTCGTGGATCGCGTGGCCGGCACCCGCGCCACGGTCCTGCTCCAGGGGGAGACGGGCACCGGCAAGGAACTCCTGGCCCGGGAAATCCACGACCGCAGCGATCGGCGCAGCCGACCGTTCATCCGTGTGAACTGTGCCGCCCTGGCCGAGGGACTGCTGGAGAGCGAGCTCTTCGGACACGAGCGCGGTTCGTTCACCGGCGCCGTGCGCACGACACGAGGCCTCTTCCAGCTCGCCGACGGCGGCACGCTCCTCCTCGACGAGATCAGCGAGGTCTCGGAGGGACTGCAGGCGAAGCTGCTCCGCGTGCTGCAGGAGCGGGAGCTCCGCCGGGTGGGCGGGGCGGCAAACATTGCCGTGGACGTCCGCATCGTGGCGACGACGAACCGCGACCTGGCCCAGGAGGTCCGTCAGGGCCGCTTCCGCGAGGACCTGTTCCATCGCCTCAACGTCATCCGCCTCGACGTGCCGCCCCTCCGCGAGCGGCCGACGGACCTGGAGCCGCTCGTTCAGGCCCTTCTGGAGCGGAAGTCGTTGGAGCACGGGCTCCCGACGCCGCGGGTCGGCGTCGAGGCGTGGCAGGCCATTCGCTCGCACGCCTGGACGGGCAACGTTCGCGAACTGGAGAACGCTTTGGAACGCGCCTTGCTTCTGTCACCGGTCGGCACCGTCGAGGCCCCGGCGCTCGGCCTGGGGGCCACGCCGCGGAAGTCGGGCGGGGGACTGGCCCCGGGCACGCGTCTGCGCGACGCGGAGCGGGAACTGATCCTCGCCACGCTGGAGTCAGTGGGAGGCAACCGCACGCGCGCGGCCGAACTGCTCGGCATCAGCGTCCGGACGATGCGGAACAAGCTGCGCGAGTACCGCGAGAGCGGGCACTTCGAGGGGGGGAACGGATGATCGAGAAGCTCCTCTTCAGCGCGAAGACGCTGCAGACCACGAAGCAGGCACTCGACGTCTACGCGGAGCGCGGCAAGGTGCACGCCCGCAATATCGCCAACGCGGAGACGCCGGGGTACCGCAGCCAGGAAGTGCGCTTCGAGGACGACCTGCGTCTGGCGCTGCGCACCAGCTCGGAAGGCGGACTCTCCCGCACGGACGAGGGACACCTGGCGCCCGCGCAGGAGCTGCCGGGCGGCCGGCGCCAGTTCCGCAACCCGATCTCGGACTGGAACTCCAACGGAATCAACGACGTGGACATCGACCGCGAGATGGCCGACGTCGCCCGGAACACGATGCGCTACACCGTCGCGGCCGAGATGGCCCGCCGTGCGTACGACGGCATGCGCAAGGCCATTCGCGGCCGCATCGCCTGACGGAAGGAGTAGGGAATGAGTCTCGGAAACCTGTTCCAGGCGTTCGACACGAGCGCGTCGGGCCTCTCGGTCCAGCGGGCGCGCCTCAACGTGATCAGCGCCAATCTCGCCAACGCGCAGACGACGCGCACGGCGGAGGGCGGCCCCTACCGTCGCCAGACGGTGGCGGTCACGTCCGGCGGCGCCGCGGGTTCCGAGCTGTTCGAGAAGCTCCTGGCCGCCCAGCAGTCGCTGGAACTCGATGTGGACCAGACGTCGGCGCGCCACCTGAACGACGTGGCGCCGGTGGAGCTGAACCACCACGGCGCGGCGCTGCGCTACTCCGTCGAAGCCGATGCGCTGTCGCCCACGCGCCTCGAGTTCGACCCGGGACATCCGGACGCCAACGAGGAGGGCTACGTGGAGTATCCCAACGTGGAGGTCGTCCGGGAGATGGTGGACCTGATGGCGGCGTCGCGCGCCTACGAGGCCAACGTGACCGTGATCGGCGCGACCAAGTCGATGCTCCGCAAGGCGCTCGAGATCTAGGAGGCAGGCCGTGAACGAGATCCGATTCGGGGACGTCAATCCCGTCCGCTACACCCCGCTGGGCCGGCCCGCGGCCGCTCCCACCGAGGGACCGGACTTCGGGGCGACGCTGACCGAGGCGCTGTCCAAGGTCAACGAGATGCAGCTCGGCGCCGGTGACTCGCTGAAGCGGCTCGTGGCCGGCGAGGACGTGGACCTCCACGAGGTGATGATCTCCTCGGCCGAGGCCGGCGTGGCGTTCGATCTGATGATGGAGATCCGGAACAAGCTGGTGGATGCGTATCAGGAAATCCAGCGGATGCAGGTCTAGGGGAGGGGTGACGCTTGGCGACTCTCGAGAACATCTCCGGTCGCGTCGGAACGGCCTGGAAGCACGCGAACAACACCCAGCGCATGCTCGCCCTCGGCGGCATCGTGGCGGGGATCCTCTCGTTCGTCCTGGCCGTCAACTGGACGTCCGAGCCGGACATGATGGTGCTCTTCTCCGGTCTGGACCCGGACGAGGGAAGCGGAATCCTGCAGGAGCTCGATGATCTCGGGGTCCCGTACCAGGTCGCCAACAACGGCTCCACGCTCCGGGTTCCCTCGGATCGCGTGGGCGAGCTCCGCATCCGGCTGGCCGGCAAGGGACTCACCGGCGGTTCCACCATCGGCTACGAGATCTTCGACCGCTCCAACCTCGGCATGACCGAGTTCCTCCAGCACGTGAACTACCGCCGCGCGCTGGAGGGCGAGCTCACGCGGACCATCGTCTCGCTGGAAGAGGTCCGCAACGCCCGCGTCCACCTGGCCATCCCCGAGGACGACGTCTTCTCGCGCCAGCGCAAGGAACCCAAGGCGTCGATCATCGTCGATCTCATGCCGGGCGCCCGGCTCCGCGGCGAGCAGATCCGCGGCGTGTACGCGCTCGTCGCCGCGTCCGTGGAGGGCCTCAAGCCGGACGGCGTGACGCTGGTCGACTCCTCCGGCCGCGAACTCGGCGGCGGGGGCGGAACCGGCGAGTTCGCCGCCACCGGCGAGCAGCTCCGCATCCAGCAGGAAGTGGAAGGCTACCTGCGCGACAAGGCCACGACGATCCTGGAGCAGGTGGTGGGGCAGGGCCACGCCATCGTCCAGGTGAACGCCGACCTGGACTTCGAGCGCGTGGAGCGCTCCGTGGAGAAGTACAACCCGGCCTCCGCCACGATCCGCAGCGAGCAGCGGGTCACCGGCAACGGCGCGGCCGGCGACTCCCAGGAGACCACGCTCACGAACTACGAGATCGACAAGACGATGGAGAACATCCTCGGTGCGGTGGGCACGGTGAAGCGGCTCTCGGTCGCGGTCCTCGTGAACGGCACCACGACGGCCGGCGAGGACGGCGCCCCCGTCTACGCGGACCGGTCGCAGGGCGAGCTGGACGCGCTGGCCGGCATCGTGCGGGACGCCATCGGCTACACGGAGGACCGCGGCGACACGTTCGAGATCGCCAACCTCCGCTTCGCCGAGCCGCCGGGCGCGGACCTGGCCGGCTCGCCGATGCCCTGGTGGCTGCTGTTCCCGAGCATGGGCTCGATGCTCCGCTACCTGGTGATCCTGATGGCCATCGGGCTGGTGGCGTGGGGGCTCAAGCAGTCCTCGTCCATCCTCGTCGAGGCCGTGGAGGCCGATCGCCGGCGGCGCGAGCGCGTGTTGAAGGTGGAGCAGGCCGCGGACGAGACGGAGATCCGTAAGGAAGTGATCCGCGAGCAGATGAACGAGCTGGCCGTCGAACGCCCGAACGAGGTGGCCCAGGTGCTCCGGAGCTGGCTCGTCGAGGAGAAGACGTCGTGAGAAGCGACACCAACCTCAACTTCGAGAACCTCTCCGGCCGCCAGAAGGCCGCCATCCTGATGGTGGCGCTCGGACGGCAGGCCGCCGCGTCGGTGTTCAAGCAGATGAATCCGCGCGAGGTGGAGGAGGTGACGCTGGAGATCGCCGAGCTCGGGAACATCCCCAACGAGCTGATCGAGAAGGTGCTGGCGGAGTTCTACGAGAACACGCTCGGCAAGCGGAAGGTGCAGCAGGCCGGTGTGGACTACGCGCGGACGGTGCTGAACGCCGCCTACGGGAACGAGGAAGGCGAGTCCATGCTCGGCAAGGTGCTGGACGCCATCCACTCGCGCAGCTTCCGCGTCCTGAAGCACCTGGACGCCAGCCAGCTCATCTCCTTCCTGCGCGACGAGCATCCGCAGACGATCGCCCTGGTGCTGGTGCACCTCACGTCCAAGCAGGCGGGCGTCGTGATGACGGGGCTTCCCGAGGAGCTGCAGGGCGACGTCTCCCTGCGGATGGCCCGCATCGGCAACATCGCGCCGGGCGCCATCAACACCATCGAGGAGCAGCTGGAACAGCACGTCTCCGCCATCAGCCTCGCCAGCTCCGCCACCGGCGGTCCCGAAGCCGTGGTCAACGTCCTGCACCAGGTGGATCGCGCCACGGAGGAGGGGATCCTGGAGTCGATCGCGGAGGAGGATCCCGACCTGGCCGAGGAGATCCGCAACATGATGTTCGTGTTCGAGGACATCGTGAAGCTGGACGACCGCGCCATCCGCGAGATGCTCAAGGAAGTCGAGGTCAAGGAGCTGGCGCTCGCGCTCAAGGGCGCCTCCGACGAGATCAAGGAGAAGATCTTCGAGAACATGTCCAAGCGCGCGCGCGAGGGCATCCTCGAGGACATGGAGTACATGGGCCCGGTCCGCCTGGCCGACGTGGAAGGCGCGCAGCTCACCGTGCTGAACGTGTTCCGCCGCCTGGAGGAGGAAGGCACGATCGCGCTCACCGGCGGGGAGGACACCCTTGTCGCGTGACGTGATCAAGCGCGGGGACTTCGAGGAGCTGTTCGCCTCGGCGGCCCGGGAGGGTCGGCCCGTCACGGCCGTCCCGCGCTACTCCTCGCAGCGGGTCCGCTTCCAGGAACTCGTCGACCGCCTGGCCGAGGCCGAGGAGCGCGAGCGGCGCCACGTCGAGGAGGCGGCGCGCGAGGCGCGCGAGCAGGCGCTGGAAGAGGCCGCCCGCGAGCACGACGAGGTCCTGCAGGCGTTCCGATCCGCCACGCGCGAGCTGCAGGAGCGCGCCCGCGCCATCACCGAGATGGGCACCGAGGACCTCGTCGAGCTGTCGACGGCCATCGCGGAGAAGGTCGTCCGGCGGGAGATCCGCAGCGACGACGACTACGTGCTCCGCCTGGTCCGGCGATGCCTCCGCAAGATCCTGGGGCCGTCCGTCGTCCGGATCCGGCTGCACCCGGACGATCGAGACCGCGTGGCGGACGCCGCGCCCACGCTGACCGCCGAGACCGCCGGCCCGCACCAGCTCACGTTCGAGGGCGATCGACGCGTCGAGCGCGGCGGCTGCGTCGTGGAGACGCCGGACTTCGTCGTGGACGCCCGACGTTCCACCCAGCTGACCGCGGCTCGAGCCGCACTGAAGGAGAACTCGTGAGCGCCCGCGTGGAACGCCTGAAGGAGGACCTGCACCGCTCCGATCTGCTCCGCGTCCACGGACGCGTGATCCGGAGCGTCGGGTCGCTGGTGGAGGCGTCCGGACCGCCGGCGTTCGTCGGCGAGCTCTGCCGGATCTCCGTCTCCCGCGCCCATCCTCCCGCCACGGCCGAGGTCGTCGGGTTTGCGGAGGGGCGGGTCCTGCTCATGCCGTGGTCGTCGTCCGCGGGCATCCGCCCCGGAGCCGAGGTGGTCGGGACCGGCACCACGCTGACGGTGGGCACCGGCCCGGAGCTGCTGGGTCGCGTCATCGACGGGCTGGGGCGCCCCCTGGACGATCAGGGATCGCTGCTGGCCCGCGGCCGACGCCCGGTGCGGGGCAGTGCGCTCAACCCGCTACACCGCGTCGCCGGACGTCGTCCCCTCATCACCGGAATCCGCGCGCTGGACTCGCTGGTGACCGCTGCCGAAGGGCAGCGCCTCGGACTGTTCGCGGGCGGCGGCGTCGGCAAGAGCGTGCTGTTGGGCATGATCGCGCGCGGATGCGAGGCCGACGTGACGGTGCTCGCCCTCATCGGCGAGCGCGGCCGCGAGGTCGTGGACTTCCTGGAGAACGAGCTGGGGGAGGAGGGGCGCAAGCGCGCCGTGGTCGTCGTGGCCACGTCGGACCAGACCGCGCTGGAGCGCGTGCAGGCCGCGCGCACCGCGATGGCCGTCGCCGAGTCGTTCCGGGATCAGGGGAAGCGCGTGATGCTGCTCATGGACAGCCTGACGCGCGTCGCCATGGCACAACGCGAGATCGGCCTCGCCGCCGGCGAGCCGCCCACCACGCGCGGCTACCCGCCGTCGTCGTTCTCCATCCTGCCGGAGATCGTGGAGCGCGCCGGGGCCACGCGCGACGGCTCCATCACGGGGTTCTTCTCCGTGCTGCTGGAGGGCGATGACGTGGACGCGCCGCTCTCCGACGCCGCGCGGGCCGTGCTGGACGGGCACGTCATGCTCTCGCGTGACCTGGCCTCCGCCGGCCACTTCCCGGCGATCGATGTCGTGAACAGCGTCAGCCGCCTTCGCGACGACGTTCTCGACGAGGACGCGCTGGCCGCCGCTCGGGAGATCACGGCGCTGCTGGCGGCACGCCGCGAGATGGCCGACCTCATCGCGATCGGCGCCTACAAGCGCGGCAGCGACGCCCGCGTGGACCGCGCGCTGGAGATCCGCGAACCGCTGGACGCGTTCCTGCGCCAGGGGCGCCACGAATTCACCGACGCCGCCGAGACCAAGCGACGCGCGCTCGAACTGGCCGGCCTCGCCCAGGGTCCGGCTCCGGAGGAGAGCGATGTTCCGACTGGATAAGGTGCTGCACGTCCGGGAGCGCCAGGAACGGGAGGCGCGAGCGCGAAGGCTGGCGGCCGAAGCGCGCGCGCGGGAACTGTCGGACGCGGCCGATCGCCTGCACGAAGAGAGACTGGACCTGCCGGACGGCGAGAGCGGCGATCCGGAGGACCTGGCCGGATGGGTGCGCTACGCGGAGGGACTCCGCCGGCGCGAGACCGCCGTCCGGTCCCGTCTCGAGGAACTTCGCCCGCACGTGGACGCGGCGGTGCGAGCCCACCAGGAACTGCACCGGGAAGTCGAGGGCCTGAAACGGCTCCGGGAAAGGACGCTCCAGCGGCGGCGCAAGCGTCAGGAGCGTCGCGCCCAGGAGGCCATGGACGACGTCGCGAGCCGGCCGTTCGTGCCGGGAGGCGGCAACGATTTCCGCCCGCCGACCGGTCCGTCGCCGACGGAAGTGGACCGGCCGGGTCGGGAAACGGCTTCTGCGGCCGCGGAGAGGCCGAATGAAGGGAGGGTTTCATGAGCGGAACGGATGTTGCTCAGGAGGAAGTGAATGAGGCCGCCGAGGCGCCGGAGCTCAAGCGCACGAATCCGGTGCTGGCGTTCCTCAAGATCTGGTTGCCGTTCCCGGTGATCCTGGGGGGCATCCTCTTCTACCAGTTCCGGTCCGGCGATCTGGCCCGGCCCGGCGCGGAAGAGGAGACGCTCGCCGGGGTGTTCGAGGGAGCGGGAGCGGACCTTCCGCTTCTGATGCAGGCCCTGCAGCAGGAGCGCACGGAGCTCGAACGGGAATGGGCGGAGCTGCGCGACATGAGGCGCCGCCTCCTCCTGGAACAGGGAGAGCTCGAGACTCGCCAGCAGGATGCCCATGAACTGCTGGCCCGCGTGGAAGCGAAGGTCCAGGTGATGGAAGACGAGAGGGATCGGATGCTCGTGGAACTGGCACGCGTGTACGACACGATGAAGCCGGACGCGGCGGCGGAGATCCTCTCCGGCATCGACGTGGACACGTCGACGGAGATCCTCCGCCGGATGAAGCAGCGCCAGGCGGCGCAGGTCATGGCCAGCCTGGAACCGCAGTCGGCGGCACGCATCAGTCAGCGAATGCTCCGGACCCCCTGAGCCCGCGGAGACCGAACTTGGAAACGTCGTTCCCGAAGGAATCGATCGCCCGGACGAAGAGCCGGGAGCCGTCGCCGGCGGTCCACACGCTTTCCGGGGCGATCGCCTTCCCGGAGCTGTTCCGCGCGGCGGAGTCGCGCCTGCCCCAGTCGTCGCCGGAGCCGCCGGACCGACTCTCCGGCCCCGAGCGTTCCGCACCGGAACGTCCGCGCCACGAAACGGCCCCCCGGCGGGAGACCTTGGAGTCGTCCGGGCGGAGCGAGGGCCGTTCGCGGCCGGAATCCGGGCCGATCCGCTCGCCGGAGTCTGCGCGTACCGCCGCCGACGCGGATCGTCGCGCGCCGGACGCGCCGCGCCAGCAGTCCGCCGGGGACTCCCGGGAGACGAACCGAGCCGACGGTTTGAAACCCGCGGCCGCATCGCCCTCCGACACCCGGCCGGTTTCCAGAGGGGGCGCCGCGCCCGCCGAACCGCGCGCCACCGGATCCGGAGAGGCTCCGCGAGTCGCCGGCGACGGATCGGCCGCCGTGCGCGCCGCCACGAACGCCGGCGCCCGCCCGGACGCGGAAGCGACCGCTCCGCGCCCGAACTCGCCGGACACGTCCGCCGCGGCACCGCGTCCTACCGTTCCCGGGAGCGACTCGGCCCGGGCCGATCGAACCGCGAACGACGCGCGTCCCGCGCCGACGCCGGCCCGCGCCGATGCGGACGCCGCCGCCGGGGACAGCGCGCGCGACGCGGCCACGCGAACGGGCGACAACGCCCGGACCCTCGGCACGCCACACCGGACCGACGCGGCCGTCCGAACGGGTCCGCCGGAACCCTCGCGGTCGCCGACCCCTCCGAATCCTGCGAACGCCTCCGGCGGAACCGAAGCCCGGACCGGCGAGCCGCGCGAGGCGCCGGCCGGCCCCGAGCGACCCCAACCGGAATCGTCGGGCGCGCGCCCGCCGGCGCGCCCCGGTGACGCCCGCCCACTCGCTCCTGCGCCTTCGGCCGCCCCGAACGACGCCGCCGGCCGCGCCGACGGCCGGGACGCGCGGCGAAGCGGAGCCGCCGTCCGCGCACTGGAGAACGGATCCGGCCGCGCCACCGGCCCGACGACGTCGTCCGCGGCGCCCGCCACGAGCACCGGCGCCGCACCGGCCACCGAGCCCGCACCCGCGGAGTCCCGGCCCGCCCCGACTCCGATCGGCGTCGTGGGCGCCACGGGATCCCGCGCGTCGGCCGCCGCCTCGCGCACGACTGCCGCCGCCGCTCCGACCTCGTCGGGGGCGCCGGACGCCGTCGTGATGAAGGCGCTGCCCGGGCTGGAGGCCCAGCTCGCGGCCAAGGCCAAGGAGTTCCTGGCACGCGGACGCACCGAGCTTCGCGTCACGCTGGACCCGCCGTCGATGGGCCGCGTGCGCGTGAAGCTGGAGCTGTCCGACGGCCATGCGGTCGCCCGCATCGTCACGGCCAGTCCGGAGGCCGCGTCGCTGCTGGGTCGCGACCGTGAGGAGCTGATCCGCGCGTTCCAGGAGCAGGGATTCGATTCCGTGGACGTCCAGGTGGAGTCGGAAGATCAGAGCGCGGCGCGGGACCGTGACGAACGGGATGGGGGTCACGACGGGCCGGGGGAAGGCGATGCGCCGAACCCGGAACGGGACGTCCGGACTCCGCGCCGCGCCAACCTGCCGCCCGGTCGGGGCGTCGACCTCTTCGTGTAGGAGACCGTCATGGAGATCCCGCAGAACCTGAGCATCGAGAACCGACTCGCCTCACTGGCCGCCGAAGAGGAGACCGCGCCGGGCGAGCTGGGTCGGCAGGCGTTCCTGGAACTGCTCATCAGCCAGCTGGAGAACCAGGATCCCCTGGCTCCGCTGCAGGACCACGAGTTCGTGGCGCAGCTCGCCACGTTCTCCAGCCTGGAGCAGCTCGAGGGCATCAACAACGGCATGCAGACCAGCCTGCTCATGAACCAGTCCGTGAACAACTCGCTCGCCACGAACCTGATCGGCAAGGAGATCCTGGCCAGCGGCGAGTCGGTCGCGCTGGGCGAGGACGGACAGGTCTCGTTCCAGCTGGACCTGTCGGCCGAGGCCGACGTCCAGATCCTGATCCGCGACTCGGAGGGCAACCTCGTGCGGCGCCTGGATCGGGGATCGCTGGACGCGGGCACGTCGACGGTGGACTGGGACGGCATGACGGATTCGGGCGCCCGCGCCGATGCGGGCGAGTACACGGTGGACGTCGTGGCCACGGATGAGCAGGGGCTGCCCGTCATCGCGGACACGAAGGTCCGCGCCCGCGTGGACGGCGTCCGCTTCATCGACGGCACGGCGTACCTGCTCGTGGAAGGGGCCGAGATCCCGGTGTCGGACGTCGTGGAAGTGCTGGGCTGATCACTCAAGGCAAGGCTGAACGAGAAACCCCCTAGAGGGAGGAGTACCCCACCATGATGAGATCGCTGTTCGCGGCCGTGTCCGGGCTGCGGAACCACCAGATGAGCCTGAGCGTGATCGGCAACAACATTGCCAACATCAACACGATCGGGTTCAAGGGCGGCCGCGCCCTGTTCCAGGAGATGCTCTCCGAGACGATGCAGGGAGCGTCGCGGCCCACGGACGGTCGGGCCGGCACCAATCCCATCCAGGTGGGACTGGGCATGTCGGTGGCGTCCGTGGAGAGTTCCTTCTCGCAGGGACAGCTGCAGCTCACCGGCAACATGATGGACATGGCCGTCCAGGGCGAAGGCTTCTTCGTCATGCGCGGCGGCGGCCGGGCCTTCTTCGGGCGGGCCGGAGCCTTCGGATTCGACGGCGAGGGCCGTCTGACGGCCGGCCAGGGCCTGCTGGTCCAGGGTTGGCGCGCGGACGACACCGGCGTGATCGGATCGGGGTCCGCGCTGGACGACATCGTCCTGCCGTTCGGCCAGAAGTCGCCCGCGCGCGCGACCCAGCAGATCCAGCTCCAGTCCAACCTGGACGCGTCCGCCGAGGCTCTCAGCACCGTGACCCAGACCAACTCGCTGCGGGCGATGGCGCAGGCCACCGACCAGCTCGAGACGCTGTTCAACAGCCGCGGGCAGAGCCTGGGCATCCAGGACGGTGACGTCATCCGCGTCACGTACTCGGGGACCGCCGATACGCTGGTCTCGAACCTCTCCACGGAGTCCGGCGCGCCGATGGATCTCCAGAGCGGTGACACCATCGTGATCTCGGACGGCGTCGGAACGCGCTCGATCACGTTCGACGGCTCCTGGACGCTGGGGGACTTTGCCCAGCAGGTGCAGACGCAGCTCCAGGCCATCGGCACGGAGACGGACATCGCGGTCGGCATCAACGCCGACGGCAGCCTGGCGTTCACGAACCCGGCGGGCGGCAACAACACGGACATCACCGTGACCATCTCCGCGGCCGGCCGTACGGTGTTCAACTCCCTGACGGCGTCGGTCCCGGTCATCAACGGGACGAGCACCGCGCGCTCCCAGGCCACCATCGTGGAGCGGAAGCTGACGAACGGCGTCCAGTTCAACAACCTCAACGACCTGGCCGCCTCGATCCAGAGCGTGTTCCGTCTCGGCTCGGACACCTCGTCCGTCGTGTTCTCCAACGGTCGATTCCTCTACGACAACTCGACCCCGGGCGGGAACGATCTCAACAACGTCCACATCACCCGGCCGGGTGCCTCGACGTTCTTCGCGGACGCGATGGGGCTCACGGGCGACAATCTGATCCAGGGCGACACGGCGCAGTCCGACCTGCTGCTGGACACCGCCGACGGCACCGACGATCTGGTGAACCTCTACAACACGCAGGGAACGTCCCTGGGACTCGCCCTCGGCGACGTGTTCACGTTCGACGCCCTCGTGGGCGGATCGCCCATCTCGCAGGCCACGTTCTCCGTGGTGAACACGGGCGACGGCTCCAACAGCGACCGCGCGGTCCAGACGCTGGGCGGCCTGCTGAACGAGCTGGAGGACGTGCTCGACCTGACGACGGCCGGCGGCGTCGAGCTGGTGGACGGCTCCATCGAGATCACGGGCCGCTCCGGCCTCGACGGCGAGCTCACCGATCTCGTGTTCAACGAGATCAACAACCCCGAGTTGGTCGGCTCGCTCGCGTTCAGCGAGACGCAGGCCGCCACGGACGTGACCCACGAGGCCTCGATCCGGGTCTTCGACAGCCTGGGCAACGCCCACCTGCTGTCGATGGTCTTCACGAAGGACAATGACACGGACAACCGCTGGACCTGGGAGGCCAGCGTGGAGGACGGCGAGATCACGTCGGGCGGCACCGGTTCCGTGACGTTCTTCGGCGACGGTTCGCTGGAGCGCTTCACCACGGATGACGGCCTGCCGCTGCAGATCGATCCGACGACCGGCGCCAACGGCCCGATGCTCATCGACTTCAACGCGGGATCGCGCGGCGGCGTGGACGGGGTGACGGGCTTCGCCCGCGAGTCCACCACGGCCATCGTGGATCAGGACGGCTACGGCATGGGGACGCTGGAGTCGATCTCCGTGGACCAGTCCGGTGTCATCACCGGCGTCTTCACGAACGGGACGTCCCGGTCGCTGGCCCAGATCGCGCTGGCCAGCTTCAAGAACACCAGCGGCCTCCAGCGCGACGGCGGCAACGGCTGGATGGAGACGCCCAACTCCGGCGAGCCAGTGATCCGGCGGCCAGGCACCGACAGTGAGGTGGGGGCGATCTCGGCCGGGACGCTTGAGATGTCCAACGTCGACATCGCCCAGGAGTTCACCAGCATGATCGTGGCGCAGCGCGGCTTCCAGGCGAACGCCCGGACCGTGACCACGTCCGACGAGATGCTGCTCGAGCTCGTGAACCTGAAGCGGTAAACGCGCCGCTGACCTGACGCGCGGAGGGAATCCCTCCTGAGCGGCGGCGCCCACTCCGGGCGTCGCCGTTCGCCTTCCGGGAGGCGGGCACCCAGCCGGCGGACGGTCCGGATGCCGCAGATCCTGGTCTTTCCTGGGACCCCTTGGGCATTCCTGACGGCTCGACCGTCCCGCAAGCCGCACGCCCTTCGCTATACTCGAAGGCGCTTTCGACGATCCCGCACCTCCGCTTCGCACCGAAAGACGACCATGCATCGCCGGCTCCCCCTCGCCCTCCTGGCCGTGCTCTGTCTGACGTCCGCCGCCACGGCGCAGACCGCGTTCCGGTTCACCATCCTGGAACTCCGGGACCCGCACACGTTCGCGACGCTGCCGCTCCTCGGCTGCCGCGACATCACCGACTCGGTTCCGCTGGGTCTGGCTCCCTCGTTCAACGAGTCGCTGCGGGAGTCCATCGAGCTGGACAAGAACGGCGACGGCTCCCTGGACCTGAACGGCCTGATCTTCTTCCTGGCCGACGACATCGTGGTGGGGACGGCGGCGCACCACTCCGGCACGGCCTGGAACCCGGAGGACGCGGAAGGGGAGACGATCTTCCACTTCGGGTTGTGCGCGCCGCCCGCGGAGGCGCCGATGTGCGAGCCGGATGCGCTCCGCCCCGTCCACCGCATCGACTACGCCCGCGAGGGCGACGTCGACTGCATGGTCGCGGTGGAATCCTCGCTGGGCGGCTACGAACCCGCGCCGGTGTTTCCGGGCGCCCCCTGCTTCCTCGGAGAGCCGTTCGACGCGGTGATCGACATCGGCGGGATCCCGCTGCCGCTGATCGACATCCAGCTCTCCGCGACCTACGTGGACGCGGTCCCGCCGCGACTGGTGGACGGGATCTTCCGGGGGTTCCTCCGCGAGGCCGCCGCCGACTCCGTGATGCTCCCTTCCACCGTCCCTCTGGTGGCGGGGGAGCCGCTCAGCACGCTCCTGCCCGGGAGCGCGAACTGCTGCGGCGGCGGCGACGACCGCGAGATCGGCCCGACGGGGGAGATGGGCTGGTGGGTTTACTTCAACTTCGAGGCCGACGAGGTCCCGTTCACGCCGGCCACGGGGGCGCCGGAGGCCACCGCCCCCTCAACCGGTTTTCAGATAACGACTTCGCCGAATCCCTTCACCGATCAGGTGAGCTTTCGCCTGACGACTCCCCGGGAGGGACCGGCGGCGCTGGAGATCCTGGACGTCCGCGGACGACGCGTCCGCTCGCTGTCGGCCTCGCTGGGCCGCGGAGCGGGGCAGGAGGTTCGCTGGGACGGCTCGGACTCCCGCGGACGGCCCCTGCCGGCCGGGGTCTACTTCGCCCGCCTCGTGACGGCCGAGGGCACGGCCACCCGGAAGCTCGTCCGGGCCCGCTAGGATCGCCGCCCCACCGCTCCAGATCCCCCGAGAAAGCGCCAAAGACCTCCAGCCGGAGTGCCGATCCCCGGGAAGGGAGAGAACCCCGATCCGGGACGGGTCGGGGCCGGCGGCGGGCTCCGCCGACGTCGGAATCGGAGGATCGCGTGGATCTCGGCAGCATCATCGGCATCGTGATCGGGCTGGGGCTCGTCTTCTCCGCCATCCTTTCCGGCGGAGGCATGCTCCTCTTCCTCGATCCGGCGTCGCTCATGATCGTCCTCGGCGGGACGATCTCGGCGACGCTCATCTCGTTTCCACTTCCGGTGGTGAAGAAGGTGCCCGGCGTCGTGGCGCGGGCCTTTCTCCACAAGGCGCCGTCGCCCGGCGAGATCCTCAAGCTGATCATCCACTACGCGGAGGTCGCGCGCCGCGACGGAATGCTGGCGCTGGAGGAGGAGGCGGACAAGGCGCCCGAGGAGTTCCTGAAGAAGTCGCTGCGACTGGCGGTGGACGGAACGGACGCCGAGCTCATCGGGATGATCCTCCGGCTGGAACTGAAGGCGCTGCAGGACCGGCACAAGACGGGGCAGGACATCCTGCACACCGCGGCGGCGTTCGCTCCGGCCTTCGGCATGATCGGGACGCTGATCGGACTGATTCAGATGCTCCAGGTCCTGGATGATCCCTCCGCCATCGGCGGCGGCATGGCGGTGGCGCTGGTCACGTCGTTCTGGGGCGCGTTCCTGGCGAACACGCTGTTCCTCCCGCTGGCCGGGAAGCTGAAGAACCGGTCGCAGGAGGAGCGGGCGATCCGCCGGCTCGTGATCGAGGGCATCACGTCGATCCAGGGCGGGGACAGCCCGCGCATCGTGAAGGAGAAGCTGCACACCTTCCTTCCGCCGTCGCTGCGGGAGGAGGAGAAGCAGGAGGCCTAGGCCGTGTCCGACGTCGACGATCTCGAGGAACACGACGAGGAGGAGGGTGGCTCTCCCACCTGGTTGACGACCTGGGCGGACATGATGTCCGTGCTCCTGACGTTCTTCATCGTGCTGCAGGCGTTCTCCACGCTTTCCGAGAAGAAGTTCTACGAGGCGGTGTCGTCGATCCAGCGGGCGTTCCGCGTGCCGCTGCCCGTCCGCGCGCCGGGGAACTTCACCTACGAGTCCCCGCAGATGTCGGAGGACCTGCAGGAGGAGCTCTCCGAGGAGAACCTCGACGGCGTTTCCGTGGAGGACTACGGGGACCGGATCGTGCTCACCGTGGAGAGCGAGCTGCTCTTTCCGGTGGGTCAGGCGGACCTCTCCGGCAGCGGGCGGGGGATCATGGATTCCGTGGCGAAGGCCCTGTCCAAGGCGGAGGGCCCCATCCGGGTGGAGGGTCACACCTGCGACCTCCCGGTGGGAACCGCCAGCGAGTTCCGCGACAACTGGGAGCTGTCGTCCGGCCGGGCGCTCAGCGTGCTGTACGAGCTGACGGCGCGGGGGATTCCCCCCGAGCGGATGGCGGCGGCCGGTTACGGCGAGTTTCATCCACGGGTCCCGAACGATTCGGAGGCGAGCCGGCAGCAGAACCGTCGCGTGGAATTCGTCATCGAGAAGGGTCGCTCCCTCGCCGATGGCAACGATGAGGACGGGTAGCGCCCGCGCGGGGGCCGCACCCGGGAAGGAAGCGGAGGAATCGTGAAACGGATCGTGAAGATCGGCATCGCCGTGGTGCTTCAGGTCGGGATCGCGTACGTCCTGGCCGTCTTCGTGGCCGGTCCGGCGATGCGCGGCGATCCGATGCCCTGGCAGAAGTCGCCGGAGGAGCAGGCCGAGGCCGAAGCCGCCGAGGCGGACGAGCTGGGGCCGCTGCTCCCCGTCGAAGAGGTCCTGGTGAACGTGGCCGGGACCAAGGGGCGGCGCTTCTTCAAGACCAGCCTGGCCCTCGAGATGGACGGCAAGGACCTGGAGAAGACGGCGCCCGAGCGGATGCCGGTCCTGCGCGGCCGAATCATCGACGTGCTGTCCTCGAAGGGGCTGGAGGACCTGACGGAACCCGGGGCTCGCGGCGCCCTGAAGACCGAGCTCCTCGACACCCTCAACGCCGAGATCTCCGGCGGACAGTTCAGCGATCTCTTCTTCACCGAGTTCCTGGTCCAGTGAGCGGCGATCCGCGCCCTGCGCCCGTGGCGGAGGCCCTGCCGGAGCTGAAGCCCGGCCCGACCGCCGGTCCGCCCGTGCTGAATCGCTCGGACCTCCGTGACCTCCCGATGCAGGTTGAGGTACCGCTGGGCCACGTGAACATCGATCTGCGGGGCTTCCTGGAGCTGGAGAACGGCTCGGTGGTGCAGACCGACCGTCAGACGGGGGAACCGCTGGAGATCTGGGTGAACGGCACGCCCATTGCAAGAGGTGAGGTTCGGATCCATGGCGAACGGTTCGCCGTTCGCGTCACGGAGATTCTCCGGGCGACCCGGAGCACCGAACCAGGAGCCGACCCGCATGCCGAGGAACCGCCCCCTCCGCGCTGACGTCTGCGCGCTGACCTTCCTGCTTGTCCTTCCCTCGATCGCCCTCGCCTCGCCGCCCGACGCCCTGCCGGGATTCGGCTCGATGATCGCTCGTGCGCTCGCCTCACTCGGCGGCGTGCTCGGCCTCATCGTGTTGCTGGCGTGGCTCTTCCGGCGTCTGCGTGCCACCACGATGGCCGGCGGCGGCGGGGAGGCGGTCACCTCGTCCGGGCGCCTGGACCTCGGCGCGCGGCGCGAGATCCGCGTCGTGAAGGTGCGCGACCGGACGCTCGTGGTGGGCGTCACCGAAGACCGCATCGAGCTGCTCACGGAGCTCGACGAGCCCCTCTCCGGGGACGAGACCGAGGCCGCGAACGAGGCGCCCGCCGCTTTCCGAGGGCTGCGCGCGTTGCAGAAACTGGCCAGTTCCTCCTGACCAGAATCCGTCCACTGCTCGATTTCTGACCACGTTGTCGCGGCCCGAAACGTGTCGCCCGACGGTCCGAAACTCGCAAGTGACTTCGGCTCAACGAGTTCCTGACGACTTTAGAAAAATCTGAGTGTGGCACCGCCTTTGCGTATTCCGGGATCGTCCGGCCGAAGTTCGCGCGTGCCGGTAGGGAGAGACGCGTTGCAGATGAAATCGATCCTCGGCTGGGCAATCTTCGCGACCTTGATGCTGACGGCGGCCACGCCGGCGCTCGCGCAGACCCCCGTGTCGCTGCCCTCGCTCTCGCTGGGAGTGGAGGACACCACCGAACCCGGCAAGATCGCGGTGACGCTGCAGATCCTGGCGCTGATGACGGTGCTCTCCATCGCGCCGGCGCTGCTGATCCTCACCACGTCGTTCACGCGCATCGCCGTGGTGCTGTCGTTCCTGCGAACCGCGCTGGGCACGCAGCAGCTTCCGCCGAACCAGATCATCATCGGCCTGTCGATGTTCCTGACGTTCTTCGTTATGGCCCCGACGTGGAAGGACGTCCACCGCGACGCCATCGCGCCCTATCTGGACGGGCAGATCGCGATGACGGAGGCGTTCGAGCGCGCGTCGGCCTCGATGAAGGGCTTCATGCTCCGCAACACGCGCAACGAGGACCTGGGGCTGTTCGTGGAGCTGCGCGACGGCGACGTCCCGGACGAGCCGGCCGAGCTGGGTCTGGAGGTCGTGGTACCGAGCTTCGTGATCTCGGAGCTGCGGACCGCGTTCCAGATGGGCTTCGTCCTCTACGTGCCGTTCCTCGTCATCGACATGGTCGTGGCCTCGGTCCTCATGTCGATGGGCATGCTGATGCTGCCGCCCGTGCTCATCTCGCTTCCGTTCAAGATCCTGCTCTTCGTCCTGGTCGACGGGTGGCACCTGGTGGTGCGCTCGCTGGCCGGCAGCTTCGCGTAGGGGACCGACGTGACGCCCGATTCCGCCCTGGATCTCTTCCGCCACGCGCTGCTCACGGCGCTGCTCCTCGCCGCCCCGATGCTGGGCGTCGGCCTCGTGATCGGCCTGCTCATCAGCATCTTCCAGGCGGTGACGTCCATCCAGGAGATGACCCTCACGTTCATCCCCAAGATGGTCGGCGTGATCCTCGCCATCATCATCGCGCTGCCGTGGATGCTCTCGACGATGATGACCTACGCCACGTCGCTCTTCGGCGACCTCTCCCGGTTCATCTGAGGCGCGACGTGATCACTCTCCTCGATCTCGACGGGATCTACCTCTTCGGGCTGCTTCTCGGCCGGGCCTCCGGGTTCGTGCTGACGGCGCCGTTCTTCGGCGAGCGGCTCGTCCCGCGCGTGGTCAAGGCGCTGCTGGTGGGCGCGCTGGCCCTGCTCATGCTGCCGCTCGTCACGCAGCGTCCGCCCACGCCCGAGGCGCTCTCGGCGATGGTCCTGGCCGCGGCGGGGGAGATCCTCCTCGGCGTCGCGATGGGCTTCGTCGCGCGGCTGCTCTTCATGGCGTTCGAGATGGCGGGACACATCGTCTCCTTCCAGATGGGCTTCGCCATGGCGGCCGTCGTGGACCCGATGCAGCCGCAGCGGCAGACGCTGATGGCCCGCTGGCTCTGGATGGCCGGCATGACGCTCTTCCTTACGCTGGGCGGCCACCACCACCTGCTGCGCGCGCTGCGCCACAGCCTCGAGACGCTGCCCCCGGGCGTGGGCGGCATGGGTCTCGACGCCGTGGCCGCGCTGACCCGCTTCTCCGCCGACGCGCTCGTGGCCGCGCTGCAGGTCGCCGCGCCGGCGGTCGGCATCTTGCTGCTCACGTCGATGGCGCTGGGCATCCTGGCCCGGACCGTCCCGCAGATGAACGTCTTCATCGTCGGATTCCCCATCAAGATCACGGCCGGCATCGTCGGCGTGCTGTGGTCGCTGCCGTACCTGATCGAGGTCGCGCGCCGGGAGATCGGCACGCTCGTCCACCGCATCGCCCTGCTCACGCAGGCCGCCTAGGAGACCCCGTTGGCCGAGACCACCGGACAGGAACGCACCGAGAGTGCCACTCCCCGGCGTCGCCAGAAGGCGCGCTCGGAGGGGCAGGTGCCGCGGTCGATGGAGGTGAACTCCATCGTCGTGCTCGCCACGTCGCTGACGGCGCTGGCGTTCCTGGGCCCGTCGATGGTGGAGAAGGCGGCGGCCGTCCTGCGCTTCAACTTCGGCTCTCTCACGACGCTCGTCATCCACGCGGACACGGTGCCGGTCTACGCCGCCGAGGTCGCCGCCGCGATGGCCGCGATCGTCCTGCCGTTCGCCGCGCTGATCGCGACGGCCGGCGTGGCGGCCAACGTGGGCCAGAACGGCTTCCTGCTCACCGCGAAGACGCTGCAGCCCAAGTTCAGCCGCATCGACCCCCGCACGGGTCTCAAGCGCATCTTCTCCAAGCGCGGCGCGGTGGAGCTGGCCAAGTCGCTGCTGAAGATCGCGGTCGTCGGGGCCGTCGTGGGCTGGGCGCTGATGAACACCGTGGAGTCCTTCGTCCCGCTGATGAACGTCCAGGTGTTCGCCGCCTACGGGACCGTCATCGACGCGATGCTGAAGATGGCCGCGGCCGCCGCCGCGGCGCTCACGCTGGTGGCCATCCTGGACTTCTTCTTCCAGCGTTTCGATCACGAGCAGCAACTCAAGATGACCCGCCAGGAGGTCAAGGACGAGCACAAGCAGAACGAGGGCGATCCGCAGCTGAAGGGGAAGATCCGCGCGCGCCAGCAGGAGATCAGCCGCCGCCGGATGATGCAGGACGTGGAGACGGCCGACGTCGTCGTCACGAACCCGATCCGATTTGCCGTCGCCCTCAAGTACGACGCCGAGAAGGGCGGCGCGCCGCGCGTCGTGGCCAAGGGCGCCCGGCTCATCGCCCGCCGGATCCGCGAGATCGCGCGCGAGGCCGGCGTTCCCATCGTCGAGAACCCGCCGCTGGCCCGGTCGCTGTTCAAGGCGTGCCGGGTCGGCGCCGAGGTGCCGCTGTCGCTCTACGGCGCGGTCGCCGAGCTGCTCGCGTTCGTCTACCGCCAGCGTGACCGGGCCGCCGGAGGCGTCCGATGACCGGAATCCTCGACAGCCTCCGCCGCGGCTCCGTGCTCCTCGCGCTCGGGATGTTCCTCATCCTGGCCGTGATGATGGTGCCCGTGCCCACGCCGCTGCTCGACCTCATCATCACGTTCAACATCGCGTTCGCGCTGATCGTGCTGCTGGTGACGCTGACCACGCGCGAGCCGCTGGAGTTCTCGGTGTTCCCGAGCCTCCTGCTCGTGCTCACACTGCTCCGCCTGGCCCTGAACGTCGCCTCCACGCGCCTCATCCTCGCCGAGGGTTTCGCCGGCCGCGTGATCGAGAGCTTCGGCGAGTTCGTCGTCGCGGGGAACCCCGTCATCGGTCTCGTGATCTTCGTGATCCTGGTCGTGATCCAGTTCGTCGTGATCACGAAGGGCGCGGGGCGCGTCGCCGAGGTGGGCGCGCGGTTCACGCTGGACGCCATGCCGGGCAAGCAGATGGCGATCGACGCGGACCTGAACGCCGGTCTCATCGACGAGAACGAGGCCCGGCGCCGCCGCGAGGAGATCTCCCAGGAGGCCGACTTCTACGGCGCCATGGACGGTGCCTCCAAGTTCGTGCGCGGCGACGCCATCGCCGGCATCGTCATCACGCTCATCAACATCCTCGGCGGCTTCGTCATCGGCGTCGCGCAGCGCGGCATGACGTTCGTGGACGCCATCAACACGTACACGCTCCTCACGGTCGGCGACGGCCTGGTGAGCCAGATCCCGGCGCTCATCGTCTCCGTGGCGGCCGGTATCCTCGTGACCCGCGCGGCGGGCGACACGGATCTGGGCGGCGACCTGGTCAAGCAGGTGTTCCTGCGTCCGCAGGCGGTCCTGGTGGCCAGCGGGATGCTGGCGGTGCTCGGCCTGGTGCCCGGGTTGCCGACCGTTCCGTTCCTGGTCCTGGCCGCGTGCGCGGCCGCACTGGGCGCGTTGACGCTCCGCTCCACGCGCCAGCTCGCGGCCGCGGCGGCCATCGAGGCCTCGGAGGAAGAGGTGGCCACGGGCCCGGCGCCGGTGGACGAACTGCTCGTGGTGGATCCGCTCGAGGTGGAGATCGGCTACGGGCTCATCCCGCTCGTCGATGCCAACCAGGGCGGTGACCTCCTGGACCGCATCACGATGATCCGTCGCCAGATCGCGTCCGAGCTCGGCTTCGTGGTGCCGCCGGTTCACGTCCGCGACAGCATCCAGCTGAGCCCCGGCCAGTACCGCATCCGCGTGAAGGGCGTCCCCGTCGGCTCGTCCGAGGTGGAGAAGGATCGCCTGCTGGCCATGAACCCGGGCTCCGCCACCGGCGAGGTCCGCGGGATCCACGTGCGCGAGCCCGCCTTTGGGCTGCCCGCCGTATGGATCGCGCGCGGCGACCGCGACGAGGCCGATCGCAAGGGCTTTACCGTGGTGGAGCCGTCGGCCGTCATCGCCACGCATCTCACCGAGGTCATCAAGACCGGCGCGCCGGAACTGCTCGGCCGCCAGGAAGTGAAGGAGCTGATCGACGGCGTGAAGGAGCGCAATCCGGCCGTCGTCGAGGAGCTGATCCCGGGCGCGCTGACGCTGGGCGGCGTCCAGAAGGTCCTGGCCGGCCTGCTCCGCGAGCGCGTCTCCATCCGCGACCTCGTCACCGTGCTGGAGACGCTGGCCGACCACGCCGGCTCCACGCGCGACGTGAACGAGCTGGTGGAGCTGTCCCGGGCGGCGCTGGGCCGCGCCATCTGCGACGTGCACAAGAACCCCGACGGCGGACTGGCCGCCGTCACGTTCTCGCCCCGCGTGGAGTCGATGCTGGGCGAGTCGCTGAACGGCGTGGGCGGCGACATCGCGCTGACGCCGGACAAGAGCCGGATGCTCCTGGAGCGCATCAACGAGATCATCGAGAAGGCCGTGGCGGCCGGCGTGCAGCCGGTGATCCTGACGTCCGCGCGCGTGCGTTCGTCCGTCCGTCGCCTGATCGAGCCGGTGCTTCCTCACGTCGCCGTGCTCTCCTTCCCGGAGATCGCGGCCGGCACCTCCGTCACCTCCGTCGGAACGGTGAAGTGGAACGATGAGTAGCGAGATGAGGTTCCGGGGCCGCACTCCCGGCGAGGCGATGAAGCATGCGCGCGAGGAGCTGGGCGCGGAGGCGCGTCTGGTGAGCGCGCGGCGCGTCTCGCCCGCCGGGCTGCCGCCCGTGTACGAGGTTCGCGTGACCGGGTCGGCGCCCGCCGCGGCCGTTTCCGCGGAGATCGGCGACCTGAAGCGCGAGATCCACGAACTGAGGAGCGCGCTGTCGTCCCTGGCCGGTTCCGCGCCGGCCGCGGTCGCGGCGCCCGAGGCTCCGGCCGCGCCGGAATCCTCTCCCGAGGAGTCCGGAGCGGACCTGGAGGAATGGCTCGAGCTGCTGATCCGCCGCGGGGTGGGGGAGTCCCGTGCCCGCTCGCTCGTGAACACGGCCGCCCGTCACCTGGAGGATCGTCTGCACGCCGAGCCGCGAGACGCCGTGCGGGCCGCGATCGCCGACTCGTTCGGTCCGCGTCGCCGCCACGATCGCCTGGGCGAGCGGCCGACGATCTTCGTCGGCCCGACCGGCGCCGGCAAGACGACGACGCTCGCCAAGACGGCGGCGGACCTGGCCGCGCGCGGCGCCCGCCCGACGCTCGTCTGCGCCGACGGCGAGAGCCTGACCGGGGAGGAGAACCTGGAGGCCGTCGCCGCTGCCCTGAACCTGCCCTTCGAGCCCGCGTTCCTGGACGGCCAGCTCGAGGAGCTCGTCCGGCAGCGCGGCGAGGAGCGGATCTACCTCGTGGACACCGCCGGGCTCGGCCCCCACGACGAGGCCGCGCGCGCGCAGCTGCGCACGCTGGCCGCCGCGCTGCCCGACCCGGAGATCGTGCTGGTGCTCCCGAGCGCCACCGACCGGGACGAGGCCGCGCGCACCTGCGCGTCGCTGCGCCCGCTCGGCGTGGAGCGCGTGGTGCTGACCAAGCTGGACGAAGCGGCCCTGCCGGGCCGGATCCTGGATCTCGCGGCGGGGCTGGACCTTCCCGTCGCGCGAGTCACGTACGGCCGCAGCGTGCGCGGCGCCGGCGCGATGCCCGGGGACGAAGCGATCGTCGCCCGCATCCTCGGCTCCGAGCTCGCCGTTCGCGGCCGGGCGTAGAAGGCGGAGAGAACCTTGGCCAAGAAGAGGGATGAGAGCTTGCCCGTTGCCGTCGCCACCCAGGGAGGACTGCTCGCCGCCATGGCCGTGCTGCTGATCGGCACCTGGCAGGGCGCGCGCGCATGGGTCCTCCTCATCAAGGCGGGAACGGCCTTTCTCCTCTGCGCGGCCCTCCTGAAGCTCCTTGCGGCCGGAGTGATGCAGGCGATCCGGATGAAGGCCGACCCCGAGAAGAAGAAGCCCGCGTCCCTGGACGCCCTCGATGATCCGACGGCCCTGGCGGCCGATCTCGCGAAACTCGAACCCACGGAGAAGGTGACTTCATGACGAAGAGCGAGAACGCCGAGAAGCTCTGGAAGGAGTACCGCAGCACTCGCGCCCCGGAGATCCGCGAGAAGCTCGTGCTGCGCTACGTGTCGCTCGTGAAGTATGTCGCCGGTCGGCTGGCCATCGGTCTGCCTCCGTCCGTGCAGGCCGATGATCTCATCAGCTCCGGGATCCTCGGCCTGATGGACGCGATCGACAAGTACGACCTCGAGCGGGACACGCGGTTCGAGACCTACGCGGTCACCCGAATCCGCGGCGCCATCCTCGACGAGCTCCGCGCTCTGGACTGGATTCCCCGCTCCACCCGCCAGAAGGCGCGCAAGCTGGAGAACGTGTACGTCGAGCTGGAGAACCAGCTCGGCCGCTCGGCCACCACGGAGGAGGTGGCCAAGCACATGAACCTCTCCACCACGGCGCTCTACGGTCTGCTCGACGAGGTGCGTTCCACGAACCTCGTCTCGCTGGACGAGTACGTGCAGGGCAAGGACGGCGACGGCCAGACGCGCCTGGTGGACGCGGTCGAGGACAAGGTCAGCCTGGACCCCTCGGAGCGGATCGACATCGAGGACCTCAAGGAGGTCATGAACGGCGCCATCCTCCGGCTGCCCGCGCGCGAGCGTCTCGTCATCGCGCTCTACTACTACGAGGAGCTCACGCTGAAGGAGATCGGCTCGATCCTGAACGTCTCCGAGTCGCGCATCTCCCAGATCCACACGAAGGCCGTGATGCGGCTGCGCGGCAAGCTCCGCAGCCAGATGAAGAGCCTGATCGCCGGCCTGATGGGACCGGGCATCCCCCAGGAGTTCTCCTCGGCGGAGACCAAGGGGGCCAAGGCCGTGATCGGGGACATCGCCAAGATCCTGGCCGAGTAGGGAAACGGGGGCCGGAAGGCCCCGCAGCCGAGGAGGTTCGCCATGGTCGAGAGTTCGGATCTGCAATCGGCGATCCAGAGAACCCAGGCGACGGAGCGGATCGCCTCGCTGCAAAACCAACAGGAAGATCTCAATCGAAAGCGGTTCGAACTCGAAATCGCCCGCGAACGTGCCGAAAAGTCGAAGAAGGCCCAGAACGTCGACGGCGCGAAGTCCAAGCGGGTGGTGAAGGACCGCTACGACGGGGAAGAGCCCCCCGAGGACCGCAGGGGGCGCCGGGATCAGGAGCCGCCGGAGGGCGATGGCCCCGAGGACGCTCCGCCGACGGGAGGAGGCATCGATGTTCGGGTGTAAGGGACGCGGGATCCTGATCGGGTCGGTGGCGGCGATGGCGGCATCGCCCGCCGGGGCCGACGCCGGACGCATGAAGCTGATGGCCGGCGAGGTGGCCGGACTGGTGACTCCGTCCGCGGCGGAAGCGGCCGGAGCGAGCTGGTGGCTCGTCGGGGCGCTGTTCACGGCCACGCTGGTCGCGGCGTTCCTGGGCACGTGGCTCGGGTTGCGGGCGCTCACCGTCGGCAAGCTGAGCGGGAAGGACGGCTGGCGCGAGGTGGCCTACCGCTTCCGCTCGGAGGAGCCCATGACGGTAGGGAAGGACATGATTCATCGGATGACGGGCGTGCTGGACGAGATCGAGGACCTGGGGCGCAAGCTGGGCGACGCTCCCCGCACCGCGCCCGCCGAGGACGCCCCGGCGGAAGAGCCGGTCGAACGCCTCGCCCCGGACCCGGACGGGATCGAAACGATCGAGGCGGCGCAGGAGCCGGCGATCCGGTTCGCCCGCCGCGACGGACTGGCTCCGGTGCCGGTCCCGACGCCGATCCAGCTCGTCGAGGAGGAGGCCGCGACGCCGGCGCCTCGTCCCATCGCACGCACGCGCGGGGATCGCGCCGCCCGCTACCGGGAGGCCCGCGAGCTGCTGGCCGAGGGGCGCGACCGGGACGAGATCCGCGCGCTGACCGGACTGAAGGCGGCCGAGCTGGATCTGCTCCGCTCGGCGCCGGGAGTCGCTGCGTGAAGACCCGCCTCCGCCGCCGCGCCCGCGAGCGCTCGATTCCGGAGGCGCCGGCCCGGTCGCCGCGACCGTCCGGTCCGTGGCGCGACGCCGACGGCCCGGCGGAGGAGTGGAAGCGCGCCGTCCGCATCGGCCGGGCGCGACTGAATCTCGTCGCCCCGTGGCGACGGAAGGAGTCCTCGTGAGCTCGCAGACCGCCGGCGCCTCCGCCGGAGCTTCCCGCCGGACGGGACGGATCCTCGTCATCGATGACGAGGAGAACATTCGCTCGACGCTGGAGGAGTTCCTGGCGCTCAACGGATACGACGTCGCCACGGCCGTCGACGGGTCGGACGGGCTGGACCGTCTCGGCCGGGAGTCGTACGACCTGGTACTGACGGATCTGAACATGCCCGGCGTCGACGGCATCGCCGTGATCGAGTGGGCCAAGGAGACCCAGCCCGACCTGCCCATCGTCATCATGTCGGGGCAGGCCACGGTGGAGAGCACGATCCACGCGCTCCGGCTCGGCGCCAGCGACTACCTGCTCAAGCCGTTCAGCCTCGACGAGATCGAGCGCACGATCGAGAACTGCCTCGAACGGAAGCGGCTGGAGATTCGGAACACCGAACTGACGGAGGCGAACGAGCAGCTCCGCGAGATCGAGCGCATCAAGGACGATCTGCTGGCGACGGTCTCCCACGAGTTCCGCACGCCGCTCACGGCGATGAAGGGCTTCCTGACGCTGATGAGGCACCAGGGCCTGGACAACCTGCGCCCCGATCAGCTTCACGGCCTGCAGGCGATCGACGACAACGCCCGTCGCCTGGACCTGATGATCGGCAACCTGCTCGCCCTTACGGAGTCCCAGGACGGCGCCTACGATCCGACGCTCGAGGGCGTCCGGGTGGGCGACTTCCTGAACGACTTCGAGCGGTTCCGCGACGAGGGGACCGTCAAGCGCGAGGTCGAGTGCGAGGTGGAGGGCGAGGCCGAGGCCACGACCGTGCGCATCGACCGGGCGCGCTTCCCCCTGGTCCTGCTCAACCTCATCGACAACGCCTTCAAGTTCAGCCGCGAACCGGGGACGGCGCGCGTGATCCTGCGGGCGCGCCGAGAGGGCGAGCGGGCGCTCGTCGAGGTCCACGACGACGGCATCGGCATCGGCGAGTCCATGGGTGACCGCGTGTTCGAGCGGTTCACGCAGGGCGACATGACGGCCACGCGCGAGTACCAGGGCGCGGGGCTCGGTCTCGCCGTCGTGCGGGAGATCGTGCGCGCGCACGGAGGCAGCGTCCGGCTGATCCCGCCGGTGCTCGGAGGAACCTCGGTGCGCGTGACCCTGCCGGCCGCGGAGGAGGTCTGACATGGCGGAACAGCTCAGCCAGGCCGACATCGACGCGCTGCTCGACACGTTCTCCTCGGAGAACCCGGGCGAGGCCGCCGCGAAGGCCGCCGCTTCCGGGAGCGCCCGCGCGCCGCGCGAGCTCAGCGCCGACTCCTACGACTTCTCGCATCCCGACCTGCTCTCCCGCGACCAGGTGCGCGCGCTGCGCACCGTCCACGAGGGCTACGCGCAGGCGCTCGCCAAGCGGCTGTCCACGGAGTTCCTCACGAGCGTTTCGGCGTCGGTCGTGTCGATCGACCACCTGACGTACGCGGAGTTCCTGATGCTGCTGCCGCAGCCGACGGTCCTCTCCGTGATCGAGGTGCCGCAGCTGGAGGGCAACCTGGCGGTGGAGCTGAACCCGAACGTCTCCTTCGCCTTCATCGACCGTCTGCTGGGCGGGGAGGGGAACCCCATCGGGAAGCTCCGCTCCCTGACCGCCATCGAGCAGGGGCTGATGGAGCGCGTCCTGCAGAAGTCCTGCCAGGAGCTGGCCGGCGTCTGGGCGCCGATCTTCCCGCTCGACTTCGAGCTGCAGGCGATCGAGGCGAATCCGGAGCTGGCGCGCGTGGTCGGCCCCAACGAGATGGTCGTGCTGGTGTCGATGGAGCTGCGCATCAACGACGTGTCCGGAATGATGAACCTGTGCCTGCCGCACGTCGTCATGGAGCCCGCGATCCAGCGGCTCAGCCAGGGAACGATGGCGGCGCGGAAGTCCAAGAGCGCGCCGGCGCGCCAGAAGGAAGCGCTCCAGGAGTCGCTGGCGGCGGCGGAGCTGCGTCTGGACATCGACCTCGGTCACACGACGCTGAGCCTGAGGGAACTGCTGGACCTGGAGCCGGGCGACGTCCTGCGCTTCACGTCGGCGTCCCCCTCGGGAGTCGTCGCGCAGGTGGAGGGCACGCCCAAGTTCGAGGGTTCCGCGGGCCGGTCCCGGGGTGCCTACGCGGTCCGCGTGGAGCGGACGCTGAATCGGAATGAGTCGTCCGGTGGCAAGGGAGGTGGCGCGTGAGCCAGGATTCGCTGCTGATGAGCCTGGAGGTCTTCGAGAAGTTCGGCGAGGCGTACGTCACGGGCCTGCGGCCGCGCGTGGAGGGAGAGGTCTCCAGCGACGGTCCGGAGATCTCGCCGTCGAATCGGGGGGCGCTCGCGGGAGAGCTGGCGGGCGGCGCGCTGCTCGCCCGGACGATCTGGGGCGGCGAGGACGCCGAGAGCACGGGCTGCTTCCTGTGGATCGGGACCCTGACCGGTCTCCTGGGCGACGCCGACGAGCGCCCGGTGTCGTCGCTGAACGGCGAGGAGATCGAGGCGCTCAACACGAGCCTGCGTCTCAACGTGGAGGAGGGCGGAGACGATCGGCCGCCGCTGGAGTGGGCGGGGCTGGAGTCGATCTCCGCGGACGATCTGGACGCGCGCCTGAACGAGATCGGTGTCCCCGAAGAGTTCGAGCGTGCGCGCCTGGAGGTCCAGGTCGGCGAGCAGTCGTTCGCCTTCCTGTTCCTGCGGTCCACGCAGCAGCGGGCGCAACCGACGGCGGGCGCCCCGGCGGCCCCGGAAGCGGTGTCGGCGCCGGAGGTCGGCGAGACGGCTCCGGAGCCTGCGGCGGCGACGCCGGGCGAGCCCGAGGCCGGTCCTGCGGCCGCCACGCCGACGGAGGCCCCGGCCCCCGCGACGTCGACCGCCCCGGCGACCACGCTCGAGACCGCGGCGGCCGCGCCCGCGTTCCGGAATCTGGATCCGCTCATGAACGTGCGGCTCCCCCTGACGATCCGCCTCGGATCGCTGCGGATGAACCTCGACGAGCTGCTTCACCTGACGCCGGGAGCCATCCTGGAGCTCGATCGCCACGAGGACGAGCCACTCGAGGTGCTCGCCAACGGGCAGGTCGTGGCGCACGGAGAAGTGGTCGTGGTGGACGAGCGTTTCGGACTGCGGATCACCGAGATCGGCTCCGCGACGGACCGGATCCGCGCGCTGTAGGAAACTCCCCGGACCGGTTGGGGGGATTCCCCCGGCCGACCCGGAACTCACCCGCCGACGTGGCCCTTCGTGGGCTCCGTCGGCGTTTCCTTGCGCATCATCGCCGCCGGACCCGACTTGATCCGGCACGCCGATTGCGTTGAAACACGGCGACAGAGACACGAGCGAGAACCGAAAAGGCAACCCGCCCACGCGGGACGCAAAGCCACGGGTCCTTCGGGACGGCCGGGCTCCCGAAGTCCGCTCACGAACCCTCGACCTCCGCCGGAGGTGGTTTCGTGCGCGTCCCCGCCTTCATCCTCGCCCTCGGCCTCGCGCTGGCCCTGCCGTCCGCCCCGCGGGCGGAGGTGCGGATCGTCGGGCCGGAGGAGCTGCGGGAGCGCCTGGAGAGCCGGGACGGCCGCGTCGAGGTCACCCTGGACGGCCGACGCTGGGAGCTCGTCACGGACCCTCGTGACGAATCGCTCTCCAAGCTGGGCGACGGCTCCTTCCACCCGATGGACGTCGATGAGATCCGGGCCGCGTTGCGGGACCTCCGCGGCCTGCACCTGCTTCCGGACCTGACCATCTACGTGCTGCCGTACCCGCGCCGTGAGGTGCTGGAGTCCAGCTGCCACGGCGCCACGATCTACCTGTCGCCCGGACTGCGCGACGTCCCCACGGCCCACGTCCACTGGACCGTCGTCCACGAGGTCGGCCACGTCGTGCAGCACGAGCTGGCTCCGCGCGGCTCGCAGCGCTTCGACGACTTCTTCTCCGTCCGTGACCTGGATCCCGCCCACCACCACGACGGCGCCAAGCACGCCGATCGCCCGGCCGAGATCTTCGCGGAGGACTTCCGCGTCCTGCGCGGCGGGACGATCGCCCGGGATGCCGGCCGCATCGAGAACCGGGACCTGCCGGATCCGGATCAGGTTCCGGGTCTGCCGGCCTGGTTCGACCGCCTGCTGCGGGCCCCGCGCCACCGGTCGCTGGAGGACGCTCCGGCCTCGTTTCCCAACCCGTTCCGGGCGGGGCAGGGGAGCCTGACGATCCACTTCGGAGCGGCCGCCCCGCAGGCGGTGCCGGGCGGAACGGCCGTGGTCCACGACGTCGGGGGCCGTCGCGTGGCGACACTGTGGCAGCCGATCGCCGGCTCGAGCGGCGTCACCTTCCAGTGGAACGGCCGGGACGATGCGGGTCGGGCCGTCGCCTCGGGCATCTACCTCGTGCGGTGGGAGCAGCGTCCCGACCTCGGCGCGGCCCGTGTGCAGGTCGTGCGCTAGAAGTTCAACCCTTGCACTTTGCAACCGGCCCGTTGCGCTTCGCGAGACGCGAGCGGGCCGCCGCCCCGACGCGCCTCGCACGTTCCTGCCTCCCTTGGCCGCGCCTGACGCTTTCTGACAGTTCGAGAACTGGCACTCCGCTTGCGATACCCGGGACTGAAAAGCGCCCCGAACCGTACGCGATGCGGAGGAACCCCCCATGAAGAAGCTCGCCCTTATCCCCGTGATGTTGCTGGCCGCAGGCCTGCTCATCGGCTGCGGTGACGACGGCTCCTCGGCTCCGAACGAGACGCCGATCGACACGGTGCCGCCGGCGACGCCGGCCGACGTCTCCCTGGACATCATCCACAACCGCGCGGTCCTGAGCTGGACCGAGAACGCGGAGCCCGATCTGGCCGGCTATGTCCTGGAGCGGAGCATCGACGGCGGCGACAGCTGGACGATCGTGAGCGCCAGCCTGACCGAGGCCACCTACAACGACGATCTGCGCAGCCAGGCGACGTACCACGTCGCGGCCGCCGACGAGTCGGGCAACCAGAGCGCCTTCTCGGGCAACGTGTCGTACACGTCCGGCCCGAGCCCGAAGTTCCCGGAGGAGCCCGTTCGCCACATCCCGTAGGGCGAACGGATCCGCGCAGACCCGGGCCGCGGCCCGTCCCTCGCGAGAGGGGCGGGCCGTTTCCATGGGGCCTCGCTTGACCGGCCCCCGGCGACGTTCTACCCTGGGAGGCCCGTCGAAACCGCCCACCCCCGAGGAAACCTGATGTCGCTCCGAGTCGGACTGGTCGCGGCCCTGTTCCTGGCCCTGGCCTCGTCGTCCGCGGCGACGCCGGTGCCGTCGCCCGTCGCCCCGCCGTTCGACCTCTACGAGATCGGTCCCTGGCCGGACGAGCGTCTGGAGTTCTTCTCCGCGCGGCCGGGCCCCTGGCAGCCGCTCCATCAGGAGAAGGTGGACGGCCGCACGTGGCTGCTGCTCGCGCTGCCGGACGGCTCCGTGGCGACCGATCCCGGGGGAGAGCGCGCCCGCTACCTCGGTCGCGTCCGGGACGGGGAGCGCGTCATCCTGATCGCGCCGCCGAAGCCGGGGACGGCCCGCATCCGCACGGGACGATCCCTGTCCATCGCGCCCTCGGGGGCCACGGTCGTGGTCACCGAGGAGGCGCGCGGCGTCCTGGCCCGTCGGGCCCACGCGGGTTTCCGCGAGCTGGAGCGATCGCTGCCGGTGCCTCGCCCGCGCGACACGGCGCCGCCCGCGCGGCTCGCCGAGATCCTGGACCAGGCCCGCTCCTCCGCCTCGGCCCGCACGGAGCAGGACGTCCGGGACGTCGTGAACCGGGTCCGCATCGACTCGCTGGAGAACTACGTCCGCGCCCTGTCCGAGGACCCCAGCGGCGGCCCCACCATCCGGTGGTGGGAGGATCCGCGCACGCGGGGAGTCCACACCGACTACATCGTGGCGAAGTTTCAGGCCGCCCTCGGGGATTCGGAGACGGTGGCGGTGTTCCAGCACGGCTTCGACGTGGAGAACGACGACGAGGAACTGGTGCGCGTCTACAACATCATCGGCAAGCACGCGTCTCCCGTGCCGGGCGCCGGCGCCGTGCTGCTCACCGCGCACATGGACGCCGTCGGCCGACGCAGCGATCCCGTCGCGCTGTGCGAGGCGGGCTACACGCACGCCGGCTGCGACTGCTCCGCCTCCACCACGGAGATCCTCCTCGATCCGGACTGCGAGTGGAACGCCACCACGGACCCGTCGCCCGGTGCGGACGACAACGCCACCGGCGTCGCCGCGCTCATCGAGGCGGCCCGCCTGCTCGCGCCGCTGACCTTCGACTTCGACCTCTACTTCGTCGCGTTCCAGGCGGAGGAGATCGGCCTGATCGGTTCCGCGGCCTTCGCGGACTCCGTCGTCGATGCGGACCAGGAGATCTGGGCCGTCCTCAACATGGACATGCTGGGCTACAACGCGTCCATCAACGAGCTCGACATCGTGACGGACGAGAGCTCCGAGTGGTTCGCCGACTGGCTGGTGGAGACCGGGCAGCAGTTCGTGGCGCAGCTCCCCCTGGAGAAGTACGTGGAGCCCTTCGGACGCAGCGATCACGCCAGCTTCTGGGCCCGCGGCATCGACGCGGTGGGCGTGCTGGAGGACATCGAGCTGCCGTATCCCGGCTACCACTCCTACGACGATCTCTGGGAGACGATGTTCCCGGCGGCCGGCCGCCCGAACCCCGAGCTGCAGTTCCAGCTCGGCGTGCAGCTGGCCGTCGCCTCGATGGCCCGACTGTCGGTGCAGTACACCGCGCCGGACCTGGCCATCCCGGCGGGGGAGATGGTGGCGCGTTCCCGCATCCCCAGTCTCGGGACCATCGCCGGCATCGACGTGTTCCTCACCGCGCGGGTCCACAACTTCGGTTCGTCGTCCCTGACGTTCCTGGACGAGACCACGGACTCCCTCACCGCGCGGGTGAGCTTCTACGACGGCGATCCGGACGCGGGCGGCACGCTCATCGGCGAGATCACGCGGAAGGACTTCTTCGGCTCCGGGGCCGTCGTCCCGTTCGAGCTGATCTGGGACACCTCGGACGTGAGCATCGGCTTCCATGAAGTCTTCGCGGTCGTGGAGGGGCTGGACGTGGGGTACGAGCAGCTCGAGATCTCGCCCGGCAACAACCGCGGATCGGACACGTTTTTCCTGGAGGCCGCCCGCGACGCGGAGCCGCGCATCCTGGAGCACTACACCTACCCGAATCCGGCCCGGGGCGGTCCGTCGGAGTTCGCGTTCTACTACGAGCTGTCACGGGACGCGGGCGTGACCCTGAGCGTCTACGACCTGGAGGGCACCGAGGTCGCGCGGTTCGGAACGGGGGAGCGGTTCTTCTTCGAGGGGAACCAGGCCGGCGCCAACGCGGTCCCCGGGGACGACGTCATCGACGTGGACCTGGAGAGCGGCGTGTACCTCTACGTGTTGCGCGTCACGAACGACGGCACGGTCACCGACGAGGTGAAGGGCAAGTTCGCGGTCGTCCGCTAGGTCAGCCCAGCGAGCGCGGAATCCACCAGCTCTGCGCCACACCCCAGTACAGAGCGGCGGCGAGGATCGTCAGGGCGATCCGGTAGGTCCAGGGGCTTGCGTGATTCATGGTCGGGCCTCCGTGGTTCGGGAAGTCCGGGCCCCGCGACGGGCGCCGCGAGGCCCGGAAGTCGCAGTCCTCGAGGTCGCCTCCACTCATCGCATCCACCAGAAGAAATCGAAGAAGGGCATCGTCAGAATCGCGACGTGCAGCAGGGTTTTCATGCGCGTTCTCCGGTTATCGCGGCCAGGGGGCCGCGAGTGAGTGACGCACTCCCTTCTTGTCGCATGGGCGATGCCAAACGGCCCGAAGCGAGGCCGGACCCGGGGTGAGAATCATGTTCACAACTTGCCCCACAGCAATGACTTGCGACGCTTCAATCAAGTACTTTCGTTCACAAGCGAGCGGTCCGACCCGGCGGCCGGAAACTGGTCACCGGGAGGGCAATCGACTGGTCAGGGATTGGTCAGCGGGACGCCGCGGTCTCCGGGCCTGACCGGAACTTGGCCACCAGGAGGGTGATGTCGTCGGGCAGTGCGCCGCCGACGAACGTCTCGACGGAGGAGATGATGCTCTCCATGACGGCGCTCGGTGTGAGGTGGGCCAGGCGGGGCAGGAGCTGCTCCAGGCGCTCCTGGCCGTACTCTTCGTCCGCCTCGTTGAGGACGTCCGTCGCGCCGTCGGAGTAGAGGAGCAGGAGGTCTCCGTCCTCCATGCGCCGCTCGCCAGCGGAGTAGCCCGCGGATCGCTCCACGCCCAGGAGGATGCCGCCCTCCTCCAGGCGCTCCAGCCGGCCGTCCTTCCGCACCACGAGCCCCGCCGGGTGGCCGGCGTTCACGTAGCGCAGCACACGACGATCCGTGTCCAGGTGGGCGTAGAGCAGGCTCGCGAAGCTGCCGGGCTGCACGTCCTGACAGAGACGGTCGTTGATGCGCTGCACGATCGGCTCGGGCGGCTGGTCGCCGCCGGCGGCTGCCCGCAGCGTGGCCTGGAGCGAGGAGAGGATGAGCGCGGCCGGGACGCCCTTGCCGGCGACGTCGGCGACGGCGAGCCCGAGCCCCTGGGCCCCGAAGTCCAGGAAGTCGTAGAAGTCGCCGCCGACCTCGTGGCACGGGCGCGTCACGGCGGCGATCTCGATGCCCGGCGGCTGCGGCACTTCGTCGGGCAGGAGGCTCGCCTGGATGCGCTGCGCCACGGCCAGCTCCTCCTCCAGCCGTCGCCGTTCCAGCGCTTCCTCGTGCAGGCGCGAGGACGAGAGCGCGGTGCCCGCCTGATCGCCCAGCGTGGCCAGCAGCGCCAGGTCCTCGCCTCGGAAGGGCTCCTCCTCCGCGCGCGCCCCCAGCAGCAGCATCCCCTCGATGGATCGCTCCCGCGGCAGGAAGACGACGACCGCCGGATCGACCGCCTCGAACAGCCGCGCCTCGTCCGGCGGCAGACGATCGAACCGGTCCAGGCGGCCGGCGGGCGCCAGCGGGATCGGCCCGTCGAACTCGTACCACCAGGCCATCAGCGAGGGGGAGGGCTTGAACACGGGGAGCCCCACCTCCTGCGCGCCGATGCCCAGCGTCCCGGCGAGATGCAGGGAGGAGTCCGGCGACGACCGCACGAAGAGCGCCGCGCGCCCCACGCCGAGCTCGTCCGGCAGGCGCTCCACGAGCAGACGCACGAGTTCCTCCCGGCCGAGGAACGTCGCGAAGAGGCGCGAGAACTCCTGCAGCGTCCGGCGATCGTCCTGGCGGCGGCGATAGAAGCGGCGATCCACCCAGTCCTGCACGCGGTCGCGCAGCGGCACGAAGAGCAGCGCCGCCGCGAACACCACTGCGAACGACACGGCGGAGCGCGCCGGTCCCGTGCCGGCGAGGACCGCCCGGCCCAGCGCATCGGCGAAGACGTAGTACACTGCCACGAGCACCGCGGTCAGCGCCGTGTAGACGACGCTGCGCTTCGCGACGAGCTCCAGATCCATGAGTCCGTAGCGGATGATGCCGTGCGCGAACGACAGCGGCACCAGGACGAGCGCGACGAACGCGTAGCGGTCGCCCGGGATCTGGACGGACGGGAACGTGTTGATCACGGCCGACAGGAGCAGCGGGGGCAGGATGCCGAGCGCGGTGCCGGGCAGCACCCAGCGCACGCTGCGACGAAGCACCGGAGAGCGCAGCCGCCGCACGCCGTTCAGGAACGCGGCCACGGCCCAGACCGCCATCCCGACGAAGATCATCGCCATGAAGGACTGGAAGCGGAGCGCGGCGGGGGAGATCGGCTGCTCCCCGAAGATGACCTCCAGGTCGAACGCGAGCGACAGCGGCATGCCGACGATCGCGGGAACGTAAAGCAGCCAGGCCAGGCGCGGATTGCGCTGCAGGAACGCGGCCCGCCTCGGAAAGCTCAGGAAGAAGTGCAGCAGCACCGCCGGCAGCACGAGGATGGCGAGGTCGAGGACGAGCTTGTCGGCGAGGAACGCGGCGCGGCTGGCCGGAGGAAGTCCCGGCAGCAGCGCCCGTCCGAAGAGCAGCCCCATGAGGAAGAACAGCGTTCCCACGCGGTCGGAGCGGCTCAGGAAGACGACAAGCCCCGTGAGCACGAACGAGAGCACGACGCCCGCCATCAGGATGCGGCGCAGGACTTCGGATCTCGGATACGGAACGGGCTCGAGGCTGGCCTCCCGCGGGGCGCCGTCGTCGGCGGCCGGGACGACCCGGACGGTCAGGACGCCGTCCCGCAGCGAGCGCGTCCAGGGTTGAGGCAGGGGAGAGCCGTCCACGTCCTGCAGACGATCACCCGAACGCAGTCCGGCGAGCTGCGCGGGACTGCCCTCCACCACGCGGCGGACCGTGGAGCCGTCGGCCCCGAAGTAGACGCCCAGCCAGAGCTTCTCGTCCAGGCGCAGGAGGCTCCCGCTCAGCTGGGTGAGCAGCAGGAAGACGGCCCCGACTCCGGCCAGGTAGCTGATCGTGTTGCGACGTCGGTACCCACGCACGGCGGCTGCACCCCCGATCGCTTCGTCGTCCACCCGCGCGGATCAAAGCGTCCCGCGGGCGGGGCTGTCAACGTGGATTTCACAGACATTTACAGTCAGCTAGCTCAGGGTTGGCGGTCCGGCGCGCCTTGTCCGCTCGGAGGGTCGATGATAGGATCGGTCGGGTTTCTCCGCCGTTTCGCGCGCTGGGGCCGGCTCACGGCCCGGAGGGAAGGCATGTCCAAGCATCTTTCAAAGAAGGAACTGCGCGAGGATCCCATCTTCGCCGCGTTGCAGAAGGCCCTGGCGTACGCACGGGACAACACCATCATCGTGGCGGCCGGGCTCGTCGCGTTCGTCGCCGTCGTGGCGCTGGCGGTCCGGATCGGCGGATCGGCCACGGACTCGGGCGGGGGATTCACCGAGGCGGATCGGGCGCTGTCCGACGCCCGGACGGAGTTCGCGCTGGGTCGGGTCGACGCCGGGACGGCGGCGCTGGAAGCGGTGCGCGATCAGCACGGGAGCTCCCGGGCGGCCCGCGAGGCCACGTACGTGCTCGGCAACGCGTACTACCAGCAGGGGCGCTTCGACGAGGCCCGCGCCACGTTCGAGAGCTTTCTGAGCAAGCCGCTCTATGACGATCTGATGCAGGACGGTGCGCGTCTCGGCATCGCCGCGTCCAAGGAGGGTGCCGGCGATCTCAGCGGGGCGCTCGCGGACTACCGCGCCCTCTGGGACACCGGGTCCGGCGCCGGCGCGCGGCTCGAGGCCGGACTGCACGCCGCCCGGCTGGCCAAGGCCCAGGGCGACGCGGCCGGCGCGCGGAGCATCTACCAGACGATCGTCGACCGGTATCCGGACTCCCCGGAGGCCGAGGACGCTCGCTTCGAGTTGATGGCACTGCCGGGCTGACCCCGAAGCGACCGCGTAAAGGAGGGGACCGCGCATTCGGCCGGCAGCGAGAGCTCCGGACCTAGGATGCGCCCGAATCGCCGCCCCCTGAGACCAAATGTCCCAAAAGAAGGATTATGTTGGTTTCGTATTGAAAGGCGATTCACGCGGCCGGGGCGCGTGCGGCAAAACGCCGACGCCCGCACCAATCCCCGGTCCAGGGGCCGCCTAGGGCGCGCTGATCGGCGCCTCGGCCCCGGCGCGGCCTCCTACGCCACGATGTTCACGAGCCGCCCGGGCACCACGATCACCTTCCGCGGCACCTTGCCCTCCAGGTGCCGCTGAACGGACTCGTCGGCCAGGGCCATGCGCTCCAGCTCGTCCTTGGGCGTGTCCGGCTCCACCTCGAACTTCGAGCGGACCTTGCCGTTGATCTGCACGACGAGCGTGATCATCTCCGCGCGCGCAAGCTCCGGATCGAATTCCGGCCAGGCCTCGTCGGCTATGGTGCCGGCGTGGCCCGTCCGCTCCCAGACCTCCTCCGCCAGGTGCGGGGCGAACGGATGGAGCATCCGGGCCAGCGCGCCTCGATCCGCCTCGCTCACGGCCTCCGCCTTCGTCATCGCGTTGACGTACTCCATCAGCGCCGCGATCCCGGTGTTGAACCGGACGCGCTCCACGTCCTCCGTGACCTTCCGGATCGTGCGATGCCGGATGCGCTCGTGGGGATCGCCGTCGGCGTCCGCGAACTGGACGGCTCGCCAGCAGCGATCCAGGAAGCGCGAGATGCCGTGGATTCCCTTCGTGGACCAGGGCTTGTCCACTTCCAGCGGTCCCATGAACATCTCGTAGAGGCGAAGCGCATCGGCACCCAGCTCCCGGATGACGTCGTCCGGGTTGATGACGTTGCCGCGGGACTTCGACATCTTCTCGTTGTTCTCGCCCAGGATCATGCCCTGGTTCATCAGCCGTTGGAACGGCTCCTTCGTGGACACGTGCCCCAGATCGAACAGCACCTTGTGCCAGAATCGCGCGTACAACAGATGCAGCACCGCGTGCTCCGCGCCGCCGATATAGATGTCCACCGGCATCCAGGCGCGCTCCTTAACCGGGTCCACGAAGCACGCGTCGTTGTGCGGATCGATGTAGCGCAGGTAGTACCAGCACGAACCGGCCCACTGCGGCATCGTGTTGGTCTCGCGGCTCCAGGTCTTGCCCGACGCGTCCGTGACCTTCACCCAGTCCGTCGCCTTGGACAGCAGCGGCTCCGGCTTGCCGACCGGCTGGAAGTCGTCCATCTCCGGCAGCAGAATGGGCAGGTCCCCATCGGGCACGGGAACCGTGTTGCCCTCGTCGTCGTGCAGCACGGGAATGGGCTCGCCCCAGTAGCGCTGCCGGCTGAACAGCCAGTCGCGCAGCTTCGTGTTGGAGGCGGCGCGGCCGTGGCCGCTCCTCTCCAGCCACTCCACGATGGCCTTCTTCCCCGCCGCCGGATCCAGCCCGTCCAGCGTGACGCCGTCGTTGGCCGATCGAACGTAGCGCGCGCGCGAGTCGTCCTCGCCGGGCGGCGACGGCTCCCCGTCCGCCTCCAGGATCGGCCGGATCTCCAGCCTGAACGTCCCGGCGAACTCGTGGTCGCGCTCGTCGTGGCCGGGCACCGCCATGATGGCGCCGGTGCCGTACCCCATCAGCACGTAGTCCGCGATCCAGACCGGGATCCTCTCGCCGTTGGCCGGATTCAGCGCGAACCCGCCCGTGAAGACGCCCGTCTTGTCCTTCGTGAGGTCGGTGCGCTCGATGTCGCTCTTGCGCGCGGCCTCCTCGCAGTACGCGTCCACGGCCGCACGCTGATCGTCCGAGGTGAAGTGATTCACCAGCGGATGTTCCGGCGACAGCACCATGAACGTGACGCCGAAGATGGTGTCCGGCCGCGTGGTGTAGACGCGCAGCGTGTTCTCCGGAATCTCCGCCGGGAACTCCGCGCCCTCCGCCAGCCCGACCGCCTCCGACGGGAAGTCGATCTCCGCTCCGGTGGACTTGCCGATCCAGTTGCGCTGCATGATCTTCAGCGGCTCCGGCCAGTCCAGACCGTCCAGATCCTCCAGCAGGCGATCCGCATACGCGGTGATGCGCAGCATCCACTGGCGCAGCGGAAGCTTCACCACCGGGTGGTCGCCGCGCTCGCTCTTGCCGTCGATCACTTCCTCGTTGGCCAGCACGGTGCCGAGCTCCGCGCACCAGTTCACCGGAACCTCGGCCTGGTAGGCGAGCCGGCGGGCATCGCGGTAGTCGCGCACGGCGACATCGCCCTGCGCCGCCACGTCGGCCGGAATCTCCAGTTCGTCGATGGGACGGGCCTTCCCCGCCGCCTCGTCGTAGTAGGAGCCGAAGAGCTGCAGGAAGATCCACTGCGTCCAGCGATAGTACGACGGATCCGTGGTCTGGACCTCGCGGTCCCAGTCGTACGACAGCCCGATGCTCTTGATCTGGCGACGGAAGTTATCGACGTTGGCCTTCGTCGTGATGCGCGGATGCGTGCCCGTCTGCACCGCGTACTGCTCCGCCGGCAGACCGAACGAGTCGAAGCCCATGGGATGCAGGACGCGGTACCCGCGCATGCGCTTGTACCGGGCCAGGATGTCCGCCGCCACGTAGGACTCCGGATGGCCCACGTGCAGCCCGGCGCCCGACGGGTACGGGAACATCACCAGCGCGTAGAACTTGGGACGTTCGTCGGATGCGTCGTCCGACGTGCGGAACGTGCCGTCCCGCTCCCAGCGCTCCTGCCATTTGCTCTCGATCTCCGCGAACGGCCAGCGTGCACCGTCGGCCCACGCCTCGCGGACGCCCTGCGTCTCCATGGATTCCCTTCCGTTACCAGCCCTCGACCGATCGGTTGAGGATGTCGTCCGTGAGCTTGGCCAGCACCCGCCCGATGCCCACCTCCTCGTCCTCCGCCGGCTGTCCGCCGACCGGGACGAAGTTGTAGGTGGCCCACTGGGACAGCCGCGGCTCCTCCCACAGCATGTCGTTCTTGCGCACGTCCACCAGACGCACTTCCAGCACGATCTCCACGCGGTAGGTCTGGACGTTCTCCCCCGCGTCGTACGTGAACGGCGTCCGGGAGTACGACACGACGGCTCCCTCTACGACGGCGTCGGCCGAGCTCTCGTTCACGACCTTCAGCGTGTTGTCGTCGATGAACGCCTCGGTCAGCGAATCCGCCAGCGCCGCCGACAGGTCGCCTCGATCCGTCCGGTTCTCCATCAGCGGAATCCCGACCGACTTGACGTGGGCGGGCAGCAACGACGACGAGAATCCGTAGGCCCCGCAGCCGGCCATGACGGCCAGCAGCGCGACGGCCGCCAGCGCGGACGCGAATCTTCCGTTCATGATCGGCTGAATGTACGGAATCGACCGCGGGGGCGAAAGCGCGTTTTCGGGCGGATTCAGCCGCGCGGCAGACGGTAGTTCTTCATCCGGGTCCGGAGCTTGTCCCGGTTGAGGTGCAGGTACCGGGCCGTCTGGCTCTGGTTCCCCCCCGCCTTCTCGGACGCCTTGCCGATGAGGTATCGCTCCAGGGACTCCACGAGCGTCTCGAAGGCGATGCCCTCCTCCGGGATGCCGTCGTCCTGGATCCGACGGACCTCGGCGAGGAACTCCCCCACCTCACCGGGGGACGCCGCGGTGGTCCCCGGGATCTGGAGCATTGACGCGGTGAGCTCCCCCCCGTCGTGGAGCAGGACGGCTCGCTCCAGGCAGTTCCTCAGTTCCCGGATGTTGCCGGGCCATTCGTAGTCGCGGGCGGCCCGCAGCGCATCGTCCGACACACCGGTGAACTCCCGGCCGAACGCCCCCGAGAACTCCCGCAGGAAGTGCTCCATGAGCACCGGCAAGTCCTCCGGGCGCTCGCGCAGGGCGGGCAGCTCCAGCGGAACGACCTTCAGACGGAAGTAGAGATCCTCGCGGAAGGTGCCGGCCCGGGCGGCCTCGCCGAGGTCGCGGTTCGTCGCGGAGATCACGCGAACGGAGACGGCGATGTCGTCTGTCCCCCCGACGCGCCGGAACGTCATCCGCTCCAGCACGCGCAGCAGCTTCACCTGGATGTTGATCGCCATCTCCCCCACCTCGTCGAGGAAGAGGGTCCCGCCGTCGGCCAGTTCCAGCAGGCCGCGCTTGCGCGTGCGCGCATCCGTGAACGCGCCCTTCTCGTGGCCGAAGAGCTCGCTCTCCAGCAGGTGCTCCGGGAGACTCGCGCAGTTGATCTCCAGGAAGGGCTTGTCCGCACGTTCAGAGTGGCGATGGATCAGGTGGGCCACGTGCTCCTTCCCCGTCCCGGACTCCCCCTGGATGAGCACAGTGGTGGTGCCGCTGCCCGCCACGCGATGCGCCATATCGTAGACGTCGCGCATGCGCGGGCTCCGGCTGGGCACGAAGGAATAGCGCCGGTCGGAAAGCTCGCGGTAGACGTCGCGCTCTCTCGTCACGCGACTGCTCTCCAGCGCCCGCTCGATGGAGACGGCCAGCTCGTCGATGGAGGGCGGCTTCGTCACGTAGTCGAAGGCGCCGGCCCGGATGGCGCGCACCGCCACCGAGACGTCGTCGTTGCCGGTGACCATGATGACGGGGGCCTCCAGCTTCTCCGGCTTCAGCTCCTTCAGCAGATCCAGCCCGCTGCGTCCCGGGAGGTTCAGATCCAGGAGGATAACGTCCGCGCCGCTCTCCAGGATCTCCGTCCGGACGTCGCCCGTCCCGTCCAGGCAGTCCACCCGCAATCCGTGGCCGCCGAGCCCGAGGACCGTGGCCCGCCGGAACGACGCATCGTCGTCGACGAGGAGGACGCGGGGTTCGCTCATCGTGCGGCCTTCCGGGCCCGGTCCGGATTCTCGCGGAACCATCGACACGTGGCCGTGAGCCCCTCCTCGAATCCGACGACCGGATCGTAGTCCAGGGTCTCGCGCGCCTTATCGATGCAGGCGGACGACACGCGGACGTCGCCGGCGCGCGGCTCCGTGTGGTCGGCGCTCGCGCCCGGGGACACCTGGTCGGCGATGAGGCGGAACAGCTCGTTCACGGAGAACGATCCGCCGCAGCCGATGTTGAAGACCCCGCCCGGCGCATCGGGCTTCTCCAGCGCGAGCAGGTTGGCTCGCACGACGTTGTCCACGTACGTGAAGTCGCGCGTCTGCTCGCCGTCGCCGTGGATGAGCGGCGTCTCCCCGTCGAGCAGCTTGCGGATGAAGATGGGCACGACCGCCGCGTAGTCCGACGCCGGATCCTGCCGGGGGCCGAAGATGTTGAAGTAGCGCAGACACACGGCGTCCACCCACCCGGCGGCCGTGAACTGGGAGCAGTACACCTCGCCGATGAGCTTGGCGGCCGCGTAGGGCGAGAGCGGCGCCGGATCCATCGACTCCCGCTTGGGCGACGACGGATCATCGCCGTAGATGGCGGCCGATGACGCCAGCACGAACCGCTTCACGCCGTTCTCGCGCGCCGCGAGCAGCAGGTTCAGCGTTCCGTCGACGTTGGAGCGATGATTGAGATCCGGGTTCTCCACGCTCTGCGGCACCGACGCCAGAGCGGCGTGGTGAAGCACGTAGTCCACGCCGTCCATGGCGCGGCCCACGGCCTTCCGGTCGGCCACATCGCCGCGGACCACGTCCACGCCGGAGCCGATGGCCTCCAGGTTCTCCTCGAAGCCCGACGAGAGGTCGTCCAGGACGCGGACGCGATCCCCGTTCTGGTGGACGGCGCTCGCCAGGTGCGATCCGATGAAGCCGGCTCCGCCGGTGACCAGGAAAGTCGCCACGTCGTCCCCCAGGACAGGTGTCGCGGAACCTAGAGACGGACGATGTGCTCTCCGGCCACGTTCCGCAGGGCGTTCCGGGTGTCCACCACGATCGGGGCGTGCTTTGCCACGAACTCGTAGTCCACCGACGAGTGGTCCGTGACGACCAGCGTGCAGTCCGATGCCGCAAGCGTCGCCTCGTCCAGCGGCAGGGCCGCCAGCCGCGTCCCGTTCACCGCCAGCTCCGACACGAAGGGATCGGCGTAGTCCACCTGGGCGCCGGCCGCGGAGAGCAGGTGAATGATCTCCAGGGCCGGAGATTCCCGGACGTCATCGGTGTTCCGCTTGTAGGCCACCCCTACGATCAGAATCTTCGACCCCGGGAGTTGTTTCTTGAGCGATTTCAACGCCTCGTCCACCTTGCGCACCACGTGGGCGGGCATTTCCTGGTTCACCTGGACCGCCACGTCGATGAGCTTCGGGTGGAAGCCGTTCACCTTGGCCTTCCAGGAGAGGTAGAGCGGATCCACCGGGATGCAGTGCCCGCCGAGGCCCGGCCCCGGGTAGAACGGCATGTAGCCGAAGGGCTTCGTGGAGGCGGCCTCGATCACCTCCCACACGTCGATCCCGAGCTTGCCGCACAGGAGGGCGAACTCGTTGGCCAGGCCGATGTTCACGCTGCGGAACGTGTTCTCCAGCAGCTTCACCATCTCGGCGACGTTCGTGGAAGAGACGCCGATCACCCGCTCCAGGCAGTTCTTGTAAAGCATCTCGGCATGCCGGGTGCACTCCGGCGTGATCCCGCCCACTACCTTGGGGATGTTCCGCGTCTGGAAGTCCACGTTGCCGGGATCCACGCGCTCCGGAGAGAACGCCAGGTAGAAGTCCTCCCCCACCTTCATCCCGGACTCCTCGAGGATGGGCAGGATCACTTCCGTGGTGGTGCCGGGGAACGTGGTGCTCTCCAGGATGACCAGCAGATCCCGGTGCAGGGACTTCCGGATCTGCGCGACGGCGTCCAGAATGAACGACAGGTCCGGATCCTTGGTCTTGGAGCGCAGCGGCGTGGGCACGCAGATGTTGACCGAGTCCATTTCCGCGACCCGGGAGTAGTCCGTCGACGCCTGCAGACGACCCTCCGCGACGAGCTTTGCGACCTCGTCCGACGGTACGTCCATGACATAGGACTGTCCGTTCTGCAGCTGGGCCACCTTGTCGGCGTCGATGTCGATGCCGATGATGCGATACCCCGCCCGTGCAAACTCCATCGCGAGCGAAAGGCCGACGTACCCCAGCCCCACGACGCCCAGCGTGGCCGAGCGATTCTCGAGCTTCTCAAGGAGCGTCATGAGTTCTCACCGATCCCTTCCGGGGAGGAGCCTTCTCCGGTCATGACCACCTTGTTCCGGCCCGTCCGCTTGGCGGAGTAGAGCTGGTTGTCGGCGGCCTCCAGGATCTCCCGGGTGGTCTCTCCGTCCTCCGGGAACTGCGAGATGCCGATGGACGTGGTGATCTTCATGCCCTCTCCCTCGCCGGGGAAGGCGTGCGCCTCCACCGCGGCCCGGATGCGCTCCGCGAGCGTGGAAGCCCCCGCGCGCGGGGTCTGCGGGAGGATCACGACGAACTCGTCCCCGCCGTACTTGGCCAGGATGTCCGCCGCACGAAGCTCCCCCATCACCACCTGGGCCAGGCGCCGGAGCACCTCGCTGCCCTGCAGGTGGCCGTGGACGTCGTTGTATTCCTTCAGGTGATCGACATCGAGCATGATGATCGAGAACTCTTCCCGGAACCGGCGCGCCCTCGCCACCTCGCGGTCCAGCGCGCTCCGCAGGTAGCGGTAGTTGAACGCTCCCGTCAGCCCGTCCGTGATGGACAGCTCCTCCGCGCGACTGAAGCGGCGCAGGTTGTCCAGCGCCGCCGCGAACACGGAGGAGAGGTCCTGCGCGCGATCCTGATCGGCGGACGTGAACGGTGCCGATCCGAGGAACCGGTGCAGGACGAGCACGGCGGGCGGCTCGTCGCGCATCTTCAGCCCCACGAACAGGCACGAGACGGAGTCGTGGCCGGGATAGCCTTCCACTTCGGGGTCGAAATCGTCTCGGGGCAGGGTTTCCAGTCGTTCCGTGCTGCCGGCGCGAAGGACCTCCCGCAGGAGGCCGCCTTCCCGCGGTCCCGGATCCAGCACGTCCTCGTGGATCTCGTTGCCCGCCTCACCGCTCTGCGCGCGGTACCGGCGAAGCTCCTGGGGAGAGACCCAGAACCCCACGCTGGCGCCGTCGGCCTCGAAGAGGTCCAGCGCGCCGCGCAGGAAGGGACCGTACTTGTGGCGTCCCATCTGACCCAGGGGGGGTAGAGTCATCATGCGTCCGAGAACGGCCGCTTGTCGACCCCCGAAGCCCGATCTGCCCGCGGAATCCTCAGGTTCCATCACCGTTTCCCCGTCTTCCCCGTCGCAACCCTCGCCACCGGATGGAGATCCGGCGTGCGGTCAACCCGGCCGCGGCCACGAACACGAAGCCGACGGCCATCACCCCTCCGGGGGCCACTCCGGCCCGGCGGAGAACCAGCACGACCTTTCCGGCCGCCACGCCCAGGAGCACCAGAAGCGAGAGCAGGAGGATGAGCTCGATCCAGGCCGACACCCGCTCCCCCGTCACGTCCCCGGCGCCCCCCGATCAGTCCGGTCCACCCTGGGAACCGGCGCCCTCGACGACGAAGCTCTGGATGCCTGTCTCTTCATCGTCAAGAACGTCCAATACCGTGAGGAGTTTGGTGGTTCTGAGGATTCCGAGCACGCGCTCGCCGACCCCGCAGAACCGCACACGCCCCCCCAGGTCCTTCATCCGCGCATACGCCGACAGCAATATGCCCAGCCCGGCGCTGTTCATCCATGGGACCTCGGCGAGATCCACGAGGATCTTCCGGTCCCCGCGCGCCAGCGCCCGATCCAGCTCGTCGCGAAGCACGTCCGACTCCGGGCCGCCGAGGATCTTTCCGGACGGACGCAGGATGGTGACATCGTCCACCTGTCGGACCGAGACGTTCAAGATGCGATCTCCGGTGCCACAACTTGTTTCACGACAACGGGTTGGAGCTTCTTCGCCGATGAGCCTAGCGGACGCTAGCATGGGCCCGTAGGAGCGTCAAGGGCATTCCCCCCGCTTCGAACGCGGTTAACTCGATATCGAACAACAACTTGCGGGGCCCGGAGGGGGGAAGGCGGCGCGGACGGATGGCACCCGGGAACGCGGCCCCGCGGGCGCGACGTCCGGAGACGCGCGCCCTTCTCGACGTCGGCCCGGGACGGCCGACGCCCGGGATCTCTAGTGCGCGCCCTGTCCCGTCAGGACGACGCGGACCGTCTTCAGCAGGATCTTCAGATCCAGCCACAGGCTCTGTCCGCGCACGTAGCGCACGTCGTACTCCAGCTTGAGCCGGACGTCCTCGACGTTCTGATCGTAGTGGTGCTCCACCTGCGCGAGCCCCGTGACGCCCGGCGGCACCGAGAGCCGCTCCATGTAGCCCGGGATGGCCCGGCGGAAGCGCTCGACGAAGAACGGACGCTCGGGTCGCGGCCCGATGAACGACATGTCGCCCTTCAGGATGTTGAAGAGCTGCGGCAGTTCGTCCAGGCGGGTCTTGCGCATGATCCGTCCGATGGACGTGATCCGGGCATCGTTCTTGGAAGCCCACGTGGGCCCCACCTTCGCCTCGGCGTTCTCCACCATCGTCCGGAACTTCATGATGCGGAACAGCTTACCGGCACTCGTGATGGTCCGGCGATCCACCCGCCGACGATCCAGGACGAGCGAACCGTGCGGCCCGTCGCGTCGATCAAGACCGCTGCGACGATTCAGTCCCACCCGCGTCTGCCGGTAGATGACGGGCCCGGGCGAGGTCACCCGCACGGCGGCCGCCACGAGCGCGAGCACGGGGGCCAGCACGACGATCAGCGTCAGCGCGCCCACGATGTCGATCGTCCGGCGGAGACGACCGGGCGGCCGCGGCTCCGGGTACGGAATCCGCGCAACCTCCACGGCGGCCGGCTCGACGACGGGCGGCGCAACCGGCGCCTCCGGCCGGCTCTGCGGCGTTCCTTCCACCATGGGAACAATTCCTCCGGGAGGGAGACTCGACCCCAGGATTGTAACGGCTTCCGGGAGCCCGTCGCAAGTGGAGTGGACGTGGAGCCGGTGAAGATCCCGCTAAGGGGTCACCAGCGGCCCGTTGAAGACGGAATCCTCGTCCAGGGGGCTGCGAGTGCCCGATCCGTCCGTCGCCACCGCCACGAAGGCGTAGGTGTGGCTGCCGGCCGCGAGGTTGGCGGTCACCCGGAACGGCTCCCCGCCGGTCCAGTTGGTGCCGGACCCGACCTGCGTCATGGGATAGACCTGCGTTCCGTCGACGATGACATTGATCTCCAGCGGCGCCAGACCGGACGGATGCCGGTAAACGCAGTCGTACTGGAACGTGGTGCCTTCCGGACCGACGTCCGGCGAGAGCGTGGTCGACTGCAGGACCGGATCGAAGTCCATCGTCCGCGTGATGGAATCCAGCGCGGACGCGAAACCGTTCTGGTCCACCGCGGCCACTCCCCACGTGTACTGCGTTCCGCCGGTGAGGCCGGAGTCCGTGTAGGTCAGCGTTGCGGAGTCCGTGACCGTCGCGATGACCGGATCGTTCTCGTCGACCGAACCCTGCCCCGCCGGCGACCGGTGGATCCGGTAGGCGGCGAAGTCCCCGTCCAGGTTGCGCGACCACACGAGCTGCATGGCGGCGCCCACGACGTCGCTGGCGCCGTCGTCGAACGTCACCGCCGCCGGCGGATCCGCGATGGTCACCTTCGTGGCGGACGACCTGGGATCCGCGACGTTGCCGACCGTGTCCTGGAAGAACGCCGTCACCGGCGCCTCGACCACTTCCACGCCGGCCGTGATCGTGAAGTCCCGCTCGTAAACGCCGTCGTCGGGCGTCACGTCGCCGTTGGTGCCGTCATCGAAGAGCGCCAGCCCCAGCACCGTCGTGCCGAGATCCACCGAGGCGATGCCGCCCGGAGCGTCGACCGTGACGGCGACGTGGAGGATGTCGTCCACCACGAGAACCTGATCGGCGGAGTCCTCCGTGACGAGCTCGATGACGGCCTTCGTGTCCAGCACGATGGAGGCGCTCACCACCTCGGACAGCCCGCCGCCGTCCGTCGTGAAACGCGCGTACACCGTCTTGAGTCCGTCTCCGGTCGACAGCGCGAACGTCTCCACCGGGTCGTTCTGATCGAGCGGACGGGGCGGCGCGCCGGCCAGGGCCGGGTCCTCCGAGAGGCGGACGAACGCGGTGCCCGTGGGCGCCACGAGGTCCACGCGGATCTGTCGCGATCCGGGACTGATCGACCGGGCGGACGTGACCTCGGCCCCGCCCTCCAGGACGATTCCGTAGTTCGCGGGGAGCGCGGTCACGGTCAGCGATCTCGGGCCCTCGAGCCCCGCGCGCACCGCGGCCACCTGGTAGCGGTACAGCGTGTTGCGCACGACGTCGGAGTCCACGTACGCCGTGGACGACGTGGTGGCGATCCAGCGCAGCTCCGACGAACCGGCCCCGCGGTAGACCCGGTACTGCGACACGCCCGTGGCATCGTCCACGCTCCACGAGAGCGAGACGCTGGAGGCCGTGACCTCCACGGCCACGTTCGTCGGCGTCGGAGCGACGTCGCCCGGAGCGACGGGATTGCCGGAATCCGGAGCCGGCGGCTTCTCGGTGCAGGCGGGCACGAGCAGCAGCGCGACGGCCGCGAACAGGAGGCGCCGGACCGACGCGGATCGCATCAGAAGCCCCATTGTGCCGCCACCTCCCCGCGGGCAGGATTGATGCTCACGCCGACCGCTCCGACCTCCCGGATCTGGCGGCCGCCCCACTCGTCGCCGAAGGAGATGGCCGTCTCCAGGGCGGCCAGCGCCCAGTACCCGCCGAGGATCCCGATGGCGAGATTGCGGTCCCGCTCCCGATCCTCCACCCGCGCGTAGAGCTGCTGCCGGCGCAGTCCGAACTGGTTGCGCTCGTCCACGGTGATGGCGTTGTTGAAGCGGGAGTTCGCCTGATCGTACTCCATGACCGCCTCCGCGAACTCCAGCTGGCGATGGATCAGCCAGGCGGAACCGGCGACGGCCCCCAGGGTGACCCAGACCGCCTTGCGTCCCTCGCCGTTGTACTCCTGCCCCAGACCGGGGAACACGAGCGAGCGCGCCACGGCGTCGAAGCGCGTCTTGCGACGCATTTCCAGGGTGATGGCGTTCTCGTCCGCCCGCGCCACGTGGAAGTCCGGCGAGAACACGAACGCGTCCAGCAGCCCGAGGCCCCACACCGCGCCCGTGGCCGCCATCATGATGTTCCGCCGGTCGATGGCGAAGTCGCGCTCCTCGCGCTGATCCTGGCGGAGCCGTTCCGCGTCGCGGCGCGCCTCCTCGTCCACGGCGGAAGCGAGCGCCCGGTCGGCTGAGTCGACGTCCTCTTCCTCGTTCCAGAGTTCCGTCTGCGCCCAGATCGTCGCGGTCAGGCCGGCCGTGGCGCCGAGCCCGAGCAGGAGGCCCTTGCCCTTCTGCTGCGACGAGTACTGGACGATGCCGGGATAGAGCACGGAGTAGAGCGCGCGCTCCGAGAAGGATCGGGCTCCGTAGCTGGCGATGGACGGGCCGCCCTCGTCGAGGCGCACCCTCACGCGTCCGAGCTGACGCTCCACGCCGGGTCCCCAGCCGCTGAGCCAGAACTCCCCTTCCAGGGCGCCCGGGATCCGCAGCGGCGAGACCCCGTCGATGTCTTGGGGCCCCTGCAACGCCAGGCGCGTCCAGGGCTGGTCCGCGCGGAACTCGAGGGTCCGCCCCTCGTCGAACAGCGACTGGGCTTGGAGCGGGAGCGCGGCGGTCAACAGGACCAGGACGACGCCGGCGAGCAGCCGGAACGGTCCCGGCCGGAGGGCTCCGTGTGGGGTGGCGTGCGGTGGCGTCGTCATCGTCTTCCTCTCATCCCCTCGGCGATCGCGCGCCCAATGTGCGTTTCTCCGGCCCCGTGGGTCAAGGCCTTTCCTGCCGGGCGGGCGACGTCGGCAGCCGCTGGCGGGCGATGCGGTCCGCGGCCGCGCGGGCGCGTCTCGCCAGCTCCGCATCCTGGACCCGGTTGGCGGCGGCGCGGAGATCCCGGATACCCTCCCGCCACGCGAACGCCTTCCGGTCCAGGCGTTCCGAGAACGCCCACGGCTCCGGAGCCACGATCCGCGGAGCCTCCGGGACCCGTTCGGCCACTTCCACGAGCCGCCGCAGCGCCTCGGCCTCACTCACCGAGCGGAACGACCGCAGCCGCTGCACGAGCAGCGTCGCGCAGGCCAGCGTGAACCCCGAGTTCGGGGAACCGGCCGCCCCGTCCTCCAGGAACGGCACGGCGTCCTCCCACCGGCCCGAGGCAATCAGGATCCGGCAGCGCCAGTAGTTCGCTTCCTCCCGCCGATCGGCCAGCGCCCTCGCTCCGAGCGAGAGGATCTCGTCCGCGGTCCGGCGCGCCACCGCGTGCCGCCCCTGCTCCAGGCGAAGCTCGGCCAGACGTACGCTGGCCTCCGCCGCGGACCGGACGATGGCTCCCTGCTCGGCCGAGCGCACGTAGAGCGACTCGGCCGCGGAGGCGTTTCCCAGCCGGTACTGCGTGAGCTCTCCGGCCGCGAGGAACAGGTCCGCCCGCTCGTCCGCCGAGACGGCGTCCCGGGTGAGCGTCAGCAGCGAGTCGACGGCCACCCGGGTCTCGCCGCCTTCGGCCAGGACCTCCGCCGCGCGACGACGCGCGCGCCAGCCGGTCCGGGATCCGTCGAGGCGGCGGGCGACGCCGCGCAGCCGCGCATCGATGGCGGCGAGCTCGCGCTCCCGTTCCGCGCGCGGCAGATGACGGGTCAGCCGCGAGGCGTGCGCCTCGAGGTCCAGGATCCGCTCGCGCAGCCACTCCATGCGCCCGTCGTCGAACGACGCGGGAGGAACGTCGACCGCCGCGGCGAACGCGCGGTACGCCTCGACCGGCTCGCCGAGCTGCTCGTGCATCCTCCCCTGGCCCAGTCGCGCGAGGACGCGGATCTCCTCGTCGAACGGATACGTCTCGGCGATGTCCCGGTACGCATCGGCCAGCGCCGGCGTGGCTCCGTGATCGGCGCCGAGGTCGGCGTCGTAGAGCGCGGACGACGCTGCGATCCGGTAGCGCAGCTCCACGTCCGGATCGCGCAACGCCTGCGAGGACGGGAGGCGCGTCGGCCGGAAGCGCTGCGCGATGTCGCGGTGCGCCTCGCGCGTCCGCTCCTCTCCCCACTCCCGTTCCCGGCGGTCGACGTGCCACCGCGCGCGCTCCGCCTCGAAGCGCAGCGTGATCTCCGGCTCCGACCCTCCGCACCCCGCGAGCAGGAGCCCGGCCAGCCACGCTCCGGCGAGGAGCCTCGCCCGCCGCATCACGACTCCCCCGGTCCGTAGACGTGCAGGTACCAGCGCGCCGCCGCGCCCACGGCGATCCAGTGGCCGAGCACGGTCGCGACCGAGCCGATCGCCGTCCACGGCGCCATCCACTCCGGCGTCACCGACCAGAACGTGCTGGCGAAGAACATCGGGTCGAAACGCCACGGCAGCGTGAGGCAGAACGCCAGGATCACGAACGAGAGGGTCTCGCCGAGCGTGCCGCTGGAGAGGCCGAGGCTGCGCGACAGCGCGCCGGCCGCGCTGCGCCGGCCGTAGACGAGCGCGGGCAGCGCGAACAGCAGGAGCGCCCGCAGGCAGAGCGACGCGACCACCGCGGCGGCCTGGAACGCGGCGCCGCCGGTCGGCAGTCCCGCCAGACGATCGGAAAGGGCGAGCAGCGCGCCGCCGCCGAGCACCGCGGGCACGGACGCCAGCCACGCGGCTCCCAGCGGCGGGGCATCGGCCGCGGGCTCGTCCGGGTCCAGGACGCGCGGCAGTGCGCGCACCGCCAGGAGAAGCACGGGCACGCCGATCAGGAATTCCACCGCGGGATCGATCCAGATCAGAACCCGCGGCAGCGCGGCGTAGGCCTCGGGGAAGTGCAGCGCGCCCGTCCCGGCCGCGAGCACCCAGAGTCCGGCCAGCTGATCGCGCGGGGGGTGCGGGAAGCCGCCGAGCCAGATCGCCAGGGCGGAGCGCGCCACGATCCAGATCAGCAGCGGAAGGAACACCGACGGCGAGGCGAGCGCCCGCAGCGCCGCCCCCACGCAAGCGACCACCCGGGCGGCCGTTTCCTCGACGCGGGACAGGAACGTCACGCGCGCCCTTCCCCGAGCGGGTACGCCGCCTGCGTTCCGGGCAGCGACTCCCGGCGGAACTCCAGCAACCGCTCCCGCGCCGCCTCTTCCCCGTCGCCGAGGATGGGCGTGGACAGCCGGAACAGCGCCGCATCGGAAGGACGACGGGCGAGCGCCGAGCGGACGATGTGGAGCTTGAGCGTCGTCTCACGCGCCGAAAGCCCCCAGCGCGACTCGTACCAGTAGAGCGCCAGCATGTCCTCGTCGCCGCGGCGCAGGCGGAGCCAGCAGACCGGATCGCCGTCCGCCTCGGACACGGCCGCCTCGTCCACGGACCAGCCCGCACCCGGATAGCAGATGCGCGGACTGTGGATGGTGGATCCGAGTCCCTGCGTCCGGTGGTAGTCGACGAGGAGCCACACCGGCGGACGACCTTCGTCCTCGTAGGCGCGAAGGATCAGCGCGTCCGAGTCGAGCTGCTCGCGCGTGGCCTCGTCCACGGGGACGTCGCGGGCGACCCGGTCGTCGAGGCGATCCGGCAGGAGCGCGGGATCCACGACGTCGGGCGGCGGCGGCGTGCCGGCGCGCAGGAACGTGCCTCCCCCCACCGCGAGCGCGGTCAGGAGGACAGCGACGAGGCGGACGACTCGATCCACGTCAGCACCCTCCGGAGAAGCAGGAGTAGTCCGATGGCCACCGCGAACATGACGAGGCCGGAGGCATCGTGCACGGGCCCGGAGGCCACGTCCGGCCCGATTCGATCGGCGGCGGCCACCGTCCCGGCCACCCGCAGCGCGTTCACCGCGACGGCGACGGGAATCGCCGAGACGAAGAGCAGCAGGCGGGAGATCCAGGTCCGGGGTCCGCCCGGGAGCAGGCTGCCTTCCGCGAGGACGGCACTCGTGGCCAGGAGCGTCACCAGCGAGCGAAGGCCGGAGCAGGCGTGCGCCACCTCCAGCGAACACGTCGACAGGTGGATCACGTTGCCCGCCCGCACCGCCTCGATCCCCACCAGCGAGACGATCCCCTCCGAGGCGCGCGAGGCCAGGAGCTGCAGCGGGAAGGAGACCGCATTCCAGAAGAGCGACGGCGGCGGGATCATGAACAGCAGGAACGCCACCGGAAAGACGAGCGGCCGCGCGCGCTCCGGCCCCCACACGAGCAGGATCCAGCCGCCGAGGAAGGCCACCATGGACGCGCGCTGCAGGAAGAACTCCGCGCCGGCGACGCCGAGCAGGTAAACGCCAACGCCCAGCGCCAGGAGCATCGCCCCGGGCAGGTACGGACGCGCCGGCGATGCCACGAGACTCCGGCGACGCTCCCAGGCCAGCCAGGCGGCGGCCGGAACCACGAGGAAGCCGTGCGAGAAGTCCCCGCCCCGCGACCAGTCCCGCACGAGTTCGGGGAGCAGCGGCGCGTACACGAGCAGGAATCCCAGCGGCAGCAGCCACAGTGCGGCATCGCCGCGCAGCCGATCGATCACGCGGGAACCTCCTGCGGCTCGCCGGCGAGATCCGGAGCGCCGTCCAGCGCGTCCGCCATCGTGCTCCAGCGGAACCGGCGCAGCAGCCGCTCCAGGCGTGCCTCCGTGCGCGCGAGGTTCGCGTAGTGCGTGAACCGCCCGAGGCCGCGGACTCGGAGCTTCGGCTGGTCCGGATCGATCTCCCAGGGATGCAGGTAGAGCACGCCCGGCTGGCCCGCCGCGTTGGCCCGGCCGTACGCCCGCTCCAGGACGGCCAGCGGGAAGATGCGCAGGTAGCCACCGCCCGCCGCGGCCAGGTTGCGGGATCCAACGCGGAGCGTCGTCAGCGGGAACTCCACGATCTCCGCGCCGGTGTCGGAGCGGACGCGACACGGATAGCGGGTGAAGTCGCCCACGCCGTAGCGCGGATGCCACACGGGAAAGACGCTGGAGTCGTAGGTGAAGCCGGCGCCGGCCAGGACGTCGAAGGCCCACGGCGTCCGCCGATCGATGCTGAAGCTCGGCGCGCGGTAGCCGCGGGGCGCCGCGCCGCACGCATCGCCCAGGGCCGACACCGACCGCTTCAGGTCCTCCTCGAAACGCTCCCGGCCGATACGGTACACGAGCTCGTGACCGTAGCCGTGGCTGGCGATCTCGTGGCCGCGCCCGGCGATCTCCTTGACGAGGTCGGGGAACCGTTCCGCCACCCACCCGAGTACAAAGCACGTGCACTTCACGTCATGGCGATCGAACAGGTCCAGCAGCCGCCGCGTGTTCCGCTCCACCCGGGAGGGCATCGTGGGCCAGTCCTCGCGGCTCACGATCTCGTCGAAGTTGGAGACCTGGAACCAGTCCTCCACGTCCACGGTCAGCGCGTTCTTCACGTCGCTCTCTCCTGCACGGCCCGCTCCAGCACGGCCTCGAACTCCGTCGCCTTCACGTCCCACGAGAAACGCTCCCGCACGAACTCGTCCGCGCGCCGCGTCCGTTCCGCGGCCAGCTCCGGACTCTCCAGGAGGGCGGCCACGTGTGTCGCCCACTCCCCCGCCTCCTCCGCCACGGCGTAGTGCACGCCGTCCTCGCCGTCCAGGGCGCGCACCGCGAACGGGGACGACACGACCGGCACGCCGGCCGCCATCGCCTCCAGCACCTTGTTCTGCAGCCCCTGCGCGATGCGCAGCGGAGCGACCGCCACGGCGGCCCGGGCCAGCTCCGGACGGACGTCGTCCACCTCGCCCACCAGCTCCACGCCCGGCAGTTCCTCCAGCGCATGGATCGCCGGTCCCGGTCGACGTCCGACGATCCGGAACGTCACGTCCGGCACCCGCTCGTGCACGGCCGGCAGCACCCGACGCGCGAAGTCGACGACGCCGTCCTCGTTGGCGAAGTAGTCCAGCGCCCCCACGAACACCAGCTCCTTCTCCCGCGGCTGTCGCGGCATCGCCCCCCAGTACTCCGTCTCCACGCCGTTCGTCACCACGTCGACGCGGGAGACGTCAGCGAACTCGGCCAGCATCTCCCGCTCGCGGGCGGAGATGATCACGGCTCGATCGAAGTCGCGGACGAGACGCCGCTCCAGTCCGCGCAGCAGCCGGCCCTCCAGCGCGAACACCGGGCGCTTCACCGCGCCCGAGCGCCGCGCATACTGCGTCCACTTGCGGGAATCCACGTCCACGAAGTCCACCACCCGCGGGCCGCGAAATCGTTCCAGGTACGGCGCCATCGACGAGCAGTAGGCCACGGCCACGTCGATGGACTCCTCGGCCAGCAGGCGATGGACATCGGCCGCCAGGCGTCCCGACCGGAAGTATCCGACCGACAGCGGCGACCCGCCGAGCGCCCCCAGCCCGCCGCGCACCACGCTCTCCAACGGACGGCGCGGATGGGCGTGCACGGACGCGGCCCAGCCGCGCGCCTGCTCGGCGTGCTCGGCATCGGCCGGCCCGTCCAGCAGGCAGCCGACGTGCACGGCGTGGCGGCCCGCGATGCGACGCAGGAGATGGTGCGACCGGATCTTGTCGCCCTTGTTCGGAGGGTGCGGAACGCGCGGCGCGAGGAACAGGATGTTCACGGTGCCCCCTCTCCCGACGCGAGCCGGGGGCAGTCTAGGATCCGTCCCCGCCCCGGTCAACGCCGGTCGACATCTTGGCGCGCAGCGTGTTGCGCGAGATGCCCAGCACCTTGGACGCCTTCACCTGATTGCCGGAGCAGTGGTCCAGCGCGGCGTTCACCAGCGTCGTCTCCACGCTCTCCAGGCAGGAGTGGTACACGTTGCCGTGCTCCGTCTCGCCCTGCTCCAACAGGAGCACGCGGGCCGTCTTCCTGGCCTCGTCGCGGAGGCGCTGGATGGCGCCGGTCGACGTCTCCTGGGCCCCGTCCTCGGCGCTCGGCTGCAGGAACGGGAAGTCCTCCACGTCCACCGTACCGGTGCGGTTCAGGACCACGGCGGTCTGGATCGCGTTCTCCAGCTCCCGCACGTTGCCGGTCCACGCCTGCGATTCCAGCAGCGCCTGGGCACGGGCCGAGATGCCACGGATGGGAACCTTGGCCTGGCGACGGTACTTCCGCACGAAGTGGTCCACCAGGAGCGGGAGATCGCCCGGACGCTTGCGCAGCGCCGGAAGGAAGATGGAGACCACCTTCAGGCGGTAGAACAGGTCCACGCGGAACTGGTTGTGGTCGATCGCGTCGACGAGGCTCTTGTTCGTCGCGGCGATGATCCGCGTGTCGGCGGTCATCGTGGCCTCGCCGCCGACGCGCTCGAACGTGTGCTCCTGGAGCACGCGCAGGATCTTCGCCTGGGTGGGCAGGCTCATGTCCCCGATCTCGTCGAGGAAGATCGTCCCGCCGTGGCTCAGCTCGAACTTGCCCTTGCGCGAGAAGGTGGCGCCGGTGAACGCACCCTTCTCGTGCCCGAACAGCTCGCTCTCCAGGAGCGTGTCCGGGATGGCCGCACAGTTCACCGCCAGGAACGGCTTGTCGGCGCGCCGGCTGTTCTCGTGGATCGTCCGGGCGACGAGTTCCTTGCCCGTGCCGCTCTCGCCCTGGATCAGGACCGCGGCGTCCGACTTGGCCACGCGGCCGATCATCTTGAAGATCTCGATCATCTCCGGGCTCTGCCCGACGATGGTCGACGACGCCTCCAGCTCCTCGTTCCCGAACTCGAGATCGTCGGACGACGTGTCGTTGCCGGAGAGGCGCAGGATCTCCGCCACGGTGCCGGTCAGCTCGTTCGGGTCGCCCGGCTTGGCCACGTAGTCGTAGGCGCCGGCGTCCATGAACCCGATGGCTCCCTGCGTACTGCCGTGGTCCGCCAGCACCAGGACCGGAACCGGCCGGCTCCCCTGGCGCGCGAGACGCAGCAGGTGCAGGTGGCCCTCGCTGGGCTGATCCCCGCGCGTGATCACGAGCGACGGCATCTGCTCCATCATCGCCCGGATGGCTTCCTCGGGATCGCCGAAGCCGTAGATCTCGCACGAAAGCGACGCCAGGGCGCCGCGGGCTCGGTCGCGGTACTTCGAATCGGAATCGACGATGAGAACGCGCTTCATGGGGTGCCTCTTCGGGACCGGATGAGTTCCTCCGCTGCCCCGAAACTGCACGTTCCATGCCAGCGCCAGCATCGCCCGGGATGGGCCAGGAGCGGCGAAGATCCGCACGCGATGCCGAGGGAGTCCCGCGCCCGCGCGTTGCAAATCGCGAGCGGACCGGTCAAATCGCCCGGCCGGAGCAGGCCGGGAGACGTCGCAGATCAGTCTTCGGACAGACGGTAGACCGTGACGACCGGCCCGTTGCCGCCCCACGCGGCCGGGTCGATCACGTGGTACGGCTCCCGCGCCCGGAGCGTCTCGTAGAAGCTCCGGAACGAGGGGAACGCTTCCCCCGCCGCGTCGCTGTCGAAGTAGCGGTGCTGCGCCTCGCTGTTCGTCACGATCCAGTCGAAGCCCTCGGACTCGTAGCTCGCCACGGGGCGGGGCGTCCGGTCCACGAGCGGATTCCCCATGTCCCGGTGGCGCTCCGAGGCGCGCAGTTCCGCGTCCGGCGTCTCGCGCGCCACCCACCACGGATGTCCGAGCAGTTCCACGTCGCGGCCGTGCTCCGGCGGGTAGCGCGTCAGCAGGTCGAAGCGCGTGGCCTCGTGCTGGGTGAACGCCTCGCCCGGCGGGAACTCCGCCAGCCGCTCGCTCAGCCGGGCCACCGCGGCCGGCGACGGCGGGACGATGGGTCCGTAGTCGTCCAGGAGCACCCGGTCCTCGGGCGGCACGTTCTCCACGATCCAGTGGAACGCGGTGGTCCGTGAATCGTCCAGCATCAGACCGCGATTCACGTGGAGCGTGCGCTGCAGCGGCACGACGGCGGCCGCCAGCAGGAGCCCGACCGCCAGCCACGTCGCGGCGGTGCCGGGCCGGCGAACGATGGACGTCGCCAGACGCGCGCCGGGCCACAGGAACGCGCCCAGCAGCGGGAACACGGCGGTCAGCTGCCGCGGGTTCACGTGGTAGGCCATGATCGTGACGGCGAAGAACGTGAAGATGAGCGCCGGCGTCCCCAGCACCGCGAGCGTGCGCCGCCCCGGACCGTCGCGCGCGAAGGGCGCGAGCCCCAGCAGGATCAGCAGCAGGAATCCCCAGCCGAGCGCCCGGCGGTCCACCAGCTCCTCGCCGAAGTGCAGGAGTGCGCCGGGCGCCGCGCCCAGTCCGGGCTTGAACTCCACGCCGGAATCCGGATCGAAGTGGACCTCCTCCGCGGACGCGGCCTCCACCGCGTGCGCCGTCTCCGCGGCCTGCGCCGTCTCCACGGCGTGGGCCGTGCCGACGGGAAGCGGCGGCAGCGAGACCATCCGGCCGATCTTCCGCTGGATCGTCTCGCGCCACAGCGGATCCAGGAAGTTGTAGGGCGACGTGACGAAGAACGTGGCCACGAACACCGCGGCCAGCAGGACGCCGCGGCGCACGAACCGTCCGACCGACATGCGGCGGCCGACGACCTCCAGCAGCTCCGCCAGCACGATCCCCGGCACGACGATGATGCCGTAGTACTTCGTTCCCATGGAGGCGCCCGCGAGGATGCCGGCCAGCACCAGCGGCCGCGTGCGGTCCGCGCTCCCCCGCAGGTAGGCCCACGACGCCGCCGCCACGAAGAACGCGGACGGGATGTCGGCCTTCACGACCTGCGACGCGCCGACCATCGCCGGCAGCAGCGCCAGGAAGCCTCCGGCCGCGATGCCGCCCACCGGTCCGGCGACGCGTCGCGCGATCCGCGAGCCGAACCAGACCGCCCCCATCCCGAACGCGAATACCAGGAGCCGCGCGACGAGGAGGAACGCGCCCTGATCGGCGAGGAAGTGCGCCCCGAACTCCTCCGTCGACGCCCACGCCCCGGTGACGCGCCCGCCGAGGAACAGCATCCCGAAGCAGAACAGGAGCAGGTACATCAGCAGCGCCGGCTTGTGGAACCAGTGGGGATTGAGATCTCCGGTGCCGAGCGCCATCGACCGCTTCACGAAATGGAGCTCGTCCCCGTAGTAGGAGAACGGAAGATCGTGGAAGAGGCCCGGCAGCCGAAGCCAGACGGCCAGCCCCAGGAACAGCACGATCGCGACGCTTTCACGCGTGGGGTTCACAGCGTCCCTTACGGAAGATGGCGGACGATGGACGGTCCGATGGCCCGGGTGAGCGGGAGCGGCAGCTTCCGCCACGTCTCGATGGCCATGCGGTACTTCGGGTTGTCCGGATTCAGCCCCGGCAGTTCCGCGCCCGGCGCGAGAACGTACTCCCAGTTCAGCCGCGTGGGCTGCGCCCCCCACTGCTTCTTGAAGCGGTGCGGCCCCGATCCCTCGGTGGAGCGCCCGAAGCAGAACTCCTTCAGGCCGCGCGCGACGGAATCCGAGAGGCATTGCCAGTAGAGCAGCATGTTGGGGGACTCGCGCAGCATCTCTCTCCTCGAGGCGGCCCAGTGGATCTCCGTGAAGCCGCCGGACTCCACCAGGATCCCGGCCGATGCCACGCGGCCGTCGCGCTCCACGATGGTCAGCGAGACGTCGTCCGGGAACTCGCGGAACACCTCCCGGAAGAAGCGCGGCGAGTACACCGGCGTCCCGAGGTCCCGCATGTTCCGGGCGAACACGTCCTGGAACGCCGGAAGGTCGTCCGGGGTTCCGGGGCGCGGGGTCAGTCCGGCCTTCTCCGCCTTCCGGACCAGGTTCCGGACCTTCGCGCCCACCGACTTCCACAGCACGTCCGGATCGTCCGGGAGCTCCAGCGACATCGACACCTTCGCGTCGCGGACCGGAAGTTCCAGGAAGACCCGGTCCACGTGCCGGAGCTCGCAGAACGTCGACCGGGTCTCCTGCACGAGGCGACCGGCTTCGGCCAGGAGCGCCGCGCGGGCGTCGTCCGAGACGGCGACGATGCCGCCCCGGTTCAGGAACGGAACGCTGACGAGGAACCGCCCGAACAGCGGACTGGAAAAGGACACGAGCGGAAGGATCCCCTCCACGGTGTCTCCGCGCCGCGCGAGGACGTAGTGCGACTTCCGTCCGAACGCACGGAGGAACACCCGGCGCCACCCGGCCCGCAGGTAGTGCGAGCCGTCGTTCTCCCGGACGAACGCGTCCCACGCCTCCTCTCGCTCGGGCGTGAGCGCCTCGATGCGCAGCGCGTCGCTCATCCGTCCGCCTCCGCCGTGTTTCCCCGTCGGCCGACGGCGCGCGCCGGCGATCCGACCGCCACCGTTCCGTCCTCCAGCCGCTGCGTCACCACGCTGCCCGCTCCCACGACGCACCGCTCGCCGACGTCGGCCATGACCACGCTCCGGTTCCCGATCCACGTGTCCCGCCCGATCGTGACGCGGCGGAACTCCCCGCCCTGCTCGCGCACCGGCACGTCCGGATCGTCGAAGCGATGCTGCCCGGAACCGGACAGCACATCCACGCTCGACGCGAGCAGGACGTCATCGCCCAGCGTGACCAGCCCGAGGTTGCAGTTCGTCCCGACGTAGACGCGGCGCCCCACGCGCGCGCCCTGCTTGCTGAAGATCACGCCGAAGCCTAGGCAGCAGTCCGCGGAACACTCCTCCAGGACGACCCGGTGGAACTCGCGGCGGATGTACTCGCCGAGCACGCCGGGCAGGAGCGACACTGCCTGACTGGCGCCGTGCACCGCGCGGTCCCTCCCGAGGATCGGCCGCGCGACGACGAACTGGATCCACCAGGGAAGCGCGAGCAGCCGGCACACTCCCGCCGCCATCGCCTTCAGCATCGTCTTCACGCGGGCTCCCCCTCGTGCGCGAGGATCTCCTCGATCCGTTCCGCCGTCGATCGCCAGTCCAGGTGCTCCACCGCCGCCGCCACCACGCCGCGATCCCACGACCGCGATAGCGCGTCGGTCAGGGCGTCGCCGAGCGACTCGGGCGAGACGTCGTCCACCAGAAGGCCGACGCTCTCGTCCGGGATCAGCTCCGGCGTGCCCCACACGCGCGTGGCGACCACCGGCGTGCCGCAGGCCAGCGCCTCGATCACGACGTTGGGGCGGCCCTCCTTGGCGCTCGCCAGGCAGAACACGTCGGCGGCAGAGTACCAGAGAGCGAGGATGTCGGGGCCCGCGGCCCCCACCAGACGGACCCGATCCGCCACCCCGGTCTCCGCGATGGCGGCTTCCAGCGCGGCGGAGAAGTCGCCCTCCTCGCCCGGTCCGCCGACGATCGCCAGATGCACGTCGTCGTGCATCTCCAGGATGCGCGGCAGCGCGCGGACGACGTGGTGGAATCCCTTCCGCTCCACGAGGTGCCCCACCGACAGGATCCATCGCCCGGCCGGCGGCAGACGAAGCTCCGAGCGCGCCTCCTCGCGCGGGATCGGACGGAAGCGTTCCCGGTCGACGCCGTTCGGAACGGTGAACGTCCGCTCCCTCGACGCCCCGAGGTCCAGCGCGCCCTCGCGCAGCGCGTCGGCCACCGCCAGGACCGCATCAGCCTCGCGGAGCGTGGAGCCCACCTGGCGGCCGCGCATCGGGTACTTCGGAAGATCGTTGATGTCGTGGCCGCGCAGCGTCACGGAGACGGGCACGCGGAACGTCCGCCCCAGGCGGATCGCGCCCCAGCCGTCGGGAAACGCGAGATGCGCATCGATCCGGTCGAACTCGAAGTCGCGGCGGATGCGCCGGGCCGCCCGCCGGCAGGCGAGAGAAAGGAACAGTCCGTCCAGCGGCTTCAGGAAGCGCGGGATGGAGAGGAAGCGCGGGTAGTGCACCTCAATTCCGTGCAGCGTGTCGCGCCGCGGGATCCCGGCGCGGTGCCGGTAGCGGGCCATCCATCCGGTGCCCGGGAAGTACGGGATCGGGCAGAGCACGACCACGGGAAACCGCTCGGCCATCGCCCGCACGCGACGCTCCACGAAGAGCGCGTGCACGGGCTGCTCCCGGTTGGGGTACAGCGTGGAGATCACGAGAACGTTCATCGGTCGGCGCGGACCGCCGCTTCGGCCTCGCGGCACGCGCGGGAGAACTCCTCGGCGCGGCTCTCCCAGCTCTCGTCGCGGACCGACGCCGATCGCTCCCCCGCGCCCGACGGCTCCTCGTCCATCGCCTCGTCGATCGCGGCGAGCCACTCGTCGACGCCGCGGGCGGTCCGCACGTGCGGCGCGAACCGCACGACCTCCGGCAGCGGCGTGGCTACCACCGGCCGGCCGGCGGCCAGCAGCTCACGGAGCTTCAGCGGGTTGATCCGCTCGGTGAGCTCGTTCTCCACGTAGGGCAGCATCGACACTCGGAACCTCGCCAGGACCGCCGGGACCTCCTCGTACGGCACGGAAGGAAGGAACACGACGCCGGGCGTCGCGTCCAGCTCTCCCGGCGGGAGCTGGCGTGGCCCCACGAAGACGAACCGGTAGGCGGGGCGCGCCTTCGCCAGGGCGACGACGAGCGGAACGTCCAGCCGCTCGTCCGCGAGCCCGACGAACCCCACCACCGGCTCCTGCATCGCGGTGAGCTCCGCCGGGGCGGTGCCTGCCCCCGACCGGAAACGCTCCCAGTCCACTCCGTGCCGCAGGAGGCGAACCCGGGGGTGGCGGGCCGACTTCGATTCGAAGAGGCGCTCCGACGTCGCCAGGACGAGGTCCACCCGCTCCAGGAGGCGGGCCTCCATCTCGAGCAACGCCTTCCGGTCCGCGCCCGGCCACTCGGAGAACTCGTCGACGCAGTAGTACACGGCGAGGGCCTCGCCCAGCTCTCCCACCACGCCGGCCACGTTCGGGATCGTCGTCACGAGGATGGCGTCGGAGCCGGGCGGCAGCTCACCGCGCACCGCCGTCCGGATTCGCGCCGCGTTGAAGCGACGGAGCGGCGTCCACCGGTCGAACGGCGACATGAACGGCCGCAGCACGCGGACGGGAACGTCGTCCGGGCCGTCGGCCGACGGCGGAGCGGGCCGCGTCCACTCCCGCACCTTGCCCGCGGCCCTCGCCAGATCCGCGCGCGAGAGCGTCGGCGTGCGCGTGCCGACGGTGTTGACCCAGACCACGCGGTTGCGCGGCGCCAGCCGCCGAAAGAGGTGCTGGGCGCTGGACGGATGACGTCCCCAGTCGTCGGCGAACACGACGAAGTTCCGACCGGTGATCACGTCGTCCCCCGCGTTGCCGTCGAGCCGACGGGGCGACCGCCCCGCGATCAGCTGCGGTACTTGGCTTTCAACTCGGCCCAGGTGTGCGGCTCGATGGACGAGGTCTCCCCCGCCAGCTCGTCCGCTCCGATGTCCGCCGCGTCGCCCTGCGGGCGCGGATCGCCGTCGAAGTCCTCTCCGACGATCGGCGTCTCCTCGCCCTGGTCGAGCACGGACGGCAGCGACACCGACGACTTCAGGTGGAGGTCGCCGGCGGACGGATTCACGAACATCTGGGCGGCGGCGTTCACCACGTTCCCGGACTGCATCGCCGTGGCGCCGTCGCGGAGCCAGATGGGGCTGCCGCCGTTGACGCCGATCAGGTTGTTCCGGATCTCCACGCCCACGGACGCCGGGAAGCGCACCGCGATGGCTCCCGGGAACGGATGCTCCTGCAGCACGGTGTTGTGGTGGACCTCCACGTTGGACGCGCTCTCCAACTCGATGCCCACATCGCCGCGGTCCGCCAGGTCCGCGTGGTAGATCATGTTGTTTCGGATCACACCGCCCTGATGGCCGCGCGATCCCAGCCCGAAGCCGATCCCGCGGTCGCAGTTCACGATGAGGTTGCGCTCCACCAGCGTGTTCTGCGCGTCCGACCAGAAGTGGATGGCGTGCTCGGCGACGGCGCCGTCGGGGCTGCGGATGCTCCGGAACTCGTTGTTCCGCACGACCCAGTCCCGGGCCGCGTGCGCGTCGATGCCGCCGATGTACCACTGCGGGCCGATGCCGGCCGTGTACTCGAAGAGACAGTTCTCCACGAGACCGTCGTCCGCGGAGAAGCCGTCGCCCTCCACGTAGGACACCTTCACCATCTGCTGGCCGGTGTCCTGGAAGATGCAGTTGCGCAGGATCGTGCCGTCGGCGTCGTGCGGCCCCTCGCCGTGGACCTGCACGGCGTGGCTCCCCACCTTGCGCAGCGTGAGGTTCTCCAGCGTGATGTCGTCGCCCGTGATCTGGAAGCAGTGCGACACGGCGTTGTTGCCCATGCCGGCCCCCTCCACGATCACGTTCGACGGATTCCCGGTGGCGCCGCGAAGCACCAAGCCGGTGCGGGACAGCAAGAGGCCCCACTGGACGGAAAGCGTGTAGGTTCCACTCTCGAGCAGGATGACGGGATCACCGGAACCGGAGTTGGCGTTCCCGATCGCAGCCTGCAGCTCGCTCACGGTGGCGACCGTCACGTCGGCGCGGGCCGGAAGGGCCAGCGCGGACGCGAGGATCGCGACGGCGAGGGATTTCCGCATCATCGATCGGTTCTCCAGGATTGAGAGACGGGACGGAAAGGAGCCACGGCGAGAGCGCCAGGATCCTTCACGTGACGTCGGCATCGCCCGATGAGCACCTTAGGCGGGCGCCGCGCGCACTCTCCACCTTTGGGCTCCGTTCGGCAACCCTTTCCGATGCCGGGGGTTCCCGTCCCGAGGTCGGTCGACGCCCTTGTCAGTCGACGGCACACTCCCCGATAATCGATCGGCCCGACGGTGGGAGAGGCGGATGAACCACTCAGCATCTCCGGCAGCCCGGCCCGTTCTTCTCGTGACGGAGCTGTTCCCTCCCGCCGTGGGCGGCAGCGCCGTCCTCTACGAGAACGTCTACGGGAGGATCCGGGACACCGAGATCCAGGTGCTCACCGATCCGCGTACGTCCGATCTCCCGGCCGGCGCTCAGGGTCCGTTCCGCGTCCACCACGGTCGGCTCCGCAGCGCCGAGTGGGGCGTGACACGCCCGGCGGGACTCCTGCATCACTGGCGGGCCGCGTCCCGCATCCTGGAGCTTTCCCGGGCCGGCGGCGCCTGCGTCCACACGGGCCGGGCGCTGCCGGAGGGCGTCGCGGCGTGGTTCGCGCGGCGACGGGGCGGCGCGCCCTACCTCTGCTGGGCCCACGGCGAGGACCTGGCCACGGCCGAGACGTCGCGGGAGCTCACCTGGGTCATGCGAAGGGTCTACGGCGCCGCCACCGCCGTCCTCGCAAACAGCCACAACACCGCCCGCTCGCTGGACCGCGTGGGCGTGGGTCCGGAGCGCATCCTCGTGGCTCACCCCGGCGTGGACTCCGGTCGGTTCCGTCCCGACGTGGACGGGAGCGCAGTGCGGGAGCGGCACGCCCGGCCGAACGACATCGTCCTGCTCTCGGTGGGCCGCCTGCAGCGCCGGAAGGGCCACGACCGCGTCATCGAGGCGATGGGGCAGCTCGCGCGTTCCGACCTCCGGTTCCTGATCGCCGGCACCGGTGAGGAGGAGGATCGCCTCCGGCGCCTCGCGGCCGACGCGGGCGTGGCCCATCAGGTCACGTTCCTCGGCAAGGTCCTCGACGAGGAGCTGCCCGCGCACTACGCGGCCTGCGACGTCTTCCTGATGCCGAACCGGCAGGAGGGCGCGGACATCGAGGGGTTCGGGATCGTGTTCCTGGAGGCGCAGGCGACGGCCCGCCCGGTCATCGCCGGGCGCACGGGCGGAGCGCCGGAGGCCGTCGCCGAGGGCGAGACGGCGCTTCTCGTCGGCGGCGACGACGTCGGGGAACTGGCCGGAGCCATCGGACGGCTCGCCGACAGCCCGGATCTTCGGCAGCGCATGGGCGCCGCCGGACGATGCCGCGCCGCCGAGGACTTCACCTGGGATCGCACCGCGGCGGTCGCCCGCGAGGCGCACCATCGACTGGAACTGGCTCGATGAGCGCCACTTCTCCCCGTATCCTTCAAGTGGTACTGAAACTCGATCCGGGCGGAGCGGAGCGCCTCGTCATCGATCTGGCGCGCCGACTCCGCCCCGAGTTCGAGCCCGTGGTCTGCTGCCTCGACGAACGGGGAGCCTGGGCGACGGAGCTGGACGACGCCGACGTCCGCGTCCGGGTCCTGGGTCGCCGCCCCGGATTTCATCCCGGCCTCGGGCGATCGCTCGCCGCCCTCGCCCGGGAGGAGGGCTGCGACGTCCTCCATTGCCACCAGTACTCGCCGTTCGTCTACGGCTGCCTGGCGAAGGCGTTCTCCCCCGGCCTCGGGCTGGTGTTCACGGAGCACGGCCGGCTGGCGGGAGCGCAGGTCTCCGGCAAGCGACGGGTCGCGAACGCGGTCCTCGCGCGAACGCCGGGCCGGTTCTTCGCGGTGTGCGAGGAACTCCGCCGGTTCCTCCTGGACGAGGGTTTCCCGTCCGGCCGCCTGGAGGTCTGCTACAACGGCATCGACCCCGGTCCTCCCGCCTCCCCCGCCGCCCGCGCGGCGGCTCGGAATCTCCTCTCGCTGCCACCGGAGGAGTTCGTCGTCGGATCGGTGGCGCGCCTGGATCCGGTCAAGGACCTGGCCACGCTGCTGCGCGCCTTCTCGGCGGCGGGACGCGGAGGCACGCTCGTTCTGGTGGGCGACGGTCCCGAGCGGTCGACGCTGGAGGGCGCGGCGCGCGACCTGGGCGTGGCCGACCGCGTCCGGTTCCTCGGCGCCCGCACCGACGTCCGCCGCCTGCTGCCCGGGTTCGACGTCTTCGTGAACAGTTCCACCTACGAGGGGGTTTCCCTCACGATCATCGAGGCGATGGCGGCGGGACTCCCCGTCGTCGCCACCCGCGTCGGCGGAACGCCCGAGGTGGTGCAGGACGGCGCGAACGGCCGCCTCGTCCCGGCGGGCGGCACGGAGGCGATGGCCGTCGCCCTGCAGCGCCTGGCCGACGATCCTACCGAGCGCGCCGCGCTCGGCGCCGGCGGCCGATCCACGGTGGAGTCGCGCTTCCGGTTCGACGACATGAGGGACACCTACACGCGAGCCTACGCGGGAGTGCGCTGAAGTGTGCGGAATCTGCGGCATCGTGGCCCGAAGGGGTCCGCTGAACCCGGCGCTGGCGGCCTCGCTGCCGGCGATGACGCGCGCGCTCGCCCACCGCGGCCCCGACGCGGAGGGGCATCACACGGACGCGGGCGCCGTCCTGGGTCACACGCGGCTCTCCATCATCGACCGGGCGGGCGGCGACCAGCCGCTGGCCAACGAGGACGGCCGCGTGCGCGTCGTGTTCAACGGCGAGATCTACAACCACCGCGAGCTCCGGGCACAGCTGGAGGCGAAGGGACACGTCTTCCGCACCGCGTGCGACACGGAGGTCCTCGTGCACGGCTGGGAGGAGTGGGCCGAAGGCCTGCCGGAACGGCTGACCGGGATGTTCGCGTTCGCGCTCCAGGACGACCGCGACGGCACGCTCTTCCTTGCGCGCGACCGGCTCGGCAAGAAGCCGCTCTTCTGGGCGATGCTCGGCGACGCGCTGCACTTCGCCTCCGAGATCAAGGCGCTGCGCGAGAGCCCCGCCTGGGACGGGGAGCTGGACGGCGAGGCGATGGAGTTCTACGTCACGCTCGGCTACGTGCCGGCGCCCCGGTCGATCCATCGCCACGTGCGGAAGCTGGAGCCGGCCCACTGGCTGCGCCTGCGGGACGGCGACGTGGAGACGCGGCGCTACTGGGACGTCACCGAGTTCGACACGGACCGCCGCGAGGAAGGGGTCGTCCTGGAGGAGCTGGAGGAACTCCTCGCCCGCTGCGTGGCCGATCGTCTCCAGAGCGAGGTGCCGCTGGGCGCGTTCCTCTCGGGAGGCATCGACTCCGGGCTCGTCGTGTCGTGGATGGCGGAGGCGATGGACCGCTCCCCCACCACGATCTCCGTCGGCTTCTCCGACCGCGCCCACAACGAGCTGGACGCAGCCGCGCGCGTGGCCGCGAAGTGGAACACGGACCACCACCCCGAGACGCTGGATCCCCAGCTGGACGACGTCCTCGAACGCATCGTCCACCATCTGGACGAACCCTTCGCGGACGCGTCGGCCGTGCCCACGTACTTCGTCTGCGGCGCCGCGCGGCGTCACGTCGTCGTCTGCCTGTCCGGCGACGGCGGCGACGAGACGTTCGGCGGCTACGACTTCCGCTACGTGCCGCATGCGCTCGAGTGCCGCGCGCGCGCGTTCGTCCCGGGATCGCCCGGGCGCGCCGTGGCCGGCTGGCTCGGCCGTTTGTGGCCCCGGTCGCCGCGTCTGCCGCGTCCGCTCCGCCTGTCCACCGTCTGGCAGAACCTCGCCGTCTCCGCGGACACCGCATACTGGCAAGACCTCTGCTTCCTGAAGCCGGGCGATGCCGCACGACTGCTCGGCCGCGGGAGCGACGCCGGCCGCGACGGGATCGTGGCGGAGACGGTGACCGCCACCTACCGCCGATGCCCGTCGCCTTCCCCGCTGCAGCGCGCCCAGTTCGCGGACCTGCACCTCTACCTGCCGAACGATCCGCTGGTAAAGGTCGACCGCATGAGCATGGCCCACAGCCTGGAAGTGCGCTGCCCGCTGCTGGACCACCGTGTGGTGGAGTTCGCGTTCCGCCTCCCGAGCGCGACGAAGATGCCGGATCTCGCGCCCAAGCACCTGCTCCGGGAACTGGGACGACGTCGCCTGCCGGCGGAGAACGTGAATCTTCCCAAGCAGGGCTTCACGGCGCCGGTCGGGCGATGGATCACCGGGGATTTCCGGGATCGCTTCACGGCCGACGTGCTGGACGGCGGCGGCCCCGTGGCCGGCGTGCTGGATCCGGCGGTCCTGAAGCGCTGGCATGACGACCTGACCTCGGGCCGGTCCGATCGCTCCTGGCCGCTGTGGGCCGCGTGGGTGCTGGCCCGGTGGGATCGCCAGGCGAGCGCTCCGGCCGGCGTCTAGCGCAGCCGCCAGATCTCCAGGCGAGGGCCGCGCCCGCTCCCGTCCGACTCGAACATGACCTGCAGTTCCGCCCCGAGGTCGTTGAGCAGGGCCTCGTAGAACGCGCGGCGATCGTCCGAGCTGGATCGGCCGTCCAGGCCCATGCGCTCCGGCGCCAAGATGACCCAACGCACGCCGGCCGCCTGCGCTTCCGGCAACGTCGGCCAGGGGTCGCCCGCCGCGACGCCTCGCAGCTCCGGGAGCGGCGGCTCCAGGCCCTCCGCACGATGCCGCCAGTGGGCGGCCCGACCGGGCTCGCGCCCCTCGATCCGCTCCGCTCGGTCTCTCAATGATCGCTTGAGATCATCGACCGGAACCAACGATGTGGAATCCACTTGGGGATCCCATTCCACGAGAACGACATCGCGGTGCTCCCACCGCCCTCCCAGCCACTCGACGGCCTCGGCCCGCGTGTCCGGGCCCAGGTCCCGCCGGACGCTGCGCCAGGACTCCACCGCCGGTTCCGCCACGACCGCCAGCACCGCGGCCACGAGCAGGAAGCGGCCGCCCCGATCGGGCACACGGGAGGCCAGGTCCTCCAGCGCAAAGGCGGCGAGCATCGCCAGCGAGGGGAGCGCCACAAGGACGGCCACCGACGGCGGCACCGTGACGAGCCCCGCGGCGAGGACCGCCAGGGAGCCCCGTGCGTGCGGCGCGAGCCCCGCGTCCCGGCGCACGAGACCGAGGCCCGCCCCCAGCAGCGCGACGGCGAGGCCCGCGGGCCCCAGCCCGCCCAGCATCGCGTCGGTCCAGGCGCCAAGCCCGTCGGCCGACGGGGACGCCAGGAAGGACCACGCCGCGGGCCGGAAGAGCCCCAGCGGATCCACGAGGACGGCCGCGCCCGCCGCCAGGGCGAGGGCCCGGCGGCGACGCCCCGCGCCCTCTCCGCGCAGCATCACCAGCGGTGCCAGGAAGACGACGACCGGCGCCGCGCCGCGGAGCGCGAGCGCCGCCAGGACGACGCCCGACGTCGCCGCGATCCTTCCGCCCCGGGCGAGCAGGGCCACGGCCCCGAACGCCGCGAACGACGTGATCACGAGCCCCGTCACGAGGCGCGACTCGGAGACATGCAGCATCGACAGGGAGAGGAGTGCCGCCGCGATGAGGCCCGCGCGCGCGGAGGACCGGCGTCTCGTCTCGAAGGCGACGAACCCGATCCCGATCACGGCGGCCAGCGCGGTCAGCCAGCGCGCTCCCGTCCAGAAGCCGGTGGGATCGACGGCCCGCGCGATCTCGTAGGTCTCGCGGTCCACGCCAGAGGCCACGGCGCCTCCGAACTGCGCGGCGTCCAGCGCGGCCAGCAGCACCGACGAGAGCCCGCCCGCCACGGGCGCCAGACCATCGACGGCGACGCCGAGACGCGCGTCCCACAGGACGGCCGCCGGATCCTCGGGCGGCAGGACGAGCGGCAGATGCCGCGACGCACCGGCGACGCGCAGCACCGCCGCGACGATCAGGATCGCCAGAAGGCCGGGAAGGAACGCCCGCCTCACGACCTCACCTCCGCCGGCCCCCGACGGGTCGAACCGGCGAGGTAGACCGCGCCGCCCTTCAGTGCGAGCGCCACCGTCACCACGAGGAACGCGGCGGCCAGGGCGACGGCGGCGGCCGGGTCCAGCCCCGCCTCGCCGAAGAAGAACTCGTAGCCCATCTCCCTCACGCCGAGACCGCCGAAGCTCACGGGGATCATCGAGACCGCCTGCACGACGGGCACCAGGGTGAGCAGTTCCCGCGCGGACGCGACCCCGCCGAGTCCGGCCGCGAGGACCGCGTTGGCCGCGACGAGGGCGAGCTGCCAGAGCAGCGACGCCACGAACGCGCCGGCCAGCGCCGCCGGCCGGAAGCCGTAGGCCCGGACCTGCAGCGCGGTGCGGCGCAGCCCCCGAGCGATCCGCCCGAGCCGCCCCTCCCGCCCCGACTCGGGCAGCGGCAGGAACGCGAGGACGAGCAGTCCGGCGACGTAGGCGGCCGCCGCCACGAGCAGCACGCCGCGCGCCTCGTCCAGTTCCGGACGGCGGAATCCGGCCACGAGCCCCAGCCCCAGCAGGCAGCCGAAGCCGAGGATTCGTTCCATGATGATGGAGCCGCCCACGACCGACTTCGGGACTTCCCCGCCGACGCCGGCTCCGCGCATCACGTCCCCGCCGACCGTGGTCGGCAGGAAGAAGTTGAAGAAGTAGCCGACGAAGTACAGGCGCGTCGCGCGTAGCAGCCCGAGATGCACGTCGGCCGCGGCGAGCAGGATCTTCCAGCGCAGTGCGGAAAGCACGAGCCCCACGGCCAGGATCGCCTCGGCCAGGAGGGCCGTCTTCACGTCGAGCTGGGCCAGGGAGCGTCGGAAGCCCTCGTCACCGCCGTAGCGCCAGGCGAGGAAGCCGATCAGGGCGAGGCTGATGGCCAGCCGCGCCCCCGTGCGCACCCAGGGCGGCAGCATCAGCCGTTCCCGTCCCGGTCCTCTTCCCCGTCCTCGAGGATCTCCCGGATGACGTAGATCGGCTTGTCCTGCGCCTCGTGGTAGGTCCGGATGACGATCTCGCCGAGCAATCCCATGGAGATGAGCTGCACGCCCATGAGGATCATCAGCACGCCCAGCAGCAGGAGCGGCCGCTCGGACAGGCGGATCTGCATCATCAGGCGCAGCACGGTGAGGTACGCGGAGATCACGAACCCGACCGAGAAGATCCCCAGCCCCCACACGCCGAACACCTGCAGCGGCTTCGTGGAGAACGAGAGCAGGAACTTCACGGTGATGAGATCCAGGACGACGCGGATGGTGCGGTTGATCCCGTACTTCGACGTGCCGCGCATACGGGCGCGGTGGTTGACGGGCACCTCGGTGATGCGCGCGCCGTACCAGCTGGCCAGCGCCGGGATGAAGCGGTGCATCTCGCCGTAGAGGCGCACGTTCTTCACGACATCGGCGCGGTAGGCCTTCAACGAGCAGCCGTAGTCGTGGAGGCGCACGCCGGTGATCCGGCCGATCAGCCAGTTCGCGATCATGGACGGCAGACGGCGCGAGACGAACTTGTCCTTCCGGTCCTTCCGCCACCCGCTGACGATGTCGTAGCCCTCGCCCTCGATCTTCTGCATGAGCAGCTCGAGGTCGGCGGGGTCGTTCTGGAGGTCGCCGTCCATCGCCACGATGACCTCGCCGCGCGCGTGGTCGATGCCGGCGGACATCGCGGCGGTCTGCCCGAAGTTGCGACGGAAGAACACGACGCGGAAACGCGGATCGCGCTTCGGGACCTCGCGCAGGCGGGCGGACGTCCCGTCCGTGGATCCGTCGTCCACGAGGATCACCTCCGCCTCGCGATCGGAGGCGTCGAGCACGCGCCCGACCTCCGTCACCAGCGGATCGACGTTCTCGACCTCGTTGTAGATCGGCACGACGATGGAGATGCTCAGGCGTCGCTGCGCCGACGCGCGACGCTCCCGGACCTCGGTCTGGCTCATGGCGCCGCCTCCCGCGCGTTCCCGGACGAGTCCCGTCGCCCGATGAGGAAGAGCACGCCGCCCGCGACCGCGAAGACCAGCGGAATCACGAACGACAGACCCGCAAACACGATGGCATCGGCCTCGGCGACGCCGCGCGCCTCCAGCAGGCCGACGAAGCCCATCTCCCGGAGCCCCAGGCCGTTCACCGTCAGCGGCAATGCCGCGAACAGCATCACCATCGGCACCAGGACGAACCAGGCGAGGATGGGCACTTCGATGCCGAGCGACCGGGCCACGGCCCAGTGGAAGATCGCCGAGCAGCCGGCGAGCCCCAGCGACAGCGCCGTGGCGTTCAGCAGCTCCCGCGTCCGTCCCGCCAGCAGGGTCAACGAATCCAGCAGTCGGCGCAACCTCCGGGCGATGCCCTCCGGAACGCCCCGGACCCTGGCGAACACGGCCAGCGCCTTCGGGCGGCTGACGCCCACGAGCAGCGCGACGGTGAGCAGCGCGAAGGCCCCCGCCGCCGCCCACGGCCCTTCGCCCGGCCAGAGCCACGCGCCCAGCGCGCCGCCCAGGACCGCGAGGATCGCCAGCGCCAGCACTCCGACGACCCGGTCCACCAGCACCGAGGCCGCCGCGGCCGCGCGCGACACGCCGCCGCCGGTGAGTCCCAGCCCACGCGCGACGTCGCCGCCGACGGAGGACGGCAGGAAGTTGTTGAAGAAGAGTCCGATCAACACGAGACGCAACAGCTCCCCCGGCGGCCGCCGATGTCCCGCCGCGACGAGCAGCACGTGCCAGCGGGCCAGCCAGAACGACTTCGATCCGAGTTGCGCGACGAAGGCGGCCAGGAGCCAGCCCGGGTGCGCCCTCGCCAGGGTCTTCCCGGCGGCCTCCAGATCCACCCTCAGCACGAGAAAGGCCAGAACTCCCAGTCCGATCGCGAGACGGAGAACCGTCCCGAGCCGACCCGTCATCCCGAAGAACCGCTCGCCCGGGTTCGCGCCGCCGGCCGGGTCCTGCCCGTCCGCGCGTCGGGTCGAACCGCCGCCCGCCGGTCCGGTCCGGCGTCGGCCTCCCCCTCTTCGCTGGATCGATAGTCCTGGTAGTAGGTGTGCCCGTAGTAGTAGGGGAGCACGTCCTGCATGTTGTTCACGATGACGCCGATGACGTTCGCCCCGACGTCGTCGAGGATGCGCTTGGCGCGCACGGCCACGTCGCGCTGCGTGCGCCCCGCGCGAACGACCAGCGCGGACGCATCGACCTCGCGCGAGAGCACGGCCGAGTCGGACACCGGTAGGAGCGGCGGCGCATCGATCACGATCATGTCGAAAAGGAGCTTCAGCTTGCCGAACATCGAGGCCAGGCGATCCGGGATCAGCAGCTCCGACGGGAAGGGTTGCTTGCCGCCGGCCGGCAGGATCTTGAGGTTCTCGTAGCGCGTCGGCTTGAGCGTCGCCTCGATCCCGTAGTCGTCCTTCAGGATCTCCGCGAGCCCCGGCTCCCGCGGCACCTCGAACAGGTCGTGCACGCGCGGCCGATGCAGATCGGCGTCGATGAGGCAGGTCCGAAGGTCCTGGTACTGGCACGAGACGATGGAGAACAGCGCGGCGGACGTGGTCTTGCCCTCGCCCTGCTCGGAGGACGTGAGCAAGACCGTCCGCAGTTTCTCTTCCTGGGCGCGTCGCGCCACGCGCGTGAAGATCCGGCGGAACTCCGTGACCTCGGGCGAGCCGGGGTCGAAGTCCGCGTAGATGGAACGCCGTTCCTCGTTGCGGTCCGCCATCCTCAGAGACCTCTCTGCGCGAAGAAGTACCAGTAGCTTGCGGCCGCGGCCGCCACGGTGGTGACGGCGATGCCGGCGATGATCACGCGCAGCCGCAGCCGGCGACGCGCCTCGTGGTCGATCAGCAGGGCCGCCTGCATCCGCGGCACCGTGCCGAGGATGGGAACGCCGAGCGCCGCCTCGATCTCCTCGGGCGACTTCAGCGTCAGGTCGAAGTACTCGGCCGCGACCGCCGCCGCCATCCCGAGCACGATCCCCATGACGACCGCCAGCACCAGCACCTTCTGCTTGTCCGGCTTGAACGGCGCCAGCGGCACGCGCGCGCTTTCGAGCAGCGTGATGGGATTGCCGACGTCGGCCGACTGCACGGCCTTGGCGATCTGCGTGCTGTTGGCCTGCTCCAGCCACGTCTGGTAGAGGTTCTCCGCGCTCTGGAGTTCCTCCCGCAGGCGGCTCTGGTGGAACTCCTCCGCCGGCATGCTCGTGAGATCCTGCGCGTACGTCTGCAGGAAATCCTCCAGCTGCGTCTTCCGGTGCTCCGTGGCGTTCAGGCTCATCTGCGTGTACTCGTGATCCACGAGGAGCTGCCGGTACTCCTCCACGATGGACGGGAACGCCGTCTGCGCCAGACGCTCCATCTCGGCGAGCACCTGCTGGCTCTTCACGGCGAGCTGGGCCTTGGCCGAGGCCACCGGCGGCTCTCCGTCGTCGTACTCCACGAGCGTGAGCGCGAGGTGCTTCTCCAGCTCGAACAGCGTCTTGCGGAGCGCTCCCAGCTTGGGCGACGTGATGAGCCCCAGATCCAGGAACGCCGTGAGTCCCGCCTCGGCCACCTGGCTGCGGATGATCTCGTGGCGGCCGCGGATGAACTCCAGGTCCGCCTCCGCTCCCGCGATCAGGCTGTTCACGCGGCTGACGTTGGCCTCGCTCACCGGCGACGACGACAGCGGACGGAGCGCCACGCGCTGCTCGTACTCGCGGATCTCGCGGCGCTTCTCCTCCACCTTCTCCTCGTAGATCGCCATCTGCTCCAGCGCGAAGGTGTGCGCCTCCTCCGACTGCGTGAGGCTCGACTGCCGCGTGCTCTGCAGGTACTGCTCCGCCACCGCGCCGGCGACTCGCTGCGCCTCCCACGGGTCCGTCGACGTCGCCCGGATGTGGAACACGGAGGCGCCCTCCGGACGGACGTCGATCATCTGGCGCAGCACGCCGACGCACTCGCGCAGGAGGAGATCGTTGGCATCGTACTGGGGGTTGTTCGAGGCGCGGCGCTGGGCACGCTCGATGATCCCGGGATCCTCGTGCAGCCCGATCTGGACCGCCACGGACTCCAGGAACTGCGAAGACTCGATGCGGCGCAGCATGATCCGCGCTTCCTCGGCCGCGCGACCTCCCCGCTGCGTCGCCTGCGCGACGGTCCGCGTCAGCGCGACGGGATTCTCCTTGGCGAGCGTGGCCTGGGAGAGGAACTCCGGCTCCACGAGCGTCACGCCGACGGCGGCGGCGGCCGCGGTGACCAGCGCCGGCAGCACGATGAGGAGCTTGCGACGCCCGACGACGCGCAGAATCTCCTTGTAGTCGAAGCTGGCTCGAAGCTGGAAGCTCACCCGTGCCTCCCGGGCCCCGTCCTACGGGGTCTCGGCATCCGTCGGTTCGATGATGATCGTGGTGTCGCCGTTGTTGTTGTTGTCATCGTCACCAAGCCGGGTGAAGAACAGCAGGGATCCCAGGACCGAGGCCGTGACCCGGGTGACTTCCCGGAACGCTCCCCAGACCGCGCCGCGCTGGCTCCTGGGGACCGTCACGGTGTCCCCCGGCAGCAGGCTCATGTTCGCGAAGAGGACCCCTTCCTCGACGTAGTCGTCCAGATCCACGGCGAACACCCGTGCGCGGACCGGACCCGGCCGGACCACGCGGACGTGGTCCATATCTGCATCGTCCACCGGGCCGCCCGCCAATAGCACTGCCTGCAGGACCGTACGCGCCTCGTCGATGGAGAAGACGCCGGGACGAGCCACGCGGCCGTAGACGTAGACGACGTCCCCCTCGGGGCCCGCCGCCTCGACCTTCGGCACCAGGATCGTGCTGCCGGCCCGCAGCGCCGGCAGGGACGCGAAGTCGCCCGTGGAGAGGATCCGCTCCAGATCCACGATGATGGGAACCCCCGACCCCTCGGGCGGGATCACGCGGACGCGACTGAGAGCCGCATCGGCGGTGGGACCGCCGGCCTCGCGGAGCACGTCCCAGACGGAGGGAATCTCGGCGAAGGCGAACGGCCCGGGATTCAGAACCTCGCCCAGCACGAAGACGCGGCGCGAGTTGTAGCGGGCGATGGCCACCGTGACCTGGCTGACGTCGCGATCGACGAAGGAGAAGCGTCGCGTGAGCTCCTCTCCCAGGCGACTCACGGACTGCCCGGCCGCGCGGATCGAGCCGATCAGCGGCAGGGCGATGTTGCCCTCGGAGTCCACCGCGAAGCGGCCGCCGAGATCCGGCCGCTGCCACACGGTGACTTCCAGCTCATCCCCGATCCCGACGGTGTACTCCCCGCGGGCCTGGGCGAAGACGGGCGCGGACGCGCCCAGCACCAGGAGCGCAATCGCAAAAGCGGCGCCCCGAACGAGTCGGCCGATGCCAGTCATCACGATCCCCTCCCCGCGGTCGCCGGCTTCCCTTGGGGGAACGGGCCCCACCGGAACTGGGGACATCTCCCCACCCGGTCCGGCGGCCATTCCCCGCGCTGCGGCGCATCCTACCCTCTTCGGGAGGGTTCCACAAGATCGGCCAGGGCCGGACGATGTCCCGCTTGGCCTCAAAATTGCGCTTCCCCAGGTGTCCGGTGTTCCGAAGACGAGGGGGAACCGAATGAGCAGCTCCGCATCCTTTGCCGCCCCGGGGACCTGCCCGGACGTCCGGTCTCGCGCGCCGGGAGACGCTCCCGGCGGGGCTCCGCCTCCCGCGGAGTGCCCGCCCGCCGAGGAACTTCGCCTCAGAGCCCGTTTCTCCCCGGCCGGAAGGATCGTCCGCCGGGCCTTCGACGTGATGGCCTCGTCTCTGGGGCTCGTCCTGCTGGCTCCGGTGCTGCTGGTCGTGGCCATGGCGGTGAAGCTCACCTCGCCGGGGCCGGTCCTGTACCGCCAGGTCCGCGTGGGACGCAACCGGCGATGGGACGATCGCCGCGCCAGCGGGGATCTCCGCGCCTCCTCGGACCGCCGCGCCGGCCGCGACCGCCGCCGGGACGACGGCTTCGGGCGACCCTTCGCGATCGTCAAGTTCCGCACCATGGTGGTGAACGCCGAGGAGTACGGCCCCCAGTGGTCCACCGACCGCGATCCCCGCATCACCGCGGTGGGACGCGTGCTGCGGAAGACCCGCCTGGACGAGACACCGCAGCTCTGGAACGTGCTCCGGGGCGACATGTCGCTGATCGGGCCGCGCCCGGAGCGCCCCTACTTCGTCGAGCAGTTCGTGGACCACGTCCCGCGCTACCGGGAGCGGCTCCGGATCCGCCCGGGGATCACCGGACAGGCCCAGGTGAAGCTGGAGTACGACGCCTCGGTCGACGACGTGAAGCGCAAGGTCGTGGAGGACCTGGACTACCTCCACCACCGTTCGTGGCACCGCGATCTGGACATCCTCGTCCGGACCGTCTGGGTCGTGCTCACCGGAAAGGGCGCCCGCTAGCCGCCGACGTTGCCGGAACGCCACGCGCTGCGTACTCTCGGGGACCCGTGTCCCGCTCCGGGAGTCCGCCATCGAGACCCTGCGCCAGATGCTGCCCTGGCTGCGCCCGTACCGACGGGCCGTGGCGCTGGGCATGCTTGCCGTCGTCGGAAGCAACGTCTTCGCCGTGCTCGGCCCCTGGATCCTGAAGTCCGGCATCGACTCCCTCTCCGGTGAGGCCGCCGGCGGTCGCCCTGTGCGCGACTGGGCCTTTGCCCTCGTCATCGCCTCCGCGTGCGGCGGCATCTTCCTCTTTCTCATGCGCAACACGTTGATCGGCGTGTCCCGGCACGTGGAGTACGACCTCCGCCGGACGCTGTTCGCGCACCTCCAGCGGCTGCCGCTCCCCTTCTTCGAGCGCTACGACGTGGGCGATCTCATGGCCCGCGTCACGAACGACTTGAACTCCGTGCGAATGTTCCTGGGACCGGGATTGATGTACCTGGTGAACACGTTCCTGGTGCTCGCGTTCTCCGTCGTGCTGATGGTGCGGATCTCGCCGGAGCTGACGCTCTGGGCGCTGCTGCCGATGCCGCTGATCACCGGCGCGGTCATCCTCGTGATGCGGGCCGTCCACGAGCGCGTGACCCTGGTCCAGGAGGGCTTCGCCACTCTCACCACCCGCGTTCGCGAGAGCCTGGAAGGCATCCGCGTCGTGAAGGCGTTCGCGGTGGAGGAGGGTCAGATCCAGCGCTTCGAGCGGGCCAGCGACGAGTACCTGGAGCGGAACATGTCGCTGGCGCGCGTGCAGCGCCTCTTCCTCCCCGCCATGACGCTCTTCAGCGGGATCGCCTTCGCGCTGGTGCTCTGGCGCGGCGGACGACTCGTCATGACGGACGCCATCACGCTGGGTTCCTTCGTGGCGTTCACCAGCTACCTCGGGCTCCTCATGTGGCCGATGGCCGCGCTCGGCTGGACGATCAACCTGTTCCAGCGCGGACGGGCCTCCTGGTTCCGCCTGAAGGACCTGCTGCACGAGCCGCTGGAACCGCTGGAGGACGAGGCTCCGGTTCCCCGCGGCGGCGGCGCGCTCCGCTTCGAGCGCGTGACGCTCCGGCGCGGAAGCCGGCTCGTGCTGGACGGCGTCGACCTGGAGATTCCGCCCGGGCAGCGCCTCGCCCTGGTGGGCCCCACCGGCTCCGGCAAGAGCTCGATGCTGAAGCTGCTGGGGCGGCTCCTCCCTCCCACCTCGGGCCGAATCGTCCTGGACGACGTCCCGCTGGAGGAGTGGTCGCTCTCCGCGCTGCGGCGCGAGCTGGCGACCGTGCCGCAGGAGTCGTTCCTCTTCTCCGACAGCCTCGCTCGCAACGTCGAGGTGGGACGGCCGGGCGCGGATCGTCCGGAGCTGGAGGACGTCGCCCGCGCGGCGCACCTGCTGGAGGAGATCGAGGAGTTCCAGGACGGGTACGACACCGTCGTGGGCGAGCGCGGCGTGACGCTCTCGGGCGGTCAGCGCCAGCGCGCCACGCTGGCCCGCGCGCTCCTCCGCCCGGCCCGCGTCCTGGTGCTGGACGACGCCTTCTCGAACATGGACACGCGCACCGAGGAAGGCATCCTCGCGGCGCTCCCGCGCGAGATGACGATGATCCTCGTGACGCATCGCCTCAGCACGATCCGCCGCGCGGATCGCGTGGTCTACCTGGAGGACGGACGCATCCGCGAGGACGGCACGCACGAGGAGCTGGTGGCGCGCGGGGAACGCTACGCGGCCTACGTCCACCGGCAGCGGATCCTGGAGGCGCTGGCCGGCGGCGGCCGATCCGACGAGGAGGCGGCGTGAGGGGCGGCGCGAGGATGCGGGCCGCGGGCTCCGACCCTTCCGCGCGAGGTCGCGGCGTCCACGCCGAGGATGCGGCCCTCGCCCGACGCTTCGGCCGCTACGTGTCGCCGTACCGCCGGTCGCTCGGGGCGGCGCTGGCGCTCCTCTTCACCGCGGGCGCACTGGATCTGGTGGGGCCTTACCTCACCAAGCAGGCCATCGACGAGGCCATCCCCTCCGGCGACGAGTCGGCGCTGATCCGGATCGCCGCGCTCTTCATCGGGGCGCTGCTGCTCGGCTTCCTGGCCACCTACGTGCAGAACCTGATCATGACCCACACCGGTCAGGCGATCATGCGCGACCTGCGGCGCGATCTCTTCCGCCACCTCTCGCGCATGGGACTGCGCTGGTTCGATCGCAATCCGCTGGGGCGGATCGTCACGCGCGTGACCTCCGACGTGGAGACGCTCAACGAGCTCCTCACCGCCGGCATCGTGACGATCATCGCGGACCTCGTCACGCTCATCGGCATCACCGTGATCCTCTTCTGGATGAACTGGCAGCTCGCGGCGATGACGTTCCTGGTGATGCCGGTCCTCGTGTTCGCCTCCGTCCTGTTCCGGCGCGCGGCGCGCCGCGGCTTCGACCTGACGCGCGAGAAGGTCGCGCGCATGAACAGCGTGATGCAGGAGGCGTTCTCCGGCATCGAGGTGGTGAAGCTGTTCGGGCGGGAGTCGGAGAACGACCGGCAGTTCGAGGAGCACAACGCCGGCTGCCGGGAGGCGTGGCTGGAGACCGTGCGCGCCTTCGCCGTCTTCTTCCCCCTCGTGCAGCTCCTGCTGGCGCTGGCTCTGGCCACGATCCTTTGGGGCGGCGGGGAGCGCGTGCTGCGCGGCGCGCTCACGTTCGGCGAGCTCGTGGCGTTCCTCCAGTACGTGCAGCGTTTCTTCATCCCGCTGCGCGACCTCAGCGAGAAGTACAACGTGCTCCAGGGTGCGCTGGCCGCGGGCGAACGGATCTTCGGGCTCCTGGACACGCCCGCGGACGAGGACTTCGACGACCGGCCGGAACTGGCGCGCGTGGAGTCGCTGGGCGGCGACGTCGAGTTCGACGACGTCTCGTTCTCCTACGTCGATGGGGAGCCGGTGCTGAAGAACGTGTCGTTCCGGGTTCATCCGGGCGAACGCGTGGCGCTGGTGGGCGCCACCGGCGCGGGCAAGACGACGGTCCTCTCGTTGCTCCTCGGCCTCTACCCGCTCACCGGCGGCACGATCCGGCTCGACGGCCGGGACGTGTCGACGCTGGATCCGCGCTCGGTTCGCAGCCGCGTGGCCACGGTTCAGCAGGACATCTTCCTCTTCTCGAACGACGTGCGCGGCAACGTGCGTCTCGGCGATCCCGCGCTGGACGACGCGGCAATCCGGGAGGCGCTTCGCCTGGCGCGGGCGGACGGGATCGTGGACGCGCTGCCCGGCGGCCTGGACGAGCCGCTCGGCGAGCGCGGCCGCACGCTCTCGGTCGGGCAGCGGCAGCTCCTCAGCTTCGCGCGGGCCATCGCCCGCGATCCGGACGTCCTGCTGCTGGACGAGGCCACGTCATCGGTGGACTCCGAGACGGAGGGGCGGATCCAGGAAGCGCTCGACGAGTTGCTTCGCGGCCGCACGTCGCTGGTGGTCGCGCATCGGCTGTCCACGGTGCGGGACGCGGACCGCATCCTCGTGTTCCACCGGGGAGAGCTGCGGGAGGAAGGCACCCACGACGAACTGCTGAAACTCGGCGGCCTGTACGCGCGACTCGTGGAGGTGCAGTTCGGGGCGGGCGACGCGGCGGCCTGACGCGGCGCGGAACGTGAAACGGGCCGCTCCCGGAGTGGGAACGGCCCGCGATCAACTCTTGCCGCCGCGGATCACTCCTCGGAGTCGGATCCACGCTGGGCGCGCTTGCGACGGGCGATCGCCACGGAGGCGATTCCCATGCCGAGCAGCGCCAGGGTCCCCGGCTCCGGCACCACGACGACGTCGTCGCCGCGTCCGCCTTCGCCGAGGTTGTCCGGCACCCGAGCGCCCGCCTGCTTCTTGTCCTTGATGTACCGGCGCGCATCCGCGTCGGTGGGCAGGGACAGCGCGAAGCTGAGGGCGACGGTGGCCAGGACCAACGCGCGCAGGATGATTTTCATTCGAGACACCTCCCGGGCTCTTGCCCGATGATCGGTGCATCGCGAGGTGAAAGCGTACCCTTCCGGCACCACCCTTCCGCACCACGTCGTGCACTGGTGAAAACGATAACACATTGGGGGGCCGCGCGGTAGGGGCGCCGCCGCCGTCCGCGACCGCCCCTGGGAAAGGGTCTCGTCTTTTGGTGAGTTTTGTCGTCTTCGCCAAGGAACCGCGGCCGGGCCGGGTGAAGACCCGCCTGGTTCCGCCCCTCACGCACGAGCAGGCGGCCCGGTTGGCGACGGCCTTCGTGCGCGACCTCGTCCGCCGCCTTCTCGCCCCGGGCGACGCGGAGGTGCGCGTCGCCCTTCCGCCCGGCGACACGGGCGCGGGGTGGCTGGAAGGGCTCGGGTCCGGGGTGCGAGTCGTCGATCAGGGGGAGGGGGATCTGGGCGACCGCCTGGACCGGGCCCTGACCGAGGCGCTCGCGGACGGCGCGCGGATCGCGGTGGCCGTCGGGGCGGATCATCCGGACCTCCCCCGCTCGATGCTGGACGAACTCGTGTCGATCACCGGGGAGGAGCAATGCGGCTGGATCCCGACGGAAGACGGCGGCTACGCGGCCATCGGCCTGGGACTCCCCCAACCGGGTCTGTTCCGGGACGTCCCCTGGAGCACGCCGCGGGTGGCCGAGATCACGCGGAACCGGGCCCGGGAGTCGGGGGTGTCCCTTCACAGCGCGGGCACCTGGAGGGACGTGGACGTGGCGGACGATCTGATGCGACTGGCGGGGAGTCCCGATTCGATGCGACGCTGTCCGGAGACGAGGCGCATTCTGCAGGAACTGGAGATCCTCCCGCCGGAGGGACCAACATGAGCGACCGGCCGAAACGACGCGGTTCGCGCTGGGGCGCGGCCGCCGCGATCCTGATCGTCCTGGCGGGCGGCGGCGTCCTCGCGCTGCGGGCCGTCCTCACCCCGGAACGACTCCGGGACCAGGTGGTCCGCGCCACGGAGAACGCCACGGGGCTGGACGCCGAACTGGCGGCCGCCCGGCTTTCGATGCTGCCCTTCGGCATCTCGGTCGAGGAGTTCACGCTCACCGACGACGCGAACGCCGCGGAGCCGTTCGTCAGCATCGATGCGGCGCTCGTCCGGTTGCAGCTCCTGCCGCTGCTTCGCCGCACGTTCGTCGTCGACGCGATCGAGCTGGAGAGCCCGGTGGTCACGCTGCACCGCGAGGGAGACGCGGTCAAGCTCCCGGGCACGCTCGGGGAGCCTCCGGCGCGCGCACCGGACGGAGCGTCGGCCTCGCCCGGCTTCACGGGCGTCATCGAACGGCTTCGCCTGACGGACGGTGCGCTCCACGTCCGGACGCCCGGCGGCGCCGAGGACGTGCACCTTTCGGGCATCGGCCTGACCGCGCGCCTCGACGCCACGACGCCAGGAACGCTGCGCGCCGCCGGCGAGCTGGAGCTGGCCGGACTTTCCCTCTCCGCACTGGAGGCGTACCGGCCGACGCTGGATCGACTGCACCCGGTCACGAACTTCGAGCTGGAGTACCGGCCGGAGGCCGGGACCGTCGCGCTGACGTCGGTGCGGCTGCGCGCCCAGCCGCTGGATCTCTCGCTGCACGGGCAGGTCGCCGGACTCCCCGATGCGCCGACGCTGGACCTCACGATGGACCCGCAGGAGCTGACGCTGGAGGAACTGCTCCCGCTGATCCCGCCGTCCGCGTTCCCGGAGGGTCGCGTGCCGGAGGCGAGCGGACCGGTCACCGTGTCGGCCCGCATCCAGGGTCCGCTGGGTTCGCCGGAAACGCCGCCGACGGTCCTGGCCGAGGTCCGCTTCGGCGGCGCCGACCTCGGGATGCAGGGCTTCCCGGTGGGCGTGAAGAACGTCCGGGGCGCCGTTCGCGCTTCTGCCACGGAACTGGAACTGATCGACGTAACAGCCGGTCTCGGCGAGGGTTCGCTGGCCGTCAACGGCACGGTCCGGGGACTGGATACGCCGGAGGCCGCCACGTACGACCTCGCCGTGCGCGGCAACGCCGACCTGTCGCTCGTGGAGCAGACGGGGTTCGCGCCGGAGGGCGTGTCCCTCGCCGGCCGCGTCGACGTGGACGCCCGCGTGCGGGGAGCCGCGGAGGATCCGCAGGCGGCCCAGCTCGACGGCGAGATCGTCCTGTCGAACGCGCGCTACTCCGCCCCGACGCTGGCCCATCCGGTCACGGGGCTCGCCGGCAAGGCGGTGCTCCGCGGAGCGGACGTGACGCTCGAGGGTGTCACCGCCCAGGTGGGCCGATCCTCCTTCACGGGCTCGGGCCGGGTGACGCGCGCGCTCAGCCCCAAGCCGGAGATCTCGTTCCACGGCCGCAGCGGCACGTTCGATCTCGTGGAGTGGACTCCGGAGGTCGGGACGACCACCGGGGGCGCCGGGACGCAGGGAGCGGCGACGACGCCGGCCGATGTCCCGCTGATCCCCCCGCTCCCGGACGTCGTCGCGGACCTGAAGCTGGACGTGGACTCGCTCCTGACCGTAGGCGCCACGCTGGCCGACGTGTCGATGACCGCGAGGCTCGGAGACCGGAAGGCGCACGTGAACGCGAGCGCGAAGGACGGCCTCTTCGGCGAGGGCGTGCGGATGAGCGGGCTCACCGCGGCCGTCGACATCGTCGACCAGACGATGTCCGGCAACTTCTCGGCGCCCGCCGTGGAGGCGCACCGCATCCCGCTCACCGGTCTGCGCGGCAACCTGAACCTCGGCGCCGACAAGAAGCTCGCGTTCCGCGACGTGACCGCCAATCTCTACACGGGCGTCGTGGCGGGCCGCGCGGACGTCGATCTGGCCACGCCGGGGAAGCCCCTCTTCAGCATCGAGACCGAGGCCAAGGGCGTGGAGGCCAACTCCTTCGTCTCCACGCTGACCCCGGCCGATGACTTCCTGTTCGGCAAGCTCGACCTCAAGTCGTCGTTCTCGGGCGGCGGGGCCACCCCGGACGAGATCGCGGCCAGCCTCATCGGCGACGGCACGCTCACGGCCACGGAGGGTCGCCTCAATCGCGGACCGCAGACGCAGGCGATCTGGCGAGCGCTGAACCTCGAGGAACAGGAGTCGATCCCGTTCCGCGACCTGTTCACGAAGTTCGCGGTCAGCACGGGCCGCCTGGAGACGAAGGACCTCGTGGTGGCCGGAGGCGACGCCCAATGGGCGGCCGACGGCTTCGTCGGGTTCGACGGCAAGCTCGACTACTTCGTCCAGGTGAGCCTCAACGAGGCGCTGTCCACGCGGTTCCGCCAGCGGGTCGGCCGGGACCTCGCCGCGCTGCTGGAGGGCACCGGCGGCAACGTGGTCCTGGATCTCCGCGTGACGGGCGACGTCGCGAAGCCGGCGGTGTCGCTGGACCGCGACAAGCTCGCGGAGCGGGCCAGCCAGAACGCGGCCGACGCCCTGAAGAACGAGATCGAGAAGGGCAAGGAAGCGCTCGGCGGCAAGCTCAAGAAGCTGCTCGGCGGCTGATCGCCGCCCCCCCCCGCGAGCGCAAAGAAACGGGTGAGCGTCGCGATGGCGGCGCTCACCCGTGGGCCCCGTACCTCCGGGACCGGCCCTCCAAACGTCCTCCCTAGTCCATGCAGTCCGACGGAGCGTCCAGCTGGCGGCGGATCTGGTCGGCCAGCCAGGTGAGTTCTTCCTCCCCCGTCTCGCCGGTGAGCTCGAACTCCTCCCGGGCCCGATGGAACCACGTCTCCGCGCGGCGGCGGCGGTTCAAACGGCGATGGAGGTCGCCCACCAGGTAGGACACCACGGCGCGCTGCTCCTGATCGGAGCACTCACCGATCTCCAGCGCCTCCTCGAAGCGTCGGACGGCCTCCCGCTGGTAGAGCCGCTCCTTCTCGCGGTTCTGCTTGGCCCGCGCCACCCAGGACGCGCGCAGGAAGGCATCGGCCACCTCGAGGGAATCGCGATCCTCCCACTCGTGGATGAGCGCCATGAACTCGTAGCGGAAGAAGGGAGCCGCCCCGCGGGTCAGATCGCGCGTGCGGGGAGTCAGGAACTTCCGGATCTTCCGGATGACGCCTTCCGAGGCGCCCTCCGCGAAGTGCTCCGCGTAGCCGGAGAATCCGCACTCGGCACAGGAGTGGACCAAGTGCTCCAGGGGGTCGGGGCCCCAGTAGTGCGGTCGAAAGTCGGAATCACACCCGTGGCTTCCGCAGGACCCGATCGTCCGGACCGGGAAGATGCTTTCACACACCGGGCAGGTCAGTGTCTCGTTCGCGAGGGTGATCAAGATTCACTTCCGGAACAGCAGGGTGGGGGTCCGGAGCGCTGGGGGCGCCCCGCTTTCCCTCCAGTAACGGCCGCCCTCTCGCGATGCTGAAGTCCGGAATGCCCTAAAGTGTTGAAATACAGGAACTTGCTATGCGTGACGAGACTTGGCACCCGCTGTCAGATCTTGGTCGGGCGCAGCCGATTCGAACTCCGTCGCGAGGTTCAGCAGGGCATCGCCGCGCCGGACCAGCGGGTGCCCCGTCCGACCGATGACGACCCCGTCCGAGGGGGCGGTCACCGCCACGTTCATGTCACCGAAGGCGTCGGAGATGAACGCCACTCTCGCGCCCCGCTCCACCCGGTCGCCCAGTGCGACCGGCAGGCGAAGCAGGCCGCTGGCGCGGGCGCGCACCCACTGCGTGCGGAGCGCGATGAACGTGGGCGACGGAGGATCCACGTCGGCTTCCTCCCTGTCCACCATCCCCAGCTCGATGAGGACCCGGCGCACGCCGCGGACCCCGACCCGGACCGCATCGCGGTTGAAGCGATCCGCCTCCCCCGCCTCGTATAGCAATACGTGGCGGCCCTTGCGACTGGCGGCGTCCCGCAGCGAGCCGTCGCGGGTGCGCGCGTCGACGGTGACGGGAGCAGCGAACGCCAGCGCGATCCTCCGCGTCTCCGGCAGGTCCAGGTTCGCACGGATCTGCGGGAGGTTCCGGCGATGGTCCGAGCCGGTGTGCAGGTCGATGCCGTAGTCGCAGCGCTCGACCACCTGGCTCATGAACGTGTGAGCGATGCGCGCTGCCAGCGAGCCCCTCGCCGATCCCGGGAACGACCGGTTGAGATCGCGGCGATCGGGCAGATAGCGGCTCTGGTGGATGAAGCCGAACATGTTCACGATGGGGACGCACATCACCGTGCCGCGCATCGTCTCCGGCGAGAGCGTGCGCCGCACCTGCCGGACGATCTCGATCCCGTTCAGCTCGTCGCCGTGGATCGTGCTGCAGATCCAGACCGTCGGTCCCGGTTCCGCGCCGTGCAGCACGTCCACGGACATGCCCAGCTTGATCTGGGTGGCGGGCACCCGGGCCAGCGGCAGTTCCACGCGCCGCGACTGGCCGACCGGGATCACCTGCCCCCCCACCTCCAGCGCGGGGCGGGGCTCAGCCACGGATCCGGCTGCGCGTCTTGCCGCGGACCGCGCGCTTCTCCACGTACTCGATGATGCGCCCGGCCACGTCGACGCCGGTGGCACCCTCGATGCCCTCCAGGCCCGGCGAGGAGTTCACCTCCATCACCACGGGGCCGTGATTCGAGCGCAGCAGGTCCACACCGGCCACGCGCAGGCCCATCGACTTGGCGGCGCGCACCGCCGTGGACCGCTCCTCCGGCGTCAGCTTCACGCGGGCCGCCGATCCTCCGCGGTGGATGTTGGAACGGAACTCCCCTTCCGCCGCCTGTCGCATCATCGCGGCGATGACACGCTCGCCCACGACGAACGCCCGGATGTCCGCCCCCTTCGCCTCGCCGATGAACTCCTGGACCAGGATGTTGGCGTCCAATCCGCGGAACGCCTCGATTACGGACTCCGCCGCCTTCGTGGTTTCCGCCAGAACGACACCGATTCCCTGCGTACCCTCCAGGAGCTTCACGACGAGCGGCGCCCCGCCCACCAGCTCGATGACGCCCTCCACGTCCTTCGTGGAGTGGGCGAACCCGGTGACCGGCAGCCCGATCCCCGCGCGGGCCAGGAGTTGCAGGCAGCGCAGCTTGTCCCGTGATCGCGAGATCGCCTGGGATTCGTTCACGGGAAACACGCCCATCATCTCGAACTGGCGCACCACGGCGGTGCCGTAGAACGTGTGCGTGGCCCCGATGCGCGGAATGATGGCGTCCGCGGAGATGGGCGCCCCCTGGTAGATCACCTGGGGGCGATGCGACGTGATGTCCATGTAGCACCGAAGGTAGTCAACCACGCGGACGTTGTGGCCGCGCTCCTCCCCCGCCTCCTTGATGCGACGCGTGGAGTAGAGCGATGCCTTCCTCGACAGGATCACGAGATCCATGGTGCCTCCTCGTCTCGCGTGTCTAGCGCTTGCGTCGGCGGGGGCGACGGGGCCGGCCGCCGAAGAACGAACGTCCCGGATCGACCAGGAACCGGCCGCGCACGGCCTGTCGTCCCAGCAGCATCCGGAATCCCATCTCGTCCCGGGAGACCAGCGTGAGTTCGATGGGCCAGACGCGCCCCTGGAAGCTGACGTCCGTGCGGATCACCGGACGGAGCGTGGCGTGTCCGCCGGAGCTTCTCACGGTCCGATGCTCCACCAGCTCGGCCTCCGCCTCCACCGTCGCCACGGAGTCGCGCTGGAGCGGGTGGACCTTGAACCGGACCATCTCCCGGCGACCTCGCCGGATCGTCTCCACGTCGAAGGCGTGCAGCGCCGACGATCGGGCGCCCGTGTCCACCTTCACCTTGATCGACGGGATGCCCAGATCGGGCAGCGCGACCCACTCGCGCCAGCCGATCGTCTCGATCTGCCCCACGAACGCCTCCCCGTCCGCCGGCGGGGCGGACCGGCTCAGAGTGCCGTCACGATGGCGAATGGTCAAGGAGGGCGAACGACGACGCGCTCTCCGCGGTCGGGCGGAGAGGATCCCGACTGGAGGCGACCGTCGCCTTGCGAGACGCATCGGCCGCCGGAGGGAAAGAGGGCGGGAGGAGATGCCAGGCTGGTTGCGAGTCGGTTCCTCCCGCCCGGTACCGAACCGGCCGGATCCGGGGGGACCTGCTGATCCGACCGACACCCGAGATAGAGCATCGTCCATGCCAGAACGGGGAACCGCTCCGGAGGCCGTCCACGGCCGCCGGAGGATTACCGGACGACCTCGACCAGGCAAATCCTGCTCAGGAACGCAAATCTTGCAAAGGGGAGTCAGCTTCCGCCGAGCTTGTCGAGGATCCCGCCCACGGCATCGCCCACGGAGTCGCCGAGCTTGTCGCCGGCCAGGTTCTTCAGCTCGTCGACGACGGCACGCTGCGCGGACTGCCGCAGGACGGCGCGCAGCAGCTCCTGCGCGGCCTGATCGGCCGGGACGCCTTCCGAACCGCCGACGTTCGTGAGCACGATCTCCGGAAGCGGTCGCTCGGACTCCTTGCCGCCCATCGCCGAGGCGTCCAGCGCGAGCGTTCCGCCGGACACGACGAACCGCTTCACGCGGATGCGCGGCGCGGGCGCATCGCCTGAGGACTTGGGCGCGTACGCCTCCACGTTCTCCTTCAGCCGGTCGAGGTTCGTCGAACCGGTGCCGTCCAGCTCGAGCCGGACGAACGGCTCCGTCACGCGGATCTCCTCGATCCCGAACGGTTCGCCCTTCAGGTCCTCCGCGTTGAGATCGACCTCGATCCCGCCCAGGGAGATGGCCGGACGTCCCGAGAAGCCGTCCGGATTGGCCACGGTCAGCTCCCCGACCGCGCCGCGCGCGGGCCGCAGATCGATGTCCACGGAGGACACCCGCACGTCGGAACCTGCCACGCGGGTGCCGTGCGTCTCCATCGCCGCCTTGACGATCCCGTTCAGCGAGTTCGACAGGAACAGGACGCCCCCGCCCGCCAGCGCGACGATCACCACCGCCAGGATCACGAACTTCTTCACGACGTTCCCCTCCCCGGCCCCGCATCGCCGGACCCTAGAATCCCAGAAGCACCACGTCGAACGCGCGCTCGACGAACCAGACGAACGCTACGGCCGCGATCGCGCCCGATCCGGCCCGGACGATCCACGGCGGATAGCCGCTCCAGCGCCGCAGCGCAAACAGCAGCGGGAAGGCCACGACAAGGATCGCCACCTGGCCGAGCTCCACGCCCACGTTGAACCCTAGCAAGGCCGGGACCAGAAACGACGGCTGGATGCCGAGATGGCCCAGAACCGTCGCGAACCCGAACCCGTGGAAGAGCCCGAACACGAACACGACGGGCCAGAAGCGTCGGCCGAGCGTGCCGTGCGCCGCGGCGGCCACGACCACCGAGGCCGCGATGACCGACTCCACCACCCGCGAGCTCAGGTTGACGATGCCGAGCGCGGCGAGCGACAGCGTGATGGAGTGGGCGATGGTGAACAGCGTCACGACCTTGACGACGTCCCAGAGCGCCGTGCGGAAGTCCGGCACCGGCTCCCACTCCCCGTCGCGTCGCCGCAGCACCGACGGCAGCACGAGCGCCAGCAGGAACAGCACGTGATCGATCCCGATCCAGATGTGGTGGACGCCCTCCCCCACGAACGACACGAAGCGGTGCGTCCACGGCTGCGGCCGCAGATCAAGCGTCTGGGTCGTGCGATCCTCGCGGAACACGAGCGCCGCCAGCTCCATCGTGTTGCGGGCGCCCGTGGCGTCGTCGTACTCCACGACGAGAAGTCCGGAGTGATCCGGCCGATCCTCGAAGAAGGGGGTGTAGCGCAGGTCCAGCGTCTCCCCGCGCGGCACGTCCAGGCGGAACGAGAGCAACGCGTACTTGCCCAGCTTTGATTCCATCGGGCGCGGCATCCCGCACTCCGCGTGAGACGCCGGGCGCGGGCGGAGCAGCTCGAAGTGCTCGTGGAAGTAGGCCGTGATGGCCTCGCGACCGGCCGCCAGCTCCGCGGCCGTGACCTCCCCGTCCCCGTCCGTGTCCAGGCCGACCGCCTCGTCCAGTTCGACGAGCGTGGCCTCCCATCGCCCTTCCAGGCGATCCGGCCAGACCTGGAGGAAGACGTAGCTCTCGCCCACGCGATGCGCACCGGCGGGCGAGGCGGTCAGCAGCGCGAGTCCGAGGCCAAGCCCGGCGAGCGGGACGATGCGGCGCGCCGGTGTCACGCGTCCGCGGCCTCGCCGAGGCTGCGTTCCAGCCTGTCCAGGCGCCGCTCGATCGACTCGAGCTTCAGCAAGATCATGACGTGGGTCTTCTTCGCGTCGATGCCGACGGGACTGTCCTCGCTGGCGATCGCGCGCTCGATCCGGAGACGATCTTCTTCCTGCACGGGTTCCTCCTAGAAGCCGGTGGAGACGGAGATCCCCGGATCCTCCAGCCAGATGAGCATCAGGGACACCGCCGCGAGTTCGCCCGCCCACGAGACCAGGGCGTGCGTCCGCTCGCCGTCGTACATCGCGGTGACGGAGATCTCCCGTCCCACGGTCATCCCGAACGGGAAGTTGAAGCGTTCATCCCAGCCCGACCAGTTGAGCGTGGCGTACGCCGACACCGGCCAGCGGTGCATCGCCTTCACGGCGGTCAGATAGTACGACGGCTCCCCCGCCGGCGACCCGATGCGGTCCGAACTGGTCCCGGCGAAGAGACCCGGCCGCCGCTCCGATTCCTGCAGGAGGAACGCCGTGAGAAGAGGGCCCACCTCGTCGGCCCCGGGATTGAACTCCACCCCGAACTGCAACCGCGGATGCGGACGGTAGTTCAGCGTGCCGCGCCAGCGCGCGCGATCGACGTCGGTGTCCACGAAGCGCCACGATGCCACCCACTCCTGATGCAGACCGGTCCCCCGGACCGGTGCCCCTTCCCCGGGTCATCCGGCTCAGGTGGGAGCGTGCGCGGCCGGCCGGGGCGACTCCGGCGGCGACGCGCCGGCGACGACGGTGACGGGAATGCACAGGGCGAAGCAGACGAGCGGGATCGGCGGGAATCTCATCCCGGCAACTTCGCACCGGAGGGGCGCTTGCGCAACCCCGCGGGCCTAGAACCCTCCGCTCACCGCCGGCACGTACGACCGGAGCGTCCGCCGCGAGATCCCGACCAGAGGACCCAGCGGACGGCCGCTGACGTCCGTCGCCGTCCCGTGCACCGTGGCCTCCACCGCCACCTGCCCCCGGGCCGACCAGTGCACATGGACCTCATCCTCCGGGTCGAAGAACCCGGACTCGGTCCGGACCCGCCAGGCCCGTTCGGCCACGCCCTCCACCCGGCCAACCCCCTCGACCACGCGCGCCATGTCGGGATTGCGGCGAAGGACCCACTCGCGGCCCTCGCGCATCGGATAGGCCAGCCAACGGATCTCGCCGGGATCCTCGTCCCCTCGCAGCGGGGCAAGGCCTCCGAAGCGGAGGTTCTCCAGCCGGCGCACCATCGGTTCGATCGCGTCCAGCAGCGCCTCGCGGTCCGCGTGATCGGCCAGATCGTCCGCCAGGTGCGACCGGATCCGTTCCCAACGATCGCGGCCGTCGCGCGCGCCGGGGTCCGCGGAGCCGAGCGGCGGTGTATTCGTGGCGATATCCGGGAGGAACAGCCCTTCCGACGTCTCGCGCAGTCGATGCCAGGAAATGTCGGGATCGGGCTCGCCCTCGACGTGGGTTCGCTCCTCCTGCACGACGTACACGCGACCGAACCACGTCTCGCGCGTGAGGTTCTCCTGCTCGATGACCATGGAAACTCGCGTCGTGTCCGCCTCGACGATGAGCGTGAACGTCTCGTCGAAGACCCAGCTGGCCCCCGGTTCCAGCGGCTGTAGGAACGCCGGCGGCGGCGCCTGGTTGGAGATCCCGTTCTCGCTGTCGTTCCCGAAGAGGAACTCGCATCCGGAAAACGCAGCGACGACGAGGGTTCCGCAGAGCAAGGGAATGATCTTCTTCATCGGATCTTCCTTTCGGCGGGTACCTCCGGAGCATAGCAACCGGTGCACCGCGCCACCAGTCCCGGCCGACCGGCGGTGACGGGTCGAGGCGGAGCCATCGCTCCAGCCGGGGCGGCTCCCTGCCGATTCCAGGGAGACCCCCGACGGAGCCGGCCGATGATCTCGCCTCGCAACTACCGCCTCGCCCGCGGCCTCAGCGCGATCTTCTTCTTCCTGATGATGACGATCGTCATGCTGTGGGGACGTTCCCGGCGCCCGGACGACGTCTACGCCACGCAGGGAACCGTGATGCGCGTGCTGGAGAACGAGATCCAGGCCGAGACCAGCCCCATCGTCAAGCTGCGCCTCGACGACGGCCGGGAGGCGCTCGTGACGGTTCCGCTCTACGTGGCGCGCGAGGGGGAGGCCGTTCCGCTCGTCGTGGAGTCGATGCCCGGCGGCCCGGACTACGTCCGCTTCGACGAGACGCGCTGGCTGGACCGGGCGGGCCGGTAGCTACTCGCGCAGGTGCACGTGACGATCGTCGCGCTGCGCGGCGAGCTCCCGGAAGCGATCCGCGAGAACCGAACCCTGCTCGTCGAGCAGCAGCGCGCCCCGCTCCCGTCGACCGTCCCGCGGGCTCACGCGGTCCCACGTCTCCCGGGCCCGCTGCACGCCCGCCGCCCACTGCACCTCGTCGGCCAGGTAGTCGTAGTCGAACGACTCGAAGCCTTCGTGCCGGCGCAGCGACCGCGCCGCGATGTAGCGAACGGCCGGATACGGATCCTCCAGGAGATGGCCGAGGTAGAGCGGCATCCAGGCATCGCCGGACGCCTCGCGCGCGGGCTCCCACCCCATGCTCCACGCCATGAGCGCCCGCTGCCCGGCATCGCCGGTGAGCGTCCACAGCGCAGCCGCGCCGAGTTCCTCCTCCTCGGGCGACATCTCCGGGGCGGGCACCCCGTGCCGTTCCTCCAGGTGCGAGGCCGCCCAGCCCAGCGACCGGTCCAGGTGGCACTGGTTGCAGGCGTTGGGTCGCCCCGTCTCGAGACTGGCCTGCACGGTCGGCTTGGAGATCTCGTGGCTACGGATCGCCTTGAGAAGGCCGTACGTCGTGTACGGCATGTGGCAGTTGTAGCAGCGGCTCCCCTCCGACTCCGGACGATGCTTCGTGTGCGCGGCGACGTCCGGCATCTCGTGGCACTGCAAGCAGGCCTGATCGCCGTCCGCGCCGAGCTTCAGCTGATCGTTCGCCCACTCCTCGCGCGGACGCGGATCGTCCTCGGGCTGATGCAGAACGTGACAGGAGAAGCAGCTGAAGTCACTCTTTCCGTAGCAGGGCGACTCCACGAGCATGTTGTACTCGCGCCCCGAGACGCGCACCATCCCGTCGCTCCAGAAGCTCTGCTCCAGGAACAGCGGCTGATGCTCCTGCACCTGGCGCAGCGTCGGGTGATCGTCCATCTCGTCGGTCTGCACCACGACCTTGGACTCCGCCAGATCATCGCCCGGGCGGAAGCTGCCGCCGGGACCGGCGAGGTGGCGGATCATCTCCGCCTCGTTATCGTAGAAGTGGATCCCGTGGCACTGACCGCACACCTGCGATCGCTCGCGGGGCGGCAGATGCATCGGGTTCACGATGGCGGGATCGTCGCCCTCGGAGTAGTGGCCGGCGTAGCGCGCCAGCGGGCTGCGGTTCCTCTCCAGATGCTCCTCGCCGGGACCGTGGCACGCCTCGCACGCGATGCCGAGCTCGGCGACGTGCGTGTCGAACGTTCCCTCCTGGCTGAGGCGCGGCTGGCTGTTCGTGGTGTGGCAGCCGATGCAGAAGCGGTTCCAGAATCCCGCACCGCGCGGAACCCGCTCCGCGGCGGGCTTGAGGAATGCCGCGCCGAACGGGATCCATCGCTCCTCCTCGAACAGGTAGAGGAACGGCACCATCTCGAGCAGGCGCTCCTCTCCGGACGCGTACCAGTACACCTGCATGTGGTGGGAGCCCGTCGTCATCACGATGGGATGCCGGACGCGCGGCGCTCCCGGCTGATTGATGTCGTTGACCTCCAGCCAGAACTCGTCCCCCGTGCGACCGAACACGAAGCGCTCCTCCACGACGCCGCCGTCGGGCTGACCCCAGAACAGCGAGCGCGTGGCCTGGTTGAAGTCCCCCATCACCGTCTCCGGCGTCGCCACCTGCGTCATCGTCCGGTGGTAGGAGTCGTGCCAGGAGTCGTACTGTCCGGGATGGCAGCTCCGGCAGGTCTCGGACGAGGCGTAACCGTCGTCGTGCACCTCGATGGGCCGGTTCTCGGGTATCGGCGGGCGGGCGGTCCCCGCATGGAAGGCCGTCGCGGCCACCGCCGCCGCCACCGCGACGCCGAGGCCCAGCAGCCACCCGGAGAAGCGGCCTTTCACTTCGAACCCTCCGGCCGGAACGAGCGCGCGGCCCGCGCCGTGACGAAGACGGCGGCCAGAAGCAGCGCCCCGCCCAGCGGCACGAGGAAGATCCCGGGCGATGGATCGCCTCCGTAGACGACGACGCCGCCCAGGAAGAAGCCGAGCGGCATCAGCACGCCCGCCCCCACGAGACAGCGCGACGCGAGCGTCAGGCTCTTGGCCGGCCAGCGATCATGGTGAGCCGCGAACAGCCCGAACACGAGGTGGAGGATGGAGATCAGCGCGCCGTGCGCGTGCGCCAGCGTCCAGAGGAAGCGGCGCGTGTCGTTGGAGACATCCAGGTAGAAGCCGAGCTTCAGCCCGTGCATCGCCTCCAGCGCGAACCCCAGGGCGAGGAACGCGAGCAGCGACCACCATCCGAACTGCACGTGCCAGCGAGCTCGACGGGCGTGGATCTCGGGTTCTCCGGCGATGGGTTCAGCGGGCGAGCGGGGCCCGAAGCGTACCACGAACGGCGCCGAGCGCGCCGCTCCCCTACCGGAGCCGCGTCACCTTCCGTGTGACCTCCCGGCCCATCGACTCCAGGCGGACGTAGTACACGCCGGACGCGAGGCGCTCCCCGGACGCGCCGCGACCGTCCCACGTCAGCGATCGCGCTCCCGCCGGGCCGACGCCCCGGAAGTCCGTGACGAGGCGCCCGGTCACGTCGAACACGGAGACGGTGTACGGCCCCGCCGCCGGCAGGTCGAAGCGGATCTCGGTGGACGACCGGAACGGATCAGGCACGGACCGCAGCCGGAAGGCATCGGCGGCCGCGGGCGTGCTCACCGTCACCCCGGTCGGGAGACCGGCGTCCCAGTAGATGTCGTCCAGCGCGAACTCGCACGGCGTCCCGCTCTCCTCCAGGATGACGAACGAGTACGCCAGCATCCGCAGATCCATCGCGGTGCCGCGGATCTCCGAGACCGGGATCGCCGCCTGTCCCCAGTTGCCGTCCCGCACCAGCCCGTAGGCCGTCGTGTTCGCAGGGAACGTGACGTAGTTCTGGTTCCCCCAGGTGTCCGTGATCCCGATCTTGAACGTCACGTTCGCGGGGATCCTGATCCGGAAGTTCAGGTGACCGGCCCCGAAGTCGAACAGGTTCAGCGGCTGGTTCGAGAGGATCCCGGCGCCGAACCAGCCGGAGCCGTTCGTCTGCCAGGTGATCCCGTTGGCGCCCTCGTACGGCGGAATCGTGCCGGGGTCCAGCGTGCCTTCCCAGACGTAAATCTCGGAGTCCACGCCGAGGGTCAGGCTGCCGTTCGTAGGCGTCGTGTCCGTGAAGAGGCCGTAGCTTCCGCTCTCCGCCGCGGGCGGCCCCAGATGAACCTCGCCCTGGCCGTTCCATTCGTAGACGCGAACGTAGTCCAGGTAGAGGTGCGCCGGGAACGGCATGCTGACCGGAGCGCCGCTCCCGGGATCGCCCAGGTTGTAGGCGTCGGTGAAGGCGCCGCCGACGGCCAGGTTGGCGAGCAGGTAGAACGGCTCCTGGAACTCCGCCGACTCGGCGTCGATCGTGAACGGCGTCGTGAAGAGATCGGACTCGGTGGCGCCGTCGACCACGGTGAAGCGGAGCGACGCATCGTCCCAGTACAGTCGATAGAGGAGGAAGCGCCCGTTCAGCGGATTCGCGTGGCTGTAGTACGGGCGAACGTACAGATCGGACGGATCGTAGGAGAGGCTCGCCGCGCCGGACGGATTGCCCGGGTTGACGGCGTCCGGCGTGTAGAAGATCGCGTTCGCGCTCGCGACTTCGTTCACGGTGGAGTTGTCCAGCCCGTTGCCGCCGTTGTGCGTGTCGTGCAGGTCCCGGAACGACTGGGTGGAGCCCATCTCCATGAGGTCGATCTCGCCGCAGTACGGCCACGCCAGGTTGGACGTGCCCAGCATCCAGATCGCCGGCCAGCCGCCGAGATCCAGGTCCGGCACCTGCACGCGCGCCTCGATCATCCCGTACTTCACCGAGACGAACGACTTGCTGATGACCCGCCCCGACGTGTACTGGAGCGGGTTGCCCCACTGGTCGACGATGCCCGGCCCGCTCTCCTGCCGCGCGGTCAGGCGCAGCGCGGAACTGCCGGGCTCTCCCGGGATCTCCGTGATGGCCACGTTGGAGGCCTGGTAGTACTCCAGCTCGCCGTTGCCCCAGCCCCAGCTTCCGTTCCCGGTCAGGATCAGCCAGTTGGAGAGATCGTCGAAGTCGTCTTCCCAGATCAGGGTGCCCACCTGGGCCCGGGCGGACGGAATCAGCACCAGGAGCGCGGCCAGGGCCGGCAGGATCCTCTTCACGGCGATCTCTCTCGTTGGGGGTCTCGGGACCGGATGAACGACCCCTTCAGACTAAGTTCGGCGGCCGAACAAAGTCAATCGAGAACAGGTCGGCCCGGGGCGTCCCGTGCCTCGGCCAGCAACCGGACCAGCCTCTCCCGCGAGGCCCGGCGAAGATCCCGCGGCGCGAGGTCGAACTCCCGGCGGAACGAGTCCGTCAGGTGGCTGTGGCTGGCGAATCCGCAATCCATCGCCACGCGGGCCAGATCGTCGGCGCCGTCCAGGATGGCGCCCGCGGCCGCACGCAGCCGGTGCCGCCGCACGTACCGCGACAGCGAGACGCCCGCGACCCGCTTGAACACCCGGGAGAGGTGCCACGGCGTGCAGCCGACGCGGCGAGCCAGATCGTCCAGGCGATGCCGCTGCGCGTGGTTCGCGGCCACCCAGACCTGGAGCTCGCGCACACGGCCCTCCAGGCGTTCCCCGGCCGCGGACGATACCGGCGCGCGCCCGCCCCAGACGTCGTCCCCCAGACGATGCAGCAGCGTGGTCAGGGCATCGCCCACGAGAAGATCGTCGGGTGGATCGGCCTCCAGCAGGTAGGCGACGAGCCCCGCCTGCAGCAGGTAAGAGGACGGCGAGACGGGAACGGACAGCGCCGCGAACGGACACGAAACGCGGGTGCCACGCGGCAGCCGATCCGCGAACAGCGCTTCCATCGCGCTCCGCTCGAGCGAGAGCGTGGTTCCGCGCGTCCCGGGCCCCACGGGATGCTCCACGCGGCAGATCTCGCGGTGGTTGTACAGCGTGACGTGGGCCGCATCGCCCACGGCCTCCCTCTTCCCCACCGTCTTGGTGTAGACACCGGCCTGCATCAGGACGAAGGACGCGCCGGGTCCGACCGCTCCCTCGGTCCGCCCCTCGAAGTGGCGCGAGCGCACCCAGCGGGAGTCCTTCACCGTCACGCCGGACCCCGACCACAGGTCGCGGCGATCCAGCACGGGCAGGCCGTTGACGTCGTTGCGGGTGATCCAGGCGGGCTTCATCAGGGGTCGGGTCCGGTGAAAGCGTCGGGATTCCCCTACTCTACGAACGAACCGGCGGAAGCCGCTACCGCCCCGAGACGACGACGAGCGGCCCGGGAGCACGAACCCCCGGGCCGTGTGCCTCCGTCGATCCGGCCGATCCTACGCGGACGCCAGCTCCTTGCCGGGCGAGGCATCCGCCTTCTCCACGAACGCGGTCAGCAGATCGCGCAGCGTGGGTCGACCGATCTCCTGCAGCTCGTAGCGCACCCGCACCGACGGCTTGTCGAGCTGGACGATGCGCCCGAGGTCGATCGGCGTGCCGATCACGACGGTGTCCGCCGGGACGCGCTTCAGCGTCTCGGTCAGGTCCGCGATCTGCGCGTCGCCGTAGCCCATCGCCGGGAGCACGTCTCCCGTGGTGGGATACTTGGCGTAGGTCTCGGCGATCGACTTCACCGCGTACTCGTGCGGATCCACGATCTCGGCCGCGCCGTAGCGCTTGGCCGCCACCCAGCCCGCGCCGTACGCCATCTCGCCGTGCGTGAGCGTGGGACCGTCCTCCACCACGACCACCCGCTTCCCGCGAATGAGCTCCGGCTCCGCCACGGTGATGGGACTGGCCGCCTCGAGGATGACGGCGTTCGGGTTCAGTTCCTCCGCCACGCGGCGCGCCAGCTGGACGTCCGCGTAGTCCGCGGTGTCCACCTTGTTCACGACGATGGCGTCCGCCAGGCGGACGTTCACCTCGCCGGGGAAATAGCGCGCATGGTGATCCGGGCGATGCGGATCGATCACGGTCACCGTGAAATCCGCCTGGTAGAACGACATGTCGTTGTTGCCGCCGTCCCAGATGACCACGTCGGCTTCCTTCTCCGCCTCGCGCAGGATCCGCTCGTAGTCGACGCCCGCGAACAGCACGCGGCCCGCCTCGAGGTGCGGCTCGTACTCCTCGCGCTCCTCGATGGTGACGTCGTGCCGAGCGAGATCGTCGTAGGTGGCGAAGCGCTGCACGGCCTGCTTGGCCAGATCGCCGTAGGGCATCGGGTGCCGGATCACGGCGACCTTCTTCCCCATCGAGGTCAGGATCTCGGCCACACGACGCGACGTCTGGCTCTTGCCCGCGCCGGTGCGCGCCGCGCACACCGCCACCAGTGGCTTGGTGGAGGCCACCTGCGTGGGCCGGGCGCCGAGGATGGTGTAGTTGGCGCCGGCGGCCTGGACGCGCGCCGCCAGGTGCATGACGTGGTCGTAGGGCACGTCGCTGTACGCGAAGACGACCTCATCCACCTTCTTCTCGGCGATGAGGCGCTCCAGATCCTCCTCGGCCTCGATCGGGATCCCCTCCGGATACCGGGAACCGGCGAGTTCGGCCGGATAGCGCCGGCCGTCGATTCCGGGGATCTGGGTGGCCGTGAAGGCCACGACGTGGACGTCGGGATTGTCGCGGTAGAACACGTTGAAATTGTGGAAGTCCCGGCCGGCCGCGCCGAGGATGAGGACGTTTCGAGCCATGGCGCACTCCCTTCGAGTGGGTTCAGAACAATCTACCCGGGGGTCAGGAATCGGGCCACCGGGGGGCCGGGAGGTCCTTGAACAGCGGCACCAGGATCCTCGTCTGACCAAGGAACACGGATCCATGCCGACCGGAGCCCGCCTTGCCTCGATTCCGACTCGACGTCTGTCTCGTCGTTCTCTGCTTCGTCGCTTTCTGGACCATCGCCCCCGGCCCGACCGAGGCCGCCCGCCCGATCTTCGGGGATGCGGTCGATGCCGCGATCGCCGAGTTCGAGGTTCAGGGCGGCCCCGGAGGCGTGGTGGCCGTCGTGGCCGGAGACAGTCTGGCCTACGCCGCGCCTTTCGGAATGGCCGATGTAGCGACCGGTCGGCCCAACACGATCCGGACCCGGTTCGGGCTCGCGTCGTGCTCCAAGCAGTTCACCGCCGCCTGCATCAGGCTGCTCGTGGAACGTGGCAGCCTGGACCTGCAGGAAGATGTTCGATCCCATGTGCCGGATCTGGCCATCCGACAGCCGGTTCCCATCGCCCGACTCCTGACGCACTCCAGCGGCTTCCCGGACTACGGGGAGCTGATGATTCTCGCGCGGGGACGGGACCACCTGAGCGACTTTCTGCCGACCGACATCCGCGAACTGGTCCGCAAGCAGGACTCACTCTGCTTCACTCCGGGGACGGATGAGAGTTACAGCAATACCAACTACCTGCTCCTCGCGGAGATCGTGGAGAACGTCTCGGGGACGGGACTGGAGGAGTTCGCCCGGGAGAACCTCTTCCTCCCCCTCGGAATGGCCACGGCTTCTTTCGGGGCGAAGCCACCGTTCCCGGGCGAGACGGCAACGGGGTACGCAGCGCGCGCCGAGCCCGAAGACCCATTCCTCCCCGCCGCCGTCGGCCCCGAGATCCCGGGGGCCGGCGGAGTGTACGCGAGCGTCGAGGACCTGGTCCGATGGATGGGTCACCTGGATGTGGAGAGCGGAGATCTTGCGCAGCTGGGCGAATGGCTTGCGCGAAGAGACACGTTAGCGGACGGAAGGCAGACGGAATACGGGCGCGGTGTTGTTTCCGGCCGACTCGGGACAGGACACCGATGGGTGGAGCATACCGGGCGAAGCTACGGCGGAACCGCCATCCTGACGTGGTGGCCGGACGTGGACGTCTCCACGATCGTGTTGACCAACAACGCCGAGATCTCCGCTCGCGCGATCTCCAACGCTTTCTTCCGATCTGTCCTGGACACTTTCCCTGCCCCGGACGTCCCGCGCCCGGACCCGGCCCCGGTTCCACCCGAAGGGGCCGCGGAGCACGTTCCGCTGGAGCCACCCGCGCCGCCGGAGACCCGCCCCATCCCGCTGGAGCGCATCGCCGGGCTCTATCCGGCGGACGCCCCGGTGGGGACGCGCCCCCCTCCGTCCGGCGGAGTCGGTGTGGACCGCATGAAGCTTGAAGACGGTGCGCTCACCTACGAGCACCACGGAGGGTACCGATTCCCGCTCGAACCGTGCGGCGTCAACGTGTTCGAGCTGCAAGGACTCGGTCGACCGGTCCGCGCCTACTTCGAGACGGCCGAGAGTGGCCAGCCGGCGTACCGAGTGTGGGATCCGGAGCAGACCGGGGACGACCTCTCCGACCCCGTGGAACGAGTCCCCGACCTTACGGCCGACGATCTGCATCGCTTCACGGGATCGTATCGGTCGCCGTCTCTGGTTCGGGATGTCCCTCTTCGAATCGTAGCCGAGGAGTCACGCCTCTTCCTGGAATGGGGCGTCGATCGCCGTCGGGCGGAACTGTTCCCCCTGGACGATCGTCGCCTCACAACCTGGACCGACGGACGCTACGGAATGCAGTGCAACCTCGTCTTCCCGGCCGGCGGGGGGGCCCAGGAGTTCCGGTACGACGGCCATCGCGTGTGGAATCTGCGTTTCGTGCGTGAGGATGGCGCACCGTGATGCCGCCGCAGGGCTCCCCGCCCCACGGTGGCGGCAGAGCCGCCGACCGCGGCTACGCCAAAGAGCAGGACATGTCCTCGCCGCAGCACATGGGTGACTTGATCTTGCCGTGCCCCTCAGGGCAACGCGAGATCACGACCGTGCGGCCGCCGTCGAGCTTCAGTTCGTCGTGCACGAGTTCCTTGCCGCACTTGCCGCACGTGATCGTGCCGACCGACATCCCGCACTTCTCACAGGTGTACGCTGCCATGGTTTCCTCCGACGGAAGAGTGAAGTGGATGGTGGGACCCTTTCGCCGCTCAGTGTAGCCCCTGGGGAGAGGCCTGTCGCGGATCGGCTTCGGGGGCAGCGGACGATGCTCCCGCGGCAGGCCACAGCGTCCTGATTCCTCGGAGATCAGGAGGTGGTGCCCCCGGGGTGACTCGAACACCCGGCACGCGGTTTAGGAAACCGCTGCTCTATCCACCTGAGCTACGGGGGCACACAGGACTAACCGTCGGAGCCGCAGGAGCATACAGCAGACACATGAGATCATCCATACCTCGGATTTCTCGAGTGGCTACCGTTTGTCCCACTAATGGAGCCCACACGTTGAGCCTCGCAACGAACCAGGTCCTCGCTGAGGTGATCTCTCCCCATCTACCGGACCACGGATTCCTGGACACTTTGGCTACGTAGCTCCCCGAACCTCTCCTCTAGCGTAGCCCCTCCCAGAGATGAGTGTGGCCGGAACGAGTTGTACCGCTTCCTCCAAGCTTCGATCGTCTCCCGAGCGTCCTTCAAGTCCGTGAACCAGTGCTCGTTCAGGCACTCGTTCCGCAGCGTTCCGTTCAGGCTCTCGATGTGGCCGTTCTGCGTCGGCTTCCCCGGCGTGATGAACCGGATCTCCACTCCGTGATCATGGCACCACTTCATCAGGAGCCGGCTTCGGAACTCCGGCTCGTTGTCGAGCTGGATCTCACGCGGCTTCCGGCCTTCGTCCGCAAGCTCCTCCAGGACCGACACGACTCCGGCTCCGCCGACCGACAGGCCGACCTCCCCGCCAGGCACTCCCGCGTGCAGTGATCCACGATCGTCAACGCCCGGAACTTCCGGCCGTCGAGGAACCCGTCGTGGACGAAGTCCATCCCCCAGCGATCGTCCGGCAGCTCCACCGGATGCTTCACGCGGTTCGTCGCGACGTACCGCTTCCGGCCGCGCCGGCGCTTCCGCACCTGCAGCTTCTCCTCGGCGTAGACCCGCCAGATTCGCTTGTGGTTGTCCGTGAAGCCTTCGCGACGAAGGACGTCGGTCAGCAGCCCGACTCCCCAGCGTCGGTACTCGCCGGCAAGCTCTCGCAGTCGTCGCCGAAGGCGCGCGTCGTCCCTCGCCTTGGCTTCGTAGCGACACGTCGATCGATGGAGCTGCAACAAGCGACAGGGACGCCGCTCGCTGAGGTCGAGATCGTCCTGGGCCATCCGCGCCAGCTCTCTCTTCCGCGACGGCCTCAGGGCAGTTTTGAGACGATGTACTCCAGCGCCTCTTGTCGAGCGTGAGATCCGCGACCAGCGTCTTCAGCCGACGGTTCTCGTCCTCAAGCTGCCTGAGGGGCTTCGCGTCCTCGACCTCCATCCCGCGGTACTTCTTCCGCCAGCCGTAGAACGTTGCACGGCTCACGCCGTGCTGCCGGCACAGGTCAGCCGTGGAGACCCCCGCCTCCGACTGCTTCAGGATGGAGATGATCTGCCCTTCGCTGAATCGACCCTTGCGCATTCGTGTCCTCCCGCGTCTCTGAGACTAGCGAAAGTCCAGGAATGAATGGGCCAGTTTCTGGGGGAGAGATCAAACACACAGTACAGTAGATTGATGTCCGCGAGACCGCGCCTTCTCAATTCCGGAAACGCGAAACCCGAAACAGTTTTTCATCGCTGTCTCCCATCTTGGAATTGAACGTAACGACCCACTCCGAATCAACGCGATGAAGAGCGGGCTGCATCACACCCCCGTCGCCGGACCCAATGCGCTCAGCGTGCATCCCCCGACGCACGAGAAAGTGATTCCCTGAGTGATAGATGATCGCCGCGGAGAGGTCAGATGCGACGGAGCGAACCCGAACTCGCTGGACTCCGGTGGGGACGGCTGAAGTTAGATCCAGCGTTCCCGAGGGTTCTACGTGCGCGCGCGCCGTGATAGACCAACGGTGCAACACTTGGCTCTCTTCATCGTGTGTAACGAAACTCGAGACCTCGCCATTCCTGTAGCGCTCTGCAGCGCTCAGGAAGCTTGTGATACCCTCCGGCGCCTGCTCGGCCTTGCCAACGAAGTGATGCTTTGAGAGATCGCCGGAGACGACGAGGGCCAGTGGTTCGCTGTCAGAAATCGCCAGTGGATAGAAACTACCCGTTTCTGCGCAACTCATCTTCTCGACAAACTGCCCACCGTTCGCTTCGAACAATCGCGTATCTGTCTCTGCATCGGCACCGTGCCGCCCCGAGCGCACGATACTGACTGCCAGGTAGCGACCGGAAGCGCTCCAAAGAGACGCCGCGTTCACATGGACCGCCGAGTCGGCTTCCTCGCTGGCCAACGGTAACACGAGCGCGGATCGCACGATCTGGAAGTTGTCGAGGGCAACGATCCTCATGGCTTCTCGCGTGCAAAGGACGCCCCACTTGCCGCGTGGGTCGACGTTCCATCTCCCCACCATGCCGTATGGGACCTGCAGGGGCAGGCCCGGATACTCTGAGTGCTCAGACGCCACGAATAGTCTGTATTCCATCTCGGGAATCAGATCGCGACCGGCGGCAGTGGCCTCTAGGACGGTGAACTGGACATGTCTTGCGACATCGGCCGCGGAACTTCTTTCTCCGGTGGCGACAAGCGCGGCTTCTTGCGACCGAACAAGAAACGCGGCCTTCCCCCCGACAAACTGCAGCGAGGCTGAGGCATCGCCTGCGACGGGGCCAATCATGCGCGGCAGAAACTCGCCCTCCTCAGTTGCTACTGCGTACCTGTGAAGAGGAACGAAATGCGCGCCGAACTCGTTGGCCTCAACGCCAACCCAGGTGTCTCGGGGGTCCAGGAAGGCGGCACCGAACCTGGACGAGCCGGCTTCCAACGCGTCAAGGCGTGAGCCTTGTTGAACGAACGACCGACCGGACGTCTCGGCGACTACTTCGTGGGCAAACGTCGCTGCCCCTGCCAGGAATCCCGTTCCAAGAAGGATGGAGACTGCCCGCCGCAGGCTCATGTTGATGTCAAACTCTCGCCCCATCTTCATGACTCTATCCTCCCGAGAAGGCGACGCGTACATTGCCAATGCCCCAAACACCACAAGAGGGGGTTATCCCCCAGCAACACGGACGGTTGAGTTAAGCACTTCTTCCTGCTGAGCCCTCCGTTCGATCCTCCTCTTCATTCGCTGGTTGTGGAAGCGTTCGATGTCGTCGAACCCGTCGGCCCTCGCCTCGCTGCGGGTCACGTACCGACGCCGGTTCACACGGTCGCGCTTCAGGAGTCCGAAGAAGCCCTCCATCGCCGCGTTGTCCGCGTAGCTCCCCACCGCGCTCATGCTCCCGACCAGGTTGTGGCCGGCCAGGAACTTCTGGTAGTCCCCGCTCGTGAACTGGGTGCCGCGATCGGAGTGGACCACCACGGGATCGTTGGATCGACGTTGCCAGAGTGCCATCAGCAACGCACGGATCACAAGCTCTCGCGTCCGCGAGCTGCTCATGGACCAACCGACCACGACGTGCGAGTAGAGATCCAGGACCGCGCACAGGTAGAGCCAGCCTTCGACCGTTCGTATGTAGGTGATGTCCGTCACCCACTTCTGGTTCGGCTCCTCCGCCTGGAAGTCGCGGTCCAGGACGTTCCCGATCCCGATCGGTCCATCGCCGATCGGCTTCTTGCCCCAGGACCGGCTCGGAGGCGTGCCGCGAAGCCCGTCGGCACGCATCAGGCGAGCGACCCGATTCACGCCGCAACGGAAGCCCAGCTCCGTGAGCTCTTCGTGCATGCGCGGACTGCCGAGAGCCTCTCCGCTCTCGCGGTGCAGCACGCGCATCTGCTCCAGCAGCTCTTGGTTCGCTTGGGCACGTTTGCTCGGCGAGCGCGATTTCCAGTCGTAGTAACCGCTCGCCGAGACCTTCAGGCAGCGGCACATCAGGCGGATCGGGAACTCAGAGCGACAACGATCGATGGTCTCGTACTTCACTTGGGCTGCTTGGCGAAGAACGTTGCCGCGTCGCGCAAGAAATCCCGCTCCTTCTTCACGCGGGTGAGCTCGCGCTTCAGAGCCGCCAGCTCCTCCTCCCGAGGATTGCCCTGGCCCGGAAACGCCTGCTCGCCGGCCTTGCGCACCTCGCGGACCCAGGTCCCCAGCATGTTCGCTCTGATCCCCAGCTCCCGCGCCACCTGGACCTGCGTCACGCCCGGCTGCTGCGTCAGAGCCACCGCCTCGAGCTTGTACTCGTCCGAATACCTCCGTCGTCCCATGTGACACCTCCAGGGCCATTATGCCCTTTCAGAAGTGTCCGTGAAACCGGGGGAGAACCCCCCCCGGTACGCTCACCCTGACTCCTCGGATCCGTTACCAGGCTCGCGGCCCGGCCCACGCCGGTCGCGGTTCGCCTTGATCGACTCCGCCACGTACTGTGCCAGTCCTTCCGCAACGCTCTCGTACACCTCCTTGAATCGAGCGTCCGAGACGTAGAAGCGACCAAGGGCAACGTGTGCCTCTCTCGAGAGTGGATAGAACCAGCGATCCACGTGGCATCGCGCGCGCTCCGCAACATCCGTCGCCGCCTCCGACGTCGGGCCGTGCCCGCCGCGCATCGCCGCGGACCACTTGCGCAGGATCTCCTGGTGCTCGGCGCGGATCTTCTCCAGTGACTTTCGATCCCGGCCGTTTGCCCGCTCCTGCGCCTCTCGCCAAGCACTCCCCTCTCCCCATCGCTCCGACGCCTCTACCGCCCAGAACTCTTCGCGGAAGCCCAGAAAGAGTTCCTCACTCGCCAAGACCGAGTGCCCGTCGAGCAGTCGGTCGATCGTTTGGATGAGGGCGCGACTCTCGGCGACCTCGGACATGAGGCGCTGGCGGTGCTGCCGCAGGGCTCCGCGTGCATCGAAGTCCGGGGCGTCGATCACCCGCCCGATCTCCTCCAGCGACAGTCCGAACAACTGGTAGAGCCGGATCTGGTGCAGGCGATCGAGATCGCTGCGCGTATAGAACCGGTATCGGCCCTTTCCGCGGTGCGAAGGGTGCAGCAAGCCGATGGCGTCGTAGTGGTGCAACGTGCGAACACTGACGCGGCCGATGCGCGCAGCCTCTCCGACCCGGTACAGATCCTCCGGGCTCATCAGGAACCGCCCGCTCCGCGCCCGGCCCAGGCCGGCATTCCAGCCAGATGATCGCGAGCCGCTTCCCGTGCCGACGCCGGATCCAGCTTCTTGATCTGCATGAAATAGCCACGAGCCGTCCCCTCCAGAACCTGGTCGTAGGGACGCAGTCTCCCGTCTTCACTTGTGCAGTGCACGCAGTACATCTGTCCGGGAGCTGCGTCGGGAAGCGGCATTCCGCAAGATTGGCACGACTTGAGAAGCACCGGGCTGTAGAAAACAAGGCGATACCCGTCCGGATCCACCACGACGATCTCGCGGATCCCGTAGAACTGGGTCCGGGGCTCTCTGAGCGGCGAGACACCTCGCTCACGGAGGCGGCGATCGTAGTCATCGACGTCGGGCACGCACACGTAGACGGTGACCCCGACTCCCGCAGCACTGTCGCGGAACGCTTCCGCCATCCCGACAAACTCGTCGACGCTGTCGGGATCGTGGGCGCAGAGTTGCCGCACCTGCTCAGGGTTCATCGCGGCGCCCAGCATCACGGACTGTCGCTCGAGGACGAGATTGCACCAGGAAGGCGCGTCGTCGTCGGGCCAGCTCTCCTTCATGGAGAATCTTAGGCGATCGCGGTAGAAGGCGACGCTCGCCTTCATGTCCCGGCACGTGAGGGACACCGCCAAGCCACTTCGGTTCTGCGGATCCATCGAACTCCTCCCGAGTTGGTGACCCGTTGATCGTAGGCCCTGACGCCACGTGAGGGTCACCAGCCATTCCGCGGCCTTCTCCCTGGGGATCCCTTGACCCTGCCGCGACGTCAGGAACGAGACTACCCTCCCACTCGGAACGGAGGTGAACCCTTGCGCCCGTGGACTCTGATTGCCTTGGCCCTGACGCTCGCTGTCTCCCGCCCCGCCGCCACCGCCCCGAACGCAGAACCGACTGCCTCACGCGACGCTACGTTCCGCTACCAGGGCGCGAACGTGGCCTTCACCGTGGCCGGATCCGGACCCCAGGCCGTGGTCCTCGTCCACGGGTGGGCCGCAGACCGCCACTCGTGGGGTGACGCCGTTCCGCGTCTCCGGTTCGCAGGACAGGTGGCTGCCGTGGACCTTGTCGGCCACGGAGAAAGCGACGTCCCTGAGATCGAGTACTCGCTCGAGACGCTTTCGGGGTGCGTCCTTGCACTACTGGATGAGCTTGGTGCGACGGAAGCGATTCTGGTGGGTCACAGCGCCGGTGTTCCGGTTTGCCGCGACGCACTGCGACGTGCGCCCGATCGAATCCAGGGCCTCGTGCTCGTGGACGGTCCGCTCCGGGACGTCCTCCCAACCGGAATGGCTCAGGCAATGCTGGAGCGGTTTCGATCGCCAGACTACCGACAGACGATCGAACGGATGCGTGCGTACCAGACCCCGAACGGAGAGTTGACCCAGGCTCAGATCGACGCAATCGTGGCCGCAGCTCTGGCAACGCAGCAGAGCGTTCTCCTCGGCACGTTCACGGGACAGCTCGTGGACGGATACTGGAAGATGGACCCGATCGACGTCCCGGTTCTCGCCATCTACGCGCGCAATCGACAATGGTCAGCTTGGACGGACGAGTACCTCGACTTTGTCCGGACCCTCGCGCCTCGGTCCGAGGTGCTCGTATGGGAGAACTCGTCCCACTTGGCCCATCTGGAGCGCGCCACCGAGTTTCGACGACGAGTCGAGGAGTTCGCAAGTCGGGTCCTCCATCAAGGGCGGTGAGCCGCCGTTGAATCGGAGCCCTACGCTGACGCTCGCCGCGAGTCGCGGCAGACCCGATCGTCCGTCTCCGAGGTCCCTACCTCGGCCGAAGAACCTTCAGCCAGATCCAGTCGTAGACGCCCGAGATCGTGATCACAAGAAACAGCAGCGAGCCGAGCGGGATGATCAGCAGGTGCCACGCACCGAGGACGTCCGCAAAGAAGCGGCCGTTGTGGATCTCGAACAGGTAGTTCCAGAGCGGCATTCCCGCCGCTTCGAGTTCCGCTGGCATCGCAAACGGCGTTTCGGTCGAGCCGTCGCGAAGCCGCAGCAGGCCTTGCTCGAAGGTCGAGACGTAGCGCTCCCCGCCGGGAGTCCGGAAGAAGCCGGTCACCATGTGATCGCCGGGGCGCAGCGAGGCCGGGCCGCTCGCCTCCTCGCCCGTGATCAGATCCAGGGCGATCCCGCCATCTCGCGGCGCCGAGAAGAGTCCCGAGAACGACCCCACGAGGTAGCCACGATCCGACTCCGCCTCGAAGACCGTGCTGCCCATCACGAAGATCGGTGCCTCGAGCTCGTGCGGGCGAAACGGCTCGCTCAGGTCGCCGTCCGCGGCCCACACTCCGTCCGTCGCGTCGATGAGAAGCGTGTCCGAAGCATCGTCGTACAGGAGGTTGCGGATCTTCCCGTCCCAGGGATTGTCCGGCAGCAGACCGGGATAGGCCGACCGGGGGATCGAGCCGTCCACGATGGCCGCCAGCAGCGGCGGCCTCATGAACAGTCCCGTACCGCCGATGATCAGCAGCACGGCGCTGATCCAGATGCCCAGCTTGAGGTGATAGCGGAACATCGTCTTGAACAGCCGCCGCGTCGTCGGGCGGGTCAGGAGCCGGCTCTCGCGGTTCCTGCGGGACTGCCACGGGAAGTACCAGGTGTAGAACGCCGACACGCAGAGGAAGAAGAGGATCAGCCCGACCGCGTCGAACAGCAGGACGCCGACGATTCCCCAGGCCTTGCCGTAGTGAAGGTCGAAGAACAGGCGCACGAGCGAGATCCGAGCTTTGGGTTCGTCCCGGGTGATCGGGATCTCGCGAAAGCTGTCCGGCGTCGGCGGCAAGGGCGATCGGAACAGCCGGGAGTCGGTCGCGACCAGGACGTCCTCGCCGGCCGCCACCACCCTCCGCACGGGCTGCCGACCCTGCGCCAGATCGACCTCGCGCCAGCTTCCTTCCGCGACGTCTCGCAGGAACAGCCCGCCGTCGCATCCCGCCAGCAGCAATTCACGTCCGCCGTGTTCGACCAGGAGGAGATCGCGCGTCTTGCGGTAGTAGCCGGACGTCGGCAAGCCCTCCATGAAGGGCTCGAAGCCGGCGCCGCCGTCGCGCGTGATCCAGACCCCCGGCTTTCCGGCCGCCCAGGCGACGTCCGGGTTCGAGGGCGAGAAAACCAGATCGGTCAGTGCGTTCCGGTTCCAGTTCTCGTAGTCGTACTGGGGCGGGATGAGCCAGCCCGGAACCGTGAATCCCGCGATCAGGCCGGGGTGGTTCATCATCACGCCGGTCAGGCTCATCCAGGCCAGGAACAGGAGGAGCAGAAGGCCCAACCACTTGTGGAGCCATTTGGAGGCGCGGAACAGGGACCGCATCAACCGGGGGGGCTGGAGCGAGCGTAGCGTCTCAGCACCGACTTGCCCTGAAGCAGGACCACCGCCCCCAGCGCGAGAGCCGCGACCGCGCCGAGGATCAGGGCCAGGCGGGTCCAGGACTCCCCCGCCGCCGTTCTCTGCCCCACGAGGGCGACCGCGGTCGCGGTCCATCGGGCCGCGGCGGCGAGCAGTCCGACCTGGACGGTCCGCAGAGCCCAGCGACGTGGAATCAGAAGCAGCAGCGGCAGCACCAGGCAGGCGACGACGAGCATCGTCTCCCCGCGGCGCAGAAAGTGCGCGGCGATCAGGAGGGCGGAAAGGATGGCGGGAACAGCTCGGAATACCATCGGCAGCTCCTCCGGGCGGCGCCGGAAGAACCGCGCCCAGGGTGGGAGCGGGATCCTAGCCGAGCGAAAACCCGGGAGCAAGGGGTGACTGGGCCGAGTCGCACCGGTTGCTTCGAGCCTCAATCGCCTCACGGGGCGCCTCTCCCGCGCGGGCGTCCTGACCGCGTTGCGGTGGCACCCACCCGAGCGGACCGGATGAGACTGACCTAGTGCTCCAGGTACTTCTCCTTCACGGCCCCCCAAGACTCAGACGAGATAGCGGTGGGCGGCTTGCACTCCGAGCCGATGAAAAAGATGTGCCCGGAAATGCAGGAAAACTCGTCACCCGCCGAGTAGCCGATCCACGCCAGCTCCTCCGGGGAGGATTGCTCACAGCCCACCATGGTCCCGAGCGGGTCCGCGCACAGCGAGAAGAATGGTGCGCCACCACCATGGCACGAGACCTCCCCCACGAGAAAGGTTCCGGAAGGACACCCCGTGAACGTCAGGTCAAAGAGCGCCGGGTGCGGCGCTGCATCCACCACTCCTGGACTCATCTGGGTCGAGAGAATCAACGGACCACTCAGCTCGAACGAAGCACTCGCTGCGCCGCCCGTCTCGGGCCGCGCACACCACAGCCAGATGTAAACTGTGATCGTGTCTGCCGTCGCTGGACCGAAGTTACTGAACGGGTCGGTGCTGCTATCGCTGAGCGTCCAACCCGATGCGAAGTACGCTCGCTCCGACGCACTTGCCACGAACGGCCCTGCCAAGAGGATCACTGCAATGACTCCCAATGCGCCTCTCGCACGCATAGCTCCCTCTTCGTTGTCCACGAATCCCAGAGTCCCTTTGGCCTAACGGCTCACTCCCCTGGGAATCCAACCTTCCCCATCCAATGGGTCGTGCACCGATCGTACCGCGTCCCCGGCCTCGATCGACTCATCATCGTGATCCACTGCGAGACGAGGGCCGACCCCGGAAGAGGCATGAACTCCCGCGGGGTCCGGCGCGCAGCCGCCTGGCCTCGCTCGCCTTGTGCCACCGGACTTCACCTTCCAACGGGAGAATCATTCATCGCGACGCCGAGACTCCCGAATCAGGTCGTCCGCGGGCATGCCAGACGCGTGATTCCGCAGCTCTTCCGTGCCAACGCGGGCTGACATCGATCTCCTCCGTTCCCAGGGCGAGTGTGGAGAAGTCCCAATCTAGGCAGGTACAATTCCAGGGGGCGGGGACACGTCAGGTCGGGCCCCAGTCGGCAGCAGGACAATGTCAGGTTGGACGACTTCTGATGACTCGGTGGCGCTCGGTTTTGGTCTTGGTCGCGGTTGGTAGCGATTGGAGGAACTCCATGGCTCGGCTCAAACCCCTCTGTTCCCTCATCCTCGGGCTCATTGCGGTGGCTCTTGCACCGCCCGGCGCCGTCTCTGGGGAGCTGTCCCTCATCGGTTGGACGCTGAGCGACAGCCCTACAGATCCACTCGCGGTGATTGGGCCAGCCGCGGCGGACACCGTCGATCTCTATCTGTGGCTCTATTGTGCGGAAGCCGTCACAGGGGGTGTTCTGTCCTCGAACTTCTTTCTGGATGTGGATCCGAGACTTATCGAGGTCCTGGAGTTCGTGCCGGAGCCAGGTGTCACGGACTCGGAGGAGTTCTTGTATGTGTTTGATCTGACGCTTGAGGGGTGCCCGCGCGGTTCATTTCTGGCGGGGCGCCTGAGGGTCGCGTTTCATGAACCAGCGTACTGTATTCGAATGGGGCCAGGCGAGCCGACGGGTCCCGCCTCTTCGTATGGGTGCGCCGACCCCGAGACACCCGTCGGGGTCGCGTTTCTTGGCTACACAACCTTGATTCCGGAGTGGTGTTCCAACGACCCGAACTTCTTTCTCTGGGACTTCTGTATCCCTCCCGTTTCGACCGACCCATTTTCATGGGGGCGAATCAAGGCACGTTACCGAAACTAGCGCTTGCACCTTGGAGCGTCACGCGGGTCGTCATGGCCGGCAGTGAACGGGAATGGTCGGTGGAAATGGTCTGCACCCGTTTCCTGATCCACTAGGCGCGCAAGACTCGGGGCTCCCTTCGGTCCGATTCGAAGCTCCCCGCTCGACGATACTCGATCGGGGTCAGGTTTTCCAAGCTGCTGTGGGGGCGGTGGTTGTTGTAGTCCTCCCTCCATTCTTCAAGGGTGGGAGTGTCCAGTTTTCTGTGTAAGCGGCTCCATCATTCGGGGACTCTCCCCTCGAACACGATGCTGAAGTGGTTCAGGGCGCTGGGCCAGTCCTTGAGCGGCCGCCTCCAGCGCGCCGAGGCACCATCCAGCGCCAGCCAGATGACCTTCCGGACCGACTCCTCGTTCGGGAACGCGCCCCGCTTCTTCGTCACCTTCCGCAGCTGGGCGTTCAGCGACTCGATGGCGTTTGTGGTGTAGATGACCTTCCGGATTTCCGGCGGGTACGCGAAGAACGGGATCACGTTCTGCCAGCGCGTCCGCCACGACTTGCGATCTGAGGGAAGCGCGCGTCCCAGGTCTCCGCGAACGCCTCGAGCGCGTGCTCGGCTTCCTCCGCCGAGGCGGCCTTGTAGATCGTCTTGAGGTCTCGCGCCACGACCTTGCGCTCCTTCCAGCTCACGTACTTCAGCGAGCTGCGGACCATGTGGACGATACAGAGCTGGATCTCCGTCCGCGGGAACAGCGTCTCGATCGCGTCCGGGAAGCCCTTCAGCCCGTCCACGCACGCGATCAGGATGTCGCGCACGCCGCGGTTCTTCAGCTCGGTCAGCACGCTCAGCCAGAACTTCGAGCCTTCCGTCTCGCCGACCCACAGCCCCAGGAGTTCCTTGTGCCCTTCGAGGTTGATCCCGAGCGCCAGGTACACGGCCTGGTTCTGCACGTGACCGGACGAGCGGAGCTTCAGGTGGATCGCGTCGAGATAGACGATCGGGTAGACCGCGTCGAGCGGCCGGCTCTGCCACGCCTTCACGTCGTCGAGGACCGAGTCCGTCACCGCTGAGATCAGCGACGGCGAGACCTCCACGCCATAGAGCTCCTGCAGGCCGCTCTGGATCTCGCGCGTTGTCATGCCGCGGGCGTACAGCGCGATCACCTTGTCATCGAAGCCGGGCAGCCGGCGCTGGCGCTTCTTCACGAGCTGCGGATCGAAGTCGCCGACGCGGTCGCGTGGGACCTCGATGTCGATCTCGCCTGCGTCCGTCTTGACCTTCTTCTTCGACTTGCCGTTGCGGGAGTTTCCGGTGCCCTTGACTTCGGGCGCACGCTTCTCGTAGCCGAGATGGTCGGTCATCTCGCCTTCGAGCGCGCGTTCGACTAGGCGGCGGGTGAGGTCCTTGAGAACCCCGCCCTCGCCCATGATCTCCTCGGGCGTCTTGCCCTTCAGAAGATCGTCGAGGTACTTGTCGGTCGGATCCGGCTTGGCCATGGCGTCCCTCCAGGACTAGAGTCTAGGCCATGGCCGCTTACACAGTTATTCGTACACTCCCACCCGAGCGGACCGGATGAGACTGACCTAGTGCTCCAGGTACTTCTCCTTCACGGCCCCCCAAGACTCAGACGAGATAGCGGTGGGCGGCTTGCACTCCGAGCCGATGAAAAAGATGTGCCCGGAAATGCAGGAAAACTCGTCACCCGCCGAGTAGCCGATCCACGCCAGCTCCTCCGGGGAGGATTGCTCACAGCCCACCATGGTCCCGAGCGGGTCCGCGCACAGCGAGAAGAATGGTGCGCCACCACCATGGCACGAGACCTCCCCCACGAGAAAGGTTCCGGAAGGACACCCCGTGAACGTCAGGTCAAAGAGCGCCGGGTGCGGCGCTGCATCCACCACTCCTGGACTCATCTGGGTCGAGAGAATCAACGGACCACTCAGCTCGAACGAAGCACTCGCTGCGCCGCCCGTCTCGGGCCGCGCACACCACAGCCAGATGTAAACTGTGATCGTGTCTGCCGTCGCTGGACCGAAGTTACTGAACGGGTCGGTGCTGCTATCGCTGAGCGTCCAACCCGATGCGAAGTACGCTCGCTCCGACGCACTTGCCACGAACGGCCCTGCCAAGAGGATCACTGCAATGACTCCCAATGCGCCTCTCGCACGCATAGCTCCCTCCTCGTTGTCCACGAATCCCAGAGTCCCTTTGGCCTAACGGCTCACTCCCCTGGGAATCCAACTTTCCCCATCCAATAGGTCGTGCACCGATCGTACCGCGTCCCCGGTCTCGATCGACTCATCATCGTGATCCACTGCGAGACGAGGGCCAAGCCCGGAAGAGGCATGAACTCCCGCGGGGTCCGGCGCGCAGCCGCCTGGCCTCGCGCTCGCCTTGTGTTACCGGACTTCACCTTCCAACGGGAGAATCGTTCATGGCGACGCCGAGACTCCCGAATCAGGTCGTCCGAGGGCATGCCAGACGCGTGCTTCCGCAGCTCTTCCGTGCAAAGGCGGGCTGACATCGATCTCCTCCGTTCCCAGGGCGAGTGTGGAGAAGTCCCAATCTAGGCAGGTACAATTCCGGGGGCGGGGACACGTCAGGTCGGGGCCCAGTCGGCAGCAGGACAATGTCAGGTTGGACGACTTCTGATGACTCGGTGGCGCTCGGTCTCAGTCTTGGTCGCGGTTGGTAGCGATTGGAGGAACTCCATGGCTCGGCTCAAACCCCTCTGTTCCCTCATCCTCGGGCTCATGGCGGTGGCTCTTGCGCCGCCCCCCGCCGTCTCTGGCGAGCTGTCCCTCATCGGGTGGACACTGAGCGACAGCCCTACAGATCCACTCGCGGTGATTGGGCCAGCCGCGGCGGACACCGTCGATCTCTATCTGTGGCTCTATTGCTCGGAAGCCGTCACAGGGGGTGTTCTGTCCTCGAACTTCTTTCTGGATGTGAATCCGATATTTATCGAGGTCCTGGAGTTCGTGCCGGAGCCAGGTGTCACGGACTCGGAGGAGTTCTTGTATGTGTTTGATCTGACGCTTGAGGGGTGCCCGCGCGGTTCATTTCTGGCGGGGCGCCTGAGGGTCGCGTTTCATGAACCAGCGTACTGTATTCGAATGGGGCCAGGCGAGCCGACGGGTCCCGCCTCTTCGTATGGGTGCGCCGACCCAGAGACACCCGTCGGGGTCGCGTTTCTTGGCTACACAACCTTGATTCCGGAGTGGTGTTCCAACGACCCGAACTTCTTTCTCTGGGACTTCTGTATCCCTCCCGTTTCGACCGACCCATTTTCATGGGGGCGAATCAAGGCACGCTACCGAAACTAGCGCTTGCACCTTGGAGTGTCACGCGGGTCGTCATGGCCGGCAGTGAACGGGAAGGGTCGGTGGAAACCACGGTCGTTCGATGACGAACCTCGCACGCCCCAGCGCGTCAGCGCGTCCGGCCTAGTCCTTGTCCCAGAGGCCGAGCCGCTTCAGGCGATCGATCAGGCCCTTCCTCGAGATGCCCAGTTGCTCCGCGGTGGCGGTGCGGTTGTTGTCGTTGTCGCGCAACGCCTGGCGAATGAAGCGCTCTTCGAGTTCACGGATCCCCTCGGGAAGGGTCGGGCGAGGCGCGTGCTGCCGGAGGTGCTCGGGCAGATCATCTGCCCGGATGGGTTCCCCGTGATTGTGAAAGTGTGTGTCGTGGATCACGTTCTGGAGTTCTTGGTGATTGCCGGGCCAATCGTACTGCATGAGCAGTGACGTCGCCTGCCGGTCGAGCGGATACCCGGCCCAGTATTCCGCGAGCGCCTTCACGTCCTCGGGGCGGTTCCGCAGCGGCGGGATGACCAGTGTCGTCTTCGCCAGGCCGTTGTAGAGCGCCGGCGAGAGTCGACCGTCCCGCACGAGATCCCGAAGCGGTGCTTCCGTGGTACCGATGATGAAGTTCTTGCCGATCCTCTCCCCGACCTTCTCCAGCATCGCCTCCGGGAGTCGTTCGAGATTCGAGACGAGGAGCACCCCGGGCGCCTCGACGTCCAGGGTCGTCTCCGGCTGATGGGTGGCCGCCGCGACCGCTCGAGCCAGCGTCCGTTTGCCGACCGAAGTCTCGCCCTCGATGACGATCGGCCCGTCCTGGAGGACGAGATCGGGAATCCGCTCGACGATCCGGCGGAGCTCTCGGCTGGCCGCGACGAGCTGGCCGGGCGCCTCGGTCGACAGCTCCCGCAGGTGGCCCCGTCGTTCGTCTCCCGACGTCAAGCCGGCAACCGCGCGGTGCGCCTGCTGGATCACGTGGTGCGCGCCGTACTCCTGAGCCTTCGCCAGGGCGGCCCGCGCGATGTCCACATCGCCATCGAGCTGAGCGAGCAGGAGCTGCGCCTCGCAACGCGCGACGCTGTCCGTCGTCTCCTCCATCGCCTCTTCCGCCAACCGTCGCGCGTCGTCGAGCCTTCCCGTTCGATGATGGACCGCCGCCAGCCCCCGCTTGGCGTCGGCGATCACGTCCCGACCGACGCTCTCGTGCGTCTCCAGAACGGACCGGAAGTGCAGCTCGGCCGATTCCGGATCCCCCGCCTGGAGAGCATAGAATCCGCGTTGCTCCGATGCCTGATGCTTCAGGCGCGCGTACTCGGCCGGGCCGACGAGTTCGGACAGTTCGTCCAGGAGAGAGACCGCCTCATCCACACTCGCGGTCTTGGCGCGAAGGAGAACCGCCAACCCCACGCCCCGCTTGTCGTCAAGGAGCTCGTAGAGCCCCTCCGCCTCCGAGAGCACGTCCTCGAACGGCAGGCCGAGCTTCTGAAGACAGATCGCCTGATGGAGCAGAGACTTGGCGAGACCCGATCGATGACCGAGGTCCTCGTTGATCGCCGCGCTCTTCTCGAACAGCGCCTCGGCCAGATGGAGCGAGCCCTCCGACATCTTCGCGTGCCCGAGGCTGTTGAGGGCCGCGGCCTCCAGCTTGCTTGCCCCGGCCCGACGTGATGCGCCCAGCGCGTCGAGGAAAGCGTCCTGGGCATGCTGTCCCAGGAGCTTTCGTGCATGGCCGAGCCAGAGACACGCCAGCGCGAAATCGGCGTGATGACTCGTGGGAGCGAGAACCGAGGTGGCCTCCTCGCACGCGACCAGCGCGCCCTCCGGGTCGCCACGGAAGTAGAGCGCGCGAGCCAGTCGGACGATCGCCCGGGCTCGCCAGATTGGGTCGGGCGGATTGTCCAGGACCGGCCCCACCGCTTCATAGGACCTGTCGTGTCGGTTCTGTTCCCGGTGCAGATCGGCCAGCCGGACCCGGATTTCGGCGGCGAGGCGCGGCTCGAGCGCGCTCTCAGCTTCGAGAGCGCACTCGAGTTCCGCGATGGCATCAGCGATCCGATCGGCGGCGCGGAGTGCGTCGGCCGACAGGAGTCGCTTTTGCGCGTTGGCTCGTGCGCCTAGAGGATCGCCACCCAAGTCGTCACCCAACCGCCGGTGACGAGCTCCAGAACGAAGCTCTCGATGGGCTTGGTCTCGTCGGGCGGATCATAGGGATCGGACTCATTGCCATCGGCGAAGGACGTGGCGTTGAGGGCGAGGGCGAGCACCAGACCGCTGATGAGGGCCTTCTTCGACATTGCTTGTTTCCTCCAAATGAGAGGTGATACGTTACCGTTGGTAACGCTCCTCTATCTGGAGGGGACGCTGCGGTCCTGAATGTCGTGGTTGTCACGGCTGGTGCCTTCCCCAGTTGGTTCTAGCGGCTAGATGACCATATACTGGCATTTCTGTCAAGATACGGATCGTTCGTTCGTATGGTCGGGTTACGCTGCGCTGTGCTTCGGCGGCGTGAAACGCGCTCACGCGGTGGATCGACCGCGGCCGTCGCCCCTTACTCGCAGAAGGTGCTCGTGGCGTCCCAGAGCGCTTCCGTGCGATCGATCCGGTCGCGCGCACTCGACTCGAGATCTCGCGTGACCTGCGCCACCAGGAGCTCGGCGGCGGCCACGGCCGGGACGGAACTGTCGAACGGGCCGACGGCGGGAACGGAAAGCTGGCACCAGTGCTCCGTCATGGAGGCGAACGGCGACAGCGGTCCGTCCGTGATGGCGAGGATCGTCGCCCCGAGCGACGAGAGCGTCTGCGCGGCCAGAACGGTGGCACGGCGGTAGCGCTGGAAGTCGAACACGACGCCGACGTCCGCGGGGCCCGCGTCGGCCAGGTCGCCGGCGATGCTGTGCTCCCGCACGAGGTGCACGCCGGACCGGACCATGGAGAGGCCGCTGTGCAGCGCGTGGCCGCCGGCCCGCGAGGTCTCCCCCGTCGCCACCCAGACCCGCTCGGCCGCCACGATGCGCCTCGACAGTTCGCGTAGCTCCCCCCGCTCGGCCAGGTCGAACACGGCCTCCACGGCCGCCACGATCCGGGCCCGTTCGCCGGTGGCCCCGGTGCTCCCGGTGCGGATCCGGTCCGAGGGACGGGAGAGCTGGTCCGAGAGGCCCTGCTGGACGTGGGTCTGAAGCTCGCTGTAGCCCTCGAAGCCCAGCTTCGTGGCGAATCGGACGATGGACGGGCGGCTGGTCCCCACCCGGGCGGCCAGGTCCGAGACCGTCCCGAACGCCAGCAGCGTGGGCTCGTCCAGGACCGCCTCGGCGATCCGGCGCTCCGTCTTGGTCAGGCGATCGCCGACGGAGGCGATCAACTCGCTTGTCGCGTCTTTCAGCATGATGTACACTACGGTACAGCCTAGCGGACGAAAAGTCCAGTGCGTTACAGCAGCCCTCGCAGGCCGACATCCGGCCAGGAGCGACACCACCCATGCCGGCTTACACTCCGTCGGAGAAGGAGCAGTCCTTCCTCGACCGAATCGAGTCCCCCAACTACGACCGCCAGCTCATCAGCGGCCTGCAGCCCTTCTTCAACGAGAGCGCGCCGGACGACGTCCGCGCCTTCTACTCCGCGCAGGAGCTCGCCGAGCTCAAGGCGCTCAAGGGCACCGACCGCGACGTCGAAACCCGCATGCCGGTGAAGCTCACGCGCCACTACTTCGATCTGGCGCAGCACAGCCCCTCCCTCCAGCGCATCGTCAAGGCCAGCCCGGACGAGACGCTGAACCTGCAGGGCTCGGAGGATCCGGGCTTCCAGATGGATTACAGTCCGGTGGAGGGGCTGCTGCACAAGTACGAGATGGGGCTGATGTACGTCATCTCCACCTGCTCCGCGCACTGCCGCTTCTGCTACCGCGAGGAGCTGATCGCCCGCAAGGAGATCGAGCGGCAGGACGGCACGGTCGCCAAGAAGGGCCTCGCCCAGATCCCGGACGTCGTGGGGTACGTGAAGGCGCACAACGAGGCCGTGGAGCGGAACGGCGGCCGGCACCCCGAGACCGGCCGCGAGAAGCTGCGGGAGATCCTGCTCTCCGGCGGTGACCCGATGGTTCTCAAGAACAACAAGCTCGCCGCCTGGTTCGCTGCACTGGCCGAGGCGGGAGTCGAGTCGATCCGGCTGGGCACGAAGGAGATGGCCTTCTACCCGAAGCGCTTCGACGACTCGTTCCTGGCGATGCTGGACGCGTTCCACGAGACGTGGCCCGACGTCGGATTCCGGCTGATGATCCACTTCAATCACCCGGACGAGTTCCTGCTCAAGGGCGACGACGGCGAGTACCTGGAGAACGACAACGGGACGCCTCGCTGGCACCCCGACACCAAGCGGGCGATGGACGGCGTCGTCTCGCGCGGCTGGCTGAACGTCGAGAACCAGGCTCCCATCATCAAGGGCGTGAACGACGACCCGGACGTGCTGCGCATCATGCAGCGCGAGCTCTACCGCGCAGGCGTCGGCAACCACTACTTCTTCTGCGGGCGGGACATCGTCGCCTACCGGGCGTTCAACATCCCCATCGAGGAGGCGTGGCGCATCCTCAACGAATCTCAGAAGGGGCTCTCCGGCGTGGAGGCGCACGCGCGCCTTTCCATCACGCACTACAAGGGCAAGACCGAGGTGGCGGCCGTGACGAACGAGCCGATCGCCGGCCTTCCCGGCGCGGAGAACGGCGTGCTGATCTTCAAGAACCTGCGCAACGCGCTGGACGCTCCGGATCGCGGCAAGGTCTGCATCGTGGGGCGCAACCCCGACGCCGTCTGGTTCGACGACTACGAGGATCGCGTGCTGTTCGACGAGGTCGGCCTGTACGACTACCGTCGCGTGCAGAAGCTCACCGCCCAGCCGGCGACGGGAACCGACGCATGATCGACAAGTCCGTCGCGAGCGCCGCCGCCGCGGTGGCCGACATCCCGGACGGGGCGACGGTGATGATCGGCGGCTTCGGCGAGGCGGGCAGCCCGATCGAGCTGATCCACGCCCTGATCGACCAGGGCGCGAAGGACCTCACCGTCGTCAACAACAACACCGGCAACGGCGAGGTCGGCCTGGCCGCGCTGATCCAGCACGGGCGCGTCGCCCGGATGATCTGCTCCTACCCCCGCAGCGCCAACTCCACCGTCTTCCCCGAACTCTACCGGGCGGGCCGCGTGGAGCTGGACCTCGTTCCGCAGGGCACGCTGGCGGAGCGCATCCGCGCCGGCGGCGCCGGCATTCCCGCGTTCTACACGCGCACCTCGGTGGGAACCCCGCTGGAGGAGGGCAAGGATAAGCGCGAGTTCGACGGGAAGGAGTACGTGATGGAGCGCGGGCTCGTCGCGGACTACAGCCTCATCAAGGGCCGCGCCGCCGACATCCACGGCAACGTGGTCTACAACAAGACCGCCCGGAACTTCTCGCCGCTGATGGCGATGGCCGCGCGGGTCACCATCGTCCAGGCGACGGAGATCGTCCCGCTCGGCCACCTCGATCCCGAGTGCGTCGTCACGCCGGGCATCTTCGTGGACCGCGTGGTCGAGGTGCCGCAGCCCCTGCAGGAATCCGCCCTGGTCGCGGAGGGAGTCTCGTACCCATGAGTTCCACGTCTCAGGCGAAGGGATGGACGCGCGACCAGATGGCCGAGCGGGCCGCGCAGGACATCCCGGACGGGTCGTACGTGAACCTCGGCATCGGCATTCCCGAACTGGTGGCGGCGCACGTTCCCGCCGGACGCGAGTTCATCTACCACACGGAGAACGGCCTCCTCGGCATGGGACCGTCGCCCGCGCCGGGCGAGGGCGAGCCCGAGCTGATCAACGCCGGCAAGAAGCGCGTCACCGCGCTGCCGGGCGCCGCCTACTTCCACCACGCCGACAGCTTCGCGATGATCCGCGGCGGCCACCTGGATCTGTGCGTGCTCGGCGCGCTGCAGGTGTCCCGGCGCGGCGATCTGGCCAACTGGTCCACCGGTGACGCCGATGCCATCCCGGCCGTCGGCGGGGCGATGGATCTGGTGGCCGGCGTGAAGACGATCTTCGTGATCACGCAGCACGTCACGCGCGACGGTCGCCCGAAGCTCGTGGAGGAGTGCACGTACCCGCTGACGAGCCCGGCGGTGGTGGACCGGATCTACACGGACCTCGCGGTCATCGACGTGACGGAGCAGGGCTTCCGGCTCGTGGAGCTGGCCCCCGGCGTCTCCTACGACTTCGTGGCGGAGCGCACGGGAGCACCGCTCGCCCGCGTCGAGGAGACGGGGCGGGTGACGTCATGAGCACGCCCCCGAAGGCGCCGACCCGCAGCGCCGCCCTGTACGAGCGCGCGCAGAAGACGATGCCCGGCGGCGTCAGCCGCAACACGGTGCTGCGCAAGCCCCATCCGGCGTACGTCGCCGACGCCTCCGGCTGCCGCGTCCTGGACGTGGAGGGCGTGGAGCGGATCGACTTCGCGAACAACATGGCCTCGCTGATCCACGGCCACGCGGACCCCGACGTCATGGCGGCCGTCGTCGAGCAGCTCCGGCACGGTTCGGCCCACATGATGGCCACCGAGGTGGAGATCGAGTACGCCGAGCATCTCTGCAGCCGCTGCCCCAGCATGGAGAAGCTCCGCTTCGTCAACTCGGGCACCGAGGCCGTCATGGGCATGATCAAGGCGGCCCGCGCGTTCACCGGGCGGCCCAAGATCGCGAAGGTGGAGGGCGCCTACCACGGCGTCTACGACTTCGCCGAGGTCAGCCAGACCGCCGACCCGACGAACTGGGGCGCCGAGGACGCGCCGCTGTCGGTGCCGGTCGCCTTCGGCACGCCCGCCAGCGTGCTGGAGAACGTCGTCGTCATCCCGTTCAACAACCCCGAGCGGGCGATCTCCCTCCTGGACCGCCACCGCGACGAGATCGCCTGCGTCATCCTGGACACGATGCCGCACCGCGTCGGTCTCGTCCCGGCAGATCCGGAGTTCGTGCAGGCGCTGCGCGACTGGACGAGCGCGAACGGCGCTCTCCTCACGTTCGACGAGGTCATCACGTTCCGGATGGAGTACGGCGGATTTCAGGAACGATACGGTTTCTGCCCCGACCTCACTGCGCTGGGCAAGATGATCGGAGGCGGCTTCCCCGTGGGCGCCATCACCGGCCGGGCCGACGTGATGGAGGTGATGAATCCTCGCGCCCCGAAGATGCTCTTCCCCCACTCCGGAACGTTCTCGGCCAATCCCGTGACGATGACGGCCGGCCTGACCGCGATGCGCAAGTTCGACCGCGACGAAGTGGCCCGCCTGAACCATCTCTCGCTGCGGGCGGTCGAGGGAATCCGCGCCGCGCTGGCCGACACCGGCGTGCCCGGCTGCGTGACGGGAGGCGGATCGATGTTCCGGGTGCACTTCCGCCCGGAACCGCCGCGGAACCACCGCGAGGCCTTCCGGACGCCGGAGCAGGATCGCTGCCTGGAGGTCATGCTGGACCACCTGTTCGAGGCCGGCTTCCTGATGATCAACACGTGCACCGCCACGCTCTCGACGCCGATGGGCGAGGCGGAGATCGACGCGCTGGTGGACGCGGTGAAGGACGGTCTCGAGAAGATCCGGCGCGAAGGGCTCGCCTAGCGTTCCGGGGGCCGGGCGAGGATCCGGCGGGCGACGTCCACGTGCAGCGCCTCGATCATCTCCCGCCCCATCACGACGACGCCCGCACGGTCGCCGTCGCCCGTGCGCCACGCGTCCACGACGCGCTCCGCCCACTCCAGTTCCTCGGGCGCGCTGGAGAACACGCGGTGGATCGGCCCGATCTGGGCCGGGTGGATGCAGCTCTTCCCGTCGAACCCGAGCTCGCGCGCGACGAGCGCATCGGCCTCCAGCCTCTCCGGGTTGCGGAACTCGAACGTGACGGCATCGATGGCCGCGCAGTCCGCCATGCGCGCGGCCAGCAGGATCTCCCCCATCGCGTGGCGCTCCCAGGTCCGGTCCGCGCCGGGGCGCGCGCCGAGCGAGCGGCGCAGATCGCCTGACCCGTAGAACAGCGCCCCCACGCAGGCGTCGGCCGACGCCAGCTCGCGGGCGCGTCCCACGCCGCGCGCCGTCTCGATCATGAGGGCGACGGCGACGTCCCGTCCGCCCCGGCGCGCGGCGATCGCCGCGACGTCGGCGGGGTCTTCCGCCTTCGGCAGCACGATGGCCGGCGGTTTCAGCTCCCGGGCGAGCGCGAGATCCTCCTCGCGCCACGGTGAGGCCGCGTCGTTGATGCGAAGGCCCCACCCCGCTCCGGGCAGCCGACCCTGCTCGGCGGCGCCCCGCAGGTTCGCGCGGGCCGCAGCCTTCTCCGGAGGCGCCACGCCGTCCTCGAGATCCAACACGAAGAAGTCCGCAGGGATCGAGTTCAGCTTGGCGAGCATCTCCGGCCGGTGGGCCGGGACGTAGAGGACACTGCGCGCGTCTCGTAGCATGCGCGGAGTCTACCGCGATCGGCGAGGGGCGACCACGGCCGGCACGATCCGCACGATCAGGCCGCTCCCCGCCGCGCGCCCGCGCGCGCGAGATCGAAGAAGCTGGAGATGCGGCGCAGCGTCTCCAGGTAGCTGTACTCGAGGAAGCCGGCGAGCGGCCGCGAGTCCGTAAACGTGCACTCCTCCAGCGAGTCCAGGTAGTTGCTGCGGTAGTCCTGCATGATCACGTCGTAGTACATGCCGAACCTCAGGAAGACGAAGTCGCCCATCGCCCGGGCGACGCGACCGTTCCCGTCCTCGAACGGATGGACTCCGGCGACGAGGTAGTGGACGTCGGCGGAGAGCTCCAGGACCCGATCGAACGACTCGCGGTTCACGGCGCCGATCCGTTCCATCTCCTCGTTGAGGGACGCGAACCGCTGGTGCAGCATCGTCGGCACGTCCGGGGCCGGCGGCGGATCGTGCCGCATGCCGGCGATGGCCACGGAGGACGTCCGCAGCGAGCCCGCCCCCTCCTTCCATGCCGCCCCGAACACGCGGCGGTGCGTGTCCAGGAGGAGCGAGATCGACAGAGGTTCCGCCCGCGACGCGCGGGTTTCCAGTTCCTCGAACATCGCCTGCTGGCCCTTCAGGATGCGGTAGGCGTTCTCGTAGATCGGGGAGATCCGCCCCTTGTCCTCGATGCCGGCGTCGTGCAGGAGGATCTGAAGGAACACCCGATCGATCGAGCGCTCCTCCATGGCGTTCGAGTGCACGGCCTTCAGGCAGCGGATCGCCGTCATGACCTCGCGGCGGGCGTCCGGGAACGTCCGACCGAGCGCCTCGGCCTCGAAGTAGAGATCCCGCAGCTGTGCGCGTTCGGCGTGGTTCAGGGCGAGGACGGGCACGGCACCCCCGTGACGGCCCGACGCGCCTGCAGCACTCGGTCCCGCGCTTCCTCTACGGACGCGCCGGTGGCGGTGAGGTGCCCCATCTTGCGGCCGGGCCTCGCCCGGTCCTTGCCGTAGAGGTGGAGCGCCACGCGCGGGACGGCGAGGGCGGCGGCCCAGTCCGGCTCTCCCCCCTCCCAGAGGTCGCCCAGGAGATTCGCCATCGCGGCGGGCGCGATCGCGCCGGGGTTGCCGAGCGGCAGACCGCAGACGGCGCGGACCTGCTGCTCGAACTGGCTGCACACGTGCGCATCGATCGTGAGATGCCCCGAGTTGTGCGGCCGCGGCGCCACCTCGTTCACGACCAGATCGCCGTTGCCGAGCTGGAACATCTCCACGCAGATCACGCCGACCACGTCCCATGCCTCCAGCAGCGTCCGCGTGATCTCCCGCGCCCGATCCGCCGTTCCGGCCGGGACGGTCGCTGGCGACAGCGAGACGTCCAGGATATGACTCCGGTGGTCGTTCTCGATGGGATCGTAGAGGGCGATGGAACCGTCCAGGCCGCGCACACCGATCACCGAGATCTCCCGCTCGAAGTCCACGAGCGCCTCCAGCACGCACGGCATCCGCTGCAGGCTCTCCCACGCGGCCGGCGCCTCCGAGGCGTCCTCCAGCCGGATCTGCCCCTTGCCGTCGTAGCCCCAGGCGGCGGTCTTGAGGATGGACGGGGTCCCGATCTCCTCCATCGCCGCCGTCAGATCCTCCGCGGTCTTCACCACTGCGAAGCGGGCCACCGGAACGCCGGCCCTTTGCAGCGCCTCCTTCTCGCGCTGCCGCTGCTGCGTGGTGTGGAGGAGCTTGCCGGCCGGACGCGTGGGAGCCGCCGAGGCGGCGGCGGCCGCGCTCTCGGCCGGCACGTTCTCGAACTCGAACGTGACGACGGAGACTGACGCGGCGAAGCGACGAACCGAATCCAGGTCCTCGTAGGAGGAACGGATCTCCCGGTCCGCGATCTGCCCGGCCGGGGTGTCGTCGTCCGGCGCGAACACCGTCACCCGGTAGCCCATCCGGCGCGCCGCCAGCGCGAACATGCGGCCGAGCTGTCCGCCGCCGAGAACGCCGAGCGTCGCCCCCGGAAGGATCGCGCTCAATCGAGCACCGACGAGAGCGACGCCTCGCGCTGGTCCTTCCGGAACCGTCGGAGGCGCTCCTTCAGATCCGCGTCGTGCGCCGCGAGGATGGACACGACCAGCAGCCCCGCATTGCGCGCGCCCGCCTGGCCGATGGCGAGCGTGCCCACCGGCACGCCGGCCGGCATCTGGACGATGCTGAGCAGCGAGTCCACCCCGCGCAGCACGCGGCTCTCCACCGGCACCCCGAACACCGGCACGATCGTCTGGCTGGCGACCATTCCGGGCAGGTGGGCCGCGCCTCCCGCCCCGGCGATGATCGCGCGCAGTCCCCGCTTCTCCGCCGAACCGGCGTACTCGGCCATCGCGTCCGGCGTGCGGTGCGCGGACACCACGCGCGACTCGTGCGGGACGCCGAACGACTCCAGCACCTCGGACGCGTGGCGCAGCGTGGGCCAGTCCGACGAGCTGCCCATGATGATCCCGACGATCGGTTCGGATTTCGCGTCCATTCTCGTGGTACCCCCTGGCGCCGTATTCATATGAAGCGTAATATATGAATCGATCTTCTTCTGTCAAGGAGCCGACGTTGCCGCCGAGTCCGCCCCCGGAACGCCGCCAGAATACCTGGACGTTCCTCAGTAATCACGCTCACGTTCTGGTCGCCCTCGATCGCGACTCCCACGCCCGGGTGCGCGACATCGCGGCCGCCGTGGGAATCACCGAGCGCGCGGTCCTGTCGATCCTCGCCGATCTGGAGGCGGAGGGCATCGTCGAGCGGTTCCGGGAGGGGCGACGCAACCGGTACCACCTGAACCTGGACCATCCGCTCCGTCATCCTCTGGAGCAGCACCGCTCGGTGCGGCAGCTGCTCCGGGCGCTCGAAGGCCCGGGCGGGCGATGAATCCCGTCCTCCCGGGCGCGGGCCGCGATCCATGCTGATCGCCCCGCTGATCGCCCTGCTGCTCGGCCTCCTGACTCCGCTGCTGCGGCGGGTCACGGGGCGGGCCACCGGGTGGCTCCTGGCCGTCGTGCTGCTCCTGCTCGCGGTCCCGGTCCTGCGCGTCCTTCCCTTCGAGGTGGGCGAGCAGCACGTCGCCCGGGTGCCGTGGATCGAGCCGTGGAACGTCCACCTTGCCGTCCGGCTCGACGGGCTGTCCGGCACGTTCGCGCTCCTCATCTGCGCGATCGGGGCACTCATCCTCGTCTACTCCGAGGGGTACCTGGCCGGGGGGGCGCGCGCGGGACGCGTGCAGGGCGCCCTTCTCGCGTTCCTCGGGGCGATGCTCGGGCTCGTGCTCGCGGACGACGTCATCAGCCTGTTCGTCTTCTGGGAGCTCACCAGCGTCCTCTCGTTCTTCCTGGTCGGGCTGAAGCACGAGGGAGAGGCGAGCCGGCGTGCGGCGCTGAGGGCCCTGTTCGTGACGGGCGGCGGCGGCCTCGCCCTGCTGGCCGGCCTCGTGATGATGCGTCAGGCGGCCGTCGATCTCGGGGTTCCGGCGGCCGATGCGGGGCTGCTGTCCGGCCTGCACGCGGTCCATCTCCCCTCCCATCCGTGGTACCTGGCGATCCTGCTGCTCGTGCTCGCCGGGGCGTTCACGAAATCGGCGCAGGTCCCGTTCCACTTCTGGCTGCCCTCCGCCATGGCCGCGCCGACGCCGGTGAGCGCGTTCCTCCACTCCGCCACGATGGTCAAGGCCGGCGTCTACCTGCTCGCGCGCCTCCACCCGAGCCTCGGCGACACGGTTCCGTGGCAGACGCTCGTGACCGGGTTCGGCCTCCTGACCATGCTGGCCGCGGCCGCGATGGCCGTCGTCCAGACCGACCTGAAGCGGCTGCTCGCGTTCTCCACCGTCAGCGTGCTCGGCATGCTCGTGATGCTCACCGGACTGGGCACGGATCTGGCCATCAAGGCGATGATCGTCCTGCTGGTCGCGCACGCCCTCTACAAGGCCGCGCTGTTCATGGTGGCGGGGAACGTCGACCTGGCCGCGGGCACTCGCGACGTCACGCGACTGGGCGGCCTGCGCCTGCGGATGCCGTGGACCGCCGCCGCCGGCCTTCTGGCAGCTCTCTCCATGGCCGGCGCGCCGCCGATGTTCGGCTTCCTGGGCAAGGAGCTGCTCTACAAGGCCAAGCTGGATCTGGCCTCGGTGTCCGCCTGGATCACGATCATCGCCGTGGCCACGAACGTGCTCCTCGTGGCCATTGCGCTGCTGGTGGCGCTGAAGCCGTTCCTGGGCAAGCCGCGGGACCCCTCGGTCTCCGCCCACGAGTCCCCGCCGGCGATGATCCTCGGACCGGTTCTCCTGGCGCTGTCCGGAGTGTTCGTGGGCCTCGTGCCCAGCTTGTTCGACCGGGTGCTCGGTTCCGCGGCCGCGACCGCCGTGGCCGGATCCCCGATCGAGATGAAGCTGGAGCTGTGGCATGGGTTCAACCCCAGCGCGCTCACCGTCGTCGGCCTCAGCGTCGTGACGCTGCTCCTCGGGTACTTGCTGTTCCGTCGCGTGAAGACGCGGCTCGCGCTCTGGCAGCCGCGGCTGGCCGCCCTCGAGGCGCACGGCGCCGGCGCGCAGGCCGAACGTCTGGCCGGAGCCGTGCTCGCTGCCGCCGGCCGGCTGGCCGACATCCTCCAGGCGGGGTCCCTTCGCGTCCAGGCGGCGATCCTCCTCGGGGCCGTCGTGCTGGTGACGATCCCGCAGCTCGTCGGTCGCGTGGACCTGCGCCCGATGCTCGACGGCATCGTCCCGCACGAAGCCGGCCTCATCGCCCTCACGCTGGGAGGGGCGATCTACGTGTGCGCCGCGCGCTCCCGCCTCGCGGCCGTCGCCGGTCTGGGCGTGACCGGCGCGGGAATCGCCGTCCTCTTCACGCTGCTGAGTGCCCCGGACCTCGGCGCCACGCAGATCATGGTGGAAGCGCTGGGCGTCATCCTGCTCGTGCTGCTGTTCCGACGCCTGCCCGGCGCGCTCCCCATCGACGGTGCGGGCGCGAGGACGGTGCGCGCACTGATCGCCCTCGGCGTCGGAGGCACGCTGGCCGTCGTGACGTACGTGGCTTCCGGCGTCTCGCTTCCGCCGGAGACCGCGGACTTCTACGCGAGCGCGAGTCTCCCGGAAGCGTACGGCCGCAACGTCGTGAACGTGATCCTCGTCGACTTCCGCGCGCTCGACACGCTCGGCGAGATCTTCGTCGTCGCGGCGGCGGGAGTGGGCGTCGTCGCGCTGATCGGCGCCCGCCGGCGACGGACACCGGAGGGCTCGTCATGAACTCCAGTCCGATCCTGCGCTCCGCCTCGCGGTTCCTGGTGGCGCTCCTCGCCCTCGTGTCCGTCTTCTACCTCCTGCGCGGGCACAACGAACCCGGCGGCGGATTCATCGGCGGGCTGATGCTGGCCAGCGCCGTCGCGGTCCGGGCACTGGCCGCGGGGACGCCCGACGTCCGCTCGCTGCTCCCGGTCGATCCGCTTCGCCTGGCCGTGGTCGGATTGCTCCTGGCGCTCGGCAGCGGGTTCTTCGCCGTCGCCGGCGGATCGCCGTTCCTGGAGGGACGATGGCTCTCGCATCCGGTCCCCGGCATCGGGAAGGTCGGCACGATCCTGCTCTTCGACGTCGGCGTGTACTTCGCGGTCGTCGGCACGGCGCTGACGATCCTCTTCGCGGTGTGGCAGGACTCCTCGGAGGAGGACTCGTGACGATCCTCGGGAGTCTCCTGGTGGGCGGCCTGTTCGCCTGTGCCGTGTACCTTCTGCTTTCGCGCGCGCTCGTGCGGATCGTGTTCGGCGTATTCCTCCTGGGTCACGCCGTGAACGCGCTCGTCTTCTTTGCGTCCGGGGTCCGGCGCGGCGTTCCGCCGCTCACCGCTCCGGATGCCGTGGCGCCGCCGCCCGGCGCGGCCGATCCGGTTCCGCAGGCGCTGGTGCTGACCGCCATCGTGATCGGCTTCGCGCTGGCCTCGTTCACGGCCGTGCTGGTTCGCCGCGCGTGCCTCGATCTGGGATCGGCCGACGTCGATGCCGTGCGGAGTCCCGAGTCGTGACCCTCCTCCCCGCCCTTCCGATCGTCCTGCCGATGGCGGCCTTCGCGGTCGGCCTCCTTGCGCATCGGCAGGCGCGCGTGCAGACGTGGATCGCCCTGGCCGTCGGCGTCGCACTTCCGGCCGTCGGCGGCGCGCTGCTCGCCGCGACCGCCGGCGGCGCGGTGCCGGTCCTGGAGATGGGCGGCTGGTCGTCGCCCCTCGGCATCGCGCTCGTCGTCGATCGCCTGGCCGCGGTGATGGTCCTCGTGACCGGGATCGTGGCGCTTGCCTGCACCGTCTACCTGCTGGGCGAGATCTCCGAGCGCGCGCGGTCCCGGTGGATGTTCCCGATGCTCCACCTGCTGCTGGCCGGAGTGGGCGGCGCGTTCGTCACGGGCGACCTGTTCAACCTGTACGTCTGGTTCGAGGTGATGCTGATCGCCAGCTTCGTCCTGCTGGGACTCGGACGCGGTCGGGCCAGCGTCGCCGGGACGGTCACGTACGTCGTGCTGAACCTGATCGCCTCCACCGTCTTCCTGGCGGCGGCCGGCCTGCTGTACGCCGGCGCCCGGACCCTGCACCTGGCCGAGCTCTCGCGGCGACTCCCGGAACTCGCGGCGGCGGATCCCACGCTGCTTCCCGTCATCGCGGGACTCCTGTTCGTGGCGTTCGGCATCAAGAGCGGACTGTTCCCGCTGTTCTTCTGGCTGCCTCCCGCCTACCCGACGCTGCCCGTCGGCGTGTCCGCGCTGTTCGCCGGTCTCCTGACGAAGGTCGGCGTCTACGCGATCCTCCGCCTCGGGTCGATCGGCTTCGCGGAAGTGCCGTACGCGTCGGAGACGCTGCTGGCCGTCGCCGGCGCGACGATGCTGGCCGGAGTGTTCGGCGCCGTCTCCCGGATGCGCGTCCGCAGCATCCTGAGCTTCCACATCATCAGTCAGATCGGCTACATCGTGGTGGGCGCGGGCCTCCTGACGGAGTCCGATCCGGCGATCCGTCGCGCCGCCCTCGGCGCCGCGATCTTCTACACGCTCCACCACATTCTCGTGAAGACGAACCTGTTCCTCGCGTCCGGGCTGATCCTCCGGCTGCGCGGGACGGAAGCGCTGGAGCGGCGCGGCGGCCTCGCCGAGACCTCGCCCTGGCTCGCGATCCTCTTCGTGATTCCGGCGGCGAGCCTGGCGGGACTGCCGCCCCTGTCCGGATTCTGGGCGAAGCTCGCGGTGATCGACGTGTCCCTCGCGGCGGACCGCTTCGTCATCGTGGCCGTGGCCCTGGCCGCCGGCCTCCTGACGCTGGCGAGCATGGTGAAGATCTGGACGAAGGCGTTCTGGGGCGAAGCCCCGGACGAGCTTCCTCGCGACCCGTCCGAAGCGGGTCCGCTCCGCTGGATGCCCGCCCCGATGGCGCTCCTCGCGCTCCTCACTCTTGCCATCGGCCTGCTGCCCGGCCCCCTGGCCGAGTTCGCGCTGGGAACCGCGGCGCAGCTGCTGGACGGGAACGCCTACCGCACCGCGCTGGGGGTGGGACCTTGAAGCCCTTCCTCGCGAACCTGCTGCTGGCCCTGTTCTGGACGGCGCTGGCCGGCGACGCCGACGTCGCGACGTTCCTCACCGGTTTCGGGCTGGGCTACGCCCTGCTCGCGTGGCTGCGACCGCTGCCGGAGTCGGCCCGGTACGCGCGCCGCGTTCCCGCGGTCGCCGGGCTGATGGCCTTCTTCGTCTGGGAACTCGTCGTCTCCACGCTCCGTGTCGCCGGGGACGTGGTCACGCCCCAGCGCCTGCGCCGGCCGGGGATCGTCGCGGTGCCGCTCGACGCCGAGTCCGACGCGGAGATCACGCTGCTCGCCTGCCTCGTCACGCTCACGCCGGGCAGTCTCAGCCTGGACGTCAGCGAGGATCGGACGCGCCTCTACGTCCACGCGATGTTCGTGGATGATCCGGACGAGGTGCGGCGCCAGATCAAGCAGGGCTTCGAGCGGCGCATCCTGGAGGTGCTGCGATGACGTCGACGGAATGGATCGATCTCGTGCTGATCGGAGTCGTGTTCAGTTCGCTGCTGGCGTTCGTGCGCCTCGTCCTGGGGCGGACGCTGCCGGACCGCGTGGTCGCCCTCGACCTCATCAGCACCGCGGCCGTGGCCGTGCTGGCGCTGGCCTCGGTCCGCTACGAGGTGCCCGCGCTCCTGGACGTCGCGGTCGTGCTCGCCCTCGTCGCGTTCATCGGCACGGTGGCGTTCGCGCGCTTCGTGGAACAGGGGGAACGGGATGACTGAGATCGTCGGGCTGGTCGTGATGACCCTGGGGGCGCTCCTGATCCTGCTCGCCGCGGTCGGGATCGTGCGGATGCCGGACCTGCTCTCCCGCATGCACTCCTCCAGCAAGGCCGGAACCCTGGGAACGATCCTCATCCTCGCGGGCGTCGCCCTGGTTCAGGGGGGGACCGGCGTCGTGGTCCGCTCGCTGCTCGTGATCGTCTTCCTGTTCCTGACTGCACCGGTGGCGGCCCACGTCATCGCCCGGGCCGCGCGTCGGTCGGGCCAGGCCGCGTCCGACGAACTGGTCGTCGACGAACTCGGGACGGGACCCGACCGACGCTGAGCCCCTTCACGGACGAGCTGCCGGGCCGGAAGCGGGAGACGACCGCTTCCGACCCGTGCGGACTCAGTCCACGTCCTTCCGGAAGTCCGTCGTGAGGGACACGTAGCCCCACGTTCCGATCTCGTCGTCCTCGGTGCCGGCGAACGACTCGTCGGGCAGGAAGACGGAGAAGCCGCCGTCGATGCGGACACCGGCCACGGCCGTGCTGCTCACGGACAGATCCAGCTCCGTACCTACGGCGCTCGTCTCCTCGCCCTGGAAGTCCGTGTACTCCTGCGCGGTGCGGAACCAGTGCAGCGCGCCGCGGAGGGTCCAGGTCTCAGAGGCCGTCCAGGCCGCCCGCCCGATGACGTCCAGCAGCCCCTCGGGATTGGACGCGAGGAAGTAGTCCATCGCGCCGCGGAACTTGTGTCCCGTGTAGTACAGGTTGTCGTAGCCCTCGAAGTCGCCGTCGGTGTCCGGATCGTCGCCCGAGGCCAGGTCCACGCCCGCCGCGACCTTCCACGAGTCCGCGACCGCGGTCCCCACCTCGGCCGTCACGAGATACGCGCCGATGTCCTGCTCCACGGCCTCGGTTCCGGCGAGGACCCCTCGCTCGCCGAGCTGGTAGACGCCGTTCCACTCGATCGTGGCGCCGCCGACCTTGCGCGATCCGTACGTTCCCAGGCTGAACCGGTCCAGCCGATCCGCCTCCGTCACGGCCGCCACGATCTCGTCGGCGTCATGTTCCCAGAACGCGAAAAACTCCGCGTTCACGGCCGGGATCTCCGCGTTGAGACCGGCCACGTTGAAGTCCCGGTCCTCGTCGGGATCGTCCAGCTCCATGCGCTTGAGCCAAAACGCGGTGACCTTCGTGTCGTCGCGGCCGTAGGAGAGGCTCGCGCCCTCCCAGGATCGGCCGATGTTGTGCCAGCCGACCGCGCCGAACACGCGCTGGTTCCCCAGGTTCACCTCGAAGCGCCCCGCCTGGAGACCCCAGTCTCCCACGACGCTCGGGACCGCGACGAAGGCCTGGTGCAGGTCCACGTTCGCGGAGTTCACGAGTCCGCCGGACGCGCCGCCGGCGCCGAGCGTGCGGCTGTCCTGGAACTGCACGAACGCCCGCACGTTCCCCTCGGTCCGGGCCTCCAGCGTCACCCGCGTCCGCAGCTCCGACGTCTCGCGCGTGGCGAGTCCGGACTCCAGCGCGCGGCCGTCGACGAGCGACCTCGCCCGTAGCTGCCCGGCGATGGACAGTTCCGTTTCCGCGGCCGCACTCCCAACCGTCGCGCCACTCAGGAGCAGGGCCAGCGCCAGCGCGCCGCCGGCGATTCGCAAGCTCATCTCATTCCTCCCGGAGCGGATCGCTCCCGGCCGACGGGATCCCCGGCCGGCCCGGCGCCCCGGGGCCGGAACCGGGCTCCCTCGCTCACCCGGCTCCTATCTACGGATCCCCGAGAAGAATTCAAGAGTTTTCGGTCGAAAACTCTTGAACGTTCCGCGACCTCACCGCAACTTGGGTCGACCCGGAGGTCATCGTGAACGTCGGAACGTCCGCCCGCACCGCCATCGCCTGCGTCACCCGGCTCGCCGAGGCCCGCCGCACCGGGGAGCCGATCAAGGCGGACGTCATCGCGCGGGACCGCCAGCTTCGGGTTCCGTTCGTGCGCAAGGTCCTGACCCAGCTCGCCCACGACGGCCTGGTCTCCAGCGTTCCCGGACCCCGCGGCGGCTTCACGCTGGCCCGTCCGCCGGAGCGGATCTCGCTGGCCGACGTCGTCGAGCGGTTCGAGCGGTCGGCCGACCGGTCGATCTGCCCGTTCGGCGGCGGGGTTTGCGGCGAGGGCGAAGCCTGTCCGCTGCACGATTCGCTGGCCGAGGTCCGGCGGGCGATGGAGCGTTTCCTGCAAGAGACGACCTTCGCGGCGTTCTCTCCCCCTCTCGACCAGGAGGACCCTGGAAAGGAAGTCGAGGCGAAGGAATGAAGCTACTCGCCGTCCTGCTGGGGCTTTTCATCGGAGCCGCAGTCTTCACGTTCCGGTACGCCGAGGGTCTGTCCTACTTCAGCACGGATCCGGCGGCCTGCGCCAACTGCCACATCATGCAGCCGCAGTACGACTCCTGGCAGAAGAGCTCGCATCACACCGTGGCGGTCTGCGTCGACTGCCACCTTCCCCACGACATGGCCGGCAAGTACCTGGCCAAGGCTTCCAACGGCTACCACCACTCCAAGGGCTTCACGCTCCAGGACTTCGAGGAGCCGATCCGGATCAAGCCTCCCAACGAGATGATCCTTCAGGAGAACTGCATCGGCTGCCACCAGGACATGGTGCACCAGCTCGTGCCCGGATCCCCGACCGACGCCGATGCCGTCCGCTGTGTCCACTGCCACCGTGACGCGGGTCACGGTCCCACCCTGGGCCTGGGCGGGCCCGTGACGGCGAAGGAAAGGAACCACCAATGAGCAGTCGAAACGGAACCGGGGGCCGCACGTGGGTGGCGATCCTCCTGACCGCGGTCGTCACGATCGCCGTGCTGGCGCTCCTGACCAACATCTTCGAGCGCAAGGCCGAGACGCAGGTCAGCTACACGAAGGTCGTGGACGTGACGGAGGACACCACGGACCCGGCGGTCTGGGGCAAGAACTGGCCGCGGCAGTATGACTCCTACCTGAAGACGGCGGTGGCCACGCGGACCCGCTTCGGCGGGCACGGCGGCAGCGAGGCGCTGCCGGAAGAGAAGATCGAGCGGGATCCGTGGCTCAAGCGGATGTTCCTCGGCTATGCGTTCTCCATCGACTACCGCGACCGGCGCGGCCACGCCTACATGCTGGAGGACCAGGAGAACACGGAGCGGCAGACGAAGCCGCAGTCCGGTTCCTGTCTCCATTGCCACGCTTCGGTGATGCCGCTCTACCGGGAGCTGGGCGACGGCGACGCGATGGCCGGTTTCGCGCAGACCAACGAGTGGTCGTACCAGGACCTCAACCAGAAGCTGCACGACATGGGGCACGCGCATCCCGTCTCCTGTGTCGACTGTCACTCCCCCGACGACATGCAGCTGCGCGTCACGCGCCCCGGCTTCCTCAACGGGATCGCCGCGCTCGCCGAGTCGGACGCGCCGGTCCCGCATCTGCCGTCCGTGGAGCAGTGGCGCGAGGGCCCGCGCACCGAACCCTACGATCCGAACGTCCTGGGTACGCGCAACGAGATGCGGTCGAACGTGTGCGCGCAGTGCCACGTCGAGTACTACTGCGGCAGCGCGTTCACGCTGACCTTCCCGTGGGCGGAGGGACTCAAGGTCGAGGATCAGGAGGCCGTCTGGGACGGGATGAAGAACCCGGACGGCTCGCGGTTCTACGACTACGTCCACGCGGAGTCCGGAGCCGAGATCCTCAAGGCGCAGCATCCGGAGTACGAGCTCTGGTCCCAGGGCATCCACGCCCGCAGCGGGGTCTCCTGCGCGGACTGCCACATGCCCTACATGCGGGAGGGCGCCAGCAAGGTCTCGGACCACTGGGTGCGCAGCCCGCTGCTGAACATCAGCCGCGCGTGCCAGACGTGCCACCACTTCTCCGAGGAGGAGCTGGCCGAGCGCGTGGATCAGATCCAGGGCCGCAACCACGAGCTGCTGCAGCGCGGCGGCGACGCCCTCATGGGACTGCTGGACGCCATCGCGGCCGCGAAGGAGGCGGGCGTGAGCGAGGAGGCGCTGGCCCCGGCGCTGGAGATGCAGCGCAAGGCGCAGTGGCGGCTGGACTTCATCGCCGCGGAGAACTCGATGGGGTTCCACGCTCCGCAGGAGGCCGCGAGAATCCTGGCCGAGGCCGCCGACTACGCACGGCAGGGCGAGGTGGCCGCCCTGCAGGCGACGCTGGTCCCCTAGGCGGGGCCCGGCCCGGACGAACGAAGGGCGGTCGGCAGATGCCGGCCGCCCTCTCTCTTGCGGAAATCGCCGACGCGGGGCCGGACGACGATGAGCCCCCGGGCAGTGGCTAGCGCGCCCCCTCGACCGCGAACTCCCCGCTGTTCATCTCCCGGATGATGCGGTTCAGCGTCGGGCTGGGCCGCATCGCCGCCTCGCACTTGCCGTCGTCCGGGTGGTAGTACCCGCCGAGGTCCACCGGAGCGCCCTGCGCGTCCAGCAGCTCCTGCGCGATGCGCTCCTCGTGCGCGGCCAGCTCCTCCGCCACCGGCTCGAAGCGCGCCCTCAGGTCCGGGTCGTCGGACTGCCGGGACAGCGCCTTCGCCCACGCCAGCGCCAGGTGGAAGGTGGACCCGCGATTGTCGATCTCGTTCGCCTTGCGCGACGGATACCGGGCGTCCTGGAGGTACTGGCCGATGGCCTCGTCCAGCGTCCCGGCCAGAACCGTCGCCTTCTCGTTGCCGCTCTGCTCCGCGGCCAGCTCCAGCGACGGGACCAACGCGCAGTACTCGCCCAGCGAGTCCCAGCGCAGATGCCCCTCCTCCACGAACTGCTGGACGTGCTTCGGCGCGGAACCGCCGGCCCCCGTCTCGAACAGCCCGCCGCCGTTGAGCAGCGGCACGATGGAGAGCATCCGGGCGCTGGTGCCCAGCTCCAGGATCGGGAAGAGATCCGTGAGGTAGTCACGCAGCACGTTGCCCGTCACGGCGATGGTGTCCTCGCCGCGGCGGATCCGCTCCAGCGAGAACTTCATGGCATCCACCGGCTTCAGGATGCGGAGATCCAGGCCCGACGTGTCGTGCTCCGGCAGGTAGGACTCCACCTTGCGGATCAGCTCCGCGTCGTGGGCGCGCTCCTCGTCCAGCCAGAACACGGCCGGCGAACCGCTGGCGCGGGCGCGCGTGACCGCGAGCTTGACCCAGTCGCGGATGGGCTCGTCCTTGGTCTGGCACATCCGGAAGACGTCCCCGGCGCGGACCCGCTGCTCCAGCAGCACCGGACCCTCCACGTCCACGACGCGGATGACGCCGGCGCCGGGCGCCGCAAACGTCTTGTCGTGGGAGCCGTACTCCTCCGCCTTCCGCGCCATGAGGCCGACGTTCGCGACGCTGCCCATCGTGGCCGGATCGAACTGGCCGTGGGTCTGGCAGTCCTCGAGGACGGCCTGGTACATCGTGGCGTAGGAGCGGTCCGGGATCATCGCCACGGTGTCCTGGAGCTGGTCGTCCCGGTTCCACATCTTCCCGCCGTCACGGACGACGACCGGCATCGACGCGTCGATGATCACGTCGTTCGGGACGTGCAGGTTCGTCTTCCCCTTGCGCGAGTCCACCATGGCCAGCGACGGACGCGTCGCATAGCAGGCTTCCAGATCCGCGCGGACCTGCGCCCGCAGCTCCTCCGGCAGGCGATCCAGCTTCTCCAGGACGTCGGCCAGGCCGTTGTTCACGTTGGCCCCGATCCTCTCCAGCGCGTCGGCGTGCTTCTCCAGCGCGTCGGCGAAGTAGACGCTCACGCAGTGCCCGAACAGGACCGGGTCGGAGACCTTCATCATGGTGCACTTGAGATGGAGCGACAGGAGCGCATCATCCGCCTTTGCGGCCTCCATCTGCTCCGCGTAGAACTTCCGCAGCTCCGCCACGTCCATCAGGGCGCAGTCGATGACCTCGCCCGGCATCAGCGGCAATCCCTCGCGCAGCGTCGTGGTCCGCCCCGCGTCGTCCACGAACTCGATCCGTGCCTCGACGGCCTCCGGAAGCGTGGTCGACTTCTCCGACCCGAAGAAGTCCCCGCGCTGCATGTGCGCCACGCGCGTCACGGATCCGGATCTCGGCCACGGCTTCATCATCCGGTGGGGGTTCTTCTGCGCAAACCGCTTCACGGACGCCGCCGGACGACGATCCGAGTTGCCCTCGCGCAGGACGGGATTCACGGCCGAACCGAGCACGGCGGAGAAGCGCTCGCGCAGCGCCCGCTCCTCCTCGGTGGACGGCTCCTCGGGGAAGTCCGGGACGTCGTACCCCTGCCCCTGCAGCTCGGCGATGGCGTCCTGCAGCTGCGGGATGGAAGCGCTGATGTTGGGCAGCTTGACAATGTTGGCGTGCGGCGTCTTGGCCAGCTTCCCGAGCCGGGCCAGCTCGTCCGGGATCTTCTGATCCTCGCGGAGGCGCTCGGGGAAGTTCGCCAGGATGCGGCCCGCCAGCGAGATGTCCGCCGTCTCGATGTCCACCCCGGTCCCCTGCGCGAACGCCCGCACGATGGGGAGAAAACAGTAGGTGGCCAGCGCGGGGGCCTCGTCGATCTTGGTCCACGTGATCTTCGTGGAAGGCATGGCGTTCCTCGGGTCGGAGGGATTGCCGATTCGTCGCCCGGGCGGACGACCTCCAGAATGCCTCCAGAGTACCGGATTCGGCACTCCACGGGGAGGGCGCCGTCGAGGGCGGTCGACCGGCCCTCTCCCGCCCATCGCCTTTACGGTCCGTTCCCGGATTCTCGTGTATTCTTCGCCCGCACCCCGGCATCGCCCGACCCACCGAGCCCCCGTGGAAGGAGACGCGTCCCCATGGCAGACAAGGTCATCCTGTGCGTCGGCACGAAGCGAGGCCTGTTCCTCCTGGAGTCCGGCCGGAGGCGGCGGCGCTGGACCGTGAAGGGCCCGCTAATGAAGGGCTGGACGATCCAGCACGCGATGATCGACACGCGCGGGACGCCGCGGCTCCACGTCGCCGCGGAGAACGTCGCCTTCGCGGCGAACGCGTTCTCCGGGCCGGTTTCCGGCTCGAACCTGAAGCCCGCCGAGCGCCCGCCCGCCGCGCCGGAGATGAACGCGAAGGCGAAGAAGTTCGCCAAGCAGTACGGCCTCGACATGACCCCGCGCGTCTGGCTCATCGAGCCGGGACCGGCGAAGGAGAAGAAGGTCCTCTACGCCGGCACGGCGCCCGCCGGTCTCTTCCGCAGCGAGGACGGCGGGAAGAGCTGGGAGCCGATCGAGGGGCTGAACAAGCACCGGTCCCGCAAGGACTGGTCCCCCGGCGCCGGCGGCCAAAGCCTCCACAGCATCCAGGTGGACCCGCACGATCCGGATCGTCTCTACGCCGCGATCTCGGCCGCCGGATCGTTCCGCAGCGACGACGGGGGCCAGCGCTGGAAGCCGATCAACACGAGCGTGGCCAAGTACGTCGGGGCGCCAAAGGAGACCGAGGTGGGCACCTGCGTCCACAAGCTGCGCGTCCACCCCACCGAGCCGGGTCGTCTCTTCCAGCAGAACCACGTGGGCGTCTACCGCTCCGACGATCACGGCGACACCTGGAACCGGATCGACCGGGGACTGCCGTGGGACTTCGGCTTCGGCCTCGCCCTGAACCCGAACGATCCGGACCTCTGCTACGTCATCCCGCTGGAGCCGGAGGGCTACACGTTCCGCGCCACGTCCGGCGCGCTGGCCGTGTACCGGCCCAACAAGACCGGCCGCGGCTGGAAGAAGCTGGCGAAAGGGCTTCCGCAGAACAACGCCTACGTCAGTGTGCTCCGGCAGGCGATGGGACACGACTCCCTGAAGCCGTGCGGGATCTACTTCGGGACGGGCGGCGGTCAGGTCTTCGTGAGCGCGGACGAGGGCGAGAGCTGGTCCGCGGCGGCCGAGTACCTGCCTCCGGTCTACGCGGTCACGGCAGCGGTGATTTGACCAGACCCGACGTGCCGCGCATCAGCGTGGAACTCCCGTCGATCCTCCGGACGGTGGCCGGATGGACGCGGCGGGAGTTTCCCGGCGGGACGATCCGGGAGGTGCTGGAGGGCGCGTTCGCGGCCACGCCGGCGCTGAGGCATCACCTCACGCAGGAGTCGGGAGAGCTTCGCCCCCACATCCTCTGCATTCTGAACGACGCCACGCTGCCCCGCGGCGAGGCGCTCGGCACGCCGGTGCGCGCCGGCGACGCCATCCTGATCCACCAGGCCATCTCCGGCGGCTGATTCTCAGCCTCCCGCGGTCTCGCGCTCCGTCGCCGGATCGAAGATCTGCTCGATCGTCCGGTCGAACAGGTGAGCGATCCGGAACGCCAGCGGAAGACTGGGATCGAACTTCCCCGTCTCGATGGCGTTGATCGTCTGCCGCGACACCTCGAGGCGCTGCGCGAGATCCGCCTGCGTCCAGTCCCGCTCGGCGCGCAGCACCTTCAGCCGGTTCTTCATCGGTAGCGCATCGTGGCGCGCACGATGCCGAGCGCGAAAGAGACCGCCAGCAGCAGCGTGGCATCGCCGATGTCCGGAGACGACAGCCCCGCGTGCTCCAGCACCCTCCAGCACGACACGCCCAGGAAGCCCCCGCCGAAGCCGACGGCCATGCCCTCCAGGTGGATCATCCGCTGCATTTCGTCGGCCTCGCGCAGGAAGCGCGCGTACGCCGCCAGGACGAACCCGGCCACGACGATGGGCAGCGCCGTGAGCGCCCAGGCCAGCGGACCGTCACCGACGATGCCGCGCTTCAGGAGCTGGGACCCGGCGGCAAAGGACATCGTCCAGGCGAGGTAGGTCCAGAGGACCCGGCGCATGTTGGACTGGTCCCGCGGCGTGGACCCATAGCAGCAGGACAAGAACGATCTGGGGGTGGACTCGGGAGTGTTCATGTCGTCATTCCTTTCCAGAATGTCCAGTTCACTTGACACACTGGAGTGTACAGCGCCCTTGACGTGGTGTCAAGTACCCTTGACTAATTCTTCGCCCGGCTACGGCTCCGTCCGGACGACGGTGACCGTCCGGGTGTCGTCCTGGGGCCCCGGAGGACCGCTCTCCGGCCGGTGCGTGTCCCACCACCTCCGCGCCCGATCCGGCGTCCAGGGCTCCGGGAGCACGGCCTGGAGGGCCGCCAGCCGCTCCGCAAGTGCCTCGGCCGAGGGCGGCCGATCGTCCGGGTCCTTCGCCAGGCACGCCAGAACGATCTCGTCCATCTCCGGCGGGATCGGCACCTCGCTGCGGCGGGAAGGAGGCACCGGATTCTCCCCGACGTGCGCGCGGATCGTCTCGGCGACGGTCTCCCGCTCGAACGGCACCTGGCCCGTCAGAAGCCGGTACGCCGTGCAGCCCAGTGCGTAGACGTCGGCGCGACCGTCGGGAGCCCGATCCCCCCTCGCCTGTTCCGGCGCCAGGTAGGCCGGCGTGCCGACCCTAGCCGCCTCCTCGGCCCCGGCCGCATCGCCCCGCTGCGGCTCCCCCCCGACGAGGCCGAAGTCCAGCACCTTCACGAAGTCGTCCTGGAGTCCGTAGCGGCAGAGGAACAGGTTCGCCGGCTTCACGTCGCGGTGCACCAGACCGGCCGCGTGCGCTTCCTGCAGCGACTCGCACGCCTGACGCAGCAGGAAGGTCACCCGCTCGGCCGGCATCGGTCCGTAGCGCTGCACGGCCGACTCGAGGTTGATCCCCGGGAGCAGTTCCATCACGTAGTAAAACGCACCGTCGTCCGCCACGCCGAAGTCGTACAACTCGACGGTGTGCGGCGAACGGAGCCCCGCGGTCACGTGGGCCTCCCGTTCGAAGCGTCGCAGCAGTTCGGATCCGCGCGACGCATCGCCGAGAAGCTCCGGCCGGATCAGCTTGATCGCCGCCTCGCGTCGGAGCAGGCCGTGACGCGCGCGGTACACCTCGCCCATGCCTCCCTCGCCCAGCTTGTCCTGCAGCGTGTACTGGCCGAGCTGCCGGGCGCGGCGGACCTCGCGGCGCAGTCCGTAGATGACGTGCGAGGTGACGCTCGTGACCAGTACGAACGCCCCGCCGATGAAGACGATCCCCTCGACGACGCTGGGCGGCAGCGCCGCGATGGACGATCGTCCGAGGACGAAGTAGCACCCCAGCACCGCGATCCCGAGCAGCAACGTGGCCGCCAGCGGACTGGGCACGAGCGCCGCGCGCGCGCTCAGCAGCAGCAGGATGCCGAACATCGCGAAGACCGGACCGAACTGGGAGACTTCGCCGGTCATCACGGCGTCCGCGATGTGCACGTACACGAGCGCGAGGCCCAGCGTGGCCCCCGTCTCGATCGCGAGGACGGCACCGCGTCCGGGACGCAGGAAGCGCATCGCGGCCCAGCCGCCCGCAACGGACGCGGTGGCGAGGCTTCGCACCCACCGCGCGCCCGGATCGTACGCGGGCGGATCGATGCCCTCGACGAAGAGCGGCGTGAGAAAGTCGCTCGCGTAGGCGAACAGATCCACCAGCAGCATGATCAGCAGGTAGAGGCGAACGCGTCCGCGAACGTGATCCGCCTCGCGGGGATCCGACGAACCGCGTAGCGCGACCGGCGGCCCGGACACGTCGGCGCCTAGGTTCCGGCCGACGCGTCGCCGGCGGGACGTCCGCCGGCGATGGAGGCCCAGAACCCGTAGACCGCCACGAGCACGGCGGCGGCCACCGCCATCCCGGCGGCCTGCGCGTACCAGGCGGACCAGTCCGGCACCGTCGCGTAGAACGTCCAGCGCCACACGACCATCGCGAGGATGAGGGCGACGATGCCCGCGCGCATCAACACGACGACTTCGAGGATCGCCACGATGACGCCGACGGCGTAGCCGACCGGCGAGGACGCACTCCAGATCAGCGGCCACAGCAGCACGGCGAGGGCGATCGCCACGCCGGATCGCTTGAACGCCGAACGGAGCAGGACCAGCAGCACGAGGAACATCAGCGCCAAAAGACCTGCCATCACGGTCCCGACGACGCCCGAGGCCGCCTGTCGTTGCCCCGCGAGCGCGGCCCAGTCGTAGCCGGCAAGTCCCATCACCTCGCCGGTCAGCGCCGCCTCGAGGATCCGCTGCACCGGGCCTTCCAGGGCGTACAGCAGCGGTCCGACCAGGAGCCCCACCAGCGCCGATCGTCCGAAGAGGGGGTCACGCCACTCGATGCGCGGGCGACTGAGCAGACGGCTGAGCGACACCATCATCCTCGGCCAGCTGCGGCGCGCCAGCGGCTCCGCCGCCAGGAACAGGCACCACGTGAGCAACCCCATCGTGGCGGAGAACAGCGCGAGCGGCCAGAGCTCGTCCGCCCACGCGTACGAGAACAGCGCATGGGACGAGAGCGCCGCCGACAGCCCGACGGCCGATCCGACGAAGAGCGCGAACCGGCCCGCGGCGCGGCGGTCCGCGCGATCCTGCTTGCCGTGGCGCCGCGCCAGCGCAATCGCCCCGATGATGATGGCGAACAGGAAGACCGGCTCCAGCCAGGAGACCACGAGATCGCCGCCGCCGGGCCGTGACGGTTCGGGATCGTCGCCCAGGAAGGTGATCGCCTCGAGCGTGGAGACGTCGAAGAGGCACGGCCGGCCCTCGAACGAACCCGCCTCCACGTGGAGCGCCACGTCGGGAAGATCCGCGCGCGTGCCCACCCACGCCTGTCGCTGGTCGGGGACGAGGAAACGCTGGTAACGCGGACGGCTCTCCTCGAAGCGCGACGGATCCAGGCCGGCCAGCTCGAACAGCGGATCCCAGTCCGGCTCCTCCGGTTCCCGCGTGGAGAAGCGCTTCGGACGGACCTCCAGTCGCCGCAGTCGTCCGGCCAGATCGAGCGAGACGATCACGTCGCCGGACGCCTCGAAGGCCGGGTTCGACAGCCCGACCTCGGCGCGGAGGAACATGGGCCCCGTGTTCTCCGGATCGGGCAGCATCAGGTTCGGCGCCTGCCGGTACCAGAACGTCACGGCATCCGGTCGATCCCGGAGCGCCTCCCAGTCGGACTCCGTCTTCGCGGCCTCGCGCACCTGCCGGCGCACGGATTCCCAGGAGAAGTATCCCCACGCCCGGTCCACCGGATCCGCGTAGGCGGGCTCCGTGTACCCGAGGTCGGCCAGGATCCCCTGCGCGCGGTCCGCCAGGACCTCCGGCGGCTTCTCCAGCGGCAGGTAGTGGAGCACCGTCTTCGTGCTGGCCCATCGCGCGACGCCGACGAACACGAGCAGCGCGGCGACCGCCAGCGCCAGCGCCGGGAGCGGCTTCATCGCCTCGCGCTTGCCCGCCTCCGCCATCAGCTCCGGAGTGGGCGTCTCGCCGGCCGCCAGCGCCGCGGCTAGCGGATCGCCGCCGGGGAAGCCCGCGGCCACTTCGAGGGCCGTCGCCGGACGACGTGCGGCATCGGGTTCCAGACAGCGCAGGATGGAGCGCTCGACCCCAGGATCCAGGTTGTCCAGGCGGGTGGACGGCGGCGTCGGGCGATCGTCCTCCGTGCGCGCACGCGGATCCTCCCGTCCCTCGAACGCGTGCTTCCCGGTGAAGAGCTCGTTCAGCACGAGTCCCAGCGCGTAGAGATCGCTCCGGGTCGTGACCTCCTCGCCGCGCAGCTGTTCGGGCGCCATGTAGGCGGGCGTTCCGGACCGGATCTCCCCCGCCGCAATGGAGTCCTCCAGTCCCGCCAGCCCGAAGTCCGTGATGCGCACGCGTCCCCGGCCGTCGATCATGACGTTCGCCGGCTTGAGGTCCCGGTGCAGGATTCCCTGCTCGTGCGCGGCGTGCACGCCGGCGCAGAGCTGCCGGGCGATCTCCACCGCCTTGTCGTGCGGGAGGCGGCCGATCCTCCTCAGCAGCGCCGCCAGATCCTCGCCATCCACGTACTCCATGGAGAGGAAGTGCTGTCCGTCCGATTCGGCCACGTCGTAGACGCGGCAGACGTTGGGATGCGTCACCTGCCGCGCGGTCCGCACCTCGGACAGGAAGCGCTCCAGCCGGGAGGCATCGCGCTCCAGTCCGGGCGGCAGAAACTTCAGCGCGACCGGCTGCCCCAGCTTGAGATCATCGGCGCGGTAGACCTCGCCCATGCCGCCGCGGCCCAGCAGCCCGAAGATCCGGTAGCGGCCGGCCAGGACGGCGCCGGGCAGGAAACGCCCCGCATCCGGATCGGCGGGCGAACTCGCGAGGGCCGGCGCGCCCGTGGGCGCCGTCCGGTCCGGATCCGCCCCGACCGGCGTCGTCCGGTCCGCGCCGGACGGCATCGTGTCGGCGGGCGAACTCGGAGCGCCGCACTGCAGGCAGTAGCGGGATCCCACGGGGAGCGGCGTGGAGCAACGGGGACAGGAAGCCATCCGGGGACCATAGCGGAGGCCCGTCGGGAGAGAAAGTCGCCATCGGCCGTCCTTGCGGTTTCGCGGAGGCGCGTTATCTTCCGACGAACCCGAACCGGGAGGCCCGCGTGCTCCGTTTCCTCCGTGTCGCGCTGATCCTCGTCCTCGTCGCCGTCGTCGGCATCCAGTTCGTGCCCGGCGGCCGGGATCACACGAACCCGCCGGTCACCGGATCGCCGGAGTGGGATTCCCCGCGCACGGAGGAGCTGGCCCGTCGCGCCTGCTTCGACTGCCACAGCAACGAGACGAAGTGGCCGTGGTACTCCCACGTCGCCCCGCTCTCCTGGCGCATCCAGGAGCACGTCCGCCACGGCCGCGAGGAACTCAACTTCTCCGAGTTCGATCGGCCGCAGCGGCACGCGCACGAGGCCGCGGAGGAGGTGGAGGAGGGCAAGATGCCGCTGCGGGATTACCTGCTGGCGCACCCGGAGGCCCGGCTCTCCGACGGGGAGCGCGCGGAACTGATCGCGGGCCTCGCCGCGACCTTCGGCGAGGACGATTCTTGACGGACGCTTCCTCCCCGCCGCCTCATCGCGTCCTGGTGCTCTTCGCGCACCCGGCGCTGCAGAAGTCCCGCGTGAACCGGATCCTGGCGCTCGGCGTGGACGACGTCCCGGGGATCACCTTCCATGACCTCTATCAGGAGTACCCGGACTTCGACATCGACGTCCCGCGCGAGCAGGAACTGCTGCTCGAGCACGACGTGCTGGTGCTGCAGCACCCGCTCTACTGGTACTCCACGCCGGCCATCCTCAAGGAGTGGCAGGATCTCGTCCTGCAGCACGGATGGGCCTACGGCCAGGAGGGCACGGCGCTGCACGGCAAGACGATGCTGAACGCGGTGACGTCCGGCGGCGGCGAGGCCGCGTACTGCGCCGAGGGCCACAACCGCTACACGGTGCGCCGCCTGCTGGCTCCGCTGGAGCGCACGGCCCTGCTCTGCGGCATGACGTACCTGGCTCCGTTCGTGGTGCACGGCACGCTGGCGATGCCGCCCGAGACCATCGCGAAGCACGCCGAGGACTACCACCGCACGTTGATCGCGCTGCGCGACGATCGGCTGGACCTCGACGGGGCCCGGGCGGAGGACGTGCCGTTCCTGAACCGCGATCTGGACCGGCTGATCCGGGAGGCGCCCTGATGCACGGCGAGGGATTCTTCTTCCAGGCGTTCCTCTACCTCGCGGCGGCGGTGGTGGCCGTCCCGATCGCCCAGCGGCTGGGGCTCGGCTCCGTGCTCGGGTACCTCCTGGCGGGCATCGCCATTGGCCCGTTCGGGCTGCGGCTCGTGGGTGAGGAAGGCCAGGACGTGATGCACTTCGCGGAGTTCGGCGTCGTCATGATGCTGTTCCTGGTGGGGCTGGAACTGCAGCCGCGGCTGCTCTGGCGGATGAAGGTCCCCGTGCTCGGTCTCGGGGGAGCGCAGGTGGGGATCACCGCCGCGGTTCTGGCGGGCGTCGGACTGGCGCTGGGCTGGGCCTGGCAGTCCGCGCTGGCGGTCGGGCTGACGCTGGCGCTGTCGTCCACGGCCATCGTCCTCCAGACGCTGAACGAGAAGGGGCTCATCCGCACGGAGGGCGGACAGTCCGCGTTCTCCGTCCTCCTCTTCCAGGACATCGCCGTCATTCCGATGCTCGCCGTGTTCCCGATGCTGGCGATCCACGGAGCCGATGCGGTCGGAGGGCACGGCACGGGCGACGGACACGGTGGCGGCGGCCACGCGGAGACATGGCTGGACAGCCTGCATCTGCCCGGCTGGGCCGAGACGCTCGTGGTGCTGGCGGCCGTCGGATCCATCATCCTGGCGGGGCAGTACCTCGTCCGGCCGTTCCTGCGCTTCGTGGCCCGCTCCCGCCTGCGCGAGACGTTCACGGCGGCCGCGCTCCTGCTCGTCATCGGGATCGCGCTGCTGATGACCCGCGTGGGCCTCAGCCCCGCGCTGGGCACGTTTCTGGCCGGCGTCGTGCTCGCCACGTCCGAGTACCGCCACGAGCTGGAAGGCGACATCGAGCCGTTCAAAGGACTCCTGCTCGGCGTCTTCTTCATCGCGGTGGGTTCGTCCATCGACTTCGGGCTGGTGGCGGAGCGGCCCGGCACCATCGCGGCCTACGTGACGGGGCTGATCGCCGTGAAGCTGGCGATTCTCTTCGTGCTCGGCCGGGTCTTCCGGCTGGGGCTGGACCAGAACCTGCTCTTCTCGTTCGGTCTGGCCCAGGGCGGAGAGTTCGCGTTCGTGCTGTTCTCGTTCGCGACGCAGTCCGGCGTGCTGACGACGGAGGAGGTCGCGCCGCTCATCGCATCCGTGGCGCTGACGATGGCCCTCACTCCCCTGCTGATGCTCCTGAACGAGCGGATCCTGCAGCCTCGCCTCGGCACGAAGGAGTCGGAGGAGCGCGAGCCGGACGAGATCGATCACGACAGTGCGGTGATCATCGCCGGGTTCGGGGACTTCGGGACCACGCTGGTCCGGTTCCTCCGCGCGAGCGGCGTCCAGCCGACCGTCCTCGACCACGACTCGGACCGAATCGAGCTGCTGCGCAGACTCGGCCTCCACGCCTACTACGGCGATGCCCGCCGTCCGGAACTGCTGGAGTCCGCGGGAGCGGAACGCGCCCGTCTCCTCATCGTGGCGGTGGGCGGGCAGGACCGCACGATGGACGTCGTCGAGATGGCGCACAAGCACTTCCCCCACCTCACCGTGCTGGCGCGCGCCTCGGACTGGGACGAGGGCTTCGAGCTGGTGCAGGCCGGCGTGCATCACGTCTACCGCGGCAACGCGGAGACCGCGCTCCGGATCGGAGCGGAGGCGCTCCGGCGCCTCGGCCTCCGCTCCTATCAGGTGCACCGCGCGGCGATGCGCTTCCGCCGCCACGACGACGAGGCGATCCGCGACCTCGCGGGGACCTACGGCGACGAGTCCCACACGTCGAACGTGCGCGAGCGGATCGAGCGACTGGAGCGGCTGATGCTGGAGGAGCTGGACCGGCCCGAGGAGCGCGACGCCGGATGGGATACGGACTCGCTCAGGCGCGAGGCGAAGCGCAAGGAAGACGGCTAGCGCGCCGCGCCCAGCGTCCCGGCCTCCAGCTCCGCCAGGAGGCGCCGCGCCCGCTCGCGCTGCCGCGCGTCGCCGTCGGCGACCAGCGACTCGAGTTCCGCCCGAGCGTCGGCCGCGCGCCCGGTTCGCGCCAGCAGGACGGCCCGGTCCAGTCTCGCCCCCGGCAGCGACGGTTCCCGGGACAGCGCCGCCTCGATGCGCGTGAGGCCCCGCTCCGGATCGCCGGAGAGATCCAGCAGCACGGCCGACTGCTGGAGCAGCGCCGGATCGTCGGGACGAAGCGTCAGCATCCGCTCCGCCGCGGCCGACGCCTCGGCCACGCGTCCCATCTGCCGCAGGAGATCCAGGCGGGCCAGGTGCGCCACGTAGAGCCCCGGCTCCTCGTCCAGCGCGCGATCGATCCAGCGCAGCGACCGGACCGGCTCGCCGCGGTCCCGTTCCGCTTCGGCCAGCAGCACGTAGGCGGTGGGCGCCGGGCGGGACGGCACGCCGTAGAGATTGAGCCACACGACGACCGCCAGCGACGCCACGATGAGCATCGGCGCGACGGCCTCCCGCGGGGACTCGCGCAGCGTCCGCGCCACGGAGACCACCCCCGCCGCACCGAGCGCGAGGAGAAGCGGCGCGGCCGGCAACCGGAAGCGGGCGTTCACGAAGAAGAGGACCGCGCCCACGCCGATGGCCAGCGCCGCCAGGAACACGAACCTGCCCGCGGGACGCCGACGGAGGACGAACGCGCCCGCCCCCGCCAACGGCAGCCATACGCCCCACCCCGGCAGCCACGGCAGCGACAGCTCCTGGCGGAAGAGCGCGAAGTCGTGGTTGTTGGGAATCTCCCGGTCTCCGAGCAGCACGACGGTCTTCTTGAAGAGCAGCGCGAACCATCGCCCCGGATCGTCGACGATCTGAGAGACGGTCCGCCGGAACCAGAACGCGGAGACCTCCGAATCCCGCAGCTGGCGACCCTTCTCCGCCTCGGCGATGCGCTCCGCGGCGTCGAGCATCCGGTAGCCCACGGCTCCGGGCGCCTCCGCGAACGTGGCCGCCATGCCGTCGGCGCCGGTGCCGTTCCCGAGCCGGAAGTTGAGTCCGCCCTGCGTGGCGATGAAGGCGACGTCTCCGGTCATCGCGTTCCGGACCGTCACGAGGAGCGGGAGCAGCAGGATCAGCGTGAGCAGCAGCGAGGCGGTGCGTCGCTCCCCCGCGCCGCCGCCGGCCCGCCATCGCCAGGGGAGCACCAGCGCCGCGAGCAGGAGCGTCGGCCGGACGATCGCCGTGAGCCCCCAGAGGAGCGCGGCGGCCTTCGCCCGCCCGGCGCTCCGCTCCTCCAGCGCCGCCGCGGAGAGCCACGCCGCCAGCACCGTGAGCGGCACGGCGAGGAACGTCGCCAGGAGCTGTCCGTCGAAGAAGACGAGCGGCAGGTACACGGCGGATCCGAGTCCCGCGATCCAGCCGGCCACGGGCCCGCCGAGACGAACGGCCAGCAGCGCGGTCAGGACGGGCGTCACCGCGCCCAGGAGCACCTGCGCCTGCGCCACCCGGGCCGGATCGTCGCGGAACGCGGCCAGCATCATCGCCAGGAAGTAGACGAACCCCGGGGCGCGGAAGAACGGCGCGTCCCCCGGCCACGTTCCGGCCAGGACTCCGCGCGCCCACTCCACGTGCATCGCCCCGTCCAGCACGGGTTCCAGGAACGCGGGATGCCCGGCCAGGGCCCGGAGGTACAGGACGCGGACGCCGACGGCCACGAGTCCGGCCGCGATCGCCGGCGCGAGCCCCGATCCGGCGGGTCCCGGCGACTTCATTCGTACCGGAGCGCTTCGATGGGATCGAGCTTGGCCGCGCGCGCCGCGGGATAGAGCCCGAAGAACACGCCGATGCCGGCCGAGAAGGCCACTCCGCCCAGCGCGACGAGCGGATGCACGTTGGCCGGCAGCCCTCCCAGCTTGGAGACGAGGAGCGCCAGCAGCAATCCCAGCACGACGCCGACGATCCCGCCGATCCCGGTCAGCGTCCCCGCCTCCACGAGGAACTGCACCAGGATCTCCCGTCGCCGCGCCCCCAGCGCCATGCGGATCCCGATCTCCCGGGTGCGCTCGGTCACGGAGACCAGCATGATGTTCATCACGCCGATCCCTCCCACCGCGAGGCCGATGGAGGAGAGCGCCACGAGGATGAGGCCGATGGGCCCCGTGATCTGCTTCACGAACTCGTTGATGCGGTCGTTCGGGATCAAGGCGAAGTCGTCGGGGTCGCCCGGGCGGAGCTGGTGGCGCTGCCGCATGACCGCGCGCGCCTCGTTGACCACGTCGTCCGACGTGGCGCCGTCCGCCACCGTCATGTAGGCGTAGTAGGGCGCGTTCGGGCCGGCCAGGTTCTTCCGGTACGTGGTCCACGGAACGAAGACGTAGTTGTCGCCGATGCCGCCGAACACGGACTTCCGCTCCGCGCCGGTGCCGATCACGGTGTAGTGATCCGTCCCGATCCGGACGCGCTTCCCGATGGGATCGACGCTGGGAAACAGGTCGCGCGTGGCGCCGTATCCCAGGAACACGACGTTCGCCCGCTGCCGGACCTCCCCCTCCGTGAACGGTCGCCCGAGATCCACCGGCAGGTTGTACACGTTGAGGATGCGGGCTCCGCCGCCGTGCACGAACATCGGCCTCGTGCGCTGATCGCCGTGGAAGAGGATCGTCCCGCGGTCCGCATCGGCGTAGAACTCCGCGATCCCCACCGAGGCGCAGAGTTCCTCCAGGGCGACGGCATCCTCCGGCGTGATGTCCGGTCGCGCGAGGATCCGCTGATCCTCGGGATTCCCTTCCGTCAGGAAGTCGAACTTGGAGAGCGTGACCACCGGCGAGTCCGAGGACTTCATCTCCGCCTCGATCTTGTTCCCGAGGCCGCTCAGGATGGCCACCATCCCGATGAGCACCGTCACGCCGATCGCGACGCCGATCACCAGCAGGCTGGACCGCAGCCGGTGCGCCCGCATCACGTCGAAGGCGAGTCGCGCCGCCTCCCGGTAGGGACCGAACCCGGAGCGTCCGCCGTCACTCATGGCGAAGCGCCTCCACGGGATCCAGCCGGGCCGCCCGGTTCGCGGGATAGATCCCGAAGAAGATCCCGACGGCGAACGTGACGAGCAGTCCCGCCACGATGGACCACGGCTCGATGGCGTACGGGAGCGGCGACAGCACCGACACGAGGCTGGCCAACCCGAATCCCAGCGCGATCCCGATGAGACCGCCGGCCAGCGAGATCGCGACCGACTCCACGAGGAACTGGAAGAGGATGTCGCTGCGACGCGCGCCGAGCGCCTTGCGCGTCCCGACCTCGCGGGTCCGCTCCGTCACGGAGACCAGCATGATGTTCATGATCACCACGCCTCCCACGACCAGGGAGATGGACACCAGCATCACCAGCGCCGTGAAGATCATGCGGGAGATGGCCTGCCAGAGCGAGACGATCCGGTCCGCCGACGTGATGGCGAAGTCGTCCTCCTTGCCGGGGCGCAGGCCGTGCCGGATCCGCATCACCCAGCGGATCTCCTCCCGGCCCTCTTCCAGCGAGTGGATCCCGTCCACCAGGCACCGGATGCCCAGCGAGCGATCCCCGCCGAAGACCTTCAGGTGGCGGCCCAGCGGCAGCACGACGAGCCGATTGGGATTGTTGCCCAGCGAGGACTCCTCCTCCTCGAACACGCCGATGACGTCCAGATGGCGACCGTTGACGCGGATCGTCTTGCCGACGGCGTCGCGGGTGCGCAGGATCCGGTCCGCGATGTCCGTCCCGATGATGGCCACCGGTCGGCTGTTGCGCTCCTCGAACAAGTTGAAGTGCCGACCGGACTCCAGGTCCCGCTCCAGAAAGGACGGATAGTCCGCGGTCCAGCCCTGCACCGGCACACCCGACGCGGCGCGCCCCGGCGCCTCCACGCGGGCGGACGCCCGGTCGTAGGCGGCGATCCGGGAGATGCTCTCCAGGTCCGCCTCGCGCAGCGCGCGGTAGTCGCGGAGCGTGATGGAGGGGTTGTGCAGCGATTCCAGGAACGCGTCGAGGTTGGTGAGCACCTGGAGGTCGTCGTAGCGGCGGAGCGTGAGAACGTTGGATCCCTCGTCCGCGATCTCCTCGCGCACGAACGCGTCCATGCCGTCGATGAGCGACACCACCGCGATGACCGACGTGACGGCGACGACGTTGCCCAGCACGGTGAGGAACGTGCGGAGCTTGTAGGCCCACAACGAGCTCAGCGCGACGCGAACTCCCTCGCGCAGCCGCACGGCCTACTCCTCCCCGGCGTCCGCGGAGTCCTCTTCCTCTCCCTCGTCCCGGTCCCGGTCACGGCGCGAGGCCTTCTTGACCTTCACCTTCTCCCCCGAGGACAGACGCCGCAGCGCGTCGAACGGACCCCGCACGATGCGCGCGCCCTCTTCCAGCCCCGACAGGACCTCGAAGTGGCGCCCTCCCGCGATCCCGGTCTCCACCTTCACGAACCGCGCCGTGTCCTCCTCCACGAGGAAGACGCCCTCCGCCTCCTCCGATTCCTCGTCCTCGGCGGAGCGGGCGCGCGGCGCGCGCTTGCCGCCGCGCTCGAAACGAACGGCCTCGTCCTCCGGATCGCGGATGGTCAGGGCCTCGATGGGCACCGAAAGCGCGCCCTCCCGCTCGTCCGTGACGATCTCCGCGCGCGCGGAGAGTCCCGGGCGGAACGACGCGGGAGGATCGTCGAGGCGGATGCGGATGCGGAAGTCCTTGGCCTCCTGCGAGTCCAGCGGGCCGGCGTTGTAGGCGCTGTTGGCCACCTCCACCACGCGGCCTTCCAGCGTGAGGTCCGGGAACGCGTCGACCTCGATCTCCGCGGACTGGCCGCGGCGCAGCCGCACGACCTCCGTCTCGTCGACGAGGATCCACGCCTCCATCTCCGTGAGATCGGCGATGACCACGATGGCGGAGCCGGAATTGTAGAGGTCTCCGGCGAGGACGTTCTCGCCCTCCTCCACGGAGAGCCGCACGACCACGCCGTCCAGATCCGTCCGGATGACCGTGCGGTCCAGCTCCACACGGGCGTGCTCCAGCGCCGCGCTCGCGTTGTGGACGTCTTCCTGCGCCCGCTCCCAGCGGGCGTCGGCGACGTCGAACGTGGTCTGCGCGGCGCGGACCTCCTGGTCCGAGGCGAGATCCGCGTCGCGGAGATTCCGCACCCGATCCAGATCGAACTGTGCCTTCTCCCGCTCCGCCTCGGCCAGCCGCTCCCCCGCGCGGGCCGAGGCGAGGCTGGCGCGCGACTGCTCCACGCGCGCCTTGCGCTCTCCGGGGTCGATGCGCATCAGAAGATCCCCCGCGCTCACCGTGTCGCCCTCCGCGACCGCGAGCTCCAGGACCTTGCCGACGACCGGCGAAGTGAGGGACACGGCCCGCCGCGCCTCGATGCGGCCGGAGCCGGTGACCGTGGCCACCAGATCCCGGCGTTCCACCGTGGCGACGTCCACCTCCGTCGCGCGCCCGCGCGCATTGCGGACGTTGAGCACGACGATGGCGCCCAGGACCACGACCGCGAGAACGATGAGCAGGGCCTTCTTCACGAGAACCTCCCGCCCGCGGGGGACGGACTAGCGGCGCCCGCCGCCGCGACGACGACGACGACGCTGGAACCCCTCGGGGACCTCCGGCTCCGCGGCCGCAGGCGCCGCGCTGATGGGAGGGGCCGCCGATCTCTCCGGAGCGGGCGGCGCTTCCGGCAGCTCCGGCACCCGGACGACGTCGGCCGGGAGCTTGGGGCACAGCCAGATGAGATCCGTGGCCTGGTGGAAGGCGATGCCGTTCTCCTCCGCCGCGGCCGTGTCAATTTCCAGGATGATCGGGTCGTCGGTGTGTCGGCCGCCGACGGAACGAGCCTCCTCCTCCGTGGCGGAGAGGTGGACCAGCGCGCGGCCGGCCGGCGTCAGCCCCTCTTGCGCCACGCGACGCGCCGAGCCCGCGGTGGTCCCGTGGTAGAGCGTGGTGGGAGGATCCTGGGCCGGATACTCCAGGTGGATCCGCGAGGAGTGGCCGTACAGCGCGCGGATCTTCCCGTCCGCGATCTCGAAGCGTCGGCGGTCGGAGCCCTCCACGAGTTCCTGAACGTCCTGCTCGGCCGTGTCCGCGGCGACGTCCTCCGCGACGAGGACGTCGATGAGCGCCTCGAAGTCGACGAATCCCTGGGCGTCCATATCCAGCCCGTACTCGTCCGGCCGGTGTCGAAGAACGAGCGAAAGGAACTTGCTGAGGCGAGTGGAGGTTCTCCGGTCCATCAGTTCTCCCGATTTCGTGGGGGCCGCGGCGAGGCCGGACCCGTCGGCGCGAGGGTGACGGCGGTCATTTCGATCGGCGGGCCAAGAGAGGCAGTCTATCCCCGGTCCGCGAGCGGGGCAACCGTCCATCGGGAACGGCCCGCTCCCCCCTCGCCAAGTCGGCCCGGGAGGGCTATCTTCGGCCGCGCAGCCGGCCGATCTCTCCGGCAGGAGGAGCACCATGACCTCGACCCTCGCTCACGAGTCGAAGCTCGACACCCAGGCCCTACTCGCCGCCAAGACCGATCAGGCGGTCGACATCCTTCGGGAGAAGGGCATCGACCTCTGGCTGACCTACGTTCGCGAGTCCACGGCCAACGTGGATCCCACGCTGGAGTTGATCTTCGACGGGGACCTCACCTGGGAGTCCGCGCTCATCCTGACCGCCGACGGCGAGAAGATCGCGATCGTCGGCGTTCACGACGCGCCGGACCTGGAAGAGGCCGGCGTCTTCGGGCGCGTGATCGGCTACCGGGAGGGAATCACCGATCCGCTCGTGAACACGCTGTCCCGCATCGACCCGCACGCAATCGCCATCAACCTCTCCGAGAACGATCCGCTGGCCGACGGTCTCGGCGCGGGGCTGCATCGCCTGCTGCTGCGTCGGCTGGAGAACACGGTCTACGAGGATCGGCTGGTCCCGGCGGAGGACGTCATCTGGTCGCTGCGCGGACGCAAGCTACCGCAGGAAGTGGACGCCATCCGTCGCGCACTGGAGGAGACCGGGAAGGTCTTCCAGCTCGCGGGGGAGGCCATCCGTCCGGGGCTCAGCGCCTGCAAGCTGGCCGACGTCATCCGTGAGCACCTGGCGGAGCATCGCCTGGACTGCGCGTGGACGCCGAAGATCTGTCCCATCGTCAGCGCGGGCAAGGGCTCCAAGGTGGGCCACGTGTCGCCGGGCGAGGAGACGATCGAGCGAGGCAGCCTCGTGCGCATCGATTTCGGCGTGCGGCTGGACGGCTACTGCACGGACCTTCAGCGCATGTGGTACGTGTCCGCGGACGGCGAGGGCCCGTCGGAGCCGGTGACCCACGCGTTCCAGACGGTGGTGGACGCCATCACGAAGTCGTCGGAGGCGCTCAAGCCGGGCGTGCAGGGCAGCGAGATCGATGCCGTCGCGCGCAAGACGGTGACCGAGGCCGGGTACGAGGAGTACCAGCACGCGCTCGGCCACCAGGTGGGCCGCATGGCGCACGACGGAGGCGGCGCCACGCTGGCTCCGCCGTGGGAGCGCTACAACGAGACGCCGTTCTCCAAGGTGGAGGAAGGGAACGTCTTCACGCTGGAGCCGTCGATCGTGCTGCCGGACCACGGCGCCGTGGCGCTCGAGGAGATGGTCCTCGTGACGAAGGACGGGTGCGAGTTCCTCTCGAAGCGGCAGACGGAGCTTCCGGTCCTGCACTTCCCGGAGTAACCGCGCCGCAGTCGCCGGGGCGTTCCGCGGCGCGGACTAGTACTCCACGAGGAACTGCGTGGTGTAGCCCTCCAGCCTCGACGCGCCGGACAGGAACGTCAGGTTCACGAGGAAGGCCAGCCCCGCCACCTCGGCGCCGACCGCCTCCACGAGTCTGGCCGTGGCCTCGGCCGTGCCGCCCGTCGCCAGCAGATCGTCCACGATCAGCACGCGGCTGCCCGGATCCAGGGCGTCGCGGTGGATCTCCAGCGCGTCGGTCCCGTACTCCAGCTCGTACTCCTGGCGATGCGTCTCGGCGGGGAGCTTTCCGGGCTTCCGGACGGGCACGAATCCCACGCCCAGCCGATCCGCCAGCGCCGCCCCGAAGATGAACCCGCGCGATTCCACGCCCACGATCCGGTCGATCTTCTCGCCCTTCCAGCGCTCCTCGAAGGCGTCCAACGCCTCCCGGAGACGGTCCGGATCCTTCAGCAGGGTCGAGATGTCCTTGAAGCCGATGCCGGGCTTGGGGAAGTCCGGCACCTCGCGAATCGACGCCTTCAGCCGCTCCAGGTCCGCCACGACGTGTCCTCCCGGGCCCGAGGCCCCTCAGGTGATGCTTCCGGAAACCCCCGGAAACCCTTGTCTTTCATCCATTTCGCCGAAAAAAGAAGCCCCGACTCCTGGGGAGCCGGGGCCCTTCGTGGTCGGGGTGAGAGGATTTGAACCTCCGACCTCCTGCTCCCGAAGCAGGCGCGCTAACCGGACTGCGCTACACCCCGACGATCTCGATGGCTGGGACCGGAAGCAAGGTAGTCTCCCGGAAGGCACTTTGCAAGTCCAGGAAAAGATCGATCGGGCCGGACGGCGGAAACGCGCCGGATCGCCCTCAGCGCTCCCATCCCTCCCGTCCGACCAGCGGCACGAACGAGCACTCGATCACGCGTCGCGACAGCGCCTCGCCCCGCTCCTTCACGATGACTTCCAGCGTCTGCACCTCGCGGTCGCCGACCGGGATCACGAGCAGGCCGCCCTCGGCGAGCTGGTCGAAGAGGGCCGGCGGAACGTCGGGCGCGCCGGCCGTCACCACGATGCGGTCGTAGGGCGCGTGCTCGGGCCAGCCCAGCGTTCCATCGCCCGTCTTCAGGATGACGTTGGAGTAGCCCAGATCCTTGAGCGTGGCCGCGGCCGACCGGGCGAGCTCCGCGTGCCGCTCGATGGAGAAGAGCCGGGGCGTGAACTCCGCGAGGACGGCGGCCTGGTAGCCGGAGCCCGTCCCGATCTCCAGGATGCGCTCTCCGCCGGAGAGCTGCAGCGACTGCGTCATCAGCGCCACCATGTACGGCTGCGAGATGGTCTGCCCCACGCCGATGGGCAGCGCGTGGTCGCCGTACGCGCGCGACGACAGCGCGGTGTCCACGAACCGGTGGCGCGGGACGCGGCGCATCGCGGCCAGGACCTTCTCGTCGCGGATGCCGCGCTCGCGGAGCTGGTGCTCCACCATCTCCTCGCGCGTGCCGCGGAACTCCCCCGACGCCCCGTCCTTCGGCATCAAGAGCGGACCCCCAGGGCGTTCCAGGACGAGAGACGCTGCACGGCTCCCTCGTCCGTGAGGTCCAGGTGCAGCGGCGTCACGGAGACCGCGCCAGCGTCCACCGCGCCGAAGTCCGTCTCCTCTCCGCCCCGCCACACCGGCTCCGCGCCGCCGATCCAGTAGTACTTGCGGCCGCGCGGATCGACCTTCTCGATGAGCTCGTCCGTGTAGCGTCGCGTGCCGAGCTTCGTGATCCACGGCCCCTTCCAGTCCCGGGCCGGACCGACCGGGAAGTTCACGTTGAGGATGCCCCGGCCGTCGCCCTGCCACTCGTCCTTGCGGACGACGAGGTCCGCCACGCAGCGGGCCGCCCCGGCGAAGTCCCCGTGGCGGGGGTCCTTCATGGACGCGGCGATGGAAGGAATCCCGAGGATGTGCGCCTCGAACGCGGCCGCGACGGTCCCGGAGTAGGTGACGTCCTCCCCCATGTTGGGACCGAGGTTGATCCCCGAGACGACGGCGTCGGGGCGTTCTTCCAGCAGGCCGTTCACGGCCAGGAGGACGCAGTCCGTGGGAGTGCCGTCGACCGACCACTCCCCCTCGCCCGCCTCCTGGATCCGGAGCGGACGATGCAGCGTGATGGAGTGCGACGTGGCGCTCTGCTCGCGGTCCGGCGCCACGACGGATACGTCGTGGCCGGCGTCGCGCAGCCCTTCCAGCAGGACCCGGAGCCCCCGGGCGAAGATGCCGTCGTCGTTGGTCAGCAGGAGGCGCAAGAGAGCCCTCGCAGAACGAGCGCGACCCCGCGGGGCCGCGCCCGAAACCGGTCGTGGCCGGCGCGTGAAACCGGACCACGAAGAATTGGTCGGGGCGACTGGATTTGAACCAGCGACCTCTTCCACCCCAAGGAAGCACGCTAACCGGGCTGCGCCACGCCCCGACCCAAAACTCGCGGAATGAATCTAGCGACGCGCCGGCCGCCCATCAAGGGGATTTGCCGGGGAGCGGCGGCCCCGACCCGCCCCGGCGCGTCCTCGGCCGGTCCTAACCGAGTTCCGCCAGGATGCTCTCCAGCTCCTCGCGCAGGCGCGTGATCCGGTACTGCTGCTCGTTCGAGCTGAACGGGATCTCGATCTGGTCCCGCTCCTCCTCCACGGCCTTCCGGTCTTGGAGCTTCTTGCGCGCACCCTTGATGGTGAAGCCGTCGTCGTAGAGGAGCTTGCGGATCATGAGGACGAGCTTGACGTCCTTCTCGCGGTACGTGCGATTCCCCGCGCGATTCTTCCGGGGCCGCAGCGCCGAGAACTCCGTCTCCCAGTAGCGCAGGACGTGCGGCTTGACGTCCGCCATCTCGGCGACTTCGGTGATGGAGTAGTAGATCTTACGGGGATGAGCTTCCACTTCACTTGACCTCCGAAGTCCGCATTCTAGCCGACTTCCGCCTTCACGTCTCTCCCCATGAGGTCCTCCAGCGCGGCGCGCGGCGACTTCCCGCCGAACAGCACCTCCGCCACCTGCTCCGTGATCGGCAGCTCCACGTCGTGCTCCCGGGCGATCTCGAGGGCCGATCGCGTGGTCTGGACCCCCTCCGCCACCATGCCGGTCCGCTCGGCCGCTTCCTCGGCGGAGAGCCCCCCGGCGATGAGCTCTCCCACGCGACGATTCCGGCTGTGGCCGCTCATGCACGTCGTCACGAGATCGCCGATGCCGGCCAGGCCGAAGAACGTCTCGGGCCGGGCACCGAGCGCGGCCCCGAGCCGGGAAATCTCGGCCAGACCGCGCGTCAGCAGCGCTCCCTTCGTGTTGTCCCCGAACCCCAGGCCGTCGCAGATCCCGGCCGCGATGGCGATGACGTTCTTGAGGGCGGCGGCCGTCTCGGCCCCGAGGAGATCCGGGTTCGTGTAGACGCGGAACGTCGGGGTCAGCAGCAGTTCCTGGAACGTCGCGGCGGTGCCTTCCTCCTCGGACGCGACGACGACCGTCGTGGGGATTCCACGGGCCACCTCCTCCGCGTGGCTCGGCCCGGCCAGAAAGGCGATGCCCACGTCGGGCCCCAGTTCCTCCCGGAGCACGACGCTCATTCGCGCGCGGCTCCCCGGCTCGTAGCCCTTCGCGGCGCACAGCACGCGCTGCGCCCCCGACGGCGCCGCGAGCGCCCGGGCCACCTCGCGCTGGGCCTTCGTGGGAACGGCGAGAACCAGATCCCGACCGGACAGGGACGTCGCATCCGCCGTGACCTGGAGCGACTCCGGCAGCGACACACCCGGAAGATAGCGCACGTTCTCGCCGGAGGTCCGGATCCGCTCCGCCGCCTCCTCGCTGCGCGCCCACAGCATCGTGTCCACGCCCTTGCCGGCCAGGAGCGAGGCCAGCGCCGTCCCCCAGCTTCCCGCGCCGAGGACCGCAGCGCGGCTCACGACCGCTCCCTCCGGCCGCCGATGCGGCTCTCCGTGCCTTCCCGCAGCCGGCGGAGGTTGCCCCGGTGCCGGAACACCACGAGCGTCGCGATCACGATGCCCGCGCCGAGCAGCAGCCGCGACGCATCGAGCGACGCCAGCGCGATGGGCAGCGCAACGGCAGCCAGCACGGACGCCAGCGAAACGATGCGGCCGAGCAGGAGCACCAGAACGAACACCGCGAAGGCGATGCCGGTCGCGGCCGGCGCCAGCGCGAGGAACGCGCCGCCGGCCGTCGCCACCCCCTTCCCGCCGCGGAACCGCAGGAACGGCGAGAAGATGTGTCCGGCCACCGCCGCCGCGCCGCAGACAAGCCGACCCGGCTCCTCGAACGGGCCCAGCAGCATGGGAATCGCGGCCGCGGCGATCACGCCCTTCAGCACGTCCAGCAGCAGGACCGGGATCCCGAGCCCCTTCCCGAGGACACGGATCGCGTTCGTGGCGCCGAGGTTGCCGCTGCCGTGCGCGCGCAGATCCACTCCCTTGATCCTGCCCGCCACGAGCGCGAACGGGATCCCGCCGAGCAGGTACGACAGCGCCACCGCGATCGCGATCATGCTTCCTCCTCGTGGGCGGCGGTCTTCCCCGACCGCTTGCGCACGACGACCTTCAGGTGCGCGCCCTCGAACTTGAACTCCTGCTTCAGGCGATTGCGGAGGAACCGCTCGTAGTGCCCTTCCAGGTTCTCCGGACGATTCGTGAACACGGCGAACGTCGGCGGCCGCGTGGCGACCTGAGACGCGTACAGGATCCGGGTCAGCTTGGTGGAGCGGTTCGACGGCGGCGGGTGCTCCGCCACGATGCGGCGCAGCACGTCGTTCACCTCGGACGTGGGGATGCGGCGCCGACGGATGTCCGCGAGGCGGGCGGCCTCGGGCAGCACACGATCGATCCGGCGTCCCGTGAGCGCCGACGCATAGATCAGCGGAGCGTCCGGCAGGAACTTGAAGTGCCACGCGAGGCGATCCTCGAAGTGCCTTGCCGTGTCGTGATCTCGCTCCACCGCGTCCCATTTGTTGGCGACCAGGATCACGCTCTTGAACTCCGCCACCGCCTCGGCCGCAATCTTCACGTCCTGCTCCGAAAGCACCTGAGTGGCGTCCAGCACCACGACCGCCACGTCGCAGCGACGTAGAGCGCGCACGGAGCGCAGCGTGGACCAGAACTCCACCCCGTCCTTCACGCGCGCCTTCTTGCGCAGGCCCGCCGTGTCCACCAGCAGGTAGCGCCGGCCGTCGATCTCCAGCGGCGTGTCCACGGAGTCGCGCGTGGTGCCCGCCAGATCCGACACCACCATCTTCTTCTCGCCGAGGATGGCGTTCACCAGCGACGACTTGCCGACGTTCGGCCGCCCGACGATGGCGACCCGCACGAGCTCCTCGTCGGCCAGCGGATCGACGGGCGGGCCCGCCTCGGGCAGTTCCGCCGTGAGCCGGTCCAGCAGCTCCCCGATTCCGCGTCCCGAGGACGCGGCGACCGGATGCACCTGCCCGAGGCCGCCGGCCACCAGCGACGAGGCCTCCAGCTCCTTGGCGCGGTCGTCCGCCTTGTTCGCCGCAGCCACGACCGGCTTGCCCCGCCGCAGCAACCCGCGGATCACTTCCTCGTCCTCCGGCGCCAGGCCGGTGCCGGCGTCCAGCAGGAGGAGGATGACGTCCGCCTCCTCGATGGCCAGGTCCACCTGCTCCTGGATGGCCAGCTCGATTCCCTCGCCGTCCCACAGCGTGAACCCGCCCGTGTCCACGATCCAGAACTCGCGGCCGTTCCACTCCGTCCGGGCGTAGTTCCGGTCGCGCGTGACCCCGGCCTCGTCGTGGACGACGGCCAGCTTGCGGCGGGCGAGCCGGTTGAACAGCGTGGACTTCCCCACGTTGGGGCGGCCGACGATCGCGACCGTGGGGAGACCGTCGATGGAGCGCACGGGCACCTCGCCGGAAGGGCCGCCGGGAACGGCGGAGGGTGGGATCCGGCCGCACCTCGGCCGGTGAAGGACAGTACCACCGGACCGGGCGGTTGACACGGCCCGCGACAGCGTCCAGGGATGGACGGGGCCGCAAGGCCTCGGGCCCCCGGGCGTTCGGGGGAGGTGAACCGCGGGCGGACCGCGGGGTTCTCGGAGCAGGCCGGCGGGAGAGCGAATGGAAGATCCGGAGACGGGACAGCGCAGACGTCGCATCTGGGCGACGGCCCTCGTCCTCGCGCTGCTCCTGCACCTGGGCGTGGCGCTGGCGGTCGGCCGGTGGCACGTCCTCGCGCCGCCACCCGAGGAGACGCCCCCGGCTCCCGTCGAGCTGGTGTTCTCGGATCCTCCCGAGGCCGAGACGTTCGTGGAGCAGCCGGACCGCGACGACCCGCCGCCCGATGCGGGCCGCCATCCGTCCAACGTAGCCTCGCGGTCGTCCGCGCCCGACGTGCGCCGCACCGACGACGACGTCCCGTCCGCCGCGGGACGATCACAGGGTCCCTCCGCCCCCACCGTCCGCGGCTCGCCGGAGCCGCCGACCGACGCCGCCCCGGAGGAGGACGCGGAGACTCCGGAGTCGCTCACGACGCCGTCCCTGCTGGGCATGCTCGCCCGGCGGGCGCCCCTGGCGTCCCCGTCGACCCGCGGCACGTTCGACCTCACGCAGGAGGCGATGGAGCGCGCGCTGAACGGCGCCGCGATCCGCGACGGCGACATCCGGCTCAGCACCTACGAGTGGGAGTTCGCGCCGTGGCTCCAGGCGTTCCGCCGCGACGTGCTGGAGCACTGGAACCCGCCGGCGGCGTACTACATGGGCCTCATCGACGGCTGGTGCGCCGTTCGCATCGAGATCGGGCGGGACGGTCGGCCGCTGTCCGTCCGGACGACCGCCGAGGACGTGGGGCATCGCTCGCTCACGTCGGCCGCCCACCTTGCACTGGACGGCGCGGCGCCCTATCGCCGCCTGCCCGACGACTTCCCGGAGCCCACGCTCGTGCTGGACATCCGGTTCACGTACCTCAACGTGCGGCGGCCTCCCCCGCCGCAGGGAGCTGTTCGATGACGGAACTCCTCTCCCAGGCCGGACCGCTGATCTGGCCGCTCGCGGCGTGCAGCCTGCTCGCCACGACGATCACGATCGAGCGGATGATTTCGTTGCGACGCGGCCGCGTCCTGCCGTCCGCGATCCTCGAAGTGGTCCGCGCGGTGAAGCCCGGGCAGGATCTCTCGGTGGCCATCGAGGTGTGCCGTCGCAATCCCGGCACCTTCGCCGACATCGTCCGCGTGGGACTGGAGCAGGCCACGCGCCCGTGGAACGTGATGCGCGACGCGCTGCTGGATGCCGGCCGCCAGAAGACCGCGGTGCTGGAGCGACACCTCGTGTGGCTCCACACCATCGCGCAGGCGGCGCCGCTGCTCGGCCTGCTGGGCACGGTGCTCGGCATGATCCGGATGTTCGCGTCGATCTCCGTGTCGGGACTGGGAGATCCCAACGCACTGTCGGACGGGATCAGCGAGGCGATGACGACGACGGCGCTGGGCCTCGCCATCGGCATCCCGACGCTCGTGGCGCACAACCTCCTGGCCGCCCGCTCGGAGTCGCTCGTCACGGAGATCGAGGCCCAGGCGAGCCAGCTGGTCGCACGACTCCGACCCGACCTGGACGAGGAAGCCGCATCGTGAGTGCGCTCGCGTTCCGCTCCGCGCGCGGCAGGCGCGAGGCCACGCTCAACGTGACGCCGCTCATCGACGTCCTGTTTCTTCTCATCATCTTCTTCACGCTCACCAGCACGTTCAAGCGGGCGGGCGAGCTGGAACTGGACCTCCCCGACTCGTCCACCGCGCAGACCGCCGCCGACGATCCGGACTCGGCGGTGGAGCTGACGCTCCTGGTCGACGGACGGATCCTGCTGGACGGTGAGCCGCTGGAGCCCGATGAGGCCGCGGAAGCCCTCACCGGGGCGCGCCGCGACGCTCCCGGCCGCCGGGCCGTGCTCCAGGCCGAGGCCGGCGTACCGCACGGAGACGTGGTCTCCTGGCTGGACGAGGTGCGACGAGCGGGCTTCCCCGGGGTGTCGATCGGGACCTGGCGCTCCGGAATCGAGGCGTCGCCCTAGCGACCGTTCGTACGCAAGAGGCCTCCGCCCGGCCCGGAATCGCCTTGGGTTCGGGTTCGTCCTCCGCTATCGTGAGGCGTCCCAGGGGACCCCCCCCGACCGGTGCAATCCCCCGCCCGGTCCACAATGTGGAAACACAGACCGGAGTCATCCTCATGCTGACCGGAACCCGGCTTGCCGCCGGGCTGTCGCTATTGCTTCTGGCGATGCCCGTCGCGGCGAGTGAAACGACCGAGCCCGTGCAGGGCGCCGTCGCCGAGAGCGGCGAACCGCTCGACGCACAGGCCCCCGCTCCCCGTCTGAAGGCCGACGCCCCGCGGATGAACGCGGGGCCGCTGGTCCCGCGGACGATCCCCTACCACCCGCTTCATCATCGCGGCGGCGTCTACGTGGACGCCGGCGAGGGCACCGTGGCGGTGCCCAACGAGGTGGAGGCCGCCAAGCTGGACCGCGCCCGCGAGCTCGTGGCGGTGGCCCGCGCGGCCGGCACGCTTTGGATCCTCCCCGACGTGGAGGCGCTGGAGGACGTGACGCCGGAGGACATCTCCGAGCTCAAGCTGGAGCGCCTGCGCGCGCAGCAGCCTCAGGTGTTCGAGCACCCTCTGGCCGGCGTGGGACAGAGCGGCGACGCCTTCGTCCCCGTGCCCACCCCGGACGACGCGCCGGGCGATCGCCCGACGCCGCAGCCCGAGACCGCTCCCGCCGAGACGCCCGCTCCGCCGACGGAGGGGGTGTCCCATGACTAGATTCATTCCCGCGCTGCTCCTGGCGCTGCTCGTCGCGGGTCCCGCGTTCGCCGACTACCCGGAGCCGCAGCGCGGCGAGTTCTCGCTCGCCGACCTCGAGCGGGTGCGGCAGGAGGCCGAAGTCGAAGTCCTGCCGGAGTCCGGCTGGGAGAATACGACGGCCATGGAGGAGGAGCGGCTCATGACGCCGCCCGTGAACCGCATGGCCCCGGCCGACGACGACACCGCGCACTACAAGCGCGGCACCACGCTCATCATCCACATCTTCATCGATCACGGCGGCGGCACCTGGAGCACGACGGAGAAGAACACCGCGGCCGCCAAGTCGATGAACGCGAAGGACCTGTACCTCACGAACGCCCCTGCGGCCGCCAACGTGCACTTCGATCACGAGGGCAGCACCGCGTACTGGGCCTACACGCCCACCCTGGTGGCGACCATCGCGGAGGACTCCATGACCTGGAGCCTCGCGGAGGACGCCGTGGCGGACATCGGGTTCGCCGACGCGGACGGCGACGGCTCCCGCGTGGACGACATGACGATCTGGCTGCAGAACTGGAACGGCGGCTGGGACAACGTCATCGCCGTCTTCCAGCCGGCCGACATCGAGGGGCGCGCCTTCGCTTCCTACGGTCACGCCAAGGTGATCCAGTACACGGACGACACCTCCAACGTGTGGCGCCACGAGTGGGGCCACTCCTTCGGAGCGTGCGACGAGTACACGGAGAGCGGGCAGTGCAACGGCGGCATCGACTGCGGTGACTGCCAGAGCACGTACCTGCACGCGATCCAGGACAACGACAACTGCCAGCTTCTCGCCTGTCCGCTGGACGTTTCCTGCGTGATGATCAACAACGTGTCGTCCATCTGCTCGGCCACGCTGGAGCACTGGGGCTGGGTCGACGACGACAACGACGGCCGGCTGGACATCGTGAAGCGGCGGGATTCCGCCGGGACGCTCTGGGACATCTGGCCGCTCCCGCAGGACACCCACTGGCTCTGGAACGCCACCGGAGCGGGCTGGCACTACAGCGCGGCCACGAACAACTGGGCGGTCGCCGGCATGCGGAGCCCGTCCACGGCGGACTACGACCTGCGCCTCTACGGCGACAACAACCACAACCACGAGCTGGCCTCGTCCACGTACGGCGGCAGCACCGTGGAGTTCGTCGTGGGGGACTACAATCACTCCCGTCTGGGCGATGAGTTCGTCCAGGTGTCGCGCTTCTCTGGCGACACCGCGAACTACCGCATCAACTTCGACGGGAACACCAGCACCGCCTACCCCGACGGCGTGGTCCGCAACTACGGCTGGAACTCCCCCTGGGCGGCCCGGGCGCTGGACATCCCGCTGTTCGGCGGGGAGACGGTGACGTTCAACCTGCAGGTCGTGTCCGGCAGCCTGGACCTCGGACTCGCGCTCTTCAAGTCCAACGGCGACACGTACTACGCCGGTCGGGCCGGAGCGCAGTGGATCCGCGACGCCAGCGGCCCCGGCGGCTCCGAGTCCTGGACCTACACCGTGCCCGAGGACGACGTCTACGGGCTGATCATCTTCTCGAACGACGGTTCCACGGGCACCTACTCCATCCAGGTGGGCCCCACGCCGGCGACGCTGAGCGAGGAGGTCGCGTTCTACTCCGGCTTCCCGCTCCGCCTGTTCAACTTCGACCCGAACGCGGCGGCCTGGTCCATCGTGGCGAACCGCCCCGACGATCCGGGCAACACGACGGTGCAGCTCTACAACAACAGCACGTACCAGTCGCACCTGGAGACGTCGGACAACTACAACAGCGGTTCGCCCAGCAACATCGACTTCGTGGCCGTGGACTACAACCACGTGAGCGGAGCGGTGGACTACCCGCGGGTGATCCGCGTGTCCGGCGCCAACCACCGCACGGAGTGGGAGCACGACGACGACATCCTGTCCGGCGTGGTCTCCGGCTCCTGGGGCTCGGGCCACGTGGGCAAGATCTGGGACATGTTCCTGTCCTCCGGAACGAACTACTTCTTCCGGGCCTACTCCTCCACGGCCGACGTGGGCCTCTACCTGTACGACTCGAACGACTTCGACTACTACAAGGCCCGCGCGGACTTCGCCCAGGCGTCCAACTTCCGGGACGCCTCGGAGGGCGGCGAGTGGTTCAACTATACCGCCCCGTCGTCCAACTGGTACGGCCTCGCGCAGATCGTCAACGACACGTCCACCGGCTCGTACAGCATCTGGGCCGGGCCCGACGTGGCGATGGCGGACGAGGTGGCGCAGACGCGGAGCGACGAGGTCGTGTTCGCCTCGGCTTCCCTCACCCAGACCAACTGGCACGTGTTCGGGGCTCGCCCCTCGGGCACGGACCTGGTGGACGTGTGGCTCTACGGCGACAACGCCTACACGATCACGACGCTCGAGGAGAGCGACCTGTTCGCAACGGCCGGGGAGATCGCCTACGTGGTCGGCGACTACAACCACACCCCGCTCACCACGATGTACCCGCGCTTCCGTCGCTCCGTCGGCACCTCGTCGTACACGTACGAGTTCGAGGCGCAGACGAGCGAGGAGGTCATCTACACCGGCACGCTGACGTCGGGGGACTTCTCCTGGACGGCGGGTGACGTGGTCGAGACGATCGAGCTTTGGATCTCCAACGGCCTCGACGCCACGATCAGCGTGGAGGATCTGAGCGGCACGATGGATCTGGGCATCGAGCTGTTCGACTCCAACAGCGCGTCGGGCTACTTCGCGGGGCGGGGCGACGGCGTCGACCGCGCGGACTTCGCCGGCGTCGGCGGCACGGAAACGATCTCCTACACCGCCACCGGGTCGGACTGGCACGGTCTGGTCGTGTTCAACAACAACACGAACGGCGGCCTCTACCGCGTGACGGTGGGCTCCTCGTCGGCCGTGGATGCACCGGAGACGGCGCCGGCGGCGTTCCGCTTCAGCGCGACGCCGAACCCGTTCCGCAACGCCGCGGAGATCTCCTTCGCCCTGCCGAAGGACGACGCCGTGGACCTGGCGGTCTACGACGTGACGGGGCGCCTGGTGCGGCAGCTCCTGAACGAGGACCGGCCGGCCGGCGCGCACAGCGTCGCCTGGGACGGCCGGGACGCCGGCGGTCGCAAGGTGGCCACCGGCATGTACCTGGCGCGGATCCGCACGTCGGACCGCGAAGAGATCCAGAAGATCACCCGGATGCAGTAGCCGCGGACGAAAGCGGGCCGGCCTTCGGGCCGGCCCGCCGACGCGGTTCCCGGCGGGGCCTCTCTACCTCAGGATCAGCACACGATCCTGCACCCGCCGTTCCCCTGTTTCCAGCGAGTAGAAGTAGATTCCGGCCGCCACCGGGTTCCCCCCCTCCGTGGTGCCGTCCCAGCGCGACGCGTGGCGCCCCGCCTCATGCGGCCCCGAGACGAGCGTCCGCACGCGCCGCCCCGCGACGTCGTGGACGGTCAACTCCACGTTCCCGGCGCGCGGCAGGACGAACTCCACCTCCGTCGGGCCCGAGGACGGGCTGGGCCAGGTCTTCAGCCCGAGAACCTCGGCCGACGTCGGCAGGACGGGGACGCTGACCACCGTCGAGATGTCGATCTCCCGCACGAAGATCGGGTTCAGGATCTGCGTCGCCGTCAGGAAGACGCTGTTCGTGTAGAGCTTCGTCCCGTCGGGGCTGACCCCGATGCCGTTGGGCAGGGACAGTGTGGCCTCCGAGGCGTCCCCGTCGTCGTTGCCGCGGAAGAAGAAGCCCACCACCTTGCGCCGGTTGCCGGTGGCGAGGTCGAACCGGAAAATGCGGTTGCCGCCGCGACTCACGACCCACAGCGCGCCGTCGTGGTAGGTGAGGTGGCCCGCGTTGCCGCCGGGCGCGAAGCCGAACAGCGACACCGTTCCGTCCGGCTCGATCTTCAGGACGTTGCCGTCATTGAAGTTGCAGGTGTAAAGATTGCCGTCGGGCGCGTAGGTCAGGCCGTTCGGGCAGGAGAGCAGCGCGTCGGAAGCGAACGTCGTCAGCATCCCGCCCGTGTCGAACTTCTTGATCGTGGCGTCGCCGCAGTTGGCCACGTACATGTTGTCATCGGCGTCGAAGGCGATGCCCACCGGACCGCTGTGACCGGTGCTGAAGGTGGTCGCCACGCCGAACTCGTCGATCCGGCTGATGAGCCCCAGCGCGATGTTCGACTGGTAGAGCGCCCCGTCCGGCCCGAACTCGTTGCCGGACGCGCCCAGCAGGCCGTCCGTGAAGACGGAGACCACGCCGGTCGGCGTCACCTTGTACACGCGGGTCCCCGAGGCCGGAGAAAGAACGTCCCCGTAGTCGGCCACGTAGAGGTTGCCCGCGGGATCGACGGAAATGTCCCCGCTGGCGCGGATCGTGTCGGTCAGGGTCGTCACGAACTGAGCCGAGGCGACCGCCGGGAGCAGGAGCAGCAGGACGATGAGCGGGATCGGGCACTTCATGGGGCAGACCTTCCTGAGGATGGAGTCGTGAGGAGAACGGTTCGATACCTGCACCTAGCAGGTCGCCCCCGCACTTTGGACACCGGGTCCGCGGAACCGGCCTCCGAGCCGCTCCCTCGACCTTCGCCCGATCCCGCCCCTACCGCTTCCATCGGCTTGCGCTCCCCCGCCGTTCCCGCTTTCACGGGATTGCGTCCGGCGATTGCAATCTCCTCCCGGCCCGGGGGATACTGGAGGTCGTCCCCTTGCGCCGAACCGGAGGCGAGGCCATGTCCCGATGGAGACTCGGATGCGCCGCCGCGACGATCCTCCTCGTCGCCTCTCCTTCGTCCGCCAAGAACCCGAGGGTGGGCTGGGGCGACACCACCGGAACCATCGACACGATCGACATCTACCCGAACTGCGCGGATCCGGAGGCGATGACCCTGGTGGCGTCGTTCACCGCACCGGCCGACGTCGACAGCCTGTACCGGCTCGAGGCCCACATCGACTTCTGCACGGCCCCGTTCGACCTCCCGCGCTGGTGGCGGTTCGAGGATGGCGGCTGCCGGGACGGGATGCTCTCGGTGTCGGCGGACTTCACGGCCGGGCCGTCCACCCACACGGATCCGTGGCTGGGGAGCGCCGGGGCGCACTTCGAGTTCCTGGCGGAGCACATCTCGCCGGCGCGGGCGCGCATCGACGTGGTGGTGGAGCTGGAGCCGGAGGACGTCGTGTCGCTGACGGCGAACACGCACTACTACGCGTTCCAGGTCCGCTTCGATCCGCCGGGCGGCGTGTGCGACGGTTGCACGCTGCCGGCGTGCTTCGTTATCAACGACTCCGTGATCCTGAGCCACGCGGGCGGAACCACGGAGATCCCCGGCAACAACTACGACAACTACGCACTGTACCGTGGCGGAAACTACGCCGGGTTCGCGTGCCCGTTCGTGGTGCCGGTGGAGCCGACGAGCTGGGGGCGGACGAAGGCCTCGTTCCGCGAGTAGGCGCTACCGCAGATGCACGATGCGATGGGTGGAGCGGACCTCCCCCGCCGACAACCGCACGAAGTAGGTCCCCGCGGCGGCCCGAACGCCCGCGGCGCTGCGGCCGTCCCACTCCAGCGTGTGCAGTCCGGCCGTGAAGTCCCGGCGGGCCAGTCGGTTCACGAGACGGCCGGTGGCGTCGTACACCGCGACCTCCGCCGGACCGGATCGCTCCAGGACGAACTGGATCTGCGTCTGCCCGCGGAACGGATTCGGGGCCGCGCCCACCACGCTGCCGCCGGTGGCCACCACGACCTCCTCGACGCCCGTGGCGCAGTTCTGCGGGCGGTAGACGGCGTAGACCACCCAATCGCCCGACACGCCCAGCGCGCAAGCATCGAACCAGCCGCCGGGGATCGCCTTCACGACGTTCCTCGTGGGCGTGCAACCGTTGCCGTCGTGGACGATCGTCGGCGCGAAGAAGTCGTTCGCATTGTCGTTGAGGAACTCCAGCGTCACCGTGAAGTCGGGACCGGTCACCGGCACTGCCCCGATGGTGGCCTCCAGATCGAACTCGTTCACGAAGCCGTCCGTCATGACGGGGCCGCCCAGTGAGGCGATGGGAGCGCCGGGATTCGGGAGGCCGTCTCCGTAGATCTTCACGGCGGCCTCGAGCGACTGCGGTGTCCCCCCGAACTGAGATCCCCAGCCGATGCCCACCCGGAGCACCTCGATCGGGAGATCCGCGGGCGGCGGCGTCAGCACGGCGCCGGCCTCCTCTCCCGCCACGAAGCAGAGGCAGACGACCTGGCCCGCGCCGGTGAAGTTGGCCAGCGGTGGGGCCTCGTCGCACTGGGCCCGCACGCCTCCCGGGGCGACGGCCAGCGCGATCAACGAGAAGAGCAGGCGGCGGATGCGGCGGGGAGCAGGCAGCATGGGGAGCCCTTTCGAATGGGGGCGGGAACGACGACCCTCCGGGGACCCCACGATCGTAACAGATCCTCCGCGCGACCGGACGGAGCGGCGGCCGGGGCGATGAGCACCGCCCCGGCCCTCCTCTACCGCGTCACGACGATCTTCCCCGCCGTCGCCGGGGTTCCGGCCTGGCGGTAGAAATAGACGCCGGACGGGACACGGCGGCCGCCCACGGTCCGCAGATTCCAGCGCGAACCGTCCGCGCGGGCGACACGCCGGCCCGTCACGGCGAAGATCTCCCAGGGACCCTCCCCTACCGGCCAGGAAACGAACGCCGCTTCCGACGAAACCACGAGGTCCGCCACGGCCGCGCTCTCGACCGGGGCGGGTGCGGCGCGCCCGGGCTCGACGAGCGTGCCCGCCGCCAGCGAGAACGAGTACGTCCGCTCCTGGCCCGGAGCCAGATCCACGGGCCCGACCGAGAGCAGAACCCGGTAGTCGCTCGGAATCGTGGGGGCGGGATCGATGGTCGGGACGGTGGCGGAGTTGCCACGCATCAGCAGGTACGCCGCCGGATCATTGCCCGGATCCTGCTGGAAATTGAAGATGCGGGCCGCGTGCACCGGATCCCCGCGCACGACGAGTCCCACCTGGAGGTCGACGTCGTCCCCGCCGCCGGCGACGTCGTAAAGGTAGGCCAGGGACCCGCGCCGCCCGGGGGCCGGCGCGCGCGTGGTGATGGCGGCCGGAACGTAGCCGCCCAGGTCGTCGGTGAAAGGCGACGAGGCGCCGGCGAGGCCGACGTCTCCGTCCAGCATCATGCCCACGTACGTCTCCTGCAGCGTCCACCCGCCGGGCATCAGCTCCGAAGAGACGTTCCGCACGGTGCAGTCCAGGTCGATCCAGTCCACGCCGCGGACCGATCGAACCTGAACGATCTCCTGCTGCAGCTCCACGCCGAGCGGGACATGGTCCGGCAGGAAATCCGGCGTGTAGATGTCGCGCGCGGTGACCCGGTAGCCGTGGGACAGCAGATCGGGACTGCCGCCCCGAGCGAGCGGAGGATTGTCCACCGACCAGAACTCGAAACCGTACGCCGATGCGGAGACCGACGTCGCCAGCCCGCCGCCGCGATCGACCCGCGCCCCGACCCACACGCCCGCCACGACGTACAGCGGGGAATCCGGAGGCGGACTGTACGCGGTGCGGACGTAGGCGTTGTCGTTGACGATGATCTCGGCGCCGCCCAGGGAGAGCGAGCCGATGGGAGCGCGCGGGGCCGGCGTCGGCGCGGTTTCGTCCGGGCCGGCCGCCCCCGCTGGAAGGGAGACCGTCAACAGGAGGGCCAGCGTGCAGCCCCCCAGCGGGAGCCGCTGGAACGTGCCCATGGAAGTCCTCCTCGGGCGAAGGGGAAGCCAGTCGACACCGGGGAGCGGACGGGGAATCCACCCGTGATTCTAGCCACAACCCCGGCCGACCGCAAATCGCCCGCCCAAGAAGGAGGCCGGGCCGCCCTGCGGCGACCCGGCCCGTTCGATGCGGTTCCGGCTACGGCCACCACGGGGGCGGCGGGCAGCCCGAGATCCCGTACTTGTTCTTCTTCACCTGGGCGCAGCTGCTGCTCGCCGTCTCGCCCTGGTAGGTCGCCTCCACCTGCCAGTAGAACTTCGTGGGCAGGCTGCTCGCGTCGAACGACGCGTAGTGCCAGGTTCCGTCGACCGTGGTGTTCACGCTGCTCGAGGTGCAGTTGCTGGCGCCGTACTTCACCTTCCCCGTCGTCCCGGCCGAGTCCACCTGGAAGCGCACGTACGCGGTGTTGCAGGGCACCTGCGTGTAGATCTCCGCGTTCGAGATGACGGGCGCCTCCGGGTAGCTGTAGCTCACGTCCGCCTCGACGTGGTACACGGAGACGAACGCCCCGCCCGGCCAGACGCCGGTGGCCTCCAACTTCAGCTCCAGCGTGTTCAGGTCGCTCTGTGACAGCGAGAGCCCGCTGAACGAGGACGTCCAGGTGACGTCGCTCGAGTCGCAGGCGCTCCCCTGGTAGCAAGTGTACGTGTCCGTCCCGATGCTCGACCCGTTGGCGTACGCCGTGATGTTCAACGACTGGATCGGGTAGTAGCTGGGATCGAACGAGAGGCGCCCGAAGTCGAAGTCGATGTCCGTGACCGTCAGGTTGGACGGCCCCGAGGAGTTGTCGAACGTCAGCTGGTGCACGGCTCCGTTGGCCAGCGCCGCGATGTAGCGCGGCTCGTTCCATGCGTCCACCAGGTCCTCATCCAGCGTGTCCCAGGAGTCCGGGCACGGCTGGTAGCAGCAGGCCGAGCCGCCGCACTCCCCGGACGGGACGATGCGCCACCAGGTGCCGTACGTGCTGTTCCCATCCGGGTGCAGCACTTCCGACCCGTAGGCGGTGGCCAGCGAGGGGCGTTCTTCGGTCGGACGGGTCGGTCCTGCGTTCTCGGAGAGACAGCCGGCCATGAACAGCGTGACGGCCAGCGCGATCCACCTCTTCATGATTCACTCCCCGACCGCCAGCGGCGGTCTTCGGGTGCGAGGGAGCGACGCCCCGCGGCGTCGCCCGTCGATCGTCCGGGCCCGAGCGCGCATGCTCGTTGCGACGCGCCCGTCCGATCCACGGGATCATAGTATCCCTCTGTACTTTTGATTGCCACCTGCGTAGACATCGCGGACCGCGGTCGGCGATCTCTCGTCTTGCGGAGGGGAGGGATCTGTTTCAGTTTCCAGCAAACAGCCCCGCAAACCCCATGAACGCCAGGGAGAGGATCCCCGCGATGATGAGATTCAGCGCCGTGCCGCGGGCCACCGCAGGAACGTCCGAGAGTTCGGCCTCCACGCGCAGCCCGGCCATCAAGACCAGCGCCAGCGTGAGCCCCGCCCCCGCTCCCCAGGCGTAGGCCAGACCCTGCACCAGGCCGTAGCCGCGGCTCGTCTGGAAGAGCGCCAGCCCCAGGATGGCGCAGTTCGTCGTGATGAGCGGAAGGAAGAGCCCCAGCGCCCGGAACAGCGCGGGACTCAGCTTCCGGATCGCCATCTCCACGAACTGCACGGTACTGGCGATGACGAGGATGAAGCTGATCACGCGGAGGTACGGCGCATGCACCAGGACGAACGTGTTCAGCGCCCACGCGCAGAGCGACGTGATCGTCAGGACGAAGATGTTGGCGAGTCCGAGGCGGAACGCCGTGTCGATCCGGGACGAGACGCCGAAGAACGGGCACAGCCCCAGGAAGTAGGCGAGCGTGAAGTTGTTGATGACCATCGCGCTGATGAAGATCCAGAAGAGCTCGCCCATCATCACACGCCTCCCCGCACCGCGGCGCCGGACGGCGGGGCGCTGCGCTGCGCGCGCAGACGGGCCGCGCGGCGCTCCAGTGCGTTGAACAGCAGCAGGATGGCACCCAGCATGAGGAACCCGCCGGGCGGAAGGATCATGACGACCCACGGCTCGAAGTGGGGGCCGAACAGAGGAACGCCGAAGAACGTCCCGTAGCCGAGGATCTCCCGGGCGCTTCCCAGGCACAGCAGCGCGAAGGCGAAGCCGATCGCCATGCCCATCGCATCGGCCAGCGCCATGCCGACGCTGTTCCGCGAGGCGAACGCCTCCTGGCGCCCGAGGATGAGGCAGTTCACGACGATCAGCGCCACGAACGCGCCGAGCTCCTTGTGGACCGCCGGCACGAGTGCCTGGAGCAGGAGATCCGCGACGGTCACGAACGTGGCAATGATCACGATGTAGGTGGAGATCCGGACGGGCTTCGGGATGAGTCGGCGCAGGCTGGAGACCAGCAGGCTGGAGCCCAGCAGCACGAACATCGTGGCGGCGCCCATGGCCAGCGCATTCGGGGCCGTGTTCGTCACGGCGAGCATCGGGCACATGCCCAGCACCTGCCGGAAGACCGGGTTCTCGTCCCAGAGGCCCTTCATCAGCTCGGCCCGGGCGGTCTTCGGGGCGCGGCTCACGGCGTCTCCTCCCCGGCCGCCTCGACGACATCGGCCGCGGGGAGGCGTCCGATCCAGGTGCCGGCCGCCCCGTTGATGATGCGGACCACCGCCTTGGCCGAGATGGTGGCGCCGGTGATGCCGTCGACCTCGTTCGGCGCCGACTTCGACCCCTTCTTCACCAGCATGACCTCCGGATCGGGGCTCAGCGCGCGGAATCCGCCGACGAAGTCCGCGTCCTTGTAGATGCGGTCCCCCAGCCCCGGCGTCTCGCGGCTCTCCAGCACCTGCATTCCCACCACGTTCCGCGCGGCCGGATCGAAGCCGAAGATCAGGCGGATCGTGTCCTGGAAGCCCGCTCCTTCGCCGGTGATGGCGTAGCCCCGGAGCGAGCCGTCGTCGTCGTAGGCGGCGTAGACCTCCGAGTCCGGAGGCTTGGCGCCCGGTTCCACGTCGACCGCGACCAGTTCTCCCCCGCGCTCCACGAGCGGGCGCAGCGACGTGGAGCCGGGCACGACCTCGAACACGGCCGCCCGCAGCGCCGCTGCCTGGTTCGCGCGCACGCGCGGCAGCGTGGCCTGGTAGGTGCCGGCGATCGCCAGCCCGGAGAGGAGCCCGGCGAGTCCCAGCGTGACCACGAGACGGACGGAGCCCTCGGACGGGCGGTTCACGGGAGCCGTGGAGGCGCTCACGATCGGCTCCTCCCGAACGCGCGCGGCTGCATCGGCTTCTCCAGCAGCGGGGCCGCCGCGTTCATCAGCAGGATCGCGTACATGACGCCCTCGGCGAGGCCGCCGAACGCCCGGATCAGCACGACGAGGAACCCGATGCCCGCGCCGTACACCCAGGCCGCGCGCGGCGCCACCGGCGACGTGACGGGATCCGTCGCCATGAACACGGTCCCGAACAGCAGCCCGCCCGCCGTCAGGGCGAACCAGGGCGACGGGTGCGAGGCCGGATTCACGAGGTGCAGCACCCCGGAGCAGATCGCCACCGAGAGGAGGATCGCGGCCGGGATCCGCCAGTCGAACGTGCGCCGCAACGCCAGCACGATGCCGACGAGCAGCAGCACGCCCGCGCTCGTCTCGCCCAGCGAACCGCCGACGTTCCCCGTGAGCAGGGACGTCACCGGCGTGAACTCGCTCTGGAACTTCGCCAGTGCCAGCGGCGTGGCGGACGACACCGCATCCACGCCGGTGCGCAGGAACGGGGGCGCCAGCGTGCCGGGCCCCATCGCCAGACGGATCCCCTGCTCGGACGGGGCCTGCCACGTGGTCAGCGCGGTCGGGAACGCGGCCTGCAGGAACGCCCGACCCACGAGCGCCGGGTTGAAGAGGTTGTGGCCCAGTCCGCCCCAGACCGTCTTTCCCAGTCCGATCGCGACGACACCCCCGAGAAAGGCCATCCAGAGCGGCAGTCCCGGCGGCAGCGTGAGGCCCAGGATCACGCCGGTGAGCGCGGCGCTGCCGTCGGCCAGGGACTGTCCGCGCCGCGCCGTGGGCGGGAACACCCACTCCGTCGCCATGGCCCCGGCGGTGGCCGCCGCCACCACGAGGAGCGCCGGCAGCCCGAAGTACCAGACGGCCGCCGCCAGCACGGGGACGAGCGCCAGGAGGACGTCGCCCATGAGGCGGGGCGTCGTGAGCTCGCGCTTCAGGAACGGCGCGGGCTGGACGATCAGACGCCCGGTGCTCACGGCGCCACCGTCTTCCGCCGGCGGATCTCCGTCTTGGCCGCGCGAATGAGCTGCACGATGGGGATGTTGGACGGGCAGGAGTAGGAGCACGCCCCGCACTCCATGCAGTCGAGCGCGAACGACTTCTCCATGTCCTGGAACCGCTCCGCGCGCGCGAGCCGCGCGAGCCGCGACGGATTGAGGAAGTTGGAGCACGCCTCCAGGCATCGGCCGCACTTCAGGCAGGAGTACTCGCTGGGGCGAGCGCTCTCGCTCTCCGTGAACGCCAGCAGCCCCGACGTTCCCTTCTGCACCGGCACGTCCAGCGACGCGAGCGGCTGCCCCATCATCGGGCCGCCCATCACGACTTCCCGCGTGGCCGATGTGAGTCCGCCGCAGTGCTCCAGCACGCTCCGCACGGGAGTGCCCACCGGGACGATGAGGTTGGCGGGGCGGCTGACGCCCGGCCCGGCGACCGTGAGGACGCGTTCCACCAGCGGGATGCGGCGGTCGAACCAGTCGGCCAGCGCGGCCATCGTGGAGACGTTGTTCACCAGGACGCCGAGGTCCAGCGGCAGCTTGCCCGCCGGAACCTCCTCGCCGAACACCGCTTTGATCAGCATCTTCTCCGCGCCCTGCGGGTACTTCACGCGCAGCGGCGTCACGGTCACGGCGGGAAGGTGATCCAGGTGCTCGCGCAGCGCATCGATGGCGTCGGGTTTGTTGGCCTCCACGCCGATGACGGTCTCCTCCACGTCGAGCTTGGCGGCCAGGATCTCGACGCCGCGCAGCACGGCCTCCGGCCGCTCCACCATCACGCGATGGTCACAGGTGAGGTACGGCTCGCACTCGCAGCCGTTGATGACCAGGCGGCGAACGCGCCCCTCCGGCACGGCGTACTTCACGTGGCTGGGGAACGCGGCGCCGCCCATCCCCACGAGGCCGGCCCGCTGAACCTCGGCCACGAAGTCGTCGTGGGAGAGAGTCGCCCAGTCCAGCGGGTCCGCGGCCGCGAACGCCTGCGACGCAAACGGATCGGCCTCGATCTCCAGAGCGTCGCCCAGATCGCCCATGGCGCGGCGTCGCACGCCGAGGCTGCGCACGGTTCCCGTCACCGGACTGGCCAGCGACGTGGACACGAAGCCGTTCGGTTCGGCCAGGAGCTGACCGCGCCGGACACGCTCGCCCACCCGGACGACCGGCTTCGCCGGCTTGCCCGCGTGCTGCGAGAGCGGAATCACGTAGCGGTCCACGAAGGGCATCCGCTCGATCGCCAGGTGCGCGGTGGCTTCCTTGTGCTCGTCGGGATGAACGCCGTGCCGGAACGATCTCACTTCCTTCCCTCCTCCTCCGCCCAGCCGGCCAGATCCATGAGCTGGCGGGTCAGCCGACGCTCCAGATCGGCGGCGGTCTCCCGCCGGGCCGCCTCCAGGTGCGCCGCCTCCTCGTTCTCCGCGTCCGCCCGACCCTGCTCGCGGCCGCGCTCCACGGCTCGTCCCCGCACGCCCGCGACCTCGCCGAGCAGCTCCCAGATCCGCCGGCCCTCGTCCCGGACCTCTCCGTCCGCCGCCTCGGGATTGCCCGACAGATCCGTCTCTCCGGAGGCCGGATCGAAGCGCAGCAGCGGGAAGGCGCGCGAGGCCACGAGGCGACGCGCCTGCGCGACGAGCGTGCCGGGCTCGCGGCCGCAGCGTTGCGGCTCGGGCGCCAGGATCTCCGCCACGGCTGGTCCACCGCCGCGCAGCATCGCCGCGAGCCCTTCCACCAGGTGATCCGGATCGCCCACCGACGACGCGAGCACGGGAACGTCGCGGCGCCCCAGCGTCCTCAGCGCGACGGTCGGCGGAGCGGAGCCGTCGGAGAGGACGATCGTCACGATCGGTCGGCCGCCCTCCAGGAGGCGCTTCCAGGCATCCTCGCGCTGGCGTCCCCAGGCTTCCCGGTCCAGGACCAGCAACACGGGCGACGCCCATCGCCTCTCGTCCTCGTCCAGCTCATCCCACTCCGGATCCGGGTGGGACGGATCGCGGGACAGCGGATTGGACAGCGCGTCCTTCGCGTCCCGGACGATGCGGGCGCGGTGCGCCGCTTCCCGCGCGTTCGCCGTGACGAGACCCGCCGCCGTCTCCGCCGCCGAGTCCGGCGACGTCACCACCACGGCGCCGCGGAACGGATTCGCCGGGAACCGGCACGCCCACTCGAGCGAACGGCCCGCCAGCACCATCGGCGGCGGCACGGCCGCCTCGTTGGCGCGGCGCAGCGAGTCCCGGACGTCGGCCAGATCCTTCGCCGCGTCCACGAGGCCCGCGAGCTTCTCTCCGTCCACGCGCTCCGAACCGCAGGTGTCCTCCAGGCGCTCCACCAGCGCCGCGACCTCGACGTCGGGGCCCCCGAGCACGCGCAGTCCCTTGGAGATGGCGTCCAGGTCATCGGTGGGGACCGCGTCCAGCAGGCTGTGCCGGATCTCGTTGGAGAAGCGCTCCTGCATCTCCGCCAGCACGCCGATGCGCTCCTCGCGGCGCGTGGTCTCGCCGTCCGCCGCGGCGGCCAGCGCCAGGCGCAGCGCCAGGCGCGATCCGCTGCCGGGATCCGCTCCGTCACCGCCGATCATCGCCGGCCGCGCGCCATGCCGGAGCAGCCGCATCGCGCCGGCGCCGGGAACGTCGCCGCCCGCGGGCTCGGCCGCCGGAAGCGCATCGATGGCGGCGCATCGGTCCAGGTCCCGGGCCCGTCGATCCTCGTCGGCCGGCATCTCCGCCAGCGCGCCGGGTTCGCACGCCTCCACGCAGACGCCGCAGTTCTGGCACGTCGTCGGGTCCAGGGCGAGCGAGAGGAACGCCGGGGCGAACGGCTCCGCCACGACCAGCGGCACGCCGCCCACCTCGGCCAGCACCTGGTCCATCGCCTCGGAGAGCGCCGAGCGGCGATCCTCCCTGGCGCCGGCCAGCAGCGCGGCGAACGGCGCGCGCACCGCATCGGCGAAGGTCGTCGGCGCCGGATCGTCCGCCGCCGCGGCCTCCACGCCCGCCGCCAGCTTCCCCAGCATCGACCGGAGCACGTCGGGCGAGCCGCCTCGCCGCCGCGCCAGATCCAGGCCGGCGTCCAGGACGCCCCGCGCCTTGACGACCGTGCCCCGGAAAGACCCCTCCGGACAAAGGCTCCAGCACGCGCCGCAGCCGGTGCACGCCTGCGGATCCAGCGACGGCCACGGCAGGCCCGCGCGCGATCGGTCCCGGAAGCCGGCCGAAAGCGGCGGCACCGCGCCGACGGCCAGGTAGGGGTCGGGCGCCAGGTCCGCCGCTCCCTCACCGTAGAGAACGCCGGTGTGGTTCCAGAAGCGCGCGAGGCTGTCCCAGTGCTCATCGGTGCGGCCGAGCTCCCGGACCGCGCGCGGCGTGTCCTCGGCGGACGGCAGCGCCGGCGCCGACGGCCGGTCGCCCCGGCGGCCGAGACGCTCCGCTTCGGGTCGGAAGCGACGCAGACGATCGAACAACGCCTGGCGCTTCGGTCGGGAACGATCGTCCGGCAGGAACTCCAACCCCAGATACACGAGGCTCTCGTCGCCGGGGTCGCGGAGCAGCTCCGCCAGATCCGACTCCCGCACGGGCACGCCGCCCAGCCCCGCCACGACCGTGGCGATGCGACGCTGCTCGGCCCGCTTGCCGCCCACTCCCTCCAGCGCGGCGCGCACCTCCCGCGTGAGCGGCGGAGCGCCGGCCAGCGGAGCGTCGGTGCGCTCCATCACGACGATGCGCCGGCCGCCGCGCGGGATCTCGCCGGCGATGCGCGCGGCCGGGAACGGTCGCAGCGAGCGAACGCCCAGCACACCCACCTTCGGCCCCTTGCGCTCCTCGCGCAGCTTCCGGACGACCGACTGCGCCAGCGCCACGAGCGAGCCCTGCGCCACGACCACGGTCTCCGCATCGTCCAGCATCAGGGTCGAGGTGTCGCCGTAGCGTCGTCCGCTCAGCTCCGAGAAGCGCGCCACGTCCTCGTCGACGACGCCGTGCAGCTCCGACAGCGTCCACGGCCGGCGCGCCGCGGCCCCCGCGGCCCAGGCCTCGGCGCCGGCGCGGGGTCCCAGCATCGCCGGGTGCTCGTCGTCGATCCAGCGGGGCACGCGCCGGCGGTACTTGCCGATCAGCATCTCCTGCGCCGGGCTCGGACTCTCCATCGCCTCGTCCGCGGCGGAGGCGAACGCGCGCACGCGGCTGGCGTCCAGCTCCGTGACGTCGGCCTCGCGGTCCGCCGTCTCCGTCTCGTCCTGCGCGACGACCGCCGGCACCAGCGCTCGTTCGGCGATGCTGCGCGCCAGGAGCGTCAGGTCCGCGGCCTCCTGCGCATCGACCGCCACGAACACGAACGCTCCCGTTTCCGCCAGCGCGTGAAGCAGATCGTGGCCGGTCCCGGAGGCGAACGCGTGCCCCGGCGCGGAGCGCGCCACGAGATGGGCGACGAGCGGCGCGTGACGCCCCGCCGCGATGCGCAGGGCATCGACCGCCGAATGCGCATCGTCCCCGTCGATCCAGCAGGCGCTCCGGACGCCGGCCAGGGCCGAGCCGAGCGCGGCCGAGGGACTCTCCAGCCAGCTGGATCCGAGGCGAATCTCCGCCCGGAGCACCGCGGTGCGACCGTCGATTCGGGAGGCTTCGCTCATCTCGATTCCCCTTCCGTCAGGACTCGAACTGGTTCGTGGTGACCCAGCGGATCGCTCGCGTCGGGCACCGGAAGGTCACGGACGGATTCCCCCGCCGTTCGTCGTCGTAGGCCACCACCGGCAGCTCGTTCTGCATCCGGATCAATCCGTCGGGCGCGTCCTGCGCGCATCGGCCGCAGGCGTCGCACGCGACGCTGCACAGCGCGCGGGCCTGTTCCCCCGCCAAGGGGATGCGGCACTGGACGAGCAGCGGGCGATCCACCGGCAGGAGCTCGAACAGCTCACGCGGGCACACCTCCACGCAGTCGTTGCAGGCCGTGCACTTGTCCACGTCGACCACGGGCAGGCCGTTGTCGTTCATCGTGATGGCGTCGAAGGTGCAGGCGCGGTCGCAGTCGCCGAGGCCCAGGCATCCCCACGTGCAGCCGCGGCCGCCTCCGGCCACGACCGCCGCCGCTGCGCAGCTCTCGTATCCCTCGTACTCCGCGATCTGCCGCGCCTGGGCGCGACCCCCGCCGCAGTGCAGGCGGGCGACGAGCTTCCGCGCGGAGCCCACCTCCACGCCGAGGAACTCCGCGATCTCCTGGACGTCGTCGGGACCGGAAACGGTGCAGCCGCTGGGGTTCGCCTCGCCGGCCGTGAGGCGCATTGCGAAGGCGTGGCAGCCCGGTTCGCCGCAGGCGCCGCAGTTGGTTCCGGGCAGACGGCTCTCCACCTCCTCCAGGCGCGGGTCCTCCTCGACGCGCAGGAAGCGGTACGAGATCGAGAGCACGCCTCCGAAGAAGACGGCGAGTCCTCCGACGATCGCGGCGGCCGTCAGGATCTCGTTCATGGCGGGCCTGCTCTCCTACCGGAAGGGTTCCGCACGACGGACCAGCTCTTCCAGCCCGGACTCCTCGGAGTTCCAGGGGTCCCCGGGATGGATGCACCTCGCCGGACACTTCTCCGCGGCCTGCACCATCTCGCGGTACGACCCGGCCGTGACGTCCGCGATCGTGGCCTGCTTGTTCTCGTCGTAGACGAACATCCGCGCGTTCAGCTTCGTGCACTCGTCGCAGCTCGTGCAGAGCGGAGTGTCAATCCACGCCTCGTCCGATCCGTTCGTCGAGGCCGGAGGCGCCTCCACCGCCGGCTCCGGTTCCACCGCGGCCGGCGGGGGCGCCGCGGCCTCCGGGGCCGGACCCTCGGACGACGCCGGCGCGGGTGCGACCGCGGACGCGGGCGGCGTCGACGGATCCAGTTCCAGCAGGCGGCGTGCCAGCGACTGCATCGCCCCCTCCACGGCATCCTTCCGCGCGGACGAGAGCTCCGAAGCGTGCTGCACCTGCAGCCGGTCCACCACCGCCGCCGCGTCCGCGGAGAGCTCCTCCCGCGTGCGACGGACGGCATCGGTGACGTACTCGTTGCTCACGCCGCCCAGCTCCTGGAGCGTGTGCCAGAAGTCCCGGCGCTCGCGGCAGAGGTTCACGACGCGACGCGTCATCGCCAGACGTCCCACCTTGCCGTCGGGATCCAGCGCCCACACCCACGGGATCCGGAAGCGGGCCTCGGCCGGATCCAGGTCCAGCCACTCCGCCAGCGGCGACAGCGCATCCTCCGGACAGCCCTCGGGGACGACGCGGAAGTCCTCCGAGAAGTCCGCACGCCCGACGAGGCCGTCCGCGTAGGTCACCGCGACGGTGCCGGCATCCTCGCCCAGGTCCATCGACGGCCAGGCCGACTCCGGCTCCGGATTCCCGTCCAGGTCGAAGCGCGACGCCCACGAGCCGCCCGCCGCGGGGTCGAAGCGGAAGCGGGGATGCGCCCGCGTGATGAGCGCGGCCCGCGAGAGCGTGGCCCCGGCCGACGACTCCGTCCCGTCGACGACGTGGACCGCCGGCTGCGCGTGATCCAGCGCGCCGAGGAATCCCTCCAGCAGGTGGGCCGGACTTTCCATCGACGACTGTTGCACGAACGCGCGGCGATGCCCCATCGCCAGGTAGGAGATCTCCACGCGCGAGGCTGCCCCGAACGCGGCCGACGGCTCCTCCACAAGCACCACCTGCACCGGTACGTTCGAGACGAGCGTCTTCGACAGCGCCGGGAGCGCGTCCGCGCGGACGCGGGATCCGGCATCCAGCGCCACGACAGCCGGGACCAGCAGGCGCTCCGAGGGTCGGAACGAGTCCGGCCCGAAGCTCTCCAGCCAGGCTTCCTGCCGATCCGGATCGAAGGCGTTGTCCAGGACGAGCTCCGCCAGGTGCGCGGCCCGAAGCACGTCGGTGAGGCGGGCCGCCTCCCGCTCGTGGAGCTCCAGGGCCGCCGTCAACGGATCGTCGGCCGTCTCCACCGCCACGCCCGCGGCGGGCGACACGTCGAGCGACGGCGATGCCACGATGCGCACCCGCGGCTCGTCGTTCGCGAACGAGAACGAGGCCAGCAGTTCGGCCGCGGCCTCCAGACGACGCCGGGCCTCCTCCGGAAGTCTCGACGTCTCCCGGCGCGTCCCGATCATCTGCGAGAGCGCCTGCACGTCGAGGCGCACCCCCACCGCCGGCCCCATCGATCCGGAGAGGGCCGCGGGCTGCGCGGCGTCGGTCTTGCGCTGCTCCGTGGTAAGGCGGTCGCGGATCCGCCGGGCGAGGCCGCGGATCCGGACCAGGAACGCGTCTCGACGCCGGTCGACCCGGAACCGCGCGGCCAGACCGAGCAGCCCCGCCACGGTCCGAAGTTCGGCCTCGGCCGCGGCCGGCAGCGCTTCCCCTTCCAGCCGCGCCACCGCCGTCCTCAGATCCTCTTCGTCGGGAGTCCCGGCGGCCAGCGCCTCCAGGGCGGCCGATCGCCAGCCCTCGGCCGGCTCCCGTTCCTGGCCCTCCCCGGTGTGGAAGAGCAGCATCCGCCGGGCGATCTCGGTGGCACGGCTCACTTCAGGCCTCCTTCCCCGCTACACGAGGAAACGATCCAGCTCCCGCTCCATCGCCTCGGCCTTCGCCGTGGCTTCCATGTCCAGCCCCGCCTGCGCCATGTCGTCGTAGCACGGGCGCGACTCGTCCTTGAAGAACAGCCCGATCGGGAGCGGATCGTGCTCCCCGGCCAGGTCCCGGGCCTCCGAGAGGTTGCCCGGATCGTGCTCCACCCGATTCTTCAGCACACGGTCCAGCGACTCGTGCACCGGGATGCCGTCCTCGTGAGTCATCACGAGCAGCTTCGACGGATCGCGCTGGTAGTCCTCGTAGATGTTGTTCGTGTACGTGGGGCATCGCTGCAGGATCCGCACGAAGCTGAAACCGCGGTGGCGATGCGCCGCCAGCAACGTGGCGTACAGGTGCAGCGGATTCCAGTCCACGGTCTGCGCGGCGAACGAGACGTTCGTGAAGCCGAGCGTGGCCACCATCGGATTCAGCGGGGGCAGGAAGGCGCCGCTGGGGTGCGTGTTGGTCGTCATCCCGATCGGGCTGGTGGGCGACGTCTGGTTCTTGGTGAGCCCGTACACGTGGTTGTCGAACAGCATGACCGTCATGTTCATGTTGTACCGCACCGCGTGAACCCAGTGCCCCGCCCCGATGGAGCAGCAGTCGCCGTCCCCCGTCGCCACGAAGATCGTCAGATCCGGGCGCCGCGAGCGGACTCCGCACGCCACCGGCAGCGCGCGACCGTGCAGTCCGTGGAAGCCGTACGTGTGCATGTAGTGCGGGAAGCGGCTGGAGCAGCCGATGCCCGACACGCAGACGATCTTCTCCGGAGCCAGCCGCTCGTCGCGGCAGATCTTCTGGACGGCACGCAGCACCGCCTGGTCCCCGCAGGCCGGGCACCAGCGCGCCACGCCGCCCTCGTAGTCCTCCAGCGTGAAGTAGCGCGGACTGGAATCGCCGATCCGATCCTCGATCATCTCGGTCATCGGGCTTCTCCTCCCTCGCCCAGGCGGCGTTGGATCTCGGCGTACAGCTGGCCGGGACGTAGCGGCTGCCCGTGCACGTTCGACCAGGAGTCCACGTCGACGAGCGTCCGCATCCGAAGCAGCCGGGCCAGCTGGGACAGGCGCCGGGAGTTCTCGTGGATGAGCGGCGCGTCGGCGGGATCGCTGTAGTTGATCTCCACGGCCAGGACCTGCTTGAACCGCGCGAAGATCTCCGGCAGCCCCGGTTCCAGCGGCGACATGAAGCGCAGGTGCACGGCCGACACCTTGTAGCCGTCGCCCCGGGCCCGCAACACCGCTTCCTTGATGGCGCCCAGCGTGGAGCCCCACCCGACGATCAGCAGATCACCCTCCTCCTCCCCGATGATCTCCGGCGGACGGAGCGTGGCCCGCAGCGCGGCCAGCTTGCGGCTTCTCATCTCGCAGCCGCGCTGGTTCGCGTTCGGGTCGTAGGCCACCTTGCTCCACTCCGTGTGGGCGAGGCCGGTGAGCACGTACTCGCCGCCCGCCTGGCCCGGAATTGGCCGTCGCGAGAGGCCCGTCGTCTCGTCCCACGCGTAGGGCGGAAGTCCCTCGTCCCAGGGCGACTGGTCGACCGGCGGCGCCAGCCACTCCTCCTGAGGCTGCGGCCGCTCGAACGCGGAGACGCCGGTGGCGAGGTTCGCGTCCGTGAGCAGCATCACCGGGCCCCGGAACTCCTCGGCCAGCTTGCGCGCCAGGATGACGAAGTGGAAGCACTCCTCGATGGTGGCGGCGGCGATCACGATCTTGGGATCATCGCCCGGCGCCCCGAAGATCGTCGGGAGCAGTTCGCCCTGTTCCACCTTGGTGGGGAGTCCCGTGCTGGGACCGCCGCGCTGGACCAGGACGATGACGATCGGGATCTCGGCCATGACGGCCAGCCCGATGAACTCCGTCTTCAGCGCCAGCCCCGGCCCGGACGTGATGGTGCACGTCGTCTTGCCGGCGTAGGACGCGCCCAGCGCGTACCCGATCGCGGCGATCTCGTCCTCGGCCTGATGGAGGAACCCGCCGACCTTCGGCAGCGCGCCGGCCAGGTAGTGCGACGCGGACGTCGCAGGCGTGATGGGATACATCGCCACGGTCTCGATGCCGGCGGCCATCACGCCCAGGCCCACCGCCTGGTTGCCGTTCATGACCACCATCTGGTGATCGCGCTCCGGCGCGGGGATCTCCCAGGCGTACTCCAGGGTCTCGGCGGCGAACTGCGCGCCCGCCTTCACGAGGCGATGGTTCGTGTCGATGACGGCCTGCGACTTCTTCGCGAAGACGAAGGCCACCTCGTCCAGGGCCTTCTGCAGGTCCCGTCCGTAGAGCTGGCAGAGGATGCCCAGCACGAACATGTTCTTCCCGACGCGCGGATTCTCGACGTGCTTCTTGCACTCCTCGTCGAGCGGCAGCTCGTGCACCGCGAGACCGCGCTCGCGGAACTCGGCGACCGCCTCCGCGTACTGCTTGCGGACCTGCTCGTCCGGATCGTCCTTCCACTTGCTCTCGAGGAGGAGCACGGTGCCCGGCTTGTAGGCGCGCTGCTCGATGCGGCCGAACAACACCTGCTCGTTCAGCGCCACGACGAGATCGGCCTCGTCGCCCATGTTCGTGACCTCGTGCGTGGCCACGCGAACCCGAATGCCGCTGGCGCCGGCGCGCGAGCGCGCGGGCGGCTTGATCTCGGCCGGGATGATCTCGACCGTCCAGACGCCGTTGCCCATCTTGGCGCTCACGGCTCCGAACGTCTGGCCGGCCTTCTGGGCTCCTTCTCCGGAGTCGCTGACGATCTCGATGATGTGCTGTTCGAGTGCGACGCGGGACTTGACCTCGGCGAGAGGCGCTTCCGGCGGAGACGACATCACCCTCGCCCTCCCAGGTCGGTGTCGGCGAAATCGAGCATCAGTTCGTTCTCCTTGCACTCGTGCTCGTGCAGGTCATGGACGAGTTCGTGCACGCCCTCGAGGACGGCCTTCTTTCCCTTGAGGCACTCGCGAGCGGTTTCGAGGAGCGAGTCCAGCTTGGTGAGGAACTCGCGATGCTCGTCGAAGAGCTCGTGCACGCGAGCCTCGTAGCGGGGCTCGCCGGCGGCATCGCCGAGGGAGGACGGCTCCTCCTCGTGCTCGAAGTGGACGGCGAGGAGCTGGCGAAGCTCCTTCAGGCGCGGAAAGAGATCGCGCAGGTCGCCGGCTTCCTTGACCTGCACGAGGAGAGCCCGAAGCTGCGCGTGCTCTTCGTGGATGACGCGCGCCGCTTCCGGCGACATGGGGCTGGTCGGCTTCTCCATGGTTCCACCTCCCCCTCCCGAATCCCGGGCGTCGGCGTGAACCAGGGACGCCAGATTCAACTCATCTTCGGTGAATTGGGCGGGATTCTGAGGTCCAACGTAGAGTACCAGATCCTCCAATCAGGCTTTCGGCTGACAGAATATAGGCTGTGGATCTCGCGGGGAACAGGGCACTTGGAGGCCTTTTTCGCGGTCGCGAGGGGCCCTACTCCCTGTCCTTCTCCAGGCGCCGGCGGATCTCCTCCAGCTCCGCCTTCCGCTCCGGCCCCACCTCGGGGTAGCGCAGGTCCATTCCCCGGAGCGTGTCGCGGATGAGGCGCGCCACCTCCACTCGCATCGCCGGCTTGTCGTCGGCGGGGACGGCGTACCACGGCGCCCAGGGACGGGAGGTCTCGTTCAGCGCCTCCTCGAACGCGCGCTGGTAGTCGTCCCAGAAGCCGCGCTCGGTGACGTCGGCCAGGGAGAACTTCCAGTTCTTGTGCTCCTGGTCGATCCGATCCACCAGGCGGCGACGCTGTTCGTCGCGGGACACGTTGAGCCAGAACTTGAGCACGGTGGTCCCGTTGCGGGCCAGGTGGCGTTCGTGGTCCCGGATCGACTCGAAGCGCTCCGCCCACAGCGCCTCCAGGTCGTCCGTGCCGCGGGGCAGGCGCTGCGCGGCGAGGAACTCCGGATGCACGCGCACCGCCAGGACCTCCTCGTAGTAGCTGCGGTTGAAGATGCCGATGCGGCCGCGCTCCGGCAGCCGCGTCGCCGATCGCCAGAGGTAGTCGTGGTCCAGCTCCTCGGCCGACGGCTTCTTGAACGAGAAGACCTGGAAGCCGGCCGGATTCACGCCGCTGGTCACCGCGCGGATCGTACCGTCCTTCCCCGCCGCATCCATCGCCTGGAAGAGGATCAGCAGCGAGTGCCGGTTGTCCGCGTACAGGACGCGCTGGAGGAGCTCGATCTCCTCGACGATCTCCTCCAGCTTCTTCTTCGACTTCTTCTTGCCCGGCGCGTCCGGCAGTGCGGTGGGCGCCTCGGCCGCGCGGAACGAGCCGTCGAACGGAACGAGCAGCGGACTGGCGACGGGCTTCAAGGAGTGACCTCGCGGAACGACATCTTGATGCGTCCCCAGGAACGCGTCGCGATCTCGTCGCCCGCGGCGGTCACCGTGTCCTCGGTCAGGTTCAGGTCCTGGCCGGTCCCCTTGTTCTGCGGACCGTGGTACGCCAGCGTTCCCGCCCCGGACGATCCTCCGCGGCCCCAGATCAGCTCCACCGTTCCCTCCCCCGCCGGGAACAGGAAGTCGTTTGCATCGCCCGTGTCCAGCGCGCGGGTGAGGACCAGCTCCGTGACGCCGCCCGCCGAGGACGACGAGACGAGCGAGAGGTCCTGCTGCGCCTGCGGCGCCCCGGGGTCCCCGGTGGCGACGAGGTTCCGCTCGTGGAAGGTGACGCCTCCGTCCTGCTCGACGATGAGACTGTAGCCCGACATGCCGTCCGTGCCGAATCCCCACGCGAACCACCGATCGTCCGGGCCGCGCAGCACGAAGGTGATCTCCTCCGCCCCGTCGTCGAGGGTGATCTCCAGCTCCACCGAGGGCGTGGTCGGGGACGCGGCGGTGCCGACGAAGATCGCGGCGGACGAAGGTCCGGCGAGAAGGAGCGTGAGCAGGGCGGCGAGCAGGCGGATCGACACGGGAGGCTCCTGGCGTTGGGTGGGTCCGCGGACGTCGGCCGGAATTCTAGCACGCGCTCCGGGGTCCGCCGCTCGTCGGCCCTCCGCTCACCGCCCCGCCGCCGATGGAGGGGACGCCGAGCCGGCGTCGGGCAGGCGCGCCGCGAGCAGGAGAGTCACGCCCACCACGACGGCGGGCGCGAGGAAGAGCGTCGCCCCCACGCGATGGAACAGCAGACCGCCCAGCAGCAGCCCGACGATGCTGGCCACCGCGCCCGCACTCCCCGCGAGCCCCTGCACGGCGCCCTGGTGCTCCTCCCCCACGCGCGACAGGATCGCCAGGACCGACGGCCACATCAGCCCGTTCCCGACCGCCAGCAGCAGCGCTCCTCCCCAGAGGAGCGGCTCCGCGGGAACGGCGAACATCGCGAAGCTCGCGGCCAGGACAACGCCTCCCGCAAACACGCGCGCGCGATCGCCCGACCGGCGGGCCGCCCACCGGAGCCCCGGGCCCTGCACCAGCGACATCGCCAGGCTGAGCACGGAGAAGAAGACGCCGGTGCGGGTGACCGACCAGTCCAGACCGGTGGCGGCGTGCACCGGGAACGCCACGTAGAAGAAGCTGAACGCCAGCATGACGAGGAAGTAGATCGAGAGCACGACGGCGACGAACGGCAGGCGGAGAAGACTCCCCGCCGCCTTGCGCCGATCCTCGAGCTCGAAGCAGTCCTTGGCCTCCTGCCCGAACGTCCGGTGCAGCCCCGGACGCGGCCGTCCCGACAGCACGCACGGGTTGGACTCCGGCAGCCGGAACGCGATGATCATCGTGGCGAGCGCGGAGATCGACATCGCGGCGAGCACGGGCAGCAGCTCTCCCCACCGCGTCGCACCAAGTAGACCTGCGATGGCCGGGCCCAGCACGAACCCCAGGTTCGCGGAGACGGAGAGCTTGCCGAAGTTCTCGCTCCGACGCTCCTCCGGCGTCACGTCGGCCAGGTAGGCGCTGGCCACGGAGACGTTGCCGCCGGTGAGCCCGTCGAGAGCGCGCGCCAGTACGACGAGCAGCAGCGGCAGGGTCAGCGTGAACGTGCCCAGGGTCTCAGTGGAGACGCGCATCATCGGGGTCACGGGCAGTGCGAACGCGAGGACGAACAGCCCCCACGAGACCAGCGTTCCGATCTGGGAGAGGAGCAGGATCCGGCGGCGGCCGTAGCGATCGGACCATCGCCCGAGGACCGGGGCCCCGATCAGCTGGAACAGCGAGTAGGTGGCTCCCACGAGGCCGTAGAGGACGGCGTTGCCCCCCCAGCGCGTGACCAGGTACACGAGGAACGGCAGCACGATGCTGAACCCGAGCGTCCCGATGAAGTGCACCGAGAGGATCGGGAGCAGCGACGGGGCGGGCGGACGACGGTCTGGCAAGCGGACTCCCGGCGGAGGTGCGTCGGATGCGCGTAGTGTAGACTGCCGCGACCCGGAGGAGCCATGAATCGTCGCCGTCTGATCCTCATCGCCGTCGGCCTGGCCGCCGTCCTGCTGGCCCGCGCGCTCGGACTCGCCCCGTCCGGGGACGCCGCCGTCGACTCCGTGGAGGAGGCGTTCCGCGCGCAGCGAAGCGGCGTGATGCTCACCGTCGAGGCCGTCGTCTCCCGCACCCTGGCGGACGACGACGAGGGCTCGCGCCACCAGCGATTCATCGCCAGGCGGTCCGGCGGCCACACCGTCCTCGTCGCCCACAACATCGACCTGGCCCCGCGCCTGTCCGGACTGTCGGTCGGGGACTCGGTGACGATCCGCGGTCAGTACGAATGGAACGATCGCGGCGGCGTGCTCCACTGGACGCACCACGATCCGGACGGCGATCATCCCGGCGGCTGGATCGAGTGGAAGGGCCGGCGGTACGAGTAGGGACGAACCTCACCGGGAGGACCTGCACGGAACGGCAGAGAAGGAGCGATGTCGAAGAGAGGATGCAAGCCGTCCGAGATGGAGGAGATCGTACCCGTGCCTCGCGCCTACCTCGCCCGACCTCGACGGAGTTGGCCCCGGAGCCCGGCGGCAAGGAGAAGGGCCATCGCCGCGAGCCGGCGCGGGACTGACGAGAAGACGCCCGGCCGGCGGCCGACGCGGGCTGAGGGGGTCCCGGCTCCGGGACCGGGACCCCGAACCGCCTACAGGACGTTCCGGCGGGCCGCGGCCCGGTGCCGCACCATCGAGTAGTCCAGGTTGAGGCTCCCGTTGTAGTTGGCGACGTACCCGTACCAGTCGCGTGCACTGGCCGCATCGCCCCTGGCCTCGTACGCGCGCGCGATCCGGTACATCGTCATCACGTCCGTCGCGTCGCCCTGGAACAGTTCCTCCAGCGCCGTCTCCGCATCGCCCCGCTCCAGCGCGATCCAGCCGCGGAACTCGTGGACCTGCGGGACCATGAACGTCGGACTCAGCTCCTCGGCCAGCGTCTCGTAGCGGGCCACGTGCGCCAGCGCCTCGTCGTACTCTCCCCTCTTCGTCGCAAGCAGCGCGTTCAGGTAGTGCTCCCGCGCCTCCACGAACCGGAGGTTCCGCTCGTCGCCCGCCGCGTTCTCGCGGGACATCGCCAGCGACTCCCGGAAGCTCTCCTCCGCCTCGGCGATGCGTCCCGCCTCCAGCTGCACGCGGCCGATCGTGAAGAGATCCCCGGCGACGGATCCCACGGCCTCCAGGTTGCGGGAGTACTGCAGGTTCCGATCGAACTCGGCCAGGGCCGCGTCCAGGTCGCCCTCGTCGACGTGGGTGACGGCGAGCGCCCAGCACATGCCGGACCGTACGCCGTCGTGCGGGGCGATGGAGTCGATCTCGCGCAGCCGCGCGCGCGCCTCCTCGTGCCGCCCCAGGTGCATCAGGCCCGACGCGATGCCCATCTGCGCGGAGGGGAACAGCGGCTCGATCTCCAGGACGCGGTCGTAGGAGGCGATCGCGTCCTCGAAGCGTCCCATCCGCAGCAGCAGTTCCCCGTAGGAGTCGTAGCCGTTGGGATTGTCGGGCTCGATCTCGATCGCCTTCTCGAAGACGACCGCCGCCTCCTCCGTCCGCCCGACGTTCTTGTACGCGTACCCGAGCGTGTTGTAGCCCGACGCCCAGTCCGGAGCCGCTTCCACGGCCCGCCGGAAGTAGTCGATCGCCAGCTCGTCGTCCCGGCCGTAGTGCAGGCCGCCGACCATCGTCAACACCCGCTCGTCGTGCGGGTACATCTCCCCCAGCCGTTCGATGCTCCCGCGCTGCGTCTCCGTATCCCCGCGGCGGCCGGCCAGCATCGCCTCCAGGTACAGCGCCTCCGCCTCCGACATCTCCACCGCGCCCTGCATCTCCGCGGCGCGCTCCATCACGGCCCTCACGTCCGCGCCGCGCAGCTGCGTCCTGGCCAGAAGCAGCTGCGCCAGGACGAAGTCCGGATCCAGTTCCGTCGCCCGCTCCAGCAGCGGCCGCGCCCGATCCCGCTGGGACGAGTCCATGAGACTCCGCGCCTCGACGTACAGCTTCCGCGCCTCGTCCGAGGAGGTGGTGATCGGCATCGTCCGATCCCCGGCCGAGGACGATCCTGCCAGCAACAGCACCGCGACGGCGCCGATCCATGCATCACGCATCTTCATCGCAAGCCTTCCGGTTGGGCGGTCAGCTGCTCGGCTGCCGCACGTTCTCGTCCAGGTACCTCGCCAGTCCTCCGCGCAGCGTGCTCTCCGGGATCACTCCCTCCCCCTCGAAGACCGTGACGCGCGTGCCGTCGCCCTTCAGGTGCTCGTTCGCGTGCCGCGCGGCGGCGAGGCCCGGCTCGTCGGCACCGCCCACGAGGAAGTGGAACGACTTCTGCGGATAGTCCGCGATCTCGTCGTCGTCCCAGCGCTCGAACGCGCGGCTGCCGACCGTGGTGACCGACTGGAAGTACGACCGGGACATCGATCCGTACGTGACCGCTGCGCGCGATCCCTCGCGGTAGCCGACCGCGTGGTACTTCCCGTTCTCGATGCGATGCTCGGCCCCGATCTCGTCCAGCAGCTCCTCCAGCGCATGGTGGGCGGGATGGTTCATCCAACCCTCCTCGGGAGCCAGCAGATGGACCACGATCCAGCCGCGTCGCGCGGCTTCCTCCCCCCACACGTTCTCGATCGCCCAGTCGCACGACGCGGGGCCCTGGCCGCCCGGAGCGAACGCGACGGCGGCGGGGTACGTGCGCGACGGCTCGTAGCCGGCCGGCCGCTCGACGCGGTAGCCGATCTTCACGCCGTTGCGGGCCGTGAGGCTCCGGTACTCCCTCGGCGCCGGAGCGGAGATGCGTCCGGCCGAGCGCAGGATCTCCAGGTCCGGGTCCGTCCTCATGGCGTCGTAGTCGAGGAAGCCGGCCGCCAGCGCCTCCTCCAGCGCGCGGGCCGCCGCATCGGTATCCTCCAGCAGCGCCCGGGCACAGGCCGCGTTGTACAGGGCCGTGGGTCGGATGACCGCCGAGTGCCCGGCCGCCTTCCGGTTGGACGCGGCCGCGTCCGCGTAGCGGCCCTGCGCGTGCTGGGCGGACGCGAGCAGGAACCACGCGTAACCGTCGTCCGCCTGCCGCGACAGTACCGCCCGGGCCCGCTCCTCCGCGGCCTCGGCCCGCCCGTCCGCCAGCAGCTTCCGGACGCTTTCCAGTTCGTCGCCGTCCTCGGCCCGGGCGGCCGCGCCGGCAACGGCCGCCACGACCATCGCGGTCACGATCCGTCCGAAGAATCTTCCGACGTTCATTGCGCACCTCCTCGGATTGGGGTGCCGAGACCGTAGGCACGACGCCTCGGCCGCGCCACGGCCGCGCGACCGCTCCGGGACCGGCGGCAGCCGGGGGGACGAACGGAGCCCGTTCGTCCCGGCGAGTGTCTTTCGTCCCCGCGGCGCGCGCTCGCGGCCCGCCGCGGGCGCCGGAGTCTGGCCATCCGCCGGGAGCGTGCCTATGCTCGGAGGACCCGATCCCGCCGGAGAGCGCCGTTGTCACCGTCCCGCCGCCTGCCCTTCCCGTGGCCCTACGCGTTCCTCGTCGCGGCGGTGCTGAGCGCGTTCACCGTGTTCCAGGGCTACATCCCCTACATGTTCAGCGGGGAGCCGTTCCCGTTCTACTTCCGCGCGGTCCCGACGATCGCGGGCAACTTCCTGTGGGCACTGCTCTGCCCGCTGGTGTTCCGGGTGGTGTCGAGGACGGCGGGCGGCCCGGGACCGGGCGGAGCCGGCGGCGGCGGGCTGCGCGCCGGAGCGGTGGCTCGCCACGTCGCCGTCTCGATCGCGTTCGCGGTGGTCCACCGCGTCGTGGCGGAGGCGATCTTCCTGAGCCGCTACTACTTCGAGGACCCGGAAGGTTTCGCGCAGTTCCTGGCGCACGTGGCGCCGCGGATTCCGGTCGGCGCGGTCTCCAGCTTCATCGAGTACTGGATCATCGTGGGGGCGTTCTACGCGTTCGACTTCTATCACAAGTACAAGGACAAGCAGCTGGAGCTCGCCCTCATGGAGAAGGAGCTCACGAACGCACAGCTCAGCGCGCTGAAGATGCAGCTCCACCCGCACTTCCTGTTCAACACGCTGCACACGGCGTCGGCGCTGATGGACGAGGACGCGCGCGGCGCGCGTAAGGTCCTCTCCCAGCTCGGCAGCCTGCTGCGGAGGATGCTGGACGACGACCGCGACCACACGGTGCCGCTGGAGCGCGAGCTTGAGTCCGTCCGGGACTACCTCTCCATCGAGCAGATGCGGTTCCGGGACCGGCTCCGCGTGGAGTACGACGTGGAGGAGGCGTCGCTGCCGGCCCTCGTCCCCAACCTCATCCTGCAGCCGATCGTGGAGAACGCGATCAAGCACGGGTTCAGCCGGCGCAAGCAGGGCGGCTCGGTGACCGTGGCCTGCCGGCGCGTCGGTGAGCAGCTGGAGCTCGTCGTCCACGACGACGGATGCGGCATGCCGGACCCCGACGTCGCGCTGCGCCAGCCGGGGATCGGGCTCTCCAACGTGAGGCAGCGGCTGGAGCAGCTCTACGCCGAGCGGCACTCCTTCTCGCTGGAATCGCCCGAAGGCGGAGGCTTCACCGCCCGCATCCGCATCCCGTGGCAGCCGGGCGCGCAGGGGACGTCGTCATGAGGCCGATCCGGGCGTGCATCGTGGACGACGAGCCGGCGGCCCGGCAGCGGATCCGGGCTCTGGTGGAGCCGCTCGACGGGATCGTCGTGGTGGGCGAGTGCCGCAACGGCGAGGAGGCGGTGGCCGCCATCCGTGACCAGGCGCCCGATCTGGTCTTCCTCGACATCCAGATGCCCGACTTCGACGGCTTCACCACAATCGCCCGACTCGACACCGACGAGCTCCCCTTCGTCGTCTTCGTGACCGCCTACGACAAGTACGCGCTGCGCGCCTTCGACGTGCACGCGGTGGACTACCTGCTGAAGCCGTTCTCCGACGAGCGGTTTCACGAGGCCCTCGAGCGCGTCCGCGGGCAGATCCAGCTGCAGCGATCGTCGGAGCTGCGCGACAAGCTCTCGTCCCTCATCCGCGAGTACCAGCGCGACCAGGGCGTCTACGCCACGGCGTTCTCGGTGAAGCGGAACGGGGCGGACCACGAGATCCCGGTGGAACGAATCCTCTGGATCGAGTCCACGGGCAACTACGTCACGCTCCACACGGTGGACGCCCAGGAGCTGTACCGCGTGACGATGAACGCGATCGAGACGGAGCTGGACCCGGAGCGCTTCGTCCGGATCCACCGGCGGCTGCTGGTCAACCTGGACCACGTGCGGAGCGTTCGGTACCTGAACGACAACCGCTACCGTTTCGAGCTCGCCGACGGAGCGCGGCTGACGTCCGGCCGGTCGTTCAAGGGAAGGATCGCCGAGGTGGCGAAGGAGTTCTGACGCTCGCCCTTCGCCCCCTCCCCGTCGCGGCACGCTACCGCAGCACCGTCACCTTCCGCGTCGATGCGGCGCCGTCCACCACCAGCCGGTACAGGTACACGCCCGCGGCCACCCTCGAGCCGTCCCGCGATCGCCCGTCCCAGACCCGCGAATAGTGGCCCGGCGGGAGCTCGCCGTCCTCCAGCGTGCGCACCTCGCGGCCGGAGAGGTCGTAGATGCGGAGCGTGACGGGCACGGCCGCGGCACTCGCGGGCACCTGGTAGCGGATGGTCGTGGTGCGGCCCAGGTCCGCCGGCCCGAACGGGTTGGGGAAGCTCCCACCCGCGTCGAGGCCGCCCGCGGTGGCGGTCACGGGCACGAGGAGCAGCGGGCGATCCGGATCGTCGCTCCGGATCCGCAGCTCCGTGGCGACGTTCCCGGGCGCATCCGGCGCGTACCGGACGACGACCTCTCGCGCCTCCCCGGGGCTCAGCCGGAACGATCGCTCCCCCTCCAGCGTGAACGGTCCCGCCCCGGCCGCGCTCATCTCGATCCCCTGCACCTCCAGATCCAGCGTCGACTCCTCGGAGTTGGCGACGCGGAACGCCTGCTCCACCGTCGCGCCGACGGCCACCGGCCGGAACGAGTGGCGCGCCGGAAACACCTCCACGGTGCGTCGGTCCAGCGCCGTCGTCGTCGACACGTTGAAGCCGTCGAGCAGGGCCACGAGCTCGGTCCCGGTGCTCATGCGAACGTCGCGCAGTCCCAGCTCCGCATCCGCCTCGATCAGGATGTCCGCCGTGGCGGTCGTCGGACTGGTCACGGTCGTGCTCAGGACCACGATTCCGGAACCGCTGAAGCTCAGCGACGACGCCCCCGGCGCGAACGCCGTGTTCCGCCCGACCACCGAGACGGACAGCGACTGCCCAGGAGCGCCGATCGACTCGCTGATCGACAGGAGCGTCGGCGTCGCGGTGGCCCGGCCGGACACGAAGAACGGCCCGGTTCGGCTCTCCGTCGCCGTCTCGGCCCCGGTGGTCACCACGACGTCGCGGAAGCCCACCGCCGCCGCCTCCGAGACGATCACCTCCGCCTGCAGCGACGTGGCCGACAGCGCCGTGGTCCCGCCGATCGACACGCCCGCGCCGAGACTCAGCACCGACGAGCCGTCGAAGCCGGTGGCGGCCCCCGACACCACGACCGTGGCGCTCTCGCCCACGGGCACCGACGACGGCGTCACGCCCAGGATCGTCGGCACCAGCGGCGCCGCCACGATCTCCAGCACCCCGACGCCGGTGGCGGACTCCAGACCCAGAACTCCCAGGTCCGTCGCGGTGGCCACGTCGCGGAAGCCGGGCGCGGCGCCGGGATCCACGGTGACCGCGGCCGTCAGCCGCACCGGCGAATGGACGGTGACGGCCCCCACGCTGACCCCGCTTCCCGAGACCGACACGGACGTTCCCGGCCGGAAGTTCGTCCCCGCCCCTGTGAGCTCCAGCGTGAACGTGCTGCCCTGCGGACCGACGGGCGGCTCCGCGAGCGCGATCGAGTGATCCAGGCCGGCCTGGAACAGATTGAACACCGTGTTCACGAAGCGCTCGAACTCCGACGGCGTGCCGAAGTTCACTTCCGGCTGGTACGTGAACACGCCGCCCGTTTCGGATGCGAGCAGCGAGTACGTCTCCAGATCCGTGTAGATCCGCGGTGGCGACGCGGTCAGCGGGGCGAACTCCAGCGAGAGCCCGCTGAGATCCGGCGCGGACGGGAACTCCTCGTAGGCGGTCCCGGTCCCCGGGGCGGTCTCCTGGATGGGCTGCGCCGCGGCGCTCAGATCGATCGGCCCCGGGTCGGGCACGGCCGTCCCCACCGAGCATCCCGCGAGGCCGCTCGTGGCCGTGACGGTCCCGTAGTCGATCCGGAACGTGCCGTCCGGCCGCAGGATCAGCGTGAACGACACGGTGTTCGTCGTGTTCCACTGCACCACGTCGTCGAAGATCACGCGGAAGTCCGCTCCGGTGTCGACCACGGTGATGGTCCCGGCGTTCTGCGGACTCAGATCCTCCCAGTACGGCGCGATGCATCGCGGACCGGTGAGGAGCTCCTCCGGGGACGGATACCACGCGATCGAGCCCTGCCCGAACGTGACGAAGCCGTTGGAGCCCACGTACACCGTGCTGAACTCCTCCCCGCCGAACGGGAACGAGAAAGGCAGCAGGACCTGCTGGAAGTCGTCGCCGTCGAGGAAGAGCTGGATGGAGTCGCCCGCCACCGGGAGGGCGCGGTACCGCTCGGGCCGCAGGGGCGGCGGCGATCGGTCCGGAAGAGGGATGTCTCCGTCGTTGGAGCATCCCCCGCGGAGGCCCGGCGTCGCCCCGAAGTCGCAGTCGCCGGACAGGACCACGTCTACCCGCCGGCCGAGGCGGCGGAGCGTCTCGATGGCACCGTCCAGCGACCAGGCGCCCCTCGGCGACCCGTCGGTCGCGATCAGCAGACGCCCTCCCTCCCCCACGTTGTACTGCGCGATGTTGAGGGCGGCGAACGAGGCCTCCGGACAGTCGCCCCCGCCGGAGGCCGACAGCGCCGCCACCTGCTGCTGGACCAGCTCCAGATCCGTCGTGAAGTCCCGCATCGTGACGCTGTCCTTGAACGTCGTGAGCTGGAACACGTTGCAGCCTTCCTCCGGATAGGCTTCCAGCTGCCGGGCCATCGCCTCCTTCACACCGTTGAGCTCCGAGTGCATGCTGAACGAGTCGTCGATGAGGAGCGAGGCCTCCACGGGGTAGTTGGAGCCGGAGATGACGCCGCCCTGGTGCAGGATCGCGCACTCATAGGCGTTCACTTCGTCGTTGCCCAGGTCGGTCGGGTGCATGAACGGGGTTCCGGGGCCGCTGCGATGCGTCAGACCCTTGTTGTGGCCCAGCTCGTGGACGAGCGTCTCCCCGAGTTCCGGAGCTGAGATGCCGTTTTCGACGACCATCGAGCTTCCCGGCTGCCGCGCGCACCCGTGATAGGTTCCCGGGACGCCTCCGCAGTGGCTGACGTAGGTGACCACCTTGACCCAGGCCGTGGTGTCGTCGAGCACGGCGTCCAGCTCCGCCTGAGTGGTGATGACGTCCAGCCCGTCGCCGGAGGCTCCGAACGTCGGCACACCGTCGGCCACCTCCACCTCCACCACGCAGCCGACGTCCTGATCCGCAGAGATCCGGCTGTCGCACCGGCGCAGTCGAGCCGTCGCAACCTTGACGCCCCTCTGGGCGTCCTCAAGGTCGAAGACCGTCTGCGTGTGGCGAGCCGTCGTGAGCGTGTACCGATGAAGGTGGGCATTCGGATCGATGTGGTCGTCCGCCCGGGCGGGCGTGACCAGCAGGACGAGGCCGCCGAGGGCTGCAAGGGCCTGGATCGTCCCGGCGCTCATCGTCCCACCTCCGAGAAGACGGCGCGCGCGCCCTCGACGGCCACGCGGCCGTTCATTTCCATCGCCTCGCCGACGTTGTCGTGCCAGTCCTCGCGGAGGTCGCCGCCCGCCAGGTCCCTCAGCACGCGGTACGCCTCCGGCCGTCCGGAGATGCCGAGCCCCTGAATCGCCATCCGCCCGAGCACCTCGCCGAGGCGCGAGTCGCGGTAGATCCGGTACGAGAGCCCGAGACCCGCGGATCGCCAGTGCGTCGCGTCGGACCAGGCGATGAGGTACCCCAGAGCGCGGTCGTCGCCGGACTGCGCCAGATGTCCCAGAGCCTGGAAGACGGTCAGCACCGAGCGGAACGTGTGGACCGAAACTTCGCCGGAGAGGCTCTCCACGTACGCGATCAGCGGTTCCACCGCCGCCGGATCGCCGATGTAGCCCAGCACCGCGACGATGTTGACCCCGGACTCGTCGAACTCCGGATCTCCGAGCAACGAGACGAGTTCCGGGACCGCCGCCGGGCCGAGCGCCCGGGCCGCCTCGTACGGGACCCCGTGGATGTAGGTCTGACGGACCATCCGCTCCGGCGCCGAGGCCGACGAGGCCGCTCCCGTCGGGAGCGCCAGGATCAGGGGCAGTGCCAGGATTCCTCGCGTGATCATGGACGTTCCTCCTCGGCCGGACCGAACCATCGGGAGTCTCGATGGCCCCCTCGGGGCCTCTATGCGGGGAGTACGGAGGAACGAGGAGAACGGGGCCACGGCCCGACAGATCGGGGCCAGCGGCCTCGGAGGCGTGGCTTGCGCCGCCGGGACGCGCCGCGAGAGGGCGAGATTGGCGGATCTGGAGGAAGGTCTGCGGAGGAGGTAGGTGGAGCGGGCAACGGGATTCGAACCCGCGACTTTCAGCTTGGGAAGCTGACACTCTACCAACTGAGTTATGCCCGCTCATCACCCTGGACCGGAGATTCTACGACGGGATCGTCCCAGGTCAAGGAATTGCGGGGTCGGCGGGCTCCGACCGCACCCTCGGCCGGAGCCTGCCCCTCTCCTATCGCAGCTTCACCACCCGGGCCGCCTCACCACGGCGGCCCTCCAGGCGGACGAAGTAGACCCCCGGCGCCGCCGGGCCCGCCGGGCCGCGACCGTCCCAGTCCACCATCCGCGCGCCGCTCGTCGCCGGCAGGGTCGTCACCCGCCGGCCCGCCAGGTCGTGCACCACCAGACGATCCCGCGCGTCGAACGGGCGGCTGGAGCGGATCGTCGTTCCGGTGCGGGTCACGGACGGCGCGGCGACGAGCCGCGGACCGGCGTCGGCCGACTCCGACAGCGCGACGTCGGTGGGATCCACGTAGATCGTCCAGTCGCTCCACCAGCTCATCTCCATGACCGGCCAGATCGTCTCCACGCCGGCCGCTCCCGGCAGCAGCGCGATCCAGATCGAGAAGCCGTCCGTCCATCCGGCGCCGTTCGGCGTGACGGACGCGGCCGCGAACTCCAGCGCGCCCTCCGCCTGGTCGGGGCCCGGCATCATGTTGATCCACACCTCCGACTCCCACTGGATGGGACCGCCCTCGCCGAGGCGGATCCGCATCGGGAAGCGCAGGGCGACGCCCTCCGGTCCGTGAATGGGATCCGGCGGGAAAATCTCCGGCACCAGGTTCTGGCCGAAGAGGTCCCGCGGGACGAAGTCGAAGTCCAGCGTGAACTCCAGCGGTTCGAACGGGGCAAGGTCGGTCCAGTCCAAAAGAAGATTGCCGACGTCGCCCCCCAGGCCGGGATACGTGCCCCAGCCGAGCTGGAGTTCGGGCGTGAACCCGGCGAACGCCTGGGTGATGGCGATCTCCGCTCCGTACAGCGGGCCGCCGCCGTACGGCCGGATCGCGCTGATCTCGATCGGGGGACCCGGCAGCGGCGGAATGAACGTCGCTTCCTGGTGGATCGTGTACAGGACCTCGTTCGAGCCCTGGCCGCGCAGGCGGATCTCCCGGACCTCGTAGATCGCCTGCTCGTGGAACCGCAACTCGATCTCCGTCACGTCCGTCACGTCCACCACGCTGAAGTCGGCCAGCAGCCACTCGTCCACCTCGAACTGCGTGTCGGAACCGAGGATCGCGTTGACGGTCTCCTGCTGGCTGCTGGTATCGGTCAGCCGGCACTCGACGGTCCGCGTGGGCTGTCCGCTGATCATCGCGTCAATCTCGATGCGATCGACGGCCCCGCCGACCGTGAGATCGATGCCGCCCGGCGAGAGCGGGTACGTCAGCCAGATCTCCCCCAGCCCCGCCCCGGCGTCCGTGGGCACGAAGAGAACCGCCTGATCCGTCCCGCTGGTCGTCGTGCTCATCTGGGCCTGCGCGAAGTTGTCCTCCGTGGAAGAGCACAGGATCTCGCGGGTCGTCGAGATGATGTGTCCGCCGACGTAGGGAGCCGGGACCACCTGGACCTCCGTCTTCCAGCCGGCGCCCACCTGGTTCACGGTGGTGGACAGGACCTCGAAATCATCGATGGGATAACTGACCTGACCCCGGGTGGGGCTTGCGGCCAGCAGAGCGAAGGCGATGAGCGCAAGCTTCCCGACGGGGCGGTTCATGGACTCCTCCGGCGATGTCGGTCGAACGCGCTCCGCGGGGCCGCAGGAGCGTCGTCGACCCGTTCCTTCCCCGGAAACGCGGGCTCGCCCGGTCCGGGGACACGGCCTCCGGCCGGGGCGCCGCTCCCTAGCGGAGCTTCACCACCCGGGCCGCCTCCCCCCGACGACCCTCCAGGCGAACGAAGTAGACCCCGGGCGCCGCCGGCCCCGCCGGGCCTCGACCGTCCCAGTTCACGGTCCGTGCGCCGTTCGTCGCCGGCAGCGTCGTCACGCGTCGACCGGCCAGGTCGTGCACCACCAGGCGATCCCGCGCGTCGAACGGGCGGCTGGAGCGGATCGTCGTTCCGGTGCGGGTCACGGACGGCGCGGCAAAGAGTCGCGGGCCGGCGGCTGTCGCAGACTCCGGCAACGCCACATCCGTGGGATCCACGTAGACCTGCCACTCGCTCCACCAGCTCATCTCCATGAGCGGCCAGATCGTCTCCACCCCCGCGCCCCCGTGGATCAGCGAGAGCGCCAGCGAGAAGCCGTCGGTCCAGCCCGCCCCGTTGGGCGTCACGCTCGCCACGGCGAACTCCAGACCGAAGGGATCCTGATCCGGCCCCGCCATGAGGTTCACCCACGTCTCGGACGTCCAGAGGATGGGACCGCCCACTCCCTGCCGGATCTGCATCGGAAACCTCAGGGCGATCCCCTCCGGGCCGTGGATGGGATCCGGCGGGAAGATCTCCGGCACCAGATCCTCTCCCCCGAATTCCGTCGGGACGAAGTCGAAGGAGAGCGTCAGGTCCAGCGGCTCGAACGAGGAGAGATCGGTCCAGTCCAGGAGCAGGTTGCCGACGCTGCCGTCGAAGCTGGGGTAGTTCGCCCACCCGAGCTGGAGTTGCGGAATGAACCCCGCGTTCGCCTGGGTGATGGAGATCTGCGCGCCGTACAGGGGAGCTCCGCCGAGCGCCGTGATCGCATCGACCTCGATGGGAGGGCTGGGCAGCGGAGGCGTGAACGTGGTCTCGGAGTGGATCACGAAGTTCAGATCCTGGGATCCTTCTCCGCGCAGGCGGATCTCCCGGATCTCGTACACGGCGCGCTCGTGGAAACGGAACTCGATCTCGGTCACGTCCGTGACGTCGACGACGCCGAAGTCCGCCAGGAGCCACTCGTCCACCTCGAACTGCGTGCTGGAGCCGAAGAGGATGCTCACCGTCTCCTGCTGCAGACTCGTGTCCGTCAGCCGGCACTCGACCTGCCGGGAGGGCCATCCCTGAATAAGGTTGTCGATCTCGATTCGGTCCACCAGGCCGCCGGCGGTCAGGTCGACGCCGCCCGGAGAGAGCGGATACGTGAGCCGGATCTCGCCCACTCCCTCCCCGTCGTCACTGGGGACGATCAACCGCGCCTGGTCCGCGCCGCTCGTGGTGGTGCTGAGCTGCGCCTGGGCGAAGTTGTCGAAGCTGCTGGAAACCAGGATCTCGCGGGTGGTGGAGATGATGTGGCCGCCGACGTACGGCGGAGGCACCGGCTGCACCTCCGTCTTCCACCCCACCCCCACCTGGCTCACCAGGACGGGCAGCACCTCGAAGTCGTCGATGGGGTAGTTCACCTGGGCCGACGCCGGAGCACCGGACGCGAGGACGAGAGCGGCGGCGACCGGCAACAGCGCGGTGGGCTTCACGGGCTTCCTCCGGGGCGGGGGCGCGAGGGCTTCCCGCGGATCGGGGAGCGCTCGGCCGGCTCACCCCTGGAAACGCAACGCCCCGCCGCCAGGGGACACCGCCCGGGCGTCACTCCGCGGCCCGGATCCCGCCGGGCCCCCTACCCCTCCAGCGGGGCCTGGATCTCCGTGACGTACTTCTCCGGGTTGCCCTTGAAGAGGAGCCCGGGGCCCTTCCGGTAGATCTCGCGCGTGGGCCGGCGGATGGTCAGGCCCTTCTCCTCTGCGTACGCGAAGATCCGCCCGTAGGACTCGTGGAGCGTCTCGTAGGGGCCCTGGTGGGTCAGTGTCAGCGCCCGACCGCCGGGCAGCTCGTGGCACTCGACACCGTCCGCCTCGATGCGCTTCCTCACCGGCACGGCCGGCTCGAACTCAGCATCGTCCTCTTTGTACTCGCTGTCGTAGAACAGCGTCATGGGCTTGCCGGCCATGTGGAATCCGGCCCTCTTGCAGAGCTTGGTCAGCCCCACGCCGATGTCCTGGTAGCGCCCGCGCATCCGGTGCCCGGCTACCAGGACCGGCTCCAGCGTGATCTCCGCGATCTCGAACGTGCTTCCGCTCACGACGACCTCCTCCTCGGGTTCCAGCATCTGCTCCAGCATCCGGGCGGTGTGGCGGCGATCGTCGATCTCCTCGCGCACCTCCTCCAGCCGCTTGCGGATGCGGGCGGTGACCCCCGACCGGTCGCGATCCGCCTCGTCCAGCAGCGCCGCGATCTCGGCCAGCGGGAAGCCGAGCCCCCGCAGCCAGGCGATGATCCTGGCCCGCTCGAGGTTGCCTTCGTCGTAGAAGCGGTAGCCCGACGACTCGTCCACGTGGGCGGGAACGAGCAGCCCCTTCTCGTGGTAGAGGCGCAGCGTCTTCACCGACATCCGCGCCACCAGCGAGAACTCTCCGATCTTCCAGCGCATCCGGCACCTCCGCGGGGACCGGCCCCGAGGCCCACGTTCGAGTCTCCCCCGGGGGGAGAGTCAACCCCCGGAAGTCACTTTTTCGGGGGATCGAGAGACGGGACGTTCGCGCGGGCGATTCTTGCGGACGCCGCGGGTCCCCTTGCCGATCCTCGCGCCGATCACGGTCGAGGTCGACCGAAGTCTGCGAACGCGGATGAAGCGGACCTCGACATCGGCCTGAAGGCCCCGGTTCCGGTCAAGACTCGCAAGCATAGCCCGCTCCGCGCGGGCGGCCGTGGGCCGAGGGGCCGGGAACGCGCGGATCCCGTGGTAAGCTCTTCCCAGTCCTGCCCCCGTGGGATTTCCCGCCATGACCCACTCGCCCAGCGACGATCGGCTCCGTTTCGTCATCGTCAATCATGACGAGTTCACGCGCACGGGGCTCAAGCGACATCTCAACGCCGCCGGTTGCCACGTCATCGGAGAGGGACGCGATCTGCGTTCCGGCCTGCGGCTCATCCGCGGCCTCCAGCCCGACTTCGTGGTCATGGGACTGGGGCACGACCCGGAGCGCTCGCTGAATGCGGTGCGCATCGTCCGGGAGGAACAGCCGCACACCGGCATCATCCTGCTGTCGCAGGACCGCTCCCCGGATCTGATCCTGGAGGCGATCCGCGCCGGCGCACAGGAGTTCCTGCCGATTCCCGTGGACTATCCCGCGCTGGACGAGGCCATCGCCCGCCTGCGCGGACAGCAGGCGCAGCGCTCGGCCCCGCCGGCGCCGCGCGGACGTATCCTTTCGGTGTGCCCGGTGAAGGGCGGGATCGGCGGCACGTCGATCGCCACGAACGTCGCCCTCTCGCTGGCCGCGCGGCCCAAGCGCGTCTGCCTCGTGGACTTCGGCCTGCCGGGCGGAGATGCGGCCTTCCTCCTCGACGTCGACGCCGAGCGGTACTTCGCGCCGTCCGTCGCGGACGGTCGGATCGATGCGGACCGCGTGCGCGAGCGCGTGGCGCACCACCGCTCCGGGCTCCAGGTGCTGACGATGTTCGAGTTCCCCGAGCAGTGGCGTCACCTTCGCGACGACCGCGTGGCCGAGCTGTTCGGCGTCCTGAACCAGATGTACGACTACGTCGTGGTCGACCTGGGCAGCGGCGTCGGCGGACGCGCCGGCGAGGTCCTGGAACTCTGCGACGAGCTGCTCATCGTGACGGGACTGGAGGCCGCGGCGATCCGCAGCGGCGCGGGCTACCTCCGCTGGCTCCAGCGCCTCGACATCCCGAAGGATCGCGTGCGCGTGGTGCTGAACCGGCACCAAGACGAGGGCGTGACGACCGAGGACGTGGAGCACGCACTCGATGCCGAGGTGTACTGGGCGCTGCCCAACGACTACCGGCCGATGCGCCACGCCATGGATGCGCGCGACCCGATCCTGCTGGACTCGCCCGGCTCCAGGCTGGCCCGCAGCTACCGGAGCCTCGCCGCGTCCATCTGCGAGACGCACGAGGAGACGGACCTCCTGACCACGGTCGACGTGCGTCCGAAGGACGCCACCGAATCCACCGGCTGACGCCCGCCCGCCGTCGCCGAGGACGCGGTGCCGTGCCCCCAGCGGCATCGCCCGCCTCGGCGGCGGTGAATTTACATCGGTGACAGCTTCGTGACCGGGCCTCGCTTGACGACCTGGCGGCCGGATCGCCAAGCTGGAAGGGTTGGTTCCCCGCAACCGGACTCGCCGATGCCCTGGCCCTCCACCCATCCCTCCCTCCTCTCGCGCCTGCGGGATCCCCGCGACGACCGCGCCTGGTCGGACTTCGACGCGCGGTACGGTGAGCTCGTGCTGCGGTGGGCGCGCTGGCGCGGGCTGTCGCTGGTGGATGCCGAGGACGTGCGCCAGGAGGTCCTCCTCGGGCTGGCGCGCGCGCTCCCCGGCTTCCGCTACGAGCCCGCCCGGGGCCGCTTCCGCTCCTACCTGCGCCGGACCATCGAGAACGCGGTGATCCGGCACGGGACGCGTCCATTCCGGCAGCGCGAGGTGCTACTTCCCGACGAGGCCCTGGACCGGGCCGGCGACGCGGAGGAGCTGCGGCGCGAGGAGGCGTTCGAGGCGGAGTGGAAACGCCACCACCTGCGGCACGCACTGCGCGAGCTGCGGGCCTCCTTCGATCCGCAGAGCATCCGCGTCTTCGAGCTGTTCCTGGCGGGCTGCGGCACCGAGGAGGTGGCCCGCCGCGCCGGCGTCACCGTCGCCGCCGCCTACAAGGCGAAGCAGCGCGTCCGGAACCGTCTCCGGACGCTGGTGGAGGCGCGGATCGCCCGCGAGGAGCACGACGAGGATCGCGGCGCCGCGCGCGGCGTCGCCTAGCCACGGAGTCCGCTTGTCTTCCCCTCCGGACCGCCCTTTCCCGGACGGCGATCCCTTCGGCTTCGAGTCCGAGAGCTGGCTCTCGCTGACCCGGGCCGCCGCGCTCGACGATCCGCTGGGATCGCTGGGCCCGTACACGCTGCTGGAGGAGGTGGCGCGCGGCGGCCAGGGCGTCGTCTACCGGGCGCGGGACACGCGCACGGGAAGCGTCGTGGCGGTCAAGCGACTCGCCGAGGGGGCCTTCGCCGGCCCGACGGCCCGCGAGCGGCTGGCGCGGGAGATCGATGTCGTCTCGCGGCTCGACCACCCGTCCATCCCCCGACTGCTGGACGTGGAGCGCCTCGGCTCGCAGTCGATTCTGGTGCTGGAGTGGGTGGACGGCGTGCCGGTGACGCGCTGGGCAGCGGAGACCCCGCGCTCGGCGCGGGACATCGTCGCACGCTTCGCCGACGCCGCGGACGCCATCCTTCACGCGCACCAGCGCGGCGTGGTGCACCGCGACCTGAAGCCGTCGAACCTGCTGATCACGCCGGATGAAAAGCCCCGCATCCTGGACTTCGGGCTGGCGATGCGCCTGGACGCGGACGAGACACTGCTCACCCGCGCGGGCCAGTTCCTGGGCACTCCGGCCTACGCCTCGCCGGAGCAGCGCGAAGGACGCCGGGAGGACGTCGACGTCCGCAGCGACGTGTACTCGCTGGCCGTCGTCCTCTTCGAGTGCCTGGCCGGAAGCCTTCCGTTCGGGACGCATCGGCCGGAGCGCGCCGACGTGCCGCGCCTGGCCGCACGCGTCGACGGTGCGGACCAGGATCTGGACGCGATCCTGCGCCGGGCGCTCGCGCTCTCCCCCGCCGATCGCTTCGCGTCGATGGACGCGTTCGCGTCCGATCTGAGGCGATGGCACCGGGGCGACGAGATCGAGGCGCGCTGGCCCACGCCGACGGAGCAGCTCGGGCGCGCCATGCGCCGGCATCGCTGGATCGTGGCCGGGGTCGCACTCGCCGTGACGGTCTCGATCGCGTTCGGGGCGACGATGGGAGTGCTGCGGCAGGAAGCGCACCGCGAGGCGGAGCGCGCCGAGCGTGTGCAGCAGTTCGTCTCGTCGATCCTGCTCCCGGACGCGTCCGGGTCCGTGTCGCTGGACGCCACGCTCGTGGACCTGCTGGAGAACGCGTCGCGCCGCGTCGACGAGGAGCTGGGCGGCGACCGGGAGGCGACGCTGCGCGTGCGGATGCGCATGGCCGGCATCTACCGCCAGCTCTGGATGTGGGAGGAAGCGGGGCGGGAAGCGACGCGCGCCTTGCCGGACGCAGAGTTCGTCCACGGCGCCGAGAGCCCCGAGACGGCGAGGGTCCTCGCCCTCCTGTCGCTGTCCGCCGCCTTCGCCGACGACCCCGCGGCGGTGGACCACGCCCGGCGCGCCCTGGAGATCCGTCGGCGCGTGATGACGGACCAGCCGAGGAGGATCGCCTCCGCCGAGGCCAACCTGGCCTTCGCGCTCGGGTACACGGGCGGCGAGGCCGCGCGCGACGAGGCCGATCGCCACTACCGGGCCTCGATCGTCGAGTTCGAGCGCCTCGGGTTCGACGCCGGGCCGGATCACGCCGGCACGCTCTACGCTTACGCGGCGTTCCTGCAGGGCAACGGCCGGCTGGCGGACTGCCTGGAGCGCTACGAGGAGGCGCTCGCGGTCTACGATCAGCTTCCCGTCGACTACGATCAGCACCGGATCCGTTGCCTCACGGACTTCGCGTCGGCGCTGTGCGGGAACGACCGCCTGGCGGAGGCCGGCCCGCTGTACGAGCGCGCCGTACAGGAGGGCTCCGAGAGCCGTTCCGATCCGTGGACGGTGCGCGCGGTGGAAGGTCTCGCGCGCTACCGCGAGCTGCAGGGCCGGAAGCGCGAGGCGCGCGACCTCCTCGCCCGGACGATGGAGCTCCAGTCCGGCCTGGCCCGTCCCGTCTGGTCCGAGGAGTTGCTGCTGGCGCGGATCGCCGACCTGGACGCGGCGCTCTAGCCGCGGATCACGTCCGCTCGAAGCGGTCGTTCAGGGAGTCCTTCGTGAGCTCCAGGTAGATCGGGCGACCGTGCGGGCAGAGGCGCGGAACGTCGGTGCGCTCCAGCGCCCGGAGCAGATGCTCGATCTCCTCGCGGTGCAGACGCTGGTTGAACTTCACGGCGCCGCGGCAGGAGTAGCTCTTGGCCAGCGCATCGCGCAGCTTCTCCGCGGAGGCTCGCGCGGTGTCCGCGGACGCGAAGATCTCCCGGAGAAAGTCCCCGCCGCCCCACCGCGACAGGTGCCCGGGAATGCCGTCGACGAGCACCGTCGACGGACCTCCCGGCCGCGCCTCGAAGCGCATCGCGGTGAGTGCTTCGGCCGCCTCCTCCGGATCGTGGCCCGGGGCCAGCTCGATCGTCAGCGGCACCAGCAGCCCCTGCACCGGCAGGTCCTCTCCCGCGACCGCGGCCTCGCGGATCTCGTCGTAGAGGACGCGCTCGTGCGCCGCGTGCTGGTCGATGACGAGGAGACGGTCGCGGTCCTCCACCAGGAGGTACGCGCCCCAGATCTCGCCCACGAGCCGGAGCGAGCGGGTGCCCACGGCCACCGGTGCGTCGGCCTCGGCGGGATGCGGAGCGCCGGCCGACAGGTCGACGCCGGTCGTCGCCGGGTCGGGGCGCGACGACGCGGGCACATCCCCGCCCGGCCGCGATCCCCCGAACGGCAGCTCCTCCGGCGAAGCGGCGGCCGGCGGCGCCGCCGGACCCGAGACGCGGGCGGCCGGCTCCGGCGACGCGGGGCGACGCCAAGGAAGCACACCCTCCCGCCCCAGCGCGTCGAACCCCGTGTCCAGCAGCGAGGACATCACGGCCTCGCGGATCACCGAGTAGATGCGGTCGCGGTTCCCGAAGCGGACCTCGCGCTTCGTCGGATGGACGTTCACGTCCACCTCGGCCGGATCCGTCTCCACCGTCAGCGCGAAGATCGGGTAACGACCGCCCGGCGCCGCGCCGCCGAGGCCGGCGGACACCGCGTGCGACAGCGACGCGTCCGAGATCGATCGGCCGTTCACGAGAAGGATCTGGTGGCTGACGCGCGTGCGCGTGAAGTCGGCCGGCGCGACGAGCCCGCGCACGCGGACGCCGTCGCGGTCGCCCTTCACCTCGGCCATGCGCTTGACCGTGTCGGCGCCGAACAGCGCCGCCAGCCGCGCGCGGAAATCGTCGTCCGGGACGACGTCCAGCACGCGTCGGCCGTCGCGCACGACGGTGAAGCCCACGCCCGGCGCGCCCAGGGCCAGCTGCCCCAGCGTGCGCACCAGCACGCGACCCTCCGTGGCCGGCGTGCGCAGGAACTTGCGGCGCGCGGGCGTATTGTAGAAGAGCGCGCTCACCTCGATCGTCGTGCCGGGGGCGCGCGCGGCGCGCTCCTCCGCCGTCACTTCGGCGGCCTCCAGCTGCAGGCGCGTTCCCGGACCGCCGTCCCGCGGAGCGGTGAGCAACTCCACCCGGGCCACCGCCGCGATGGAGGCCAGCGCCTCCCCGCGGAAGCCCAGCGTGCGGATGTCCGTCAGATCGGCCGGATCCCACACCTTGCTGGTGGCGTGCCGTTCGAAGGCCAGGCGGACCTCGTCGGCGGGGATGCCGTGCCCGTCGTCCGACACGCGGATCCGGTCGATGCCGCCGCCGTCGAACGTCACCTCGATGCGCGTGGCCCCCGCATCCAGCGAGTTCTCCACGAGTTCCTTGGCCAGGGACGCCGGACGCTCCACCACCTCGCCGGCCGCGATGCGGTTGGCGACGTCGGGCGGAAGGCGACGGATGTGCGTGCGGTCTCCGGAGGACGTCATGCCGGCTCCTCCTCGCCCGCCGACGGGGCGGACTCGTCCGCCAGACGGCGCTTCCACTCCGAGACGACGGCCAGCGCCTCCATCGGCGTCATGCGATCCGGATCGATCGCCTCCAGCTCGGTCAGCACCGACGCGCCGCGCGCCGAGAACAGGTCCAGCTGGGAGCCGCTGGCCGACCGGGGCGCGCCGCCGGAGAGGAACGTCCCCTCCTCCAGTCCGGCCAGGATCTTCTTCGCGCGGCGCGTCACCTCGCCCGGCAACCCCGCGAGCTGCGCCACCTGGATGCCGAAGCTCCGGTCCGCCGCGCCCTCCACCACCTTGCGGAGGAAGACGACGCGGTCCTTCCACTCGTGCACGGTGACGCGCAGGTTCACCGCACGCGGGAGCGCGTCGGCCAGCTCCGTGAGCTCGTGGTAGTGCGTGGCGAACAGCGTGCGCGCCGCCCGCTCCGGATGCTCGTGCAGGAACTCCGTCACCGCCCAGGCGATGGCGAGGCCGTCGTACGTGGACGTGCCGCGTCCCACCTCGTCCAGCAGCACCAGACTGCGCGGACTGGCCGACGCGAGGATGCGCGCCACCTCCACCATTTCGACCATGAACGTGGAGTGGCCGGCCGCCACGTGGTCCGACGCCCCCACCCGCGTGAACACGCGGTCCACCACGCCGATCTCGGCCTCCTCCGCCGGAACGAACGCGCCGGTCTGGGCGAGGATGACGAGCAGCGCCACCTGGCGGAGGAACGTGCTCTTTCCCGCCATGTTCGGCCCGGTGATGAGGAGGATCTGGCGATCCTCCTCCTCGAAGCGCACGTCGTTGGGGACGAACTCGTTCACGGGCAGCGACGCCTCCACCACCGGGTGCCGGCCGCCGCGGATCCGAAGCGCCGCGCCGTCCGTGACGACGGGTCTCGTCCAGTTCCCGCGCACCGCCACGTCGGCGAACGTGACCAGTACGTCCAGGACGCCCAGCGCCCGCGCGGCCTCGCGGAAGCGCGGGCACGCCATTGCCAGCCGCGTGCGCAGCTCCACGAAAAGGTCGTACTCCAGGTTCTTCGCCTTTTCGTCCGCGCCGAGGATCTCCGCCTCCCGCTCCTTCAGCGCCGGCATGATGTAGCGCTCGGCGTTCACCAGCGTCTGCCGACGCTCGTAGTCGTCGGGCACGAGCTGCTTGTTCGCCTTGCTGACCTCCAGGTAGTAGCCGAACACGCGGTTGTACCCAACCTTCAGGTTGCCGATCCCGGTGCGCTCGCGCTCGTCGGCCTGGAGCTGCGCGATCCAGTCCTTGCCGCTCTTGGACAGGCGGCGCAGCCGATCCAGTTCCTCGGAGTAGCCCTCGCGCAGGAGGCCGCCTTCCTTCAGCGCCAGCGCGGGCTCCTCCAGCACGGCGTCGCGGATCGTCTCCACCTCGCCCCCGAAGTCCGAGAGGCTCTTGCGCAGGCTCCCGAAGAGCGCGGCCCGCGCGCCCTTCAGCAGCCCACGCACCTGCGGCAGCGACGCCAGCGAGTCCGCCAGTCCCACGAGGTCGCGGGCGTGCGCCCGTCCCGACGCCACGCGCATCGCGATCCGCTCCACGTCCCCCACTCCCGCGAGGAACCCGGAAAGCTCGTCGCGAAGCGTCGCGTCTTCCACCAGCTCCTGGACCGCATCGTGCCGCGCGGCGATCCGCTCCGGCGCCAGCAGCGGGCGGCCGATCCAGTGGCGCAGCCGCCGCGCGCCCATCGGCGTGCGGGTGCGGTCCAGCACGGAAAGGAGCGTGCCTCCGCGTGCGCCATCGCGCAGCGGGCGAAGGATCTCGAGGTTGCGCAGCGAGATGTCGTCGAGGACGAGCGTGCCCTCGTCCTCCTCCGTCTCGAACGGCGAGAGTTCGTCGCGCTCCGCCTTGCGCATGTCGCCGAGGTAGGTCAGCAGCGCGGCGCCGGCCCGCAGCGCCAGCGGCTGGAACGAGGCCGGTCGACCGTCGGCCAGGCCTGGGCCCTCGCGCAGGCGATCGGCCGCGGCGTCGACCTCGGGGAATCGATCCTCCGGGATTCGCTCCAGCGCCGCGTCACGCTTCACGGCCTTCGCCACGTCGACCGGAAGATCACCGGCCGGCACCAGGATCTCCGAGGGCAGCAGGCGATCCAGCTCGTCGCCCAGCGCCGTGGCCGCCACCTCCAGCCCGGCGAACTCCCCGGTGCTCAGATCGCAGCGCGCGAGTCCCACGCGGCCCGCATCACCGTCCGGGAAGACCGCCACGAGCCACCGGCTGACACGATCGTCCAGGAGACCGGGCAGCGTGACGGTGCCCGCGGACACGATCTCCACGACGTCCCGCTTCACGAGGCCCTTCGCCTGCTTCGCGTCCTCCACCTGATCGCAGACGGCCACGCGGTGCCCCGCATCGACGAGGCGCGACACGGACTTCTCCAGACTGGAAAGCGGCACGCCGGCCAGCGGCACGCGCTCGCCCTTCTCCATCCCGCGCGACGTCAGCGTGAGGCCGAGCACGCGCGACACGAGGACGGCGTCCTCGTAGAACGTCTCCCAGAAGTCCCCCATGCGAAACAAAAGGACGCAGCCCGGATGCTGCGCCTTGATCGTGAGGTACTGCTTCATGAGGGGCGTGAGGCCGGGCGTGTCGGGCGGCGGCCGTTTCACCGGGGCGGAGGCGGCGTCCATCAGTTCGATCGCACCTCCCTCACGCGCGGATTCAGCTCTCCCAGCGTCGCCACGGAGTCGGCCGCGCTGCGCGCCTGCTCCTCGTCGTCGTAGGGACCCAGCAGCACGCGATGCACGGGACCGTCGGGGCCGTCGCCCGGCTCCACCTGGATCTCCCGGATGCCGAGCGCGAGGATGCGGCGCCGGAGAGTGGCCGCGTTGCGCGGGTCCGTCATGGCCGCCACCTGAACGACGAACGGCCCGCGCGTCTCCTCCGGCAGCACGGCCTCGCCTTCCTTCCACGGGACCTCGCGGTCCTTCAACGAACGCGTGGCGGCCCGCGCCAGCGTCGCCTCGAAGGAGTCCGGATAGTCCTCGCCGATGCGCTGCGCCGCGCGGGCCGCGTCGTCCTCGCGGCCGAGCAGCTTCAGGCACTCCACCGCGCGGCGCGCGGCGGCGCTGGCCCGGCCGTCCTGCGGGAAGTCCCGCTCGAAACGCTGGTAGCGCCGCAGGGACTCGCGCACGTTGCCGAGGCGGAAGTTCGCGTTGGCGAGTCCCAACGCCACCGACGCCTCGTCCTCGCCGTCGGCTCCGCCCGCGGCCTGCCGGAACGCCTCCAGTGCCGCCTCGGGCTGATCCGCGCCGAGCTCCGCGTACCCCTTCCAGAGGAATGCCCGCGACGGCTCGAACCACGTGCCGAAGTCGTTGCCCAGCGCCTCGAACTCCCGGGCGGCCGCGACGTAGAGCCCGGCAGAGTACGCGTGGAGTCCCTTCTGCCAGTGCGCTTCCGCGCCCAGCGCCCCGCGCGGCTCGAGCGCCAGCACCTCGTCCCAGAGCGTCGACGCCTCGGCCGGATCCTGGGCGGTGCGGGCCAGCAACGCCGCGACGCGCGCCGAACGGGCGCCGTCCGGATTCGCGGCGACGTACTCCCGGATCAGGCGGCCGGCCTCCTCCCGGCCGCCCAGCCGCCACTCCGCCTCGGCGGAGTCCACGTCCGCCGACGCGACGCCTCCGGCGGCCGCCCAGGCGACGACCATCGACAGGAGAAGGCTGCTCACGCGGAGGTCTCCAGCCCGGGATCCAGGATGGCCGAGTCCCCGCGCGCCCGCGGACTGGCCGACGGCGCGTCCTCGCCCAGGATCTCGCCGATCCACTCGTTGAGGATTCCCTCCACCTCGCCGGACCGGCCGACCTGCTGAAGGAGCAGGAGGCGCATGACCCGCAGCGACTCCGACTGCGGCTGGTGATCCAGCCCGGTGCGGCAGACCTTCAGCGCCGCCTCGAGCTGCCCCTTGCGCAGGAGGAAGCGTGCCAGCCCGAACGTCGCGTCCTCGTGGCCGGGAACCGCCTCCAGGAAGCGCTGGTAGGTGGACTCCATGTCGCCGTACGAGCCGTGCAGGAAGTGCACGCGCTCCAGGCTGCGAAACAGGCGGACGACCTTCTCCGGATGTCTCGACAGGATCTCCTCCCACGCCTTGAGCGCGGCGGGATAGTCGCCCTTTCTCTCCTGCAGGAGCCCCCACAGGAAGGCGGTCTGCGCCGCGGAGCCGTCGATGCGCCGCGCCTCCTTCAGCAGCCGCTCCGCCGCACTCAGCTCGTCCTGGTCCAGGAGCTCGCGGGCCTGGCGGGCCCGGTAGTCGGCCAGCTCCGCGGACGCCTCCTTGACCCGTCCTTCCCGCTTCAGCAGGTCGCGCTTCACTCGGAACGCGCCGTCGTGGTCGCCGCGTCGCTCGTGGATGTCCAGGAGCAGCTGCATCGGCCCGAGCGGCTCGGGCGACTTCTTGACCGCCTCCTGCGCCGCCTCGGCCGCGCGGTCCAGTCGATCCAGCGCGATCCAGTCCCGCGCCATCGCCTCGTGGACGCGCGCCCGCTCCAGCGCGTCCAGGCCGGCCCGCGCGGTCAGCTCGCGGTGCAGGTGCAGCGCCCGCTCCGCATCGCCCCGCTCGCGGAACAGGTCCCCGAGGCGAAGGTAGGCGTCGACGTTAGAGGAATCCCTGCGAACCGCATTCTTGAGCTCCGTGAACGCCGTCTCGCGGTCGCCGTCGATGAGGGAGCCGAGCGCCACGAGGTACGGCGGACGACGATCGCGCGCGCTGGACGAGCGCCCCCGCAGCAGCGGCCAGGCCACCGCCGCGATGATGGCAATGACGGCCAGCGCGATGAGGAATCCGGCGCCGGTCACTCTCGGGTCCCTCCGGCCGCTTCCTCGTTGTCCTCGAGCGGCAGGTTGCGCAGCGTCGTGAGTTCACCCTCCAGATGCCGCGACGAGCGCTTCACCTGGCTGAGCTTCGTCTGCAGCTCCACGATCCAGAGCAGCGAGATCAGCAGGCCGCCGAGACCGCCGATCAGCAGCGTCGTGAACAGCACCCAGAGCAGGTACACGTTCTCGTACTGCAGGAAGAACAGGTTCAGGTTCACGGTCTCCGCGGGATTCAGCACCGCGAATCCCAGCAGCAGGACGAACAGGACGACGCCCACGACGGTGCGCAGCCCCTTCAGGAAGCCCATGTTTCCCCCGTTTCCACCGGGACTCCCCGGTAGGTCGATCCCCTCAGCGCCGCCAGTCGCGCCCGGACCACGTCGCCCGTCTGCGCGCTTCCCTCCGGCAGCACCACCATGAACCGGTTCCGCGTGCGGCCGAACCACTCGCGCGGATTCCGCTTGCTCGGTCCTTCCACCAGCACGTCCATTTCCTTGCCGACGTTCTCCTGCAGGATCTCCCCGACGATCCGGCGCTGCGTCCGGATCAGCAGTTCGAGGCGGCGGGACTTCTCCGCCTCCGGCAGGTCATCTGCAAGATTCACCGCCGGCGTCCCCTCCCGGGGAGAGTAACGGTACATGAAGCATTCCGCATAGCGGACCCGTTCCACCAGCTCCAGGGTGGCCTGGAAGTCCTGCTCCGTCTCCCCCGGAAAGCCCACCATGAGGTCCGTGGAGAACTGCACCTCCGGGATGATCCGCCGCGCCGCCTCGATCCGCCGCAGGTACCAGTCCACGGTGTGCCGCCGCTTCATCCGCTTCAGGACCCGGTCCGAGCCGGACTGCACCGGGAAGTGCAGGAACTCCATCGGGGTCCGGTGGGAGGCGATGACCTCGAACACCTCGTCGGTCATGTCCCGCGGGTAGGACGACGTGAAGAAGACGCGGTCCAGCCCGGGCACGCGATCCACCTCCCGCAGGAGCTGCGGGAAGTCGACGTCGCCGTCGCGGTACGAGTTCACGTTCTGCCCGAGCAGCGTGACCTGGCGGGCGCCGCGCTCCACGAGCACCTCCGCCTCCCGGATCACGTCCTGCCACGGCTTGGAACGCTCCCGGCCGCGCGTGAACGGCACGATGCAGAACGTGCAGAACTTGTCGCACCCCTGCATGATCGTCAGGAACCCGTGCGGTCCGTCCAGCGAGGCGATGGGCGTGGTGATGCCGTAGGTGTGCTGCGCGTCGACGTCGGTGCGCACGACGGCTGCGCCGGAGGCGGACTCGCGACGCTCCTGGACGAGATCCGGCAGCTCCCGGTAGGTGTCCGTCCCGGCCACCAGGTCCACGACGGGGGACTCCTCCCCCAGCTCCTCGCCCAGGCGCTGCGCCATGCAGCCGACGATGCCGACCACCATGTCCGGCCGGCGACGCTTCACGCCCGCGAAGCTCTGCACGCGGGCCCGCACCCGATCCTCCGCGCCCTGCCGCACCGAGCAGGTGTTGAAGAGCAGCGCGTCGGCGCTGTCAGGATCCGGGGCGGGCACCCAGCCCTCCTCCAGGAAGCGCGACGCGATGAAGTCCGAGTCGTAGCGGTTCATCTCGCACCCGTACGTCTCGATGTAGAACGTGCGGCGCTCCCCGGCCTCGGTCCCGACGGCCGGCGCCACCACGCTGCCCAGCCGCTCGAAGTCCCGGCCGGAGCGCGACCTTCCCGGGCCGGACTCCAGGAATCGCATCTCCGGCGAGCGGGGAACGATCGGGGCGCTCATCGGACCGCCACCTCCATCGCCTCTCCGGCCAGACCGTCATCGCTCAGGCCGGTGACGCGCGCGCGGACCAGCGGACCGTCGGCGTCGCCCGGACCCAGGTCGACGCGGAGGTAGTTGTCGGTGAGACCGCCCACGTGCGACTCGCCGTTCCGGCGCATCTCCTCCACGAAGATCTCCACCTCGCGGCCGACGTGGCGCTCCCGGAACGCGAGGTTCTTGTCGTGGGAAAGCTTCTTGAGCGCGCGGGTGCGGCGCTTGCGGACATCGCCCGGAACCTCGTCCCCAAAGGACGCCGCCTCGGAGCCGGGGCGTTCCGAGTACGTGAACGGATGCAGGTACGTGAACGGCAGCTCCACGATCCGGTCGAACGTGCGCCGGAAGTCGTCATCCGTCTCCCCCGGGAAGCCGGAGATCACGTCCGTGCCGATCCCGCAGTCCGGGATGCGGCCCGCGATCCGGTGCACGAGATCGTCGTACTCGGCGGTGGTGTAGGGACGCTTCATTCGGCGCAGCACGTCGTCCGAGCCGCTCTGCAGCGGCAGGTGGAAGTGCCGCGCGAACTTCGGGTGCGTGGCCATCAGCTCGATCATCTCGTCGGTGACGGTGTTCGGCTGGATCGAGCTGATGCGGAACCGCGCGAGCCCCGGCACCTCCAGCACATCGGCGATGAGTTCCGTGAGAAGGCGACGTCCCTCCGGCAGATCCGCCCCGAACTCGCCGACGTGGACGCCCGTGATCACGATCTCGGTGTAGCCGGCATCCACGAGCTCCCGCACCTGCTCCAGGACCTTGCGCGGATCCCGGCTCCGGCTGCGGCCGCGCGTCTGCGGGATGATGCAGAACGTGCACTGCTCGTCGCAGCCCTCCTGCACCTTCACGAAGGCCCGCGAGCGATCCATCATCTCGGTGATGGGGACTTCCTGGAACGTGGTCGCCTCGTCGATGGGCGACACGGACACGCGGATCTCGCCCGGCACGATCGTGTCGATGGCGCCGAACTCCTCCACCGTGCGGGCGCGGTCGGCCGCCCCGAGCAGGAGGTCCACGCCCGGCAGCTTCGCCAGATCCTCGGGGGCGCGCTGGGCGTAGCAGCCCGTGGCCACGATGCGGGCGTCCGGGCGTTCCCCGTGGATGCGACGGATCATCTGGCGGGCCCGGGCATCGGCCTTGGCGGTCACGCTGCAGGTGTTCACCACGTAGACGTCGGCCTCGTCGCCCCAGGCCACGGTTCGCCAGCCGCCCTCCTCCTCCAGGAGGGTCCGCATCGTCTCCGTGTCGTACTGGTTGAGGCGACACCCGAAGGTGCAGAATGCGACTCTCTTCACGCGGGGGACTCCCTGTCGGCGGGGCGCTCCGGGGAGCGCCGAGAACCAGCCCAGGAGTCTAGAGGTCCGCCGGGGGAGGGTCAACGCGCCCGGGCGCGGGCGGGCGACCTAGAAGCGGACGCCGCCGCTGACCCGATGGATCTCGTCCAGATCCGAGTGGCTCCGGAACGCGTAGTCGAAGGCGAACCGCCGGACCCGGAGCCCGGCGCCGACCGTGAACGGGTTGGTGTCGTCGCCGAACCGCTCACTGCCCAGCCGGAGCGCCAGCGTCTCGCGGTACCAGTACTCCACGCCACCCTTCAGGTCCCAGGGCACGCCGCCGGTGCTGAACGTGGCGCCCGTCTCGTCCTCGAAGCGGACGCGGACGTCGCCCACCAGCGTGACGGTGCCGCGCAGCGTGGGCATGTCCTTGGTGTAGGCCGTGCCGGCGTTGAGCGTGGGCGTGATGTACTCCGTGGGCTCCGTGGCCGTGCCGCTCCAGGAGAGGAACGTGGTCGTGGCGTCCTGGAGGTTCACCCCGAAGGACCAGTTCGGCCGGTAGTCGTACAGCGCGCCGACGTCCACGCCGATGCCCCACGCCGAGTAGTCCCCCACGGACTTCCGCACGAACTTGACCGAGCCGCCCATCGACAGCTTCTCGCGCAGGACGTTGGTCCTTCCGTACGAGAGGAACAACCCCGTCTGGCGATCCGTGACCTCGTCCGCGAAGTCCGGATCCCCCAGCAGGTCCAGGTTGATGCGCTCACCGGGATCCAGGCGGCCGTTCCCCTGGGTCCCGTCGGGATCGTCGATGGTGAAGTCCCCGTCCGAGCCGCTCTCCAGCTGGAACAGCAACGCCGGATCCGTGGTGTTGAACCGGATGCCCGGGATGGACGTCATGACGAAGCCGACGCCCACGGCACTCCGCGAACCGCCCGCGGACTCCCGCGCCCGGAACACGAGCGCGCCCGAGTCGTAGTTGACCAGGTCCGCGAAGCGCTCCGAGTGCATGTACACCACCTCGCGCTCCTGAAGCCGCGGCAACGCCGCCGGGTTCCAGTAGGGCGCGGAGGCGTCGTCCACCAGCGCGGTGAAGGCGCCGCCCAGACCGAGCGCGCGCGCGCCGATTCCGGTGGCGAGGAACTCGCCGGCGTAGGGCGTGGCGAAAGCGGAAGGACTCGCGTACAGGACGAGCGCGGCCGCGAGAAGGAGCGGTCGATGCATGCCGGAGGTTCTCCCAGGGATGACGGCCGGCCCGTGAACCGGGTCGCCTTCGGGGCGGGGCGTTCCGTTTCGGAGCGTTGCCAACCTAACTCGACTCCGTGAAACAGTTTAGGAGCGCCCTCTCACGCTGTCAACCCGTCGCGCTCCAGTTCGGCCCGGCGGGGCAGCCCGGCCCGGGCGCCCAGGGATCGGCACTTTCGGGAAGCCACCGCGGCGCCCCGGAGGAGGCTCTCCTCCCAGGTTCTCCCCTCCACGAGGCCCCAGGCGGCCCCTGCGTGGAAGGCGTCTCCGGCGCCCGTCGTGTCGACGACGTCCGTGGGCACCGCGGGCACCTCGAACAGCTCGGCGGAGCCGGCGGCGCCGGCCAGGACCCCACGCTCCCCCCGGGTCACGGCCGCCAGCCGCGCCCCGTCCTCCAGGAGCCGGCGGACGACGTCGGCCTCGCGGCCCGGCGCCAGGTACTCGTCCGCGAAGGGCGTCGACGCGATGACCACGTCGCAGAGGCGGGCGAGGTCCCGCGTGGCGCGGCGGCAGGAGCCCGCGTCCAGCAGCGTGGGGATCCCGGTCTCCCGGGCGGCCCGGCACGTCCGCTCCTGGTGCTCCCCGCCCCAGCCGTCCACGAGCACGAGGTCCGGCGACCGCGCCGGGAACGCCGGACGATCGGCCTCCACCCGCGGGCGCTGCGACGGCGCGCTCAGGATGGTCCGAGAGCCGTCGGTCCCGTCCACGAGGATGAACGACACGAAGGACGGCTCGCCGCGGCGAACCTGAACGCCCGAGACGTCGACGCCCTCGGCACGCAGCTCCTCGATCTGCTCGCGCCCGACCCCGTCGTCGCCGACGCCGCCGACGAAAGCCGCGTCCAGCCCGAGGCGCGTCAGGGCGACCGCCGCGTTCGCCGCCGGACCTCCCCCTTGACGAACGAACCCGTCCACCTGGACCTTCACGTCGCGCGGGACGGGGAACGTCGTGCGGACGAGGAAGTCGGTCGCCACGAGTCCGTGGCACAGGACGAGGGGTCGAGATCCGTCGACCCGGGGAGGTGCAAGCGTTGTCAGTCTCGGGTTCATGGAACCTCCGCGCCGCGGCGCGCGCCTCGATCGCCGGCGCGATCGTCGCGGCCGCCGCGGGAGCGCAGATGCTCTCCGCAAACGAGCTCACGATCAACCCGTCATCGGGCCTGATCCTGATCTCGCTCTGGATCCTGTCCGGGGTCGCGGTCGGGTTCGTCACCGGGGCGATGGCCGGGCGCATCGCTCCGATCTTGCGGCGACCGCCCGACGAGGCCGCCACGCTCCTCGCCGTGATGACCACGGGCCACCTGTTCCTGGCGCCGGGCCTGGGACTCGCGGCGGCCGGCGCCTTCGTCCTGCTGCGGCTCCTTCGCGCCCGCCTGTTTCCCCGGCACTCGCGGCTGGACCTGGCCGCCGTCGGCGGACTCGGGGTGCTGGCGATCGCGCTCCCCCTCACCCGCTCCGCCGATCCTCCCGCACTGGGCGCCGGCGTTCCGCTGGACGAGGCGGCTCCGCTCCCCGGCTCCGTTCCCGTGACCCTGACGATCCGCACGGCCGACGTGCCGTTCCCCGAGGTTCCGGCGATGCACGTCGCGCTGCGACCGCTGGACTCGGCCGCGCCGGGGCGGCTCGTGGCGCTGCGGACCGGACGGCTGCCGGATCGCACGCGCGTGGGACGCAGCGTCCCGCGCATCCTGCCAGGCGGAGGAGGCGTGTCCCGCGGCCCCGACGCGCCCGGCACGAGCTTCCTGCTGGCCCACTTCCCCGCCGTCGAGAACCCGTGGGGAACGCCGTTCGAGCCGCCGGGCGACCTGCTGGCGCTGGCAGCCTCGGCGAACCTCCCGGTGCTGACGGAACCGCCCTCCGACGGGGACCCCCCGATGTACCTGCGCGTCCTGACGAACCGGCCGCTCCCCCGGGAGGCGGCGGAGCGAATCGCGCGGGAGTCCGCGTGGATCGACGTCCGCCTGGATGGAGTCGGGGGCGGCGTGGCGCTGGCGGGACCGGGGCTCCGGCTCACGCCCGCGTCGGGCGAGGTGAACCTGATCGACCTGACGCCGACCGTCCTGCACTTGCTGGGCCTGGCGATCCCGCGCTCCGTGGACGGTCGCGTGCTGACGGAGCTGCTGGATTCTCCCGGGCCCGCCGACCGGCCGCCGCGCTACCGCGCGCTGGTCACGTCCGACGGCAGGAACGAGCCGGGCACGCGCGAGTCGTAGACGGCCTGCAGGAACGTGAGATCGTTCCGCACCGGATCGAAGTGGGCATCGTGGCGGAAGCGGTCGGGCTTCCAGGCATCGTTGTCGACGGCGAGCCGGTAGGCCTGCGCCGCCGCCTGGGCATCGCCCCGGGAGGCCGCGAGCGCGGCGGCCAGGTAGAGGTAGCCGCCGTACTCCGGCTCGCGACGGAGCCCGTCCTCCAGTACCACTTGAGCTTCTCCCGGCATGTCGATGTTCATCAACCCTTTGACGTACTCCACCCGGGCGATGCGCGAGGCGGGGTCCAGATCCACCGCCTTGGAGAAGTAGACTGCGGCCTCGAACGGACGGTCCAGGCGGGCCAGCGCGATCCCGGTCCGCACCCAGGCGTCGGGATCCTCGGGGCAGGCCACCACGACCGACTGCAGCGTCTCGTAGGCCGCCTGCTTCTCCCCTCGCCCGTCGAGGTCGATCGCCCGGTTCACGAGGCGACCGGCCGCGGGCGGCATCGCGACGAAGGAGCGGACGGTGAGACCGAGGAGGAACAGCGCCACGATCGCCCCGAGGAGGATCAGCCGGCGGTCGCGCGATCTCATCGGTTCCCCTCCTTGACGACCCCTCGGGCGATGCTACCCTGACGATCCGTTCGCCGATCCCGCCGCATCGAGGAGTCCGCTTGAGAACCCATCGACTCGCCCGCCGCCTCGCGGAAGCCCTGATGCTCCTGGCCGTGGCGGTCCCGGCCGTCGCCGGCGAGGCCGCACCCGACTCCGCGGTGGCCGCTCCGGACTCCGGGATCGCCCCCGCCGATTCCGCCGTCGCACCGGGCGGCTCCGCGGCCGTACCGCCTTCGCCGGGCGAGACGCCGGACGTCGCGCCGCCGCCGGCGCCGCTTACCGACCCGGAGTCCATCCCGGCGGTGGACGTCGTCTTCGTGCTGGAGGAGCACGGCGCGTTCCGGATCCGTCTGGACCGCGAGCGCACGCCGAACCACGTGGCGGCGTTCCTCTCGCTGGCCGCGTCGGGCTTCTACGACGGCCTCGGTTTCCACCGGATCATCCCCGAGTACCTCGTGCAGATCGGCGATCCGTCCACGCGCGACATGAACCCGCTGAATGACGGCTTCACCGCGCCGGAGTGGAAGCTCCCGGCCGAGGGGTCGGACCGCACGCACGTGGCCGGCACGGTTTCCATGGCCTGGCGCGGTTCGGAACCGGGAACGGCCGGCACGCAGTGGCTCGTGAGTCTCGGCGTGCTGCCCGCGCTGGACGATCACGCCACTCCCATCGGCGAGATCGTGGAGGGGATGGACGCGATCGAGGGGATGTCCCAGCTCTCCACGCTGCGCAATCGCCATCCCCTCCATCCCGTCCGGGTGCAGCGCACGCTCCTGGTTCCGCAGGACGCGCCCACTCCGCCGCTGGACGAGGACCGGGACTGAGATTCGACGGATCGGAGACGAGCGGCGCCTAGCGGAAGCTGTTCAGCGCGTCCTCGCGGTTGTAGTAGCTCTCGAACACCGTGAGCAGCTTCGTCACCATCAGGATCGACTTCACGCGCTCGTTGATGTTCAGGAACTTCACCGCGGCCCCGCCGTTCTTCATGCTGGTGTAGGCGGAGATGAGGATACCGACGCCGGACGAGTTCATCCACGGTACGGCGCTGAGGTCGATCAGCAGCTTCTTGCAGCCCTCGTCGAGGAGACCGGAGATGACGCCCTTGAACTTCTCGGCGTCCGGGCCTCCCATGACCTTGCCGGAGACCTCCAGAATGACCACGTCCCCCGCATCCACCCGCTTGATCTTCACTGCGCCCCCCTTCCCGGGATCCGTTTTCCCCGCGGCATCCGGGCGAACGCCGCTGGGAGCGCCGGGGTTGGCCGTGTCTGCGAGCGGAGTCTAGGGGGCCCCCAAAACGCTGTCAACACGGCCCTGTCGCCGGCCGATTCCGCCGGCATGGGCTCCCGGGGCGGTCTTGACGCCCCTTCGGGGGAAGCCTATCCTAGCGCCCGTTGGGGTGTCGTCGAATTGGTAAGACGCCTGACTCTGGATCAGGAAGCTGTAGGTTCGAGTCCTACCACCCCAGCCAACTTCGGGACCCGATTCGGCTTGACCGGATCGGGTCCCCTCCGCTAAATCAGTGGCCCGGTTCGGGGCAGTCGGAGTCTTCGCCCAGATTTCGAGCCGCGGCCGCGTAGGCGGGGCCATCGTCTAGTGGTTAGGACGGGGGATTCTCAGTCCTCAAACCGGGGTTCGATTCCCCGTGGCCCTGCCAACTCTTCGGCCCCCCGGATCCGTCCGGGGGGCCTTCTTTCGGCCCGGCTCGATGGCTCAACGGGACCGGGCCGCCTCCCACTCCTCCAGCCGTTCCTGAAGCCCCTCAGCGCCCAGCCGGACGGCCTCGCGTCCCTCCACGATCGCCTCGTCGAGGCGCTGCAGCGCGGCCAGCGCCAGTGCCACGTTGCTCCGGGCCCCGGCGTCCCGGGGCGCCAGATCGGCCGCCCGCCGGAACGACTCGAGCGCCTCGGGCATCCGTCCCTCGCCCGCCAGCAGCGTGCCCCGGAGCTTCCAGGCGTCGACCAGCCCGGGATCCGCCTCGACCGCCCGCTGCGCGTCCCGGAGCGCTTCCTCCGGTCGGCCGAGCGCACGCAGCGTCATCGCCCGGTTGTGCCGTGCCGCGGCGTTCGCCGGCTCCGCCGCGACGGCCCCATCCAGCACATCGAGCGCATCCTGCGGTCGGCCGTCGCGCAACAGCGCCGCCCCGACCGCGCTCCGGGCCTGCACCGCGTTCGCGCGCACTCCCGGGTCGGCCAGCGACGCCGCGAAGACGATCGCCGTGGCGCCGGCCAGCATCGCCGCGGCCCGGAGGTTGCGCCCCCGGATCCGGTCCAGCACGTGCTGGATCGTCACGCCGGAGAGCACGGCGAGTGGGACGACCATCGGCAGACGGTATCGCGCGTTGACGAAGAAGATCAGCAGCGACGCGCCGTACGCCGCGAGCCAGAACGTCAGCAGTCCGCCGTCGCGCCGGGCCCGACCGGCGGCGCGGAGGGACAGCGCCGCCCCGACCAGCCCCGCCGCGAGGAGGAACGCCCACGGCGCGGGCCAGATCCGGAGCGTGAGCGCGCGATCCGCCACGACGGGAAGGCCGAGGTTGTCGTCGATCTCCCGCGCGGAGAGGAGGAGCCGCAGCTTTCTCAACGTAAGGGCGGCGGCCCAGCCCGGTCGTTCGGCGATGCGCCGAAGCGCCGAGTCGCGGTGATGGTCGGACGCCTCGGCCAGGGTGAGCGACCGACCGAGGTCGCGTTCGGCCTCCCGGTGGAACGATCCGCCCGGGCCGAAGTCGTGCGGCGTGCGGGCCTGCGCGCGGCCGCCGAGCGATTCCTCCGCGAAGCCGGTCGCCAGGATCATTCCCCCGTTGACCGTGAAGGGCGTCCACGCCCCTCCCCCGATCCCGTTGTAGAGCAGGACCGGGATCAGGAGCGCGACGGAGGCCGCGGCGAAGACCATCGACCGGACCGGCCCGCGGCGGCGGGCGAGAGCGACGATCGCCACGGGCAGGAAGACCACCGCGTTCGTCCGGAGCAGGAGCAGCGCGGAGAAGACGAGGCCCGCGGCGATCTCCCCCGCTCGCGTGTCGCGGTCCATCGCCCTCAGCAGGAGCAGCAGGAACGCGGCGGTGAGGAACACCGCCCCCGATGCGTACAGGAGCTGCGCCTCGTAGTGCACGAGCACGGGCGACAGCGCGATCATCCCGCCCGCCACGCGACCGGCGACCGGCGAGAAGCGTCGTCCGAGGAGGAACGCGAGGCCGGCGGAGGCCACGCCGAGCCCGTGCTGCAGCCAGGTCACGACCTCCGGCGACGTCCCCAGCGCGCGGTACAGGAGGCCGAGGATCGTCGGGTAGAGCGGCGCGTACCAGAGCGGCGCCCCGCCGAAGTCCCCGCGCGCGATGCCCTGCGCGAGCTCGTGGTACGAGCGCGCGTCGATGACGAGCGTGGAGAAGAACGGATCGCCCGCCGTCTCCCACCGGAACGCCAGCCGCAGCAGGCAAGCGAGGACGAGGACCGCGACCCCTTCCAGTCGCGTCTCGCCGGTCCGGGCGCGCTGCGGCGATGCGATGGCGTCAGCCGGCCTCGGCGGTGATGGCCGAATCCGGGGTGAGACCGGGCAGGTTCTTGGTGGGAATGAGGCGGAGCGTGGCCGACGTGGGCGGCGGCGACGCCGTGGAGACCGCGACGGATCCCGGCTCCCCCAGGATGGCGTGCGGGCGCTCCGAGTCGAACGTGAAGGCCTCTCCCGCGGCCAGGATCCGCTCCTCCTTCTCCACGACGACCTGGATCCGGCCGGCCGCGCAGTAGACCGTCTCCTCCCCCGGATGGGAGCGGAGGTGGTCCAGCCGGTAGGGCTCCTCGCCGTACCGGTAGAGGCGGATCACGGAACCCTCGCCGTCGGAGACCTGAGTCCCGACCGCGCCGGGCTGCGGTTCCGTCTCCTCGCGGCTGGGTCGGCTCTCCAGATCGAACTCCACGGAGCGGATCAGGCTGCGGAGCATTTCCAGCTTCTCCGAATCCGAGAGCCGGTCCGGGGCGGGCGTTTCCTCGGCCGTCCCCAGCAACGTGGGCAGGTCCACGCGGAGGGCGTCCGCGAACTTCTTGGCCACCTTGAGGCTGGGCATGCGAAGGGCGGACTCGATCTGGCTCACGTAGGCGGGGGCCACCCCGACGGCGTTGGCCAGCTCGGTCTGGGTCATGCGACGCTGCTTCCGGTAGAAGCGCAGGTGCTTCCCGAATTCATCCATGAACTACTGACCTTTCCGGGACGCCGCGTAGAATCTGGGGGACCGCAGCGACCTTGGGTCCCGGGAACCCGAACACGGGAGCGTGGGTTCCTCGAAGGACGTTCGCAGACCGGAACCTCCGCATTCTAGATCCGCCGGCCTCGGCGCGGCAAGCTCGATCCGGGCCGCGCCTCACCGGCCGGAAACCCGTCCTGGAGTGGTCAGAGACGGCGATCTGAACTACCATCGGTCTGCGTTTTCCCGGATTCCCCGAGCCTGCCCCTCCCAGGAGGTTCCCGATGTCTCGCGCGTCCCGGTCCCGCTCGTGGTGGGCGACCGCGGCCGTCGTGTCGGCCGTTCTCGTGAGTTCCGTCCCGGTCTTTGCCTCCGAGCCCCTGGCCGCGGAGACCGGAGAGCAGCTGTGGCTGCATCGCAATCTCGGTCTCGCCTACTTTGCGAACGACGAGTTCGAGGAAGCGAGGCGCGAGTTCTCCACTGCGCGACAGCTGGCTCCCGACAGCCCGGCCGAGGCCCGGAACGCCGGCATCGCGGCCCTGCTGGCGGGCGACCTCGCCGGCGCGCGCATCGATCTGGAAGCCGCCGCCGCACTGGCCCCGACCGATCCGCGCGTGCTCTACGCCCTCGGCATCCTGGAGAAGCGGGACGGGAACCTGGACGCCGCCGTCGCCTCGCTCCGGGGTTGCGCGGAGGCCGGCGGCGAGGGACCCGAGCTGCGCTACAACCTCGGGATCCTCGCGGTCCGGCAGCAACGACTGGACGATGCGGCCGCCGAGTTCGAGTCGGTGATCGCGGAGGGACCGCTGGACGCTCCCAGCCACTACGCATCGGCCCTCTACCGCCACGGTCGCACGCTGCTCCAGCTCAAGCGCATCGACGAGGGACGCGAAGCGATGCGCGAGTACCAGACGCTGGTGCGGGAAGGCAAGGGAGCGGACCTGTCCGAGGAGGATCTGGAGCGCGGCGCGCTGCTGGAACCGCAGCGCTGGCTGCGTCCCCGCACCGTGCGGGCCGCCGGTCCGCTCCCCGCGTTCCGCTCGGTACCGGTGGAGGGCGTGCGCGGCATCCGCTGGGCGGAGACGGCGGACCTGGATGGCGACGGCGACCGGGACCTCCTTCTCGGCGACGGGCAGACCGTCCGCGACCTCCGCTGGACCGACCGGGGCTGGACGGATGTCACGGAGAGCCGGGGCCTCGCCGGACTGCTCGGCGTGTCGCAGGCGCGCGCCCTGGATCTGGACAACGACGGCCAGCGCGACCTCCTGCTCTCGGGCGGGACCGGGCTCAGCTTCCACCCGGGGGTGGAAGGCGCCTGGGGTCCGCCGCGCACGGTGCTGGACCGCTCGGTCGGCCGGTTCGTGCCCGTGGACTTCGATCACGAGGGCGACGTGGACGTGGTGGCGGCCGGGACGCGCGCCCCCGCCCTCGTCCTGAACCACGGCGACGGCACCTTCTCCGATGTCACCGAGGCGTCCGGGCTGGCGGTGGTCGGGGCGTGCGTGCACGTGGAGGCCGTCGATCTGGACAATGACGCGGACGTGGACCTCGTGTTCGTCACGCGGTCGGGCGACGTGGTGATCGCGTCGAACCTGCGGGGCGGTCGCTTCGAGGTGCAGGCTCCCCTGCCGGGCACGCCGGGCGGCGCCTTCTCGCTGTCGACGGGAGACGTCGATCAGGACGGCGACGTGGACCTGGCCGTCGCGGCCCCGGGCGGCGCATTCCTCGCCCGAAACGAGGGCGAGCTGCGCTTCGAGACGGCAAGCACCGCCGTCGTGGCGGGGACGCCCCGCTGGCCCTCGCCGGGCGGCGAGTCCATCTGGCTGGCCGATCTCGACAACGACGGCCTCCTGGACGTTCTGATCGCCACGGAGACCGGCGGGAAGCTGGGGGTCGGCGACGGCGCGGGCTCGTTCCGCGAGACGTCGGCTCCGCTGGAGGGACTGGCCGCAGCCGGTGCGTATCCCGTGGCAGCACTCCCCGTCACGGGCGATGCGAAGGTGGACCTGGTGGCCTCCACCGGCGAGTTCGGACTGGCCGAGAACATCGGCGAGATTCCCGCCGGCGTGCTGCTGGACCTGAAGGGCGTGAAGAACTGCGTCGACGGCGTGGGCGCCATCGTGGAGCTGCTCTCCGGCGCCGGTTACGCGCGAGCGGACGCGGGCGGCCGGCCGATCCACTTCGGCCTCGGACGACGCGGGTCGGCCGACGCGGCGCGCATCCAGTGGCCCAACGGAATCCAGCAGGGGGTCACCGGACTGAAGCCGGGCGAGACCCGCGAGGTCGAGGAGAAGGCGGGGCTCGTCGGATCGTGTCCGTTCCTCTACGCGTGGGACGGCGAGAAGTACGAGTTCATCACGGACATCCTCACCGTCACGCCGCTGGGTCTTCCGGTGGCGCCGGGCGCGTACGTGCCGCCCGACCACGACGAGGCCATCCGCCTCACGTCCGACCAGCTCGTGCCCCGCGACGGCTGGCTGGACGTCCAGGTGACGGAGGAGCTCCGCGAGATCACCTACCTGGATCAGGTGCGGCTCTACGCCATCGACCATCCGGCCGACGTGGAGGTGCAGCCGAACGAGCGCTTCAAGTTCCCGCCCTTCCCGGAATTCGGCGTGCATGTGCTGGACGGTGCGCGTCCCCCGGTGAAGGCGACGGACACGCGCGGGCGAGACGTCACGGAGGTGCTCTACCACATCGACGATCTCGTGGTGGGCGATCTGGAGACCACCCACTACCAGGGCATCGTGCAGCGGCACCACGTCGTGCTCGACTTCGGCGAGGTCCCGCCCGACGCCCCGCTGATGCTGCACCTGGCCGGCTGGTTCTACTGGACGAACGCCACGATCAACCTGGCCATCGCCCAGGACCCGCGGCACGATTTCATCCCGCCGCAGCTGGAGGTCCGTGCGGCCGACGGCTCCTGGCGTCCGTATGACGTCGAAGTGGGCTTCCCCGGCGGCAAGACGAAGTCGATCCCCGTGGACCTCACCGGCGCCTTCCCGAGCGGTCGCGCGGAGATGCGCATCTGGACGACGCTTCGCCTCTACTGGGATCGCGCGCTGCTGCAGGTGGGATCGTCCGGGGTGGAGCCGAAGGTGACGATGCTGCTCCCGGACGCCGCGGACCTGCACTTCCGCGGCCACTCCGAGCCCATCCTCTCCATCACCGGCGAGGAACCGGAGCGCTTCGACTACGACGGGATGCGGACCACGGACGTGCCGTGGGATCCGCATCCGGGGCTGTACACGCGCTTCGGCGACGTCACGTCGCTGCTGCAGGAGCCGGACGACATGTACGCCATCATGGCGTCGGGAGACGAGTGCACGGTGCGCTGGCGGGCGGATCGGCTGCCGGCGCTGCCGGCGGGACTGGAGCGCACGTACTTCCTCGTCTTCGACGGCTGGGCGAAGGACGGCGACCCCAACACGACGTGGGCCACGCAGGTGGAGCCGCTCCCCTTCCATGCCATGTCCGGGTATCCGTACGGCGAGGACGAGGCCTATCCCGACACGCCGGAGCATCGCGCGTACCGCGAGGGAATGAACACGCGCCGCGCCGAACGGCTCACCCGCGACCTGGTCGCGGAGGCTCGCGCCCGGGCCGCCGCGGAAGCCGCGGGAGCGGCCGTTCCCTCCACCGCCGGCACGGAGTGAGCCGCACTCTCCTCCTGGGCCATCGCGGGGCGATGGCCCGGGTTCCGGAGAACACTCTCCCGTCGCTCCGCCGCGCCCTACAGGACGGAGCGGAGGGCTTCGAGTTCGACGTGCGGGTGACGCGGGACGGCGTCGCCGTCCTCCTGCACGACGCGGCGCTGGACCGGACCACGTCCGGCTCGGGCCTCCTGGCGGACCGCGACGCGAGAGACGTGGCCGGGCTGGACGCCGGCGGCGGTCACGCTCCGCCCCTCCTCCGCGACGTCCTCGACGAGTTCCTGGGCCGCGTCGTGCTGGGCCTGGAGATGAAGGAGGTCCTCCCGGCCTCCGTCCTGGAATCCATCGGGCGGGCGATGCGGGATCGACCGGATGCGCTGCTGGTCGTGGGCTCGTTCGATCCGGCGGCCGTGGCCGCGGCCCGCGCCGTCCTCCCGGAGGTCCCCCGCGCACTGATCCTGGCCGCCGACGCTCCGGTGCCTTCCCCCGCGCAGGCGGACGAGCTCGGCCTCTGGGGAATCTTCGCCCACCAGGCCGCCGTGGACCGGGACCTCGTGGATCTCGCCCACGGGCGAGGCCTGAAGATCTGGTCCTATACCGTGAACGATCCCGCCCGCGCCCGCGAGCTGGTGGAGCTGGGGCTCGAGGGCCTCATCTCCGACGACCCGGGGAGGTTGCGCGACGCCGTTCCCTCCGCCGGATCGACGCCGCTGGGCCCCTAAGCGGAATCTTTGCTTTTTCAACGGGTTGCGAGGATTCGTTGCCCTCAAGTTGCCGTTCACCCCGGCCGATACCGAAGCGAATACCGGAAAGCGTCTTCAGCCGGGAGCTGACAGCCGGATGGATCGAACCGCGCCGCGACTCGTCGTCGCGGTCCTGCTACTCGTGGCGCTGCTGACGGGATCCGCCGATCCCGCTCCGGCCGCGACGCTGGACGACTCGAACGCCCGCGCCCACCTCGAGGAGATGGAGCGCAGGGGGGTCCTGCGGGATTCGATCTGGGCGCAAGCCTACTGGGCCCGGTCGCGCAGCGCGCCGTCGACCACCGCGCGCGTGGCGGACCTCCGCTGGACGCTTCGCTTCGATCCGGAACTCAACGCGGCCCGCTGGGAGCTGGCGGGGCTGCTGCTGAAGCAGCGGGATCCGGAGTTCTCCACCCACGCGGTCGAGGCGGTGCGGAGCGCGATCCGCACGTTCCCGGGACAGCAGCGCATCGCGCTGTGGCTTTTCACGCTCGGGATCGGCGTGACATTCACGGTGCTGATCGTCATGACGACGCTGGCCATCGCGAAAACGATCGCCCGCCTGCACCACGCAATCCGGGAACGGCTGCTCTTCCTGCCGATCGAAGCGCGCGCCGGCGCCGCCCTGCTGACCCTGGCGCTGCCACTGGTCCTGGCCGCGACGCTGCCGCCCACCGCCGCCCTCTTCTGGGCGTTGCTGTACGGCGCCGTCGGCGCCTGGTCGATGCTCGACAAGCGCGAGCGCCGCACCGCCGTAGCGACCCTCGTCCTGCTCGCCCTCTCGCCGCTGGCGCTGCTGGGCTGGAGCCATCTCACGGCGCCGGGCGATCCGAGTTCCTACCTGCACGCCCTCTGGTCCGCGCAATCCAGCGCCGATCCCGCGAGCGGACAGCGCGTGGGCGGCAAGGCTCCGGTGGACGCCCCGAAGGATGCGGACTACTGGGCCAGCCTGGCACTCGTGCAACGTCGCCAGGGGCGCTACGCGATGGCCCGCCGCCATCTGGAGAAGGCGTGCGAGTTGGCCCCGCGGGACTGGCGCTACGTGAACAACCTGGGCAACGTGCAACTCCTGGACGGCGACGCCGATGCCGCGCTGGCCACGTACCGGCGCGGCCAGGAGTTCGCGCCGCGCGAGCCGCTGCTCCGCGTGAACGAGGCGCAAGCCTGGGTCCAGAAGCTCCAGTTCAACCGGGCGGACGAGGCGCTGGCCGAGGCGAACCGCCTGGGCTACCGCCTCCCGAACCTGCTGAACTCCGACGCCAACGACGTCATCGTGCGCGACCGCACGCTCTCGTCGTCGGTGCTGTGGTCGAGGTTCCTGCACGGCGAGTCCGCGCAGCACGCCCTCTCCGTGCCGCGGGCGGCGGGGCTCCTCCTGGCGCTTCCGTTCCCGCTGGAGCCGCGCTGGGTGTCGCTGGCCCTGTTCCTGGTGATCGGGTACTGCGGCATGGCCCGCGGGCTGCCGCGCGCGTTCTCGTGCGACACCTGCGGCAAGTCGATCTGCCGCAAGTGTCACTACCGCGTGCAGCGCCAGAGCTTGTGCGGACACTGCTACGCGATCCGCCGCGACGTGAAGGCGCCGCTGATCCGCCAGCAGATGATGGACGACCGCCGGCGCAGCGTGACGCGCTGGACGCGACTGCTCGGGGCCGTCGTCTCGTTCCTGGCGCCCGGTTCCGGTCACGCGATCCGGGGCCGGCGCGGGCCCGCCCAGCGGATGCTGGCGCTGGCCGCCGTCCTGGTGCTCACCGCGACGGCCGGAATCCTCTGGCCCGATCCGACCCCGAACCAGCCGGGGCTGCCCTCGCTGCCCTGGCTGATCGGAATCGGTGCGGTCTACGCCGGGCTGGCGCTCCTGTCGCTCCGCGCGTCGCGCCACGCGACGTCGCGGCTGACCGAGCTGTCCGCGAAGGCGCCTTCGGCGCCCCCCGGAGGTCCCTGATGTCCCTTCGTGGCGAACTCCGCGAGTTCGAGCTTCCCGACATCCTCCAGCTGATCGCCTCGCAGCAGAAGGCCGGCTGGCTGAAGGTCATCTCGCGCGGGAAGGTGCACTTCGTGATCTTCCGCGACGGGAAGATCACGTCGACGAAGAATCCCGCCAGCGAAGAGGATCCGTTCGAGCAGTACATCCACCGCCGCGGCATCCTCACCGAGGAGCAGGCCGATCGCGTAGCGGCCACCCGGCGCAAGACCGGAATGGACGTCCACGACATCCTGCAGAAGGAAGGCCTTCTCCAGCCGCACGAGATCCAGGAGATCTTCGACGGGATGGTGGAGCAGGACATCTTCGAGCTGATGTCGATCCGCACCGGCACGTACGAGTTTGAGACCGAGGAGCGCCCGGGCTCGCTGCCCGAGGGTGCGCTCTACGCGGAGATCGGCCCGATCCTGATGGAGGCGGCGCGCAAGGCCGACGAGGTCGCCGAGATGCGCCGCGCGCTGGGCCCCGCGGACGGCGTGCTCGCGCTCACCAGCGTCGGGCGCGAGGCCAAGCCGCGTCACGCGGACGAGGCCGCCGTCATCGGGCTGGTGAACAGCCTCCGGCCCATCGACGTGGTGATCGAGGAGTCGGGGCTGGATCGCTACACCGCCACCCGCGCCCTCTTCGACTGCGCCCGCGAGGGCTGGGTCAAGCTGACGAAGCGTCAGGGCAAGGGCGCGGTCGACGACGACGTCGACCTCGAGCCCGAGGTGCAGTTCGAGCTGAAGCGCGCGCTGCGCTGGGCCGCTCCCGTGCTGGGCCTGCTGGCCCTGGCGATCCTCCTCAGCAACGACGCGTTCGGGATCCGCCGCGACGATCCGCTGCTGGGCGAGATCCGCCACCGCACGGACGCCCTGGAGACCGGCGACCGGATGGAAGTGCTGCGCACCGCGGTGGAGGTCTACAAGGTCACGCGCGGCGAGTACCCCACCACGCTGACCCCGCTCGTGGAGGACGGCGTCGTTCCGGAGGCCCTGGTCGGCCGGGACGGACGCGCGTTGTGGAGCTACGAGAACCACGGGGACGGGACGTTCAGCCTCGCTCCCGCCCCGCCCGGGGGCGCGCGCTAGCCCCTCGCCGCCTCTTTACGGCCCCGCACTCTCCGGATACCCTCGTCGGCGCCGAACGGACCCGTCCGGGCCCCGTTCTCCCACTGGCTCCCTCCGAGGCTCCCGGCATGGTTCGCACGCGATTCGCCCCCAGTCCCACCGGCTACCTCCACATCGGAGGCGTCCGCACCGCGCTCTTCAACTGGCTCTTCGCCCGCCACCACGGCGGCCGCTTCTTGCTCCGCATCGACGATACGGATCAGGTGCGCAACGTGGAGGCCGCCGTCCGCCCCATCCTCGACGGCTTCCGCTGGCTGGGCATCGACTGGGACGAGGGGCCCGACGTCGGCGGCGACTCCGGTCCGTACCGGCAGTCGGAGCGGGCGGACCGGTACGCGGCCGCGGTGGAGAAGCTGCTGGAGTCCGGACACGCGTACCGCGACTACGCCACGCCCGAGGAGCTGGCCGCGGAGCGCGAGGCGGCCAGGGACGGCGGGCGCAACTTCGTCTACAGCCGGCGCTGGAAGGCCGATACGGACGAGGACGCGGCGCGCTTTGCGGCGCAGGGGCGCAGCGGCGTCGTCCGGTTGTGCATGCCGCGCGACGGCGCATGCCGGTTCACGGACCACGTGCGCGGCCCGGTGGAGTTCGAGTGGGCGCGCGAGCAGGACCACGTGATCCAGCGGGCGGACGGAAGCTGTCTGTACCACCTGGCCAACGTCGTCGACGACCACGACATGGCCATCACGCACGTCATCCGGGCGGAGGAACATCTCTCCAACACGCCCCGACAGATCTTCATCGCGCAGGGGCTGGGCGTGGAGCCGCCGGAGTACGCGCACCTCCCGTTCGTGGCGGAGCCGGGCAGTCGCAACAAGCTCAGCAAGCGCAAGCTCGCCAAGTACCTGAAGAACCCGGACTTCGCCCGGGCGCACGAGCACGGTCTCGCCATCGCGGAGGAGATCGGTGCGGACACGGATCCGGAGACGTTCAATCCCGTGATCGTCGGGTTCTACGAGACGGTGGGCTACCTGCCGGAGGCCCTCGTCAACTACCTCCTGCTGCTGGGCTGGTCGCTGGACGATCGCACCGAGGAGTTCACGCGCGACGAGATGATCCGGCACTTCACGCTGGAGCGGGTCGGCAAGGCGCCGGCCTCCTTCGACGTGAAGAAGCTGCAGGCGTTCCAGGAGCGGCACGCGCAGGAGATCGCCCCGGAGCGGCGCGCGGAACTCGCCGCTCCCTACGCGGAGAAGGCCGGCTGGATCGCGTCCCCGCCTTCAGGGGCGGAGCGCGAGCGGCTGGCGCGGATCGTGGCGGCCGCGGGCGACCGGATCAAGGTGTGGGGGGACATCCTCGACTACCGGGAGTTCTTCACCGCCGACGACGCCCTCCCCTACGAAGAGAAGGCGCTCGCCAAGCGGATCCGCAAGCCGGAGGACGCCCCGGCCCTCCTGGAGCGCTTCCGGGCGCGGCTGGCGGAGCAGGATCCCTTCACGGCGGAGGCGCTGGACGCCGCGCTTCACGCCTTCGTGGAAGCGGAGGGCATCAAGATCGGCGGCATCATCCACGCCCTGCGCGTGGCCGTCACCGGCAAGGCCGTCGGCTTCGGAATGTTCGAGACGCTGGAGATCCTCGGGCGGGAGAGCTGTCTCGCCCGCATCGACCGGGCCCTGGAGCTCGCCGCGGCGGGCGCGACGGAAGAGGGGGAAGGCTCGTGAGTGCGGACAAGGACGCGCCCCGCGCGGCGGAGACGGAAGGCGGCAAGCTCCACTTCGTCCAGCGGGCCATCCGGGAACACCAGGAGAACGGCCGCTTCGACGGGAAGGTGGTGACGCGATTCCCGCCGGAGCCCAACGGCTACCTGCACATCGGCCACGCCAAGGCGATCTGTGTCAACTTCGACATGGCGGCGGAGTTCGGCGGCACGTGCAACCTCCGCTTCGACGACACGAACCCGGCCAAGGAGGACGACGAGTTCGTGCACGCCATCCAGGACGACATCCGCTGGCTCGGGTTCGACTGGGGGGACCGGCTCTACTTCGCGTCGCAGTACTTCGAGCAGCTCTACGACTGGGCCGTCCGTCTCATCCAGGCGGAGCGCGCCTACGTGGACGACCTGTCCGCGATCGAGATCCGCGAGCACCGAGGCACGCTGACGGAGCCCGGCCGCGAGAGCCCGCACCGGAACCGGACCGTGGAGGAGAACCTGGACCTGTTCCGGCGGATGCGGGACGGAGAGTTCGAGGACGGCAGTCGGACGCTCCGCGCGAAGATCGACATGGCGTCGCCGAACCTGAACCTGCGCGACCCGGTGATGTACCGCATCGTCCGCTCGCCCCACCACCGCACCGGGACGGAGTGGTGCATCTACCCCACGTACGACTGGGCCCACGGGCAGTCGGACTCCATCGAGGGCGTGACGCACTCGCTGTGCAGCATCGAGTTCGAGAACCATCGCCCGCTCTACGACTGGTTCCTCGACCGGCTCGGGGAGTTCCATCCCCAGCAGATCGAGTTCGCCCGCCTGGCCATGGAGTACACGGTCACCTCCAAACGCAAGCTGCGCGAGCTGGTGGAGACCGGACAGGTGCGCGGGTGGGACGATCCGCGGATGCCGACGCTGCGCGGAATGCGTCGGCGCGGCTATCCGCCCGAGGCGCTGCGGGATTTCTGCGATCGCGTGGGAGTGGCCCGGGACCGGAACCTCGTGGAGTACGCCCTGCTGGAGTTCTGCGTGCGGGAACGGCTCAACAAGGTGGCGCCCCGCGTGATGGGCGTGCTGAATCCGCTCAAGGTCGTGCTGACCAACTGGGACGAGGGGCGCACCGAGGAACTGGACGCGGTCAACAACCCCGAGGACGAGACCGCGGGCACGCGCAAGGTCCCGATGTCGCGGGAGCTCTGGATTGAGGCGACGGACTTCCTGGAGGATCCGCCGCGCAAGTTCTTCCGTCTGCGCCCGAACGGGGAAGTTCGCCTGCGCTGGGGCTACGTGATTCGCTGCCGGGAGGTCGTCAAGGACGAGACCGGCGAGATCGTGGAGCTGCGCTGCACCTACGACCCGGAGACGCGCGGCGGCCACACGCCGGACGGACGCAAGATCCGGGGCACCATCCACTGGGTCTCGGCGGAGCACGCGGTCCCGGCCGCCATTCGCACGTACGAGCACCTCTTCTCGGAGGCGGATCCGTCGCGGGTGGACGAGGAGGGCGACTGGAAGCGGTTCCTGAATCCGGACTCGCTCCGGGAGTCCACGGCCTTCGTGGAGCCCGGTCTTCGGGACGCCGAGACCGGAACCACGGTCCAGTTCGAGCGGACGGGTTACTTCTGCGTGGATCCGGACTCCACGCCCGATCGGCTCGTCTTCAACCGGACCGTGACGCTGCGGGACAGCTGGGCGAAGATCGCGAAGAAGGGCTGACCTCGGGCCCCGTCCTGTGGGCGCCTGCAATGCCTCCTCGCGGTTGCATTGACCCGGATCGCCCCCCTCGATACCATGAACGGGTTGGAGGCTGCCTCTCCCCCGGCGTTCGTCGTTTTTTTTCGCGCCCCGGATGTTGAAATGTTCCGTCCGGGGTCTCACCGCACCGGAGGCAACATCATGTCCGTTCGCAACGCCGTTCTTCTTCCGTTCCTGCTCGCCTTCGCGGTCGCCCCGGCCGCAGCCGAGATTCTGGACACCGGCGTCGACACCGAGAAGGTCGTCGAAGCCCCCACCGTGATCTCCCCCGCCGCCGTCTGCCCGATCCTCTGGGTCCGGGACGGCGGCGCCGACGCCGAGGTGGAGCGACTCCGCGCGCTCGGTCTGGACATCCGGATCGGCGGGTTCGCAGAGCTCAATCCGGAGGGACTGGAGCCCTACGGCGTCGTCGTGGTCGCCTACATGCAGTCCGGGCTCCTGACCCAGTACCGGACGGCCCTGCAGGATTTCGTCGTGAGCGGCGGCGGGCTGCTCATCCACCAGCCGAACGCCAGCGGTCTGCTGGACTACACGCCGACGGGCTTCGACGTGACCATGATCTCGGAGCTGTGGTGCAGCGGCGGGACGGAGTCCGGGACGACGATCGTGAACGAGGAGCACCCGCTCACGGCGGGGCTGCTTCCGGAGGACCTCTCCGGTGACTTCGACGAGGTCGGCGCGCTGGGCCCCGGATTCACGGTTCTCGCCGAGAACTCCGTCTGCGGCGATCCGGCGCTGGCCGCCGGCACCCTGGGCCTCGGGCGCGTCGTCCTGGAGACCGGGAACGCCAACCTGCAGTCCGTGGATCCCGGGACGGAGGCCTACTGGGATCGCCTCTTCGGGTGGCTCTGCACGCCGGGGACCATCGCGGTGGAGCCGGTCTCCTGGGGCCAGACCAAGGCGATGTACCGCTAGCGGCCCCCTCCCTCGCCTGGAATCACAAGCGGCAAGCAAAGGAGCTCCCGACCTTTCCGGCCGGGGGCTCCAGTGTTTTCGAACAATGGAGCGGTCGCCTAGCGGCGGCCCGCTCCGGCCGGCCGACGACCCCGATCACGGTCACGGCCTCCGCCCCCGCCACGACGGCCACCGCCGCCGCCCGGGCGCTTGCTGGGCACGTACTCCTCGCCGGCCTCCTCCATGAGGACGGCCTTGCGGGAAAGGCGAACCTTCCCGTCGCGATCCACGTCGATCACCTTCACGGTAACGGTGTCGCCCTCCTGGACGACGTCCTCCACCCGCTCGACGCGCTCGCGGTCCAGCTCGGAGATGTGAACCAGTCCGTCCTTGCCGGGCAGGATCTCCACGAAGGCCCCGAACGACTCGATCCGTCGCACGCGACCCGTGTACGTGGCGCCGAGCTCGGCGTCCGCCACGATGCTCTCGATCATCCGGCGCGCGGCCTCGCCCGCATCGCGATCCACGGACGCGATCTTGACGCTGCCGTCGTCCTCCACGTCCACCGTGGCTCCGGTGTCGGCGCAGATCTTCCGGATCATCTTGCCGCCCGGGCCGATGATGTCGCGGATCTTCTCCGGGTCGATCATCAGGCGCAGGATGCGCGGCGCCCAGCGGCTGAGCTCCTCGCGCGGCGACGTGATGGCCTCGGTCATCTTGCCGAGGATGTGGAGACGACCCTCGCGGGCCTGCTCCAGGGCGTTCTCCAGCACGGAGAACGGGATCCCGCCGAGCTTGTTGTCCATCTGCAGGGCGGTGATGCCCTCCGCGGTCCCGGTGACCTTGAAGTCCATGTCACCCAGGTGATCCTCGAGGCCGAGGATGTCCGAGAGGACGCAGTACTTGTCACCCTCGCCGATCAGGCCCATCGCGATGCCTGCCACCGGGCCCTTGATGGTCACCCCGGCGTCCATCATCGCCAGGGAGCCGCCGCAGACCGACGCCATCGACGACGATCCGTTGGACTCGGTGATCTCCGACACGACGCGGATGGTGTAGGGGAACTGCTCCTCGGCCGGCACGACCGGCTCGATGGCGCGCTCCGCCAGGTTTCCGTGACCGATCTCGCGGCGGCTCGTGGTGCCGATGCGGCGCACCTCACCGACCGAGTACGGCGGGAAGTTGTAGTGGAGCATGAAGCTCTTCCACGAGGCGCCTTCCAGAGCGTCGATCTTCTGCTCGTCCGCACCGGTGCCCAGCGTGGCGATCACCAGCGCCTGGGTCTCGCCGCGGGTGAAGAGCGCGGAGCCGTGCGTGCGCGGCAGGACGCCGACCTCGCACGTGATGGGCCGGATGTCCTTCAGGCCGCGACCGTCGGCGCGCACGCCCTCTTCCAGCACCATCGCCCGCAGCGCCTTCTTCTCCAGCGAGGAGAAGACGGCCTTCATCAGGCGCTCGTCGTCGTCGCCCTCGAAGCGCTCCGCCAGCGAGGCCATGGCCTCGTCCCGGACGGCCTTGGTGGCCTCCGAGCGCTCCTGCTTGCCGCGGATGCGGACGGCCTGGCCCAGCTTGCCCTCGACAGCCTGGGCCATCGCCTGCTCCATCTCCGGGGTGGCCTCCAGCTTGGTGAACTCCACCTTCGGCTTGGCGATGCCCTCGGCCAGGATCTGCTCCTGGAGCTCGATGATGGGAGCGATGGCCTCCTGCGCCTTCTGCAGGGCCTGCACGACGACGCTCTCCGGCACCTCGTGGGCGCTCCCCTCCACCATCACGATGGCTTCCTTCGTGGCGGCGACGGTGAGGACCAGGTCGGCCTCCTCGCGCTCGTCGAAGGTGGGGTTCAGGATGAAGTCGCCTTCCAGGTACGCCATTCGCACCGCCCCGACCGGGCCGGCGAACGGAATGTCCGACATGGACAGCGACATCGACGCGCCGATCAGCGCGAGCGTATCACTGTCGTTCTCCTGGTCCGCGGAGAGTACGGTGCAGATGACCTGCGTCTCGCGGGAGTACCCCTTGGCGAACAGCGGCCGGATGGGCCGGTCCACCTGACGGGCGCTCAGCGTCTCCTTCTCCGAGGGTCGCGCCTCGCGCTTGAAGAAGCCGCCGGGGATCTTGCCGGCCGCGTAGAACTTCTCCCGGTACTCCACCGTGAGCGGCAGGAAGTCCTTCGTGGGATCGTCCTTGTCCGCACTCTGGGCCGTGGCCATCACGACCGTGTCACCGTACTGCACCAGGCAGGAACCGGAGGCCTGCTTCGCGATCCGGCCCGTCTCGATCGACAGGGGGCGCCCCCCGAGATCGATGGTCTTCTTGATCATGAGTTTCCTTTCGAACCCGCCCACCCGGACGGGATGGCATTCCGCCTGTCCGAAGCCGGATCCACACGAACGTGGGAATTCCGGCGGGATTGGGCCGCCCGGAGCGGGCCGCCCAAGAGGAAGCGTCCGAGGAGGACGCCTGATACGACGAACCGCCCCGGAGAGGGGCGGTTCCGGGTCCCGGACTACTTCCGGAGACCGAGTTCCTTGATGATGGCCCGGTATCGATCGACCTTGTTCGCCTTCAGGTAGTCCAGGAGGCGACGACGACGACCGACGAGCTTGAGCAGACCTCGACGGGAATGGTGGTCCTTCTTGTGGACCTTGAAATGATCCGTGAGGTAGTTGATCCGCTCCGTGAGGAGGGCGATCTGGACCTCCGGGGAACCGGAGTCGGACTCGTGAAGACGGTGCTGAGAGATGATGCCCGTCTTGGCGTCCTTGGACAGCGACATGTTCCGTGAGACTCCCTGACCCGCCCTCGCGAGCCTTCTTCTGTTGATTCTCTTCCTTCCGGAATCAGCCGGGGAATCTATCAGACCCTCCCGGCCCCGACAAGGGGCAAATCCCCGCTCCGGAAGGGCGCTAGTCCCTCTCCTGCAGCATCTTGCGGGCCTCCCGGACGTCCTCCGCGATCTGCGCGGCCAGGGCGGCCCCGTCTTCGAAGCGCCGCTCGGGGCGGATCCGCCCCACGACCTCCACGGCCAGCGAGACGCCGCCCAGATCCCCCGAGAAGCCCGGTAGATGGACCTCAAGGGTGGGAGCGGACGGCCCGAAGGTGGGGCGCACCCCCACGTTCATGACCCCCTCGAGGCGTCCGGAGTCCCCCCCCGGGCCTTCCAGGATCCGCACCCGGACGGCATAGACGCCGAATTCCGGCAGGAGCTTCCGCTCATCCCCCACATCGACATTGGCCGTGGGGAAATCAAGGGTCCTCCCCACCCCCCGCCCGGCCACGACCCGCCCGACGATGAGGTAGGGATGCCCCAGGGCCTCCGCGGCCTCGTCCAGCCGCCCCGCGGAGACCAGCTCCCGGATGCGGGTGGACGACACCGGAGCGCCGCCGAGCTCCCGGGCCGGCACCCGACGGACCTCGAATCCCTCCTCCCGCCCCAGGCGGGCCAGCTCCTCGAAGCCGCCGGAACGGTCCTTCCCCATCCGGAAGTCGTGCCCCACCACCAGCGCGTCCAGCTGCGCGGCGGGCGGGACCAGCCCGCGGAGGAACTCCGCCGGCGGCAGCGCCGCGACGTCCCGGTCGAAGGGGTGGATCAGAACCGCGTCCGGGGACGTGGCCCGGCCGATGAGGATCGCCCGTTCCTCGGGCGTGGTGAGGAGCGGCACCTCCGCGCCGGGCCGGAGCACGACGGCCGGATGCGGATCCAGCGTGACGACGACGGCGGCGGCCCCCCGCTCCGCCGCGATGTCGGCGAGCGTGCGGAACACCTCGCGGTGGCCGCGATGCGCCCCGTCGAACACGCCGACGGTCACCGCGACGGGCCCCTCGATGGACCGGAGGTCCTCCGCCGTTCGCCCGACGATCACGGGACGCGCTTCCCCCGCCCGAACCGGCTCCGCGGCGGGAACAGGTAGAGCACGTGCAGCCCCTGGTCGTCCCGGCGGCCGACGGCCGCGTTGGGACGATCGGCCAGCGCGATGCGGAAGAGCCCCGGCCCGCCGGGCGGCAGCGTCTCGGGCAGCACGCGCGTGTTGGCCCGCAGCAACGTGACGCTCCCGGGCAGCGTCAGCTCCGGCAGGAAGTCCAGCGCGTCCTCCACGTCGATGCGGGCGGCGCGGACGCGATCGGCCGCATCGGGCGCCTCCAGCGCCTCCCACGGGAGCGCGTGCTCGAGATCGAACGGACCCTGCCGGGCGCGCGACAACCGGGCCAGATGCCCGCCGCAGTCCAGCGCCTCGCCCAGGTCGTGCACGAGCGTGCGAACGTAGGTCCCCTTCGAGCACCGGACGGAGAACTCGAAGTCCGGGAGCGCGATGCGGCCGATCTTCAGCTCGTACACCGTGACGGGTCGCGCGGGACGCTCCACCTGGACGCCCTTGCGGGCGAGCCGGTACAGCTTCTGCCCGTCCACCTTCACGGCGGAGTACATCGGCGGCACCTGCTCGATGCGTCCGACGAACCGCGTCGCCAGCGCGCGCAGCGCCTCCTCGCCCACCTGCACCGGACGCTCCGCCAGCACCGTGCCGGTGGCGTCCTGCGTATCGGTGGAGACGCCGAGCCGTCCCGTGCCCTCGTAGACCTTGTCCGCCTCCATGAGGAAGGACGAGATCTTCGTCGCCTTCCCGAGGCAGATCACGAGCACGCCCGTGGCCTCCGGGTCCAGCGTGCCCGCATGGCCGACCTTGGCTCCGTCCAGCACGCGGCGCACCCTTGCCACCACGTCGTGCGACGTGCGGCCCGGCGGCTTGTTCACCGCCAGGACCCCGGCCGGCTCAGACGGGACTGCGGAGGTGCTCGGCGACGGCCCGGAGGACGTCCTGTTTCGCTTGCGCGAGCGGGCCCGGAACCCGCGCCCCGGCGGCGCGGGCGTGCCCGCCTCCCCCGAATCTGCCGGCCACGCCATCGATCTCGACTCCTTCGTTCGACCGGAAACTGATCTTGATCGTTCCGTCCTCCGTCTCGCGGAGGAACACTCCCACCTTCACGCCCTGCAGCGAGCGCGACCAGTTGGAGAAGCCGTCGGCGTCTTCCAGCGTGGCGCCGGTCTCCTCCAGCATCGACCGCGTGACGACGAGGCAGGCCGCCTGTCCGTCCGCATGGATCTCCAGCGAGTCCAGCGCCTTGGCCAGCAGCCGCACCGACGCGACGGTCTGCGTCCCGTACACGCACGAGGCCACCCGGTGGCTGTCCGCGCCGCGCGCGGCGAGGGCCGCGGCGGCCTCCAGCGCGCGGGCGTCCGTGTTCGAGTACGTGAACCGACCGGTGTCCGTGAAGATGCCGGTATAGAGGCACTCCGCCGCGTCGCGCCCCACCGTGAACTCCGCGTCGCGCGCGACCTCCCAGATGAGGAGCGAGGCGGCACACGCGGACGAGTCCACCAGGTTCACGTCGCCGAAGCGCGTGTTGTCCGGATGGTGATCCACGTTGGCCACCGGCAGCCCGAACTCCAGCAGCGGCGCCAGCCCCGCCAGCCGCGACGGCGACGTAGCGTCCACCGAGACGATCGCATCGGCCTCGGCCCAGGCCTCCTCCGGCGACGCCCCGATGTCGAGGGCGCCGGGCAGGAACGCGTAGAGCTCGGGCGCGCCGCCCGGGAGCAGCACCTGCGCCTTCTTCCCCGCCTCGCGGAGGATCCAGGCCAGCCCCAGCGCGGTACCGGCGGCATCGCCGTCGGGGTCCACGTGGGACAGCACCAGGAAGCGACGGTGCTCGCGAAGGAACCGGGCCAGGTCACGCACCGCGCGCCTCCTCTTCCCCGCCGTCAACGGCGTCCCCCGCGTCGTCGTTCTCTTCCGGGATGTTGAGGTCGTGCAGCGTCGACTCGATGCGGAGGCTACGCTCCAGCGACTCGTCGTAGAGGAAGCGCAGGCGCGGGATGCGGCGCAGGCGCATCGCCTTGCCGATCTCCGATTGGAGGAACGGGGCGGCGCTGCGAAGGCCCTGCAGCGACCGTTCGCGCTGCTCCTCGTCCCCGAGGACGGACACCCAGACCTTCGCGGTGTCAAACTCCTTCGACACGCGAACGCCCGTGACCGTCACGAACCCGATGCGCGGGTCCTGGACGCGGGAGAGCAGCGCCTCGCCGATGATCCGCAGGATCTGGTCATCGATGCGCCGGAGCCGCGTGGATCGCATGGGACCTTCCTACCGACTGTCGCGCGCGATCTCGACGACGAGGATGCGCGGATCCGATTCGATGAGTCGCTGGACCTCGTCCAGCGCCCGCTCCACCACGGCGCCGGACTCTCCCACCGCCGCCACGCCGATCATGCCTCGGGCGTGGAACTCCTGATTCCCGGTTTCGGCGACCGCCACCGGGAAGCGCGACCGGATCCGGTCGCGCAGACTCTTCACCACCTTGCGCTTCGACTTGAGGCTTCGGCTGCCCGGGATCCGGAAGTCCGCCTCCAGCGTGGCCACGCGCACGATGCGTCCCGCCTAGAGCCGGCGGGCCACCTCCACTTCCTCGAAGACGTGGAGGGTGTCGCCTTCCTTCACGTGCGGGAAGTCCGCCACGCCGATGCCGCACTCGAAGCCGGTCTTCACTTCGGCCACGTCCTCCTTGAATCGCTTCAGGGAGGCCACCTTGCCCTCGTGCAGCGTCTCGCCGTCGCGCTTCACGACGACGCCCGCGCCCCGCTTGATCACGCCCTGCGTGACCATGCTGCCGGCGATGGTCCCGAGCTTCGGCACGCGGAACGTCGCCCGTACCTCGGCCACGCCCAGCTCGCGGCGCTCGATGTCCGGCTTCAGCAGGCCTTCCATGGCCGCCCGGACGTCCGCGACCATCTCGTAGATGACCTCGTAGTTCCGGAAGTCCACGCCCTCGCGCTTCACGAGCTCCCGCGCGTTGGAGTCCAGCTCCACGTGGAAGCCGAGGATGATGGCGTCCGACGCCGCCGCCAGGAGTACATCCGACTCGCTCACGGTGCCGACGCCGCGATGCATAATCCGCGTCTTCACCTCGTTCGTGCCGATCTTCTCCAGCGAGTCCGCCACGGCCTCCATCGAACCCTCCACGTCGGCCTTGATGATGGCCCGCAGCTCCGCGGTCTCTCCCTCGCGGATCTGGTCGAAGAGGTTCTCCAGCGTGGTGTGGCGATGGTAACGATGCTCCTGCTCGCGCTGGAGCTGGTTGCGGCGCGATGCGATCTCACGCGCCTCCCGCTCGTTCTTCACCACCACGAACATCTCGCCCGCTCGCGGCACGTCCGAGAAACCGAGCACCCCGCACGGCGTGGACGGACCGACCTCCTGGAGGCGTCGCCCGCGCTCGTCGCTGAGCGCCCGCACCCGGCCGGACTGCGTGCCCGCCACGATCGGATCGCCGACCTTCAGGATCCCCTCCTGGACCAGCAGCGTCACGACGGTGCCGCGACCGCGCTCCTTGCGCGACTCGATGATGACGCCCTTGGCCGGCCGCTTCGGGTTGGCCCTGAGCTCCATCACCTCCGCCTGCAGGAGGACCGCCTCCAGCAGGTTGTCGATGCCCTGGCCCGTCTTGGCCGACACATCGACGATCATGTGCTCGCCGCCCCACTCCTCCGGGGTGATCCCGTGCGCGGTCAGCTGCTGGCGAACCTGATCCGGATTGGCACCCGGGCGGTCGATCTTGTTGACGGCGACGATGATGGGCACGCCGGCCGCCTTCGCGTGATCGATGGCCTCGATGGTCTGCGGCATCACGGAGTCGTCGGCCGCCACCACCAGGATGACGATGTCGGTGATCTGGGCGCCGCGGGCGCGCATGGCGGTGAACGCCTCGTGACCCGGCGTGTCGAGGAACGTGATGATGCCCCGCTCCAGCTCCACGTGGTACGCGCCGATGTGCTGCGTGATGCCGCCCGCCTCGCCCGCGATCACGTTGGTCTCGCGGACGTAGTCCAGGAGGCTGGTCTTTCCGTGGTCCACGTGGCCCATGATGGTGACCACCGGGGAACGCGGCTCCAGGTCCTCCTCGCTGTACTCCTCCTCCGCGGCCTCGTACGGATCGGTCTCCATGGCCGACTCGAACTCGACGGTGAAGGAGAACTCATCCGCCAGCATCTCGATCATGTCGCGGTCGAGGCGCTGGTTGATGGTCACCATGGAGCCCAGTTCCATCGCCTTCGCGATGACCTGCGACGGCGACACGTCCATGATCTGCGCGAGCTCGGACGTGGAGACGAACTCCGTCATCTTGAGGACGCTGTTGTCCTCCTGCGGCTCGTCGTCGACCTCGCCCTTGCGCTTACGGTGGCGTCGCTTGCCCTTCTCGTCGGCCATCGTGCGCTTGATGTTGGCGCGCACGACCTTCTGGTCCACGGGACGACGGCCGCCGCCGCCCCCGCCCTTGCGCCGCGCGGGCGCCGCCGGCGCCTGGGGCTTGGCGGCCGCGTCCGTCTTCTTGCCGTCGGCCTCGGCGGGCTTGGCCTCCGCCGTCTGCTTCTTCTCCTGCGCGCGCTTCCGGCTGGCGCGATCCACCGCCCGCTTGCGCGCGAAGTCCTCTTTCACGGCCTCGGTCTGCTTCTTGAACTGCGCGTCGACCTTCTCTGCGACCTCCGCGTCGATGCTGCTCATGTGGCTCTTCACCTCGACGCCGAGATCCCGGACGATCTTCAGCATGGCCTCGCTGGAGACGGAGTGCTCCTTGGCGATCTCGTAGATCCGCTTGCGGCCGGCCGTGCCCCCGGCGCTCTTGGCGGGGGCAAGCGTCGGTCCGGGATCGGCCTGCTCTGGTCTGGTCATGGTTTCTCGCCTCCCGGTCGCTTCCTGGCCTTCGGGCCCGATTCTTCCCTCTTCCGCAGCCGCTCGGTGATTCCGGCGGCAAGATTCCTGTCCCGGATTCCCAGGACCGAAACGGCCCCCTGGCCGATGGCCGCTCCCAGTTCCTCGCGGCTTCCCGCGGGAACGAGCGGCACTTCCTCCTCCTCGGCCACCCGGCCGATACGTTCCCGGTCCCGCGGCGATCCGTCCTCGGCGAGGAGGACCAGCGAGACCTCGCCCCGGTGCATTCCGGCCCGCGTCTCCCGCGAACCGATCGTCAGGCCCTTCGCGCGTCGCGCGAGCCCCAGCAGCCCCCGGATGTCATCGATTTTCATGCGTTTCGCCCGGGACATTCTGGGGGACGTCCCCTCGAATCGCAAGACGGAAGGCCTCCCAGCGGTCCTCCGTCGTCTCCGCCCGACGGCGCCAGCGCCGTCGGAGTCCTTCCACGCACTCGACCGTGCGGCACACGTAGTGCCCCCGGCCCGGCCGACGCGCCGCGGGATCCGGAAGCGGTGCGCCGTCCGCGTCCAGCGTCCAGCGCAGCAGCGATCCCTTCTCCGCGCGCCGCCGGCAGGCGACACACGTCCGGATCGGCCCCGACGTGGTCAGTCCGACTTCTCTTCCGGCTTCCCGTCCGGTGCGCCCTCTGCGGACGGTTCATCCTCCCAGCCCGAGGACAGCTCCGACTCCATCGCCTCGATGTCGTCCAGATAGCTGCCCGAGGACGCGGGCTTCTTCTTCGGGGCGGCCTTGGCGGCCGGAGCCGGTTCGGCCGGCGGGGTCGGCTCCGTCGGAGCCTCCTCCGCTGCTTCGGGCGCGGTCTCGGCGGCCGGCGCGGACTCCTCGGCGGGCGCTTCCGCCGCGGGAGCCTCCTCCGCCTCCTGCTCCGCCGCCGCCTTCGCGGCCTCCGCTTCCTCGGCGGCCTTCGCGGCCTCGGCCGCTTCCGCCTCGGCCGCCGCGCGGGCCTCCTGCACGTGCTCCATGTGCTGGACCGCGGCCAGGTAGATCTTCTGCGCCGTCACGTCGGCGACGCCGGGGACCTTCATCAGGTCTTCGATCTCCGACTTCACGATGTCCTGCACGCTCTTGAATCCGGACGCCGTGAGGCTGGCCACCGTTTCCTCGGCCAGGTCCATGTTGGACAGCGGCTCCTCCGTGGAACGCCGCGACTCGCCGCGCGACGCCGCGAAGTCCTCCTCCGAGACGAGATCGATCTCCCAGCCGGTCAGCTTGGCCGCGAGCCGCGCATTCTGGCCGCTCTTCCCGATGGCCAGCGAGAGCTGGTCCTCGGTCACGATGACCTTCATCCGCTTGTTCTCGTCGTCCGGGATGGTCTGCAGGATTCGCGCGGGCGACAGCGCCTTGGTCACGAACGCGATGGGATCGTCGGAGTGCGGCACGATGTCGATGCGCTCGCCCGACAGCTCCCGGACGATGCCCTGCACGCGCGATCCCTTCATGCCGACGCACGCGCCGACCGGATCCACCCGCAGTTCGTTGGACGAAACGGCGATCTTGGACCGGCCGCCCGCCTCGCGCGCCACCGCGTTGATCCGCACGATCCCCTCCAGGATCTCCGGAACCTCCTGCTCGAACAGCTTCACGAGGAACTCGCCGGAGGCGCGCGACAGGATGATCTGCGGCCCCTTGGCGTTCCGCTGCACGTCGATGATCATCGCGCGCACGGTATCGCCCTGCCGGTACTGCTCGCGGCGGATCTGTTCGCGCCACGGCAGCAGCGCCTCGGCGCGGCCCAGGTTCACGATGATGTTGCCGCGATTGACCTGCTGGACCGTGCCGGTGATGATCTCGCCGACGCGGTCGTGGTAATTCTCGTAGACGTTCTCGCGCTCGGCCTCGCGCACGCGCTGCACGACGACCTGCTTGGCCGCCTGGATCGCGTTGCGGCCGAACTCCGCGAGGGAGAGCTCCACCGTCAGATCGTCGCCGACCTTGATGTCCGGCTCCTCCAGACGGGCGTCATCGATCTCGATCTCGAGCTCCTCGTCCGTCAGGTCATCCACGACCTTGCGGACGTACTCGATCTTCATGCCGCCCGACGAGTCGTCGAAGACGACACGGATGTCCGCGTTGGCGCCGTAGCGCCGCCGCGCGGCCGACACGATGCCGGCCTCGAGCGTCTCGATGACCAGCTCCTTGTCGACGTTCTTCTCCCGGGCGATCTGCCCGAGCGCCTCGAGGATCTCGTAGTTCATCTTCCCTTTCCTCCGACGGCCCTCTAGCGGGGCGTCTCCGGAACCAGTCGCGCCTTGGCGACCCGGGACCACGGAATCACGGACTCACTGCCATCTTCGCCACGAACGACGACGTCGTCGCCCGACCGGCCGGCGACCTTCCCGGTCACCGGGCGCGAGGCGCCGGCGTTCTCCTCCGCCGCTTCCACGTGGACGCGGACGTCCAGGCCGCGGAAGAGATCGAACTCCCGCGGGTCCTTCATCACCCGGTCCGTGCCCGGAGACGACACCTCCAGCACGTAGCTTCCCGGGACCCCCTCCGCCTCGTCCAGCGCGTCGGCCGCCGCTCGCGTGACGCGGGCGCAGTCGCCGTGCGTGACCCCCTGCTCCGAGTGGATGATGACCCGGACGACGGGACGTGTCCCGCCGGGGACCAGCGTCACCTCGACCAGGCTCACCCCCTGGGACGTGACGACCGGATCGAGCCGCTGGAACAGGGTCTGGGAGTCCATGCGATGCCTCTCGGGCGATGGGCCCGCCGGACGGAGGCCTCCCGAGGCCCCCCGGCACGAGCCGCCCCCGGCGGGAGCGACCTCCCACGAGCCACGCGGGTGGGCAAAAGGAAAGCCTCCGGGAATCCCGCAGGCCACGCGCCAATCTGCGCCTTCCGGCGGTCGGTGTCAAGACTGATTCCCGCCAGAGGGCCCCTAGGACGGCCTGGCGTCCTCGAAGCGGCGGATCAGCGCCAGGACGAGACGCCCCACCTCGTCCAGCGTCTCCGGCGAGCAGTGGGCCGGAACGTCGTCCACGGTGTGCCAGTTCGGATCCTCGAAGTCGATGATGTCGACCGCCGGGATGCGGGCGTTCAGGAACGGGATGTGGTCGTCGAATACGGACGTCCCCACCGAGTCCACGAACGTGGACAGCGACTCCTCCCGGGCCAGCGACCAGACCGCTTCGGTGAGGAACGGCGACCCGGCGACCGAGTTGCCCTCCTTCAGGAACCGGGCTCCGTCGCGCGCCACCATGTCCAGGATGACGACGTACCCCGGGCGGTAGCCGGGGTGGTCCCGGACGAACCGCTGCGACCCCAGGGCGAACGTCTCCGGCGCCCCCTCGATCCCGCAATCCTCCCCGTCGAACAGGACGAGGTCGACGCCGACGGACGGCGGAACGTGCTTCAGCTCCGAGGCGATCTGCATCAGCACCGCCACGCCCGAGGCCCCGTCGTTGGCGCCGAGCACCGCCTCCTCGCGGCGGGCGGGGTCCGGGTCCATGTCGGCCCGCGGCCGCGAGTCCCAGTGCGCGCCGAACAGGATCCGCCGCGTGGCCTCCGGCCGGAAGATCGCGACCACGTTGTGGTAGGTGGCGGGCGTCCCCTCCATGGGGCACTCCGACTCGAACGAGTGGACGTTCACGCGATCCGCCGTTGCCTCGAAGTGCGTGCGGTACATCGCCAGGGCGGCGGCGTGCGCGTCCGTTCCGGGGACGCGCGGCCCCAGATCGGTCTGCGCGGTCAGGTGCGCGAATGCGGACTCCGCGTCGAACGAGCGCTCGGGCGCGCCGCACGCCGCGATCCACAGGAGCGGGAGCCAGCCCGCCCGCCCCCGCACTCCCCCGCGGACGGGGCCCCGGGATCGCATCAGAACTTGATCAACGCTTCGACCGACACGCTCACGACCGTCTCCGTGATCCCGCTCTTGATGTCGTTGGAGCGGGAGTAGTCGATGTTCATGCTGCCCTGGATCTTGCGCGAGAAGTTGTACGTCGCCCGCGGCTTGACGCTGAAGTTCGTCTTGTTGATCCGCTCCGTGGAAACGCCGCCGCTGGACTCCACCTGCTTCTCCGTCGATCGCTCGATGTCGAGGTTCAGCGTCAGGTCCGACCGGAACCGGAGCCGCCGTCCGAACAGGGAGATCCCGTTCGGTGCGGAGAAGCCGTAGCGCCCCGACAGCCGGTAGGACCGGTTCTCCGTGACCGTGCGCGCGGCCGAGAACCCGGTCACACGTTCGTCCGTGGTCGTGGAGCGATTGTGCGACAGCGTCGTGGCCACGCCGGTCTTCCAGTTGGCGTTCCAGGAGAGGAACGGCGAGAACTCCTCGCGCACGGTCTGGTTGTCGTACCAGGGACGCCCCGGATCGGCGAACTCCCCGAGCGGCGGCAGGCGCCCGCTGCGGCTCGTGGACTTCCGGAAGGACGACGACACCGAGGACGTCTTCGTCCAGATGTTGAACGGACGCCTCGTCTCCAGACCGTCGACGTTCAGCGAGAGGTCCGGCCAGGTGACGTCGTCCGTCTTCGTCCGGGAACCGGTCTGCAGCCGGCGATTCGTGACGCGGTTCCAGCCGATGCTCAGGAACGTCGTGGAGAACGGCGAGAACGACGTGTCCAGGCGCGACGTGTAGATGTCGTTCGAGTTGTCCTCGATGACGGACTGGCCCACGCCCGGCACGACGGAGGCCAGATCGAAGTCCTCCACGCCGAACTGGTAGCCCAGCCCGGGACGATCCCGGACCCGGCCGAACCGGGAAGACGTCTGGTCCTTGTACGTGTACCGGATGTCCCCGAAGAAATGCATCGCCCAGGCCAGACGATCGTACATGTCCAGCGGCCCCGGGAAGTCGAAGCCCTCGCCGTCGTTTTCCTCCTCCCCGGCCTCGGCGTCCTCTCCGGAGCCGTCCTGGCCGTCCTGCGCCTGGGCCGAGTCCGCCGGCGCCGCTCCCCCGCTGCGCTGCGGCCGGCGTGCGCGACCGCTGGATCGGCCCGCGGGCCGCGACGGAGCCTCTTCCTCGCGTTCCAGCCGGGGCAGCAGTTTGCGCAGGTTCAGCGTGGTGGAGATCTCGCGCGTGTTGGAGTTCTCCACGCGGAACACGCGCACGCTGTCCTGCAGATCCGGCTCCTGCACGTTCGGGCCCTGGTCCTCGTTGTACGACGTGTCGTACGAGAGGACGGGGCGCAGCCAGGACACGACGCTCGGCCGGTAGCTGATCCCGCTGGTGTGCCGGCGATTCACCTCGCGGCCGCCCCGCTTGAAGCTCTGCCAGAGGGCCTGGTCCTTGTGGAGGTCCAGGTCCTGCTCCTTGGCGAAGGAGAACCGCGTGTCGAAGGTGTTCGTCCGGACCGGGTCCCACTGGACGTCCATCGTGCTCTTGAGGTTCCGGACCCGGACCGGAATCCGAGGCTGCTCGATGCGATCGCCATCGTCCGTCAGCTCCGCGTCCGCCGACCTCGTCTGGTTCAGCGTGCCGTTGATCCCCAGGCGGACGGTCGGCGAGTAGGAGAAGTCCATCTTCAGGAACCGCACCGATCGTCCCTGGCCCGGGTTGAAGTTGTACGTGGCCTGCGCGCTGGTCCCCTCCGACTCCGTCGTCTGGAACGGCGTTCGCGAGTCCGTGTTGGTGTTCGAGACGCTGAGCACGATGTTGTCCAGCGTGTAGCGGAGCAGGCGCCAGTCCGACGGCCGGTTCTTCTGGAACCGTGACGAAAGCGTTCGTCTCTTGGACGTGCTCTTGGCGTTCTCCTTGTCCTCGTCGCTCTCCAGGACGATGTCGGAGTTCGGGGACAATCGCGGAATGGAGTTGGACTCCGAGTAGTCGGCACTCACGGGCAGGGAGATGCCCCTCCCGTCGATGAACTTGTTCAGGTTGACGTCGCCGCGGACGGCCCAGGTCTCCTCGTTCGTCCCATGGCGATTCCCCTCGATGCGGCGGAACTCCGAGTCGATCTTCCTCGCGCTGGCCGACACGTTCGCCAGATCCGCCAGGCGCGCGCTCCCCGAGAGCCGGGACGCATAGCCGATGTCCTTGCGCACCGCCTGCAATCGGATGTCGTTGACCCAGATCTCCCCGAAGATCGGGGCCGTCGAGGGCACGTCCGCCTTGACGCCGATGCTCATCCGGCGCACGCGCGCCAGCGACGGAGCCCCGTACACGGACAGCGTGTCCCCGTCCACGACGGCCGACCGGTAGTCCACCTCCACGCCCTCCACGACGCGGGTCCCCTGTACGGGCTCCAGCTTCAGCTGCGTCAAGGCGTCCAGATCGATCTGGACCTCCCGCCAGCCGGAGTCGGCCCCGTCCCCGGGCAGCTCCGTAGTGGAGAACTCGTAGAAGTTCGTGGTATCCGGCCCGAAGCGCAGGAAGAACGTCCCCGTGGAGCCGTTTAGGTAGTCGTTGTTCATCGCGTAGACGTCGCGCCGGTTCCCGTTCTTCTGGTACACGCCGTCCCGCAAATAGAGCGTCATCCGCTCGTACTGCGTGAAGTCGTTGCTGCGCCCCTGGCCGGAGTCGAAGATCTCCTTGTACGCGGTGGCCTGGAGCCCGGGGAACGTGGCCCCGGAGTCCGGCGACGCGGACAGGATGCCGGCGTACTCCATGGTGAGCGTCTGCTCGCGGCGCTCCTCGTTGTTCCCGTCCTCGCCCGGATCGAACGGCGGGAAGTAGTCCGCGTCCTCCTTGTTGTTGAGGACGTTCACGCCGAAGTCGCCGTTGGATTCGTCGTCCGGGACGGGCTCCACCGTATCGTTCGTGGAGAGCTTCTCCTCCAGCCACGCCGACCCCACGATCTTGACGGACGCCAGCTGCACCTTGGGCCCCGGGCCGTCGCCGATCCCGTCGAACCAGACGCGGACGTACTTCACCGCCCGGAGGCGCGGGACTCCGCCCACGGCCAATCCGTCGTCCAGGCGGATGCGGTACAGGCGCCAGTAGTTGTTCGGCCGGGCGCTCGCGTCGAAGTTGGACTGCGCCACGTTCCCCTCGCCCGCGAAGCGGTTCGACAGGTCGAAGACGTAGGAGAAGTACGCGTTGTCGGTATCCAGGAGGTTGTCCGCGTCCAGATCCTCCGTATCCAGCAGGTTGTTGTCCTCGTAGTTGTTGATCCGCGAGTAGTCCGGGTTCGAACTGCGCGAGAACGCGAAGTCGTCGTCCCCATCGTCGCCCGGGACGCCCGCGCCGTCCGTCCCGTCCACGTTGTCGAGACCGTGGTCCTCGCGGCTGACCGTGAGGCTGCCGTCGTAGGGGTCGAAGTCCTCGGTGTCCAGGAACCCGCGCCCCTTGTTCGCGTTGAGCGGATTGTCCTGGACGTAGAAGTCCTCGCTGATCTCGCCCAGGTCCACGACCATCTGGCCCTCGTACCGGCCGAAGTCGTTGACCCAGACCTCCAGGAACTTCTTCTCCGAGAAGTCCTCGCCGATCGTGGACAGATTGCGCATCACGCCGAACCAGCCCGTGGAATCGGGCGACACCTCGTCGCGGTACCGGAACTCCAGGACCTGCAGGAACTCCTCGCCCTCGCGCTCCCCTTCCAGCTCCGTGAACACCTCGCGGCGCCGCGTCACGTTCTCCGGGTTGTACCAGTTGAACGGCTGCGGCCGGACGAGCGTCCGATCGAGGTCGAAGTCATCGTTGACGGGACCGGCGGGCTCCGACGCGGGCACCCAGACGCCGCGCGTGATGCTCATCTCGCGGCTGTCCTCCACGCCCTCCATGTCGTCGATGTAGATCTGGTCCTTCGTGTTCGGGTTGGGGATGGAGACGGCAACCTCCCCGTTGACCTCAAGCTGCGACTGGGCCTCGGTACGCACCAGCGGGATTGCGTTGACGGCGTCGGAGAGAAGATCCGGATTGGAGACCCACTGCCCGTAGAGGTTTCCGACGAGGATCCGCGACGGTTCCTGGCCCAGGCGGGGTCGCTCTTCCGGCGTGGCGCGCGAGTAGTACAGCCAGGACGACGACAGCCTCGTCTGCGGGCTGAAGTTGTAGGTCCCGGAGATCCCCACCAGCGACTCCTTGGCCGATCCGAAGAGCGGCACGTACTCGAAGTCCACCTCGATCTCCGCGTCCGCCGCGTTGGCCTCCTCCGTCCGGAACGTGAGGATGCCGAAGTCGTAATCGATGTCGTAATCGGTCCCGCGGTTCAGCGTCCGGCCGTTCAGGCGAACGGTCTCGGAGCCCTCCAGGATGTTGAAACGGTTCAGATTGTAGGAGGGCGTGGGCGTGGTGAACTTGATCTCCAGGAGGTACTTCTCCTGGTTGGTGAGGTCACCGGGATCCCGGAAGTAGAGCTGCTCGTTGTACTCCGCCAACTGCTCGCCCCCTTCCCTTTCCAGCCGACTGCGACCGGTGGAAACGACGTCCGGCGAGACGATCACGTTGATGGCGACATCCCCGGTGGGCCCGGCGAAGATGGAGGAGTCCGGCGCGAACGGCGTCAGGTTGGGGAACGTGACGGTTCCGTCCTCGAAGTCGACGTACTGCGGCTCCACGCGCAGGTCCGGATCCGCGGTCTGCTCCCCGCGGTAGTCCAGTCCGAGCACGCGGACGTACTCCACCTCCGTGCCGCCTTCCACCGGCTGGGCGTCGTCGTCGCGCTCGCCGGCCTCGTTCGCCCGCTTGAGGATCCGCATCTCGAAGCTGTCCGGATCGATGTTGCGGGCGTTGAAGGAGTAGATGTTGCGCTGCTCGAGGATCCGCACGGCGACGAACTCGTCGTCCTCGTCGTAGACGTCGATCTCTGCGGGCGCCAGCAGGCGCACCTGGGAGGTGTCCGGGCTCTGCTGGGGAGCGATGAACCCCACCGTGTCGCCGTCCGCGCGCACGTACTGGATCGCGAGGACGTGGTCCCGGCTCAGATTCCGCTCCAGCGTCAGCGCCCCCGTCTGGCGGTCGATCGTGTAGTCGACGCTCTCCTCGAGATCGTGGAACGAGCCGAACACGACGCCGAGCGAGTCGTCCGGCGTACCCACGGCCGGATCCACGTACGCGTACGCCTCGCGCGCGCCGTCGGCGAGATCGTTCTGCGGCGTCTTGTCGTCCAGGAGGACGGTAACGTCGTCCAGGGGAAGCAGCCCCGGGTCCGTCGCCAGCGCGATCGGCGGCTCCACCCAGTAGTACTTGCGGCGCACGAAGTCCGTGTCCTTGACGAGGACAGAGTCGCGGCGCGCCTGCCCCACGAACGTCTGGGTGGCCGTCTGCCCCTCCTGCGTCGAGGCGATGACGGTGAGGTCCAGCGCGCCCACCTTGGCGATCGCCTTGGCCCCGAACAGCCCCTGCTGCGACTTCCGGAAACTGAGGAACTCCGACCCCGGCAGCGAGAGATCGGTATTGCCCATCTCGATCTTCTGGATGACCTCGTCCTCGTAGCCGTCGTAGCGGAGCTGGATCTTGTTCTCGAACTCCGTGTCCACCTCGCTGTCGTGGTTCACGAGAACGTGGATCTTCTCCCCGATGGTGCCGTCCAGGTTCACCTTGAGCTGCTGGCGCATGTCCAGATCCGGGAAGATCGATGGATCTCCCGTCTCGAACGTGGGCCCGCCGCGGCGGATGCGGCTGGTGCCGGAGAACGTGATCCGCTCGGAGCCGCGCAGGTTGAGGCGCGCGCCCTGCCCGATGAGGTTGGAGACGGCGTCCGGGAACTCCACCGGCAGGACGATCTCCACGACGTCCTCGCTGCCGTCGCGGGGCGGCTTCAGCGACCGCTTGCTGACCGTCTCCCGCCACTCCGCCTGGCCGGCCCGGCGGGCCGCCGCCCGACCGACCGTCTCCAGGTCCTCCACGTACTCCGGCTCCAGGAGCACGTCGCCGTAGCGCCGCGACGCCACGACGACCCCGCGGTCCGGATCCACGACGACGTCGTCCTTGACCTTGTCGCTGCCCTCCAGGCGTCCCTTGGACCGGAGCGGCACCAGACTGACCAGCGCATCGTCGGTTCGGAGATAGGTGGGGACCCAGCTCTGGAGGCCGCCCAGGCGGGGATTGCGGTAGTCGGCGGCCGCGGAAGAGGGCACGAGCAGGCCGGCGCCCAGCGCGAGCAGGGCGCAAACGAGGGCGCTGCGCGAGGATGGCCCCCGCGTCGGGGGAGTCCGAGCTTGCGTGCCCATTGCTTCTCGAGCGAGGGGACTGCCGGGGCAGTGGTGAAAGATCAAGCGATGAAACAACTTAAGTACCACTTAGGTTCACTGTCAAGAAGCCGCTCGGCGCGGGCTCGGGACCGGCCGAAGGCGCCGCGAGGCGAGCCGTTCCGGCCTCTCGGGGCCCTCAGGGCCTTCCCCGCCTTGCCGGTGCGAGGGGGCGCGGGTACGATCCGCCCCATCCATGGGCGGAGGGGTGGAACGCGGATGAACATCCTGGACCGGTACGTCCTGCGGAAGCATGTGGGGCCCTTCGGCTTCGCCGTGCTCACGATCACGTTCATCTTCGTGATGCGGGTGCTCGTGGAGCTGCTGGGGCTCTTCGCGTCGCGCAACGTGGACCCGTGGATCATCCTGGAGACGTTCCTCCTCTCGCTGGGGTGGATCTTCGCCCTCACGTTCCCCATGTCGGTCCTCGTGGCCGTGGTCATGGCCTTCGGACGGCTCTCCCAGGACTTCGAACTGGACGCGCTCCACGCCGGGGGCGTCTCGTTCCTGAGGATCCTCACGCCGGCGCTCCTGGCCTCCGTGGTTCTGAGCGTGCTCCTGGTCCTCTACAACAACCACGTCCTGCCCGAGGCGAACCATCGCCTGAAGACCCTCACCGCGGACATCCACAAGATGAAGCCCACCATCGCCATCCGCGAGGGCGTCTTCATGGACGACTTCGAGGGCTACCGGCTCCTCGTGCGCGAGGTGGACGACGTCTCGGACGAGCTCAGGGACGTGACGATCTACGTCGTCGATCCGCGCGAGCCGGTCCGGACCATCCACGCGCCGCGCGGCGAACTGGTCTCCGAGCAGGACGGCAACCGCCTGGTCATCCGCCTCTTTGACGGGGAGATCCACGAGACCGACCCCGAGGAACCGGGGAGCTACCTCCTCCTCGACTTCAAGACCCATGAACTGATCTTCGGGGATCTGGGGACGCGACTGGAGCGCCGGGGCGAGGGCCTCTCCCGCGGCGACCGGGAGCTGTCCGCCGGGGCGATGCGGGAGCGCGTCGCCCAGTTCCGCGAGGAGCGGGCCACCCAGTCGGACTCGCTGCGCGTGGACGCCCGCGAGGGGCTCCGCGAGCTGGGGGCGCTGCTGCGCTCCACCGTGAACCACGACGGCCCCAAGGCGATCCGCCCGGCGGAGATCGTGTCGCGGACCCGGATCCTGGTGCGGAACCTGCGGAACTCCGAGCGGAGGATCGCCCGGAAGGACCGCGACATCCACCGCTACCAGGTGGAGATCCACAAGAAGTACTCGTTCCCGGCGGCCTGCATCGTGTTCGCGCTGATCGGCGCCCCCCTCGGCGCGATGGTCCGCCGGGGCGGCATCGGCGTGGGCGGCGGGCTTTCGTTCGCCTTCTTCCTGCTCTACTACGTCGCCTCGCTCGGCGGAGAGAAGCTGGGCGACCGCGGCTACGTGCCGCCGTGGGTGGGCATGTGGACGATCGACGTCGTGCTGGGCCTGATCGGGCTGGCGCTCGTCTTCCGGCGCGACTCGCGCTGGCCGTTCGGCCGGAGTCGCTCCACGTGACCGTCCTCGATCGCTACCTGGTTCGCTCGCTGCTCGTGCCGCTGGGCGGATCGCTGGGGTCGTTCCTGGCGCTCGCGGTCATCGTCGACCTGTTCGAGAAGCTCGACACGTTCCTCGACAACTCCGTCCCGGCCGATCTGGTGGCCCAGTACTACCTGGCCACGCTCTCGTTTCTGTTCATCCTCATCCTCCCCGTCGCCACGCTGATCGCGGTGCTGTTCTCGCTGGGCGGAATGGCGCGGCGCAACGAGCTCATCGCCATGACCGCGAGCGGGATCAGCCTCTACCGGATCCTGCGTCCCGTCCTGGTGGCGGGACTGCTCGTGAGCCTGCTCGGCCTCGGCTTCACGACGGAGCTGGTGCCGCGCGGCAACCACCTCAGCAGCGAGATCTACGACCACGAGATCAAGGGGCGGCCGCGCCTCTCCGGCGCCTCGCGGCGCGACCTGAGCTACCTGGGCTCCGGCGGGCGATTCTTCCTGATCCGTCGCTTCAACGGCGACGCCGGGCTGATGGAGAACGTCGTGCTCCAGCAGTTCGCGGAGGGAACCCTGGTGCACCGCGTCGATGCGGCGAAGGCGCAGTGGGAGGACTCCCGGTGGGTGTTCCGGGAGGGCTACATCCGGCACTTCCGCGAGGACGGCCCCCCGCGGGTGGAGTCGTTCACGGAGCGCACGTTCGACGACATCGCGGAGACGCCGGAGGACTTCCTCCGCCCGGACAAGGAACCGGACGAGATGACGCTCACGGAGCTCCGCGAGCACATCCGCCGCACCGCGGCCTCCGGCGGCGACGTGACACGGCTGCACGTGGACCTGCACACGCGCTTCTCGTTCCCGTTCGCCAGCTTCATCGTGGTGCTGCTGGGCGCGCCGCTCACGGGCGCGATCCGGCGCGGCGGGCACGCGCTCGGCTTCGGCCTGGCGTTGCTGGTGGGGTTCGTCTACTACATCCTGTTGCAGGTCGGCGAGACCTACGGCTACAACGGCACGCTGCCGCCGGTGCTGGCCGCGTGGATCCCCAACTTCTTCTTCCTGGGACTCGGCATCGCCGGACTCTGGAAGACCCGCAAGTAAGGCGTCGTCTAGCCGACGGCCGACTTCAGCGCATCGACGCGGTTCCGCTCCTCCCACGGGAAGCCCTCGTCCTCCCGGCCGAAGTGGCCGTAGGCCGCCGTGGCGCGGTACATCGGCCGCAGGAGATCCAGATCGCGGATGATCCCGGACGGCGTCAGGTTGAACGAGTCGCGGATGAGTCGGACGATCTCGGCGTCCGACGCATTGCCGGTGCCGAACGTGTCGACGTGCACGGAGACCGGCTCCGCCACGCCGATGGCATAGGCGAGCTGGACCTCGCAGCGCCGCGCGAGTCCGGCCGCCACGACGTTCTTGGCCACGTGGCGCGCGGCGTAGCAGGCGGAGCGATCCACCTTGGACGGATCCTTGCCGGAGAACGCGCCTCCACCGTGCCGCCCCATGCCGCCGTACGTGTCGACGATGATCTTCCGCCCGGTGAGCCCGCAGTCCCCGTGGGGGCCGCCGATGACGAAGCGTCCGGTGGGGTTCACGTGGTACGTGATGGGCTTCGCCGGATCCACTAGCGACTCCGGGAGACACGGCTTGATCACGGCCTCGATCACCGCCTCCTGGATCTTCGCGTGGGTCACGTCGTCGTGGTGCTGCGTGGACACGACGACCGTGTCGACGCGCAGCGGACGATCGCCATCGTACTCCAGCGTGACCTGGGACTTGCCGTCCGGACGCAGGAAGCTCACCTCGCCCGACTTCCGGACATCGGCCAGCTTCTTCGTGATGGCGTGCGCCAGGGAGATGGGCAGCGGCATGAGGTCGGGCGACTCGTCCGTGGCGTATCCGAACATGAGTCCCTGGTCCCCGGCGCCCTGCTCCTGATGCAGCCCCTCGCCGGAGTTCACGCCGATGGCGATGTCCGAGCTCTGCCGGTCGATGGAGGTCATGACGGCGCAGGTCTCGTAGTCGATGCCGTAGGCGGCGTTGTCGTACCCGATCACCTTCAGGGTGTCGCGGACGATGTCCGGAATCTCGACGTAGGCCTCGGTGGAGATCTCCCCCGCGACGATGGCGACGCCCGTGGTCACCATGGTCTCGCAGGCGACGCGGCTCTTCGGATCCTGCTCCAGCAGGGCGTCCAGCACCCCGTCGGAGATCTGGTCCGCAACCTTGTCCGGGTGACCCTCGGTCACCGACTCGGACGTGAACAGATGCCGCTCGCTCATGATGGCGCTCCTCTCTCTGGTCGGCGAAAAATCGGTCAGGTTCGGCGGAGAGACTAGCGCACGCGCGGCGGGGGCTCCAGCGGATTCCCCGCCGCGCCCCGCCGGCCGAGACCCTAGGACTCCCGGGCCAGCGCCGCCTTCAACCGGTCGATGCTCCCGACCGGCGTGGGGTCCACCTGAAGGGCCGCCGCCACCCAGAGCGAGGCCAGGTCCCCCTGGAGGGCCAGCGAGTAGAGACGCCCGAGCAGTCCGCGCGACGTGGGCGAGAAGCGGGTCACCGTGGCGCCCGCCGCGCTCACCGCCTCCGCCACGATCTCCAGGCGCCGGCGCACGCGCGGGTGGTCGCCGGGATCGTCCAGCAGCGCCACCTCCGCCCGCCGGTGGAGGTCCGAGGGGCACTCCCACCCCACGATCTCGTTGTGGTTCTGCTCCGGAAACAGCGCGAAGTGGGCCAGCGCCTTTCCGTTCTCGTTGATCTGGCAGGCCCAGCGCATGGCGGTGACGCCGTGCGGCGACTGCGCGGCGTAGAGGATCGGCAGCCCCTTCGCCGCGCGACGCGACCACTCCGCCAGCGGACTGTCGGGAAAGTCGGGGCCCATGGTCTCCAGCACCGCGTCGCACGCGTCGGCCGCATCGTCCACGTCGGCCGGGGTCAGCGTGATGCGTCCCGCGCGGGCCAGCGCGTGGAGCAGCGGAACCGACGTCCAGCCCAGCGCCGATCGCGGCGGGGCGCCGCCCGGGATCCGCAGCACCGGTACGCCGGCCGCCTGTGCGCGCTCGCCCAGGGGCCCGCCGCTGGTGATGCACGCGCGCGGCACGCCGCGGCGCGACGCCTCCTCCCAGCCGGAGAGCGTCTCCTCCGTTCCGCCGGAGTAGCTCACGAAGAACGCGAACGCGCGCTCGTTGGCGGCGCGGGGCAGGTCGTACCCGCGCACGACCTCCACCGGAACGTCGCCGAAGCGCTCCGCGTAGGCGCGGAGGAAATCGCCACCGATGGCGCTCCCACCCATGCCCACGACATACACCCGATCGGGCGAGGCGTCGCCGACGAGGTCCGGGCCGTCCTCGGCCAGCTTCCAGGCCTGCCTCAGCTGCTCCGGGAACGCCCGGACGCGTCCGGTCATGTCCGAAGGATCCTGTCCGATCCGTCCCATCGTCGTCGTCACGCGGGTCCCTCCCCGTTGCCCGACACGCCTTCCCCGAAGCCGGACTGGATCAGCCGCAGCAGATCGTCCGCCGCCTGTTCCTCGTCCGGCCCTTCCACTTCCAGCATCAACTCCGTTCCGTGCGGTGCCGCCAGCATCATGAGACCCATGATGCTCTTTCCGTTCACGCGAAGCTCCCCGCGGCTGATCTGGATCCGGGACTGGTAGCGTCCGGCCTGTTCGGCCAGCACGTTGGCCGCCCGCATGTGCAGACCCAGCTCGTTCGGGATGATGACGGCGTGCTTTCTCATGGGCGGCTCCGGTGCGTCATTCCGTGTCCCCCGCTTCGCCGACCGCGTAGCGCGACGGATCCTGGCGATTCATCATCGACTTCACGCGCTGATCCAGATCGGCCGCCGGATTGCCGCCGGTGGCCTTGATGAGGTGATTCATGGCCACGACCTCCGCCAGCACCGCCACGTTCTTGCCCGGCACCAGCGGGATGGTCACGTACGGGATCCTCACGCCGAGGACGGACGTGGTCCGGTCCTCCAGCCCGAGGCGCTCGTACGGCGCGTCCGGATCCCAGCGCACCAGGCGCACCTCCACCTGGATGCGCTTCCGCAGCCGCGTGGCCCGGATGCCGAACATCTCGCGGATGTCGATGATCCCCACTCCGCGGATCTCCATCCGGTGACCCAGGAGCTCGTTGGACGAGCCCACGAGGATGGACGGCGGACGCCGACTCACGATCACGATGTCGTCCGCGACGAGCTGGTGCCCGCGCTCCACGAGATCCAGCGCGGTCTCGCTCTTTCCGATGCCGGAGTCGCCCGCGAACAGCAGCCCCACCCCGTACACGTCCACGAGCGAGCCGTGCAGCGTCATCCGCGGAGCGAACACGTCGTTCAGGTACGCCGTCAGCTGATGGATGAACGGTGTCGTGGACATCCGGGTCCGGAGCATCGGCACCTGCCGCTCCTCGCAGAGCTGACGCAGGTAGGGATCGACGGGGAGGCCCTTGGAGACGATCAGGCACGGCAGGTCGCACTCGAACAGCCGGTCGAACGCCTCCCGCCGCTGCGACTCCGAGAGCGTCTCCAGGTAGAGCATCTCGGTCTCACCGAGGATCTGGATGCGCTCGTAGAGGAAGTTCTCCGTGAAGCCGGCCAGGGCGAGCCCCGGCCGGTTCACATCGCTCACGGTGATGGGCAGACGTGCCTCGTCGGCCTGGACGATGGCCTCCAGGTCCAGTTCCTCGCGACGCTCCTCGAGGAGCTGGGCGGCGGAGATCCCCTGCATGCGCGGGCTAGCCCGAGACCTCGATCAGCTTCACCGATCCGTCCGGGCGCCGGTACACGACGCGCGTGGCGCCGCTGTCCGTGTCGGCGAACACCACGATCTCCTCGCCCTCTTCCAGGCGGGTCGTGGCTTCCTCCAGCGTCATCATCTCGCGGGCGCGCTGCTCGCTGGCGATCCGGGTGTCTCCCATGTCCTCGACCTCCTTGGCATCGCCGTTCCGGCTCCGCGAGGTGCGGGCCGCCCGGCGGATCTGCTTCTCGACCTTGTCCATCGCTCCGTCGATGGAGACGACCATGTCATCCGATTCGGCTTTTCCCAGGTAGTCGCCGTGGCTCCCGTGGACGGAAACCTCGGCGATCTGTCGGTACTTCTCGACCTGCAGCACCACGTTGGCGTTGATCAGGCCGTTGCCGAAGCGGCCCAGCTTGTCCAGGCGGGCCTGTGCATGGTCTTTCAGGTCCGGTGTCAGATCAAAATGGCGCGCGGTGACGGAGACCTTCATCGGAATCCTCCTGGGGCTCGGAGCGAGACGGGCGGGCCGCCTCAGAACTCCTTGCGGTAACGAGCGGAGAGGATGTCCATCCTCTCCCGGTATTTCGCCACGGTTCTCCGGGCGACGATGAGGCCCTCCTTTCGCAGGAGTTCGGCAATCTTCTGGTCCGAGAGCGGCTTCCTCTTGTCTTCCTTCTCGATCCTCTCCTTGATGCGGGCCATGGCCATCTTGGAGGAGACGGAACCGCCCGACTCCGTGTCCAGCCCGCTGGAGAAGAAGTACTTCAGCGGCAGCACGCCCCGCGGCGTCTGCACGTACTTGTTGGTGGTGACGCGGCTGACCGTGGACTCGTGCATCCCGATCTTCTCCGCGACGTCCTGCAGCGTGAGCGGACGGAGCGCCTCCGGGCCTCGCTCGAAAAACGAGCCCTGCGCCTCGACGATGGCTTCCATCACCTTGATCATCGTGCGCCGCCGCTGCTCGATGGTCTGGATCAGCCAGGACGCGGACTTGAGCTTGTCCTGGATGAACTTGACCTCTTCCTCCCGCTTGCTGGCGCGGGCGTTGCTCTCGGGGGCGCCGGCCTTTCCGTCCGCAGGAAGTGCGCCGTCGGGAGACGGGGCTTCCGGCTCCGGGGCGGCCTTGCGGGCCTCGACCTTGGCCGCTTCGGCCTTCCCGTTGGCCGAATCGCGCATCAGGATCTCGCGGTACTTCCGGCTGACGCGGAGGCGCGGCACCGAACCGTCGGCCAGGGACACCACGTACTCCCCGTCGATCTTCTCCACGACGAGGTCCGGCACCACGTAGCGCGCGTCCTCCAGGGCCAGCTGGGCCCCCGGGCGCGGGTTCAGCGTGGCGATGTCCCGCGCCGCCTCCTGGATGTCCTCCGGCTTCACCTTCAGGGCCCGCGCGATCTCCTGGTACTGCTTCTGCTTGAACTCGTCGAAGTGGTGCTCCACGATCCGCGCCGCCAGCGTCTCCCCGCGCTCCGTCTGCCGGAGCTGGATCAGCAGACTCTCCGGAAGGTCCCGCGCCCCCACCCCGGTGGGCTCCAGCTCCTGGACCTTCCGCAGCGCCAGCACGACTTCCTGCGGCGTGATGCCGAGCTCGTCCGCCACCTCCTCCACGGGGATCACCAGGAACCCGTTGTCGTCCAGGCAGCCGACGAGGTACTCCGCCACCTTCTGGGTGGCCTCGTCGAGGTCCAGCAGGTGGAGCTGCTCCGTGAGGCTCTCCGAGAGCGTGGTGCGGCCCACCGGCACCTTCTCGTAGAACTCCGTCTCCTCGCGCTCGTTCCGTCCGCCGTCCTCGTACTGGTAGCCGTCGTCGAAGTACTCGGACCAGTCCACGTTCTGGTCGTCGCCCGTGAGCTCCGACTCCTCCTTGGACTGGACCTCCTCGCCGCGATCCGGCTCCGGCGCCTCCGCCGGCGGATTCTCCTCGTCCACCTCCAGGAGCGGATTCGTGAGCAGCTCCTGCTCGATGTGCTGCGACAGCTCCAGCGACGGCATCTGCAGCAGCTTCAACGCCTGCTGCAGACGCGGCGTCATCACGAGCTTCATCGTCTGCTTCTGGGAGAGTCTCAGTCCGAGTTCCATGGAGTTCCTTGGCGCCGCGGCGCGATCAGAGCTGGAAGCGTTCCCCGAGATAGATGGCCCGGGCCTCCGGGTTGCCCGCGAGTTCCTCCGCCGTCCCGGAAATGAGCACCCGCCCCTTGAACAGGATGTACGCGCGATCCGTGATGTGAAGCGTCTCCCGGACGTTGTGGTCCGTGATGAGTACCCCGAGTCCCTTTTCCTTCAACCCGGCGATGATCTCCTGGATGTCCTGCACGGCGATCGGGTCGATGCCGGCGAACGGCTCGTCCAGGAGCAGGAACGACGGTTCGGTGACGAGCGCCCGCGCGATCTCCGCGCGACGTCGCTCCCCGCCGGACAGCGTGAAGGCCTTCTGGTCCGCCACGTGGTCGATGCGGAGTTCCGCGAGCAGCTGCTCCAGACGGGCCTCCCGCGCCGACGGATTCAGCGGGGTGGTTTCCAGAATGGCGCGGATGTTGTCGCGGACCGTGAGCCCGCGGAAGATCGACGCCTCCTGCGGCAGGTAACCGATGCCGCGACGCGCGTGCTGGTACATCGGCAGACCGGTGATGTCCTGGTCATCGATGGTCACCTCACCGGCATCCGCCTTCACGAGCCCGGTGACCATGTAGAACGTGGTGGTCTTCCCGGCGCCATTCGGCCCCAGCAGCCCGACGATCTCGCCGCGCTTCACCTCCACGTCCACCTCGTCCACGACGCGGTGGCCGCGATACGCCTTGACCAGGCCCCGTCCCACCAGGCCCGTCGCGGTGCGGACCGCGCCGTCCAGGGCGGCCGCGCTCATCCGCTCCCTCCTTCCAGCGCCTCGTCGGGCACGGAACGGACCTCGCCGCGGACCGTCTGCTTCAGGTCGACGCGGTTCAGCCCCGGATCGGCTTCCAGCCCGACGCCGGTCAGCACGTTGTCGCCACGGGTGATCTCCACGAACTCGTCGGTGTGGATCCTGGAGCGCTGGTGATCCCAGAACAGCACCTCGGTCTTGAGGACGGCTCCGTCCTCGGTCACCACGCGCACGTGTCCGCGCGCTTCCAGGTCGTCGGTGTTCTGCAGCAGGATCCCCCGATCGGCCGTGAGCGTGGACATCGGTTCCTCCCCGTCGAAGAAGTCGATCTCCACCCATTCCGCCTCCACGCGCTTCCGGTCCCGGAACACCGACGCGCTGTCCGCCTGCAGCACCCAGCGGACGTCGGCCACGTGGTAGTTGTGGAGGGAGATCCCCTTCATCCCCTCGTTCGGCGAGGTCTCCGCCTCCGGGGCCGATCGGGTCCCCTGGTCCGGACCGCGACATCCCGCGAGCAGGAGCGCACCGGCGCAGGCGATCAGGATCGTCCTCCCTGTCCTGTTCATCGGGCGCCTACCATCCGCTTTGAAGGTGTCCGGAGTCCGGAAGTGTCCGGAAGTTGCCGGGACTTGGCATCGTCGACCGGCGGCGGCGTCTTCCAACGACGATGATGCCAGACCCACTGCTCCGGGCGGGCCAGGATGGCCTGTTCCAGGACGCGATGCCACGCCGCGACGTCGGCACGCAGCGCGACCTCGGGATCGACCGCCTCGGACGAGTCCAGCGCCGGAAGGATCCGGACGCGATGCCGACCGTCATCGTCCAGCGTGACCCACATCGGGACGAGGGCGGCGCCGGTCCGGCGGGCCAGGACGAACGGCGCCCGCGGGGTGCGCGCCGGTCGGCCGAAGAAGTCGACGAAGAGCGAGGGGCCGCCCGTGTCCTGATCCACCAGCATGCCGAGGACCGCCCCGCGCTTCAGCGCCCGGGCGGCGGCGAACAGCCCCGACGTGCGCCGGTGCACGACGATGCCGGCGCGACGACGCCAGCCGTTGAGCAGGCGGTCGGAGCGGCGGTCGAACACCTCGCGGGCGAGGACGTGCACCGGGTAGCCGGCCGCCGCGAGCGCCGCGCCCATGATCTCCCAGTTCCCGAGGTGGGCGGACAGCGCGACCACCCCGCCGCGGCGCAGCGCGTCGTCCAGGTGCTCCCGGCCCTCCAGGACGATGCGGGGATCCGTCGCCGAGCGCGGCGGCGGGCGCAGCAGATCGACGAGGTTGCGGCCGGTGGCGCGGAACATGCCGCGGATGATCCGCGACTTCTCGTCGTCCGAAATCGAGGAGCCGTAGGCCTGATCCAGGTGGCGGCGGGATCGGCGGATGGCGGGGCGGTCGAAGACGTGGACGAGGTCCCCGATCCGCGCGAAGAGGCCGAGCGCGGCACGCCTCGGCAGGCCTCGGGCGACGCCCTGCAACGTCCGGACCCCGACGTAGAAGACCGCGCGCTTGGTTCGCCGGAATCGTCCTCGCACCGTGAGCCCCTCCCTCTACCCCAATGTAGCGGCGCCCTGTAATCAGCGTCAAGCAAGAGCGATGCCAATCGGGAAACACGTTGGGAGGCGGTCGGTTCCCGGGCCGGGAAGGGACTAGCGAAGGCCCGCCTGGAGGCAATCGTGGAGGTGGATCACGCCGACCGGCCGGCCGGCTTCCACCACGACCAGCGCGGTGATCCGCCGCGAGGGTCGCTCCATCATCTCGATGGCGCGGGCCACCAGCGTGTCCGGCTCGATGGTGCGCGGATCCGACGTCATGTGCTGCCGCACGGGGTGCTCGAGGCTGCCCGCATCCTCCTGCAGCGCGCGACGCAGGTCGCCGTCGGTCAGGATGCCCGCCAGCGTCCCGTCGGCTTCCCGCACCAGCGCAAGGCCGAGCCGCTTGGCCGTGATCTCCGGCAGCGCCTCCAGCAACGTCGTGTCCGGTGCCACGAACGGGAGATCCTCCCCCGCGTGCATGAGGTCGCGCACCGTGAGCGTGAGTCGTCGGCCGAGCGCGCCGGCGGGATGCAGGCGGGCGAAGTCCTCCGCCCGCAGACCACGCGCGCGGAACAGCGTGATGGCCACCGCATCGCCGAACGCGATGGTTGCCGTGGACGACGTGGACGGAATGAGGTCGTCGGGATCCGCCTCCGGACCGACGTCCAGGATCACCGGGTGGTCCACCAGTCCGGCCAGCGGCGACTCCGCCACCGCCGTCCAGCCGAGGACCGGGACGCCGAGGCGCTGCGCCGCCGCCACCACCGGCCCCAGCGAGCCGAGATCGCCGCTGCGGGAGATGGCCACGAGGACGTCGCCCTCCGCCACGAGTCCCAGGTCGCCGTGCGCCGCTTCCTCCGGGTGGATGAACACGGCCGGCGCTCCGGTGCTGCACAGCGTGGCCGCGAACTTGCGGCCCGCGAGCCCTGACTTGCCCATCCCGGAGACGAGGATCCGGCCGCCCCGCCCGAGCGCCGCGTCCAGCTCGCGGATGGTGTCGACGAACGCCTGATCCACGGACTCGGAGAGACGCCGGAGCGCGTCGCCCTCCAGGGCGATTACCGAGCGTCCCCAGCTCACGAGCTGATCGGCGGAGGGCAACACGACCGTTTCCGTCCGGCTCAACGGACCGCGGCCTCGGAGTCCACGGAGGCGATGGCCTCGTGGATCGCCTTGAGGCCGCGCAGGATCGATTCCATCCGGTCGAGACGCGACATGCTCATGGCGTCGCACAGAGCTTCCGTCGGCTCCGGATGCGTTTCCAGGAAGACGGCGTCGGCGCCGGCCGCCACGCCGGCGCGCGCCAGCCGCTCGATGTGCTGCGGCTCGCCGCCCGCAGGATCGTCCGACCGCACGCCGTAGATCCGCACCGCGTGCGTGGCGTCCATGATGACCGGTACGCCGAGCTCGCGCATCTTCGCGAGATTGCGCATGTCCACGACGAGCGTCCGGTAGCCGAAGCAGCTCCCGCGCTCCGTCAGGAGGAGGTTCTCGTTGCCGGCGCGCCGGATCTTGCCGAGCGCGTTGGCCATGTCCTCCGGCGCCATGAACTGGCCCTTCTTCACGTTGATCACCTTGCCGGTGCGCGCCGCGGCGAGCAGGAGCCGCGTCTGCTGGCAGAGGTAGGCGGGGATCTGGATCACGTCGAGGACGTCGCCCGCCGGGTCCACGTCCGACAGGTCATGGACGTCGGAGAGGATCGGGAGTCCGGTGGCGTCGCGCACCTTCTCCAGGATCCTGAGCCCCTCGTCCACGCCCGGCCCCTGGAACGAGCGCTCCGAGGAGCGGTTGTCCTTCAGGAAGGAGCTCTTGAACACGACCGGCACGCCGGTCCGCTCCGAGATCCCGCGCAGCGCGTCGCCCACCCGCAGGCAGAGCTCCTCGCTCTCGATCACGCACGGGCCGGCGATGGCGGCGAGCCGTCCGGCGCCGAAGCGCACGCCCCGGACGTCGACCGGTTGCATCACGCTCTCCCCGAGGCGACAGGGTCGTCGGCCTCCGCCCCGGAACCGTTGCCCGACCCGGACGTCTCCCCCTCGGCTCGCCGCACGGACGCCGCCACGAACTCCCGGAACAGCGGGTGCGGACGGCCCGGCCGCGAGCGGAACTCCGGATGGAACTGGCAGCTCACAAACCACGGATGCGACGGGATCTCGAGGATCTCCACGAGCGACTTCTCAGGCCAGCGGCCGCTGAAGACGGCGCCCTTCTCCTCGAACGCCTGCTCGTAGCGCTTGTTGAACTCGTAGCGGTGACGATGCCGCTCGAAGACGCGGTCGGTGCCGTAGGCCTCGGCGGCCCTCGTGCCCGGCACCAGCGCGCACTCGTACGCGCCGAGCCGCATCGTGGCGCCCTTGTCCACGACGCGCTTCTGCTCGGGCAGCAGGTCGATGACGGGATCCTCGCAGTCCACGTCGAACTCGGACGATCCGGCCAGCGGGATCCCCGCGACGTTGCGCGCGAACTCCATCGCCGCCACCTGCAGGCCGAGGCAGATGCCGAGGTACGGAATGCCCTGCTCGCGAGCATAGCGCACCGCCGCGATCTTCCCCTCGATGCCGCGGGAGCCGAAGCCACCCGGCACGAGGATGCCGTCCACGCCCTCGAGCGTCTCTTCCGCGGTGTCCGGCGTCAGCGCCTCGGAATCGACCCACTGGATGTCGACGCGGGCGTCGTTCTCCACGCCGGACAGGTAGAGCGACTCGGAGACCGACTTGTAGGCGTCCTTCAGGTCGACGTACTTGCCGCAGAGCGCGATGCGGACCGGCTTCGACGCCCGCTCCTCCCGGTCCAGGAACGCCTCCCACTCGCCGAAGTCCAGCGCGCGATCCTCCAGCCCCAGCTTTCGGCCGACGATGCGGTGCAGCTCCGAGGACTTCAGGTTGCGGGGCACCTCGTAGATCGTGTTGACGTCCGGAGCGGGAATGACGGCTCGCTTTTCCACGTTGCAGTAAAGGGCGATCTTCTCCTTGAGGCTCTCCGGCACGTGTCGGTCCGTGCGGCAGAGCAGCACGTCCGGCTGGATGCCGATCTGGCGCAGGTCCCGCACCGAGTGCTGCGTGGGCTTCGTCTTGAGCTCGTCGGCGGCCCCCACCCACGGCAGCAGCGTCACGTGGATGAACAGCAGGTTCTCCGGGCCGACGTCGAGGCGGAGCTGACGCACGGCCTCCAGGAACGGCAGGCTCTCGATGTCACCGACGGTCCCGCCCACCTCCACGATCACCACGTCCCGCCGATCGGAATCCGACAGCTTGCGGATGCGATCCTTGATCTCGTCCGTGATGTGCGGGATCACCTGCACGGTCCCGCCGAGGTAGTCGCCGCGACGCTCCATGCTGATCACGTGGTGGTAGATCTGGCCGGAGGTGACGTTGTTGTCCTGCGAGAAGGACTGGTCCAGGAAGCGCTCGTAGTGGCCGAGGTCCAGGTCCGTCTCCGCGCCGTCGTCCGTGACGAACACCTCTCCGTGCTGGAAGGGATTCATCGTGCCGGGATCGACGTTGATGTACGGATCGAGCTTCAGGAGCGTCACCGAGAACCCCTGGCACTTCAGCAGCCGCCCCAGGGACGCGGCGGCCACCCCCTTGCCGAGCGAGGAAACGACGCCTCCCGTCACGATCACGTACTTGGTCATCGAGCCACCCCCTCGCCCCGCTCCCGGAGCACGGTTTCCACCCGGTTGACGTCCTCGGGCCGATCGACGCCGATCGGCCGCCGATCGATCTCCACCACGCGTATCCTCCATCCAAGCCGGAGTGCGCGCAACTGTTCCAGGTCCTCCAGCGCTTCCAGACCTTCCCGACCCGCGGCGACGAACTCCATCAGCGCGTCCGTCCGGAAGGCGTACGTCCCCACGTGCCGCCAGGCGATGGATTCCGCCTCGCCCTCGCCCAGCGCCGGCGCCCCCGCGTCGACGTTGCGGTACGGGATGGGCGCCCGCGAGAAGTAGAGCGCGTCCCCCCGGTCATCCACCACGATCTTCGCCAGGTGCGGATCCGCGCGTTCGGCGTCCGTCACGCCGCGCACGGCCAGCGTGGCCATCCGCACCGCGCCGTCGTCGAACGCCTCCACCAGACGATCCACCGAATCCGGCTCCAGCAGCGGCTCGTCGCCCTGCAGGTTCAGCACGAGCGAGGGCGACCGTCCCTGCACCGCCTCCGCCGCGCGGTCCGTGCCGGTGGCGTGATCCCCGCGCGTGAGGCAGGCCTCCGCGCCGGCGTCCCGCGCGGCCGCCGCGATGCGTTCGTCGTCCGTGGCCACCAGGACGTCGTCCACGCGCTTCGCCCGCCTCGCGGCATCGACCACCCAGGCGATCATCGGCCGGCCGGCGATCTTCGCCAGCGGCTTGCCGGGGAAGCGTCGGGAACCCCACCGCGCCGGGATGACGGCCAGTACGCTCACGATTCACTCTCCCAAAAGAGGAGAGGCCACCCCCCTCCCGCAGTGTCTGCGGAACGAAGGCGGCCTCCCGAACTCGCGGGACCGCGTCGAGCGTCCTGAACGCCGTTGAAGCGGCTCCTCCTTGGCGGCCCCGGCGGCATTCCGCGGGGCCCCGGCTGCGGCGGTTACTCCGCCGTGGCTTCGCCCGGAATGATCGAGACCTTCTTGCGGTTCTTCTTGAACCGCTCGAACGACACGTGCCCGTCCACCAGCGCGAAGAGCGTATGGTCGTTGCCCAGCCCCACGTTGCGGTTGGGGTGGATCCTGGTCCCCCGCTGCCGCACCAGGATGGAGCCCGAGGTGACGAACTGGCCGTCGCCGACCTTCACGCCGAGTCGTTTGGAATTGCTGTCGCGGCCGTTCTTGGAACTACCGCCGGCCTTCTTGTGGGCCATGGAACTCCCTCTCTTCCCGTCCCGAACCCCGCGGGGCCGGGCGACGGTTCAATCAGCCGACGATCTGCTTGACGCGGATCTCGGTGAAGGGCTGACGGTGCCCCTGCTTCTTCTGGTAACGCTTCCGACGCTTCTTGTGGAAGACGATGATCTTGTTCTCGCGGCCCTGGCTCACGACCTCGGCCACGACCTTGGCGCCGTCCACGGTGGGAGCTCCCACCGTCGTTCCGGAATCCCCCTGCACGAGAAGGACCCGGTCCAGCTCCACCTGCTGGCCCACCTCGGCCTCCAGCTTCGGGATGCGAAGCGTGGCCTCGGGCTCCATGCGGAACTGACGACCGCCCGTATGAACGATGGCGTACACGGTCTGGGTTTCTCCTGGTTTCCTGCCCGGTCACAAACCCGACCATTGAACGGGATTTGACGGGCCCTGTCAAGGCCGCCCCCGGGGCGGCGAATCCGGCATGATAGGGCCGCGCCGATCCTCCGGCAAGCCCGGTGTCCCTCGAATCGCCGACGCGCCCCCAGGGGCCCTGGGAGCCCCTCTAGGCGTACTTCTCCGTGACTTCCCTGCCCCGGTCGTCGAAGACCCGGACGTCGTCGTGGTGGAGCTCCTTGTCCTCCCGGACGTCCACCGCAATGTCGTAGCGATTTTCCAGCGCCGCCACCCGGTCGAAGCCCTCCTCCAGGAGGTGGTCCGCCCGCTTGGGATGGACCCGCAGCTCGATCCGGGGGAGGAGCGTGTTCCGGCCGGTCCGCCGGATGATCCGCTCCGCCTTGGCCAGGAACGACGCCTCCGACAGCACGTGGCCGGTGCCGTGGCACTCCGGGCACGGGATGGAGTAGTAGGACGACATCGCCGGGCGCACCCGCTGCCGCGTCATCTCCACCAGCCCCAGTTCCGAGATGGCGAACGTCTTGGTCCGGGCGCGGTCCTTTTTCAGGTGGTGCCGCAGCTCCTCCAGGACGGCGGCGCGGTTCTCCTCGCTGGCCATGTCGATGAAGTCGATGACGACGAGGCCGCCGATGTCGCGCAGCCGGAGCTGCCGCGGGATCTCCCGCGCCGCCTCCAGGTTGCAGCGGAAGATGGTCTCCTCCTGGTCGGACTTGCCCTTGAAGCGCCCGGTGTTGATGTCGATGGCGATGAGCGCCTCCGCCTCGTCGATGCAGAGGTAGCCGCCCTTCTTCATCCACACCTTGCGGTGGAGCGTCTTCTCGATCTCCGGCTCGATGTCGAACGCGTCGAAGACGGGCGTCTCCTCCTCGTACAGCTCGATGCGGTCCGCCAGGTCCGGGGAGATGCTCTCCACGTATTCCAGGATCTCGTCGTACTCGCCGGGGTCATCCACCGTGAGGCGGTCGAACCGGTCGGAGAACACGTCGCGGATGAGGCCGGTGGTCAGCGTCATGTCGCGGTGGATGAGGCACGGCGCGTTCTTCTTCGGCGCGTCGCGCTGGATCTTCTCCCAGAGGCCGTGCAGGTAGCGGATGTCCGAGGCGAACGCCTCCTCCGGCTCGCCGGAGCCGACGGTCCGCGTGATGACGCCCGATCCCTTGGGACGATGCTTCTGGATGATCTGGCGCAGCCGCGAACGCTCGCCGCGGTCGTCGATCTTGCGGGAGACACCCACGTGGTCCATGTCCGGCATGAGCACCACGAACCGGCCCGGCAGGCTGATCTGCGCGGTGACGCGCGGCCCCTTCGTACCGATGGGTTCCTTCATCACCTGCACCAGGAGCTCGTCGCCCTTCTTCAGCTGCTCCTCGATGGGAACCCGCTTGGCAGGATCGCGGCGAGAGCGGGAGCCCCCGTTGTCGTCGTCGTCCAGGTCCAGGGAGTCCGGATCCACGCTGAGGTCCGACACGTGCAGGAACGCGCCCTTCTCCAGTCCGATGTCCAGGAACGCGGCCTGGATGCCCGGCAGGATGGCGGTGACCCGCCCCTTGAAGACGTCGCCCACGATGCGGCGCTGCTCCGGTCGCTCGATCATGTACTCGACGAGCTGACCGTCCTCCAGGATCGCCACGCGCGTCTGCCAGCTGGCCGCGTTGACGACGATCTCGCGGAACATCTCGCCGCCGCCCTCGCGCTTCCCGCGCCGCGAGGCGCCGGAGCTGGCCGACGATCGTCCACCGCCGCGCCGACGACGCGAACCGCCGCGCGACCTGCCTCCCCTTCTCTTCTTTCCGGTTCCCTTCTCCCGGGTCTTCTCCCGGCTCTTCGTCTGAACGTCTCGGCTCACGGGGCCCCCCTAGGGGCGGTACAAGCCCTCCGACCGGATGTAGCTCTCCACGTTGTCCGGCACGAGATACCGAATGGTCCCGCCGTCCCGGACGAGACGGCGGATCTCCGAAGAGGAGATCTCCAGGTGGGGCGTGGAGAGAACGGTGGCGCGACGTCCCACGGCGGGCGGAAGCGAAGTGGCTTCCACTCCGGGGCGTCCGAGCACCACGACGGTCGAGTCCTCGAGCAGGACCTGGTGGTCCTTCCAGCTCTCGAGGTCGCGGGCGGAGTCCGCTCCCATCAACAGGTAATGCTCCGCGCCGGGATTCTCATCCCGGAGCTCGCGGAGCGTGTCTACGGTGTAGGAAGGACCCTCCCGACGCAGCTCGACCTCGGACACCGCGAAGTGCGGGTTCGAGTCGGTGGCCAGGTGGGTCATGCGAAGTCGATGTTCCGGTTCCGTGGGCGTCGACCCCTTGTGGGGCGGGGTCCGGGCGGGGATGAACAGGACCCGATCCAGGGCCAGCAGATAGCGAGCGATCTCGGCCAGGATGAGATGGCCGAGGTGGATCGGATCGAACGTCCCTCCGAAGACGCCGAGGCGGAGGCTCACGAGTCCTCCCCCCCGTCGGCCCGGGCCACGTCGATGGTGTCCAGCTGGTCGCGCGCCTGAGGCGCTTCCTCGCTGTCGGGCCAGTCGCGAACGACGCGACCGTACCACCGGCGGGCCTCTTCCCACTTCTCGCGGAAGCGGTAGATCTCCCCGAGCCGGAAGCAGGCCTTCGGCGCCCACTCCGTCTCGGGATATTGGTCGAGCACGAATTCGTACTGGATCTTCGCCGACCGGAGGCGCTTGCGCCCCTCATAGAAGCGGCCGGCATCGAACTCCCGGTGCGCGATGTGCTCGCGGCAGATTCGCAGGTTGTCCCGCGCGTCGGGAGAGAAACGACTGTCGGGATAGTCGCGGAGGAAGTCCTCGAAGAGCTGCATCGAGGATTCCGTCTCGCTCTGGTCCCGATCGTGGGGATAGATCGATTCGAAGGAGCAGAGCGCGATCTTGTAGCGCGCTTCCTCCACGTGGACGGACGCGGGATAGTCCGTCACCACGGCCTGGTACTGGCTGCGGGCGACGACGTACTCCTCGAGTCCGAAGCGGGCGTCCCCGAGGCGGAGACGCGCGAGCGGCAGGCGGGCGTTGCCCGGAAACGCCCGGACGAAGTAGTCCAGCATCTCCGCGGCGCCGAACCAGTCCTCGTCCGTCAGCTCGCGTTCCGCGGCGACGAGGACGTCATCGGGGGTGGCGTCCGCGGGGAGGTCGTTGCCCGCGCAACCGACTCCCAGGACGATCAACAACGTGGCGAGGAGCGGCAGTGCGGCCGCCCGTCGCAGGGCATTCCTGTGCATCGCGTCCGATCCCGGCTAGTTGCCGACGTCTCGATTCGCGAAGAAGATGACGGTCAGTCCTGCGACGATCCCCCCGACGATGGCGGGTTCCACGAAGCGGTTGCGGACGCCGGCGTCGGTCTGGGTTCCGCCGGGCCGCGGATAGCCGTCCGAGGACGGCACCCGGCCGGCGGCGACCGACTCGGTTCGGCTGGCCTGGCCGGCGGCGCTCCAGCGGGTTTCCCCCGCCGAGTCCGTCAGCGTGAAGCCCAGTTCCAGCCGGGCCTGGCGCTCGAGCGATCGTGGTCCGATCCAGCGTTCCCTCCGCTGACGGAGGATCTCGTACTCGGACTCACGGACGTCGAACTCCAGCCGGGGGCCGGATCCTTCGCCGAGCAGCCCCTTTTCCTTCAGGGCCTCCAGCGCCGTGGCATCCTGCTCGGGGTCTCCGGTGTCGGGCACGTCAGGCCCGGGCGCCGCAGGCAACCCCATGGCATTCAACCGCTCGATGATCGTCGAGCTGAGGACATTGTTCGCCCGATGGTTCCCGGACGCGCCGACGCGGAGCGTATCCGCCACGTCGCGGGGGAAGTCGACGAACGCCTGATCCATCACCTCGTTCACGACACTCACGTAATACGCGCGGGGACTCAGGGCCGGCTGCGCCCCGTCTCCGAGCGACCGATCGGGGGTCCAGCGGACCCCCAGTCGGTGGCTCCCTTCAAGCGTCCCGTTGCGGAAGGAGTAGTCGACGTCCAGGTTCCCGGGAACGGCCAGCCCGGCGCCGATGGACCACGGATCCAGTGCGCGCTCCGCGTCCTCGCCCAGCCGGCTTCCGAGCCGCAGCGACAGACGACGGCTCATCAGCGGATACTCGGCCCCGAACAGTCCGCGCCAGCCTGGGCCGTTCTCCCACAAACCCTCCGCCCCGAAGCGGAGTTCCCGGACCGTCCCCCCGACCCCGAAGGAGGCCTGGGTGGGAAGCTGTTCCTCGACCCCGTCACCGTAGCCGATGCCCGGCCCCGCGTTGCGCACCACCGCCGCCACGTTCCACCCCTCCACGTACGCGTAGTCGAGCCCCGCGTCGAAAGCCGTTCCGGACGCATCCTCCTCCGCCAGCGAGCTGCGGACGAGGTGGGCCGTGGCTCCCACGTCGAGGCGACGCGTCAGAGGATAGGCGCCCGAGACGCTCACCGCCAGATCCGATTGCCCGATTTCCGGCTCTCCGGCGACGTTTCCGAAGTCCGCGACCCGGAGCGTCCGGGCGGCCAGACCCACCGCGCCGGGTCCGAGCGGCATCGCGCCGGCGATGTGGCCGCCCTGGACCTCCGGGAGCCAGTTGAACAGCGCCGTGGAGAGCGTGGGGCCCTGCAGGCGGGCCAGCCGCGCGGGGTTCCAGACGATGCCGTCCGCGCCCTCGGCCAGCGTGGCCCCGACCTCGCCGAGACCCTCCACCCTGGCGCTGGACCCGAGATTCAGGAAGTGGAACGCGGACTCGCCGACATCCGCGCGAGCGGCCGGCGCGAGCGAGATCAGCAGTCCCAGCCCGATGACGATGCGACGCATCACGCTCCCCCTCCCCTCACGACCGCCACCTTGCGGATCTCCTCTTCGTCGTCATCCACGAGGACGCGCAGGACGTAGATTCCCGAGGCGACCGCCTGTCCGTCCTGGCCCCGGCCGTCCCACTCCACGAAACCGACTCCCGTCAGAAAGCGGACCCGCTGTCCGGAGAGGTCGAACACCTCCACCTCGATGTCGTCGCCGGTGGTGCGCGCCGAGACCGAGACGATCTCTCCCGCGCGCGGATCGAACCGGTTGGCGCTGACCCGTACCAGTTCCGACGAACGCGGACCGCCCAGCGCCTCCAGGTTGATGTCCACCGAGTCCGTCGTGGCCGCCGAACCGATCCCGCCGAGCGCGCCGCGGATCCCGATCCGGTACGGCCCCGACTCGCGCGAGTTCCCGGGAGTGACCCGGTAGTCGATGGTGTAGGTGCCCGGCGGTCCCTCGGTCACCGCCTCCGACGTCTCCGGGCGGATGACGTTGTACCCGTTGTCCAGCGGCAGGAAGTTGGCGGACACCCTGAGTCCCGACAGGTTCCACACCGTGCGCAGCCGGACTTTACCGCCGTCCTGCACCGTGGCGCCTTCCAGGATGGTGGTGGAAACCGGCTCCGGGATCTCGTCCACGTAAAGCACGGAGAGCGTGTCGGATCCGATGTTGCCCGCCGCGTCCGTGGCGCGCAGGCGGATGGCCTGCCGGCTCGTGGGGGAGGTCGGTCCCGGGAGCGTGACCGTGGTACTCCACGCGACCTCGGGCCCCGGCGGGCCGAGGTCATCCACGGGCGCCCAGTGGATGCCGCCGTCCACGCTGAAGTCCACTCCGACGACGACGTCGTTGTCCTCGGCGACGGCCGAGATCTCGAACGGGTTCTCGTCCGTCTGGAGACTGTCGCTGCCGGAATTGAGGAACGAAGGCGGCGCCTTGTCCACGAGGACGGCGACGCGGGCCGTGTCCGCGTTCCCCGCGAAGTCCTCGGCGATGGCCTGCACGACGTAGTCCCCCCCCGGGACCGCGGAGGAGTCCACGTTGGTCCCGTCCCAGGAGAGCGTGTCCACGACGGAACCGGAGGTCATGGCCAGCGTCCGGATGGGGTCGGTGAGCGACCAGATCTCGATGGTGGTGGTGGCATCGTCCCCGGTGACCTGGTACGGGATCACCAGCGGGATCCGCGAGGGGTTCAGGGGGTTGGGCCCCACGGCGCCCAGCACGATGCTGGGGGTACTGCGGTCCACCGTGACCGTCACGCTCTCGGTAGCGGTCTGGGAGCCGTCGTCCGCGGTGACGTCGATGCGGTAGGAACCGTCCGTCACGTCGCCCGGCGCCGGCTTCCACTCGGTGGCCAGAAGCTCGCCGGACGCCACGCGCGACGCCAGCAGCAGTGTGTCCTGCGGCGCGCCGCCCGGCAGCGCCACGACGATCATCGTCACGTCCACGCTGTCGACGACCGCGACCGGCGTGCAGGTGACCTGCGTGCTGTCCTGCCGCCCGTCGCCGTCGGGGCTGAAGTAGCTGGGTCGCGCCTGGAGATCGTCCACGGAGACCTGCGCCAGGGCCGGAAGGGCGCCAACAAGCGCAAGAACCGCCCAGATCCCCGCAATGGGCGTCGCTTTCCGGAACCCCGCGTCAAGTCCTCGGCCCGCCTCGCCGATGCGAAGGGCGAACCGAGAACGGAGGAGCGCGGAGCCGATGCCGAACACGCGAGAGATCCTGGACCAGATGTTCGTCAACCTGGTCAAGGTCAAGGTGGACCAGGACATCCTCGAGAAGATGGTTCCCGTGGTGGACGGCCTGCTGGAGCGGCTGCGCGGCGGACTCAACCTGGAGTCGGAGCAGGCGTGGAACCGGCTCCGGATCGCCCTGGCCGGCATGCTGGCCCACGGATGGGCGCTCGGGATGAATCCGTTCAACAGTCCCAACGCCCACGTGGACGGCGAGAACGTGGAAGTTCGCGTATCCCGTGACATCCTAGTCCCCATCGAAGTCCTCAAGAGTCTGCGGTACGTGAAGAGGGATGGCATGGGGCGAATCGAGAAGGCCCTCTTCGAGCCGAGCGCCGAGGTCCGCATCAAGGAACAGATCGACCTCATTCTGCGCGATATCGAGCACAAACACTGGAACGAATAGCTCTTTCTTTCCAAGGGAGCTCGATCGGGCCGGGGCGGGGATTCTCGTCGGTGCCCGGGCGACCGTCGCGGCGCCGGGCGCGGAGCCTGGGGGCTTCTACCAGCTGGGATCTCCGGTGTTGATGCTGTACTCCGTGTACGGCGCCAGGATGAGGTACTTGTTCCCCTGCACCGCCATCTCCAGCGGCTTCCCCGTGATCGGGCAGAGGAACGACATGGGCTTCATTTCCTCGGAGAGGAACGGGTACAGGTCGAACAGGTCCTCCGCGTACTTCCCGTGCGCCACCAGATACGACTGCTGCGCCTGCGAGATGGCCTGGAGCTTCTGCTGACACGCGTCCACCCGGGCGGCCTTGTCGCTCCGGATGTCCATCGTGATGGTCAGGAAGGCGACCAGGGCCACCGCCAGGGCCAGCACGACGAAGTCCCAGCCGCGATACCGACCGGTTTCCCGGATCTCGAGAGTGGACAAGCGAGGCACCTCTTCGGGCGGAGGATCCGTCTTCTTCGGGGTGAACCCGCCCTCTTCGCGGGTCACGCACACCGACGACGATCCTAGGACGGTCGCCCGGGAACGTCAAGCGGCATTCCCCCGGTACAGGCGCCCCATCCGTCGACTTGACAAGGGTTTGGAGCGTGCGTAGGGTCTCCGCGTCCTGCTCCGCCCACCCGAGGAGGCCCATCCGATGAGATCCGCATCCGCCCGCGCCCTGGCCCTCACCCTGCTGCTCGCCTCGCCCGCGCTCGCGGCCTCACCGCCCGCCGGAGGCGGATCCTCGACGCCCGAACCCCGTCCGGTGGAGATCGGCGGCCGGGTGGACTCCTCGGTCCCGCAGCGCAACACACCCACCGCGCTCCAGATCGCCGGCACCGTGACGGACTCCGCCGGTTCCGGCCTGCCGGACCTGGTGGTGAAGGTGTTCGCCCGGGGCGTCCTGGCCGGCAGCGCCCGCACCGGGGCGGACGGCACGTTCCTGCTGGATGCGGACGTGATGATGGGTCCGGACGTGACCGCGGACCTCTGGGTGCAGAGCCCGGATCCGGAGCGGTATGTGGACGCCAACGTCCTGCTCTCGGAGGCCAAGGCGGCCCGGGACCTGGCGCTCTTCTCCGCCTGCACGCCGCGCGCGCAGTTCTTCCAGAACGCTACGGACCTGAAGATCCAGATGCTCTCGCCCCGCGAGAAGCAGAAGGCCGTTCTGGAGCAGGGGTGCCTCGCGGAGTCGGGATCGGACGGCTGATCCCGGACCCCGAAAGCCGCTCCATCGAGCGGAGCCGGGCGTCCGCCAGATCGCGCCACTCGCTCTTCGGAAACTCGTCCAGCAACCGACGGTAACCGGCCTGGGCTTCGGGGACGTTGCCCAGGTGTTCCCACTGGATCTCCGAGCGCCGGATGAGGGCCATCTCGGCCTTGGGTCCGTGCGGGAAGCGGTTGCAGATCTCCAGGTACGTCTCCGCCGCGGCCTCCCACCGCTCCGCCTTCTGCAGGTCGAACGCCAGCCGCATCAGCATCCGGTCGTTGAGGCTCGTCCCGATCCCGTAGCGACGCATCTCCTTGTAGAGTCTCGCCACCGCCTCGAAGTCACGGCGACGCCGGGCGACGCGGAACGCCGCGAGGTATTCCGACGCCGCCTCCGCGGCCCTCCCCAGCACGACGTAGCAGCGCGCGCGCATGCTGCGCACCTCGTCGTCTTGGGGCATCCGCTTCAGGTGCTCGGAGAACTCGCCCGCGGCCGCGTACCAGTCCCCCTTCTCGAAATAGCGCCGACCCTTCTCCTTGTGGAGCTCCATGCGCGCCTGGCGCGGAAAGCCGAAGGCCAGCGCCAGCAGCACTCCCGCGAGGAAGCCGCCGCCGTGCGCCGCGTACGCCGTCGAGGCTCCGCCGTTGGCCCAGGCCACGAGACCGTAGATCACCTGGAACGCGAACCACGCGCCGGCCGCGACGACGGTGTTCACGTGCGCGACGCCGCCCTTCGTCATCCCGCCGAGGAACGCGAACAGGAACCAGAGGATGCGCACGCGCGTGAAGTGGAAGCGGAGCATCGAGGCGCCGAGCAGGGCCGCGATGGCGCCCGATGCGCCGATGATCGCGGCGCCGCGGTTCCACGCGTCCACCGGCGTCAGCGCCGCCTGGATGTAGCAGCCGGCCACGCCCCCCGCGATGAAGATCGTCAGGAGCGGCAGCGTCCCGTGTCGCCCCTCCAGCTGCCGGCCGAAGATGAACAGGTAGAGCCCGTTGCTGAGCAGATGGAGCCACCCCCCGTGCAGCGCCATCGACAGCAGCGCGCCCGGCAGCGACGGATCCGTCGCCCGGAACGACCGGCTCACGAGATCGAGGTAGAGCATCGGATCGATGGAGCGGAGCGCGAACACGCCGCAGAGGATCAGCAACAGCACCAGCGTGGCGGGAGCGGGGCGATCGGGACGGGGCGTCGTGCCGACGGGATAGAAGAAGAAGAAATACACCCGCCACTCCCGTCAGCGTTCGCGGCCCTCCTCGTCCACTTCCTTCCAGGCAGCGGACACCGACTTGTCCGGATCCAGCCGACGCTTCGGGCGCGGCGGCTCCCCTGGACGCGAGGAGGACGGAGCTGTCCCCTGGCCAAGCCGGAACAGACCCCCTAGGGCCCGGAACAGGAACCAGCCGAACAGGAAAAGGAGGAGAGTCCTCAGCAGCACGAGGCTCTCCGGTCTCTGTCTGTCATCGGCCACCCTCCCGGGAGCCTTGATCCTCTCCGGACCCCTCGGAGACGTCTTCGGACGGCTTCTCCGGGGCCGGAGGGGCTTCGGGAGGGGTCTCCCGTTCGTCCGGGGCGGGGGCCGTGGGGGCGGTCTCGGCGCCCTCAGGACTCGCCGAGGCCCCGGAGGCCGGCGGACGATCCGCGGGAGCGGCCGGGCCGTCGGCCGGACCGGCCGGAGGCGAGGGCACGGGACCGCCGGCCGGACGCCCCACGATCTCCTCCTCCGGCATGACGAAAAGCAGGAGGAAGTACACCAGGATGAAGAAGCCGGAGGTCACGGTGGCCATCAGGACGAATCCCAGGCGCACGAGGTTGGCGTCCATGCCCATCTCGCGGGCCAGACCGCCTGCCACGCCGGCCAGGACCCTGTCCGAGACCGATCGGCGCGGCCGGGTGGGCCCCGAGAACCCCAGACTCTCGCGGAACCGGGGCCAGACCAGGAGGACGCCCGCCACCAGCAGCACCAGCGGCAGCAGGATCCCGAACGTCCAGAAGGCGAACACGCGGGGCCCGAAGTCGAAGCCGAAGCCGCGCAGGAACAGCACGCCCGCCAGACCGATGAGCACGAGTCCAAGCACCTTGGTGCCGCCGGACGGAGCTCGCTCCTCCCGCGGCGCCAGAGTCTCCCGCTCCGGCACCAGGAAGATGGCCGCGATGTACGGCAGAAGCCCCACCCCGCCGAACAGGACCGAGGCGATCCAGAGCACGCGGACGAGATTGGCGTCCAGCCCCAGGTACTCGGCCAGGCCGCCGCAGACGCCGAAGAGGACGCGGTTGTCGGGGCATCTCTCGAACTTCTTCACGGGCTTCTCCTCCCACCTTCAGGGTGCCGTGGAAACCGGCGCGGGGCAAGCCCCTGCCCTCTTCTACGCGGCCGGGCGCCGTCGGGTTCCCACCGTCCGCGGATCCAGGGCGTCCCGGACGGCGTCCCCCAGCAGGTTCAGGGAGAGCACAGCCGCGGCCAGGAACAGCCCGGGGAAGATCGACATCCAGGGGGCGGCCCGGAGGTGATCCTTCCCGGCCGAGACCATCGCCCCCCAGCTCGGCGTCGGCGGCTGGGCCCCGAGGCCCAGGAACGACAGGCTGGCCTCCGCCAGGATCGTCGTGGCGACGCCCATCGAAAAGGAGACGAGGAGCGGGTTCAGACAATTCGGAGCCACGTGCCGCGCGATGATCCTCCAGCCTCCCGCGCCCAGCGCCCGGGCCGCCGAGACGTACTCCATGCGCGAGACCCGCATCGCCTCGGCCCGCACGAGCCTCGCCACCTCCGCCCAGCCGACGATGCCGAGCGCGAAGAACGTGATGACGAGGCCGGGCTCGAACGCCGCGGTGATCCCGATGAGCAGCAGCAGCGAGGGGAACGCGAAGAAGACGTCGGCCGCCCGCATGACCACGGCGTCCACGCGGCCGCCCGCGGTCCCGGCCAGGAAGCCGAGGAGGCCGCCGAGGATCACGGCCAGCGCCCGCGCGCCCAACCCGATGGCCAGCGAGATCCGAGCGCCGTGCAGCGACCGCGACAGGATGTCGCGGCCCTGCGTGTCCGTCCCGAACGGATGCGCCGGGGACGGCGGCAGCAGGCGATCCTCCAGCGACCCCTCGAGCGGGCCGTAGGGTATCACGATGTCCGCGAGCACCGCGCCGACCGCCATCAGGCCGAGCAGCCCCAGACCGATCCACGCGTTCGGATCGCGGCGAAGCTTCCGGCGCCAGACGCTCACGGCCGCCCCTCCCCCTGCATCGCCCGGCGGATGCGCGGATCGATGACGCCGTAGAGCAGATCCACCGCGAGGTTCACGAGCAGGAACACCCCCGCGAGGAACAGCACCGTGCCCTGCACCGCGGGGAAGTCGCGGCGCAGGATCGCGGTGAGCGCGTATTGCCCCACCCCCGGCCACGCGAAGATGGACTCCGTGAGCACGGAGCCCGACAGGTAGCTCCCGAAGTCCAGCCCGACGAGCGTGATCACCGGGACCAGCGCGTTGCGCAGCGCGTGCTTCAGGACGACGCGCCCCTCGGGCACTCCCTTGGCCCGGCCCGTGCGCACGTAGTCCTGGGCGAGCACCTCCACCAGCGTGGACCGCGTCATGCGGGCGATGACCGCGGCCGAGCGGATCCCCAGCGTGACGGCCGGAAGGATCAGCGCGCGCCAGTCCGTGGCCACCCAGCCCGACGGCGGCACCCAGCGCAGCGTCACCGCGAAGACCCACAGCAGCAGGATGGCCGAAACGAACACGGGCAGCGAGATGCCGCCCAGCGCGAGGAACATCGACAGGCGATCCACCCAGCCGCCGCGCCGCCACGCCGCGAACGTCCCCAGTCCGATGCCGAGCACCGTGGCCACGACCATCGAGGCGACGGCCAGCAGCACCGTGCGCGGGAACCGCTCCGCCAGCTCGGAGGCCACCGGTCGTCCGCTGGCGAACGACTCGCCGAGATCCCCCGCGGCCAGTCGCCCCAGGTAGGCCGCGTACTGCGCGGGCAGCGGCCGGTCGAGGCCGAGCTCGCGACGGATCGAGTCCAGGTCCTCCTCTCGGTAGCGTTCGCCCGCGAGAGCGCGCGCCGGATCGCCCGGGAGAAGGTACGTGAGGACGAACGCGATGAGCGTCACCCCGAACAGCACCGGGATCGTGGCGGCGCCGCGGCGGAGGACGAAGGAGATCACGGGCCGGCCGCGCCGCTCAGGCCGACCGTCAACCAGCGCTCGGCGGAGTACACCGGGTGCGGCCGGTAGCCGGTGAGGCGCTCGGAAACCGCGACCTCCAGCACGGGATGCCAGAGGTAGATCCACGGCGCGACGGCATGCAGGTCACGGTCCAGCGCGGCCGCGGAGTCCGCGCGCGCGGCCGGATCGGCGATGCGGTCCAGCCCCTCCAGGCGATCGTCTACCGACGGATCCGCGAAGCGCGCGCGGTTGCCGCCCCCGCCGATGTTGGCGGAATGGAACAGCGGCATCAGGAAGTTCTCCGCGTCCGGATAGTCGGCGTACCAGTTCACGAAGAACGCCGCCGTCTCCCCCGCGTCGATGGAGGCCTTGAGGGCGCTCCAGTCGCGGAGGCGGATCTCGGCCGTCACCCCCACGCGGGCCAGGTCCGCCTGGATCGCCTCCAGCACCTCGGACACGCGCGGACTGGGACGCTGCCAGAGTTCCAGCGTCCAGTCGTCCGGGACGCCGGCGGCCTGCAGCATCGCGCGCGCGCGGTCGGGATCGTGGCCGTACGGCTCGCCCGTTCCGCCGCCCGGCAGGTTCGGCGGCACGGAACCGACCGAGGCCACGCCGCGGCCCGACAGAACCTGCTCCAGGATCAGGTCGACGTTCACCGCCAGGTTCAGCGCGCGACGCACGTCGGCGTTGCCCAGAACGGGATCCTCATGGTTCAGGCCGACGTACTCCGTCACCAGCGCCACCTGCCGGTGCAGTCGCCGCGAACGTTCCGGGTCCGCGCGGAAGCGCGCCGACTCGTTCTCCGGCACCTCCAGCACGTCCAGGCCGCCGACCTCGAACTCCGCGACGCGCGTAAACTCCTCGGGGAGGATGCGCGCGTGGATCTCCTGCACGGCCGGCGACGCACCGTGCCAGTGCGGGTTGCGTTCGAAGAGGAGGTGCGAGTCGCGGACGTGCTCCACCAGTCGCCAGGGTCCCGTGGACACGGTGCCGGTCGCATCGAGGCCGCGCGGCAGGACCGCCGCCGACGGCATCGCCAGCAGACCGAGGAACGCGGCCCGCGGGGCGGAGAGCGTGATCTCCACCGTGCCGTCCCCGGCGCCGAGCCCCGACACGCCGTCGGCCTCGCCGGACCGGAACGCGTCGGCTCCCGCCACGCCGTCCAGCACCCAGGCGCGGGGCGACGCGGTGGCGGGCGACAGCAACCGTTCGAAGGACGCGATCACCTCCGCCGGGCCGACGGGCTCTCCGCGGGAGTCGCGCGCCTCGGGGTCGAGGCGGAAGACCCACCGCAGCCCGTCGTCCGAGACGGACCACGAGGTGGCCAGCCCCGGCGCGATGCGCGCATCGTGATCGAACGTGACGAGTCCCTCGAACACCAGCCCGACCGCGGTCCCGCCGACGACGTCGACGACCTGGGCCGGGTCCAGCGTGGACGGATCGGAGCCCCAGGTCAGTCGCAGTCGGCCCGGCGGGGCCTCGCGGGCGGCGGGAGCGCAGGAGGTCAGCAGCAGGGCCGTCAGCCCCGCAGCCAGAACTCCCCCGTGCCCTGCACGTCGACGAAGTAGAAGGTGCGCCGCGGCGCGTCGTACTCCCAGACCTCGGCGGCGGGCCGCTCGAAGTCCGCGCCGCGCACGGAGCGCCGGGCCGGTCGGCCGTACTCCAGCAGCACGCGGCCCCGATCCGTCCGCCATCCCGGATGCCGGAACGGCTCCACGAACCACGTGGCCGCCAGCTCCATGCGTTGCTGGAAGATCGTCCGGAACTCGTTCTCGCTCGTCTCCGGATCGGGGTCCCGTCCCCGCCAGAAGGCACTCACCGCGTCCGCCCATTCCGCCTCCGATGCCGCCCGCAGCCGCTCCTTCTCCTCGTCCGTGGCGACGAGGGAGAGCACCTCCAGGGCCTCCTCCCGGCGCGTCTCGAACCACGTGGCCCCGAGATGCACGTTGAGCCGCGTCGTCCGCCGATCCGACGCGTTGCCGCCGGTCTCCGCGCGAACCTCCATCTCCAGCTGACCGACCTTGAGCGAGTCCGTCGCCAGCGGCAGGTCCAGCCGCAGCGGCTCCCCCTCCACGACGACCGAGGAGTCGCTCTCCACCAGCGTCTCGCGGGATCCGTCCAGCACCCGCCACTTCACGCGCACCGCCGATCGCTCGGCCGACGCGGGGTGCAGTTCCACGCGGACGAAGTGCCCGTCCTCGCCGACCCGCAAATCGTGGCCGGGGTTCGAGGCGGCCGTCTCCCCCCTGTACCTCACGAGGCGAAGATCGCTCAACCCAATTCCGGACGCCGCGAAATCGGCCCGCAGCTTCCCGACGGCCAGCGACGACGCGTGGGAGCCCCGGTCCGTGAGCGTGACCCGCACGTCGTAGTCGCCCGCCGGCAGCACGACCGAGCGGCGGCCGCGGGCCCGCTCGTCGCCGCGCCGCGTGGCGTCAAAGTCCTTCGTGCGCACGCGCGCCGGCCACACGTCGCCGCCCACCTGGCGGTCGTCGCGGTGGAACACGGCCGCGACGTCGTAGCGGGCGCGGTGCCAGTCGCCGTCCTTCCGGAACGTGAGCTCCCGGTACGGGACGTCCCAGGCCACGTCGACGCGAACCGATCCGGGCGAAGCCGGCACCGCCACGACGTTCACGACGAAGCCGGGGCGGCCCTGGCTCCGCGCCGGGAACTCCGCGGCCGGGGCGGCCGCGGCGAGCAGCAGCACGTTCAGCCCGACGATCCCGAGCCCGACGCGGACGGCCCGGAGCGGCCGCGACGCGTCAGGCCGCCCGAAGCTCATCGGACTCGATCTTCCCGTCGCGCAGACGGACGATGCGCCGCGCGCGCACGGCCACGTCCTCCTCGTGGGTGACCAGGACGATGGTCTGGCCGGCCGCGCGAAGCTCGTCGAACAGCGCCAGGATCTCGTCGCCGGTGCGCGTGTCCAGGTTGCCCGTGGGCTCGTCGGCCAGGAGGATCGCCGGTCGGTTCACGAGCGCCCGCGCGATGGCCACGCGCTGCCGCTGCCCGCCCGACAGTTCCGACGGCCGGTGGTGCCCGCGGTCCGACAGGCCGACCTGCTCCAGCACGTCGTCCACGCGCCGCCGACGCTCCGCAGGGGAGACCCCCGCGTAGATCAGCGGCAGTTCCACGTTCCGGAAAGCGTCGGAGCGGGGCATCAGGTTGAAGGTCTGGAAGACGAAGCCGATCTCGCGGTTGCGCACGGCGGCCAGCTCATCGTCGGAGTAGTCCTGCACCGGCCGGTCCCGCAGCCGGTAGGCGCCCGACGTGGGCCGGTCCAGGCAGCCGATCACGTTCATCAACGTCGACTTGCCCGAACCCGACGGCCCCATGATGGCGACGTACTCGTTCTCCTCGATGACGAGCGACACCTCGTCGAGGGCGTACACGGTCTCCGTCCCCATCTCGTACTTCTTGGTGACCTGCTCGACCTCGATGAGACTCACTCGCCGCTGTCTCCCTCCGGCGCCGGCAGCCGAGCATCGCCGATGGCGTTCGTCAGGGCCGCCTCGGCGAGTCGCGCGTCGTAGCGCGCGCCCACCAGCGTGGACCGCGCGCGTCGCAGGTTCACCTGCGCGTCGATCACGTCCAGGATGGTCCCCTCCCCGATGTTGAATCGCTCCTGCGCCAGGCGAAGATCCTCCTCGGAGGAGCGCACGCCGTCCTCGGCCACCTCGATGGCCTCCTGCGCCACTTCCAGGTCCAGGTAGTACTGCTGCACCTGGAACAGGACGTCGCGCTCGGTGGCCTCCAGCACGCCCTCGGCCGTCACGCGCCCCCACTCCTCGCGTCGGATGTTCGACTTCGTGAGGAACCCATCGAACAGGGTCAGGTTCATGCTGGCACCCACTCGCCACTCGTTGAGCTCGTCGTCGAAGAGGCCCTTGGGCTCCAGGTTGAAGAAGCTGTTCTGCGCGAACACGGAGATCGACGGGTAGCGGTCGCTCTTCACGCTCCTGACGCTCTTCTTGGCCGCCTCCACGTCCCAGCGCGCCGCCACGAGACGCGGATTGGACTCCAGCGCCCGCTCGCGCGCCGCCTCCAGGTCGAAGCCCAGCGCCACCTGCTGATCCAGCGGCTCGATCTCGAGCGGACGATCCTCCGGATAGCCCGTGAGCTCGCGGAGCGCGGCCACCGCCACGCGGTGATCACGGCGCGCGCGAATGGCGTCCAGGCGCGCGTTGGAGTCGTCCACCTCGGCCTTGTAGACGTCGGCCTGCGTGGCCGCGCCGAGGTCCTTCATCGCGCGCGTCTTCTTGAGCTGCTCCGTGGAGAGTTCGGCCGCCTTCTCCGCCACGTCCACCAGCTCGGCCTGACGGGCGACCTCGTAGTAGGCCGACTCCGCCTCGTAGGCGATCTGCAACTGCGTCGCCCGCAGGCGCGACCCCGCGGCGGTCCGGGCCCGCGTGGCGCTCTGGTAGTTGAAGACGGTGCCGCCGAAGTCGAACAGCGTCATCCGGGCCGATGCATCGGCGCTCCACGTCTCGCCGAAGAACTGGAGCTGACCGCCCTGGAAGACCTCGATCTCCTCCTCCGGCTTGCTGACCGTTCCGGACAAGGAGACGGTCGGGAAGAACACGGAGCGGGCTCCCATGACGCCGGCCTTGGCCGCCTCCAGGTTGTTCTCCGACTGGTACACCTCCAGGCTGACCTGAAGCGACCGGCGGATGCACTCGTCCAGCGAGAGCGGCGTCGCCGAAGCGCCATTAGGCGCGAAGCCGACCCCGAGCGCCATCAGCCCCACCGCGAACGTCCGTGCCGCGGAAACCTTCATGCTCACTCCTCCTTGGGGATTCCGTTTCCGGGCCGATGCGGCCGACCCTCGTGTGGGTACGAGGAAAGTGCCTCCGGAGTTCCGTCCCGCGGCGTCACCCGCCCCGGGACCAGGCGACGAAGATCTTCCCGGAAGCCACGAACAGGGCGCGGATGACCCAGTACGTCACGCCGATGCCCCAGGCCGTCCCGTCGGAGACGCCGGCCACCCCCCGGATTCCCTTCACGAGCACGAACAGGTACCAGAGGGCGAAGACGTTGAGCGTGTCCAGGAAGATGCCGAGCGGCGAGTACAGATCCAGGTCGGGGATCAGCGCCCCCGGCCCCAGCGTCACGTCCATCGTGTCCGCGCCGGAGACGAGGAACGCGAAGATCAGCGTCCCGATCGCGAGGATCACGTTCGAGAGACAGAGCATCGACAGCGTGAGGCCGAAGGACGGTCGGCCGCCGAACATGCGGACCGCGACGTGCAGCAGCGCCGCCACGATCAGGAGGATGAGCGGGGCGATGACGACGTTGGAGAGCACCTGACGGACGACCTGGGCCCCCGTGGGCTCCAGCGGCATCTCGGCCAGCGCCTCGACCTGCTCCGCCTCCGGCACGCCCAGCCGGTCCATCGTCCGCTGCGCCATCTCGTAGGACATCTCCACCGTCTGAGGCAGCATGATCCACGTGGCCGCGACGGTGAGCAGCGTGACGACGATCATCGGCCCGAGCCAGGCAAGCCGGGGCCGCTGCATGAGGTCGGCGAACGCCTTGGTGGGGGACGTGATCACGGTCGGCACGTTCGCCAAGCCGAACGCCGGCGCCGTGTCCGGACCGGCGGGCGATCCCGCGTCCGGCTCCTGCGGAGTCCCGGTCTCGTGCTGACTCATGGCAACCTCCTCGGTGGCAAGGTGCCGAAGGGTAACGCTGCCGGGCGGGACTGTCCAAGGCGGAGGGGTCGACTACCAAAAAGCCGGGGCCGGGCTTCCGCCCCGGCCCCGGCCTCTCACCGGACTGCTCTTCCCCGCCCCGGCCAACCGGTTCGCGGAACCGTCAGCGGTTCAGCGTGAACTCCAGCGGGATCGTGATGGTGGCCGGCACCGGATTCCCGGACTGCTCCGCCGGCTCGAACGTCCACTTCCGGACCGCGGCCAGCGCCGCCTCGTTGAAGATCGGGCTGGCGGTCTGAAGGATGGAGACGCGGATCACCTTCCCCTTCTCATCCACGGTGCACTTCACGACGACGATCCCCTCGATCTCGCCCGACCGTGCCAGCGCCGGATACTCCGGGTTCACGTGATTGCGAACCTTCGGCGGCTTGTCGAAGACGAAGAAGTCCCCGCCCGACGAGTTCGGCGGCGGAGGCGGCGGGGGCAGGTTGTCCATGTCGAGCGTGGTGTCCTCGAACTCCTCTTCCTCTTCCATGGACTCGTCCAGCGTCTCCACCGGAATCTTCGGGCGCGAGATCTCCTTGGGCGGAGGTGGGATCTCGATCTCCGGCGGGATCTCGATGACCTCGAGCTCGTCGATCTGCGTGCGGAATCCCTCGATGTTGAGCTTGGGAATCAGCGCGAAGGCGAGAAGGTGCAGCGACAGCGAGATGGTCAGCGCGATGTCCATGTACTTGCGATACTTGAGCTTGAACTCGGTGTTCGCGCGTGCAGACATCGATTACCTCTTCTCGGGATCCGCCGTGAACGACACCCGGGTGGCGTTGGCGGACTTCAGCTCTTCCATCACGTCGGCGACGATCTTGAAGTTCGTGTTCTTGTCGACGTTGAAGGCGACGATCATCGCAGGATTCTCGATCAACTTGGCGTAGATGACGGGCTCCACCTTCTCCGCCGGCATCAGCTTGTCGTTGATGCTGATGTTGTCGTTCCGGTCGATCCAGATGTGCGTGATCAGATCGCGCGGCTGCTTCTGGCCGGCCTCGGCCTTCGGCATCTTCACCGGCAGGCCGTCTTCCAGCTTGAAGATGGTGGTGACCATGAAGAACACGAGCAGCAGGAAGGCGATGTCCGCCATGGACGACGTGGGAATGCTCTGCCCCACGTTCGACTTCCTCTGGAACTTGCCGCCCTTGGACGCCATGCCGGGCCTCCCTAGAGTTCCTTGCCGCCGATGGAGATCTTGGTGGCCTCCGCCAGCTGCAGCTCATCCAGCACGTTCACCATGGTCTCGTAGAACGAGTCCGGGTGGACCTCCAGCTTGATGATCAGCTTGGGGTTGGCCGCGATGCGCTGCCGGACCTCGCCCTCGATGGCGCTCACCGTGATGGGGGCGCCCCCCAGGAGCACCGCGTTGTTGGCCTCCACCTCGATCACGAGGAGGTTCTTCCGGTTGATGTTCACCTGATCCGAGGACTGCCCCGGGAGCTGCATCGGCAGTCCCTGCTCGTCCGCGAAGATGGTGGACACGAGGAAGAAAATGAGCAGAAGGAACGCGATATCCGACATGGAAGCCGTCGAGATGTCGTCTCCCATCCCTCCCTTGCGCCGGAACTTGACGGCCATGGTGCGTTCTCCTTCGTCGGACCTCTAGAGGTCCGCTTCCCGCTTCACGCCGAGGTCCACGAGCGTGTCGACGAGGTCCGCCGACGTCTCCTGCATCTCGATCACGAAGCGGTCGATCTGCGACACGAAGTAGTTGTGGCCGATCGACATCGGAATGGCGACCAGCAGTCCGGCCATCGTGGTGAGGAGCGCCTCGGAGATACCGGACGCCACCAGCTTGGCGTTCACCTGGTCGGCGGCGGCGATGGCGTCGAACGCCGAGACCATACCGGACACCGTCCCGAGGAAGCCGAGCAGCGGGGCCACGTTGGCGATGGTGGCGAGGACCAGCAGTCCCTTCTCGAGGAAGGAGAGCTCCACGACGCCCGCGCTCTCGATGGCCTTCTCCGTGGCCTCCACGCTGATGTTCGAGCGGCGCAGTCCGGCGTGCAGGATGGCGGGGATCGGGCCGCGGGTGTTCTCGCAGACCTCGATGGCCGCCTCCACGCCCTTGCCGCGCAGCGCGGAGAGCACGTCGTTCATCAGCGTGCGGATGTTGGTGCGCGCGCGGCCGAGCGTCCAGAAGCGCTCGATCATGACGCCGATGCCGAAGACGAGCAGGATCAGCAGCGGCCACATGAACGCGCCGCCCTTCTGGAACTGCTCCACGGCGGCGCTGGCCGACATGCGCGTCCAGAAGCCGCCCTCTTCCTCCGTCGCGGTCAGGTCCGCCTCGAACTGCTCCGAGAACAGCGCCAGCGAGTCGATGGCGGCGGAGTCCACCGGTGCGGCTTCCGCCACCGCCGAGTCCATGAGCGCGGCGGCGTCGTCCACGACCTGTCCGGCGGCGTCCGCGGCCGTCTCCGCGGCGTCCGCCACCGTCTCCGCGGCGGTCTCGAGGGGCGCGGCATCTTCCTGGGCGACCACCACCGCACCGCCGAGGCCCACGAGGACCAGCGCGGCAACCAAAGAGGCGATCGTTCTCTGCTCCAGACGCATCGAGGTTACTCCTTCGTGGGTCCGCGACCGACTCGTCGCCGTGGCGCGCGAGCGGGGTGATTGGCCCGGATTCGGAGGGCCGAGGCGGGTTTCGGGAATTCCCGTAAGAATTTGCGTTGTGGCATTTTAGAGTCGCGTTTTCGAAAGTGTCAACCGGTTTCCCGGCGGGAATCCGGGCCTGGGGCGGCCTGAGCGCGTCTGACCGGGCGCCCGGCCCGGGCTCCTAGTAGACCGTGGCCCCCTCCGACCCGATGAGGCGGTAGTCCCCGTTTCCCAGCTCGTCGGCGAACAGGAACTTGAGACCCCGGTGGCTGTTCGGCGCGAAGTCCTGGTGCCCGGGACGCAGCGACCGGCCGCGGCCGTCGTAAGTCCAGATCTCCAGCTGCTTCGACTTCACGGTGGCGCTGCCCCGCTGGTTGGCGAGTCCGGAGACGTCCCCCTCCAGGAACTCGTCCTTCTCCAGGAACGACGAGGACGGGCGGGAGCCGATCGTGGCCCGCTCCGCCGGATCGGCGACGCGCTCCGAGCCGGCCCCCGAGCCGAATCCCGAGGCCGAGTACTGGTAATCCACGTCGTCCGGGGGCCCGTACCGGACGAACACGCGCCCCCGATCCGTCAGGATTCCGCGCCGCAGCGTGCTCTCGAAGCGCTGATCGGCGAGGCGGATCCGCTGCCGGAACGCCTCCAGCGTCTCGTTCTCGGGGGTCTCCGGGGTGGGATCCAGCTCGTGCCAGAACTCCGAAAGGTAGACCTCCCGGGCGCCCGGCGAGAGCTTCTCCAGCTCGTCGAACTCCCGGTCCGTCATCACGAGCGCCATCTCCTGGAGCACCGCGTCCCGGTCCTGTCCCCAGGAGTTCACGGACCACAGCACGTCGAACGGGCGGTCTCGGGTGACCATCTCCCGAGTCCGCTCGTTCAGGACCGTGAACGCCAGCTGGTACCGTCCGGCGGGCACGTCCGCCGTGAGGTCGAGCTCGTGCGTGACGACGAACGAGGCTCCTTCCGGCACGGCGCGCGTCAGCCGATCGGTCCGGCTGATGCCCGACGCGTCCCGGACCTCGGACCGCAGGAGGTAGGAATCGCCCTCCTGGTGGTCGGTTCCGCCGTAGATCTCCACGTAGAATCTCAACTCGGACAGCGCAAGTCCGTAGTAACGCTTGGGATTGGGGTCGAAGTCGATGCCGTTCCGCCCGAAGACCGCTCTTCCCTCCGCCGGCTCTGCCGTCCGGACGAACGCAAGGTCCGACGTGGAGAGCGCGGCATCGTCGAGCGCCGGCACCTCCACGCGCGCCGACACGCGTCCCGAATTCTTGATGTTCCGCATGCGGTTGAAGAGGCCGACCTTCTGCGACTTCGCGTCCTCCAGCTCCACCAGGAGATGGTAGGTCCCCGGCGCCATGCGAACCTTCTCGCGGATCACCTGCTGGATCGTCCGGTCCCCGGAATCCAGCTCGGTGGGGGCCTGCGGTTCCAGCCGGCTCTCCACGTGGCCCGCCTCCTCCCCCTCGTCGGTCAGGAAGGAGACTCTCAGGCGCAGGTCGCCGGTGAACCCTCCGTCCCGGGCGGGCGGCAGCTGGATCTGATCGTTGCTGATGGCGACGTAGACTTCCTGGTCCACGACGCCCTCCTCCCCGCTGCGGAAGGCACAGAGATCCACGGCGAACGCCAGATCTCCCTCCGCCTCGAACGGAGGACGCCGGACCTCGTCGTCCCCGGCCGAGGCCACGGACGCGACGGCCAGCAGCCCGACCAGGATCCTCGCGCCGATTCGAATCATGATTCCTCCCGAACGGAGAAGGGGGCGACGCCTTCCCGGACGACCGCCCCCTCCTTCGACCTTGTCCCGCGCCCATCAGCCCCGGGGAACTCGGCCCCGCCGGCGCTAAAAGCGCGGACTCAGAAGCTGAGTTCCGCGGAGAACTTGTGCGTGTTGTCCAGGATGTCCATCTGCGACCACGCGTAGTCGATCCGCATGAACGAGGCGGAGCCCGTGGGGAACTGCACGCCGAACCCGGCGGTCCCGCGCTCCTCGTCGCGGTTGAACCGGTAACCCGTGCGGAGCTGGAGCCTCACGTTGGGCTCGAACGCCTTCAGCGTGTACTCCGCTCCCACCGAGGCCCGCTCGGCGTTGTCTGCGGGATGGTCGAACTGGAACGCGCCCAGCAGGTTGTGATTCTCGCTGGTGTACACGTCCATCGCGGTTCCGACCTTGAACATGGTGGGCATCGGGAACGAGTCATCGATGAAGCTGATGGACGGTCCGAGGCTCTGGATGGCCATTCCGATCCGGATCGTCCGGAAGTCCGTGTAGTACAGCGTCCCGAAGTCCACCACCATGCCGTCCGCGTTCTCCTCGGCCAGGCCGAGGTGGATGTACTTGGCGGTCACGCCGAACGCGAAGCGGTCGATGAGGTTCTTGGACCACGTGGTGGCCAGGTTGAAGCTGCCCGCATCGAAGTTCTCCCCGGTGCCCTCCGGGCTGTACACGGTGCGACGCGCGATGGGATCCATCTGCAGCACCGTGGAGCTGAGCGCGAAGGCGCCCGGCAGGCCGCCGTAGGTAAAGGCGTAGCCGAAGAACTCGTGGGAGATGTCCGCCGGCCACGTGGAGTGGTTCAGCGTCAGGTGGCTCTCACCGTTCATGGTGATGCGCGCGACGCCCGCCGGATTCCACCAGATGGCGGACGCATCGTCCGCGACGGCGACGAAGGCCTCCCCCATGCCGACGGCACGCGCCCCGGTCCCGATCTTCAGGAACTGGGCGCCGGCCGTTCCCACCTTCTGGAAGATCTCGGCCGCCGATGCGCCGGACGCAGGCAGCAGGATCGCCGCAAGAAGAGCGATGCTGGAACGGATCTTCACGAGGTCCTTCCTCCTTGTTCCTGACCCGCCGGAGAGGCCCGTGGGTCCGGGTGGTTCCGGGCGCCGGTCTTCACACCGGCGCCCGGCCACCTTAGCGAATGATCACGAACTTGCCAACCGTCTCCGAGCCGTCCATCCCGGACGTGACGTGGTACAGGTACACGCCGCTCACGGTGTCCTGGTTGTTCCTGGAGATCAGGTTCCAGGCCGTCTGCCCGCGGGGCAGGCCGTCCGTGCCCGCGTTGTCATCGTGCTCGACCGTGGCGACCAGGTCGCCGGCCAGCGAGAAGATCCGGATGGTGGCGCGCTCGGGAAGATTGAAGAACTTCACCCGGCGTCCCGTCGGCTCGAAGTCCCCCTCCGCCAGATCCCAGGCCGCGGATGCGCGGTAGGGATTGGGAGCGACGTAGATGTCGTCCAGCGTCTGGGTGGCCGTGGGCGTCGGCATGACGCGCTCCATGTTCTGCGTGTACTTGCCGAACTTGGGTTCCTCGTCCCGGATGAACGTGAACGAGGTGTCCGGGGGTGTGACCGTGGAGTCGATCCCCGCGATCTCCGTGCGGAACACGCCCTTGTCGTAGGCGGTCACCGCGTACCAGTACCAGAATCCGTTCTGGACACGGTTGTCGACGAAGCGGTACCGGCCGCGACCGAGCTGTCCCGTGTCGATGTCGGCCAACTCCGTGGTGTCGAAGTCCGCGATGAGCCGCCACATGTCCTCGGAGGGGATGAGCGACTCGCGTCTCCATCCTTCCGCCTTCCAGACCTGATACCCGGCGAAGTCCAGCGCCTGGGTCAGCGGATCCGGGACGCTCTCGGGGAAGTCGTCCCACTCCACGGTGACGTGATTGTCCCCCGGCTTCACGACGATGTTGGGAGGTGGCGGAGGCGAACTGGTGGCCCAGTTCACGATCTCTCCGGTGCCCGGATCCTCGAATCCGTTGTAGGCCAGCTGGGCCTGGATGGGATTCCCGAAGTTCGGGACGCGGCGGACGATGCCCTCCCCGTCGACGATCTCCTCCATCTCTCCCATCACGAACGCCACCTGGAAGGTGAGCGTGGACCCGGGAGGGATCTTGGCGAACGGTCCGGCCGACACCAGGAAGCGGTAGTCGTTGGCCCGCGTGGTGGGCTGGTCGATGGTCCGCCCGGTGTCCTGCAGGCCGCGCAGGAAGCGGTACCGATCCAGATCGTCGCGTGGGTCCTGGTCACCCGAGGACCAGACGCGGAACGCGTGGATTCCCACCTCGCGCGGCGCGATGGCGACCGTCGGATCCGGGGCCAGCGTATCCACCGTATGTCCGAGGAACATCACGCCGCAATAGCCGGGGACGTCGTCCGCGGCGTTCTCCCCGCCGAGCTCATCGAAGATGTAGCCCATGGAGAGCGACAGATCGCGGGGCGATCCGCCCGGCGGCGTGATGGTGGTGTCGATCGCGGCGAAGGCGCCCTGGTCGTCGAGCCAGTAGTTCAGGTCGCTGTCGTCCACGCCGACGTCGCCGTCCACCATGAAGCCGATGTAGCAGCTGTTGATGTCCCAGCCCGGCGGCGAGAAGATGTCGGAGATGTTCTGGATGGTGAACTCGATCCCGACGAAGTCGTCGAAGTTCGGGTCCGTCCAGACGTAGCTCTCCTGGGTCACCTTCAGGCCGAGCGGAACGTGCTGGTCCGCCTCGTCCGGGAAGAACTGGTTGAAGAAGCGCGACGTGTCGTAGAACACGGTCCGGAACATCTGCTGTGAGATGCCCGCGAAGTCCTCGTCGATGCGGCCGTCCCCGTCGTTGTCCGCGCCGTCCAGCGCATCCTCGTCCACGAGGCCGTCGCCGTCGTCATCGAACCGGCGAAGCCCCTGCGGGGCGCCCTCGAAGGTCTGGCAGATTCCCTCGGGGGGAATGCCGCAACCCTCGGTGGGAACGAAGTTCCAGAACTCCCCGAGCTGGTAGATGCCGGCGGAGCACAGCGTGTCCGGCGCACCGGCCCGCGTGATCACGCCGCCCACCCACAGTCCGGCGCCGTAGAGGTACTCGTGGTTGGAACCCGCCGGCCACTCCGCGGAAGGGTTCGTCAGGTCCGACCCAACGCGTCCGAACCGGCCGCGGTTCGAGACGTGCAGGAGCACGTTGCCCGCGTCATGGAACCATCCCGCGAACTCGTCGACGCGGAACGGCGAGGTCATCTCCGTATCGCTTCCGCGCGCCTGGGCCGGAGAAGGAGCCAGCATCGCCCATCCCAGGGCGGCGCCGACCAGGGCCAGGGCCGTCAGCCTCATGGATCGTCCTACCATTCGAACTGCACTCCCACGCGGAACACCCGCGGCTCGCTGTAGACCCGCGGGTCGTTCAACGGAATCAGGATGTCCTCGGAAGCTCCGATGGTGTCCGCGAGGTTGTACGCGCCACCGAGCTCCCCGAACTCCGTGTAGTACTCCTGGTAGTACTCGTTCGACGGCGTGGGCCAGATGGTGGGCTGGTCACTCCGCACGTTCTTCCGGTCCAGCAGGTTCCGGCCCTCGAGGAAGAGGCGGAACTCCTGTCCGTAGAGCGAGTACTGCTTGTTGCCCCGGACGCTGAGCGTCATCGAGTAGGGCAGGCGGATGGTGTTGATGTCCTCCGCCTCGACGTTCCGCTGTCCGAGCCGGCGCGGCGTGGTGGGCGAACCCGACGCCACCGAGAAGTCGAAGTTGAGGCCCCAGATCCCCGGATCCGAGAAGTACAGGTAGGCGCTGACCACGTGCGTCCGGTCCCAGTCCAGCGGGACCTCCTTGATCGGCTCGCGGTCCAGACCCTCCGCCGCCACGACCGCACCCTGGTTCACGTCCGAGGACGAGCCCGATGCGCGGGAGAGCGTGTACGACACGCCGCCCTGCCAGTAGTTGGAGAAGTTCTTGTCCACGGCCAGCTCGAAGCCGCGAACCGAACCGTAGTCCTTGTTCACGAACGACGTGGAGCTGAACGGGTTGTCCTCCGTCTCGTTCTCCGCCTCCAGCGGCTCGGTGCCGACCAGGCCGAAGATGTCCTTGAAGAACACCGTGGCGTCCATGTAGATGCGGTCCGAGAGCTGGCGACGAACACCGAACTGGTAGGAGATGGTGGTCTCCGGCTCCAGGAACGCGTTCCCCACCAGGTTGTTTCCGGCGTTCGGGTTGTTCGAGTAGTCGTAGAGGTACTGCAGGTCCGGGAGCTGGAAGAAGCGCCCGTAGTGGAAGTGCAGCACGTCCTTGTCCGAGATGGGATACGACATCCCCAGCCGCGGCGAGATCTGTGCTTTCCAGCGCTCCAGGAAGGACGTCCCCGAGGTGGGCTTCTCCAGCGCGAGCACGCGCAGGTTGGAGATGCGCACCGCCGTCTCGCCCGGGTCGAAGAAGTCGAACCGGAGACCGGCGTTCATCACCATCGACTTCTTGTAGCGAAGCCGGTCCTGCACGTAGACCACGCCGCCGATGGCGCGCTCGTTGTACTGGTTGGGGAAGTTGCCGTCCGGATCGTCCTCGCTGGGATACGTCCGCTCGTCGCGGTCCAGCTCGTAGACGTCCACGGTGAAGCCCGTCTTCAGCTCGTGCGAGGTCTCCGCCACGGTGTTCTGGTAGTCCGCCCGGATCGTCCACTGATCCGACTGGCGCTCCTCCCACAGCGGATAGTCGCCGCGGATGGCGAAGAAGAGGTTCTCCGGATCCCGCTCCGTGTCGTTCCCGAAGAACGGCACGTAGTCCTCCGGACGCTTGTCCCCCACCTTCTCCGTGTACCGGTTCCGGAAGAGGGCGCCGCGGACCTTGATGTAGGAGTCATCCGTGAGCGGGTGGGTGTAGACCGCCTTGTACTGGTCGTTCTTGGAGACTCGCTCCGAGAGGTGCGCCGGGCCGTTGTAGTACGTGTACGTGCTGTCGTCCAGCGGCTCGAACCACCACTGCTCGTCCGTCTCCGACCAGTAGCCGACGCGGCTGAACGCGTGGTGGTACCAGTCGTCCTCGGTGCGCGAGAACAGGTACTCCGCGGAGATCTTCTTGGCGCCGCCGAACCGGTACGTCACCTTCGCCTGCCCGCGCATGGCGTTGTTCTGACGATCCCGGAAGCTGGCCAGCTCCGTCCCGTTGAACGTGAGCTTCCGCGCGCGACGCTGCTCCAGCGTCTTCAGGTAGGTGTCCTGGAACACGCCCTCTCCGGAGAGGAAGAAGCGCCAGGAGTCCCCCATGAGCGGCACCGGACCGCCGAAGCCGAACGCGATGTTGTCGTAGTTGAAGTAGGTCTTGTCCGGCGCGCCGAAGTCGTCGGTGATGAACTTGACCTGACCCTCGTAGGTCTCGCCGCCTTCCTTGGTGGCCACCTCGATGATCCCGGACTGCGCGTTGCCGTACTCCGCATCGAAGCCGCCGGTGAGGACGTTGATGCCCTCCTGCGACGTCAGCGCGATGTCCAACGTTCCGGATCCGGTGGACCCGGTGAACGCGTCGGAGACGGGCATGCCGTCCACGACCGTCTTCACCTCGGAGCTCCGGCCGCCGCGAACGAAGAGGTTGTCGCCGAGCTGCACCACGCCGGCCTGGGTGGCGATGGCCTCTTCCGTCGTGTTGATGGCGCGGATCTTGGACTGCTCCCCACTGTCGATCACCCGGATACTTCCGGAGTCGTCCTTCTTCAGCGCGTCGATCTTGTCTTCCTGAATCCGGAAGACGTCCAGCTCCGCCGCGATGGCCTCCTGCGTGACGATGGCCCCCAGCCGCGTCACCCGTCCGGCCGTCACCTCCACGTTGGGAATGGTCTTGGGCTGGACCGAGATGTGCTTCACGACGAGCGTGTAGGTCCCGGGACGCAGGTTCTCGAACGTGAACTTGCCGTTCTCGTCGGCAATGACGAGCTGCGTCTCCTGGATGATGACGTTGGCGAAGGCGACGGGCGCCCCCCCCACCTGCTGAACGGTTCCGGTGATGCGGCCAACGGCATTGCCTTGCGCCAGTGCCGCTGCCGGGGAGAGCAGCAGCGCGGAAATCAGGAACAAAGCGAGCCGGGCGATGATGGACCTGCGGCTGTTCGCGGGCATCGCGGTCACCCCCTCCTCGGGCATGCGTTCTCACCGAAGAGCCCGCCGCTGCACGCGAGGGACGCGAGCAACGATCCGGATCGCGGACTCCTCCGGTTCGTCGGTCGATCGGGATGGAGGTACCAGGGGGAAACCAGTCGCATGACGTCGCATGGGGCAACGACGTACGGGCCCGAGTCAGACCCCTCCTCCCGATCCATCCTTCCACTTCTGCCCGGGTGCTCTCCGCAACTCATTGTGTCAAAACGAGTAAACGGCGTTTCCGGGCCGGCGCGGTCACTATAGCCAAGGGCCCAGGGGGTGTCAAGCTGCACCAAGCTCTTGGAAGCAGGGGATTTACGAGCCGTCAATCCCCCACTCCCGCGCGCGGTTTCGCCCGGAACGCGGCGCGATTGACAGCCCTTGCGGCCGGCCCTATGCTGTCCGCTCCCAACGACTTCAACCGGCCCCACTTCCCTTCCGGCCGGCCTCCCAACGGGGATCGCCCGCATGTCCCAGACGCCCATCCTCCGCATCGAGGGCCTCGATACAACGTTTTACACCGAGGACGAGACCGTCCGGGCCGTGAAGGGGCTGAACCTGGAGATCCTGCCGGGGCGCACCCTCGGCCTCGTGGGCGAGTCCGGGTCCGGGAAGTCCGTCACCAGCCTCTCCGTACTCCGCCTGCTGCCGGACCGCGTCGCCGCCATCGAGAACGGGAAGATCGAATTCCTGGACCGGGACCTCCTCCAGGTTCCGGACCGCGAGATGTTCGAGGTGCGCGGGGCCCAGATCAGCATGATCTTCCAGGAGCCGATGACCTCGCTGAACCCGGTGCTGACGGTCGGGAGCCAGGTCATGGAGGCCATCCTGATCCACCAGAAGGTGGCCAAGGCCGAGGCGCGCAAACGCACGGTGGACCTCTTCCGCGAGGTCGGCCTGCCGGAGCCGGAGCGGCGCATCGACATGTATCCGCACGAGATGTCGGGCGGGCAGCAGCAGCGCGTCATGATCGCGATGGCGCTCTCCTGCAACCCGAAGCTGCTCATCGCCGATGAGCCCACCACGGCCCTCGACGTCACCATCCAGGCGCAGATCCTGGATCTGCTCCGCAAGCTGCGCGACACGCGGAACATGGCCATCCTGTTCATCTCGCACGACCTGGGCGTGATCGCCGAGATCGCCGACGAGGTGGCGGTGATGTACCGCGGCGAGCTGGTGGAGCGCGGTCCCATCGTCCGGATGTTCGAGGCGCCGAAGCACCCATACACGCGGGGCCTCCTCGCCTGCCGCCCGCGACTGGAGTCGCCGTTCACGCGCCTCCCCTCCGTGAGCGACTTCATGGAGGAGAAGCTCCACCCGGACGGCCGCCTGGAGCTCATCGACCGCCATCCGGATCTGAAGCAGTTCCAGAAGCCTCGACCCCCGCGGCCGCCCGCCCAGGGCGAGCCGCTGCTGAAGGTGGAGGATCTGAAGGTCCACTTCCCCATCCGCAAGGGCATCCTGCAGCGGACGGTCGGGCACGTGAAGGCGGTGGACGGCATCTCGTTCGAGCTGCACCGCGGGCGCACGCTGGGCCTCGTGGGCGAGTCGGGCTGCGGCAAGACCACCACCGGTCGGGCCATCCTCCGCCTCGTGGAGCCCACGGGCGGCAAGGTGATGTTCGAGGGGCGCAACGTGGCGTCGCTGGGCCACGACGAGCTCCGTCGTCTCCGCAAGAAGGCGCAGATCATCTTCCAGGATCCGTACGGTTCGCTGAACCCGCGGCTCACGGTGGAGAGCGCGCTCACGGAGCCGATGGAGATCCACGGCATCGGATCGTCGCGCTCGGATCGCCGGGACCGCGCCGCCTCCCTCCTGGAGGAGGTGGGACTGGGCGCGATGCACCTCAAGCGCTACCCGCACGAGTTCTCCGGCGGGCAGCGGCAGCGCATCTGCATCGCCCGGGCGCTCACCGTGGATCCGGAGTTCATCATCTGCGACGAGTCCGTCTCGGCGCTGGACGTCTCCGTGCAGGCGCAGGTGCTCAACCTCCTGCGCGAGCTGCAGGAGCATCGCGAGCTCACGTACGTCTTCATCAGCCACGATCTCGCGGTCGTGAAGTTCATGGCCGACGAGCTGGCGGTGATGAACGAGGGCGTGATCGTGGAGGAGGGCGATGCAGCGAGGATCTATCGCAATCCGCGCGAGTCCTACACGCGGAAGCTGATCGAGGCCATCCCCAACGACGACCTCGAGGTGCTGCGCGAGCGGCAGCGCCGGCGCGGGCTGATCTAGCTCCGCCGATTCTTTCCGACGATCCGGATTCCGGAGGCCGGACCTTGGCGGTCCGGCGTGCTAGTCCTTCAGCCTCGGATCGAGCGCGTCCCGCAAACCGTCGCCCAGCAGATTGTAGGACACCACCGTCAGCACGATGGCCAGCCCCGGGAACGTGGCGATCCACCACGCGCCGAGCAGGTTGTCCCGCCCCTGGTTGATGATGTTCCCCCACGACGCGGTGGGCGGCTGCACGCCAAGGCCCAGGAACGAGAGCGTGGCCTCGGTGAGGATCACGTCGCCGATCATGAGGCTGGCCGCCACGATGACCGGCGAGAGCGTGTTGGGGAGCACGTGCTTGAAGATGACGCGCCCGTGCGGAACGCCGAGGGCCCGCGTGGCCTGGATGAACTCCTGCTCCTTCAGCGAGAGGATCTGCCCGCGCACCAGACGGGCGACGCCCATCCAGGCGGTCACGCCGATCACCGCGATGATCAGCCAGATCTGCGGACTGTAGATGGCGATGAGCGTGAGGATCAGGAAGATGCGCGGAAACGCGTAGAGCACGTCCACCAGGCGCATGATCGCCCAGTCGGACTTCCCACCGAAGTAGCCGGCCACCGCGCCGAGGAGCGTCCCCAGCGTCACCGCGATCCCCACCGCCACGAACCCGATGGAAAGCGAGATGCGCGAGCCGTAGATCATCCGCGAGAGGATGTCGCGGCCGAACTTGTCCGTGCCGAGCGGGAACGACTTCTCCATTCCCGAACCGTCGTTCGCGGTCCACGTGGAGCCCGGCGCCAGGTAGCGTGTGCGGACGATGTCGATCTGCTCGTCCGGATTGTGAGGAGCGAGCAGCGGCGCCAGCAGCGCGACGCAGTAGAGGATGAGCACGGACGTGAGTCCGGTGAGCGCGACGCGGTTGCGCATAAACCGACGGTAGACCAGCTTCCACTGGCTGACGCCGTGCTTCGGCGGACCGTCGGCCTCCTGCTCGCGGCGCAGGCGGCGGCAGTCGAACCAGGAGACGCCCGGCAGCACCAGGGTCATCCCGAACAGGAACACGACGGCCAGCTTTGCGTCGAAGCCCGGGGGCCGCGCGCCGGCCTGGATCTCCTCCAGCGTCGGCTGCGCGAACGCCGCCACGATCCGATCCTGCTCGAACACGGCGACCGCGAGGAACGCCAGCCAGAACGCCGCCAGCGCGATCCCGCGCCCGGTGCGCCCGTGCATCGCATGACCGAGGCCCGGAACGGCCGACAGGTTCGCCCTCATTCGTAGCGGATCCTGGGATCCACGATCCCGTAGAGGATGTCCGCGAGCAGGTTCCCCCCCACGACCATCACGCCGGCGATGAGGTTCGTGGCCATGACGATGGGATAGTCGCGGGAGAAGATGGCGTTGATGGTCACGCGTCCCATGCCCGGCCACGCGAAGATGGTCTCCGTGACCACGGCCCCGGAGAGCAGGAACGGCAGGTACAGGCCCAGCAGCGTGATGATGGGAATCAGCGCGTTGGTCAGCGCGTGCTTGAAGATGACGCGCCGCTCCGGCAGCCCCTTGGCGCGCGCGGTTCGGACGTAGTCCTGGCGGATGACCTCCAGGAGACTCCCCCGCATGTACCGGGCCACGGACGCGGCGGACGCGATCCCCAGCACGAACATCGGCATGATGAGGTGCAGGAAGCGGTCCCAGCCTCGCTGCATCGGGGTCATGAACTCCGCGTCCACGGACTCCATCTGGGCCGCGGGAAGCAGACCCAGCTTCAGGGAGAACAGGATGATGAGCATCAGCCCCAGCCAGAAGCCCGGCATGGAGTAAATGAACAGGGCGCCCACCGTGGTGGCATGATCCACCCACGAGTACTGCCGGACGGCGGAGATCACGCCGACGATCACGCCGACCACGAGGATCAGCGCCAGCGACAGCACGGTGAGGATCAGCGTGTTGGGGATCGTCTCCCAGAGGATGTCCAGCACCGGCCGGTGATGGGAGAACGACATCCCCAGCTCCCCCTGCGCCAGCGACCCGAGCCACTTCACGTACTGAATGTGGAGCGGCTGGTCCAGGCCGAGGCGGGCGCGAACGGCCTCCATCACCTCCGGATCGATCTCCGGGTTGTAGTACATCGCCAGGGGATCGCCGGGCGCGAGGCGGATGATGAAGAACGTGAGCGTGGCGAGCGCCCAGATCAGCGGGATCGACACGAGCACGCGCCGGATGACGTAGCGGATCAAGCCAGGGCCCTCCGGATCGGCGTCACGACGCGTACTTTCTCTGGTCGGCGGGGATCCACCACTCGTGGGCGTTGATCAGGTAGCTGCGCACGTCGACCTTCTCCCCCTGCACGCGCGAGTGGAATGCGGTGGATTCCACCAGCTCGAACAGCACGGAGTACGGCTGGTCCTCGTGGACGTAGCGGAGCATCTCGTGCCAGAGCGGCATCGCCTGCTCTGGATCCGGTGCGAGCATCGCGGCCGTCATCAGCGAGTCCACCTCCGGACGGCCGTAGCTCGTGAAGTTGTACTTCCCGTCGATGGCGTCCGAATGGAAGATGTTGTACGGGTCGTAGACGAAGCTGGTCTGCCAGGCCAGGTGACCGGCGTCGAAGTCCTTCCCCTTGAGCGCGTCCAGGAAGACGGACCACTCCCGCACCTGCGGCGTCACCGCCACGCCGATCTTTCGCAGGTCGTCCTGGATCATCACCAGCGTGTCCTCGCGGAGCTGGTTCCCCAGATTCGTGGTCAGCGTGAACGCGAACGGCTCGCCGTCCTTGTCCACCACGCCGTCGCCGTCGGTGTCGCTCCAGCCGTGCTTGGCCAGCAGCGCCTTCGCGCCGTCCGGATCGAACGGCACTGGCTCCACGGCGTCGTTGTAGATGGGCGACAGCGACATCACGGGCAGCGCGGTCACCTTGCCCTCGCCGAACACCAGCGCGTCGATGATCCGCTGCCGGTCGATGCCCATCGTCATCGCCCGACGGAGATCGGCCTCCGCGAACCACGGCCGGAGCGCGTTCCAGCCGATGTACTGGTAGCCGCGCTGCGGCCGCGAGTGGACCTCCGCCTTGGCGTTGCTTCGCAGCGGCCCGACGTCCTCGTAGCGGACCCGCTCGATCACGTCGATCTCGCCGCTCTGGAACGCCGTGTAGATGGCGGTCTGGTCCGGGATGATCCGGAAGATGATGCGGTTCAAGCGGGGGCGGCCGGCCGCGAAGTCCGGGTTCGCCTCGAAGACGATCGACTGGTCGCGCTTCCACCGCAGGAATCGGTACGGGCCGTTGCCCACCGGATTGCGGTTGAACTCCGCCGACTCCATCTCCGCCGACGGGATTCCCTCCAGCCGGTGCTTCGGCATGATGACCTTCTGCAGATGGGCCAGCTGGTCCGCGTACGCGCGATCGAAGTGGAAGGCGATCTCGTGCGGCCCCAGCACCTCCACCCTCTCCAGGTAGCGGAACGATCCCGCATCCGAGTAGGCCAGCGCCGGATCCACGAACCGGTCGAACGAGAACTTCACGTCCTCCGCGGTGGTCGGAACACCGTCGTGCCAGACGATGTCGTCGCGGAGCTGCATCGTGATGGTGCGACGATCCTCGGAGAACTCCCACGAACTCGCCAGCGACGGGGCCAGCTCGAGGTTCTCGTCCCAGATCAGCAGCGGGACGTAGAGCAGGTTCTCCATGATCTCCGTGGCGTTGGCGTCCGTGGAGACGAACTCGTTGAGACCGTCGATCTCGGAGAACGACCCCACCACGACGGTGCCGCCCTCGGCGGGCGATCCCACGTCGGCGGACGGGGTCCCGTCGGAGGAGTCGCCGGCACCGCATCCCGGAAGGAAGGCGGCTGCAAGCAGGATCAGGAGAAGGGCGTGCAGGTTGCGCATCAGGATCCGCTCCCGGCCGGTTTCCACTCGGCCATCCGGTAGTAGGCGCCGCGCACGTCCATCACCGGGTTCTCCACCGCGTCCTTGCGGATGGCATTGGACGCCGCGCTCACGTAGAGGAAGGTCATCGGGTGCAGGGCATCCAGTTCCTCCTGGAAGCGCCACCAGATCCGGCGCCGCTCCTCCCGGTCCCGGGTGGCCTTGGCCAGGTCGATGAGGCTGTCCGTGACCGGGTGCCCGAACGAGACGTCGTTGTACTGGGTGGCAATGGAGCGCGAGTGGAGAGTGTCCTCCGGATCGAAGATCAGCTCCCCGCGGCGAGCCAGGATGGTCGCATCGAAGTTCTTGGCCCGCAGACGCTCCAGGTACACGGTCCACTCGTAGTACTCGGACGTCACGGCGAGACCGAGCTTCCGGTACTCCGCCTGGACCATCGTGGCGATCTCCTCGGAGATCTCGTTGTTGGCGATGAGCATGAACGGGATCTCGAACCGGACGCCGTCCTTCGTGCGGACGCCGTCGGCGTCGCGCTCCGTCCAGCCCGCCTCGTTCAGCAGCTCGTCGGCCTTCGCCGGATCGAACGGCAGGGGCTTCACGCTCGGGTTCCAGTCCGGATGGTCCAGGAAGAGCGGCACGGCCGTGACCTCGCCGAACCCGCCGCGGAAGCCGTCCAGGATCGTCCGACGGTCCGTGGCGTACGTGAGCGCCTTCCGCACGCGGATGTCCTGGAAGAGCGGGTTCTTGAGGTTCCAGCCGATGTAGACGTAGCCGCGATCCGTGAAGCGCGGAAACAGGATGTCAGGGTTGTCCTGGTCCTGGAGGTTCCACTTGTTCGGGTAGCGCGGGTAGAGGTCGATCCGGCCCGTGAGGAACTCCGTGCGGAGCGTGGTGTCTTCCGGGATGACGCGGAAGACCACGCGGTCGAAGTAGGGGCCTTCGTCCGGCCAGTCGGGGTTCCGCTCCAGGACGACGCGCTCCTCGGGGCGCCAGTCCGAGAACTTCCACGGCCCGTTCCCGACGGGATGCCGGGAGAACTCGTGGTTCAGCAGCTCCGCGGGCGGCACGTCCTTCAGCAGGTGCTTCGGCACGATGTGGAGCTGCGTGTCGTACACCGGCTCCCAGGACGGCTCCTTGAAGACGAAGCGCACCGTCCAGTCGTCCAGCGCCTCCCACTTCTCCAGGTCGCGGACCTTCCCCTTCCCCGGGTACGGCACGAGCGGGTCGGTGGCGCGGTCGAACGTGAAGACGACGTCATGTGCGGTGGTGGGGACGCCGTCGTGCCATCGGATGTCCCGGCGCAGATGATAGATCAGCTCCCGGCCGTCTTTCGACAGATCCCAGCGCTCCGCGAGCTGCGGCACCAGATCGTGCTCCGGGGGCGGCCCGAACTCGCTGAGGCGCAGGAACAGGTGATGCTCCAGGTCCGTCGAGAACGCGGAATTGGAGACGAGCGGATTGAGATGATCGGGCTGCTGCGTCACGCCGATGACCAGCGTCTGCGGGCTGCTCGGCCCGGAGGAAGGCGCCCCGCAGCCGCCCAGCGCCAGCCCCAGCGCGGGAATCAGGAGGAGCGCGGCGGGTCTCCGTCTCACGCGGAGGTCTCCCTTCCGGCCGTGCGACGCGCCCAGATCACGAGGAACACCGTCACCCCCAGAATGAGCACGGCGGTGGCGGCGGGCGTGGACATGAGCTCGCGCGATCGGCCGATGGCCAGCGAGATGCGCGACATCACCGTGTACCCGAAGCTGGCCCCGAACGAGACCATCAGGAAGCCGATGCCGACGCGCGAGGCCACGCCCAGCGCGCCGCGCGGCTCGCGCGAGAAGTAGAAGTAGAGCAGGCTGCACGCCAGCCCCAGCACCAGCAGGAAGTTGCTGACGCCGCCCCACCCGCCGTGGAGGAAGTCCAGCATCGTGGACTCCAGTTGGATGATGAGATCGCCCGACCCGAACGCGATCACGTTGATGCCCGCGTACATGCCCACCACGAACCCCAGCGGGAGGCGCGACAGCCACGTCACCCTGGGCACGAAGCGGGTGAACATGAGGAGCGACAGCACGAACGCGCCCGCGCGGACCCAGTGCCCCTCGTGGATCACGGGGTTCCAGAGGTTCGTGACGATGGTCTCCTGGTACGCCAGCGCGATGTAGTACCCGGCGCTGATCCCCACGAAGAGATGCTCGGCCAGCTTGTAGAGCGGATTGTCCTTGTAGAGGAAGCTCAGGATGAACAGCGTCAGCGCGGTGCTGATCCAGACCTGGAGGAGCCCTTCCATCAGTTCCGCTCCTTCCGGTTCAGGAACATCATCACGTTCCCGAAGAGGATGAACGCGATGAGCAGCAGGTGGCTCGCGCTCTGCGCCGACATCCCCGACGTGGCGGACCCCGGTTCCCCCACCAGCTTCTCGTACTCGGCGGCGCCCTTCATGCCGGCGGCCAGGCCGAGGAGCTGGCCCGCCTTGTAGTACGGCACGTAGTCCGGTCCGGAGACGGCGGTGCACGCGCCCACCATCTTCACGCCCCAGCGGCTCTGCACCACCTGCACGTACTCCTTCACGCCGGGGCTGCCCGCCGACACGTTGATGAGCATGGCGACGTCGTCGTAGCCGTCCACCTCGCGCATGAGCGGGATCTCGTCCACCGGCGTGCCGTTGCGGTCCACCGGGAAGGTCTGCCGCAGCGACGATCCCATCGACTTCATGACGATCTGTCGGCCCTCCTTGAACCCGAGGTGGACGAAGTCCACGCCGGGGACCTTGCCGTAGGTCGTCTCCACGCCCACCTCTTCCATGACGGCCTCGGTGAGCGGCGGGGCGGCCGGCCACAGCGACACGATGACGAAGCGGAGGTTCTTCCGGCAGAGCTGGTGCGTGAGCGCCACGTGGAACGGCTCCAGCTCCGGCTTTCCGGACGGATCGTAGTCCGCGGACACCAGGACGATGGAGCCCTCCGGCAGCTCGTCGATGGCGTCGTACAGATCCTGCACCATCGTGGAGACGTGGAGGGGTAAAGGTACGTCCACCAGCAGCGGCAGCACGATGGCGACTGCGAGCACGAGGAACAGGTACCGCCGGTCGACGAACTCGAGGCGGCGCAGGAGGTCCTTCGTCATCAGCCCCCCCCGCCCAGGTGGGCCCGTTCCAGCCCGAGAATCACGCGAAGTCCCGTGGAGATGGCGCCGAGCGCCGCGCCCATCAGGATCGCCCGCTTTCCGGCCAGGTTGGGCACGTCCATGATCCAGTCCTTCACGCCGGGGAAGCCGCCCAGGAACGAGTCCGGGCCCCACAGCCACGCCCCCACCGGCACCTGCCCCAGCATGACCAGGATGGCCGCGCCCAGGAGGAGCATCGCCTCGGTGGAGCGCGCACGGAAGGCGCGATACGCGGCCGACGTGATGAAGAACGCGAGCAGCGCGAACATGGTGGCGGACAGCGGGTCGTAGACCGTGTTGTAGAGCCAGAGGAACAGTCCGCCCTGGTGGTCGCCGAAGATGCCGAGCCCGGCCATCCCGAGAAGACTCACCACCAGCACGATGCTGTAGGGCGCGTCCGGGGAACGACGCTGGACCTTGTCCATGTGGACCTTCAGCACGTTGGCCACGCCCAGCACGTACGTGAAGGCCACGACGATCAGTCCCCACTGCTGGAGTTCCTGAACGAGCCAGCGGAACCCGCCGTGCGGAACGAAGAAGTCCCCGATCATCAGGGTGCCGGCCACGAACGTGAACAGCCAGGGAAGCCACTGCTTCATGGACGCCTCCCTAGCGGACCTGGAACCACTCGCGGAACCACGAGTGACCCAGGGATTCGAGGACGGCGCCGATGACGAGCGCGGAGACGAGCACGACCTTGGCCCAGTCCGCGGCCTTCAGCGTGGAGAGCAGCGACGGATCCTGCGAGAGGTAGGCGCTGGCCGCGAAGAACTCCTCGCCGATCAGCGTGTAGTCGCACGCGGCGATGAAGAACGGCAGCTGCGTGACCTCGGCGGTGCCGGCGATCTGGATGGAGCCGGCCGCGAACCCCGTCTCCGCGAAGATGAGCGACTCCGCGAAGAAGCGGCCCAGGTACAGGTTGGCCGCGGGCTTGTCGCGCAGGATGATGCCGTTCACTCCGGCGCAGTAGGCGAACTGCTCGTTGGAGATGTAGCGGATGGCGTCCGGACGATAGGCGTCGGGACGGCCGGCGGCGGTGCAGCCCGTGCGCACGACCTCGTCGGCCACGGCCAGCACGAACGGCGTGCGGGTGGGGACCTCCAGCGGCACGTCGTAGGCCGCCGTCTTCTCCGCCACGCGCTCCAGGATGAGCATCGAGGCGATGGTCTGGATGTCCTCCACCTCCTCGATCCCGGGCACGTAGAGAACCGGCCGCCCCATCTCCGTGGCGCGGCCGATGGCCTCCTCCATGGCGTCCACCGGCGCCAGCTTCCGGATGTAGAACGTCGCGGATCCGCTCCGGGCCCGCGCGACGTTGACCAGCACGAACGCGAAGAGCAGCGACAGGATGATCAGGACGTTCCAGCGATCGGTGTGGAAGAGCTGCGCGGACGCCACCGCGTCGCCGGTGACGACGGCCGCCACCGCGGCTCCCTCCGGAGTGACGCGGTAGACGAACGGCACTCCGTCCACCGGACCCTCCCCGCCCTCCGCGGTGGGCCCGTCCACGAACGTTCCGGCGGAGGCGGTCGCCTCACCGACCGGTTCCGCGGTCCCGTCCGTGGCCACCCGCTCGAAGCGGAGCGACGTGTCGTCGTCCGGGATGGGAGTCCACGTCAGCGTGATGGACCGACCGGAATCGTTCCGCGTGTCCGACGCGACGATGTCCTCCGGAACGGCCGCCAGACCGGTCCGCGCCGCCGCCAGCAGCAGAAGGGCCGCCAGGGCGGCGCGACACGGGGTCATCAACTCTCGATGATCTCGACGTTGGCGCGCGGCAGGAGATGACTGGCGCCGCCCTCCTCCAGGTTCACGGAGAGAACGCGGACCATCGCCTCGGACGGCATCTTCTGAAGCTGCGCGGGCAGCTCCGACACGATCCCGAGCGCGCCGAAGTGCGGCTCCCGGATGATGCGCACCCGCGTGCCCGGTGCGAGCCCTCCGGCCACGACCGCGGCGGCAGGACCGCCCTCGGCCCGCTGATCGGCCAGCGGCACCACGACCTCGGGGCGGATCACGCCGGCCCGGATCTGCGTGGCGCCGTTCATGCTGGCCTTCCGGCCGGCGCGCGACTGGAACAGCTCGAACGTGCCGTGGGCCATGTGAATCTTGCCGAAGCCCTCGGTCACCACGACGGTCACGCCCTTCTCCTCGTTCCCGGTGATGGCCACGCCGATGTCGTAGCCCAGGAACTCCTTGATGGTGGCGTCGTCGATGCCGCCGGCCACCACGCCCATCACGCCGCAGGAGATGGCCTTCTCCAGCGCACTGGACGTCACCAGCGATCCGCCGACGACGATCTTGCCCTCGTGCTCCGGCCCGATGGAGGAGGCATCCAGAACCTCGTTCGGGTCCTTCGCCACCATCTCGATCTCGCCGAAGGCCTCGCCGCCGATCCCGAAGATCCCCTGGATCAGCGAGCCGTGCGTCTCCACGACGATGCCCTCTTCCGGCCGGACCTCGACGACCTCGCCGTCGACGTACGCATCCACCTCGACGGGGATGGGCGGCTCCCGTAGGAGCACCTGCCCCGTCACCTCGGACACGCTCTCGACGAATCCCGAGATGGGCGACTTGGCCACCGACTTGAAGAGGCCGAACATCGACGAGCTGCGCGCGATGGGTTCATCCACCTGGACCGGCTCGCCGTCCTTCTTCTCCATCTTGGCGGGCACCTCTTCCGGAAGGACGGAGAGGATGTTCGCAACGTTCACCGAGTGGACGTTTCCGGGGAGTTCCGTGCGGGCGACGACCTGCTCCGCGGTAACGCGGTCGCCTTCCTGGACGAGGACCTCTCCCTTGAGCGGCAGGATGCGCTCCTTGCGCAGCGCCGCGAGTGCGGTGACCCGGAGCCCGGGAGTGTACGCGTGAGCCATGGTTTCTCCTCCCTAGCCGACCGGCTGCGCTTCGAGCGTGGGATACGCGTTGAGCGCTCCCGCCCACTTCTGGATCTTGTCCACCCGCGAAGGATCCGCCGGGTCGAGCACGATGGGACGACCGCGGCCGTCCAGGATGAGTCCGACGACGCCGCCGTGCAGTTCCTTCTCCACGGTCTTGCCCGGGCCCCAGCCGAGATCGCAGCCCTTGGCCGGGTGCAGCTTGGCCCGCACCGTCTCGCCGAGCGCCAGATCGATCAGCTGGAGATCGCCGAGCTTCAGCTCGTGCGTCTCCTTCTTCCCGTCCGCCCGCGTGAGTTCCGCGGTGAACATCGTCTTGCCGGGCTTCACCTGGCCGCGCGCCGCGACGCACGTACCCAGCCAGATGAGGCAGTCCTTTTCAAAGACCTCCGTGGCCGCCTCGGGGTGGACCTCCGCCAGCACGCCCAGCTGCGGCATCATGAAGATGGAGTCCACGCCGAGCCGCGTGACGCCCTCCGGCAGGAACGCGTCGATCAGCAGCATCGCCGACTGGTGGCGGCGCGGCGCGTGCGACAGCACGCCGCCGGAGCCGATCAGCAGGTCCAGCGACATCATGTCGACGATGGTGTCGTCGGAGCCGGACTGCTCGAACGTGTCCGACACCGTCCGCTCCTTCTGGACGCCGCGCAGCCCGACGGCCATCGCCTTGTGCTGCTCGAACGCCAGGCGCAGCGCCTCGCGGGCCAGCGCCTGCTCCACCATCAGCTCCTCCAGCGTGTGGGGAATGGTGGTGGGCCGGATCATCTTGTTCCGGATCCGGTTGCGCAGGTCCTTCTCGTCCATGGAGAAGGGCACCCACCGCATCACGTTGGAGACGCCCGCCTCGGTGAGCACGTTGGAGATGGAGTAGCTCATCCCCAGGTTGGCGGACACCGTCCGGTTGAACGTCTCGCCGAACACGGAGAAGACGTCCGTGGTGGCGCCGCCGATGTCCACGCCGACCACGTCCAGGTTGTGCTGCTTGGCGATGGTCTGGATGATGTTCCCCACCGCTCCCGGCGTGGGCATGATGGGCACGCCCACCCAGTCCATCAGCTTCTTGTAGCCCGGCGCCTGCGCCATGACGTGCTCCATGAACAGGTCGTGGATCTTGTCGCGCGCCGGCCCCAGGTTCTCCCGCTCCATCACGGGGCGCAGGTTATCCACCGTGGACAGGTCCGTCTTGGCGCCGAGCCGCTCCTCCACCTTGGGCGCGGCCTTGTTGTTGCCGGCGTAGATGACGGGCAGCTGGTAGCTGGAACCGAGCCGCGGCCGCGGATCGGCCGCCGCGATGATCTCCGCGAGCTTGACCACGTGCTCCACCGCGCCGCCGTCGATCCCGCCGGAGAGGAGGATCATGTCCGGGCGCAGGTGACGGATGCGACGGATCTGCTCGTGCGGGCGACGTCCGTCGTTGGAGGCCAGCGCGTCCATCACGATGGCGCCGGCACCCAGCGCGGCGCGCTCGGCGCTCTCCGCGGTCATCGTCTTCACGACGCCGGCGACGACCATCTGCAGTCCGCCGCCCGCGGACGACGTGGAGACGTAGAGGTCCACGCCCCGACCGTCCGGCTGCGACGGCGTGACGATGCGGTCGCCGTCCAGGAACTTCCGCTCCGCGAGCTCCTCCACCTCCTCGATGGCGTTGAGCACGCCCTTCGTCACGTCCTCGAAGGGCGCCTCCACCGTGGTGGGCGCCTCGCCGCGAACGATGAGCCGGAACTCGCCGTCGCGGAACTCGATGAAGATGGCCTTGGTGGTGGTGCTCCCGCAGTCCGTGGCGAGGATGCTACGGATCTGGCTGGGATCCAGGGGCGTTTCGGACATCGTCTCCCTCTCTCTACGTTCCGTGACCGTCGGCGGCCGACGCGGCCTCACCCTTCCCGGCGCCCGACGGCGGATCCGGGAGGTCTCCCGCGTCCGCCTGTTCGATGCGTCGGATCAGCATTTCCACCGAGTCCCGGCGTTCCAGCAGAAGGGCCAGCCGATCCAGGTCCTTCGCGTTGATCACCGAGTGGACGATCGGGGAAAGGAAATGCAGGAACTGGCCGCCGACGAAGTTCAACGGCCTCGACGACTCCAGCAGGAAGATGGCGGGCACGGTCATCCCCCAGCGCACGACGGCGCGGGCGATGCGGTCCAGCAGAGCTTCGTCCTCCGGGCCCAGCGACCGCGGGACTTCGTCCGTCGGTGCGGACGTTCCCGTCGGCCTTCCGCCGGACTCCTCAGGCGTCACCCGCTGCGGCCTGCGCGTCCACCATCCTTTCAGCATACGCTTGCACCTCTTCGAGCGAACCCTCCACGCGCAAGGTCTCGCCCCGAACTCCTTCGAGCCACGTCCGCCGCCCGTACGGCGACAGGATCACGAGCTCCCCGCCCGCATGGACGGTCCGGAACTCCGACCACGGGCGACGCTTGCGCCGCCACGGCAGCCGGACCTCCACTCCCTCCGGGTCCAACCGGTACCCGGTGGGGAGAAAGAACGGACGGACGGACAGCGCCAGCACCGCCACCGACAGGGCGGTCAGCGCCGCACTCCCCGTCCAGCTCCACACCCCGATCACCGAGCCCACCACGATCAGCGCGGCGACGACTCCGCGGCCGGGACTCCGCATCAGGGGCCAGACCCGCCACTCCAGCGCGGGATCCGCCTCCGCGGTCATCCGCAGCGACCGCTCCAGCAGAGGTTCGGCTTGCGCGCCGCCCCCGCCTCGTCCACCCGCCCGAACCGTGTCTCGTGTGGGGCGGACTTCACCTTCTCCGGATCCTCGCGGACCTCGCGCGCGATCTCGCGCATCGCCTCCACGAACCGGTCCAGCGTCTCCACGTTCTCCGACTCCGTCGGCTCGATCATCATGGCCTCTTCCACGATCAGCGGGAAGTAGACCGTGGGAGGATGGAACCCGAAGTCCATGAGCCGCTTGGCCATGTCCATCGTCCGGACGCCGATCTTCTTCTGCCGCGCGCCCGACAGCACGAACTCGTGCATGCAGTGGCGGCCGTACGGCAGGTCGAAGTCCTCCTGGAGCTGCTTCATCAGGTAGTTCGCGGACAGGACCGCGTTCTCCGAGATCTGCCGCAACCCGTCCGCACCGTGGTAGAGCAGGTACGCGTAGGCCCGCACCAGGATCCCGAAGTTGCCGAGGTGCGAGTGCACCCGGCCGACCGCCATCGGGCGGCTCCGGTCCAGGAAGCACGTCCCGTCCTCGCGCCGGGTGGGCATGGGCGCGGGCAGGTACGGCGCCAGCGCCTCCGACGCCCCGATGGGACCCGCGCCCGGTCCGCCGCCGCCGTGCGGCGTGGCGAACGTCTTGTGCAGGTTCAGGTGGAGGAAGTCGAACGGGACGTCGCCCGGACGGACCAGTCCGACGATGGCGTTGAAGTTGGCGCCGTCCATGTAGAAGAGCGCACCCGCCTCGTGAACGACGTCCGCGATCTCCCGGATCCGCGACTCGAACAGGCCGAGTGTGTTCGGCAGCGTGAGCATGACGACGGCCGTGTCCTCTCCGACGGTCTCCCGGAGCGCGTCCACGTCCACCTCGCCGCGGTCGTTGGACGGCGTCTCCACCGTCTCGAAGCCGGCGAACGACGCGCTGGCGGGATTGGTGCCGTGCGCGCTGTCCGGCACGACGACCTTCCGCCGCTTCTCCTCCCCGCGATCCTGGAAGTACTTCCGCGCCATGAGCAGGCAGGTGAGCTCGCCCTGCGCTCCCGCGGACGGCTGCACGGAGATGGCGTGCATCCCCGTCACCTTGGCCAGGCACTCCTGAAGATCCACCAGCAGCGCCAGCGCGCCCTGCGAGAGCTCCTCGGGCTGCATGGGGTGCAGGTCCCGCAGGCCGGGCAGCTGCGCCGCGGCCTCGCACAGCTTGGGGTTGTACTTCATGGTGCAGGAGCCGAGCGGATACATCTCCCGCTCGATGTGATGGTTGAACGTGGAGAGGCGCGTGTAGTGGCGAAGCACGTTCAGCTCCGCGTTCTCCGGCAGGTCGGCCGGCTCCTGGCGCAGGAAGCGCTCCGGCACGCCCGCGTCCAGCCCGTCCGCGGCGGCCTCCTCCGGCAGGCGGTAGCCGCGACGGCCCTGCCTCGACAGCTCGAAGAGCGTGGGCTCGACGATCTTCAGGTCCTCGGCGACGTTGCCGTTGGTTCCCGGGGCGGCACTCATGAGGCGCGGCTCTCCATCGGCTGGGGGCGCGTTCCGCCGACCGCCTGCAGGGTCCGGCGAAGCGCGTCCGTGTACTCCTCCAGCTCCGACGTCACGCGACGCTCCGTGACCGCGACGATCAGTCCCTCTCCCCCGCCCGGCAGCGTCGCCGGCAGTCCGGCCAGGAAGCCCCGGTCCGCCATGCCGGCGACCACGTCCTTCGCCGCGACGCCGGCCGGAAGGCGCAGCGTGAACTCGCGGAAGAACGGAGCGTCGGCATCGGCCAGTTCCACGCCCGGCAGCTCCGTCAGGCGACGCGCCAAGTCGTGCGCCTTGCCGGCGGACAGCCGCGCCGCCAGCGTGCGCCCGGTCTCGCCGAGCAGGGCCGTGGACACGGTGGCCAGCAGCGCCACGAGCGCCTGGTTCGTGCAGATGTTGGACGTGGCGCGCGCGCGACGGATGTGCTGCTCGCGCGTCTGGAACGCGAGCGTGAAGGCGCGCTGCCCGCGGGAGTCCTTCCCCATTCCGGCGATGCGCCCCGGCATGCGGCGCAGATACTGCTGCCGGGCGGCGAAGACTCCGGCCACCGGACCGCCGAACGTCATCGGGATGCCGAGCGGCTGCGCGTCGCCCACCGCGATGTCCGCGCCGTAGTGGCCCGGCGGCTCCAGCAGCGACAGCGACGAGAGATCCACGGAGGCGATGAACAGAGGCGCATCGTCCGCTTCCAGTGCCGCTCCGACCAGGCGCATGTCCTCGAGCGTGCCCCAGTGGTTGGGGTGCTGCAGGACCACGGCGGCCGCGTCCTGCAGAACGTCCGGCGTCAGCCCGGAGACGTCGGTGCGGAGACCCTGCGCGGGCAGCTCCACCGTCCGTCCCCCAACCGGCTCCAGCAGGGTCTCCAGGATCTCCCGGTGGTGCGGGTGGAGATGCGGTGACACGAGGACCCTGTCCCGCGAGCGCACGTCCATCGCCAGCAGCACCGCCTCGGCCAGCGCGGTACCGGCGTCGTACATGGAGGCGTTGGCGACGTCGAGGCCGGTGAGACGTGTGATCAGAGTCTGGAACTCGTAGATGACCTGCAGCGTTCCCTGGCTGATCTCGGCCTGGTACGGCGTGTAGCTCGTGGAGAACTCCGGCCGGGACGCGACGCTGCCCGCCGCGACGGGGACGCAGACGTCATAGATGCCGCCCCCGGCAAAGCAGACCAGGTCCGAGGCGGACCGGTTCCGGGCTGCCAGCCGGCCAAGACGATCCAGCGTCTCGGTCTCCGAGATCCCGTCCGGGACCGGCAGGCCGCCCGAGACCCGGACCTCCCGGGGAACCTCCGACACGAGATCCTCGAACGACGACACGCCGATGGTCTCCAGCATGCGTCGCCGATCTGCGTCGGAGTGCTGAACGAAAGCGCTCATTCGGTCTCCGCACCGATGTAATCCGAGTACTCCCCGGGGCCGAGGAGGTTCTCGATTTCCGCGGGATCCTTCGGCTCCAGGCGCACCAGCCAGCCCTCGCCGTAGGGATCCGTGTTCAGGAGCTCGGGGTTGTCCGCGAGACGGGTGTTGATGTCCGCCACGACGCCGGCGATCGGCGAGAAGAGGTCCGAGACGCTCTTCACCGACTCGACGTTCCCGAAGGCTTCCATCGCGGACAGGTTCGTCCCGATGGACGGCAGTTCCACGTAGACGATGTCCCCGAGCTCGGACTGCGCGAAGTCCGTGATCCCGATGATCACGACACCGTCCTCGAGCAGCACCCACTCGTGTTCCTTCGTGTACCGAAGCTCCTGCGGAATGTTCATGCCACCCTTCCTCGATCCCGGCGGGATCAGACGAACGTCTTCTTCACCTTGACCGCGGCCGCCTCCCGGTCGCGGATGCGGACCGCGAAGGACTTCGCCCGGGCCGCGTCCTTCTCGATGCGCGCCAGCGCGATGCCCTGCTCCAGCGTGGGGCTGAACGTGCCGCTGGTCACCGCCCCCACCTCGCGGCCGTCCACCAGCACGGCGTGGCCGGGACGCGGGATCAGCCGCCCCGATTCCGTGATCCTCAGTCCGACGGTGGCGCGGGGAATCCCCGCCTCCTTCTGCGCCAGGAGCGCGTCCCGTCCGACGAAGTCCCCCTTGTCCAGCTTCACCACCCAGGCGAGGCCGGCCTCCAGGGCGCTCACGGTCTCGTCCATGTCCTGCCCGTACAGACGGTACTGCTTCTCGAGCCGGAGGGTATCCCGGGCGCCCAGCCCCACCGGGCCCGCGCCCTCCGGAGCGCCCGCCTCCAGCAGGCGGTCCCAGACCTCGCCGGCCTTCTCGGCGGCCACGAAGATCTCGAAGCCGTCCTCGCCGGTGTAGCCGGTCCGCGCCAGGACGACGGAGACTCCGCCGAGGTGGGTCTCCACGATGCCGAACGGCGGAACCGCACCGAGGTCCGCATCCACCAGCGGGTCCAGGATGGCGGCCGCCCTGGGGCCCTGCCAGGCCAGCAGCGCCGTCCGGTCCGAGACGTTGCGGAAGTCCACGTCCCGCGGGCATCGCCCGGAGATCCACTCGAAGTCCTTCTCGATGTTGGCGGCATTCACCACCATCATCCAGCGGTCCGAGAGGCGGTAGATGATGAGATCGTCGATGACGCCCCCCTGCCGGTTCAGCAGCAGCGTGTACTGGGCGTGCATCGGGCCCACGTCCGCGACGCGGTTCGTCGTGATGGAGTCCAGGAAGGAGACCGCCTCCGTACCCCGGATCTCGGCCTCTCCCATGTGGGAGACGTCGAAGAGGCCGGCGGATTCCCGCACCCGACGGTGCTCGGCCAGGATGCCGTCGTAGGAGATGGGCATCTCGAAGCCCGCGAATTCCACCAAGCGCGCTCCCGCCGCAACGTGTCGATCGTGCAGGGCGGTCTTCTTGAGGGAGTTGGGGGTCATCGGGCCTCGCTCGTCCACGGTCGGGTCCGGTTTCCCGGGCAAAACCCGGAGAATCGGGTCCGCTAGCCTAGCAGATGCCGTCCGGGTCCCCAACGCTTTTCGGGATGTCCATCATCACTTGAGACGAAGCTCGCAACTCGCTTCATCTCAACTTCTTAAAGAATCGACTTTCGACTGCTTCGACCCCACGATCAGCCGACGAAGATGGGGCGCAGCCCGAGGCGTCGCGGCGTGTTCAGCGGGCGCCGCGGCTTGTCTCCGGCCAGTTCCTCCATGCGTGCGATCAGCTCCTCCCGCGAACCGGAGAAGGCGTCCTCTCCGCGCACGCGCACCTGCAGAGGTTCGCCCGCGACCTCCTTGTCGCCGATCACCGCGATGAACGGGACCCACTCCTGCTCCGCCAGTTTGATCTTCTTCCCCATCGAGAAGTCCCGGTCGTCGACGTCGGCGCGGAACGGCCAGTCGGCGGCCAGCGCGTCGCAGAACTCCACGTGGGAGTCCGACACCGGGATGAAGCGGAGCTGCGTGGGCGCCAGCCAGAACGGGAACGACCCCTTCTGCCCCTTCTTCATGAGGGCCGCCTGGTGCTCCAGGAGCGCGTACAGGTTCCGCTCGATGGCCCCCGAGATGGACGCGTGCAGGATGAGCGGGGTCTTCTTCTCCCCGTCCTCGTCCGTGTACTCGATCTCGAACTGGCAGCAGTTCTCCACGTCGATCTGGACGGTGGAGAGCGCGGCGCCCTTGTCGTGGTTGTCCACGAAGTTGAACTCGAACTTCATGATGAAGTAGAAGAACCGGTCCTCCCACACCTCCAGGAGGATGGGCGCACCGACCCGCTCGGCCAGGCCCCGCACGAAGTCCTTGTGCTCGTCGTAGAAGCTCTTTACGACGCGCACGGCGGTGGCGTAGGGCAGGCCCATGTCGTTCATCCACGCCAGCGACAGGTCGAACTGGCGGGCGAACTCCTCCTTGGCCTGGTCCATGTCGCGGCACAGCGTGTGCATGTCGGGCATGGTGAAGGTGCGCAGGCGACGCAGCCCGGCCAGCTCCCCCGACTGCTCCCGGCGGAACGAGTAGTGCGTGAGCTCGTAGAGGCGGGACGGGAGCTGGCGGTAGCTGATCTGCGCGTCGTGCTTGATCAGGTACTGCCCGAAGCACGCCGCGAAGCGCAGGAAGTAGTCCTTCTTCTCGCTCTTGAGCACGTACTGCCGCGCCGGGAAGCGATCCAGGTACTTCGCCAGGTTGGGGTGGAGGTAGTCGTACATGATGGGGGTCTCCACCCGCATCGCCCCGTAGCGGTTCATCACGTCGTTGATCCGCTCCTCCATGAGGCTCTTGATGAGGAGTCCCTTGGGGTACCAGCGGAAGTTCCCCGCGTCCGAGCCCGGCTCGTAGTCCACCAGCTCGTGCTGGCGCATGAGGCGAACATGCGGCGGCTCCTCGCTGGAGGTGCGGGTGCCGGCCGTCTCGTAGCCGTGGAACCGCCGGAGCACCGGGTACTTCTTGAGCTTGAAGTCCCCGTCCGGGATCTCCTCGCCCTCCGGCGTGACGAAGTAGAACTTGCTGCGCAGCTTCCTTTCCGCCGCGATGGCCTTGGACTCGCCCGCATCCTCGTCGGCCTCGCCCGCGGTGTCATCGCCCGTGACGGTGAGCGCGTTCTCGGAAAGCGGATGCCCCTTGGCCTTGAGGTCGAACGCCTTGTAGTAGCCGAAGGGCGCGCGCTTGAGCGCCGGCACGCCGTCCGCGCCGTCGAACGCCTGCCACATCATCTTCAGGATCTTCTGCGCCATGCGGGGACTGGCCAGATCCGAAGAGAGGTGGGCGTACGGGTAGAGCCAGAGCGTCTCGGCGTTCACCTTGCCCTGGTGGGCCAGGATCTTCTTCTTCGCCTCCGCCACGACGTTGCCCGGACGATCCTCGTCCTTCTTCTCCACGGAGAGGAAGCAGACGAGCGAGTCCCCGGAGGATCCGCTCTTCTCCTCCTCGGCGACGTCACCGGCGGCGGCCGCCACCGAGGTCTCTTCGGTCACGTGGAACGAGAACTCGCTCGCGTGGATCATCAGGATACGCATGGGGAACGGTCCTCCGCGAACGGTCGCGCCACCGGTGAAGCATCGCCCTCCCGGACGGGAAAGCGGGACGGACGGGCAAGGTATCTTCCCGGCGCCGGGACGGTCAACTCCCCGAGGACGCCCGGGCGGTTTCCGGCGTACGCCGGGCGGCCGATCGACGGGGCGCCGCCTTCTTCCGCCGGGCGCCGCGCGCCTTCCCGGCGGCCCCCGGGAGCACGGCCCGCAGCGCCTGCCCGGTGTGAGAGGCGTCGACCGCCGCGACCTCCTCCGGAGTGCCCTCCGCCACGACCCAGCCGCCGCCGTTGCCGCCCTCCGGGCCCAGGTCCACGACCCAGTCCGCGGTCTTCACCACGTCCAGGTTGTGCTCGATCACGACGACCGTGTTGCCCCGCTCCACGAGCAGCTGGAGGACCTCCAACAGGTGCCGGATGTCCTCGAAGTGCAGTCCCGTGGTGGGCTCGTCCAGAATGTAGAGCGTGCGGCCGGTGGACCGTCGCGCCAGCTCCGTGGCCAGCTTGACGCGCTGCGCCTCCCCGCCCGACAGCGTGGTGGCCGACTGCCCGAGGTGGATGTAACCCAGCCCGACCTCGGAAAGGACCTCCAGCTTGTTCCGGATGCGCGGAACGTTGCCGAGGAACTCCAGCGCCTCGTCCACCGTCATCTCCAGGACGTCGGCGATGGTGGCGCCCTTGTACCTGATCTGCAGCGTCTCGCGGTTGTACCGCGCGCCGTCGCACTCGTCGCACTTCACGAACACGTCCGGCAGGAAGTGCATCTCGATGCGCAGGAGGCCGTCGCCCTCGCACGCCTCGCATCGGCCGCCGCGGACGTTGAAGGAGAAGCGCCCCGGCTTGTAGCCGCGCACCTTCGCGTCCTTCGTCTCCGCGAACAGGTTGCGGATCTCCGTGAAGACGCCGGTGTAGGTGGCCGGATTGGACCGTGGCGTGCGTCCGATGGGCGATTGGTCGATGTCGATGACCTTGTCCACGAGATCCAGCCCCGCGATCTCGTCGTGGCGGCCCGGCCGTTCCTTGGCGGAGTGCAGCTCCGACGCCAGCGACTTGGCCAGGATCTCGTTGACCAGGGTGCTCTTCCCGGATCCGGACACGCCCGTCACGCAGATGAACTTGCCGATCGGAAACGAGACATCCAGGTCGCGGAGGTTGTTCTCCACGGCCCCGCGCACCTCCAGCACGCCCCGATCCGGATCCCGACGTTCCGCCGGAACCGGGATGCTTCGCTTGCCGGACAGGTACTGCCCGGTGAGAGACCCGGCGGCGCGCATCACCTGCTTGGGCGTTCCCTGCGCCACGATGTTCCCGCCGTGCCGGCCCGCGCCGGGGCCCAGGTCCACGAGGTGATCGGCCGCCAGCATCGTCTCCGCGTCGTGCTCCACGATGAGGATCGTGTTGCCGAGGTCTCGGAGGCGCAGCAGGCTCTCCAGGAGCTTCGCGTTGTCGCGGTGGTGCAGCCCGATGGACGGCTCGTCCAGGATGTAGAGGACGCCCACCAGGCTGGAACCGAGCTGCGTGGCCAGGCGGATGCGCTGCGCCTCCCCGCCGGAGAGCGTCTTGCCGCTGCGGTCCAGCGAGAGGTAGCCCACGCCCACGTTCACCAGGAAGTCCAGCCGCTCGCCGATCTCCTTGAGGACGGCGCCGGCGATGTCGCGGTTCCGCTTGCTGAGCCGGAGTCCCCGCAGGAACGACCGCGCCTCATCCACCTGGAGCGAGCTCACCTCGGAGATGCCCTTGCCCTGGAGGCGCACCGCGCGCGATTCCGGCCGAAGGCGCGTGCCCTCGCACTCCGGACACTCGATGCGACGCATGTAACGCTCGATCTGGGCGCGCGTACGCTCGTTGTCCGTCTGCCGATGCCGCTTCTCCAGCGACGGAATGACGCCGTCGAATGGCGCGCGGTAAGTGCCGGTGGACCGCTTCCCCTCCCACTTGTACTCGATCTCCTGGTCCGTGCCGTAGAGCATCGCCTTGCGGGCGCGCGCCGGCAGCGACTTCCACGGCGCTTCCAGGTCCACCTTCAGGTGTCGCGCGACCGACCGGAGCATCGTCCGGTGCCAGCTGCTCGTGGCGTCGCGCCACGGATGGATGGCGCCCGAGTGGATGGAGCGGTACGGCTCCGGGACGACGAGGTCCGGGTCCACCGACATGCGGCTGCCCAGACCGTTGCACGACGGGCACGCGCCGTACGGACTGTTGAACGAGAACATCCGTGGCGTGATCTCGCCGAGCGCGATGCCGCAGTCCACGCACGCGAACTTCTCCGACAGCATCATCGGCTCCCCGCCGACGACATCCAGCAGCACGGTGCCCTCGCCCACGCGGGCGGCGGTGGACAGCGAGTCCGCGAGGCGCGAGCGGGCGCTCTCCTTCACGACGATCCGGTCCACCACAATCTCGATGTCGTGCTTCTGCTTCTTGTTGAGCCGCGGCGGCGAATCCAGGTCGTGGATCTCCCCGTCCACGCGGACGCGCGCGAAGCCGTCCCGGGCGGCCTCCCGGAAGACGCCCTCGTGCTCGCCCTTGCGGCCGCGCACGACCGGCGCCAGGACGACCACCTTCGTCTTCTCCCCCAGCGCCAGCACGCGGTCCGTCATCTGGTCGATGGTCTGCGGCTCGATGGGCTTGCCGCAATCCGGGCAGTGCGGCGTGCCGACGCGCGCGAAGAGCAGCCGGAGGTAGTCGTAGATCTCGGTGATGGTCCCGACCGTGGAGCGCGGATTGCGCGTGGCGCCCTTCTGCTCGATGGAGATGGCCGGCGACAGCCCCTCGATGGAGTCGACGTCGGGCTTGTCCATCTGGCCGAGGAACTGGCGCGCGTACGCGGACAGGCTCTCCACGTAGCGCCGCTGCCCCTCGGCGTAGATCGTGTCGAAGGCGAGCGAGGACTTGCCCGAACCCGACAGGCCCGTCACCACGATCATCTTGTCGCGGGGCAGGGTGATGTCGAGGTTCTGCAGGTTGTGCTGGCGGGCGCCGTGCACCCGGATGACGGAGCTGGACAAGCGGGAATCCTTCGGTGGTGGGCCGGGGCCCGCGAATCTACCAATCGGGCCGCACAGGGTCAATCGACGCGCCGAGGACGCGGCGGGAGGGGAACGGAGTTGGGACGAGCGGTGGCGCGTCTAGAACGGCAACCCGATGCCGAGCGTGACGGTGAGGTACTGGAAGTCCACGTCGTCCTCGGCGATGAACTGATGGATGGCGCCCTCCACCTCCAGCAGCGCCAGGGACGCGGGCAGCAGGAAGCCCAGCCCCGCGGCCAGGTCCACGCCGTTCACGCCGTCCCCGTCTCCGCCGGGTCGGAACCGGGCGTAGCCCGCCGAACCCGTCACGAAGAACGGCGCGGCCGCGGAGTACGCGCGCACGCCGCCGGAGATCTCCAGCAGGTGGGAGTCGGAGTCGGCGCCGGACTCGTCCAGGATCCGCTCGTACTCGCCGTCCAGCTGCATCGCGGTGTAGGCGAACGTGCCGTGGAACGAGAGCAGACGGCGCTGGCCCAGCGGGTTCACCGGCTGGTACTCCCCGCGGAGCCCGAAGCGGATCGAGGGATCGGACGTGTCGTCCAGGTCGCCGAAGGGCACCACGCCTCCGCCGATCAGCGAGAGTCGGGTCTGGGCGGCGGCCGGGGCGGCCAGTACGAGCAGGAGAAGGGCGACGACGGAAACCGTGCGCATAGCATCACCTCCGGGTGGCTTCGCGCCCAATCTAGGTCGGGGCGGGAAGATCCGCAAGCGTCACGCCGGGGGCCGCAGGAAGACGAACGTCGCCAGCGCCGCACAGTAGATCGCGAACCAGAAGAGCTGCCCCCGCTGGACCAGGCGGACCAGCCAGATCAGCGCCAGCCACCCCACCGCGAACGACGTGGCGAAGCCCAGCGCCAGCGCGGCGGCGCCGCCGCCGGCCGCGTCCTTCCCCAGGTCGGGGAGGCTGAGCACGAGCGAACCGAGGATGAGCGGCATCGCCGCCAGGAACGAGAACTCCGCCGCCTTCGGGCGGGCGATGCCCAGCATGAGCGCGACGGCGATCGTGGTGCCGGACCGGGAGATGCCGGGCAGGATGGCGAGCGCCTGGGCCAGGCCGATGAGCCAGGCGTGCCCCCACCCCACGTCCGAGCCCCCGCCGGCGCGCCCGCGCGTGAGGAGGAGGATCCCCGCGGTGGCCAGCAGCAGCGCCGCGACGAGCCGCGGATCGCCGAACGCGGCTTCCACCCGGTCCTCCAGCGTGAGGCCGACGATCGCCCCGGGCACCGTCGCGCAGACCACCTTGGCGGCCAGGATTGCATCGTCCGACCAGGCCGACGGCGCCCGGAAGAGCCCGAAGCCGCCGCGGACCAGCCGCGCCAGGCCGTCGCGGAAGACAAGAGCGATGGCGAACAACGTGCCCGCGTGGAGCAGTACGGCCACCGCGATGCCGGCTCCGTCGATCCCGAAGTAGGCCTGCGACAGCGCCAGATGTCCGGAGCTGGAAACGGGAAGGAACTCGGTGAGCCCCTGGACGATGCCCAGGAGCATCGCCTGGAACGGAGTCATCGGGGAGCCCCTTCTCCCCGAGCGGACTCCAGCGCCGCGCGAAACTCCCGGGCCGCGTCGCGGAGCGCGGCCTGCGCTTCGGCCGGCGACGAAGCCGCCTCGGCCAAGGCCACCAGCCGGCTCCCGATGATCACTCCGTCGGCCAGGGCCCCGGCCTCCTGCGCGTGCTCCGGCGTGGAGATGCCGAAGCCCAGCCCGACCGGCGCGTCCGACACCCGGCGGACATCCTCCAGCACGGTCCGGAACGCGCCGGAAAGATCCTGGCGCGCCCCCGTGACGCCGAGTCGCGTGACGCAGTAGACGAAGCCCGTAGAGATCCCGGCCGCTGCGCGGATCCGCTCCGCGCCCGACGTGGGCGCGACGAGAAACACCGTTCCCAGGTCGTGCTCGACGGCCGCGGGCAGGAACGGGTCCGCCTCCTCGGGCGGGACGTCGGTGAGCAGGATGCCGGTCGCGCCCGCGCCTGCCGCATCCCGCGCGAACGACTCCCATCCGTAGCGGAGCACGGGATTCAGGTACGTCATGATCACGACGGGACGATCCGTGCGCCGCGTGATCTCCTCCACCGACCGCAGCACGTCGGACACCGTGGTGCCGGCGGCGAGCGCGCGGGACGTCGCCCGCTGGATCACGGGGCCGTCGGCCAGCGGGTCGGAGAAGGGCACGCCGATCTCGAGGATGTCCGCGCCGCCGTCCACGAGCGCGCAGGCCAGCTCGACCGTGTCGGCGGAGGACGGATCGCCGGCGGTCAGGTACGGGATGAGCGCCGCCCGACGTTCCTCGCGGGGTGCGTCGAACGCGCGGCGGAGTCGGGTCATGGAGAGCCGGCGAGCAACTGCTCGGAGCGCCGGTAAGCATCGCGCGCTTCCTCGGAATCGCCGCGCTTGTCGTACGCGATGCCGAGGTGGTAGTAGGCGCGCCCGTTGCGCGGGTCCAGCGCGATCGCGCGCTCGAACGCCGTGATGGCATCGCCCACGGAATCCATCTTGTTGTAGACGCAGCCGAGCGCGTAGTAGCAGCGCGCGTCGTCGGGCGAGATCTCCAGCGCGTTGCGCAGCTCGCGCACGGCGCGATCGTAGAGTCCCTTCTTCTGGTAAGCCTCGCCGAGGAAGTAGAACGCGTGCGCGTTCTTCGGGTCGAGTTCGGCCGCCCGCTTCAGCTCCTGGATGGCGTCCTCGTAGCGGCCACGGTCCAGGTAGGCGATGCCCAGGTTGAAGCGCGCCTCCGTGTTGTGCGGATCCAGCGAAAGCGCCGTCTCGAACTCCTCGATGGCCTCGTCGTACAGCTTGTGCTCGCCGTAGAGCGCTCCGAGGTTGGAGTGCCACTCGGCGCGGTCCGGCTCCAGCCGCACGGCCTTGCGCAGCTCCTCGATGGCCCGGTCGAACTCGCCGCGCCGGTCCAGCAGCACGCCCAGGTTGCCCCGGGCCCGCGCGAACGACGGATCGATCTCCAGCGAGGCGTGGTACGACCCGAGCGCCAGGTCGTCGTCGCCGTTGCGCGCGTAGGTGACGCCCAGGTGGTAGTGCGCGTCGGCGGAGTCGGGCTCCAGCTCCAGCGCCCGCTGGTGGTGGGACACGGCCTCGTCGTACATGCCGGCCAGGTCCAGAGCCTTGGCGTAGTGCGTGTGGGCCGGCGCGCGGTCCGGGTCGAGCGCGAGACAGCGCGAGAAGTAGTCGATGGCCTCCGGAACGTGACCGGCCTTCCGTGCGGCCACGCCGCACTCGAAAGCGACGTCCGCGTCGTCGGGCTTCAGGTCCGCGACCTTGCACCACGCGCGGAACGATCCCTGGTCGTCCCGGGCGGAGTCGCAGGCGCGCGCCAGACGCTCCCACGCCTGCGGGTCCGTGGCCCCGCGGCCGCGCGTGCGTCGCTCCGCGTCGGCGACCTCGCGGGTCGATACAGCGGGCTTTCGATGGCGATGGAATCCGAGCTTCTCGAGCATTCCCTCGGGGTCTCCCGTGCTGGTCCGAAGGCCGAGACTACCGGTCGCCCGTTCGGGCGGTCAAGAAACGCGCCGCGGCCGGCGGCCCGAAGGTCGCCGGCCGCGGCTGAGTGCGCCCGTGAGCGCCCCCCTACTTCTGCGGCTCGAGCGTGATGTCGAGGACGAGTCGGATGCTCTTCCGTCCCGCGAAGTCCTCCGCGGAGACGGGAATCACGAGTTGCTTCTCCACGACGGCCGGCGGCGCCGGGGCCACGGCGGTGGAAGCCGAGGCCGAAGCGGAACCGGACGAGACCCCGTCGAAGCCCCGCTGGATCACGAGGTCGCCCTCGGGCGCGGCCGGAGCCGGCGGCGGGGCCGCGGCGGCCGGTCTCTGAGCCGCGGGCGTCGGCGGCGCCGGAGCCGGCGGCCGGATGACGTCGCTGACCTCCCGCATCGCCTCGGCATCGGCGGGCGGCGCGGCGGGCTTCGGCGGAACCGGAGGCGGCGGAGCGGCGGCGGCGGCCGGACGCGCGGGAGCCGGCTTCGCGGCACCGCCCTTGTCGCCCTTGAGCTGCTGCTCCAGACGCTGCATCAGCATCTGGCCGACCTTCTCGAACGCGTCGAAAACGCCCTCGCCGTTCATGGCGACCTGCGTGAAGCTCGGCACGCCGTACGGGTTCAGCTCCCGTTCCAGCTCCTCCACCGGCATCGCGTCAGGCATGTCCCGCTTGTTGTAGCAGATGACCCACGGGAGGTCGTCGAGGCACATGCCGTACTCGAGCAGGTTCGTGCGAAGGTTGCGCAGGCTGTCGATGTTGGCGGCAAGCTGCGACCGCTGCGAGTCCGCCACGAACACGATCGCGTCCGCGCCCTTGAGGACGAGCTTCCGCGTCGCGTTGTAGTAGACCTGACCCGGCACGGTGTACAGCAGGAAGCGGACCTTGAAGTCCCCGATGCTCCCCCGGCTGATGGGAAGCAGGTCGAAGAACAGGGTTCGCTCGGCCTTCGTCTTCATCGACACCATCTTGCCGCGGGTGTCGGAAGGCGTCTGACCGTAGATCTGTTCCAGGTTCGTCGTCTTGCCGGACAAGGCGGGCCCGTAGTAGACGATCTTGCCGCTGAGCTCTCGCCCGGTGTAGTTGAAGACGACCATGATCGGCTGCTCCTGACGGGATGGCGGTCTCGTTCCGCGGTTCGCGGTCTCTCCTGCCCCGGTTTCACGCAATCCCTGTGCCGAAACCGGACGACGGTGGTCAAATGCTGGAAGGCCTCTCCGAAGTGATTCCCCGGCAAGGGGTTCCGATCCTCGAAGCCGCCCTTCCCTGGATCCGTGTCTGAACCCCGGACCCGACCCCGGCCGTGCATCCTGCGAACGGTCGCGGAATGCAATGGAGATCGGCCGATCGGGCGCCCTTCTTGACAGTCCTGGTCCCGACTGCGATTTTCCCCCCGAACGAAGCGTCCAATCGGGTCTCGGGAGGGGTTCGTGCTGCTGTCGGTCGTGAGCGGGGTCGCGCGAGCGGTTCCCCTGGAGGCGGGCTACCGCCTGGCCGACGCCTGCTCGGCCGTCCACCGCTGGGCCGCTCCGGGGCGCCGCCGGGCCGTCGCCGAGAATCTCCGGATCGTCGGAGCGGATGACCCCGATGCGGCCGTGAAGAGCGTCTTCCGGAACTACGGCCGGACCCTGTTCGAGTTCCTCCGAGGCCCCCACGTCCCGGAACTGGACGTCCACGTGAACGGCTGGGAGCACGTGGAGTCGGCCCGGGCCGACGGACGGGGCGTCATCGTGACCCTTCCCCACACCGGAAACTGGGAGCTGGGCGGCGCCGTGGTGGCCCGACAGGGAGTCCCGGTCCACGCCGTCGCGGGGATCCAGCTGAGCCGGGCCTGGACCCCGGCGCTCCGCCGGCGCCAGGAAAGGGACGGAATCCGGATCCTCCCGCCGTCCCTTTCCTCCTGGCGCTCCCTCCCCGCGCTCCTCGCCCGCAACGAGCTGGTGGCGCTGCTCGTGGACGGCGACGTGTTCCGCGGCGGACTGAGCCTGCGGGCGTGCGGCCGATCCGTGCGCTTCCCCTCCGGACCGGCCAAGCTGGCGCTGCGCACGGGCGCGCGCATCGTTCCGTGCCACGTCACGCGCGAGCCCGACGGGCGCCACTGCGTCGCGTTCTCGGCCGCGCTGCCGGTCCCGGAAGGACCGGACCCCGTCCGGCGCCTCTCCGAGGCGGTCATGGCGGAGGCCGTTGCCGGGATCCGATCGGATCCGGGCCAGTGGCTCCTTTTCCGTCCGTTCTTCGCTCCGGCGGACGAGGCGACGGAGGAGGCCGCATGAGGATCGCCCTGGTCACGCAGCCCTACTACCCGCGCGCGGGCGGAATCTCGGAGCACGCCCACCACACCGCGGTGGAGCTGCGACGCCTCGGTCACGAGGTCGACGTCATCACGTCGCGGTTCCGCGCCGATCGAGTGAGCCGTCCCGGAGTGCATCGCCTGGGCCGCAACCTTCTCGTGCCCCACTTCGGCGGATTCTCCAACGTCTGCGCCGGCTGGAACCTGGCCGGCGATCTGGAGCGCATCTTCCGCGCCCGGGACTTCGACGTGATCCACATCCACCAGCCGCTCACGCCCACCCTGCCGCTCAAGGCGATCGCGCGGGCGCCGGCGGACGCCGTCGTGGTGGGGACGTTCCACGCGGCGGGCCCGCGCTCCCTGGGCTACCAGCTCTGGCGCCCCGTGCTGCAGCGGTACGCGGAACGGCTGGACGCGCGCGTGGCCGTCTCGCAGGCCGCTCGCAGCTTCGCCTCCCGCTACTTCCCGGGCGACTACGAGCTGATCCCGAACGGCGTCGATCCGGATCGTTTCCACCCGCGCCACGCCGCGCTCCCGCAGGCCGATCCCGATCGGCCGACCGTGCTGTTCGTCGGGCGGTTCTACCGCCGCAAGGGACTGCCCATCCTCCTCGCCGCGATGCGCGGCGTGCGGGAGCGGATTCCCGCGGCCCGGCTTCTCGTGGTCGGGGACGGACCGCACGCGCCCGAGTACCGGCGGCTCGCCGAGCCACTGGGCGACGCCGTGGAGTTCCTGGGCGAGCTGCCCGCCGCCGACGTGCCACGCGCCTACCGGAGTGCCGACGTGTTCGCGGCCCCCTCGACGGACCGCGAGAGCTTCGGCGTGATCCACCTGGAGGCGATGGCCTCGGGCACGCCGATCATCGCCAGCGACATCGAGGGCTACCGCGAACTCCTGGACCCCGGGCGAGAGGCGCTGCTCTTCCCGAACCGGGACGTCGCCGCGCTCACCGACGCGATCGTCCGCGTGCTGGAGGATCCGTCGCTGCGCCGATCGATGGCGCAGGCCGGGCGCGCGAAGGCCGAGCGCTTCACCTGGTCGGGCATCGCCCGCCGCCTGGAAGCGCTCTACTACGAGCGGCTCGAACGCCGCGCGCCCGCCGCCGGCATCCGGCTGGCCTCCTGACCCGACCGCCGGGCGGCGCTCTTGATCCCCGCCCATGCCCGGTCTACCTTGCGGGGTCTCGCAACCGAACGGGGAGTCTTGACGATGAGTGATCGCACGATCGGAGTGGTCGGCGCCGGGAACATGGGGTCCGGCATCGCCCAGAAGTTCGCCACCGAGGGATTCGACGTGATCCTCGTCGACCTGGACGAGGCGTCGGCGAAGCGCGGGGTGGACCGGATCCGCACGCTGCTGGGCGAGGGCGTGGAGCGGAAGATCTTCCGTCCCGAGCAGGCCGAGGCCATCGCCGGCCGCGTCCGTCCCAGCGGCGACCTGCAGGCGCTGAAGGACGTCGACCTCGTGGTGGAGGCGGTCTTCGAGAACCTGGACGTGAAGCGGGAACTCTTCGGCAAGCTCGACCGCATCTGCTCTCCCCGCACGATCTTCGCCACGAACACGTCCAGCTTCACGGTGGAGGACGTGGCCTCCGCCACGCAACGGCCGGATCGCGTGGTAGGGATGCACTTCTTCTATCACCCCGCCAAGAACCGCCTCGTCGAGGTGATCCCCGGCCCGGGCACTTCGGAGGAGACGCGGAAGACCGCGTGGACGGACTGCGAGGCCAGCGGCAAGACCCCGATCCACTCCGCCGACGCTCCGGGCTTCGTGGTGAACCGGTACTTCGTGCCGTGGATCAACGAGGCGGTCCGCCTGCTGGACGAGGGCGTCGCCGACATCGCCACCATCGAGGCGGCGGCCAAGCAGGCCTACCGCATCGGGATGGGGCCGTTCGAGCTGATGAACGTCACCGGCATCCCCATCGGGCTCCACGCCGCTACCACGCTGGGCGAGCGGCTGGGTCCGTTCTACGAGCCCTCTCCGCTGCTCGCGAAGCAGGTGGACAAGGGCGAGCTCTGGCCGCTGGACGGCACGCCGGACGAGTCAAAGTTCGAGGCGGTCCGCCGACGGCTGCTCGGCGTCGCGTTCCTGATCGCGGCGGAGCTGGTGGAGGAAGGCGTCGCGTCCATCGAGGACACCGACATCGGGGCGCGGGTGGGACTGCGCTGGTCGCTCGGCCCGTTCGAGCTGGCCAACCGCGTGGGGACCGCGGAGGCGCACGCCATGGCGAAGGAGGTCGCCGACCGCTGGGACGGCGTCCAGGTCCCGAAGCTCCTCGCGGATCGAAACGGGCAGCCGTTCGAGTTCCGCCTGGTGGACCTGACCGTGAAGGACGGCATCGCCGAGATCCTGCTGAACCGGCCCGACGCGCTGAACGCGCTCAACGAGGAAGTGGTCCGCCAGCTCGGCCTCCGCTTCGACGAGGCGAACGGCCGGGACGACGTGCGGACGATCGTGCTGCGCGGCGCCGGAAAGGCGTTCGTGGCGGGCGCCGACATCAAGTACTTCGTGAAGAGCCTCGACGCGAACAACGTCGACCGCATCGAGGCGTTCACGCAGGGCGGCCAGGACCTCTTCCGCCGCATCGACGAGAGCGACAAGCTGGTCATCTGCCGCCTCGACGGGCTGTCGCTCGGCGGCGGATCGGAGCTGGCGCTATGCGCCGACGTCATCCTGGCCACGGACAAGGGCAGCCTCGGCTTCCCGGAGACCGGGATCGGCATTTATCCCGGCCTCGGCGGCACGCAGCGCACCACCCGGCGCATCGGCATCCCGCTCACGCGGTGGCTGGTCCTGACCGGCACCCCCGTGGATGCGAGGACCGCGCACGCCATCGGCCTCGTGGACGAGATCGTCCCGGTGTCCGCATTGAGCAATCGCATCCGGGAGCTGCACGAGGCGGGTCGCGCTCCGGAGCGGTCGACGCCGGAGACGCCGGAGAACCTCGCCGCACTCGCCGGGTTCTTCGCGCAGGCGTCGGTGGACGATCTCCTGGCCGGCACGGCCACGGCGCCGGACGAGCGCGTGGCCAAGATGGCGGGACGCGTCCGCCACAAGGCACCCGTGGCCACGCGCATCGCCGACCGGCTGATCCGCGAGGGCGCCAACGTGAACCTGGCCGACGGTCTGGCGATGGAGCTCTCGTTCCTGCGCGAGATCTTCGCGACGAAGGACGCGTACGAGGGGCTCTCCTCGCTGGGACGCAAGCGGCCGGAGTTCGTCGGGGCCTGATCCCAGCGCCGCACCCACGCCGCCGCAACAAGAAGGCCCCGGGAGCCGGACTCCCGGGGCCTCTTCTCGATCGGATCGAGACGGGATCGAAGCGCTACTTCACGTGCTTCGACACCAGCTTCGTCATCTCGAACATGGAGACGGTGCTCTTGCCGCCGAACACGGCCTTGAGCTTGTCGTCCGCGTTGATGTTGCGACGGTTCACCGGATCCTGGAGCTGGTTCTTCTTGATGTAGTCCCACAGCTTCTTCGTGATCTCGGTGCGCGGAAGCGGCGCGGAGCCGACGACCGCCGCCAGCGTGGCGTCCGGCGTCAGCGGCTTCATGAAGGCCGCATTCGGCTTGCGCTTGGTCTTCGCCTTGGCCTTGGCCTTGGGCTTCGCCTTCGGCTTGGCCTTCGCCTTGCGCTTGGCCTTCGCTTTCGGCTTGGCCTTGGCCTTCGCCTTGGTCTTGCGCTTGGCCTTCGCCTTCGTCTTCCGTTTGGCCTTCGCCTTGGTCTTGCGCTTGGCCTTCGCCTTCACCTTCCGCTTCGCCTTGGCCTTCGTCTTCCGCTTCGCCTTCGCCTTCGTCTTCCGCTTGGCCTTCGCCTTCACCTTCCGCTTGGCCTTCGCCTTCGTCTTCCGTTTGGCCTTCGCCTTCGTCTTGCGGGTAGCCTTGGCCTTGGTCTTCCGCTTGGCCTTCGCCTTCACCTTCCGCTTCGCCTTGGACTTCGCCTTCGCCTTTGCCCGGGCCTTCGCCATCTCGCATCCCCTCCTGGAATGGTGTCGAGCACCGCAAAACCACGTCTGCGAACACGCGGAAAAATTGGACCGGAGAGCCCGCAAAGACAAGGCTTTTTCGGTCTCCCGGGCCGATTTCCGCGCGCCCACGCGCGCTCCGGGTGTGGACCGATCGGCCGGCGCATGCGAGGATGCGTCGGCGAAAGGAGACCCCATGGCTCGTGACGGATTCCAGCTTCGGGCGTTCGTGTTCCTCGACCGGATGCAGCCGCAGTTCGCGTCGTTCGTGGGGACGATCACGCAGGGCGACCTCCCGGTGGAGGGGATGGCCTCTCTCTACGTGGAGATGGCCCCCGGCAACGAGGTCTTCCGGGTCGTGGACGTCGCCGTGAAGGGCACGCGGGCCAAGCCCGGCGCCCAGGTCGTGGAGCGCGAGTTCGGCATGTTCGAGGTCCACGCCCCCTCCCAGGGCGACGTCCTCCAGGCGGGCGACGCGGTCCTGGATCGCCTCGAGATGACCCGCGACGACCGCGTGAAGCCGGAGATCGCCTCCCTCCAGGTCATCACCAACGTGGATCCCTACCAGGCCCAGCTCCTCAACCGCTTCCGCCGCGGCTCGATGCTGGTGGCGGGCGAGACGCTTCTGGTCCTGGAGGTCGCGCCGGCCGCCTACATCAACCTGGCGGCCAACGAGGCCGAAAAGGGAGCCAACATCAAGATCGTCCACATCTCCTCGGTGGGGCGGTTCGGCCGGATGTGGCTGTGCGGGACGGAGGCCGAGATTCTGGCCGCCCGGGACGCCGCCGTCTCCGCCATCGAGGGGGTCACGGGCCGCCCGGCCTGACCCCGACGCGGTGTCGGGATCGGCAACTCCTGCCGAATCCTGCCCAAGGCCTCCCAGCGCCGAAGAAAGACCGAAGATTCCCTGCCCATTCGTCCGATAGACCGCGAGAAGACCCGCCGTGTCGGATGGGGGAGGAATCGGAATGCCGAATCTCTTGAAGGTGCGGCTCTCGCTGAAGGGCCGCCCGCTCCAGACCTACACCTTCAACAAGCCGCGAGTGACCATCGGTCGCGACCCGGACTCGGACATCTTCCTGGACAACACCGGGATCTCCCGCCACCACGCCGTGATCGAGCGGACGGCGGGCGGCTTCGTCATCGAGGATCTGGGCAGCGCGAACGGGACGTTCCTCAACGAGCAGCCGGTCCGCAAGGAGTACCTCGGCCAGGACGACGTCCTCCAGATCGGGAAGTTCGCCCTGTGGATGGGCGTCGAGAGCGACCGGCGGGAAAAGGCCCTCTCGGCCCGGGGCGCGCAGTCCGCCATGGAAGGGACGATGGTCATCGACGCGGACTCGCTGCTCGAGATGCAGAAGAAGTCGAAGGCCGACGCCCCGGCGGTGGAAGAGCCGCGCAGGAACGCCACGGCGGCCGGTGGCCCCTTCTCCTCGCCGCTGCCCCTGGCGATCGGCTTCGCGGCCGGCGTCGTCGTGGGCTGCGTGGCCACCCTGCTCATCGGAGGCTGATCGGGACCGCGTATGGGACTTGTCGATCGATTCCGCACCGGGAAACTCGTCCGAACGCTCCGCGCCGGCTCCACCGGTCCGGCCGACGAGCTGGCCGCCGCCAAGGAGTCCCTGGTGGAGATGGGGCCGCCCGCGATCGAGTCCGTGATGGACTGCCTGGGCACGCCCGGGCATGACGCCGCGGTCGAGGTCCTCAGCCGCCTCCTGACGTCCGACACGCTTTCGGACTTCATCCACGCGCTGTCCTCCCCCGACCGCCGCGTCTCCGTCGGAGCGCGCCAGGTGTTGGAGCACGGGCGCAACTACCGGCCGATGGATCTGGTTCCGTATCTCTCCGAGCCCGAGGTGCCCAACATCCGGCTGGAGCCCGTGCTCAACGCGCGCGCGGACGAACTGGACCCGACCGAGCTGATCGCGGCGCTGCCGGATCTGGCCCGCGACGCCCGGACGATCGTCTTCCGGCTGGTGGAGAGGGCCGTGGACCCATCACTGACGCCGCACGTGCTCCGCCTGCTCAGCCACTCCGACTGGTGGATCCGCTACCACATGGCGGCACTGCTGGGCGGCATGCCGGGCGAGGCGTCGGAGGAGGGCCTGTCGGCCATCCTCTCCGACCCGAACAAGAGCGTGCGCCTGCAGGCGGTGAAGAGTCTCACGAAGCTCGGGTCCCGCTCCGCGATCCCGTTCCTGACCAATACGCTGCGAGACGGCGACCTGAAGGTGCAGGCGGCGGCGATCGACGCGCTGATCAAGATCGGCGATCCGTCGGCGGTGCCGCACCTCGTCGAGGTCCTGAAGGACGACTCCGAGCAGTGTCGGCGCGGCGCGGTCGAAGTCCTCAACGAGGTGGCCACGGCCGAGGCCATCCAGGACCTGGTCCACGCACTGCGCGACGCCGACTGGTGGGTGCGCGTCCGGTCGGCCGACGCGCTCGGCACGATCGGCGGGGACAAGGTCGTGGAGGCGATCCTGTCGCTGATGGACGACGACGACGTGCACATCCGCCGCTACGCCGTGGAGATCCTCAACACGGTGCCGGACGGGAAGTCCGTCGACTCCCTCATCAAGGCGCTCGCGGACGAGGACTGGTGGGTCCGCGAGCGATCGATCGACGCGCTGGGCCGCGCCGGGGACCCCCGGGCGATCACGTCCCTGCGCAAGCTGCTCCTGACCGACGCCGAGGCCGGACCGCTCTGCGCCAAGGCGCTGGGCGACATCCCGGATCCCAGCGCGATCGAGGCGCTGCTCAAGGCGCTCGCCGGCGATCCGCCGGCCGAGCTCCGCCAGGCGGTCGTGACGTCGCTCCAGAAGCTCAGCCACGTGGAGATGAAGCCGGCGCTCGCCCGGAAGCTGGAGAACGCCCTCAAGCAGGAGGGCATCCGGATCGAGAAGACCCGCCTCCAGCCGATGTCGGTGAAGACCGGCGGCGCCGCGGCGGATCACGCCTCGCACGCGGAGGCGACGATCGGGGCGAAGGAGCACGCGCCGGCCCCGAAGCATCCCGACGCGCCGGCGCCTCCTCCCCCGCCGGAGGAAGCCCAGTCCGAGCGCAAGCGCCGGATGCGCGCGGAGGACGTCCAGCCGGGCGACCTGCTGCTGGATCGCTACCGCGTGGACCGGCGCATCGGATCGGGCGGCTTCTCCACGGTGTTCCTGGTGGAGGACACCGCGATCGAGGAGGCGATGATCCTCAAGATCCTCAGCCAGAACCTCTCGGCGGAGGAGAACAGCCTCGCCCGCTTCGTGCAGGAGCTGAAGCTCGCGCGGAAGATCGCCCACGAGAACGTGATCCGCATTCACGACCTGCTGGAGATCGACGACGCGCGCGCCATCTCGATGGAGTACTTCGCGGGGCGCGATCTCGGCAAGGTCCTGGACGACGAGGAGAAGCTGTCGCCGGAGCGCGCCGCCAAGGTGTCGCGGCAGATCGCGCAGGGACTCGCGGCCGCGCACGGGCAGGGAATCATCCACCGGGACGTGAAGCCGGCGAACATCCTCGTCGACGAGTGCGACCGGGTGAAGATCGTCGACTTCGGGCTGGCCGCGGCCTCGCGCGAGGCGGAGAACCGTCTCACGCGGACCGGCCACCTCGTGGGCACGCCGCACTACATGGCGCCGGAGCTGATCCGCGGCGAGGAGGTCGACGGACGCGCGGACCTCTACTCGCTGGGAATCATGATGTACGAGATGATCTCCGGGAAGCTGCCGTACGACGGCGACAACCCGATGAACGTCCTCTTCCGCCACCTCGACGGTGACGCCCCGCCGATCGGCGAGGTGATCGAGGTGCCGGCCGATCTCGGCGATCTCGTCATGCGACTCATGGCGCCGGACCGCGACGCCCGATTCGCGACGGCCGACGAGCTGACGCAGGCCTTCCTGGAACTGAGCCCGTAGGAGCCGCGCCCATGCCGCGCATCGACGCATTCCTCCAGCTCGGACGGGAGCAGGGCTGCTCCGACATCCACTTCACGGTGGGGCTGCCCCCGCTGGCCCGCCAGGACGGCGAGCTCCAGCCGCTCAAGTACCGGGAGCTGACGACGGACGAGACGCTGGGACTCGTGCAGGAGATCCTGGACGAGCACCAGCGCGAGCAGTTCGAGACCACGGGCTCCGTGGACCTGTCCTACGCCTCGGCCGACGTGGGCCGGTTCCGGATCAACGTGTGCCGCCACATGAACGGCGTGGCCGCGATCTGCCGGGTCATCCCCGAACACCCGCCGCGGCTGGCCGATCTCGGACTGCCCAAGATCCTGTCCCGCTTCTCGCGTCTCAACTCCGGCCTCGTCCTCGTCACGGGCTCCGCGGGCACCGGCAAGTCCACGACGCTCGCGGCGATGATCGAGGAAGTGAACCGCGAGCGCTGCCTCAACGTGATCACGCTGGAGGACCCGATCGAGTTCGTCTATGAGACGAAGGAGTCGCTGATCGTCCAGCGCGAGGTGGGCTCCCACGTCCCGACGTTCCGCGACGGCCTGCGGGCCGCGCTGCGCGAGGATCCCGACGTGATCCTGGTGGGCGAACTCCGCGATCTGGAGACGATCCGCCTCGCGATCGAGGCCTCCGAGACGGGTCATCTCGTTCTCGGCACGCTCCACACGCGCGGCGCCGCGGAGGCGGTCGACCGCATCATCGACTCCTTCCCCGCCGACGGGCAGGCGCAGGTGCGGATCACGCTGGCGGACAACCTGAAGGCCGTCGTGTCGCAGGACCTCGTGCGGACGGCCGACGGTCGCGGGCGACGGGCCGTCGCCGAGATCCTCGTCGTCACGCCGGCCGTGTCGCAGCTCATCCGGGAAGGCAAGACGTTCCAGATCCCGAGCACGATCGCCACGAGCCGCCGCCAGGGCATGCAGCTCCTGGATCAGGCGCTCTTCGATCTCGTCCGGATGGGCGAGGTCGACCCGGACGAGGCGTTCCTGAAGGCCGACGACAAGAAGGAGTTCATCCCCTTCGTGACCCGGATGGAGCTGCTGGAGCTGGTGGGACCGCCGGCGCCGTCGGAGAACGGATCATGAGCCGCATCAACAGCTTCCTCGAGCTGACGGTGAAGCAGCAGGGCTCCGACCTCCACGTGGTGTCGGGGCTGATGCCGCGCGCGCGCATCCACGGCGTCCTGGAGCCGATCCGGTTCCGCGAGCTGAGCTCCGAGGAGATCCTCCGGATCCTGTCCGAGTTCATGACGCCGGACCAGCGACAGCGCCTGGACTCCGAGCAGTCCGTGGACTTCGCCTACAAGGTGGAGGACCTGGGCCGCTTCCGCGTGAACGTCTACCGCCACCTGAACGGCGTGGCCGCGGTCTTCCGCGCGATCCCGTCCAAGATCCCGTCGCTGGACGAGGCCGGGCTGCCGGCCGTCGTCGCCCAGACCGTGGCGACCCCGCGCGGACTCACGCTGGTCACCGGCCCCACGGGCTCCGGCAAGTCGACGACGCTGGCCGCGATGGTGGATCACATCAACCGGACGCGGAAGGGCCACATCATCACGATCGAGGATCCGGTGGAGTTCCTGCACTCGTATCAGAGCTGCGTCATCACGCAGCGCGAGGTGGGCACCCACACCACGAGCTTCTCGGACGCGCTGCGCCACGCCATCCGCGAGGATCCGGACGTCATCCTGGTGGGCGAGATGCGCGATCTGGAGACGATCCAGCTGGCGATGACGGCGGCCGAGACCGGCGTCCAGGTGCTGGGCACGCTCCACACCACGGGAGCCGTCCGTTCCGTCGACCGTCTGGTGAGCGTGTTCCCGCCGCGCGTGCAGGAGCAGATCCGGTCGGTGCTGGCCGGATGCCTGCGCATGGTCGTGTCGCAGCAGCTCGCTCGCCGTGCCGACGGGGCCGGGCGCATCGTCGTGCCGGAGGTGCTGATCAACAACCAGTCCTCCCAGTCGATGATCCGCAAGGGGCGCACGCACCAGCTCGCCAACGTGATCCAGGCGGGCAGCCGGGCCGGGATGCAGAGCCTCGACGCGTCGCTCCAGGAGCTCGTCCGCAAGGAGACCATCACGGGCGAGGAGGCCTACGAGAAGGCCATCGACAAGGGTCCGTTCGAGCGCTACCTGCTGGAGGAGACGGTCGTCTAGGCGGCCCGCACCGAGCCCTCCACCCTCACCAGCACGTCCCCGCAGCGCCGGCAGGAGTACTGCGCCGTGCCGCGCCGGATCCGCAGGTGCGCGCGCTTCGTGAGCAGGTGCGGCGCCTCGCACGAGCACCGGTACGCGAAGCGTCGCATCCGGCGGGCGGGCGTGACCTCGAACGAGTGGCACCTCCGGGGCGCGACGCCGAAGAACTCCATCACCTCCCGCCACTCCTCGCCGTGGGGGCGGCAGCGCTTGCGCCGGTAGCGTCCCGCGACGACGAGGTGCGCCACCTCGTGCGGGACGATCTCGGCCAGGAACTCCTCGCCGTGCCGCGCCAGGAGCTCGTCGTTGTAGCGGATGGCCCAGTCCGAGGGCGATGCCTCGCCGGCCGCAAGCCCGCGCAGGTCGAACGCGACCTTCGGGTCCGGCAGGCGCGCCTTCGGCCATCGCTCCCGGGCCCGCCGCACGAACGCATGCGTAAGCGCGACGGCCTCGCGCCGGAGGGCATCGGCCGCCGGCGTCGACGTCGCCGAGGGAAACGGCAGGTCCAGTTGGGACGACACGGGATCAGGCTCCTCCGCCCAGCACGTTCCTCCACACCGACCACGCCACCATTGCCGCTCCGGCGGTGGCGAGGCAACCCTTCACCGTGACGGCGGCCAGCCGGCCGAGCGTGGCGTGCAGCCCCAGCCGCAGCGACGGCTCGAGCTGACGATCCCGCAGGTACTCCCCGGCCACCGCGCCTCCGAACGCGCCGAGGAACGCTCCGATCAGCGTTCCCAGCACCGGGAACGCCAGGCTTCCCAGCGTCGCCCCGACGATGCCTCCCAGGAAGGTGCCGACCACGCCCCAGACGGTGGCGCCCTTCTTCGCGACCCACAGGCTGCCCAGCAACGCCTCGACGATCTCGCCCACGATCAGGAGCGCGGTGAAGATGCCGAGCTCCCAGGCGCCGATGGCGGAGAATCCGTGGAACGCGTCCCACAGCACGGCCAGCGCCAGCGCCACCCATCCGCCGGGAAGGGCGAGCAGCACGGCCAGGCACGATCCGATCACGGCGAGGGTCCACAGCAGCGCAGCGCTCCACACGCCGACCGTGCCCGCCCCCTGGAGAAATCCGTCCATGGACCTAGTACGCGCCCCCGGCGGCGGAAGTTCCGCCTACGACCTCTCCCCGCCGCGCCCGCGGAACGCCTCCAGCAACTCGATGGGCAGCGGGAACACGACCGTCGAGTTGTTCTCCGCCGCGACCTCGGTCAGCGTGCCCAGGAAGCGAAGCTGAAGCGCCGCCGGCTCCTTGCCGATCACCGCCGCCGCCATCGCGATCTTCTCCGCGGCCTGGTACTCGCCGTCCGCGGTGATGATCTTGGCGCGCCGCTCGCGCTCGGCCTCGGCCTGGCGCGCCATCGCCCGCTGCATCTCCTGCGGCAGGTCGACGTGCTTGATCTCCACCATGGACACCTTGATGCCCCACGGATCGGTCTGGCGGTCCAGGATGTCCTGGAGCTGCTGGTTGATCGTGTCGCGCTCCGAGAGCAGCTGATCCAGCTCCGCCTCGCCCAGCACCGAGCGCAGCGTCGTCTGCGCCAGCTGAGAGGTGGCATACATGTAGTCCTCCACCTCCACGATGGAACGCGCCGGATCCACCACGCGGAAGTAGAGGACGGCGTTCACCTTCACGGACACGTTGTCGCGCGTGATGATGTCCTGCGGCGGCACGTCGAAGGCGATGGTCCGCAGGCCGACCTTGACCATCTTCTCGACGAAGGGAATGAGCAGGATGATGCCGGGGCCGCGCGTGCCGGCCAGCCGGCCGAGGCGGAACACCACGCCCCGCTCGTACTCTCGGAGAACCTTGATCATGTTCCCGAGCAGGAACAGGATGAACAGGATTACGGGTAGGAACTGCACGCCAGGCATCATGTCACTCCCTGCCCGCGCCTGCGGGCCCAAGGTTCCGACGCGTCCCGCGCGTCAACGCTTCCGGACGATCAGGGCAAGCCCCTCGACCGCGACCACTTCCACCCGGGCGTCCTCCGGCGCCGTCTCTCCGCTCTCCAGGCGCGCGCTCCAGAGTTCGCCGTGCACCTCGATCAGGCCCTCGGGATCCAGCGCCCGGCGCACGATCCCGACCAGGCCCACCATGCCCTCCCGGCCCGTGGTCGGGCGCGAGCGCATCGTCCTCACGGTCAGGCCGATGGCCACCAGGAAGAACGCGATCGTGACGAGCGTCACCGGGATCACCACCTGCAGCGACGCGCGCAGCGCCGGCACCGGCGAGTCCACGAGCATGAACGCTCCCAGACCCGACGCGGCGATCCCGCCCAGGGTCAGCAGTCCGAAGCTCTGGATCTTGGCTTCCAGCAGGAAGAGCACCGCCCCCAGCACGATCAGCAGGATCCCCGCGACGTTCATCGGCACGGTCTGCATGGAGTAGAGGGCCAGGATGAGGCAAAGCGATCCCACGACGGCCGGGAAGATGGCGCCGGGATTCTGCAGCTCGAAGAAGAGTCCGTAGACGCCCAGCATCAGCAGGATGTACGTGATGTTCGGGTTGGCGAGCAGCGAGAGGAGCTTGAACCGGAAGGAGAGCTCCTTCTCGACGATCTCCGGGTCCGTGAGCGCCAGGATCGTCTCCACCGCGTCCGGGCCGATCCCCACCGTGCGTCCGTCGGCCCGCTCCAGCAGCTCCGCCAGCGACGATGCCGTGAAGTCGACGACGTTCAGCTCCACCGCCTCGGCTTCCGTGGCCGACACCGCCTCGCGCACCGCGTCCTCGGCCCAGTCGGCGTTGCGGCCTCGGCGCTCGGCGATGGTCCGCGCAAAGGCGGCCGTGTCGTTGAACATCTTGGACGCCATCGTGGAGTCCATGCCGCCCCCGCCCATGTTCACCGGCGACGCCGCTCCGATGTTGGTCCCCGGCGCCATCGCGGCCACGTGCCCGGCCATCGTCAGGAAGGCGCCGGCCGAGGCGGCGCGCGCGCCGGACGGCGCCACCCAGACGATCACCGGCGTCTCGGAGTCCAGCAGGTCGGAGACGATGTCCCGGGTGGCGTCCAGCAGCCCGCCGGGCGTGTCCAGGCGAAGGACCAGCGCGGCCGCATCGTCCTCGCGGGCCTCCTCCAGCCACTCGCGGACCGCGGACAGCGTCACCGGCGTGATGGCATCGTCCCAGGTGACCACGTGCACGAGCGGCGGGGGCGCATCGTCCGCCGGCAGCGCGGGGACGGCCGCGGAGTCGGCGTCCTCCTGCGCGAATCCGGGAACGACGGCGGCGCCCGGGGCCGTGAGCGCCAGGACGGTGGCGAGCCGCGCGGCGATCAGGAAGAAGAGTCGGAAGCGGCGCTCCATGAGGGATCCTCCAGCAGCAGTTCGGCGACGCGGCCGGCGCGCTCCGCGAGATCGGCGAGGCGGGACGGAGCCGAAGCTCCCCACCCCGCGAAAGGGCCCAGCCGTCCGCTCTGGCGGACGCCCAGCAACTCCCCCGGACCGCGCGAGGCCAGATCGATCTCGGCGAGGCGCAGTCCGTCGTCCACTTCCTCGAGGATCCGGAGTCTCTCGCGGACCGACTCGTCCGGTTCCTCGTCCTCGATGAGCCAACAATACCCCTTCTGTCCGCGACGCGCGATGCGTCCGCGCAGCTGATGGATCTGCGCGAGGCCCAGCCGGTCCGCTCCCTCGATCCAGAGGATCGAGGCGCCGGGCACGTCCAGCCCCACCTCCACCAGCGTCGTGGCCACGAGCGCCAAGGTCTCGCCACGCCGGAACGCGTCGAGGCGGGCGTCGCGCTCTTCGGGCGACAGCCGGCCGTGGATCAGGGAGAGCGGCGTGTTCTCCAGAACGCCGCGCGCCAGCTCGTCGTGGAGCTTCTCCGCCCCCTCCTCCCCCTCGATGCGCGGGCGGATCAGGTACGCCTGCTCGCCCTCAGCCAAGCGATCGCGGATCCAGCGCAGCGACCGCCCCCGCTTGGCTTGCGGCACCACGCGCGTTTCCACCGGTCCGCGCGCCCCGTCCCGCGGCTCCAGCAGCGACAGCTCCAGATCGCCCAGGCCCAGCAGCGCCAGCGTCCGCGGGATGGGGGTGGCGGAGAGGACGAGGCAGTGCGGCGTCTCCGCCTTGCGGAGCAGCGCCTCGCGCTGGTCCACGCCGAAGCGGTGCTGCTCGTCCACGACGACCAGCCCGAGGCGGGCGAAGCGCGTCGCCTCGGAGAAGAGCGCGTGCGTTCCGACCGCCAGAGTGGCGTGGCCCGCCGCGAGGCGCTCCCGGACCTCCCGCGCCTCCGCGGGCGGCTGCGTGCCGGTCAGCAGCACGATGCCGTCGTCGTCGGGGAGGAACTCGCGCAGCGTCCGGTGATGCTGCCGGGCCAGGACGTCGGTCGGCGCCAGGAAGGCCCCCTGAAGGCCGAGGGAGCGCGCCTCCTGCAACGCGGCGAGCGCCACCACCGTCTTGCCCGATCCGACGTCGCCGCCCAGCAGGCGGCCCATGGGGCACTCCGCGTGGAGATCCGCCACGATGTCCTCCACGGCCTCCGACTGGCTCGCGGAGAGGCGGAACGGGAGCGTCGCGCGAAGAGCATCGGCTCCCCCGCCCCGACCGTCCGTCCGCGGGGCCCTCCGCTCGCGCCGGCGCCGCAGCCGACGCTTCATCGCCAGCTCCAGGGGCAGCAGCTCGTCGAAGAGGAGGCGGCTCCGACCCCGTTCGGCCTGCTCCATCGTCTCCGGCCGATGCGCGCAGCGGATCGCCTCGTCCAGCGTGGGGACGTCCGCGAGCCGACGCGCCGCGTCCGGCAGCGGATCGGGCACCGTGTCGAAGCCGAGGAGCGCGTGTTCCACCAGGTCCCACAGCATCCGCTGCGTGATCCCCTCCGTCACCGAATAGGCCGGACGGATCCCGGTGAGGCGCGCCGGCGGAGCTTCCCCCGGTCCCACCGCGGCAAGTTCCGGCTGCAGCAGCTTGCCGTCCTCGGAGACGCGGCCCGCCCAGACCATCTCCCGCCCGGCGGTCACTTCCTTGGCCAGGAAGGCCGCGTTGAACCAGATGGCCGAAGCAGTTCCGGTTCCGTCTTCAAGTGTCGCTCGAAGTGTGGCCTTGCGGCCGAACCGCGCCAGCGACGCCTTGCGGACCGTTCCCCGCACGACCGCGAAGCCGCCGCGGGAAGCAGCCAGAGCCTCGCACGGCACGGGAACGCCCCGATCCTGGTAGGACCGGGGCGCGTGACGGAGAAGATCGTCCAGCGTTTCGATTCCGAGGTGAGCCAGGCGCTCGGCGCGCTTGGGGCCCACTCCGGGAAGAGCGCTGACCGGATCCGCGAGGGAGGGCACCGAAGCCAAGGATCCCCCGCGGGGAGACTAGTCCATCTGCTTGCGCAGGAACGTGGGCGTCTCGAGATCGTCGTCGATGAACGTCCGGATCACCCGCTTCACCGGCTCGCTCTCGCCGCGCGGCTCCGCCCGGCGGAAGGCCGGACGATCCAGCTCCGCGGGCGCGGGCATCACGGTGGGAGCTTCCGCCGCCGCCGTGACGGCCTCCGGGCGACGGCGCTCGACCGCCGACTCCCCGATTCCCGTGGCGATGACCGTGACCTGAATCGTGCCCTCGGCCGACGGATCGATGACCGCGCCGAAGAACAGGTTCGCGTCGTCGCCGGCGGCGTCGTAGATGATCGACGTGGCGTCGTTGACGTCCGTGAGCGTGAGGTCCTCGCCGCCGGTGATGTTCACCAGCACGCCCTTGGCACCGGCGATGGAGACCTCCTCCAGCAGCGGGCTGGTCACGGCCTGACGCGCCGCATCGGCCGCGCGGTTCTCGCCGTCGGCGAGGCCGGTGCCCATGAGCGCATCGCCCATCTTGGACATGACGGTGCGCACGTCGGCGAAGTCCAGGTTCACGAGACCCGGCACCGAGATGAGATCCGAGATGCCGCGCGTGGCGTGCAGCAGCACGTCATCGGCCAGCTTGAAGGCCTCCGACAGGCGCGTGTCCTTCTGGACGATGGAGAGCAGGCGCTGGTTGGGGATCACGATGAGCGTGTCCACCTGCTCCTTGAGCGCATCCAGGCCGTCGCTCGCCAGGCGCGAACGCTGCCGCCCCTCGAAATCGAACGGCTTGGTGACGACGCCGACCGTCAGCGCGCCCATCTCTTTGGCGATCTCGGCAACGACGGGTGCCGCGCCGGTGCCGGTGCCGCCGCCCATTCCGGCGGTCACGAAGACCATGTCCGAACCCTCGAGGGCCTCGGAGACGATCTCCCGGCTTTCCTCCACGGAACGTCGGCCGACTTCGGGATTGCCGCCGGACCCGAGTCCCCGGGTGACGGTATCTCCGATCTGGATCCGCGTGGGAGCGACCGAAGCTCCCAGCGCCTGCATGTCGGTGTTTGCGGCAATGAAGTCGCAGCCGTTGAGGCCGCCGTCGATCATGCGGTTGATCGCGTTGCCGCCCGCGCCTCCCACGCCAATGACACGAATCTTGGCGAGGTTCAACGGCTCTTCCACGAGCTCGAAAGGCATTCTCTCCCCCTCACGTCACACGGACCCGAAGGTCCTCCCGTCCACACTTCATTCCGGATACACGAAAAGCCGCGACGTGCCTAGCACAATCGCGACTTTCGGGCGTGCTTTGAAAGATTTCCCGAGGCGTTGTCAGAAACTCCGCGCGCCGTCGTGACTCCGAAGGTCCGCGACGAAGCACCGGGTCAGAAGAGTTCCGCCACCCACCTTCTCACGCGACCGGTCACGCGCTCGAAGATCTGACGTCGGCCGTAGTTCGAACCGTCGCGCATCGCCTGGCGCTGCGCGTAGGTCACCAGTCCGACGAGCGTGGCCGCCTCCGGCGTTTGCAGATCCTCGTCGAACCCGACGGTTCCGGAGGGCACCCCATGCTTCGCGGGAAGGTTGAACAGATGCTCCGCAAGCCCAATCGTGCCATCGAGTAACGAACCTCCCCCGGTGAGCACCAGACCGGCCGCGAGCAGGTCCCAGTAGTCGGTCTTTTTCACCTCGCGGTAGGCCAGGGCGAGGATCTCCTCCATGCGCGGGCGGACGATGGAGTTGAGGATCTCCCGGCTGACCGAGCGCTCCGGGCGACCGTTCACGCCGGGCACGACCAGGAGGTCCTCTCCCCCCTCCACCGCCAGCAGCGACGCGTGGGAGCGTTTGATCTCCTCGGCCGCGGCCAGCGGGGTGCGCAGGCCGATGGCGATGTCGTTCGTGACGTTGGATCCGCCGACGCCCACGACCGCCGTGTGCTTGAGCCCGCCGTCCGCGAAGACGGCCACGTCCACCGTCCCGCCGCCGATGTCGACGAGCACCGCGCCCAGTTCCATCTCGTCGTGGGTCAGCACGGCATCCGAGGCCGCGACGGCGCCCAACACCACGTCGGCCACGTCCAGGCCGGCCCGCCGCACGCACTTCAGGAGATTCTGGATCGGCGTGCTGGCCCCGGTGATCACGTGGACCTCGGTCTCCAGACGGACGCCGGTCATCCCCACGGGATCCGGAATGCCGCCCTGGTCGTCGACCGTGAACTCCTGCGGGAGGACGTGGATGATCTCCCGGTCCCCCGGCAGCGCGATGGCCCGGGCGGCCTCGATGACGCGCTCCACGTCGGAACGCGTGATCTCGCCGTCCGGGTTGCGCACGGCGATCACGCCGCGGCTGTTGATGCTCTTGATGTGATCGCCCGCGATGCCGACCGTGACCGAGCCCACCTCCACCTCGGCCATGCGCTCGGCGGCTTCCACCGCCTCCTCGATGGACTGGATCGTCCGCTCGAGATTCACGACGACGCCCTTCTTGATGCCCCGCGAGGGCGCCGTTCCCAGGCCCAGGACCTTCAGACGCCCGTCTTCCAGCGTCTCGGCCACGATCGCGGTAGTCCGGCTGGTCCCCAGATCCAGACCCGCCAGGATCTCGCTCGATGCCATCGTCTTCCTCCGGGACGGACCGCGGCCTACGCCGCCGCCCTCCAGACCGCCGTTTCGTTCGCAATCAAGCGCAGGGTACCTCGCGAGCCCCCCTGCGCGTCCAGTCTTTCGAGGAACGCGGACACGTTCCGGGCCGCGCGGGACGCGGGAATCCGGCCGTCGACCTCCGCCTCGAAGCCCCGATCGGGGAGCACGATCCAGTCCGAACCCTCCCGTCGCAGGTCCAGCCGGACCGCCTCCTCCAGTCCGTTGCGACGCAGCGCCGAGAGGTAGATCAGCCCGCGCGACAGGCTCTCCTCGTCGGCCCCCAGACCCGAGCCGAAGTCCCGGACCTCGGGCAGCGTGCCGGCCTCCTCCGGCAGCGGGACCACGCGGAGGTCGTCGCAGAGGCCGTAGGACACGTTCGCCACGCGGATGCGGGCCACCGGCACACACTCGGTGATCCTCAGCCGGACCTGTCCCGGCCAGGGGCGCAGGATCCGGGCCCGCTGCACCCAGGGGTGCGACTCCAGCCGGAAGCGGATCCGGTCGGAATCCAGCGCCAGCCACGGATCGCCCTGGGCGACGTCGGCCAGCGCCCGGAGTTCGGCGGCGTCGGCGCGGGTGACCCCGTCGACGCGGACCTCGCGAACCGACATCGCCGGATGCGCGACGATCCGCTCGGCGATCTCCCCGCCGAGCCAGACCGCGCCGGCCGCCAGCGGCAGGAAGCCGACGAGCACCAGCAACCGCCAGCGCGCCGCGGCACCGCCCGTCCGGAGGCGAGGCAGCTTCGGCGCCTTCCACTTCGGCAGACGAAGCCTCGAGCGGGCCCGCCCCTTCGGCTTCGCCACGCGGGCCGGACGGGCCGCCGGTCGACGTCGCCCGTGCTTGCGGCGCCGGGGACGCTTCTCCTCGCCGCGCCGCACGCGGGCCGCGGGCCCCACCCTCACGCCCGGATCCCCACGAGACGAACCTCCATCTCCAGCTCCACTCCGTGCTCCTTCGCGATCCGCTCGCGGATCCGCTCGACGAGGCGAAGCACGTCGGCCGACGTGGCCCCGCCCCGGTTGATGATGAAGTTGCCGTGGACCGGGGAGACGACGGCGCCTCCCTCTTCCATTCCCTTCAGCCCGGCCTGGTCGATCATCCTGCCGGCGGAGTGCCCGGGCGGGTTCTTGAAGACGCAGCCGGCCGACGGCTCGCGCTCCGGCTGATCCCGGCGCCGCTCCGCCTGGTAGCCGCGCACCGTCTCCGCCACCTTCTCCGGATCCTCGCGGCCCGCCTCGAACCGCGTCGACGTGACGACGAAGCCTTCGGGCAGCGGACCGTTGCGGTACACGAACGGGATGTCGGCCCGGGCCAGCGTGCGGATCTCCCCGCCCGCATCCACGCCGGTGACGCTGATCAGCCGGTCCGCCGTCTCCCCGCCGCGCGTGCCCGCGTTCGTCGCGATGGCGCCGCCGAGCGTCCCCGGAATCCCCGCGCCGAACTCCAGGCCGGTCCATCCCTCCTTCATCACGAAGCGCAGCACCTTGCTCCACAGCGAGCCGGCCCCGATGCGGAGGCGATCCGGCCCCTCGGGCTCCACCCCGCCCAGCGCATTCCCCACCCGGATCACGATCCCGTCGAAGCCATCGTCGGAGACGAGCAGGTTGGATCCGTTGCCGAGGATGAGCAGGGGCAGCCCGGACTCCGCCAGGATCCCGCGCGCCTCCGCCAGTGCCTCCGCGCTCTCCGGCGTGATCAGCAGCCGCGCCGGGCCGCCGATCTTGAACGTGGTCAGTCGCGCCAGAGGGGCGTCCGGCCGGACCTTGAGTCCGCCGACGGCCTCCAGCCGGCCGACGAGCGCGTCCGTTCCCGCGATCATCCTCCCCCCGGGACGTGGGTGGGCTGCCGAAGATTCCCGGCTGCACTCGCGGCCCATCGGGCCGCGAGTCGATCACCTGCCTTCCACACATCGCCCGCTCCGAGCGTCAGCACCACGTCCCCCGGACGGGTCTCGGGCAGGATCAGGTCCACGGCGTCCTCCCAGTTCTCCGCGACCGACACCTTCGCGCCGGCGGCGCGCGCCGCGTCCGCCACCGTCTCGGCGGTGACGCCGGGAATGGGAGCCTCGCCCGCCGGATAGATCGACGTGACGACGACCCGATCCGCGAGCGCAAGCGGCGGACCGAACTCCGGTCCCAGCTCCCGGGTGCGGGAGTAGCGATGCGGCTGGAAGACCGCCACCAGACGACGCTCCGGCTGCCACTCGCGGGCGGCCGACAGCGTGGCATTCAGTTCCGTCGGGTGGTGCGCGTAGTCGTCGACCACGGTGAGGCCGTCGGCGTCGGAGCGGACCTCCAGGCGCCGGGCGATGCCCGTGAAGCCGCCGATGCCGTCGCGCGCCGCCTCGAACGGCAGCCCCAGCTCCAGCCCGACGGCCACCGCCGCGAGCGCGTTGCGCACGTTGTGATCCCCCGGCACCGCGATGGAGATCTCGCCCAGCTCCTGGCCGTCCGCGTGGACCGTGAAGCAGGTCCGCAGGCCGTCCCGGCGCTTGCCGGTGGCCCGGACGTCGGCGTCCTCGGAGTAGCCGTACGTGATCACGCGACGCTCGAAGCGCGGGAGCAGCTCGCGCGCCAGCGGATCGTCCACGCAGACGATCGTGGCGCCGTAGAACGGGACGCGATTGGCGAACTCCACGAACGTGTCGCGAATGGCGTCCAGCGAACCGTAGTGGTCCAGGTGCTCCCGATCGATGTTCGTGATCACGGCGAGTGTGGGATTCAGGCGAAGGAACGAGCCGTCCGACTCGTCGGCCTCCGCGACGAGGTAGCGTCCCTGGCCGAGGCGCGCGTTGGAGTCGAACGCGCGGAGCCGGCCGCCGACGACGATCGTGGGATCCAGGCCGCCCTTGTCCACCACGAGCGACGTGAGCCAGGTGGTGGTGGTCTTGCCGTGCGCACCGCCCACCGCGATCCCGAACTTCATCCGCATGAGCTCGGCCAGCATCTCCGCGCGCGGGATGACCGGAACGCCGGCCTCGCGCGCCGCCACGACCTCGGGGTTCGTGGCCGCGACCGCCGTCGACACGACGACGACCTGCGCGTCCCGCAGGTTCTCCGCCGCGTGACCGATGGCCACGCGGCACCCCAGTCGCTGCAGGCGACGCACCGTGTCACCGTCGGCGAGATCGGAACCGGACACGCGGAACCCGAGGTTGGCCAGCACCTCGGCGATGCCGCACATGCCCGTGCCGCCGATGCCCACGAAATGGATGTTCTGGATCTTGTGGAACATGCGCCCTCCCGTCGTCATCCCTGCAGGTACGCCTCGCACGCGTCCGCGATGCGCTCCCGCGCCCCCGCCCCTTCCGTCCGTTTCGCCGCCTCCGACATGGCGCGCCGGCGCGACGCATCCGCGACGATCCCGGTGACGAGCTCCGCCAGCCCCGCCGGCGTGAGCTCGGACTGGGGGACCACCACCGCCGCGCCGTCCGCCGCGTAGCGCCGGGCGTTCAGCGTCTGGTGGTCCTCGGCCGCGAACGGATAGGGCACCAGGACGGAAGGTACCCCGGCGGCCCCCAGTTCGGCGAGCGTCATTGCGCCCGCCCGGGCCACGACGAGGTCCGCCGCCGCGTAAGCATCGCCCACCCGGTCCAGGAACGGGACCACCGTCACGCGATCCTCCCGTCCCCGAGCCCGCTCCCGGGCCGCTTCGATCCCGCGCGCCCCGGCCTGGATCAGGAACCGGACCGGCGGAGCGCCGCCGTCCGCCAGGCGACCGGCCGCGTCGACGGCCGCCTCCGTGACGGCGCGGGCCCCCTGGCTCCCGCCGAGCACCAGCACGAGCGGCACGCCGTCGTCCGGCAGGCCGACGCTCGCCCGCAGGCGATCCGCATCGCCCCGCTCCACCGACAGGCGCACCGGATTGCCGCTCACGCGCGCCCGCCCCCGCCGTGGCAGGCGATCGACGCTGGCCGGATCGGCCACGTGGACCTCCCGCGCGACCAGCGATCCGAGCTTGGTGGCCACGCCGGGGATCGCGTTCTGCTCCAGCACGACGGTCGGGATCCGCAGCAGCCAGGCGAACGCCACGAACGGCCCCGAGACGTAGCCGCCCGTCCCGACGACGAGCCTCGGCTTCTCGCGGAGGAGCAGCCCCAGCGCGCCGAGCGTCCCGGCGATCAGGGCGAACGGGAACGTGAGCCAGGAGAGGCTGGGGCGGCGCGAGAACCCACGCAGCGGGACCGTCCGCACGGGAAACCCGGCCGCCTCGATCCAGTCGATGCCGGGTTTCCCGCGGGCGGCCGCGAAGACCGCGTTCAGACCCGGGTGGCGCGCCCGCAGCTCCTCCGCCAGCGCGATCCCCGGGTAGACGTGTCCGCCCGTGCCCGAGACCGCGAGGAGGATCGTCCGCATCCGCGTACCCGGAACCTCTCCCCTAGGCCTGGGTCAGCACGCGCCGGCGAGGCGCCCGCGACCGCGCGGAGATGGAGAGGAGCATGCCGACGCCGCCCAGGTTCACCAGCATCGCCGAACCGCCGTAGCTCAGGAACGGCAGCGGCAGACCGGTCGTGGGGGCCAGGCCCAGGACGACGGCCATGTTGAGGAACGCCACCGTCCCGATCATCGCCGTGATGCCGAGCGCCAGGTAGCGGCCGAAGAGGTCGCGCGCCGCGCGCGAGATCACGAGCCCGCGCCAGAGCACGACGGCGAACAGCGCCACGACGCCGACCGTCCCGAGCAGCCCGAACTCCTCGCCCAGCACCGCGAAGACGAAGTCCGTGTGGCAGTCCGGAAGGAAGAAATCCGACTGGCGGCTCGCTCCGGGGCCCAGCCCGAACAGCCCGCCCGATCCGAACGCCACCAGCGACTGGTGGAGCTGGAAGCCCGCCCCGAAGGGATCGCCCTGCGGGTCCATGAACGTCGTCAGGCGACGGACCACGTGCGGCTTCTGCATCGCCACCAGCACGACGGCCGGGGCGAGCCCCATGCCCGAACCGGTGAGGTGGGTCAGCCGGGCGCCGCCCAGGAAGAGCATGATGACGGTGATGATGGAGAGGGACAGGACGTTGCCGAAGTTCGGCTGGAGCATGAGGAAGACGGAGAAGATTCCGAGCACGGTCAGGACGCGCGCGAATCCGCGCTTGTAGTCGCGGATGCGGCCCTCGCCCTGCGCAAGGATCGACGCGACGTAGATCACGAGCGCCAGCTTGGCCAGCTCGGCCGGCTGGATCACCATGAAGCCGACGCGGATCCAGCGCGTGGCGCCCTTCACGGTCACCGCGAAGGGGAAGTCCGGGATGAGCGTCATCGCGAGCAGCACCATCGCCCCCACGACGAGCGGCGGGACCAGGCGGCGGCGGAGGAGCAGCTTGTAGTCGGTCGCCGCCAGGACCAGCAGCAGGACGAGCCCGAACGTCACCTTCACCAGGTGGTTCAGGAACATGGCGGTGCTCGACCCGTAGAACTCGGTCGACACCGACGTGCTGGACGAGAAGACCGTGGCGCTCCCGATCCCCAGCAGTCCCAGCACGGTGAGGAGAAGGACCCGATCGATCCGTCCCTCGCGAAGGCTCATTCCGCCGCTCCTTTCCGTTCCCGGTTCTCCACTTCCATCATCCTTCGCACGAGTTCCCGGAAGGAATCCCCCCGGTGAACGTAGTTCTCGAACTGGTCGAAGCTGGCGCAGCCCGGCGAGAACAGAACGCGGTGCCCCGCCCTCGCCTCACTCCGCGCGACCGCCACCGCCGTCTCCAGGTTGCCCACGACCTCCAGGCGCGTCGCTCCGGACCAGGCGCTCTCCATCTCCGCGGCGCCCTCGCCGATCAGCAGCACGAGCTGCGCGCCCGCGGCCACCGCATCGCGCGCGGGACGGAAGTCGACGCCCTTGGTGACCCCGCCCGCGATGAGGATCGTCGGCTCTTCGGGGTCCAGCGCCTTCTCCAGCGATCCGGGGTTCGTGCTCTTCGAGTCGTTGATCCAGCGCACGCCGTCGATCTCTCCCACCGGTTCCATGCGGTGCGGCATCCCGGAGAACGTCCGCGCGCCCTCGCGCACGGCGTCGTCCGGCAGGCCGATGAGGCGGGCGCACAGCGCCGCCGCCAGCAGGTTCTCGCGGTTGTGCGAGCCCGGCAGCGTCCACTCGGTCAGCGAGAAGACGGGCTCCGGATCGTCGCCGAGCCGGAACGTCAGCCGCTCGTCCCGGATGTAGGCGCCCCGCTCGGGCGCGGGCGTCTCGCGGAAGCCGAACGTCTCCCCGGGCAGCTCCGTGAAGCGCTCCATCACCTCGGCGTCCGCCAGGTTCAGCACGGCGGCGTCGTGCGGCTCCTGCCGCGCGAAGAGGTTCCGCTTGGCCGCGGCGTAGTGGTCGAAGTCCGGGTGCCAGTCCAGATGGTCCGACGTGAGGTTCAGCACCGCGCCGACGTGCGGGCGGAAGTCGCGGCAGAGGAAGAGCTGGAAGCTGGAGACCTCCAGCACGATGAGTTCCGGCACCGAGCCCGCGGCGCTGGACAGCGGCGTCCCCACGTTGCCGGCGACGAGCGTGCTGCGTCCGGCGGCCCGCCCCATCGCCCCGACGAGTTCCGTGGTCGTCGTCTTGCCGTTCGTGCCGGTGATGGCGATGGTCGGAGCGTCCGTGAACCACCAGCCCAGCTCCAGCTCGCTGCGCACCGGCAGACCCCGCTCCAGCGCGGCGGCCAGGAGGGGGCTGGAGGGCGGCACCCCGGGACTGGCGATGACCAGATCGGCCGACGCCAGCACGGCATCGTCCGAGCGGCCGATCCACTCGACGCCGCCGGGCACGTCGTCCGCGGTCACGCCCAGGTCGTCCAGCGGAGCGGAGTCCGTCACCCGGACGATCGCCCCGGCGTCCGTGAGCAGCCGGGCCGCGGCGCGGCCGCTCTTGCGGAAGCCCAGGACCACGACGCGCGCCCCGTCCAGGAAGGGACCGCGTTCGTTGACGCGCGAATCCGTCATCGTCCCCTCCGTCATCGCAGCTTGAGGGTGGAGAGCGAAAGGAGCGCGAGCAGCCCCGCGACGATCCAGAAGCGAACCACCACCTTGTTCTCGTCCCAGCCTCGCAGCTCGAAGTGATGATGGATGGGCGCCATGCGGAAGATGCGCTTGCCGGTGAGCCGGTAGGAGCCGACCTGCAGGATGACTGACAGCGCCTCCGCCACGAACACCCCGCCGACGATGGCCAGGATGATCTCCATCTTCAGGAGGATCGCGGTGATGCCCAGCGCGCCGCCCAGCGACAGCGAGCCGGTATCGCCCATGAAGACCTCGGCGGGATGCGCGTTGTACCAGAGGAAGCCCAGCGACGCCCCGAACACGGACGCGCAGAAGATCGTGAGCTCCCCCGCCCCCGGCAGGTAGAGGATCTGCAGGTACTCGGCGAAGCGCGAGTGGCCCGTGACGTAGGAGAGCCCGGCGAACGCGACCGCGGCGAACACGGTGACGCCGATCGCCAGCCCGTCGAGGCCGTCGGTGAGGTTCACGGCGTTGGACGTGCCGGTGAGCACGCAGATCACGAACGGAATGTAGAGCCAGCTCAGGTCCAGGAAGCGCTCCTTCAGGAACGGCACCGTGATGGACGTGGCCGCCTCGTTCGGCATCATCTGCAGCATGACCAGCCCCACCGTCAGGCCGATGGCCACCTGCCCCACGAGCTTGGCCCGACCGACGAGCCCCTTGTTCTGCTTGCGCACGACCTGCAGGTAGTCGTCCAGGAAGCCGATAGCGCCCAGCGCCAGCGTCCCCAGCAGCGCCACCCGGACCTCGGCGTTGCCGGGATCGGCCCAGAGGATGGTGGCGATGGAGATCGCGGCGAGGATCAGCAGGCCGCCCATCGTCGGCGTGCCGGTCTTCTTCTGGTGCGAGTCGGGCCCCTCCACGCGGACGTGCTTCACGACGCCCTTCTCGCGGAGCTTCCGGATGACCCAGGGCCCCAGCACAATGGAGAGGAGGAACGCGGTCAGCGCGGCGTAGGCCGCGCGGAAGGTGATGTAGCGGAAGACGTTGAACAGGAAGACGTCGTCGCGCAGGGGATACAGGAGTTCAGCCAGCATCGACGTCTCCCCGCTCCAGCGTGGCGATGACGTTCTCCATACGCACGCCGCGGCTTCCCTTCACCAGCAGCGAGTCGCCCGGGTTCAGCCGGGTCCGGAGGGTTTGGGCGGCCTCCTCGGGGCTCTCCGTCCAGCGGCAATGGTCCCCGAGCCGCACACGACAGACCTCGGAGGCCGCCCGGCTTTCCTCACCGACGAACACGACGAAGTCCGGCGCCTGGCCGGCCACGAACTCGCCGAGTTCCTCGTGGTAGCGACGCGAATCCGGTCCCAACTCCCGCATGTCGCCGAGCGCCAGGCAGCGTCGCCCTTCCTGCGGGCGCGCGAAGAACCACTGCAGCGCCGCCCGCATCGACGTGGGATTCGCGTTGTAGGTGTCGTCCGCGATGGTGACGCCGTTCCACTCGCGGAGGTTCAGCCGCCCCGCGACGGGACGAAAGGTGGCGAGACGACGGAGCGCGACGGCGTCGGGCACTCCGTGGTAGCGGGCCATGGCCACCGCGAAGAGCGCGTTTTTGGCCTGGTGGAGTCCGGGCACCGGCAGCGTCGCGTCGATCCCTCCCACCCGGAACGAGATCGTGTCGCCGTGCGTCTCCGCATCCACCGCGACGAGGTCGTTGCCGGCCTCGAACCCGACGGCGACCACCGGCCCGATCTCGCGCGCTTCCGCCAGCAGCTCCTCGTCGTCCCCGTCGACGACGCGAAGGCCGCCGTCCGGCACCGCCCGCAGCAGGTCAAGCTTCTCGCGGCGCACGTCCTCCAGGCCGCCGAAACCCTCCAGGTGCGCCGCCGACACGTTCGTGACCGCGGCGGCGTTCGGGCGGACGATCGCGGCCAGCCGCGAGATCTCGCCCTGCCGGGACGCGCCGACCTCCAGCACGGCAAGGTCGGGCTCTTCCTCCTCGTTGAGGAGGGTGCGAGCGAGCCCGACCACCGTGTTGAAATTGCCCGGGGTGCGCAGCAGACGCCCCTCCGGCTCCAGCACCGTGGCGATCATCTCCTTGACGGTGGTCTTTCCCACCGACCCGGTCACCGAGTAGACGGGCCCCGTCCAGCCTTCCCGAACTCGCCGGGCCAGACGGGCGAGGGCTCCCTCCGGATCCGCGCACCGGAGGGCAGCCCGTCCCGGCGGGACATCGCCCCGCCAATCCATCGGTACCACCACGACGGAACAGCCGGACCCGAAGGCGTCCGGGACGAACTCGGACCCACGATGCTTCGCTCCGTCCAGAGCGAAGAACGCCGTGCCCTCCCGGGAATCCCGGCTGTCCGTGGTGACGGCATCGATTCCGGCGGCGGGATCGCCCTCCACTTCCGCGTCCATCCACCCCGCGATCCCGCCCGCCGTCCATCTCGCCACCCGTGTCTCCTCCAGCGTGGTCATGCCGCCCCGTCCCGATCGTTCGCCAGCCGGGCGAGGATCTCCCGCTCCGGGAACGGATGCTTCACGCCGTCGATCTCCTGGTACGTCTCGTGTCCCTTGCCCGTCGCCAGCACGACGTCGCCCGGCTTCGCCAGCTCGATCGCGCGGGCCAGCGCTTCCTCGCGGTCCAGGATCACGTCCACCCGGTCGCGGTCCTCCACGCCCGTGAGCATCTCGGCCGCGATGGCCGCCGGATCCTCGCCGCGCGGGTTGTCCGAGGTGAAGAGCGCCAGGTCCGCCCCGGCCGCCGCGAGTCTGCCCATGCCCGGGCGCTTCTTCCGGTCGCGGTCGCCGCCGCAGCCCAGCACCACGATGAGCCGGCCGCGCGTGATCCGGCGCGCGACATCCAGCGCGCGCTCCAGCCCGTCCTCCGTGTGCGCGTAGTCCACGTACACGTCGAAGCGGCCGGAGTGGATCCGCTCGAACCGTCCCGGGGGCGCCGCTCCCGACGAGAGACCGCGCGCCAGCTCCGCCGCGTCCGCGCCGAGCAGCCAGCCCAGCGACGCCGCGGCCAACGCGTTCTCCACGTTGTGCCGGCCCGGCAGCGTCAGCGTCACGGCCGCCGTCCCGTCCGGCGTGAGCAGGTCGAACCGGGTGCCGTCCGGATCGATGCGGAGCCCGCGGGCGCCCACTTCCGCCGCCTCGTCGTCCCCGACCGCGAAGAGAATCGCGTCGTCCACCACCTGTCGGAAACGGGCCGCCCACGGGTCCTTGCCATGGAGCGCCGCGCGCGGCCGGTCCGCCTTCGTGCGGCCGGGCGCGAGGAGCTCGGAGAACAGTCGAAGCTTGGAGTGGCCGTACGCCTCCATCGTCCCGTGCCAATCCAGATGCTCGGGCGAGAGGTTCAGGAAGGCCGCGGCCGCGAAGCCGATCCCGTCGACGCGCGAGAGATCCAGCGCATGCGACGACACCTCCATGACCACGGTGTCGCAGCCCTGCTCCAGCGCTTCGGCCAGCGTCGCCTGCACGTCGGGCGCCTCGGGTGTCGTGCGCGCGTGCGGACGATGACCGTCCGGCAGGTAGGCGCCCAGCGTTCCGACGACCGCCACGCGACGCCCCGCGCCCTCGAGCGCGGCACGCGCCAGGAACGAGGACGTCGTCTTGCCGTTCGTGCCGGTGAAGCCGATCACGTCGAGCGAGCGGGCCGGGTGCCCCCACGCGGCAGCGCTGAGGTGTGCGGCCGCGCGGCGGGGATCGTCGGCGGTGATCCAGGCGACCTCGGGCGGAACGATCACGTCCGGAGCGGTCACGACGGCCGCGGCGCCCCGCGCCACGGCGTCCTGCAGGAAGCGGGCGCCGTCGACGTTGCGGCCCGGCAGCGCCACGAACACGTCGCCCGGCTCCACGGCGCGCGAATCGATGCGGACCCGGCGCACGGAGGCATCGGCGCCGCGGCGAATCCGCGCGCCCGGAACGTCGCGGACGAGTTCCGCCGCCGTTCTCACTTCCGCACCTCCCGTCGTCGCCAGCTCGGCCAGCATCGCCCGCTCCGTCCGTCTCAGTCGTTCGCCGAAGCGAGTGCCAGGGCCATCGGCTCCCGCCTCGCGAGCAGGGTTCCTTCGACGATCCGTCGGAAGCAGGGCGCGGCCACCTCGCCGCCGTATCCCACGCCGTCCGGACGATCGACCACCACGACCCCCACCATCACCGGATCGTCCGCGGGCACGAAGCCGGCGAACGTCGACACGTGGCGACGCGGGTCGTACCGGTGCCGCTCCACGTCGAACCACTGGGCCGTTCCGGTCTTGCCGGCGACGGCCAGCCCCGGAATGCGCGCCTCGGTGCCGGTGCCGTTCTCCACGACGTTCGCCAGCATCCGGCGGAGCGTGCGCGCGGTCTCCCTGGACACGACGCGACGGACCTGCGACGGACGGAAGGTGCGCTCCACGCGCCCCTCCGCTCCGCGGATCTCCCGCACCAGGCGCGGCTTCATGAGCACACCATCGTTGGCGATGGCGGCGTAGGCGGACGCGAGCTGGAGCGGCGTCACGGCGACTTCCTGGCCGATGGAGATCGTCTCCAGCGACCGGCCCGACCAGTGCGCCGGGCGACGCAGGATCCCGCTGACCTCGCCGTGCAGGTCGACGCCGGTGACGCAGCCGAAGCCGAAGGCGCGCGCGTAGTCGAACAGCGCCTCCGGGCCCGTCTTGCGGGCGAGCTGGGCCGTGGCGGTGTTGACCGACAGCGTCAGCGTCTCCTCCACCGAGACCCAGCCGAAGTCCTCGTCGTCGTGCAGGATGTGGCCGCCGGCCAGCTCCAGCTCCTCGCACGACTCGATGAGCGTCTCCGGCTCGACCAGGCCCTCCTCCAGAGAGGCGGCCACCGCCACCACCTTGAACGTGGAGCCGGGCTCGTTGACGTCGGTCACGGCCCGGAGCCGGCGCTGCGCGGGGTCCGAGCGACGCGGCCTCGCGGGGTCGTAGCTCGGCCACGAGGCGATGGCCAGGACGTCGCCGGTGCGGGGATCCATGAGGATGCCGGTGGCCGAGCCCGCGCCGGTGGTCTCCACCGTCCGCTCCAGCTCGCGCTCCAGCACTTCCTGCGCCTTGACGTCCAGCGTGAGTACCACGTCCGACCCGTCCTCGGGCGGGCGAACCTGCCCGTCGGGCGACGTCTGGAGGTAGCCGCGCGCGTTGGCGGACACGACGCGCTCGCCGTCGGCGCCGTGCAGCGCGTCCTCGAACATCAGCTCGATGCCTTCCTGGCCGCGACCGTCGGGCGACACGAAGCCGACGACCTGCGCGGCCAGTGCTCCGTGCGGGTGGAGGCGCGACGCCTCCTCCTTGCCGCGACGATCCGCGGGCAGCGTCGTGGCGATGACCTCGCCGTCGCGCCACCGCACGGAGCCGCGCACCGCGCGCAGCGGCAGCGTCCGCTCCTGCTGGCTGATCGCCTCGCGCCGGAACGTGCTGGCCTCCACGACCTGCACCTGCACGAGCCGCGCCACCACCAGACTCCCGAGCAGGACCCCGAGCAGGATCCCGACCGTCAGCCGACGCTCGTAGCGATCGGCCGACGGACGACGCCGCGCCATCGTCACCCCCCTACCGGTTCTCCACCGGGATCCACATCACCTCTTTCGGGGTCGGCTCCCGGAGCCCCAGCTCCTTCGCCCGCTTCCCGAGATGCGCCCACGTCAGCAGACGCGTGCGCTCCCCCTCCAGCTTCATCAGCGACCGTTCCAGGGTCTGGCGCTGCGCGAGCAGGTCGTCCCGCTCGCGGAGGCGCTCCTGGATCTCCATACGGCACCAGACCGCAGCGAAGAGGAGCGGGATGCCCAGAAGCGCGGTCGTCGCCAGCCCCACGACCCTTTCCCGTTCCCGACGTCGGCGCTGCGCCGTCTTCGCGGCACGTCCCGCTCTCTCCGCCCGGTCCACACTGGTGGCGACACTCATGACGCGCCCCTGATCCGCTGCGCGGCGCGCAGCTTCGCGCTGCGGGCTCGCGGGTTGGCCGCGATCTCCTCGACCGAGGCCGTCACGGGGCGCTTCGTCAGGACCTCCAGCCACGCGCGGTTGCCGCCGCACGCGCACGCCGGCAGTTCCGGCGGGCACACGCAGTCGCGCGCGGCCGACCGGAACGCGTTCTTCACGCGCCGGTCCTCGAGGCTGTGGAAGCTGATGATGACGATGCGGCCCCCCGGCGCGAGCAGGTCGGGCAGCGCGTCCAGGAAGCGATCCAGCTCGTCGAGCTCGCCGTTCACGGCGATGCGCAGCGCCTGGAAGACGCGAGCCGCGGCCCGCGCGGGCGGATCGCCGCGGCGGCCGGCCACGCGCTCGATGGCGCGGACGAGCTGCGTCGTCGTCTCCAGCTCCCCGGCGTCGCGCGCTTCCAGGATGGCGCGGGCCACCGCCGTGGGCCGCGGCTCCTCGCCGTAGTTGCGCAGCGCGCGCACGAGGTTCTCCAGGTCGGCCTGCGCCAGCCACTCCGCGGCCGAGGGACCCTCGGTGCGGTCGAAGCGCAGGTCCAGAGGACCATCGTGGCGCGTGGAGAAGCCGCGCTCCGGATCATCGATCTGGGGCGAACTCACGCCGAGGTCGAGCAGGATGCCGTCCACCGGACCCTCCCCGCGCTCCCGCAGGAGCCGGGACAGATCCGCGTAGGAGCCGCGGAGCGCGACGGCGCGATCGCCGAAGCCGGAGAGACGTCGACTCACGAAGTCGACGGCCTCCGGATCGCGATCGACGGCAAGGAGGCGAACGTCATCGCGTTCGCCGAGGAGCGTGAGGGAGTGGCCGGCGCGCCCGGCCGTTCCGTCGACCAGACACCGAGCCCCCGCGGTCGCCCAGTACTCCACGGCCGCGTCCCGAAGAACGGGCACATGGTGGAGCCTCACGGTGGCCCTCCTGGCGGCTGGCGTCGTCCGGTGCACGGTCGTCCCGATCACTTCCCCACCTCCGCACCGACGCGACCGGCCATCCCCTCAGTTCCGGAAGAGCTCCTTGGACTTCTCTTCGTAGGAGCTCGATTGTCTCGAGCGCTCGAGGTGGACCTCGTAGCGCTCCGGATTCCACAGTTCGAGGTGATCCAGCATTCCCAGCACCAGCACCTCCTCGCCCTTCCCGAGTCCGGCGATCTCCAGGTGCGACTGGGGAATCAGAATCCTCCCCAGGGAGTCGATGCCCACGTCCTCCACGTGGCGCATCATCTCGAGGACGAAGTCCCGGGACTCCTGGTCCCGGAGCTGGTGACTGCGGAGCTGCTGTTCCAGCTTCGGCCACTCATCCTCGGTGTACCCCCACACGCAGTCGTTGAGCCCCTTCGTCAGCACCAGGAAGGGCTGGCTGCCGCCCTTCTCCTTGACCCCGGTGACCCGCCGGAACTGGCGGCTCAGGGCCAAGCGGCCTTTCTGGTCGATGGATCGAACGAAGGAACCGCGGAAGGACGCCAATGGGCCCACCCTTTCCACTTCGGGCTCGGTTCGTCCCCACGAAGCGGGAGGACGCCCCATCTAGAGTCCCCAACTGCCCACGGCCGGACTCTATCGCCCCACAATCTCCCACCGCAACCCCAAAAGAAGGCAAAGGCGGCCAAAACTGGAAAAAAGCGAGGATCAGGGCCGGAAGACGGGGAAACAGGTCCTGGCCGGCCCACGGAAGGCCAGCCACGGGAGGCCGGCCACAGGAAGCCAGCGACGGGAGACCAGCCACGGGACCGGGAGGCCGGCCGACGGTCCGCCGACGGGTCAGAAGCCCTGGCAGCCCGTGGTCTGGCTGATGCAGCAGGCCGTGGTGGTGGTGTTGCCGGCCGGATCCCGGACGCGCAGCGTGAACACCCAGCCGCAGGCCCCGTCGAAGAGGTCCGTGTACAGCGTGGGCAGGGCGTTCCCCACTTCGACCGGGATATCCCCGTCGTCCGGGAAGAACTGGAACTGCGTGAAACCGTCGCTGAGGTGCGACGAGCAGTTGTCCGTCCGGCGCGCCCGGAGCTGGTAGGAGTACTGCAGGCTGGAGCGCGGCGTGGCACTGGATCGGCTGGCGTCCGTGGCGTTGAACCAGAACGTCCAGGCCGTGCTGGTCCCGATGCGGCCGCAGGGGCTCCGCGTGGTGCCCGGCGGTCCGACGATCTCCACCTCGGGCGGCACGTCGTCGAAGAAGACGTAGAAGCGGCTCACCGCGGAATCGCTGGACGCACCCTCCGAGTCGATGGAGCGGGCGCGCATCTCGTACCAGCCGTCCGGCAGCAGCGCGAACGCCTCGAAGTTGCTGGTCACGCGCTCCGACCAGCCGTCCGCCCCACGCCCCTCGGGCAACGGCGCCACGATGCGGATCTCCGAGCCCGCGGAGGCCGGACCGCCGTCGTAGTACCAGAGGGAGTCCGTCTCCACGAGCTTGTACTGGTAGGCCACGACGTCGCTGTCCAGGTCCGTTCCGATCCAGCGGAAGGAGACCTCGTTGGCGAACGTGGTGTCCGGAGGGGCGACGTCGAAGAACGTGATCGGGGCCGAGTTGTCGAAGTCCTCCTTCTCGAACTCCAGGGAGCCGCAGGCTCCGAGAGCGAGGAGCGCCGAGACGGCGGCCAGAGAAGCGAGGGTGCGGGTCCCGAACATGCGACGATCTCCCTAAGTTCCTTATCCGGGCGCACTTGGCCCGATGACTGCCAGACTATAAGGAGAGCCCCCGGCCCTGTCAAGGCTACCCCTCGGGCAGGATTCCCAGGTTCCCGCGGGACGGATCCTCCCCCACGGGCTCCGGGGCGATGAGGAGAGCCCCGTCCGGGAGGAAGACACAGACCATCCGCACGTCCGGTACCGTCCCGGGCGGGGCCTCCTCTGCCCGCCAGTACGCCCTCCCCTCCCAGTAGAGGCGAACCATGGAGTCGAAGCCGTTGCGGAACACCCAGGCGGACCGAACCTCGCCGGGAACCCCGACGAACTCGATGCGCTCGTCCGGATCCCGGATGCGGAAGTAGTCCCAGCGGGCGATGAGCGCGCGGGTCCAGCGGCTCGCCAGGTTCCAGTCGGCCTGCCGGTCCAGGTTGCCGCCCAGGAACGCCAGGATCAGGAGGGCGCCCAGCCAACCGGACGCGGGCACGCCGGCCGCGCGGGCCGGCCAGCGTCGCCCGACGGCGCGCAGCGCGGCGCCCAGCACGAGACACGCCCCGAACGAAGACAGGTACTGGAACCGCTCCCCGCTTCCCGGCAGCGCCAGGAACGGCAGAGCCGACGCGGCGATCCAGAGCAGACCGCCCCGCACGTCGCGGCCGCCGCGCAGCATCGCCGCGACGAGGCCCGCCGCACCGAGAACGAGCGGGAGCGTGAGATGAGCCCGCGGCCCCAACGCGCGCAGGAAGTCGCCGATCCCCGCCGACGACGCCCAGATCTGCTGGATCTCCCAGTACCGCACCGGCACGAATCCGCCGAGGGCGAAGAACGCCGCGTTCTTCACGATGTGACCGCCCAGCGCCATGCGATACGGCGACGCGTCGCCGCCCCGCTCGATGCCGACCGCGATGAGCGCGTAGGCCCCGAGCAGCAACACGAACGGCGCCGACTCCACGAGATCGGGAACGCGCGGGAAGGTCCGACCCCGAGCGTCGCGGCCGGGCCAGATCCATGTGGTCAGCAGCAGCAGCGGAACGAACGCGACCGCCGTCTCCTTGGAGGCGAGCGCAGCGCCGAACGCCACGATCGCAAGCAGCCGATCGCGCGCGCGTCCGGTACGCCGAGCCCGGCGGAACTGCAGGATTGCCGCGAGGAGAAACAGCGTCACCCACGTGGACGTCACGCCCGACGCCCAGAGCACCGGTTCCACATGGAGGAAGTGGACCGCGAAGAGAAGGCCGGTCCAGCGGGCGACGGTCTCGTCCGTGAGGTCGCGCGCCAGGCGGTACGCGAAGAGGCTGGCCAGCGCGTGCAGCAGCAGCCCCACACCGTTCCACACCCACGGCGTGTCGGCCGCCAGTCCCTGCAGGATGCCGAAGTGCAGGCGCGGGATGGGTCGATAGAAGTCGATGTCGCTCGTGGAGAAGAGCGCCAGCCCCTCGCCGATCGTCCGGAAGGCGCTGCGCTCCAGGTTCAGGTAGTCGTCGGAGAGGAGGACGTGGTCCAGCGTACCGACGTACGTCGCGATCGCCGCCACGAACACCAGCACGGAGAACGCCCGGGGATTCATCGCCCGCTCCGGACGGCCCGGCCGTAGCCGTCGAGGTAGGAGGCCGCCCGCACGAAGTCGAACAGCGGATCGCAGCGCAGCCCCGACGGTAGACGATCCGCGATCCAGGCGGCCGGCGCCCAGAACGATCGGCGGCAGAGGACTCGCACCGCGAGCCGCCTCAGGCGGAGCGAGGCGGGATCACCGGGCCGACCCGGCTCCGCGAGATGCAACCCCAGTTCCGCGCGCGCTGACGGAACCTTCTCCACCAGGATCGGCAGCATGCGCTCCCCGTAGCGACGCAGTCGGCGCGCCATGCGCGGGACGTCGTTGAGATCCAGATGCCAGGAGACCGCGTCCGGCGCGTAGCGGAAGCGCGCGCCGAGGTTCGCGAGCCGGTAGCCCATCTCCGTGTCCTCGCCGCCGTACTCGTCGAACGCGGTGTCGAAGCCGCCGGCCCTCGCCAGCAGGGGCGCCGCCACCGAGGAGTTGCCCGTCATGAAGTAGCGACCGGGAATGTCGCGACCGGCCTCCACCTTCTTCACGCCGCGCGAGTCGATGTAGTCGACGAACGCGCCGCGTCGCGCTTCCGGCGCGGTGAGGATGTTCCCCAGCACGACGGTATCCTCCCCGTCGTGGGCGGCGGCGTGCGCGGCGAGGAACGCAGGCTCCACGCGCATGTCCCCGTCGAGAAACAACACGACGTCCCCGCGGGCCGCCTCGATCCCCGTGTTGCGCGCCCGCGAGCGCCCGAAATTGCGCTCGTGGTGGATCACGCGGATGTCGATGGGGTCCTCGCGCTCCTCCACCCAGGCGGTGAGTTCCGGGTCTGCCCCGTCGTCGATGACGACGACCTCGAAAGGCGGCGCGCCGACCTGGACGGAGAGCGAGTCCAGCGCCCGCGCCAGGAGGTCCCGCTTGCCGTGGGTGGGCATGACGACGGAGATCACGCGGCCTCCCGGGTCGCCAGGCGACGCAGCAGGGACGGCAGCGAGCGGAGTTCCTCGCGGGTGAGTCCTCCCGCCAGCACGACGACCGGCCCGAACGCGAGGCAGAGCGCCGCGCGCGAGGCGGCGGCCGCGGGCCACGGCATCTCCGGCAGGAACTCCCCGGCCGCGAACACGACGACGGCCGCCGTGAGCACCCGCGCGATCGCACCCCGCTCGAACGGGATCGGGAACTGGCGGTTCGACTCACGCAAGACGACCCCCATGAGCACCAGGTTCGTGGCGACGGTGGCCCACGCCGCGCCGACCTCCCGCCACTGCGGGATCAGGAGCACGTTCAGCCCCGCGTTGACCGCGGCCGCCACCAGCACGAAGAGCGGCAGCCGACGCGTATCGCCCGCCACCTGCAGTCCGGTCTCGAACGTCTTCGCCGCACCGTACAGCACCGTCGCCAGCGCGAGCAGCGGGATCACGCGCGCGGCGCCCCCGTACTCGGCGGTGCCCAGCACGGCCAGGATCTCGTGGCGAAGCACGGCGACCGCCATCGCCCCGCCGGTCAGCACCACGAACAGGTGGCGGAACACGCGAGCCAGCTCCGCGGGGCCGCCCTCGGACCGGGCTCGACCGAACGCGTACGTCGGCCACGCCAGGTGGATCGACGTGACGAGCAGGGCGATCGGCAGGCAGATCTCCGAGCCGAATCCGTACAGCCCCACCGCGTCGAGGCCCGCGAGGACACGCAGCAGCCAGACGTCCAGGTAGCTCAGCGCCCAAAGCCCGAGCGCGGAGGGTACCAGCGGCAGGCCGAAGCGCAACATCGCGGCGAGACGCTCCCGCGTGCGTGCGCGGGACACGGGCTCGGTCCCCCGCAGACGAAGGGGCACGGCCAGCAGCACCACGACGGCCGGTCCGGCCAGGTTGCCCAGGAGGAATCCCGCGACGCCGAGGTCCAGACCGAAGACGAGGAACAGCGTCACGCCCAGCGCGGTCAGCCCCTTCACGGCCATGAGTCCCGCGAACGCCTTCGAGCGGTCCTCCGCCCGGTAGCCGCCGAGCACGAGCTGGAACTGCGCCCCGAAGAACGCCGTGCCCGCGGCGACGGCGAACAGCAGTCCGTGCTCCGGCGTCCCGAACAACGCCGTCGAGACGAGGTCGCGGGCCAGCAGGAACGGCAGCACCAGCAGGAGATCCAGCATCGGCAGGGCGGTCAGGGCGATGCGCCTGAGCGCGGCGCGCCCCTCGTCCGTCGCCTCGTCGGCGTGGAAGCGGATCAGGGCGGTGACCAGCCCGAGCTCCAGGACGAGGTGCAGGAAGTTCGTCGCGGCGAGGAGTAGCGAGAGGACACCGTACTCCTCCGGCGCGAGCTTGCGCGCGATCACCGGCAGCAGGATCGCGCGGGAGATCCCGCCGATCACCGATCCCGTGGCATACGCCAGGGTATGCCGCGCGATCCGGGAGGTCGGCCCGCTCATGCGCCCGGCGGGCGGATCGCCCGGCCCGACTCGTCCATCCAGCCCCGCTCCCGGTAGAGGTCGTAGATCTTCTCCACCACCGCGTCGGCGCCGTGGGTGGCCTCCACCCACTCCCGCCCCGCCGCCGAACGCGCGGCCAGGCCGGAGGGATCCGCGGCGAGATCCACGAGCGCCTCCTCCACGGTCTCCGGCGTCACCCGCACGAACGGGTGCGGCTCCAGGAACTCCGCCAGCGAAGCCGTCATCGACGTCATGCACGGAATGCCCATGGCCAGCGACTCCAGCGAGTTCATCCCGTACCCCGTCGCCCGATGGTCCCCGACCTGATCCACCAGGAGGTTCGCGCGCCGCTTGCGGGCCACCGCCTCCTCGTGCGTGACTCCCTCGATCAGGTCGAAGTCGAAGTCCGCACCGCGCGCGCGGGCGCGCTCCAAGGCGGCCAGCAGGAGATCCGTCCCCTTGTACGCGCGATTGCGCGGCGCGTGCGCCACGCGCAGCCGATCACCCACCACCGACCGATACTCGTACGCCGACGCGTCGAAGGGGAGGAAGAAGTACGTCAGCGTGGGATCCAGATCCAGGTGATCCCACTCGCACGTGAGGTTCAGGTCGGACATCTCGCGCACCGCCGGAATCACACCGCGGTCGCGCAGGTCGGTGCCCAGGTAGTACGCCACGACACGCGCCCCCCGCCGCTTCATCTCCCGCAGGAACCGTCCGTCCCGGTAGAACGAAACGCCGCTCTCCAGATGGTAGAAGTCGTACTCGTCCAGGCGATGCTCCCGGATCGCCCGCTCGATCCGCGGCTTCCAGAGCACGTCCTCGCGGAAGCGGAACAGCGCCGCCTCGGCCCGCGAGCGCGGGCTCCACTCCGGAACCCCGTCGGCGACGGCCGGCGCGTGCGTGGGACGGCCGCCGTGCAGCCGCTTCACCACGGACTTCATCACGAGGTGGAGATCCGTTCCCTGCAGGAAGGGCAGGTGGAGGCAGATGTCTTCGTCGAACTCGTTCACGCACTCGACCAGCGTCACCAGCCGCGACTCGTGGCCGTGACGACGGTGAGCGGCCACGAACGCGTTCGCCGAGCCCGTCCAGTTCTGGTCGCAGATGTGCAGGATCCTCACGCGGCGCCCGGTCCCCCGCGGCCCCGCTCGATCAGGCGCAGGAGGTTCCCTCCCAGCACCATCTCCCGCTCCTGCCCGGTAGGGCGCGCGCCGTCCAGCACGCCGAGGTACGCCGACGGCCAGCCGAGCGGGTAGTCCGAGCCGAAGAGGATGCGCTCCGGGCCTAGCCGGTCCAGCGCGATCCGCAGCGAATAGTACTCGCGGATGGACTCCGTTCCCAGGTAGGCGTTGGGCAGCGCGCGCACCCGCATCTCCTCCGAGCAGTCCTGCTGCAGCGTCGGCAGGTCGCCGCCGAGGTGCGCGGTGATGATGGACGCCTGCGGGTGGCGCTCGGCGACGTCCAGACAGAATCGCCAGCTGGCCATCTCCTGCCAGCGGCCGCTGTGGATGATCACCGGCTTGCGACGCTCATCGGCCCAGCGCAGGAACGGCGTCCAGCCGTCGTCCGTGACCTTCATCCGCTCCAGCGACGGATGGATCTTGATCCCGGCGACCTCGGCCTCGTGCGACTCCAGGAAGTCCATCGTGGCGTCCGCGTGATGGGGGGACACCCACGCGAACAGGTACAGATCCTCGGGATCCTCGGCGATGGCCGCGGCGAGGCCCGCGTTGTCGCGCGTGTCCGTCGGGAGGAGCGCCGCGCCGTGAATGCCGGAGAGGCGAAGCGCCTCCCGGATCTGCGCCAGCGTCGCGCCCGGCCATCCTTCCCGCTCGGGAGTCCACTGGCCCCAGTGGATATGTCCGTCGAGGATCTTGAAGTCGCTCATCGCTGGACCGCGATCTTCGTCTCGTAGACCTCGCCGTCGGTCGCGATCGCCCGTACAAGGTAGACGCCGCCCTCCACCACGAATCCGCCGACGTTGTTCCCGTTCCACGTCTTGGCGCCGCGAAGGTTCTCCTGTTCGTACACGATCTCCCCCGCCACGGTGTAGATTCGCAGGTCCACCTCGGCCTCGGTGGGAATCCCGCCGAACGTGACGGCGCCGTCCGCGTCCGGGTTCCACGGATTGGGATAGGGCTGCGCCTCCAGCGCGTCGTCGCTGCCGCCGGACACCGATCCCGACAGGTCGATGCGTGCGATCCCGCCCGACGACGTGCCCACCCACACCGAGCCGGACGACGGGTCAGGATAGATCCCCGACACGGACTGGTCCGGCAGCGGACAGCCTGCGAGCTCGTCGTACCAGGTCCAGGTGGACGCGTCCTTCGAGACGCGCACCAGTCCGGAGCTCTCGGTCCCCAGCCACAGATCCTCGTTGGAGTCCAGCGTGCCCACGCGGTACGGCAGCGGGTTCCGGCCGCCGGCCTGGGCCGCGTTCGGCTCGATCCTCGTCCAGGTCGCGAAGAGTCCGCCGCCAGGATCGATCTGCCCGAGCGCGAGACCGGTGTTCCCGGCAATCCAGATCCGGTCGTTGGAGTCGATCTCCAGCGACTTGCACTCGCCCAGGTTGAAGACCTCGTTCGCCATGTTGAACGATCGCGTGAGGTCGTCGGTGAGGTCGAAGAGCGTGCCGCGGGTGTCGATCGCGTAGAGCTGCGCCGGGCCCGTCACGGTGTCGTTGGTGCAGACCCAGAGCCGCCCGCGCGAGTCGAAGTCGAACGCGCGCAGCAGCGTGGTGCCCGCGAAGATCAGCGAGAAGTCGTAGTTCTTGATGGCCAGGCTCGGCGGCGCCTCGATGAGCGACAGACCGCCGCCCGGCGTCGCCTGCCCGTACAGCACCCAGAGGTTGCCGGCCGGGTCCTCGCGGATCTGGCGGACGTGCCGTCCCTGCGTGCGGCGCGTCGTGTTCACGGTCTGGTTGTGGTAGGCCTCGATGGCCCCCGTCTCCGGGAAGTACCGGTTCAGGCCGCCCTGGTCGGCGTCGACGGATGATCCGAACCAGACGGTCCCGTCGCGCCACACGTGCACCTCCGTCATGTTGGAGGCGAGGATCCCATCGTCCAGCGTCAGCGCGTTCCACGAGACGCCGTCGAAGATGCCGAGCCCGTTCCAGCGCGTATTCAGTCGATCCTTATCGCCCGTGCCGAAGTAGAGCGTGCCGTCGCCGGCGAGGTGGAGGTCGGCCACCTGGGGCGCGTGGGGGCCCAGCGGCGCGGGACAGAACCACGCCGGCATGTCGTACACCGAGTACCCCTCGGCCCGCGTGCCGAGGACGAGGCGGCCCGCGGTGTCCACCGCGATGTCGCGCGGAACGTAGAGCGTATCGCTGAAGCACGGGGACCGCGGCAGCCGCGACGCGAACAGCGGACCGTCCAGGTCGATCGAGAAGATGTCCCGGACGCCGGACGAATCCCTCGCCACGTACATCGTATTCGTCGCCGTCTCGTGGAACATGTCGAGGATGTTCTCGCCGGAGAAACCGGGGACGGTGTCCAGCATCGCCGTGGACGGCTCGTAAGTGTGGAGCCCCAGCGCGGTGCCCAGCCAGAGGACGTCGCGGCCCGACTGATCCCAGTGATCCGCCGCCAGGACCTTCTTCACGTTGGCGGAGAGCAACTCGGTGAGCAGCTCCTGCCGGAAGTCCGCCGGCGCGACCGTCTCGTCCCGCACCCAGAGCCCGCGACCGCTGGTGCCGAACCAGATGGCGTCGGACGTGACGTGGACCTCCTGCCCCACGTCCAGCTGCGTGCCCGGAATGGGAGCGAACGTGAATCCGCCGGAACCGTCCGGCGTGACCTGGATGATGACGAAGCCGCCGCCCTCCAGGGTGCCCGAGGAGGAGAACGAGTCGACCGACACCACGACCATCCGGTCGCCTTCCCCGTTGATGGCGATCACCCGGTCGCTCCAGAGCTCACGGAACGACGTCAGGTTCCGGATGAGGTTGCCGTCGCGCGAGATCACCGAGACCCCGGACTCGCGCGTTCCCACCCAGAGGTTCCCGTAGGAATCGCGGGCGAGGCAGGTGATCTCCGTGGAGACGAGGCCCTCGTTGTCCGTGATCTTGATCTGGTCCGGGTCTCCGCCGGGCACTCCCGACAGGTCGATGCGGATGACGCCGCCCACCGCGCCGATCCAGGCGTAAGGCTCGTCGATGAGGATCTCGGCGACGTCTCCGGTCGGCTGGAACACGCTCCACGTCGCGTTCGGATCGCACTGGGCGCGAGCCGAGGAAGCGAGTCCCGCGAGGAGGCCGCAGGCCAGTCCGACGCCCTTCACGGCACGTCGCGCTCTGCTGAGGTTGCGGTTCAAGAGTTGCTCCTTTGGGGATCCTTCGGGAGGGCCAGCGTGCGGAGGACCATCTTGAGGTCCTCCAGGGGCGCTTCGTTCTGAAGGTACGAGAGAGTCAACGACATCTCGGCCTCCGGTTCCACCGTCTCCTGCGCGTGGACCCGCCAGGGGCCCGTGGCGCCGGGACGAACGAGGTCGAAGAGGATGCGAAGCTCCTCCTCGCTCTCGACCTCCCCGGGCGTTCGCGGCCTGGGGCCCACGAGGGCCAGATCGCCGCGCAGCACGTGACCGAGCGTCTCCGCCCGGCGGGATCGATCCGGTCGGCGGCGGCGGAACGTCCGACCCGCCAGCCCGACGACGACCTCGTGCGGCTCTTCCTCCCGCACCGGCCGGAACGCGCGCATCCAGGCGACGGGGCCCAGCAGCAGCAGCGCCGCCCCCGACAGGACGACGTCCTGCACGCGGCGCAGCACGCGGGAGACCGCCCGGCCCGCGAGCGCGCTGAGCTCCACGGTCGGCCGGCCGAGTAGTTCGACCGGGTGCAGGCGCGACGGGAGGAGCTCCGCCGTACCCGACACGAGCCGCAGCCGCACGCCGTCGCGGCGGCAGAGCAGCACGAGCCGCGCGAGTTCCCGCGGCGACAGCGTCGGGCTCACGAGGAGCACCTCGCCCACGCGATGCCGGCCGATGAGCTCCCGGATGCCGTCCGCGTCCCAGAACTCGCGGAAGCGACGCTCCTCGGCGCCCGCCTGGTCGGGGATGGTGGCGACGACCTCGAAGCCCAGGTCCGGTCGCGCCTCCAGCCGGGAGGCGACGGCGTGGGCGGCGCGCCTCTCCCCCACCACGACGGCCCGCGTGAGGCCGAACCGGCTGCGCCGCATCCACGCCGTCACGGACGACAGGGCGGCGCGCGACGCCAGCATCGCGGCGTAGGAGAACGGCACGAAGAGCACGACCATGAGGCGGCTGTGCAGCTCGGAGCGGGTGAGGAACGTGGAGGCCATGAGCACGAGCGCGGTGAGCAGCAATCCCTTGCCCAGATCGAACGCGTCGTCCAGGACGTCCCGCGCGGTCGGGCGGCGGTACAGGCCCAGCAGCGCGTTCACCGCGAGGACCACGCCGACCGCGAGCAGGAGGAACGGCTGGTACGCCGAGAGCGGGAACACGGGGCGCATCAGCACGCTGCTCAGCACGGAACGCAGCGCGAACGCGCCGAGGAACGCCGCGGTCACGCCGACGACATCGCCGGCCAGGAGCGCGACGCCCACCCAGAAGTCGCGATGCTTGCGGGCGCGGTAGAGCAGCGTGTTCCACTTGTCGAAGAAGCGGAACATGCTGTTGAGGTGCGCCATGAGGCGCCGGTTCAGCAGGCCTCCGCCCTTGGCGCTCTCCCGCCGGTGGACGTGCTTCATCGTGGCGTCGGGGACGTACACGACGTGCCACCCGTGCTGCTTCATCCGGTAGCACCAGTCCACGTCCTCGAAGTACATGAAGAAGCGCTCGTCCATGAGGCCCACCTCGCGGATGGCGTCGCGGCGGACCATGAGGCACGCGCCCAGCATCCAGTCGACCTCGCGCACGCTGTCGTGATCCCAGTCCATCATCAGGTGGTCCCGGACCACGCGGCTGTTCGGGAAGAGCTTGCCGATGGGCGTGCGACGGTGCAGCAGCGTGTTGAGTGTGTAGAACGTGCGGCAGGAATACTGCAGCGAACCGTCGGGGTTCAGGAGCTTCCCGCCCGCGATGCCGGTCTCCGGATTCCGATCCAGGTGGTCGGCCAGCGCGTCGATGGATCCCGGCAGCACCTCGATGTCGGGATTCAGGATCAGCACGTAGTGGCCGGCGGCGGTGCGGATCGCCTGGTTCACCGCGCGCGAATAGCCGGCGTTGTCCGCGTTGGCGACGAGGCGCACTCCCGGAAACTCCTCCTCCACCATGCGGGGCGATCCGTCATGGGACGCGTTGTCCACGACGATCACCTCGCACACGCGCGAGGTGCCCGACTCCGCCACCGTCTGCAGGCAGCGGCGAAGGAGATCGCTCGTGTTGTAGGAGACGATGGCGATGCTGACCTCCGGCCGCGTTACTGCGGACGGGCGTCCCGCGTCGCCTTCCTCCCCCAGAGGGAGCTGAGCCGGAGTTTCCATACGAGCCAGAATGCCTCGACGATGATCTTGCGGTCCATCTTGGACGTCCCGGAGTGCCGGTCCACGAAGACGATCGGCAGCTCCCGGATCCGGAAACCTCGCTTCCACGCGTGGAAGTTCATCTCGATCTGGAAGCCGTACCCGTCGGAACGGATCTGCCCCAGGTCGATGGACTCCAGCACCCGGCGCCGGAAGCACTTGTACCCGCCGGTGGAGTCCCTGAGCGGCAGTCCCGTCACGAGGCGCGCGTACACGTTGGCGCCGTACGACAGGATCAGCCGACGGATCGGCCAGTTCACGACGTTCGCCCCGCCGCCCACGTACCGCGAGCCGACGACCAGGTCGGCCTCCTCGTCCCGGGCGATGCCCAGCATCGGAAGCAGGTACTTCGGGTCGTGCGAGAAGTCCGCGTCCATCTCGTAGATGAACTCGGCCTCCGTGTTCTCCAGGGCCCACCGGAATCCCGCCACGTAGGCGGACCCCAGCCCCAGCTTGCCCTCCCGGTGCAGGACGTGGACACGACCGGTCTCCCGGGCCATCTCGTCCGCGAGCTCTCCCGTACCATCGGGAGAGTTGTCGTCCACGACGAGGATGGAAAGCGAGGGGTCGAGGTCCAGGACCTGGGGCACCAGGTGGGTCAGGTTCTCGCGCTCGTTGTACGTCGGGATGATGACGATGACGTTCACGCGGGCTCCCGCTGCCGGAACCGCCCCCGGTTCGGCCGTTCCGGAAGGGCTAAGCAAAAACCAGGAACGATTTTAGCACGACGGAGAGCGATCGGGAATGCCCCGGATCCGGCCTAGCCCGCGCCGCTGCGGAGCGCCTCCAGCCGCGCGACGTGCCGCCGCCCGAGCGCCTCGGCCGACCAGCGCCGGCGAACCTCCTCCGCCCCCGCCCGCGCCCGGCGCCTCGCCTCTTCGGGGGCGGAGAGCGCCTCCTCCAGGGCGGCCGCCAGCGCCGGCGGATCCCGGGGAGGGACCCGCCAGCCGGTCTTCCCGGGCGCCACGAGGACACGCAGCCCACCGACGTCGGCGGCCACGACCGGCCGCTCCCGGACCAGCGCCTCCGCCGCCACCAGCCCGAACCCCTCGCGGTGGCTCGGCACCGCCACGACGTCCGCCGCCCCGTACACGTCGTCCAGGCGGTCGGCCGCGACGGCGCCGTCGGCCCGGAGCGGGACGCCCAGTGCCTCCGCCCGGTCCCGCAGCTCGGCCGCCGCGGGTCCCTCGCCCACCAGCACCAGCCGGGCGCCGGGGCGGGTCCGGCGGAGGAGCGCCACCGCCTCCAGGAGATCCCGGTGCCCCTTCTCCGGAACCAGCCGGCCGACCGCCAGGACGACGTCCCGCCCGGGCGGCGGGCCCGGCGGGCGGACGGGGTCCGCATACGGCATCGGCATGACCTCGTCGATCCCGCGGCGGGTCGCGCGCGTCAGGTCGTCGCCGAGCGGTTCGGACACGGCCACCACGGAGTCGAACGCGCCCAGCAGCCATCGCCCGACGCATCGTCCGACGGGACCCTTCGAGGCGAGCGCCACGTCCGTCCCGTGCACGACCACCTCGCACGGCACGCCGGGACGCAGCCGGCGCGTCACGAGACCGCCGGGAATCAGCCAGTGCACCTGCAGCACGTCCGGCGACCAGGCCTGGATCTCCGCCCGCGCGGAACGGACCATCGACTCCACGAGCGCGACGGCCTTGCGCGCGCCGCCCGGCGTCCGCGCGCGCCGGTGCATCTCGCCGCGATGCGCCAGCGTCTCCTCGTCGTCAGGGGCGTAGCGGGCGCGGACCACGGGGATCCCGTCCAGCTCCTGCCGGTCCGGCAGGCCCGCGTCGTGCGGGGCGACCGCGCGCACGTCGGCCCCGGCGGCGACCAGTCCGCGGGCGTGTCGGAGGAGGAAGGGAGCGGCGGTGTCGGAGACCGAGCGCGGAAAGACGTGCGAGAGGAGCAGCACCCTCATGGGCGCGTCTGTCGGATCCGGAACGGTTCCTCGCGCGAGGCCACCATGTGGCGGAACAGCGCGGCGATGAGGCCCACGCCGATCAGCTGCACGCCGACGAGCAACGTGACCACGCCCAGCTGGAGCAGCGGTCGCGTGCCGATGCCGGCGCCGAGCAGCTGCTGGATCAGGACGAGGTAGAGGATGGCGCCGCCGCCGAGCATCGCCAGGAAGAGTCCCAGCCCGCCGAACAGGTAGACCGGCCGCTCCGAGAAACGCGTCAGGAAGAGCACCGTCACGAGGTCCAGCAACGTCTTGGGAAAGCGCGTCACGGAGAGGTACTTGGACGTGCCGGCCTGCCGCTCGCGATGCTCCACCGGCACCTCGTCCACGCGGAAGCCGAGCCCGTGGGCCAGCACCGGGACGAAGCGGTGGAACTCTCCGTAGAGCGGCACCTCCTCCACGACCTCGCGCCGGAACGCCTTCATGCCCGTGTTGAAGTCGTTGAGCGGGAGACCGGTGAGCCAGCGCGTGACGGAGTTGTACCAGCGCGACGTCCATCGCTTGACCGGCCGATCCTGCCGGCGATGCCGCCAGCCGCCGACCATGTCCGCTCCGTCGTCCAGGCGGGCCAGCAGCTTGTGGACCTCGCCCGGGACGTCCTGCCCGTCCGCGTCGAGCATGACGACGATGTCGCCGCGCGCCTTCTGGAACCCCGCCGACAGCGCACCCGACTTGCCGAAGTTGCGGCGCAGCGTCACCACGCGCACGACGTCCGGGGTCTCGCGGTAGAGCTCCTCCAGGAGCTCGGGCGTTCCGTCCGTGGAGCCGTCGTCCACGTAGACGATCTCGAAGCGGCCGCTCCCCCACGTGGGCGCCGCGGCCATCAGCTCCGCGTGGAACGCGGACAGCGACTCGATCTCGTCGAAGACCGGGATGACCGCCGAGACGTCGATTCGCTCGTCCAACCGATTCCCCCGATCAGTCCCGGAAGCGGTACTTCAGCAGGAAGTAGAGGGCGGACACGCCGTCCCGCCACGTGATCTTCTTCCCCTCCTCGTAGCCGCGACCGTTGTACGAGATGGGCACCTCGTAGACCTTGTAGCCCGACTTGAAGACCTTCGCCGTGAACTCCGGCTCGAAGCCAAAGCGGTTAGTCTCCAGGCGCATCCCGGTGAAGATCTCGGCGCGGCACATCTTGAAGCACGTCTCCATGTCGGAGAGCATCGTGTTGTAGAGGATGTTCGTGATCCACGTGAGGAAGCGGTTCCCCAGGTAGTGCCAGTAGAGGAACACGCGATGCGTCCCGAGGAAGCGCGTCCCGTAGGTCACGTCCGCGCGACCGTCCAGGATGGGCTCGGCGAGGAGATGGTACTCCTCCGGGTAGTACTCCAGATCCGCGTCCTGGATGATGACGAGGTCGCCGCTCACGTGAGCCTGCGCGGTTCGGATGGCGGCACCCTTCCCCTGGTTCACCGTGTGGTGGAACGTCCGGACGTTGCCGCCCTCCAGGCGATCCATGATCTCCCGGGTCCGGTCCACGGACGCGTCGTTGACGATGAGCAGCTCCTTCTCGAGGGGGAACTTCGCGTTCTGGACGCGCTCCACGATCTCCTCGAGGGTCTTCTCCTCGTTGTACACGGGGATGATGACGGTGAGCTTGTTCAACGCCTCAGCTCCTGCAGCATCGAGCGCATCTCCTCGTTCTTCGGATCGATGTTCAGCGCGCGCGTGAGCGCCTCGATCGCCTCCGATCGTTCGCCGCGCTGGAGGTGCAGCGAACTCAGGTTGCGCCAGTTCAGAGGATCGTCCGGGCGGAGGCGCAGAGCCTCCCGGATCCGTTCCTCGGCCCGGTCGTAATCCTGGAGTGTAAACCAGCAGACCGACTCCAGGGAGACCAGTTCCGGGAAAACCCGGCCGCCGCCCTCCCGATGACGCCGGAAGAGGTCCAGCGCCGCCTCGAACTCGCCGTTCTGGGCCGCCTCCGCGCCCTCCTCGAAGAGCGTCGGCCGGTAGTCGTGGATGGGCACGCCCAGGTAGGCCGGCGGCAGACGGAGCAGCTCCACGGTTCCCGCGAAGAGCGTCTTGAGCGGCCAGACCTGCACGGTCACCGCATCGTCCAGGACGCCCGGGAAGCGATCCTCGAGGACGGCGCGGTCGCCCTTCCCCGACACGAACACGTGCGTCACGCCGAACTTCTCCAGCAGACCGCGCTCGTTCGGCGGGCCGAAGTACGGATAGCAGCGGAACCCGGAGTCCTGCGTGAGGAGCGGCGCCAGCGGTCCGAGCAGAACGGCCTCCGCGCCGATCATCTCCGGCAGGGAATCCTTCACGTTGGCGATGAAGCGCGTCCGGTCGAAGGCCCACGCCGTCCACTGGATCAGACCCAGCCCCACCGCTCCCGCCACGAGGATCGCCCCGAAGCGCTGCAGGCGCAGCCGCTCCCAGCGGAGTTCCCGGACGCCGAACCGGTTCAGGAGTTCCGGGTGCCAGAGGACGATCATGTACGTGAGCACGGAGAGGATCCCCGCCCACACCAGTCCCTGGTGGAACGTGTCGACGTTCGCGAAGAAGCGCACGACCGCGTCGTAGGTGGCGGGTGTGATCTTCTGCGGCGGGATCGTGAGCCATTCCAGCGCCATGGACGCGTAGTGCTTCACCGCGTCGATGCCGGTGAAGAGGAACGCGTAGAGCCAGAGCACCAGCGCCGCGTGCTCGTCCCACCGCTTCGGCGGGCGGAACCGGAAGCCGTCGGCGCGCCAGAGGAGCTCCACCGCCGCAGCCGCCGCCCCGACCAGCAGCGGCGCGAGCAGGACGTAGTACCGCGGCGCCTTGTAGGGCAGCAGGCCGAAGTAGATCCAGGACGGGGCGAAGATCATCGCCCACAGAATCGTGCCGTCGGCCAGCCGGGCCCGCCGGGACGCGGAGTGCAGCAGAGAGAAGATCACGAACGCCCCGCCGACCGCTCCCACGACGGGCATCCGGTAGAACATCCAGCAGCGGCGGATCGCGTTGAAGAACTCGCCCAGCCCCTCGCCCAGCGACGTCACGAGCGGCAGCGAGCCGTGCATCCCCGTGGACTGGCGGGCGACATGCCCCAGGATGTCGCTGCGGTGCGGCAGGAAGAAGAGGAAGAGCCAGCCGAGGAAGGCGATCGTGCCGCCCCCGAACAGCATCGCGAGGGCGCGGCCGCGATCCTTCGGCGCCAGCGCGGTGTAGAGCACGAGTCCCGGCAGCGCGCCGACCGCGTGATACTTGCCGAAGAGCGTCGCCGCGACGCCGAGGAAGCCGGCGACGGCCAGCTCCGTCGGCCGACGGCGCACGGCGAGCGCAGCGGCCGCCATCATCAGCGCCGCCACGACGTTCTCCGCCACCGGCACGCGGGCGAAGAGCGCCAGATAGTAGTTCGACGCGCCCAGGAGCGCCGCGATCACCGCGGCCCGCGCGCCCAGCGACCTTCCGATGCCCCACGCCACCGCCGCCACGGCCGCCAGCCCGGCGAGCCCGGAGAGCACCAGCGTGGGCACGCGCCCCGGGTCGGTGACGGCGTAGACCGCGCGGGTCAGGCCGTTCATCAGCGGGAAGATCCAGAGATCGCGGTTGTAGTCCAGGATCCACTGGCCGAAGAGCACGACGTTCCGCGCGGCGTGCACCATCACCGGCGGATCCGTGAAGATGCCGTTCGACCAGCTGAGCCGCGGCGACGGATCGCTTTCGATCCAGGCGAAGCGCAGGAAGACGCCGATCACGATCGCCAGGATCAGCAGCGGAAGCGTGGGAAAGGAACGCGACGCCGGCGGGGATTCGCTCAACGGTCTCCCCGGTCCGCTCGCCCGCGTGACTCCTTCAGCAGGGCGACCTCCTGGGTCAGTTCCTTGACGCGCTGCGACAGCGCGGAGTGGACGATCGAGAAGTGGAGCAGGATGAGCAGGAAGAACCCGAAACCCACGAGAAAGAGCGCCGAGGGCGGGTAGTGGATCCCGAACATCAGCGCGAACCGGTCCAGGAGGCCGCGCCAGCACGAAAGGAGCAGCAGCACCACGCCGGTAAACACCCAGAGCAGCGAGTACTGCTCCTGCAGCCGCCTCGACCGGACCAGCTCGAGCACGACCAGGAGCAGGACCGCGCTGCCGACGATCGACACCCACTGGATCCGGTCCATCGTTCCAACCTCCGACCGGCAAAGAGCCTAGCACGCGTCGCCCGATCCGGCCACGGAGCGGCTCAACGCCGGAGGCGCTCCTCCCGCAGCGCGAGCCGCGCCTCCTCGTCCCACGGATCCAGCGCAAGCGCCCGGCGGAGTGCGCTCCGTCGCAGCTCGACGTCGCCGATCCGGTCGGCCAGCCGCGCCAGCCGATGGAGATCGCCCGCCGAGGGATCGACGGCGACGGCCTCCTCCAGCCGGCGGCACGCCGCCTCGAGGTCGCCCGACGCGAAGAGCGCCAGCGCGTGCGCCGATGCGACCTCCGGCAGGTCGCGCGCGGGGTGCTCTTCCAGGACGGCCGCGGCCTCTGCCGGACGACGCGCCGAGAGCAGCGCCACCGCGCGCTCGAACTCGGTGACCGGCGGACCGACCGCCACCAGCGACAGACCGCCCACGTGGCGATGCCTCGGCGACCAGCCCGCGAGCGGCATCGCCGCCCCGGACTCGGACAGTCGCCGCAGCAGCGCCTCGCCCTCCGGCAGCTCGATGACCACGTGCGTCGCATCCGGCTCGATCGTGTCGGGCCGCCCCCGCCCGAACGTGGGGTTCGCGGTGCGGCGGCTGCCCAGCGTGAGCGCCGGCGCGAAGACCCCCTGGACGTTCGCCTCCGGCGCGAGGATGGCGTCCGTCGCGATCCGCGCCGACTCCAGCACGTGGGTCCGCGCCGGGATCCACCTTCCCCACTGCCCGGCGGAGACGACGACGCTGGTCGCGAGGAGCGCGAAGAGGACGCGTCGCCCGGGCGGCCTCGGGCGGCGGCCCAGGGCCACGAAGGAACCGAGCCCCGCGGCGAACAGCGTCAGACGCAGCCCCGGCGCCAGCCACGGTCGCAGCGCCAGCCCGACCGAGCTCGTCTCCAGCGTCGTGACGCGGGTCCACGCCTCCCACGCGCTGGCCGCGTGCGGAAGCACGGCCGCCAGGCCCAGCACGAGGGCGGTCGTCAGGGCACCGGTCAGTCGTCGCGGCCACCGATCGTCGCCCGACGGCTCCGCCTCCTGCGCGGCCTCGACGACGCGGAGCACGGCGGCCGCCGCCAGGAACGCGACGGCCGGGATCAGGTAGCGCGGCGCGCGGTAGGGCAGCAGCGAGACGCCGATCCAGAACGCCGCGAACGCGAACGCGGGCAGCGCGCTTCCGTCCGCGAGACGGCGGCGCCGAGCCGCGGGCAGCAGCAGCGTCTCCAGCACGAAGAGTCCCCCGAGGATCGAGATCGCCGGAGCCTGGTGCACGATCCAGCTCGTGGAGACCATCGTGAAGGGCGCGAGCACTCCGGATCCCTCGAGGCCCGCCTCCGAGATCCGCGCCGCCTGCTGCAGGAACTCCGCGCGGTGCGGCCCGTACAGGAACGCTCCCCACGCCGCTCCGACTCCGGCCAACGCGGCCGACGCGGCGAGGACCGGGCGCCAGCCCTCGCGCGCCGCCAGGAACCCGATCATCGCCGGAAGGAACGCCGCCGCGTAGGCCTTCCCGAAGAACGCCGCGACCCCGACCAGTCCTCCGCCGATCGCGGCGGCGCCGGAGCCACGCCGCATCAGGACCCAGGTGGCGGCGGCCAGCAGCGCGGTCGTGAGATGCTCCACCAGCGGCACGCGGCCGAACATTCCGAGCCAGTACGAGATGGCCAGGACCGCCGCCGTCAGCGCACCGGCTCCCGCTCCCTTCGCGCGCCGGGCGGAGAGCGCCAGGAAGAGGACGGTGGCCGTGGAGAGGAGCGCGGACAGGAGCTGCAGGGCGATCCGGTCCGGGCCGACGAGGCGCATCGCCAGCCACGCGGCCGCGTTGTAGAGCGGATACACGAGCGCGTCGCGGCCCCACTCCCACGTGCCGCTGCGGATCGCGTCGCTGGCGGACAGGACGACGGCGGCCGGATCGGTGAGGATGCCGCCGGACCAGGAGAGTCCCGGCGCCGGATCCGCGGTGGGACCGGCGAAGCGCAGGACGAACCCCGTCGCGACGGCCGCCAGCAGCAGCGCCGTCGCCCGCCGATCCGTCACTCCGCGACGTCCTCGCGCGCGGGCGGACGGCGGAGCAGGCCGATCCCGATGGCGAACAGCACCTTCACCACGTAGTACGCCGACCGCGCCGCCGTGATGGACGACGTCCCCCCGGCGCGTTCGCGGAAGCGGCAGGCCACCTCCGAGACCCGGAAGCCGGCGCTCTTCAGCAGCACCAGCGCCTCCACCTCCGGATAGTCCTGCGGGTAGTGCCGGGCCAGGTACGCGATCACGGACCGGCCCGCCGCCCGGAATCCCGAAGTGGTGTCCAGCATGCGCTGTCCCGTCACCGCGGTCACGACGCCCGAAAACAGGATCATCCCGAGTCGCCGCGCGACGGGCGAGCGGTAGTCGGTCTCCTCCACGTAGCGCGATCCCAGCACGAGGTCCGCGTCGCCGCCCGCGAGGGGCGCGAGGAGCCGCGGGATCTCCTCCGGCACGTGCTGGCCGTCGCCGTCGATCTGGACCGCCACGTCGTACCCCTCGCGGTGCGCGAACAGGTAGCCCGCCTGCACGGCTCCGCCGATCCCGAGGTTCACGGGCAGGTCCAGAACGACGGCCCCCGCCTCCCGGGCCGCGCGCGACGTTTCGTCCTCGGAGCCGTCGTTCACGACGAGCGCGTCGGCCAGGCCCGTCGCCAGGATCTCCCGCACCACCTCCCCCACCGTCGCCTCCTCGTTGAAGGCCGGCACGATCGCGAGCACCTTCATCGGCCGAGAACCTTCGAGAGGATCACGCGCAGGAGGCCCGCCGCCATCCCGAAGCCGCGGGCGTACGCTCGCAGCGCCCCGATCGGGGCCAGCGCCAGCGGCACAGTCGACCGGCAGAACGCGGCGACGCGCACCGCAAGGACGGATTGGAGGAAGAGGACCGCGGCGACGCAGAGCGCGGCGGCGCCGTACGCGCGCGGCGCCCACGGCGCGACGAGCAGCAGCGCGACGGAGGACATCGCCAGCGGCGGCGCCGCGAAGTCCGCCGGGCCCGCGTACCCGTCTCCCCGCGCCCGACCCGGATGGCGTGCGTAGAGGAACATCCGCCAGAAACCGTGACGACGCTGTTCGGAGAGGTACCGGCCGAGGCGGACCGGATGGTGGTGCGCAACCGCCGCACCGCGTGCGAAGCGGATGCGGTAGCCCGCGTCGCGCAGGCGATACGACAGGTCGTTGTCCTCGCCGCTGGCCGCCGGGTAGTTCTCGTCGAAGCCGCCGACGGCCTCCAGCGCCGCCCGCGTGACGGCGAGGTTGAACGAGCCGGCGAACTCCGGCGCGTCCGGCAGCCGCGAGTGCCGCCACAGGATCTCCGCGTGCACGGTCTCCGCGAGGAGGTGGCCGCGGTTCGCGATGTCGTAGGTTCCGCCCGCCACGGCGAACTCGTCGTCGATGGCCTCCCGCAGCCGCCGCACCCAGTCCGGGTGCGGAACGCAGTCGGAGTCCGTGAAGAGCACGACGTCCGCGGCGGCCTCACGCCAGCCGCGGTTGCGCGCGGCCGCGGGACCGGCGTTGTCCTGGCGCACCACGCGCGCCCCGGCCCGCTCCGCCACCGCCGCGGTCGCGTCCCGGGAGCCGTCGTCCACCACGATCACCTCGAACGGAAACGATGCGTCCTGCCGGTCGAGGGCCGCGAGAAGCGCGGGCAGCGTGCGCTCGGCCTGGTACGCGGCGATCACCACCGAGACTTCGGGCGCACTCAAGCGGACGTCTCCCACGTCCGCGCGATCTCCTCCACGGCGACGTCGTGCGAGCCGGTCCTCGCCAGGCGACGTCGCCCGGCCGCGGCCCGCGCGAAGTCCGGATCTTGCAGCTCGTCCAGCGTGGCGGCGACGAACGCCTCCATCCCCGTCGTCTCCGGCACCCGGACCCACTCCGCAAAACGTCGCGCGTCCGGCGTGGGCGACGCGACGACGGGAGTCCCGGCGGCCAGCGCCTCGCGCAGCTTGATGGACGCGCGGTAGCGGTTCGCCTCGTTGTCCTCCAGCGGATTCAGCGCGACGTCGGCGGCGGCGTAGTAGCGCGGAACGTCGGCGTGCGGCACCGTCCCGACGAACCGGGCCCATCCGGCGGGGAGCACCTGTGAGGCCAGCCGCTCCAGCCGCGCGCGGTCCCGGCCGTCGCCCACGACCACGAGGCGCGCCCGCGGGAACCGCTCGGCCGCCGGAGAGAGCTCCGGCAGGAGGACGCCGAGATCGGACGCCGGCCCGAGGTGTCCAGCGTAGAGGAGGATCCGCTCCGCGCCCGGCGCGATCCGCTCGCGCTCCTGTGGCGTGGCGCGCGGTCCGGCGAAGCGGTCCACCTCTACCCCCTGCTCCACGAACACGGGCGGCGAGCCGAGGGGGCGCGCCGCGGTGACGAGCTCCTGCATCGGTTCCGTGTGCACGGTGACGTCGTCCGCGGTGACCATCGCGCGGTCGAAGAAGCTCTTCACCAGCGTGCGGGCCGCGCCGGGCGGGTAGTAGCCGTAGTCCAGATCGTCCAGGTCCACGGCGATGCGGGCGCCCTGCCGGCGCGCCAGCGCGGCCGGGAGGAACACGTTGGGCAGCGCCTTGAGCGTCCAGCAGATCTCGGGGCGCACACGACGCACCGCGGCCGCCCCGTGGCCGGTCCAGAGCGGCGCCTGCGCCTCCGGGCGCACGGGCAGTCGCGGGCAGGGCACGCGAAGCACGCCGTCCGGCGTTTCCGGGACGATGTCCGCGGGCACGGGCTCCAGCAGGTGGATGTCGTGGCCGCGGCGCGCCAGCGCTCCGGCCAGACCCCGGAACCGCAGCGCCGAGCCGGACTGGTACTCGACTCCCGAGAGCAGCAGGATTCTCATGTCAGTGAAGGTACCCCAACGCGCGGAGACGTCGGACGGTTTCCGGATCGAGGTCGCCGATCTCGGCGCCGGCGGGCGACAGCCCGTCGCGCAGGTCGGTCCACTCCGGCGACGGATCCAGCGGGCGCGCCTCGCCCGGATCGTCGGCCAGGTCGAACGATCGCTCCTCCCCCGTCTCCCAGTTCACGATCACCTTGCGCCGCTGCGGCTCCACCACCGCCGACTGATCCTGCCGACCCTCGGGCGCGAACGTCTCGACGAGGAACGGGGGACTCCCGGCGTCCGTCCCTCCGGCGCTCCCCCCGTCCCTCGCGAGCGCCGGAATCCACCCGTGGAGGACGGTCGTGCTGCGAGCCTCCGGATTCACGCCCGGACGAACCTCCGGGTCGCGGAAGAAGAGTGGCACGCGCACGTCCTCCTCGAAGAGCTGCGTCCCGTGCGCCAGCTCGCCGTGCTGCTCCAGCCCCTCGCCGTGATCGGCGGTCACCACGACGATTCCCCTTCCGCCCGTCACGTCGTCCCAGGCGCGCAGCAACTCGCCGAACCGGCGATCCGTCTCGCGCAGCTCCGCGTCGTAGTCCGCGTGCGGCCAGCCGGTCACGGGGCGGCCGCCGGCCTTCCACGCCGGGGACTCCACCGCGAACCGCCGGCGCCACGGCACGGGCGCGTCGTAGGGCGTGTGGGGATCGAACAGATGGACCCAGACGAAGCGCGGGCCCTCGCTGCCGGCCAGCCACGCCGTGGCCGCCGCCACCGTGTCCGCGGCGCGCCGCTCGACGAAGTCCAGCGGCAGCACGCGATTCGCCACGCGCACGAGCGCCAGCGTGGTCAGCATCGGATGGACGCGCTCCAGCGGCGAGAAGACGTCGTCGTAGTGGGCGAAGCCGTCCGCCAGGCCGGAGAGCCCTGCCTTCAGCGGGATGCCGCTCACGAACGCGGCGCAGGTCCAGCCGTCCGCGGCGAGGTCCGGGACGAACGTCTCCGTGGACGTCAGCGCAGTGCCGTTGTTGAGGACGCCGTGCTCCCGCGGGAGGAGTCCCGTGAAGACGGACGAGTGCGAGGGGTTCGTGAGCGGGATCGGCGCGTAGGCGACCGGCGACAGCCGGGCGGTGCGCGCCGCGCGGTCCAGATGCGGCGTGGTGCCGCGCGGGTACCCGTAGACGGAAAGATGGTCCGCCCGCGTGGTGTCCAGCGTCACCAGAAGGACGTCGCGGGCTCCGTGGCGAGGCTCCGCTCCGGGCATCGCCCGGCCGGGATCCGGTCGCCCGACCCAGGCGGCCGCGCCCCCGATCACGATCGCCAGGACGGCCAGCGCCGTCCACGCTCCGCTGCGCAGCGCCCGGCGGATCGCCCGGCCCGCCGTCCGCTCCAGCCCGATCGCCCCGAGCCCCGCGACCGCGAGGAGCGCCAGGTTCGCCGCGGCGTACGGCGGCGACGTCAGCGGCTCGCCGAAGAACCAGCGGACGTGCACGCGGACGCCCGCCCACAGGAAGAACCCGGCGCCCAGTCCCAGCGGCACCAGGAAGGCGGGACGCCGAGGCAGCGTCGCCAGGACCGCGCCCGCGACCAGGCCGGCCATCGTGCACAGCGCCACGGACGCTCCGACGAAGGCAACGGCCGACGCCGGCCCGAACGAGCGCGGGTTCTCCAGCACCACGGCGAGCCCGTCCCACAGCCCCGCCACCAGGCCGAGGAGGATGCCGGCGGCCAGCGCCTCGCGCCGCGTCAAGCCGGTCGCCCCGGATCGCGCTCTGGGCGAGCGCCCCGGCTTCCGCTAGGCTCTCGCGGTCCCCGGTCCGGAGCCGCCGTGCGTCGCCTGTTCGTGATCGTCGCGTCGATCGTCATCCTGCTCATCCTCGTGCGGGCCGCCGGGCTCCGCGAGGTGGCCGACACGTGGACGTCGCTCCACGCCCGCGGCATCGTGATCTCCGTCGCGTGCTACTTCGCCTCGCTGGGCGTCCGCGTTCTCGCCTGGCGACGGCTGCTGGACCGGGACTCCCCGTCCTTCCCCGCGCTGGCGCCGCCACTGGCGATGGGCTTCGTCCTGGGCCACGTGGCTCCGGCCAAGTCCGGCGAACCGCTCACCGCGCTGCTCGTCTCCCGCGCCTTCGGCCTGCCCCTCTCCCGCACGCTCTCCGTGCTCACGGTGGAGCGGGGCCTCCAGTTCCTGGTCCTTCTGGCCACGTTCGTTCCCGCCTCCGCGGCGTACGCCGGCCGCGCGCTGGAGGTCCAGGGCGCGTCCCGCGCCGCCGCGATCCTGCTGGCGGCGTTCGTGGCGGCCACGCCGCTGACCGGCCCGTTGCTGCATCGCCTGGCCGGTCCGGCGTCGCGGCTGCCGCGGATCGGGGACGGGGCCGCCCGGTACCTCCGCGCCACCGCGCAGCTCCTCCGCTCGCCGCGTCGCGTGATCCCGCTGCTGTTCCTGGCGACCGTGTTCTGGCTGCTCCAGTACGCGTCGCTCTGGGCGATCCTCGATGCGGGCGGCGCGGGCGTCAACCTGATCGACGCCGCGGTCGTCGCGGGCAGCGCCATCCTCGGCGGCACGCTGACGCTGCTCCCGCTGGGGACCCAGGACGGCATCTCGGCGCTGGTGCTGGGCGGACTCGGTCTGCCGCTGGCCCGCGGCTTCGCGCTGGCGCTCTTCCACACGCTGCTGTCGCTGGCGTGCGGGCTGCTCCTGGTGCTGCTGCTCCCGCTGGCCGTACGGTCCGCGCGTCCTCCCCGCTCCGGCTCCGGCCAGGACACGAAAAAGGGAGCCTGACCGGCTCCCCAAGCTCGTCCTGCTGCCGACGCCCCGCCTCGCCGCCCGCACCCGACCGGACGACTCGCTCCGACCGGACGCTCCGGATCAGATCCAGCCGAGCGCCTTGCGGCGGAGGAACGCCTTCCCCAGTCGCATCGTCTGCGCCAGGTCGTCCTTGGAGCGGAACGCGCGCTTGACCATCATCACGGCGTACTGCGGGCGCACGTAGTACTCGCGGTAGGCGCGCGTGGCGTACTCCTCGATCTCCGCCTGCGTGAGGCCGCCGTTGCCGTTCTTCTCGTAGCTCACGGCGGACTTGGAGAAGCCGTCGTGCTGCGACCAGTCGTCGTGGGAGACGAGGCTGCCCTCCTCCTCCACGAGGTCCAGCAGGCGCGTGCCCGGCAGCGGCGTGGCGATCCCGAACTGGCAGAACTCCGCGTTCAGGTTGTACGCGTACCGGATGGTCTCCTCCACCGTCTTCTTGTTGTCCCACGGGAAGCCGAGGATGAAGCAGTTGTGGACGTCGATGCCGGCTTCCTTGGTCCACTTGGTGGCGTTCTCGATGTCCTCGACCTTGCCGTTCTTCCGCATCTTGTCGAGGATCTCCTGGCTAGCGCTCTCGCAGCCGTAGAGGATGCGCGAGCAGCCCGCCTTCTTCATCTCCTTGAGCAGCTCCAGGTCCATGCGATCCGGGCGGCACTGCGGCGCCCAGGTCAGGTCCAGGTCCTTCTCCTGGAGCCCCTTGCACACCTGCAGGACGCGGTCCCGGTTCAGCTCGAAGATGTCATCGTCGATGCGGATCTCCTTCACGCCGAACTCGCGGTGGAGATGTTCCATCTCCGCGACGACGCGCTCCGCCGACTGGTAGCGCCATTTGTGGCCGTAGATCGTCTGCGGGAACCAGCAGTAGATGCACTGGTACGGGCAGCCGCGGCTGGTGATCATGGTGGCGGCCGGCTTCCGGCGGAAGACGCTCTCGTGGTACTTCGTGAAGTCGATGAGGTCGTAGGCGGGGAACGGCAGGGCATCCAGGTCCTTCACGTGCCGGTAGGAGCCCACCTCCTCCACCTCGCCGGTGTCCGGCCGGCGCACGGAGAGGCCCTCCACCTGCGTCCAGTCCTCGCCCGCGTCCATCGCCTGCACGACTTCCAGCAGCGACTCGTCGTACTCGCCGCGCAGAGCGAAGTCCACGGACGGCGTCTCCTTCACCACCTTCGTACCCAAAGGCGTCACGAACGGCCCGACGTACGCGATGCGCGTCGTGGGGCTCTCCTTCTTCACCGCGTCCGCCAGCGCCTGGTCCACGTGGATCTTGATCTGCTCCACGTACAGGACGATGACGTCCGGCGCGTGCGCGCGCACCTTGGGCAGCAGCTCGTCGAAGGAGATGCCTTCCGCCTGGCAGTCGATGTACGCCACCTCGTGGCCGGCGTTGCGCAGGATGGCCGCGGACTGCAGGTTCAGGTAGCTGTAGGTGATCTCCCCGGTGACGGAGAGCGCCGGAAAGCGTCGGCCGCCCTTGGTGAAGTTGGATTCCGGCGACCAGTCCAGCGTGGGAGGCGTGTCGACGAACAGGACCTTCACGAGACGTTCTCCTCCGCGTCCTTCTTGTTGCGGCCGAAGTAGTCCACAAAGCTCTTGAGTCCGTGCAGCTTGGTCCTCACGTCCGACAGGTTTCGGACGTTCTTGGCGATGGTCCCGATCTGCTTGGGGCGCAGGTAGAAGCTGCGCAGCCCCAGGTCCACCAGCTCCTCGATCTCGCGCATCGACAGGCCGGGGACATCCACGACGCCGCGCTGCTCGCGGTCCTCGTCCACCCAGTCGCCCCAGTCCTTCGCCACGATGTAGCCGTTGCGCTGGGCCCAATCGTAGTAGGCGGTGCCCGGGTAGGCCGCGACGCCGGTGAACTGGCACGTGTCGATGTCCAGGTCCTGGGCGAAGCGGATCGTCTGCATGGCCGTCTCGCGCGTCTCTCCGGGGCCGCCGATCATGAAGCAGCCGTGGATGCGGATGCCCGCCTCGCGCGCGTTGGCGGCGTACTCCTTCATCTTGTCCGTGCCGATGCCCTTCTTGATGCGCTTGAGCATCTCGTCGTTGCCGAACTCGAAGCCGGTGCAGAACATCCGCGCGCCGGACGCCTTCATCAGGCGGAGCGTCTCCTTGTCCGTGAGATCCGGGCGGGCGTTGCAGCTCCAGCTGATGCGATGGTGGAAGCCGCGCTCCATGAAACCCTCGCAGATCTCGCGGAGGCGATCCAGGTGCGTGGAGAGCGTCAGCGTGTCGTCCTCGAACATCACTTCCTTGAGGTTCGGGAAGAGGTCGAGGTCGTGCTGGATCTCGTCGAGGATGCGCTGAGGCGAACGCGTGCGGTAGCGATGCCCGTACATCACCTGCGGCAGCTGGCAGAAGGTGCACTTCGCCGGGCAGCCGCGACCACCGATCAGGGTGATGAAGGGAAAGAGCTTGCCGGCATCGTGGTAGTCCTCGATGTCGATGTGGTGCCAGGCCGGATGCGGCAGCGCATCCAGGTCCTCGATGGGCGCGCGATCCGGCTCGTGCACGATCTCGTCGCCGCGGTTCCACGACAGCCCGGCGACGCCTTCCGGGTTGCCCGTGTCCGCCAGCTCACGGAGCGTGTAGTCGTACTCGCGGCGCGTGACCGCATCCAGGAACCCGCGGCCGCGCGTGAGCGTGTCGTCCGGTTCGGCGGACACGTGCGAGCCCACCATGACGGTGAGCGCCCCGCCGGTGGCTTCCTTCGCCATCTTCGCATGATCCAGGTCGCACAGGATGGACGGCGTGGTGCCGTACACCACGACCAGGTCCGGGCCGAAGTCCTTGATCCGGGACTCCACCTCGGCCATGGGCATGTCCTTGGCCTGCGCGTCCAGGAAGAGACAGGTGTTCCCCGCCTCCTCCAGCACCGCGGTGGCGCGGGCGAGGTAGTCCGGATGGCGCTGGACGCGGCCGCGGGACTTGGCGAACCAGCGGGCCGTCTTGACGAAGCCCTCGCCGAAGGCCGGATTGACGATGAAGACTCTCACGCGGAACAGACCCTCCGGTGCGCGGCTTCTGGGGGACGATGGCTCTGAGGGAGACGACCGTGAAGGGGGCCGGCCGGCCGGAATCAGCCGATGGGATCCGCCTGCTCGACGATCTCCTTCATCCAGAGGGCCTCCGCCCGGAGTCCCTCTTCCACCGGCGTCCGGGGATTATACCCGAATTCGTCCCGGCTTTTGGAGATGTCGGCGTGCGTGTGCGGCACGTCGCCCCGTTCCTTCTCCGTGTAGCGGATCTGCGCCTTCTTCCCGAGGATGTCCTCCATGATGCCGAGGATGTCCTGCAGCGATCGGCGCGTCCCTCCCCCCACGTTGAAAACCTGACTCGGGGTTCTGTTATCGCCCGCCTGGATCGTGGCCTCCACGATGTCGCCCACGTACGTGCAGTCTCTACTCTGACTCCCGTCGCCGTAGACGTCCAGGGGACGCTCCTCGAGAATCGCGCGCAGGAACTTGTGGAAGCCCATGTCCGGTCGCTGACGCGGCCCGTAGACCGTGAAGTAGCGGAGCGCGGCGTAGTCCAGACCCCAGTTCTCCCGGTACAGCTGGCAGAGGTCCTCCCCGGTCACCTTGGTGGCGCCGTAAGGGGAGTTCGGAGTCAGCTTGGAGTCCTCGGGCGTCGGCAGGACCTTCGTCTTGCCGTAGACGCTGGAGGACGACGCGAAGACGAGGCGCACGTCGCTGCGCTCCTTCAGCGCCTCCAGGAGCCGCTGGGTGGCCTGGATGTTGTGACGGATGTAGGCGTCGAACTCCGTGCCCCAGCTCGCCCGAACCCCGGCCTGCGCGGCCAGGTGGTAGACGATGGTGCGACCCTCGAGCAGCGGAACCAGGTTCGCGTCGGCCAGGTCCGCCTCCACGAAGCGGAACCCGTCCCGCCCCTTCAGCGCCGTGAGGTTCCGTTCCTTCAGGGGGCGCGCGTAGTAGTCCGTGAAGCAGTCGAGACCGATGACGTCGTCGCCGCGGTCCAGCAGCCGCTCGCACAGATGGGATCCGATGAAGCCGGCCGCGCCGGTCACGATCACCTGCTTGCCCACACCCCTCCTCCTTCCGGCGGGAACGCCCGCCCTACCGCGCTGCGCTGTCCGACGCCCCGCCCGCGCGGAAGCGCTGCAGTTCCGCCAGCTCCGCTCGTGCGGAGGCGTCCTCCGGGTTGATTTCCAGCCATCGCTTCAGCACGTTCTCCGCCTCGTCCAGGCGGTTCAGCTGGCGGTACGCCTGGTACATGCCCGACATGATCGTGGCCGACGCCGGCTGGAGGCGCAAGCCCTGCAGGTACCAGTCCAGCGCCTCCTCCCATCGATCGGATCGACCGGCGAGGTAGGCCAGCTCCACGTAGTAGTTCACGCGGTCCGGGCTCACCTCCAGCTCCGCCTCGAACAGGGCGCGCGCGTCCTCGTAGCGGCCGGCGTCCGTCATCATCCGCCCCAGCGCCTCGATCACCACGTCGAAGTGGGGCGAGATGGCCAGCGCGCGCTGCATGCACTCGATGGCCGTGTCCAGATCCCCACGCTGCTGGTTGGCCAGTCCCATCCGGGCCCACGCCGCCGCGTAGTTCGTCGTCAGACGGCGATCGTTCTCGTCGCGGTAGACGTCCGGGTCCAGGTTGCCGTCCTCGCCCAGCAGCCCGCGGTAGCGGTACAGGTCCTCCAGGTTGCGGCGCGTCGTGGTCAGGTCCACGTTGTCGATGATCAGCTGCGCGTCGCTGACGTCGCCCGCCTGACCGCTGGCCAGCTCCTGGTTCTGCCGCGCCAGGTCCGGATCGAAGCGGAAGACGAGACCCTGCAGCTTGAGGAACGGCTCCATGTCCATGAGGTCGTCCACCGTCACGGCGAAGTAGACGGGGCGCTGGTTGCCCTGAGCGTAGACCGCCTCCAGGATGTCCCGGGCCACGAGGTCCTTGATGTAGTAGACGCGGCCCGTGTCGCGGTCCCGCGTGGGACGGAGCTGGTAGAGCTGCTCCGTGGTGTAGTTCATCGGCACGCGCGGCTCCTCGTTGCGGAGCTGCTCGCCGTACCACGCCGTGTTCAGCAGGCTGAGATTCACGACGCGGATGTCCTTCCTGAAGCCGTGCACTTCCTGCAGGTACCAGAGCGGGAACGTGTCGTTGTCGCCGTTCGTGAAGACGATGGCGTCCGGCTCCAGTCCGGCCAGCATGTTGTGCGCGTAGTCGTGGGCGATCCAGTTGCCTCGCCGGTCATGCGTTTCCCAGTGGCCACGGACGGGATACGCCGCGATCACCACCGACACGGCGGCCGCCGCGACGCCCACCACGCGACGCGCCGGTCCCTGCACGCCCTGCGTGGCCAGGTGCGTGAGCCAGCCCAGCCCCAGCCCCATCCAGGTGGCGAACCAGAAGAATCCCGGCGCGAAGAAGTAGTCGCGCTCCCGCACCTCATGGTCCGTGAAGTTCATCTTCAGGACGAGGGCGGCGGAGGTCCACAGGAACAAGAGCCCGAAGAACGCGAACGTGCGCGGATGACGTCGCCAGTGGACGACCAGTCCCGGAATGCCCAGCACCCACCAGAGGAACTCCGGCTTCCACTGCTCGCGGAAGTAGCGCCAGAACATGTGATCGAACTGGTAGATCCAGTCGGCCTGACGCTGGAGTACGGAGACCGGCCGGTACTGCGCGCGGAGGATGACGTCCCAGAACCCGGCCCAGGTGTCGGGCTGGCCTTCGTTGATGGCCGGATCCAGCATCGACCGGATGGGCAGGTACAGGTGGCAGCTGAAGCCGATCACCGTGGCGATGGTCAGCAGGAAGCCGAGGTCCTGCAGCGGATTCTCGTACCGGGTCGGCGGCTTCAGCAGGATCCACGGCGTCAGGAACGCCAGGAGCGGCGTCCCCCAGAGGATCGCGGTGCGGGCCGCGGACGGCTGCATGTAGAGGAACGCCAGCACCGCCGCCACCAGCGCGATGGCGTGCATCAGGAGCAGCGTCGGGCGGTAGCGACGCGCGTAGTCCGCGGGCAGCAGCGCGAACTGCAGCGTGGCGGGGATCAGCAACGTCACGGTGAGCAGGAAGAGCTGCAGGTCCTTGGCCATGGTCAGGACGACCACGAAGCTGATCACGAACGCGAACCGCCGCTCGTGCAGGAACGCGAAGGGCAGGATCGCCAGGGCGGCCAGATAGGTGGCCAGGTGCACGCCGATGTTCAGCGCCAGCAGGTAGGCGATGACCAGCAGCAGGCGTTCGTCCTTCGGCTCCGTGTCGGCCCAGACCAGGACCAGCCACGCGGCGAAGGCCGTCCACATGCCGGAGACCGCGTACACCTCCGACTCGATCGAGTTGATCCACAGCGTGTTCGCGAACCCGGCGAAGAGCGCCGCCGTGGCGCCGGCCACGACCGCGGGCGTGCACCACGTGGCCTGGTCTCCGTCGTTCCAGATCCTCTTCCCCACCCGGACGACGGAGAGGTAGAGGAACACGGCGGCGATGGCCGACGGGATCGCCGACAGCAGGTTCACGGCCTGCGCCACCGAGACGACGCCCAGGAGGCCGCTGCCCAGGATGGAGAAGACGCGCCCCATGAGCACGTAGAGCGGCGTGCCCGGCGGATGCGGGATGCCCAGCGAGTGCGAGGCCGCGATGAACTCGCCGGAATCCCAGAAGGAGACCCCCGGGGAGAGCGTGATCCAGTAGACGGCGAAGATGGCCAGTCCGACGAGCGCGGCGACGATCCGGTTGCCCCGATCCACGGCGGCGGCCGGCGACATCGTCACGGCGTCGGCGGCGGATGCGGAGGAAGGGGTGTCCGGGGTCATGGGCTCCGTCCGGGGAGGGTCCAGGCTCGGCCCGCAATGCACCGACGGGCCGCGGTCAATGTAGGAGAGGCCCCTCGAGGCGTCAACGTGCCGTCAGGCGGCCGGTTCGCCGCCGCGGCGCCACTCCTCGAGAGCATCGTCGAGGCTCCGCTCCAGGGGAATCTCCGGCTCCCAGCCCAGCTCCCCGGCGGCCCGGCTCGGATCCCCCAGGAACTCCGGCACGTCCGCCGGGCGGAGCCGCGCCGGATCCACCTTCAGGTCGATCGGGACGCGGGACCGCTCCACGAGCCTGGCCACGATCTCCTCGATGGCGACGGAGCGGCCGGAGCACAGGTTGTACGCCTCGCCCGTCCGGCCCCGATCCAGCGCCACGCGGTAGCCCCGCACGATGTCCCTCACGTCCGTGAAGTCCCGGCGCGCGGAAAGGTTCCCGACGCGGAGCTCCGGGGCCTCGCGTCCCGCCTCGATCGCGGCCACCTGGCTGGCGAAGTCCGGGACCACGAACCCGCGGCGCTGCCCCGGGCCGACGTGGTTGAAGGGACGCATCCGGACGACGTCGAGCACGCCGTCACGGCCGGCCTGCGCCGCCGCCAGATCGGCCGCCGCCTTGCTGACGCCGTACGGCGTTCGCGGCTGGAGCGGCTGATCCTCGCGAACGGGGAGATCTTCGGGCGGGACGGAGCCGTACACCTCGGCCGAGGTGACGACGAGCGTGCGCGCGTCGGGCGCGCCGCGGCGGACCGCCTCCAGCATCCGGACCGTGCCCTCCGCGTTGATGCGGAACGTCCCGACGGGATCGCGGTTGCCCAGCGCCACGTTGGCCTGCCCCGCGAGGTGGACGATCCCGTCCGGGCGCGCGGACGCCACGGCGGCGTCCATCGACTCCGGATCCAGCACGTCCACGCCGTGCCACGTCACGTCCGGTGACTCCCGCACGTCCTCGCCGGGGCGGAACGTGCCGTGCAGCTCGTCGCCGCGGGACCGGCACTCCTGCAGCAAGTGACCGCCGACGAAGCCGGTGGCCCCGACGATCAGGATCCTCATCCGCCCTTCCGGAGCAGCTTGAGGTCCGCATCCACCATCATGTTCACGAGCCCCTCGAACGAGACCTCGGGCTCCCAGCCGAGCTGCTTCTTCGCCTTGGCCGGATCACCGATGAGCTGGTCCACCTCGGCCGGACGGTAGAAGCGCTCGTCGATGACGACGAACTCCTCCCAGTCCAGGTCCACGCGCGCGAACGCCTTCTGCGCGAACTCCTTCACCGAGTGGGTCTTCCCCGTGGCCACGACGTAGTCGTCCGGGCTGTCCGCCTGCAGCATCAGCCACATCGCCTTGACGTAGTCTCCGGCGAAACCCCAGTCGCGGCGGGCGTCCAGGTTGCCGAGGCGGAGCTCCTTCTCCATCCCCAGCTTGATCTTGGCGACGGTGTGCGTGATCTTGCGCGTCACGAACTCCATGCCGCGCCGCGGCGACTCGTGGTTGAACAGGATGCCCGACACCGCGAAGAGATCGTACGACTCGCGGTAGTTCACCGTGATCCAGTGACCGTACACCTTGGCCACGCCGTAGGGGCTGCGCGGATAGAACGGCGTGGTCTCCGTCTGCGGGATGGCCTGAACCTTCCCGAACATCTCCGACGACGACGCCTGGTAGAACCGGATCTTGGGGTTCACCTGCCGCAGCGCATCCAGCGCGCGCGTGACGCCGAGCCCCGTGAAGTCGCCGGTGAGCACCGGCTGCGACCACGACGTGGGCACGAACGACTGCGCGGCGAGGTTGTAGACCTCGTCCGGATGGAAGTCGCGCAGAGCGTCCACCAGAGACGTTTGATCGTGCAGGTCGGCCTGCAGCATCGTGATCCGGTCGCGGACCCCCTCGATCCGGTCGAACTTCTCCGTACTGGATCGCCGGACGACGCCCGCGACCTCGTATCCCTTCTCCAGCAGGAGTTCCGCGAGGTACGAACCGTCCTGGCCCGTGATCCCCGTGATCAGTGCCTTCATTTCCTCTCCCCGTTGGCAATCGTGCTCTCGATCAGATCCATCGTCTCGTCGGCGCACCTGTCCCACGAGAATGTCCCCGCGAAGCGCAGCGCGCCCCGCGTCAACCGCTCCCTCAGCGCCTCGTCCGACAGCAGCCGGTCCAGCGCCTTCACCAGGGCCGCGCGGTCCGCGTGCGGAACCAGGAGCCCCGTCTCCTCGTGCCGGACCGCCTCGCGCAGTCCCGGCGAGTCACTTGCGACGACCGGAGTGCCGCAGGCCTCCGCCTCCAGGCACGTCAGCCCCCAGCCCTCCTTGGGCGACGTCATCACCAGCGCCCACGCGCGGCGATAGAGCCGCAGCTTCTCTTCCTCCGTCACGCGTCCCGCGAACGTGACCCGGTCCTCCACGCCGCGGCGCCGCACGTGCGCCTTCAGGGCGTCGAGGTAGTTGCCCGATCCGGCGACGACGAGCCGCAGGTCCGGATGACGATCCCTCAGCTCCTCGACCGCGTCCACCACCAGGTCCAGCCGCTTGTAGCGACGCACCCGACCGAGCGCGAGCAGCGTGGGCCGAGGCTCCTTCGGATCGTCCGGATCCGGCCGGTACCGCTCCGCATCGATACCGACGTGGATGACCCGGAGGCACTCCTCCGGCAGCCCGCGGCGGCGGAAGTCCTCGCCCGTGCTGCGGGAGATCACCGACATCGGCCACCGACGATACACCCACGGGACCGCCAGCTCACTCAGATAGACGTAGAGGGACATCGGCGGCGGCACCTCGCGGAAGATCGTCCCACCGAACAGGTGGTGCCCGATCCCCACCACCGGCTCCGACCGGTAGAGCGGCGAGTAGAGCGGCACCTTGTTCAGCGCCTCCACCACCACGTCGAACCGGCGGCCGGCCAGGCGGCGCCGCAGCGCCCACGGCAGCACGAAGTTGAACGTGTACCGCCCGCCGACCCGGATCACCCGGATTCCGTCGAGTTCCTCCTCCGCCGCCCCGCCCGGGTACCCCGAGCAGACCAGCGTGACGCGATGCCCCCGGGCGGCGATCCGCCCGAACAGCTCGTGCAGATGGATCTCGGCGCCGCCTCCCCACGGGTTCGTGCGGTCGTTCCAGTTGAGGAGGAGGATCTCGCGCCGGTTCTTCACTGCCCCACGGCGAGCCGCGTCGCCAGGATCTCCGGAAGGCCGGCCGCGCGGATCTTGCGCGACGCCTCGTCGATGTCGTACTCCACGCGGCGCGCGGTCACGGCCCGCAGGACCGGATCATACAGGGCGTAGGAGGCCCGCCAGTCGCCGTCGCGCGGCTGCCCGACGCTCCCCACGTTCACCAGCGCGCGATCATCGCCCTCCAGCTCCACCACGTCCTCGTCCAGGACGACGAGGCGGCCCTTGCGGAGGAACACGCGCAGGGGAACGTGCGAGTGGCCGACGAAGCAGACCGGCTCCGGACACGCCTCGAACGCGTTCCAGGCTTCCTGCTCCGTCAGGATGTAATGCCAGGAGGGAGGATCGTCGGGCGACGCGTGCACGTAGCGGGCGTCGCCCTCCACGAACTCGTAGGGAACGCGACCGAGGAAGTCCAGATTGTCCTCGCTCAGCGTCTCCGCGGTCCAGCGGATGGCCTCGCGCGCGACCTCGTTGAAGTTCTCGGACTGCTTCAGGTCGCAGGCGGCGGCGTCGTGGTTGCCGAGGACGGTGGCCACGGCCTCCTCGCGCACGCGGGCGAGGCAGGCGTTCGGGTCCGCGCCGTAGCCCACGACGTCGCCCAGGCAGATCAGCTGATCCACCGATTCGCGGCGGGCATCGTCGAGCACTGCGTTCAGCGCCTCGAGGTTGCCGTGGATGTCCGAGATGACTGCGATCAACTTCCGGCCTCCGCCGCGCGCCGCTCCCGGGAGATTCGATCCAGCACCGCGTTCACGAATCCTCCCGCTTCATCGGTCCCGTACTTTCTCGCCAAATCCACGTACTCGTCGATGGAAACCTCATCCGGGATCCAGCGCCAGAATAGAATCTCGGCGGTGCCGAGCCGGAGGAGCGAGCGGTCCACCACGCCCATCCGGTCCGTTCCCCAGCGATCGGCGGCGCCGTCCAGCGCCCGATCGATCTCGGTCCGGTTCTTCCCGACCGTCTCCAGCAGCTCCTGGGCGAAGCGCGTGGCTTCCGGATCCTTCCTCTCGGCTTCGTCCAGTCCGGCCAGCGCCTCCTCCAGCCCCTTCCCGGTCACGTCGACCCGGTAGAGCGCCTTGAAGGCGGTCTCCCTCCCCATTCGTCGGCGTCCCATCAGCCCTTCTCCAGCTTCGCGAGGATGGAGATCATCTCCAGGGCCGCCACGGCGGCGTCCCGGCCCTTGTTTCCGGCCGATCCGCCGGCCCGCGCGAGGGCCTGATCGGCGTCGTCGGTGGTCAGGACGCCGAAGATCACGGGAATCCCGCTCTCCAGCCCCGCCCGCGCCACGCCGGCCGCGCACTCCCCCGCCACGTAGTCGAAGTGGGGAGTCTCTCCCCGGATCACGGCCCCCAGGCAGACGACGGCGTCGAAGCGGCCGGAGTCGGCGGCCTTCCTGGCCACCAGCGGAATCTCGAAGGCCCCCGGCACGGGGAACTCCGCAATGTCCTCGTCCCGGACCCCCAGGTCCAGAAGTCCTTGCACTGCGCCGACTTTCAGCTTGGAGGTGACAAAATCATTGAAGCGGGCAATCACCAGCGCGATGCGCCGGCCCGTTCCGGTCCCGTCGCTCACTCGCTCTTCTCCCCGGGGAACTCGGGCAGCAGGTGCCCCAGCTTGTCCCGCTTGGTCGCCAGGTAGCGCCGGTTCTCCGGCTTCGGGTCCACGGAGATGGCGACCCGCTCCGCGATGGTCAGGCCGTAGCTCTCCAGCCCGATGCGCTTGGCGGGATTGTTCGTCAGGAGCCGCATCCGCCGCACGCCCAGGTCCACCAGGATCTGCGCCCCGATGCCGTAGTCCCGCTCGTCGGCCTTGAAGCCCAGCATCTCGTTGGCCGCCACCGTGTCGGCGCCGCGGTCCTGGAGGTTGTAGGCGCGGAGCTTGTTCACGAGGCCGATCCCCCGTCCCTCCTGGCGCATGTAGAGAAGGACGCCCAGCCCCTCGTCGTCGATCCGCTCCATGGCCACCTCCAGCTGCTCGCCGCAGTCGCAGCGGTGCGAGCCGAAGATGTCGCCGGTGAGGCACTGCGAATGCACGCGCACCAGCGGCTCGCCCTCGCCCAGCTCCTCCGGGTCGCCCTTGACCAGCGCGACGTGGAGATCGTCCTCCAGCGGCGACGCGTAGAGGAACATCGTCCAGGTGCCGTGCGCCGTGGGCAGAGGCGTCTGCACGAGCCGCTCCACCAGCGCCTCGGAGCGACGGCGGTAACGGATCAGATCCTCGATGGAGATGAGCGTCAGGTCGTGCTCGCGCGCGAACTCCCGCAGGTCCGGCAGGCGCGCCATCGTTCCGTCCTCGTTGAGGATCTCGCAGAGCACCCCCGCCTCGTGCAGCCCGGCCAGACGGCACAGGTCCACGACCGCCTCGGTGTGACCGGCCCGGCGCAGCACGCCGCCGTCCACTGCGCGGAGCGGGAAGATGTGCCCCGGAATCCCGAAGTCCGTGGGGCGCGCGTGGGGATCCGCCAGCTTCTTCAGCGTGACGGCGCGCTCGCTGGCGCTCACGCCGGTGGTGGTCCCCTCCACCGCATCCACCGACACCGTGAACGGCGTCTGGAGCTTGGCGGTGTTGCGATCGGTCATGAGGCGCAGGTCGAGCTCGTCGGCGATGCGGCCCGAGATGGGCGCGCACAGGATCCCGCGGCCGTAGCGGGTGATGAAGTTCACGGCCTCCGGCGTCGCGTACTCCGCCGCCATGACGAGGTCGCCCTCGTTCTCGCGATCCTCGTCATCCACGACGATCACGATCTTGCCGTCGCGGAATTCCTCGATGGCGCGCTCGATCGGGTCCAAGCCCGTCCTCCTCGCGGGATCGCCCGCCGCTCGCGTGGTCACGTCTTCGTCTCCTCGAGTCGGGCGACGTACCGGGCCAGCACGTCCACCTCCAGGTTCACGCGCGATCCGTCGCGCAGCTCGTCCAGGTTCGTCTCGGCCAGCGTCGTGGGGATGAGGGCGACGGCGAACTCCGCGCCGTCCACGTCGGCCACCGTGAGGCTGACGCCGTTCATCGCCACGGAACCCTTCTCGGCGATGAACCGCGCCAGGCCGTCACCCGCGTCCACCGTCACCCAGTTCTGGTTCCCTTCGCGGCGCACGCCGCGCACGGTGCCCACACCGTCGACGTGTCCCTGCACCACGTGGCCGTCGAGGAAGTCGCCGGCCTTCAGCGGCAGCTCCAGGTTCACGCGGTCGCCTTCGCGCAGCGAGCCCAGCCGCGTGCGGCGCAGCGTCTCCGGCACCACGTCCGCGGCGAACGCGTTCCCGTCCAGCTCCACCGCGGTGAGGCAGACGCCGTCCACCGCGATGGAGCCGCCGCGGACCAGCGCTCCCACCGCACGGGGCGCCTCGACGAGGATCCGCGCCCCGCCGCTCTCGCCCGCGCCGAGTGGCTGGACGGTCCGGATGCGCCCGACCTCGCGGATGATTCCCGTGAACATCAGTCCCCCTCCCCCGGCTCGGAGCCGACGCGTCCCGAGATCAGGACGTCGTCGCCGAGCGGTTCGTGCGTCACGTCGTAGAGGCGCAGCGAGTCGGACACGCGCCGCGCCCCGAGATCCCCGACGAGCCGCGGTCCATCGACGCCGCCGAGGAACCGCGGCGCGACGAACACGTGCGCGCGCCCCACCAGCCCCGCGGTCAGGCAGGACGTGTGTACGCGCTGACCGCCCTCGATCATCACCGAGTTGAGCCCGGCGTCGGCGAGCCGGCCGAAGAGGTCCAGCAGCGCGAGCTGCCCCTGACGTCCCACCGGAAGTCGCCAGACCTCGACGCCGCGCGCCTCCAGCTCCGACGCGCGGGCGGGGGACGCCTCCTCGGACGCCGCCACGATCACGCGCGCGCCCTGCCCGGCGCGCTCCCACAGGCGACGCTCCTCCGGTCCCTTCAGGTGCGTGTCCACCACGACCGCGACCGGATCCCGTCGGGCGCCGTCGAGGCGGACGTCCAGCGACGGATCGTCGGCCTCCAGCGTGTGTCGCCCGACCATCACGGCGTCGTACCGGTCCCGCAGCTCGTGCGCCCTCTCCCGCGACGCCTTGCCCGTGATCCAGCGGCTGTCCCCGCTGTCGGCGCCGAGCCGGCCGTCCAGCGTGACCGCGGCCTTCAGTACGCCGAAGGCGCGCCCCGTCCGGACGCGGTGCAGGTACGCCTCGTTCTGGAGGCGCGCCGCCTCCGCGCCGTCGCCGGTCTCCACCGTGACGCCGGCCTCGCGGAGCGTCCGCAGCCCCGCGCCGTGCGTGCGCGGATCCGGATCCTCCAGGGCGACGATCACCCGGCCGACCCCCGCCGAAGCCACCGCGGGAGCGCACGCCGGGGTCCGCCCCTCGTGGGCGCACGGCTCCAGCGTGACGTAGAGATCCGCCCCGCGAGCCTCGTCGCCCGCCGCCGCCAGCGCCACGGTCTCGGCGTGCGCCTCCCCGGCCCGGGCGTGCCAGCCCTCCCCCACGACGCGGTCGTCGCGGACCAGGACCGCCCCGACCAGCGGATTGGGCGAGGTTCGGCCGGCGGCGCGCCCCGCGAGCTCGAGCGCTCGCGCCATCCAGCGGCTGGGCCGTGCGGGAGGGGTCAACGCGGCAACGCCCCGGAAGGAGGGATCGGGGCGGACGGAAGACGGCGGACCACGACGACGACCCGCCGGGAGCTTCCGAGAAAATCGGACTCCCCGGCGGTCTCCCGTCCGGTCCGCATCCTCTCCCATCCCGACTTTGACGGTCGGCCGCGGAGTTCCACCGCGTCAGCCGGGCCCCGAGGGCCCGGGTCGTGGGCTGTCACCACCGGTGGGGAGTTTCACCCCGCCCCGAGGATTGCGAAAAATGTCGCTCGAATCTAGAGATCCGGCCCGGACGAGTCAAGAGCGGCCGGATCGGGCCCGGAGGACGAGGGCGACGGCCAGCACGAGAGCTTCGGCCGCGATGGACCAGAGGCGGGACGCCACCGCCACCACGCTGCCGGTGCCGTCGACCAGCCCGGTCTGCTGCAGCAGGACGGCCAGGACGCCCTCGCGCACTCCGATCCCGCCCGGCGCGAACAGCGCGAGCAGCCCGGTCACGTAGGCCATCGCCCACGTACCGATCCAGCGCGGCCAGGACGATCCGACATCGTTTCCCAGCGCCAAGCCGAGAAAGACGAACCCGAGGCCCTGGAGAAGCCAGTACGCCAGCAGCATCCCCAACCAGCCCGCGGCCCGGGCCCGCGTGATTGAGATCGGGGCGTCGGATTCCGGGAGCCAGGCCCCCAGCTTTCTGAGAACGAGATTCAGGCTGGTCGGAAACACAAGGGGGACCATCGCCGCGATCGCCGCGATGACTATCGGGAGGGCGAAGGCCTGGAGCACTGTGGGGAGCCTCGGGAGAAGCGGCAGTGCGAACACGGCTCCCGACGCGACCTGGTACCCGACGGCCAGAATGGCAGCCGTGCCAGCGGCGGCCCGGCTCACGCCGAGGTCCGACGCAACGACCATGGCGCCGACGACCTGCCAGACCTTTCCGGGGAGGTACCGGCCGAGATTAGAAAAGGACCACAGTTGAAGGCAGTCGCGATACGGGACCGCAGCCCGCACGCCAAGGAGGAGCGCTCGCCAGATGGCGATGGCCATCGCGAAAGCCGCCAGCAGGAATGCGATGGCCACGAGGGCGGGCAACGTCTTCACCCGAATTCCGCTGCCCGCAAACTCCTGGGTCGCGTCGACGACGGTCCAGCCGAGAATCACGGCTGCAAACACGCCGCCCAATACTCGGAGAACGGTCAGCACCGTCACACGCTTCAAGAGTGCCGGCCCGCGGTCCGTCGCCCCTCCAGCCACCAACCCAGACCAATGATGAGCAGCGCCGCCACGGTGACCCACTTCCCGATCTCGTAGGGAACCGAGCGAAAGGTCAACCGAAAGTCGCTTCGACCGGGCGGTACGGGGATTGCGCGGACGGTTCCGTCCGCACGCAGGATCGGAAGCTCCAACTCCCCAATCCAGGCGTGCCAGTACGGGAACCAGTTCTCGTTGTGGACGAGCAGGCATGGAGCGTCGGCCTCGACGGTGACGAAGATCTCGTTCCCGTCGTAGCGGCTGGACACGACGCGGCCCGGCGGCGGCGCCTCCGCCGGCAGGGACGGGATCCCGGGGTCCTCCTCCAGCAGCACGCTGCGATGCGGATCGTGCGACGGGTCCAGCAGGCGATCCAGGACCTGCTCGTGCGGGACCACCGACCAGTTGCCCACGACGCGGAAGCGCTCCACGGGGTTCGAGACCGGTAGCGGGTTCGGGTAGTCCGGCGAGTCATGCACGATGGAGCGCACGTTCAGCGCGCGCAGCAGAGGATAGCCCGTGTCGTTCACGGCGAGGAGTCCCTCCGCGCGCGGATCCGCCCGCAGCTCGCGGTACCAGGCCAGCTCGTTGTCGTGGAAGCCCAGCGCGGACTCGATGCGGAACGTGCCCAGCCCGTTGAACGTCAGCTCTCGCGGCGTGGGCAGCACCCGGAACTTCTCCTCGCGCGACTGCCGCGCCAGGTCCGCGAGGATCCCCTGCGGCTCGGTCCAGCGGTCCGGCGGCAGCACCAGCTTGAACCGCGTATCCACGCGCCAGAAATCCACGAGCGTCACGAGCAGCAGGCCCGCCACCGCGATCCGGGCGGGCGCCGCACCCCGCAGCCAGGCCGCGACGATCCCCGTGGTGGCGGCTAATACTCCCGCAACGATCAGCGCGCCGGTGCGGAACGCCGGCAGGTTGGCCTGGAGCATCTGCTCCCGCGCGGCGTCCATCGGCGGCCGGAACACGTCGAGCCACGCCGACGTGAAGCCCTCCGCGGCGAGGCCGATCAGAAGAAAGGCCCCGGCCACCGCCAGCCCCGCGGGAAGCAGGCGGCTCGCCCGCCGGGCCGCGTCCTGCTTGCGGATCCGGGAGAGGTCCTCCACCGCGAAGGCCGCCAGCGCGCTGACCCCGAACGCCGCCCCGAACATGACGAGCGGCGGCGCGCGGAACAACTTCACCTGCGGCACGACCCAGTAGAACAGCCGGTGCAGCGGCGTCCACTCCCCCAGCGAGTAGGCGATGCAGAAGAGCGTCACACCGGCCAGGTACCAGCGCGTGGCGTTCCTCCGGCCCAGCATCGCCAGGACGGCCAGCAGCAGCAGCCCCGCGCCCAGGTAGTCGCTGTTGTACTTGAAGAAGTTCCGCCCCCAGTAGCCGTCGGGCGCGTTGGCGAACTCCGGCACCACGAGCCCCATCGCCTCCTCGGGGTGCAGCGACCAGGACGACGCGTGTTCGTAGTCCGTCTTCTCCGAACGGACGGAGAAGCCGGCCGGGTGCTTCACATACGCCACGGCCGGGAAAAGCTGGATGGAGGCGAGCATCACGCCGATGGCCATCGCCGCGACGAAGAACGAGCCCAGGCGACCCTTGCCCGGGGCCGGGGCGTCGTCCTCGCGCTCCCGCGGGAAGACGAGGCGCATCGCGAAGAGGGCTCCCACGAACCAGAGGCAGTGGTACGCCATCTGGATCTGGGCGGAGAGGATCATGATCCCCACGGAGAGGCCCAGGAGCAGGAACGTCCGCAACCGGCCATCGGAGAGGCCGCGCTCCAGCAGTCCCAGCACCAGCGGCGCCAGGCTGCAGACGTACATCTTGCCGTCCTGTCCCGCGTAGATGTAGCTCACGAACACCGGGGACATCATGTAGGCCAGGGATCCCAGCGCGACGGCCGCCGGGCCCAGGCGCATCGTCCGCAGGTAGAACGCCATGAACACACCGGCCAAGAACACGTGGATCACCAGCTTGTGTCCGAGCGCCCGCTCGACCGGGATGAAGAATTGGATCAGCGCCGTCGGGAAGAACGTGTCGCCGTGCGTCGCGTCCAGGAACGGCAGACCGCCGAGGATGAACGGGTTCCACTTCGGCATCTCCGCGTGCGCCTTGAAGAACTCGACGAGGTAGCCGCGGTAGAAAATGGCCCCGGGAATCGAATCGCTGCCGTAGAGGAGATTCCGGCTGAAGAGGTAGTCCGCGAAAAACAGGACCACGACCGCGGCGAGCGCGAGCTCCAGTCCGAACCGGGCGAGGAACTTCATCCGCGCGGATTCTCCGCGGAATCCCCGTTCGGCTGCAGCGCGTCGAAGATGGCGTTGCGCACGCGCCCCATCTGGAACGGCTTGTAGAGGACCGCGGACAGCCCCTCCTCCGAGGCCCGCACGATGGAGTGCGACGGGTCGTACCCGTAGGCCGTCATGAGGATGACCTTCGTGCCGGGGTCCACCGCCCGCACGCCCTCGAAGACCTCGTAGCCGTTCTTCCCCGGCATCTTGATGTCCGAGAGAACCAGATCGTAGTGCTGCGACGTCGCCTTCCGGACGGCCTCTTCCCCGTCGCGGGCGACGTCCACGTCGAAGCCCTCCAGCAGCAGGAAGTCACGGAGGAACTCGCGGATGTACTCGCGGTCGTCGGCCACCAGGATGCGTCCACCGATCGGCTGCTTCAGCGGGTCGATGCGGATCATGCGGATGTCGTCGACGTACTCGGTCGTCTCGTACGTGCCGCCGCGCGCCAGCGCCTGGAGCTGGTTCGTGAGCCCGGCGATCTTCAGCGCCTCCTTGGAGATCACGGTGAGACGCTCCACTTCCTTTTCCAGCGCGCTCGACTTCCCGGCGGCCTCGTACATCTCCCGGATGTCCGAACGGTCCAGCGTGAGGAGGGCCACCTGGCCGGCGGAGAGGATCTCCTCCAGGAAGTTGTTGATCTCGTGGCAGAGCGTGGCCGCCACCTCGCCGAGCGTCGTGGCGCGCTCCGCCGCCTTGAGCTCCTGCTCCAGCCGCTTCCAGGGGCGCAGGTCGCGCGAGATGCCGGCCGTTCCGAGGAACGAACCGTCCTCGTCGTACAGCGCCGAGGCGGAGAGCGTGACAGGGATCCGCTCCCCGCTCTTGGCGACGAGGATCGTTTCCAGCCCCTCCAGCGATCCGGCCTCGCCGTCATCCTCCGCCATCAGGCGCCGCATGATCTCGTGAGCCTCGGCGTCGGAGCCGTACACGCGCAGCACCGACTGCCCCACCATCTCGTCCGCCGTGAAGCCGAGCATCCGCTCCGCGCCCGCGTTCCAGATGGCGACGTTCCCGTGCGGATCGGTCGTGACGATGGCGTCGCGCGAGTTCTCGACGACGTTCTCGAGGTACTCCTCCGTGCGGCGCAGCTCGTGCAGTAGCTCGCTCTGCTCGATCGCGAAGGCGGCCTCGCGCGCGAACAGCTCCAGGATCTGGAGACTGCGCGTGGTGGGCCGTCGTCCGTCCAGCGGATCGTCCACCGAGATCGTCCCGAGGACCTTCTCCTCCTTGCCGGTCAGCGGCACGAACAGGAGATCCTCGGGATGCCAGTCCACGAAGTCGGACGAACTGCGCTGCGTGGCGATGCCGAGCCCGGAGAGCTCGTTGCCCAGGTTGGACTCGTGCGGCACGAAGTACGAGTTGCCGATGCGGTAGCGCTCATCGAGCGTCTTGCGTCGGTCGGCCGGCGACAGCGACGGCGACGTCTCCAGCGCGCGGGCCTGCTCCTCGCTGAGCCCCGCGTGGGCGCGCAGCCGCACGTGCCACTGGTCGTCGATGAGCGTGATGACGCAGCGGCGGAAGCCGCACGCGCCGACGATGGCTCCCGCAAGCAGGCGCAGCTGCTCGTCGAGGTCGGAACTCGCCAGCATGGAAGCGCTGACCTCAAGGAGGTGCGTCAGCTGGTTGGCCGGGCCGCGTCGCTCCGGGCCCGGAGAGGAGTCCGCTTCCTCGCTCACACCTTCTCCTCCGACTCGTCCGCGGGCGCCAGCGCCTCCGCGAACGCGACCGGATCGAAATCCTGCAGGTCCTCGATCTTCTCGCCGACCCCGACGAGCTTCACGGGGACTTCGAGCTGCTGCCGGATCGCCAGGACGACCCCGCCCCGGGCGGTGCCGTCGAGCTTGGCGAGCACCAGCCCCGTCAGGCCCAGACTCTCGCCGAAAACCCGGGCCTGTTGCAACGCGTTCTGTCCGGTGGTGGCATCCAGGACGAGGAGCGTCTCGTGGGGGGCCCCCGGCAGCCGACGCTCCACGACGCGGTTCACCTTGCTCAACTCGTCCATGAGGTGGGACTTCGTGTGGAGCCGGCCCGCCGTATCCACGAGGATGACGTCCGCGCCTCGGGCCACGCCGGCCTCCAGGCCGTCGAACACGACGGAGGCCGCGTCCGCGCCCTCCTTCCCCCGGACGATGTCGACCCCGGCCCGGTCCGCCCAGACGGCCAGCTGCTCCATCGCGGCCATGCGGTACGTGTCTCCGGCCACGACGAGGACCCTCCTGCCCTCCGCCGTGAGGCGGGCGGCCAGCTTGCCGATGGAGGTGGTCTTGCCGGCGCCGTTCACCCCGACGACGAGCAGGACCGCCGGCCCGTCCCCCCCGTCGAGGTTCAGCGGCACGGACTCGCCGCCGAGGCGCTCCGAGATCGACTTCCGGAGCGCGGCAAACACCTCGTCCGGGTCCGGCCTGGACCAGCGGCCGGCCTCCCGGCGCAGGTCCTCCACGATCTCCTCCGCCACGAGAGCGCCGGTGTCGGCGCGCAGGAGGAGTTCCTCGATCTCCTCCCACATCTCCTCGTCGACGGTGCTGCGGCCCTTCACGATGGACCGGATCCCGTCGCCGAGGGACTCGCGGGTCCTCTGGAGGCCTTCCTTCAGCCGGGCGAAGCCGCGCCCGAGGCGACCGATCAAGCGGAGCCCTCCATGACCAGCTCGTTGTCGAGATCGAGGTCCTGCTCCACACCGTCGGCGTCGGTGGCGGTGACGCGTCCCTCCGGCCCGAGGTTCACGGAGACCAGCTTGGAGATCCCCGGCTCCTCCATGGTCACGCCGTAGAGGTAGTCGGCGACCTCCATCGTCTTCTTGTTGTGCGTGATCATCACGAACTGCGTCTTCTCCGCCACCTTCTTCAGCATCTCCAGGAAGCGGCCGATGTTCGCGTCGTCCAGCGGCGCGTCGACCTCGTCCAGGATGCAGAAGGGGCTCGGCTTCACGAGGTAGATCGCGAAGAGGAACGCGACGGCGGTCAGCGACCGCTCCCCGCTGGACATGAGCGAGATGCTGGCCAGCCGCTTGCCGCGCGGCCGCGCGAAGATCTCGATCGGGGCGTGGAGCGGATCCTCGTCGCCGGCGAGGCGGATGTCGGCCTGACCGCCCACGAACAGCGTCCCGAACGTCTTCTGGAAGTGGAGACGGACCTCCTCCAGCGTCTGCATGAAGAGCGAGCGCGCCTTCCGGTTGATCTTCCGGATCGTGCGACGCAGCTTCTCGCGCGCCTCGTCCAGGTCCTGCTTCTGCGTCTGCAGGAACTCCAGCCGGCGCGACTCCCGCTCGTACTGCTCCAGCGCCACGAGGTTCACCGCGCCCATGCGGTCCACGAGCTTCCGGACCTCGTCGAGCTCGCGGCGGGCGGTCTCCCGCTCCTCCTCCTCGGCCTCCAGCAGCGATCCGTGCACGCGCGGCGCATCCGGCAGCATCAGGTTCACGAGGAAGTCCCTCTCGATGCGGCCGACGAGCTCGGTCCGGGTGGACTCCAGCTTCATCAGCTTCATCTCGCCGTCGTGGACGTGCTGGGCCGAGTCGTCCCGCAGCCGCGACCAGCGACCGCGCTCGGCCTCGATGCCCCGCAGCACCTCGAGCACCTGGCGGCGCTCCTCCGCGGCCCGGTCCCGGACCTTGCGGCGCTGCTCCAGCTCCTCGGCCTTCTCCGCGAAGGCGACGTTCCCCGCCTCCAGCTCGCGGTCCAGCTCGCCGACGGTGCGGTCCGTGGCGGCGATCTCCTCCGTCCGGCGCTCGATCCCTTCCTCGTCCGCCCGGCGCGTCTCCTCCAGCGAGGTCAGCTCCAGACGCAGCTTCTCCAGCTCGGAGCGCGAACGCTCCAGCTCCAGCCGCCGATCGTGCGAGGTCTGCCGGGCCTGATCGCGGTCCTCCGCCGACGCGGCCAGCTCCTCCTCGCGCCGGACCCGGTCGCCGTCCAGGCGATCGCGCACGGCCTCGACCTTCTCCAGCTCCTGCCGGCGCTGATCGCGCTGCTCGTGCAAGCCGGAGCGACGCTGCTCCAGCTCCGCCTGCTCCCGCTCCACCGTGGCCAGGCGCTCCCGTGCCCCGGCCAGCTCGGCCTGGGCCCGCTCCAGCGCCTTGTCCTCGGCGGCGCGCCGCTCGCGGGCCTCGTCCCGGGAGCGCGAAAGCTCCGTCAGCCGCGCGGACTGCTCCTCGCGGCGAACCGCGAGCTGCTCGCCCGCCGCCCGCGCGTCCGCGCGCTGCGCCTCCAGCCCGGAAAGCGTGGTCTCCAGTCCCGCGATGCGATCGGTGCGGCCGAGAATGCGGGTGTCCTCCCCCGCGGAAGGAGCGCCGCCGTGCACGATCCCGGGGAACTCCACCCACTCCCCCGCGCGCGTGACGAACCGCAGGCCGCGGCTCTCCGGCCGGCGCGCCAGGCGCATCGCGTTCTCCAGCGAGTCGACGACCGCAACCCGCGCGAGCAGGTGATCCAGCACCGGAGCGTCGGCCTCGGGCACCGTCAGGAAGTCACGGGCGCGTCCCAGCACCGCGGGATCCGACGGCAGCGTCGGGGCGTCGGCCGAGAGCGCGCGGAACGCCTCCCGATCCACGACGGTCGCGCGACCGTCGCCGTCGGCCAGCGACCGCACCGCGGTGACGGCCTCGTCGGCCGACGGCGCCACGACGAACTGCACCGTAGCCTCGAGCGCGGCCTCCAGCGCGGGGACCAGATCCTCGCGGTCCACGCGCAGCCCCTCGGCCAGCGCGGCCAGGCGCCCGCCGGAGCGGGACAGCAGCTTGCGCGGTCCCTCGCCGAAGCCCTCGTAGCTGTCGCGGAGTCCGCGGAGCATCTCCAGCGTGGACCGCGTCGACTCCATCGCGACGGTGAGACGGGACTCCTCGTCCCGGACGCTCTCCCGCTCCGCGTCCATCTCCTGCCGGCGCGTCTCCGCGTCCCCGATCTCGGCGGTCAGGCGATCGATCTCGCGGCGAGCCTCCTCGCTGCGGGACTCCGCGCGTCGCACCTCTTCCTCGCGGCCGTTCAGCGAGCGATGGAGACCTTCCTTTTCCTCGTTCAGCACGGCCGCGCGATCGGCCAGATGCTCGCCGTGCGCCTCCAGGTTGGCGAGGTCCTCCTTGACGCCGGCCACGCCGGCGATGGCTTCCTCGGCCGCGGCGCGGGCCTCGGCCAGATGACGGCGACGCCCCTCGAGGTCGGACTCCACGTTCTCCAGCGATGCTTCGGCCGAGCGCACCGACTCCTCCGCCTCGGAGAGCGCGCCCTCCAGGGAGCGCAGCCGCTCCTCCAGCTCCGTGCGCCGAACGCCGGCGTTTTCGATGCGGGCGCGCAGTTCCTCGCGCTCCTTCTCCAGGCGACGGCCGCGCTCCAGCAGCGCCTCCCGGCGCTCGCGGCGGACGAGGTTCTCCGCCTCCAGTCGCTGCGCCGCCTCGCCCAGTCCATCGACCTCGCGCTGCATCTCGGTCAGCGCGGCCTCGGCGCGAGTGGCCTCCAGGCGATGCGTCTCGATGTCGGACTCCAGCGCGGCCAGCCGACCGAGGGCCCCGTCCCGCTCGGTCACATGGTCCTGTAGCGCTTCGCGGCCGGCGTCTTCCTCCGCACGCATCCGCTGCACGTCGACCATCGCCAGCGCGATCTCCAGCTCCCGCTGGCGATCGCGCGCTTCCTGGAAGCGCCGCGCGGCACCCACCTGGCGCTTGAGCGAGCGGACCTGGCGTTCCACCTCGCGCAGCACGTCCTCGATGCGCTGCATGTCCTCGTCCGTCGCCTCGAGCTTCCGGCGCGCCTGACGCTCGCGGATCTTGTACTTCATGATGCCGGCCGCTTCTTCCAGCAGCTCCCGCCGCTTCTCCGGCTGATCCGCCAGGACCATCTCCACCATCTCGCGCTCGATGACCGAGTACGCGCGGCTGCCGAGGCCCGTGTCCATGAAGAGATCCTGGATGTCGCGCAGGCGGCCCGGCACCTTGTTGATCAGGAACTCCGAGTCGCCGTTGCGGAACACGCGCCGCGTGACCGTGACCTCGGAGTACTCGACCGGCAGCACGCCCGACGTGTTGTCGATGGTCAGGGAGACCTCCGCCACGTTCAGCGGCTTGAAGTCGCGCGTGCCGTTGAAGATGAGATCCTGCATCGCCTTGCCGCGCAGGTTCCGCGCGTTGGCCTCGCCGAGCACCCACCGGAGCGCGTCCGTCACGTTCGTCTTGCCGCACCCGTTCGGCCCGACGATCACGGTGATTCCGTCGGAGAAGTGGATGTCCAGCTTGCGCATGAACGACTTGAAGCCGAACAGCTCGAGGCTCTTTAGATTCATCGATCCTCCCGTCCCGTCCCCGCCTCGACCTGATCACTCGTCAGTCGATGGATCTGGGTGTAGTCGGTGATCCCGGCGGTCTTCGCTTCGGACGCCGCGGACTCCGCGTCGCTGCGAACGCCGTAGGGACCCAGGTAAACGCGCCACCAGGTGCCCTTCTCGCCCAGGTCGACCTGGCGTAGCACGGTGGGTCGACCGTCCCCGGCCATGCGACGGGCCTCCCGCTGCGCGTCGTCGCGCGACGGGAGCGAACTCACGTGCACGTAGAAGAGCGGACCCGTGCTGCCCACCGGAGCGCGGCGCTCCGGAGCGGGCGTGGTCTCTGCGGGCTTCTCCATCGCCGGAACCGTCTCGGCCGGCGGCGAGCCGGCGGTCGGCGTTGGCGTCTGCGCGGCCGGGGTCGCACTCGGCGTCGCGGCGGGCGCCGAGGTGCCGTCCAGCGGCTCGGCCGCCGTTCCGTCGGCCACGGTCTCGGTACCGGCGGCGTCCGCCGCTTCGGCGGCGCCGTCTTCGGCCGCCGGCGTGGTGTCGATGGGCTGCGCGGGAGTGGCGTCCGGGGTGGAGGCCGGCGCGGGCGGAAGACTCGACGGCCGCTCCGACTGCGCCACCGGGGCACCGGCGTCCGGCTCCCCGCCGCGGCTGAGGAAGAAGAACGCCGCCACGGCCACCACCACCGAGACGCCGACGATCCAGACCACCGGCGGGACGCCGCGCCTCGGCTCGTCCGAGTTCCACTCGTCGTCACCCTCGCCGTCGAAGTCGTCGGCGGCGGGAGGCTCGTCGGCCGGAGGCGTCGGCTCCGGGCGCGGCGCGGGGTGCGCGTCCTTCGGCGGCGCGGGCACCCGGCTGCGGGACTCCCCCGCCCCGGACGAGCCTTCGTCGGAGGCGAGGATGCGGTCGACGGCCTCCCTCGCTTCGGGATCCTCCACTTCCGGCTCCGGCTCGACGGCCGGCGATGGCGCGGCCGGCGCCTCGTCCGCCTCGGGCATCGCCGCCGCGATCTCCTCCGGCTCCGGCTCGGGCTCCGGCTCGGGCTCGCGGGACACCGGCGGAGCCGGCGGCGTGGGATCGTCCGCGCGGACGATGTCCAGATCCAGGTCGAACTCCGACTCCTCCTGCGGAGTCGACTTCACCGGAGCCGTCGGCTCCTCGGCGATCGGCTCCGGCTCCGGCACGGCCGACTCCGCTGCGCCGACCGCGGCGGCCGGGGCCACGAGCGCGTCGGGCTCGGCGGTGTCCAGCGTCAGCTCCTCCGGTGCGGACGGCGCCGGGACGGCCTCGCGGCCGTCGCTCAGCGTGATGACGCCGAGGCACTTGTCGCGGCCGAACGTGTCGCGCAGGGTCCGCGTCTTCTGCGCGTCGGAGACGCCGACATGGTGGATCAAGATCCACGCGGGAACGCGCGTGAGGAACGGCGCCGCCGCCTGGAAGTCCGAGAGCTCCGGTCCGTTCACGAGGATGAGGTCCCCGGTGCGACCCAGCTCCTCGAAGAGCGCCGGCACGGCGCCCGAGCGGAACGTGCCCGCGAAGTCCACCGTGCCCGATCCCACCGGCAGCAGGTTGAGCCCGGCCGCCTGCGTGGGCGAGATCACGCGCGGCGAACGCACGCCGTAGCGCAGCACGTCCACCAGCCCTTCCTGGGCGCGGCCGTGATCGTCGAAGGAGAGGTGCGCGCCGCGCAGATCGGCGTCGACGAGAATGGCGGTGCGCTCCGAGGCGAGCGCCGCCGCGAGGCTGGCGGAGACGCTGGCCCGCAGCGAGCCCTCCACGTCGCCGATCACGCCGATGGTTCCGAGCCGCGCGAGCGGCGAGAGGAGGATGCGATCGACGGCGCGATGGTACTCGCGTCGCTCCGCGTCCTCGTCCGGGAACGCGGCGGCCACCGGGCCGTCCGTCGGTTCCGATGCGGGAAGTGTTCCGAGCAGCGGCAGCTCGAGATCCAAGGCCGCCTCCTCCGGCGTCGCGAAGCCGGTGACCGTCTCCATCCTCACTCTCCTCCCGTCCCTGAGAACCGGGTTCGGATCAGGCGGACGCACTCGTCGTCCTCGGTGGGATCCAGGCTGCGCGGATCCAGGAGCACCCGGTCCTCGGCCACCCGCCCCACGATCGGCGTCGGCAGCGTGCGTAGCTCGGCCGCCAGTTCTCCGGCCGAGAGATCGCGGTGCGCCAGGGTGCAGACCGTCGTGGGAAGTCCTTCCGCGGGGACGGCTCCCCCTCCCACTTCACTGAAGGCCGGACGAACCGCGACCGTGAGCCGCTCGCAGCCGGTCAGCCCCCGGGCGATGGCGGTCGCCCGGACTTCCAGTTCGGCCGGCGCCGCGCCGAGCGCGCGCAGCACGGGCAGGCGTTCCCGGGCGCGGGCCTCATCTTCCAGGAGATCCAGCGTCGCTGCAAGCGCCGCGATGGTGAACTTGTCCACGCGCAGCGCCCGGGCCAGGGGATTCCGGCGCAGGCGATCCATCCACTCCCGCCTGCCCAGCAGGATCCCGGCCTGCGGCCCGCCCAGCAGCTTGTCCCCCGACATCGTCACGAGATCCACGTCGGCGGCCAGGCTCTCGCGCAGCGACGGCTCGCTCCGCGTGGCCTCGACACCGTGCAGCAGGCCGGATCCCAGGTCGTGGAGGACCACGACGCCGCGCTCCCGCCCGAGCTTCGCCAGCTCGGCCAGCGACGGTTCGCTGACGAAGCCGTCCTGGCGGAAGTTGGAGCGATGCACCTTGAGCAGCATCGCCGTGTCCGGGCCGATGGCCTGCTCGTAGTCCTTCAGGTGCGTGCGGTTCGTGGTGCCCACCTCCACCAGCCGCGCGCCGGTCCGGGCCATGACGTCGGGCAGGCGGAACGATCCGCCGATCTCCACGAGCTCGCCGCGGGAGACGACGGCCTCCCGGTTCTGCGCCAGCTCGTTCAGGGCCAGCACCAGCGCGCCGGCGTTGTTGTTGATGACCAGCGCCGACTCCGCGCCCGTGAGCTCCACGAGCCGGCGCTCCAGCACGCGCCCCCGGGAGGACCGCTTGCCGGCGGACAGGTCGAACTCCAAGTCGCACGCGCCGCGCGCCACCTCCATCAGGGCGTCGACGGCCTCCGGCGCGAGGCGGGCGCGGCCGAGGTTCGTGTGCAGGACGATGCCGGTGGCGTTGAGCAGGCGACGCGGTCCGCGCTCGCGGGTCTCCACCGCGCGCGCGACCCGCTCCGCCGCGGCGTCCGCGTCGGGAGCCGGGGCGTCGTCGCCGCCCGCCTGGATCTCGCGGCGCACGTCGTCCAGCACGCGCCGCGTGATGCGCAGGACGATGGCACGCGGCTCGCGCTCCAGGACGGCGGCCAGCCTTGCGTGGGAGAGAAGCTGATCGACGGACGGGAGGCGACGGAGGATATCCTGGAGGCTCATCGAGGCGCGCGAACCCGGTCGAGGGGGCGGACGACATTCAGCGGAGGGTGCCACCGGGCCCCGGCATCGTCAAGCTCGGGAGCGGGAATCCCGCACGGATTCAGGGTTTCCCGCGATCGGGGCGCGCTTCCACGCGACCGATCGGCCTCTCCCCGCCGGCCTCCAGCGCGAACACGGCGACCGACTCGACGCCGCGCCCCAGTCCGAGCGCACCGGTCACGCCGACGTGGGCCGGCATCGCGCGCAGTCCTCGCGCCGCCAGCGAACGATCGCCCTCGGCCGCGGCCAGGAGCCCGGCCAGCCGGCGGCCGACGTCCCAGCCGCGCGCGGCGTCCGGCCCCGCGTCGATGCCCGCCGCCGCACAGGCGGACGCGAACGCCGACCAGTCGGCCGCCGTCGTGTCGAGGGCGGCGATGCGGAACCGGAACAGCGAAGGTCCGCCGGGGGAACTCTCCGGGGGGAGCCAGCCGTCCACGAAGACGTAGTCCGCGTCCGCGACCCCGGCCCCGAACTCCAGCAGCTCCGGCAGCCGGTCCCCGGAACCCGCCACGAACACGACGTCCACCGGCTGCGGGGCCCCCGCGGGGCGCTCCGTGCGCCCGTCCTCGCCCGGCGCGACGGTCCAGGCCACCTCGCCGCCGCGCGCCGCGAACTCCGCCGCGAAGCGTCGGCCGCAGCGCATCGAGGCCTCACGGTCCGGCGCCGACCACACGCCCGCGGTCGCCGCCTCCCGTGCCTCGCGGGCCCACGCCGCCGCGGCGACGGCCGCCGACTCCAGACGATGCGGCGAGTCGATGCGGGGCTCCCCCGCTCCCCCGGTGTCGGCCAGGGGCGAGAGTGCGACGAACGGCAGCCCGGCGTCGTGCGCGAGGGCGGCCACCGGCCGCGCCGTGGCCGCGTGCCAGCCGCCCACCACCGCCAGCACGCTCGAATCCGAGGCGAGATCGCGCCATCGCCGGGCTGCGACGCCCGCATCGCCGGCATCGTCCCGGGCGACGACGCGGACGTCCTCCCCGGCGTGATGGACGCCGAGTTCCAGTCCGGTGAGCAGCGCGGCGGCGGCCTTCGCCTCCGGCCCCGACAGCGGCAGCAGGACGCCCAGCACGGGAGCGTCCTGCACTCGATCGGGGGCGTCGCCACACCCGGCGGCCAGCATCGCGGCCGGGAGGACGACGAGGAAACGACGCGAGATCATTCTCCGAACCGCAGCAATCCCAACTGGTTGAGGATGACGAGGAGCACCGCCACCGGAGTCACGAACCGGACCAGGAACACCCACGCCGAGGCCAGCAGCGTCGGCGCGATCTTCAGGTCCACGAACCCGGCCTCCCGATCCACGGGGCGCAGCAACCAGCCGGCGAGGATCGCGATGAGCAGCCCGCCGATGGGGAGCGTGTAGCGCGTGGTCAGATCGTCCAGGAAGGAGAAGACACCGCTCCACACCGCGCACGCGACGCCGAGACCCCAGATGACGATCCCGAAGGTCAGCGCCGCCCGGCCCCGGCTCATCCCCCGCTCGTCGACGAAGAACGCGACGACGACCTCCAGCAACGAGATCGCCGACGAGAGGGCCGCCAGCAGGAGCAGGAAGAAGAACGCGACCGAGAAGACGGCCCCGCCGGGGATGTCCAGGAAGAGCTGGGGCAGTGTCACGAAGACGAGCCCCGGGCCGCTGGCCGCGTCCTGGCCGGCATGGAACACCACCGCGAAGATGACCGTGCCGGCGAGCAGCGCGATCGCGGTGTCGAGGATGGCGACCGCCACGCCGTCCCGGATCACGTTCGTGTCGCGCTGCAGGTACGAGCCGTAGGTGATCATCGCCCCCATGCCCAGCGAGAGCGTGAAGAACGAGTGCCCCAGCGCCTCCAGGATGCCGTCGCCCGTCAGCTTGCCGAAGTCCGGCCGGAACAGGAAGGAGAGCGACTGGCCGAGTCCGCCCGTGAACCCGACGTACACCAGCATGACGAGCAGGATGCCGATCAGCGCCGGCATGAGCATCGAACACGCACGCTCGATGCCGTTGTGGACGCCGCGCGACACGACGAAGATCGTGATCGCCATGAACAGCGTGTGCCAGGCCGAGGAGATCTTGGCGTCGCCGATCAGCGCCTCGAACGTGGCGCCCGTGCCGTCGACGTGCCAGGGGATCAGCTTCAGCGAGATCGCGAGGTAGTGGATCGACCACCCCGCCACGACCGAGTAGAACGACAGGATCAGGAAGCCGCCCAGGATGGAGAGGAGCCCGGTCACGATGGCGAGGGACCGCGCTCCGGGGCCGCGATGGGACGTGAGGTCCCGCATCGCGCCCAGCGCGTCCTTGCCGCCCCGGCGGCCGATGATCAGCTCCGCGTACATGAGGGGCAGCCCCACGACCGTGATGCAGACGAGGTAGGCCAGGACGAAGGCCCCCCCGCCGTACTCCCCGGTGATGTAGGGGAACTTCCAGATGTTGCCGAGGCCGACTGCGCTGCCGGCGGCGGCGAAGATGAAGCCGAGGCGGCTTCCCCAGTTGGATCTCTTGGTGGCGGAGGCAGGACCGGACACGGAGCGGCTCTCCTTGTTCCGAGGACTCGGTCATTCCGTTCGGTCCCCTGTGGGTACCGATCGGCCGACGCGATGTCGAGCGGAAAAGGCTAGCCCTCGTCCGCGTCCTTCTCGTCCTCGTCTTCCTGGGGACGCTCGGAGAGCGGGTTCAGGCCTTCCTGCACGGCGACGTCGGCCGGAACGAGTTCTCCGGTCCGCACCGTCAGCAGTCGGAGACGCTCCGACCGCGGACGACCCTCCCAGTGGCGGCGCAGCGCCAGCACCTCCACCAGAGTCTCCCGCGTGCGGGCCCCCGCGTCGAGTGCCGCCAGGACGGTTTCCATCGCCTGCCAGCCGCGCACGTGGAATCGCGAAACCTCTTCTCCCGTGGCCTCCAGCACGCGATCCCTCACGTGGGACATGAACTCCGACTCCGGGTCCTCGGCCTCGGTCACGGCCAGCACGGCGCCGGTCAGCGCGAGGTTGCGCGGATCCCGGACGCGGGGCGACGTCCAGCCGCCGTGCCCCAGCACGCGCCGATCGTACTCGTAGAACTCCAGCTGCGGCGCCAGGGCCTCCAGCGTGGCGGCCGGTCCCGGGAAGTACACGGCGTCCACGTTGGCGTCCTGGAAGCGCTCCAGCAGCTTGCGGAAGTCGGTGGCATCGGGCGGGTAGACGAGCGACTCCACGATCCGGCCGCCGCGCGTCTCCACGGCGTCGCGGAAGTGCCGCTCCAGTTCCGCCGAAGATCCGTCGTCCGGGACGAGGGCGCCGAAGCGGCGCGCGCCCAACCGATCCGTGGCGAACTCCGCCAGCGGCACCGCCAGCTCCGACGGATCGGGTTCCAGCGGAAGGACGTGGCGACCGGCGGTGCGGATGGCCGGATCCGTGGCCGTGGGCGCGATGAGCGGCGTGGCCTCGGCCTCGGCGACGGCTCCGGCCGCCAGCGCGGGGCCGCTGAGCAACGGCCCCAGGAGGACCATCGCCTCGTCCTCCACGATGGCGGCGCGCGCCTCGCGGACGGACACGGCCAGATCCCCGCGGGAATCCCGCACGACCACCCTGAGAGCGGGCCGCGCGGACTCCGGTCGTTCGGCCAGGGCCAGCTCCGCGCCGAGCCGGAACGCCGCCCCGAACTGCTCGAAGCGTCCGGACATCGGCGCCAGGATGGCCACCGTCACCTCGCCCGAGTCGCCGGTGGCCGCGCGACGCTCGTCCAGCTCGAGCCGCGCGAACGCATGGGAGACGCGGCCGCGCAGCTGGCGTTCCAGATGGCGAAGGTCCGCCGTGGAGAGCGACTGCACCGCCCGCTCCGACGGCGCCTGCCACTCGTCGCGGTTCGCGGCCGACTCCCAGGCCCTCAGACCGGCCCGTGCGGCCCCGAGAGCATCGCCCGCCCGGGAACGGGCCTCGGCGATGCCGCCCCACGCGGCGGCGACGTCCCCGCTGCGGTCCGAACTGCCCGCGACGAGCGCGTACTCCACTTCGGCCGCGAAGGTCTCCCCGCTGCCGAGCAGCGCCCGCGCGAGCAGCAGCCGCAGTCGATGCGGATCCTCGTCACCCGATCCGGACGCCAGCCTCTCCCGCAGCATCGACGCGGCGACCGTCCCCTGCCCGTCCGCGAGCAGCGCGGAGATCTCCCGCTCGAACGCCGACTCCGGCGTGGCGGGCGAGGGGTCCTCGGGCGTGGTGGGATCCACGGGCGCACGGTAGGTGGGCGACGACGCGGGCACCGCACAGCCGGCGAGGGCCGCCAGCAGGACGATCAGCGCGAGGGCGGCGCGCGGGGGATGGGAGAGCCGATCCACGCCTAGGACCAGAGCTTTCCGAACTCTTCGGGGTCCATGTCCTCGAGCTGCTTCTGCAGATCCTCCATGGACTGGTCCTTGTTCATCTCTCCCACATCGTCCTCGGCCTCGCGGAGAAGATCCTCGGACACGAAGATGGGCGACCTGGTGCGCAGCGCCAGCGCGATGCAGTCCGACGGGCGCGCGTCGATGGTCAGGACCTCGTCGTCCCGCTTCAGGTAAACGCGGGCGAAGTACGTCTTGTCCCGAAGGTCCACGATTGCAATCTTCGGCACTTCCGCTCCGAGACTCTCGATGACGGCGCGAAGCAGATCGTGGGTGAGCGGACGCTGGAACTTCTTGCCGGCCAGTTCCATGGCGATGGAGCTGGCCTCGGACGGCCCGATCCAGATGGGCAGCACGCGACGTCCCTCCGCCTCGGACAGCAGGACCACGGGAGTCTTCGTCTTGTCGTCGATGGCGAGACCCGTCACGGACATTTCGACCATGGTGCTCACTCCTGCGACTCCGCGTCGTCCTCGAAGGCAGGGACCGAGTCCCCTTGCGAAGAAAGCATCCATTCCGCGGACTGCGCAAGCTCCGAGTCCGGGAACTCCGCGATGACCCGCTCGAACGCGGCGCGCGCGCCGTCCGGATCGCCCAGCTCCTCGGATCGGGTGAAACCGATCATGAACAGCGCTTCCAGAACGTGGTCGTCGTCCGGGTGTCGCCGCACCAGCTCCTCGAACAGCTCCACCTTGCGACGCGGCTGCGACGCCTGCTGGGCCTCGTTGAACAGCTCCTCCGCCGATCGTCCGGGGGCGGCCAGAATCTGCACGTCGTAGCGTTCCTTCAGCTCGGCGATGAGTTCCGGGAGCCCGGTGGACGCCCGAGCCCTCGCCAGCCGCGCCTCGACGTCCTTGCGGACCTCGTCGAACGGACGCTGACGTTCCTCGCGCACCTCTTCCACCATGACGATCATGAAGCCCTGGCCGGTCTCGAAGGTGTCGCTCATGTTCCCGGGCTCCGTGGAGAACACGGCGGCGTGGAACTCCGGCAGGTTGCCGAGCCAGGACACGGCCCGTCCCTTCCGGACCCAGTTGGGGAGCAGCCCCGCCGCCTCGATGAGCCCCGGAATGGATCCGAACCGGGAGCAGACCATGGGGAAGCGAACGCCGTCCTTCTCCACCATCTCGCGCGCGCGATCCACGATCCTGCGGTCCGGGTTCACGAGCACGCGGACGCGGGCGGACGCTTCCGTGCGGTACTCGTCCAGGTGGGCGTCGTAGAACGCGCGGGCCTCCTCCTCGGAGACCTGGGTGGCGTTCTCGTGCATGCGATCCAGGTAGGCCTGCACGAGCAGCGACCGGCGCGACTGCTCCAGCCGGCGACGGAGTTCCTCGTCCTGGTCCAGGCCGTCGTCGACGGCCGCGCGGAAGAGGATCTCCTCCTCGATCATCTGCTCGAGGAGGCGCTCCTTCCCGACCGGGCCGGAGAACTCGGGGCGAGCCAGCCGGGGAACGTCGGCCAGGCGGGCTTCCAGGTCACTCTCGTGGATCTTGCGGCCGCCGACTTCCGCGAGCACGGGTCCCTGCCCCGGCTCCGCCGGCGCGTCGGAGGAATCCGCCGAGCCGGAACAGGCCACGACGACGAGAAGCGAGCCCAGGACGAGACAGCGGACGAAGGCCACCCTCACGATCGACCTCAGCTGGACTCGTTCGCGGTCGACTCCTCCGCGGGCTCCCCGGAGTCGCCCTCGGCCGCCTTCGGCGTGCCGCCCTCGGCCGCTCGCGCCTGGGCTTCGGCCTCTTCGCGGGCCTTCGCCTCTTCCTCCTCGCGAGCCTTGCGGGCCGCCGCCTTCTCGATGGCGAGGCGGGCCGCCTCCTCGGCCTCGCGGGCACGCTCCGCCCGGGCCTCTTCCTCGGCCCTCAGGGTCGCCTCGCGTGCGTCCTGCTCCGCCTGCCACTCGTCCTGCGCCGCCTGGGCCCCGTCCTTGGTGCCCCCCTCGCGGTCCACGAAGACCTTGATGTGGGTGTCCACGTCCGGGTGCACGTTGAGCGGCACCACGAAGACGCCGAGCCGACGCAGCGGAGCGTCGAGCTGGATGCGACGACGGTCCACCTCCAGGCCGGCCTGGCGCAGCAGCACGCCGAGGTCTTTGGCGGTGACGGCGCCGAACGCCTTGCCCTCGCGCCCGATCTTCAGCGAGGCGAAGATCTCGTGCTCGTCGAGGAACTGCTTCACCTTCTCCGCCTCGCGGCGGGCCTTGGCCTCGCGCTTGCCGGAGAGCTTCTCCTCCTCCGCCAGGACGGCCAGCGCCCCGTGGGTCTCGGGCACGGCCAGACGACGGGGGATCAGGTAGTTGCGAGCGTATCCGGCCGCCACGTCCAGTCGCTCTCCGCGCGACCCGACATCCGGCACGTCCATCGTGAGGATGACCTTCATTCCGATTCCCCTACTCCTTCAGGTCGTCGCCCGACCGGTGATGAAACAGCGAGAGAGGATGACCGCCTCCCTCCGATCCTCTTCGGCGCCGGAAGTCGAACCACGTGTCGAACAGTCCGATCAGCGCCGTCAGGGCCAGGAACAGCGGCAGGAACAGCAGCACGTTGCCCACGAAGAACAGCGTCCGCGCCCCGCGACCGACTCCGCCCCGGTCCATCCAGAACGTCTGAATGGCCAGGCCCCGCAGGGCGTAGGCCGCTCCGGTCAGCACGACCAGGTTCCAGCCCAGCGCCGCGACCCAGCCGGAAGCCAGCAGCACCAGCAGCAGCCCCGCCATGAGCGGCGCCACCACCAGGTCCGGCAGGTCCAGATCCCCCAGGCGGCCCGGCGTGGGGAGCGTGGCTCCCGCCGGCCACCGACGGACGATCCAGAAGGCCAGGGCCAGCACGGCCACGGATCCGAGGATCTCCATGGAGACCCACAGCGTCCGGGCCATGGCGAACGCGCGCTCCGCGCTCTCCCTGACCTCTTCCCCGCTTCCCGCCTCCAGCAGGATGCGGTCCCACTCCTGCTTCAGCTCCGGAGTGGCCGGATCGAAGCCGGCCGCCCAGAGGACTCCCGCCCACATCGCGAACGGGACGGACGCGAGCACCAGCGACCTTCCCAGGCCGGCGCCGCTCGTCAGACACCGGGCCAACAGGATGCCGGCCGTGCCGGCCGCCGAATACCCGCCCAGCCCCATCGGAGAGAGCCACACCAGGAGCAGGGCTCCCGGCAGGAGAGCCAGCGCCGCCGTGCGGACGCCGCTCTTCCAGGCCCAGCCCAGCGCCACCAGCGGAGCCAGGACCGAGGCCAGTCCCTGCGCCCCCGGGACAATCCCGGACGCGGCGATCGCGCCCGTGAGGGCGACGGTCGCGACGATGAGGCGCATGGATCCCTCCGGAATGATTCCTACCGGTAGTGGTCGCTCGTGTACGGAAGGAGCGCGAGGTACCGCGCGCGCTTCACCGCCGTGGTGAGGCCGCGCTGGTGGTACGCGCTGGTGCCCGTGATGCGGCGCGGCACCAGCTTGCCGCGATCCGTCACGTAGCGGCGCAGCCGCTCGACGTCCTTGTAGTCCACGATCTCGATCTTGTCCTGCGTGAACCGACAGACCTTGCGTCGTCTGTCCCTCATGTCATCCTCCTGGGGGCGGAGCGGTCCGGTTCCTGAACCGGAGCGCCCCGCCGGGAAAGCCCGTGAACGAGAAAACTAGAACGGAAGATCGTCCGACGGCAGGTCGGAGCCGGAGTCCCCGCCTCCCCCGCCGCTGCTCTGGCCGCTTCCGCTTCCCGCGTACGCGGGCGATCCTTCCCCGCCGCGTCGGTCCAGGACCTGCACGCGATCGGCGCTGATCTCGATCGTGTTTCGCTTCTGCCCCTCGTCGGTCTCCCAGGAGCGGCTCTGCAGGCGGCCTTCCACCAGCACGGCCGTGCCCTTCTTGAGCTGGTCGCCCATGCGCTCGGCGAGCTGCCCCCAGACGACGACGTTCACGAAGCAGGTGTCTTCCTTCCACTCCCCGGACGAATCCTTGGGGTCGCGGTAGTAGCGGCTGGACGCGATGCCGAAGCGGGTCATCGCGGTGCCGCTCTGCATGTAGCGCACTTCCGGATCCCAGGTGCAGTTCCCCGCGATCAGGATCTTGTTCAACGAGGGGAGCTTCAGTTCTCTACTCACCGGTCTTCTCCTGACCCGCGGCGGGGGCGCCGGCACCGGCGGTCTCGGCTCGCGGCGCGCGCGGACGATCCCGGTCGCGGTCGCGGTCACGATCCCGGTCGCGGTCGCGATCGCGGCCCCGGCCCGGTCCGCCGTCGCGGAAGTCTCGTTCGTCGGACTCGCTCGCCTGGCCGACGTAGTCCAGCGGCGTGCCCTCGTCACGGATGACGAGCGCCCGCAGGACGTTCTCGTTCAGCTTGAAGTGCCGGTTCAGGTCCGCCAGACCCTTCTGCTCCAGCGAGAAGCGAAGGATGTGGTAGATCCCCTCCGACTGGTCCCGGATGGGGAAGGCGAGGCGTCGGCGGCCCCACTCCTTCTCCGCGGTGATCTCCCCGCCGCCATCCGTGATGATCTTCTTGATGGCGTCGATTTCCCTGGCCATGCCCTCGGCATCCAGGGACGGGACCAGGATGAACGTGGTCTCGTACGCACGCATGCGCGGTTTCCTTTCCGGAACGGCTCTCCCCGGGAGCCGGTCATGCGGGACTCTGTCTGAATTCTTCTGGTTCGGGGAAGTGGGAGAGTGTACCGGCGGGCCCCAGGGGGGTCAAGGGCGGGAAACGCCCCACGGAAACGGCCGCCCCGCCGGAGCGGGACGGCCGGTCAGTCTCCCCGGGGCCGACGAAGCGGTCGCCGGAGCTCTCTAGCCGCCGATCAGCGGGGTCAGCGTGGCGATCAGCGGGGCCAGGACCAGGCTGATGACCGAAACGAGCTTGATGAGGATGTTCAGCGACGGGCCGGCGGTGTCCTTGAACGGATCGCCCACGGTGTCGCCGACGACGGCGGCCTTGTGGGCCTCGGAGCCCTTGCCGCCGTGGTTCCCCTGCTCGATGTACTTCTTGGCGTTGTCCCAGGCGCCGCCCGCGTTGGACATGAAGATGGCGAGCAGCACGCCCGACACCGTCACGCCGGCCAGCACGCCGGCCAGCATCTCCTTGTCCCGCAGCACGAGGCCGAAGAACACCGGCGTCAGCACGCCCAGCAGCCCCGGCAGCACCATCTGCTTGATGGCGGCCGCGGTGGAGATGTCGACGCATCGGGCGTAGTCCGCGCGCGCCTTGCCTTCCAGCAGGCCCGGGATCTCCCGGAACTGGCGACGGACCTCCTCGATCATGTCGAAGGCCGCGGTGCCCACCGCCTTCATGGCCATGGACGAGAAGAGGTACGGCAGCATGCCGCCGATGAGCAGACCCGCCATCACGTTCGGCTTGGACACGTCGATGGTGGAGACGCCCGCGATCTGCTGGTAGCTGGCGAACAGCGCCAGCGCGGTGAGCGCCGCCGAACCGATGGCGAAGCCCTTGCCGATGGCGGCCGTGGTGTTGCCGACCGCGTCCAGCTTGTCCGTGCGCTCGCGAACCTCGGGCGGGAGCTCGGCCATCTCGGCCACGCCGCCCGCGTTGTCCGCAATGGGGCCGTACGCATCCACCGCGAGCTGGATGCCCGTGGTGGCCAGCATGCCGAGCGCCGCGATGGCGATGCCGTACAGGCCGGCCAGCTGGTAGGAGATGATGATGGCGAGCGCGATGGTGATCACGGGCAGCGCCGTGGAGACCATGCCCACGCCGAGACCGGCGATGATGTTCGTGGCGCTTCCGGTCTTCGACGCCTCGGAGATCCCCTGGGCCGGACCCTTGGACTCCGCGGTGTAGTACTCGGTGAGCACGCCGACCAGGATGCCGGCCACGAGGCCCGCGATGGTCGCGAAGAACACGGCGGTGGCGCCCGGACCGTCCTGGTAGTCGCCGACGACCGCCTGGATCACGAACCACGACACCACGATCATGATGGCGCCCGCGCCGAACGTTCCGGTGTTGAGCGCCGCCTGCGGATTGCCGCCCTCGCGGGTGCGCACGAAGAACGTCCCGACGATGGACACGACGATGCCGACCGCCGCCAGGATGAGCGGCAGGAGCACATACGCGCCGGACGCCGCGCCGAACGCGGTGGCCAACACCATGGCGCCCACGATGGACCCGACGTAGCTCTCGAACAGGTCGGCGCCCATACCGGCCACGTCGCCGACGTTGTCGCCCACGTTGTCCGCGATGGTGGCCGGGTTGCGCGGATCGTCCTCGGGGATGCCGGCCTCCACCTTGCCCACGAGGTCGGCGCCGACGTCGGCCGCCTTCGTGAAGATGCCGCCGCCCACCCGGGCGAACAGCGCGATGGAGGAGGCGCCCAGCGAGAAGCCGGAGATCAGCTGGATCACGCGGATGAGGTCCGCGCCTTCCTTGCTGGCGCCGCCGTAGAAGATCCAGAGGCCGGACAGGCCGAGCACGCCGAGACCGACGACGCCCATGCCCATCACGGTGCCGCCGGAGAACGCGACGTTCAGCGCGGCGTTCAGGCTGCTGCGCGCGGCCTCGGTGGTGCGGTTGTTGGCCGCCGTGGCCACCCGCATGCCGATGAAGCCCGCGGTGCCGGAGCAGAGCGCGCCGACGACGAACGAAAGGGCGATGAGCTCCGTGCCCTGGCTGCGGTAGAACACGAAGAGCAGCACGGCCACCAGCGCAACGAAGATGGCCAGGACGCGGTACTCGCGGCCGAGGAAGGCCATGGCGCCCTCGCGCACGGCCTGGCCGATCTCGATCATCTTCTCGTTGCCGGGACTCTGACGATTGACCCAGCTCGCCTTGATGAAGGCGAACACGAGCGCGAGGACTCCGGCGCCCGGAATCAGCCATTCATTCATGGGTGGTACTGCCCTCCATTTCCACAGGAATCAGGACTCGAGTGACCGGGAGCCACCCGCTCGACCGGCGTTGAAACGATTCATCGCGACGTCCACGCCCTCCCGGACGAAGACGCCCACCCCCGAGATCGCCAGTTCCACGACCTCGTTCACAAGCTCGCGCTCCTCCGGCGCGAACGGCTCCAGGACCCAGTCCACGACGTCCTCGCGCTCGTCACGATCCGGACGGCCGATCCCCAGACGCAGCCGGGGAAAGTCCGACGAGCCGAGTTCCTCGATCAGCGAGCGCAATCCGTTGTGCCCGCCGGGCCCCCCGCCGCGCCGGAACCTGATCCGACCCAGCGGGAGATCCAGGTCGTCCGTGACGACCAGCAAACGCTCCAGCTCCGGCCCGCCGAAGCGGTCGAGAATCTCCCTGGCGGCGATTCCGGACCGGTTCATGTAGGTGCTGGGCTGGGCGAGGATCCCTCGGCTTCGACCGACTGTAAAGCTCGCGATGTGGAAGGGCCCTGGTCCTTCGCGGAGGGTCTCCCCTCCGGCGGCCGCCAGGGCTCCGGTCACGAGGAATCCGAAATTGTGCCGCGTGTCGCGATACCTCTCCCCCGGATTGCCGAGCCCGAGCACGGCGAAGTCCGGGGGCGTCGGGACGTCGGCGCTACGAGTCGCCGCCATCCTCCTTCGACTCCTCGCCGTCCGGCGCCTCGGCACCCTCCTCGGAGGCCTGGGCACCCTCTTCGCCCTCGTCCTCGTCCGCGGCCTTCTCGACCGTCGGCGAGGCGACGTGCGCGATCACGCGATCCGTGTCGGTGAGGAACTCGAAGTTCTGGGTCGGGATGTCCCTGACGTGGATGGAGTCCCCGACCAGGAGGTCCGTCACGTCGATGTCGATGGAAGCCGGGATGTCGGCCGGCAGGCAGGAGATCTCCAACTCACGGGAGACGTGCTCCAGGATGCCGCCGTAGTTGCGAACGCCGTCGGGCTCGCCGTTGAGATGCACGGCCACCAGCACGTTGATCTTCCGGTTCATGTCGATGTGCTGGAAGTCCACGTGGATCATCGAGCGCGAGACGGGATCGTGCTGGATCTCCCGGGCGATGCTCTTCAGCGGACTCTCGCCCGGCAGAGTGACGTCCCAGATGACGTTCTCCCCGTGCGCGTCCATCAGCTTCCGCGCGAAGTCGCGTCGGTCCACGCTGAGCGTGATGGTCTTTCCCTGTCCGTGCAGGGTGCCCGGGATGAGGCCCTCGCGGCGGGCCGTGCGCGCCGCGCCCTTCCCGGTCCGCTCGCGCGGCGTCGCGTCGATGGTGATGGTCTTCATCTGCGTTCCTCGCTTGTCGGCGGCCGTGCCGCGCGTCTTGGGCGTTCCCGCCTAGTGGTCGAACAGGATCGAGATCGACTCGCTCCGATGGATCCTCTGGATGGCCTCCGAGAACACCTTGGCCGTGGAGAGGATCTCCAGCTTCTCCGAAGGACGGATCCGCGGAATGGTGTCCGTGACCACGACCTTCGAGATGGGGGACGCCTCCAGACGATCGAGGGCGCCCCCGGAAAACACCGCATGGGTGGCGCAGGCGTAGATGTCCTTCGCCCCCGCCTCCTTCAACCGCTCGGCCGCCTTGATGAGCGTGCCGCCGGTGTCGATCATGTCGTCGATGATGAGGAGATTGCGGTTCTCCACCTCATCCACACCGATCACGTTCAGCACTTCCAGCGAGTTGGCCCGCGGACGACGCTTCTCCACGATCGCCAGCGGTCGTCCCAGGCGGTTGGCATACGCCCGGGCCATCTTCACGCTGCCCAGGTCCGGCGCCACCACCGTGAACTCGCTCAGGTCCAGACCGGTGAAGAAGTCCATGAACACCGGCGCCGCATACAAGTGATCCACCGGGATGTCGAAGAACCCCTGGATCTGCGACGCGTGCAGGTCCATGGCCAGCACCCGGTCCGCTCCGGCCGTGGTGATCAGGTTGGCGACGAGCTTGGCCGCCAGCGACACCCTCGGCTGGTCCTTCCGATCCTGGCGCGCGTACCCGAAGTACGGCATCACCGCCGTCACCCGGGACGCAGAGGCCCGGGTGGCGGCGTCCAACAGCAGGAACAGCTCCATCAGGCTGTCCCCGCCCGCGGGAACCGTGGGCTGGATGATGAAGACATCCACCCCGCGCACGTTCTCGTTCAGCCGGACAAAGATCTCCCCGTCCGAAAACCTGGAAATCTCGACGTTTCCGAGCCGGCAGCCGGTTTCCGCGGCGATGGACTCGGCCAGGTCGGGATTGGCGGTTCCGGAAAAGAGCACCATGTTCTCGGACATGGGCAGTAGATCTTCGGACACCACGACTCCCGGGTTTTCCATCCACTGCGGAGAACGGCCGCCCATGGTACGGGAGAGGTCCCGGGGGTGCAAGAGGCAATCGGGGTCAGGGAGCCGCCGGGCCGGAGTGGCTGGGGCGGGAGGATTCGAACCTCCAAATGCCGGCTCCAAAGGCCGGTGTCTTAACCATTTGACGACGCCCCACGCGCCCGGAGGGGTCGTTCCGGGAGGGCTCCTCCCCGGAGGGGTCAGGAACTCGCCTCGGCGAGTTCCGGATTCTCCAGGGCCGCATGGTACCGAGCGAGGATCTGCTCTTCCAGACGGTCCCGCATCTCGCTGTGGATGGGGTGAGCGATGTCCTGGAACTCGCCGTCCTTCTTGCGACGGCTGGGCATGGCCACGAACAGACCGCGGTGCCCGTGGATCACCTTGACCCCGCGGACGACGAAGCAGTCGTCGAAGGTCATGGTGACGAAGGCCTTGAGCTTCTCTTCCCCGCGCAGCGAAATCCGGATGTCCGTCAACTCCATCGTCCGTCCTCCGGCCGGGGCGAGGCACGCTCCGGCAAACCGGTGCCTATACGATCGTGTTCGCTCGGACTGCCTTCCAGTCTCCCTTGGCCTCGAGTTTCGCCGCCACGCGGTCCGCCTTCTCGGCGTCCTCCGCGACTCCGAACACCGTGGGGCCGCTTCCCGACATCAGGGCGCCGATGCATCCCGCGGAGAGGAGCTTCTTCTTCACGTCGCGAACGACTTTGTGCTCCGGGAGCACCGCTTCTTCCAGGTCGTTCACGAGGTGGGGAGTCAGCAACTCCACCCGTCCGGACGCGAGGGCGACCTTGACCATACTCGTCGAGCTGCCGGAGCGAGTCAACTCGGCGGGCAGATGGCCGTATGCCCACTCCGAGGTGACCTTCAGGCCCGGAAACACCAGAACGAGTTCGAGCGGGACGCGATGGTCGATGGGTTCCAGAACCTCGCCGCGGCCCTTGGCGATGCAGGCGCCGCCGCGCAGGAAGAACGGAACGTCCGAGCCCAGTTCCAGGCCGATCCGCTCCAGGTCCGACCCCGACAGGCCCAGCTCCCAGAGCTCGTTGAGCCCCTTGAGCACGGTGGCCGCGTTCGACGAGCCGCCGCCCAGGCCGGCCGCCACGGGAATCCGCTTCACGATCCGGAGGTCCAGGCCGTGGCGCACGCCGGTCTCCCTGGAGAGGACCTTCACGGCGCGGTAGGCCAGGTTCTTCTCGTCCCTGGGCGTGCCCTGTCCGCCGTGGAAGACGAACTTCCGGCCGCCCGGCGTGAACGTGACCGTGTCGTGCAGGGAGACGGGAACGAGCACGGATCGGATGGCGTGGTAGCCGTCGCCTCGCTGGCCGAGCACCTCGAGGTTGAGGTTGATCTTGGCCGGGGCCTCCAGGACGAGCTTTTCCTTCGTCGCCGTCATGGGCAGCCCCTTCGGATTCAGCCGAAGTACAGGATGCCGACGATCGTGACCATCCAGGCCACGACGCTGGCCAGAAGGGCGACGTCCCGGAACAGGATCTCGGAAGGATTCCCGCCCAGCCCGCGCTCACGAACGAGAAAGAGATAGCGGAAAAATCCATACACGACGAACGGGACCGTGTAAACGAGTTTGTCCGTTCCGAGGTTCTCCACCGTCGCCGGCCAGATCGTGTAAACGGAGTACGCGATGATGGCGCAGGCCGACACCAGCGGAATGATCACGTCCAGCAGCGAGACCGTGTAGTCGCCCAGCGCGGCGCGATGCGACGAGGCCGACGAGTCCAGCAGCACCAGCTCGGACCGTCGCTTGCCGAAGCTCATCACCAGCGCGAGGAAGAAGGTGCAGAGGAGCAGCCACTCCGAGAGCGCCACGCTCGGATCCAGGTCGCGCAGCACCTCCACGCCGCCGATCGCGCGGATCATGAAGCTCACCGAGATCGACATCACGTCGATGATGACGTGCCGCTTGAGCCACGCCGAGTACAGCACGTTCAGGGTGATGAAGCAGCCGGCCGTCGCTGCCATGCGCGGTCCCAGCTTCCAGGCCAGCGCACCCCCCGCGATCCAGAGGACCAGCGCCAGCGCGAGCGCGGCGCCCTTCCCCACCCGCCCCGACGCGATCGGCCGCGAGGCCTTCTCCGGGTGCAGGCGGTCCTTCTCCACGTCGAGCAGGTCGTTGAACACATAGATGCCGCTGGACAGCACGCAGAACACGACGAACGCGAGCACGGCCTGCACCACGAACTCCGGTTCGTTCAGGCGCCCCGCGAACACGAGCCCCGCGAACACGAGGACGTTCTTGATCCACTGCTTCGGTCGCATCAGCGCGACGATGGCGCTCATCCGGTCTCCACCCTCTGGAGGATCTCCCTCGTCTTCGAGACGATCAGGTCGATCGCCACCTCGTTGTGGCCGCCGCGCGGGATCACGAGGTCGGCGTAGCGCTTGGACGGCTCGACGAACTGCAGGTGCATCGGCCGGACGGTGTCGCGGTACTGCTCCAGCACGGAGTGGACGGAGCGCCCCCGCTCGTGGATGTCCCGGAGCACGCGGCGCATGAGCCGTTCATCGGCCTCGCAGTCGACGTAGAGCTTGATGTCGAGCTGTTCCCGGATCTCCGGCACGGCCAGCACCTGGATCCCCTCCAGGAAGATGACCTGGGCCGGCCCCACCGTCCGCGTCGAGGCGGAGCGCGCGTGATCCTCGTAGGAGTAGATCGGCTGCTCCACGCCGTGCCCCGAGCGGAGTTCGCGCAGGTGCTCCACCACCAGCTCGTTCTCGAACGAGTCCGGATGGTCGTAGTTCAGCGCGGCCCGCTCCTCGAAGGAGAGGTCCGTGCGGTTCCGGTAGTAGGAGTCGTGGTTGAGGATGACCACTTCCCGGTTCGGGAAATGCTCCGCCACGCGCAGCGCGACGGTGGTCTTGCCGGACCCGCTCCCGCCGGCGATGCCGATGACGACCGGTTGCACCGGTCTACGGCGTCCGTGAGATCAGCCACACGCCCACGCAGATCACGAGCGTGCCCAGCCATCGCGTGGTCGTCACGGTTTCCTGGAAGAAGACCCGGGACAGGAACACGACGAGGACGTAGCCCATGGACAGCAGCGGATACGCGTAGCTGAGCTCGTTGCGGGTGAGCACGATGAGCCAGAGCGCAGCGGACACGCCGTAGCAGAAGAACCCCAGCAGGATCACCGGATTCGTGAAGGCCTGGACCAGCCTCGGGATCACCTCCGAGGCCTGATCGACGCGATCCGGATCGGCGGACATGCCCTGCTTCAGAAGGAGCTGACCGCACACGCCCAGCGCCACGCACACCAGAATGAGAAGGAAGTTCTTCACGAATCCCCCGGGATCAGTAGGCCTCTTCCTGGAAGAGGAATCGAAGCGCCGTCAGGGCGACGATCTTGAGATCGAGCGCCAGCGACCAGTTCTCCACGTACCAGATGTCGTAACGGGTCCGCTCCTCGATGGAGGTGTCCCCGCGCAGTCCGTTGACCTGCGCCCAGCCGGTGAGGCCGGACTTCACGCCGTGCCGCTCCAGATACCGCGGGATGTCCTCGCGGAACGAGTCGACGAAGTACGGCCGCTCCGGCCGCGGCCCCACCAGCGACATCTCGCCGCGCAGCACGTTCCAGAGCTGCGGCAGCTCGTCCAGGCTGGTGCGGCGCAGGATTCGGCCGACGCGCGTCGCCCGCCGGTCCGCCCGGGACGACCGCTTGGGCCCAGCCGCCTCCGCGTCGATCGGCATGGAGCGGAACTTGTAGATCGTGAAGCGGCGGCCGTCACGGCCCACGCGCTCCTGTCCGTAGAACGCCGGCCCCCGCGAGTCCAGCTTCACCATGAGCGCCAGGAACGCGAACAGCGGCGAGAACACGGTGAGCCCGAAGCCCGCGGCCAGCAGGTCGAAGGTGCGCTTCTGGAATCGCTCGAAGCGGCCGAGCGGATGACGTCGCGCCCCGACCAGCGGGACGCCGTCGATCTCTTCCAGGCGCGCGCGTCCCAGCATCATCTCGTAGAGATCCGGGACGAAGTCGCAGCGGGCACCGGCCGCGTGGCACGTCTCCACCAGCTCGACGCGGTCGGCCGGGGTGAGCGAGGAGTCCGCCACGACGAACCGGTCGATGCGGTGCGACTCCAGGACGGAACGAACCCGGACGGCACGCAGCGGACGCAGCTCCCCTTCCCCCCGCCACTCCGAGTCCGGCAGTCGAACCACGAGACGGAGCCCCGTCCCCGGTCCCGAGGCGATGTTGTCCGCGAGACGATCCGCCACCTCGCCCGACCCGACGAGCGCCACGCGTTCCACGCCGATGTCGCGCGCCCGCAGCCAGCGATGCGCGACGGCCGCGGCGCGTCGGCCGAGGACGAACAGCGTCGTGGCGAGCCCGACGTAGAGAACCAGGAACGTCCGAGAGAACGAGAAGTCACGGTAGAAGAACGCGGTCGCCGCCAGCAGGACGCCGAGCAGCGCCATCGCCCTGGCGCCACGCGAGACGTCGCGCAGCCAGCCGGTCGGACGATGGCGACGGTAGAGGCCCGTCTGGTGCAGCACCAGGAGTCCCAGCCCCACCACGACGGGGGCCGTCGCCAGGTAGGCGCCCAGCGGCGGCGTCCCGAGGGGCGTGGGCAGGAGCCCCGTTCCGAACCTCAGCCCGTAGGCCGTCGGGATCGCGGCGAACAGCGCGACGACGTCGGAGAGCAGCAGCGCGGCGCCGAAGAGCAGCGGCTCCAGGCGACGCGTGGCCGGGGGCGTGGGGATCGCGGGCGGGGCCGGTGCGGGGCGAAGCTCGGCCGCGCGGGGACGTGGGCGGGTCTTCGGCGGCGGCGGCTCCGCGGGGGGCGCGCCCGGCCTCACGACGAGGTCTCCATGACGGCCTGCTCCATCATCTCGCACAGCAGGTGCTCCACGACGAGGTGCCCTTCCTGGATCCGCGGCGTGTGATCGGACGGAACCCCGATCCAGTGGTCCACGAGTTCGCGCAGGCCCCCGCCGCCGGCGCCGGTGAGCCCGACGGTGAGAAGTCCGCGCTCGCGCGCCGTCTCCGCGGCCCGCAGCACGTTGGCCGACGTTCCGCTGGTGGAGATCGCGATGAGGGCATCGCCCGGCCGGCCCAGCGCCTCCACCTGGCGCGAGAACACGTGCTCGAAGCCGAGATCGTTGGAGGCGGCGGTGAGCACGGAGGAGTCCACGGTGAGCGCGACGGCGGCGATGGCCGGACGATCCGCCAGGTAACGGACGGACAGCTCCGTGGCCACGTGCTGCGCGTCCGCCGCCGAGCCGCCGTTGCCGCAGGTGAGGACCTTTCCCCCGGCACGGACGCACCCCACGAGCGCGCGGCCCGCGCGTTCCACCTCGGGGGCCGTCGCCTCGGCGAGCCGCCGCAGGACATCGGCGGACTCCGTCATCCGGGCGCGGATGCGTTCCAGATCCATGGCGTCTCCCGCGCCCGCGCGCAACCCTCCCCGGCCGCCGTCCCGCGAGGGCGGACGAACCGGGAGAACCCAGCGAGGAGGATCGGCTCTCAGGGGGAGGATGTCAAGGCGGCCCGGAGGCGCTCCCGGAACCGAGGCCGGTCGAACGCCTCGGCGCGCGCGCGGCACGCCTCGGCCGTCCAGCGATCCGGCTCCCGTTCCACCGCGAGGATCGCGCGGGCGAAGGCGCGGGCCGACTGCTCGCGGACCAGGAGCCCGGTGGCCGAGGCCGATGTCACGCCGCCGGGATCGCCCTCCCAGACCGCGCCCACGACCGTCTCCAGCGCCCCTCCCTCCGCGAAGGCGACGACCGGCCGCCCGCAGGCCATGGCCTCCAGCGGCGTGATCCCGAAGTCCTCGACGCCGGGGAACAGGAAGCCGCGGCAGCGCGAATAGAGTTCCACCAGCTCGTCGTCCGAGGTCCAGCCGAGGAAGCGGACGTCGGGACCAGCAAGGCGTCGGAGCCGCGCCTCCTCCGGCCCGCGCCCCACCACGACCAGCGGCACCCCCGCGATCTTCGCCGCCTCGATGGCGACGTCGATGCGCTTGTACGGCGCGAACGCCGACACGACCAGCCACTCACGCCCCGGGGGATCGCCGGTGGGACGGAACCGCTCGGCATCGACGGGCGGCGGGAGGACGTCGGCGTCGCGGTCGTAGCATCGGCGGATGCGCTCCGCCACGAACGACGAGTTCGCCAGGAACCGATCCACGCGGTCCGCGGTCCGGACGTCCCAGCGCTGGAGCGGCCGCCGGCAGACGGCCATCGCGGCCCTCGTGACGGCCCCCGCCTTCCCCGGGCCGAAGTAGTCGTCGTAGCGGTCCCAGACGTACCGCATGGGCGAGTGGACGTAGGAGACGTGGACGCCGTCCCGCGCGATCGCCCCCTTGGCGACGCACGACGATGTGGACACCACCAGGTCGAACCCGGAGAAGTCGAAGCGGCCGATCAGCGCCGGGAAGAGCGGCAGGAAGCGCCGATAGTGCCGGTCGATGCCGGGCAGGCGCGAGATCGGGCTGGTGCGGATCTCCCGCGCCTCGATCACGCGGGAGACACTGCCGGGCACGTGCACCAGCGTGGAGAGCGGCGCGTCCGGGAAGAGCAGGCAGAGCTCCTCCAGGACCTTCTCCCCTCCCCGCATGCCGGTGAGCCAGTCGTGAACCAGGGCGACACGCATCGGACCTCCTCGCGATCGGGAAAGATCGCCCCTCCGCCCCGAAATTTCCATCCCCGCTTGACGTCCGGCGGGACCCGCGGAAACTCGGTGTCGGGCCGGGATCGTCCCGGGCTGCGGATCATCGACCGAGCGAGGGGGCCACCCTGCGGATCCTCCTGGATGCCAGGACCGTCGGACGGGAGTTCTCGGGCGTGGGGAACTACGTCCTGGAACTCGTGCGGGCGTTCTCGCGGCTGGACGTGGATCACGAGTTCCACCTCATGGTCCACGGGCCCAGCCTGCTCGGCGATCTGGATCTGGACGATCGATTCCGTTCCTGGCCCGTTCCGTTCTCCCACGAGAGCCATCCGCTGGGCGATCTGTGGGAGGAGTTCGTGCTGCCGGGAGCGGCGCGCCGCCGGACGATCGACATCCTGCACGGGCCCGCGTTCCTGATTCCCACCCGGCCCACCCACGTGACGAAGGTGGTGACCATTCACGACCTGGTGGCGTTCCGGCATCCGGAGACGATCCCCTGGAAGTACATGGTGTACATGCGCCGCCTGATCCGACGCGCCGTCCGTTTCGCCACGCGCGTCATCACCGATTCGGGAAGCGTACGCGACGACATCGTGGAGCGGCTGCAGACGCCGCCCGACCGGCTCGACGTGATTCCGCTGGGGGTGCCGCGCCGCCTGGAGCCGTCGTCGCCGGAGGCGGTGCGCAGGGCGCGGGAGAGGCTGGGGCTGACCACGCCCTACATACTCTTCGTCGGGAACCTGGAGCCGAGGAAGAACCTGCCGGGGCTCCTCCGCGCCTTCCGGCACGTCACGGGCCGCATCGACCAGGAGGTCCACCTGGTGGTGGCGGGCAAGGTGGCCTGGAAGAGCGGTCCGCTGCTCCGTGAGCTGGAAGCCGCCGATCTCGCCGGTCGGGTCCACACGACCGGCTACGTCGAGGCGGGAGAACTGCAGGCGCTGTACACGGGAGCCGACGTGTTCGTCTTCCCCACGTTCTGGGAGGGATTCGGGCTGCCGGTCCTGGAGGCGATGGCTTGCGGAACGCCGGTGGTCGCCAGCAACGTCTCCTCCATCCCGGAGGTGGCGGGGGACGCGGCACTCCTCGTGAACCCCCACTCTCCGGAGGAGATCGGCGACGCGCTCGCGCGACTGCTGCAGGACCCGGCGCTCCGGTCGGACATGATCCGCCGCGGCGCGAACCGTGCGCTGCAGTTTCCCTGGTCGCGGACGGCCACGGAGACGCTGGACGTCTACCGTCGGGCGATCGATGAGCATCGGAGGTCCGAGTGAGCCACGCCCCTCTCACCATCGGCATCGACGCGCGCAAGATCCGCGACTACGGCATCGGCCGCTACCTGGAAGGGCTGCTGGGAGCGTTCGCGGAGCGTGAGGACGGCGACGCGTTCGTGTTGTTCGTCTCGTCTGATCCGGCTCGCGCGTTGCCGCCGAACCTGCACCGGAAGCTGTCCCCGGAGCGGTTCCGCCGCGTGCCGTTGGACGCGCCGCTCTACACGGTCCGCGAAGTGTTCGCCTTTCGCGGCGTCGCCGCGCGCCACGGCCTCGACGTCCTCCACTTGCCGCACTACCTGCGCGTCGTCGGCGCGGGCTGCCCCGTCGTCGTCACGATCCACGACGCCATCCAACTCGAGTGGGCCGGGCCGTTCGCCCGAGTCTACGCCCGGATGATGATCGGCTGGGCGGCCGCGGCGGCCGCCGAGCGGATCACGGTGTCGACCGCGGCCCGCGACGACCTCGCGGCGCGACTCGGGATCCCGCGCGACTCGTTCGCCGTGATTCCCAACGGAGTGGACGGACGCTTTGCTCCGCCGCCTCCGGATCAGGTGGCGGCGTTCCGACGCGCGCGGGGACTCGATCGCCCCTTCGTGCTGGCTGTCGGCTCGCATCGACCGCACAAGAACCTGGCCGCCGCCGTGGAGGGGTTCCGTCGGGCGACTCCGGCGGACGTCGACCTGGTCATCCCCGCGCGGGACGACGCGGCCGCCAAGCGACTGCAGCCCGTCGTCTCCGGGGGCAACTCCCCGTCCGGCACGATCCGGCTCCTGGTCGGGGTCCCCGACGAGGATCTCCCCGCGCTCTACGCCTCGTCCGACCTGGTGCTGTGCCCGTCGCTCGCCGAGGGATTCGGCCTCGCGCCGCTGGAGGCCGCGGCCTGCGGCGCCGCGGTCCTGGCCTCCGATCTCCCGACACACCGGGAGGTGCTGGGAGATGCCGCGTGGTACGTCGCGGCGCCGGCGGACGCCGACGCGATCGCCACGGGTCTCCGATGCGGACTCGCGGACGATGTCGGGCGGGAGGAGCTCTCCCGCCGGGGCCCGGCGCGGGCGGCGCGGTTCCCCTGGTCCCACGCCGCCAATGGCCTGCGCGACGCGTACCGGCGCGCGGCCGCCCCGGAGAAGCGATGAGAACCGCGGGGCGCGTCCTTCGGCGCCGCGTCGTCCGGCCGGCGACGATCCTCGGCCTCGCGCTTCTATTCGTCGTCCTCGGCGTCGGGGGCTGCGGCCCTCGCTCCTCCCCGCGCGTCCTCGTGCTCGGCCTCGACGGAATCGACTGGGCGATCGTGGACCGAGGGATCGCCGAGGGCGACCTCCCGAACTTCGCGCGGGTCGTTCGGGGCGGCGTCCGCGCCCCTCTGATCTCGCTCGAGGACTTTGAGAAATCACCGGTGATCTGGACGAGCCTCCTCACCGGCGTCCCGCCCGAGCGGCACGGAATCGTCGACTTCGTCTCCACCGATCCGGCCACGGGACAGGCCGTGCCGGTTTCCTCCGGCGAGCGTCGCGTTCCCGCGATCTGGAACATGCTCACCCAGGCGGGGCGCACGGTCACGGTGCTGGGCATGTGGGCGACCTTCCCGGCCGAGGAGGTCGAGGGCACAATCGTCTCGGACCGGTTCGCGTTCCTCGCCTCGAAGCCACGGGCCCAGTGGGGGCTCACGCCGGAGATCGCGGCTAGGCTCGTCTACCCCGCCGAGCGTCTGGCCGAGTTCCGCACCGATCTCGATGCGCCCACCGCGGTGGTGCCGGACCCAATCCGGCAGAGCCTCGGCCGCCTTACCGACGTGCGCACCGCCGAACCGCACACGTTTCTCGCCGACGTTCCAGACCGGCACGCCGACGACGTCTACTACCTCAAGCAGACCTACCTCGAAGATCGTCTCAAGGAGCTGCTCGCGCGCCGCCTCCTGGAGGAGACGCCGACGGATCTCATGATCCACTACTTCCGGGGCGCGGATGTCGCCGAGCACTTCTTCTGGCGCTACTGGGAGCCGGGCGCGTTCGGCGCGGAGTCCGCACCACCCCGATTCGCCCGCCTCATTCCCGAGTACTACCGCTACCTTGACGACATCCTGGGCCTGCACCTCGAGGCGCTTCGCCCCGACGATTCCCTGGTCATCGTCTCCGACCACGGCCAGCGCGCCAGATCCGACTTCGAGGGGCAACTCAACTGGACGGACGACCGCCGCGACGATCGGTGGCGGCGACGCAGCGAACGCCTGTTCCGTGCGCTCGGACTGCAGTTCACGGAGATCGGCGTGGACCGCGGACTGAGCGGAGTTCGCTACGGGGAATCCTGGGGCAAGGACGAGCTCACGCTCGCGCTCGATCCCCGGGCGTCGGAGCTTCCGCCCGACGCCCTCCGAAGGGAAGTCATCGCCCGCGTGGAGTCGATCGTCTCCGTCGCCGACGGGAATCCCCTCTTCCGTCTCGCCGAACCCGAGGACCCGCTCCGTCTGCATTTCGAGGCCGACGTCCATCGCATCCGGGCCGATACCGTGGTCCGCGTGCGCGGCGAAAAGATGCGGATCGAGGAGCTCTTCCAGGTGCGGCAACGCAGCGGCGATCACCGACGCGAAGGAGTGTTCGTCGGCTACGGACGCGGGTTCCCGTCCGACGCTTCGGAGGAGGAGGTCTCGGTGTTCGACGTGACACCGCTCCTCCTCGCCCTGCTCGACGTCCCGCTGCCCCTGAATCGAACCGGGCGCGTTCCGCTCGATGTCCTGAACGACGACCTGGCCGCGCGCGCCTCCCTCGTCGACGAGTTCGATTACGAGGCGGGCTGGGAGCGTTCGTCCGGAAACGGCATGACGGACGAGGCGTTCGTCGAGCAACTGAGGGCGCTCGGCTACGTCGACTGACCGTGCAGCTCCGCTCACCGGCCGTGAGGTTGACAGCCCCCAAGGGGCCTCGTATCCTCCGCCGTTCCTTTTCCCGGACTCCAGGAAGGCAGAGGATGGGCATCCTTGAGAGCGCCCGCGAGTGCGTCGCATACCGGCCGCTGATCCACAACCTTGTCCTCCGAAAGCTGAGCGGCCGGTACCGCGGATCCATCCTGGGATTCCTCTGGACGTTCCTGAATCCCCTTCTGCTGATGCTGGTCTACACCCTCGTATTCACGGTCTACGTCCGCTTCGACATGGACGCGTACGGGGCGTTCGTCTTCTGTGGCCTCCTCCCCTGGCTGTGGTTCACGAACTCGCTGGGAGACGGCACGAACTCGATCCTGGACGGCGGCAGCCTCATCACGAAGGCGATGTTCCCGCCGGAAGTCCTGCCTGTGGCGTCGCTGCTCTCGAACCTTGCGAACTTCCTGCTGACCCTCCCCATCCTGCTCGGCGTCCTCGCCGTCTCGGGACACTTCCCGACGTGGACCCTGGTGGCGCTCCCGGCCATCGTGCTCGTGCAGGCGACGCTCACGCTCGGGATGGTGATGGCGCTCTCGGCGCTCAACGTGCAGTTCCGCGACGTCCAGCACCTGCTTGCCAACGTCCTCACGTTCTGGTTCTTCCTCTGCCCGATCCTGTACCCCGCCTCCAACGTTCCGGAGCGCCTCCGCTTCGTGCACGACCTCAATTTCATGGGCATCCTGAGCGTCGCGTATCAGGATGTCCTGTTCCATCACCGCTTCCCCGACTGGACCCGACTGGCCTGCGTCGGCGTCGTCGCGGTCGTGCTCCTACTCGCCGGCGACGCGACGTTCCGCCGGTACCGGGAGTCCTTCGCGGAGTGGCTGTGATGGAAACGGCCATTCGCGTCCAGGGCGTCTGGAAGCGCTTCCGTCGTGCGCGGCTCGGTCAGAATTACACGACGCTCAAGAGCCTGCTTCTCGGAAGGGGCCCGAAGGGGGGTGACAAGGGCGTTCGGTACCACGAGGTCCTGCGCGGAATCTCGTTCGAGGTCCCGCGCGGCGAAACGTGGGGGGTCATCGGACCGAACGGCGCGGGCAAGAGCACCCTGCTCAAGCTGCTGACCGGGATCTACCGTCCGGATCGCGGAACCGTGTCGGTCCACGGTCGCCTTGCCAGTCTGATCGAACTGGGCGCGGGCTTCCACCCCGACTTCAGCGGACGGGAGAACATCGCGCTGAACGGGATCGTCCTCGGCATGACGCGCCGGGAGATCGACGAGCGCTTCGAGGCGATCGTGGACTTCGCGGAGCTGGGAGACTTCATCGACGAGCCGGTCCGCACCTACTCGACGGGGATGTACATGCGCCTCGGCTTCTCCATCGCGGTCCACGTGGACCCGGACGTGCTCCTCCTCGACGAAGTCCTCTCGGTTGGGGACGAGTCGTTCGCCGCGAAGTGCCAGGAGCGACTCGCCGACTTCCAGCGGCGCGGCAAGACGATGCTGATGGTCACGCACGACCTCGGGGCGGTGGAGGGCTACTGCTCCCATGCCCTGCGCATCGGCGACGGCGTGATCGCCGACCAGGGTCCGCCGGCCGATGTCGCGAGCCGGTACCGTGAGAACGTCGCGCGTCGCTCCTCGGAAGGAGCATCTTCGTGAGCCGAGTGACGCGGGACGAGCTGGATGCCGTGCTCCGCGCGGAACTTGAGCGGAACGACCCCGCCGGCCCCGCGACGACGCGCGAGCCCTCGGACATCGAGGACCTGGAAGAGGCGCTCCGGGAACTTCGCCTCTGGAAGGACTGCCGGCGGATCACCGCGGCACGAAGCCGACGCCGGGGACTCGCGGCCAGGCTCGTGCGCGGCGCCAAAAGGCTCTTTGGGACGCTGTTCCGGCCCGTGCTGCACACCACGCTCGAGACGCAGGCCCAGTTCAACGAGCGGGTGATCATCGCACTGGAACTCCTGCGGGAGGAACACCGTTCGGAACGCGAGGCGCTCCTCCGCGAGATCCGGGCGTTGCGCGGACAGCTCGAGGAGCGCGATCTCGCCCGGCCGGAGGTTCGGCGGTGAGGATCGCCCAGGCGATGAACGCCCTGGACCGCGCCGACGCGGTCTCGCAGCACCTCCTGGAGTTGGATCGCATGTTCCGCGAACTCGGCCACGATACCGAGATCTACTCCGAGTACTGCGACGAGTCGCTCCGGGAGCATCGTCGGCCGATCACCGAGCTGCCGGCCTCCGACGCCGACGTCCTGCTGTTCCACTGGGCGGGACACACAGCACTGTTCGGACTCGTGTCCCGATTCCGCGGGCGCCGGGGTGTCGTCTACCACAACGTTACGCCCGCTCGCTTCTTTCGGGATGTGCCGCAAACGTTCGAGTTCTGCGAGAAGGGACGGCGACAGGTGTCCCGCTTCCCCGAAGTCTTCGACCTCGGGCTCACCGTTTCCCGGTACAACGAGCGCGAACTGCACGAGGCCGGACTCTCCGCGACGCGGGTCGTCCCGCTTCCGTGGGAGGCCTCCGGGCTCGCGGACGCATCGCCGGCCCCGCTTCCCGACGGCGGGGCCGACGTCGTGATGGTGGGCCGCGTGTCGCCGCACAAGGGAGTCCTCGCGGCCGTGGAGGCCTTTCCCGAACTGGAGCGGAAGCTGGGGCGCCAGGCGCGGCTGGACATCGTGGGCCGCACCGACGGGCACGCCCCGTACCGTCAGCAGCTCGACACCGCCATCGACCGCCTCGGCGCGAACGGACGGGTGCGGATCCTGGGCGAGGTGGCGGTTCCGGAGCTTCGCGCGCGACTCGAGACGGCGGGCGCACTCCTCGTGCTCAGCGAGCACGAGGGCTTCTGCGTGCCGATCGTCGAGGCCCAGGCCCTCGGCGTGCCCGTCGTCGCACACGACGCCGGTGCCGTCGCGGAGACGCTGGGCGACGGAGGGCTCCTCCTCTCGGACCGCGCGCCGGAGACCGTCGCCGGTGCGCTCGTGCGGGTGCTACCCGGAGGGCCCGATCGCGAGCGGGTCCTGGCCGCGCAGCGGGAGCGCCGGGAGCGGTTCTCCCGCCCGCGCATCCGTCAGGACCTGGAGGCGGCGCTCGACTGGATTGCCGCCCACCCGATGCCGGTCCTGCCGGAGCCCGCGCTCCCCTCCGTCTCCGTCGTGGTGTGCACGTACAACCGCGACTGGGTTCTGGAGAAGTGCCTGGAGGCGCTCCGCCGCATGGACTACCCGGACTTCGAGGTGGTCGTCGTCGACGGCCCTTCCACCGACCGGACCGCGCGCGTCCTCGACCGGTTCCCGGAGGTGAAGCGCGTCAACAATCCCCAACGCAACCTGTCCATCTCCCGCAACCTCGGGATCGCGGCTTCGGCCGGCGAGATCGTGGCCTTCATCGACGACGATGCGATGGCCGCGCCCGACTGGTTGCAGGAGCTGGTCGACGTCTACCGCGATCCGAACGTGGGTGGGGCGGGCGGACACGTGTACGGCCCGGGCGGCGTCCACCTGCAGTTCGACCGCGGCATCATCTCGCGCTGGAGTCTGCCGCGCGCCGTCCGCGACGAGCCGGCGGACGAGAACGCGCCGCACGGCGAGTGGTTCAACATCCTGATGGGGACCAACTGCAGCTTCCGCCGGTCAGTGCTGGAGGAGATCGGCGGCTTCGACGAGAACTACGAGTACTACCACGACGAGGCCGATGTCTGCGTGCGGGTGATCCGCGCCGGCTACCGGATCGAGCACGTCGCGAACGCGCCCGTGTGGCACGAGTTCGAGAAGAGCCGCATCCGACGGAACGTCCGCGACGTGAACTGGTTCGTCATCGTCAAGAACACGCTCTACTTCTACTTCAAGCTGAACGCGTGGAAGCGTCGTCCGTGGGACGCGCTTCAGCCCCTGCGCGCGTGTCTCGTCCACCTGGGTATCTTCTGCCGCTGGTTCGTGCACGGAGAGCTGCCTCCCCTCCCGTTCGTCCGGGCGCTCGCCCGCTGGACGGGCGGCGTGTTCGCCGGCTACGCGAAGGGGATCCTCCGGGCTCCCCGCTACCGTCTCCCCGAGCGACCGGACGACCGGGCCCGGACAATGAAGCCCTACCGCGCCGACCCCGAGGGGGATCCGCCGCTGCACGTCGTGCTCGTGAGCCAGCAGTACCCTCCCGACGACGTCGGAGGCGTCGGTGCCTACACGGAGCGGCTCGCGCGCGGCCTGGTCGCAGCGGGCCACCGGGTGGAGGTCGTCGCGGTCGGAACGCGCGAGGCCTCGTTGTGGCAGGACGGCGTTCTCGTGCACCGCGTCCCTTCGCCGCGTCCGCCGCGTGGACTGCCGCTGACCCACCGGACGACCCGGCGGAACGCGGCCCGCTCTCTCGGCGTCGCCCGGACGATCCGCAGCATCCATCGACGGTCGCGAGTGGACGTGGTGGAGTCCACGCTCTGGGACGCGGAGGCGTACGCCACGCTTCTCCTCGACAAGTGGCCGGTGATCCTCCGGGTGTGCACGCCGATGGCGATGGCCATCGACGCCCAGGCGTGGAACCGGACCGAGGATCTGGAGTGCGCCTGCGAGATGGAGTGGACGACGCTCCGGCGCGCCGACGGCGTCATCGACACCTCGGGGGCCACGCTTCCCCTCATCCGCGAGCGCTGGGGGGTCGAGCCGACGGGGGCCGGCACGGTGATCCCGTTCGGAGTGCCGCTCCCGGAGCCTCCCGCACCCCGGACCGGCACAGGCCCCGTCCGACTCCTGTTCGTAGGACGCCTGGAGCCGCGCAAGGGCATCGACGTGCTGATGGAGGCGATGCGCCTCGTCGTCGACGACGGTGCGGACGTGGAGCTGCGGGTCGCGGGAGAGCGGGTGCCGGGTCAGTTGCCCGAGCGGATCGTCCAGAACCACCCGGCCGCCTCCAGGATCCGGTTCCTCGGCCGCGTGGACGACGACGAACTCCATCGCCTCTACGCGGAGAGCGACGTCTTCCTGGCCCCGTCCCGCTTCGAGTCGTTCGGCCTCGTCTACATCGAGGCCTTCTCGCACGGAACGCCCGCGATCGGCACGAACGTCGGTGGCGCCGCGAAGGTGATCCGTTCCGGCGAGGACGGGCTCCTCGTCCCTCCGGATGACGCGCGCGCCCTGGCCGATGCGATCCTGCGAATGGTCCGAGATCCGGAGGAACGGCGACGGATGGGGCGGGAAGCGCGGCGACACGCCGAGGCGGAGTACACCGTGGACGCGATGGTGAGCCGGACGGTGGGGTTCTACCGCACCGTCCTTGGGAACACCGCGTCAGACGCCGCCGCTCCCCAGACAGCGCCGGAGGGCGTCCTCCCACCCCGGTAGCGGCCCCACTCCGGCGTCCGCCAGCCGCGTGTCCTCCAGCACCGAGTTGGCCGGCCGCGAGGCCGGACGCGGGAACGCATCGGTTGGGACGGCCCGCACGACGACGTCCCGGCCCGTCGCCTTGAGGATCGCGCGGGCGAAGCCGCACCACGTAGTGCTGCCGCCGTTCGTCACGTGGAAGATCCCCGAGACGTCGTCCGCGGCCGCAAGGTCCAGCAGCGCCGCGGCCAGGTCCGCCGCGAACGTGGGGGAGCCGCGCTGATCGTCCACCACGTTCAGCTCACGACGCTCCCCGGCGAGGCGCAGCATCGTCCGGAGGAAGTTGGTCCCGTGATCGGCGTAGACCCACGCCGTGCGCGCCACGATCCCGCGGGCACCGAGCGCCAGCGCGGCCTCCTCCCCCATCCGCTTGGACCAGCCGTAGACCGAGACGGGCCCCGGGCGATCGTCCTCGCGGTACGGACGATCCAGGTCCCCGGGGAAGACGTAGTCCGTGGAGATCATGATCAGGCGGGCGCCCGCGTCCTCGCACGCCTTCGCGACGTTCCGCGTGCCGCGACCGTTCACGGCAAACGCCGTCTCCGGATCCGACTCGCAGCCATCCACGTCGGTGTACGCGGCGGCGTGGATGACCACGTCGGGCGCCGCGTCGTCCAGGGCGCCGCGGACGGAGTCCTCGTCCGTGACGTCACACTCCGCGCGGCTCCAGCCGAACCAGGACAGGCCCCGCTGCGCCGCCTCCCGACCGAGCTCCCGGCCGACCATTCCGTCGATCCCCGTCACGGCGATGCGGCGATTCACGGGCGGCGCACTCCCCGCGTCACTCCGGAACCTGGAGCACGGACGAGTCCCCCACCATGAAGCGGTACGCGCGCGGCCGCACCGCGGAGCTGGACAGCGTGACGCCCCGGCCGATGAGGCTGCCCTCCATGCGGTGCCGGAGATTCAGCACGCGGCTCTCCTCGAGGATGATGGAGAACTCGATCTCGGAGCCGATGATCTCGCAGTCCCGGGAGATGGACGTGAACGGGCCGATGTACGAGTCCCGGATCCGCGTCCCCGCCCCGATGATCAGCGGACCGCGCAGCTCCGACTTCTCGATGACGGCGCCCTCCTCCACGGTCACCTCGCCGATGATCCGCGTGTCCGTCACCGTGCCCCGCACGTCCCGGTCGATGCCGGAGAGCGCCACGCGATTGGCCTCCAGCATGTCCTCCAGCTTCCCGGTGTCCTTCCACCATCCCTTGATGATGTGACTGCGCACGTCGAGACCCGACGTGATGAGGTGCTGGATGGCGTCGGTGATCTCCAGCTCGCCGCGCGCCGACGGGCGGATGGCGTTCACCGCGTCGAACACCGTCCGGTCGAACATGTAGACGCCCACCAGCGCATAGTCCGACTTGGGGTGCTCCGGCTTCTCCTCCAGCGCCACGACCTTCCCGTCGACGATCTCCGCCACGCCGAAGCTGGACGGATTGGGCACGCGGGCCAGGAGGATCTGGGAGCTGGGGCGGTCGCGCTCGAACTCGCGCACGAGCGGCGTGATCCCGTCCTTGATGAAGTTGTCGCCCAGGTACATCACGAACGGATCCTCGCCGATGAAGGGCTGCGCGATCTTCACCGCGTGCGCCAGCCCCAGCGGCTGCTCCTGCCGGAGATAGGTGACGCTCACGCCGAACGCGGAACCGTCCCCGACCGCGGCCTCGATCTCGGCAGCCGTGTCGCCCACGATGATGCCGATGTCCGAGATGCCGGCGTCCCGGATGGCCTCGATGGCGAAGAACAGGATGGGCTTGTTGGCGACCGGCACCAGCTGCTTGGCGCTGGTGTGCGTGATGGGACGCAGCCGCGTCCCCTTGCCGCCCGACAGGATCAACGCCTTCACGCCCGCCTCCTCGGACCGGGGTCAGCCGCGCAGGCGGCGGAAGAAACGGGCCGCCCGCGACGGGGGTTGAATGTCGACGGAACGGGTGGGGACGTCCTCCCCCCGCGCGATCCGCCAGGGATTCTCCGCGCAGTAGAGCGTAGCCGCTTCCTCTCCCACCGCGGCCTTCAGCACGACGCGAACGTCGCCCAGGCAGAAGGGCCGGCGCGTGCCGTGGGCATCGCTGGCGACGGCGTGCAGCGCCTCCGAGTCCAGGAGAAGGTCCGCGATCTCCTGCGCCTCCCGCCCGTGCCGCCCCAGGATGCTGGGAGCGTTCACCTGGATCAGCGCTCCCAGGTCGATCCAGCGGGCGATGGGCGTGGGATCCTGCTGCAGGAGGGCGTTGCGCTCCGGGTGCGCGATGACCGCGCGCTTGCCGACGGCCTCCAGCGCGCGCACCGCCGCATCCACGTCGGGGAGGGCGCGCATGGCGAAGTCGAACAGCACGTACGGACCATCGGCGAGAACGACCGCCTTCTCCGCGAACTCCTCGGCCGAAACGTCCTCGTCCAGGAAGTTCTCCGCGGCGTGGAACACCTCCAGGTCCAGACCCTCGCGCTTCAGGAGGGCAACGAGGTGCCGGTGTTCCGTGGCGTTCAGCTCCGGCGACGTGTCGAAGAGGCCCTCCCAGAGGTGCGACGTGGCGCAGACCGCGCGGCAACCCTGATCCAGCGCCGCGCGCGCCATGACCAGCGAGTCCGCGGGGTCCACCGCGCCGTCATCGACGCCGGGAAGGATGTGGCAGTGCAGGTCCAGCAAGTGCGGCTCCGTTTCCGGTGGGAACGGGGTCAGCCGACGAGTTCGGAGAGGATCCCCTCCGCCGCTCCCAGCGCCTCGTCCAGCTTGGCGACATCCTTGGCGCCGGCGGTGGCCAGGTGCGGCTTTCCGCCGCCGCCGCCGCCCGCGATCTTCGCGACGCGACCGACGAGATCGCCCGCCTTGACCCGTCCGCCCTTCACGATGTCATCGGAGACGGCGGCCACAAGCGCCACCTTCCCCTCCATCTCCGTGCCCAGCACCACGACGGTGCCCGGGGCTCCGCGCAGCGCATCGCCCAGGTCGCGGAGCGCATCGCGGCTCTCCACCGGCGCCCGCCCGACGATGAGCTTGTGCCCGGCCACGTCGCGCGCGGTCCGGGCCAGGTCCTCGGCGGCGTTCCCGGCCGCCGCCTTCTCCATCTCCTCCAGCTTCCGCTTCAGGCGTCGCGCCTCCTCCTGGAGGTCCTCCAACTTGGAGGCCACGTCGTCCGGCGACGTCTTCAGCCGGTCCGCCAGCGAGTGCAGCCGGGATCGCAGGGCCTGCACGCCGTCCAGCGCAGGGGCTCCCGACGTGGCCTCGATGCGCCGCACGCCCGACGCCACCGATCCTTCGCCGAGGAACGTGAAGAGCCCCAGCGATCCGGTGGCCGGCGCGTGCGTGCCGCCGCACAGCTCCCGCGACGGGCCCATGGTGACCATGCGGACCTCGTCGCCGTACTTGTCGCCGAAGAAGGCCAGCGCGCCCGCCTCGATGGCCCGGTCGTACGGAAGAACGTCGGCCGTGATCTCGTGGTTCGCGCGGACCAGCTCGTTCACGCGCGCCTCGATGGCGGCGAGTTCCCGGGGCGTGACCGCCTCCGGATGCGAGAAGTCGAAGCGCAGGTGATCCGGGCCCACCCAGCTTCCCTTCTGCTGCACGTGCGGACCCAGGATCTCGCGCAGCGCGTGGTGCACGAGGTGCGTGGACGAGTGGTGCCCCGTGATCAGCTCGCGGCGCGACGCGTCCACCCGCTGCTCCACGTCTGCCCCCTTCGCCACCTCTCCGTCCTCCACCGTGCCGAAGTGCACGAGGACGTCGCCGCCCGCGGCCTTGCGCGTGTCCTCCACGCGAATGCGCGCCCCGTCCGCGAGGATCTCCCCGGTGTCGCCGATCTGGCCGCCGGACTCCGCGTAGAACGGCGTGGCCTCCGTGACGAGCGCCACGGACGCGCCCTCCCCCGCCCGGTCCGCGGGCACGGGCCCGTCCTCGCGCAGCAGGGCGAGACCGGTGACGCGCGAGCGCCCCTCCGTGGCCCCGTAGCCCGTGAACCGCGTGGTGCCGAGTGAGCCGCGCTCCTTGAGCGTCCACTCCTCGAGCGCTCCCTGGTCCGAGCCGCCCTTCCACGACGCGCGACTGCGCTCCTTCTGGACCTCCATGGCCGCGTAAAAGCCCGGCTCGTCCACCTCGAAGCCGCGGCGCACGCCGACGGACGCCGTGAGTTCCAGGGGACATCCGTACGTGTCGTAGAGCCGGAACGCGACGTCGCCCTGCAGCACGCGATCCCCGTCCCTCTCCGTCCAGATCTCCGGGTTCTCCAGCTGCTCCAACAGATCGTCGATGCGGCGCATGCCCTGCTCCACCGTGCGACGGAACAGCGTCTCCTCCGCCTCCACGCCGCGGCGCACCGCATCCGCCTGCTCCTTCAGCACCGGATGGGCCTCCGCCATGCCCTCCACGACGCCGTCCGTGATGCCGGAGAGGAACGGGCGATCCACGCCCAGCAGCACGCCGTGCGACACCGCGCGGCGCAGGATCTTCCTTAGCACGTAGCCGCGACCGGTCTTGTCCGGATGGACGCCATCCGCGAGCAGGAAGGCCGTGGCGCGCGCGTGGTCCGCGATGACGCGCATGGACACGGCGTCGTCCCCGGCGCCGCCGTCGTAGGGCTTGCCGACCGTCTCCGAGATGAGCGAGAGCAGCGACGCGAACGCATCGCCCTGGTAGTTCGACGTCTTGCCCTGGACCACGGATGCGATCCGCTCCAGCCCCATTCCCGTGTCGATGGAGGGGGCGGGCAGCGGTCGCAGCTCGCCGGAGGCGTCGCGCACGTACTGCATGAAGACCAGGTTCCAGATCTCCATCCAGCGGTCGCCGTCGTTCACGGTGCCGGTGAGCGAGTCACCCAGGTCGTAGTGGATCTCGGAGCACGGGCCGCACGGCCCGGTATCTCCCATGGCCCAGAAGTTGTCCCCGGCGCCGAAGCGCTGGATGCGATCCTCCGGAAGGCCGGAGACCTTGCGCCAGAGATCGGCCGCCTCCTCGTCCGCCGGAACTCCGTCCTCCCCGCCGAATACCGTGACCGCCATGCGCGACGGATCCAGCTTCAGCCGCTGCGTGAGGAACTCCCAAGCGAACGTGACGGCCTCTTCCTTGAAGTAGTTCCCGAAGGAGAAGTTGCCCAGCATCTCGAAGAGCGTGTGGTGGCGCGGCGTCCGCCCCACCTCCTCCAGGTCGTTGTGCTTGCCGGAGACGCGCAGGCAGCGCTGCGAGCTGGCCGCGCGCGGTCGATCCCGCCGGGTCACGCCGGTGAAGACGTCCTTGAACGGGACCATCCCCGCGTTGACGAACAGCAGCGTGGGATCGTCCTGGGGGACCAGCGGCGCCGAGGGCACGACCTCGTGGTCCTGCTCCGCGAAGTAGTCCAGGAACGCCCGACGGATCTCGGCGGTGGTCATTCTCTCTCCTCGCGGGAGGTCATTCGGGAAAGTCCTCTCCGGCGTCCCGTCCCGTTTCCTCCGCAAAGCGGATCATGGCCTCGCGGCACGCCGGCGGCGGGAACCCGCGCCGGGCCAGCGACGCCCACATGCGTCTCCGGGCGACGCCCTCCGGCAGGGCCGCCCACTTCCCCGCGCCCCGCCGGAGGCAATCCAGCGCGGCGTCGGCCTCGTTCTCCTCTTCCACCAGCTCGTCGAGGGCGTCGTCCACGACGGACGCATCCACCCCCTTGGCCAGCAGTTCCATGCGCATCCGCCGCCGGCCCCTCGGCGCGAAGTTCAGGCGGTCGCGGATCCACGCCCGCGCCGTCTCCTCGTCGCCGACGAGGTTCAGCTCCCGCAGTCGGACGACGGCCTCCTCCACCTCGGACGACGCCACGCCCTTCTTCTTCAGATGAGCCCGGACCTCCCGCTCGAAGCGTCGGCGCGATCCGAGGTAGCGGATCGCCAGCTCCACGGGCGAGGGGGGCGCGGCCGCACCCCCTCTCCCCTTGCGGGTCGTCTTACGACTTCTTGGCGGAAGCGGCAACGGCTTCCTCCGCCTCCGCGCCGTTCCCGGCGCCCTTGGGCGCGGTCACCGCCAGGCCGTACGCCTCGCGCACCTCGCGCTCGAGCTGGTTCCGCAGGTCCTCATGGTCGCGGAGGAACTGCTTGGCGTTCTCGCGGCCCTGGCCGATGCGCTCGCCGCCGTAGGAGAACCAGCTCCCCGACTTCTCGACGAGCGCCTTCTCCGTGGCGAGATCCAGCAGGTCGCCCTCGAACGAGACGCCCTCGCCGTAGATGATGTCGAACTCCGCCTCGCGGAACGGCGGGGCCAGCTTGTTCTTCACGACCTTCACGCGCGTCCGGTTCCCCACCGCGGACGTGCCGTCCTTGATGGCGCCGATGCGGCGGATGTCCATCCGCATGGACGAGTAGAACTTCAACGCGTTGCCGCCCGTGGTGGTCTCCGGGTTCCCGAACATCACGCCGATCTTCATGCGGATCTGGTTGATGAACAGGATGCAGGTCTTGGACTTGGAGACGGAGCCGGTGAGCTTCCGCATGGCCTGCGACATGAGGCGGGCGTGGAGACCGACGTTGTGATCCCCCATCTCGCCCTCGATCTCCGCGCGCGGCACCAGCGCCGCGACGGAATCGATCGCCACGATGTCGACGGCGTTGGAGCGCACGAGCATGTCCGCGATCTCCAGCGCCTGCTCCCCGGTGTCCGGCTGCGACACCAGCAGGTCGTCGATGTTGACGCCGAGCGCGGCCGCGTACTTGGCGTCCAGCGCGTGCTCGGCGTCGATGAACGCCGCCGTGCCGCCCAGCCGCTGCGCCTGCGCCATCATGTGCAGCACCAGCGTGGTCTTGCCGGAGGACTCCGGACCGAACACCTCGATGATCCGGCCCCGCGGCACGCCGCCGATCCCGAGCGCGAGGTCCAGCGAGAGGGAGCCGGTGGGAATGACCGCGAGCCCCTCCTCGGTGGGACGCTCCTCGCCCAGGCGCATGATGGCGCCCTTGCCGAACTGCCGCTCGATCTGGCCGACGGCGAGATCCAGCGCCTTCTCCTTGTTCTTCTCCAGGCTCAAGCCCTTGGTGGGGGTGTTTCCGCCCTTCATGGACATCTCCTTCACGTACTGTCAGGTTGCTCACCCGATCGCCCGGTTCCCCCGTCGAGGGGGAGCCGCGCGACCGGCTCGTAGATGGCTCCCGCCCGGGTGAGACGGCTCTCCACCAAGCGCACCTCCGTGAGAGGCCGCACGGTTCCGGAGAACTCCAGCTCCCCGAGCCACTCCTGCAACCGATCGATCCCGCGGGAGCCTGCGGATCGATCTTCCCGCATCCGGCCGAGCGTGACGTGCGGCCGGAAGGGCCGGTCCGACGGCCGCAGGAATCCGGCTTCCGTCAGCGGGCGCTCCAGCCAGGACGCCAGCGCGGCCGTCTCCCGCGCGCCCCGTCCCAGGCCGATCCAGACGACGCGCGGTCTTCCGCGCGGCGGGAACGTCCCGAGCCCCTGCAGGCTCCACGGGAACGACGGCCGGTCCGCCGCGGAACGCCGCAGCAGCTCCGCGAGTTCCGCGGTCCGCTCCGCCGCCACGTCGCCCAGGAAGTGCAGCGTGACGTGCAGGTTCCCGCCGCGCACCCAACGTACGGCGGCGCCGGAATCCCGCAAGCGGTCCCGAACGGCGACGGCCTCCTCCCGCGCGACGTCATCGGGCCAGGCCGCGACGAAGAGCCGGCGCGTCAATCCCGCGGCTCCTCCGCTCCGCCCCGACGATAGGCGATTTCGAGCGCCTTGTTGACCGTTCGTTCGCGGACCATCTCCCGGTTTCCCCCGAAAAGGAAGCGCCGGGCCTCGTCGCCGCGATCATCCGCCAGGCCGATCCAGACCGTCCCGACCGGCTTCTCCTCGGTGCCGCCGTCCGGGCCGGCGATCCCGGTGACCGAAAGGGCCAGATCCGCCCCGAAGGCCTCCCGCGCGCCGCGGGCCATCGCCCGGGCCACCGCCTCCGACACGGCCCCGTGGGCCTCGATCTCCGCGGGATCCACCGCCAGGCGCGAGGCCTTCATCCGGTTGTCGTAGGCGACGGTGCCGCCAAGGTACACCGCGGAGGCGCCGGGCACCTCCGTGATCCGGGCGCCCAGGAGGCCCCCCGTGCACGATTCCGCCGTCGCCAGGCGTCGCCCGCCCTCCCGGAGGAGTTCCACCAGCGACTCCGGGAGGGACTCCCGCGGGAGCGCCCGGTCGGCCAGGAGCGCGCGGACCTCGCGCTCCGCCCGGTCCAGGTCCTCGACGGCCGCGCCCGCCGGCGCGAAGAGCCGGAGCCTCACGCCGCCCGGAGACGGCAGGTAGGCCAGCGAGATGCCCGGCGGCGGCACGAACTCCGCGCCCTCCAGCCGCTCGGCGACGCGGACCTCGCCCAGGCCGGCCGTGGCCACGATCCGCTGCCAGTCCCGTCCCGCGGGCGGATCCGGGAGCGCCGCGACCACCGCGGGCAGCATCTCCGCCACCTCCTGCGGGACGCCGGGCAGCACGTAGAACCGGCACGTCCCGAGCCATCCCGTGAAGCCCGGCGCGGAGCCGACGGGGTTGCGCACGACCGCGGTACCGACGGGGAACGTCGCCTGCCGGCGCACGGAGTCCGCCGGGCGCTCGATGCCGCGACGCTCCATGCGCCGCTCGATGTCGAGGCGGACGTCCTCGTCCTCGTCCAGGCCGACGCCCATCGCGAGCGCGAGCCCGTCCCGCGTGACGTCGTCGGCGGTGGGCCCCAGCCCGCCCGTCACCACGAGGAGGTCGCAGTGCTCGGCCGCGCGCCGCGCGGCCCCCGCGATCGCCTCGGGAAGGTCGCCCACCACTTCCACGCCGGCCACGGGCACGCCGCGCGGCCCAAAGGCCCGGGCCACCTGCGCGGCGTTGAGATCGGAGATGGTGCCGCCCAGCAGCTCGTCGCCCACCAGGAGGACCCGGGCGATCAACCGAGCCACCCCGGGAGCGGCAGGTACGTCAGCAGCAGCCGCAGGACGATGGCGCCGTAGATCCCGGCGAAAACGTCGTCCATCATGACGCCCCAGCCTCCGCCCCACTCCTGCGACTTGCCGGCCGGCCACGGCTTGAAGATGTCGAATGCGCGGAATAGCAGGAACCCGGCCACGATCGTGAACGGCGTGACCGCGAGCCCGGCGACCGTGATCCACTGACCGATCACCTCGTCGATGACGATGGGGCCGCCGTCCTCGCCGAACTCCTCCTCGCCCTGCCGGGACGCCACCACGCCGATCAGCGTGAGCGCGACGAGGAACACGACCGTCCCGACGCCGACCCCGAAGAACCCGTTCTCCACCGGAGCGAGCGGCAGGAACGGCAGCCAGATCCACGTCGCGAGGCCGAGCAGGCTCCCGGCCGTGCCGGGGGCCACGGGAAAGAACCCGGTCCAGAGCCCGGTGGCGTAGACGCGCAGCAGGGCTCTCACGCGGCCTTCGACCCCCGGTTGCGCAGCGCGTGCCGGTTCTTCCAGACGTAATCCAGTCCGGAGAGCAGCGTGATGCCGGTGGTCAGGATGAGGGCGACCCAGATGATCGCGGGGATGGGATCCTCGGGGTACTTCCAGTACGCGGGGGACGGATCCTGCGACGCGCGCCACGACATCAGCGCCAGCAGCGCGAACACGACGACCATCTGGAACGTCGTCTTCCACTTGCCCAGCGGACTGGAGTGGATGATCACGCCGCGCCGCCCGACGAAGGACCGCAGCCACGTGACCAGCAGTTCCCGGGCAATGATGATGGCCACCATCCACACCTCGATGCCCGGCAGCTCCATCACCAGGAAGGACACGTACGCGAAGGCCACCAGGAGCTTGTCCGCCAGCGGATCCAGCATCCGGCCGAGCTCCGTGATGGTGTTGGTCTTCCGCGCGAGCCAGCCGTCGAACGTGTCGGTGACGGCGGCCAGCGTGAACAGCCCGGCCGCGATCCAGAGCGAATGGACCGTTTCCCGCAGCAGGAACACCACGAAGAGCGGCGCCATCACCAGGCGGGCCACCGTGAGCTGCGTCGCGACGGTCATCTTCTAGAGGCGCTCCCTTCCCTGGATCGCGCGTCCCAGGGTCACGCTGTCGGCGAACTCGAGGTCCCCGCCGACGGGGATGCCACGCGCAATTCGTGACACGACACAGCCGAGCGGGGCCAGCAGTTTCTGCAGGTAGTACGCGGTGGCATCGCCCTCGGTGTCCGGATTCAGGGCCAGGATCACCTCCGCGGGTGACGTCTCCCGCACGCGGGCGAGCAGCTCCTTCACCTTCAGCTCGTCGGGGCCCACGCCGTCCAGCGGGGACAGGACGCCGTGCAGCACGTGGTAGCGGCCGCGGTACTCACCGGTGCCCTCGATGGCGAGCACGTCCGACGGCTCCTCCACCACGCAGATCACGTCGTCGCTGCGACGCGCATCGGCGCAGAGCGAGCAGGGCGACGCTTCCGTGACGTTGTGGCACGACTCGCAGAACGTGACGAGGCGCTTCACGTCGCCGAGCGCGCGGGAGAACGCGTCCACGCGCTCCGGCTCCGCCTTCAGCACCCAGAAGGCGAGACGTCGCGCGGTCTTGCGGCCGATGCCGGGCAGACGCGCGAACTCGTCGATGAGCCGGGTGAGCGCCTCGGATCCGAGTTCCACGACCGGCCTAGATCATGCCGGGAGGCAGTCCCATCGAGCCGGCCGCCTTCTGCATCTCGGCGGCGGCGAGCTCGGACGCGCGGCGCTTGCCCTCGTTGACCGCGGCCACGATGAGGTCCTGGAGCATCTCGACGTCGTCCCTGTCCACGACCTCGGGGTCGATGGAGAGGGACACGAGTCCGCCGTCGCCCGACACGACGACCTTCACCATGCCCCCACCCGCGGTGGCATCCACCGTCTTCTCGGCCAGCTCAGCCTGGACCTCGGCCATCTGCTGCTGGGCCTTCTGCATCTGCTTCATCATCTTCTGGATGTTCACCGCTTCCTCCCTAGGAGCCGCCCGGCAGCAGCTGGCCGCCGAGGTCATGGATGACGCGCTTGAGACCGGGATTGGCATCCAGCAGGTCCAGCGGCTGATCGCGCGGTTCCTGCTTCTTCGCCGGCTCCGGATCGTCCGAGGCCGATCGGCCCGCCCCGATCGGCAACGCGCCGACCTTCGCCTTCAGCAGGAGCGGGCGACCGGACGCGCCGGACAGCTCCTCCTGGATGAGGGCCAGGTTCTCGCGGCGGAGCACCATGCCCTCGTAGTAGTCGTTCTCGAAGATCGCATGCAGCGACTCCCCGTCCACCGACACCGGCGCGCCGTGCTCCAGGAACGACCCGAGCATCGGCTTGCGGCGCGCGACGCGTCCGAGCGTGGCCTTCCACAGCTCCTGCAGCTCGGGCGGAGCGGATGCCAGCGACGCCTCGCCGGACGCGGCCGGGCGCGTCGCCGGACCACGGGAGGCGACCGGCGGTTCCGCGGCGAACTCCGGCGGCGCCTCGGTGGGCGGCGGCGGTAGATCGTCGGGCGGGGCGGACGCCGAAGCCCGCGGCGAGCGCTCCGACTTGCTCGACTTGCCCGTTTGGCCCGACGCTCGCGACGGCGTCGACTTCTTGGGCCGCTCCGGCTTGGGGGGCGGAGCCGGAGCTTCCGGACCCCCGGACGCCGGCGGCGCCGGAGGCCGGGCGGCCGGACTGCCGCCGTCGTCGTCGCCGAGCGTGCGGCGAAGCTCCTCGAGGCGCGCCACCAGCGACTCGATCTCTCCCGGATCCTCCAGGCGGCTCATGCGGGCCAGCGCGATCTCCAGCGTGAGGCGCGGCCGCGCGTTGCGGCGCAGGTCCGCAACCGTCCGTCCCGCCAGCGTGAGGAGCGCCGTTAGCTTGGCCACGGACATGGTACCGGCGATCCGGCGGTACTCGTCGACGAGGTCGGCGCGGACGCCGAGCGTCGCGCCGCCGTCGGGCGCGGACGCCGCGACCAGGAGATCGCGGTAGGTCTGGGCCAGCGACGTAGCTACTCGCGCCGGATCCAGCCCGCGGTCCAGCAGCTCCTGCAGCCGCTCGAAGGCGTTCCCCGTGTCGCCGGACGTGGCCGCCTCGATGATGGCGAGCGTGGATTCCTCCTCCGCCTCGCCCAGGAGGGACCTTACGCCCTCCAGCGTGATCTTCCCGTCCCCCACGGCCGCCGCTTGGTCCAGGAGGCTCTGGGCGTCACGCAGTCCGCCTTCGGCCGATCGCGCAAGCTCCTGCAAGGCCTCGGGATCCGCCTCGAAGCTCTCGTTCTGGACGAGATTCTCCAACGTCTCGCGGATGCGATCCGTGGAGATGCGATGGAAGTCGTAGCGCTGGCAGCGCGAACGGATGGTGGACGGCACGCGATGCACTTCCGTGGTGGCGAACACGAAGTACACGCCCGGCGGAGGCTCCTCCAGCGTCTTCAGGAGGGCGTTGAACGCCTCCTTCGTCAGCATGTGGACCTCGTCGATGATGTAGACCTTCGCGCGGCCGCCGCTGGGCGCGTAGCGGACGTTCTCCCGCAGGTCGCGGATCTCGTCGATGCCGCGGTTGCTGGCGCCGTCGATCTCGAGGACGTCCAGCGACCGCCCCTCGCCGATCTCCAGGCAGCGGTTGCACTCGTTGCAGGGCTCCGCCACCGGACCGTCCTGCGCCGTCTCGCAGTTCAGACACTTGGCCAGGATGCGCGCGGTGGTGGTCTTGCCGACGCCGCGGGGACCGCAGAAGAGGAAGCCGTGCGCGAGCCGCCCGGCCTTGATGGCGTTGGCGAGCGTGGTGGTGACGTGGTCCTGACCGACGACGTCGGCGAACCGCTGCGGGCGCCACTTGCGGGCGAGTACCTGATAGGCCACGCGGCGCCTCCCTCCTGAGACTCCACGCGGAAGGCGCCGGCCAGGACACCTGCGGCACCCGGGAAGACTCCGCTTAGCGCTGCTGCCTTCCGGCCCTGACGCGGTTCACAGGCTCCCGATGCACAGGACCCGGCACGGCGCCTTCCGCGCGTGTCGGGGGACCCCGCCGGGGCGGGGCGAAAAGGTGGTGGAGATGAGCGGGCTCGAACCGCCGACCTCCTCGTTGCGAACGAGGCGCTCTCCCAGCTGAGCTACATCCCCACCTTCAGGGTCTGGACGCCGCGGACAGGATCCGCATCGTCCGAGTGGCGGAGAGAGAGGGATTCGAACCCTCGGTGACGTTTCCGCCACACGCGATTTCCAGTCGCGCCGATTCAACCACTCTCGCATCTCTCCGGATGCCGATCCCGACCCCCGGGCCGGGCTGCGTGGCGGAGAGAGAGGGATTCGAACCCTCGGAGCCCGTGAAGGCTCAACGGTTTTCGAGACCGTCCCATTCAACCACTCTGGCATCTCTCCGCAATGCCGAATCCTACTGTCGTCGCTCCTGGAACCACTTCGACAGCAAGGCGGAGCAACGATCCTGGAGGACCTCCGGGCGGACCCGGATGTCTCCCAGAACTCCCGCTCCCGGGACGTCCCACCGCGAGCCACAGGCTCCCAGGCGAGGGTCCCAGGCCCCGAAGACGATCCGTTCCACCCGGGCCAGCGCCAGCGCGCCGGCGCACATGGCGCAGGGCTCCAGCGTGACGTACAGGGTGTGACCGTCCAGACGGGCGGTTCCGAGGGTGTCGCGCGCCGCGGAGACGGCCTCCATCTCCGCATGAGCCCGGGGATCCGCGGCTTCCCGCATCCGGTTGCGACCGCTCCCGACGAGACGATCGCCGCGGACGACGACGGCCCCGACGGGCACTTCCCCGGCCTCTCCCGCCTCGACCGCGAGGTCGAGGGCGCGTTCCATCCAGGCTGCATCCTGATCGGGCGTCTGGATGGTCCACCTCCGGAAAAATCCTCCCGAGGGCCTCGGGCAAGTTACGGGAGTCGCCCGAAGGTTGTCAAGACGACGGCGTCGCCGGACCGCCGGAAGTGCCTCTCAGGACTCCGGATCCGCCAGTTTCGCCTCCGCGATGGCGTCCCGCACGGCCGGCACTCCGGGCGCCATCTGCTCGGCGCGTCGGAAGGCGCGGGAGGCCGCTTCCGGGTCGCCCAGCGCCAGGTGGGCTTTCCCGAGCGTCACGACCGCGCCGACGTCGGCCGGATCGGCCTCGAGGGCGGCGCGCGCCTCCCGCATCGCCTCCTCCGGCAGCCCCGTCTCCAGGTAGCACGCCGCCAGGTTGCGGTGGACCTGCCCGCGCGGCGCTCCGGGCAGCTGCAGCGTGCGGCGGAACGCCACAATCGCCTCGTCGAAGCGCCCGAGCTCCAGGCTGGCGAGACCCACGCCGAGCTGTCCGCCCACGTGTCCCGGATCCTGCGACACGCACTCCCGGAAGCGGCGGAGCGCCTCCGGCCAGTCCCCCCGCTGCGCGGCCAGCACCCCCAGGTTGCTCTGGATGATCGGTCCGTAGTCGGGGGCGATCCGGAGCGCCGTCCGGTAGGCGTCGCGGGCCTCGTCCTCGCGGCCGGTGCGGGCCAGCGAGTTGCCGAGGTTCAGGTAGATGCGCGGATCGGCGATGCCGGTGGCGGCCGCCGCCCGGTACTCCTCGATGGCGCGGTCCAGATCGCCCGCCCGCTCGAACACGACGGCCAGGTTGAACCGGTGGAACGGCGCATCGTTCTCGGAGAGGACGTCGGCGATGCCGGTGCGCGTGAGGAACGTCGGGTTCGTGGCGAGGAACAGCGCCACCAGCACCACGCCGATCCCCGCCGCGCGACGCGGATCGTCGCGTGCCTCCCGCACGCGGTCCCACGTGAGGACGAGCCCCGCCGCCCCGAACGGGATCAGCCAAGCGATGGCGGGCTGGCGGTAGCGGGAGCACACGAAGAACGCGACGATGGCGAACGAGTAGAACGCCAGGCACGACACGAGGAGGCGCGCCGGTCGACGACGCGCGGTGAGCGCCAGTCCCATCAGCCCGAACGGCACGAGCAGCGCCCACTGCGCCAGGAACACCCGCAGGATCGGCGTGAAGCGGCGCGCCTGGTCGCGCAGGTCCCGGTTGTTGGAGATCTCGTGCCCGCTCCAGAAGAAGACGACCTTCCGGACCCCGTGGACGAGGGCGTCCTTGGGCTGGTCCCGCATCCACTCGAAGGCCTCCCCGTACCAGTGCCGGTTGATCTCGGCCTGCGAGAGCTCGCGCCCGGCATCGCGTTCGGCCAGCGTTTCCGCCGCCACCTCCACCCCGTCGCGGTACTCATCGCCCGACCGCAGCACCTGCCCCGCCTCGGCGAATCCCGGCGCCAGCGCGGACTTCCCGTCGGAGTCGGGATTGTTGCCCACGTAGAAATTGATCCCGCCCTGGGACGCGACGAGGACGAGGTCGCCGGACGCGACGAAGTTGCGCGCCGTGACCCCGCCGACCGGGAGCAGCACGCCGACGGTCAGCGCCACCGTGGAGAGGATCCGTCGCTTCCCGCCGAACAGCGTCCACAGCGCGGCGGCCGGCGCCAGCGCCAGCGCCGTCCCGTGGGTGATGGACGCCAGCCCGATGACGAGGCCGCCGCAGAACGTCAACACCCACGACGGTCTTCGGTCCCCTTCCAGCAGCAATGCGACGGCGGCCGTCGACAGCACGACGCCGAGCGCCGTCGTGAGGATCTCGCCCTCGAAGTAGACGAACATGCCGTAAGTGGCCGCGAGGAACGCCGCCACGGACGCCACGCGAGGATCCTCGTGCGTGCGGCGGGCGATGAACCAGACGAGCGCCACGTGCGCGACGCCGAGGATCCACTGCACCGTCCGCACGAGCCACAGGCTGCCGTCGGCGACCGCGTAGAGCGCCGCGAGGAAGTACGGGTACGCCGGCGGACGGAAGTAGGCTCGCCCGTCGTCCAGCGGGACTCCGTCACGCACGGCCCGCGCGGCCTGGTCGTACCACTCGGCGTCCAGCATGAGGTGCTGTCCGAACGGCGACAGGATCAGCTCCCGCGAGTACTCCACGCGCAGGAGCACGGCGAGCACCAGGGCCCCGTAGAGAAAGTAGCGAGATGGAACCCGGGAGGAGCCGGGCGCGTCAGCGGACATAGGGCAGGTTGTCGAGCACTTCCCGGTCCAGGTCCACCGGACCGACGTCCTCGGGCGGGATCACCGCCTGCCGGCTGCCGATGACGGGCGGCCGAGCGGAGAGCGAGTCCGCGCGCACGAGCCGATCCGGAACCTCCCCGTCCAGATCCTCCGGCTGCTCCGAGTCGAAGAGCCAGTACAGCGTGGGCGCGACGTCGAGGATGGAGAAGCTCGGCCGTCCCGCCTCCCGCGCGATCCGCGGCCCCGCCGCGAAGAGGATCCCCGTGGGGCGATGAAATCCGGAGAACGTGTAGCTGGGCAGCCCGAACATGGCGGCCTCGCCCTGCTGCGATCGGCCGACAAAGAAGTCCGGCCTCTCCACGAAGACGACGTCCGGGGCGTTCTGCGCGTAGGGCCCATCGTACACCTCCTCGGAGCGGTAGATCTGCTCCACGACCGGCTCGCCCGTATCCGGATCTCGCAGGTCCTCGAGCGCCGACACCAGCCGGGCCTTCACGTCCTCGGTGGCCTCGCCGGCCGGGACCTGGCCCATGAAGTCGCGGTCCTTCTGCGCCACGCGGATCAGGCCGCTGAACGGGCCGGGCGGATACGCCTCCATCCACGGACGCCGGCCGGCGGGATCCGGCGCGTAGAAGCCCTCCTCCTGGAGCCAGTCCGAGAGGCGCAGCTCCCGGTAGATCGGGCCGAAGCCGTGATCCGAGATCACCAGGATGTCGGTGTCGGGGCCGGCCACCTCCACGAGCTCGCCGATGGCCCGGTCGAGGCGCGTGTACATCTCTCGAATGGCATCCCCGTAGCGGCGCGCACCGTCGGGATCGTAGCGGGGATGTTCGGGGTCCGAGTACTTCCAGTAGAAGTGCTGCACCTTGTCCGTGCCGGTGAACACGACCCAGAACAGGTTCCAGTCCTTCTCCGTCATGAGCTGCTTGGCCACTTCCACGTGGCGATCGGCCGTGTGGCGGAACTGCTGGAGCAGCTCCCCCTCGCGGCCGGCGGGCAGGCTCTCCCCGAAGAGGTCGCGCGGATAGTCGCCGAGTTCCTGCTCGAGCTCCGGCGGATCCGTGAACGGCACCTGCATCGCGCCGTACGGGAAGCCCGAGATGAAGAACCCGTCGACGTCGTCCGGCGGGTACGTCATCGGGATGTTCATGATCCCGGTCCGGTAGCCGTCTTCATTCAGGAAGTGCCAGACCGGATGCGCGCGGCGATCCAGCGCGGACGTCAGGAGCGCCTGCGGTCCGGACCTGGACATGTGGAAGAAGTCGAAGATGTTGTGCTTGCCGGGATTCACGCCGGTGGTGGCCGACGTCCAGGCGGGCGGCGAGATCGCGGGGAGCGTGGTCTCCAGCTCCGCCCCGACCCCTCGCTCGCGCAGCGCGGCGAGGTTCGGCAGCTCCCCCGCCTCGAACAGCGGATCGAGCTGGGCGAAGGTGGCCCCGTCCAGCCCGATCACGAGGACCCGGCGGTCCGGCCTCGTGTCGCAGCCAGCGCCGCCGAGCAGGAGGAGGAGCATCGCCCAGGCGATGCCCGTCCGCCTACGGGGACGTCTCGCTCTTCTCGCAGGAGTCAATGGAACGATCCCCGGACTCGTCGACCCACGGCGCCCACTCGACGGGTCCCTGGAAGGTGATGGCGTCGGGACAGTCCGACCCCCAGTAGTTGTACGGCACCTTCATGGTGTACGGCTTCATCGTGCGAAGACCGTCGCGCTTCAGGTAGGTGGAGTTCTTCAGCCCGCCCGCCTGGTTGTTCCAGACCCGGTTGGCCGTCGCGAGGCTTCCCCCGATGATGGGATCGGAGTGCTCCTTGACCAGGAACCCCAGCGTGTTCCGCGAGATGTTGTTGCGGATGATGCGAGGGCTGGCACTCAGCAACGACATCCCGTTGATGCAGAGCTGGATGTCATTGCCGCGCACGGTGCCCTCGGACTCGAACAGGTAGATGCCGTTCTGGCACTCGCGGATGATGTTGTTCTCGATGAGCATCTGGGAGTAGAGACCGCGGATGGCGCTCCAGCCGCCGTGGATCTCGCAGTTCCTGATGGTCATCTGCGATTCGCTGGCGAGGATCACGCCTTCCGTGCCCTTCCCGCCGTCGATGAAGAAGCCGTCGAGGACGGTGAGGCTGTCCGTGTCCTCCGCCTTGATGACGTAGAACGCGCCGCCGTAGCGGAGCGTGGTCTTCTCCCGTCCCTCCTCGGACATCAGCGTGATGCCGGAGCGGAGGACCATCGGACCCTCGTACGTCCCGGGCGCCACCATCACCGTGTCGCCGTAGGTGGCCGTGAGGATGGCGTCCTGGATGGCGCGGTACTCGTCCACCTTCCAGATCTCGGCGCGGGCGGAGCCGGCCGATCCCAGAGTGACCAGTCCCAGGGCGAGAAGCAGCGCGAGCGGAATCCGTCGTTGCGGTGAAGCCATTCCCCATCTCCTTGCGGCCCCGCGCCGATCCGGCCGGCTCCGGGGGGAGCGGACGGGACTCTGCGCGCGACGGCGGGTGAACGATCCGCCCGCGGGACGACGTGCGGGGCGGGTCGCTGGGAAGCCGGTACGGGGCGTCCGCATCGCGGGGCCCCGCACGGCTTCAGGTTGGCGCGCCCAGGAGGACTCGAACCCCCAACCTTTTGGTCCGTAGCCAAACGCTCTATCCGATTGAGCTATGGGCGCGAAACAACCTCGAGATGTGGCGGAGAGGGAGGGATTCGAACCCTCGAGGAAGATTTCTCTCCCCAACCGCTTAGCAGGCGGCCCGATTCAGCCACTCTCGCACCTCTCCGGGATCCGGGGAGCCGTGGGAACCTCCGCCCTCCGCCGCCGAAGCGGTGGCGGAGGGAGTAGGATTCGAACCCACGGAGCCTTGCGGCTCAACGGTTTTCAAGACCGTCGCCTTCAACCACTCGGCCATCCCTCCTCCGGACCGACTGAGTGTACGGACCCCCCGGGGGGTGTCAACCCTCGATCGATGCCGAAACCGGATCCGCCACGATTCCTCCGCCGACGACGATGTCGCCGTCGTAGAACACCGCGGACTGTCCGGGGGTGACCGCGCGTTGCGGCTCGTCGAACTCCACCCGGGCGACGTCGCCCTCCCCGCGTCGGACGCGGGCGGGGGCGGCCGTGTGCCGCGAGCGAAGCTGGACGCTCACCCGGATCTCGCGCGAGGGTCGGTCCTGCGGCCACTTCACGGCCCGGAGCTCCGCCGACGTGCTCCGGAGCTCCCCGGCCGATCCGACGACCACCCGGTTCCGGGCGGCGTCCAGCGCCACCACGAAGGCCGGTTGACCGAGCGAGATCCCGAGGCCCTTTCGCTGCCCGATCGTGTAACGCGCGACGCCCCGGTGGGTTCCCACCACGGTGCCGTCCGCGGTGACGATCTCGCCCGGGCTCAGCGCCTCCGCCGGCCCCGATCCGTTCCCCGCCTCGGGGCGGCCCGTCAGGAACGCGCCGTAGTCGTTGTCCGGAACGAAGCAGATCTCCTGCGAATCCGGCCGCTCGGCCGTGTCCAGGTCCCGCTCCCGGGCGAGCCGGCGCACCTCGCCCTTGGTCAGGTCGCCCAGCGGGAGCTGCAGCGTGGCCAGCGTGGCGTCCGGCGCGCCCCAGAGCATGTAGCTCTGGTCCTTGGCCGGATCGGCCGCCCGGCGGATCCGCGGCGTTTCGCCGCTGCGTTCCACGCGAGCGTAGTGTCCCGTGGCCCAGGCGTCGCAGCCGAACGCCTTCGCCCGTCCGTGGAGTCCCGGGAAGCGGACCTTGGCGTTGCAGGACACGCACGGATTGGGCGTGCGTCCCTCCAGGTAGTCCCGGACGAACGGCGCGATGACGTGGGTCTCGAACGGGCGTTCGAAGTCCACGACGTAGTGGGGAAAGCCGAGGCGGTCCGCCACGCGACGGGCCGCCTCGATGGATTCCAGAGAACAACACGACCGGCCGTCGCCCTCCCCCTCGCCGTAGCACCAGTTCTTCATGGTGATCCCGACGAGCTCGTGCCCCTGCTCGCGCAGGAGCGCGGCGGCGACCGAACTGTCGACGCCTCCGGAGAGGGCGATCAGCGTGCGCACGACTACCGACCGGTCCCCTTCAGGAAGCGGTAGAACTCTCCGTCCGTGGAGAGGACGAGCGTCTCGTTCTCGCCGATCGTATTGCGGTACGACTCGATGGTCTGCAGGAACGAGTAGAACTCCGCGTCGCGGTTGAAGGCGTCGGCGTAGACCTTGGTGGCCGTGGAGTCCGCGGCGCCGCGGATCTCCTGCGCCGCCTTGTACGCCTCCGAACGGATCCGCTTGAGCTCACGCTCCTTGGTTCCGCGGATCTCGGCGCTCCGTCCCTGTCCTTCGGAACGCAGCTTGTCGCGGATCTTCTGCCGCTCCGAGATCATGCGGTCGAACACCGAGCGCTGGACCTCGTCCACGTAGTTGAGACGCTTGAAGCGAATGTCCACCAGGTCGATGCCGAACTCCCGGGTCTTCTCCTGCGCCCGGGCCAACATCCCCTCCAGGATGGCTTCCCGTCCCATCTCGATGGAGAAGTCCGTCTCCGCGGTCTGATCGCCGATGGTGTCGGCGGCGACCGCGAACTGACGATCCTCCGAACGCACCACCTCGATGAGGTTGACGTTGGCGATGGCCTTGCGAGTCTCGCCGTCCAGAATGTCGTCCAGGCGGGTCTGCGCCCCGCGCTCGTCACGCACGCGCTGGAAGAACAGGAGCGGATCGGCGATCCGCCAGCGCGCGAACGTGTCCACCCAGATGAAGCGCTTGTCCAGCGTGGGCATCTGGTTGGCATCGCCGTCCCAGGCCAGCCAGCGTTTCTCGAAGCGGTTGACTTTCTGAACCAGCGGAACCTTGAAGTGCAGGCCGGAATCGGAGATGGGGGCGCCCACCGGCCTTCCGAACTGAGTGATGATGACCTGCTCCCCCTCCGGCACGACGTAGATGATCGTGGAGAGGGCGAAGAAAGCCAGCAGGACGATGACGATCAGCGGACCGGTGGCCTTCATCACTCACCTCCCGCGGCGTCACGGAGATTGAGGAGCGGCAGAAGACTCTCCACCGACTCGTCGACGATCACGGTCTTGCCCACCTTGGGCAGGATCTCGGCCATCGTCTCCAGGTAGAGCCGACGGCGCGTCACCTCCGGAGCCCGACGGTACTCCGAATGCAGTGCGACGAAGCGCGAAGCCTCACCTTCCGCACGATTCACGCGGTCAATGGCGTAGCCCTGCGCCGCCTCGATGAGCGCCTTGGCCTCACCCTCAGCCTTCGGGATCTCGCGGTTCAGCTCGGCCTGGGCCTGGTTGATGAGCGTCTCGCGCTCCTGCTCGGCCTGGTTCACCTCGTTGAACGACGGCTTCACCAGCTCCGGCGGGTTGACGTCCTGGAGCGCAACGATCTGCACGTCGATGCCCAGGTCGTACTGCTCGCAGAGTTCCTGCACGCGCATGACGGCCTGGTCCTCGGCCTCCTGCCGCCCCGCCGTCAGCACCTCGTCCACCGAACGATCGCCGATGACCCCACGCATGACCGCCTCGCAGATGTCGCGGAACGTCTCGCGCGAGTTTCGGACCTGGAACAGGTACTTCACCGGCTCCACCACCTTGTACTGCACGATCCACTCCACGTCGGCGATGTTGAGATCACCGGTGAGCATCAACGCTTCCGCCCGGGTGCGCGCATCCCGCGCGTACTGACTGCGCTGTCCCGCGACGACGGTGCGGAAGCCGAACTCCTCCTTGAGCTGCCGCTGAACGGGCACCTTGCGCACCCGCTCGATCCCGAACGGCAGGCGCAGGTGCAGTCCCGGATCCGTGGTGCGGACGTACTCCCCGAACCGCAGGACGACGCCCACTTCTTCCGGTTCGATCGTGTAGAAGGACGTGGCGGCGCCGAAGATCACCAGGGCCCCGATCAGAATCGGACCGATGGGGATCTTCGGCGTCGGCCGCTGTCCGCGACTGCGGAACACGTTCCGCAGGAACTCCTCGACGTTCTCTCGATCCGCCGAACTCATCTTTCCCTCCTCGTGCCGGATGACACCCCGACTGGGGCCTGGTCACGGTTGAACGCAGCATAACCGAATGGCGGACGACGGCAAGGGCGGCCGGACGGAGGCCGCACGAAAACGGGGAGCCCCCGGTGCGGCGGGCTCCCTCGAGAGGCGACGGACCGCGCCGGCGGATCAACCGCCCTCGACGGCCGCCTTCTGCGCTTTCAGGTTCTCGATCCGAATGAGCTGCTGCTGCCGCTCCACCTGCTTGCGGGCGTACTCCGCGAACCGCGGATCGCCGCAGTGGGCCGCCTTCTTGAACTCGCGCTCGGCGCGCTTGATGTTGGGCAGGCCGCCCAGCTTCTCGTACGCCGCGCCCATCACGCAGTAGGCGTGCGCCGCGCAGTCCGGATCCACTTCCTGGCCCTGCTTGGCCACGGCGATGGCCTCCTTGTGGCGGCCGACGTCGTTCAGGAGCTCCCCGAGACGGTAGAAGTACGCCGGCTGGTCCGTGACCTGCTTGGTCAGATCCTCGTACAGCTCGATGGCCAGGGCCGTCTGTCCGCTCTTCTCGTAGGCACCGGCCAGCCCCTTGATGGCGCGCGTCCGGGAGTCGTCGTCCGCCTCGGCGGAAGCGAGCACCGCCTCGAAGTGCGGGATGGCCTTCTCATCGGCACCGCCCCAGTTGTACATCGCGGCCACCCGTGCATGGCACCACGCGATCCACGGCTCAGGCTTGCCCTTGGTGGGATCGCGGAGGTCCGGGTGGTTGAGGATCGCCTCGTAGGCCGTGAGGGCCTCCGGATACAGCTTCCGCTCCGAGTAGAGGCGCGCCAGCGTCTCGAACGCGAAGAGGTTGTCCGCGTCCAGTTCCGTGGCGTGCCGGAACGCCTCGATGGCCTCGAGCTCGTACTTGCCCTCGCGGTAGACCTTCCCCAGGTCGATGTAGGCGTTGGCGTTGTCCGGGCAGAGCTCCAGCGCGCGCTCGTAGCTGGTGATGGCCTGGTCGATGAGGCCCTGCTTGAGATAGGCGAAGCCCAGGCTGCTGTGCGACTGGCACTCCCTGGGCGCCAGGTCCACGTAGCGCTGGTAGATCTTCACGGCCTTCTCGAAGTCCTCCGCCTCCAGCAGCGCGTACCCGAGGCGAACGTAGGCCGGCGCGTACTCCGGATCGATCTGCAGCGCCTTCTCGTACTCCTGCGCCGCCTTGTCCGGCAGGCCGCTGTTGCGGTACTGATCGCCCAGGTGCAGCGCCTTGGCCACGTCCTCGTTCTTGGGCGCGTCCTCCGACGCGGACGGGACGGCCGAGATCTCCGGGGCGTCGTCCGCGAGCGCGGGAAGGACGAACGTCAGAGAGCCCAGCAGGAGGGCCAGTCCGACGACCGTGCGGGTTTCGGTGCGGATGGTCATGATCTTCCTCTCCGGCGGGGTCCGTGGCTCGTCGTCCGCCCGGGGGAAGCGGGCGGGCGGCGGTGTGGGTCGGGCGCTACCTTGGCGTCGGCCCGGGGGCGTGTCAAGGAGCGGCGTCCTGCTCCTCCAGGAGGGGTGCGATCCTCTCCAGATTCTCGCGAGCGAGCTGCCCGGCGGCGCCGTCGGGGTCCAGCTCCACCACCCGCTCCCACTCGGCGCGGGCCTCCCCGAACAGATTGGCGTCCGCGAACAGCACTCCTAGGTTGAAATGCGCATCGGGGCTGTTTGGTTCCAATTCCAGCGCCTTGGTCAGGGCCTCCTTGGCCTCGAAGGTCCGCTTGAACTGGAAGTACTCCAGGGCTCCGAGGTTCACGTAGGCGTGCGGATCGTCCGGAGCCAGCGCGATGGCCTTCTTGTAGGCCGACAGGGCATCGTCCGGCTGCTGGAGGTCCTCCAGGACCAGGCCGTGGTGCACGAGGCCCTTCACGTTCTCCGGATCCCGCTCCAGCAGCGCCTCGTAGGCCACCCGGGCCGAATCCCGGAAGGCCGGAGCGCTGGCGCTGGACGCATCGGCGCGGCGCTGCCAGGCCAGGCCCAGCTGGAACCAGGCATCCGCGTCGTCCGGGTTCGCCTGGAGGCGCTCCTGGACCTGCTGGATCAGCTCCGCCGGATCGATGGACTCGTCGATCTCCGGAACGTCCGTGCCGGTCACCGTGGTGGTGCCGGCACAGGCGCTCAGGAGGACGAGACCGACGGATGCGACACCCGCGCGAACGCGGGACATTCTGCGGCTCATGGCCGACCTCCGGATCTGACTCGAGTCGGGATTTTGCGACCGAAAAAGGGTAGGGACGCCGGGAAGCGGTGTCAAGGCGACCGCGCGCCCGGGACCGCGGGGACATCAGGGGAAGCGGACCGCGGACGCCCCCTCAGGAGCGCGGGGATCCGCGCCGGGGGATCAGCGGCCGGCCGGGTGCCGGAACTGGGCCTTCACGCGCCCCCAGCTCACCGTCTCCACGCCCGCGCCCGCCGAGACGGGGCCGCAGTTGGGGCAGGTCCCGGTGGGCGGCGTGTAGCCGATGACGCCGCAGGCGCCCGTCAGGGCGGGAGAGTCCAGGCACACCCCGAAGTCGCTGCCGACGACGTTGCAGAAGAGCGGATCCGCGTTGAAGTTGCCGGAGGCGCCGGTGCTGTCCACGCAGGTCCCGCCGGTGGCGCCGAGCGGGTTGTCATGGAAGAGGTTGCAGGACACCTGCCCCCCCACCGAGCCGACGCAGAAGACCGAGGTTCCGCCCGTCGAGTTCATGACGATGTTCTTCTCGAACACGGGCGCCGAACCGCTGGCGAAGAACGCCGCGCCCTCAAACCCGAACGGAGCATCGGAGCCGTAGAACGTGTTGTTGCGGACCACCGGCGCACCGCCCGTGACCGCCACGACGCCGCCACCCGTGGCGCAGAAGTTGTTCAGGAACAGGTTGTTCTCCACGAGCAGGTCGCAGAACTGCATGTAGATCCCGGTCCCGAACGACGCCTGGCTGTCGCGGAAGATGTTGTTCTTGACGACGGCGTCCGACACGTACGCCGCGATGCAGCCGCCGGTTCCCGTGGTCTGGGAGTCCCAGACGATCGTGAAGCCGTCGATCACGGTGGCCGCGTTGCACGCGGACATCAGGATCAGCGGCTCCTGCGAGGACGCCGTGCCGAGAGTCGTGATCTCCGGACCGTCCTTGGAGAACAGGGTCACGCCGGACTTCATCGCGAACTTGATGGGATACGTGCCGGGCCACACCCGCACCGAGTCTCCCGGGATCACGGACGGCGAGGACATGGCGCGCTCCACGCCGCCGCCCGCCTCCGCGCCGGGCGAATCGTCGTGGAAGTTGCAAGGCGGATCGCAGTCTTCCGGGTTCCTTCCCACGTTCCACACGCCGGCCGAGACCGGCTCCGCGAGGAGGCCGAGGAGAAAGGCGCCGAGGGCAAGGAAACGGAAGGACACGCGCATCGATTCACCTTCTGCCGGGGTCCAGGCCGCCACGCGCGGCCCGCGCACAGGAACGGCGAGACTATAGCAAGGCCCCCCCGGACCGGCAACCGCGGGCGATCCGCTTGCCCGGCCGCTACGGGGCCCCTATCCTCGTCGGATTCCCCCGCACTCCCGGAGACGATCTTCTTGACCCAGCGCACCCCCGCCGCCGGCCTGAACCGCGGCGCCTCGATCGCGATCTTCGCGCTCGCCCTCGGGCTCCGGCTGACGCTGATCGCCACCACGCGGAACGATCCCGTGTTCCAGCTGCCGATGCTGGACGCGGAGTATCTCGTGGAGTGGGCGCGCGGTCTCCTGGAGTCGTCGCCCTGGATGAGCCCCGAGGACGACACCTACTTCCGCACGCCGCTGTACGCCTGGTTCCTCGCCGCCGCGTTCGCACTACCAGGCCCGGACCTGCTGATCGCGCGGGCGATCCAGGCCGTCCTGGGATCGTTCGCGGTGACGTGGCTGGCGCAGATCGCCGGCCGCCGGTTCTCCCCCGCCGCGGGCTGGGCCACGGGACTCCTCGGCGCCGCGGCCTGGCCGCTGCTCTACTTCGGGCGCGAGCTCCTCATCGTGCCGCTGGCGTTCTTCCTGGGCGCGGCGCTGCTCCGCGTCCTCGACGGAGCGCGTCCCGACTCCGGCCCCCTCCGGTGGCTGTCGGCGGGGATCCTCATCGGCCTGGGAGCCGTCGCCCGGGCGAACTTCCTCGTCGCGCTCCTCCCGGCCGTCGCGTGGGTGTTCGTGAACGGCCGAAGCCGCGCGGCCGGCCGCGTCGGGCTGCTGGCCGCCGGGATCGCGCTCTGCGTGGCCCCGATCACGATCCGGAACCTCGTCGTCTCGGGCGAGCCGGTGCTGCTCAGCTCCCAGGGCGGACTCAACCTCTGGATCGGGAACCATCCGGAGGCCGACGGCATGAGCGCGTCGGTCCCCGGCTTCTCTTCCTGGCGCAACGAGGATCTGGAAGCCGCCCTCGCCCGGGAGCTCGGGCACCCGCCGAGCGCCGCCGAGCAGGACACCTACTGGCGGGCGAAGTTCACCGCCGCGCTGCAGGATCGGCCAGCGTCGTTCCTCGGCGGGATGATCCGGAAGACCTACTTCTTCCTCCAGGGATACGAGATCCGGAACAACGTGGACCTCTACTTCGTGCGGGACCGCAATGCGCTCCTGCGCCTGCCCCTCCCCGACTTCGGGTGGGTGGCTCCGCTCGCGTTCGTCGGACTGATCGCCGCCTGGCCGCGACGCCGCGAGCTGATCCACGTCAGCCTCTACGCACTGGCGATGGCGTTCGGCGTCGTCCTCTTCTTCGTTTGCTCCCGCTACCGGTTGCCGGCCTGGCCCGCCTTCCTGGTGCTCGCGGGCGGCGGCGCGGCCGCCGTTCTCGGACCGGGCGTATCCCTGGCCCGGCGCCTGACTTTCGGCGGGCTGCTCGTCCTGTTCGCGGTGCTGCTGAACGTCGACTTCCTGGGGATCCATCACCCCGACGCTTCTCAGCCGCACTACCAGCTCGGCAACGTCTACGCGCGCAGCGACCTCGACGAGGAGGCCGAGCGCGAGTTCCGGACGGCGCTCCGGCTCCAGCCGGCGTTCGGCGAGGCGCGCCACCATCTCGGCGCCCTGCTGCTCCGGGAGGGACGCGCCGCGGAGGCCGTGACGGAACTGGAGCGCGCGGTGCCCGAGCTTCCGGGATCGTTCCGCGTCCGCCGATCCCTGGCGGAGGCGTACGAGGCGACGGGACAGATGGAGCGGGCCCTCGCGGTTCGCCGGGAAGCGGCCGAGCTGTCCGCGGGCGCCGCCGAGGACCAGGTGGCGCTGGCCACGACGCTCGGGATGGCGGGACGGCACCGCGAGTCCTTCGACCTCTTCCGCCGCCTGGACGCCGAGGGCGTGGCCGAGGGAAGCTGGTTCCACCTGAACGCCGGGCAGTCCGCGCTGGCGGTCAAGAAGGAGGCCATCGGCCTGCGCTGGCTGGAGCTCGCCCGCGAGGATCCCGACACGCGGCGGGAGGCGCTGCTGGCCATCGCCAGCTTCCACCTCTCCCTGGGCCGCTGGGACGAGGGGCAGCGGACGCTGAGCGAGGCGCTCCTCAAGGACCCCGACGACGCGGAGCTGCTGCGGCTCCGCGCCTTCGCACGGTACCACTCCGGCGATCCTTCGGGCGCGCTGCAGGACCTCGACCGCGTGGTGGAGCTGGACCCGTCGGATCAGGCGTCGCGGGAACGTCGGCGGACGATCCGGGGCGAGACCGGGGGCGCGCCGTGATGTGCGTGCCCCGGCGGCACTCGTTCCGGCGGGTCGCCTCCGCGGACGAGCTCTTCCGGCGGCTGCCGTCCGGCGACCGCTTCCGTTTCTCCCCCGCCGACGGTCCCGACGTGTTCGGCGCCGCCCCCGTGTTCACGCTTCGTCCGCCGGAAGGGCTGGGCCTGGAGGAACTCCGGGAACGCCTGCCGCGCGTGGCGACGGGGAAGGGCGGCGGCTTCCGGGGCGGAGTCGTGGCGCTGCTCCCGTACGAGTCGGGGTTCGCGGCCGAAGGACTGCCGCCGCGTCCGGGATCCGGCGCCTGGTACGGCGTCTACGACACGTTCGCGATCGTCCGGGACGACACGGTGGAGGTGACCTCCTGGGGGCTGCGCGGCGACGGCGGCTTCGACGAGCGCGAGGCGCTTCGGCGGGCGAAGGACCTGGAGGAGATCCTGCGGGAGGGGCAGGGCGGCGACGAGCCCTCCGCGGCGATCCGCTCCCACGTGGAATCCGTGTCGCTGGATCCGTCGTCTCACCGGCTCGGGGTGGAGCGGATCCTGGAGCACATCCGCGCGGGCGACATCTACCAGGCCAACCTCACCGCGCGCTTCGCCGTCCGCACGACGCTGTCGCCGCTCGCGCTCTTCGAGCGGTTGCGCCGCGACAACCCGGCCCCGTTCGCGGCGTACGTGGAGACCGAGGACCGCACCGTGATCTCGTCCTCGCCGGAACGCCTGCTCTCCGCGCGCGGCCGCCGACTGGAATCGCGTCCGATCAAGGGGACCGCCGCCCGCAGCCCGGACCCGGCCGAGGACGCGCGACGCGCGGCGGAGCTTGCCCGGTCGCCGAAGGACCGCGCCGAGCTGGTCATGATCACGGATCTCGTCCGCAATGACCTCGGCAAGGTCTGCGCGCCGGGCAGCGTGCGCGTCCCCCACCTGCGCGAGCTGGAGTCGTTCGCGCACGTTCACCATCTGGTGTCCACCGTGACCGGGACGCTCGCCCCCGGCCGCGATGCGCTGGACGCGGTCGCGGCCCTGTTCCCGTTCGGCTCCATCACCGGGGCGCCCAAGCGTCGGGCGATGCAGATCCTGTCCGGCCTGGAACCGGCCGCACGCGGCGACTACACGGGCGCAGTCGGCTGGATCGGGTTCGACCGCTCGCTGGACCTGGCCGTCGCCATCCGGACGGGTACGTTCCGGGAGGACCTCTTTTCGTTCGGGTCCGGAGGCGGCATCGTCGCCGACTCCCGGCCCGACGCGGAATGGCGGGAGCTGCTGGTCAAGGCGCGGGCTTTCTCGCTGGCGCTGGAGGTGGACCTGGAGCGCGTGCCCGCGCGGAGCGAAGGATGACGAGCGCCCCCCTCGTGCACTGGAACGGCCGGCTCGTCCCGGCCGAAGAGGCCGTAGTCTCCGTGTTCGACGCGGGCTTCCTCTACGGCGACGGCCTCTACGAGACGATGCGCGCCTACCACGGCCGGCCGTTCGCGCGGGAGCGCCACCTGGACCGGCTGGCCAAGGGCGCGGAGCGCATCGATCTGGAACTGCCGCCGCGCGAGGAGTTCCGGCGCGCGCTGGACGAGCTGCTGCACGGCAACGCGCTCGCTTCGGCCGCGGTGCGCATCACCGTGACGCGCGGCACGCTGCTTCGACGGCTGGACCTCTCCTCCACCACCGGCACGTCCGTCCTGGTGACGGCCCACCCCTACGACGAGGCGGCGGACGAACGCCGGCGCCGCGGCATCCGCGTCGTCCTCTCGCGCTACCGGCGCCTGTCCGGCAGCCCGCTGGCCGGCGTGAAGTCGACGAACTACCAGGTGTCGCTCTTCGCCCGCAACGAGGCGCGCGAGGCCGAGGCCGACGAGGTGCTGCTGCCGAACGAGAGCGGCGACATCGTGGAGGCGGCCGCGGCCAACGTGTTCCTCGTGGAGGGAAACTCGCTGGTGACGCCGCCGCTCACCGCGGGGATCCTCGGAGGGATCACGCGGGAGATCGTCCTGGAACTCGCACGCGACGCCGGGCTGAACGCCGTGGAGGCCACGCTGCCGCGGGAGCGCGTGGCCACCGCCGACGAGGTGTTCCTCAGCGGCACGACGATCCAGGTGGCGCCGGTGGTGCGAATTCACGACACGCCGGTGGGGGACGGAACTCCGGGACCGGTCACGCTGGGTCTCCTGCGGCGCTACGTCGAGGCGGTCGAAGCGGACACGCGCGGCTAGCCCGCGTCCCAGCGAGCGATCCAGCCGCCTCCGTCGGGCAGCTCCGCCGCCTGCACCGTCGAGGTCTCCACGCCGTCCACCGCCTCTTCCAGCGCCGCCCGCAGCGCATCGCCCCTGCTCCCCGCCAGCGCCTCCAGCGCGGCGTCGTTGCCGGCCAGCACCTTGCCGGTGCGGTCCGTGACGACGGCTGGGCCGGGCAGGTCGCCCAGGAGGTGCAGGAGGGCGAGGCGGATCGCGCGCGGATCCGCATCGCCGTCGGTCCGGCGCGGTGCGATGCGTTCGTCCAGGAGCGCGTTGACTGCGTCGCGGACCTTGCGCAGCTCCGCGGGCGCGGCCTGCGGGCGCGCGCGCCGGAAACGATCGCCGGACCGCACGTCCTCCAGGACCTGCGACACGTCGACGAGGGGATCCACGAGTCGCTGCCGGAAGCGGCGGAAGACGATCAGGCTGCCCACGAAGGAAGCGAGACCCACGAGCACGGCCGCCCACGCTCCCGCGCGGCCGAGCTGTCCCGTGCGCGCGACCTCCCGGGACATCGCGTCGCGCCGCAGCTGGATGATCGTCCCCGCCTCGGCCACGACCGCCTCGGTGGCGGACGCATCCCCTTCCAGCGCGGCCGGGAGCCGCGCTCGCAGCGCTTCCAATGCGACGCGCTCCGCATCGTCGGACGTCGGCTCCGAGAACGAGTCCACGCGCGCCTGCACGCGCGCGCGAACCTCCGGCGACGCGGAGCGTCCGGCCCCGCCGACCAGCGCATCGACGATCCCCTCGGCCGCGACGACCTGCGCCACGTTCTCCTGCAGGATGCCGTCGATGACGGGCCCCATCCGCACGAACAGGCCGATCGCCCCGAATGCGAGCAGCGCGTTCAGGAGCACCAGGGCCCCGATGGCCACGACGAGTTCCCGGCGCAGTTCCATCAGTCCGCGTCCACGAACCGGCCGACGGCCTCTTCCCGCCCGACCAGCACGACGATGTCCACCGCCTCGAGGACGGTGGACGGCTCCGGCAGGACGACCGCGCCCTGATCGCCGCGCCGGATCGCCACGACGTTGACGCCGAACCGACGCGACAGCTCCAGCTCCGCCAGCGGATGCCCCACGAGGGACGTGGGCGCCTCGACCTCGCTGACGACGAGATCCGAGCCCAGCGGCATCTGCGCCCGGATGCCGTCGTGTAGGATGCGGCTGGCGAACCGGAGACCGAACTCCCACTCCGGGTTCACGATCTGGTGCGCCCCCACCAGCGTCAGGATGCGCGCGTGCAGGTCGTCGCTGGCGCGGGCGATGACGCGCGGCCCGCCCATCTGCCGTAGCAGCGCCGTGCACACGATCGACGCCTCGCGTGCCTCGTCGCCGATCGCGCAGATGCAGAGGTCGCGGCGCTCCGGCGAGAGGCGCGCCATCGCCTCCTCTTCGGTCGCATCGAAGCACGCCGCATCCGTGGCGAACTCCGCGGCCGCCCGCACTCGATCCTCGCGCAGGTCCACCGCCAGCACGCCGACGTCACGGTTCGTGAGTTCCCGCGCCACGGCCAGCCCGAACTGGCCGAGGCCGATGACGATCGCCTGTCGTTCCATGCCGTCTCCTAACCGACGTCCACGTCCTCTTCCGGCCGGCGCAGCACCGGTGCGTTCTCCCGCTGGGCCAGGAACATCAGCAGCGTCAGCGTCCCCACGCGGCCGACGAACATCCCGACCATCACGATCACCTTGCCCGGGCCGTCCAGCAGGGCCGTTCCCCCGATGGACAGCCCTACGGTCCCGAACGCCGACACCGCCTCGAACACGGCGAGACGCGCCGGCATGTCCTGCGTCAGCTGCAGCGCCACGATCAGCAGGCCCACGAACGCGGCCGCCAGCGTCACCACGACGCCCGCCTGCCGCAGCGAGGCCTCCGGGATGGATCGTCCGGCGACCGTCACCCGTGCCCGACCGCGCACCGTCTGGACGACGGACAGGATCAGCAGCGCGACGGTCGTCGTCTTGATCCCGCCCGCCGTGCCCCCGGGGCTCCCCCCGATGAACATCCACGCCATCATGAGGGAAAGCGTGGATGCGTTCACGGCCGAAAGGTCGACGCTGTTGAAGCCCGCCGTTCGCAGCGTCACGGACTGGAACCACGCGTGGTGCAGGCGGTCGACGGCCGGGAGATGACCCAGCGCCCCCGTCCACTCGACGGCCGCGAAGAAGACGAACGCAACCGCCAGCAGCGCGCCGGCCGCCGTGACCGTCAGACGCGCCTGCAGCGGAACCGGCCGGGTGCCGCGGCGGAACCACCGCGGCACGACGAGCACGACCGCGGGCGAGAGACCGCCCAGGATGATCAGCAGCGCAACGGTGTGCAGGATCCCCGGCTGATCGGCGACGGCGATCAGCGACTCCGTGTCCAGCGCGAAGCCCGCGTTGCAGAACGCCGACACCGACGTGAACACGGCACGCCAGGCCGCGCTACCGGCGGCGTCCCCGGCGGCGAGAAAGCCCGCGAACAGGGCGATCGCGCCGAGCGCCTCGCACGCGAACGTGAACAGCAGCACGCGACGCGTCGCCTCGAACAGGCGGCCGCGATCCTGCGAGCTGAGGAGTCTCGCGACCGCGCCTTCGTGGCGCAGGCTGATCCTCCGGCCGAGCGCCTGCAGGAGCACCGTGGAGTAGGTCATGATCCCCAGACCGCCGAGCTGGATGAGGATCAGGATCAAGACCTGGCCGGGCACGGTGAACGCGGTCGCCGTATCCACGACGATGAGGCCCGTGACGCACACGGCGCTCACCGCCGTGAAGGCGGCGTCCAGCGGCGCGAGTCCGGCGCCGTCGGAGGACAGCGCGGGCAGCGCCAGGAGGAACGTCCCCGCGACGATCAGCGCGGCGAACGTCCCCACGACGAGGCGCTGCGGGTTCCCGAGCAGAGGCTCCCACCAGACCTCCCAGTCGATGGGACCGCGACGCGCGCGGGGGATCGCGGCCGCCGAGACCGCGACGAGGATCACGCCGCCCTCCGTCTCGCGGCGGAGCAGCACGGCCAGCCCCGCCGCCACGGCCGCCAGTGCGATGGCCAGGAGCCGGCTGCGCGCGACCCCGCGGGCGCCGAACGCCCAGAAGAGGACCAGCGCGGCGGCGAGGAGCAGCGACACGCGGACCGCGGTCTCCTCCAGCGGCGTGGCACCGCCGGGCAGCGTCGACGAAACCGCCCAGCCCGCCAGCGCGGCAAGGCTGGCGCCGCGGGCGCGGCCGGGCACCAGCGCATCGGCGGACACGCGACGCGGAAACGCGCCGGTGAGGTTCCAGATGGAGGCCAGCGCCGCCGTGGCGGCCAGCAGCAGGACGAGCGCGAGGAACGGGGACGCCATCGCCGCCGGCAGCAGGAGCATCGCGGCTCCGGCCAGTGCCACCGTTACCGCCGCGCGACCGGCGGTCTCGTTGCGCGGCCACGTCAGCGCCGCGACGATCAGCGCGACGGCCGTGACGACGGCCAGCGCGGGCGCCGCGCCCGGAAACGGGACCGCGAACGGCGGCGCGGGCGACCGGGCCAGCAGCATGGCCGTCAGCGGCGCGGCACCGAGGAGCGCGCCGCTGGCGACGGCATGCGGACGGGACTGCGGCCGGGCGAGACGGGGTGCATCGTCCATGGCGCGAGTCTGGAGCGGCGCCCGGCTGGAGTCCAGGGCTTACCGGACGGCCTGGGCGTCCGGCGCCGCGGGGCCGTCGGCGAGGATTCGGTAGCGCGCGGCCTCGGCGAGATGAGTCAGCCCGACGGTCTCGCATCCCTCGAGATCCGCCAGTGTGCGCGCCACGCGGAGCACGCGATGCACCGCCCGCGCCGAGAGTCCGCGGCGGCGCAGCGACGTCGCGAGCAGCGCGGGGGCGTCGGGCGGCAGCGCGCACAGGCGGCGCAGCGCCCGTCCCTCCAGCTCCGCGTTGCGCGACGGCAGCGAGGGCGTCGCCTCCCGTCGCCGGAGCTGGCGCCGGCGCGCCTCCTCCACGCGGCGCGCGACCGCGGCCGACGTCTCCCCCGTCTCGGCGCCGGTGAGCCGTTCCAGCTCGACGGGCGGCATCCACACGTGCAGGTCGATGCGGTCCAGCAGCGGTCCGGACACGCGCGACCGGTAGCGGCGGATCTCCGGCGACGTGCACAGGCAGGGGCGGCGCGCATCGCCCGACCGGCCGCACGGGCACGGGTTCATGGACGCGACGAGCTGAAACGCGGCCGGGAACGTGGCGGACCGGCGCGCGCGCACGATGGCGACGCGCCGATCCTCGATCGGCTGCCGGAGCGACTCCAGCGCGGAGCGACGGAACTCCGGCAGCTCGTCGAGGAACAAGACGCCGCGGTGCGCGAGGCTCACCTCCCCGGGGCGCGGCGGGTTGCCGCCGCCCACCAGGCCCACGTCGGAGACGGTATGGTGCGGCGCGCGGAACGGAGGCTGCGTCACCGGCTCGCCCTCCGCCCCCAGCGAGCCGGCGACGGAGTGGATGCGCGTGACCTCCAACACCTCGGCCGGTTCCAGCGGCGGCAGCAGCGTGGGAAGCCGGCGTGCCAGCATCGTCTTGCCGGTGCCCGGCGGGCCGATGAGCAGCAGGTTGTGGCCGCCGGCTGCGGCGATCTCCAGCGCGCGGCGGGCGTCCTCCTGGCCGCGCACCTCGGACAGATCGGGGCCGGAAATCTCCCGCGCGCGGGCGTCGAGCCCGGGCGCCGGCTGCAGGAAGTCCGAAGCCGGCAACCGATCCACGACCTCCCGCAGGGTCGCGGCGGCGCCCACCGGCAGTCCCTCCACGGACGACACCTCTCGCCGGTTCCCCTCCGGCACGACGATTCCCCGCGCCCCGCGCTCGCGGGCGGCCAGCGCGAAGACCAGAGCGCCGCGCACGGCACGCAGGCTGCCGTCCAGGGAGAGCTCTCCCACGAACAGGAGATCGCGGAGCGCCCCGGGCGGCGCCTGCCCCGACGCCGCCAGCAGCGCGAGGGCGATCGGCAGGTCGAAGCCGCTCCCCTCCTTGGGCAGCTCGGCGGGCGCGAGGTTCAGGGTGATGCGGGCGGCCGGCCACTCGTAGCCGGAGTTCCGGAGCGCCGCGTGAACGCGCTCCTTGGACTCGCGGACGGCGGCGTCCGGCAGGCCGACGATCTGCGTGTGCGGCAGACCGGGGGTGACGTCGGCCTCGACGTGGATGGCATGGGCTTCGATACCGCCGAGCGCGACGGTCAGGGCGCAAGCGAGCAACGCAACCTCCCCGGGGAGGATCGGGGTCCGGGGAGGTGGAATGTGGAGCGAACGGCGGGCGCGCTAGCCTTCCTGCGCCGCCCCTTCGCCGTCGGCCGCCTGGTACTGCTGCAGGAACGAGTTGACCTGGTCGACCATTCCCTGCCGCGCGGGATCCTCGCCGATAAGTTCCAGCACGCGGCCGAACTGGTCGGCCGCCTCGTCGACGCGGTTCTGCGCGTGGAGCGAGACGCCGAGGTTGTACACCGCGTCGACGTAGGCCGGATCCACGCCGACCGCCGCGCGGAACTCCGTCTCCGCCATGGCGGCGGCATCCGACCGGCCGGATTGCAGGTAGGCGTTCCCGAGCAGGACGCGCAGTTCCTTCTGGGCGGGCGAGAGTTCCAGGGCCCGGGCCAGGTTGGACGCCGCGTTCTCGAAGTCCCCCGACTCATAGAGGATCTTGCCCATCCCGACGTACGCATAGAAGAACTGCGGATCGTAGTCCACGGCCTTCCGGTACGCGGTCAGCGCCTCGTCCGGCTGGCCGGACTCCTGGTGGAGCGTTCCGATGTTGTAGTGCGACAGCACGAACCTGGGCTGGTACTCCACCGCCAGCTCGTACTCCCGGAGCGCGTCCTCGGGTCGCTGCAGCATCCGGTAGGCGTTGCCGAGGTTGAAGTGCGCCTCCGGGTAGTCCGGCTTGATCTCCAGCGACTGCTGGAACTGCTCGATGGCGCCCTGCGTGTCTCCGGCCTTGTACAGCGCCAGACCGATGAGGTTGCGCGCCTCCGCGTTGCCCGGATCATCGGCCAGCAGCGCATTGGCGAGCGCGATGGCCTCGTCCACCTTGCCGGCCACGACGAGGTCGTAGCCCTCCTGCAGCCGGGGGTCCAGCTTGTCCCCGCCGCACCCGGCGAGGGCCAGCAGGAACAGACCGACCAGGACGAGGCTACGAAACGTTCGCGGTGCTCTCATTCTTGGACTCCCGACGACGGGTCTTCAGGTGATCGAGGACGAGGATCCCCGAGATGAACAGGATGACGACGGCGTTCAGCGCGAAGATGCCGAGCAGGATCATGAGGATCAGCTTCACGAGCTCACACTCCCCAGCGGTCCGCGGTCTCGAAGGCGTGACGGAGGTGCTGCAGCCGCGTTTCCGGCCCGCGGCCCTCCACCGTCACCACGTCGAAGCGGCAACCGCCGCGCGGCATTCCCCGCCGGGCGATCCAGGCCGCGGCCGCCCGCCCCAGCCGGCGCTGCTTGTCGGCGGTCACGGAGCCCGAGGCCCCGCCGGTCCGCCGCGCCTTGACCTCCACGAAGACCTCCGTGTCTCCGTCCCGCACGATCAGATCGATCTCCCCGCCGGCCAGGCGCACGTTGCGGTCCCGGAGCCGGCAGCCGAGTTCCTCCGTGAGGTACTCCAGCGCGCGATCCTCCGCCCACCTGCCGCGGGCCGGCGACGATCTCAAAACAGCGACCCCTGCCGGGAGAAGGCGACGGGAGAAAACGTCTCTCGATGATGCGGGCACGGTCCTTCCTCCGCAAGGGCCCGTCGATGCTCTTCCGTAGCATAGCCCTTGTTGCGCTCGAATCCGTAGGCCGGGTAGCGCCGCGCGAGGGCGTCCATGAAGTGATCCCGCACCACCTTGGCCACGATGGACGCCGCACCGATGCACGCGCAGCGGGCGTCCCCCTTCACCAGCGCCGTCTGCTCTCCCGGCAGCGAGGGAACCGGGTGACCGTCGACGAGCAGGTGAACGGGGGCCGTCGGCAGGCGATCCAGCGCTCGATGCATCGCCCGGTGCGTGGCCTGGAGGATGTTGATCCGGTCGATCTCGCGGGTGGTGCACCAGCCGATGCCGACCGACGCCTCGCCGCGGGACACGGCCGCCCGGATCTCGGCGCAGAGGCGCTCGCGCTCCGCCTCGTCCAGCGCCTTGGAGTCCGCCAGCCCCTCGATGCGCGGATCCCCGCCCAGCACGACCGCCGCGGCGACGACGGGACCGGCCAGCGGTCCCCGTCCCACCTCGTCGATGCCGGCCACCGGGCCGCCCAGGCGGGCGGCCAGTTCCGTCTCGTGCTCGTAGGGGTCCGCCAACGCCGGCCTACTTCAGGCGACGCTCGCGGATGCGCGCCGCGCGCCCGGTGAGTCCGCGGAGGTAGAACAGCTTGGCGCGGCGCACGCGACCGGCCCGCACCACCTCGAACTTGGCGATGGACGGCGAGTGCAGCGGGAAGATCCGCTCCACGCCGATGCCGTTCGAGATCTTGCGCACCGTCACGGTGGCCTTGCTGCCCGAGCCGCGACGCTGGATGACGTCACCCTTGAAGACCTGGATGCGCTCCTTGCCGCCCTCGCGGACGCGGACGTGCACGTCGACCGTGTCGCCCGGCTGGAACTGAGGCAGGTCCTCGCGGAGGCTCGTGGCCTCGGCCAGGCGAATCAGATCGGCCATTTCCTTCTCTCCTCGCATTCCGGGAGGGTCCCGGTGTTCCGGGGGACGGGCCCCCTGTTCGTGCCGGCTTCAACCGTTCTCTTCCTGCTCCCGGCGGAGTTCCCGCAGGATCCTGCGATCCTCGTCGGTCAGCTCCGCGCGCTCGAGCAGGTCCGGCCGCCGCGTGAGCGTTCGCCAGAGCGCCTGGCGACGTCTCCAACGGCGGATGTTCTCGTGGTGTCCGGAGATCAGCACCTCCGGCACCTCGTCACCCCGGAACTCCCGCGGCCGAGTGTAGATCGGCACTTCCAGGAGTCCGGTGTGGATGGAATCCTCCTCGGCGCTGGCGAAGTCACCCAGAGCGCCGGGGAGGAGCCTCATCACCGCGTCGATGATGACGAGCGCCGGCAGCTCCCCGCCGGACAGCACGTAGTCCCCGATGGAGATCTCGTCGTCCGCGTAGCGACGCACCACGCGGTCATCGATCCCCTTGTACCGCCCGCAGACGAGGAACAGGTTCTCCTCCTCCGCGAACTCCCGCGCCACATCCTGGTGGAACGGTCTTCCCGCCGGGGAGAGGAAGACGACCCGCGGCCGCGTTCCCTCCGCCCGCTCCAGCGACGCATCGAGCGCGTCCGAGAGCGGTGCGGGCATCATCACCATGCCCGCACCGCCGCCGAACGGGATGTCGTCCACCTTGCGGTGGCGATCCGTGGTCCACTCGCGCGGATCCACCGTCTCCACCGAGAGGAGTCCCTTCTCGATGGCGAGGCCGAGGATGGACGGGCGGCACGCCGCCTCGATCAGCTCCGGGAAGATGGTGAAGACCGTGATCTTCATCCTTCCCGTCCCTCTTCCTCGTCCAGCAGACCGGCGGGCAGTTCCACCACCATCCGGCCCTCCTCCGGATCCACCGAGAGGATCACGTGGTCCAGCACCGGGACCAGGATCTCTCCGCGCGGTCCCCGGACCACGATCACGTCGTTGGCGGGGAGCTGGAGAACCTCTTCCAGGGTCCCCAGGTCCTCGCCGCTCCCGGTGACCACCGAGAGCCCGACCAGGTCGGCGACGTACCACTCGCCGTCATCCGGCTCCGGCAGGTCCGAACGGCGCGCGAGGATCTCCGCGCCGCGTAGCGCCTCCGCCTCGTTGCGGCTTCCGCTCCGGTCCAGCTCCAGGATCCAAGTGGCCTTCTTGGGGCGCACGCGCCGCACCCGCACGGACTCCAGACGTCCGTCCGCGTGGCGGAGCCGCAGATTCCCGAGATCCACCAGCTCCTGAGGCGTGAGCCCGGACAGGCGGGCCGTTACCTCCCCGCGGATTCCGTGCGCCGGACCGATCTCGGCAACGACGAGACGATCCGCGTCGTCCGCCGGCGTGCTCATGCCGCTACGACGACGCCTCGGCCTCTTCGCCCTCGGCCTCCGCCGACTCCTCGGCCTTCTCTTCCGTCGCCTCGGCGGCGGCCTCGGCCTGCTTGGCCTCCTCCTCCGCGATGCGCGCGACGGCCTTCTTGGACGGCTTCTCCTCGCGGTTGCGCTCCAGCGTGCCCTCCACGCGACCGGTCAGAGCGGCCGGCTCGGCCTCGCCGCGCTTCACCGCCTGCCAGTGCGACCACACGCCGGACTTGGCGAGAATCCGCTTCACCGTGTCCGTGGGCTGCGCGCCCTGCGAGAGCCACTTCACGACCGCTTCCGACTTCACTTCGATGGCGGCCGGCTTCTTCAGAGGATCGTACGTGCCGACGATCTCGATGAACCGACCGTCGCGGCGGGCGGTATCCTCCGCCACCACGACCCGGTAGAACGGACGCTTCCGGTTGCCCATCCGCGCCAGTCTCAGCTTGACCAAACCTTCCTCCGTTTCCGCCCCGAGGGACGATCCTGATCCCGCGGCCTCCCGCGGTGCCTCACTCCGGCGACCCGGCGCCGGGCGATTCCTAGCGGCCGGGGAGCCGCGCGAACCTGCCGCGCTTCCCGCCCTTGCCCTTGCCCTTCGTCATGCGACTCATCTGCTGCATCATCTTCCGCATGTCGGTGAACTGCTTCATGAGCTGGTTCACCTCCTGCACGGACGTTCCGCTTCCGCGGGCGATCCGCTTCCGGCGACTGCCGTTGAGCATCGCCGGCTTGCTGCGCTCCGCCGGCGTCATGGAGTTGATGATGGCCTCCACGCGCTGGATCGACTTGCCGCCGTCCTGCTCCACCGCCGCGAGCGCCTCCTTGGGCACTCCCGGCAGCATTCCGAGGACCTGGTTCAACGGTCCCATCTTCTTCAGTCGACGCAGGTGCGAGCGGAAGTCGTCGAGGTCGAACTCGTTCTTCTTCAGCTTCCGCTCGAGTTCCTCCGCCTCCTCCTGCTCCACCGTCTCCTGGGCGCGCTCCACCAGTGTGAGGACGTCGCCCATGCTGAGGATGCGCGACGCCATCCGGTCCGGATGGAACGGTTCCAGCGCGTCGGCCGATTCCCCGACGCCCAGGAACTTGATGGGCATGCCCGTCACCTGGCGGATGGAGAGCGCGGCGCCGCCGCGGGCGTCTCCGTCCATCTTGGTGAGGACCACGCCGTCGAAGCCCAGCTTGTCGCGGAACTGCTCCGCGACGTTCACCGAGTCCTGCCCGATCATTCCGTCGACGACGAGCAGCACCTCGGACGGCTTCACTTCCTTGCGCACGCGACGCAGCTCGTCCATCAGCTCGTCGTCGACGTGCAGTCGGCCGGCCGTGTCCAGCAGGACCACGTCGGCCGCTTCCTTCACCGCCGCCTTCATTCCCGCGCGGCAGATCTCCACGGGATCCTCCTCGGATCCGCGGTACACGAGGTGCCCGTTGGCCTCGGCCAGCTTGATCAGCTGGTCCCGCGCCGCCGGCCGGTAGGGATCGGCCGGCACGAGAAACGGCCGACGCCCCTGCTTCTTCAGCCAGCCCGCGAGCTTGGCGCTGGTGGTGGTCTTTCCCGATCCCTGCAGACCCACCAGCATGACCGGCACCGGCGGCGACCCCGTGATGTTGGGTCGGGCGACGGTGCCGCCGAGCAGTTCCACGAGCTCGTCGTGCACGATCTTGACGACCTGCTGACCGGGGTTCACCCCCTTCAACACGTCCTGTCCGACGGCGCGCGCCTCCACGCGCTTCACGAAGTCCTTGGCCACCTTGTAGTGGACGTCGGCTTCCAGCAGCGCGCGTCGGATCTCGCGGAGGGACTCGCGGACGTTGTCCTCGGTCAGCACGCCCCGTCCGCGGAGCGTCTTGAAGACCCCCTCCAGACGAGTCGTGAGGTCCTGGAACATACGGATCCCCCCGGGGCGCAAATCCCCACAATCGGACCGGCTACATTACCGGACCCGTCCCGGGGGTTCAAGGGCGGTTTTCGGGGGTCTGGAGGGGTTCTGGGGCGATTCCGGCTAGCGGGCGGCCGGGGCGCCCAGCGCGTGCAGGTCGGCGATGAAGCCCTTCACGTCGGGGGCGCCGAACAGGGCCGATCCGGCCACCAGGATCTCGGCGCCGGCCTCCACCGCCGGGCGGGCCGTGGCGGCCCCGATGCCACCGTCCACCTCGATCCGGTAATCAAAGCCGCCGGCCGCGCGCAGTTCCCGGGCGCGCCGCAGCTTCGCCTCCTGGTCGGCCATGTACTTCTGCCCGCCGAATCCGGGCTCCACGGTCATGATCAGGACGAGATCCACCGCCCCGAGGTGGGGCTCCACGTCCGAGAACGGCGTGCCGGGACGGAGCGAGATGCCCGGCGCGATCCCCCTGTCACGGACGGCGTCCAGCGTGGCGGCGACGTCCCGGCAGGCCTCCACATGGACGGTGACGCCGTCCGCCCCCGCGTCGGCGAAGGCATCCACGTAGCGCGCCGGCTCCTCGATCATGAGATGCACGTCGAGCCGGAGCGCGGTGAGGCGACGCACCGCCTCGACGACCATCGGCCCGAAGCTGATGTTCGGGACGAACATCCCGTCCATCACGTCCAGATGCAGGAGGTCGGCGCCGGCGTCCTCGACGAGACGGACGGACTTCTCCAGCGCACCGAAGTCGGCGGAGAGAATCGACGGAGCGACGAGGACCGTGGACAAGAATCTCCCTCCCGCGAGCACGCTACCACGGGAGGTCGGGATCTACCAGTCGCCGAGGAAATCCGCGCGGCTGTGCGGGCGGGGCCGGGCGTCGGCGCGGGGCCTCGACTTCTCCGGCTCGCCGGGCACGTCGGAGGCCGGCTTCGCATCCGTCGATGCATCGACCGCCTCGGCCATCGGCGCGGCGTCGGATCCCTCCTCCGGCGACTCGACCCAACTCTCCGGCCCGATCGATCCGTGCGGGAGCGGAGCCGGCATGTACGACGCGGCGGCCACCTCGGCCTCGTCGTCGAAGAGCACTTCCTTCGTGCTGTCCATCACGACCCACGCCCGGCCGAAGTTGCACGCGGTGTCGTTGGGAAAGAGGAAGAAGCCGCCGTTCTGCTCGCGCAAGGACGGCGCGCGCCCGGCGATCCGTTCGCCGTCCAGGAACTCCACCCACACGCAGCGGCCCACCTTGGGCTCACCGTCGAACGCGTTCTGCTGCACGTGGTTGGGATCCCCCTCGAACGACTTCACGAAGAAGATGGCCTTGGCGGCCGCCACCTCGACCTGGATGGATCCCCCCGTCTCCGGGGCCAGGGTGAAGTGGCCCCGTCCGGGGCGGAAGTCGGCGGTGAAACCCCGCTGGACGGTTCCGTCCCGGAAGCGGGCGACGACGCGGAATCCGGCTGGCGACATGATGCGGCCTCCTCTCCGAACGGGTATCGGCCGATGGGAGGGGCGGCTTCAGGGGCTTCTCAGCTTCCGGCCGACACCACCAGATCCACCTCGTCGCCGGCCTCCACCCGGCTGCCGGCGGGCGGAGCGTGTTCCAGGATGGTGCCCGGGAGGACGGACCGGTCGATCACGACCGTCCTCTCCCCCACTTCCAGCCCGTGGCGGGCCAGGAGCGGGCGGGCGTCGCGGAGCGCGCGGCCCGCAAGATCCGGCATGACATAGGCTTCCGGCGGTGGGCCCAGGCTGACCAGGAGGTCGATCCGGCCGCCCTCGGCCAGGGGCGCGCCCACCGGTGGGCTCTGGGCGATGACGTCGCCGCGGTCGACTCCGGGATGATGGACGCGGGAGACCGATCCGGTGGAGAGGTCGTCCGCCGCCAGCACGATGCCCGCCTGCCGGTAGGACATGCCCACCACGCTGGGTACCGCGGTCTTGCGCGGACCCAGCGAAACCGTGAGCCAGACCTTCCTGCCCTTGCGGAGGACCTTGCCCGCGGCCGGGCGCTGCTCCAGCACGACGCCCTCGCCGAACTCCACCGAGGTCTCCTCGCGCTCGACGACGCCGGTGAACCCGACGTCCTCCAGCGTGGTGCGGGCCCCGGCCAGTTCCATTCCGACGAGGTCCGGGATCCGCGTCTCCGCTCCCGATCGCACGAACGCCAGCATCCCGAACTGGAAGAGCAGCAGCCCGGTCACGAAGGCCAGAACGGCCGACAGGACGATCCCGACGACGGTCTTCATGAGACCACCCGGAGGGACGAGCCGCGCGGCCGGATGGCCGCGGCGAACGCGCCGTCCAGACCGTGTTCCGCCGGCGAGGCCGCCAGGCAGCCGTCGCGTACGAGTTCGGCAGGCAGCACCTCGTCCGCGGGAACGAGCGCATCGCCGGGATGTCGCTTCAGGTAGGCGTTCACCACGTCCTCGTTCTCCTCCGGCTCCAGCGAACAGGTGGAGTACACCAGCAATCCGCCGGGACCCACCTGGGCTCGGGCCGCGTCCAGCAGCCCACCCTGCAGCGTCGCCAGCCGCGCGACATCCTCCGGCGCGCGACGCCACCGCGCATCGGGGCGGCGGGCGAGCACGCCGGTGTTCGTGCACGGAGCGTCCACCAGGACGCGTCCGAAACCTCCGCGCGTGGCGGGCCGCGTGCCGTCCGCAACGACGGGATGGATCCCGCGCGCGCCGGTGCGGGCCAGCGTGAGGCGAAGCGACTCGAGCCGCCGCGCGCTGCGATCCGCCGCCACGATGCACGCGTCGCCGCAGAGCTCCGCGAAGTGCATCGTCTTGCCGCCGGGTGCCGCGCACACGTCGAGCACGCGCAGCCCGCCCGCCGGCCGCGCCACGTGCGCCACCAGCCCGGCCGCCTCGTCCTGCACGATCGCCCAGCCGTTCTCCAGGATCTCACGGACCGCGGGGTGCCAGCCGCCCGGAAGCTTCACCGTGTCGGGCAGGAGCTCACCCGGCGCCGCCTCCACCCCGCGCCGCCGCAGATCCTCGATGAGGTCGACGGCGTCGACTCTGTCGGAGCCGACCCGGAGCGTCAAGGACGGCCTCCGGTTGCCCGCGGCGGCCAGCGCCAGCGTCTTTCGGAATCCGTGCCGGTCCAGCCAGCGCTGCAGCAGCCAAGCCGGATGGCTCGTGCGGGCCACCAGATGCTCCACGGGATCGGTCGAGGCGTCGGGCTCCGCGGGCGGATCGGTGTCGCGGATCGCCCGGCGCAGGACGGCGTTCACGAACGACGCCGCGCTGCGGGCGCCGCGCGCCTTCACCAGCTCCACCGACGTGTTCACGGCGGCGTGCGGGGGAACGCGGTCCAGCTGTTCGAGCTGGTAGAGGCCGAGACGCAGTGCCCAGCGCACGGGCGGGTCCAGCGCGTCCAGCGGACGATCGACGTAGCCCGACAGGCGCCAGTCCAGGCGACCCCGCCAGCGGAAGACGCCGCGCACCAGCTCGGCGGCGAGATCCCGGTCCCGCGGCGACAGCTTCTCGTAACCGGCGTGACCGTGCAGAAGGACGTCGGCGGTCTCGGAGGAGGCATCCCACGCGAGGAAGACGTCGAGCGCCGTTCCCCGCGCGGTCGGCTTCCTCACGCCCGGCCGAACGCCTCGCCCGGGTCGGGTCTTGCTCCGCGTGCCCACGCATCGCCCTCCATCGCGGCCTTGCCCTCGGGCTGCACCCGCACCAGCGTCAACGTTCCGTCTCCCGTCCCGCACCGCACCTCTCCGTCCTTCCACTCCAGGACCCCCGCCCCGAGCTTCCCGCCCGGCGACGCCGCCACGGCGTGCACCTTGAGACGACTTCCCCGCCACTCCGTGTACGTGCCCGGCCAGGGCGAGAGCCCCCGCACCTGCCGATCGATCCGCACCGCGCCGCGCGTCCAGTCGATGCGGCCGTCCTCCTTCTCCAGCCGGCGAGCGTAGGTGGCGCCGTCCTCCGGCTGCGGCTGCGCGACCGCCGTTCCGGCGGCCAGGTCCCCGACCGTCGCCGCCAGCTCCGCCGCCCCGATCTCCGCGAGGCGATGCAGCAATTCACCCGCCGTCTCCGTCTTCCCGATGGGCGTCCCGCGCGTGCGGAACACCGGCCCGGTGTCCACGCCGCGGTCCATCCGCATGACCGACACGCCGGCCTCGGCATCGCCCTCGAGGATCGACCACTGCACCGGGGCCACGCCGCGGTGCCGCGGCAGGAGCGAGAAGTGGACGTTGAGGCAGCCGTGCGCCGGCAGCTCCAGCAGCCACTTCCGGAAGATGTGTCCGTACGCCACCACGGCGATGGCGTCCGGAGCGATCTCCTCCAGCGTCGCCCGCACGTCCTTCGGCTTGTCCGGCGTGAGGACCTCGAGGCCGCGCTCCAGCGCCGCCGCCTTCACCGGGCTGGGACGCAGCTTCCGGCCACGGCCCGCCGGACGATCCGGCTGCGACAGGACGAGCGGGATCTCCGTCACGACCGACGACCCGGCCAGCGCGACCAGCGACGGGACCGCGATGTCCGGAGTGCCTGCGAAGACGATCCTCATTCCTCGAGGAACGCCTTGAGCTGCTTCTTCAGGAGCGCGCGCCGCATCGGGCCGATGCGATCGACGAAGAGGACCCCGTCCAGATGATCGATCTCGTGCTGGAAGATGCGGCCCAGCATTCCCTCCGCCTCGAACTCCAGCGGCTCGTCGTCCAGCGAGCGCGCGCGCACGCGCACCTTCTTCGGACGCTTCACGGTCTCGTAGATGCCGGGGATGGAGAGGCAGCCCTCCTCGCCTGCCACCTGAGGGCCGGTCTTCTGGATGACCACCGGATCCAGGTAGACCACGGGATCCGGCCGGGTGCCGTCGTCCTCCGGCGGCGGATGCACCACGACGATTCGCCGGGCCACGCCGATCTGCGGTCCCGCCAGCCCGACGCCCTCGGCCTCCGCCAGCGTGTCCAGCATGTCGGCCGCCAGCGTGCGCACGTCGTCGTCCACGGGCCCGATCGGCAACGCCTTCTCCCTCAGCGCCGGATCGCCGTAGACGCGAATCTCCCGCACCGCCATCGCCTAGCCCTTCTTCCGTTCCTCGGAAGCCATGTCGGCCGCGCGCGCGGCCACCTTCGACTTCACGAACTTCAGCTTCACGTTCTCGGCCGCCTTCACGATGACGTAGTCGTCGTGCACGCTGATGATGCTGCCGATGAGTCCCGAATCCGTGATGACCTCGTCGCCCTTCTTCAGAGACGAGATCAGTTTCCGGTGCTGCTGCGCCTGTCTCTGCTGCGGGCGCACCAGGAGGAAGTAGTAGATCACCAGGATCGCCGCGATGGGCAGGAACATGGCGAACGGAGAGGGAGCCTCCCCGCCCTGCGGCGGCGCCCCGATGAGCATCAACGCTTCCAGCATCGATCATTCCCCTTCCGTGAGGCGGGCGAGGACCTCCGCCCGCACGCGTTCGAACGTTCCGTCGAGGATGGCGGACCGGAGCCGCCGGACCAGATCCAGGTAGAAGTGCACGTTGTGCAGGCTGACCAGCCGCGCGCCCAGCATCTCGCCCGTCTTCTGCAGGTGACGCAGGTACGCGCGCGTGTAGCCCGTGCACGTCTCGCAGGAGCAGTGGGGGTCCAGCGGACCGAAGTCCCGGGCCCAGCGCTCCAGCCTGAGGTTCACCGGACCGCGGGACGTGAGCGCCTGGCCGTTCCGCGCGTTGCGCGTGGGCAGCACGCAGTCGAACAGGTCCACGCCGCGCGCCACGCCGTCCACGATGTCCTCGGGCGTTCCCATGCCCATGAGGTACCTCGGCCGGTCCGCCGGCAGCGCCTCCACGGTGGCCTGCAGCATCTCCCGGGTCAGCGCCTTGTCCTCGCCGAACGACAGACCGCCGGCAGCATAGCCGGGCAGATCCAGATCGACAAGGGCGGCCGCCGACCTCCGCCGCTCCTCCGGATCCAGGCCGCCCTGGGCGATCCCGAACAGCGCCTGGGGCTTCCCGGAGGCCTGCGTCCCCTCGGTCCGCCGGAACTCGTCCCGCGCGCGCACCGCCCACTCCACGGTGAGACGGTTGGCCGTGGCGATCTCCTCCGCGGAGCTGCCTGGCGCGGGCGGGATGTCCAGCGGCATCATGATGTCGGGCGAGAGATCCCGGTTGAGGCGCACCACGGACTCCGGCGTGAACCGGTGCGAGGAGCCGTCGAGGTGCGAGCGGAACGTCACGCCTTCCTCGTCGATGGAGCGGAGATCGGAGAGGCTCACCACCTGGAAGCCGCCGGAGTCGGTGAGCGTCGGGCGGTTCCAGCCGTTGAACGCCGCGAGCCCGCCCGCCTCCCGGATCACGTCGGTGCCGGGCCGGAGGTAGAGGTGGTACGTGTTGCCCAGGATGATCCGCGCGTCCATCCGCTCCAGGTCGGAGACGGACAGCGCCTTCACCGAGGCGCGCGTCCCGACCGGCATGAACATCGGAGTGGGGATGTCACCGTGCGGGGTGCGGAACGTCCCGGCGCGCGCCGCGCCCGCGGCTCCCTCCCGCTCGAACTCGAAGCTCACTCCGCTTCCTCCCCGTCCGCGCGCTCCAGCAGTGTGGCGTCGCCATAGGAGTAGAAACGGTAGCGTTCCCGGACCGCCTCCGCGTAGGCGTCCAGGATGCGACGTCGGCCCGCGAACGCCGACACCAGGCAGAGCAGCGACGAGCGCGGCAGGTGGAAGTTCGTCACGAGCGCGCCGACCACGCGGAAAGGAAAGGGCGGTCGCACGAACAGGTCCGTCTCCCCCAGGATGCCGTCCTCCGGAGCACCCGCCTTCGCCCAGCTCTCCAGCGACCGGACGACGGTCGTACCGACCGCCACGACGCGTCGGCCTTCGGAGCGCGCCGCGGTCAGCGCGCGCGCCGCCTCCGCCGGGATCTCGTACCGCTCCGCGTCCAGCCGATGCGTCTCCAGGTCGACGTCGTCGGGCAGTGGACGGAACGTGCCGGGCCCCACGTGCAGCACCAGACGCGTCGTGCCGATGCCCCTCGCCCCCAGCTCCATCAGCAGCGCCTCGTCGAAGTGGAGGCCGGCGGTCGGGGCCGCGACAGCACCCGGCACCCGCGCGAAGACCGTCTGGTAGCGCTCGCGGTCCGCGTCGGTGGCGGGGCGCTGGATGTACGGGGGCAGCGGGACATCGCCGTGCCGCTGCAGAACCTGCTCGCCGTCGGCGTCCGGAAACGAGACGCGCGCGGTCTCCCCGAGGGCGCGCACCTCCAGCGAGAACGATCCGTCCGCTCCGGTGAGCCGCTCCCCCACCCGCAAACGGCGTGCGGGACGCAGCATCGCGCTCCACTCGCCGTCCGGAGTCGGCCGCAGGAGGAACGCCTCCACGGCGCCGCCGCTCTCCCGCCGCACGCGCAGCCGCGCCGGCACGACCCGCGTCTCGTTCAGCACGAGCAGGTCCCCGGCGCGCAGCAGCTCCGGCAGGTCCCGGAAGCGGTGGTGACGCGGCGCGCCCCGCGCGGGCAGGTGCAGGAGACGCGAGTCCGTCCGGGCCGCCGCCGGCACCTGGGCGATCAGCTCCTCGGGAAGCTCGAAGTGGAAGTCGTCGGCCTTCAGGGAAGCCTCTCCGTCTTCGCGCCGCGCGCGGCGACGCGGCAGGTCAGCCGTCGAAGAGATCGCCGGCCGCCGGGGACGCGGTGCGCGATCGACGGGGTACGCCGAGGTGATCCGCGGCGCGGTCGGTGGCGACCCGGCCGCGCGGCGTCCGCTCCAGGTAGCCCTCCTTCACCAGGTAGGGCTCGTAGATCTCCTCGATGGTCTCCGCCTCCTCGCCGACAGCCGCCGCCACCGTGGAAAGGCCCACCGGCCCGCCGCCGAACTTGTCGAGGATCGTGGAGAGGATGCGCAGGTCCATGTCGTCGAGGCCGCGACCGTCCACCGCCAGGAGGTCCAGCGCAGCGTGCGCGGTCGCCCGGTCGATGCAGCCGTTCGCGCGCACCTCCGCGAAGTCGCGGACGCGGCGCAGCAGCCGGTTGGCGATGCGCGGCGTGCCGCGCGAACGGCCGGCGATCTCCATCGCGCCGTCCTCCGTGATCTCGGCGCCGAGCACCCCGGCCGATCGCTGCAGGATGCGGCAGAGGTCCTCCGTGGGATAGAAGTCCAGCCGCGCCACGAAGCCGAAGCGGGAGCGCAGCGGGCTCGTCAGCATGCCCGCCCGCGTGGTGGCGCCGATGAGCGTGAACTGCGACAGGTGCAGCCGGATCGACCGTGCGCCCGGCCCCTTGTCCAGGACGATGTCCAGACGGAAGTCCTCCATCGCCGGATAGATGTACTCCTCCACCGCGCGGTTCAGCCGGTGGATCTCGTCGATGAAGAGGACGTCCCGTTCCTCCAGGTTGGTCAGCACGCCGGCCAGATCGCCCGCCCGCTCGATGACGGGGCCCGAGGTGACGTGCGCCTCCGCGCCCATCTCTCGCGCGAGGATTCCGGCGAGCGTGGTCTTGCCGAGTCCCGGCGGTCCCACCAGCAGCACGTGATCCAGCGGCTCGGAGCGGGCCTTCGCCGCCTCCAGGAAGATGCGCAGCGGCTCGCGCAGGTGCGGCTGCCCCACGAACTGGTCGAGGCTGCCCGGGCGCAGACCCCGGTCCTCCTCCGCCTCGCGGGAGGTGAGGGCCGGATCGGTGTGGCGGGCCGGAGTCGAGTCCATCGGGCGGCGTCTCCTAGAGCTTTCTCAGGGCGAGCTTGACGACGTCTTCCAGCGGGAGGTCCGCCTCCGTGGCCCGCACGATGGACACCGCGTCCCGGGCGACCGGGCGAGAGTATCCGAGCGCCACCAGCGCGTCCACGGCGTCATCCGCAGGCCCCGCCGCGCCCACGCGCGCCGCCGGCGGCACGAGCTCCGGTTCTCCCACCGCGCCGAGCTTGTCGCGCAGGTCGACGATCATCCGCTGCGCCGTCTTCTTGCCCACCCCCGCGATCTTCGTCAGTGCCGCGACGTCGCCCTGCGCCACGGCCTCGCTCAGCTTCTCCACGCGCAGCCCGGAGAGGATGGAGAGCGCGACCCGCGGTCCCACGCCGGACACGCCGAGCAGCAGGCGGAAGAACGCCCGCTCCTCTTCGTTCTCGAAGGCGAAGAGCGTCCACGCGTCCTCCCGCACCGAGAGGTGCGTGAGCAGCGTCACGCGCGAACCCGGGCTGGGCAGGGACGCCAGCGTGCCGTCGGAGACCATCGCTTCCAGGCCCAGTCCGCCCATCTCCACGACGACGCGACCGGGGCGCTTCTCCGTCAGGATGCCGTCGAGGTGGTGGATCATCGGGCGGCTCCGGGCCGCAGGGTGGACGAGGGTCGGGCGGCGCGCGTCAGGTGACACCACGCGGTGGCCAGCGCATCGGCCTCGTCCGGACCGGGGCACTCCTTCAGACCGAGGATCCGCGTCATCATGTGCGCCACCTGCTCCTTGTCCGCGGCCCCGTATCCCACGGCGGCCCGCTTGATCTCCAGCGCGGCGTACTCGTCGGTGGGGAGTCCGGCCTGCTCCGCCGCGAGCAGCACGATGCCGCGGACCTGTCCCAGCGCGAACGCCGTCTTCACGTTGCGTGCGAGGAAGGCGGACTCCAGCACCACGACGTCGATGGGCGTCCGGGCGATGACCTCGGTGAGATCGGCGTGGATGCGGTGCAACCGCTCCGAGAGAGCGCGTCGCGCCGGCGGCTTGATGACGCCGTAGTCCACCACGCGCGCGCGGCGGGAATCACCCTCCAGGACACCCCACCCGGTGGCGATGGTGCTCGGATCCACCCCCAGGACGACCATTCCCGTGCCTCCCTCACCGTCCCTGTCCCCGCCGCGGCCCGGCGCGATCCGCCAGGGCGCGGATCTCCGGAAGACCTAGTCTCCCAGGGCCGCCAGGATCTCCTCGGGGATGTCGAAGTTGGCCGACACGCGTTGCACGTCGTCGAGGTCCTCGAGGGCGTCCATGAGCTTGATCATCTGCTCCGCTTCCTTGCCCTCGAGCTTCACGGTGTTCTGCGGAACACGAGTGAGCTCCGCGGACTGGACTTCCTCACCGGCGGCCTCCAGTGCCTCGCGGACGGAGAAGAGATCGCCCGGCGCGGTGGTCACGTTCACGATCTCGCCGTCCACGGAGAAGTCCTCCGCGCCCGCTTCCACGACGACGTCCATGAGCTGCTCCTCGCCGCGGCCCCGGCCGGCCAGGGCGATGGCGCCCTTCGGCTCGAACATCCACGCGACGCAGCCGTTCTCCCCGAGCGAGCCGTTGTGCTTGGAGAGCGCGTGGCGCACCTCCCCGACCGTCCGGTTGCGGTTGTCCGTCATCACGTCGATGAACAGCGCGACGCCGCCCGGACCGTAGCCCTCGTAGGCGACCTCCTCGTACGCGGCGCCCTCGATCTCGCCGGTGCCGCGCTTGATGGCCTTCTCGATGTTCGCGTTGGGCATGTTCTCCGCGCGGGCGGCCGCCACGGCGGTGCGCAGACGCGCGTTCCCGTCCGTGTCACCGCCGCCCTCCCGGGCCGCGGAAATGATCTCCCGGGCGAGGCGCGTGAACACCTTCCCGCGCTTGGCGTCCACCACCGCCTTCTTGCGCTTGATGTTCGCCCATTTGGAATGGCCGGCCATCTACTTCGCGACCTCCTCCTCGGTCTTCGCCCCGGCGATGACCTTCTCCTGCTGCTCGCGCGGCAGCTCCTCGTAGTGAGAGAAGGCGCGCTCGAAGCGACCGCGCCCCTGCGTCAGCGAGCGCAGGTCCATCGCGTACCGCTGCATCTCCGCGGCCGGGACCTGCGCATTGATCACCTGGTCGTCGCCGTCCGCGTCCATGCCCTGGACCCGTCCGCGCCGCGAGGAAATGTCTCCCATCACGTCGCCCATGTACTCCTTGGGCACGACGATCTTCACGTCCATGAACGGTTCCAGGATGGTGGGCTTGGCTTCCTGCGCGCCCTGCTTGAACGCCATGGAACCGGCGATCTTGAACGCGGCCTCGGACGAGTCCACGTTGTGGTACGACCCGTCGAAGAGCGTGCACTTGAAGTCCACCATCGGGTAGCCGGCAATCGCGCCGGCGGACATCGACTCCCGGATCCCCTTCTCCACGGCCGGGATGAAGCGGGCCGGCACGGCGCCGCCGACGATCTCGCTGCCGAACTCGAAACCGGTCCCCTCCGGCATCGCCTCGACTCGCACGTGGACATCGGCGAACTGCCCGCGACCGCCCGTCTGCTTCTTGTGGCGCGCGTGCACCTCGGCCTTGCCGCGGATGGTCTCGCGGAACGGGATCCGCGGAGCCACCAGCTCCACCTCCACGTGGAAGCGCTCCTTCAGCCGCTGCACGGCGAGATCCAGGTGCGTCTCTCCCATGCCCGACAGGATGGTCTCGTGCGTCTCCTCGTCGTGGCGGAAGTGGAGCGTGGGATCCTCGTGGACGAGGCGGCCGAGCCCCGTGCCGACCTTGTCCTCCTCGCCTTGCTTCAGCGCCTTCACCGCGTAATCGATCAGCGCCGTCGGGAACTCGATGGGCTTGAGCTTCGTAGACGACCCCTTGTCGACCAGCGTGTCGTTGGTTCCGGACGCGCGCAACTTCACGGCGATCCCGATGTCGCCGGCCGGAATGGATTCCGTCTCCTTGCGGTTCTTCCCGACCGCCGTGAAGAGCTGCGAGATCTTCTCCGAGTCGTCGCGCGTGGAGTTGTGCACGTCGGCGCCCGCCTGCAGCGTGCCCGAGTAGACGCGCACGAAGTAGATCTCCCCGACGTGCGTCTCCGACGCCGTCTTGAAGACGCGCGTCACGAGCGGCCCGGAAGGATCGCACTTCAACGGCTCGCCCTCTTCGGTGACGGGCGGCTTGACGTCGGCGGCGGTGGGCACCAGATCGACGATGTCGTCGAGCACCTGCGTGAGCCCCTTCTGGGCCGTGGCCGAGCAGAAGAAGACCGGGTAGAGGTCGCCCTGGGCGATGCCCTGATGAATTCCCTGAATGAGCTCGTCGTTCGTGAGCGAACCCGCCTCGAAGTACTTGTTGAGGAGCTCCTCGTTGGACTCCGCCGCGTTCTCCATGAGACTGGCGTGCGCGTCCTCGAGCGCCTGCTTGAATTCGTCGGGAACGTCGCCCTTGTGCGCGCCGTCGTCGTGGAACGTGTACGCCTCGCTGCGCAGCACGTCGATGATCCCCGTGAAGTTCGCGCCGTTGCCGACCGGGATCTGCATGGCGACCGCCTTCGGCCCGAACTTCTCCTGGATGGACGCCAGCGCCGCCGCGCCGTCGGCATTCTCCTTGTCCATTCCCGTGATGACGATGGCGGCCGGCATCTTCATCTCGCGCCGGCGGCGCCAGGCGATCTCGGCGCCGACGCCCACGCCCGAGTCCGCCGCGACGACGAGCAGCGCCGCTCCGGCCGCGTTCATTCCCGCCACGACCTCGCCCTCGAAGTCGGCGAAGCCCGGCGTGTCGATCAGGTTGATCTTCTTGCCGCCGTACTCGAACTCCGCGAGCGCCAGCGAGACCGAGGACTGTCGCTTGTGCTCCTCCGGAAGGTAGTCCAGCACCGATGACCCATCGTTCACGGAGCCCATCCGGTTGGTGGCCTTCGCGCGAAACAGCAGCGCCTCGGCCAGGGACGTCTTCCCGGCCCCGCCGTGTCCAATGAGGGCGATGTTCCGGATGTCCTGGGGCGCGTACTGTTTCAAGGCTCTCCTCCTGGAAATGGCGGTGTGAGGCCCGTTTGAAGGGAATGTGCAAGGGGAACGAGAATACGGCCGGGGAAGCGAGGGAGTCAATCCGGAGCGGCCGCTCGATGACGCGGGAGCGTCGGAGCGCTGGGCCGCACGGGGGTGCGATGCCTCCGGGCGCTCCGGCGTCGGCCGGCCGGGGGACCGCAGGCGCCGCGGTCGTTGGCGCAGGCGCGGGCCGCGGCCGGCGATCCCACCGCGCTTCCCCGGCAACACGAGGCGCGGTCGACCTTCATCTCACCGGACGCCCTCGACGCGCACCCGGGAAGCGAAGCGCTCCGGTGCCGTCCCGCCCCCGACCGCCCCGAACTCCCGACGCCGATCTCCCAACCCGGAACGAAAAAAGGGGACCGCGCAAAGCGCAGTCCCCTTCAAGGAGAATCCCGGCGGCGTCCTACTCTCCCACTCCCTCCCGGGAGCAGTACCATCGGCGCTGGAGGGCTTAACTTCCGTGTTCGGAATGGGAACGGGTGTGACCCCTCCGCCATTGCCGCCGAGAAACCGTGGCGCGTGCTCCGACGATGCGAAGCACAACGCATGTGCTGCAAGACATTGACAATCAAGGCTGACGAAAAACGGGAACGTGGTCGAGACTCTGATCGAGCTTATGATCAAGCCTCACGGGTGATTAGTACAGGTCAGCTGAACACATTACTGCGCTTACACTTCCTGCCTATCGACCTTGTCGTCTCCAAGGACCCTTCAGCCACTTGCGTGGAGGGAAGTCTCATCTTGGGGTGGGCTTCCCGCTTAGATGCTTTCAGCGGTTATCCCTGCCGAACATAGCTACCCAGCAATGCATCTGGCGACACAACTGGTACACTAGAGGTTCGTCCATCCCGGTCCTCTCGTACTAGGGACAGATCCCCTCAAACTTCCTGACGCCCACGGCGGATAAGGACCGAACTGTCTCACGACGTTCTGAACCCAGCTCGCGTACCGCTTTAATTGGCGAACAGCCAAACCCTTGGGACCTGCTCCAGCCCCAGGATGCGATGAGCCGACATCGAGGTGCCAAACCTCCCCGTCGATGTGAACTCTCGGGGGAGATAAGCCTGTTATCCCCGGCGTACCTTTTATCCGTTAAGCGACGGCCCTTCCACTCGGAACCGCCGGATCACTAAGACCTGGTTTCCCACCTGCTCGACTTGTAGGTCTCGCAGTCAAGCTCCCTTGTGCCTTTACACTCTACGCGCGATTGCCAAACGCGCTGAGGGAACCTTTGTGCGCCTCCGTTACGCTTTGGGAGGCGACCGCCCCAGTCAAACTGCCCACCTGACAATGTCCCGCCACCTGCTTCAAGGCGCGCGGTTAGAAACTCAACAATGCAAGGGTGGTATTTCAAGGATGGCTCCCCGAAAGCTGGCGCCTCCGGATCATAGCCTCCCACCTATCCTACACAGGCAATGCCAAATTCCAATATCAGGCTGCAGTAAAGGTGCACGGGGTCTTTCTGTCCTGCCGCGGGTACTCGGTATCTTCACCGAGACTGCAGTTTCGCCGAGTCCGTGGTTGAGACAGTGCTTACGTCGTTACACCATTCGTGCGGGTCGGAACTTACCCGACAAGGAATTTCGCTACCTTAGGACCGTTATAGTTACGGCCGCCGTTTACCGGGGCTTCATTTTGGAGCTTCGCGTGAGCTAACTCCGCCATTTAACCTTCCGGCACCGGGCAGGTGTCAGTCCCTATACGTCGTCTTCTCGACTTAGCAGAGACCTGTGTTTTTGGTAAACAGTCGCGCA